>NZ_JAMJPL010000002.1 GCF_023555055.1 Marinobacter sp. ATCH36
CTGAAGAATTTAAAAACTTGAAATCTTCAGTTAATTCAAACAGTTGCCTTTCAATTTCTGACCCGCCTCAGCGGCGTGTCCCTCGAAAGAGATGCGTATTCTACAGAGCTCACTCGAGGTGTCAACGGTTCGTTTTAACTTTTTCGGAGAACCGACACATTACCGTCAAAGCTCGGTTTCTATGGCCGCCGCCGCTTTGGTCGCTTTTTCTCTCGCCTCAGCAATCGAGCTGCCAGTCGCGAGAGCCACACCCATCCGGCGGCGCCCTTTCAGTTCCGGTTTCCCGAATAGCCTAAGATAGATGTCAGGCTCAGCGAGGGCCTTTTCAAGCCCCGTGTAAACTACGGCGTCTGAATTTCCTTCTGGCAGTATCACTGCAGAAGCCGATGGGCCCTGCTGACGTATTGCCGGTATCGGCAGCCCCAGAATTGCACGCGCATGCAATGCAAACTCCGACAGGTCCTGGGAAACCAGTGTCACCAGCCCAGTGTCATGGGGGCGCGGGGACACTTCGGAAAACCATACCTGATCGCCTTTCACAAACAGCTCGACCCCGTAGACGCCATAACCACCCAGATTGGCCGCGACAGCCTCGGCCATTTCCCGCGAACGGGACAGTGCTTTCTTACTCATTGGCTGGGGTTGCCAGGATTCCCGGTAATCCCCGTCCTCCTGACGGTGACCGATGGGGTCACAGAATGAAATGCCATCACGATGCTTTACAGTTAGCAGGGTAATCTCGTAATCAAAATCCACAAAACCTTCAACGATCACCCTGCCCTTGCCAGCACGACCACCTGTCTGACCATAATCCCAGGCGGGCTCGATATCCGCTCGGGATTTTACCGTGCTCTGCCCCTTACCGGACGAACTCATCACCGGCTTCACCACCAGAGGTAACCCGATAGCGTCGACTGCTGCGAGATACTCCTCTTTCGACTCAGCGAACCGGTAAGGAGAAGTAGCGAGCCCAAGCTCCTCCGCCGCCATACGGCGAATACCTTCCCGGTTCATGGTCAGGTTAACGGCCCGTGCCGTGGGAATCACCTGATAGCCTTCCTGCTCCAGTTTCACCAGCTCCGCTGTGGCAATCGCCTCTATCTCCGGTACGATCAGGTTCGGCTTTTCCGCCTCAATGATTCGACGAAGGGCCTCGCCATCCAGCATGTCGATAACGTGGCTGCGATGCGCAACCTGCATAGCCGGCGCATTGGCGTAGCGATCAACCGCGATAACCTCAACGCCAAACCGCTGAAGCTCTATGACCACTTCCTTACCGAGTTCTCCGGAGCCACAAAACAACACCCTGAAGGCGTTTTCTTTCAGTGGAGTCCCTATTCGAACGGTTTCAGTCATGATGTTGCGTGTCCTGTGTGGTAACAATAAATGCCCTATCTGTGAATCAGAACCCTGCTCTCACGCTCAGCAACTTTTTCCAGCACTTCGCGGCGCTCTTCATTGCTCATTTGAGACCACCGCGTGATCTCATCTCCGGTGCGATGACAGCCAATGCACGTATCGTTGTCGTCCAGCGCACAAATGCTCACACAGGGCGAGCGTACCTTGTCAGCGACTCTCATCTGCTACCTCACCTGTTTGCGTAGACTGTTACAGAACAGCTTGAAGGCCGTCACTTTAACCTGTCGTGGTCTCTGCTTCTAACACCTTTGATTTTTAACCGGTTTTTCTGGGAACGAATACCGGCGCACCATCTACCTCTACTGTCAGCAACTCCTGGCCATACAGTCGCTCGAGCGCCGCCGGAACCAGCATTTGTTCTGCCGGGCCCCAGCAGACATCGCCATTGGGATAGAGCAACAGCAGATGGTCACACCAACGTGCTGCCAGATTCAGATCGTGCAGGCACATAAAAATGGCATTTCCAGCATGGGCCTGTTCGGTCAGTAACTGCAATACCGATACTTGGTGGTGCAAGTCCAGATGATTGGTGGGCTCATCCAGCAGCCAGGTATCAGGCGCCTGGGTCAGCACCGTGGCAATAGCCACGCGCTGGCGTTCACCACCGGATAAAGTGTTCACCAGTCGACCGCTCAAATCGGCCAGATCCAGCTGTTCCAGCGAACGACGGGCGATACCCTCGTCATCACCCGTTTCCATATGCCAGGGTGACAACCAGGGGTGGCGGCCAATCAGCGCAGTTTCCAGCACCGTAGCGGGAAAACCATCCTGCCTCTCCTGGAACACCAGGCCCAGTTGTTGTGATACCTTTTTACGTTTCAGGTGCGCCAAGGGATGATTACCCAGAGAGATCTCCCCGGCACGGGGCGCTCTCAATCCTGCCAGTGTATGAAGCAAGGTCGTCTTGCCAGCACCATTCGGGCCCAGCACACCCCAAATCTGCCCGGGCTGAATGACGAAATTCAGCGCCTTGCCATCGGCTCGCCCGGGAATATCAATGACCAGATCTCGTGCCTGCAACGGGTTCATCAGCGGCTCCGGTACAGCAAATAAAGAAAAGTGGGCACACCCAGCAGGGCAGTAATGACCCCTACCGGCAACTGTTCTGGCGCGATGACGACTCGCGCCAGAGTATCGGCCAGCACCAACAGTGAGCCGCCAGCCAGGGCGCAGGCAGGTAGAATCAGGCGCTGGTCATTACCAAACACCAGCCGCAGCATGTGGGGCACTACAAGACCAACAAAACCTATGCTGCCCGCCATGGAGACTGCGGTTGCGGTCAGTAAACTGGCGAGCACATAGATCAGCCATTCCAGGCGCCTTACTGAAACTCCAAGCGCGGCGGCCTGTAGCGCCCCGCGGGCAAGCACGTTCAGGCTACGCCCGAGGGGAAACACCAGGCCGCAGACCATCGTCAGCAAGACCAGCGCGGGCACAGGACTGCCTGCATGGGAAAGATCCCCCATCAGCCAGTAAAGCATGCCGGGCAGTTGTCGAGCGGGGCTTATTGCAAGAATCAGCGTAATGATCGCGCCCCACCCCGCCGCAACCACCACGCCCGTCAGTAACAGTCGGGACGGTGTCCAGCTTCCGGTTCCATGGGCCAGGCCAAATACCAGAAAGGTCGCCAGCAGTGCGCCTGCAAACGCTGAGCCAGACACCAGAACCCCGGCCAATCCCGCCAGCATGGCAAATAAGGCACCGACGGCCGCGCCGCCAGACAGTCCAAGAATGTAGGGATCCGCTAGCGGGTTGCGAAGAAGCACCTGCATCAAAGCACCGGCCACCGCCAACAATCCACCGGTCGCAAAAGCGCTCAGGGTGCGCGGCAGGCGTAACTCCAGAACAAGCGTCTGTTGCAGGGGGGTGCCAGCCCCTGTCAGCACGGCCCATGTGTCAGCAAGCGTCAAAGCAGCGCTACCAATACTGACGGAGAGAACCATGCAAAGCAGACTTATCAGGGCCAGGCTGGCCAGCGGGCGACTATAACCTTGCACGGGCCTGCTCCAGGGTCAGACATAACTGTTTGGTTCCTTCGAGCATGCGCAAGGTGGGGCGCTGGATCAGCGACGGTGGAATCAGGTACAGGTTGCCCCTCGACACCGCAGCCAAATCCGGGTACTGCCGCCATTGTTCCAGCCAGCGGCGGTCGTCACTGTCTTCACCACCGCTGAGCACGGCGTCCGGATTGGCTTCCAGAACCGCTTCCTCGCTGACGCGGGGAACAAGACGTGGCAAGTGTCCGAACACATTGCTACCACCGCACAGGTCGATGGCCCGTCCGATCAGCTCCTCATCATTGATTGTCATCAGTGGCTCGTGCCAGACCTGGTAGAACACCCGCACTGGACGGGCTTCCTGATAGCGATCACGCAACTGCCCAATACCTTCAAGGAAATCAGCAGCCCGGTTCGCACCTGCAGTTTCATTTCCACTGAGCACGGCCAGCCGCTCAACGGCACTGGCGATGTCCTCAAAGGTGCGTGGTTCAAGCCAGAAAACCGGAACTCCCAGCGCTTCAATTTTCGTCAGTTGCGACCCAGAATTGCCGTCTACCCAGGCCACCACCAAGTCCGGTTCCAGCGCTACGATAGCCTCCAGATCCAGCCGGTCACTGTTGCCTACTTGCGGCAGTTCGGTGGCTTCTGGCGGATAATCGCTCCAGGCGCTGACGCCGACCACCTGGTCTCCGGCACCGGCGGAGAACAGCAGTTCAGTCGCGCCTGGGGACAGAGATATAATCCGCTCGGCCGGTTGATCCAGACAAATTGTTTCACCACGATCATCCAGTGCACAACCGGCCACCGCCGGCACTGCAAGCAATAATCCGAGGACGGGCAGAACTACCCATCTGCAAAAGGTCTTTGAAAGGAAAAAACCAGGAATCAAACCGGCACCTTCATGAGTTAACGAGCGAAATCATAGCGAACCGATAAAAAAGCTGTGCGGCCAGCGGAGATAAAGTCGACATTGTCAAAGCGCTTTGCCGTAGCGTATTCGTTATCCAGCACATTATCGACGCTCAGAGATGCTCGCCAGCCAGGCGCCAAAGTCCTGCTAGCCCTCAGGTCCCAGACACCATAACCCGCGATTCGCTCACGGCCGATTCCAAACAAGTCTTCGTAGCGATGGCTCTCAGCACGAACCGTGGTACCGAACCCCCAGGCGCCCACCTGCTTGTCCAGATCCACCCGCACCGTTTGCTCCGCTCGGCGGGCAAGCTGGCGTTCGGTTTCTTTGTCCTCAAAATCGCCCACTGAAGCCACTGCTTTCAGCCGCCAGCCGTCATGCTGCCAGCCACTGCTCAGCTCGACACCGCGCAATCTGGCCTCCGGTACGCTGCCCGCCTGATTCTGAGTTGGCAGAGAAAGATCCTCAACATCACTTTGGTACACCGCCAGATCCCAGAACCATTTCGTGTAACGGCCTTCAATGCCGGTCTCATAACTGATGGCCTCCTCCGGCTCCAGATCCGGATTACCAAAGCCCGGAAAATACAGGTCATTGAATGATGGGGCCTTGAAAGAGGTACCGGCACTGGCACGAACGCGATGGTTACTGTCCAGTTTATATCCCACGCCGGCACCCCAGGTCTCTTCTGTGCCATAGGCCTCGTTGTCGTCACTACGCAGGCTCAAGTGCACATCGGTGCGGCCGAAGTTCAGCAGGGCCTGGCCAAAGTAGGCTTCATTGGAACGGCTGCTTTCATCATAAGTTGTGGTGCTCTCGACTTTGTCCACCAGGTACTCGGCACCCAGCACAAACTCGTGGGTACCTGAGGTCAGCCAGTTTTCAAGCCGGGAACTGCGGGTGCGGGTATCGAATACCCCCGGAAAATCGCTAAAGTCTTCCAGTTCGTCGCGGGAATCTGCCAGATGTAATGAGGTGCGCCAGTTGCTGGTAACAGGTACATCAACATTGACACCGGCCGTCTGAAACCGGAAATCCTGCTCGCCGCCATCGTACTCGGTATTGCCTTCAGCATTGAGGAAACTGAACCCGGCACGTACACCGTTATCAAATTCGTGTCGGGCACTGGCAACACCAGAGGTGTTATCGTAGCCCTTGTCTGAACCGCCCGCTATGACCGGCGCACCGTCCGTGCGGAAGTGATTGCCACCAATATTCACACTGGTTTGCTCGGTCACGGAGGTGAATCCCGCGCCGTACTGCTGACTGTCATAATTACCTGCACCGGCTTCCACCCAGCCGTGGTTGCCTTTTTCCTGCGGCAAAGTGAACGCCTGCACCACGCCACCCACGGCGTCAGCCCCGTACAGACTGCTGCGGCTACCGCGCACGATTTCTACCCGGTTCAACAATTGCGGAGGGAGAAACTGCCATGCGGGCCCGCCCACGGTGGCTGAACGAATGCGAACGCCATCCACCAGCAGTACCGTGGCATCCGAAGCGTGCCCGCGCATCAGAACACCGGTCTGCTTGCCAAAAGAGCCGTTCCCGGACACTGTCACCCCCGGCTGGGACTCAATCAGCTCCCGGAATTCCTTGGGTTGCTGGCGACGAATGTCTTCTTCATCGACCACAGTCACCGAGGACAGGCTTTCACCAACCGTTTTGGGTCCCAGTGTTGCCGTCACCACAATCGGATCAAGCGCCGAAGCAGTATCTTCTTCATTGGCTGCCACATCGGAAACTGGCAGGAAGATAAGCGGGAGGCCGGACAGCAGGACCGGCATAGTCTTCAAATAACTCATAATCAACACTCGCTTTTATACCACGCGCACCCGCATGGTGTTTATTGTGTTGCGGAGTTTGAGAGTGAGTCTTGAACAGGCAGGATACGAGTCATAGTACGGGCGTGAAGCCGACACAACTCACCCACCAATGTCGCCCTCCGCAACTTCCGGTGTGTAATCAGGCCGGTCTCCGGGCTTGCGAGTGGATAAGCCATTTGGCCCACCCGGGGCAATCACCTTCCCATGCTCTACGCACAGTGGCTTCATTGATTGCCTTTAGCTCGCTTACCGTTGCGGGGGCAGCGTCGGACTTCAACCGACTTCCCGTTTTAAGCTTTTTTGCGGAACGACCGCAAGAAAAGCGTTACCTGAATACGGTATACATTTTTTCGGTAATTAACCTATCAGCCCCTCGGGGCTAAATCAATTCAAGTGACTAGGATCTATGGCCCTATTGCCCGGGCCACTATCGCTCCCCGGGCACCCAGAGCACATCGTCTTTTCCTTTGCCATTGGCATGCCTCGCCAGCACGAACAATAAATCCGAAAGCCGATTCATGTACTCCAGCACCGACTGGCTGATCTCCTGTTCCTCTTTGAGCTGGACAATGATCCTCTCAGCCCGGCGAGTCACCGTCCTGGCATGATGGAGATGCGTTGCCGCGGCATTGCCCGCCGGGAGAATGAAGGAGCGCAGTGATGGAATATCCGCATTGAACCTGTCAATTTCCTGCTCGAGCTCAAGGGTCTTGGAATCGGCCAGCCTCAGTGGCGGGTATTTTGGATCCTCCTCAAAAGGCGTGCAGAGGTCGGCCCCGACATCGAACAGATCATTCTGGATGCGTGCCAGAATTCCGTCCAGTTCCTCATCCACGTGGAGCCGTACCAGGCCGATGACGGCGTTAGCCTCATCCACCGTGCCGTAGGCTTCCACGCGCAAGTCGTACTTGGCGACCCGGCTGCCATCGCCGAGGCCGGTGTCGCCTTTATCTCCGGTTTTGGTATAGATCTTTGTGAGCCTGACCATTCAGTTCTCCTGGTAGGCAGTTCATTGATAGCCGAAGCCGGTCAGATTACAGGTTTTTCGCGATAGGTTCCCCAAATGCCTCTCAGGGTTTCAACAATATCACCCATCGAAGCACCTTCTTTGACCAACTCAATGGTAAGAGGCATCAGGTTTACAGATTCGTCTTCGGCCTGCTCTTTCAGTTGCCTGAGCATGCTCTGGACTTTTTCCTCATCGCGATTATCTTTGACCCTGTTCAGGCGTTCAATCTGCCGGCGTTCGGTTTCCGGATCGTGAGGATGGGTCTCAATTTCAACATCCTCTTCTTCCTGAACGAACATATTGACGCCGATAACCGGCCTTTCCCCACTGGCCTTGCGCAGCGCGAAATCGTAGGCCGAATCGGATATGCCCCGTTGGAAGTAGCCGTCGTCAATACATTGGAGAGTACCGCCGAGTTCTTCAACCTCATCGAGAATTTTCCAGACTTCCCGCTCAATCTCGTCAGTCAGGTTTTCGACGTAGTAGGAACCTCCCAATGGATCCACCACCTGGGTGATATTGGTCTCGTAGGCGATGATCTGTTGAGTACGCAGTGCAATCCGCATTGCTTCCTCGGTGGGGATAGCGAAGGCCTCGTCCATACCGTTGGTATGGAGCGACTGGGCACCACCGAGCACGGCAGACAGCGCCTGAAGGGCGGTACGGATCGGGTTGATGGTGTACTGGGGTTTGGTCAGGGTTGCGGCCGCAGTCTGGGCATGGAATCGCAGGCGGCATGCCTCAGGTTTAGTAGCACCAAATTTCTCGCGCATGATCTTGGCGTAAACCCGACGGGCCGCACGGAACTTGGCAATCTCCTCGAAAAAATCCGCCTGGCTTACAAAGAAGAATGAGAGACGGGGCCCGAATTCATTAACGTCTACCCCGGCGTCTATTGCCGTCTTCACGTACTCCATGGTGGTAGCCATGGTGTAGGCCACTTCCTGAACCGCTGTCGAGCCGGCTTCCGAGATATGGTAGCCGGATATATTGATGGGGTTGTAACGTTTCATGTGCTCGGCGCCGTACTGGATACAGTCACGGACCAGGCGAACCGACGGCCGCACCGGAAATATCCACTCTTTCTGGGCGATGTACTCTTTGAGGATATCGTTCTGGATCGTGCCCGAAAGATCGTTGAGGTCATAGCCTCGCTTCTGAGCCACGGCAATGTACATGGCGTAAAGGATCCATGCCGACGGATTGATCGTCATGGAGACTGATATTTTGGTCAGGTCAATATCATCGAACAACTCCTCCATATCCGCCAGCGTATCAATGGCGACGCCCTCACGGCCTACCTCCCCCTGGCTCATCGGATGGCTGGAGTCGTAGCCCATCAGCGTGGGCATATCGAAATCAGTTGACAGGCCCGTCTGGCCCTGGGCAATCAGGTACTTGAAACGCCCGTTGGTCTCCCTTGCCGTGCCAAAGCCGGCAATC
The DNA here is from genome assembly GCF_023555055.1 of Marinobacter sp. ATCH36. Taxonomy (GTDB): domain Bacteria; phylum Pseudomonadota; class Gammaproteobacteria; order Pseudomonadales; family Oleiphilaceae; genus Marinobacter. The sequence goes on from NZ_JAMJPL010000002.1 coordinate 8,608, forward strand.
TGGCGCATCGTCCAGTTCCGGCCCCGGTACATGGTGGGATATGGTCCACGAGTGAACGGATATTGCCCGGGGAAACCAATGTCCTCGAATGAGGTATCCTTGATATCCAGTGGCGTATAGGTGCGTTTCGTCTGCATCCCTGATGCAGTCACGTATTCAGACTTGCTCTCCGGCGCCCGCTTGATAAAGGACGAAACTTCATTCTTTTCCCACTCGCCAAACTCTTTTTCAATGTGCTTGAGTGCAGCTGGGTCATACTGGTCAGTGCGCTTCATGAATGGTCTCCTTCATGGCTTTTAACAGGGTCACCGCGGCTCCATGGGGATCCAGTTCGCGCTGGGTAACCTTTTTGAGCAGCTCTTCGGTTTGCGACCTGCTGTCACGTGCAAAATTATCCCGGACAATCTCTTCAGCAACTTTCACCACCCGGGTTAATGCGATCTGGTGTCGCCGCTGGGTGATTTCGCCACTACGCTCCAGATGCTCTGCATGGCGATCAATTGCAGCCATCAGTTCACCGAATCCGGTGTGTTTTTCGGAACTGGTGGGGACCACCGGCACTCGCCAGATTCCTTCGCCCGGCTCCAGGCTCATCATCAGCATGGCCTTCAGTTCCTGGATGGTTTTATTGGAATCCGGCCGGTCTGCCTTGCTCACCACATGGACATCGGCGATTTCCAGAACACCCGCCTTGATGGCCTGGATGTCGTCGCCCAGACCGGGCGCGTTGACAACGACGGTGGTGTGGGCGGCGCGAACGATATCGACCTCGTCCTGGCCCACCCCGACCGTCTCGATCAGAACAACATCGAAGCCGCCTGCATCCAGCAGATCAACGGCATCCAGAGCTGACCTTGCAAGGCCGCCCAGGGTTCCGCGGGTGGCCATGCTGCGTATAAAAACGCCGGGGTCGGAAACCAGATCTCCCATGCGAATGCGGTCACCGAGGATGGCGCCGCCGGAATAGGGACTGGAAGGATCGATGGCAACGACACCGACCGTGCGGCCGCTTGCCCGGTATTCATGGACCAGCTGTGTGACCAGGGTCGATTTACCCGCCCCCGGCACACCGGTGATTCCCACCACATGAGCGTTGCCGGTGCTTTTGTAGAGTTCCGCCAGGGCTTCGCGCACCTCGGGATCACCACCGCTTTCAACTCGGGTAATCAGCCGTGCAATGGCGCGGAGATGCCCTTCCCGGACCCGCTTGGCAAGCTCCATTGAGGGTATGCGATTAATCATTTAACCCCCTTGCTTCTGGTTGAGGCTCTGGTAAAGGTCCCTGTCGTCAACAACCCGCTGCGCCTTGAAGTCAGTTCGCGGAAAGGTGTCGGGCTCAACCATGGCAACCCGTGCCCGCACACCAAGCACCCGGCTGAGTTCAGCCTCGGCTTTCTCGCCCAGGGCCCTGACTGCATTCGGGCCCTTATCTGCGACCTGCTGGTTAAACTCGGCTTTTACAGCCAGCTCATCCATGGAGCCACCGCGTGAAATGATGATCCGGTGTTCGCCTCCATATCCGTCGAGGCCTTCCAAAACTTCCGCAATGGCACTGGGATACACGTTTTCACCACGAATCTGGAACATATCGTCGATCCGGCCGTAAATGCCCTTTGGCAGTCTCGGATAGGTGCGACCACAGGGATTGTCTTCCATAACCCAATGGGTCAGGTCGCCGGAAACCATGCGAATCATCGGCTGGGATGTTCTCTCCAGGTGGGTGTAGATGGGCGTACCCTGTTCACCGTAAGGCACACGGCGGTTGGTATTGGGGTCTGCTACTTCGGTGTAGACAATGTCCTGCCACAGCAGCATGCCCTCGGTGTCTGCGCTACCGGAGGCGTGCATCCAGGGCGTCAGTTCCGCCATGGTTCCGCAGTCAACCACTTTAGCGCCGTACATATCCTGGATCTTGTCCCGGATGGACGGAATCGAGCCCCCAGGTTCACCGGAAAAGAACAGCACCTTGATACCGAATTCCCTGGGATCTACCCCCTCCTCGCGGGCCACTTCCGCCAGCCTCAATGCGTAGGACGGCGTTGAGTAAAATCCGGCAGGTTTCATCATCTGAAGCCAGGTCACTGCTCGTGCGGTCATCCCGGGCGCCCCGGCGCCAAAGGGAAAGGCCTTGCAGCCCAACCTTTCCGCACCAATCAGCGCCCCCCATGACCCCATATAGAGACTGAGAATGGCGGCAACAAAAACAGTATCTCCCGGCCGCAAGCCCATACCCCACATGATCCGGGCATGATTATTGGCAATGGTTTCCCAGTCACGGCGGGAAATACCAAAAGCGGTGGGCCGGCCGGTTGTACCGGAGGTGCCGTGAATATGATGAATGTCGCTTTCCGGGCAGCAAAGATAATCCCCAAAAGGCGGATTTTGCGTCTGAGAATCACGCAGTTCCTGTTTGGTGACAACTGGCACTTCTTCGAAGTCTGCGAGGGAACGAATGTCTTTGGCTTTTACACCGGCCTCGTCCCATTTGCGCTGGTAGAACGGCGAGTGCTCGTAAGCATAGGCCATCACGTCGCGAAGGCGCGCAACGATCAACTCATCACGTTTTTCCGGATCCATCGTTTCACGCTCCCGAAACCAGTACGGGCTGTTCGGAGCCGGAAAATAATCATTGTTGTAGTTGGGGGGAAAATTCCACTCTTCCATCGGAGACTCCTGATATTGTTATTGGTTGTCATCTGAGGAAATCTGCGTCCGGGACCCTGACTATCGGGCACCACGGTCTGCGACCAATTGCCGGAACGAATCAATGATTTCCTGGGGAGGAGTGTCCTGGAGAAGAATCTTGTGGACGCCCATCTGGTAGAGTTCCTTGACATCATCGTCGGGAATGACACCGCCACCGGCGACGATCATGTCCTCGGCCTCTTTGGCTTTGAGAAGCTCCAGTACCTTGGGGAAAATGTGCATGTGGGCGCCGGACAACAGGCTGATACCCAGGATATCCACGTCCTCCTGAATGGCGGCGTCCACTACTTCCTCCGGCGTACGATGCAGTCCGGTATAGACCACGTCCATGCCAGCGTCTCGTAGCGCACGAGCGACAACCTTGATGCCCCGGTCGTGACCATCCAGACCGATCTTTGCCAACATTACCCGAATCACAGCTGCGTTTTTGTCATTGTTTTGCATCGCATTCTCCTTGGATTAACTTATTGAACTACCGTTTTTCTTCAAAGGTTCACGGCAGCTTTGAATTTCTTGCTGAAGCCATTTCGATGCGGTTTCCACATGCAGCCTGGCAAGCGTTTCAGCAGTCCGTGCGTCACCGGCCAATACCGCATTCAGTATTGCCTCGTGTTCTTCCCAGATCTGTTCCTGATTCTTTTCGACGATGAGAATGTCACTCATAACGCGTCTTACGTGGTTCCAGTGAGCCTCCATTGAATCAAGGATGAAGGTGTTTCCCGCCAGCTCGTAGATAAAGCCATGAAAGCGCATATCCGCGTCGATCAGAGCGGGGAGGTCGTGTGCCTTCCCTGCTGCGCGCCCTTCGGCAATGATGTCTTCGCCACGCTCTCGCGCTCTGGAATCCGCCCGCTGGGCAGCGAGCCCGGCACTGACCATGTCAATCCCGCAGCGGTATTCGTACAACTGCGCCACAAAGCTCTCATCGAGCACCGAAACCATCAGGCCCCGCCGCCCTACAGCTGAGAGAAAACCGTCATCGCGCAGACGCTGCATGGCCTGACTTACCGGCAACCGCGAGACATCCAGCCTTTCGGCAAGAGTCTCCTGCGTGACCCGTTCGCCTGGCTTCAGTAAGCCTTCCACGATGGCATTGACCACGGAGTCATAAATCAGCTCCGGCAAATTCTTTTCAGCTTGTATTTTCTTCATTGCTCAAACCCCACGACCCAGCTCCCTTAATGTCGTTTGCATACAGTATTCACCATGTAATACCTGTTTTAACGGTTATTACATTAGACTTTCGTCTAATCTTTGGATATTTTTTGCACAAAACCTGCCCCCAGGTCGCCCCTTCAGGGACGGCAGCAGCAGGAATAAAGCATGGAAATCAGAGAGCAAGCCTGGGCAAAAGCTAGCAGGCCTGAAGATAGGGAGTCCGGAGAAGAGATCAGCCTCGTTGGGGAGGCTCGAGCAGGTCGATGCCCGCGTCGTAAACTGCGTTCAGGAAATCGACCAATACCACAGCGGAAAGGCCCCAGATCTGGTACCGCTCCCAGCGGTAGCAAGGCACGTAAAAAGTATTATTCAGAAAATTCAACGGGTCAGTGCGGTGGCGTTTGTCTTCCAGGAAAAACTCAACAGGCACCCTGAATATACTTTCGATTTCCGCGGGGTTTGCAGTCAGCGGGTGATCGCCGGGTATAACACCAACGTATGGAGTAACGAGGATCTGATGCAGCGACATTACCTGGCTGAGTGGCGCAATCAGCTGAACCTGCTCCGGCGGCAGCCCGATCTCCTCATGGGTTTCCCGCAAAGCGGTAGCGGCGATGGATTTGTCCTCAGGGTCACGTCGACCTCCGGGGAAAGACACCTGGCCGCGGTGAGTGCTCAGGTTTTCAGACCTCAGGGTAAACACAATTTCAGGATTTCCGTGGTCATCGGTCACGGGGACCAGCACGCCAGCCTCGGGGTAATCCAGCGTCAGCAAGCGGGGAACATACCCTGAAAGGCGTTCGGTAAGAAGTTCACGCAAAACACGGCTCCGTTTTTACATCTGGCTATTGAATGAGACGCCGGCAGCATCGATAGTTACACTGCTACCACACATCTGACCAGTATACGGTGAAACGAATGAAATACTGCAGTACCTGCGGCCATCCTGTCGAACAGCGCGTCCCCGAAGGCGACAACCGTCACCGTTATGTGTGCATCAGTTGCGAAACCATACACTACCAGAACCCCCGCATAGTAGCGGGAACAGTTCCGATCTGGCAGGGCCAGGTTCTGCTGTGCCGCAGGGCCATTGAACCCCGCTATGGTTACTGGACACTGCCAGCAGGATTCATGGAGAACTCGGAAACCACGCTTGAGGCTGCTACCCGGGAAACCTGGGAAGAAGCACTGGCTGAAGTCACCGTGGATAACCTCTACACGATTATCCATGTTCCCCACATCGATCAGGTTCACATGTTCTACCGTGCGACCCTGACCAGCGAAAACTTTGGCGCCGGCGAAGAGTCCCTGGAAACCAGACTGTTTGCCCTGGAAGACATTCCGTGGGACGAACTGTCATTCCCGACCGTTCGTCGAACCCTGGAATTATATCTGGAAGACGTGCGAAAAGAGCATTTCCCGGTGCATGTGGACGACATACGCTATCGCATGAAGCCTCAGGGACAATAAGCTCTAGAGCTGTTCCATACGGAAAACTTCGTAAGCCGGTTCCTCATACGGATGTGACGCCTTCAGAGCCTGAACCGCAGCCCGGATCAGCTCGTCTTTGCAGACCAGCTCAACGCGAAACTCCTCAACCTGCTCGACTTCGCCCGCTTGCCCGAGAAACGGGTTGCTCCCCTCAAGCGGGCGAAATTGCCCTTGTCCCTTACACTGCCACGCGCAACAGTCGTAATCTCCGATACGGCCCGCCCCGCACTCAAACAGCGCGGCCTTGGTGGCTTCAAGATGACTCTCCGGAACGAAATAACACATCTTGTACATGATCACTCGGCTCCCCTTTTAAAACCTTCAAAGTCTTCACAACCCCGGTATTCAGCGATGCCAATACGCATATTTTTTGTACAGATTAAGCAGTTAGCTACTTACCCACAGAATCTGTGGATAACTCTGGGGAAAGTTTTTGGGAACATGCCCTCACCCCCCGGAATTCCTACACTCCCGTTAAATTGGCGACAAATTCACCTACTTCATTAATTTTATAATAATCAACATCTTATGCGTCTTGTTCAAAAAATGAACCTGAAACCAATGCTTTGTTCACAGAACGCACACCCACGCACCCGGAATGTGCATAAACCATTTTAGTCAAGGGAATTTTCGCACTTATAAACAGTTATTTCTCTTGAAAACCGTTGACATTTCAAGTTCCGGAAACAAAAAAGCCGGCCCTGGATCAGTCACCTTTCTGGTGCGTCCGGGCCGGCTTTTTGGTTACCTGTCAGGGCTTACTCGAACCAACGCCTGGCGTTGCGGAACATACGAATCCATGGAGCATCTTCTGCCCAATCTTTCGGATGCCAGGAGTGCTGGGACGTACGAAAGACCCGTTCAGGGTGGGGCATCATGATGGTAACCCGACCATCCCTTGTGGTAACTCCAGTAATACCTGCTTCAGAGCCATTAGGGTTGTATGGGTAGCGCGTGGTGACATCGCCACGGTTATCCACGTAGCGAAGGGCTACAAGCTCACTGTCGCTGAGCTCATCCGCCGATGTGCCAGGTGCAAATTCTGCTCTTCCTTCACCGTGCGCAACCGCTATCGGCATTCTGGAACCTGCCATCCCATCCATGAACGCGGAAGGAGAAGAAGTCACCTCCGCCATCACCAGCCTCGCCTCAAACTGTTCCGACTGATTGCGAACAAAACGTGGCCAGCCCTCGCTACCGGGAATCAACTCGTGAAGGTTGGATAACATCTGACAGCCGTTACAGACGCCCAGCGCCAGGGTGTCCTGGCGATTGAAGAATGCGGCGAACTGGTCACGAACCCGGTCACTGAACAGAATGGACTTGGCCCAACCCTCGCCGGCGCCCAGCACGTCGCCATAGGAGAAACCTCCACAGGCCACAAGGCTGTTGAAGCCCTCTAGAGAGACCCGGCCGGACAACAGATCGCTCATATGAACATCCGCTGACTCAAATCCGGCGCGGTCAAAGGCCGCTGCCATTTCAACCTGGCCATTCACCCCCTGCTCCCGCAGAACTGCAATCTTCGGCCGGGCGCCCTTGTTGATATAGGGAGCGGCGACGTCTTCGCTGACGTCAAAAGTCAGTTCGGCATGGAGGCCCGGATCGTCGGCGTCCAGAAGGTTATCGAATTCTTCCTGGGCACAGTCAGCGTTATCACGAAGCGACTGCACCCGGTAACTGGTTTCCGCCCACAGGCGCTGAAGTTCGGCGCGCGGCCGGACAATTATCTCATTGCCCTCGAAGGTGTAGCGTATACAGTCATCCTGGTTGAGCGAACCGACCACGGACGTATGGTCGCCAAGGCCAGCCCCCGAGAACTGCTGCAGCACAAAATCGGTGTCTTCACGGCGAACCTGAATAACCGCCCCCAGCTCCTCATTGAAAAGCTCGCGGGGGAACTGTGATGAATCCTCGGCCAGCCCGTCCAGTTTGATATCAATGCCCGAATGCGCCGCAAAACTCATCTCGGCTAGTGTAACAAAAAGGCCGCCATCGGAACGGTCATGATACGCCAGCAACTTGCCGTCTGCGTTCAGGCCCTGAATCACTGCGAAAAATGCCTTGATATCTTCCGGGTCATCCAGGTCAGGTGCCACGGCGCCTACATGCCGGTATACCTGAGCCAGAGCAGAACCACCAAGCCGGTTCTGGCCCGCTGCCAAATCGATCAAAATCAGGTCTGTCTCGCCGGCATCCGTAATCAATTGCGGAGTCAGCGTTCTGTCGACGTCAGTCACCGGCGCAAAACCGCTGATAATCAACGACAGGGGTGACGTCACACTCTTTTGTTCACCACTGTCCTCTTCTTCCCAAACGGTCTTCATCGACATGGAATCCTTGCCCACCGGAATGGTGATACCCAGTGCGGGACACAGCTCCATACCGACAGCACGAACCGTTTCATAGAGATTTTCATCTTCTCCAGGGTGACCGGCTGCTGCCATCCAGTTAGCGGACAGACGGATGTCCTGCAGCCTGGCAATGGGAGCTGCGGCCATGTTGGTAATCACTTCACCAACCGCCATGCGCCCGGACGCCGGCGCGTCAATGACGGCAACCGGAGTGCGCTCGCCCATGGCCATGGCTTCGCCGGTTTTCACATCAAAGGAGGTTGAGGTCACCGCCACATCACTGACCGGTACCTGCCACGGGCCGGACATCTGATCCCGTGCCACAAGACCGGTGATGGTGCGGTCCCCAATGGTTATCAGAAAGCTCTTTGAACCGACGGATGGCAGGCGCAGAACACGTCCAATGGCATCCTCGAGATCAATCTTGGTGGAATCGAAAATAGGCTTGGTAAACGACGAGCGGGAAACACTCCGATGCATCCGCGGCGGCTTGCCAAAAAGGACCTCCATCGGAAGATCAACCGGGCGATCGTCAAAATAGGAATCGCCGAGTTCAAGATGATGGGTCTCTGTCGCCTCACCGATGACCGCGTAGGGGCAACGCTCACGGCGGCAGAGCGCATCGAACTGTTCCAGGTTCTCGGGCGCAACAGCCATCACATAGCGTTCCTGGGATTCATTGCACCAGATTTCCAGGGGCGACATGCCGGGCTCGTCACTTGGAATGTCCCTGAGCTCGAAGCGACCGCCCCGGCCACCGTCTTTCACCAGCTCCGGCATGGCGTTGGAAAGCCCACCTGCACCAACGTCGTGAATAAAGCAGATGGGATTGTCGTCACCCATTTGCCAACACCGGTCAATAACTTCCTGGCAACGCCGTTCCATTTCCGGGTTGTCCCGCTGGACCGACGCGAAATCAAGATTCTCGTTACTGGAACCGGAATCCATGGATGAGGCTGCACCACCACCGAGACCGATCAGCATGGACGGCCCACCCAGAACAATCAGCTTGGCACCGATCGGGATATTGCCCTTTTCGACATGACTGGCACGAATATTACCCAAGCCACCGGCAATCATAATGGGCTTGTGATATCCACGAACTTCCTCACCGGCAGCGCCTGGCACCAGTTCCTCGAATGTGCGGAAATAACCGGCCAGGTTCGGGCGCCCGAATTCGTTATTGAACGCCGCACCACCAATGGGGCCTTCAATCATGATATCCAGTGGTGAGGCAATTCTGTCCGGCTTGCCGTATCCGAGTTCCCAGGGCTGCGGGTCATCCGGCAGATTGAGGTTGGAAACCGTAAAACCGGCCAGCCCAGCCTTGGGTTTGGAGCCACGGCCGGTTGCTCCCTCATCACGGATCTCCCCGCCGGAACCGGTTGCTGCGCCGGCAGCAGGAGCAATGGCCGTGGGATGGTTATGAGTCTCCACCTTCATGAGGATGTGGATATCCTCTTCGTGGTACCGATACACGCCGGACGCCGGATCCGGGAAGAAACGGCCACCACGATTGCCGGCAATTACCGACGCGTTGTCCTTGTAGGCAGACAGCACGCCTTCGCTGTTCATCTCGAAGGTATTACGGATCATGGCAAACAGGGATTTTTCCTGGCCCTCTCCGTCAATGTCCCAGGAGGCATTAAAAATCTTGTGGCGACAGTGCTCCGAGTTGGCCTGAGCAAACATCATCAGTTCAACGTCGGTGGGATCCCGTTCAAGATCTGAAAAGGACTCAACCAGGTAATCAATCTCGTCGTCCGCCAGTGCCAGGCCGAGTGAACGGTTGGCTTCCACCAGGGCCTGGGTGCCACCGGACAACACCGGGATACGATTGAGAGTGCGGGGCTCCTCGGTATGGAACAGCAACTCTGCCCCGCCCATCTCGTGGAAGACCTTCTGGGTCATGCGGTCATGGAGCAGTGCTGCAATTTTTTCCCGCTGTGCCAGCCCCAGCTTACGATTTGCCTTGATATAATAGGCCGTGCCGCGCTCAATCCGACGGATTTGCCTTAATCCACAGTTGCGGGCGATATCTGTCGCCTTGCTCGACCAGGGCGACAGAGTGCCGGGCCGCGGAACCACCAGGAACAATACACCGTCGGGTTCTTCAGCGGGCACACTCGGCCCGTACGTCAGCAGCCGGTCAAGCACCACCTGATCGGATTCGGAGAGAGGGGACTCAAGATCCGTGAAGTGCATGAACTCGGCATATACATGCCCCACTTCAGGAACAATGTCCTGAATGCGGGCATGAAGCTTGCGGGAGCGAAAGGGCGAAAGCGCAGGAGCGCCACGAAGTTCAAGCATGATCAAAACCTGTACGCACGGAACTGGGAGCCGGGGCACGCCTCCTGTTCGCCGGAGCGTCCGGTGACAGGAGAATGCTGGCCATTTGGAAGCCCGCAATGATACTTGAAACGGGGTTCGGGATACAGCAGCAAAAGGTCATAACCTGCCACAGGCATTTGACATTGTTTTGCACATTAAATAATCACCTCCATTGACCGCTCCCCTCCGACCGGGGATTATTAGGAACGGGACAGGGAGTTCAGAGTTTGCAAAAAACAGATCGCCAACCATTGGTTCTCGACCTGGCAAGGCACACTTGCCTGCTTGCGATTGCCTTCGTCATTGCCGGCTGCTCCAGGCCGAGCACACTCCAGGAGATACGCTCGGAGGGTGTGCTGCACGTTATTACCCGAAACACCCCCTCCGTTTACTACGAAGGCCGTGATGGCCCCACCGGCTATGACTTTGAACTCGCTCGGCTATTTGCCAACGACCTGGGCGTAGAATTGAAGGTGCGGGTAGCAGACGACAACACGGGCGTGCTTTCTGTGATTGACCAGGACTATGCCCATATCGGGCTCGCCGGATTGTCCTACCGCCCGAATTTTCCAGGCCGATATCACACAATCTCCAACGGAGTTGAGGCAGAGTCCGTGGTGGTATACCACCGCGAGACCGATCGTCCAGACTCACTCGACGACCTGGAAGGTCAGACCCTGCACCTGGTCGCAGACAGCAATCACGAGCACCAACTGAAGCAATTGCAGACGGAAAACAAAGGGCTGCAATGGGAGGTTCATCCCGGGCTGGATGCGGCTGGCATACTGGCGCGGGTTGAGTCAGGAGAATTTTCCATGGCCATCGTTTCCTCCAATGAACTTGATCTCAATCACGTCTTTTTCCCGATGGTCAAAAGCGCGTTCAGCCTGGGCGAACCGGAAAACCTTCTCTGGCTGTTTCCCGGCGAGCAGGATCAGACCCTGGCCAATGCTGCCAGGGATTTCATCAGCGAGCTGAGGGAAAGTGGCGCACTGGCCCAGATTTCAGAGCGCTTTTACGGCCATCTGGACCGCCTCAACTACGTGGGCGCTCGAACTTTTGTCCATCATGTGGAAAATCGGCTACCGAAGTATGAAAGCCTGTTTCGTGACTATGCGTCCAACTACGAGCTGGACTGGCGCCTGCTGGCCGCCATCGGCTATCAGGAGTCCCACTGGCGGCCCAACGCTGTGTCTCCAACCGGCGTGCGTGGCCTGATGATGTTGACCCGCACAACCGCCAAACATATCGGCATAAAAAACCGGCTTGACGTAGAGCAAAGCATCCAGGGCGGTGCCAAGTATTTCACCATGGTCCACAGAAAGGTTCCTGAGCGCATTCAGGAACCGGATCGCACCTGGTTCGCGCTGGCATCATACAACGTCGGCTGGGGCCATGTGGAAGACGCCCGCAGACTCACCGAGGGCGCAGGCAAGGACCCCGACCGCTGGATGGATGTAAAGGAGTTCCTGCCGCTACTGGCCCAGAAAGAATGGTATACCAAAACCCGTTTTGGCTATGCCCGTGGCCATGAACCGGTAATCTATGTGCAGAACATCCGGCGCTACTACGACGTTCTGGCCTGGATGACAGAACCCATGGAAGTCGCTGAAGCGCCTCAAAAACCCTGGTTCAAAGACCTTGAGGGCATGGAAAAGATTATCCGGCCCGGCGACACAGTACCTGACCAGAAAACCCGGGCCAGCCTGCCAAGTGAACTGGGGTTCGTTCCGCCAACACTATAGTCGTCGCTCCAGCGCTGACTCCACCTGATCGGACGCAAACCCCCTTCTTGCAAGAAACCTTGCCTGGCGGACCTTTTCGTCCCAATCGTCAGTGATATCACTCAGTCCAAACCGCTTCTCCCGCAGCAGCACCGCGCGCTCTACCCATTCGGCATCGGTCAGCTCACGGAGGCAAGCGGGGGATGTGTGAATGCAAAGTTGTTGAAGCTCTGCCAGAATCTTAAGCGGGCCATAACCCAGGTCCATCCTCTGGCGCGCGTAGACATCGGAAAACCGCTCATCGTCCAGCCAGCCTTCCATTTCATAGTCGTCGAGGACCCGCTCGATCACATCGGAGTCGATCTTTCTCTGTCTGAGTTTGAGGGATAACTCAAGGCGGCTATGTTCCCTGCGAGCCAACAGGCGCAACGCTGCGGAACGGGCCCTGTAATCCTGATCATCCTGATTTGATGCTTTTCCCATTCTGACTCTTCCCGCAAATGCCGACAAAACGCTAGACTAGCCCCCACTAATTTAAGCTGCCCGATGAAACCGGGACAACCAGCTGACGTATCCGGCATCCGGAGTACCGGATAACGCCGATGTTCGGTGCAGGCTTACTTTGCCGGCACCGGGAACTGGATTCAATATCAAAGGATAACCCCATGGCTGCATTCATCCAGAAACTGTTCAGGAATCGTAAGGCAAACCCAGCGCCCCCTGCCCCGGTTCGACGGGAACAAACGCCTGAAAATCTGGAAAAGGTAAACAGGCAGGATGACAAGCGCGAGCAGCAAGCCGGACTTCTGAAGTCCGCACCCACCGATGGACAACTTGAGGAACTGGCAACCAGCGGCATGACAGCTGGCATCCGTATTGAAGCCGCTGAAGCGTTAGCAGATAAAGCGGCTCTTCAGCGCGTCCAGAAGCTTGCCAAGGGAAAGGACAAAGGGGTTTATCAGACAGTACGCCAGAAGCTCCAGCACATTCGCGATGAAGAAGAGCAGCAACGAAAGCTGGCCGAGGCCATACAGACACTGGTACGCAATGCCACTGAGCAGGCACGCAGTGATGACACCAAACTGTTTGAAGCCCGCCTGGAAGCCCTGCTGCAAAAATGGGCAGAAGTTGAGTCCCGGGCTTCGCAGCAGCAGACCACCGACTTTTTACAGGCTGTCCATCAGTGCCGTGACCGCCTCCGCGAGATGCAGGCAGAGAAAGAGCAGCACCGGCATCAGCAGGAGCAGCGGAACCAGCGCGCGGAAACCCTGTCGCTACTGGAAAACACCCTTGATGAACTGAAACGGCAGGACCCTGACCTGGAACCGTCTCTGGCCTCGCTGGACGCGCTACAGAAAACCCAGGAAAATCGCTGGCTGGAAGCGACCCGGGACACCCAGGTCGACAAGCAGGAACAGAAAGCTTACGAAAACCTGATGCAGACACTGCGGGCCTACATAGCCGCCGTTAGACGCCTGGGCCAGCACCGGGAAGAGATTACCTCACTGCAGAACCCTGCAGAGGGTGACCCCGAAGACGAAACAGGAGCCAACAAAGCTAAAGACATACTCGATAACATTGAGTGGCCGAAGGACTTCCAGCGCCCCTCGCTGCTGGATTCCCTGCACCGGACCGCGGGCAAGCCTCGCCCCGCGAAAACAGGAAAGCCGGACGCCGAAGAACAGGCACACCTGACCGACTCGCTGCGGCAGACCCTCGATAAGCTGGAAGCTACCCTGGAAGCCAAGCAGCTGAAGGAGTCCCGCCAACTTTTCAAGACGGCACAGAATCAGCTCAAGAACCTGGATCACCACCACAGCAAATCCCTACAGCCCAGAATTCACCTGCTGGGCGGGCAACTGCGGGAGCTCACCGACTGGCAGGGCTTTGCCACCCGCCCGAAACAGATTTCCCTGTGTGAGCAGATGGAATATCTGGCAGACCAGCCCATGGAGCCGGAGGCCAAAGCCGAACGAATCAAGGAACTACAAAATGAGTGGCGCGACCTTGGCGGCTCATCGGACCGGGACTTGTGGTCACGGTTCAAGCAGGCTTCGGATCTGGCCTATGAGCCCTGCAAGGCTTATTTTTCCGCGAAATCCGGCCTGAAAAAAGCAAACCTTGAGACCCGGAAAACAATCTGTGAGCAACTCCGCACCTTCCTTGAGAACGCAGACTGGCAAACCATTGAATGGAAAGCTGCCGAGCGCATTCATCAGACCGCGCGGGAAGAGTGGAAAGCAGCCTGGCCGGTAGAATTCCGTGACAACCGGTCGGTACAGAAACAATTCGATGAACTTCTCAAACAGCTTGAAGAGCCTTTGAATGAAGAGCGCAAGAAAAACGAAGCACTCAAACAGGGCGTTGTGGAACGGGCTGAAGCCCTGATCGATCACGAGCCCCTTGGTGAAGCCATGAATCAGGCCAAATCTCTGCAAAGTGAGTGGACCAACATCGGCATCACCCGCCATCGCGAAGACAGGAAGCTGTGGCAGGCATTTCGCAAGGCATGTGACCAGATTTTTGCGCGCCGGGATGCCCATAAGAATGAGCAGGAACAACGTTCCCGCGAGGCGGATGAAAAAGCGCAACCGGTGCTTTCCGCCAGCAAATCGGTGGGCGCCGATGCCAGTAAGGATACCTTGCAGGCTACCCTGACAGAGCTGAATTCCCTCAAGAGCGAGCCTCTATCAGCTGGCGCCAGGGAACAGGTCAGCAACGAACGCAGCCGACTTTCCGCGCTCGCCTCCAACCGCCAATTGCAGGAACAGATTGAAACCTGGAAGCATTGGATAGCGGCCAGAAGCACCAGCACCCTCGACAGCAATGCACTGCCTGGCCACTGGGCCGAGCTAGCCGCGAGTGTGGGGCAACCGGACCCGGTAGAACTGGTTATCCGCGCCGAAATACTGGCGGAGGTCCCCTCCCCGGAGGAAGACCAGGGCCGCCGCATGGAGATCCAGGTTCAGCGCCTTGCCGAAGGGATGGGTAACTCGGCGTCCGACAACGACAAATCAGAGCAACTGGAAATGCTGATCGCAAACTGGTGCGTGGTGCAGCCGGTGGATGTGCTAAGCGAGCCCCTGGCACAGCGCCTTGGGCGAGCAATGGAGGCTGTGCTGGGGCGCAGGAGCTAATCGTCATGACCGGCGTGAGCACTTTCGCCAATGGGATTGGCAGCGCACGTCATTACGCATGGAGGCCGTAAACCGCTATGGTTGGGCTTTGGAATGCTATCCCCTAGTCAAAGACCAACAGAGGACAGGAAATGACCACCGAAGCCTATATCTTCGATGCCGTTCGCACGCCACGTGGACGCGGCAAGAAAGACGGTTCCCTGCACAGCGTCAAACCCATCACACTACTGACCACCGTGCTCAAAGCGCTGCAGGAAAGAAACAGCCTGGACACCGCCCAGGTTGACGATATCGTTATGGGCTGCGTTACCGCCGTTGGCGACCAGGGTGCGGATATTGCCAAAACCGCTGCCCTGGCAGCGGACTGGCACGAAGTCGTTGCCGGCGTCACCCTTAACCGGTTCTGCGCCTCTGGCCTGGAAGCCGTCAATCTGGCGGCCATGAAAGTCCGATCCGGCTGGGAAGATCTGGTGGTTGCCGGGGGTGTTGAAGCCATGTCCCGCGTTCCCATGGGTTCCGATGGTGGAGCCTGGGCAACCGATCCGGCCACCAACCTGCATACCGGCTTCATGCCTCAGGGCATCGGCGCGGACCTGATCGCCACACTGGAGGGCTTCAGCCGCGAGGATGTGGACGGATTTGCGGTAAAGTCCCAGCAAAAAGCCGCTAACGCCTGGGAAAAGGGTTATTTTTCCAAATCCATCATCCCCGTCACCGATCAGAACGGCGTGATGATTCTGGACCGCGATGAGCATGTGCGGGGCAATACCACCGTAGAATCCCTGTCCGGCCTCAAGCCCTCGTTCCAGTTGATGGGTGAAATGGGCTTCGACGGCGTGGCCCGGGAAAAATACCACTACGTGGAGAGGATCAACCACGTGCACCATGCCGGCAACTCCTCCGGCATTGTTGATGGTGCAACCGCCATGCTGATTGGCAGCGAGGCCAAGGGCAAAGCCATGGGCCTCAAGCCCCGTGCCCGCATCCTGGCCACTGCCGTGACCAGCACAGACCCCACCATCATGCTTACCGGCCCTGCCCCGGCGGCCCGCAAGGCACTGGAAAAAGCCGGCATGACAGCGGACCAGATTGATCTGTTCGAGGTGAACGAAGCCTTTGCCTCAGTGGTGATGCGCTTCCAGAAGGAACTGTCGGTTCCCGATGAGAAAGTGAATGTAAACGGTGGCGCCATTGCCATGGGCCACCCCCTGGGTGCCACTGGTGCCATGATTCTGGGCACCCTGCTCGACGAACTGGAGCGGAGAGAACTGCGCTACGGCCTGGCCACCCTGTGTGTGGGTGGCGGAATGGGTATTGCCACCATCATTGAGCGCGTCTGAGCCGACTACTGATTCTGAGAGGAGAACCGATTATGAGCGCCATTCACTACAACCTGGGTTCAGACCAGATACTGACCCTGACCATCGATATGCCGGGCCAATCTGCAAACACCATGAATGCAGACTTTCGCTCCGCACTGACTGATACCGTGGGAAAGGTGAAAAATGACCTCGACAACATTCGCGGCATTATTGTCACGTCTGCCAAGAAAACCTTCTTTGCAGGCGGCGACCTGAAAGAACTTCACAAAGTGACCCGGGAAGACGCCGGCACCTTTGAGGCCATGGTCAACAGCATGAAGGCCGAGATGCGCGTTCTCGAGACCAGCGGGAAGCCCATCGTGGCGGCCATCAACGGCTCGGCCCTCGGCGGCGGCCTGGAAATCTGTCTGGCCTGCCATCACCGCGTGGTGATGGACGACGACAAGATCCAGCTTGGCCTGCCGGAAGTAACACTGGGCCTTCTCCCCGGCGGTGGCGGCACCCAGCGACTGCCCCGGATGATTGGCCTGGAAGCCGCCTTCCCGTATCTGATGGAAGGCAAGAAGGTAAACCCGGAAGCTGCGCTGAAGGCAGGCATTGTTGACGAACTGGCGTCTTCCACCGATGACATGATGGCGAAAGCCCGGACCTTCATCGAAGCCAACCCGAAAAGCCAGCAACCCTGGGACCAGAAAGGCTTCAGGTTCCCCGGCGGCGCGCCCCATCACCCCGCCATGGCACAGAAACTGGCCATCGCCCCGGCTATGCTCAAGCAGAAGACGAAAGGCTGCTACCCCGCCCCGGAGCGCATCCTGTCTGCAGCCGTGGAAGGTGCGCAGGTGGACTTCGATAACGGCAGCCTGATCGAAACCCGTTATTTCGCCGAACTGGTCACCGGTCAGGTCGCCAAGAACATGACCGGCACCTTCTGGTTCCAGCTAAACGCTGTCAATGCGGGAGAAAGCCGCCCTTCAGGCGTTGAAAAGGAAACCTTCCACAAGGTCGGCATTCTGGGCGCGGGTATGATGGGTGCAGGTATCGCCTATTCTACCGCTACTCGCGGTGTTGAAGTGGTGCTCAAGGACGTTTCCACCGAAAACGCCGAGAAAGGCAAAGCCTATTCCGAGAAACTGCTGGCCAAGAAAGTCAGCCGCGGACGCATGACCGAGGCGCAGAAAACCGAGGTGCTGAACCGCATCAAAGCCACTGGCTCCGCCGACGACCTTGAAGGCTGTGACCTGGTAATTGAAGCCGTGTTCGAAGACAGCGATCTTAAAGCAAAGGTCACCAAAGAGGCAGAGGCCAGACTGATTGAGACTGGCATCTTTGCGTCCAACACCTCCACGATACCCATTACCCAGCTGGCCAAAGCCTCTGGAAAGCCGGAAAACTTTATCGGCCTGCACTTCTTCTCGCCCGTGGACAAGATGCAACTGGTGGAAATCATCGTGGGGGCAAAAACCTCTGATGACACCCTGGCCCGCGCCTTTGATTACGTGCAGCAGATTGGCAAGATCCCCATTGTGGTGAACGACAGCCGAGGCTTCTTCACCTCCCGCGTGTTCGGAACGTTTGTGAACGAGGGTATCGCCATGCTGGGCGAAGGAGTCCATCCATCCAGCATCGAAAATGCCGGTGTTCTGGCCGGTATGCCGGTAGGCCCTCTGGCCATCTCCGACGAAGTCAGCATGACGTTGATGCAGCACATCCGTGACCAGAGCAAAAAAGATACGGAAGCGGCAGGCAACACCTGGAACGCACACCCGGCCGAGGCGGTGATCGACCAGATGGTGGGCAGCCACAACCGCAAAGGCAAGGCTGCGGGCGCCGGCTTCTACGAATACCCGGAATCGGGCAAGAAATATCTGTGGCCGGAACTGGAAAATCTGTTCGTGGACCAGGGAAAAGCCCGGGCCACCGAGCTACAGGACCTGAAAGACCGCATTCTGTTCATCCAGGCCATCGAAACCGTTCGCTGCCTCGAGGAAGGCGTGCTCCGAACCGTTGAGGACGCCAATATCGGCAGCATCTTCGGCATCGGCTTTGCGCCCTGGACTGGCGGCGCCATCCAGTTCATTAACCAGTACGGCGTGAGGGACTTTGCAGAAAGGGCAAAATATCTCGCGGAAAGCTTTGGCGAGCGTTTCACTCCGCCGGCCATCCTGTTACAGAAGGCAGAGACCAACACGAACTTCAGCTGACCCCTGCCCTTTCTTGCCGGAGCCCATGCGCTCCGGCAAGAACACCTGCCCAGCCCCTGAGCTTCCACGCTTACCAACCTGACTATTTCATGGACAGATTGTCACGAACCGATACTTCAACGCTATGGCAACCGTACCTACGCTTGCCTACAATAAAATCATGAGTCATTCCGGCGATATTCGCTGACCCTTTTTCGTCACCCGTATCGCCACCCACCGTCAGGTATACAAGCTTATGAGCATCGCGGAACGATTTATCAACCGTTGCAGCAATTCCGGCAAGAGCGGCAAAGCCTTTAAACAGGCCGCTGCCCTGACACTGATGCTGGCACTGACCCTGCCAGTGTCGGCCAAGGTGGATACCGACAAAGTCTACCAGCCTGTATCCCCGACCGTGGAACAAGCCAGGGCAAACATCCTGATTGCGCGGCAACTGCAGTTTACCCACTTCCGCGAAATGAGCATTAACGACGCCCTGTCCGGAGACGTGTTTGATGCTTATCTCGAGTACCTTGATGGTCAGCGGATCTACCTGTCGAAAAAAGACATCGAGAATTTCAACGCTGTACGCATGGGGCTCGGCTCGGCCTTGAAAACCGGCCAGCTCCAGCCGGGGTTTGATATCTACAACCTCGTGCAACAACGCATTATTCAGCGCCTGGAGTTTGCTCTGGGAA
Organism: Marinobacter sp. ATCH36; assembly: GCF_023555055.1. GTDB lineage: Bacteria > Pseudomonadota > Gammaproteobacteria > Pseudomonadales > Oleiphilaceae > Marinobacter. Next base: position 27,712 of record NZ_JAMJPL010000002.1, read on the forward strand.
TCATCGATGAGGGTATCGGTGAGCTCAATTTTGAAGAACAGGAAAGCATCCTGCTGGACCGGTCCGAAGCGGATTGGGAAGCCGATACCGAAGCGCTTGACGCATTATGGATAAAGCGAATCAAGAACGCCGTGCTCGCCCAACGCCTCAACGGCACTGAAGATGAAAGCATTGAGGAAGCCCTGCGTCGCCGGTACGAAGGCCAGCTGAAGCGCGCCTACCAGGCCCGCAGTGAAGATGCGTTCCAGGCCTACATGAACGCATTTGCGGGCATGTGGGACCCGCACACATCCTACTTCTCGCCTCGCACCTCCGAGAACTTCAACATCAACATGAGCCTTTCGCTTGAGGGCATTGGTGCCGTGTTGCAGTCGGACAATGAGTACACCAAGGTGGTACGCCTGGTTCCGGGCGGGCCGGCTTCCAAACAGGGGCAACTGGAACCAGCGGACCGTATTGTGTCTGTCCGCCAGGAAGATGAAGACAAAGTTGTGAACGTGATCGGCTGGCGCCTCGATGAAGTGGTAGACCTTATTCGCGGGCCGCGTGACTCCACCGTTACCCTGGAAGTGATTCCGGCGGACTCCACCGACGAAACCGTGACCGAAACCATCGCCATCAAGCGCGACAAGGTAAAGCTGGAAGAACAGAGCGCCAGCAAGGAAGTGATCGAGTTTGAGCGGGGCAATAACACGTTCCGCGTCGGGGTGATCCACATTCCCACCTTCTATGCTGATTTCAAGGCAATGCAGGACGGTGACCCGAACTACAAGAGCACTACCCGCGATGTCCGTGAGTTAATTGATGAGCTCAAGGAAGAGGGTGTTGACGGTGTCGTGATGGACCTTCGCAATAATGGCGGAGGTGCACTTCACGAAGCCAACGACCTGGTTGGCCTGTTTATCGAGAAAGGCCCCACCGTACAGATCCGCAATTCCAACAACGATGTGCAGGTACTGAACGACGAAGACCCATCGGTCTCCTATGACGGCCCGCTGGTGGTTCTGGTCAACCGCATGAGCGCGTCAGCTTCGGAAATCTTTGCCGGTGCCATTCAGGATTATGGCCGGGGCCTGGTGGTGGGCTCACAAACGTTCGGCAAAGGCACTGTACAGGCAGTGCGCCCGTTGAATCACGGTCAGCTGAAGATCACCCAGAGCAAGTTCTATCGGGTTTCCGGTGGGTCCACGCAACACAAAGGCGTGATTCCCGATATCGAGATCCCTTCCCGGGTCGACAAGACCCGCATTGGTGAAGATGCGCTGGATCACGCCCTGCCTTGGGACCAAATTGAGGCGGTGCCCCACACCCGTTACTTTGATTTCAGCGGCGTGATTGATGAACTGCGTACTCGCCATGACAACCGGTTTGATGATCATCCCGAGTTCCAGCTGCTGCAGAAAGAGATCGAATTTCTCAAGCAACAGCGGGAGCGCACGACTGTCAGCCTCAATCTTGCGGAGCGCAAGGAGCACCAGTCACAGATAGAACGTACGAGACTCAGCATTGCCAATGCCCGCCGCGAGATACATGGGGGCGAAACCTTCGATAGCCTGGAAGAGCTCGACGAATGGCAGGACCAGCAAGCAGCTGATCTGGACAGCACCGATGAAGAAATGGACTTCATTGTTCATGAGGGCGGCAACATCATGGCCGACATGCTGGAACTGGATCAGCGCATGGCGTCTATCCTGGACCTGAAACAGATCACTGCCCAGGCCCAATCGCGCTGAGCGGCACCAACTCCCCGGTGGACAGGCGTTAGCCATGGCTGACAAGGAAGAAGACCGAAAAAAGGCACGACTGCTGGAAGGCATGCTGATGGACGCCATGCATGCCATGAGGTCCATGGAAGAGGTTGAGCAGGTTCAGGGCTCAACAGCCGCCGGTGAAAACAAGGAATCAGAATCTCTCGTTGATCGCATTGCTGGTTTCACCGGCTCGGCTCTGCGTTTTGCCGCAAGGTCCACCGATACCTCACTGAGAGTTGGCCGTGCACTGATGAACTCCCAGGATCAGCTACGCATGATGCTGGTGGCAGGCAACTCCCTGAAAGACATACGCGAAGTGGCCGGGCTGACGCTGTCGGAAATGAGCGAAGCCCTTAACCTGAAGGACAAATCGGTTCTGGAAGCGATTGAGAACGGCACCACCACCCTGTCGTTTGAGCTGATACTCCGCCTGGCAGCACTGATAGCCCGTAACGACCCCATTCCGTTCATTCTTCGCACCACCCGCAATTACAATCCGGAGGTCTGGCGCGTCCTTAGTGACTGGGGTGTCGGTCGCCTGCCGCTTCAATTCGAGCGGGAGCGCCAGTTCATCAATATCTTCCGCAGCCATGACGACGCCCGCACACTCTCCGACGAGGGATTCCAGAAGGTGCTGGAGTTCACTCGTCAGAGTTTCGAGATGTCGCTGCACTTCATCGAAGAGCAGGAAAAGGAAATGGCTGAATTGCGTGCGAAAAAGGATGACTCAGCGGAATAGCGACCTCATGCCGGTCACGTTGGGCGTGCTGACAACCCCCTTCTCGGTCACGATTGCATCGATCAGGCTTGCCGGCGTTACATCGAACACCGGATTGAATACTTTTACCCCGGCCGGGGCAATGGCCACTCCCCTGATCTGCTTCAACTCCGATCCCTCCCTTTCTTCAATAGGAATATCCGCACCGGATTCCAGCGACATATCCACGGTACTGGACGGAGCCACCACCATGAAACCGACCTTATGGTGGCGGGCCAGCACAGCGAGGCTGTAAGTACCAATCTTGTTGGCCACGTCGCCATTGGCGGTAATCCGGTCTGCGCCAACAATCACCCAGCGAACTTTTCCCGCCGCCATGATCGCGGCGGCCGCACCGTCTGCATTCAGGGTAACCGGAATACCATCCCGTGACAGCTCCCAGGCAGTCAGTCTGCTGCCCTGAAGCCAGGGGCGGGTCTCGTCTGCAAACACATCATTGAGCAGTTTCGCCTCATGGAGCCGGCGGATTACGCCCAGCGCAGTACCGTAGCCACCGGTGGCCAGGGCGCCGGTGTTGCAGTGTGTCAGCACGGAAAACGGCTTGTCGGCAGCCATGTGGTCCAGGGCGTTATCAGCCATGGCCAGATTAGCGGCCAGGTCATCCTCATGAATGCGAACAGCTGTTTTGGCAAGCCGTTTAACGGCTTCGTCCAGGGAGTGGCAACTGGCAAATTCCCGCTCCATTTCCTGAAGTGCCCAGAACAGGTTGACCGCTGTCGGACGTGAGGCGGCCAACTCGCGAATGGCCTGTTTGATCTCGGCTTTCCAGTCACCGCCGCCGGCGTGGCGAGCTGCCAGCGCAACCCCATAGGCCGCACTTATACCAATGGCTGGGGCTCCCCGCACCACCATGTCGCGGATACACTGGGCCACACCAGAAGCACCCTCGAGCGTAATCCAGTGCTCCTGATCCGGCAGTAGCCGCTGATCCAGCAGCTCAAGACTGGCACCATGCCAACGCATGGCTACGGTTCCAATGGAACGCTTACCGGATGAACCAGGGGTTTTGCTCATGCAGTCACTCCAGACAGATTACAAAAAAACAGTATAACCGTGATAACGCTCCGAACTCAGCCCCCAGGGTAGTTCTCGGCCCGGGTGGTCGCTATACTTTCGGGTTACATTCTTCGGCTGACCGGATGTTTCCCGGACAGCCCGGCCAAGGCAGGATAAATGACGGCAGACACCATTACCGCAGCAGATATTCGCATCAACGCACGCTGGCTGATTCCCATGGAGCCCGCCAACGCAGTGCTGGACCACCAGGCGGTGCTTGTCCAGGGCGAGCGGATTGCCGCGGTAGTCTCCCAGGACGAAGCCGACGCGCGCTATCGTGCCAAGGAAACCATTGATTTGCCGAATCATGTCGTTCTCCCCGGCCTGATCAATATGCACGGTCACGCCGCCATGTCGCTGTTCCGTGGCATGGCGGACGACCTGCCACTGATGACCTGGCTGAATGACCATATCTGGCCGGCCGAAGGCGCGTTTGTCAGCGAGACATTCATTGCCGACGGTACTCAGCTGGCGATGGCTGAAATGCTTCGTACCGGCACCACCACGTTTTCAGACATGTACTTCTTCCCCGAGATTGTCGCCCAGTTGGCCAAAGATGCCGGCATGCGTGCCCAGGTATGCTTTCCCCTGCTGGATTTCCCGACACCCTGGGGAGCAGGACCGGACGAATACCTGTCCAAGGGTGAAGACTTCATCCTCCAGTGGCAGGACGACCCGTTCATTATGCCCGCCATAGGCCCCCATGCTCCTTACACGGTATCAAACGAGCCGCTAACAAAAGCAGTGGCACTGTCACGCAGCACCGGAACGCCCATTCAGATGCATCTGCATGAAACCGCTTTTGAGGTTGCAGACGCACTGGAGAAAACCGGCAAGCGGCCCATAGAGCGAATGGCGGGACTGGGCGTGCTGGGGCCCAACACCCAGTGTGTCCATATGACCCAGATCGATGACTCTGATATACAGCTACTGAAAAGTACCGGCGCTCAGGTGATTCATTGCCCGGAATCCAATCTTAAACTGGCCAGCGGCCTCAGCCCGGTGCAGAAATTCCGCGACGCCGGCATCAATGTCGCCATTGGCACTGACGGAGCAGCCAGTAATAATGATCTGGACCTGTTTGGCGAGCTCAACACCGCGTCCATGCTGGCCAAGGTGGTGGCGGACGACGCCACCGCGCTTTCCGCCCATGATGCGCTGGCCATGGCCACGATCCAGGGCGCAAAAGCACTGGGGCGGTCGCATGAACTGGGCTCACTGGAAGCCGGAAAACTGGCCGACATCATTGCCGTGGACCTGGGCGACCCTTTCCTGCAGCCGGTTTACGACCCGGCCTCTCACCTTGTATACAGCAACCATGGACGCCAGGTAAGCCATAGCTGGATAAACGGCGTACCTCAGGTACAGGAAGGCACGCTGACCCGTATTGACGTACCGGACCTGATGCTTCGCGTCCGGAGCTGGGCAGACCGTATTCGCGAGCAGCAAATTAGCTGACGCCCCCTATTTCAGTTCAGTTATCAGGCGGATATCCTATATGAGCAATCAGAACGTAGACCACAACGAAATCGCCAAATTCGAGGCGCTGGCCAGTCGCTGGTGGGACCCCACCAGCGAGTTCCGCCCCCTGCACGACATTAACCCCCTGCGACTCAACTACATTGACCAGCGCGCACCCCTGGCGGGAAAGCGGGCCCTGGATGTCGGGTGTGGCGGTGGTCTGCTGTCCGAAGCGATGGCACAACGGGGTGCCCATGTAACCGGTATAGATATGGGCGAGGCACCTTTGGCTGTGGCAAGGCTTCATGGCATGGAGAGTGGCATCAATGTCTACTACCGCCAGATCACCATTGAGGAGCTGGCAAATGATCCAGAACACGCCGGCCAATACGACCTGGTCACCTGCCTGGAAATGCTGGAGCATGTGCCGGACCCGGCCTCGGTTATCAAGGCCTGTGCCGCCATGCTCAAACCCGGCGGACATCTTTTCGTATCCACCATCAACCGCAACCCGAAATCATTCCTGTTTGCCATAGTAGGCGCTGAGTATGTACTCAGGCTGCTGCCCAAAGGCACGCACGAATGGCGAAAATTCATCCGCCCGTCGGAGATGTCTGATCACCTGCGCCACGCCGGGCTGGAAGTACGCGAACTGACAGGCATGACTTACAACCCGATCACCAAGGTCTATCGCCTGGGGCGGGATGTGGACGTGAATTACATGATGCATGCCATGGATACGCGCGAGGAAGCCCAACCGTCGTGAGGTCATCACCTTCCACCGTCCTGTTCGATCTGGACGGAACACTGATTGATACCGCGCCGGACTTTATTCGCTGCCTGAATGAACTCCGGCTGACCCACGGGCTGCCGGCACTGCCGGCGCCCCATATCCGCAGGTCTGTGTCTGACGGCGCCAGGGCGATGATTCGTGTGGGCTTTGGCCTTGAGCCGGATCACCCGGACTACCTGGAAAAACACACCGCGTTTCTCGACCTGTATGAAGCCGGCGTTGCTGTGGAAACTGCATTGTTCGAGGGCGTGGACACCATCCTGATGGACTTGGAATCCCGCAAGATTCCCTGGGGTATTGTCACCAACAAACCGGTTCGCTTTGCAGTGCCGTTGATTAAAGCCCTGGGCCTGGCGGAGCGCTGCTCTACCCTGATCTGCCCCGACCATGTCACCAACCGGAAACCGCATCCGGAAGCTTTATTCCTGGCCTGCCGGGAAGTGGACGCCGACCCCGCCAGCGGGGTTTATGTGGGCGACCACGAACGGGACATCGAAGCCGGGCGCAACGCGGGCATGAAAACCATCGCGGTGCGTTACGGTTATATCGAACAGCCAGAGGCGGTTGACCTATGGCAAGCTGATATCGTGGCTGACACCGTCAGCGACCTGGCAAAACTGTTACAATAGAGTTCCAAACGGAGACGCATAATGCAGGACTATCAAGCACCGGCTGACTTGCTGAAAGATCGCATTATCATGGTAACCGGTGCCGGCAGCGGCATCGGACGGGCAGCGGCAAAAGCCTACGCCGCCCACGGAGCCACTGTGATTCTGGTAGGCCGCACCGTAGCTAAACTGGAATCCGTTTATGACGAGATCGAAGCCGCCGGCCACCCGAAACCCGCTATCGTGCCGCTGAATTTTGAAGGCGCAGCGGTAAAAGAGTATGAAGAGCTGGCGATGACGATCGAGGACAACTTTGATCATCTCGATGGCCTGCTTCACAACGCCGCCATCCTTGGCGCCCGCAGCCCGATCGAGCTTTACGACCCGGAAATCTGGAACAGGGTGATGCATGTTAACGCCACCGCCCCGTTCCTGTTGAGCCGGGCGATGATCCCATTGCTCCGCAAATCCGAAGATGCCTCGGTGATCTTCACTTCCTCCGGTGTTGGCCGCCGCGCCAAACCCTACTGGGGCGCCTATGCGGTTTCCAAGTTCGCCATTGAAGGACTGAGCCAGATGTTGGCTGAAGAGCTGGACGATGATCGCCACAATGTGCGAGTGAACAGTCTTAATCCGGGCGCGACTCGTACCAATATGAGAGCAATGGCGTATCCGGCTGAAAACCCACAGCAGAACCCTGCGCCGGAAGACCTGATGCCGGTTTACTTGTACTTGATGGGGCCAGAAAGCGAAGACGTCAATGGCCAGCAGATAGACGCACAGCCCAAGTAAATGGAACTGACATTTTACACCACGTCCCAGTGCCAATTGTGCGAGCTGGCGGAAGCGCTGCTGGTGAACACACCCATGCCTGCGCCCATCCCCGTGGACGCCGTGGACATTGCCCAGTCCGAACAGCTGGTAGAGCGTTATGGAACCCGGATTCCCGTCCTGCGCCGCAACGACACCGGCCAGGAGCTGGACTGGCCGTTTACCAGGGACCAGTTACTGAACTTTCTCCGATGAGGATTGCCCGACATGTTGATGGTTATTTCCCCTGCAAAAACCCTGGACTACGAAAGTCCGCTGGCTACTGACAAGTCTACCCAGCCGGATTTCCTCGACGACGCCTGCGAGCTGATCGACCAGCTCAAGGAGCTGGAACCGCACGACGTCAGCAATCTGATGGGGGTCAGCGACAAGCTGGGACAGCTCAACGCCGAACGTTTCCGTACCTGGCACACCCCGTTTACACCTGAAAATGCGAGGCAGGCAGTGCTGGCATTCAAAGGAGACGTCTACACCGGGCTGGACGCCGAAAGCTTCAGCGACAAGGAATTCGACATCGCCCAGAAGCACCTGCGGATTCTGTCCGGACTCTATGGTGTGCTCAAACCTCTGGACCTGATGCAGCCCTACCGCCTGGAAATGGGCACAAAATTCGAAAACCGGCGGGGCAAAGACCTTTACACCTTCTGGGGCAGCAAGATTACGGACGAACTCAACCGCCTGCTGAAAGCAGATGACGGCGTTCTGGTGAACCTCGCCTCCAACGAATACTTCAAGGCTGTGCGCAAGAAAGAGCTGGACGCCCGCCAGATCACCCCGCAGTTCAAGGACTGGAAAAACGGCCAGTACAAGATGATCAGCTTCTACGCCAAGAAAGCCCGGGGTCTGATGTGCCGCTACGCGATCCAGAACAACATTATCCAGGCGAACGACCTCAAGGGCTTTGATCTTGAGGGTTACCGTTTCAGCGAGGAGCAGTCCAGCGCAGACAACTGGGTGTTCCTGCGGGACGAGCAATAAACGATCTGGAGTAATCAATGAGCGAAGCAGTATTTTCCGAGCTAGCCATGCTGATCTTGCTCACCGGGCTTATTGTCTGGATGGGCTTTATTGTCTGGGACCTTGCCAAGAAGTCGCAGGCAGGGCGGTTCGGCACCATTGCCCTGTTCACCATTTTGGGCGCCGGCGTGGTGGGATTCATAGTAAAGACAGTACTGGTTGAGATCATGCAGATCTAGGGTATCATCCCTCCCCTTCTTCAATACCGACATCAGCCAATAACCAACAAGGACCCGGACCATGTGGTTTCGTAATGCCCGCGTATTCCGTTTTACCAAGCCATTCGAGATAACCGCAGAAGCCCTGGAAGAAAAGCTTCAGGCGGACGCCTTCAAGCCCTGTGGTCCACAGGAAACCTCGCGGCAGGGCTGGGTATCGCCCATGGGTAAACACAGCGACCTGCTGGTTCACAGTGCCGGCGGTTATCACCTGATCGCCCTGCGCAAAGAAGAAAAACTGCTGCCCGCCTCTGTTATCAAGGAACTGGTGGACGAAAAAGCTGAAATGATCGAGGCCGAACAGCACCGCAAGGTACGACGCAAGGAAAAGGACGAACTCAAAGAAGAGGTGATGCTGGAAATGCTGCCCCGGGCCTTTTCCAAGAATCGGCGCTGTTATGCTTACCTGGCCCCTGCCGACGGTGTGCTGGTAGTGGATGCCGGCTCCGCCAAACAGGCAGAGGACCTGGCATCTACCCTGCGCAAAAGTCTGGGCTCACTGCCGGTTCGCCCACCCGCGGTTGAACAGGCACCCGCATTCACCTTTACAGGTTGGCTCAACGAGACCATCGACTTGCCTGCGAGTATTGAGCTGGGCACCGAATGTGAGCTGAAAGATACCTCGGAAGACGGCGGCGTGGTGCGCTGCAAGGGCCTGGACCTTCAAGGCGATGAAATCCGCAGCCATCTGGATGCCGGCATGCAGGTCACCAAGCTGTCGGTCACCTGGGACGACAACCTTGCCTTCGTGCTGGATGAGGAACTGGGAATTCGTCGGCTGAAATTCGGTGACACCCTGCAGGAAAAACTGGACGACGTGGACGCAGACGATGCTGCGGCCCGCTTCGACGCGGCGTTTTCACTAATGACGCTGGAGCTGGCCAGGCTCATCCCCGGCCTGCTGGAAGCGCTCGGCGGAGAAGACCGTTCCGCCATTGTTGAAGAAGACTGACAACCGGTAATCAGTGGGAGGTCTGCTCGAGACGCTCCCGCTGCCAGTCCTTCTCTGGTTCATTCAGCATCAGGGTAAGGTCCATGACTTCCTCCTCCGGGTTATAACGGATCTCGAAACCCAGATGCTCTGCCAGCCGCAACATCGGTCGATTGTCCGCCAGCACATTACCCACCATTTCCATCGTACCCTTGGCGCGGCAGTAATCGATCATTTTCTGCATCAGGGCCACGCCCAGGCCTTCGCCCTTCATCTTGTCGTGCACCATCACCGCAAACTCGGCCCGCAGGTTGTCGGCATCGGTCCAGGTGCGCACAGTACCCAGGGTTTCTTCGCCTTCGCCGTCCTCCTTTGGCGCATTGGCAATAAAGACCATTTCCCGGTCATAGTCGATCTGGACCATCTGGGCCACGTCTTCCCGTGAGAAATGCTTACGGTACTGGAAGAAGCGATAACGGATGGATTCAGGAGACTGCAGCTCATGGAAGGCCCGGTGGGCCGGCTCGTCTTCCGCCAGTACCGGGCGGATAATCACACGGCGACCAGACCTGGGCAGCAGGATCCACTCTTCCAGCTCCCTGGGATACGGTTGAATGATGGGCCGTCCCGGCTTATCCGCCAGATCAATCGCGACGTTGACGGCGACAGTACCCTGCTCGTTAAACAGCAAGGGTGAAATTTCGAGCCCCCGGATCTCCGGAATATCAATAACTATCTGGGACAGAGTCACAAGGGTTTCTGATACCGCGCGGATATCCTCTTCCGGCTTCAGGCTGTGCTCTTTCAAAAGCTTGTACATATACGTGCGCCTCAACAACTCCCGAGCCAGCACCATATTCAGTGGCGGCAGGGCAATCTGCCGATCTGTCATTATGTTGATCTGGGCACCAGCGGCACCGCATACCACCAGCGGGCCGAACAGTTTGTCTCTGGTGATACCGACGCTAAATTCGATGCCTCCAACGTGCTGATAGGAACGCTGGACCGCAAAGCCCAGAAACCCACTGCTGGGGTAATGCTTCTGGTACTCCTCCATCAGAAAGCGACAGGAGTCCATGATGGCACCCTCGCTGTTGAGCTTCTGAACAGTACCCTTGTAACGTCGCTGGCCAGGGCTGAGTTCAATCAAAGGGTGACAGGACTGCTCATGAATCAGAGTGATATCTACCGGACGACGCTCCACGGCAAAGGCTTCCAGGACCTCTTCCATATCGTCGCAATAGATGGTGTCCACCGCGTTGATGCCGTAGTCACGAATCACATCCCGGGCTTCCCGGTTGGAAAGGTGGCTGCGCCCCGAGCGTATGGCATTGACCACGACCCGACGTGTTTGCGCGTGGTCAGCCAAGTGGTCGGTAAAGGACTCCGGGGTTTCCGTCAGCAGGCGCTGCACACGCTGGTGCCGCACATGCTGCATGAAGGCCGTAACGGCCTTCTCCGGATTGAAGAATGACGGCAGTCCGGCACGGTAGAACTCTTCACGGGCATCCAGCACCGTGCTCTGTCCCAGCCAGCAGGTGAACACGTTCATACGCGTGCCTTTGGATGCCTGTACCACCGCATCTGCGATCTGCAGGCTGTCCTGAGTCAGGCTGGGTGCGTACATAATCAGCACGTTGGCCACTTCCGGGTCCTTCGCGAGAATCTTGACGGCTTTGGCGTAGAGCTCCGGCGAGGCGTCATAGCCCAGGTCGATGGGATTCTTACGGGTCCAGTATGGAGGCAATGTCTCCGCCAGGGCATCAATAGACTTGCCAGACAGTTCTGCCAGTTCGCCCCCAAGATGGGCTAGCCGGTCCACCGCCAGCACACCCGGGCCGACACCGTTTGCCATGATTGCCAGGGTTTCCCGCCGCAACGGGCGCATCCTGGTAAGGGTTTCCAGGGCATCGAACATCTGCCCCAAGCCATCTACGCGCAGAACACCGGCGCGCTGCAGCATGGCATCATAGATGGGATCGCTGCGGGTCAGGCCGGCGGGCAACTCATGGTGAAACCACTCCGACTCCGGCACCCGGCCGCTTTTCAGCGCAATTACTGGTTTGGTGCGGGAAGCCACACGAACGGCGGACATGAAACGGCGCGGATTGGGAACATTCTCGATATGCAGCAGTATGGCGCGGGTCTGGCTGTCCTGGGCCAGGTAATCGATCAGGTCATCATGGTCGATATCCATGCCATCACCCAGGGTCAGAAAGTAGGAAAACCCCACCCCCCGGGCAAAGGCCCAGTCAATCACCGAACTGGCGATAGTGCCAGACTGACCAACGAAGGCCACTTTACCGGGTATCGCCCCCATGTGGGCATAGGTTGCGTTCAGGCTTCGCGCCGGCACCATCAGGCCTATGGTATTGGGCCCAAGCACCCGGATGCCGGTTTCCCGGGCCGCATCGCGAACCGAATACATCAGTGGCTGGCCGGTTTTACTGTGGCTGCGGGACATGCCACCGGTCATCACGATAGCAGTACGAACACCCGCCTCGCCCAGCCGTTTAATCACCTTCGGCACGGTGTCCGGGGGCGTACAGATAATCGCCAGATCAGGACTGAACTCCATGCGGGATACGTTTTTGACGCAGGGCACACCGTGCACATTGTCATAATCGTTCTGATTGACCACCAGCAACTGGCCGGGGTAACCACCGCCCATCAGATTACGCAGCACCATACCGCCGAGATTATCTGACCGTTCCGAGGCGCCGATAACCACTATGGAAGAGGGGTTGAAAAGGCTTTCCAGGTATCGGGTGCTCAAGCTTAACTCCTTGCTTCGGATGGACCGGGCGAATGTACACCCTATCTTAGGCGCTTGTCTGATGATGTAAAATGCCTATCAACACCATAAGACCAAAGAAACACGGCAGAAGTGACGTATCCCTGATAATATTGAACAAAATACAAGCACAACCAGGACGTTCGGAATCAGCATGACTACGGGATTTTTCTCTCACGACGACTGCATGAAACACAACATGGGGGCGGAACACCCGGAATCCCCAGAACGGCTTGCAGCGATTGTAAGTTACCTCGCCGATACCGGCCTGGAGCAGGAGCTGGACTGGGTAAGACCGGATGAAGCCACGCGGGACCAATTGCTGACCGTTCACCCCGAGCGCTACCTGCACCAGCTGGACCTGATGCAGCCGACCCGGGGGCGGGTGTATACCGACCCGGACACCGCGATGATGCCGGATACGTTAAGGGCCGCCCGCCTTGCCGCCGGCGCCAGTATTGAAGCGGTCGACATGGTGCTTAGCAGCCAGCTTACTAATGCGTTCGTGTGTGCCCGGCCACCGGGGCACCACGCCGAGCGCAGCAAGTCCATGGGATTCTGCTTCTACAACAACATCGCCCTTGCGGCCATGCGTGGCCTGACTTTTCACCACCTGGAGCGGGTTGCCATCATTGATTTTGACGTACACCAGGGTAACGGTACCGTCGATATTGTGGGCGGTGATGAGCGCATTCTGATGTGTTCCAGCTTCCAGCATCCGTTTTACCCCCACTCCCACGTGCATCGCCAGGCTGAAAATATCATCAACACGCCCATACAGGCCGGCGCCTCTGCCAGCGAGTATCGAAAAACGGTGGAAGCGGCCTGGCTCAAACCGCTACAGGATTTCCGCCCGCAACTGGTACTGATTTCAGCCGGTTTCGACGGCCACCGGCTGGACCCGATGGCGGAACTGAACCTGGAAGTGGAAGATTATCGCTGGCTGACAGACATGATCTCCAGCGTGGCTGCCGACTCGGCCAATGACCGGATCATCTCAACCCTTGAAGGGGGGTATCACCTGAGAGCCCTGGCAGAAAGCGTGAATGCACACCTCGACGTACTTAACGCCGTTCGCTGACGCTGCAGGGTCGTCAACTGCTCGGAGTGGCGGCATCGTAGCCATTGGCCTGTTGCAGATCAGGCCGCTCTCCCTCCCGCTGCAGGCGGATAGTCGTGCGCCGGTTATCCGCCGGGCGGCGAGACACCGGGTACTGGTCCGCATGTGCCCTGACCGTTACGATGTTCGTATCAATTCCCTCACCGATCAGATACTCCGCCACCACATTGGCACGCTCTTCGGACAGTGCCCGGTTGTCGATACGGCTGCCGCTGCTGTCGGTGTGACCATCCACGAAAACCCGTTCCACGGTTGAATCGGCCTGAATATAAGCCACGATATTATCCAGAAGCTGCCTGTCAGCGCCTGAAAGGCTGATACTTCCGGCTGCGAACGGAATACGTGAACGCTTGATCTGGTCATAGTTCACCGGCAACAAACCGGATGTACAGGAGCGGTAGCCGGAGAACTCGCCGGCAAAATTGATGTTGGAGACTTTCACACGAACCGGGCTGCCGTCATACCAGGACTCACGGGTGACCGTTGGGTCCATTCCTTCCAGCAGGCCCTGAACCATATTCATGGCCAAGCGTGAATCCAGTGATACCGGGCGGCGACCATCATCTACATTGACCCGGCCCAGGGAACGGGGTGCCGCACCCGGGCGCCAGGATGGCGCTTCAACAACCAGCATGCCCCGGCCCGGGCGCATCACCGGCGTTTCCGACTCCAGGAAGAACGACAGAGATTCGCCTGCCCGATGGCGGAACACCGCCCGACCGTAACCCGGCACCTGGTGCACCAGAGTGCACTCGAAGACGGACTCCGACAGGTACCACTGGCTGTTCTCGATACCGGCTCCATAGGTAGCGGCATGGGCCATACTAGCTGCAACCAGCAAAGAGCACCCACCGGAGATAATTGCGCCACGCAGGAAGGCTGGAATTGGTGCCATACCGTCAGTCCGTCAAAGAAAATTCACTGACTTCTTAACGGCCGGGCAAAAGCATTCTTTAGGGATTTGGCCCAAAACAATCGGCGACGGCTTCTGATATAATTGCGCCAGAATTTTTCAGGGGCACCGATACCACAGCCCCCGGCAAGCCGGAAACCGTCAATGACCCATCAGATCACGATTACCCGCCCCGATGACTGGCATCTTCACGTTCGGGACGGTGACATCCTCAAGGACGTGGTACCAGCCACGGCCCGCTGCTTCCACCGCGCCATCATCATGCCAAACCTGGCTCCACCGGTAACCGATGCCGAACAGGCCATGGCATACCGCGACAGAATTCTGGGTTCTGCCAAAGGCCATGACTTTGACCCGCTGATGACCCTGTACCTGACGGAGTCCACCACACCGGATCAAATCCGCGAGGCCAAATCAGCAGGCGTGGTTGCCGCCAAGCTCTACCCTGCCGGTGCCACCACCAACTCCGCATCCGGTGTGACTGATATCCGCAATATCTACCCGGTACTGGAAGCCATGAGCGATTGTGGCATGTTGCTGCTGGTGCACGGTGAAGTGACTGATCAGGAAATCGATATCTTTGACCGGGAAAAGGTATTCCTGAAGCGGGTATTAGCGCCAACACTGGAAGCTTTTCCGGCACTACGGGTTGTGCTTGAGCATATCACCACGGCGGATTCGGCAGAGTTTGTCCGCAATCATCAGGGTGACAACCTGGGAGCAACCATCACACCACAGCATCTGATGTATAACCGCAATCATATGCTGGTAGGTGGTATTCGCCCTCACCTGTATTGCCTGCCGATTCTGAAGCGCAACCGGCATCAACAGGCATTGCGGGACGCAGTCGTCAGCGGTGACCGGCGATTTTTCCTGGGTACCGACTCGGCACCGCACTCGAAAGATCGGAAAGAAACCGCCTGTGGTTGTGCCGGTTGTTACTCGGCCTACAGCGCCATGTCACTGTACGCGGAGATCTTCGAGGACCTGGGCATTCTGGACAAACTGGAAGCCTTTGCCAGTTTCAATGGGGCCGACTTTTACGGGCTGCCACGCAACAAAGACACCATTACCCTGGTGCGTGAAAGCTGGGAAATGCCGGCCGAGTTACCCCTGGCAGACGGCACCATTGTTCCCCTGAAAGCCGGCGAAAGCCTGAGATGGCAGCTCGCCCAGGACTGATTCAACACCTATTCCTTTACCAGGCCAGTTGATCTGGCCAGAAACTCCGGGAGTTTAAGTGACTGACGAAAACAAAGAACCGCATCCCATGTCCCGCCGCTTTCGCGGATTCCTACCTGTTGTGGTGGATGTGGAAACGGGCGGATTCAACCCTGAACGGGATGCCCTGCTGGAAATAGCCGCGGTGATACTCACCATGGACGAAGACGGCTGGCTGGTACGCGGAGAAACCCACCTTCAGCAGATTGATCCGTTTGAAGGCGCCAACCTGGAACAGTCAGCCCTGGATTTTACCGGCATTGACCCCTGGAGCCCTGACCGGGAGGCCGTCCCGGAGCGGGAAGGCCTGAGCGAAATATTCCGGCCGATCCGTAAGGCGGTCAAGGCTCACGACTGCAAGCGGGCAGTACTGGTGGGTCATAACGCCACCTTTGACCACAATTTCGTATTCGCCGCTGCCATGCGTGCGGATATCGGGCGCAATCCGTTTCATCCCTTCTCCACATTTGATACGGCAACCCTGGCCGGGCTCGCTTACGGCCACACCGTACTGGCCCAGGCGTGCAAACTGGCCGGCATTCCGTTCAGCAACAAGGAAGCGCACTCTGCGGCGTACGATGCCGAGAAGACCGCCGATCTGTTCTGCGGCATTGTGAATCGCTGGCGAGAAATTGGGGGTTTTCCGCCGCCTCCTGTCCCGGACAACCCGGAATAACAGTCACAAAAAACCCGCTCCTATTGAAGCGGGTTTTTTGTTTCCGATGCCGGTATTACCAGTAAATCCCGCGCATAATGGCAGCGAATGCCACCTGCTCAGACGAGACTTTCGGCCTTTCACGGGACCGGCTGCCAGCAGCTGATGGCGAATCCGGAAACATGCGGTAGCCGGTGTTCATGACAATCTCGCCCATCTTCGGCGCCAGCGCCTGCAACACCTGGGCAAAGATGCCCAGTCGCGTGGCAATGCGCTTGGGCCGGTATACAATGGCATCCACCACCATGTCGGCGGCTTCTTCCGGTGTCAGTGTGGGCACAGAATCGTAGATCTTGGTGGGCGCAATCATCGGCGTTTTCACCAGCGGCATATTGATGGTGGTGAAGGTCACATTACGATCGGACCATTCCGCAGCCGCACATCGGCTGAAGGCATCCAACGCAGACTTGGAAGCCACGTAGGCCGAAAACCGCGGCGCATTGGTCAATACCCCAATGGATGAAATATTGATCACGTGACCGCGGTGGCGTTCCAGCATGACCGGTGCAAAGCCCATAATCAGACGAACAGAACCGAAATAGTTCAGTTGCATGGTGCGCTCGAAATCGTGGAAACGGTCGAACGACAATGCCAGGGACCGCCGAATGGAGCGGCCGGCGTTGTTGACCAACACATCCACATGACCATGGTTTTCAAGAACGGTTTTTACGAACCGATCAGCATCTTCCATGTCGGCAAAATCACACTGGTAGGGGTGAACATTGCCGCCACGGGCCTCCAGCTCCGCTGCCACTTCCATCAGGCGTTCCTTCTTGCGCGCACCAATGACCAGAATCGCGCCCGCTTCAGCCAACTTGTGGGCCGTTGCCAGACCAATGCCGGAGGTACCACCGGTGATCACACAAACCTTGCCCTCAACCGTGCCACGCAGTGTGCGGTCCTTGAACAGGTCCGGGTCCAGGTTGCGCTCCCAGTAATCCCAAATCACGGCCGAGTAGCTCTCCAGGCGCGGCACTTCGATGCCGGTACCCTTCAGAACCCGCTCGGTTTCACGGGCATCAAACCTGGTGGGGTAGTTAATGAACGACAGCACCGATGGCGGGATGCCCATATCGTCCAGCAAAGCCGTTGTCAGGCGTTTGACCGGGGGCAGGTTTTTCAGGCTCTGGCGGATAAACGGCGGGACAAATCCGAACATCCGGGAGTCTATACGCATGGCCATCCGGGGCGCGTGTCCGGCCTCGGAGAAAATATTGAGAATCTCACCCACCTTGTAAGGGTCAGAATCCACCAGATGGAAACAGTTGCCGTCCTCACCTTCCAGGTGCGCAATGTGGTCCATCGCATTCACCACAAAATCCACCGGAACAATGTTCAGGCGACCGCCCTCAACACCGATGGTCGGCACCCACTGGGGCAGCGCATGGCGGATTTTCTGAATCATCTTGAAGAAGTAGTAAGGCCCGTCAACCTTGTCCATCTCACCGGTTTTCGAGTGGCCGATAACCATACCCGGGCGATAGATCCGGAACGGAATCCTGCAGCTCTCGCGAACCACTTTTTCTGACTCATGCTTGGTCAGCAGGTAAGGATGGTCCAGCTTTTCCGCTTCCTCGAACATATCCTCGCGGAAAGTACCCTTGAACAGGCCCGCTGCGGCAATGGAGGACACGTGATGGAAACAACCGGCTTCCATGGCTGTGGCTGCGTCGACGGCACTATGGGTGCCCTCGATGTTGGTTGCCTGTTGGGACTTTTCGTCCGCGCCCATGTCATAAACCGCGGCAAGGTGGAAGAAATGATCAATGTTACCCTTGAGCGATTTCATCGTCTTGGCGTCGATGCCCAGATTCGGGCTGGTAAGGTCGCCGATCACTGCCTTCACCCGGGACTCATCGGCTCCCCATCGCTCCCTGAGCTGGGCCAGTTTGTCCTGTGATTGCTCGCGCACCAGTACGTGTACCGTGCCACCGCGAGCCAACAGTTTTTCAACGAGAAAACGGCCGATGAATCCGGTGCCACCCGTCAGAAAGTAATTCATTGATAGTCCACCCTGCTTGTTGCTCAATTGTTGTCTGTCCCTTTGTTGCCAGCGAGGCATTAGACCAAAGTCTTATACTCTCCCGGAACGCCGGCATTGTACTTAATTGCAACTCTCATGTATTCAATTTTTTTAGAGCTTTTACTCTGTAACTCTTTGTTTTATTTAGAGCTATTACTCTAACATCCGCATGAAAGGCACGCCCTGATCCGTTCGTTTGCCCGACATACTGAAATTGAGACTAGCACATGGTGTGCAGCCTGCCCGCAAATCCCTACCATTACAGACAGGAAATGAAACCTGTCAGGAGCAGTGACATAATCGGAACCAATCATGACAGCTTCTGTCTTAACATCCCGGTTTTCGGAATCCCGACTATGAACCAAGACGACCCCAATGCTGAACGTTACATTGCCATTGCCCGAGCCTGCCTGAAGGCCATTAACGACACAGCTGCGGACGCCGGCACCAGAGAGCAGAAAATCCAGGCCGTTTACCAGGCTATCGATCACGCCTTCCAGGCCGAGCTAGCAGATTATCGCCAGTCTGTGGCGGTGATGGGGACCGTGCTTGAACGCATCGCCTCCGGCCAGCTTGATGCGGACGCGGCCGCCAGCCTGGCAAAAAAAACGCTGGATCAACAACCGGAAAGCACCCGCAACGAACTGATTCACTGATCATTAACTGCAGATGAGAGACACTATGCACCCAGGCACTCATGGATTTGCCCAAGGCTTCCCTGGCCTGAAGCAAGGATTTCTTCTGGTACTCTTTCTTGCCTTCAGCTCAGTGGCACTGGCCGATACCTCCCCGGTCAAAAGCCCGAACGACGACAACGATTACCGCTATGTCCAGCTGGAAAACCAGCTCAGGGTGCTGCTGGTTTCCGCACCGGAATCCGACAAAGCAGCAGCTTCCATGAATGTCGCCGTGGGCAGCGGCGATGACCCTGCCGACCGGGAAGGGCTCTCGCACTTCCTGGAGCACATGTTGTTCCTGGGTACTGAAAAATACCCGGACCCGGGAGAATACCAGCAGTTCATCAAGAGCCACGGAGGCAGCCACAACGCCTTCACCGCCTTCCAGGACACCAACTACTTCTTTGACGTGCAGGCCGAGCACCTTGAGGACGCCCTCGACCGCTTTGCAGAGCAGTTCTCTGCCCCGCTGTTCACGCCAGAGCTGGTTGACCGTGAACGCCGCGCCGTGCACTCCGAATTCAGTGCCATGCAAAAAGAGGACGGCCGCCGCTTCTACTCCGTAAAGAAGGCCATCAGCAACCCGGAGCATGCCTTCAACCAGTTTGCGGTAGGTAACCTGACGACCCTGGAAAACACCGATGAGCGCCCCCTGCGCCCCGACCTGATCGATTTCTGGAAACAGCACTACTCATCCAACCTGATGACACTGGCCGTGTATGGCCCACAGTCCCTGGATGACCTGGAAGCGATGGTTCGTGGACGCTTTGACCGGATTGAAAACCGCAACCTGACCGCAAAAGTCCACGACGAACCGCTGTTCAGCCAGGACCGGCTGCCGGCCAGGCTGAAAGTGGACGCGCTGAAGGATATCCGCACGCTGACGCTCACCTTTCCGATCCCGTCGCAGCAGGACAACTATCGTGACAAACCTGCCAACTATGTAGCCAGCCTTCTGGGCCACGAGGGGCCCGGCAGCCTGTTCGACGTACTGAAGCGGGCCGGACTCGTGGAAAGCCTCTCTGCGGGCGGCGGCATGGATACCGGTGAAGGCGCCACGCTGGAGCTCAACATGTCGCTGACACCCCAGGGGCTTGAAGAGCAGGAAAAAATCCTTCAGCTTACTTTTGCCTACATCGACAAGGTGCGGAATGAGGGTATCGCCCGGCAGCGTTTCGAAGAAATGAAACAGCTGGCACAAATCGATTTCCGATTCCGGGAGAAAAACCAGCCAGTTCAGGAAGTCATGCATCTGTCACGGCAAATGCGGCACGTGGCACCGGAGGATGTTCTGCAGGCGCCCTGGATGATGAAAGAATACGCACCGGACCAGTACCGGGCCATCCTGGAGCGCCTTACACCAGACAACGTGCTGGTTTCCGTACTGGAACCTGAGCCAGATATCGAGACGCCCAGTCTGACCCAGTGGTACGAAGCGGCCTTCGAGATAGAACCGCTCAATACTGGTGCCTTAAGAACAGCCGAAAAGCCCCTCCTGCTTTCGAGCCTGGCTTTGCCACTGGAAAACCCCTTTATACCCGAGGAACTGGGCATGATCTCCGGCCCGACCATGGACAAGCCGGTTTCCATGGGCACCATCAGCGGCATGGATGTTTGGTACGCCCGGGACACCCGCTTTGAAACACCCAAGGCCAACGTGTATCTGAGCCTGCGCACGCCGGCAACCCGGGCATCGGCCCGTAGCAATGTCCTGTCCACGCTTCTTGTAGACGCCATCAACACCAACGTGAATGCCTGGGCCTACCCCGCGCAGTTGGCAGGGCTGGACTACAGCATTTACCCGCACCTTCGCGGTATCACCATCCGGGTCGGCGGGTACAGCGACAAGCTGCACACATTAATGGCACGGCTGTTGACCCAGGTGGCGGAGCCGGAACTGACGGAACAACGCTTCAACATTGCCCGCCAGAAAATGATCGACCGGCTGCAGAACAAGGCGAAGGAACGCCCGGTACAACAGACATCCGAATTCATTCAGACACTGCTGATCGAGGGCGCCTGGAGTACCGAGGAAAAATTGAAGGCGGCCCGGGAAGTCACCCTGGAGGAGCTTCAATCCTTCGCCAATGCCTTCCTGGCGCAGGTTGACCCGGTGCTGCTGACTCACGGCAATATGAGCGAAGCCTCTGCACTCAACCTCACCAAACGGGTTTATGCCATGGTGCTGGATGAGACCGAACTGGTAACCGTCGAGCGCAGCAGGGTGCGGTCGCTGCCGGAAGACGAGACCGCCGTGCCACTGGAAGTCGACCATCCGGATACCGGCTACACACTCTACGTACAGGGCGATAACACCAGCTTTGAGGAGCGGGCCGCTTACCGCCTGTTGGGCCAGATAATCAGCAGCCCTTTTTACGAAGAGCTCCGCACCAACCGCCAACTTGGCTACATAGTCTACGCCACGCCCTTCGAGATGCTGGAAACCCCGGCACTGGGCTTCGTGGTGCAAGCTCCGGAAGCCAGCAGTGATGAAATTGACAAAGCCGTACGGGAATTCTCGCAAACCTTCAGCGGTACCTTGTCAGAGATGTCTGAACAGGACCTGAACCGGGAGAAACAGGCGGTCATCAGCAAGCTGATGGAACAGGACCGTCGCCTTGGAGAGATATCAGAACGCTACTGGCGCGAGATTGACCGCGGCGAGACCGGCTTTGACTCACGGGAAAGGCTGGCGCAAGCCATCAATGGCGTAACCCGTAAAACCCTGCTTGAGACCCTGAACAACCAGGTGATCGAGCGGCAAAAGGCGCTGCGGGTATTCACCACTGGCGATGCCCCGAATAAGGACACCGCCGTCGAACAATTGATGGAACGGGCATCCGTACCGGAAGCCTGAAACGGCTCAGCCTGAAGACTGGCCAATAAACCGGCGCCAGTCTTCAGGTTCATCCACATCCCACTTTTCCGGAAGCAACGCGAACGTCAACCCGGCCTGTGTAAGCTGATCGCAGGTTTGCTCCAGTGCCTTTTCGGTTCCCCAGTCCACACTGGCCAGCATATCCGGGGCAGAAGCACGAGCACCGATCAATACATAGCCACCGTCGTCCGACGGGCCCAATACCACATCCACCTCGTCCAGCGTGGCAACCGCAAGCCTCACATAATCTGCATCCACCGACGGGCAATCACTGCCAACGATCAAGGCCTTGCCAACGGTCTGCAAACCGGATTCCAGTGCCCGGGTCATACGCTCACCAAGCACATCACCCTGCTGCCAGGATTGCCCCACGGTACGAGCCTCAAGTAGCTGCAGAATCGGCGAAGCGGCTTCGGGAACAGTCGCCAGGCGCCTGTCCCACATAAACCTTACCTCAAAGCCACTGGCAAGCAGATTCTCAAGCACTGCGAGACTTAGTCTCACATGGGCGTTCATCGCCCCTTCCGCGCCAAGCTCCGGCATCAGACGGGTTTTAACCCGACCCGCCTCCGGCCATTTGGCAAACTGCATGACCAGAACTGAACCCGGGTCAACTCTTTGCATGTCGAACATCCGCCCGATAGGCCTCCGCCAGCGACTCCGGGGACTCTCCCCGCCAATACCGCCAACGCAGCCTCCACATCAAAAAAATGGTGCGCCAGGCACCCCTCTGCTCCCATCTACGACTGTCTGTTACCACCGGATCCTCGACACAACAGGGGGCTGAAACGCTGCACAGGCGCTTGCTGAGATCCACGTCTTCCATGAGCGGAACCGGTGCAAATCCCTGAATCCCTCGGAACACCGACGTGCGAACAAACATCGCCTGGTCACCGGTGGCTATCCCCGTCAAGCGAGACCGCTGGTTCATAAACCAACTGATCACGCGGAACAGGTGCCGATTGCCACTGAGGCGCACATTGAAACGGCCCCACTGTTTCTGGCTGCTGAAAAAACGTTCGAGGTGAGAAAGCGCCGAACCCGGCAACAGCGTGTCGGCGTGGAGGAACAACAGGACATTTCCGTGCGCTGCGTCCGCCCCTGCATTCATCTGCAAGGCACGACCCTTACCGCCAATCAGCACCTGATCGCACCAGGGCGCGGCCAGATCCGCCGTGCCATCGTCACTGCCTCCGTCGACAACAATCACTTCATGCCCGGACGCACGCAGTGGCTGTAAAGACTTGAGGAAAGGCTGAACGGTAGCCGCCTCACGCCACACAGGAACAATAACACTCAGAGCAAGTGGTTCCGACAAAACACCCTCCGCAATAAAAGACGATTCCACAACACACCTTGAGCCCCAGGCCTCAGGCCGCTATCATACCGCCCTTCTTGCAGAGATGCCCCCGTAGCTCATCTGGATAGAGCGTCCCCCTCCTAAGGGGAAGGTAGCAGGTTCGAGTCCTGCCGGGGGTACCATCCTCGGATACCACCCGTATTCAAAACCCGTACCTCACGCCAACCAGCCCGTAGTGCAACCAGGCGAAGGTATATACGCTGCTATTGTCTGCCCCACCCTCAAGCGTCCGGTACCCGGCTCTCAGGCTGAGATCCTCCTTCAGGTGGTAGTTGAGGCTCACGCTGGCGTCGATGGCCCGTCCCTGAGGCGCTCCCAGGCCTTCCACATCAAGTTCGGCAGACCAGCGGGGGGTCAGGAAGCGGGTCGCCTCAAAGGCCAGCAAAGGCACGAAGCCCAGATCGGGATCGTCAGCGGAGCGGCCATCCTGTCGCAAACAGATATTGGCATCACGAATCAGCAATGAGCCACCGATCCGCAGGCGCCAGCGATCTGTCTCGCGCCAGGTGTATCGGTAGCCAATTCTGTAGGTATTGAACTGGTAGCTGGCCCGGACCGGGTTGCCCGCGACGAAGGTTTCCCCAGCAAATCTCACGTCAGTGTCGAAGGTTCCGGTCCCGCTGGTGCGCACAGGTGCATAAAGTCCTGTCACTGTGTGTCGCTCGCCCCAGTCACGTTCGAGCTTCAGGCGCAGGTATGGATCGGGGCCTTTGCCTGTCAGGTCGAGAAGGTCAAAGCGATCACCATGGCTGTCGTTGGGGATCTGAACATCGTTGCGGTTGAAGCCAAGGGCACCGGTTTCTATATCCAGAGTCCAGTCACCTATAGCAGCGCCCGAGGTCACCATTAAAAGAACTGCAACGTTAGCGCGAAAGGATTGTCTGGTCATAAAAATCTGGCTCTTGGTGTCAGTCTCAAGCTGCAAAGGCAGGTCCAGACAGGTAGCAAGGGTCATTGTAAAGAACCCCTGAGTTGATTTTCTCTGGTAAAATACCAAGCTATGGTCGACCGTGAAACCGCACCAAGCCAATCCCCACCCTTTTCCGACGAATCCAAAGCTCTCGTCGTAGAAGGCGGCGCTATGCGCGGCATCTTTGCTGCGGGGGTGCTGGATGCCTTCCTTGAACACAATTACCAGCCGTTCTGGCGAGCCTATGGTGTGTCGGCGGGTTCCACCAATCTGATCGGTTATTTGTCGGGGGATCACGGGCGTAACCGGAAAATCATCACCGGCCATGCCTGTCAGCCGGATTTCATTGACTGGAAGCGGTTTGCAAGGGGTGGACACCTGTGTGACGTGCGATGGCTCTGGCAACAGTCTTTCACCGATATACCACTGACTCTGGAAAACTACCTGTCTGGTTCAACCGAGCTGTGGGTAACGACAACCTCCGTGCTGACCGGGGAAGCCCATTACTTTCGCGTTGATGAGCGCAACATGCACGATGTGTTTACCGCTTCCTGCGCCATCCCCATCGCCTACCGGGACTACCCGAAGATAAACGGTGAACCCATGACAGACGGCGGTGTGGCTGATGCCATTCCCGTAATCAGGGCCTATGAGGACGGCGCCCGGGATATTACCGTGGTGCTGTCACGCCCGCTGGGGTACCGTAAAAAATCACCGAAATTCGCATTTGTCCCGAAGCGCCTGTTCCGGGAATACCCGGCCCTTGCTGAGGCCTCGCTTCGCCGCGCCGAGCGTTACAATGCCAGGCTTTCATTTATCGAAAACCCCCCTCCGGATTGCACGATCCATGTGATTGTCCCATCTGCCGAATTTGCGGTTGGCCGATTGACCCGCAAACCGGAACTTCTGGAACAAGGCTATCAGGAAGGCCATCAAGCCGGCCTGACCTATTTTGACAGGCACTCGTGAGTAAGCAGTAACGTGGGCTCAGGCGTTCTTTCGTCATCCAGAAACATGGATACGGTGCCATCATGATATGGGACACCGATCGCGGTGGAAAGAAACCACAGTGGTAGCATCATTACTTGCTGGTCAAAAATCTCCTAACCAAGCACCTGCACCAATTCTCCAACCACCCGGTAGCTAAGTGCCTGATCCTCGCTGAGCTCCAAAGGCTCAAAGGATTTGTCGTACGACCGTGGGTTCAAGCGAATCAACTGGTGATACCATCCGCCTTCGTCCTCGATTTTTATACTCTCATACTCTTTTACAGTAAAACGCGAGTCGGTATCAGGATCTCTCCCATCAGAACATTCCACCAGAACAATTTTCCCATTGCGGCTACCGCCGAGTTCTGTCCTGAAAAGGCATTTGGAACCGTTCGGGATAATCCGGTTCATCGATTCACCAATAACTCTGCAAGCAAACAGGTTACGAGTCACGCTGACGTAATCAGGGACAGCAATCCATTCCTTGTCTTCGTCGGACTGAGACTGAATCTCACTGAAATCCCCTGCTGCTGCTTCCAGATCATAAAACGGTACAGCATTGACGTAGGGCTGCAGCGTCACTGTCGAACTGACACTTTCAATGCCCCCGTCAGGCTCGGTATGACTGGGGATGTGCCGTTTCAGATACTCCCTGAGTGACGCATCACAGGCGTACACGTATGTTCCACGTATGCCTCGTAGCATAATGGTCTCGTAAATGTTCAGAATGTACTGCTTCAGCTCGTATGGATCGTGAATGCCCTGCTTCCCATTTCTATCAAAATAACTTTCCTTATCAATGACAATTCTATTGATTGCTTTGTCGTACCGAATTTCATGGCCAAAGATTATGCCTGTGTAATTAAGATCGTATCCTTGCGTGGTATGAATGCAGCCAACTTCTGCTTCCGCACCAGCAGTGTTAATCCAGTCGGAATTCGTTCGATTCCAGCGCAAACAAAGACCATCGATTTCAATGTCATACTCGGCTGGCTCGCCCTTGGAAATCCAGGGCCATGCATAGCCGGCAATCAGTCTCGATAATCCTATCTGATCGTTTTTATCTCGTATAACTCGAACCATTTCTTCAATCGAATCGAAAACCTCAAACTCGTAGTTGCTGTTCCGGAACTTTTTGCCTTCCGGCAGACGAACATTCAGTAGGTCGTCAATAAATGTGACATAGGGCTGGCCAGCACGAACGCGGAACTGGGAAGAGAGTATCTGCACCTGGGTAGTGCTAGCGGCCTTCAACCTGGCGAAGTCTATGGGGTTGGCATCAGAAGGTTTGA
Source organism: Marinobacter sp. ATCH36 (assembly GCF_023555055.1). Lineage (GTDB taxonomy): Bacteria > Pseudomonadota > Gammaproteobacteria > Pseudomonadales > Oleiphilaceae > Marinobacter. The sequence continues at coordinate 54,048 of NZ_JAMJPL010000002.1, forward strand.
TCGACTGGTTTTCATCGTAGAAGAAAACGGCTTTACCGGACTGTTCACAAACCCAGTCGAGTTCACTGCAGGCATGTTTATCAAGACCCAATGCCTCACAGGCCTTGTCAAAAGAACCGAAATACGCCCCAAGATTGCTTCGTTTTCTAAGGCGATGAGATTCGTCCACTAGCACAATATCGTACTTGTTCTTTACCAGCTCGGACGGGCTGATCACCATATCCGCCTTCAGACCTGAAACACTTCGGAACGCTTTTTTCAGAGTATTCCGAAAAGACGTCATTGGGACGACCAGCGCCATCTTTGGCTTTGGATAGCGTTCCCGAAGATTCTCGAGAAGTGACTTCAGTTCGTCCTCTTCTTCAGAAAACGAGCGTAGATTCAGCTCACCATATTCAGAATTCAGTAACTTGAACAGGAAGGTTGCCAGGACCGACTTGCCGGTTCCAGCGCCACCTTCAACCACAAGGTTATCCACATTGTCATCGAGCAAAGCGTAAAGGATCCCCAGTAATCCCTGGCGCTGATCTCGGGACAGAGACTTGTAGGGTGAGTACTTGAAGACATCCGAGTTATCGATGGATTCCAACGAATGCCTGGCAACGCCCTCAGCCCGCAGCCTGTCCCAGGCTGCTCTGAAGACACGGGTGTACAACTCATCCTTCTGATAATAGTTATGGTCTACCAGTCCCAGATTGCCATTCATCAGATGGAACTTGCCGTCTGCCGCCATGTATTTGATGAGGCCGGATTCGATATCCAACGTCGCAGACTTATTGAACCGCTCACTACTAATGAGATGTACCGTGGTTAACAGGCTTTTTTCATTGTGCTTTAGGTGCGTGCTCAAACGGCTGAGAGTGTCTGTCGTTTCGCCAACATACGCCCGCTTTTGACCGCCATCGCTAAGAATATAAACGAGCGGCCAGCTGTTGCCTGCATAAGCATTGTTTTGAATATCAACCAATGATTCATTTGAGAAAGGATACCGGTTGACTTCAACAAGGTGGGGATCCGTCATAACTCCGTGTATTTTCTGGCAGTGCCTTTGGCCTTTTCGATCGGGTACTTTTTCTCATTTTTACCGATCTTTTCCATTATGATCTGTTCGACATCGAAGTCATAAGCATCTGCCAGCAAAAGTGCAAAGGCGAAGACATCTGCCAGCTCTTCTTTCACACTCTCGGTATCCGCATCTTCTGGAGACTTCCACAAAAACGCTTCCAGCAGTTCCCCGGACTCGATACTCAGTGCCAGCGCCAGATCCTTCGGATTATGAAATTGCTTCCAATCCCTATCATCACGAAACTGACGCAATCTATTTATGACTTCATTCATAGTTTATTCCAGAAACGGCTCGTTCGGCTTTGTGCATGGCGGGATGGCAGGCGCATGCCTCCGACAACTATTGTTTGATCCCAGCATACAAGAAAGCTGATGTGTCGACCATTGCCCGTCTTTAAATCCTATTGGACAGATGGCCTTCATGCACATATTCAAACCGGCCCGTTATCAATCGCAGACAGCGCTTCATTCACCTGGAATACCTTCCCGTTTACCTCCGGAGTTCCGAACCCCTTCAGCCTGGCTGTGTGTTTTTCCAGATAGTTTCTGGCGCTGGCCTCATCCTCAAACAGGTAAATACCACCCGCCTCCTTCGTATCCGGGTTCTCTGTCCAGATCTTCCAGATAAAGCCGGGCTCCTGCGCGATGGACTCGGCAAGTTCCTTCATGGCATTAGCCATTTCTTCGCCAAATGGCCCGGCAAACGGAAAATCAACCTGTAATAGAGTTTTCATAGCAGCCTCCTGTTTCAGCTCATTATACGACCACAAATAGGCGCAGTAACCGCATCATCACTGGTTGAGCCGAAACTGCTCAATGGCTTTTCGCAGGGTTTCCGCCATGCCCAGCAGATCCCCGGCGATACGCGCGGTTTCCTGGGCATCCCCGGAGGTCTGCTCCGCCGAGCGGCTGATTTCGATCACGTTGTGATTGATGGATTCGGACACCTCGCTCTGTTCGTTGGCGGCGCTTTCCATTTCCTGGTTGAGATCGGTAATTTCTCGCACTGCCGCGGCGATGGTCTGCAGTTCCGATTCTACGTTGAGAATCGCCTGCACCTGTTGCTCTGCCATTTCAGAGGCGTGGCGCATGGTGGCCACACAGTCCACCACTTCACCCTTGAGGCCATTGATGGTTTGACGGATTTCTTCGGTGGAGTCCTGAGTGCGCGAGGCAAGCGCCCGCACCTCGTCCGCCACCACCGAGAAACCCCGGCCATGTTCGCCGGCTCTCGCCGCTTCTATGGCGGCATTCAGCGCCAGCAGGTTGGTCTGGTCGGCAATATTGGAGATCACCTCCAGCATGTCAGTCATCTGGCGGGTGCGCTCATCGAGTTGCTCAATGCGCTGGGCGCCGCTTTGCACTTCGGTGTTAAGTGCCTCTATACCCTCAACGGCATTGCGGGCAAGGGCTTCACCTTTGTTGGCGGAACCCGCCGTATCTGAAGATTTGCGGGTGGTATTCACGGCATTCTCGCGAACCTGAACCGCGGACGCGGCCATTTCGGTGGTGGCACTGGCTACCTGGTCGGTATTGTCCCGCTGCGCCAGCACCTCGCGCTCGGTGGTTTCGGCTTTGCCGGCAATGCTGCGGGCGGCCTGCTCAACCTGGCCGGCGTTGTCCATTACCGTGTTCATACTCTCGCGTATCCGGGCCATCATGCGGTTAAAAGCACGGGCAACGGAACCGATCTCGTCGTCACGTGAGACATCCAGCTGGATGGTCAGGTCAGAATTGGTGGCAATGGTCTCCATGCTGTCGTGAAGCCTGCGCAAACGGGATATAACCAGCTTTCCCAGCACCATTGCGGTCATGAAGAAAGCCAGCACAAAGATCACAATCTGGATGCCGCCACTGGTCAGCAGCTGCTCCTGCAGTCGCGCGTCGCCCTCGGCCAGTGAGTAATCAACCCGGATGGCGCCCAGAATGTCGCCTTCTTGAGCCTGATGACAGCCCAGGCAGTTCACTCCCTGGTAATTCTCCATGGCGCGGACCGGCTCGATCAGCGTGTAGATTCGCCCGCCGTCCCCGTCCGCAACCTGCTCAATGCGCTCACCCTGTAAGGCCTTCGTCTCCACCGTGCTGCGGGTCTGCTCACCATCATCCCCTGCCCCGAACATCTCGTTCAGCTGTTCACTGCGGATAACCCGCACATCCAGAACATCTTCCGGCGCGGTAGCCTTTTCCCTGAGCATCTGGCGATTGTTGATGGTGCCGGTGACCATCATGGTATTGAGCGCATCGAAGTATGACTTGGAAAGGCCCTCGACATACCGGCCGGTATAGTCCTCCAGGTGTTGCCGTTGTGAATAGTTGCCGTACAGCAAAGAGAGAACAAGGATGAGGGAAAAGGCGCCCGCAAGAGCGAATAACAGAACAAAACGGATGGACTGATTTTTTCTCATGACAGCTCAGCTATGGAAAGTGCAGGGATCGGTAATGGGCGGGGACTTTAAATCACCGGGGAAAAACCTTTCATGACCCAGATCAGCTGACAGGCAATGACCCCTCGCTAATTTTTCCGCATCGATGGCCCGCTTTGTGCTTAAGCACTGCCAAGCGTCAAAATTTCCTCAGTGACCATGGGAGGGCAAAAAGAGCCATGTCGCTGCTTACATCGCTGATAAAAGCCAGTACCCAGTTCCAGCAGGCCATGGAAAAACGCCCGCCGTCGGCCCCGGGAAATGCCGCGGCAAAGCCTGCGGCGCCGGAAGCTCCGGCGTCGGCCACCGATGACCGTTTCACGCTTTCAGAGCGTGCCGGTTTCGATACCGCACGCCCGAAATCCGCCAAACTCTCGATGGCGGAATACAAGCAAACCGTCGGGCAGGACCTTGCCTACATGCGGGAAACGCTGCGGCACAAACTTGCCGAGTACAAGCTTAACCCGGCAACCAGCGTGGAAGTCTCAAAAGATGACGCAGGCAAGATCAGCCTTGGGTCCGGCATGCCGGAACAGACCCGGGCCCGTATTGAGCAGGATCTGAACAACAGCAAGACGTTCAGGGAAGCCTTCAGCCGCCTCAGCGCCAGTGAACCCACCCTGCATTTCGTGGATAACGCGCTGAAGCTGAACAAAGCCTATGGCGTGAACAATTCACTGCTGGATACCCTGGTCAGTGACAACCAGCAGTTCAATGGCCTGCAGGACCTGGCGCACCGGTATGACAGCATGCGCCAAACGGTTAATACCGATCAGGCTACCGGCTATTCAGACCGCAAGAACTTTGCCCTCAGCCTGAACACTCGGGCCTGATCCGGTTATACCCGGAAAGGCTCCGGGTCACCTTTGCCAACTCGGGTCACTTCCGGCGCGGGGCCAGTCATATTGACCACGGTGGTTGCCTCGAGGCCACAGAAGCCACCGTCGATGATCAGATCCAGTTCGTGCTCCAGAAGATCCCGGATTTCCTCCGGGTCGGTCATCGGATCCTCTTCCCCCGGTAGTATCAGCGTACTGCTCATGATGGGCTCACCCAGCGCTTCCAGAAGAGCCTGGACGATAGCGTTGTCCGGAACCCGCATGCCAATGGTCTTGCGCTTGGGATGCAACAGGCGCCGTGGAACCTCACTGGTGGCATCCAGAATGAAGGTATATGGCCCAGGGGTAAACGTCTTGAGCAAACGGAAGTGGGTGTTATCAACTTTCGCGAACACACCAATATCCGAAAGATCACGGCACATCAGGGTGAAATTGTGCTTGTCGTCCAGCTTGCGGATGCGCTTAATGCGGTCAGCTGCCTGCTTGTCACCCAGGTGACAACCAATGGCGTAAGCCGAATCCGTCGGGTACACAATAACCCCACCCCGGCGCAGGATATCGACGGCCTGATTGACCAGGCGCTTCTGCGGGGTGACCGGGTGAATCTGGAAGAACTGGCTCATTGGCCACCCCCGGATGCAAAGGCCGGATCATTTTTTGAGCCACCCATGCAGTTGGGGGATTCCGGTGCTGCCTGGCCGGACGCCTCCCACTCCTGCGGGGAATAGACATGAAGCGCCAGCGCATGAACGCCTCCGGCCATTTCCTCGGACAATACGCGGTAGATCGCCTGATGCCGTTTTACCTTGCCCTGCCCGTCGAATTCCGGGGCTACCAGAGTCACCTTGAAGTGGGTTTCCGAATTGGGCGGCACGTTGTGTTTGTGGCTCTCGTTTTCAACCGTAAGATGCTGGGCGCCGAACGCGTTGGCGAGCTTTTGTTCGATGGACTGCTGAATAGACATAAACAGGCCTGCTCCTGATTGAATATGTTATGGAACAGTCTACTACACGTAGCGCTGTGTTACCTTGACAGGATCGGGGCAAAGCGCCATCTTCCGTCCCCACCTGAAAATTGCTTCCGACTTATGCGCCTTTATATTGCTGAAAAACCAAGCCTGGGCCGGGCTATTGCTGCGGCACTTCCCGCTCCCCATCAAAAAGGCGCGGGCTGGATTCGCTGTGGCGAGGGAAGCAGTGCCTGCATGGTTAGTTGGTGCATCGGCCACCTGCTGGAGCCGGCGGAACCCGGCCAGTACGACCCGCGCTGGAAAAAATGGCGCCAGGAAGACCTGCCCCTGTTCCCCGGGCGCTGGGAGGTACACCCGAAAGACAGCGTCAGTCAACAACTGAAGGCACTGCAATCGCTGATCCGCAAGGCAGACACCATTATCCACGCCGGCGACCCGGACCGGGAAGGCCAGTTGCTGGTGGACGAAGTCATTCGCTACGCCGGCGCCACCTGCCCCGTGCAGCGGATTCTGATCAACGACCTGACTCCGGCCGCGGTGGCAAAAGCCATCGACGCCCCCAGAGACAACCGGGAATTCCGCCGCCTGTCCCATTCCGCACTGGCCCGCCAGCGTGCCGACTGGCTGTATGGCATCAACCTCACCCGTTTCTACACGCTCTCGTATCAACAGCAGGGCGAACAGGGCGTCTATTCTGTCGGGCGGGTGCAGACACCGGTGCTGGGGCTGGTGGTGGCGCGTGACAACACCATCGAAAATTTCCAGCCCAAACCCTTCTTCCGGATTACGGCGCACTGTCACGGGGTGGGTGAAGAGGCAGACCAGCAGAGTTTTGGTGCGCGATGGCAGCCATCGGAAAACTTCCGGGAACACCTGGATGAGGAAGACAGGTTGCTCGATGGCGACATGGCCAGGCAGATTGCCAATGCCGTGGAAGGCCGGCCGGGCAAAGTAACCGAAGCCCGCTTCCGCGACCGGAACGAGGCTCCCCCTCTGCCGCTCTCACTCTCGGCATTGCAGATCGAAGCGGGGCGACTGTTCCGCATGGGCGCCAAAGACGTCCTCGATACCGCCCAGAACCTTTATGAACGTCACCAGCTGATCACCTATCCCCGCTCCGACTGCCGTTATCTGCCGGAGGGGCATTTCGACCAGCGCCAGAAAGTGCTGCAGGCCATCGGCAAGATTGCCACCGGTTTGGCACCCGCCTGCGAAACAGCTGACCTGAACCGCCGCACCGAAGCCTGGAACGATAAAAAGGTAGACGCCCACCACGCCATTATTCCCACCGCCAGGCAGGCGCCCTCGGGCCGACTGAGCGAAGCGGAACAGAACATCTACGAACTGATCAGCCGCTACTACCTGATGCAGTTCAGCGCCGACGCCGTTCATCGGGAAGGCAAGCTGGCCATCGAAATTGGTGAGCACGCCTTCAGGGCCACCGAAACCGCGATACTGCAGCCGGGCTGGAAAGACCTGGAAATCCGCCAGCGGGAAGCCCGGCAGGAGGCTGCCAGACCACCGCTTCCGCGCCTGAAAAAGGGCGATCCGGTACTATGTGATTCGGCAGAAATCGCCGAACGCAAAACCCAGCCACCGCAGTATTTCACCGACGCCACCCTGCTTTCGGCGATGACCAACATCGCCCGCTTTGTCAGCGACCCGGAGCTGCGCAAAACCCTGCGGGAAACCGATGGCCTGGGCACCGAAGCCACTCGGGCGGCCATCATCGATACCCTGTTCCGTCGCGACTACCTGTATCGGGACAAACGCCATATTCGCTCTACTCCCAAAGGCAAGGCGCTGATCGAATCCCTGCCGGAGTCCATCAGCAAGCCGGATATGACGGCGATATGGGAAGCCACCCTGGAGAGTATCCGCAGGGGCGAAGGCAACCCCAAACAGTTTATCGAAGACCTCAAGGAACAGATTCAGGGCTTTATCAACACCCCGGGCCCGGAGATGGAAAGCAAACCGCAGCACGATGGGCAACCCCGCTGCCCCAAGTGCCGCTCTCCCATGCAAAAGCGAGAGGGCAAGTTCGGTGCCTTCCATGCCTGCACCCGCTTCCCGGACTGCAAGGGCACGCGCCCTATTGAAGACCATGCGCCTGAAGACGGTACCAGCAACAAACCGGTCCCCTGTCCCCATTGTTTCTCGCCGCTGGTGCGCAGGAAAGGCAAGAATGGCTGGTTCTGGGGCTGCAGTAATTTCCCGGGATGCCGACAAACAGTCGATGACGACGACGGAAAGCCTGCGCTCCGTTTACGCAACACTACATAACGACACTGAAGCCAAGTGTCGAATTTGTAATAATGTTATGTGGTTTTTAATGTCCGGAGATCTTTAATGCGTATCGCTTTGCTTGAAGACGAAACTGAGCAGGCACAGCACATCCAGTCGATCCTGTCTGAACGGGGGCATCACTGTGACAGCTTTCCTTCGGGGCAATCGTTTCTGAGTGCCGTGCTTCACCGCAGTTACGACCTGCTGGTGATGGACTGGCAGATCCCCGACATGACCGGCATAGAAGTACTGGAACACGTGCGGGCCCAGCTTAACTGGCAGATACCGGTGGTGTTCCTGACACAGCGCGACAGCGAAGCCGATATCGTGCGGGCGCTGGACGCCGGTGCCGACGACTATCTCTCCAAGCCGGCCCGGGAAGCGGAGCTGGTGGCACGTATCAACGCCCTGGCCCGGCGGACGAACCCGGACAACGAAAAAGAAGTGCTGGTCTACGGCCCGTTCGAGATCAACACCCAGACACGGACCATTTCGCTTCATGGCGAGGTATTGACCCTAACCGACAAAGATTTCGACCTGACCCTGTTCCTGTTCCAGAACCAGGGCCGACTACTGACCCGGGAAATGCTGCTTGAGCGTGTCTGGGGCCTGGCGCGGGATATCAACACCCGTACCGTGGACACCCACATGAGCCGCCTGCGGCGCAGGCTCGGCCTGAACCCGGAGAACGGGTTCCGGATCAAGACCATCTACCAGCGGGGCTATCGCCTCGAAGCCATGAAGGCCATCGGCCCGGATGCACACGCAGTCGCTACGGAACAGGCCTGAAATGATTCGAGGCTCCACCCGCACTCTGGCTCATGTCATTCTGCTGCTGAGCAGTCTTTGGCTTGCGTGGCCTGCGCACGCCGAGCTGTCTGTTACCCGTGGCTCGCAACCGGCCAACACCCAGACCGAATCCGCTGCGGTTCCAGAATGGGTTTACACCGTTCGCCCGGGCGAAAGCTTCAGCGAACTTGCCGGCTCACTGCTTGCGCGCAACGTATCGGCAAACCGCCTGCTTCAACACAATGGCATCGACAACCCGGCCACGGTAGGCAGCGGAGATACCCTGCGAATTCCCCTGGCCTGGCTTCAGCGCCAGCCAGATCCTGCGCGAGTCCGCTCTGTTGCCGGCCAGGTACAGCTGATTTCCGGGAGCGATAGCAGCAAGCGCCCGCTGGGCAGCGACATGCTGGTGCGGGTTGGTGATGAAATAATCTCCCACTCCGGCACCGCCACGGTGGAACTGGCGGACGGCTCGATCGTAAGGATTTCTCCGAATTCACGCCTGGCGTTCAACAGGTTGACCCAATACGGCAAATCCGGCATGGTCGATACCAGGCTACGCCTGGATCGCGGCGAAATCGAAACCCAGGTAAAGCCGGTGATTGAAGGCGGCTCCCGCTTCGAGATCGAAACACCCTCGGCGGTTGCCGCAGTCAGGGGCACCATGTTTACCCTGAGAACCGCGCCTGGCAAAACCGACCTCAGGGTTACCGAAGGCGAAGTTTCGTTTGGCCCACCCGGCAAAACCCGTCGAATTCCCGCCGGTTACAGTGCCAGTGTTTCCACGGTTGGCGTTGGCAACATGAGCATTCGCCAGCTCCCCCCTGCACCTGCCATCAATCCGTTTCCGCCCCAGCTGAAACAGTTGCCCGCGGCGCTTAGCTGGCAACCCAGTGGTGCCAGTGCGCATCGGGTAGACATTTTCGATGCCGACTCCGGCCGCTGGATGGACAGCCGCCGGGTAGAGGGTGGCCGTTTCAACATCGACCTGCTGGACAACGGCAACTACGAGATTCACCTGGCAGCGCTCGACAGTCGAGGCATTGCGGGCATGCCCGGCATTCTGAATGTAGAAGTTGACCTGCAGGCACAAACCGCCACTCTGGAGCAACCAGAGGCCGGTGCTAACGTGAACGACGACATGCCGGAATTCCGCTGGCAGGTTCATGGCGAAAACGAAGTGGCGCGGGTAGAAATTGCTGCAGACAAGGACTTCGCCAACCTGGTGGCCACCAGTGAATGGGCACCAGACCAGAACGCACTGCCCTCACGCCCGCTTTCACCGGGGCAGTATTATTGGCGCGTGGTAACTGAAGCCGGCGGCAATTCAGTTGCCACCAGTGAAACCCGCTCATTGGTGGTTAATGGCACTTTGCCACCGGTGCGCATTATCAGCGTGAACTACGTGGACAGCCAGGTCAGGGTGTTCTGGCAGAAGGTGGAAACCGCGTCAGAATATCGTCTGCAGCTGTCTGAAGAGCCCCGTTTCAACAACATAATCAAAGAGGCTACCCTCGCAGATACCACGGCGGCCTTGCGCCTGATTCCCGGAAGACGGTATTTTGTGCGCCTTAAAGCCCTTTCTGACGGACCTCTTGAAAGCCGTTGGGGACCAGGGAGGGAATTGTTTCTGGAATAATCCATTGCACCTTGATATCCGAAAGCAGGCCTCATGACCCGGAACTGGTTTCCAATAAAAATAACCCCGTGGACACTCGGCCTGCCACTTCTGACCATACTGCTTTTACTGCAGACTACCTCTATTCCCCAGCGGCTGGATTTCTGGCTCTATGACACCCTGACTACCGCCAACCCGGCAGAAGCCTCTGAAGACGTTGTTCTCGTTGCCATCGACGAACAGAGTATGGACCGCCTCGGTCGCTGGCCCTGGCCGCGGACCACCCACGCACGGCTCATCGAAAAGCTTCATCAGGCCGGGGCAAAAACCATCGTTTTCGATATCCTGTTCCCCGAAGCGTCCCTGGACGATCCCGAACTGGCGACAGCCATGCGCAAACACGGCAACGTTATCCTGCCACTGCACCTGTCGCCGCCCTCCAGCAATTACCTGATCAGCGAACAGCTACCCGTATTGGAACTGGCAGACGCCGCATCAGCGCTCGGGCATGCCCATGTGGAGCTGGATGAAGACGGCCTGGCGCGGGGAATATACCTGCTGAACGGGCTTGGCGACCAGCTATGGCCAAGCCTGGCGCTGGCCGCTTCCGGAAAAACATGGCCAGCCAGTGAGCCGGCTGAAATAGCGCCCTACACCAATGTAAGACAGCATTACAGGGCCATTCCATTAGCCGGTGGCGCCGGTACGCTGCCGTCCTATTCCTACACCGAGATACTGGAACGCCCACCCGCACCGGAAGCCTTCCGGGACAAAACCGTTTTTGTTGGCGCCACGGCGCCAGGCTTTGGCGACATCCTGCCCACGCCTTTCTCGGGGCTGCATCAACCCATGCCGGGCGTGGAATTCCATGCCAACAACTACGCGGCAATAGTTCAGGGTGACCTGATCTCGAAAGTTTCAGTCACCAAGGCCGTTGGGCTTGCCATTCTTGTCATTATTATCCTGGCCATTGCCCTACCCCGCATGAGACCCGCACGGACCATTCTCCTGTGCCTGGCATGCATGGGGGCACTAATTGCGACACACGCATTCCTGCTGCTTTACGCGCGGATGTGGCTGCCGATTTCCCATGCCGCCATCATCCCGCTACTGGCATTGCCAGTGTCCAGTGCGCTCCGGCTGGCCATGACCAACCGCTTCCTCAACCGGCAACTGGACGAACTGGCGAGAGGGCCCACGATGACCCTCCAGGAGCCCTCACGCAGGCATCCACCTCAACTGCTCAGCCACTTTCAGGCGCTGTTCCAGCCCGAAGGCTGGCTACTTGCCGAAGGCGATGAGGTGATTACCGCGTACGGGCTGACCAAATCCGACATTCCGCCACTGGAGAACCCCGGCGAATGGATTCATATCGGCGGCCACAGCTGGATCAGCCTGATCCGCGGCGGCTCGACCTACAAGCTGGGCCTGAAGCTCTCCAACGACCTGAGCCGGGAAGCCACTCAGCGATACCTTCGCCGCCTGCCGCTGACAGCTATCAATACGCCAACCGGCCAGCCCCGACCAAGAGAGAACATATCGGCCCGCATCGAACGCGTACGGCTTGCCACAGAGCGCATGAGCCAGATGCAGAAGTTCATACGCCGCAGTTTCGAGCGTATGCCCGACGGCATCATCGTTACCGACGAGCTGGGTGTAATCCGGTTTGCCAACGGCCATATCGAGGAATGGTTTCAAGAGCCCATGCCCAGCCTGAATGGTATGCCCCTGGCCCGGCTTCTCGAGGGGCATGACCCGAGAGAAACCCCGCCCTGGCACGAAACCGTCTCCGAGACGCTGACCCTGACACAGAGCCGCACGGTGGACCTGCGCATTCGCAACAAGGACTTCCTGATCCACTTTGCGCCATTCTCTCTGCCGGACAGCGATCAGAGCGGCATTATTGCCAACATCTCCGACATTTCCGAACTGCGTGAGCAACAACGCCAGCACCGGGAGGCCATCGACTTTATCTCTCACGACGTACGCTCACCCCTTGTGTCGCAGCTGGCGCTGATTGAACAACTGAAAAGAAACCAGGGCCAGATAGAACCGGAACAACTGGATCAACTCGGCAGGCTGGCGCGGCGCAGTTACCATCTGGCCGAAGAGTTTGTGCAACTGGCCAGGGCCGAACAGCTGACGGAAACCCGCTTCTACGAATGCGAGTTTCTGGCCATTGTGGAAAACGCCAGAGACAGTGTCAGCGAGCAGGCGGCAGAGAAAGGCATCCAGTTGATACTGCAGGGAACAGAAGACCTGTGGTTAAAGGGCAATGCGGAGTTGTTGGAACGTGCGGTCATCAACCTTCTGACCAATGCAGTGCAGTACAGCCCGCCTGATTCCACCATCAATATCCAGGTGTTCCAGGCCGGCCATCAGGCATGCCTTACCGTCAGTGACGAAGGCGAAGGCATTGCCCCGGAAGAGCTGCCGCACCTGTTCGATCGGTACCGGCGCCAGAAAAGCAGCGAGCTTTCCGGCAATCATGGCACCGGTCTCGGGCTTTCGTTCGTCAACGTGGTGGTGGAGAAACATCGCGGCCAGATTCAGGTCCATTCCCGCCTGGGAGAAGGCTCGGCCTTCACCCTGAAACTGCCGGTAACGCACCCCATCAGATCGTTTTACTGACCTGCTCCGAAGGCGCACTTACCAGACCATCAATATCTTCCACCTGGATCGTAAAGTACCAGGTACCATTTTCCAGGTTGTCGATGGTGTAATCCATCACATTGGCGTCATCAATGCGTACCGTTTCTGAAAGCTCATCCGGATTCTTGCCGTAGCTGATCACATACCCGGACAGCTCACCCATCTTGATACCTTCCCCGTTCGCACGGGTTGCCGGCGCATTCCAGCTCAGTGATGCCGAACGCTCGGCAGACTGCTGAACTTGAACAGGCTGCTGCCCCTGGGCAGAACTCGTGCCAGAGCTGTCTGAAGAACCGCCCCCACAGCCAGTAAGCACGATTCCCATTAAAAACGCGGCGATCCATGCCTTTGACACTTTAATGACGCGTTTCATAATTCTTTTACACCAATAATTCGTCGAGTTTGTGAAATTATATAAAACGACGGCGAGTATCAATGTGAATAGCGTCATCATGCCAGTTAATAAATCGTCAATATTTCGACAGTTAAGTAATTAATTAACGGAAAGCACTGATGAGCGGGCAATTTCTTGCCCGGGAGGGAATAAACCAGTGGGGAAATTTAATACGAAAGTATGAGGGGGTTAGAGAAGCAAACCTGTGACTTCGATCCTCCCCCGGGACAGTTTGACCATATCGCGCCTTTCCAGCTCCTTCAGCAAGCGGCTTACCACTTCCCTGGCAGTCCCAAGCTCCACAGCCAACTCCTGATGGGTAATCACCACCGGCCCGCGGGCAGCGCGGCCCAGAAGCCACTCTTCAAGCCGTTTATCCATGCGGCGAAAAGCGACCTCCTCAACCAACAGCATGAGATCATCCAGCCGGCGGCCGTATGACTCCATGATCCCAAGCCGGAACCCGGCTGACTGGTCCATCAACCGGTCAAACACGCCACGGGGAATCATCACCGCATCCGCCGCCTCCTCTACCACGGCCTCGGCGCGGTAGGCCCGGCCAGTCATCAGGCAGCCGATAGACAGCGTGCAGATGTCGTCCGCATCCATACGGTACAAAACAATGCTGTGCCCGGAGACACCCGTCATCTGAACCTTGACCCTGCCACCCAATACCAACGGCAGCCCCTGGCAATGCTGCCCGGCGCTGAACAGAATCTGCCCGGGCGGAAACTGCATCACACGGGATTTTTCCAAAGCTTCCTTACGGAGGGTGTCATTCAGACTGTCGAGAATGCTGTGGCGAGGCATCAAACCTGATCCTGTCTGTTAGCAATTGTGGGTTTTGTGGGTTGAATGTGACTTTATCACTGAAGGTAAGAGTGGTGCTGCTCTAAGATCAAGTCATCACCGAAAGTCACCAAAGGAGATTGAGAAATGACCAAAAACATGGGAACTGCAGACCGCACCGTACGGGCAATCGTTGGCGTTGTATTGCTGGCGCTGGTGTTCGTAGGGCCACAGACAGCCTGGGGCTGGATAGGCATCATCCCGCTGGCAACGGCACTGATGGGTAACTGCCCGGCTTATTCGCTGATCGGGGTCAGAACCTGCAAGAAGCAGTAGACATACAAACGCAAAAAGGCAGATCATAATCCCCGAATCTGCCTTTTTTGCGTTAAGGAACAGGGAACATGGCTCAATTCGAATCCAGCGACGGCATGCAAGATGTCCAGGCCGTTGTTCGAGACCCTCTGCGGTTCAAGCTGAAACTCGACATTGGTGACCAGGCCTATTCCTCCCTGCGCCTGAAGAAACATCTCCTGGATAGCGTTGATGCCGCGAACGGAGCGGCCACCGGCTTCATCTTCGCAAAATCATCCCTGGTCGCATCCACATTTTTCGCACCTTCTGGATTTCTCGGTGCACTGGGTATCGGAACCGCCGTTACCCCGGTGGGCTGGGCGATAGGCGCAGGGGTAGCCGGCGCAGGCCTGAGCCTGATCATCGGCAAGCGCTTTGTAAGAGGCTCCTCTGACCGCGTAAAACAGATCCCCGACTTCATCAATACGCCGATGGATGTCCTGGCTACCGGGCTCTTCGACATGATTGCGACTCTGGGGGTAAAGCTTGCCGAAATTGATGGCGAGTTCGTCCAGCAAGAGCGCGACTTCATCACAAGCTATTTTGTCGACGAGTGGGGGTATGACCCGCTCTTCGTTCAACAAGGCCTGAAGCTGATAGAAGAACAGTCAGATCAGCACTCGATCGAAGAAATCACCGAACAATTGGCTCGCTTCAAGAAAGCCAACCCGGATTGCAATTATCGCTCCATGTCGAGAGAGATCATCACCTTCCTGAATGGCATCGCCGAAGCCGACGGCTACCTGGATAAGCGCGAAGAAATGGCGGCCGAGAAGGTGGAAGCCATATTCGAAGAGATCAATTCCATCACCACGACCATCTCAGAGTCAGCCAGGGCTCGCGTGGAGCAGGTCTCCCGTTACGGTAAATCCACGCTTAACGGAATCGGCTCAGGGCTCACTACAACCAGGAAAGGATTGCAGCGAATAAAGGCTCAGTCCCGTGAGAAGCTGTCGCGGCTGCGGTCGAAGGACCAGTGAACCACGCTCTGCCAAACTATTGCGTTACAACATTGTTCACTAGCACGATAATCCGCTTCACAATGCCTTGGTCAGAAACCACCGGTAAATAACGAGCGTCTAGCCACACCTGTTGCCCGTCGGCATTAATGTTGGAGAAACGCCCTTCTTTAACGTTGCCGGTTACCAGCTCCCTCCAGAACACAATGTATTCCTCGCTGCGCGAATAATCGCTGTCACAGAGAACCCGATGATGCTTGCCGATTAGCTGATCCCTCTGATACCCGAGCATATCCAGGAAAACATCGTTAACCTTGTCCACAAGACCATCCCGCGTGAGCACCAACAGCGCCACGGACCTTTCGATGGCCTGGAAATCCGCCTCCAGCTCCATTACCCGGTTTTCAGTCGCCTCGAGCTTTTCCAGGGCAGCCTGTAATTCTTGCTTTCTCTTGTTCAGGAACGACATCTGACAGCCTATTGGAGAATTTTAAATAGTCGCACGTTGCTTACTAGGAAGCACAACAGCTCATCGTCTAGAAACGCATGATCGATGTGGGCATCGATAACGCCCTGCGATGTCGCCGTTGTCAGTTGTTGATATGTTTGTTGCTGACAGGGCCTGATATTGTGGTGCCAAAACCCTTCGCTGCGGAGGTCGAAGGATTCCGAGGGGGCCATTCTCCGTTGATTTCGCAATCAAAGCCCCATCAACTTTCAGCAAATACTATCTATAAACCCATGTTTACTTTCTACACCAGGTTAGCAGAACCCTGCTCTTTCATCGCCTGAATATCCCTGGGCACCACACCCAGGTCACTCCACTTCTCCGGATGGCAGGTAAACAACAGGATCTGATGTCGGTTCGCAGCATCGAAGAGGATACGCTTCATGTCTTCCAGGCGGTCTGTGTCGGTGTGTACCAGGGTGTCGTCGAGTATCACCAGCGTGGGCCTTCCGGCTTCCTGGAGCAGGTCGGCGTAGGCCAGGCGGCTGATCAGGCCCATCTGTTCGCGGGCACCGAAGCTTAACTCGGCGATCTGTCCCAGTTCGGTTCCCCGGGTGAATGTGCCAGGCCTCAGTTGTTCATCCACTTCCAGGGTAGCTTGCGGGAACAGCAGGGAGAGGTAGTGGTCCAGGTGTTTTTGCAGAGGTGCCTGCAGGCGGCGGGTCAGGGCCTGTCGTTTGTCGGTCAGCAGGGTTAGCAGCAGGTCCAGGGCCTGGGCGCGGCGGTGCAGTTCCTGGTAGCGGCGATTGCATTGCTCCAGCTCGGCCCTTTTCTCGTTGAGTTGTTCTTCCAGGCCTTCGGCGCCCCAGGCTTCCAGCCTTATCTGTATATCCCGCAGTTCCCGCTGGCGTTCTTCCTGGGTCTGGCGCAGGTTGCTGATGCTGCGCTGGTAGCGTTCGATGTCCTGCCTGAGAATGGCAGGGCGGGCTTCTTTTATCTCCTGGTCACGGGCTTGCAAGGAAGCTTCCAGGCGGCCCTGCTTCTGTTCAATGTCGGCCAGTTCCGTCGATAGCTTCTGCAGTTGTTTCTGATGCTCCGGGTTGTGCACTTCGTCCTGCAACTGCTGCCATTCGGCCTGGGCGTTGTCGCGAGTCTGGTGGCGGGTCAGCAGTTCGGTCTGGTGCTTGCGATCCTCCGCCTCGGCCTCGGCCAGCCGGGCTTCGGCTTTGGTGCGCGCGGCTTCTGCTGATGCAGCGTCGGTTACCGGTGCTTGCTGGCCCGGCTGCGGGCTGTTCTGCAGTTCGGTTTTTGCTGTCTGCAGTTGGGCGTCGGTTTCTTTCTGCTCCGCCTGAAGCTGTTCAGTCCCCACAGGGGCCACGGACTTGAGCAATTCGCGGGATTGTTGCAGCGCTCGCTCGGCAGCTTCATAAGCGGTCAGCCGCTGCTCTGCCTGCTGGGTGGAGTCCACAGTCAGGGTTTTCATCTGCTCAGCCAGGCTCTGTTCAAGGGTGGAGAGTTTGCGCCGGGTACTGGCCAGGTCCTCGCCACCGGGGGTGATGCCCAGTGTGCCCACGCCCGGGATCACCAGGCTGGATTCCTCAAGCAGTTGTTTCTCGCCCTGCCCCTCCAGGGGTTCGCCATCCAGCGCCGGTTTTGCGCCCGGTTCCAGTTGCCAGGTCAATCGGGTGGCGATGGTTTGCGAGCGGATGGTTGCTTCGTTCAGTTGTTGCTCGGTGTTCTTCAGGACTTTCACGGCCTGGGCATCAATCTGGTTCTGCCGCGCCTGTTCTCTGGCCTGATCCAGAGCTTGCTGATGCTTCTTTGCGGTCTCCAGGTTCTGGGTCAGCGTCTGGTTCTGTTGCTCAAGCCGGCGAATGTCCTGCTCCAGCCTGGCGCGGGCTTGCTGCAGGCGAGCCTGGTCGACCTGTTTTGTGGCGGTTTCGTAGGCGGCTTTTGCTTCTTTAACGGCGCTGCTGATGGACGGGCTGCGTGCCTCGGCCTGCTCCAGTTCCCGCCGGGCTTTATCCAGTTCGGTTTTGCGCGCCTTCAGTTTTTTGTTCAGGTTCTCCAGCTGTTCCCGGTTCTGCCGCAACAGTTGCTGGTTGCGCTGAAGGTGATCCAGGGTTTCTTTTTCCCGGGCCTGTTCCTGCTCCAGTTTCTCGACTTGGCGGTAACGCTCTTTCGCCTGCTCAAGCTGACGCTCGGCTTCTTCCCAGGGGCGTTCCTTCTCGGTGCGTTCGTAGTCCTGGGCCAGTTTGCCCAGCCGGTCTACCTGCTCCTGGTATTTCTGCACGCGGCCCTGCAGTAGGTCGATTTCCTGCTGGTGTTCTTGCCGTTCTTTTTCCAGTTTCTGGTAATCACCCCGGGGTTTACCGGTGGGCGTGAACAGTTCACCCCAACGGGCTTTGACCTGTTCGATCAGTTCGTCGCCCCCGGTACTGGCCACTTCGCCGACCAGGGAATTGAGCGCGGATTTGAGGTGGTCACCGGCGTGCTCCACTGCCTGTTCGATGTTCTGCCCGGTACCCTGCTCCACCCACAGCAGGCCCGGCACACCCCAGTGCTCGGGTTTGCTGACCCCCTTGGCAGAGAACTGGAAGCCCAGCAGTTCCGCGAGTTTTTCTTCGGCCTCGTCTTCGCTGTAGCTGTCCGAGTCGATCTGCAGGTCACAACGCTTGCGCTGGAGAAAGCTTTTGACCAGATGCCAGGACTTCTGCTGGGCCTCGAAGTCCAGGGTGATGGTTGGCGCGGCGGCAGAGTCGCCCCAGGGACGAAGGTCATCCACGGAACTGGTGCGATAGCGTTCAAAGAAGGCGGCGCGGATTGCCCTTACCAGCGTACTCTTGCCGGATTCATTGGGGCCGTGAATCAGGTTCAGGCCGGGCTGCAGGTTGTCCATCACAAACGGCTGCCGGAACTGGCGAAGCTGCTCCACCTGGAGTCGACGGAGTTTCATTCGCTGGCCTCCTGTTTCCGATCTTTCAGCAAGCCGGCCAGAATGGCGAGTGCGTCCCGCGCGGCCTCCGCGTTGTCGTCCTGTTGGCGGGTTCGCAGATGCTCGATCACTTCCCCGACATAGCCATCGGCTTTGAGTGCGGCAATGTCGTCGTCGGTGGGCTCAAGCTGTAATCCGCTGCGGTCACACTGGATACTGCGGAACCTGGCCTCGGCGACGGACAACGCATCAACCAGCTTTTCCTCGCCGGCCAGGGTAACGGAGCCTTCCAGGCGAAGATCCACCACGGAAGGCTCCGGCAATGCCTGCAACCTGTTCAGCAACTGGTCCAGATCGGATTCCACAGCCAGGGTTTCGCGCCACTGGTGCCATTGGTAGCGGGCGGTTTCCACCGGGGTTACCTCCGGCGCAGCCCCGGGTTCCGGCAGGTTGACGATCAGTGCAAAGCCGGCGCCGTTGTTGCGGAACCGCTCCGGTTCCGGCGTGCCGCTGTACCAGGTGCGCGAATCAATCTGCTTGGTGCCGTGCCAGTCCCCGAGGGCAAGGTAATCCAGCCGTGCGGTTTCCGCCCGGTTGCCCAGGATGGGATTGGTGGAGTCGATTTCTTCGGGCAGTAGCCCTTGTACGCTGCCATGGGCGAGGCCAACCCGGGCCAGGCCTTCCGGAGTTTCGGTGGTGTTGAAGATTTCGGTGAGGTCGCCGTAGGTGTTGCGTTGCGTCAAAGGGGCACAGAGCACGGCCAGGCCTTGCGTGACCAGGCTGATCACTCCCGGCTCAAGCGCGAGATGGACATTGTCAGGTACGGCACCCAGGCGCTCGGCCCTGGTCCAGACGCTTTCCGCCAGTGCCGCGTCGTGGTTCCCAGGCAGAATCACCCAGGGGCCGGTAAATGCCCTGGTGGCGTTGAAGACACGGCGGATGGTCCGGTCGGAAACGGTCTGCGCATCAAAGACATCCCCGGCCACCAGCACGGCATCGCACTGGTACTCATTGGCCAGCTGTGCGAGCTTTTCAATGGCTTCAAAGCGGGCCTCAACCAGGGCCGCCCCGTCTTCTGTTTCGAAGCGGCTGAACGCCCGCCCCATCTGCCAGTCTGCCGTGTGTAAAAACTTGGGCATACCACTTTCCCTGGATTAGTGCGAAACCGAGGGCAATTCTAGCCGGCTTTGGTCTGTTCCCGAAACAGCGCGGCGCCCAATGCCTGGAAATAGTCGTGAAAGGCGTCATTAATTCGTTGCCGTTGGGCGCCCTCCGGATACAGCCCTGATTCGGCCTCATCGGAGTTCAGCGTACCGCGCACCAGGAAGCTGTTCCGGGGCTGACAATCTTCAACAAAAGCTTCGAAAGCGCGGGCACAGAGTTCTTCCGGCCGGGCGTAGTAAAGCACTTTCAACGCTGCATCGGCTTTTTGGGAGGCGCGGAACAGTGGGCTGGGGGCGGTGCCGTCTTCGTTCAGCAGGATGGCCTGAAAACAGGCATTCAGCCGCTGGTTGAGGGGGTGCTCTTTCTGGTTTGCGCTGCGTAACCAACCACTGGAGGCAAAGCCGTGCTTTTCCAGCTTCCGGAATGCCTTGCTTCCCATGTAGTGATCAAAAGCGTGGAACCATTCGTGGGCGAGGCTGCCGGCGCCGGCGTTCTTGGCGAGGGCCAGTTGTCGGGTCGCGGGAATGTAGTGGGCCGCGACACCCGGCTGGCCACCAATGCCGTATTGCAGGCCTAGGGTGCCGCGCAGAGATATCAGGACTTCCGGCCCCCGCAGGATAGCCATCAGGTCACACAAGGCGCGTTGAAACCTGCCTGCGGCCCTGTCCCGTTCCTGCGGCGTTACCCAGCGACCAACCTCGATACTGCGAAACTCGAACTGACGCCTCACCGTCACAAAAGAAACCGGGCTTTGCCCTATCATGACCATCCTCCCGCTTGAGCGCGTAAAAGCGCCCACCCCAGAATACTGTTTAAACGTACAGTATTCTGGGGATCAACAAGCAGTGGGTCAACCTGTTTTGGCGGGTTTTCGGCTTCTCTGGCTTTGCGGAGATTTCCCGGCAGCCACCTTGCGGGGTGTTCGTTTGGCCGCCGTGGCTTTGGGTTTGCGTGGCTGGGGTGCTTTCGGAGCCGGCTCATTGCGAACATAAGAGCCTGGCGCGGGCTCAATGATTGGCAATTCACCCTCTCCCGGTGTTCTCGCAGGCACTTCACCGCCACTGTACTGCTCTGCCCACTCGACCCAGTCGGGCCACCAGGAGCCTTCGAATTCTTGGGCTCCGCTCAGCCACTCATCCGGTGGCAGATCGGTGTTTTCGTTGATCCGGTAACCGTATTTCTTCTTCTCGGGCGGGTTGATGATGCCCGCAATATGCCCGGAGCCACCCAGCACAAAGCGAACCGGCCCACCCAGATAGCGTGATCCTTTGTAACAGGACTTCCAGAGTGCAATGTGGTCCTCAATGGCGGAGGCAAAATAGGCAGGAACCTTCACCCGGGAAAGATCAATCGGCGTTCCGGCAAGGGTGATGCCCCCGGGTTGACCCAGGCGATTCTCAAGGTACATGTTTCGCAGGTAAAAACTGTGCATGGCGCCGGGCAGCCGGGTGCAGTCGGTGTTCCAGTGCAACAGATCAAAGGGCGGTGTTTCGCGGCCCAGCAGGTAATTGTTGATATAGAAGGACCAGAGCAGGCTGTTGGCGCGCAACATGCTGAATGCCGTACCCATGGACGGGCCATCAAGATAGCCCTGCTTCTTCATGGCTTTTTCCATCTTGCTGATCATGTCTTCATCAATGAAGACCCCGATATCACCAACGTCTGAAAAGTCCAACAGACTGTTGAAGAAAGTGGCGCTCTTCACCCGATCGTCGCCGCGGGCTGCCAACCACGCAAGCGCGCAACCCAGCAATGTTCCGCCAATGCAATAACCGACGGCGTTGACCTCGCTTTCACCGGTGGCTCTCTGAACGGCATCAAGCGCGGCTACCGGGCCCTCGAGCATGTAGTCCTCGAATCCCTTGTTGGCATGCTCCTTTCCGGGGTTAACCCAGGAAATGACAAAGACTGTGTGGCCTTTTTCGACCCAGTAGCGGATGAACGATTTTTTCGCACCCAGGTCCAGAATGTAATATTTGTTGATCCAGGGCGGCACCACAAGGAGCGGCCTGCGGTGCACGGTCTCGGTGGTTGGCCGGTACTGGATAAGCTGCATCAGGTCATTCTGGTAGATGACATCGCCGGGTGTATCAGCCAGATTCTTGCCGACTTCAAAGGCCGCCGGATCCGACATTCTGAAGAAGATCTGGCCGTCGGCGTCGTCGATATCCCGCAGGAAATTGGCAAAACCACGCACCAGGTTACGCCCCCTGGTGTCTATTGTCGTTCTCAGAACCTCGGGGTTGGTCAGAACAAAGTTGCTAGGTGACAGAGCTGCGGTGACCTGGCTGGTAAAGAAACGCACTTTGTGGCGGTCATGCTCGCTGAGCCCACGGACATCTTCAATGGTGTCCATGATCCAACGATCCGACATCAGGTAAGCCTGCTGGAGAAAGTTGAAATAGGCGCGGTCGGTCCAGGCAATGTCCTTGAAGCGGCCATCGCCTCGTTCAGGTGCGGCCGCTCGCATAGGCTCCCGGCTGATCAGGCTCATTACCGCACCACCACCCAGAATGGCGGTATTCTGTATCAGACGCATCTGGGATGTAATGATAGCGTCAGGCTGGGTGGCAAATTTTGCGGTAAACCGAACGAAGGGTTTGGCCATGCTTTTGAGGCTAACCGGGTTGGGCCGGCCGCCTTTCAGGCGCCTGAGCACCGAGCGCGTGATCAAATGGGTACCGTGGCGCCCTGCACTGACTAAAGATTTGCGAACATCAAGAGATTCTTCATCGCCACTGGATTGTGACTTTACAGACTTGGTTGACATGGATGTTTTCCCCGGCTTAACACCACTGCATTATTGTTAAAAAGACTAATTTCAACTTAGCAGAGGGAAGCCGGGGCAACAAGAAACCTGAGCGCGGATGCGTTCAGGCGTTACGAATGAATTTCTGCAGCCTGGGAGCAATCTCCTCGCGCCAGCGACGGCCGTTGAACGTGCCGTAATGGCCAACACCGGGCTGCAAGTGGTGCACCCGGCGGTCGTCGGGAACATTGGTGCAGAGCTTGTGGGCCGCGCGGGTCTGGCCGGGGCTGGAAATGTCGTCTTTTTCGCCCTCGATGGTCATTAACGCCGTTTTCTCGATAGCGCCGGGGTCTACCAGTCTGCCTCGGTGTTTGAAACAGCCCCTTGCCAGATGGAACTCCTTGAAGACCCGTTCAATGGTATCCAGGTAGTAGGCGTCAGGAAGGTCCATGACCGCCAGATATTCGTCGTAAAACTCCTGATGGCGGGTAACCTCTTCTGAGTCATCATCCCGAATCGACCTGAACAGTCCTCGATAAGCGTCCAGGTGGCGGTCGAAGTTCATATTGATGAACCCCGTCAATTGCAGGAAGCCCGGATAAACCTTGCGCATAGTGCCCGGGTAAGGCGCCGGTACGGTATGGATCAGGTTGCGTTTGAACCAGGACAGCTTGTGTTTGCTGGCCAGCTCGCAGGGTTCGGTAGGGTCGACGCGCCCATCCACCGGGCCGCTCATCAGGGCAAGGGAACGGGGTGCAGAGGGATGATTATCCTGCGCCATCAGGGCAGTAGCCGCCAGCACCGGCACTACCGGCTGGCAGACCGCCAGCACGTGCGTATCAGGGCCGATGTGGTTAATAAAATCAATGACATAATCGATGTAGTCGTCGAGACCGAAATTACCTTCCGAAATCGGCACCATACAGGCATCACGCCAATCGGTGATATAAACGTCATGCTCCGGCAACATCGCTTCAACGGTGCCCCTGAGAAGCGATGCAAAGTGGCCAGAAAGCGGCGCCACGATCAACAACTTGGGGTCATCCGGGCGGTCAACATTGCGCTGGAAATGCTTCAACTGGCAGAAAGACTTGCGCTTGACGATGGTTTCGTTGACCAGAACCGTCTCACCATCACAAACCGTTGTATCGAGGTTAAAAGCGGGCTTGGGATAACGCTTGGTTAAATCCTCGAATACATTGAGGGCCGAGGCAATACTGCGGGTTCCCGGAACGCGGGACCAGGGGTTCAGCCGGTGGCGGAGCACGTTGCTCTGGGCGCCAGCCAGTATACGTGCCGGTGTCAGGGCGACGCGACTCAATTCGTGGGCAAGGTACATCATAGTGCTGATTATCCTGAGTGAATTCTGCTGGTCCGTACTTACGCTGCTACTCCACTCCTTTGGATACTGGCTCTCCGGGATTGCCGAGCCAGTCAATCTGGACAAGACCTACATCTTACGCCTGTTTTTTGATCAATGCGAAAGAGCTGCGTTACCTTCTGTTAACTGCCCCCTGTTCGCTCATGCCTTGCGCTGCCGCCAGGGCGTGCCGTTGCAGGTAGGGAAATTCGAGCAGTCCCGGACACAGCCACGGCAGGGAAGACGGTGGGAGGACTGCGATTCTTTGGTGGGCTGAGGCTGTGACATGGATTACCTCTTGAACTGGTCTGATTTTCAGTAAATACGGCCAGGCTGGCTGTTTGGACGTTAATACGGCAAATTGCGAACATCCCTGTTTGTTTATAGCGTTATTTTTGTTCGCTCGCTATATGGCCCGCGCGAATGGCGTCGGCGATTTTTTCGGCAATCATAATGGTCGGGGCGTTGGTATTTCCGCCAACCAGCGTGGGCATCACCGATGCGTCCACCACACGCAGCCCCTCGAGCCCTCTTACTTTCAAATCCGGATCAACCACGGCCAGGTCGTCTACACCCATTTTGCAGGTGCCTACAGGGTGGTAGATTGTATCGGCCCGTGCGCGGATATGCCGGGCCCATTCGTCATCACTCATGTCGTTATGAATACCGAACATTTCTGACTGCCGATACGGGGCCAGCGGCGCTGCTTCCAGAATATCGCGCGTTATTTTCGCACCCTTGATGGTCAATTCCAGATCGGCCTGGCCAGACAGGTAATTCGGGTCGATAGCCGGCTCCGCCATGGGATCCGCGCTGCGGAGGAAAACGCGCCCACGGGATTTTGGCCGCAGGTTACATACGTGGCAGCTGAAGCCATGCCCCCAGTGCAGCTTACGGGCATGATCTTCCACAATAGACACCACGAAATGAAGCTGCAGATCCGGCTTGTCCAACCCGGGATCAGACTTCAAAAATGCCGCACCCTCCGCAAAAGGCGACGCTACCATACCGGTTCCATCTTTTCGCCATTGCAGGGAATGGCTGAGCATGTTCTTCATTCCCTTGAGGCTGAAACCGAAATTGTCTGTATCTGCAGATTTGTAGGCCAGGATGAAATCGAGATGATCCTGCAGGTTCTGTCCAACGCCCGGCAACTCGTGAACCATGGGAATGCCATGTGGCTCGATATCGTCCGGGCGGCCCACGCCGGAAAGTTGCAGTAGCTGCGGTGACCCAAAAGCGCCAGCGGCAACAATTATCTCCCGGTGCGCCGAAGCATTCAGCGTTTGTCCTTTGAGACGATATTCAACGCCTACCGCGCGCTTACCATTAAAAACAATTCGAGTAGCCCGTGCATCGGTGACTACTTTCAGGTTGCTTCGCTGTTCCATGACTGGATACAGATACGCGGAGGCGGTTGAGCAGCGTTCACCGTTGCGGTCGCTGTCATGATATTGAGTCACCTCGTAAAGGCCGACGCCCTCATTATCGCCCGTATTGAAATCGTCGGTTGCTGGATAACCACGCTCTTTCGCAGCTTCGACAAAGGCCTCTGAAATAGGCCTGGGAGATCGCTGCTTACAGACATGGAGTGGGCCTTCAGCTCCGTGACTTTCATTGCCGCCGTTTTCATGACATTCCGCTTTGCGGAAGTATGGCAACACATCGTTCCAGCCCCAGCCCTGACACCCGAGTTCGGCCCAGCCATCATAATCCGCCCGGTGACCACGAACATACAGCATGGCATTGATCAGGCTGGAGCCACCCAACCCTCGCCCTCTCGGCTGAAATCCACGGCGATCATTCAGCTCAGGCTGTTTTTCGGTGTTAAAGGCCCAGTTATTGATTTTGCCATGGCCCGGCATCAGTGCCACCACGCCGGCCGGCGCACGTGTCAGTACATGATCGCCCTTACCACCCGCTTCCAACAGACAGACACTGACATCAGGGTCCTCACTTAGTCGTGCCGCCATAACGGCGCCCGCCGATCCACCACCGACAATTACGTAGTCGAAAATCATAAAGTCCTATTTTGTGGTTATTTCACCGTATTCTGGATGGCCCAACGCTCTTACTCAGGAACCATCCAGAGGCACGATTAGCACCGGACGCTTGGAGTGAGTCAGCGTCTTGGTCGCGGTAGAACCGATCAGCGCCTGCCCTAGCGCGTTGTGCTTGCGGGTTCCCATAACGATCAGATCGGCATTCATCTCATCGCCGACTTCAAGGATTTTACGCCAGGGCACGCCTTCCTCGATACGCGACTCAATGTTCTTCAGGCTAGACGCATCTCGCTCTTCCAGTTCTTCCTCGCAAAAGCGCTCTATCCGCTCTCGAATCTTGACGTTCAACGCCTCAACGCCCCTGTGCAGCAACTCGTCGAGCTTCTCTTCCTCCATCACGTTATTGAGCAAAGTACGGGTGGTAGACGACAAGGATTCGATCACGTGCAGGTAAGTGACCTGAGCATCAGGATAGTGGCGACACAGGCTGACCGCTGCACGGAATGCCGGACGCGAACCCTGATCAAGATCGGAGACGTACAGAATCTTTCTAATATCTTGAAGCATCATTCTTCTCCTCTATTCCCTCGGGGAAAGGTAAGGTTGTACCGCTCCGTGGTAAGGCAAATCCGGCAAAAACAGTGCAATCAGCGCCGAACACGCAATATCGGTGCACCAGGACGGGATAATACCCTTTGAAGATAGTGCCCGTTTTGACATCTCGCAATTTTGCACTGAGTGCAAAGACCTGAGCCTCGCGAACTTCCCCCGTGGCGCAATCAATGACCTGATCGGCATCAGATTCGGATCTGAACCTTCCCGTCCCGCACCCGCACCTCAAGCACCCGCATCGCCCGTGTCGCGGGCGCAACGGCGGGCCTTCCGTCGCGAACGTCAAAGGCCCCCTGATGCAACGGGCATTCGATGACATGATCGTCGAAATAGCCGTCGCACAGATCGGCCCCACCATGGGTGCAAAGCGGAAGCGAGGCATAGATCCCGCTGGGCGTGTCATAGACGGCGATGGTCCGCCGTCCGACCTGGACCCGCGTGACCCAGTTCTTCTCCAGCTTTTCCACCGCGATCACGTCGCACCATGGCTTGTCGGTCATGCCCGCGCCTCGTGAATCTGACGCAGGATATCCGTATGCGCGCCGAGATAGCCACGCGGCTCGACATGAATTTGTTCGCGCAGCTTCTCGTGAAGGCGT
Organism: Marinobacter sp. ATCH36; assembly: GCF_023555055.1. Classification (GTDB taxonomy): domain Bacteria; phylum Pseudomonadota; class Gammaproteobacteria; order Pseudomonadales; family Oleiphilaceae; genus Marinobacter. Next base: position 81,056 of record NZ_JAMJPL010000002.1, read on the forward strand.
GGCAGGGCATGGTAGGGAACCGGGGGTACATAGTGATGTTCGGCGTGGTAGTTCATGTTCCAGCACAGGAACCTCCACGGGGCCGAGACGAGATTGGTGCGGGTGTTTTCACTCATCTGCGCCACGGTCGGGCGCCCCACATGTTCCGTCATCCTGATGAAACGCATCACCGGTTCACCGAGGAATAGCGGAATGATCCAATACCAGATCAGCCCCCACCAACCGGTGACAGCCATGCCTGCAAAAATCAGCGCGTATATTCCCAGCATCATCCTCGCATCCCGGTAGACCGAGGCATGTTCCTCCTTCGGGATAAAGCGCTTTTCGGCGTCTGAAAGCCGCGCCATGGCGTGGTGCGTAACCTCGGTGAACTTGGCTTTCCAGTAGGGCATCGAGGACAGATAGAGCAAGTATTCGCCATAGGTTTTTGGCTGCGGGATCAGCTCTGGGTCCTGGCCAGCAAGCTGCGTGTAGGTGTGATGGTCGCAATGCTCATATCGAAAGAAGCGGTGCGGCAGCATGATAATCAGCCCGCAGATCTGCCCGACGATATTGTTCAGTTTGCGGGTGCGGAACACGGTGTAATGCACGCATTCATGTTGCAGCGAGAAATGATGCACCAGCACGATACCCTGCAGGAACATGGCGGGCCAGATCAGCCAGCTGTCCCACGCAAGCGTGATCAGCGTGGTGGTTCCGGCCAGCAACAACACCCACAGTACCAATCGGCGCAGCGCGGGCCCGTCGGAGCGTTGCATGAAGGATTTCAGTTCGTCCCGGGTCAGCTTGCCCTCTTCAAGCGCCTGGGTCAGTGGCGTGGTAATGCCTTGTGTCATCGTTGATACTCCATCAGCCTCCGCGCTGTCGAAGGGGTTTTTTCACATGTCGGGCCTGGCTGATTTCATCCTTCAAATAGGCCCCAACAGCCTTGACCGCCACTGGAAACTCTGGCCCCACAGCGGCGATAGAGCGTTTCATGCCGGTGGGTAGCGTGCAGCTGATCGTCTGCCAGCCCCTCGGTCATGGCGGCCTTGGCGATTGGGGCATGACATCATCCTGATGGTTTTTAATTCGTCGATTTTCGAATCATGGCCTGAGTTTAAAGGGCATACAATGGCCATCAGGGCCTATTCCATAAATCTGCCCACTTATGAAATCGGCCAGCCACCCCACCGTATTTCCGGCAGGCCGGTAACGTCGCCGTTGTAAAGATAGACCCAGGCCAGCCCGAAATCGGTTTCCATCTGACGGCGATCGTAGTCGCCGAGATGGGGCGACTGAGGATTGTAGTCTTCCAGTTCATCCAGGCCCGCAAACACCTGCTCGGACACATCATAGACCTCTACCTCAATGCCCTCGCTGGAACGCAGCATGGCACCCGGGTAAGGGCCAAGGTCGCAGAGACAGATCTGGCTGAGCTGGCACCGGCCTACAAAGTGCGAGCCTGCTAAAACCTGGTGGTTTGATTGGCCTTTTTTGAGGGTGCCGTAGACGCCTACCCTGGTTAACGAAGCGCGATGCTGACTGTTCAAAACGTCACCCGTTCTTCCATAAGTTCGCCACCTCTTGCAGAATCTTTACAGCCGCGACGCAATCACCCTCTCGCAAATTGGAGCCGCGCCCGACATGAAACCCTATACCGATTTCCTGGCTTTAGAAAAGCCCTTCAGTCTGCAACTGACCGTGGAAAGCCACGGATGGTGCCAGCTTGCGCCCTGGCACTGGGACGGAAAGCGCCTGGAACGCAGAGCAAGAATCGAAGGCAACAAGGAATGGATTCGCGTCCAGCAAGCGTCGCCACATCATCTCAGCATCGAAACATCGTCATCAAACACCGCCGGCGTAAAAACCCTGGTTTCCCGCTGGCTGCACCTGGACTGGGACCCCACGAACTTCCTGGCGCTTTGCGAGGCCAATGACCCGGCTGTCGGCCAATTTATCCATTACGGTGGTGGCCGGTTTCTCCGGGGTGACACCTTCTACGAAGACCTGATCAAAACCATCTGCACCATCAACACAACATGGCAACAGACCAAGGCGATGGTTGGCCATCTCGTTTCGGTGGGTGGCGGCCTATTCCCCCAGCCCCACGAAATCCTGGACACGGATCCCGAACGGTTGGCGAAAGAGTGCAAGCTTGGTTTCAGGGCCAGAACCGTTGCCAACGTGACCGCCCGATTGCTGGACGACGATGTAATCAACCCGGAAGGTTCCGCCTGTGAACATCGGGTGACCTATGACTACCTGGTATCCCTGAAGGGCATCGGACCCTACTCAGCAGCACACGTGATGATGCTTTTGAGGGATTTTTCGACTGTCCCTGTGGACTCGGAAGTCAGCGCCTACCTTCGGGAGCGGGGCCTTGACCCGAAGGACGCCCAGGAGGCGTTCCAGCATTGGGGGGAGTATCGGTTTCTTGGATATAAGCTGAGGCGGATTGTGGATCGGGAGAACTGGATTGGGGATTGATGATTACAATGGCCTTGCAGTCACTGGCCGACAGGTTGACCATGGCAAACAGTCGCGATGCCATCTCGTTCGGCTGATGGGCGAGCGAAAAATGACGATCGTGGACGTTGCCAGAGAGACAGGACTTAACAGGAATACTGTCACCCTGCTCTACAAAGAAACAGCGCAAAGGATAGACCTGGAAGCTACTGAGAAACCCTGCAGATAATTTGAATGCGAGGTGGGAGACCTGCTCGAGTTGCAAGAAGATCATTGAGCAGACGAGATGGTTAAAGGGCCACTGTCATTGAATCAACATATTTTGCCGCAGTTTTTGCTCCATCGCTTGACCCGTCGCGGACCACCCTACTTCTTTGCTATGACCACAAAGCGGACCTTTTCAGATAGGGGCCTGCCCAATCCGCTATTCGGAAACAAAGCACGCTGAGGTCGCAAAGCGAACGTTCAGGTTTGGGGATAAAGCCTTTGATAGGCCGCCGGGGACGAAGCGCCGCAGTAGTCCAGAACGAACTGCAACGACTGGTTAGGCAGCTTCATTGCGCCGAAGCATGCGATCGATGATGTAACCAATTACCCCGCCCACCCCGATCGGCACAAGCGCGTAGACTGGGATAATCACCAGTGCGATCGGAGCATTTGGGTTCGTACTCAAATCCAGTGTTCCATGCGACCAAGCTAAATAGCCGAAACCAAGTAAGCATGGCGCGATCAGCGAAGCAAGCCGTTTATACCTAAAGCTGATAGCAAGGATGGCGCCCCAGGCAATGGCATTCAAGACACTGAATAAAACCCAGCCAGCCAGACCGGCATCAGTATACTGCTCAAGCCATTCAGCGCCCCGAGGCACGCGCGCCAGATAGGGTAGGAAGATCCCGAATACCACCAGCAGAAGGCGAGCTTTGATCATGGTCATATTGAGTGCCCAACGTCAGAACGGCAACACTTGCAACAGCGGGATTACAAAACTTCGATCATTGAGCAGAATACTTAAACTGAAGCGATCTTCCTGCATGAGCCGGTTTCGCACGCCGGCCGTGGTGTAGTTCGGCGACATGGATAGTACATAGTCCCCTGTCCGCTCGGGAACGAACTCAAAGTCGCGGTTGCGATAGGGTGCCATCTCGTTATCGGAATAAAGCTGAACTTCATCCGGCGTTTCTAACGACCAAGACAGGGCAACCTCGTAGTTCTCACGAGCGGAGTTACCGGTGTTGATAATCAGCCGGTGAGGAACACCCAACTCTTTGATCGGCACGATCACAGTCGTGCTCTCAGTCAGTGCCCCATGATCGGAATAGACCTTGTCACCCCTAAGGTAAACGAAATCTGCCAGTGCGGCTGCGCCCAATGACAGGGCGAGCAGAAAACAAATGAGCTTTGATTTCATGGTGCGGACTCCCAAGAAATAGTCTCAGAACGAATGCTTTATCGAAGCGCATCGTAAATAAGGGGGTAGGTTTTGACGACTCTCTGCGCAGGCAGTTTATGCTCTCCCTGGAAGACTTCTCCATTCAAAATCAAGTCATACTTGATTAGAACATACCATCCTTCGTAACAAAGCACTGGTTCCAGCTGCTCCGAATCATAGGCCTGCTGACCCTGCTGCCAAAAGCCCTCTGTGAAGGCTTTCATCAACACCATAGGTTCCTGGCCGGGGAATTCATAGGAAAAGTTTCTGACAAGAATGGATTCGATATTCGGATTCGGCCCTGCAACAGTGCCTGTCGCTCTCACGTAAAATTGGAAGTAAACGGATTGTGGCGCTTTGTAGCTTCTGAAAATAAACGGTATGTGAGTTTGGGTTTCCGGGAACCAGGATGAAAACGTCGAGATGACCAGCTCGTTTTCTTCATCCAGCGCAAAAACGTGTTCAGCGTATTCATATTTGGAAAATCGAGCGCAGCTAGTCACAGATACAGCAAGCAGCGTGAGCAGGGCCAGCCTGATCAGGAAGCCTCTGTATTGAGCACGCATCTGCAAAATTGACAAAGCTGACCACCTTCATCAGTTGGAAACTCAATTAAAACTCGCTCCTCACAGCAATAAAAGTGAACAATTCACAGGATTCGTTATTATTAAGCTTGATGCACCTGTGCATTAACGAGGCACAGGTCGCAAAGCGGACATTCAGATTTAGGGTTAACGCGGAGCGAAGTGGCGGCCCGTCAGGGGCGTCCGCCTTGCGCGAATTGTTAAATTTTCAGCCACGGAAGTGTTTCGACTGGTCCGTAGATGTATTCATCACTGAGGCAACATTGCGTGCACCCGCTGGGGCCGTAGATATACTCACCCTCATGGATATAGTATTGAGTATATCCAGAGGGGCTGTAAATAAACTCTCCTCTGTCTACATAGCACTGGGTATAGCCCTTTGGGCCGTATATATAGCCTTTACTATCAATATAAAAAGAACTCGATGGTTGGCTCCTTTGGACTTAGGCATCAGTGGCTCAAGGTGAAAAGACAAGGTAGTGATCAGGCTAACTCCCAAGGAAGATCTCGTCGGCCGTGAACTGGTTTCAAAACACCGGTGTACCTCAGCTTTTGAGCAGCCCATCTCGCATCATATTGCCATGAATACACCAAGCCACCAGAGGCCCTGATTTCCTTTTCGTATCGGTCCCACAAATCCTTAGCGACTTCTTTGGGCCAGCCGGATCCTCCGCGAGCTCTCAAGCATTCGATGATCCAATCCATCATATCTTCACGATTCGCCAAGGTCGGGACCTCCGAAATTTAACGCCGGGCTCACGCGCCAGTTTGAAGCCGCGAAGCGGCAGAAACTTGGTTGCTGTGCGGCCGATGGTTATACGTAACTACTCCTGAATTCCCTCGCTCTTTCGCCGTTCTTCAATTTCATGTTCGATCCGCTCTTGCTGTAACTCCATAAGAGCAGCCGGTAACTTAAAAGAAAGAAAAGAAGAGACGGCAGCAAAAAACATAAAGATATACTCAATCACTACTTGGGCAGAAGGAAATCGGTTTTTCACTACTATAGATATAAATATCAAAAACAACGTCACTAAATATGCCTTAAACAGCCATTTGTGACGAATTAGCCTATTGTAAGTCAGCTCACTGCCCAACCTTGCCACTTGCCAGCTACCCGAAGGTAGCGATTTAGGGTCGCCCACTAAAGTAATAACAGCAACAAGAAAGCCGGCCAATATGGAAAATACTGTTACAATTACATTTATAGCCTCTTGATTTCCATGTATTAAAGGCTGACCGTAATAGGAAGCAAGACCACTCCATAGCATTATGCAGATGCCATACTTGACTTTTTCCCTGTCAATTTCTCTGCTCATTGCTTAAATACGCCATCTGAATTTAAGCGATCATGATACTCCTTAAGCCTTGACCAAGCCGAGTCTTTGCTCAAAGATTTACCCAGTGCCTTTACTCTGAATGAGTCTGACACCCTTATTTCATCAGAACTGATCCTATTATTAGCACCTGTTACAATAACAAAACCATCTTCACCATCCTTCTCAAACTCCGAAATTATTTGCTCCGCTGTTTTTTCTAATCTCTTTTTTCCCGAAACACCGAAATCAGACTCTTTCAAGTGCTTTCTTGCCTCTCGCCCGTCAAACTTTATTGAGACCTTTATATTTAGGTTCTCTTTTTCGTGTATCTGGCTCAGAGACTTGTCTTTACTGAAAATCGCACCTATTTGATCTGCAACAACCTTATATATTCCTGAGACCTTTGGCTTAGATTTATCAAGGTGCATCAAACTGGCATCGTAGAGAGACGTGTCCAAGTCTACTTCTTTCACGCCCTCGTCTTTAATCATTTTGAGTTTGCTTGCTTTTGCAACTTTGTCCAGCTCGAAGCTCTTCGCAATATCCTTTTCGTCACACGCTCTCAGAACTTCCCAGATGTAACGCTCCAAAGCACTCTCTCGCGCTCCTGATGGACAAAGTATTACATTGTTACCCTCAATATAGGCAAACACGTCTCCGTCCAAGTAGTCTTTTCCCTGAGGGGCGTTTTGTGCGGTAACACTTGAAAATTTTGCGGCTTTGTCCTTGTCAATTATTGATGTTGCTTCCCCCGGCACATATGAAGCGACTTGCAAGTAAAATCCATTATTGGATTTATAATCCGCGCCTCTGATCTCACCACCTGACCCGACTTCAAACGTTCTCTTGCCCACCGTATCGAGTATTAAGTGTGCGTCTTCCAATAACTTTTGAAGCGTTTGACTACCTTGTCCCTCCCATTTCGCCCGGCGGTAGTAAAATTTTTTATTCCTAAATTCTGGCTTTTTTACTGCCACTTGAGAAACTCCCTGGTTAGAATTTTTTTACCGTATAACGCCAGCCATAAGCGCCCTGACAAGGGCGTCTGGGGGAAGGCCATGGGCCCGGAACAGACTTAATGGCATTTTTAGGCATGATTACCATGGATGGCCTCTGCCAGTTGATCATGTTGCGACTGCAAAGCCTGAAGAACCAACATCGATTTGCTAATCAGTTCTTCGCTACGATCCGGATCAAACCAGTGACCATTGAATTTACCCCCATGATATAGATTGTTTCTTACTCGTCGAATGTGGGAGAAGAGAATCTGAGGCGAACGTTCTGCGGTATCCACGTTCTGCCAAGAGAGTACCCCGTCATTTAAGACCTGCCTCTTTGGGGGGTGATCAAAGAGATAATTAATGGCATCCAGTAATTCTCCGCCCGGCTCTTCCAAAACCAAACGACCGATTTCATTGGAGAATCTATCCCACTCAGGTTCAGCTTGACCTCCTGCTCCACTGCGTGCGTATTGCATGGCTTTCAGAGCATATTCGTATTGAGCGAAAAGCTTGAAAAAGCAAAACGTCAAATTGTCGAGATTCTCAGGCATGCTCTCTCCTTGAATTGCCTAACAGAAATCAGGCAGCGCGCTCTATTATTGCGGAAATTTGACTGCGTCATTGCCACTGACTTTGAACCATCAATCGCGCTGCACATAAATCCATAAAACAATAGCTTAGCCGAGCTTGGCCATCCCTGCCACGTAATCATACAGCGTCTGCAATTTGCTCCGCCAATCATACTGGATGAAGTGGCTGCGATTAGCTTGGAGTCTCTGGAGGAGTGCCCTAACGCGAATGTTCGCTTTTGTTTAAAAAGCCTGAACTTATGCTGGTGCCCTCGCTACTCCTAGACCATGAGTGAACCTACCTCGATTCAGACTCCCTTCACTGGCTCATCTCGTCGCGGTAAAAAGGTCCGCTTTCCAATGAAGGCAACTGCGGTATAGTCGTAATTCAAACAAATATGCTTTTAAATTCAGGGGCTTCCGGCCTCAGAAAGCTCCCTGAACTATTGTCGGTAATTCTTCAGTAGGCGCCCTCGCCGTATACCAACTCGTAGCTGTGGCTATAAATCTCTAGGATGTTTCCAAACGGATCTTCCATATAAATCATGCGGTAGGGCTTCTCGCCCGGATAATAGTAGCGCGGCTTATCCATGCGCTTTTTACCACCAGCAGCCACAATGCGTTCTGCAAGTTCCTCGACGTTCGGGTCTTGCACGCAGAAGTGAAAAACACCGGTTTTCCAATACTCGAAATTGTCCTCCGGGTTGGTCTGGTTTTTGAACTGAAAAAGCTCCACGCCAATTCGGTCTCCGGTCGATAGGTGAGCGATACGAAAGCTTCCCCAGCCCGCGCCGAATACATCCGTGCACATCTCCCCGATGGCGCTGTCGTCCTCTTCAATCTCGGTTGGTTCCATAATCAGATACCAACCCATGACTTCTGTATAGAATTTAACGGCTCGTTCAAGGTCCGGTACGGATATGCCAATGTGTGAAAAATTTCTTGGGTAAACGTTGCTCACTGCTTGTCCTCCTCTAATAAAGTAAAAAAAGGTTACATTGCGCCATCGATTACGTAAAATTATGGTTTGTAATTCTATAAATCACTTTTCGTAATGATAAATACCATCTGGTTACGCAGCTTTTGCACCCTGGTTGAAGTTGGCCATTTCACGCGCACAGCTGAGCGGCTCCATATGACGCAGTCGGGCGTTAGTCAGCATGTGCGCAAGCTGGAGGAGCAGCTCGGTGCCGAGTTGCTTGTGCGGCAGGGCAAACAGTTCTCGCTCTCGGATGCCGGCGAAAGGCTTTATGCCGATGCGCAGGACATTCTCCTGGCGTTATCGAATCTGGAACGGAACGTTGGAGAGGACCCGCCCTATGAAGGGGTTGTGCGGATGATGTCTCCGGGAAGTGTCGGGCTTAAACTTTATCCGCATTTGCTGGCTTTGCAGAGCCAGCACACGAAGCTCATTATCGATTACCGGTTTGCGCCGAATGCCGATGTGGAAAACGCAATCGCTGAGTCTGCCGTCGATGTTGGCTTCATGACGTCGAAATCCACCCTGGCCGACGTAAGTTGCACGCCGGTCGCGCAAGAGTCGCTGCTGTTGGTAACACCTGCTTCGGTCGAAGAGCCGGGGTGGGATACGTTGATGACCCTTGGCTTTATCGACCATCCCGACGGAAGCCATCATGCCAACCTGCTTCTTGGTGCCAATTACCCTGAGTTCCAGCACAGCAACCTGTTTCCTAGGAAGGGATTCTCAAATCAGATAGGTTTGATTCTGGAGCCGGTCAGCATGGGTTTGGGGTTTACCATCCTGCCGGAACATGCGGTTGAAGCCTTCCAGAAGCCTGCGCGGATTAAAGCACATCGACTTGCCAGCCCGGTCAGCGAGACACTCTATCTTTGCACTCTGCGCAATAGGGTGCTTCAGAGCAGAATGGAAACGGTAATTGCTGAAGCCAGACGATGGCTTTAGGCAGGACTGAAATTTAACAGGTCGCGTCACTTGGACTCACGCAAGTGCGCCGGTGCGCTTTTGCGTAAAGCGAGCAATAAGATCTTTGGAGTACCACCCAGGCTCTCCTTAGCCCATCTCGGCGCGGAGAAGGTCCGCTTTCCAATGAAAGCGTGGCCAGAACTCCCGACGTCTGTCGCCATAATGTGGCAGCTTTCGCTCGACTGGAACGTCAAGAACACACTCAGACTTGCAGAGCAGACGACTACTCTCACCGGAAGACCAAAAAAGACTGACGGTCATTTTCTACCAGGCGCCAAGTCGAACCGTCACAAGCCTTGGCACATATTTGTCACATATACGTCACATGGAATTTCTGCCGGCCCAAACGCAAAAAAGGCAGACCAGTAACTAACTGATCTGCCTTTCTTAAATATGGTAGCGGGGGCAGGATTCGAACCTACGACCTTCGGGTTATGAGCCCGACGAGCTACCAGACTGCTCCACCCCGCATCAACGTGCGCGTATATTAAGGATCTGCCGGTACTCTGTCAATCGATATTTTCAAAGAGATCGGAAGGATATGAGAGCTCGTCAGCAGCACTGGTGCTGAGCATGCCAACGGCCTCAATGGCTTCCTGGACCGGGCGAAATGAACGCCGATGTTGGGTGGTGGCTCCCAATCGGCCGAGTGCTTCCAGGTGCACCGGCGTGGGGTAGCCTTTGTGGCTGGCGAACCCGTAATCGGGATAGGTTTCATGAAGTGTTGCCATTTCCCGGTCGCGGGTAACCTTGGCGAGTATGGAGGCCGCGCTGATGGCCTCTACCCGGCTGTCGCCCTTGATGACCGGTTCGGATGGCCAGTGCCAGTTCGGGCAGCGGTTGCCGTCCACCAGAATATATTCGGGCCGGATATGAAGCCCGGCTACCGCCCGCTCCATCGCTACCATGGTGGCGCGGAAGATATTAAGGCGGTCTATCTCATCGGCTTCACAGCGGCCGAGGCTCCAGGAAGCAGCCTGCTTGACAATCTGCTCGTACAGAGCCTCGCGGCGTTTTTCGGTCAGCTTTTTGGAATCCGCCAGGCCCGGTATCGGTTTTTCCGGGTCCAGTATGACTGCAGCCGTCACCACGGCACCGACCAGTGGCCCGCGCCCTACTTCGTCCACGCCGGCAAGAAGCCGGCCCTGGTAACGGCACCTGAAGGGTGGCAATGGGCTTTTCTTCATGGCTGCCTACCTTCAATCAGCGTTGACAGCGCCGATGCTGCCTGCTCGTCGGCATTCTGTCGTAGCTGTTCATGGAGTCGGGAGAAGGCATCGGTAAGGCGTGCGCGTTCGGTTTCGTTTTCCAGGCGCTCGAGAACGGCTTCGCCCAAAGTCTCCGGCGTGGCGGCGTCCTGCAACAATTCAGGTACCAGGGACTCTTTGGCCAGCAGGTTAGGCAGCGCCACATGGGGAACCTTCACCAGCCGCGATACCAGCGCAAAACTGAGGCCACTCAGCCGATACCCCACTACCATGGGCTTTTTGAGCAACATGGCTTCCAGGGTCGCCGTTCCCGATGCCAACAGAACCACATCCGATGACGCCATCACTTCCCGTGAGCGGCCACGCACAATGGTTACCTCAAGCTTCACGTCCAGAGCTTCCACCAGCGCCCGAACCTGCTGCTCCCGCTCCCGGTTGACGCAGGGAATCACCAGCTGAAGATCAGGGCGTTTGCCCTGAATCCAGCGCGCGGCCTCTAAAAACAGGGTACCCAGGCGCTCAACTTCCCCTCCCCGGCTTCCGGGCAGGATGGCGAGCACGGGTGCATCTTCACGAAGCCCAAACGCCTGGCGGGCACTGGCAGTATCCGGAGTCATCGGGATCCGGTCTGCCAGGGGGTGGCCCACAAAAGCCACGGGGATGTTGTGCTCTTCGTAAAATCGCGCCTCGAAGGGAAACAACGTCAGCATGAGATCGACGGATTTGGCGATCTTGAAGATCCGTTTCCGACGCCAGGCCCAGACTGAAGGGCTCACATAATGGGCGGTGAGCATGCCGGCGTCGCGACATCGACGCTCAATGCCCAGGGTAAAATCCGGGGAATCGATGCCAATCACCACATCCGGCGGTGTTGCCAACAGATAGTCCATCAGCCGGGCCCGGATACTGAACAACTCGCGGATGCGGCCAAGTACTTCCACCAGCCCCATAACAGAGAGCCGTTCCATGGGCACCAGGGAGTGAAAGCCTTCGGCAACCATTTCTTCGCCACCAATGCCCACAAACCGGGCATTCGGATAGCGGATTCGAAGCGAGCGGATCAGCCCTGCACCAAGGATATCGCCGGAGGCTTCTCCAGCAACAATAGCGATGGTTACTTTGCGGGTGCTGACAACGGTTCTCTGGAGATGGTCCGTCACCGGGGCAATCACTCCCTGGTTAGCGGATAATGCCGCGGTCTGCACCACGAAGGGATTCAATCAGAGGCTGCACTTCGGGGACGTCAGGATAGGCTTTTTCCAGCTCCACAACCGCCTGTTCGGTGGTCAGGCCCTGACGATAGATAACCTTGTAGGCGCGGCGAAGAATCAGCAGGACCTCTTTGCTGAACCCACGACGCCTTAACCCTTCCACGTTCATGCCGAACGGCTGGGCAGACTGGCCGCTGGCCATGATATATGCCGGGATATCTTTCAGAACGATACTGCCACCGGCGCTCATACTGTGTACGCCAATATGGCAGAACTGGTGAACCATGGTGCCACCACCCAGGATGGCATAGTCGCCAACCGACACGTGGCCCGCCAGTGTGGCGCAGTTGGCAAGAATCGTATTGTCACCAATGATGCAGTCGTGGGCAACGTGGACATAGGCCATCAACAGGTTGCCACTACCAATGCTGGTTTCGCCCCGGTCCTGAACGGTACCGCGGTGAATGGTGCAGCTTTCCCGGATGATGTTGTCGTTACCGATAACCAGTGTGGTCGGTTCGCCGGCGTACTTCTTGTCCTGGCACTCTTCACCAACACTGGAGAACTGGAAAATGCGGTTGTTGCGGCCAATCCTGGTGGGGCCCTTGATCACCACATGGGACATGATTTCGGTGCCCTCACCGATCTCCACGTCCGGGCCGATATAGCTCCAGGGGCCGACCGTTACGTTGTCAGCCAGCTTGGCAGACGGATCCACGATCGCCTGAGGATGGACTCCCGACCATTCTTTTGTCGCCATCAGACTTCTCTCTCCGCGGTCAGTATTTCTGCCACGCAGACAACTTCATCGTCAACCAGTGCGCGGCATTCGAATTTGTAGATGCCACGTTTGCCGGAGATCACCCGTGATTCCATACACAGTCGATCTCCCGGCACTACGGGACGTTTGAAGCGCACCTTGCTAGTGCCAGCCAAATATTGTACTACGCCGTCGGAGGGTTTCCGCCCGACGGTGAAAAATCCAAGAATGCCCGACAACTGCGCCATGGCCTCAAGAATAAGCACACCCGGCATAATCGGATTATTCGGGAAATGGCCTGTGAAGAACGGTTCGTTAAGGGAAATGTTCTTGAACCCTTTGATGAATTCTCCTTTTTCCACTTCCGTCACCCTGTCAACCAGCAAGAAAGGGTAACGATGGGGCAGATATTCCATAATCTCGTCGACATACATCATCAGTAGGGCCTCAGCCTTCAATTTTCTTTTCCAGTTCTTTGAGCCGGCGCGCCATGGCGTCCAGCTGACGAAAGCGCACCGCGTTCTTGCGCCACTGCCTGTTGGTGTCGGCGCTGGTTCCCGACGAATACACGCCGGGCTCAGGTATATCATTTGAAACCAGGGTCATGCCGGTCAGGTGTACCTGATTACCGATTGTCAGATGGCCCGCCACTCCCGACTGGCCGCCAAACACGCAGTGGCTGCCAATTCGGGTACTGCCAGCGATACCAACCATCGCCGCCATAGCACTGTGATCACCAATACTGACGTTATGGGCTATCTGAATCAGATTGTCGAGTTTTACACCGTTGCCAATTACCGTGTCGTCAATCGCACCGCGATCAATGGTGGTGTTCGCACCCACTTCTACATCGTCACCAAGTACCACTCTGCCAAGCTGTGCGATCCGGTGCCAGGCACCCTTTTCATTCGCAAACCCGAAACCGTCCGAGCCGATAACCGCGCCGCTCAGTATATGGCAACGCTTACCCAACACGATGTCGTGGGCCAGGGTTACACGAGGGCGCAGCACTGTCTGTTCACCGATCGTGCAGCGGGCGCCGATGATACAGCCGGCGCCAACCACAACGTTGTCGCCAACGATTGCTTCGGCTTCGACAACAGCCTGAGGCCCGATGCTGGCGCTTTCCGATACCTGGGCAGAAGGGTCGACCACCGCGGAGGCATGAACTCCTGGCTGGGGCACAGGCGCAGGATCAAACCAATGACTCAAACGAGCATAGCCAAGGTAGGGATTGTTCAGTAACAGTACATTGGTAGGGCACTGATCAGCGACAGACGGAGCGGCAATTACGGCAGAAGCCCTGGTATCTACAAGAAAACGCGCGTACGAGGGATTGGCCAGGAAGGCAACCTGCCCCGGTGCAGCCGCCTGAAGTGTGGCCAGCCCACCGATTTCGGTATCGGGATCGCCCCTGAGTTCTGCCCCCAGCTCAGAGGCGATATCGCCCAGCCGGTATGAACGCTTTGTCATTGTCAGCGATCCAGCTTTTCCAGGAGTTCGTCGGTCAGGTTCATGTCCGGCTTGACGTACACCACGGCCTCACTGGGCAGAATCAGATCAAGGTCATGCTCATCCAGCAATTCTTTGACGGCGGCATCCACTTCCGGGCGGGCGTTTTCCAGGAACTGTTGCTTGCGGTTTGCCACCGTGGAATCCAGGCGCTGTTTGAGGAAGTTGAACTCCTTGACCTTTTCCTGGAACTCGGTGGTCATTTTGTTGCGCTCGGACTCATTCATCATGGCGCCGTCTTTTTCCAGTCGTTCCTGCAGTTTGCGGGCGGCCTCCTGAGCTTCCCTGACTTTTGCTTCCTCACCGGAAAAGTCCTGCTGCATCCTCTCGCTGAATGCTTTCGCATCCTGCGACGAGAACAATGCCTGACGCAAATCAACCACCCCAATACGGGTTTCGGCTGCAACCGTGGTAGTCGCCATCAGCGCAGCCAGCATTACTGCCAAGGACAATCGGAACATGTTATTTCTCCTGTGTTTCTGGTCAGAATGTCTGCCCCAGTGAGAACTGGAATATCTGGGTATCGTCGCCACTCTTGTCGTTCAAAGGCTGCGCAAGGCTGAATGCCAGCGGACCAACCGCTGTTATCCACTGAAATCCTACACCAGCGGACAGCCGGACTTCATCCAGGGCCGGATCAAAATTCCGGTCGGCATCAAAGACCTGCCCCGCATCCACAAAGAATGCCGTTCTCATTGAGCGGGTATCGCCGGCAAACGGTGTCGGGAAGATCAGTTCAAGGCTGCCCTCCGTCAGCAGGCTACCGCCGAACGGATCCGGGTCCGAGAAATCATTTGGCGCATTGGTAGCCTTTGGCCCCAGAGAGTTTGCCTCATAACCGCGCACTGAACCATAACCGCCGGCGTAGAAGTGTTCATAAAACGGCATCACCGTTCGTCCACTGTAACCATCACCATAGCCGATTTCAGAACGGGCCCGGAAGACCCAGGTCTGGTTCTCGTTCATCGGCTGATAGAATTCGGTTTTCTGATTCACTTTATAGAAGGTGAGATCACTGCCGGGCACAGCAATATCCGTAGACAGGGACAGGCTGTAACCATCGGTTGGCAGAACACCCCGGTTCAGGGTGCTGCGGCGCCAGGAGCCGAACAGGAAGTAATTGTTGAAGTCATTGCCTTCTTCTTCAATAAAGGTTCGTACTTCCTCGGAGGTAAATGCCCCCGCCTTGACCTTGGAAAGCGTGTAGCCAAGGCCAAAGTTCAGCCGGGTGACGTTGTCGGTTGGATAGCCGAAGGTAACCCGACCGCCATATTCATCAAGCAGGTAGGATGAAATGTCCTGCTCTTCGAAGTCAGTTTCACGAGCGAATACGCTGAAACCACGGCTTACGCCATCCACTGTGTAGTAAGGATCCAGATAGGAGAAGTTGGCGCTCTTGATGGAGTCACTGACGTTGACGCCGAAGGATACCCGCTTACCGCTGCCGAAGAAGTTGTTCTCGGACACGTTGGCGCCGAGAATAACGCCGGAAGCCTGGGAGAAGCCCACCGAGGCAGACAGGCTGCCCGTGGCCTGCTCTGTCACCGAATAGTTCACATCGACCATGTCGTCGGTGCCGGGAACCGGCACCGTCTCGACGTCTACCGTTTCAAAGAAGCCCAGTCGCTCGAGGCGGGTTTTCGAGAACTCGATTCTGTCGGTGGAAGCCACACCGCCTTCCATCTGGGTCATTTCCTGGCGCAGTACGTCGTCTCTGGTGGAAACGTTGCCGTCGAAATTAATGCGCCTGACATACGCGCGTTTGCCGGGTTCCACAAAGAACGTGACCGATGCGGTGTCATTCTCACCCGGCTCTGGCACGGCATTCACGTTCGCAAAGGCATAACCTTCGCGGCCGAGACGCCTCGACAGCGACTCGGAAATCGCCGTCATGCGGGAACGGGAAAAGACATCACCCTCTTCAATGGGGATAAGCTCTCGCAGCTCCTCCTCGTCAACGATAAGCTCGCCCCGAAGATTGACGTCGGAAACCGTGTACTGGGGGCCTTCATTCAGCGAGATGGCGATGAACACCTGCTTCTTGTCAGGTGAGATGGATACCTGACTGGATTCAACGTTGAAATCGATATAGCCACGGTCAAGATAGTAAGAGCGCAGGGACTCCAGATCACCACTCAGACGCTCGCGAGCGTATTTGTCGGAATTGGTGATGGAGTTCCACCAGCTGGTGGTTTCGAGCTCGAAGAGGCCCAGCAGGGTTTCGTCGTCGAAAGCCTCGTTGCCTACGATATTGAGGTGCTGGATCGCTGCTACCGAGCCTTCATTGATATCGAGGCGGATAGCAACGCGGTTGCGAGGAAGATCTTCAGCAGTTGCTTTTACGCGTGCATTGTAGCGCCCCTGACTGATGTAAGACCGGAGGATTTCCAGCTCCAGTCGCTCAAGGGTGGCGCGACGAAACACCTGACCTTCCTGCAGGCCGGCTCCGGACAACGCATCCATCAGCATGTTGGTTTCTATGTTCTTGTTACCTTCAATGTCGATGGAGGTAATCGATGGCCGCTCTTTGACGGTCAGAATCAGCACACTCCCGTCCCGGCTGGCTTCAATATCGGTAAACAGCCCGGTGCGGAAAAGGTCTTTGATGGAGGTGGCCAGCTCAACCTCATCAACAGGCTCACCGATGGATACGGGAAACGCAGAGAATACCGTTCCTGCAGACACCCGCTGAAGGCCCTCTACCTCAATGTCGGATACGGTGAATTCATCAGCCAGAGCCGGTTTCATGGCGGAAGTGGCGATTGCCAAGCCTACAGCTAAACCCAGAAAAGAACGTCTCATTCAATAATTTCGCCTGTTGATGCGCGTAAGGAGTTCGCAATTCTCACAACCGCATCAGGTCGTTGTAAAGTGCAAACACCATTAATGTGAGGATCATTGCCATACCAATACGTAATCCAAACGCCTGGGCCTGTTCGGAAAGCGGCTTTTTGCGAATGGCTTCGATGGTGTAATAAACAATATGCCCACCATCCAGAACCGGTACTGGTAGCAGATTCAGCACTCCAAGGCTGACACTGAGGTAAGCAAGAAAGCGTACAAAATCTTCGAAACCGGAACTTACACTGGCTTCGGCTATCCTTGCAATGGTAATCGGGCCGCTAAGGTTAGTGGGAGATAGCAGCCCGGTCACCATTTTTTTGATGGCGACCAGAGTCAGCCGCGTGTCGCCCCAGGTTTCGGACATGGCGTTGGGAATCGCCGCCAGAGGGCCGAAGCTGACATCCCGCAGCACTTCATCGGGCCAGGAAACCTCACTGACGCCGGCCCCTACAAGCCCGGTGACTGTTCCATCATCAGCTTTATTTTCCGCGGGTGTTACAACAATCTGCTGCGTGCGGCCGTCGCGCTCGACTGTGAGTTCCAGTGGCGTTTCGGGAGCCTCACGAATAAACGAAACCAGCTCGAACCAGTCAGACACCGGTGCGCCATCAACAGCAACCACCCGGTCGCCGGATTGAAGGCCTGCGGCATCAGCCCTTCCGCCGGTGACAATTTCTCCCAGTACCGGCGGTACATCCGGGCGCCAGGGAGTGACGCCGAACTCACCCAGGGGATTGGGGTTCTCATCGTTGAGGCGCCAACCATCCAGAGAGCCGGTCAGCGTGCCCCGGCTGCCATCCCGGGAAACATCAATCGCTATCTCACCGAACTCACCGGTGCGCTCCAGCAGGCGCATGTTCACATCACGCCAGGACGTTACCCGGTGACCGTCGACCTCATGGATCTCCATGCCGGAGGCGAGCCCCAGGCGGTCAGCAACGCTGCCCTGGTTGACCTCTCCAACGATGGGCGCAACCGTAGTGAAACCGACAACACTCAACAGCCAGTACGCAAAAATGGCAAACAGGAAGTTGGCAATCGGTCCGGCCGCAGCAATGGCAATACGTTTTGACGGTGGCTTGGAGTTGAAAGCCAGATGCTTCTGGTCTTCAGGCACCGGCCCTTCCCGCTCGTCCAGCATCTTTACATAGCCACCAAGCGGGATAGCGGCAACCGCAAATTCAGTGCCGTGGCGGTCGTACCAGGAATACAACGGCTTGCCAAAACCCACCGAAAAACGCAGTACCTTCACCCCACAGCGCCGCGCCACCCAGAAGTGACCGAACTCATGAAGGGTTACCAGAATGCCAAGCGTCAGTACCAACGCCAGTATGGTTTCAACTATCTGCATAGTGTTCTCTGTTGAGTTTGATCAGCCCGCCAGCCGAGCCCGCCTGAATCAGACAGCCAGCCCGAGAATCTGTTCCCGGGCTGAGGAGCGGGCTTCGGCATCCTTGGCAAAGATGGTATTAAAGCTGTCGGCTGGAACCACCTCGATAACAGCCAGAGTTCGCTCAATGATAGAGGGAATATCCGCGAAACCCACTTTACCCGCAAGAAAGGCTGCAACTGCCTCTTCATTCGCCGCATTGAGTACAGCTGGCGCGGTTCCACCCTGCTGAAAGGCCTCGGCAGCAATCCGGAGGCAGGGAAAGCGCTCAAGATCCGGCTTTTCGAAATTAAACTGGCCGATACGGAAAAGGTCCAGCGGTGCCACGCCGGCATCGATTCGCTCAGGCCAGGCCAGGCCATTGGCTATCGGAGTTCGCATGTCAGGACTGCCAAGCTGGGCAAGCACGGAGCCATCAGCGTATTCCACCATAGAGTGAATGATGCTTTCCGGATGCACGTGCACTTCGATCATTTCTGGCGTGGTATTGAACAACCAGCAGGCCTCAATCATTTCCAGCCCTTTGTTCATCAGTGTTGCGGAGTCCACTGAGATCTTCTGGCCCATTGACCAGTTAGGATGGGCACAAGCTTCCACAGGTAGCACATGGCGAAGGGCCTCGGCAGAATGGGTACGAAAGGGGCCGCCTGAAGCCGTCAACAAAATGCGGGTGATGCCTGCGCCGCCCGTATCACGAATCTTGTCGGGGGGCATGCACTGAAAAATCGCATTGTGCTCACTGTCGATTGGCAACACTTCAGCGCCGGATTCAGCAACGGCGTCCATGAACAGCTTGCCCGACATCACCAGCGCTTCTTTGTTGGCCAGCAGCACTCGCTTGCCAGCCCGCACGGCAGCCAGAGTAGGTGGAAGGCCGGCGGCGCCAACAATGGCGGCCATTACGGTGTCTGCTTCGACATCTGCCGCCACTTGACCCAGCGCCTCCGTTCCACTCAGAACCGTCACCGATGACAGGCTGGAAAGCGCCTCGGTTAATGTCTGGGCGGCTTCCTGATCTGCCATAACAGCGTAGCGTGGGCGAAACTCATGGCACAGCTCAGCCATACTCTCGACACTGGTGCTGGCAGTGAGCGCATGTACTGAAAAACGATCCGGGTGCCGCCGGATAACATCCAGCGTATTCAGGCCTATGGATCCTGTTGCGCCCAATATCGTTATCGATCGCTTCATAGAGGTCACCATTGCCCGGCCGTAAGCCAACCAAGCATCGTAATAATCAGGGCGAATACGGGAATTGCAGCAGTCAGGCTGTCGATTCTGTCCATTATGCCACCATGGCCGGGTAAAAGTTGGCTGCTGTCCTTGATGCCACGGAAACGCTTGAGCATGCTTTCCAGCAAATCACCCAGCACAGAAACGGCTCCGGTAACCAGGCTGGCGATTACCAGCAGAAGTGACTGTAACGCTGTTGCGGAGGCCAGCGTGGCGATAATGAGCGCGAACACAGCAACCGCTACCAATCCGCCCCAGACTCCAGCCCAGGACTTGCCAGGGCTGACTCGGGGCGCAAGCTTGGCCTTGCCGAATGCACGCCCGGCGAAGTAGGCGCCAATATCGGCTACCCACACCACACAGAAGACATAGAGAATCACCAGCAGATTGTTCTCGCTGTCACCGAACTGGAAGCCGCCGGTGCGGATATGGTTGAGCCCGACCCAGGCTGGAACCAGCACCAGAAGCCCCATGATGGCCCTGGCCGGTACACTGCCCCACCGTTCGGAACCGTCGGGATAGCTTCGCACCAGCAAAAAACACAAAACCCACCAGAAAACCGCCAGCCAGAGTACCGATACGGCCGGCACATTCAACGGGCCAACAAGTACCCAAAGACCGTAGAGCACTCCGGCGACCACCAACGCATAGGCAACACGGGCCGCCGGGGCCACCATGCCGGACATATTTGCCCACTCCCAGGCACCAATGGTGACGATGGCACCGGTGAACAGGGCAAAGCCCAGGGGCGGCAGGAAGAAAATGCCGCCAATGGCCAAAGGTGCCAGTACGAGCGCAGTAATAATACGGGTTTTAAGCACGGTATCGTTCGCTATCTTGTCGTTATTGTTTCGACGAAACGCCGGCGATCTGGTCATCAGTCTGACCAAACCGTCGTTTCCGGCCAGCATACGCCTGCAGGGCCTGGCCCATTTCCTGTTCACGGAAATCCGGCCAATACACGGGAGAAAAGTACAACTCGGTATAGGCCAGATGCCAAAGCATGAAATTGCTGATGCGTTGCTCACCTGCCGTCCTGATCATCAGGTCCGGCATGGGCAGGTCGCCAATGGAGAGATTTTGCTGTATCAGGTCGTCGGTGATATCCGAAGGCGCCAGCTCCCCAGTGCGTACTTTCTCAGCCACTTTACGGCTGGCCTGGGTAATATCCCAGTGGCCACCGTAGTTTGCGGCTATCACGAGGGTCATGCGGGTGTTGTCGCGGGTGAGCTCTTCAGCCCGGTGCATGTGTTCCTGGAGATTGGCGCTGAATGCGGTGCGGTCACCAATGATACGCAGGCAGATATCATTGCGGTGAAGCTTCTTTACTTCCCGCTCCAGAGCGAACAGGAACAGGCGCATCAAGGCAGAGACTTCGTCTTCAGGACGGCGCCAGTTTTCACTGGAGAACGCGAAAAGCGTCAGTACCTCCACTCCTTCCCGGGCGCAGGTTTCCACCACCGATCTGACCGCTTTCACACCTGCCTTGTGGCCGGCGACACCCTTTAACCGCCGGGCTTTGGCCCAACGATTGTTTCCATCCATGATAATGGCCACATGCCGGGGTTGGCTGCCAGCCGTTACCGGAATCTCTGCGGATACACTTTCCGTCATGCAATCCCCTGCTCAGGCAACATCCGGCATAGCCGCCGGCACTGACTGATCACGTTGCTGAAATTGACCAACTGTTCAGACAGCCATCAGATCCTCTTCCTTGGCCTTTAACTGCTTCTCGATCTCTGCGATGTAGCGGTCGGTCAGTTTCTGGATTTCTTCTTCGCCATAACGCTCTTCGTCTTCGTTGATTTCCTTTTCCTTCAACAACTCTTTCAGTGTGCTGTTGGCATCCCGGCGGGCGCTACGAATAGAAACCTTACCGTGCTCCGCATCGGCCTTGGCCTGCTTGACCATTTCCTTGCGTGTTTCCTCGGTCAGCATCGGCATGGGAATACGAATAACTTCGCCGTTGTTTGACGGATTCAGCCCCAAGTCTGACATCATGATGGCTTTTTCAATCTTTCCCAGCAGCGGCTTTTCCCAGGGGGAAACGGACAGCGTGCGGTTGTCTTCCACGTTCACGCTCGCCACCTGCCTCAGAGGTGTCTCCTGGCCGTAATAGTCAACCGTTACGCTGTCCAGAATGGAGGGATGGGCGCGACCGGTACGGATCTTGTTAAAAGCCGAGTTCAGGGACTCAAGACTTTTCTTCATCTTCTTTTCGGCATCAGCTTTAATATCGTCAATCACTGCAGCATCCTCGGATTCGTTGTTCAAAAATTACTCGATCAGTGTGCCTTCCGATTCCCCGGTTACAATCCGGGTCAGTGCGCCGGCCCGATTCATATCGAAGACCCGCAGAGGCATACCATGATCCCGGGCAAGACAGATGGCGGTCAGGTCCATCACACCCAGTTTCTTGTCCAGCACTTCATCGTAAGTGAGGTATTCGTACTTTTCTGCCGTCGGATCTTTATAAGGGTCCGCGGAATAAACACCATCAACCTTGGTCGCTTTCAATACGGCGTCGGCTTCAATCTCGATACCACGAAGACAAGCCGCTGAATCGGTTGTGAAAAACGGATTCCCCGTGCCCGCACAAAAGATCACCACGTCGCCGTCTTTCAGGTCACGAACGGCGCGGCGACGGTCGTAATGCTCAACAATACCACTCATGGGGATGGCAGACATAACCCGGGTGCGAATGTTGGAGCGCTCAAGGGCATCCCGCATGGCCAGCCCGTTCATCACCGTTGCCAGCATCCCCATGTGATCACCGGTAACCCTGTCCATCCCGGCAGCATTAAGCGCGGCACCACGGAACAGGTTACCACCGCCGATCACCAGTCCCACCTGAACACCAATACCAATCAGTGAGCCAATATCCAGCGCCATACGATCAAGCACTTTGGGGTCGATACCAAATCCATGGTCCCCCACCAGGGCTTCACCACTGAGCTTGAGCAGAACACGTTTGTATCTGGGCTGGGTATTGGACGACTTCGGCATGAGGATCCCCTTCTTTGTGTCTGGCTTGATGTCTGGCAGGACAAGCTTTTCAGGCTTGTATTTGACATACTCCTCAACAAAAGGGGTATCTCAGATACAAGCCCGCCACGAGAGCCGGACTACTCCAGCTAACGTGGCAGACTAGAACGGTGCGTCAGCCTGCGCTTCAGCACCTGTCAGAAGGATCAGGACTTGCCAGTGCCCGCTGCAGCAGCGACCTCGGCAGCGAAGTCCACTTCTTCCTTCTCGATACCTTCGCCGACTTCCAGACGAACAAAGCTGGCCAGATCGGCGCCGTTGTCCTTGATCAGCTGACCAACAGTCTGGTCAGGATTCTTGACGAACGGTTGCTCAACCAGGCTGTTCTCCGCCAGGAACTTCTTGATACGGCCGCCCATCATCTTCTCGACGATTTCAGCAGGCTTGCCTTCCATATCCGGCTGGGCCTTGATGACGTCTTTTTCTTTCTCGAGCTCATCGGCCGGCATATCTTCCGGCTTGCCTACCCGCGGGTTAACAGCGGCAACGTGCATGGCAACGTCCCGTGCAACTTCAGGGTCACCAGCGGTAAGGGCCACAACCGATGCAATCTTGTTGGTGCTGTGAACGTAAGCGCCGACAACCGGACCTTCTACGCGTACGATGCGACGAACGGTGATGTTTTCACCGATTTTCTGGACCAGCGCCTCACGCTTGGCTTCCAGGTCGCCTTCCATCAGATCCGCAACGTCTGTCTTGCCATTTTCGAAGGCAACATTCAGAACGTCATTGGCAAAGTTGATGAAGTTGTCATCACGGGCAACGAAGTCAGTCTCGGAGTTCACTTCCAGGATGTAGGCGACTGTGTTGTCGTCGGACACCTTGATCAGGGAAACACCTTCAGCGGCGGTACGGCCCGCTTTCTTGGCAGCCTTCAAGCCTGAAGACTTGCGCAGCCCTTCAATCGCAGCGTCAACGCTTCCGTCAGCCTCTACCAGTGCCTTCTTGCACTCCATCATGCCAAGGCCGGTGCGCTCACGCAGCTCCTTGACCATTGCGGCAGTAATTGCAGCCATGTTCATTCCTCTTAACTGTTCCAATCCAAATTCTGTACCGGTGTGCCCGGCAGTAAACCACGGACACACCCTACAACCCGTTTGCGAAGAACGTATTACTCCGCGGCGGGAGCAGCACCTTCCGCGCCTTCGCTGACTTCAACAAACTCGTCAGCGCCGGCAGCACCAGCCTGGGATGCTTCAAGGCAGGTGTCAGCAACGGCCTGCACGTAGATCTGGATCGCGCGGATGGCATCGTCGTTGCCCGGGATAACGTAATCAACGCCATCCGGATCACTGTTGGTGTCAACAACACCAATAACAGGAATGCCCAGCTTGTTGGCTTCCTTGATAGCGATACGCTCGTGGTCCACGTCGATCACGAACATGGCGTCCGGCAGGCCGCCCATGTCCTTGATACCACCGATGGAACGCTCAAGACGGTCCATTTCGCGGGTGCGGTCAAGAGCTTCTTTCTTGGTCAGCTTGTCGAAGGTACCGTCCTGGCTCTGTGCTTCAAGGTCACGATAGCGACGAATCGACTGGCGGATGGTCTTGTAGTTGGTCAGCATGCCGCCGAGCCAGCGATGGTTCACGTAAGGCTGGTTGGCGCGGAGTGCTTCTTCCTTGATGATCTTGGCCGCTGCACGCTTGGTGCCAACGAACAGGATCTTGTTCCTGTTACCTGCGAGGTTATGAACGAAGTTCAACGCGTCGTTCATGGCAGGAACAGTCTGCTCAAGGTTGATGATATGAATCTTGTTACGGGCGCCGAAGATGAACTTCGACATTTTCGGGTTCCAGTAACGGGTCTGGTGACCGAAGTGAGCGCCTGCCTTCAGCAGGTCACGCATATTTACCTGAGCCATGATATTTACCTTTTTAGCTTCGGGTTAGTCCTCCACACGTCCGATTGACCCAACCTGAATCCGTTGCTTGCTATAGGGGCAACAGAAGCAGGCACCCTGGGACAACGTGCCGACGTGTGTGCGAATTTGCCGGATTTGATTCCAGCGGGCGCGTTTATACCATAAATCGGCGGCCGGATTCCATTAATTTGTCGCCAGGATAATGGCCCCGCACCCGCCTCTTCCTTGTACCCGGCCACACTCCCCCTTAAAATGCCTGTTTGATCCAAATTGACGGGAAACCCAATGCAGGTATCGATTAAGACTCCGGAAGAAATCGAGAAGATGCGTGTCGCCGGCCGCCTGGCGTCCGAAGTTCTCGAAATGATTGGTGAACATGTCAAACCGGGCGTGACCACCGAAGAGCTGGACAACATCTGCCACAGCTATATGGTGAACGAGCAGAAGACCATTCCGGCGCCACTGAACTACAAGGGTTTTCCGAAATCGGTCTGCACTTCCGTGAACCATGTTGTCTGTCACGGCATTCCTTCCGATAAAAAAGTTCTAAAGGATGGCGACATTCTGAATATCGATGTCACCGTGATTAAAGATGGCTGGCACGGCGACACCAGCAAGATGTTTATCGTGGGCAAACCCAAGCCTGGCTCCGAGCGCCTGATCCAGATCACCCAGGAATGCCTATATAAGGGCATAGAGCTGGTGAAACCGGGCACCCGGCTCGGAGATATCGGCCATGTTATCCAGCAGCATGCCGAAAAACATCGATATTCGGTGGTGCGGGAATACTGCGGTCATGGCATCGGCCAGGTCTTCCATGAAGACCCACAGGTAATGCATTACGGTAAGCCGGGAACCGGTATGGAGCTGAAGGAAGGCATGACCTTTACCATCGAACCGATGATCAATCAGGGCAAGTACCAAACCAAACTCTTACCGGATGGCTGGACGGTTGTCACCAAGGACCACAAACTCTCAGCACAATGGGAGCACACCATCCTGGTAACAGCGGACGGCCACGAAGTGCTTACCAAACGTACGGAAGAGTCATTCTAGGTGGACTTCAGCGAACTTGAAGCCAGCATCAGCAATGACGCCTCTCCCATCCGGGCAGCCCGGCAGTTGCTGAAGGAACGCTACAACGCTGATGCGGAAGCGTTCCGCCAGGGCGCCGATGTTCGCGCCCTGGTGCACTCCAGGTCCAGCACTCTGGATACGGTTCTGGCTTTGATCTGGAACCGCTACGCCTTCGCCACTTCCCGGGACATTTCCCTGATTGCTGTCGGCGGTTACGGCCGGGGCGAACTTCATCCCCATTCCGATATCGATTTGCTGATTCTGACTTGCAATGGAATAGAAGAAGGCTGCCAGGAAGATCTGGGTGCGTTCATAACACTGCTGTGGGATCTGAAGCTCGACATCGGCCATAGCGTTCGCAGCATTGAAGAGAGCCTGAGCGCGGCCCGGGAAGACGTCACCATACTGACCAACCTGCTGGAAACCCGCACCATTGCCGGCCCGGATGAATTGCGCGATGAACTCAGCCATCAGGTGTATTCCGACGCTATCAGTTCCGACCGCGACTATTTCATTGCCAAACGGGAAGAACAGATTCGCCGGCATGCGAAATACGGAGACACCGAATACAACCTGGAGCCCAACGTAAAAGGCTCTCCGGGCGCCTTGCGGGATATACAGACCATTGGCTGGATTACCAAGCGGCACTTCGGTCTTCAGAACATTGCCGACCTGACCCGCTTCAGCATCCTGACCGAGGAAGAACACCAGATCCTGCTACAAGGAGAAACCTTCCTGTGGCGGCTGAGATATGGCCTGCAACTGATTGCTGACCGCAACGAAAACCGCCTGCTGTTTGATCATCAACGTTCGCTGGCCGAGATGCTGGGTTACAAGGATGAAGGCAATCGGCTCGGTGTCGAGCTGATGATGCAATCCTATTACCGCACGGTACTGGCCCTGGCCGAGCTGGCCGATGTCATTCTGCAGTATTATGACGAGGCCATCCTGGGATCGGGCAACGACGATGACATCCTGCCCCTGAACAAGCGGTTCCAGATTCGCAACTACTATATCGAGGCGGTCAACAACCAGGTGTTCGCCTACGCCCCCTACGCCATCATGGAAATTTTCGTGCTGATGGCTCAGCATCCCGAAATCAAGGGCATCAGGGCCACCACCATCCGCTCCCTGCGGGCGCACCGGCACCTGATTGACGATGCCTTCCGTTCGGACCTGGCGGTTACCTCCCTGTTCATGGAATTGCTGCGGACTCCGCACGCTCTGGACCAGACCCTCTCTGCGATGAAAAAGTACAACGTGCTGGGCCGCTACCTGCCCGAGTTCGGCCAGATCATCGGCCAGATGCAGCACGACCTGTTCCACATTTACACGGTAGACGCGCACACCATGCGGGTGATTCGCAACATGGTGCGTCTGGACAGTGCCGAAGCCCGTGATGAATACCCCCTGGCATCACGGCTGATTCACCGCTTACCGAAACTGGAGACACTGTACATAGCCGGTCTCTACCACGACGTAGCCAAGGGTCGCGGTGGTGACCATTCGGAACTCGGTGCCATTGATGCCGAGGAGTTCTGTGGACGCCACCACCTGAGCGAACGGGACACACAACTGGTTTCCTGGCTGGTGGAGAACCACCTGCTGATGTCCATGACGGCGCAGCGTAAAGATATCTCCGACCCGGACATTATCCACGGGTTCGCGCGCTCGGTACCCAGCCAGGTTCATCTCGACTACCTCTACGTGCTGACGGTATGCGATATCAGCGCCACCAACCCAAAATTGTGGAATACCTGGCGGGCATCGCTCCTGCGCCAGCTTTATATTGAGACCAAGCGGGCACTCAGGCGGGGCTCGGAAACGCCGGTAGACCGCCATGAATGGGTACGGGCCACCCAGTCTGAAGCGCGGGAAATCCTCCACGCCCAGAACATGACCGACGAACAGATCGACGGCATCTGGGACACCCTGGACGAAGACTACTTCCTGCAGGATTCCACGGTGGATATCGCCTGGCAGACCGCAGCCATCATCCGCCATGGAGACGATCCGGACCCACTGGTGCTGATTCGCGACACCCGTGGCGGCCCGACGGACGGCTATTCCCAGATCATCATTTACATGAGCGATCGTGTCGATCTCTTCGCGGCAACCACGGCGGTCCTGGAGCAGCTCAACCTCAACATCGTTGATGCCCGCATCAGCTCCAGCGAAGGCCCCTTCTCCATCAGCTCCTATATCGTGCTGGACGAAAAAGGCAAACCACTGGGCATTGATCCGGCCAGGAAGGACCGGGTGCGTAGCCGCCTGATTGAGGAACTGGACGACCCTGAAGACTATCCTGACATCATCCATCGGCGCACTCCCAGGCAGCTCAAGCACTTTGCCTTCCCCACCGAGGTGACGTTTTCCAACGACACAGTCAACCAGCGCACCATAATAGAAGTTGTTACGCCTGACCGCCCGGGGTTACTGGCACGGGTCGGGCAGGTGCTGCTGGAACATCGCGTACGCCTAACCAACGCCAAGATAGCCACTCTGGGCGAACGCGTGGAAGACGTCTTCTTTGTAACCGACGAGCATGGCGAGCAGATCCGTGACCCGGCTGTTTGTCTGGCTCTTCAGCAGGACCTTTGCCAAATGTTGGACGACACCCAATGAACCCGGACCTGGACAGACTCCACCCCTATCCGTTCGAGAAACTGACGAAACTGAAGGCTGGTATAACCGTTCCCCAGGACCTGACACCGATTTCCCTTGGAATCGGCGAGCCTAAGCACCCGTCGCCGGAATTCGTAAAACAGGTAATTGCAGACAACCTGGACAAGCTCGCCAACTACCCCACCACCAAAGGCACGGATGAACTGCGCCAGGCCATCGCGAACTGGGCCACTCGACGTTTTCAGCTGGCACCAGGCACGCTGACACCGGAGCACCATATTGTTCCGGTCAACGGCACCCGGGAGGGTATCTTCTCACTGGTACAGTCGGTGGTGGATGCCAGCCGCCCCGCCACTGTGGTGAGCCCGAATCCCTTTTACCAGGTCTACGAAGGGGCAGCATTCCTTGCTGGCGCAATCCCTCATTACCTGGCATGCGACGCCAGCAACAACTTCATACCGGACTTTGACCGGGTGCCCGATTCAGTGTGGAAAGACTGCCAGGTACTGTTCCTGTGTTCACCGGGCAACCCCAGTGGCTCGGTGATGCCCCGGGATACCCTGACACAGATCATTGAACTTGCCGACCAGCACGATTTCATCGTCGCGTCCGACGAGTGCTATTCCGAACTCTACCCCGATGAAAGCCGGCCACCGGAAGGGCTTCTACAGACCTGCGCTGCCATCGGCCGCAACGATTTCGCCCGCTGTATTGTCTTTCACAGCCTGTCCAAGCGCAGCAATCTGCCGGGGCTGCGCTCCGGTTTCGTAGCCGGCGACGCTGATATCCTCAAAGGCTATCTCAAGTACCGCACCTATCACGGCTGCGCCATGCCCATCCATAACCAGCTGGCAAGCATCGCCGCCTGGGGCGACGAAGACCATGTGCGCGAGAACCGGGCCGCCTACCGGGCCAAGTTCGAAGCGGTGGTGCCGATTCTGCGGGAAGTAATGAACGTGGACTTTCCCGATGCCGGCTTCTACCTCTGGCCGGAAAGCCCCATGGACGATGAAACCTTCGCGCGGGAGCTGTCGGCCCAGCAGAATGTGCATGTTCTGCCGGGGCGCTACCTCTCCCGCACGGTGGACGGCCACAACCCCGGCGAGAACCGGGTGCGGATGGCGTTGGTCGCGCCCGTTGAGGAGTGCGTGGAAGCGGCAAATCGTATCGTGACCTTCGTAAAGGCGATCAAGACATGAAGCTGTGCGGCATCAGGAACTGCGACACCGTCAAGAAAGCCCGCAAGTGGCTGGACGACGCCGGTATCGACTACGAATTCCACGACTTCAAAAAGGACGGCCTGGATGCCGACCGCCTCGGGCAATGGGAGCGGTCAGCAGGCTGGGAAGTGCTGCTGAATCGCCGTGGCACCACCTGGCGCAAACTTCCGGACGAGGTTCGTGATAATATTAGCGCCCAATCCGCCCATGGCCTGATGCTCGACAACCCGTCCATCATCAAGCGGCCCGTGGTTGAGCACGGCGACACGGTCAGCGTTGGATTCAACGCCGATGAATGGGCTGAACGATTCAAACACTGAACACTGAGAACCAGGAGCACATCAATGAGTTTTGCATTCGGAATTGGTATCGGCACCCAGAACAAACAGGGCGAGTGGCTGGAAGTCTTTTACCAGCAGCCGGTCATCACCCCCGATAACGGCCTCATCGAAGTGGCTCGCAATGTACTGGAATACCAGGACGGCAATCACGCAATGGCCGTCACACCGGACCAGCTCAAAAAGCTGTCCGAAGGCCTGCGCCAGCTTGGTCAAATGGAGCAGGCAGCACTGGCGGGCAAAGCCGCTGAAAGCCGACGCCCGGTTGTGGTTACCCTGCTGGATACCGACGACACCGCCTCCAGCACCCCTGAGGTCTACCTCAAACTGCACCTGATCTCCAGCCGCCAGGCCAGACCCCATGAGCTGAAACTGGATGGCATCTTCGGATTGCTGCCCAATCTGGCCTGGACCAGCGAAGGTGCCGTTGATCTCAATGAACTGCCAGAGCGCCAGCTCAAGGCACGCATTGAAGGCCGCACACTGGAAGTGAAGTCCGTGGACAAGTTCCCGCAGATGACCGACTACGTAGTGCCCAAGGGCGTGCGCATCGCCGACACCGCGCGTGTTCGCCTGGGCGCCTATGTGGGTGAAGGCACCACAGTAATGCATGAAGGCTTTATCAACTTCAATGCCGGTACCGAAGGCACCAGCATGATCGAAGGGCGCATTTCCGCAGGTGTAATGATCGGCAAGGGCTCTGACCTGGGCGGCGGCTGCTCCACCATGGGCACCCTTTCCGGTGGTGGCAACATCATTATTTCCGTGGGCGAAAACTGCCTGATCGGCGCCAATGCAGGCATCGGCATTCCCCTTGGCGACCGTTGCAAAGTAGAAGCCGGCCTGTACATCACCGCCGGCACCAAGGTCGCCCTTCTGGACGACAATAACGAGCTGGTGGAAGTGATCAAGGCCCGGGACCTGGCCAACAAACCGGACCTTCTGTTCCGCCGCAACAGCCAGACCGGCGCGGTCGAGTGCAAAACCAACAAGACCGCTATTGAGCTGAATGAAGAGCTGCATGCCAACAACTAATTCTCCCGACCTTTCCCCGACCCTGGGCCTGGCCGTTGACCTGATCCAACGGCCGTCCATTACCCCGGACGACGCCGGCTGCCAGGATCTGATGATGTCGCGGCTTTCCGCCCTGGGATTCCGGGGCGAGAACCTGCGGTTTGGCGACACTGACAATCTCTGGGCCCGCAGAGGATCGGACGGCCCTTTGCTGGCGTTTGCCGGCCATACGGACGTTGTGCCCACAGGCCCGGAGAAAAACTGGCGCCATCCGCCGTTCGATGCGGTGATTGACGATGGTTACCTACATGGGCGGGGCGCTGCGGACATGAAAGGCAGCCTGGCAGCCTTCGTGACGGCCTGTGAGCGTTTCGTGAACAAGTACCCGAACCACCGGGGCTCCATCGCGCTGCTGATCACCAGTGACGAGGAAGGCCCGGCCCAGCACGGCACCGTGAAAGTGGTGGAAACCCTGGAAGCCCGGAAGGAAAAGATCGACTGGTGTCTGATCGGCGAGCCTTCCAGCACCAGTGAAGTGGGCGACGTGATCAAGAATGGCCGCCGCGGTTCACTCCACGGCTACCTGACGGTGCACGGTACCCAGGGCCATGTGGCCTATCCGCATCTGGCGCAAAACCCTGTGCATACTGTCGCTCCGGCGCTGGACGCTTTGGCCAGGGAATTCTGGGACAACGGTAATGACTTTTTCCCGCCGACCACCTTCCAGATCACCAAAATTGAAGCCGGTACCGGCAGTAACATCATCCCGGGTGAATGCCTCGTGCACTTCAACTTCCGCTACTGCACGGAAAATACCGCAGAAAGCCTGGAAGAGCGGGTTGTCGCGATTCTGGACCGCCACCAACTGAACTACGACCTGCAATGGCACCTGAGTGGCCGCCCTTTCCTGACCGACCGGGGCGCGCTGGTTTCTGCTGCGCAGAGCGCGATCCGATCTGTCACCGGCAGGGACACCGAACTGTCCACTTCCGGCGGCACTTCGGACGGGCGCTTCATCGCTCCTACTGGCGCGCAGGTTCTGGAACTCGGCCCCATCAACGCAACCATCCACAAGGTTAATGAATGCGTGAAGGCGGCGGACCTGGATACGCTGTCGGAAATCTACGAGCAGATTCTTGTCGAGTTGTTGGCTTAGATAATCAGCAACAAATAGTCAGTAGTGGGGAGGAGGCGTTTCGTCCTCCTCTTTTCTGATGTTTGACGACGACACTTCCTTCAATTGTATGTTCAATTGTTTCTTCGCTTCCCAGAGTTCCCGGATATCCAGTTCCTGACGGGCCAGTTGCTCATGCAGGGTATTGATGGTGTCGTCTTGGAATGCCAGCCGGGTTTCCAGCTCGTCCAGCCTCGCTTGTAAATCTTTCTCGCTCATATACTCCTGCCGCTTGGTCAGCGCTCCCCGTTATCTGGTATCATGCCGCTTTTGCCCACCAGGGGATTCGCAAGGCTGTTTTATGCCCTCGGAACCCTGGCGGTTTTCACCGGCCGGAGACCCGATTTTACCCGATATCCGGCTCTTTATCGTTAGCGTTTGATTAATGGAGAAACTTCAGTCCATGCAAAACCCAGCAAAAGCGATCGTTCTTGCTCTCCTGGTCGCCATTCCATCACCGTTTATCCTCGGCTTTCTGTTGGTGACTTTCACCCCGGAGCTCTTCCAGATCCTGTCACAGTCCCGCACCAGTGAGCTGGCAACCAATACCCCGTTCGTATTGGGCAGCGCCCAGGGCATTGCGGCTTACATCATTGCTGTTGTTCTTTTCGGCCTGGCAGGTTTTATAACCGTGGCGCTGGCCGCCAAGAAGCCATCGGAAGTCAGGCAGCAAACCCCTCGCTCCGACGCTGCACCACGCAAGGCAGAACCGCACAAGGCAGCACCACGCAAGCAGGCCGAGCCGGATTATGACGACGAGGATGATTTTGACGACACAACCCCTGAAGGCAATGAAGAGGGTACTGTGAAGTGGTTCAACGTCAAGAAAGGTTTCGGTTTTATCGTTCGCGACAGCGGCGATGAGGTCTTCGTTCACTTCCGTGCCATTCGTGGCCGCGGCCGCCGGGTGCTGCGCCAGGGCCAGTTGGTCCGGTTCAGTGTGGTGGAAGCGGACAAGGGCCTTCAGGCAGACAACGTGTCTATACTGAGCGACGACTGATTCGCTAAGGCTCCATACGTCGAAAAAGGGGTAGCCATTGGCTGCCCCTTTTTTGTTTCGTCAGTTCCAGACGGCCAAATGCTCGCCCCGCTGATCCAGCCGCCACCAGCGCTCATCCTCTACTGGCTCCCCCTCCTTCCAGTCACCCGGGCTGCAACGAATCTCGGTGTCCATGGCACGCCACGCGCTGCGGGCACAATCCAGGTCCGAATCCCAGGGTAGGTCCTCCCCCTCCAGAATCAGTGAGGTAAAGCGCTTGCCACCGGCTCCCGGATACAGGCTGACCCGCACTCTGTGCCCTCGATATCCGGCCGTACCTTTCACCGCCTTATCGCCCAGTGAATCATCCGCCAACTGAATTTCATCAAGATGGTTGGCCAGCCAGGCTGATACCGCCGCCGACTCAAGGTCACGAATATATATTTCGAGATCCCGCACCCTCTGTTTCTCCTACCGATTGATCACAATGGACAACATAGTGAACCGGGCCGGGGCGCGCTGCAACCCAGCGTTCCAGTTCATAACGGAGGTCTTCCACCTTCAGGGTGCGAAGGGTTCCCTCGGCCTTGCGTTCGTGCCAAGCCACCTCTGCCGCGGCCCGCTCAATGGCAACGCTTTCAAGGGACTGCTCCAGATCTTCCAGGGGTTGCTGTCTGGCCATTGCCACAAGGGCCTGGCGCCTGAGCGTATCCGTTGTTCCCGCCAGCGCCAATCCCTCGACGGATCCTCGCTCGGCGAACAGGTTCAGCCTGGCGGCAGCCCTTTCCACCCACTGCAGCATACCGCCAGGAGTACCCACCAGGCGGCTCCTGCTTGCCGCGGCGTAACGTACAAGCGCCTGGGATAATTCGATGTTCCAGTGGCGCTCTATGGCAGGTTGATGAGCGGTGAGAATAGCTGTTTTCTGCCCCGGGCTGGTGCCAGGCATATCAAAAATTTCAAAATCCCGCCCCAGGGCACGTTTCAGTTCCTCAATGGCTTCGCCAACCGCCGATGAATCCGGCCCCAGCATGATAATGGGGCCCGGGTAGCCGGATACCAGCCTTCTGGCCAGGCTATGCTCGGATGACATCATCGAAGCCAGGTCAGCCGGGGAAATGTTGTCCAGGATCAGCGCCGGGCAGGCTCTCCGATCTAGACCACTGCTGGGCATCGACGGGCTATCACTGGCCATCACTTCCACCTCGTTGCGAAGATCGAGCCTGACAAACCCCGACTCCAGAAACGGAAGCAACGCCTGCAACCAACTGGTCTTACCGCTGCCTCTTGTACCCCTGATCCACACCAGGGCGCCGGAAACCGAAGCAAGGGTAATCGCCACATCCTCCGCCAACCCCAGCCATTCGAGATCGGTGATGACCACCGGCGCATCTCCGGGCACGGCGGTAGCGGCAACTTCGCGCAGACTCTCATTATCGGCAGGCCAGCGGCTCACCAGCTCCAGAACTGCAACATAGGCTTTGTCCTGCAAACGCTCTGCGTTGCGTGTCAGTACCGACAACAGTAATGGCCAGTCCAGCCAGGGGGCATCGCTCAGTTCACGGGCGCAGGAAAACCAATACATGAGCTGTGAGGACAGCGGGCCCTCACCGCCCACTTCAGCCACGATTGGTTGTTCACACTGGATGGTGCGGGTCAGTTCATCGAGGTCAACACCACAGCCTCGGAAGAAATCACATATCTGCGGCTCGCCATCCAGCAGCGCCAACAGGAAGTCTTCTATGGTAATGGCATAACCACCCCGCTGGGCAACACTGTTCCGTGCCCGTTGCAGTGCAGTTTGACAGAGGGGGCTCAGGCATCCTTGCCAGTCTTCCATTCACTTCTCCTTGTGGTCTAAGTGGCATCGTCCTGATGCCGGTTCAATCAATCCGGTCAGACCCGGTTATAGGTATCTTCGAAACGTACAATGTCGTCCTCACCGAGGTAACTGCCAGTCTGTACTTCAATCAGTTCCAGCGGAATGACACCAGGGTTGGTCAGCCGATGGGTAATGCCCAGTGGAATGTACGTGGACTGGTCTTCCGTCAGCAGCATGACATCGTCACCGCGGTTGACGGTGGCCGTTCCCTTGACCACAACCCAGTGCTCGGCACGGTGGTGATGCTTCTGCAGTGACAGGGAGGCACCGGGCTTGACGGTGATACGCTTGACCTGGAAGCGCTCACCCATGGCAATGCCCTCGTAGGTGCCCCAGGGACGATGTACTTTCTTGTGGAACCGGTGTTCGTGGCGGTTCTGGGCCTTTACCTGGGCGACCAGCTTCTTCACATCCTGAACCCGGTTACGGTCCGCCACCAACACTACGTCATCGGTTTCAACAATAACGTGATCGGTAATGCCCAGCGCGGCAATCAGGCGGCCTTCGGAGTGGATATAGGAACCGGAAACGTCTTCGGTGATGACATCTCCCCGGCACACGTTGTTGTTTTCATCGTGGGGCTGGATATCCCAGAGCGCCGACCACGAGCCAACATCAGACCAGCCGGCATCCAAGGGAACTACCACGGCATCCCGGGTTTTTTCCATCACGGCGTAATCGATAGAGTCGTCCGGGCAGGCCTTGAAAGCCTCGGCGCCTACACGAGTGAAATCCATATCGGCATTGCGCTCTTTCCAGGCAGCGCGGCAGGCTTTGATCATCGCCGGTTGCTGGCTTTCCAGCTCCTGCAGGTAGCGGTCTGCCCGGAACAGAAACATGCCACTGTTCCAGAAATAGTCGCCCTCCTCCAGATACCGGCGGGCGGTTTCTTCATCCGGCTTTTCTACAAAAGCGGACACATCGTTGTAGCCCTCATGGGCCTCACCTGCCTTGATATAGCCATAACCCGTATGCGGCGCATCAGGCACGATGCCGAAAGTGACCAGCTTTCCTGCCCGGGCTGCTTCCGCGCCCTGGCTAACCGCCTGACGAAACACATCCAGCTGCTTCAGAACATGATCCGAGGGCATGACAAGCAGCAACTCTTCGGGATTTTCCTCAGCCGCGGCAAGGGCCGCAAGGGCAATCGCCGGGGCCGTATTGCGACCAACCGGCTCCAGGATAATACCAGCGGTGCGGTCAGTTGCCTGAGCGTGCAAATGGGCAGCCACAACGAATCGATGTTCCTCGTTGGTGATTGCCATTACCCTCGCTTTCTCATCCAGGGCCAGGCCACGGTCAATGGTTTCGGCCAGCAGGGTTTCGTCAGACACCACCGGCAGAAACTGCTTGGGATAGGCTTCACGGGAAAGCGGCCATAAGCGGGTGCCGGAACCACCAGAGAGAATCACAGCAAGCATGGATCGTCCTTGTCTTGAATTTTCGCGAATTTTACCCCAAACACCGCCGGATTGTCCCGCCGGCGGTCATTAAACCGGTTTCACCCGGAATACAGCAATCACCATGTGCCCGTATTCTCCATGCTGGCCCATGGTTCCCTCGGCGGCAGGGATTCACCTTTCTGGAGCAGCTCGATGGAAATGCCGTCCGGCGACCGGATAAAGGCCATATGGCCATCACGAGGCGGCCGGTTAATCGTAACGCCATTGGCCTGCAGATGACTGCAAAGCTCGTAGATATCATCCACCCGATACGCCAGATGACCGAAATTGCGGCCACCGGAGTACTCTTCCGGGTCCCAGTTGTAAGTCAGCTCGATCATCGGAGCCTTGTTCTCTCTGGCGCTCGACTCATCTTCCCTGGCGGCGAGGAACACCAGGGTAAAGCGCCCTTTCTCGCTGCTCTTGCGGTTGATTTCAACCATGCCGAGCAGATCACAGAAAAAATGCAGGGTCTTTTCCAGGTTACTGACCCGGATCATGGTATGAAGATACTGCATATTGCGTCTCCTGTTGGGTTATCCTGCCACTATGAAGCGACGCCCTGAAACGATAGCTCATCTTGATTACCGGGTTCCAGCCGTGCGCCACCTGGCGTGGATGTGTCATGCCCCCCAGCTTATCAGCTCTCCCATGGGATTTGTTCCAGAAAAATATCTGCCAGCGGATGCCGAAGAACGCTTGAGGGCCTGGGACAACGAGCCCCGGCTTGGCCCGGCAGTATTAACGGAGCAACCCGCCAGGCGCCTGGGCCACTACTTCGAGCGCCTTTACCAATGCCTGATGGAAGACCTGCTCGGCTGGGAGATACTGCTGAAAAACCAGCCGGTCAGAAGTAACGGTATTACTCTGGGCGAACTGGATTTCGTGGTCCGCAACCCTGTAGACAACGCCGTTGAACATCATGAAATTGCTGTGAAGTTCTACCTCGGTTATCGCGAAACCGCTCAACAGACGGCTCTGTGGTATGGGCCAAATTCAAGGGATCGCCTTGATATCAAAACCCAGAGGCTGATCAGCCACCAGAGCCAGCTCACTGGACGGTCAGAAGCGCGCAGTCTCCTGAAATCATCGGGAATAGAGACGCCCGCCCGACCTCGGGTTTTCATGCCCGGCTATCTTTTCTATCCGAGTGGCGAACCAATGCCTCCACCCGCCGACGTACCGCCTGACCACCTCCGGGGCGAATGGCTCCGCATTGATGAAGCATCCCACACCAGCCGCTGGATTCCGCTGATCAAGCCTCATTGGCTCGGCCCCTGGCGACAGAGGCAGCCCCCCGATCCACAGCAAGCCGAAGAGGCACTGGAGGTTGTTCGTTCAGCCGGCATTCCCCGCCTGTTTGCCGTGCTGGAACAATCCCCGGACGATGGTTTCTGGCAGGAATCATCACGCCTGTTTGTGGTTCCGGAGACGTGGCCGGGCTCATCGGGTAAGAGCTGAGCACGGCTGCTCTATACGACTTCCAGCTCCACACGATTCCGACCGCGCTCTTTGCTTCGGTACAACGCATGATCAGCACGGCTGATGGCGGTGTTCAGGTCGTCGCTCTTTCGGAACTCGCTGACACCGGCACTGATGGTAATATCAATCTGCTCACCATCAGGCGCCAGCCAGCTGTGGGCCAGAAGCGCCTCCCGTACCCGCTCTGCACTGGCCTCGGCGTTTTGTAACCCGGTATCCGGAAGCACGGCCAGGAACTCCTCCCCTCCCCAACGCGCAATCAGATCCTGGGTGCGTAGCTGCGCCTTGATGATACTGGCAACATCTTCAAGCACCCGGTCACCGAGCTCGTGGCCGTACTGGTCGTTGATCAACTTGAAATGGTCAATATCCAGAACGAGAAACGCCACCGGGTGACCGTTGCGTTGAAAACGAGCCAGTTCTTTTTCTACCAGATACGTCATGTGTCGGCGGTTGAAGAGACCTGTTAATGAGTCTGTTGTCGCCATTCGCCGCAGCTTGCGGTTCGCCGTGGTGACCATCGTCAGGTAGAAAAAGGACAGGTAGCTGAACAAGGCAAAAACCACACTCAGGTTGAACAGGTAAACGCCAAGCAAGGCACCTGGTGCGATAGGCTGAAGTGGCTCAATAAACCACATCAGAAGATACAGCGCGACGTAATAACTCCACAGCCCGGCCAATGCCACTACCGCGCCCTGCAACTGCATGGTCACAAACAAAGCAGGGATAAATATCAGCAGGTAATAGTGAAAACCACTCTCCCAGCCAATGAGCACCACGCCAAGCCCGGCGTGGATAATGACTTCCGCCCAGATCAGGGAAATGGCCAGGCCATTCTGTTTTTTACCCAGTGCCCGGTAGGCCACCACATACATGGTAACGCTGGCCACATTGACCCAGGCCAGGATTGGCGAACCCAGAAGATGAAAAAGAAAGAAAAAAGCCACATCGACTGTGGCTGCTATCTGACAGCAGCGTTTCGCCACCTGCCAGAATTGCGGGCGACGTTCCCTGGTTGGGTCCCTGGCAGTCATGACTTGTCCTGACGAATTTCAATGGCATTTCCGAATGATTAGCGTCAGATTACGCTCAAACTCATAGACCTGCATGCCCTCAATCGTAAAATGCTGAAAATCTTTGCAAACACCGGGGGACCGCTGTCAGCCATGCTGGTTGTAAAAGACGGGCTGACTGCTACTATTTCGATATAACGAACTTACCTTCTCTCGAATACGCTGCTGCCCCTTTATGCCAGATGGCATTGTCCGGTCAGCACTGGCCTGTCTGTCTGGATGGAAAGATGTGTCAGCAAGGACAGCTTTACCGCAAGCCACTGGTCATTCGTGGCAGCAACCTGCTTTTGGGTGTGTTGCTTATCTCCGCGCTGCCCACAGTTTTGCATGCGGAGGAACCACACCAGAGCGTTCGCCTCACCAATGGCCACTGGCCGCCCTACATGGAGAACACACCTCCCCACTACGGTATGATCTCCCGCATTGTGTCACTGGCCTTCGGCAAAAACGACAGGCCCGTCACTTACGGCTTTTTCCCCTGGTCCCGGGCCAAGCTGCTGGCTGAAAAAGGTTTTTGGGACGGGTCGGTTGCCTGGACCTGCCGCCCGGAACTGCTCAGATATTTCCACTTCAGCGACCCCATTGTGGAGCACAACTACGTACTGTTTTATCGCAAGGACAAAGACTTCGACTGGGCCGAAGTAGAAGACCTGGAAAGCAATCGCATAGGCCTGACGCAGGACTACAACTACGGCGACGAATTCGAGGAAGCCGTTGCGGCTGGAACCATCAGCACAGAAGTGACCACCTCCGACGAATCCAACTTCCGCAAACTGGCAGCGGGAAGAATCGACCTTTTCCCCATGGAGCCCGCCGTGGGAATCGAAATGCTGAAGACGCTGAATCTGGATGACAAGATCACCTTCCACACAACCCCTCTGCAGTCCGATTACCTTTACCTCGTTCTGTCCCGGCGGGTGCCGGAAAGCGAGCGTTATCTGGAGGAATTCAATGAGGGCTTACGCAAGTTGCGGGAAGCCGGCCGGATTGAGGAGCTGATCAACACCTCGCTGCCAGACTTACCGACGCGGTATCTGGAGGTGGAGAATGGGGATGCGCAGTGTGGGGAGTGAGGTGAACTAAGGTTCCTCCTTCCCCTACCTCACTTGTCGACTACCGTGTCGGGTCATGCGCTCCCCGCCTCGCCCGCGTCCGCCGGTTCCAGCTTGAGGCCGGTGTTGGTTTCCGCCAGCTCAGGCGCGCTCACGCCCTTGCCACGACGAGCGCCGAGGGGCTCTGGCTTTTCCGGACGCCGAGATTGTTGGCCACTCCCACTGCCCGGCGAACCACCGGAATTGATTTTGATCCCCAGCCCCGCCAGCGTTACGCCGCTTGGGTCCAGCTTCAGCAGGCTGCCGCCGGCGGAGATCGTGAGTTCCGCACCCGCGTCCAGCACCACTTTGGCGCCAGCCTTGTGGTGGACTTCCGTGCCGGCTTCGCTGAGAGTGCCTTTGCCGGATTTCTGGTGGTAGGTTCCTCCGATGGTCTGGCTGTAATCACCGCCGACAGCCTCTCGCTTTTCGCCATCCACGGTGCAATGGTCATTGCCTTTCATGTGGCTGAATGCGTTGTTTTCGACCGTTCGGTGGCTGTCATTCCTGATGACTTCGGTGCGATTATTCTCGGTCAGCAGGTCCAGGTCTTTCTGGGCATGGATGTAGATCTGTTCCTTGTCCGCTTCGTCCTCGAACCGCAGTTCGTTGCTGCCCTCGCCCTTGTGGGTCTGGGTTTTCAGGGTAGTCCTCGTCTTGTGTTCCGGCAGCGCATAGGGCGGTGTGTTGGTGGCGTGGTAGGTCCTGCCGGTGATGATTGGCTGGTCCGGGTCGCCGTCCAGGAAGGAGACGATGACTTCGTGGCCGATTCTCGGCAGGGCCATGAATCCATACTGGCCGCCGGCCCAGCCCTGGCTGACTCTCAGCCAGGCGCTGCTGTGTTCGTCGTTCTTGGCACTCTTTACCTCGCTTGGCCGCAGGCGCCGATCCCAGGGGAACCGGACTTTGACCCTGCCGTGTTCGTCGCAGTGAATCTCTTCCCCGGCCGGGCCGGTGACGATGGCGATCTGGGGGCCGTCCATCAAGGGTCGGTGTTTCACTTGTGGACGCCAGGTGCGGTCCGCCGGAATGGCGTTGAAGGCGTTGTGGAAGGTGGTGGCACTGCTATTGCCATCCTCTTCCAGGGCCTGGGGCTGTTCGCCGGTGTGAGTGATGCTGGTGAACAGCCATTCCCGGTTCAGGGTCGGGTTGTCGTGTTCGGTGAGTTCGACTTTGGCCCCTACGGTGAAGTCGGGGCGGTTGCTCTGGCCGTTGGCCATGGTGGCGTCGTTTCTCAGGGCGTCCAGCCGGGCTTCGGTGAAGGGCTGGCCACTGGCGTCGGCTTTGAAGCGACCGGGGTAGTCGTAGTGTTGATAATCTTCCCGCTGGCCCTCAAGTTTGTCGGCCTGGTATTCGTGCATCAGGGCGTAGGCGGGGTTCTTGAAGGTGTAGTCCTTCAGGGCGACGGAAGCCGCTTTTACCCGCTTCCGGTAGCTGAACTGGAAGATCGCGCTCTGGCGGGTGCTGCTGCCGGCTTTGCCGTTGTATTCCACCGGCTCCAGCCTGGGGGCGTCGCCGTGATGGTCGGCAATGATCAGAGCTGGTTGGTCGTTGCCTTCCACGTCGCCGTGGTTGAAACGGTAATGCCAGCCTTCCTCGGCAGCCAGTCTCTCGAAAAACGCCAAATCGCTTTCCCGGTGCTGGACGCAGTATTCCCGTTCCTCGGGGGTGCGTTTCAGATCAAACACGGTGTCGACGATGCCCCGCTCTTCCAGCAGGGTGCGCACGATGGCATCCGTGCTCTGGGTCTGGAAGATGCGGCTGTTGTGCATCAGGCCCAGGCGCCACAACGGGGGCTGGACGATCACTTCGTAGCGGGTGCGGCGATGGCCGGTGTCGCCCCGGGCGAATTCGCTCACCACACCGTGGAAGCGCCTCAAAGGCACGCCATCCTGCCAGACCACCAGTTCCACGGGCTGCTCCAGCATTTCTTCAGCCGCGATATCCGGGGAGGTACTGGCCAGTTCCAGCTTGCAATGGAACAGCTGTGAGAGGTGTTCGGTCAGTTCAAAGCGGGCGACCACGAACAGGTCTTTGGGGAGTTCGCCAACACTGGCGGTGAACTGCAATCCGGTTGCCTGGGGCATGACTTCGATCCCTGAAGATTATACAAGTTTGTCTGCTCATCCTGAGCTCGCCCGATTATAACCATCACGCCAGAGAATGTAACCCCGCGTTCGCCAGGCCGGGATGTTGACCTCAAAACGATTCTGCTGCACTCTAATCTGGTTTCATTATGCAACCGGAGATAATTTGTGAGCGAATATACCAATCGAGCCGTAATTCTGAATCAGCGCCCCCAGGGCGAAATTCAGGAAGGAGACCTGGTGCTGGAAGAGCGCCCGGTTCGGGAACTGAAAGACGGCGAAGTTCTGGCCAAGGTTTTGTGGCTTTCTCTGGATCCTTACATGCGCCCGCGCATGAATGACGCCAAAGGCTATATGGACCCGATCGGCATTGGCGAAGTGATCGTTGGCGAGAGTGTTGCGCGGATTGTTGAATCCCGGTCAGACAAGCTGAAAGTGGGCGATCTGGTGACCTGTTACTCCGGTTGGCAGGAATACGTGGTGTTCCCGGGCAACGCCGAAATGGTCTACAAGATTGACCAGAAGGACAATGTTCCCCTGCAGGCCTACTTGGGCGTTGCTGGTATGCCCGGGCGCACCGGCTATTGCGGCCTGATGTATGTAGGCCAACCGAAAACTGGCGAGACCGTAGTGGTTTCTGCCGCCTCCGGCCCTGTCGGAACCGTCGTCGGTCAGACCGCCAAGAAAGAAGGCTGTCGCGCCGTGGGCGTGGCAGGTGGGCCTGAAAAGTGCCGTTACGTGGTGGAAGAGCTGGGCTTTGATGCCTGCGTGGATTACAAGGCCGGCAACCTGGAAGCAGACCTGAAAGCCGCCTGCCCGGATGGTATCGACATCTATTTCGAAAACGTGGGCGGCGCCGTGACCCGTGCCGTTGCACCGTTGCTCAATCCGGGAGCAAGGGTACCAATCTGTGGCTTCGTCTCCGCCTACAACGCCGAGGACATGACCTCGGTTGAGACCCCGTTCCACGTGCTCAAGGCGCTGGACCCGGTTCCGGAGCATCGCTTCTTCCTGGTGACGGAATGGCAGGACAAGCACCAGGAAATCACCAACATCCTGACGAACCGCGTTGCCTCCGGCGAGCTGAAGTACCGCGAGACCGTCGCTGAAAGCCTGG
This sequence comes from Marinobacter sp. ATCH36, assembly GCF_023555055.1. Taxonomy (GTDB): domain Bacteria; phylum Pseudomonadota; class Gammaproteobacteria; order Pseudomonadales; family Oleiphilaceae; genus Marinobacter. Next base: position 124,016 of record NZ_JAMJPL010000002.1, read on the forward strand.
AAAACGCAACGGAAGCCTTCAAGGGCATGCTGAAGGGCAAGAACTTCGGCAAGCAGCTGGTGCACATCGCCGACTGATCCGGCAAACCTCCAGGGACGGAGGTTTTACTCGCGATTTAACCCGCCACCTGCAACAGCACTTTCCCGATATTGCGGTTATCCGCCACATAAGCCATGGCTTCACCGGCCTTTTCGATAGGCCATGAACTGTCGATTACCGGATCAATCTGCCGTGCACTGAGCAGTGGCCAGACGTGCTGATACAAAGCACTCATCACGTCGCCCTTATCTGCCACCGGTCGCGACCGCAGGGTTGAGCCAATCAGGCGATGGCGCTTCATCAGCATCAGCCCCAGGTCTACTTCCGCCATGCGACCGCCCATAAGGCCGATCAGTATGATCCGGCCATCCATGTTCAGCACTTTCTGGTCATCGGAAATGTAGTTGCCGCCGACCGGGTCCAGCACCATGTCCACGCCGCCCCAGGATTTGATGGCCTCGACAAAGGAGCCATCCTTGCGATTCCAGACGCCACTGGCCCCCAGTTTGCGGCAGAATTCCAGCTTTTCATTATCACCGGCCGTAGCAAACACCGGATTACCCAGAGCTGTTGCCAGCTGGATAACGGTGGTACCCAGCCCACTGGCAGCGGCATGAACAAGTACCTTTTCGCCAGGCTTCAGGGCCGCTTCGTGGTAGAGATTCAGCCACGCCGTAGCAAACACTTCGGGAATCGCGGCGGCCTCTTTCAACGTGAAGCCCTTCGGGATCGGCAGTACCTGAACCGCCGGCACCACCACATGGGTGGCATAACCGCCACCGGTAAGCAGGGCGCAAACTTCATCACCGGGCTTGAGGTGATCCACCCCCTCCCCCACTTTGGAGACTACACCACTGACTTCCAGGCCAAGAATGTCGGACGCACCAGGCGGTGGCGGGTAAACGCCAGCTCTTTGCATCAGGTCCGCACGGTTGATGGCGGTCCACGCGATATCAATAGCCACATGATTTTCGGGCACCTCGGAAGGGATGTCGTACTCCTCCCAGCTCAATGTGTCGCCACTGACTTTTATGGCTCTCATCATCTGTGCTCACTCCAGAATTTGGGACAGGCTCAGGATACCGTCTGCCGGCCCAGGGTTGCACTGATCACTTTGTAATATTTCTTTTGCAATTGGCTGAGCCGCCAGGCTTGCGGCATGCAGGGCTCTGGCGGTTGCTGCAACAACTGGCGTAACAGACTGGCCGCTGCCTCGGCTTCCGCCGCCGGATCATTTGCATGGCTGGTATACCGTTGCGCCGCCGGTACATATTCGGAATAGGCCAGGCGATCCGGTGCCAGCGCAATACAGCCGGATGCCATCGCCTCCAACACGGACAAACCCTGGAAATCGTGAAGCGCTGTGGAAATGGCCACGTCAGCCTCTGCCAGCAGGCAGTCATAGTTGGCCCGGCTTTCAAGGTATCCCCAGTTCACAATACGTTCCCGGTGCCGCTCGTGTATCAGGTTGAATGCCTCAGGGCGGTTGCGAAACTGCTCACCCACTACGCTTAACCGGAAATCCTGGCCGGCCGCCGTCAAAGCGTCCAGCAGAAGCAGCAGCCGGTCCGGCGCCTTGTCATACTCCCAGCGATGGTTCCAGAGCAGGTGGGGGCGCTGCCCATTAACAGCTTTGTCTGGCTTGATAAACAGCCGGTCTTCGATGGGCACCGGCACTATCTGCGATTTCTCTCGGATGCTGCTAATGAGGCCATCCGGAAGGCCATCCGGCATCTTATCCAGAAACCGGTAGGCCTCGTCCAGAAAACTGTCCCGGTTCCAGGCACTGTTAAATAGCACCTGATCCGCCGCGACAGCACTGTAAAGGTTAACCATTTTAGGCTCGGCGCTGGAATGCTGACGGCCGGAGTCAGGATAGGCAAACTGGTTTTCGTGCATGTAGAGAATAGCGGGGGTGCTGGCCAGGTGGGGATGAAAGCCCCTGAGAGAGGCCAGGTCCACCATGGAGGTAACAATCAGCAGGTCATAATCGGCCTTCAACGCCGGCTCCTGCAGCCAGGTTAATGCGTTGCCACGAATCCGCCAGCGGAAGAACCGTGGCGGCAGCGCCAGCACGTGCCAGTCAAAGTCGGGCTGGCTGGCCACCAATTGCTCACGCCAGCGCTTATGGCTGCCGGCGTCGTAGGCGGATAAAAGCAGTATGCGGGGCCGATGGCATGGAAAGTTCGATGGCATGGGCGCATTCTGCCATCATTCCCGGTTGGACAGCCACACACTTTGATAGGGTTTGAGGGTCAGGCTTCCGGACAGGTCATCAATCTTCAGGCCGGAAATCAGGTCCTGCCACTGGTCAGTGCCGATCAGGTTAATGTCGCCCAGCGATACCTGCTGAACCTCGTCGGTGACGTTATGGATGCAGAAAATCGACTGGTCACGGCGCATGCTCTGGCGCCAGAAGCCGAACAGTTGCAGCCCCAGATGCAGGGTGAACTGGGTAGCGTTGGGATGGAATGCAGGCTGTTTGCGGCGAATGGCGATCAGCCGCTTAAGTTCGGTGAAAACCTTATGGTGATGGCTGAGAGGGTCCGCCAGCTCTGCCTCCAGCCGTTCCAGGTTCCACTGCCCACGGTTGATGGAGCGCAGTCGCCCCGTGTGCTCTACCCGGTCGCGGTCGTTTTCCGTGCCCAGCAGGCTGTGAATATAGAACGCCGGAATACCTTCCAGAGCCAGCATCACCGTGTGCGCGCAGATAAACCGGTGCAGTTGCCAGTGATCCGCGCCCCGTTCAGCTGTTCCCTTTAGCGCATCGAACAGTGCCACGTTCATTTCATAGGGCTGGTCCTTGCCGTCCGGCGTGCGCCGGTAGGACACCCTGCCCCCGAAGGATTCCATGGTGTTAATCAGACGCTGCTTTTCTTCTTCCGTTAGCAACCCATCTGTAGGGCGCAGGCCCACGCCATCGTGGGAAGCAATGAAGTTGAGATAGGTGGTGCCCATCTGCGCCGGCGGCATACTCATCAACCAGGTTTTCAGGTGCCGACAGTTACCGGTAACCAGGGTGTTGATCAGTAGCGGTGGCAATGAAAAATTGTAGATGACATGGGCTTCGTTGGCGTTGCCGAAGTAGGTCAGGTTTTCCCGATTGGGCACGTTGGTTTCGGTAATCACCACACCCCGCGGAGTATGATGCTCGATCAGCAACCGCAAGATCTTGATCAGTTCGTGGGTTTGCTGCAGGTGAATCGACGGCGTGCCCACCTCTTTCCAAAGGAAAGCCACCGCATCCAGCCGGAAAATGGTCACGCCCCGCTCCAGGTAATAACGGATGATGCCCACAAACTCGTTCAGCACCTGGGGATTGGCGAAATTCAGGTCCACCTGGTCTTCGCTGAAGGTGCACCACACGTAGCGCTCACCATCGTCCGTCTGCACCGAGTTCAGTAGCGGCGATGTGCGGGGCCGCACCACGGCGCTCAGGTCATCCGTGGGCCTGGCCTCGAAGAAATAGTCCTTGCCGGGGTCAATCCGCTTTTTGAAGTTCTCGAACCAGCGGCTACGGGCCGACATATGGTTGATCACCAGGTCCGCCATCAGCTTGTAGTTGCCGGCGATACGTTCGATGTCTTGCCAATCACCGTGGGATTCATTGACGGCCAGGTAGTCCATCACCGAGAAACCATCGTCCGAGCTGTAGGGGAAAAACGGCAGAATGTGTACAGCCGATACCGTATCCCTCAGACAGTCCTGCAGAAACTGGTACAGAGTCTGTAACGGTTTTTCATTCTCCCGCTGCACCGTGTCTGCGTAGGTAATAAGCATCACATCGGCTTCGTCCCAGTTATTCTGGTGGGCCGGCGGCGCGGCGGCATCCCGCTCCAGCCCCATGGTTTGCAGGAGCTGATCTGCCAGAAAGCCCGTGTCGATGGCGGGATAAACCACATCCAGCATGGTGGCCAGCTTGTGGTGCAGGGTGTTGCTCATGGTTGGTGCTCCGGCTTGGTCCACACTAGCGATATTCCTCATTGTCCAGTTCCACGGCCTCCAACAGTTGTTCCTTGATGTCCGGAATGGCGCTGGTAACCCGGTTCCAGCTCGGGATGAAAGGGGTATCCATGGGGTTGTCCAGAAAATAGGCCCCTGCCCTCATCACGTTCTGCGCAAACAGCTCCACTGCCTTTTCTTCTTTGTGACGATCAAAGTCCAGCCCGTTGATCACGGCATCGCTATGGTAGGTTTCAACAAAATCCAGAGCAATGCGGAAATAGGCGGCTTTGATGGTGCGGAATTTCTCATTGGAGAAGATCTCGCCGTTGGTGGCCAGCTTGCGAAACAGGGCCTTGCTGATGTCGATACTCATCTTGGACAGACCGCGGCTGGCGTCTTCCGGGGACAGCTCCTGGTGCTTGTGGTCGTAGGTATCCGCGATGTCCACCTGGCACAGGCGATTGGTGGCGTAGTTGCGTTTCATTTCCGAGAGCACGCCCACTTCCAGGCCCCAGTCGCTGGGAATACGCAGGTCATTGATCACATCGGTACGGAAGGAGAACTCCCCTGCCAGCGGGTAGCGGTAGCTGTCCAGATAATCCAGGAAATCGTTCGGGCCACAGACTTTTTTCAGCGCACGTATCAGTGGTGTGACCAGCAGGCGGCTGACCCGGCCGTTCATTTTTCCGTCAGCCACGCGCGCATAATAGCCTTTGCAGAACATATAGTTGAAGTTGGGATTGGCCACCGGGTAGATCAGCCGTGCCACCAGATCCCGGGAATAGGTAAGTATGTCGCAGTCGTGCAGCGCCACCGATTTGCTCATACCGGAGGCCAGAACATACCCGAAGCAATACCAGACGTTTCTGCCCTTGCCCATTTCCGTCGGTGCAAGGTTCTGTTCCCGGAGTTTGAGATCCAACGCCCGCAGCCTGGGGCCATCGTTCCAGAGAACCCGCACGTGCTGAGGCAACCCGGAGAAGTACTCCAGGGCATGACGATATTCCTGCTCGTTCGCGCGGTCCAGGCCGATAACAATCTGCTCCAGATACGGCACCTTCGCCAGTTCCTCGACAATATTCTTCAGCGCCGGGCCTTCCAGCTCCGAATATAGCGATGGCAATACCAGCGACATGGGCCGGGCTTTGCGAAAGCTCATCAATTCCGCTTCCAGCTCTTCCACCGGCCGACGGCTGAGGTTGTGGAGGGTGGTTATGATGCCATTCTGGTAAAAGTCGCCCATGGTGGAGCTCCTGTCGTTTCAATGCCCGGGTTCAGTAACCGTACTCAATCAGCAGATTCAGTACGCATTCGTTCCAGCCTGCTGGGCCTTCCTTGATGGAGCGGATCGCCCTGCTCTGGGAAGGCAGCGATACGCGATCTGACTGCACGCCCTTAATAATCACTGCAATGTCCGCCTCCTTCAGCATGTATTGGTCGTTAGGGCTGTCACCCAGCGCGATGGCAATAATTTTCTCTGCTGCGTACTGCCCTTCGTACTTCCCCAGCAAAAACCGGACCCCATCGGCTTTATCAAAGATTCCCATGGCGTGAAGAAAGCGCCCGCCCTGCACCAGTCGGCAGTTTTGGGCGGCAAGTTTCTGTCTGAAATCGTCCAGGGATGCTTCGTCGCCCTCCCACAGCAGGGGTTCGGTGCCCACCCTGTCCTTGGCCAGCTCCGCCGCCGATTCCGAGAGGCCGGAGTGGCGGGCCAGTTCTGCCGCACTCATGTCGCTGAAACTGCGAAACTGAAAGCCCTCGTCGCGCAATTGTGCGAGTACCGCGAGTATTTCCTCCCGGCACGCCCCAAAAGTCTCCACGTGCTCCGGGCCCGGTCCAAAACAGTTCGCGGGAATGATTACGGCCGCTCCGTTTTCAACAATAAAGGGTGAGGCATTGCCCATATCGTCCCTCACCACCCGGACCTCGCCGGCGGTTTTACTGGAATTGAGCACAACAGGTATACCCCCTGCTGCCAGCCGTTCCAGAGCAGGCCGGGCGGCGGACCAGTCATAGTTGTAATGGTCCAGCAGGGTGCCATCCAGGTCAGAAAAGACAATCAGGCGTGGTTTGGCCATGGCGATATCCTTTACTGGCGCTGACGGATCAGCGGTTCACTGAAACTGTGGTCTTCGCCCACGTTGATCAGGCAATCCGCGCGGGCCGGCATTTCCGCCAGACTGGCGCGAGTGATTCGTTCGTAGTGCATGATGAAGCGGACGACCTCTTCGTCGCTCATGATGCGCGATGGCTGTGCAGACTCCCCGCTTTTGTTGCCCTGTTCTGGTGCGCTGACGGATCGCTCCCGGAGCTTGTGCTCCTGAAGAGTGCGCCACTGCAGAACGCATTCCATGGAGGGCGCCCGCAGCATGATCAGGCTGTCGAGCTGATCAAAAAATCCGCAATACTCACCTTTGAGACACTGATTGACGTACCGGCGCCACAGGCCCTCCGGGTCCTCAGCCTGCTCCAGTTCGTTGACCGGCGTCATCAATTCTTCTTCGCTGGCTGCCGGCACGGCGCCAATACACCAACCCTCGACCAGGATGACCTGTGCCCTGCCCCTGAATACCGGCCACTGTTCCTGCAGGCAGCGGTCGTCGCGGGATTTGTCGAAGGCGGGAATGGGGATTTCGGACTCCGGGCCGGCGGCTTTCAGCTGTTCAATAACCTGCTGGCCCAGGGCAATATCGTGGGTGCCGGGTACGCCCCGGGTTATAAACAGCGGGTGCACTTCCCTGGCCAGTTGTTCCCGCTCGGCGCGGGTCAGGTAGAGGTCGTCCAGGGAGAAGTTGGCGGTGGGGATACGGTAGTGGGTGCTCAGTAGTTCCCTGAGGAATAGGGTGAGGGTGGACTTGCCCGTGCCCTGGGCGCCGTGGATGCCGATAATGATGGGTTCGCTGCGGGCCTGTCTGAGGCTGTGGATGTGTTGGGCCAGGGGGAGGATGGTCTTTTTGACGGTGTCGGCGTAGGAATCGGGAAGGGATTCCTGTTTTATCAGGGTCTGGATGGTGGTGGTCACTTCGGGTGCAGACACGGTTGGTTGTTTCCCTGTGGTTTGTTTTGGGTTTTGCAGGTTTTGTACCAATTGGAGTATAGGCAGTGGATATTCGGTTTGTCGGATACTGGAGTTATCTGGGACACTGGCGTTCGAAGCCCTATGAACTGGGTGCAGGCGGTCATGGGAGATACCCTTTGCAGACACGCCGTGAACCCATCCATGGGGGCTCGGCATTGCCATCCTTGGCAATGCACGGTCTTCAAAGGGTATCTCCCATGACCGCTCTCTGGCTACGGAGTCAGATTTTCATCGTTTTGAAGGTTCAGAATGACCTATGAGCAGCAACGAATTCAAAGTTGAACACCGCTATCTTGAGCTACCGGACAGTTTCTATACCCGGGTGCAACCAACACCGTTGAAAGCTGCCCGAATGGTGTGTTTTAACCATGATCTGGCTCGGGAGATGGGTTTCCATTCGGAGAATCCGGAGGAGTGGACCGGTGTGGGGGCTGGCACCGAGTTGCTTGAGGGGATGGACCCGGTGGCGATGAAGTACACGGGGCATCAGTTCGGGATGTATAACCCGGATCTGGGGGATGGCCGTGGGTTGTTGCTTTGGGAGACGGTGGGCCCGGATGGGCGGCGTTGGGACTGGCATTTGAAGGGGGCGGGGATGACGCCCTATTCCCGGTTCGGGGATGGGAAGGCGGTGCTTCGTTCCACTATCCGTGAATATCTGTGCAGTGAGGCCATGGCGGCGTTGGGGATTCAGACCACGCGGGCGTTGTTTATGGTGAGTGCGAATGATCCAGTGCGGCGGGAGTCCATTGAGACGGCGGCGGCGCTGGTGCGGGTGGCGCAGACTCATATCCGCTTCGGGCATTTCGAGTTTGCGGCGCATCATGAAGGGGAAGAGGCCCTGAAAACCCTGATAGAGCATGTGATTTCGCTGCACTTCCCTCACCTGATTGAGCTGCCGGAGGACGAGCGTTACCAGCGCTGGTTTGTGGAGGTGGTTGAGCGCACCGCCAGGATGATTGCAGACTGGCAGGCGGCAGGCTTCTGCCACGGGGTGATGAACAGCGACAACATGTCGATCATCGGCGATACCTTCGATTATGGCCCCTACGCTTTCCTGGACGATTTCGACGCCGGCTATATCTGCAACCATACCGACCAGGGCGGGCGCTATGCCTATAACCGCCAACCCAACATCGGTTTTGTGAACTGCCAGTACCTTGCGAATGCGCTGCTCCCCGTTATGGACGAGGACGATGTTCGGCGGGGGCTGCGGCGTTACGAAATCGCCTATAACGAGCGATTCCTTCAGAACATGCGGGACAAGCTCGGGCTGGCTCTGGAGGACGAGTCGGACCTGAGCCTGATCATGGATACTTTCAGCATGATGCACGAGCACCATGTGGACTACACCTTGTTCTTCCGCGGGCTATCCAACCTGACTTCCCATGGCTCTGGGCCGATTCGTGATCTGTTCGTGGACCGCAGCGTGGCGGACGAGTGGCTGGAACGCTACGAACAGCGCTTGCAGTCCGAAACCCGTGCCCATGACGAGCGGGAATACCAGATGCGCAAGGTGAACCCCAAGTACATCCTGAGAAACTACCTGGCGCAGCAGGTAATCCTGGAAGCACAGAACGGTGACTACGAGCCGATGAAAGAATTGCTGAAGGTGCTGAAAAAGCCGTTCGATGAACAGCCGGAATTCGAGAAGTACGCGGCGCTTCCCCCGGACTGGGGAAAGCACCTGAGCATCAGTTGTTCTTCCTGATCAAACCGCCTTGGCTGCAATGATCTTGTCGTGCCATTCGACCGGCCCCGTCTGGTGAACCGACGAGCCCTTTGAATCCACGGCTACCGTCACCGGCATGTCTTCCACTTCAAACTCGTAGATGGCTTCCATTCCCAGTTCCGGGAAGGCAACCACTTCCGCCTTTTTGATGGCCTTGGACACCAGGTAGGCAGAACCACCCACCGCCATCAGGTAAACGGCGCCGAATTCCCGAATGGCATCGATCGCCACCTGACCACGCTCGGCCTTGCCGATCATGCCGGTGAGGCCGGTTTTCTCAAGCATGGTGCGGGTGAACTTGTCCATGCGAGTGGCGGTGGTGGGGCCTGCAGGGCCAACCACTTCCTCGCGTACCGGGTCTACCGGGCCTACGTAATAGATGAAGCGGCCTTTCATATCGACCGGCAGTTCTTCACCGCGCTCGATCATATCCACCATCTTCTTGTGGGCAGCGTCACGGCCGGTCAGCATCTTGCCGGACAGCAGCACGGTTTCGCCCGGCTGCCAGTCTTTGACGTCTTCCGGCGTAACTGTATCCAGGTTCACGCGGCGCACGCTGTCACCCACTTCCCAGGTAATTTCCGGCCAGTCGTCCAGGCTCGGTGGTGTTTGCAGTGAAGGGCCGGAGCCGTCCAACACAAAATGCGCGTGGCGGGTGGCGGCGCAGTTGGGAATGATCGCCACCGGCTTATTGGCAGCGTGAGTCGGATAATCCTTAACTTTGACATCCAGAACCGTAGTCAGGCCACCCAGGCCCTGAGCGCCAATGCCCAGGTCATTGACCTTCTCGAACAGCTCAAGGCGCAACTCTTCGGCACGGTTGGAGGCGCCACGGGCCTGCAGGTCGTGAATATCGATCGGGTCCAGCAGGGATTCTTTCGCCAGTTCCATTGCTTTCTCAGCGGTGCCGCCGATACCAATACCCAGCATACCGGGCGGGCACCAGCCGGCGCCCATCTGCGGTACCATCTTAAGCACCCAGTCCACCACGGAATCCGACGGATTCAGCATGGCGAATTTGGACTTGGCCTCGGAGCCACCGCCCTTGGCAGCCACATGCACATCCACGGTGTTACCCGGCACAATTTTGTAATGGATAATGGCAGGCGTGTTGTCCTTGGTATTGGTGCGCTTGCCGTCCGGGTCGGCCAGAATGGAGGCGCGCAGTACATTATCCGGGTGCATATAGGCCCGGCGGACGCCTTCATTGATTATATCGTCCAGCGCCATATCGGCATCCCACTGCACATCCATACCAACCGTGACGAACACCGTAACAATGCCGGTGTCCTGGCACAGTGGCCGCTTACCCTGTGCACACATGCGAGAGTTGATCAGGATCTGCGCCATGGCATCCTTCGCCGCCTGAGACTCTTCCCTCTGATAGGCCTCGTAAACTGCCTGGATAAAATCTTTCGGATGGTAGTAGGAGATGAACTGCAGCGCGTCCGCTACGCTCTCGATCAGGTCGTCCTGGCGGATTACGGTGGTCATAGGCGTCTCATCAGGTCTGGTTTGTCGATTGGGTTGTTAAATTGGGGTGTATAAACAGAAGCGCGAAGTTTACCAGAAAATCCGGAAACGCGGGATCAGACAGACGGCAAAGGTTTTTCACGGTAACATCGTTGCCAATCATGATCATCGCACTACAGGAGACACCGTGACCGACCTGGTACTTACCGAAAAGAACAATCACACGTTAACGGTCCGCATTAACCGCCTCGACCGCAAGAACGCCCTCACCCACGATATGTACACCGCCCTCGGCGATGCTATCGAACAGGCCCGGGACGATAACGACATTCGCTGCATCCTCTATACAGGCAGCGAAGACTGCTTCACCGCCGGCAACGACCTGGGCGATTTTGCAGCCGGCCTGCCCGGAGACTTTGAAGACACCCCGGTTGGCCGCTTCCTGCTTCTGCTGGCCAGCACCAGTAAGCCCATCGTGGCAGCAGTGAACGGCCCGGCCGTTGGTATTGGCACCACCATGCTGCTGCACTGCGACATGGTATTTGCCGGCAATAACACCCGCTTCCAGATGCCTTTCGCCACACTGGGTCTCTGCCCGGAAGGCGGCTCAAGTCTGCTGCTGCCCTCCTGGCTTGGCCGGGTACGTGCGGCGGAACTGCTTATGCTGGGTGATGCCTTCACCGCCGACGACGCCTTGCGAATGGGGCTGATCAACCGCGTGTGCGAACCCGCACAGACAGAAACGGCCGCCCTGGAAGCCTGCGCCCGGCTCATCGCCCAACCACCGGCCGCCATCCGCGCAACCCGGGAACTGCTGAACAGCGCAAACGGCGAAGAGCTGAAAACCACAATGCTGGCCGAAGGAAAATTGTTCGCCGAACGCCTGAAATCCCCTGAAAATGCAGAAGCCATCAAGGCCTTCACAGAAAAGAGAAAGCCCGACTTCTCAAACTTCAGCTAGGCTCGGTGCAGGCGCCCTGAGGGACTCGACAAACCTCTCAGGGCAAACTATTTTTCAATGAAGCCGAACTCTAACTGTGCGGGTGGGCTCCCAATGGCCAGAATCACACTTTAGAGCGATCAACTGTTGCTTTACTGCAGTTATAGTCAGAGTTACAGAAAACTTGGCACAGAGCGCTGGCCAGAAATTCAGACAACAGATAAGCAGAACAGGCCACTGACAACGGGTTTACCGGACCAGACCGGCCCCGTCAGCTGCCGAACATAACGACACAACAACAGGAAAAGGTTCCACACCCATGTTCAAGAAAACTCTAATAAGTCTTGCTGTGGCGTCCTCCCTTGGACTAACAGGGTGCTTTGACAGCGCCGGTTCGGGGTCCAGTAATGCGAATCCGAATCCGCAGATCAGTAATCCGGAGATTGATGGTAAGACCTGGCCGTTCTTTAACCCCGTGACCAGCAACCTGCCTCTACCAAATGACCTGATCTTCGGGTCCGATGATGAAAACACAAGCATAAATGAAGCCGATGGTTCATTCCGGGTGGCGGATACTTCTCCTCCCGTTACAACTGCATTGAACCAGTTGAGCGGCGCCTCAACCATTGCTCCTCCTGTGGTTCGCTTCAACGGGCAAATTGATGAAGATTCCGTTGACTCCAGGGCATTTATACTGACAGACCCCGAAGACCCCACCAGCCTGGTTCCCAACCCGGGCCAGAACGTGTTCCTGATTGAACTTGAGTATGCTAGTGGTGACCCGGTACTTGGCCTCGGAGAAGGTGAAAGCCCCAGTATTCCCCTAGCCGTAACTGCACAGACTAATCCGGGTGCTCTGGTTGCTGCTGATATTGCTAACAACCCTGAATATGTCGCTGAAGTTGTTGAGCTTGATGGCACCTCTGCAATACGCATCAATCCGACCAAGCCGTTGAATCCGTTTACCCGTTACCTCGTCGTCGTTACCAACGAGGTTCTCGATGTCAATGGCGACCCGATTATCCAAGATCCAGTTTATCGTGATGTTGCCAATCCCGAGCGCCCACTGGGCAACGCAACGGCACTCGCACCTGTGCGCCAGATCGTTGACGGTTTCTGGGAGAAGATTGCGTCTGCCTATTTCGGTCTACCAAACTCGGTAAGACAGCAACAGGGCGTTGACCCGCTGGATGAGCAAAGTATTGCCCTGTCCTATAGCTTCACCACCTCCAATGATCAGGAAGTTCTACAGTACATCGCTGACCCGAAAGAGTTCCTGATGGATACTATTTTAGGTTCCATACGCTTTGATGCGGTCACTGCAGCTCGAGAGGGTGGTGAAACCGACTTTGCCACACTCAAGCAGATTGGTCAGGATGCCGTTGATGGAGCAGAGGAAGCCGTGAGTGGTCAAGCCGAAAGTTTGGTCGGGGCATTAGAAGCCCTGTTACCAACACCCGCAAACCGGAGTTCTTCGGCAACGTTCGAGGATCCGCAAGATGTTACTCAGGTATCTGCCATCGCCAGTCAGTTTGTTGACTTCGGAGAGGTAAATCTGGTCCAGGGAACTATTGACCTGCCTTACTATCTGGGTGTGCCCACCGGTACTTCCGATGCCGAAGGCTCGGTTATCAATACGCAAAGCTGGGTTGCCAACTCAGATCTTGCTGCAGTCGCGGGAGATCTGCTTGATGCGGAATTGGCACAATCTGAACCCGACGTCAGCAAGGTCGTTAACTATCGCTTCCCATTCCCCGCTAAATCTGCTGATGTCACTGTACCAATCATGGTGCTATACCCAGCGGATTATGATGCAGACAGCGACCCTTTAGAAACCATCATGTATATGCATGGCATAACAACAGACCGCAGTACAGCACTTACATTCGGCAGTGCTCTCGCAAATGCATCCAATGTCGCTGTGGTTGTCATTGATCAACCACTTCACGGGGTAACACCGTTCAGTGAAGCCGATCAAACTGAACTTGCTGAGACTCTCGCCGAAAACCTTCCGGGCGGGGCGACAGATGAGTCTGTCCAAGCTTTAATCGAAGGGGTAGCGGCCATCGGCTTTGTGATTGAGAATAATCCTGCCGTCGACACTCCGCAGGAAGCGGAGGCCTTTATACAAAACGTCACTGCACCCGGAGCAGCAACACCAGATGAAGATGACGCCACTTATCCATTAGTAACAACTGCTCGTTCATTGCGTTCGCTTGAAAACACAGTTGCAAATGCAGGAAGCACCGTCCCTGGATTAGCCAAAACTGATAACGAACGCCATTTCGATTTTACTGCCAGCGCCTCCAACACGCCGACAGCAATGTCGGGGACCTCCGGCGAATCTGGAAGCCTGTTCATTAATTTGACCAACTTCACTAACTCTCGAGATAAGAATCGGCAAGCTGTCGTAGACCTCCTGAACGTGCGTGCCTCGTTGATTGGGCTTGATTTCGACGGTGAAGATGGAGCTGATCTGGATGCCGACACCGTATACTTTGCTGGCCACTCTCTCGGCACAATCGTTGGCGCACCGTTTGTCGCGGTTGCCAACGAGAGCAGTAATACGGACGACGACATCGTTGCTGCACAACTGTTGACTCCGGGAGCCGGTATCGTCAGGTTGCTAGAGAACTCTCCTGCTTTTGCACCCCAGATTCTTGGGGGGCTCCAGGCTGCCGCAGGGCTTGAGCAAGGCGATGCGAATCTGGAGACGTTCTTTAACGTATTCCAGGCGGCATTGGATTCCACGGATCCGATCAACTTTGCGGCGAGCCTGAATGCTTCGGAAACTCCGGTTCTTCTATCACAAGTTAATGGCGACACTGTCATTCCGAATGATGCATTGGCAAATCCTCTAGGTGATGCTTTCGATGCTTACCTGTCTGGTACCGAACCGTTTGCGGCTCTTCTGAATGCCACCTCGGTAACCAATGCCAACGAAGTGAACCTCGGTATCGAAAACGGACCTCTGGCGGGCGTCGAAGGAGTGCCTCTGGCCAACGCTGCCATTACCCGTTATATCGAAGGCACTCATGGTACCCCTGTGCTACCGGAGGGCGGTCCGCTTGACGAGCGTGTCTTTGCCGAGATGATTCGGCAAACCGTAACTGTTAACGCCACAGGTGGCGGGGCTGTGATCCTTAATTTCATGGAGCAAGACACTGACATCACGGAGATCGTTCAACAAGACTAACGGAATCAGCATCGAAAAGGGGTGGCTTTTGCCACCCCAGTGTGTTGACGAACCCTGGTCTTTCCGGGGTTCGTTGCGTTTGGGCGCTTTTAAATTCAGTTAGCGATGGGAGGGGGCAGCCCAATATTCCCGGTCGGATTGCCAATACTCCCGATAGGCAGGTTTCAGGGCCCATTTTCGGATCTACCATTGTAAGCCAAGTGTCCTAGGGTATTTTAGAAATAAAAGACGCGCCAGGATATGCGCGATCTTCTTCATATTGTGGGCTGAGGCGGCCAGCACGCAATGCTCGAGAACCTTCGAGAGCTCCCGTAATCGAGCATAACGTTGACCACGCAACTGTTTGGCATCGGCAAATGACTGCTCTACGGTTTCCCGACGTCGTTTATAGTGTGCTTTGCCCCACGGCGTTAACCGATAACTTTCCGTTCTGTCTTTGCTGTCCTGCCAGACATTCCGAGTGAGCACCTTCACGTGATTAGCGCTAAGCCTGCATTGGACTAGTAGCGAACAGTCTTTGCAGTGACTCGGGTTGGACTTGTACTCACGGTATCCAATCACCCCATGGATTCTCCAGTCCTCCACCGCCTTGCAGAGGGCAGCAGTGTAATGCCCCGCATCCAGTCCAACACCCCAGACGTCGAAGCCGAAGCGCTCACATTGACGATCAAGCCGATCGAGATAGGGGCGGCTGTCATGCAGGTTGGCCGGCGTGGAGTAGCTGCCCGTAATAATGGCATTGCGGCTGTCTACCGTCCGGTGGTCCAGGTAGAAGAAGCTCTTGGGCTTGCCTTCCCGAACCATGTAGCCACTGTCCGGATCGGTGGGACTAATCTTGGTGTCTTCGGTTCTGGCTCAGGGTGGAGGCGTCCAGAATCTTATCGGTCAGGTTGAAGCGCAAGAACCAGCGATACGCCACGTTGACCTGTATCTCTCAGACCAACTGCCGCTCACTTCGGATGCCGAACAGATAGCCCAGAAACAGCATCTTGAACAGCACCACCGGGTACAGCGCCGGTCGTCCGTTGTTCAAGCATTACAAGTGCCGAACCCGGTCACGAATAAACTCGAAATCGATTTACTGGTCAATGGTTCGGAGAAGGTGATTGTCGGGGACCAGCGATTCGAGACTGACCATCTCGAGTTCGTGTTGTTGTTGGGACGACTCTTTGAGCATGGGGCAGCCCCTGAAAAATCCATACCCCAATTACAACAACCCCTCCAAAATGGCGAGGGTTTGTCAGCAGTCTGAACCCCGGGCCTAAGGCTCCGGGGTCACTGTGATTACAGTCAGATGGTTGTGTTATTTGATACTATATTCATCAATCGCTGATGGTAATCACCCCACCGCTCAAAAGATTCTGCTCAATCTCTTCATCCGTAAAGAAAAGCTTTCTTGCGTCCTTTTGCGAGTAGCGCACACTCTGATCTACGAAGAAATCAGACTCCGCATCTGAAGATTGGGAGTAACTGGTGAGACCATAAGCCTGTGGACCATCCTCGGTAAACTCCAGACCGAAGTGCCAACTTGTGCCACGAGCCATTAACCAACCTTCGCCTTCATTTGAGGACAGTCCTCCCGCAAAACGAAACTCCGTTTCCTCGGGCTGTTTAACACCTTCGTAATCTGGCGTATTTAGTCGTGGTATACGCGTATCTTCAGCGAAAGAGTTATCTACAACACCAATAGCGTTGAATGCACCTTCCACGTTTCCATCACCACCGTGCCAGGGAATTCTGGAAGCGAGCGCTTCGGCACTTGTGGGGTCACCGCCTGGGGGAACGCCGCCGCTGGGCTGATAGTACTGCACCTCACTTAGTGGGCTATCAAGTGCGATACCCGCATCATCCAGCAACACCATGGCAGCAGCTAGGGACTGAAGCATTGCATCATCTGCGGTACCGCGACCATCCGCTGAAGGGTCAGCCGGTGTATTGACTGGGTCTGCGGGGTCAAACTCCGTGTCCAGATCCTTCGGGAAGCTGCGGTTATAGATGTCAATAAAAGCTCTGAACAGATGAGCACCTGTGCTGGTCAGATCGTAAGTTCCGTTCCAACCATTCAACGCATCACAACCTGCAGTCACATCCTGTGTGCCAGGTGATATTACCTCAGGATCTGATGGCAGCAGGCCTTGGGGTACACTAACCGGATCGGTTATCAGGGCGCAGCGCTCCTGTAACTCCGGCAAGAACTGCTCTGCATACCAGGCCCGGTTATTCCAGATGGTATCGATCAGATCCTTGGCGCTGAATTTACCATCTTGACCGGCTGGCGGTATAGTATTTGAGTCCAACCCGGGATCCGTTGGATTTTGCAGCATCTTGATGCCAAGTCTGGTACGAGGGTTGACCGGCTTATTTTCAGGGCCAAACAGTGGTGAAAAACCTGTCAAGAACTCATCCGGATTGGTAGCCCAGTGACTACTATTCGAGTTCTGGACCCAGTCCGTACGCTGCAACTTCGGCTTGTCCTCAAAGGGCACCAGTCCCGCGCACTCGCCCTCAACCCAGTCATCACGTGATTTCGAGCCATCAAGAAGGGTCACGTTATTGTTAAACAACTGGTCGAACGCCGGACTCGCCGTGCGCTTGAAATCCAGAACAGCCAGAGAGGCATCGGACAAATTAGGCACAGAACTGCTGTCAATAAAGTAGGCGTTGCCCTGATCATCCGCATAAGTGGTGTTAGTCCAAAGAGTAGTGCCACACTGCCGGAACACATCCTTGAATTCCTCGAGGTTGGTTGCCCGACTCATTCCAAGCCAGGTATCCAGTAAGCCGGACGTATTGGCATTGGCATCGCGATAGGTGTAAGCAGCTGGCTCTCCGTTGACCAAACCGGTACCACCCCACTCCGGGAAGGCGTCGTTGGCCTCGTTTGCTGCCAGCATTGGGCCGTATTCCGAGAACCAGAAGGTTCTTTCAAGTACAACCGGTTCGGGCGCCCCCATGTTCACTTCGACCTGAAAGGTTTTGGAAGTAATGGGTTTTTCGACGCCGTCTTTAATATAAGTCAGCGGGTCCCCGGGTTTCAGCTCCAGTTCATACCAAGTGAAACGACGGCTGGTGGTCACGGTATGGGACCAAGCCAGATTCTCATTGAAGTTGATCAGCGGGATGGCCGTGCCAAGGAGGCCTGCACCATTAACGTTCAGATATCCCGGAACAGTTAGTTGGGCCTGGTAGAGGCGCCTATGGCCGGTGTACGGGAAATGGGGATTCGCCAGTAACGCCCCTTTTCCATTTTCGGTCAGTTCAGAGCCAATACCCCAGGCGTTGCTGGCCAGGCCCATGTCGGCAAAGTTGTCGATTTTGCGAGCGTTTTCGCGAGCAGCCTTGGCCACTTGTAAGGTATTGCCAATGGCACCACCAGTGCTTGTCATAGGCTGAGCCAAAACCGGGTCGGCTGACTCTCCTGGAGGTACCGCAGCAAAGGCTAACCCCGTAGCAAACTGAGCGCCACTGGCAAACTGTCCCACAATTCGATAATGAGCCAGCAGGTCCGTTGGCTCGATTTCCTTCACCCATGGCTGGTCGCGACATTCAGCGGGTAAGGCTCCGGGATCAGTTTCACCGACATACCGGTTATACCCGGCTGTGAATCCCTCAACCATGGCACGGCTTTCTTCGCTCAGTTGTGGGAACTCGGCTTTCGCACCGCTGAGAATATCCTGTGCCTTGTAGCTGAAGTCGTTGATAATATTAATACTGTCATTGCCCGGACCAAAATACTTCGCCCTTTCACTCCGTGCCTTGACGAAGGCCTCTGCCAACAAGCACACATTATCCTGAGCCTGCACGTAGCCGTGCCCGAAGGCTGCAGAGGCAAGATTATCCGCCTTAACATGCGGGACCCCGTTGGTCGTCCTCCTTATAGTTGCCTCAAATTTTCCGTCCGCCGGAAAAAGCTGTTCGTTCACTGAGCTATCGGAACTCGAAGAGCTACTCCCGTCGAAACATCCTGTAATCAGAAAGCTACTGGCCAGCGCTAATCCAGCAGCTTTCAATACGCCTGTATCAGCGCTTCTGAAAGGGTTGCGAAGCAATTTCATAGTTGTTTGTCCATTGTGATTGTTATGAATGAGCCAAAGATGACTCACTCTCACAAATTAGCAGACAAACTGTTTTTTCGCTAAGAACTGATGCCGCTTTCATTTCTTGGCTTTAAGGCTATTCGGGCGTTTTTCAAATCTCGTCGTTATCCGCCCCCAACGCCCGCCCGGTATAACGGCTCTCACAAGGCGTCGCGCTGAACTTGATCGGATGCCCTATCTGCTTCTGGGAACCACCACCGCCTTTGGCTACCTCGATTACCATGTTCCGCGCTTTCATCTGGGGGTGGTCTGCAGCCTCCGTAATCGTCAGAACCGGCTCCACACAGGCATCCTGGTCTGCGAATACGTTCTGCCACTCCGCCAGAGTTTTCTGGGCGAATGCGGCTTTCAGGGCTTCGCAGATGGTTCGCTGATGTTCAGGGTTCTGGCTCAGGGCGAAGCTTTTCATCTCGGGGATATCGAGGGCATCGCATAAGCGGGCTGAGAATTGCGGCTCCAGGCTGCCGACGGATATCCAGCGGCCGTCGCTGGTCTGGTAGTAGTCGTAGAAGGTGCCGCCGTTAAGCATGGAGCTTTCCGGTTGCTGTTCCTGCCCTCCTGCAAGGGCAGCCGCACCGGCCATTCCGTTGAGGGCGAAGGCCGCATCCGTCATGCTGATGTCGATATACTGACCTTCCCCGGTTTGCTGCCGGTGAACCACTGCCGCCAGGATGCCCATTACCGCATGGTGGGAGCCGCCAGCCACGTCCGCCACCTGGATGCCCAGTGGTGGCGGGCCAGATGCCTTGCGGCCGCTGTGGCTGGATACGCCAGCCAGCGACAGGTAGTTGATGTCGTGGCCGGCTCGGTCTTTGTAGGGGCCGGTCTGGCCGTAGCCGGTGATGGCGCAATAGATCAGGTTCGGGTTGATGGCTTTCAGGGTTTCGTAACCGATGCCCAGCCTGTCCATCACCCCCGGGCGGAACTGTTCGATCACCACGTCGTAGTCCTTGACCAGGCGCTTGACGACATCCGCACTGCCCTCTTTTTTCAGGTCCAGGCCCAGAGAGCGTTTGCCACGGTTCAGAAAGGTATGGGCGGTGCTTACGCCATCTTCCAGCGGGGGCATAACGCGGGTGAGGTCCATGCGGCCAGGGGCTTCCACCCGCAATACGTCAGCACCCATATCCGCCAGCAACATGGTGGCGTAGGGGCCAGGCAGCAATGTGCTGAAATCCAGTACTTTAACGTGGCTTAGTGGGCCCGGCATGCAAATCTCCTTATGGTTGCATTGTAAGCGAGGGGTTTTATGATGGGCTTCATTCAAATAAGGATAAACGATGACATGTCGGAACTCACTGTTTCCAGACACTTTGTGGAAGCCGCGCTGATCGGCGCCGAGAAGGCCGGATTCGATACCCATGCCCTGCTCCAGGAAGCCGGCATTTCACCGGACTTGCTGAAGATCGAAATGGCTCGGGTCAGTAGCACCCAGTACAGCCGGCTGATGCAGATTATCTGGAACTGCATGGAAGATGAGTTCATGGGCCTGGGCCCGCGGCGCTGTCGTACCGGCACCTTTGCCACCATGTGCGCCCTGGTGATTGATTGCCCCAACCTTGAAGCGGTTTATCGACAGGCGTTCGAGTTCTGCCGGCTGTTCGAGCCCATGGTCACTATGCAGCTGGAGGTAGATGACAAAGACGCACGGCTGGTGACGGTGATCGAGGGTGACACCTACGATCCGATGCATTTTTTTCGGGAAAGCATTCTGGTTATCTGGCACCGGCTGGGCAGTTGGCTGATCGGGCAACCGGTGGAACTGCAGAAGGCGGAATTCAACTATCCCCGACCGCCCCATGGCGACGAGTACCGGCATATTTTCCATTGCCCGCTGTCGTTTGAGGCTAACGAAACCGCGCTGACGTTCGATAAACGCTTTCTGCAGGCGCCGGTGATTCGCGACAAGTCTGAAATGCGTCAGTTCCTGAAAACATCGCCAGCGGACCTGTTGTCGCGCCCGGATGAGAGCAACACGTTTACTGGCCGTATACGGGCGCTGATTGGCCGGGATTTTACCCGCTCGCTGCCTGATTTTGAGTGGATTGCCGCGGAACTTCACACCAGCCCCCAGACTCTGCGGCGGCGACTGAAGCAGGAAAATACGTCGTTTCAGGAGATCAAGGATCTGCTCAGGCGGGATTTAGCCATCTACTACCTGTCACGGCCGGATTTGCCGATCAACGACATCGCGTTCCGTGTCGGCTTTACCGAGCCTTCCACTTTCCATCGCGCGTTCAAAAAGTGGACTGGCGTTACCCCCGGGGCGTACCGCGAGGGTGAACGGGGTCAGCTGCGGGGCTGACTGCTCCCCTGCATCGTCTTTATCAGGCGACCGAGCGTGCGGGCGATTTCTTCCGCCAGTTCGCGGTTCTGGCTCAGTTTCATCAGGCGTGAACCATCCCGTGGGTCATATATCCAGCAGCTGGTGGTTGCGCTCTCGCAGTTCCACTCAACTTGCGGATTAACCCCGAACACGCCCATCGACTCTGTGGTTCTTACCACCCGTCCGTTGTCCTCGCGTCGGGATTCCTGGATGCTGAGCCTGTCGTTGCGTTTTTCGAGCTTGTAGGCAATGTCTGCCGGTTGATCCAGCCTTACGATCCGCTGATCGGATCGCCACCCTGCCCCTTCGAGAAGGGTATTGGCATGAATAACCAAGGCCTCTGCATCCGAATCCGCAAGATACAGCTGCTTGAGCTTATCCAGAGATTGATCGCCGGCCGGTTCGATAATCGCAACGGGTTCATTCTGGTTCTGGCTGGCCTTGCTGGCCCGGGCACCCTCTAACTTGCGAGCTTTTTCAACGCGGGTGATCATCTTGAGCGCGTCGTTATAGTGCTCGCCTTCGGTACCAGCCTCGCTGACGTATTTTTCAAGTGCCGCTCGCGACTCGTTGAAGTGGCCAGACTCCATCATCACCCGACCGCGAAAATAGAAATAGTCTGCAGGCTTTTTTCCTTCGAGTTGCTGAAGACGGTTGAGGTATTCCCCCGCCTCGCCCCAGCTTTCTCCGCTCACAGCCTCTTCGGTGGCCAACATCAAACGGCGGATTTCATGTTCAGGCTCCAGAGCATGAACCTGACTGGCCATCAGCAGCGATGCCAACACAAGGCCGCAAAATGAACTGCGCCCGACACGGATTATCTTGACCATTTCATCTACTCCTGCTCGTTTTCTCGGGCGGTGTCTTCTTCAGCGTCCACTTCTGCCTGGTCCATAATCGCTTTCGGAAGTTCTTTTTTAACACGAACGCCCAGCTCCACAAAGCGATTGGCCTGGGATATGAGATTTCCCCGGCCACGGGTCAGGGTGTTCATTGCCGAGTCATAGGTGCCCTGGGCGGTATGCAGCTGAGTGCCAAGCTTTTCCATGGCCTCCACAAATATCCGAAGCTTGTCGTAAACCGCACTGGCTCTATCTGCAATGCGTCGCGCGTTCTGGCTCTGGCGCTCATATCGCCAGATGTTCTCGATGGTGCGCAATGTAGCCAGTAACGTGGTTGGTGTAACCACAATAATCTTTCGCTCAAACGCTTCTGCGAATAGGTTCTCGTCTTGCTGAAAAGCCGCCACAAAGGCCGGCTCTATGGGCATGAACAGAAACACGAAATCCGGCGAATGCAAACCGTGAAGCTGGCTGTAGTCCTTGTCACTCAGCGCTCGGATGTGGTTTCGAACCGCTTCGACATGCTGCCCGAGGGCTTCCTCCTTTGCGTCTTCATCCTCTTCCGTTGCCCATTGCTGATAGGCCACCAGCGACACTTTCGAGTCCACAACGAGGTTACGCTGGTCGGGCAGGTGCACAATCACGTCTGGCCGTAACAACTGGTTGTCATCATCGCGGTAACTGCCCTGGGTCTCGTACTCAATGCCTTTGCGCAAGCCGGACCGCTCCAGCACCCGTTCGAGAATCAGTTCACCCCAGTTGCCCTGGATCTTTTTGTCGCCCTTGAGAGCCTTGGTGAGGTTAGAGGCCTCTTCGGTGATCTGGCGATTCAGTTCCTGAAGGGACTTGATTTCGCTTCTCAGCGCCTGTCGATCACGGGTTTCATTAGTGTAGACATCTTCCACGCGCTTGCGGAAATCCTGCAATTGATCCCGGAACGGATTCAGCAGGGTATCAATACTGGTGCGGGTCTGTTGGCTGAAGCGTTCACTTTTCTGTTCAAAAATGCGATTGGCAAGGTTCTCGAACTCCTGTTTCAACGCATCGCGATTGCGCTCCAGCAGCTCCAGTTTCTCCGTGGTTGCCCGGCGCTCTTTATCCAGGGTGACTTCCTGTTCTCTCAGGGAAATTCGTGCATCACTGAGTTCTCTCGACAGCTCTTCGGCACGCCGTTGCTGCGAGGCTCGTTCGCTTTCAAGTTGTTCTATGCGCGCCAGCTGCGACCGGCATTCAGACTCCAACCCGGCCACCTGGTTATCCAGCAACGCGGCACGCTGGCGCCAGCTTTCGGTGGCGCGGCCGCCCCGTACCACCAGGAACACCAACAGACTCAGAACCAGGGCCAATACTGCCGCAAACACGACGGTTTGCGGTTGGTTTTCCATAACAGCGACAACGGCCTCAGGCACCCTGATCTCCTTGACTGATTACTCGAAAATGACAATACAGCAACAGTTTACCCCATTAGCGGAACCTTTTGACGCGTCGCCCCGTCGGATACCTGGAGCGCCACATATGGCCATCGACTTCTTTGCAAAAATATCAACCTGATGCATCCGCCTCTGGACTCGGTGCGTAATATCATCTAAAACGGTAAAAAGGCGCTGTGGGCCGCGTTGAAGAGACATTGATGGTTTATCGATGAATAATTTAAACCCGGCACCGTGGCCTCTGGGCAGTACAAAGGACGAAAATACCACATGCTGAAAGAGCTCTGGAGAAAACTGGGATCGGAATTGTCCCCTGCCGGCTGGCCAGAAGCGCAAGGCAGCTGCCGTTCGCAAAACAACCACGGTGAGTTCCGCATTTTGCCTCATATGACGCATACCGGGGAATTTCACCTGGAACGACTGACCAGTATTCTGAAAGGACGCTACGGTAGAAGTTTTCCGAACCACGGTGATGAGTCCATACTCGAACTGATCCACTTTGCCTCCCGTATTCAGGATCAGGACGTGCAGAGAGAGCTCTTACTGTTCTATCTCAACTGCTCCCCGATTGTTCAGGAATATCTCCGTTCCCACGAAGTGGTTGCAGAAAACCACTTTCTGTCCCGAACGCCGCAGATCACATAATCCCGGCGTTAATGATCTGTAAACCCTATCTACTGTTATGTTGTTGTATACTTCTGGCCTGTGAATAAGATAGCTATGCCCGCCAGGGCAATGACTTTAATTGCGGCACTCTTTATTACTGCATTCCGACTATTACGGAATTCCGGAATTTGAGAATTCACGCCGCGGGTTCAGGGGTTTCGGATGTTCTTGATGAGTTCAGGTTTTGGAAAACTGACGGCGGCCACTGCATTGCTACTGTTTTTATCTGGCTGCACGACAGACCGCTACTTGATGGTAGAGAAAAAAGACCTTGAAGCTCTCAACACCTCGGTTGTCAACCAGGGCGACCAAGTCATCAGCCTTGAAAATCGCACACACGAAGGTTTCCAGGCACTGACCCGCCTTAACGAAGAATCCACCCAGAATATCCTGCAGGCAATTACAGAACAGGTTGAAAAGCCCACCTGCCCGCCTGCGCCCGAACAGCCCGTATGCAAAGTCAGTGATGCGGATGACGATGGCAGGGCCGACAGGCTCAAAGGCAAGGTCATCGTTGGCGAAGTTGAAAAATTTTACCTGGTAGGTCCCGGACTGGTTTATGACGCACGCATCGACAGCGGGGCCGAAACCTCGTCACTTGATGCCAGAAACATTACCCGCTTTGAACGGGATGGCAGTAACTGGGTCAGGTTTGACGTACCGATGCCGGACTCCGATGACCTGGTGACGGTTGAGCGCGAGATTTCCCGCCGAGTCAAAATCATACAATCCAGTGCAGATGAGTCGGAACGACGGGTGGTGGTGGAACTGCAGTTCATGATTGGTAATCATCGGCAACAGGCGGAGTTTACCCTGACAAACCGCGAGCACCTGTCGCACGCTGTACTGGTAGGACGAAACATTCTGAGGGACGTTATGCTGATTGATGTGGGCAAGGAATTCGCCACTGAATTACCCGACTCGCTACCTGAAGACAGCGATGGGGACGAATCTTGACTTCCCGCTCGCGTATCCCGTTTTATCTTGCCATTCTCCTGCTCATCGCTGCCGGCATTTCGGTCGCTGTCTGGCGACATGTCGAACTGGGTATTCCCTGGTTCACCGGCGAGCAACAGCCGGTCTGGATGGTAGAAGCCCGGGTTGATTTCACGGGTACCGACGAACCGGTCCTTGCCAGTATGAACATCCCGGATCAGCCCCCGGGGTTCCGGATTATTTCCGAACAGGCTGCCTCGCCGGGTTACGGTTTTTCGATTGTCGAGGATTCCGGGAATCGCCGGGCAGAGTGGTCCAAACGCAGTGTCAACGGCCCACAAACCCTCTACTTCAAAGTTCAGCTGGTACCAGACGACCGCATCCAAGGCAGCAAGCCCACGCGCCGCCCGAAACCGGAACCGGTGTTCTGGGAGGAACCCCAGGCCACGGCTGTGGATGAGCTGCTGCAACAGGCGGCTGCCCGTTCCAGCACACCGGAGAGCATGACCCGCGAGCTGATCAAACTGCTACAGCCGGATAACAGCGCACAGAACACAACGCTGCTGGTATCGGACTCCAATTATATTGACCTTCTGAACCGCATGCTGAACCACGCCGGCATTCCAGCACGAACCGCAGATGGGCTGACCCTGGAAGATGCAAGGCGGCGGCAACAGCTTCGTCCATTCCTGCAGATCTACGACGGCAGCAGGTGGCTGACCTTCAACCCTCGGACTGCCGAGCAGGGACTGCCGGAAAATGTACTGCTGTGGAGGCAGGCAGCCACTTCCCTGCTTGACCTGGAGGGCGGTGACGACTCGGAAGTGGGCTTTTCCATGCTCCGGCAAACTGTGCCGGCACTGCAGCTTGCCCAGGCCCAGTCATCGGAGAATGGCCTTGGTTTCCTCAGTCTTTACCAGCTTCCGATCGAAGAACAGGGCATGTTCAGAATGTTGCTGTTACTGCCATTGGGCGCACTTGTTGTTGCGTTCATGCGAATCGTGGTCGGCATAAAAACTTCCGGCACCTTTATGCCGATATTAATCGCTGTGGCTTTCGTTCAGACCACACTGATTCCGGGGCTGATTGCGTTTATATCCGTGGTGGCCATCGGTTTGTTGATGCGCGGCTACCTGTCGAGCCTGAACCTGCTACTGGTGTCGCGGATATCCGCATTGATCATTCTGGTCATTTTCATCACTGCCGGGCTCAGTATTGCGGGCTACCAGATGGGCTTCAACACCGGCATGACCGTCACTTTCTTCCCCATGGTTATCATTGCCTGGACCATCGAACGCATGTCCATACTGTGGGAAGAAGAAGGTGCCCGTGAGGTATTCGTACAGGGCGCAGGCAGTCTGTTCGTTGCCGTGTGTGCTTTCCTCTTGATGAGCGCCCCCCTGGCAAGTCACCTGACTTTCAATTTCCCGGAGTTGCACTTTGTGGTGCTGGGTCTGATCCTGCTGATGGGACAATATACCGGCTACAAGCTGTTTGAACTTCGTCGCTTCCATCCCATGAAGGCTTACGACTAATGGGCTGGATCTCGCCCTTCAAGCTCAATCAGCTGGGAATGCTGAACATGAACCGGCGCAATGTAGACTTCATTGCCCGGTATAACAGCCGTGCCTCCTACCCAATGGTGGACAACAAGCTCAAAACCAAGCTGGTCGTAGCGGAGTATGATGTTCGTACCCCAAAACTGCTTCAGGTTGTGCGGCAGCAGCATGAGATTTCCCATTTTCGGCAAATGGCCGAAGATCTCGAAGGCTTTGCCATCAAACCCGCCAAGGGGTCCGGAGGCAAGGGCATTACCGTGATAACCGGGCGGGATGGTGATGAATACGTGAAGGCCTCTGGTGCACGAGTGCCGGCAGCCTATCTTGAGCGACACCTTTCCAACATCCTTGCCGGGCTCTATTCGCTGGCTGGCACACCGGATGTGGCCATTGTGGAAAGCCTGGTGGAGTCCATTCCGGGGCTGGCCCGGTATTCCTTCCAGGGCGTGCCTGATATCCGCATTGTGGTGTTTCAGGGCTATCCGGTAATGGCGATGTTAAGGCTGGCCACGACCGCATCGGATGGCAAGGCCAACCTGCATCAGGGTGCTGTGGGCGTAGGGCTGAATATCGCCAACGGCCGCGGCCTGAATGCGGTGCAGTTCAACCGCCCTATTTCCTTACATCCGGATACCGGTCTGGCGCTTGAAAACATTGCTATCGATGACTGGCAGGAAATGCTGGTAATGGCATCACGGTGCTATGAGGCGACCGGGCTGGGCTATATGGGCGTTGATCTGGTCGTTGATATCAACCAGGGACCGCTGCTGCTCGAGTTGAACGCTCGTCCTGGCCTTGCCATCCAGATGGCCAATGGTCGCGGCCTGCTGCCACGCCTTCGTAAAATTGAAGCCCTTCGCAAGCCCCATTTCACGCCGGAAGACCGGGCTGACTATGCCATGGAAACGTTCAGCGCACTTTGACTTTTGCACTACTGCATGGCAAAAGGGCCCCACTATGTGAGGCCCTTACATCTGATTGTATCGGAACTGACGAACAGTCAGCCCGTCACATTTTTCCTTCAGCTATCAGCAGTCGGCGCTCATGATGCAACCCTTTGAACAGGCTATAACTCATTACCAACAGCACCAGAGTAAACGGTAAGCCGACACTCAAAGCACCTGCCTGAAGAGCCTCAAGCGCCTCCTCACCGCCAACGAACAGCAAAACACCTGCAATAGTACCCTCGGTAATGGCCCAGAAGATCCGCTGACCTTTGGGGGCGTCAACCTTTCCGCCCGATGTGATGCTATCGATCACGAGTGAACCGGAATCGGAAGAGGTGATAAAAAAAGTCAGTACCAGCGTGATGCCGATGAATGATGTAATGGCCGCGAATGGAATGTTCTCCAATGCCTGGAACAGTGCTAGGGATTCATCGGTCAGCCCTTCGGAACCCAGCGCTCCGATGCCGTTCTGAACCTGCTCAAGCCCACTGCCACCAAAGGTGCTCATCCAGACTGCGGTAATGATCGTCGGGATGATCAGCACTGCCGTCACAAATTCACGCACTGTGCGCCCCCTGGACACGCGGGCGATGAACATGCCCACGAACGGAGACCAGGAAATCCACCAGGCCCAATAAAACACCGTCCAGCCGTGGAACCAGGTAGTGTCATCTTCGCGGCCAAACGGATTACTCAGCGCCACCATATTCGAAGCATAGGAAACAGTTGTTTCCCACAACCAGTTGAAAATGGCCAGAGTGGGACCTGCGAACAGAACGAAGACAAGCAGCAGCCCTGCCATCACCATGTTCGCATTACTCAGCATCTTCACACCGCCGTGAATACCCCGAATAACCGAAATGGTTGCGACCGCCGTCACACCAGCGATGACGGCCACCTGAACATTGAGGCCACCTTCAATACCGAACAGATAGGAAATTCCGGAGGCTGCCTGCTGGGCACCAAAGCCAAGAGAGGTGGCAAGACCGAAAATCGTCGCCAGAACCGCCACGGTATCAATGACATTGCCAGGCCAACCCCACACCTTGTCACCGAGAATCGGGAAAAACGCTGAGCGAATAGTCAGTGGCAGGTCTTTATTGAACGCAAAAAACGACAACGAGAGGCCAACAATGGCGTAGATCGCCCACGGGTGCAGGCCCCAATGATACATCGTCGCCCCCATTGCCAGCCGAGCGCCTTCTTCGGTATTCGGCTCGACGCCCAGTGGTGTTCCAAACCAGTCCGTGTAATAGGCAACAGGCTCGGCGACAGACCAGAACATCAGGCCAGTGCCCATACCGGCAGCAAATAACATCGCGAACCAGGACAACAGGGAAAACTCGGGTTTGGCATCGACGCCGCCGATTCGAATCTTACCCACTGGCATGAAAATAAGGGCCAGGCTAAAAAGAACAAACAGGTTGGCACTGAGAAGGAAGCCCCAGTCGAACACAGCAATAGCGCCGTTTTTGGCACTATCGAGTAACTCTTTCGCTCCGGACGGAAAGATCAGAGTTCCAACGACAAAAGCAACAATCAGTAATGCCGTTACCGGAAACACAATGTTGTGTATATCGAAACCGAACTTGGCAATATTGTCTTGCCCTGCTACATAATCGGTCTGATATTCATCTTTAATGACGTCACCCAAAGTGATGTCCCCCATCGCTGTAAAATTTGGTAGCCGAATTTATTTTAGACCACCTGAACATTACACGTGGGAAATGCTAAAAGTTTGAACTCTAAGAATCAAAGTCTCCTGGCCATCTCTTTCGGTAATCCGGTACAACTGCGCCTGTACTCAAGGCATAAAAAAACCGGAGCCAAAAGCCCCGGTTTTTCTTCGCTCAACTCAAGGGTGCTTTTACATCTCACCCTTGGCCATGAGCAACTTGCGCTCATGGGTCAGCCCTTTCAGCAGACCCCATGTCATGACCAGCATGACAACCGTGAACGGCAGGCCAGCACTGATGGCGACCGCCTGGATCGCGCCCAGGGCATCATCACCACCACCGAAGATCAGCGCGGCCGCGATGGCACTTTCCATCACAACCCAGAAGACACGCTGAGAAGTCGGGGCATCGGTTTTGCCGCCAGCGGTAATGCTGTCGACAACCAGCGAACCGGAGTCAGACGATGTCACGAAGAACACAATTACCAATACAATGCCAACGAATGACAGAATGCCGGTCAGCGGCAGGTTGGCAAACATCTGGAACATCGCCAGCGACACATCGGTCAGGCCTTCTTCAGCAAGAGCACCAGTGCCCTGCTGGATCTGCTCCAGCGCCGCGCCACCGAAACCACTCATCCATACAATGGTGATGAGCGTGGGAATCAGAAGAACGGCCGTAACAAATTCACGCACTGTGCGGCCTTTGGAGACCCGGGCAATGAACATACCAACGAACGGTGACCAGGAGATCCACCAGGCCCAGTAGAACACGGTCCAGCCGTGCATCCAGGCTTCATCTTCACGGCCAAACGGGTTGCTCAGTGGAACAATGTTGGCGACGTAAGTGGAAGATGTCACCCACAGTGTTTCCAGAATGGCCATGGTCGGGCCGGCAAAGATTACGAAGAACAGCAGAATGCCTGCCAACGCCATGTTGACGTTACTGAGGATCTTTACACCGCCATCGAGGCCGCGAAGAACAGAGATCAGAGCCAGCGCCGTGACACCGACAATGATGGCCATCTGGACGTTGATACCTGACCCTGTTTCAAACAGGTAATTCATGCCAGACGCAGCCTGCTGCGCGCCGAAACCAAGTGACGTTGCCAGACCAAAAATGGTCGCTACAACTGCCAGGACATCGATAATGTGGCCAGGCCAACCCCACACCTTGTCTTTCAACAGTGGGAAGAACGCCGACCGAATAGTCAGCGGCATGCCTTTGTTGTACGCAAAAAACGCAAGTGACAGAGCCACAATGGCATAGATAGCCCAAGGGTGAAGACCCCAGTGGAACATGGTGCCACCCATCGCCAGACCAACGGCCTCAGGGGTATTGGCCTCAACGTTGAACGGGGTTTCGTACCAGCCGGTATAATAGGCCACCGGCTCGGCAACGCCCCAGAACATAAGGCCGATCCCCATACCGGCAGCAAACAGCATGGAGAACCAGGACAGGGTCGAGAAGTCCGGCTTCGCATCCATGCCGCCAAGGCGGATTTTACCAATAGGCATGAAGATGAGCGCGAGGCTCACAATGACAAAAATATTGGCACTGAGCAGGAAAAACCAGTCAAAACTGCCAATAATGTCCCACTTCAAACCGTCCAGAATTTCCTTCGATTGTGCAGGAAACATCAGAGTACCAATTACAAACAGTAAAACGAGCACTGCTGTAATCGGAAAAACCGGCGCGTGCAGGTCAAACCCAAACTTCTGGATGTTGTCCTGCCCCGCGACGTAATCCGTCGAGTATTCGTCTTTGACTACCTCACCCACAATGGGAGCCCCCTTATTTTGATCAGGAATGAGTAAAAGTACTTAGCTCTTCACGTTACAAGTTCGACATCTTATTGGTTTGAGTTCAAAACATCAAAGTGGCGCTATACTGAGGCACTTATTCAAGAATAGACCAAATCCAGAAACACGACGGTGTTTTCCTTATAGAACGCCTTCTGTTCCCAGAATGAGGTTAAAATGGCCAAAACGAGAACCTTTCCTTTCCGCTACACACTCTATGTCGCCAGCATT
This sequence comes from Marinobacter sp. ATCH36, assembly GCF_023555055.1. GTDB lineage: Bacteria > Pseudomonadota > Gammaproteobacteria > Pseudomonadales > Oleiphilaceae > Marinobacter. The sequence goes on from NZ_JAMJPL010000002.1 coordinate 154,932, forward strand.
GCCGGATTTCTGATTACCCTTCCCCTGAGCGTTTATTGGGGCGGCTGGTATATCCTGCCCCTGCTTTTCGCTGGCCTGACTGCCCTTGGCACCCGGGATCTGGTACAAAGCAAACGCACAGTCAGCCGCAATTACCCGATCATCGCGCATTTTCGCTACTTTTTTGAATCCATTGGCCCGGAAATACGCCAGTACTTCATCGAGTCAGATACGGAAGAACGGCCTTTTTCCCGGGAGCAGCGCACAATCGTTTATCAGCGTGCAAAAAACGTCCTGGATAAGCGACCTTTCGGCTCACAGCTCAATATGTATGAAGAGGGCTTTGAGTGGCTTAACCACTCCCTGCGCCCTACTGAAATTGAAAGCAACGACTTCCGGATCGACATCGGAAAAAATTGCGCCAAGCCCTACAGAGCCAGTGTTTTCAACATCTCCGCCATGAGCTTTGGCTCACTTTCACCCAACGCCATTTTGAGCCTGAACAAAGGCGCAAAGCTGGGCAATTTCTATCACGACACCGGTGAAGGGTCGATCTCCCGCTATCATCGGGAACCCGGTGGCGATCTGGTTTGGGAAATTGGTTCCGGTTATTTCGGGTGTCGAAACAAAGATGGCAGCTTCTCTGAGGAAATGTTCCGGAAAAACGCCTCTCTTGATCAGGTAAAAATGATAGAACTCAAGCTATCTCAGGGAGCAAAACCCGGGCACGGCGGCATCTTGCCAGGCGAAAAGGTGACGGCTGAAATCGCGGAAGCCAGAGGCGTGGAGCCGGGCAAGGACGTGGTCTCACCCGCCAGCCACCCGGCTTTCAGTACGCCCATCGAAATGCTGGAGTTTATTGAGAAGCTCAGAGAGCTCTCGGGCGGCAAGCCCGTGGGCTTCAAGCTGGCGATTGGTCACCCGTGGGAGTGGTTCGCTATCGTCAAGGCCATGCAGGAAACTGGCAAGAAGCCGGACTTTATCGTCGTGGATGGCGGCGAAGGTGGCACTGGTGCGGCCCCCCTGGAATTTATCAACCGTCTCGGTGAGCCCCTAACCGAAGCCCTGCTACTGGTGCACAATACGCTGGTTGGCACCAACCTGCGTGAGGACATCGCCATCGGCGCGGCGGGCAAGATTACCTCTGCCTTCGGTATTGCCCGTACCCTCGCCCTGGGCGCCGACTGGTGTAACGCCGCACGGGGTTATATGTTTGCCCTTGGCTGCATTCAGGCGCTCAACTGCCATACCGGCAAGTGCCCCAGCGGCGTTGCCACCCAGGACCCCAGGCGAGGCAAAAAGCTGGACGTTGAGGACAAAAGCCAACGCGTCTACAACTTCCACAAGAACACTCTGGACGCGCTCAGGAACCTGCTCGCGGCTTCTGGCCTCAACCATCCCTCGGCACTGGGCCCCGAACACATCCTCAGCCGGACTTCAAAAACCGAGATCCATTCCTATCTGGATCTGTTTCGGTTTCTTGCACCAGGTGCACTTCTTGAAGGTGAAACCGGTGTCAGGGTATACGATAAATACTGGCCGGTAGCGCGAAGTGACAGCTTTGACCCTCCCGAATTCATCATGGAACTGAGGGAAACCAAGCTGCGCTAGAAATCATCGCCGAAATGCCCTGACGATGTTTATTTTTTAAAGAAGCTGGTGTAGACTTCGCTTCCGCTAAGCCACTGAGATTTATCTCAAGTTTCCTTGGCCGCTAGCAAATTCGGGGCGTAGCGCAGCTTGGTAGCGCACTTGCATGGGGTGCAAGGGGTCGTAGGTTCAAATCCTACCGTCCCGACCAATTAGATCAAATACTTAGCCCGGCTTCGAAAGATCCGGGCTTTGTCGTTTCTGGAAAACAGCCTTTCTCGTCACCGTTTGGTCACCGTTTCTCAAACCCTTAAAAATCTCGTCACCACTCGGTCACCGTTTCGCATGTCTCTCAAACATACCCTTTGAAAGGAACGGCTCCACCATTCGGCCGAAATCCTCAACGCCCATTTTTTCAAAATCCCGCTCTAATTGCCTGCGGCGAATGCATTCTTGCTTCAACTGTTCCTGCATTACCTGATTGTGCAGAAATAGCAACCCCGCCAGATCGCTCACACGCGACGATTCCTGCTCTGTCCTAGCTAGCACACTCTTTAATTCTGAGCATTGCTCACGAAGCTCCTGCGGACTCTCCCCAAGGCCAAAATCTGGCAGGGTTATTTCATCCAGATATATCAGCATCTTAGCCCAACACACCTGAGCATCACCAAGCAGGCGTAGAGCATCCTTTTTTGCAGATTCACCGTCCGCCCTCCCTGGCCGAATATCCCGCTGAAGAAAGTGGCAATCCGATTCAAACCGCTTTTGCTGATCCTCAAGACACGAAACAAATCCCATGACAGCACTCCTTTCTTGTTGTGTTCTAAAAACACTACCAACAGAAAGTGGCATGGCCCTGCACGAGTTGTGGCGAATAATGGCAATCGAGCCAACACCGAATTCCGGGCGCTGGCACGTTCTGATTTCCAGCAAATATTATGGATGAAAATAGGAGTAGTGTTATGAGAGTGCTGAGACTCGCAGAGGTAATTGAGAAAACCGGCCTGGCAAGATCGACCATATATAAGTATGCCGATCTGGGCAGATTCCCGAGACCGATATCGCTGGGTGGTAAATCCGTAGGCTGGATCGAATCGGAAATCCACGAGTGGTTGCAAGAGAAACAGGTCGAGCGTGATATGCGGCATGGGCCATCCAGAGGCTGGGGCCTTTAATTATTTCTGAAAACGTTATGGACGGTGAGGGCCTTCCATAGACCCACAACAGGCCCTCCCGTTCATGCCAGGAGCACCTTGTCCACACTGTTTGTGAGAGGTAAGGCTAATAGCGTTCATCTCGCAGCAGCGGGTCGCCACCCCCACCTGTAATTTCTAGTATTTCACAGATAAGCTTGAAATGTTTACGCGTTATGCCGTATACAATTTTCCCATTTCCATGATCGTTAATTGATCTAATCTCTGTAAATTTACCCCATTGACCTTGGCCTGTGATGTAATTGTTGACTTCGTGGTGTTTTTTTAGCGATTGATCTATAAAAATCGCCACGTAACTTTTAACTTGTTGCCACTCGATATCCGAGAGGTCGAATTCAGAGATGAACTTCGACTCTTCACTTTTTGAAATATAGCGATCTACAGAGGTTGATCCACTGGCATACTGGTCCAGCCATCGGTCCATGAAATCAGGATCATTTGCGGTTCCTCCGTACGACTCACAAAAGTCTGCATAGTCACCCATGTCATTCTCCATATTTTGGGCATGGAATTTCTGACGAATTTTTTAACGCCGCGCTCTGCGGTAATTTAGGAGCGTAGCGGAAAATTGTCCAACAGCAGCGCTTTGTTATACGGCAATAAACCGGCCCTACATAACTTTCTCTCGGCCGGAATCAAATAGAAAGTCATCGATTCAAGTTCAACTGCTAATACTAGGCTGTGTACTTTTCGTACTCTTCTAAGTACATGTTTTCTGACTCATCACGAAATTGCTGCCGTCTCTGATGCAGATCACTAAGCTTTTCACTAATACTCTTATATATGATTTGATGGGCTTGATTTCTAAGTTTAGCTTCGTCGTAAGTATCGATTTCAAAGCCGTCTTCGAGAGCCACGTTAACCAACCTCAGTAGAACGTTTTTATCCAATTTATCTATTGGCTTATAGTCACCTTCTTCAGTTAAAAAGTAACCTTGACTGTTATCAATCTTTAATACTTTCATAACCACTCCTCCTTTCAACATAAGCACCTTCGCCAGCTTCCAATGACTCCAGTGTTACCTTAAAATTATCTATTGTTTTACCATCAACTGACCGTAGCTCTTTATCCGATGGGTGCCCTGAATACCTTCGATACACAACCTCTTGCCCTTCAACTTCCTTAGATGTATACAAAATATAATCTGCACTTATCGAAGCACCGACAGTACTATTATGGGTAACAACCACTACGGGCATAGTTTTAGAAAGCTCTTTCAATATCTGATTAACTTCTCCTTTCAAAAATAGGTTATCAAAAGAAGACTCTGGCTCATCGATCAATAAATAGTCATAATTTTGAGCATCCTTGATTTCTTGCAGCAATCTAAATTCTGACCTTTCACCGCCGGAAACCCTAAAGCCGTCTCGGTTTAGTATCTCGTATTCAATGCACGTAAAATATTTATAAAACTCGGAGGGCGTTAGAGCCTCGTTATCCTTTAATAGCATCAAGTATTGGTATGGAGAAGAGTACTCTTTATATGCATCGGTAAATGCCACTTTTCTGCCACTAACACCCTTAACCTCACCTGCTCCTGTAAAAGCGCGTTGCTTACAAACCACTTTAAATCCCTGAATGTTTTCTTCATGTATTACCTTTTCTGTCTGCAATCGTTTTGCAATTTGATTAAACCTTTGCACCTTCTGGTGCTCAATCATGACTTTGTATAGATCAACATCTTTGACTTGAGTTGAAGATGAACGCAGATGAAGTTTGCTTTTAACGTCTCGAACAACATCATTCACAGCGCTCTTTTTCTTTCGTTCGAGATTCTTGGCCCAAAGAAGACCTATCAATTCACATGCCAGTGCTTTCAAGGCATCCATATTGAGATGTCTATCAATTACTTCCCTGTGTTCAATGTTTTCGATCAGTAGACGTACAGCACCAAAAAGGTCACTGAGTCCCTTTTCATCGCCTGTATCAAATAAAGTTTCGTTAAACAGTGCAACTTTGGAAAAAGCATCACGTTTCCCAGCTTCCTCTGCCAACTTCATTAGAGTGTCAAGGTAATCACTTACCTTTCGCCGATTTGCTGCTAGGTCAATATTTATAACGTCGTCCACAACAGCCTTGAACGGGCTCAAATGTTTATCAGCAAAGTTGCTTTTCTTACGAGCAACGCCGTCATTAAACTCTTTCTCATTGACGGCATCATCTCGCTGAACTAAAGAGAACTGGGGAATGTATTTTACATTTTCACACTCTTCATTTATTCGATTTAAGGTTACAGTTTTCCCTGACGACCTTGTTCCAAAAATAATATTCAAACCGGTGGACAGTTGCTGACCATCATCAAAAATATTAAAAAGAGAGTTGCCATCTAACTTCGAGAGAGCAACCTTTTTTCTATCTCGAAGACTGTGCTTTATGGCATTTAAAGTCAGCTCCCCACAGTCAATATATGTCTGCCTAGGGGGAAATATGCTCAAACCTTCCTTGATTCTTAAATCACTAAATAGAACTGGCGTTAGCTCAGTCTCATCTCTCGCCATACGAATAAACTTTTTAGGGCTATCAACCTCACCTGCAGAGATAAACGCACTTAGCTGGGCAATGTTATCTCTCGATACAGCAGGTTTTTTCTGATAATGGGGGATAAGTAAATAGTTATTTAGATCGCCAAAAATTTGGATTAGTTCATCTACACTTATTGAATCCCCTATTTCCGTTATCTTCTCAGAAACTAGCCTAGTTTTAATTTGAAACTCTTCTAAATTTCTATTTTCGGAAATAACTAAGATGTGACCATTATCTAGATTTACTTCAATTCCGGGAAAGACAATACAGTCTAACGCGTCGTCGATCTCATGGAATTGAGTAAGATTGAAAATATCGTGATTTGTTATAGCTATGGCGTCGAGTTCAGCAGAATTAACGTATTCACTAAACTTGTCTAGTGAAAATGTAAAGTCTGCATCACTGATTGTAGGGATTGTGTGTAAGTGAAGATCAATTTTCTTCAATGGTCTCTCCATGAGCAATTAGAAGAAGATGCCACACCTTCTCTTCAATGAAAAAAATTTTAGCCAATGGTATCCCCAGTGCGTGGCAAGCCCTCGATATCTAGACACCTGACCGCTTCTTGATTACGCTCCGCGCTGCCACATGCACTCTCTCCAAATCGCGATAAAACAACAGCCTAGCCTAGTGTCGCTTTCCTCGCCACGTAATCGTTTGACATCGACCTTTTGCCCCACCAATAATACTGTATAAATTAACAGTACTAGGTGTCTCCATGCCCTGCTCCCTCCTCGGTGACTACAACCCCATTTCGGTCCTGAAAATCCCGCTGTTCCTGGAACGGGTCTCGGCGGGTTTTCCCTCCCCAGCGGAGGACTACGTTGAGAAAACACTCGATCTGAACGAACTATGCATTCAGCACCCTGCCGCTACTTTCTTTGTCCGTGTACAGGGCGAGTCAATGACTGAGGCCGGTATTTTCCCGGGTGACGTGCTGGTGGTGGACCGATCTCTCCAAGCCCGGCATGGGGATATCATTATCGCTAGTCTGGAAACCGAAATGACGGTGAAGCAGTTACATTTGTCTCCCCCGCCCGCAAAGCTTTTGCCGAGAAACCCTGGCTATGAACCCATCGTTATCGGGGACGATATGGTGCTTGAGGTGTTTGGAGTAGTGACCAATGTGGTGCGCTCTTTTACCCGTGGCGGGTTGTCATGAAGCGACGGCTAGCTTCGGTATCCTGGATCGCAAGATGAGCTGTGTTCAGGGCGAGCCAGGATGACATCGGTTTTTGCCCTCGTGGACTGTAATAATTTTTACGCCTCCTGCGAGAAACTATTCCGGCCGGATCTGCGGCATACGCCGGTGGTCGTGCTTTCCAATAATGACGGCTGTGTTGTGGCTCGATCGAAAGAAGCTAAAACTCTCGGAATCAAGATGGGTGTGCCGGTTCATCACATTCAATCGGACATCCGCCGACACAAGATCCAGGTGTTCTCATCGAATTACACTCTCTACGGCGACATGAGCCGACGGGTTATGGTCACACTGGAGTCGCTGGCGCCGCGCGTCGATGTCTATTCCATCGACGAGGCGTTTCTGGATTTAACGGGTATTGATCGCGTGGTGTCCTTTGAAGAATTCGGGTGCCAGGTCAAAAACACGATCTTTCGAAGCGTTGGTCTGCCGGTCTGTGTTGGCATTGCGCCAACCCGGACCCTCGCCAAGCTTGCCAACTACTCGGCAAAACACTATCCAGCAACCGGCGGGGTGGTCGACCTGACAGACACCGCCAGACAGCGCCGTCTGATGGCAAGGGTTCCAGTTGAGGAGGTATGGGGTGTCGGGCGTAAGCTCAGCGCCAGGTTGCAGGCTATGGGCATTGAAACCGCTTTAGACTTGGCTGATGCGGACCCGGCGACCGTTCGAAAACGATTCTCTGTTGTGCTGGAGCGAACAGCTCGCGAACTCAGAGGCATCGCTTGCCTGGCCTGGGAAGATGCGCCCCCGGCCAAGAAACAGATCATGTGCTCACGTAGCTTTGGCCAACCCATCCAGGCTTTATCCGATTTAGAGGAAGCCGTTAGCCATTACACGGCGAGGGCCACTGAAAAACTCCGTAAAGGTCAATTGTACGCCGGGGAGCTGATGGTGTTTATTCGAACCAATCCATTTCGGGCGTCTGTTCCTCAGTATTCCAGAAGCGCATCCGTCAGCCTGGTTAGTCCGACACAGGATTCACGAGTGATTACCCGCCAGGCCATGACGCTGCTCCGATCGCTCTATCGATACGGCTTTGACTACGCAAAAGCCGGGGTTATGCTGAGTGAACTGGTGGACGGGACAGGTTTGCAGTCAGACCTGTTTGAGGCCCCGGGCGAGCATAATTATTCGGCAGAGCGAGCCGCTCGACTAATGGCGGTGATGGACGACATAAATCGAAAATCCCGCGCCACCGTCACTATGGCCAGGGAGGCAGGGCCTGGTGCATACGCCATGAGGCGGAAACACCTGTCACCAGCCTACACCACAAGCTGGAAACAGCTACCAGACGTTTACTGACCGTTCCGACAATCTTGCGAACGAACCGTCCAGTGAACCACAGAACATGCAGAGCTGATCAAGGAGGCCAAAATGTGTGGCCGGTACAATGTAACGGACTCTCCGGAAATCCAGACTCTGATGGGTGAGCTTGGCCTAACTGGCATAGCGCCCTCACCGCAACTGAACGTGCCGCCCGGCGGCACGGGTGAATTTGTGGTTGAAGCGGACGGGAAGCGCCTATTAATACCCGGCATCTGGTCACTACTCATTGAGCCCAAACCCGATGGAAGCTGATTTCGTCCTAACCCCAAGTTCCAGACCTTCAATGCCCGCAGTGATCGCCTCACTAGCAGCCCGCTTTGGAAAAAGGCTTTCCCCTCAAAACGGTGTGTGATTCCGGTGAGCGCATTCCATGAGTGGCGTGGGAAACAGGTTTACAATATCCACCCCGTAAACGAGGCAACGGCGCTGGCCGGGCTATGGCAGTCCTGGCACTTTGGCCATGAGCGGATGAACTCGTTCACAGTAATCACGCTACCGCCCCACCCAAAGTTCAGCCACATTCATCCGAAAAGCATTCCCCTGATGCTGCGGCCTGATGATTTTGAGCTCTGGCTCGATCCGGACTTCCACAAGGTCGATGCTTTTCATCATCTGCTGAAAACGCACATACCGGCCCCGGTATTGTGTGAGCCCGTTCAGAGTCCAACGAATTTGGGATTGGCAGGAGAGCCTGAAGAATTGGCGGCGGATTAATTGGACTAAAAAGCAGGCGAACCTGACCCAAAGCCTATATCAAAGACATGAGCATTAAGGCGTTTACTGAGCGATCAAGGCAGATCATAGAGTAGGAGACCGGTGCCTGATTGATTCAGGCACCGGTCTCAAGTTCATCTATTAAGCGGCATGATATCGAGCTTATTCAAATATCAACTCCGACTCGTCTTCAGTCCAAGGCCCCATCTCTTCAATCCGCTTTATTGCTGGAAGCAGAAATTCCTCGGGGTAAATATCACCAAATTCTTCTCGAACTGTTTTGGAGACAGAAATCGAGGAATGGGAATAACCATTCGGGGTTTCTACACTCGGCACGGAGTACACCGCACACCTTTCAAAAGCTGAGCACATGAACGTTTCGATATCTCTATAAGCATACTCACTAGCAGCAATTGGAAGAGCTCTTCCAATACCACGACCTATTTGCTCTCTGCGGTCTTGCAGATTCCGAAATCCGTCTTTGACAACGTTTTTGTGCAGTAGGGCCCACGATTGAAAGCCAAGAGCTTTGGCAAGATCATTCTGATATTGAGCCAGGGGCCCCGTGCCAGCGGCTCGCTTTTCTGCTTTTGCAGCTCTTTTCAGGTTGATCAAGAACTTATTGGGGGATAGATAGTAGGACACGTTTTTTCTCCAAGTACAGAGCCAATTTCGATTGGCCGATCCGCAGGCCCAATCAAACAAGCTCTGATTGGTGAAATCACGTTTTTTTAGATGGAGGGCTGCTCGTAGCTTCGCACGATGCGGATCTGCTGGCTCACCCTGAGCCGACCCAAAGGGTAGCAGACCAACTGGAGCATGCAAATCAATATGCTACTAAACTGTTAATGCATGCAAGGCGGCCCTTGTTGCATGCCCTAGTCTATGCAAATAACACGATGGACAATGGTGGCTTCCAGTGAACGTCAGAATGGAGCCTGGGCTTTTCTCCAGTTGTAACTGATAAAACCACAAAAAAGCATCTTCTCTGATTCCTATTCACCAGACTGATATTCGATGAAGAGGTCATCAAAGAATGCCTTCCCGGATTCGGCAAGCACCAGATTCCCTTTTACATTGAAGTAGGCGATGTCTCGATCCACAAGAGCCACCTTTACCGCCTCTGGGAGTGGTTGATCCATCTTGCATGCCTTCAGAATCTGGTTAAAGATCGGATCATTACCGATGTTTTCGAGGATTTCCCGAGAGATGCCGGCATCAGGTAGCGTCAAGGCTTCGAACATGAAGCCCTTCTCAAGCACGCCGCGACCCAGCACCAGTAACACCCCCTGAACCTGGCGGATGGCGCCAGTGCTTTCATGATCCCTGGTGTCATCATCGTTCTGGGCCTCTGAGAGAGAGCGAACGTAGAAGAAACCGGGGCGTTGTACCAGTTCCATTCCCATGTTGGCGTAAGCCTCGACGTAGTATCGGTCCCGCTCCTTGTAAAGCTCGTCGAACAAGGGGTTGGGCGCTACCTGCCCATTCACATACTGGGTCTGGTTGATGACCTGGCCCGCAGTCAGTTTGCGAAAAGCTTCCTGACTCAAGCGACGATTGACGACCGGCTGTCCAAGGTTTGTTTCTTGTGTGCGGGGGGTGTCGCTCATGCGGTGATCTCCTTGACGGGGGCTTCCTGGGGAATGAGGGGGTGGTATGACAGTGCCAACTCGCCGTGGGCAATTTCGAGGTGCTGGAAGCGGGCATGGAACTTGAAGTCCGGGAGAGCCATTACCCAGTCCAAGGCTTCGAGAAGGTCGTTGAGGGTGTAGTCCTCAAGGTGACTGCCTAAGTATTCGTGAAGAGAGGCGTGAAGGTCTTGGCAATCATCCGGGATCGTCCACGTTTCGAATAGCGCCTGGATCTGATGTTGGCGCAACTGTTCTTGCAGCTCGACCTCTGATCGCCTCGCTCGCGCCGGGTCTACCGTAACAGAGCCAGCTTTATCGAGCTGGTTGCGTAGCTCTTCAATGCGTCGATCTGTGAACTCCTCAATATCGGCCCGGTGGTCGATGTCGTGCCAGTCCAGGCGGGCAAAGCGCATCCGCTTGATTCCCACGAAAGTACCAGGTGACTGGATGGCGGCGTGACGAACGGGAATGTAGAGATTGCGGAAGCTATCGTCGTGACGCTCCTCCGTGGCGAGCCGGATGGTATTGAAGGCTCGCTCGATGGCGTCGTATTGCTGGCGCTGCTGCCGGTCCTGGCGGACATAACGTTCAAGTGAAAGGCGCAGAGAATCAATGTCCTTGACGTAGCTCTGGATGGCATTGGCTGAGAGCTGCATCTCTTCATTAAGCGCTGGGTGGTCGCTTTCTTCCGCTAGCTTTGCGATGCGGCGTATGGCAGTAATCGCCGGGACGCCCTTCTTGAAAAGGGTCTTGGGGTCGAGGAATTCGAGCGCCGGCAGGATATATCGCTGGTAGATGCGGTTGATGTTCTCTAAGGCCTTGCGGGTTTCTGCCGCACCTTCGAGGCTGCCTACGTCCTGCTGCTCCACCTGATCCGCCAGGTGATCCCCTTGAGCTTCGAGTGCCGCGATGCTTTCCTGCATCTTGCCGAGAGTGTCCTGTATCCGACGCCGGAGCAGACGCAGCGCATCAGTGAAGTCGTCGTTCTCCAGATCGATGGGTAGCTCTTGGAATGCCGCCAGGCTCTGGTTGAGGCCGTCACGTAGATCCTCAAGCTCGGCCTGGCTCAACCCTCGCATGCGCCCAATATCGAAATGGCGCAGCATGTCGACGACGAAGGGTGCCAGTACCAGTGTGCCGCGAGCAGGATCTTTCCGGATGATCAGACGTTCACGCAACAGGTTGTCTTCCGAGAGGGTGTAGCGGATGCGCTCACGTTCGCGGTCATTGCCCTGGGTTGCTTCCGTCTGGATAGCCTGGCGCACGATGAAGCGGTAGAGCCTGGAGGGGATCTCCACATCCCCGTCGTGCTCTTCTATGTAGGCCACCAGCTGGGTAAAGAGTTGACGGTGCTCGATGATCTGTTTGAGCACGAACGGCGACTTGATGTTCACAGGTCAGCCTCCTCTTCCGAAAGGGTCGCTCCTTCAATCCGGGTGTCTGCCGGCCGTCTGGTGAGCGTCCCTTTGCGGGCGAGTGACTCGCAGAGGCCGTGGTGCACGACAGTGCGATTCTCTGCATAGGCCTGGGTGGCGTGGAACAGGCCGAGGTGGACGTAGTTGCCGAGCACCTGAGTAATCTTCGAGTCTCGGTTGGGGTTGGCCACGAACAGGCAGTAGTCGTGCTGCTCGGCTATCTGGCGAGCGGTGCGCATGTTTTGGGTGGCCAGAGAGCCGAATTCGTCCATAACCAGTGGCATGGTCACTTGGGCGTCACCGTCCATCAGCCGCGACATCAGCACCGAGAGCAGGTTGGTCGTGATCATCATGGTCGTGCCGTTGGACTGGGCATTCGTCGTCCAGCCTTCCTCGCCGCGTTTGCGGTACTTGTAATGCACGCCGGCCAGGATCTTGTCGAGGCTGAGCAGGATGCCGGTGCGCCGGGCGTCCGAGTTGAAAAAGTCGGCTTGGAAGGCCTTCAGCTGCTCGTAGACTTTGCTATCCTGTAGTTCCTTGCCGCCGAGGTCAGCCTTGTCGAGGTCGGTGAGGAGCTGCTCGAAGCGCGGGTGTAGCTTATAGTCCACCCGCACTTCCTCCAGATCAGAGATCGAGAACTGGCCCATCTCCGCGTTGATCCCGCTGATGAAGGCGGACACCAGATGTTTGGCGCTTCGCAGGATATCAACCTGGGAGTTGGTGGTCATGTTGTGGCGTTCGACTTGATGGCGGTAGTTCGCCTCTTGGGTGTCGAGGTTGTCGAACACCGCCTTGAGTTGCTCGTGGAACTCGGCCACCTGATCACTGGTGAAAGAGCTGAGGTGGGCCTGGCTATCGGCGTTGGGCAGGATGCTCATGGTGAGCAGGTTGCGGAGCTGGTGGTGCACCTTGGTGCGAAGATTGCTCAGCTCATAGATAGTTTCCTGTAGGGCCTCGAAATTGGCCTCGCTGACCTCGCAAGGGGTCGGCTGGATCACTTTGTGGCGCCCTTCGAGGACGTTATTGGCGTCCTTGCCGATGGGGTCGAGGCGCTGCCGAATCACGTGTACCTGCTGTGCCTGGTCTTTAAGGGTTTTAAGGCCCTGCCGCGCTTTATTGCGGTTCTCATCGGCTTCCCTCCACTGGACATCAGCCTTGTCGCGCTGGCGCTTTTGCTCTTCCAGTTTTTCTTCATCCTCGCGCAGCTCACCTTCTCTGCTCTCTAACGTCTGGAGATTGGCATCGAGGGCATTGAGCGCGTTCTTGTCCTTCTGCGCCTTGTTGAGCTCCTTATCTGCCTGCTTGCGGCGCCGAGCTATTTCCTCGGGGCTCATGTTCGACTCTTCCAGGAGATTGTCACGCCGCTTCTTGTCTTGGGCGATTCTCGTCTTCAATTCGTTCAGGGTGTCCTGCATCTGCTGTCGAGTCTTTTCGGCATCATAATCCTGGTAAGGAATATCACTCAGAGCGATACGCTCGTGAAGATGGCCTAACGCTAGGTGGTCATCTTCCGACCGGAATTGTTGGCTGAATTGAGTGAATACTTCCTTCTGCTCTCGGGTGAGCACCCCATGAGTGGTGCCCAGTGAGCGATTCAGGGAGTTTAGGATGCTGGCGTCACTCACGGTGAGGTCGTCCAGCAGGGTTGGGGTGCGATTGGTGAGCCGTTCATCCAGTCGCTTGGCTTGGCGTTCGTTCCCGCCCAGTCGATCACAGATCTTGCCGATTTCCTGTTGAGCTACAGCCTTGTCGTCGTAGCCCTTAATGGCTTGCGACTGCTGGTCAATGTACTCATCGAGGCTTTTGATGATTTCCTGTCGAGGCGTGCCGTTAGGAAACTCGTTCAGAGTGGCGTATGCCGCATTGATGTCCTTGCGTAGGTCCTCTACCAGCCTGCTGTTGGCCCTGACCTCGACATCGGTGTTGGAAACCGCTTTGTCGCTGTCGCGCTTGATGCCACGAAGGCCGTCTTCTCGGTTTTCGGCCTCGGTGAGGAACCGGGAGGCTGTCTCCAACGCCTCCTTCAGGCGCCCCTCCTCGACCTCAACGCTTTCATTGAGATCCGCATACGCCTTGGCCGCTTGGCTGCGCAGCTGCGTCTCACACTGGAACCTCTCGTTAAACTTCTCCCAGCTGTCAGAGGCATTGCGGATGCGCGTAATGCGGTCGCCTTGCTCACGAAGCTGGAATGCCTCTTCTACGATAGCATTGAGGTCTAGGAGTAACTCTTCTTCCTTACGGCTTTTCTGCCCCTCGATGATGGTAGCTAAGGTATCCGGCAGGGTGCGCTCGTCCGATGCGGAGATATCGAAGGCGAGGTGCACCAGCTTACGCCAGGCGTCCATCTCCCGCTGGCCAGCACCGTTGCGCAGGGGGAGCAGGCTGTAACGCCCGGCCTTCTTGTCGTAGGGCTGGTTGGTGAACAGGCGCTCCAGAATGGTCTTCCGGTCACTCAGCGGCTCACCGCCCATCTCACGCAGTGTCGTTTTCACCCCCTGCAGGGTCATGCTCTCGATCGGAGCGCCAATCCCACCGTTAGTGTCGGCGTCGACATCCCAGAACAGCGGTTCGAGTTTCGCATAAGGGCACGGTACCACCATGCGAGCGTATTCCATTTTATCGGTGGCCCCGCCACGATGCAGGACAATACAGAAGTCACCGTGGGGGTTTTCGGCTTCAAGTACGATAAAGGTGCGGTCTTCCGGGAAGTAGTAGCGAAAGCTCGCCATCCCGTCATAGAGATTACCGTTGGTACCTCGAAAGTTGAACTTGCTGCCGCAGTTTCGGAAGTTCACCTCCGGCAGGAGGAACAGTTTCAGGGCGTTGAGCATGGAGGTCTTGCCCAGGTTGTTCTCGCCGAAAAGTGCGGTGTGCTGGTCGATGCGGATCTGGGTGTATGCATAGGCCGCACTGTTGACGAAAACCAATTGCTTGAAGCGGAAGGTATCAAAGGTATCAAAGCCCAGATTCATCGGGTGGCCTCCGTAGTTGACACGGGTAGAAGATAGGTTTCCTGTTCGAGGTGCTTACCCGTAGTGCGGATCAGGCCACCTACATGAGCGCAAGGCGGTGAACGGCGTATGTGAGTGGCTAACTGCTGGCGCTGCTTCATGTTGAGTTCTCGCGTGGAAGCACTTAGGCGCTCCCGAAGATCCGCTGGTGCCAGAAAATAGAGGGGAGGAAGGTCTCCCCGCTGGTGAAGCGTGTCACACATGCGGATGCCACCAGGGTCGGGATCGAACAGGCAGCCGATTTCCTGGTACTGCTGGAAAAAAGGGGTAAGCAGAATGTTCGTGATGCTGTTACCACTGCCGTAGAGGATATCAGCGTCCTGCCAGGCCGGACTTAGCCCACAGGTAGGGAGAAGTGACAGCGTGCCGTCAAGGCTCAGGAAGTTCTCAAGGTTCTCCACGATGACCAGCCGGGCGGCAGGGGTGCTCCCCAATGGCGCGCTGATCTCCCCTTGATCGTTCACCATAACAACCTGAGGGTGTGGCTGGCGAGCGCTACGGACAGTGACCATGGCGCCGCTGACGCGAGAGCCGTGGCTGTTGCCCAAGCTGGACTGGTCAATCCGGGGAACCTCGTGACGTTCCTCCGCCATACGTTGCCACTGTGCCAGGAGGTCTTGATTCACCCCCAGGTATCTGACCAGGTCGCGACGGACATGCAACCGAGTGGCGTTGGCAAGCAGCTGGTCGATGTCCAGCGCGAACTGGTCTGCGGCCTGATGCAGTTTGGGCTCGGGCAGGGCTTCTTCTCGAGATAGTTTATCGAGGTAGCCCAATAGCTGGCTCCGCGAAATGCGTCGTGCCACCATTTTTACTCCTGCGAAGTTTGACGATATGCCAGACCTTAATTCATGGGAATATTCTAATCAGGCACCTTAGCCAACGGGAGATACAGAGTGTAGCCCGACGACAACTTCAGGATTGATCCTGATCGGGCGCTGAACCGGCGTCGCCAGATGACCCTCGATTAATCGAAGACTTTGACGCATTCGGGTTCAAAGAATGCTCTTTCGAGCAACGCATTGCGCATCCGCACGGTGTCATCGGCAAATATCACTACGGCAAGGTCGGACAATGCTCGCGAGCAGCAAACATAGAACAAGCGTCGTGTTCGATCGATGACTGAGTCCTTTCCGGCAGCAGCGTTAGCCCGATCTGTATCCGAAGGTTCCGTAACACCGAAATACTTGCCGTAGGAGAACGTATTTGTTCGCCCCTGATCGTCAACGACAACGATAACTTTTTCGAACTCGGCCCCTTTGATACCTTGCTGCGTGGCGAAGGGAGACAGCTTTTCAATATACTTTCGATATCCCCATAGCTCCGACGCGTCGCACTGCATAAAACGCAACGCGGCGTTGTCAATCGCCGGTTCGGCAACTGGATCAGCTGTTTCAGCGTAGACATTGACCAACCTGGTGTAACGCTCGTCAAACGCCAACAAATCGTTATCCCTAATGAAACGCGTAATATCACCGACGCGCGCGCCACTATCGGCTTTCAACATAGCCACCAGTTCGTCGACCTGTTCTTGTAGACTGTTTAGCAGGCCGGCTGTGTCTCCAACAGCCAGAGCATCCGGCTGCAAACGAGGACAGTATTTTCGAAGCAGGCGCATAAGCTCGAATTCACGCCCTTCGATCCGCGCAAGGACCAGTGGCAAGATGTAGGACAGGAAGGGACGCACTACCCATGCTGTTCCGTCAATCAAACCGGCACTCAAGTCCTCCGGTGATTTATCGTTAAGTGCACCATAAAGGCTTGGAAACCCAAGTCGGGCTGCTGCCATCCGGTGCACCAGGACCAACATCCGTAGCGCATCCTCATCCTCTACCAGCCAGCCTTGGTCACCGTCCTGGTCGGCCAGCCAGCGACGCGCCTCTTCCAGCCGTTCCTGTCTCCGGTTATCGGCAGGTAATATCAATACTCTTGCAGACCCTTCAACAGCAACTTCTTCGCCGTCTACTGTAATGTGCCGCCCCCGCGTTTGCTGAAGCCGGTCGTCTTCCGCCCTGATTCGATTAATGACGCGAAGCACGGCCTGTGGGCATCTGAAGTTCTCGGGCTTTTTAAGCGTTTCCCATCCTTCTTCTGGTGGTATTGGGCCAGCACCTTGCATGTATATTTTCTGTACCGGATCACCAAAAAAACCGAGGCAAAAGCCCAGGGGAACCGCACACGCCACCTGGCGCAAAGCATCTACAAAGGCCGGTTCAGTGTCCTGGCTTTCGTCGACGAAGATGATTGGAAAACGCTGTGTCAGAAAGGTCTGCATCAGTGGGTATCCTGCGATAAATTCTGGTCCTATCTTCAGGATATCGCTATGGCCGAGAACACCATTCGAGTAGTCACTGCCAGTTCCGTACCGGAAATTCTTTACCGAATCGATTTCGGTGAGTTGACGACGATAGCGCTCGATGTTTTCAGCGGCACGGACTTTCGTTGCTTCTCTAGTTCGTGGGTTTTCGATCTTTTCCTGTTCCTCGGAAATCTTCTCTTGCAGCCGGTTCCGCACCCAATCCCTGAGATTGTTTTGAAAGGGCTTGATCATGGCCCACAGGAAGCTATGGATCGTGGAAACATGGAACAGCTCGTCGTTACCCACGTCACCGTAAATTTCCTCAACAGCTACTTCTGTGTAGGTGATGCAGGCAATTTTCTGCCCGTTGCGGCGCAAAGACGGCCCCTGGGTACGTTCGATCTGAGCAAGAGCTTTGACCAGCGATGTTGTCTTGCCCGAACCGGCCCCTGCAACCATCACAAAATGTCGGTTGCCGTCACTGACAAGCCTCTGGTGAAGCACCGTGTCGGTTTCTGTATTGGGTTTGCCAACGCGGCTAGTCATGCCCCCTCACCTTCTTGCTGGCCATCGTCATCAACCGACACACCAAGCACAGCTTCAAGCCACTGTAGACCCTCAGCGATATAGCGAGGGACATTCCAGGCCTCCGGGTCTTTGGCGAGCAACGCAAGCGCAAAATCCGTCTTCTTGTAGCCCGAGTTGTGAACCTTCTCGTGAAGCCGCTTTGCGAGATGTTCAAGATTTTGCGGTTTGTGCACCCGCAGTCTCAGGTCAGCATTGGCGGCTTCCTGCGTCCAATCAAGATTATCGAAGGCGAAGGCAACCTCGAGCGTCCGACCGGCGCGCTGCAATTGCTCGTCGTTAAATGTCATATCGACCGTGGAAGGATAGGTGACACGAATCGCCCCCAGCCCAGAGATGTCAGCGGGGATAGTCTTCCCCGCCGCTTCCATGGCCAGGAGCTCATCGATCTTATTTCTTCCAGGCAGCCACTGGGCAAGCATCTGGTTCGAGGTCACGGCATCCGGCGTTTCCGGTAAACAGGTACTGCCCGCCGCATCTTCATCCTCATCGGCGTCAACACCATCTTTATTGGCTCGCCCACTCACGCTGTCTAAATCGGTAACAACCAATGTCGTAATTCCGAGGAACTCAATGAGTGTGCGGAATTTGTGAGCATAGGCACCGCCGATTTCGAGGACGCTAAGGTAGCAGGATCGCAGCCCGGGTGCTGCTTTGGAGATCATTAGCGGCATGACCAGTCGTTCGACATTGCCCTCGACGAGCACTGCCGCGTCCGCGAAGAAGAGATCGCAGTGAGTTAGCTTCAAGTACCGCTCCAGGAAGTCACAGCTTGGGCTGCCCGTGGTACGGTAAAACTCGGATAAGTTCAGGACCTTCGATGCCTGCTCCACTCCAGAACCTTCACGCCGGAAGTAGCGAATGGGCTGGAAGCCACGCTCATAAAGAATATGCGGTGAGTGCGTGGACAACGCTAATTGAGTGTGAAAGCCATCAGGCGTGTCATCTTCTGCCGCCAGGATCTCCATGACCTTGCTGATGAAAACTTGCTGCAACTGAGCGTGCATATGGGCTTCGGGCTCTTCAACAAAAACCAGATGTAGGGGCGGTCGTTTTTCTTCTGTCCCAAGCCACTGGGCATTCAGATCGAGCAGTTCGACGACCATATAGATGAGATTTTTGAAACCGAGACCATTGTATTTGTCCGGGAGAGTCAGGCCCTCGTCGTTCAGGGCATAGTGAACATGGGCACCGTCCTGACTGTTCATTACTGTCGCGGGGTTAAGTGCCGATTTGATCATCAGACGTGGGTTGGTCAATCCCGGATATCCGAGTCGCGCTAGACGACCAAGCGTATCCGAAAATACTTTCTCCAGATGCTGATTGAGCAGTGTCTCGGATTCTGCGAGAGCCCTGATCGCATTGTAATCGTCGCCATGGCGCTCTAAATTTCTTTGATAATAGCGACTGAGGTGTCGGGAAAGCTCCTCGGACCGGCTGCCTCCCTCACTATCGGAAAGGTGGCGTTGTGCGTGCAGGAAATCGACCTTGACTAACGAATTGACAATATCCTTCCCTGTGCGTCCCTGATCCCGCAGCAGCTCCTGTGGTTCGTAGCCTTCGTTTGGTTCCAGATCATCGTCAAACTGGGTTTCATCAAGGACGAAGTATTTGAATTCATATTCTTTCTGGATTTCCTCTTCCAGAAACTCACGCAAAGACCTTGGCGGAGCGATATAAGGCTCTTCGCCTTCCGGCCTCTCCAAATCAGCTACCGCTTCTTGTGCCCGCTCATGCCTTTCACGAAAGCGAGCCAACGTTTCATCTTCGTTTCGGGGTTCGAACGCAATGCGGACACCGACCTTTGCCCCCTGCCAATGAAGGTTTGGGAGAAGGTCAATTACTCGGTGAAGATCCGCCTGCTCGACTCCGAACCAAAGATCAATGGACAAGATGGGGAGGGAAGCTCCCTCCTTCCCAGCCTCAACAGCGTCAACGTCACTCCAGCGGCTCGCGCTAATGTCGTGAAAGCTGAAACGGTCCCGGGCACCACCGACAAAGAAGTGCATTGCATGTGCAACAGACGTCTTACCGCTGTTATTCGCCCCTACAAAGATCGAGATTTCACGATCCAAATCGATATTAACATCCGCGAGGCGGCGGTAATTTCTTAGTCTGATCGTGCTCAAGTGCATCTCTTTACCCAACTATAAAGTCCATTTAGCGAAATAATTCTCCGAACTACTCCAAACCATTTTTTTATTGAAGCTTGGCAAACAGCTTATTGAGATAAGACTGACCACCCTCCTCCATAAACAACACGTGTCGATTCTCCAGCTCACCTTTCTGAGTCGGGTCTCCCACATTCAGCAAATCCGAAAACTTGGTCGGTGACAGCACGAAAGCGTTCAGGGTCAAAGGCGGCTCGCCAGGCTTGGCCTGTGCGGAAAGCGTTTGCTCCAGCGATTTAACTTCTTTATAGAGCCCAAGCTTGGGATGCGATAGATCCAGGTTGCGTAGCCCTTTAGGATCAACAAAAGATAGCCACTGCTGCCCAGTCGCCTCGTCTACCAACCACAACAAGAAATCCGGATAGAAGTTGCCTGCCAGCGCAAAACCGAGCCCTTTCTTTTCACTATCGGCATTGCGCAGCAAGTACAGGCTACGGGCCCCAATCACTTCCCTGCCCTGTGGCGACCGATAATACTTTTCCAAATCCTGAACAAACTGCCACTCGCTGGGTGCATCAAAGCCCAAGGGGCGAAGTTTCAGCGGCACTGCATCCTTGTCCTCAAGTGCCAGCAACGGGTAATACAAGTGGCGATCAAAACTGATGGCCACCATGTGTGGCGCATTCCATTGGCTTGCTTCGCCGATTTTCCCATCGGCCACCAACTGTTTCAGCACCTCCAGTTTTTTGATGTACGCCAGCCCGTCATCGGTATTGTCGATTTCAAATTGATACAGCTTCAGCATCGACCCATGGTCTTCGTCTATATGAGCGATATCGTAGAACTGGCCTTCATAGCCTTTCTTCAACGCGTTGTAGAAACGGTCGGTGTAATCAATCAGCAGGCGAATTAAAATGTCTTCCTGCTTATCAACATCGCCGAAGCTTCGCACCGCCAGTTCTGCCGCTGGAATGAACAGGGTGTACCACTCAGCTGAGCCTGAACAGAAATTAATGAGCTTTTGGCGATCCAGTCGCAGGTTGCTCCAGCTGCGCTGAATTTTGTAATCCTGTAATGCCAAGTAAATACGGTCCCAATTAAACAGAGTAAACAGATCAGCACTGAGCTTGCCTTTGTGGCGTGCCTCTGTGGTTACCGGGTTACCCGAGCTGCGCTCTGTACTGAGAGCTTCCACGCGGGGATACAAATCCAGGACCACATGAGGACTTTTGATTTTATTCTCAAACTCCGCCGGGACCTCGTAGAGCCAGGGGTAATGCGTGCGCTTGAAGCCAAGTTTCTGGTTATCTTTATAACCATCTTTCAGCGCCAGGGTCTTCAGCTTGCCTGCCGGCAAATTCGCCCGTGTGGGGAAGTCCAGCTCCAGGATCTCGTCACTGGGCGTAATCCCTTCCTCGCGCAAGTAATCTTTGAAGGCTGCCATATAGCTGGCACGGACACCGAACACGTTGAGTGTTTCCAGCTTCTCCAGGTGCACGCCCTTGGGACGCTCTTGCGGAGTGGTGCGTTTGAGCGAAAAGTTCTTACCTTTGAGTCGCACACCGCGACCAAATAACTGGATGATCTGCGAGCCTTCACCCTGCCCCATGTTCAACAATCCCATGGTAGACACTCGCCAACTGCTCCAGCCTTCAGTGAATTTTCGCGAACCAACCAACACATTGAGCTGACTATTTTTATTGTTCAATGTGCCAAATAAGGCGCCGCCAAAGTCATCGCGTTCGGTATCGAACGCAGCCACATCCTCAGCCAAACCAAAGAATTTGCTGTCTTCCCCAATGTTGATCAAGCCAAATGGCTCTTCATCACCGACGCGCAATGCCAACTCGCCTTTACTGCTCTTAATATTAACAAGCTTCAGTCGCTGTCGTGATCGGGCATTAAACACCCGTTGAAGGATATCGGAGTAGAGAGCATCAACGTTGTCCGAAAAGCCCATCAGGGGCGTAAAGCGACCCTTGAAAATATTATTTCCTTTGGCGTCCAGAATCTGCGCTTTATCAGCAACCAAATCCGCCAGCCAGACCTTAATCTGCGCGTCATTGTTCAGGAAGTCAGCCAGGAACCTCATCACCGTCAAAATGTCCGACTCCTCACCAGACACCGTGTTGCCGACAAACACCCAAAGTGGCTTTTCGATGTTGAACTCGTTCAATTTATCGCGGTGGGTGTTCCAAAGCCAAAGTTGTTGATAGAAGGCCAGCAGGCAGGCAGTGAAGTATTTGGCCGCATTATCTTCCTGCTCGTAGGCCTCGCCGTTCATATTGAGAATCAGCGACTCTTTGCCGTAGCCATCTTCATAAAAGAATTTGTAGGAATAATCGAACAGAATGCATTTGGCGTAGCTCTCTCTGGTGGCCGTCACCCTGGCTAGACGCTTCTCTTCTTGGCTCAGTGCCAGTTGCGCGACCTGGCCATCGTCCAGCTTTCTAAGATTAGTCGTGCCAAATAGCATCTTTGCACGCTTTTTCTGAATCTCCAGCTCAGCCATTTCGACTGTATAGCCTTTGGCAACGGCCTGCCCGAAGGTTGCTGAATACTCGAACGCAAAGCCTCCTTGAACCAGGGCATTGCGGCGCCGCATCCATGCCGTGGCATCTTTACCGGTACCACGATGGCCCTCATCCACCAAAACTAAATTATTGCCCTCGAAGGCTTCAACCGCGACGGTCTTGTCGCCCATTTCGTCGCCCAGCTTGTTAATGTCGATGACCTCGACCATGCCGGGGTACTTCAGCGTTTGATTTTTATTAAAGTGCTGCGCCGGAAATCCAGACAACTTGAGCTCTTCCAAATGCTGCCGTGACAGCCCCTCGTTAGGTGTCAACAGGATGATCTTGTCCGGGTGGCTATCTACGTGACCTGCTTGAAAGTAATTCAGGTACTGTTTGATGTTGACGTGTAACAGCAGGGTTTTGCCACTGCCCGTAGCGTTCCAAAACGCCACCTTATTTAGGTCATCCGCCGTAAAATCGCGGAAAGGTTCAGACCCCTTTTCCTCCCTGTAGCGAGCCAATTGCTCGTTTACACCATCGAGCAAAGCCTGTCGTTTGTTGAAGTACCAGTCCAGGTAGATTTCGCTGAACAGCAGCGATAAATACTGAAAGTACTTCATCTGCAGTTCATGGCCTTCCAGCTTGTTTCGCCCGGCAGTGATTGCTTGCCAGTAACCGACGATGTTCAGGTCATATCGGCGAAGATCCGCTTCGGCAATCAGATTGGGATTGAACAGGCCACGCATCAGTTCCTGGAAGAACTTGCTTTGCCCATCATCATCAATACCTTCATGCCAGCCTTCACCCAGGCGTAATTTCAAGCCAGCGAGCTTTTCGGTGTTGAAGAAGGTCAGCATCCAACGGTTAAGGACCAGTTCTTGGTGGAAGCTGCGTTTCTGTTTACTTTTGCTCACTCAGCATCCCCCTTGGGCTTATTCGTTTTGCTGCCCTTGGCTTTACCGGGTTTGGTTTCCAGCATTCGAGCTGCGGACTCTAACTCGCGAATATTATCGATGGCGCCAAGCGTTTCTTTTTCCTCGCGGCGGCGCACTTCAAATTTCTCGAACTCGGCATGTGCAATGGCGTCTGCTTGCTTGCGGCTGCGCTTGCCTGCATCCGACAGCACCTGACGATCATTGAACCTCAGAAAATCGTCCAATTTCTGTTCCCAATCGGCCATGAAAACCTGCTTACGACGCTCAGCTTGGTCCTCAGCAAAATCAAGCCACATGGTGATGATGCGATTCAGCTCGCGAATCTCGTCCTCGCTCAGGTAGTTCTTCGCTATAGTCACATCCCGCTTGCGCACCTCATCACCCGCCCAACTGGTAAGCCCAGCATTGGGCATCTGGTGATTAATGCGCTGAGCGATAATCTCCGGTGCGGTCATCCCGGCAACTGCAAAATGAAGTTTATTTTGTATGGTCTGAAAGAAACGGGTCGTTTCCCTCAGCGACGGCTGGTAATCCGCTGCCAGAGCAAAGATCTCCCGCACCCGCAAGTACATGCGCCGTTCGCTCGCACGAATATCGCGAATTCGCTCCAACAATTCGTCAAAGCGATCGGGGACTCCAGACCCAGCCACTGGCGGGTTTTTCAGTCGCTCATCGTCCATGGCAAAGCCTTTGACGATATACTCACGCAGAACCTGGGTAGCCCACTGGCGAAACTGAGTAGCCCGCACTGAGTTCACCCGGTAGCCCACTGAAATAATGGCGTCTAAGTGGTAGAACCCCGTTAGATAACGCTTACCATCAGAGGCAGTTATTCGGGATTTCCGAATAACTGCCTCTTCTTGCAGCTCATTGTCCTGAAAAATGTTTTTCAGGTGTTCGTTGATGGTTGGTACCGAGACACCGAACAGCTCAGCCATCTGCTTTTGCGTCAGCCATAGGCTTTCATCATGCAGCCGTGCTTCCACTCGCAGGCGACCATCCTTGCCAGGGTAGATAACCAGCTCACCGGCCATCTCTGGATCTGTAAGGGGGGTAGATTCCTGGTCAGCCATTACACATCCTCCACTGAGAACATGCGCTCCAGAAATTCCGGCTCGATCTGGCGCAACTTCAACACACGAGTCGCGCCGCCCTCCTCAGCAGTCTGGGTCAACACCGTGGGAATGTTGTGATCACCGTTGATATACACCACATCGAATTCATTGTCGGCCGGGTTGATGGCCAACTTTTCACATAGGCGAGTGACACCTTCATAATCCAGCACATCGCAATCGCGCCAAAGCACCAAGCAGCTCTCACCGCTGGGCAAGGTGCCGGTGACGTTAATAAAACCTCGCTCCGGCTGAGCATCCATGTGTTTTACACGCAAGCCAATCAGATAGATGAATGTTTCGACCAAATCAACCTTGGTTCGCTTAAAGGCACCCGCTGAATCAACCGAGATGTTCATGCTGTAGTCAAAGGGCTTTTTGAAATCCTCTACAGAAAGCAGCGATCCCCGACTTTCTACATCCAGCATATAGTGCAGCAAGTAATCATCTTTGGCTGTTTGATCAAGCAGACCCAGGGTTTGGTTCTGTTTAGCATCACGACGCAGCTGTAAATTGTTCAAGGTGTCTTCGTAGCTTTCCAGCTTGAGGACTTTAAAACAGTGGGAGATGCCAGCCTCAGGAGCCAAGGGTTTTCCGCCTTTCCAATCTGACGAATAGGCCATTTTTTGCATTCGAGGCTTCACTATGTCATCAAAATAATGTCCCTGTTCAATCAGTATGTAACGATGAACTGACTTTGTTTGGCGTGCTATGCAAATGACGGCCTCGCCTGTCGTTCCTGACCCGGCAAAAAAATCGAGTGTGATACTCTCCGGCTCAACCGCTCCACAGGCTCGAATTGCGTCCTCTACCAACTTCTCCGCTTTAGGAAAATCAAAAGGCTTTTCTCCAAAAAGTTCTTTGAGTTCGGCAGCACCATAATTGGCTGAAGCATATTCACCTTTGTCCCACCACGAAGTTGGGGCCGCTTCCCCATCCATTCTCGTCTTAAAGTCAATGGTGATATCGCCGCTTGCGCTGCGTCGTACACGATACTCGTCATACTCTGTCGCAACTCGCTTATACCCTCGCTGCCACCTTTTCTCGATAGTTTTACCATCTTCAGTTTTTATTGGATAAACCAGAGTCTCTGAATCCCTCAATGTCTCCAATAAAGTGTATTCCTGCTTAGCTTCGTCCCACTCCATCTTGGGTATGCGGATTTCATTTTCAGCACTGACCGCTATTGGATAAAACGATTTTGGTCGGTCTTCTCTTCGGTCGCCAGTCCCAGCTCGAATGAAGTTCATCCATGAGTATCTTCCCTGCTCATCTTCCAATGGATACCTAGCCGCCTTACTTGTGCTGAACCCGATTGAGTAAGGTAACGAATTTTCGCTTTTCCCATAGAAAAAAGCATATTCGTGAACCGGTGAAAATTTACCTCTCGTCTTACGACTCTGAGGATTGGACTTTACTACCGCTATCCCGATCTGCTTTGCAAAAGATTCGTCTAGAACCTGAATGAGCGGTGAAGCCTCTTGATCGTCTATCGCTACACTGATCAAAGCCTCCGGTTTCATCAGATTTTTTGCTGCATCAATTCTATTACTGATAAGAGAAAGCCAAGATGAATCTTTATAGCCGTTCTTATAAATAATCGCGGACGCATCTGTGTTATATGGCGGGTCAATATAAATACAGTTTATCTGTTCCCTATACTTTTCCTGCAGCACCGATATACCTTGGAAATTATCCCCATGAATCAGCAAGCCCTCTGTAGCCTGATCCAGGTCATCAATACTGAGCAACAGTTTTTGCGCAAATACCTCATCAAAAAGGGAGGTATCCACCATCCGATATAGCCCAGCCCCCAAATTTTCAACTGTGCCAGGAATCGCACCGTCCCATATTCCTAGTCTCTGCCACTGCTCCCATTGGCGTTCATTGGCGGCAATTTGTGGATATAACTCTTGAGGCACCCGGTCCAGGGTGATGCAATAATGACTCGAAACCACAAATTTCTTCTTCATCCACAGTTTCTTCTGGAAGTCTTCCAATTGCGCTAGAAAGTCGGTCAGCTCTAGCGCAATCGCACGCAGGCACTGGATCATACGAAGGTTTTTTTCGATGTCAGCAAAGGACCCCGCGTTTTGCACATCATCCAGGTGCATAACTTCGTTCTTGATGTAAAAATCCAGCTCCCGACGCAGAAACCGACCTAGGTCCTTGTGGATAAAGTAATCAGCGGTGTTCTTAGTCGTATAGTCGGTCAGATACTTTTCCAACAGCGTTCGCTGGGGATTCTTTTCAGTAGAAGCTCGGTTGGCAAGATCCAGCCAGCGAGCTTTAACGACCTCATCGTCTAACACAAAATCCGCAGCTTGTTTAACCAATGATTCCTGTTTGGTGCCTTTGGGCCGAGGCACGTACTCGAAGCGAATCACCAGTTCTTGGCTGTCATCGTTACCGATTTCCTCAACTGGAATCAGATCATCTTCATACTCATCGCCCTGATCGTCAGTCCGAATAACCGTCTTTGGCTGAACCAGGGCGAAGCGGCGCTCCTTGTCATTGTCCTTGCGATTGTCCTTGGCGGTATCGGCCGAGACTAGGCGAAAGTGCACCGTGCGGCCATCTTCTAATTTAAAGCTGTAGTTGGAGAAGTTTTCGCCGCTTTTAGTGTAGTACTGATCTTTGTTGGCCCAGTGCAGCATGACTTCTTCCCCAGAATAGGGAATAGCGTAGGTATCGCCCTTGTACCGACGCTGGCTAATGAAGTCGCCGTTATCGTAATAGCGCGAGAAAAAAGCCAGTAGATGGGAGAAAACGGCGTTCTCGTGCTCAGACGCACCGGCACTGTACTCGGCCAACTTCTTGCGCAGATCCTTTACCTTCGGCACGTTGGCAGGGTCAATCCCATCGGCGGTGTACTGCTCTTCTTTTTCTTTCAGCTCACGCACAACCTGCTCACGCTGAGCTTCGTTACCACTGCTAAGAGCTGTTTGAACTTTTTCAGGCAGGCGCTGCTCCAGGTACTCATTAATTTCATCAGCACGGGCATTGAGAATTCGATAGATACCGAAATCTAGCTCCGGGCGGTCAATCTGGAAGATCTCGCGCAGCTTCGCTACGAGCTCCTGGAATTTAGCGTTTTTCATTGCGCTCATGATTCAAACCTTAAAGGTAATTTCCCTGGATAATTTGCCGGGGGTGTTACACCACATGCCAGCGCAGGGTGAATAGGGTGTTGGTTTCGGTCTTTTCCTGCAAACGTTGCTGCAGAGATTCAATAAGTTGATCGCGCTGGTCGATGATTTCATCCTCCACGGCAAAGATCTCCTGCCGTTGGCGGCGCTGCTGCTTTTCCAGTGCTGAAATCTCCTGCTGGATACCAGACTGTTCTTGAAGGGTTGCAGCCTTACGGGCATCGCGTTTGAGCTGCGTGATTCGTGCCTTTGTATTCCTCAGCGCTTCCTCTGCGGCCATCAGCTTGTCTTCCGCCCACTTTTCCAGCTTGTCGCGTTCATCGTTGAACAGGCGCTGATTGATTTCGAGGATATCTGCGATAGCCGCAGCAATGTGGCGATCACTGTTAGCGTTTAATTCAGCAGGGGGCTGATCGGTCAGTCTTTCCGGTTGGCCCTGGGCCTCAACGGCCATGAGCTTTTTACAGGCCTCCTGGTCAAGAATGCGACCATCATCGGTCAGGCCAGAGAATAACAGTTCGTCAGTGGTTTCAAACGCAGTTACCTCAAGTCTGTCCAGGCGAAGCCAGCCAGCCTTTCCAACCAGGCTTTCGATTAGGCTGATCTTGCTGCCATGGGCGCTGTAATTGAAAACGAGTTGTGCCGCAGGTGTCGGAGACGCCAAGCTGGTTTCCAGCGTCCATTCGCCTAACGGGTGACTGAGACGGTAAGCATAAGCAAGCATGTCTGGCTGAGCCGCGCCACGAATCAGTTGGTAGCGACCAGGAGCGACCGGTGGGCTGATCCCGGTTGGAGACTGCTTGAGCGCAAAGGCATAGCTGGCATGATCAAAGCGTGCTTGCTTTTCCAATGCAAAACGCGTCGCACCCCAGAACCATCGACCCAATTTATCGAGGCGCGCTTCTGCTTCATCCAGGCGTAACTTGAGGCGGTCGTGAACATCTTCATCGAAGTTTTCCAGCAGCTGGCTCTGAGTATCTTGAATCCGATCGTTGATCGCTTCTTCCAACTCGGCCTGCAACGTATTGAAGGCTTGCTCGATATCATCCGGATGTCGACAGGTCTCATAAATAGTGAGAATTCGCTTTTCAAAGTCGATACCGCTTTCGATGCGCCCCAGCACTTCGTCTGATGCACCAAAAACGCCGGAGAACAGGTTGAACTTCTCAGACAACAGTTCCAGTACGCGCTGATCTGCCTGATTGCGGGTATTGAGAAAATTTATGACGACAACATCATAGCGCTGACCGTAACGATGGCAGCGGCCAATACGCTGTTCTACCCGCTGAGGGTTCCAAGGCAGGTCATAATTAATGACCAGCGCGCAAAACTGCAGGTTGACCCCTTCGGCAGCGGCTTCCGTGGCGATCATGATATCGGCGCCGGTCCCATCATCCTTACGGAAATGGTCAATCAGCGCAGTACGTCGATCCACCTGAGGCGAGCCAGTGACTCGGTCCGTGCCCTGATGTTCAGCCAGCCACCGCTGATAGATCAGCGTGGTGTCTGGATGATTATTCGTTCCACTGAAAAGCGCCAGTGTACCGCCATAGCCGTTCATCGCTAGAAATTGATAGAGATACTCTTGAGTACGCTTGGATTCAGTGAAAATTATGGCTTTGCGAGGAGCGCCCAGCTCGGCCATGTTGCTGAAACCGTGCTTGAGTGCTGTGAGCAGTGATTGAGCTTTGGTATCACCACTCAGCCCCTGGGCTAGAGCGATGATTTCGTTTAACTCAACGAGCTCTTGCCGTATCGCCTGTTTTTTTTGCTCTGGCCCTCGGGTTACCAGATCACTGACAGCAATCTCACCTGCATCTGCGTTTTCAGCCTCGCGGTTCTCTTCCTGGTCTTCCTCAAGGTAGTCGGTTTCAAGGTCATCGTCTTCGACCCACTGTTCAATCAAATTAATCTTGTCGGCGTCGGCTTCGTCAATCAGCATCTGTTCCAGCCTTGCACAGATAGTTGCGAGCGTTGCCAGGATTGCAGGCGTGCTGGAGGCGAGCAGCTTTCGAAGAATCAGCCCGGTTAAGTGACGCTGGCGTTTAGGCAGGGCATACGACTCCTCCCGCACCAGAAAAGCTGAAATGCGTTCATAAACAGCCTGCTCTTCATCCGTAGGATTAAATGGCTGGGTAAGCGCCTTGCGTTCGGTGTACTGAATGTACTCCAACACATCTTTACGAAGCGTTCGTTGAGTAAAGCCAGCTAACCGACCGCGTAAATCCTCAAGCCCACTCGGACTATTCACGTACTGTTTACGGAAAGCCTTTTCATCCCCGAACAGATGTTCGTCAATCAAGGTTGATAGGCCATACAGTTCCATGAGGGAGTTTTGCAGCGGCGTCGCCGTGAGCAGGAGTTTTTTGCGACCTTCTAATGCCCGGCGCAATGCTTGCCCGGTCCGATTGCTGGGACGATGAGCATTGCGCAGCTTGTGTGCCTCATCAATAACCACCACATCCCAGGGCACAGCCCGCAGTTCTGCTTCCAGCCGGGCCGCAAACTGATAGGACATAATAATGACGGTTTTGCCTGCCAACCGCTGAAGGGTATCCAGCGCACTTCCAGCAGACTGCTTGCGGAGCGCCACAGCATCCAGGACGGTGGTTGGAACAGCAAACTTTTCCAGCAACTCTTGCGCCCATTGCTTGCGCAGACTGGCTGGTGCAATTATTAGAAGTTTTCGGCGCCGCTCTGCCCACAGCTGGCACACGACCAAGGCCGCTTCAATGGTTTTCCCCAGACCCACTTCATCAGCAAGCAGAACACCCTGCTGAAGCGGGTTGCGCATCGCAAAAAGCGCCGCCTCAATCTGATGCGGGTTAAGGTCAACACTTGCGTCAAAAAGTGACTGCGAAAGCCGATCCACGCCTTCAACGGCATGCCTTCGCGTCAGTTCATGCGCGTAGTATTTTGCATGGTAGGCGGTGATCAAAAACGAGCTCCTTGAAACTGCATCGGTCTGGAGTATTTAAATGCGAACGGAGTTAACGAACCCTATCGTCGCTCAGACTGCCCCGCCGCTGACTTCAAAGCCCGCAACAGACTATAGACCAAACAACTTCGGCACGAGAGACATGCATAAACGCCTATAGCGTTCCATAGATCATTCTTTACACGCTGCCGTGATCTTCTGAGGGTAACTACCAACAGGAGACCAAGCATATCGAAAAATCAGCGATCTAGCAGGAAAGAAGCTGAAGATCCGTTTAACACACCAGTTTAAATGCCCCTTTGCAGTTTCCGAAGCCCATCCCCCTACATCGGCGCCCTATCGACTGCGCAGAATCTGAGATTGAGGTGTGGATTGGGCACTGCATTTAATGGCAAGCCCCCGTTAACTCCGGCAGGCACGTCAATCTTCCTTCTTTATATCTATTATTAGTCAACTACTCGACATCATAAAACACCTATATATCAGCATGATACCAGGCCTAATCAATGGCCTTCCTCGGTAAATTAGGCACAAATCAACCCTGCACATCAATCTCAACCAGATAAATCGACATCACCGCATTGGGAGATAAACTGATGACCATTACCAATAATCAAGACCCCGTCCTTGAACAACTAACCATCTTAAAGCGCCAAGCAGAATGGACTGGCCAAATCTTGCTCAGTAACCCGCTTACTGCGGGTGCAGGCATGAAAATCTTAGAATGTGCTGAACAAGTATCCCTGTCTTACAACTCTCCCTTTTCTCCAAAGCCTGTTACGTTCTACTGCAAACAACGACAGTGCCCAATCTGCCAATGGCGACGCTCCCAAAGAGCATGCGCGGAGATGCATCAACTTTTTGACCATAGGCCGGACCTTGCCGAGGGAAAATGGATTTTCCTGACACTCACAGCCAGAAACTGCGAGACCTGGGATCTTCGGGACACACTGAAAAAAATGAAAGATGCGTTCCAGCGCATGACGAGAAGGCACTTTTGGCAAGAGAACGTGCTCGGTGCAATTCGGTATACCGAGGTCAGCGTTGGTCAGTCAGATCCAAATACCGCACACCCTCACTTCCATTGTCTTTTGCTGGTCAGACCCTCAATGTTCGCTGGCAACAACTACATGTCAACAAAGCGGTGGGCCGCTGCATGGGGGTCCGCTTTGCAGCAACAATACACCCCAAGAGTTCAAGTCGAACGTCTACAGGGTACGCCACAAGAGATCAGAGCGCAGGTTGTTAACTGGGTAGGCTATTCAACCAAAGCTCGGCGTGATACACCAAGTGCTCCATGGCTCATCACAGTCACTCAACAACTCAAGGGTCGGCAACTCGTTCAGGTATCGGGAGAGCTTGGCACTATTGCGCCGCAGTTCAATACAGAGGATGTAGCGGACGTTGATTGCACTGCGATCGGGCAACAGGGATACCAAGGAGCCACTTTCCGTTGGGATTATCAGAGTAGATCGTATTACCCTGTCTGACCGAATCGTTGTCCACCCTCCCTCAAAGCTAGACAGGCGCCGCGACTATGAGTGACTCGTGGTTGCCTGTCTTTACGAAGCGGATATCGGCCGTGCCAATCAGAGCGCCTCAACGCCCTCGTTCTCACACAATTCCTGATAAGTACTGTTAACCGCTTCCCGCTTATTTGCTGGCACTGGCTCTGGGTTCAGCGCAGTAACGTTATACCCTACGGTATTACCCTGGTTATCTGACTCCACTTGCCCGAATTTTTCAGCTTCGGCACGCTTGGTTGCCAGCTGCTCAGCCATTTCAATTGCCTCATCCTTGGCAAGCCCCTTCACCACCATCAGTTCCGCTGCCTCTTTCAGGATTGCAGAGCGCTCAAGATCTGAATCGTCGATATTGTTACCTAAGCTCATGTTTACTCCATCTCGGGCCATTGTTGATGTTCGTGACCACAGCCATGAGGTCACCTGCCCCAAGAGGTTACACAATGTGAAATAAAACCGGAACAGGATGCGTAAGCTCCAGACTTTCTTTGTTCACCGTAGTAAATTATACGGTCCTGACATTAGAATTCTTGCGCTCCGCGTCAGTAAAGGGCTAGGCTAAATCCACTATGTTATCGCTATGTCAGGTTAAACCATGTCTACGTCAGAAAAAATAACCCGTCGATTGCGGCACATGAGGCGGGGCGTCCCGTTTTCCATTAGTCAATTCCATGAGCTGGGCTCGAGTATGTCTGTGCAAAAAACACTAAGCAGACTTGCTCAAGAAGGCGTGGTCGAGCGCGTGGCCAAAGGTATGTATGTTCGCCCAAAGCCCTTGGCCAGCATGCCATCCATCAAGATCACGGCAAGTGCCGAACAGATTGCCAGGAAATGGGCACAGCAGCATGGTTACACGCTGGTGAGGCAAGGGGTTGAGTCCGCTTATCGACTCGGCCTGCAAACCCAGGCCCCTGTCAAAACAGTGTTCTGGAGTAACGGTGCCAGCAGAACGTTTTCCATAGGCAATGAAGTCGTCGAAGTGCGGCATGTCGCGGAATCAAAGCTACGATGGAAATCACGCCCGGAAGGTGAGTTACTGCGAAGCTTAACCGTCACCCCAGCCAATTCCGTTAAGCTCAGCGGACTGAAAAAAGCCCTTTCCAGGCTGAAGCTTTCCGAATCAGAAAGCCGAACGGCTATCAGAAAGCTCAAGTCGACGCATCTGCCTGAAGGGTGGCTCGCCAAACTAGAGCAGTTCGAAAAGGAAATGATGGCTTGACTGATATTTTCGATCTTTATCGCGATCCCAAAAAGCATGACGAGCTGAAGACCATCCTGAACCTTGGCGCCCAAAAGCATCCTGCTGGACTGGCCCAGAATTTCTTGGAGAAAGATATCTGGGTAGCCGAGGCCCTTCGTCTACTCAACAACGAGAACCTGCTTGGCGCTCACTCAACCGCTTTCAAGGGCGGTACCGCCCTGAGCAAGTGCTGGAGAGCCATTGGCGTTTTTCCAGGTATCCCATGGCGTCAGGTCTTTGAGTGAATCGGAGCGGGAGTTAAAACGGGGCCTTGCAGACTAGAAAAAGGTCTGCTTCGTGGTCTTTGGCACCATAGTCTAGTCGGTGAAAACATTGGAAAGCGGACCTTTTTGCCGCGCCCAAACGGGCTATTTCGGGTGGCCTCGATAAGTACTCCAACGTCTGTTTGAGCAGGGCCTGATTAAGATGTTCTGTTGAGGCCCAACGGGCCTCCTTCTAGAAGTGACAACAGTAACGGGGTAGAACCCAAGTAATAAATTCCTCCAACAGGATATGCCGCCTCTTCAACTTGCCTCCATATACCAGAAATCATTCGCTAAGTAACTTGTTTGTTCCCAATTAGGTGTGGGCTGGCGAACGGAACAGACAGCGAAAACTCGCGCATGCGTTTAGTAAAGATGTCCTTATTCCGCTTTTTGTCGAGCAGTCCTACCGCAGGGGTGATGCACGAACCCAGAAATACGCCGGCAGCTATGCGCATGAGCCAGTCTGAAAGAATTGAGAGCAATTGAATTTGTGCGGACTTCTCAGGGCTGGGGTCAGGTTCGGGAAAGGCGAAGTAAGCTCGCCAGAGCACTGCAGCAACGAACAAGATAACGCCTAGGAGCATTGCCAGGAGCCGAATTTGGAAGTGCGGTTCATGTGCAGCCTAACCAGGCTGCAGAAAACCCGATTTCGGACGCAGCCAGACCCTGACCGAACCGGACCCCCGGTTTCTTTGGCGGATCCTGCGACATGCGTTGCCCAAGGGCTTGCGACGGGCGCGGGAATACGGGCTTCTCCCATCAGAAGCGATATGTAGCCGAAATAGTCCCAAAGGAAAGTGCATCTTTATTAGTTTCCACCTGACTGGTCGTCGCCCTTAGCGTGATGGCAACCTGGATTCCAGATGAGTGCCATCCAGCTCCCACGCCAGCCAGGCCGACAAGCGGACGTTGGTCGTAATCATAACGACCCGACTGCTCATCCAGATAGGAATAAGGTATGGCTTCTATACCCAAGCCGATGAACGCTGACCAACCCGGGCCGGGGGCATTTAGTGAACCTGGCAAGCCGATGGTTGAGGAGGCCCCGGCATAATCGGGGATGATATTGGCGGGGAGGTTGGCGCCGATTCGCCACGACACGCCCAGCTCGCCACTGCTGATAAAATTCGAAAGCCTGCCGCCGGCTACCCAGGCCATCTCCTGGTGCATCCCGCTGCCAATTTCATCGCGAAACAACCTGCGGGCATGAAAGGCGTGAAGTTCGCCGATCACATCGGTGCCAAGCTGGTTATCCCAGCCATTCGGGTTGGTGCTACCGGTCAGTTTGTGAACCCATTTTTGCGTAACTTCGGCGCCGGAACTCGGTCCAACGACACCCAAACCAATGCCATATCCGGTCAGTGATTCTGAATTCCAGCTCCACAGAGTGACCGAGCCGGAGAGGTAGCCGACGTAAGGCAAGTCCTCATAAACCGGGCCAGAGGCTTGTATGTTCTCCGGCGTTACCATCAATTGGCTCAAGCTAAAACTCAGGGCATGAGCGTTACCCGTCTGACCGATAACCGGCAGCCAGTCAAAAGCATCCCTGGCATTTTGGGCTAGACACACCTTGCAGTCGTTGTTGTTCTCGGCTGAGGGAGTCAGATAGGACAATCGACCGCCATTGGTATAGCCCTTATCCGACCCTGTCAGCAGATCGTTGTCCCAGGAAATACTGAGGGCCCCGGAACTGGCCCCGGCAAAGCCGGGAATGAGTGCAAACAGAAGAATGATTAATCTCAAGAAAGCTCAGCCCCGTTAAAAACGATAGTTCATCAATAACCCGCCGAAGCCCTGAACAGGATCTCCAATATCCGCAACAATAGGGCTGTCTTTGGCCTCTCCAGTCAGGTAGGCCACTCCTGCCAAGCCGGTCAGCGACCAGTCAGCACTCAAGCTGTAAGTCATAGCACCGCCAAAACGCACTCGCAGGTAGCCATTATCAACATCGTAGGCGGTCAGGCCCGAGCGGGCACTCTCTGACTCAGAGATACCAAACATGCTCTCGGTCCAGCGCTCACTGCTGTAGGTGAGGCCGGGGCCGGCCGACAGAAAAAGGTTCTCTGTCAGCGGGGTGCGCCAACTTCCCTTCAGAGTCAACTGATACCCGTCGACGTCACCGGTGAACGGTGTCTTCACCGACGCACTGTACTTGAAAGGCCCGTCTTCCAGGGCAAGGCGTAGACCAATGGCAGCCCCACCCTCTACCTTATCCAAGTCGCTCAGGTCATCCTCGTTGTCACGTCCGTCGACATAACCGATGAACGTCGATAGCGACCACGAATCCCGGTTAATGAAATTCCACCCCAGGCCATCACGAATATTCAGGTAGAACCGGTCGCCATAACTCAGGTTCAGGTTGGGCAGTCCACGGGTTTTGTAGTCATCGCTGCCAAGATAGTCGGGTGCGTAGAAGGCACCCGCCCCGATACTGCCATCCCAGTCAGAGCTGGTCATGGCGGTCTGCCAATCAGCGGCTGCAAGCACGGTTGGACAGAGCACTACCAATGACAGGGCCATGGCTGTGGGCGCATATTTGTTGGGTAACATAACCTTATCGCCTTCAGTTTTCAGTTGGATCGTCGATGGTTTCATCATCCTCGGCCAGAGCTTCGATGCCCGGAGCGGACGCACTGAGCCAGCGGTTCAGGTCCATCAGATCCTGCGGGCTTAACGTGCCGGCTGACTGCTTCAAGTTGAGTGTATTGAGCACATAGTCGTAGCGGGCGTTGGCGTAATTCTGCAGGGCTTCGTAATAGTCCTGTTCGGCATCCAGAACTTCGACAATGTTGCGGGTACCGACATCGTAGCCTGCTCGGGTGGCATCCAGGGCGCTTCGACGGGAGATGATGGTCTGCTCCAGCGCTGAGGCGGACTCGATGTTGGTGTTGACCTGACGAAACAGGCTGCGGGTGTTGACACGTACGTCCCGGCGCACGGTATTCAGGGCTTGATCGGCCACCGTGACCAGTGATCTCTGTTGCCGCACTCCGGCCTGGATACCGCCGCCAAGGTACAACGGCACGTTCAGGGTCAGGCTGATGACACCCTCGGTGGTCGCCCCGTTTCCAGAACGGGTAGCGCCGCCGCTGCCAGCTGTCGAGCCTGTGCCGCCGGGCCCAAGGCCGCTGATATCCGTCACACCATAGGAGGCATTCAGATCCAGCGCCGGGTAATGTCCGGCCTTGCGGCTCTCAAGGGTGGACTTGCTGGCATCCAGTTCAAGCAGGGCAGTCTGGATTTCCCAGTTCTGTCCCAGTGCGATTTGCTCCCAGTCAGTGGGGTTCATGGGCGTAGGTCTGGCCAGGGGGAATTCCTGACGCAGGTTGTCCAGTTGCTCGGTGTATTCACCAGTCAAACGGGCGAGCTCTTCCCGGGCGATGGCCAGATCACTTTCGGCGGCAATGCGCTGGCTTTTGGAGTCATCGTAGCTCGCGCGGGCCTCGTACACCTCGGTAATTGCGATCAGGCCGACGTCGAATCGCTCCTGGGCCTGATCGTACTGCCTGCGGATGGCCATCTCGGTGGCCTGTGCAGTGGTCAGCGCATCCGCAGCACGCAACACATTGAAGTAGCCTTCCGCTACGTCGAGGATCAACTGCTGCTGGGCCAGGTTGTATTGAGCTCGGGCGGCCTCGCTCCGGATCTGGCTGGTTTCGAAACCAAACCAGGCGTCAGCGCGGAACAGCGGCTGAGTCAGTTCAACACCGTAGCTAAAGGTCTTGTAGGAGTCTCCACTGGCGTTGTCCGGGTCGGTGTCAGTGTGCCGGGCATCGCCGAACGCATTGACCCGGGGCAACAGGTCGGCGCGACTAATATCAATGCTCGCCTGCTCGGCCTGCAGAGTAGCCCGGGCCTCGGCAATACCGGAATCGTAGGTAAGCGCTTTCTCGTAAGTCTCGATTAGGTTCATGGCCAGCACGGGTTGGGCTGCGATCGCGGCCACAAGGCCTGGCAGCAGGCGTCTGTTCATGGGGTTTCCTTGTTTTTGAGAAATGATTCGTTGTCAGGGCAGAGGCCCCGGAACAGCGTGTCGACCAGGCCTTCCGCTTCGGAGCTCAGATCGTAGGCGCCTGGATCCCTGAGCCAGTCGAAGTAGATGCCCAGCATATGGGCGTGCAGGGAACGGGCGGCCTGTTTGGCGGTCAGTGACGGGTGAGGCGGGTGGCTGCTGAAAAATCGTGTCAGTGTATCGACGGCTTCCTGCGCCATTTCATCCTGCAGCCTCAGGCCGTGTTCCGATTCCGTATGGTGGAACAGGATCTTGTAGACGCGGAAGTGGCGTTTATCTTCAACGAGTTGCTTAAGCGCGTAGATGCACAGGTTTCTGAGGGTCTGTAGATCACCAGTCTGTTCGTCGGCGGCGTTTTCCGTCATCTCTGCCATTGGCAGTCGCACCCGTTCGAGCATGGCGTTGAAAACCTCTGACTTATTTCGGAAGTGCCAGTAAACCGCGCCACGGGTAACTTGGGCCGTGCGGGCGATTTCCTCCAGTGAGGCTCGGGCCACGCCCTTGCTGAGAAAGACCTGCTCTGCTGCATCCAGTACAGCCTGACGCGTGACTTCGGCTTCCGCCTTGGTTTTTCTGGCCATAGTAGGTTTCCATCGTTACGAGAGTTGGCAGTGCCGTCCGGCACGCTCCTGCCTCAATATTCAGGACAGTATCATGCCAAAGTTTTTTGCATACATCCATGAATGAATGTATCTTGCCACTAATTCGAACGCGTCTTACCCGAGGAGATCTCTGTCATGCCGTCGCATGCTGCCCTGCTGTATATACCCAAATCGCTGTTTCAGGCCCTGCTGCTTTCATTACTTGTAGTCAGTCTCGCCGCCTGCAGCGGCGACAAAAATGCAAACGCCGGTGGAGGTGGTGGCGGGCAGCCAGCCCCAAAGGTCATCGTAGAAACGGCTGAAACCGGGGATGTGGAAGTGCGTCAGGACTATGCCGGGCGAGCTCGCGGTGCCCGGGAGGTAGAAGTTCGCGCCCGCATTCAGGGCATCCTTGAGGAGCGCCTGTATCGTGAAGGCCAGATTGTAAGTGAAGGTGACTCCCTGTTCCGCATTGACCCCAAGCCCGCGGAAGCCGCCTTGCAGGGCGCAAAGGCACAGCGTCAGGTAGCCAGGGCTGACTTGCGTCAGGCTGAGCGCGAATGGAACCGCATTTCCTCGTTATACGAGCGTAATGCGGTCAGTGAACGCGACCGCGACTCTGCCCGCTCTGCCCTGGAACTGGCCCAGGCCAATCTGGCAGTTGCCGAGGCAGGCGTTACTGAGGCCGAACTGAACGTTGGCTATACCGATGTCAGGGCCCCGGCTAACGGTGTGACCAGTCTTGAAGATTTGCCCGAAGGTAGCCTGATTAACCAGGGCACGCTGCTGACCACCATCGTGCAACAGAACCCGGTGCATGTCCGGTTTTCATTACCCGAGAACGATGCGGCAATACAGCGCACCGCTCGTGAGGCAATGACGGATGCGGCCAGCGCCAGAGACGTGGCTGCCACGCTGATTATGGCGAATGGTGAGGTATATGACCGCACCGGCAAAGTGGATTTCACGGCCTCCACTTTAGACCCTCGGACGGGTACCGTATCCGCCAGGGCCGTCTTCCCCAACCTCGACAACCAGATTATCCCCGGGCAGTTTGTCAGGGTGAGAGTTCAGCTTCAGACCCTTGAGAATGTGGTAACCGTGCCGGAAAAAGCGGTGACCGAAGGCGCAGACGGGCCGCAGGTTTTCGTGGTTGATGACGACAGCGTGGCCCGTGCGCGCCCAGTTCGCCTTGGGCCGGTCGTGGATGGGCGCAGGGTCATACTGGAAGGGCTGGAGGCAAACGAAATCTTCATTACCAGCGGCCTGGTCAATCTCCGAAACGGAGCCGAGGTGAAGACCGGTGATGACAGCGAGGAGGCCGAGTAATGCTGCGTACCTTCATTGACCGTCCGATCTTCGCATCGGTTGTTTCCATCATCATTGTCATCGCTGGTGCAATCTCGCTTTTGGGATTGCCTGTAGAGCAATACCCCAATGTGGTTCCGCCCCAGATCGTGGTTGAAGGCCGTTATCAGGGTGCCAATGCTGACGTTATTTCAGACAGCGTTGTGGCGCCGCTGGAGCAGGAAATCAACGGTGTGGACAACATGATCTACATGGAGTCCAACGGCACGGACTCCGGCAGTTTCAGTATCACGGTCTCGTTTGAAATCGGCACCGACCCCGACCAGGCCACCATCAACGTTAACAACCGGGTGCAGCAGGCCCTGGCGAGACTGCCTCAAACTGTGCGCGACCAGGGCCTGACGGTAGAGGCCCGATCCACATCGATACTGCAGGTTCTGACATTGTCTTCGCCCGATAACAGCATGGATGTAGTGGAAATTTCCAACTATGCCCTGCTGAACGTGCTGGACGAACTGGTGCGCCTGCCGGGTATTGGTAACGCCTCCCTGTTTGGCGCTCAGGATTACTCCATGCGAGTCTGGCTGCGCCCGGACAAACTGGCTCAGTATGAGCTTACACCAGCGGATGTAGCCGCCTCGTTGCGAGCACAGAACGCCCAGTTTGCGGCCGGCCGCATCGGCGCCGAGCCAGCGCCGGAAGGGCAGGCTTTCACTTTCAGTGTGTCGGCACCCGGGCGACTGACCAGCCCGGAAGAATTTGGTGAAGTGATCCTTCGCAGTGACGAGGACGGAGCCTCGCTGCGGCTCAAGGACGTTGCCCGAATAGAGTTGGGTGCCCAGAACTATGACTTTGCTGCCGCCTATAACGGAGATGATACCGTGCCTGTGGGGATCTACCTGCAACCAGGCGCCAACGCGTTGGATGCGGCGGACGCCGTAGCTGAAGCCATGGAGGAAATCAGCGAACGCTTCCCGGAAGGCCTTGAGTATGACGTTCCATACGACACCACTCGATTCATTGCTATTTCCATCCAGGAGGTCATTACCACCTTCGTTATCGCCATCCTGTTGGTTGTCGTGGTGACCTTTCTGTTCCTGCAACACCTGCGGGCAACGCTGATACCGCTGGTGGCTATTCCGGTCTCGCTGATCGGTACCTTCGCGGGCATGCAGGCGATGGGGTTTTCCGTCAATCTGCTGACATTGTTCGGGTTGATACTGGCTATCGGCGTGGTGGTGGATAACGCCATCATCATTATGGAGAACGCCGAACGGCTGATGAAAGAAGAAGGGCTGTCTGCCTACGATGCCGCTGTGGCAACCATTCAGCAGGTTTCCGGGGCGGTGATTTCATCCACGCTGGTGCTGGTGGCAGTCTTTGCACCGGTTGCCTTCCTGGGCGGGCTGAGTGGTGAGCTGTACCGCCAGTTCGCCATCACCATCGCCGTGTCGGTAGTGATTTCCGGCGTTGTGGCGCTCACCCTGACACCGGCCATGTGCGCCCTGCTGCTCGGTGGCCAGTCTGATAAACAATGGGCACCATTCCGCTGGTTCGATGCCGGCTTTAATCGGCTAACCAATGGGTTCTGTGCGGTTGTCGACTGGCTGCTACGCCATGCCGTGGTGGGCGTCCTGTTATTTGCGGCCATGATTGGTGGCGTTGTTCTTTTGATTGACCGAATGCCCACCGGCCTTGTGCCCCAGGAAGATCAGGGCTTCGTTCTTGCCGCGTATTCCCTGCCCCCGGTGTCTTCCCTGAGCCGCACATCGGATTTCCGCGACGATCTGGTTGGTCACATGATGGACATGCCCGAAGTTAGCGATGTGGTGGCGTTTTCTGGCTTTGATATTATATCCAGTGCGTTGCGGACCAACAGTGGCGTTGCTTTTGTCACCCTGGAAGACTGGGACAAACGCAGCGGTGATGGCGAGGATGCCGCCAGTGTGGCAGGGAAGATCATGGGCGTCGGTGGTGCTCTACCTGAGGGGTTTGTAATAGCTTTCACGCCGCCGCCAATCCAGGGACTGTCAACCACCGGTGGTGTCGAGGGCTATATTCAGGCCCGGGGCGGCAGGACACCCGAAGACATCAAGGCCATTGCTGACGAGTTCACTCGCAAAGCAAACGAACGGCCAGAGCTGCAGAACGTGAGGGTGACGCTCGATACCGGCATTCCCAAGTACCGCGCCAACGTCGATCGGGAGAAGGCTTTGGCCTCGGGGGTACCCGTTGACCAGATTTTCACCACCATGCAGAGCACCTTTGGCGGGCTCTATGTGAACGATTTCACGCTGCAGGGCCGGAACTGGCAGGTAACGCTGCAGTCTGAAGGTCAGTTCCGCAGCCATCCGGACGATCTGCGCAAGGTGTTTGTACGGTCCAACTATGGTGAGATGATTCCCGTAAGTTCCCTGGTAGATCTTGAGCGCACCAGCGGCCCGGACATTCTCAATCGCTTTAACGTTTACCCGGCCGCCAAGCTGTTGGCGGACCCGGGGCCGGGATTTACCTCTGGCGATGCGCTTGCGGCTTTGCAGGAGGTTGGGGACGAAGTGTTTGACCGCAACACACTGATGGGCTGGACTGGCGAAGCATTCCAGCTTCAGGATTCCGCAGACTCCGGTATGCTGGCATTCGGCATGGGCCTGTTGCTGGTTCTGCTTATTCTGGCAGCACAGTATGAGCGATGGGGTTTACCGGTAGCGGTCGCCACGGCCGTTCCGTTCGGGGTTTTCGGTGCCATTCTGGCCGCCATGCTGCGCGGTTTCCCCAACGACATCTACTTTCAGGTTGGCTTGCTGGTGCTGATTGGCCTGGCAGCGAAGAACGCCATTCTGATTGTGGAATTTGCCGCCCAGAATCGTAAAGCTGGCATGTCCGCAGCGGAAGCCGCCAGTGCGGCAGCCAGACAGCGTTTCCGTGCCATTATGATGACCGCCCTGACCTTCATCGTTGGCTCTCTGCCACTGGCGTTCAGCACCGGTGCCGGTGCCGTCAGCCGACAGGAAATCGGAACCGTCGTCGTTGGTGGCATGATCGCCGCCAGCACACTTGCGCTGTTCTTTGTGCCGCTGTTCTACAAGCTGATTGAGGATTTCGGAGACTGGCGAAAGGGCTCGAAAAGCGGAGCTTAGGAGGCGTCAGGATTCCTCCGGAATGCGCCCATATGTGGACGTGATCACTACTTCGAAGGAGCGTCTGTCTCTCAAGGATGAGCGGGCCGTTGGTCCCCATGTCCCCGGCCACCGATGGTGCTGAACGAGGAAGCCATTGCTCGGACGACAATCTGGCCGCTGGAGTACCAGCATTCGGTCTATGAGCCGAACTATCACAAAATCATCCGGGACTTTGCCGAAAACTCGGGCATCACCTGGGCCCGACTTAACGCCGAGCTGGAAAAGCTGGCGGGCCTTAAGGAGAAGGTGGTGGACTTGGATACACCTAAATCAAATCAATATTTTGGAATCCGGGTAGTTATCTTGAGGCATCTTCTTTTTTATCGGTTCTGCGTTTTCTTGAAACGCTCTGTGTGGAAACCTCTGTTGCCTGTCTGCTTTGCGGGTTTGTGGTTGGCGGGCTGCTCCCTACCTCCTGTTGATAAGTCCGAATCCAATGCATTAAGCCTGTCTGAATCACAATTAACCCGGCTGGGAAAAGCGATTGCGCCAAAGCTCTCGGATCATCCGGGAAAAAGCGGCATCTATGCACTGACAAACCCCAGAGATGCCTTCGCCGCAAGGATTTTACTGGCGAGAGTGGCTGACCGA
The DNA here is from genome assembly GCF_023555055.1 of Marinobacter sp. ATCH36. GTDB lineage: Bacteria > Pseudomonadota > Gammaproteobacteria > Pseudomonadales > Oleiphilaceae > Marinobacter. The sequence continues at coordinate 197,885 of NZ_JAMJPL010000002.1, forward strand.
ACGCTCGATGTGCAGTACTACATCTGGCACGGGGATATCACCGGAACGCTTCTTTTGGAAGAACTCCATACGGCAGCCGACCGCGGCGTTCGGGTTCGGTTGCTGGTGGATGACAACGGCACCTCAGGGATCGACACAGAGCTCGCAGCACTGGCGTTACATCCGTTGATCGAGATTCGGCTGTTCAACCCCTTTGTTGTCCGTTCACCAAAATGGTTGGGGTATTTGACGGATTTTTCCCGAGCTAACCGGCGCATGCACAACAAATCGTTCACGGCCGATAATCAGGCATCGATTATTGGCGGGCGTAACGTGGGTGACGAGTATTTCGGCGCAACGGGCGGTGTGCTGTTCGCCGATCTGGATGTGCTATCCGTTGGGCCGGTCGTTGCCGACGTGTCGGCAGACTTTGACCGCTACTGGGCCAGTGATTCTGCGTACCCCATTGATAATATTGTGTCACCGGTTTCAGAGATGGCTTTGGATCAACTCAGTACAAGGGCTTCTCTGATAGAGCGCGACAGTGCCGCTTCAGCGTACGTAAACGCAATATCCGAATCAGAATTCATTGAAAAATTGCTGGAAAATGAATTAAAAATGGAGTGGGCCCGCGCCCGAATGGTCAGCGATGATCCGGCAAAGGGTCTAGGATTGGCAGAAAAGAAAGGGCTCCTCACGCATCAGCTTGGCGAGATTTTGGGTGCGCCGGAGAGCCAAGTTGCTTTGGTATCTCCGTACTTTGTGCCCACCGAAGCCGGTGTTGAGGTCTTTTCAGCTTTAGCGGCTCGGGGAATTGAGGTAAGTATTTTAACCAACTCACTCGATGCAACGGATGTCGCCGCGGTGCATGCAGGCTACGCCAAGCGGCGCAAAACCTTGCTTGAGGCAGGTATCCGTTTGTTCGAGATGCGACGCCTTTCTCCAGAAGTTAACCGTAACCTGAGTGCTGGCCCATTTGGCAGCTCAGGTTCCAGCTTGCACGCAAAAACGTTCGCTGTAGACGGTGAGCGGATGTTTGTTGGTTCGTTTAATTTCGACCCCCGGTCGTTCAACTTGAATACAGAACTCGGGTTTGTGATTGAAAGCCCCGTACTGGCACAGAACGTTCACCGTGCTTTTGAGACTGCCATACCGCGCAATGCCTACGAAGTTCGTATTGATGACGATGGCGACCTGTATTGGCTTGAGCGTGTAGGTGATAGGGAAGTTCGTCACGAGAAAGAGCCTGCCACCGGTTTTCTGAAACGGACCGGGGTTCTTCTACTCTCGATATTGCCTATTGAATGGTTGCTCTAACCCTTGTCATCTGGTCCTGCTTCAATAACGTTCGCTCGCCGAACCAATTGGAAGCCCAGATCCTTAGGCACTCGTTATCGAACGTTCCTTCTAATTTTTCTGGGCACCCTGATTTAATGATTGCTAAACAAGATCCTGAGATAGATAACTAGTTAATTTCTCATCGGATTTATTGGTTAATGGTTTCTGCAAATCCCTGAATCGCCGCAGGAGTTCTTTACACTCGCCAGTCTCTGTCATTAGCGCAGTTCGTATTTGACGAGTGAAAGATTGTTATCGTTTGTTGTGCGATTAGTTTGTTCAGTTTAAACTGAACAAACTAAACAATTGGCTTTATTAGAGCAAGTAACTTATGAATCATGTTGCAGTTCCCACGCCAAGACGCTGTTGTCTGGAATGTCTAGAGAGGGCAAGGAGCGGGTGCTTGCTCCCTAGCTGGGCCAATATGGTCATGACTGGAAACTTTGAATGCAGCGCGGGTGTGCATTGACTCGGTTTTGCTTCGGGCTAATGTTCGCCGGCCTTGCCCCCTCTGCATTCGCCGATGGTCTCCTCTCTCTCAAAGTAGAAAACGATGCCTTCTCTGCTGGCGGCGATCGTCACTACACCAATGGCATCGAGGCGATTTGGGCATTTGAACCCGTTGAAGGGCATTGGACCCGCCGTTTCGCCGAGGCGCTTCCGGGATGGTCGGCCGACAGCCTGGTCGGCGTGGCCTATCGCTTTGGACAGCAGATGTATACGCCGGAAGATATCGAGGTCGAAGCGCTCATCGAAGACGATCGCCCCTATGCTGGCCTGCTCTTCGGCGGAGTCTCGCTTCTAAACAATCACCAGCATGACAGATGGCGACTGGCAGAAAGCCTACACATCGATATCGGCATTGTAGGGCCGGCTTCCGGAGCCGGGGCTTTGCAGAGGGGTTATCATGAGTGGATTGCCTTGGACGATCCGAAGGGCTGGGATAATCAGCTTGAGAATGAGCTAATCGCCAATCTTGCGTACAAGCGCGGCTGGATATTTCAGCAGCGTTTCGCCGGTCTTGAAGTCGAATACGGACCGTCTGCGGGTTTTGCTCTAGGCAACTTGTATACCTACGCGTCCAGCGGCCTGGGGCTTCGCTTGGGAGAAGGGCTCGATCGTAGCTTTGGCATTCCCGCCGTGGCCCCTGCGTATGGAGGGCAATCGTCCTTTCAGCGCGACCAGGGCTTCAGCTGGTACGTCTTTGCCGCTGTCGCAGGCCGCTACATGGCGCACAACCTGCTACTTGACGGCAATACCTTTGAGGACAGCCACTCCGTAGATCGTCGTGAATGGGTCGGCGATGCCCAGGTGGGTGCTGCGTTGACTTGGGATCGCTGGCAGCTGGCTTATACCTACCTTTGGCGCAGTGACGAGTTTGAGCAACAGGAAAGCTTCGATCAGTTTGGGTCGATCGTTATCTCGACCTGGTTTTAAAACAGCAAACAGACGGGGGTGAATCCATTCGACGGACTGACAAAAATGGGAATTCGTTAACTATGAAAATACTCACTGAACCAGAATCGCACTTTATTGAGCGCTTGGGTCAGCAGGCTCAATCCGATGGACTTCCTCGCATCGCAGGACAAATTTGGGCTGCGCTCATTATCTCTGATGACCGAGTAAGTTCATCAGATTTGATGGAACTGCTGCATATCAGCAAGGGCAGCATCAGTACGAATACACGCCTTCTTGAAATGCTCGGCATCGTTGAACGAGGGTCAAAACCTGGCGAACGGCAGGATTTTTTCTCGATCCGGCCTAACCCCTACGCTGCCCTGGTTGAAGGACAGGTAAAACGCTTTGAGGCGGCAAAGGCAGTTGTCGCCGAAACCAAATCGGCGATTACTGCAGATCATACTCGCACCAAACTCGCTGACCTGGAGCGGTTCTACACGCTGTACCACGATAGCTCCAAAGAGTTGTTGAAGCGATTGAAGTCGCAATCCTCTGAAGATGGAGCATAAAAGGGTCATGGTCCAACTTCCACATCAACATGTTCTTCACTCCCTGCGCTTAGCCGCCATTTTGAGTCTAGCTATTCTTGCAGGATGTGCTTCCACGGCTGGGCCGGAAACCGGGAGTAATCTTGATGACCTACCTGCCACCTGGACGACAGAGTCAGCGGCTTCAGAGGTCGAACCTGAGTGGTGGCTTCGCTTCCAGGATGAGCGGCTGAATGCGCTGATCAACGAAGCACAACGACTCAACACGGGTATCGGTCAGGCCGAGGCACGTGAGCAGCAGGCCCGGGCGCAAGCGGAAATCGCCGGCGCGGACCGTCTGCCCCAGCTCAGCGGCGCCTTTGACGCCAGTCGGCAAAAACAACCCCTGCCTGGCGGCGACAGCGCAATCACCGAAAACTACGGCGCGTCGTTGAATATATCCTGGGAAATCGATCTCTGGGGCCGCTTGGGCGCGCAATCGGAAGCAGCGCGCGAGGAATACCTCGCCTCGGCCGATACACTGCGATCGGTCCGTCAGTCGATTGCGGGGCAAACCGCCAAAGCCTACTTCGCGGTCATCGAGGCCCGTGAGCAGGTGGCATTCTCGGAAGAAACGGTTTCTGCCCTCGCCGAGACCGCACGCCAGGTCGGAAACCGGGCCGATGTCGGAGCCATTTCCCCCGCCGACAAGCAGCTTGCCATCACCAACCTGGAAACCGCCCGGGGTGGACTGCAGCAGCGCCTGGACTCCGAACAACGCTCATCAAGACAGCTTGAAACCATCCTGCGGGATTATCCGGCCGGCGAAATCCACGCGCCGGAAGCGCTCCCACCCATACCGGCCGCTCCTCCGGCGGGACTTCCCGCCGAGCTCTTGCTGCGCCGCCCCGATATATCCGCGGCTGAGCGCAACCTTCGTGCAACGGGACTGCGAACGGAGGCAGCCCGTAAGGCTTTTTTGCCCGCCATTACCCTGACCGGATCCTCGGGCAGGCAGAGCAGCGAGCTCGACAATCTTCTCAATGGCGGTTTTTCGGTGTGGTCCATTGCCGGCCAGATCGTTCAGCCAATTTTCCAGGGCGGCCGTCTGAGCGCCAGTCTGGACCTTGCCGAGGGACGACAGCGAGAGGCGGCGGAAGCTTACGCTGAAATCGTTTTACAGGCGCTGCGTGAAGTTGAAAATGCGCTGGCCGCCGATCGCTACCTGGCAGATCGCGAGGCATCGCTTCGAGCGGCAGCCGAAGCCGCGGGAAATGCGCAGCGCATCGCTTTCAATCGCTATGCGCAGGGCTTGACGCCCTTTATCACAGTTCTGGAGTCGCAGCAGCGAGCCCTTGACACAAGAAGCGCGTGGATTGCCGCACGGCGGGCCCGCCTCGACAACCGCGTGGATCTGCATCTCGCCCTCGGCGGTGGTTTTGGTTCATCACAGGAGACAACCGAATGAATATCTACCGCTCGCTGATCATGGGCGCCTTCGTTTTATTGATACTGTCGGCTTGCGACAGCTCAACTACATCCGGGACGGATGATCCAGAAGCTACGGCGATCAGTGTTCGTATTGCTGAAGTAGACTCTGGTGGTGCACTTCAGACATGGGTCTTTGCTGAAGGCACTGCCCGCGCTGTAAAACGGGAGTTTCTCAGTTTCGAAAGCGCAGGCCGAATTGCCTATGTCGATCCTGACCTGAAAGAGGGTGATTCCATCAGCCAGGGACAAGTCATCGCGTATCAGCAACAGGATCGTCCGCAGGCAGATGTCGCAAATGCCCGCGCCAGTATCGTGGATGCACAAGGCCAGAAAGCCATTGCGCAAGCTACAGTCGAAGAGGCCGCAGCCAACCTGGATGTCGCACAAAACACATTTCGGCGATTTCAAACGCTGATTGAGCAAAAATCCGCATCGCAGCAAGAACTTGAGGACGCCAGAGCGAAACTTGAGCAGGCACGCGCCTCCAAGGTTCGCGCAGAGCGACAGCTTGCAGCTGCGACATCTCAAATTGAGGCCGCCAAGGCACAAGCGAACCGGGCCCGAGTCATCGCGGATGAATCACGCATTGTGTCGCCGATCGGTGGCGTGCTTGCACGTCTTAATGTCGAGCAGGGCTTCTATTTTTCCCCACAGCAAATTCAGTCCAACAGTGAGGCGGGTGCTCTCAATACAGTACCAGTGGTCATCATCGACCCGTCGGCCTTTGAAGTAACGGTTAAGTTGCCCTCTTACGCTCATAGACAGGTGACGGTCGGCTCCCCGGTTCTGTTTCAGCCTGGCGTGGGGCAAGGCGGTGTAGGCAGACTCAATTCGCAAAGTACAGAAGCTCCATCCCGTGTGCCTGAACGTTTCAACATTCGTGGCGAGGTTTATGCGATCAGCCCATCGGTTGATCCGCAAACGCGCAGTTTTTCAGTGAAGTTGCGCACCACCCAAGGCGCCGACCGTTTACAGGACGGCGAATTCCTGACGGCCTGGATTGCGGGGCCCAATGCGGAAGATGCCCTTCTCATCCCGCTCGGCGTGACGCGTTTTGACAATGACCAGCCCTTCGTATTCAGGGCGGATCCTGAGGCAAATGAGGTTTCACGCGTCAATGTCACCCTTGGCTTGCAGGGGCGCGAACACCAACAGGTGTTGCAGGGCCTGAACAAAGGCGACCGCATCGTCACTGAAGGCCGTGCTCGACTATCGGATGGCGACACCGTTCGGATCATTGGTGGCACCGACAAGGGGGTGAACAGCCAATGAGCGATATCGACGAATCATCCACAACCAGCAACACGCCACGCGAGACGGATGAGGTCACACGCGCCCATCCTCTTGCCCGTTTCTTTTTCCTGCAGACAACATTTGCGGTTCTCTTTACCGTTTTGCTGACTGCAGGTGGCTACTTCGCCTATACGAATCTGGTCAAGGAATCCCTTCCTGATCTCGACATTCCGATGGCAATGATCACCACTGCCTGGCCCGGTGCCGACCCTCAGACGATTGAAAGCCAGGTCACCAAGGAATTAGAGGATGAGATTGCGACACTAAAAGGTTTGAAGACCTTTTCGAGTGCATCATTTGATTCTTTTTCTATTATCGCGGTTGAGTTCACTGCAGACTCAGACTCGAATCAGGCGATGCAGCGCTTGCGCACTGCCGTCTCGGATGCTGAAGGCGAGCTTCCTGGCGATGCTGAATCACCCTCCATCCAACAGGTTTCCGTAGACGACCGACCGATTATGACTATCGCTTTGCATGGCGCAGCGTCTGATGCTGAGCTCAACAAGCTTGCTAAAACCCTCCAGGAGCGAATTGAGACCGTTAGTGGCGTCAACGAAGTCAACCTCGGTGGCTCACGGGACGAAATCATCCAGATCCTGCTTGACCCTGAACGCCTGCTCGCGCTCGGCATTCCACCGAACCAGGTCAGCCAGGCCATATCCGCCGCCAATCTTGATCAACCCTTCGGGGAAATCGAGAGCGATGATATCGGCGCGGTCGTGCGTCTCGCCGGGCAATTTCAGAGTATTGAAGACCTTGCACAAATGCCCGTGGTGCGACTTGGCAACACCATCAACGAACGATTGCTTCGATTGAGCGATATCGGTCAAGTACGCCGCCAACTTGAGAAAGAGGAGACTCGCGCTTTTTTCAGTGAAGCGGGCAGCCCTTTCAGCCAGACCATTGAAGTCAGTATCAAAAAGGCACCCGGTGCCGACACGGTAAAACTGATCGAGCAGATCAAAGCAGACCTCAGCCTCTGGCACGGCGACAATTTCTGGCCGCAAGGCGTGAGCTACAAAGTCACTCAGGACGAAGCCGAACAGATCTGGGATTCTCTGTCGAACGTCTTTATGAGCGGCCTGCAGGCCATGGTGGCGGTTTTTTTCATTTTGTTTTTGATCCTCACCTGGCGTGAGGGCCTGGTCGCCAGCCTGTCAATACCACTTTCATTTTTTGCCGCCATGCTTGCGCTCTGGTTGCTTGATTACAGCCTTAACGAGCTGGTGATTATCGGCATGGTACTCGCGCTTGGCCTGCTCGTCGATGTGTTCATCCTGATGATGGAAGGTTTGCACGAGGAAATTTACACTAACAAAAAAACGTTCGGGCAAGCCGCGCTCGCTACGATTGGAAAATATGGTATGCCGGCGTTTGCCGGACAGCTAACCACCATCCTTGCCCTTGCGCCACTGATCGCGATTGCCGGCACGGCCGGCAAATTCATTCAGGTGCTACCCGTCACAGCCATTGTGTCCCTTGTGGCCGCCTTCATTGTCGCCATGCTCGCCAGCGTGCCGCTTTCAAGGTTTGTTCTCGGCGGTGTTGCGCGTCAGGGAGCTGACACCCAGGAGACGCGCACTGACCGTGCCATGAACAACATCGCCAACAGGCTTAAGACATGGAGCCTGCAAACAACGTTGGTAAGCAAAAAAAGGGCGAGTGCCATGGTGGCGGGGGCGCTTGTTCTGTTTGTACTCTCGATGCTAGCGGCAACCCGTGTGCCGCTTGTTCTTTTCCCTGATAATGACGGGCTTAACCTTGGCATCAATATCGAGCTTCCCCCCTCAACGACCCTCGACACCTCTCAAGAAGTGGCCGACGCCGTGGGTGAATTGCTGCGCGACAAGCCCTCCTTTGACACGGTCATCAAGCTGGTTGGCAGCAAGAGTCCAATGGTCGGCGGCTCGATATCATCCGCGTTGAACCCTTCCGATGCGGAAAATTTTATCGGCTTTTCGATCACTTTGGTTGAGCTTGGCGAACGCGAGAAGCCCAGTTATGTACTTGCACAGGATATCCGCGCCGAACTTTCGAGCTATCTGAAGGCGAACGTGCCAGGTGCCTCTCTTCTCGTGCAAGCTGAAACTGGGGGGCCGAGCACGGAAGATCCCATTTCCATTGCCGTCTCCGGTGATGATATGAACGAACTGCAGCGTCTCTCATCCCAAATACAGGGCATGCTTAACCGCATCGCTGGCACAACCGATGTTCGCGATAATCTGGGCAGCGTCAAATCTGAAATAACATTAACACCTAACCGTGAAGCAACAGATTTCTATGGCCTGAGCCAACAGGATCTCGCTACCCAAGTCCGTTTTTCAATGGCTAACGACAAAATCGGCTCTTTCGCAACAACCGGCACGGAAGACGATCTCGACATTCATCTGGGCCTCAGCTGGCAAAGTCGAGATGGTGGGGCCGGCGGTCCAACCCAGCTTGCAGAAATGTCGATGATCCGCGCCTTCACCCCGGGCGGTGAGACCGTTCCCCTCCTGTCGCTGCTCGATCCACACGTCACGGAAGCGCCTATTTCGGTTATACATAAGGATGGTAAACGAACAATTACCGTCCTTTCGAAAATTGATGGTCGCAACGTCAACGAGATCATCGCTGAACTGACACCGAAGCTTGATCAGGCGCAACGTAATTGGCCCTCGGGATATGCTTGGTCGATTGGCGGCGAATCAGAAGAAATGGCCGAAACCTTTGGATCTGCAGGGGCCATGCTGGTAGTAGCACTGATCATGGTCTTCGGCGTTCTGGTCATTGTGTTCGGCTCATTTAGTCAGGCACTGATACTGATGACAACCATGCCGCTCGCCTTGATCGGTACATTTCTCGGTTTCTGGCTGACGGGCATGTCACTCAGCTTTTTCGCCGTCATCGGGGTGGTGTCGCTGATCGGTATCGTCGCCAATAATGGCATCGTCATGGTGGACACCATGAACCGGCTGTTGCGGAACGGCGCTGAAATCGCCGAGGCTGCGGCTGAAGGCGCCGCAACACGATTGCGCCCGATCCTCACCACCTCGATAACCACCGTTGTCGGGCTCGTACCGCTCGCCATCGGTAGCCCGATGTATGCGCCACTGTGCTACGCGATTATCTTCGGTCTGGTTGCTTCGACGGCGCTCTCTCTCATCATCGTGCCATGCCTGTATCTCCTGCTTACCAGGGAAAGTCAGCGCAGCGCCACCATTCTGGATTGAAACAATGAACACTGAAAATGATAACGACGAAAAAAGTATGACCACCGGAAAGGCACAGCGCGGCCCCTTGCGCGGCATGAATCCGATTGTCACCCTGGGCTCGGCCGCCTTGACTCTGGCGGCAATGGCCCTGGCCATTACTTTGCCCGAGGTAAGCTTGGCTTGGCTGACGTCGCTGCGCGAGGCGCTGTCCCCAATACTGGCGACGTATTACGTTGCCCTGGTGGGCTTCTTTCTCGTCTTCGTGGTGTGGTTGGGGATGGGCCGATACAAGAACGTGCGCCTGGGTCCGGACGACGAACCCCCAGAGTTTGCCACCTTTCCATGGATCGCGATGCTGTTCGCGGCCGGAACGGGGGTGGGGCTGCTGTTCTGGAGCATTGCTGAGCCGATAACGCATTTTGGTGGCAACCCATTTAGCGAGGAGGCCGGCACGCCTTCGGCCGCCATCAAGAGTCTGAGCCTGTCGTTTTTCCACTGGGGACTGAACGGCTGGGCGATTTTCTCCGTGGTCGGGCTGTCGCTGGCTTATTTCAGCTTCCGGCGAGGGCTGCCGCTGACTATTCGCTCGGCGCTGTACCCACTGATGGGCGACCGTATCAACGGCCCGATTGGTCATGCCGTAGATATTTTTGCCGTGGTGGCCACGGTTTTTGGTATCGCCACCACCTTAGGGCTGGGCGCAAGTCAGATGAACACTGGACTGGACTGGCTCTTTGGCATCGGCGTGACTTCCACGACCCAATTGGTAATCATCGCCGTTGTCACCGTCATCGCCACGGGATCGGTCGTCACCGGCGTTAACCGCGGCGTGCGAAGATTGAGTGAGTTCAATCTCGGGCTGTCGATGGTATTACTGCTTGTCTTCCTGGTGGCCGGTCCCACAGTCGTCCTCTGTGCGATGCTCGTTCAGGCTACTGGCGACTATCTGGACTCGCTGCTGGCGATGAGCTTCTGGACCGGCGTGAGCACCGACTACCAATGGCAGTTTGACTGGACCGTGTTTTACTGGGGCTGGTGGATCTCTTGGGCGCCTTTCGTAGGCATGTTTATCGCCCGGGTGTCGAAAGGACGCACCATCCGCGAGTTCGTTTTCGGGGTTCTTCTGGTGCCTTCATTGATCACATTCGTCTGGATCGCGCTACTCGGCGGAACGGCCCTGTATATGGAGTTGACCGGCACCGGCACGATTCTGGAGGCGGTTCGCGAGGACGTGGCCGTGGCCCTGTATCAGACCATCGGCACACTGCCCATGCCGAGCGAGGCAATTGCTCTCACCGGTGGTGTGGCGACCCTGTTAATCGCGGTCTATTTCATCACTTCAGCAGACTCGGGCACGCTGGTGATTACCACCATCATGGCCCACGGCGACCCGGAGCCTCCCCGGCTTCAGAGGGTGCTATGGGGGCTGGGTGTCGGCGCACTGACGGCAGTGCTGCTAGTCGCCGGCGGCGTTCAGGTGCTTCAGGATGCGGTGATTACCGCTGGGCTGCCGTTTTCCGCTGTGATGCTGGCCATGGTGGTGGGCATGGTGCGGGCACTACGAGATGAACGCTTTGCACCTGTGCCAGGCCAGAAGCACCGGCTGGCAAAGGAGATATGGACCGGGCGGGACGAAGTATCGTGAACATCAGGTTGGTTAAGTTGCTGCGAGCGACACCTGCATTGTCGATCTGAAGGTCATTGAAGGATGGGTGCTGATGGCTCGAATGCCTGACAATATTCTGCATCTGCCGTCATATGAGGTGCTGGGATACGATTCCACCGACGACGACATGCACTTTCAGGTGGACGCGCCTGATCCTATTGCCTGCGAAGAATGCGGCGTGCACGATGAATTTGTGCGGTTCGGAAAGCGTGATGTTCCCTATCGAAATCTGCCGATCCACGGCAAGCGGGTCACCCTTTGGGTGGTCCGCCGCCGGTACTCCTGCCGAGCCTGCAAGTCTACATTCAGGCCGTTATTACCTGAGATGGTGGACGGCTTTCGCATGACGTTGCGTCTGTATGAATACGTGGAGAAGGAGTCCTTCAACCAACCCTACACCTTCGTGGCGGCCCAGACCGGCCTGGACGAGAAGACCGTACGCGACATCTTCAGCGCTCGTGCCGAATTCTTAGGCCGCTGGCATCGCTTCGAGACGCCCCGCATTCTGGGTATTGACGAGCTGTACCTGAACAAGCGCTACCGCTGCATCCTGACCAACATCGAGGAGAAAACCCTGCTCGACCTGCTGGCCACCCGCCGTCAGGACGTAGTGATCAACTACCTGATGAAGCTGAAAGACCCCCAGAAGGTCGAGATCGTCAGCATGGACATGTGGAACCCTTACCGGACTGTGGTCAAGACAGTGCTGCCACAAGCTCGCATTGTGGTCGATAAATTCCATGTAGTGCGCATGGCCAACGATGCCCTTGAGAAGGTGCGCAAGGGCCTCAGAAAGGAGCTGAATCCATCCCAAAGCCGAACCCTCAAAGGTGACCGGAAAATCTTGCTGAAACGCGCTCACGATAAGTCAGATCGGGAATGGCTTATCATGGAGATTTGGACAGGCGCATTTCCGCAACTGCTAGCCGCCTACAAGCAAACGGAACGTTTCTACGGCATCTGGGACGCCACCACACGGCCTCAGGAAGAAGCTGCCCTTGATGAGTGGATGGCCACCATTTCGAAAGGCCAGAAGGAAGTCTGGAACGATCTGGTCAGGGCTGTGGGCAACTGGCACGAAGAGATCATGACCTACTTCGAGACGGACATGCCCGTCACCAACGCTTAAACTGAGACCATAAACCGACCGGCCAAGGACAAGAACCGTGAAGGGCGCGGTTACTCCTTCGAAGTGATGCGGGGACGAATGCTTTGCACCACGAAGCACAGGCACAGGAAGAAGGCTCCGGCTGCGAAGGTCTCTACGTTTTATAAGAAAACCATCGGGTACGGATTACCGGACTTCGCAGAAGAACTCAACTACGGGGTCGATCTATCAACCATCTGAGAGTGGTATCCGGTTGGTGGTGTTAAAGTGCCCCATCAACCATTAAATCCGTTTACCCTGCCTTTTCCAAGCGACTTCGAGAGGCCATGCTTGCCAGCTGGGATCCAGAAGCGTGTGACCGCACATACCTTCAGACATGCCTTTGCAACTGAGCTTCTTAAAACGGGAAGTGACATCCGTGCCGCTCAGGATATTCTGGGGCACAGCGATATCCGCACAACTGAGACCTACACGCACATTATCGGAGACAAACGAGCGGGAAGCATCAGCCCATTTGATCGACTTTGAACGAGAGACAAATGCCGATATCAAAGCACGGCAAAAAGGTCCGCTTTGTGGTCATAGCGGACAAATTCATTCTGACACTGGCCAAAATATGGTGAGCTGATCAGTTTTACCAATGAATCAACAGTCAGCAGCATGTGCTTCGCTGTCCAGGACTTCTAGTATTGATACACGGTGCAATTCCAACAAAAAATTAAAGCGTCCTGCAGATCGAGACGAGCGGCCGAACCCGGCCGCTCGCTCAAGCTCTACCCAGAAGCCGAACGAGCAGAGCCCAGATCTTCCCGCAACTTCGACACGACGGCAGCATTCCCCGTCGATCCCTCGTCTGCTGGTGGCGGATAAAACTCTTCGATGACCTGCGCTATTTCATCCTCGTCGTACTCGAACAGCGCATTGCCAAATCCCCTGGCAGCCGCCGCATCCAGCGCCGCCTGGTCAACGCCCTCCTTCTTTACTTGGTTTGCCTTTTCCCTCGCTTCAACTACGGCTTCCTGCAGTGACAGTCCCTCCTTGATCACCAGATCCACATAATAGATTGGAGTTCGATGGCTCTGCGTCGTGCTTTTCCCTCTCAGCTTCAATTCCAACGGCATGTACGCTAGCAGACCACCAGAGACTGCCTGGTAGTAGCTCAGCCTGGCCGCAAGCGTCCGGATACTGTTGTAACCGGTCGTCCTGAAGATGAAGGTGCCGAGATCATTGTCGTCACCGACCTTCACGTTCAGGCGGCCATAGGGCTTGCACAGACCACCTTTGCCGAACTCACAGAGCGTCGGCCCGGGGCATGGTAAGGACTGCACTCCTGATTGTGTCAGGCGCTTGCATATGTCGCCATTACCTACACACATGGGTCGCCCACTTTTGCGGTCGAACATGGTGTACTCAGCTCGCAGGTTAAGATCTGCGTCGTTGAACAGCATGCGTACCGGGATGGTTCGCAGTTTGCCGTTCGGCGCATCCTTTCTGAGCTCTTCGTCCATGGGGTGCAAAACCCACCCGGCGTCCTTGTCCTGGATCTGGGAGGTGATGGTGAATTGATCATCCTTCTGCGGCAGCCGGATGCCGTTCTTTTCAACGACCCGACCAATGCTGATACGCCCCAACACGGGAGGCGTTATGGCTAAACCTTTAATCATGATGTCTCTCCTGGGAAAAAGGACCACGGGGCGCTCGTCACGCCCGCGTGGCCAATGGGGGTTTTATGCTTGAATGAGAAACCGCCGACTGCCCGGTTTGGTGATTGGGTACTGCTCCAGAAGCCCCGGCTGATCCTTCAACAGTTGCTTCACATTGAGCCCGACGGAATCCTTGCTCCGCTTCCAGCTCACGCTGCCACTGGGGAAGGTCGCCTTTGACGCTTCGCCCATCTGGCTTTCGATTCGCTGTTTCAGGTGGGATTCAGTGGATTTGAGGCTTTCCATTTCCGAGCGGATGGCCAGCAGCTCGTCGAACGCATCGGACAGTTCCTTGCTTTGGCTGAAGTCCAGTGTCTCGCCTCTATCCACCGGATACAGGTGGCGCAAGGCGCGCTCGGCAGAATCCGAACCGTCAACAGGGGGCGGCGTATCCGTCTCGACAAAATCCCAGAACTGGCGCTCCAGCACATACAGTGCCTCGATGAGCTCCTCGTTCCGTTCAACGCGGTAGATCTTCAGCTCCTGACCACACAGCAAAACGCAGACATCTGCCGACTGTTTGCCGGTGACAGCCAGCTGGTGCTGAACCTGGCACTGGATGTAATCGGGTACGCCCTCTTTCCAGAGCCGTGCCCCGAACTCCCCTGCCGTCTTGCACTCCAGGATCTGCACGTCGTCATCGGCCACCACGGAGTAATCCAGGTTGGCCAGCATCCAGTGCTTCTCCGGATCAGGATGTTGCAGCACCGCATTCACCCGTCGCACCTTTCTGTCCGTTTGCTGGCTGTACTGCTCGGCTACTATCGGTTCCAGGATATGGCCCCAGTAGACCGGTGACGTGGGATCATCCGAATCCGGCTTGGGCAAGCCAGCATCCCTGCCAGTCTTGACCATCCAAAGTTCCAGTTGGGACTGGTAAGGATTCATGCCGACAGATGCAGCCGCATCGCTACTACCTATGCCCTGCTTGCGGACTTTCAGCCACTCATCCCTGCTAAGGCCCTTGGTGGAGACCAGGCGCAATGCCGGTCGTTGCTTTTGAATTGTGTTTGCACTCATGCCCATGGTGTTTTCCTCCAGACATAAAAAAAGCCCACCAGAGCATCAGGCTCCGGTGGGCTTTATGGCGGTTTTGAGATTTGTAGGGTTGGCTCAGGCCACAAGTGACATGGCCTGCTCTAATGCACGGTTCTTGACGGCCGCACCGGTTCCGAACCAGGCGGAATCCAGCCGGTGGTCAACGGTTTTGGCACGGCGCTGATGGTCGATGAACTCAGTTACTGCATTCAGTAGCCCGTAGGCCGTGCCTTCGGAGGACGCCAGATTGGCACCCATGCCCTCGCCTTTATAAAGACCCAGGGCCTTCGCCATGGAACGTTCGTTGGTTTTGCCCACACCAGCACCGGAATCATCCGTGAACACCTTGAGGAAGTAGTTTCTGGCCTCAGTGGTCTTCACCTTCCGCTCGCTCAGGGTCTTCAAGCGGTACATGAAGTCATCCCAGGCGGAGACTGAGATACCTAGTTGCTTCTTCACCAGGTCAGCATCGAAGGCCGTGTTGTGCTTTACCTTGACGGCATTGGCGGTGGAGCCCTTCAAGGCGACAGCCAGGGTGTTGTTGCAGACCACACGAATACTGGTGAACTGCGCAGTGGTTGCCATGGTGCCGTCACAGGCCGTGGCCAGCAGCACGTAGGCATTGGTCTGGTCATTTCCCTTGAGCATGCCGGTTTGACCAGTGCGGGCGAGTGCCCACATTTTTCGGCCGCCCTTCAGAACACCGGCGGTTTCCAGCTCAAAACCGGAGACTTCGGTCAGATCCCGATAGAACTCCAGGATCTCTTCCGGCTGAACCACTTTGAAGCGGTTACCGACCACCGATAGCGGTGCCCGTGTATCCGAACGGTAAAGCACCTTTGAATCAGGGTAAGACAGAATTTCGCCCAGGGTGCCACCAGAATTGGTGACATAGCGCACCGGGCTTTCCTGAATCTGCCAGTCCAGACCGGCTTGCCTTGCCCAGACTTCCAGGGGTTGGTTTGAAGTCAGTTCATTCCCCAGGCCATGCCACGGGGTTTGGCCAACGTAGGCCATTTGCTCGATGAGATGAGCCATGGTTGTTCTCCTTTGAAATTTTCCTAATAAAATTAACGTCTTTGCCGAGGGCGTGAGTCTCTTCACCCGAGGGATACCGGGCACACCCTTGGGCGTCAGTAATCTATCCAGTGGGATTTCGGGTTCGCCCTCGGGCGTCGGTAATTCATCCCGTGGGAGTTCGGGGTCGCCCTCGGGCGTTAGCGCTATTCCCCATTGGAGTTAGGGTCATCGCCGAAGGAATAGCCGCAGTCGAGGCAGCGGTAGTTGTCGAGGACACGATCATCCAGGACATCGCCAAGAATCACGCCAGCGGAAGCGCCGGTTGCGCCACCCAGTAGCGCACCGATGACGGCACCGCCAATACCACCGACAGTCGCGCCTACCGGACCGCCGACAATTCCGAGGGCGGCACCAGCCTTAGCACCAGCCGTGGCAGCTGCAAATCCTCCATAGGTACCTGCGGACGCACCGACCACGCCAGCGGTTTTCTTGCCGTAGTTATTCTTGCCGATCCGGACGGATAGGCAGTTGGGGCATTGTTCAGACATTGGAGTTACCTCTGTGAATTGGGAGGCAAGGCACAGTCAGTGCCCTGGTTCACAGAGGTGATATAGGTTTGAAAAATTCTGGAATGACCGAATAACCAGCTACGTTTGCTACGCGTAGCAAACGTAGCAACATCTTCGCCACTATCCTTCGCAAAAAAAAAGCGATTCAGAATATTCTGGATTATTCCCGGTACAAAATTCCCACGCCTCGTCCTTCCGATTAGCCTGATCAACATACTGATGAGGAGACAATAAATGTCAGGCCAACCAAAGAAAAACATCCGCTTTATACGGCTGAGGACCGTTATAGATAAGACCGGCCTGTCGCGCTCAACGATATACAACAAAATTAAGTCGGATTCGAAATACTTCGACCCGACCTTTCCTAATCAAATCAGGCTTGGTGGCGGAGCGGTAGCATGGATCGAATGTGAGGTCGACGCCTGGATGCTGAATCAGATTGAGATTACACGTGGTTGATCATGACATTAAAGAGAGGAGTCAGAACATGTATTCAGGCCAGCAAACAACAAATAGTCGCTGGGGACCGGTATCGAGCCCACAGCTAAATTTATTCGATCGGTACCAAGGACTACCAGACCTTTCATGTCTTGGTTTACTGGGGCAGGCAGTGGGGAATGCTGGCGAGTCTATTCAAGCGCCCTATCCACATACACTCCTTGTAGCTGTAACTGCAGCTTCCACGGTAACCCAGGCGCTGTGTGATGTAGAAAAGCCTGTAGGAGGAAAAACGTCCCTATCTCTGTTTACTTTGATGATCGCGAACTCTGGGGAGCGAAAATCCAGCCTAATCAAGTATTTTTTTCGTCCAATTCGGGAGGCTGAGACTCTCGCAGAGGAAGAATATAACGCCCTGCTCAACAAATGGAAGCAAGAAATTCACATCTGGGATCTGCGGTGCAAAGTGTTAGAAAAAGCGCTGACCAGTGCTATCAGTCAAGACCTAAATTCAAGCATGGAGGGTTAATGGCTTATGGCCAAAATAAACGAAGCAAAAGCACAAAAGCTCCTAACCGCGCACCTGACGGCTAAACCGAAAAAGCCGAGGAAAACACAATTCATCCAAGATGACGTCACTTATCAAGCCCTAATTGAGGGGATGCATGAAAATTGCAAAAACGTCTGTGTACTTGCCGATGAAGGTACCGGCACTCTTAACCGTTTAGTGACCCCGGGGATGTCCATGTTAAATTCCGCATGGAGCATGATGGAGATAACCATCGGAAGAAAGACTTCCGAGTCTTTCAATCTTCCAGATCCACGCATAGCTTTCTTGCTGTCCATTCAGCCAGGACCATTTTCAGAGTATCGGGAACGTAAATCAGACATGGCAAAGTCTGCCGGACTCTGGGCGAGAGCAATTACTTGTAGCGCACAATCATCAACTATTGGCTATCGTTTGGCTTCAGAAAATAAGCAAGAATTTTTCGATCCATCTCACTATTTCGACCGACTCCAAAAATTATTAAAAAAGAACTTGAAACGAGGACAAAATCCAAAAAAGAGCCGAACTGTACTCAGTTTTGATGAGCAGGCGCATCAGCTTTATGTCGAAACTTTTAACGAAATCGAGGAAAATACGAGGCCCGGCGGGTTATATGAGAATGCAAGCGACCACGCATCGAAATTAATGGAAAATATTGCCCGATTATCAGCAATAATTCACGTCGTAAATGGGTATGAGGGAGATATAAGCTGGGAAACGTTAAATATCAGCATACAAATATGCATATTTTTTTCAAAAGAATATCTCAGCATTTTCAACACTCAACCTCAATTTTTCCTTGATGCCATGATGCTAAACGATTGGTTAACTGTACATATCCGACAGAAAGGTCTCCGGTATATACAAAAACGATACGCCCGACAGTACTGCTCCGGCCCACTTAGACAGCAAGGTAGATTCAGAGAAGCACTGGATTATCTTGAATGCCATGGATATATTAAGACTTATCGGGATATAACCAAAACCTGGCACATTGATACGTTTCCTACATACCCATAATTGGTAGTTCTAACCACTAATTTACCATCAAAAATAAAATATTACAGGGATGTAATCAAAAAGCAGCAACGGGATAAACCCGATGAGGATTGTTACCGTGAGATATGAGCCCGTCAAAATCAATGTGCCACTAACGAGTAAATCTGATAAACCGACTGAGTTCTCTACTTAAGGCCGCAGGCTTAATTACTCCATGACTTCCGAGGAGTTGCTCAATATTCTGATTGAATCGATCAACATCAGCTTTATAAGTTCGCTGCGTTTCATCCACCGTACCTTTCCAATAGGACCGCGCCAGCGCATTTGCAATGTCCAACAAAGAAACCTTCGCTTCCCCGGGAATCGCTTTAATAGGTGCTTTCGGATTATACTCTCTCTTGCCAAGTATAATCTTGATTGCAGCCGTTATCTTCGGTCCATTTGAATCCCTCGCCTTTAAATCACTCGTCAAATCTTTACGTAGTTTTTTAAGCGCATCGTTATCCATACTCGCTTGGCCAGGCTCAGGATACTTTTTGTTGTAATCAGCAGCGTAGCGATTGAGCAGGCGCAGATCTTCAGGCATCCATTCGTCCATAAAAGGCACGGCATCATTAGCTTGAGCTTCCGACAAGGATTTCTGGTAGTGAGTCCCCAAGACGAATAAGTCTGACAGTTTGATTGAGAAGCTCCGTTCCTTCACCTTGCCTGAAACGATGCCATCTTCGTCGTTTTTGGTAGATATTCCAACGACAAACACCTCTTGGTCCGACATCCTTCGTGTTGACGAACTTTGGAGACTTTTAATAAAGGTTTGCTTCTCCGATAGGTCTTTTCTCCACCTTTCGAGCGCCGCACGTCCCAGGTCCGATTTTATGAGTTCGAGGCTCTCATCTATCGAGGCAACCAACTCCGTTTTGCTTACTTCGCTCCGACCGACAGCAAGTATTTCTCTGATAACCTGATCGGGAACCGATAGATACCGGTGGTCACTCGACAAGGGGAAATGCTCCGTTCGTTGCACTTCACCTCCTATCCCATATGACACCCTGCGAACAAAAGCCTGGAGGTGGTCAGGAATACGGCACCAAACATCTCTTCCATTCCGCATCTGCGCCCTCAGAAACTCTTTGACGTCGAGCCCGGTGCCTTTGGGGAGATCCGTCAGAAACGTCATCTCAACTTGGTCAACCTTACTTACCACTTACAACCTCCGGTGAGCCCAATCGCAAACCAGCCTTATGAACCTCTGAAAGATGATTGCCGAGAGTATCCCATGCCCCCCTCTTTTCTGGACCATAGCTATGACGTTGGTAGACCCGCTTAACTTTGTTCTCTTCCGTATGATTCAAGCATCGCTCGGCAACCTCAGGCATGACACCCAATGCTGTCATTATCGTCGCTCCAGTTCGCCGGAGATCATGTGGGGTCCATTTCCCTCCTGGAAGGATCAGTGCCTGGGCCTTTGAGCTCCGTCCCTTATTCGGCTCCTTGCCCGCTGGCAACTGTCGATCACGAATTTGCTTGGTGATCGATTTTGGACACACAGGACCAGAGTCAGATGAATTTGGGTAACACCACCGGGAATCCTCGGTAAGAGTTTTCAGGTTTTTAAACCAGGCTATTGCGAAGCTGGATAAGGCAATCTCGTGAGGTTTGCCATTCTTGCTGTTTTCAGCGGGTATCTTCCAAGTACCTCGTTTCAAATCCACATCGACCCACTCTGCCTTAATCAATTCCCCAATTCTGCAACAGGTTGTCAGCATGATCCAGATAGCGATGGATGTGGAAGGCAACATCTGAGCATCGGAAATCTGATTGGCAAGTGCTTTAATTTCGTCGTCACTCAATACTCTGTCGCGCTCAACGTCTTTGCCACCAATCTTTGACTTCCGGATACTGGCTGTGGGGTCGTACTCGATCAAATCCCGGTCGACTGCAAAACGAAACATCTGCCGAATTAGGCTCAGCGTCAGCTTGGCCATGCGGGTCACACCCCGATTAAGCTGTGCATCAACGACCTCTATGACGTGGCCCTTTTTGACATCTTCAACCGCAAGCTGACCAATTTTAGGAAGCACGTCCTTTTCAAAGAGTCTACGAACCTCTACACCGCCATCTTTTCGGTTCTTAAGGTCAATATCCGCCCAATGCTCAAAAAGCTCTTTCACCGTCTTACGCGCGGCCTGGCGTGCTTTTTCTGCTTCTGCAGCCTCTCGCTCAGCCCGCAGCCTGGCCATCTCTGCCTCATGGGTGGCCTTACGTGCGTCTTCCTCCGCTTCCTGATACTCCCTCAAATCCCGAATGCCAGCCTGATATAAGCGGGAAAGCTCACCGGCCTTCGTTCGCGCTTCTCTCAGGGTCAAGCCGTCTTTACCGGACTGATCGTAATTGCCTATGGGAAGGAAAACCCGTTCGCTCTGGGAATTTGTATATCGGAAGTAAAACAGCCTGTCTCCGCTTTTCAGAATACGAGCCATAAAACGCCCACACCCCCTCGGAGCATCCTCAGTCAACCAGACCGACTTGCCTGGCTTAGAGTTCATTTGCTTGTCTGTAATCGTTCCCATTACCACCCACTCAGTTAAGGCCGGATTCTCGTCACCGTTTGGTCACCGTTTCTCGATCGCTTAAACTGGATGGTATTGGATTCCGTTGGAAAACACAAAACGGAAAAATCAATTAAATCAGTTAGAAAGGGTTTTAGGCTAGATTGGATTAGACCCTGTTGGATGGCTATTAACTTTTATGGGGTGCAAGGGGTCGTAGGTTCAAATCCTACCGTCCCGACCAGAATTCCCTTTAAAATCCAGTCGCTTAGCGGTGTCTGGATTTTTTTATGTTTAGCAATTTTTGCCACTTCAGCTTTTTGCCCCACTTTTTGCCCCACCAAATCAGACAATTCGTTTTTCATCGCCCTACCTGCTGAGCTACCTCAATGATCGCAGATCGCCAGCCTGTGAGACCTGATTCAACCGCTTTCTTTTATACGAGGCAGCAATGTCATACTCTGCCCGAATGGAAAGGTCTCTGAAGCGAGGCTTTATTTCTGACATTGACGATCAACGGATACGGCCAGTGGCGGATCTAGAAAAAATGAAGGCAAAGGCCGTCACGGCGGCAAGCGTGTTTAAGGAAAGACAGGTTGGAAAATTGGCCGAGTTCACGGAGCACGACAGACGGGCGCTGGAGTTCGCCAAGGGAGTTCTGGCGACGTCAATAGAGCACCAACTCCTGATATTCTGTATTCGGCAAGAAGATCTTTTGGTGCTGCCGGAGGTGTACATGAGGGAACTGCTACTCGGAGAAGACGACTTCGATCATAAGGATAGGCTGGCAGCAATGGAAAAGCCCCGTTAACTCTGTACTCCGCCCCTTGACCCCCAAACTTTCAAAAATCCTCTGAAAGCCCAGTTCCCGGAACGGAATATCTGGACTCCACCGATCAAAAGCGAATATCAAGCTATTCGGACAGCCTCGCATTCTTTGGATCATAAATGAATCGGGTAATCGATCTATCCCGAATCCGCTCAACGGCCTCATCGATTATCGAAAGGGGCACCAGAAACCATTCCTTGGGCTTAACGGGGTGCCCGAACCGGTCTTTGATCTGGAGATCCAACTGAGCAGGGGCAAACACTCGATGGATCAGCGCCTCGAGTTTGGTGCGGTTGACCCCCACCAGCTTATATGTGGCCACCAATTCCACGCCCGCCAGCAGGTATGTCGCGTCATGCTCGGCATTGGCTATGCGAGCTTCTACTTTGCCACCGGTCACGCCAATCTTATGGATCAATTCCCGATGCTCAGCCACAAAAGGATTCTGAGACTTACTCCGGAGCACATAGATTGTGCCCGCCTCAACGTCGTCATCCTCCAAAGTATCCCGAAACAGTGGCCCAGCGTCGTGCTCTGTGATCCTCCGGCCCGTTTCGTCTTTATAAAGAGCACGCTGAAGCGAACGCAGCAAGATATCGCTCTCCGTTTCATTGGAATAGATCACCCGCAGCCTGGCATCGTTGTCTCCATTAGGTGCCTTGAACATTGCCCCCACTTCCGCGACATAAACCATCTGGCCATTCAAGATAAAGAAATTGCCCTGCTCGATACTGGCATCCTGGCCAAAGCGCCGGGTTTCCCGAATACCGGCCTTGAGCTCGGCCTCAACCTGGCGGAACAATGGCTTGAACTGGTCAAAGTCCTCACAAAGAGTCCGGTTGGCAATATCGTCTACCGCACGTTTTTCAGCTGTAGACCGAACATGGCGCAATTCCGTCAGCTCACCGCCAGGCACCATGTGGCTAAGCTCCGCCAGCAGCTCGTCATCATCCATGTTCTCCGCAGATTCTTCTTGAACAGTGGCGCCGCCCTCTAACAAACCTTGATGGTCAATCCCAGCCACTAGCTCTCGGCATTCCTCCAGGGCACGAATACGATCCAGCCGCACAGCGTACAAACGCTCAAAGATATCGCGATCTTCCCCATGCTGCGGTGCTCGGCCATGCTCCTCTACAAAGCGCTGAACCTCTACAAAGCCTGCAATGATTCGCTCTTCCCGGGCTGTCAGATTCTTTTCTTTCTTGGGCTGGGCAAATTCCTGTAGCTCAGCGCTCAGATCATCAAGATCCATCGTAACGGCCCTCTTCTCTGTACCTCATAAACGCAGCAGCACCCTCTGCCATTCGCCTTTCCCAG
Source organism: Marinobacter sp. ATCH36 (assembly GCF_023555055.1). Lineage (GTDB taxonomy): Bacteria > Pseudomonadota > Gammaproteobacteria > Pseudomonadales > Oleiphilaceae > Marinobacter. Next base: position 220,888 of record NZ_JAMJPL010000002.1, read on the forward strand.
GCATCCTGAGAGGTATTTGAAGGCGCTCGGCCCCGCTCTCGCTTGAACTTAACCGCACGGATAGCTAGTTCTTTGGCGTCTTCCGGCGACAACGAGGTTCGTTTGGCTGAGATAATCGCAGCAATTTGCTTCAGGCTGTCCTCGCTCATGGTTTTGGCCAGAATCGCATAGGCCTCGCTGAACGGGTTAATCCGGTCGATCAGGTCAATATCTAGTTCGGTGACATCCATAGCGAATTTACGCACGCCGGCAATCAACGCCGTGTTTGGCTTCGCATCGGGCTCACTGCCGGTGCCAGTGGTCTCACCATCCCCGCCGCCAATGGTTTCAAGCAATGCCTGTTGCGCTTGCTGAGTCATATTCAATGCTGCAATGGCGTGCTGTCGGACTGCCTCCTGATCTTCAGCATCCAGTTCCGGGTAACGATCTTTTATGATTTTGCCCATGGAAACCTGGGTCAGCTCTTCCGGAATCATCTCCTCATCGAACAGACCCCGCTCAATCGTAGTCTTGTCCTGAACAAAGCTGGCAATCACTTCGTTCAGATCTTCCGTACAGATTCGACTGGCTTCTTCACTTTTGGGTTCGGCCAATCCTTTGATCTCAATCTGGAACTGGCCGGACTCTTCATTGATTCCGACATTGCATTTTTTGGGATCATACCCTCCCTCACCGTAGTCATAACCCTCTACCGGGCCAAGGGCTGTTGCTTTAGGCTTAAACTCGAAGCGAGGGGCCAGGACCTGCTCCATCAACAAACTGGCGGCAATGGCCTTCAGGGTGTCGTTCACCGCCTCCGTCACCGCCTGCTCCGAAGCGTCCGGCTCTGCAATCAAATTTGTGAAACGCGCGCGGGTTTTGCCTGGAGCGTCTCGGGTGGAACGGCCAATGATCTGAACAATTTCGGTCAAGCTCGAACGATAGCCAACGGTCAGCGCGTGCTCACACCAGATCCAGTCAAAGCCTTCTTTGGCCATGCCCAGGGCAATGATGATATCCACATGGTCACGATTGTTCTTCTGGGCGGGATCTTTCAATGCTGCGGATACTCGGTCTCTCTTGGACGAATCATCATCCACCAAGTCTGCAATACGCAGCACCTTCCCGCTTGCGATTTTTACCAACTGGAACCCGGTCTCCGGGTCTGTGCCCTGCCACTCCCCCAGCTCCTCAATGATATGCTCGACTTCCCGGACTTTGTCTTTCGTGCTCTCACGAGAGTTCACATTAGGAATATGAACGATGGTTTTCTCATTCGGGTTCAGCACTTCCAAGATGCTGTCTGAGTAGGCGCCAGAATAGAAGAAGTAACCAATATCGAGCTGCTTCAAATACTCATAGCCATTAAGCTGCTCGTAATAGGTATAGGTGACCGTATCAAAGCGAGCCTCATCTGTGGGGCCCAGCACCGCCTCCGCATCACCCCGGAAGTAAGAGCCAGTCATGGCCACGATATGGACCTTATCCCGAGAAATGAACTGCCCGAGGTGAGAGCCAAGCCGATTATCAGGGTTAGCAGAAACGTGATGGAATTCATCCACGGCAATCAGCCGGTCATCGAACGCCTCAACACCAAACTGATCCACGGCAAAGCGGAATGTGGCGTGAGTACACACCAACACCTTGTCGTCGCTGGCCAGGAAGGCACCAACCGACTTCACCTTGCCACCGTTGTCAGAACCGGGCGCATTACACAGGTTCCACTTCGGCTCTACATGCCAATCTGCCCAGAAGCCAAATTCGCTCAGCGGCTCATCGGCGAAACTGGAGCCTATGGACTTCTCCGGCACCACAATAATCGCCTGTTTCAAGCCTTGGTTGTGTAGCTTATCTAAAGCGATGAACATCAACGCCCGGCTTTTGCCGGAAGCCGGTGGCGATTTGATCAACAGATACTGCTCTCCGCGCCGCTCAAAGGCACGCTCTTGCATTGGCCGCATACCCAGCTCATTGGACTTGGTAGAGCTGCCGTTGCTGGCATAAGAGACTGAAACGGACGGAACGGTTTTGGTCATTGGGTACTTCCTGTTTTAATCCCGGTCTGATTATTTATCTGGCGTGCGGGCCTGGCGCTTTACCTGTTCCTCCAGCTGCTCAAGCTCCTTGAGGTCTTCCTCATCAGCCAACCTGGCTTCGTTGGCCTTACGCTTCTGGTCGAACTCGTCATAACGCTGGTGAGCAATCTTTTCCATCCTGTCGTGACTTACAGAGCCCGTCCCTTGCAGAATCGGCTGATCGTTGAACGCCAACATTCGGTCTACATTATTTCGCCAGAAATCCAGCGTGAGCTCTTTCTGATTCTTCACCCGCAGCTCCGCTTGCTCGAGGAAGATCACCACCAGACGATTGAGGCTGTCCATTTCATCGGCGGTCAGGTAGTTTTTGGCCGTGAGCACATCATTCTTGCGCACCCGGGAGCCTTTCCAGCTGGTCAGCGCCATGTTCGGCTGATCCGGGTCTGAACGCTTCAACACCAGCTCAGCGGCTGTGTAACCGGTTACGGCGTAAATCAGCTTGTTCTGAACCTCGGCAAAGAAAATCGAGGTTTCCCGCTCCCTGACCCGGTAATCCGAACTGAGCGCAAAGAGATCACGCACCTTCTGGTAGAAGCGCTTCTCCGATGCTCGAATCTCGCGGATACGCTCGAGCAGTTCATCGAAGTAATCCCAGCCGCCAGGATTCTTCAGGCGCTCGTCGTCCATGACAAAACCTTTGAGCAGGAATTCCTTCAGATGCGCACTGGCCCACTGGCGGAACTGAACACCTCTTGGAGAGCGGACGCGGTAGCCAATGGCAAGGATCAGATCCAAGTTGTATAGCTTGGTGCGGTAATCCTTTCCGTCAGAGGCAGTTGTCAAGGATTCCTTGACAACTGAATCCTGCTTTAGCTCTCCGTCAGAAAAGATATTCTTTGCGTGAAGGGAGACGTTCTGCTTGCTGGTCTGGAACAGTTCAGCAATTTCTATCTGGCTCAGCCAAACGCTGCCACTCTCTGCTCGCAGGTGGAGCTGGGTTTGGCCATCTTCGGAGGTGTAGAGGATCAGTTCGCTCACTGGTTACGTCCTTGTTCGGGTTTCACGCTTTTTGCTTGATCACGCTGCTTTGATGTCATTTTAGTGTAGAGATCGAACAATTTTTCCAGCCGTTCAGTATCGTTTTTGAACCGGCGACCTATGTAGATGCGCTCAAGTACCTCATCGTTACGCTCATGAGCCTCCCGCAAATCAGCAGGCATGCTTTTCGGGTCGTAAAGCTCAGCAATCGTGGCGGGGAAATGAGCCTCACGGGCCAGCAAAATATCCTCAGCGCACCTAGAAAGATCAGCTTTGTTCTTCTCCGTTAGTGTTGGCAAGGGAAATGTGTTCCACCCCAATGTATTTGAATACGAAAAACGCATTTCCAACCTCACGCAAACGGCGGCAATCCAAACCCAGTGAATGCGTGATGCCAGAATAGCGAGGTTCCAAAGCGGAGCATCGTATAAGGCGTAGAGTTTGTTCGTGACAGCCTGCTGATTGCTCAGAAGACCGCATGGTAAAAATTCTCGTCCTTCGGATGAAATCGCAGCGACCGCAATGGTGTGTGAGCAGCCGATATTCATTTCCCTCATCTGGTGCGCTCGTTTAGCCAAATCGTTGGCGCTCTTGTCGCGACTCGCCAGACGCACAGACTTTACTTCCTCAATACGCAAACGAATTGAATCGACTGCCATGGCCTCATCAAGATCTTGACCTTCAATCCAAATACAGTATCTCTCAAGGCCACGAATGAACTCTGCCGAGCCAAAAATTTGTTTAATAAACCGCTTTCGCTGCTCTGTAGTTAACCCCAGCCTATCAACCTCGCTCCTTGTTAAGAGAAGGTTCCCTCCATCAACAGGTTTATTACCAAAGCTCATCTCAGGGACACTTGTCAGGGGCTTCGAAGCCTTGTTGACGATGATGTCTGGAGCAGCAATCAAGTACGCATTTATATTCGATACCACTCGACAAACCGTGCCATCAGAGGAAGGGCGAACGTCAGAGTTGCCGGCAGCACTAGCATCCTCTGCTGACGGGGTGAACAGCCGACGCTTCGTGGCTCCCAAAAGATTGGAGATACCCACAACGACAACCGTTACACCAGCATTATGGCTTGCAAGATTGGCCCACTTAAAGCTCGTATGCGCGAAGGTTATTCGATGCCCGGTATCAAAAATCAGAGGCCAGAGGATCGGCACCTGCTGTCCTTGGCAAATTGAATTTGTCGATACAAATGCTGCCGCACTGGGCGTATGGCGCCCGTAATCGGCTGCTTTAACAAACCACCCGGCCACATAGTCGAGCGATTTCCAACCTTTCAGTCGACCGTCAAAAAGCCTTCTCAGATCTTCTTTCTGTTCTTTGCTCTGCCACGTTGATCCCAGATACGGGGGATTGCCACAGAGGTATGTTTCGCCCCCCTCATTCTCGAAATCAATTACTGCTTGATCCAGGGGCGTCTCAAAAAGATCGTCCGAACTGAGTTTGATGCTACTACCTGTGGGGGAGCATACCGTCAGCCAGTCTAATCTCAGCGCGTTGCCGCAAGTAATCCAGTTCTCAGCGTCAAGCGGAAGGAATTCCTGAAGCGCTTCTTTCTGCCCCCTGTAAAGTACATCGCACTGGTACTCCGCAATTATCAGCGCCAGCCGGGCAATCTCTGCCGAGAAGTCCCGCAGCTCAATACCACGAAAGTTCGTCAGTGGGATATCGCTTTTCCGCCCCGGCTCATCCCGTCGTTCATTGATCTCGCTTTCAATCTCTCGCATCTGCTTATAGGCGATTACCAGGAAGTTTCCGGAGCCACATGCCGGATCAAACACACGAATCCGAGCCATTCGATTACGGAGATTCAGCAGCTTGCGAGGGCTGTCACCAGCCTCCTCGAACTTCTCTCGGATGTCATCCAAGAACAAAGGATTTAGCACCTTGAGGATGTTTGGAACGCTGGTGTAATGCATTCCCAGCGAACCACGTTCCTCATCATCAGCAACGGCCTGGATCATTGAACCGAAGATATCCGGATTGATCTGAGTCCAATCCAGATTACCGATGTGAAGGAGATAGGAGCGGGCGATCTTGCTGAACTTTGGAACTTGGACGCCGCCGGAGAACAAACCGCCATTTACATAGGGGAAGCGCTCCGTCCACCTTGGCAGATTCTCAGCCTGGCGATCAGCCGCCCGGGTGTTCATGGCTCGGAAGACTTCGCTGATCACTTCATGGGTGTTGGAGGAATCCCGGGCACTCATCTGCTCCACGGTGTCCGTGAACAGGCTTTCACCGGCAAAAATATCGGTATCTTCAGCAAAGAAGCAGAAGATCAGCCTGGCCATGAAGTGGTTCATTTCATGGCGCTGCTCACTACTTCCCCAGTCAGGGTTGTCTTTCAGCAGCTCAACATACAGGCGGTTCAGGCGGCTGGTGGCCCGAATATCAAAAGAGCTGTCACGCAGCTGCTTAACGGCAGAAATGCCCGCCAGCGGCAGGAAGAAACCGAAGTGGTCAGGGAACTGCTGGTACTCACAGGCAACCGTTTCACCCGTCTCCAGATCCTCAGCCTCAAAATCAGCGCCGTCTGTAGAGAGGATAAACCGCGCTTTAGCCCGGGCAGTCGCCGGGCGCCCCCTTAGCTCATCCAGCTTATGAGTAACCTCTCCAACATCGGCCACGGCAATGTGGATGTTGTTGGTCTGTAACACGCCGCCAACGTCTGACTTGTTGGTGGCCCCAGCCCTCAGCCGCTTGATGGTGGTTTCTTTGTTGCCAAAGGCGCGCAGGAAAGCAAAGGGGAATTCTTCTTTGTCGAACGCCTCCAGGGCAAGGTCGGATATTGCTTCTTCGATTTCTACTGCGTTCATTGACAATACGCCTTCAACAATCTCGTAAGGTGCTGATTTAATTGAAACCAGGAAAGTGATCAACACGAAAGTCTACCAGCCGATCCGGAGAAGTGATAGAACGGGGCTAAACCTGACGAGCAAGCTATCTAACTGCCAGCGCTTAGCCTGGCGCCAGCTATGCGAGCGAGCACTATTACGGAGCATACGGACTAATGCGATTCGAGCCACAAAAACTGGAAATCATCGACAGCGACCCATGGGCGGCCAGCGCCTTTCAGCTGAGCGATACGGGGGAACGGCTTACCAATCTCGTTAAGCAAGCTGAGGGGCCAGCGGTTATTTCCCTTACCGCCCCATGGGGTACGGGAAAGACCAGCTTTTTAGATATGTGGTCAGCGTCGCTCCGGTTGGATGGCGCGAAGGTGGTCAAGTTCAGCGCCTGGGAAGTTGATTACACACACGATGCTCTTGTTGCGCTGATTCAGGAACTGAGCGAGCAACTAACTGATGATGGCGATAGCGATTCCAGGTCGATTGAACTAATCAAGGCCAAAGGGGGCGAATTACTGCGACACCTAGGCCCCCTTGCCTTGAAGGCTCTGACCAGTGGCTTGGTCGATATCAACGGGGTTGATGAACTCACTGAAAAACTAGTCGAAAAGAAACTGGCAGATCACGAGAACGCTAAGCTTTCCGCAACCCGGTTCCGGGAATCACTTAGCGGATACGCCAAGAAGCTTGAGGAAGAGAACAACGGTTTCCCCCTGGTGATCATCGTGGATGAGCTGGATCGCTGTCGCCCCAACTATGCCGTAGAGCTCCTTGAGTCAATTAAGCACTTCTTCAATGTCGATGGCGTCGTCTTCGTAATCGGAGTGGATATTGACCAGCTTGGAGAAGCAATAAAAGGTCATTATGGCCAGGGTTACGATGGGCACCGATACCTGAACAAGTTCTTTCATTTACAGCTCAAACTGCCCGAGCCAGACCTTACGGCATTTTGCTTGAATACGATCAAACGACTCAGCATGGCAGACATTTTCGAAGGGCGAGGCTTAGCAAACGCTGATCGGAACGCTTTTTCTGCCGATTTCATTGCTCGGCTGGCTGAATCCTATACGCTTTCATTGCGTGAAATTGAGCGGCTTTTACTGGAGGCAGGAGCCGTTTACTCATCAAACCCCGATGTGCCACCGCTACTCTCCAGAGCCATTCTTTGGCTGCTGGCACAAAAGCAAAGGGACACCAGCTTTTTTGAGTCGCTTCTGCGCCAGGATGTAACGGTAGATAAAGCTTGGGACACAATCCAACCGCATACCAAAAAGATGTTCCGAGAGCTTGTTCGCGAGGAAGCATATTTCAGAGTGGTTTTAACTCTCCTACTCGAGGGAAATGACGGTTTGTTTCAGCTTCAGAAAGCTTCTAATGAGCTCGTCGAGCAAGATGAAGCGCCGCAGGCTCAGGTAGACTACTGGACGTCAGTGCTGGGCGCCGCGACCGACCTTCTGAGCAAAAGGTATCGCTCGAACTTCATGGATCAGGTGGGCGCGACAATAAGCTTATTGGGGTATCGCCCCACTTCTGATAGCGCGCCCTACGGTCACTGAATTAGGTAGTTGGCATACGCAAATCCCGAACAAAGCCCCAGTCAGAAGGATGATCTATGACACGGAAACTTTCAGAGTATCGAATCGCCCGCGACCTAGCAGAGGCACTGCGAAAACGGCTGATTTCCAGTTGTATTCGTGACCTTCAGGCTATGAAGGATACCCTTCTGGCAGGAGAAGATTCCGGTTTAGATAACACCTGGGATGAAATTTGTGTCCAACAGCAACGGGAGCATTCTTTCTCTTGGCATGCCTACGTGGCTGCAATGGAAGCGTATATCGAGCAACGGGTAAACCAACTTCAGCCCTATGAACTAGATGCGCTATGGCTGCGCACCCAGAGGGGTGATGATTGGGACACCGAACTGGAAGAAGAGCGCGAGAGCTACCCAGTATTCGAGGATGATGTGGTGGTTTACTTGCAAGATGAATTGCTGACAGCGGCCAACGATTGGAGCAATGCCCGGATATCCAGATACCTGGATCGTTACTACGAGTAGCGCCTTGGCCAGCGTAAAAGGGGGCGGGGCCTACAAGAGGTCCCGCTGCTGCCGCTCTACCTCCCTGAGCATACTTGCCAACTCCCGTAATTGTGGCCTAACTCCTCCCTTCCAGGCATTCCGCGCAACCTGCGACTTTCCCTCAGCGCTTGTGGGGCCGGTGCTGCTTTTCCACGGTTGCCATTGCCGGATCAACTCCGCCTGTCTTGCCCGCCGCTCGGGTGTCCAGCCGTTCGCCATGGTCTGCCTCCAATAGTTTGTTTGGCGCTTTTCGCTTTTTTCGCGTGCGCGCGCGTTGTCCTTCATTGTTAACCTGTACCTGGTTGCCGATGTTGGCCTGCTGAAAAAATGCCACCCTCTTGGGCGCCTTGAGTTCAACTAGAGTTTGCAGGGTGGTTCGGGCTTGGCTTTGGGCTTTGAGGGCCAGTTTCATATACCGTTCAAGCCTGTCGAGATCCCCGCTTGTGAGGGCATCACTCGTCAACTTTGCAAACAGGCCATCGAGTGTGTGAGCCTGCGCCGTAAGCATGCCCTCTGCTCGCGATAGATCATCGGAGTTAATCGCGGCTGACTGCCTTTTGAGTTCACTCACCAACTCGGCGATCTGAGATTGATCCACATTCTGGCAAATCGTCAGCACAGAAGCACTCAGGCACTCTGGGGTAGTGATCGTCCGGGACAACGCCTGTTGGGCGCTTTCTTGACGTTGCGGAGCCGCATGCTGCGTGTCTGACTTCATATCACTCATGGTCACATTCTCCGCTGATCCGTCGAGTCTTTTTTAGTCCGTTCTGCGTCCGGTTTCTGTCCGGTTCCCGTCCGGTTTGTCCGATTTTGGTTTTGTTGGGGCTGTCCGTCCTGTCCGGTGTCTCTAAGGAACTCCGAACCGGACGGACAAAATAAACGTGAGGCCCATCAAGCCGCACCTGCTCACGCTCGGCCAAAGTATTCTTGGCATCATGAAACCGCTGGCGAGGAATGCCCTCCTTCTCGCAACGCTTCTTCCATAGATCCACCGTCACGTTGACGGCGTGATCCTCTCTCCCCTGGCTGGCAAGTTCTTCCGCAATTTGGCAGTGGAGTTGCTCCAATATCCCAAGAGCCGCTTTTTGCTGTTTGCCCAACTTCGCAGTCACAGGCGTAGGTGCGGTGTATTCAGAAGCTCTCAGCGCAGCACCTGCGATTGGTTCTCCAGTGTCATCATGTATTGGCACCGTCACCAGTTCGAATGCGAGCGGCTGGGGTTCTTCGGCATCCTTCATTTTTCTCGGAGTGAGGCGAATAAGCTCGTCTTCCTCGCTGCGACTAACCTCATACTCAGCATCAGCCGCACCTTTCAATGCTGAAGATCCGCGTGCGCCCCTGTCTCCATCTTTTCCGCTGTGATGGACGATAAGTACAGTTGCCTTCCATCGGCGGCGCAGTGCGTCAGCGTTACGAACGAATTGCCCCATATCCGTAGCGCTGTTTTCGTCACCGCCAAAGTTGCGGGCCAGAGTATCCACAACAATCAATGCTGGCGCCTCACCGGTGATGTCCGCCAGCTGTTCTACAGCCTGGGCAACACTGGCCGCGCTGGAAGCGCTCGAAAGCTCAGCAGGCGCTTCCGAAACAAATAACAGCTCGGGCATTTCATTGGCGTTGTGTTCCGCCCAGGCCCGCAGCCGGCGGGCCAGGCCATTGTGACCCTCACCCGCTATATAAAACACGGCGCCGTTCTTCACAGAATGCCCATGGAAGGGTGTGTCAGTGGCTATACAGCAAGACATATCCAGCGCAAGAAAGGATTTACCTTTGCCTGGCGGCCCATACATAACCGCCAGGGCGTCTTCCTCTATATAGCCATCCACCAGCCAGCAGACTGGGTTGACCGCCATATTGGCGGCAACCACAAATCGAAACGGTGGTATTGAATCAGGATATATTGCCTCTGGCACCAGAGGCGCAATATTTGCTGAGGTCATTGGCTCGCCCTCCAGTTCGCCAGGTCGTTAAAGTCTGACAGTGCTAGCGGTGCTTCAGGTGGAAATTCCGGCAAAACCATCCCGCAACCCAGTGTATGGGCGGCCTCAGTGGCAAACTTAACACCGGCATTCCCCTCGCCCTCTGATTCTGACTTTCGGTCATCATCGCCAGCAATAATCAAGGGACTGTTCAGATAGCGAGCTTGTAACTGGCGGCCAACCGCAAGAAGATTCCCCGCATTCATAGCGCAAGCAACAGGGAGCCCTTCATACATGCGGATTGTCGCTCCCGTAGCCCACCCCTCGACGATATAAAGCGGCTGACCGGGCTCCGGGGTACCAATGGGGGAGTAACACCCCTTTACTCTTCCGTCAGACAAGAAACGCTTTGCGCCATCCGGATAGATGAACTGGAGACTCACCAGGTCGGACTCCGCATATAAAGGCACGAGAAGGGCCGGCCCAGCCTGGCGCAGCAGATGTGGCTCGACATCCTTGCGGATCAAGTATGGATGGTTGCCGCTAGCAGGTTTTGACTGGTGCCAGATGCGATTGGCACGAACAGCTGCGTCACGCTGTGCCCCCGCCCTTTCCGATTCTCTGATTCGTCTGGCTTGTTCAATGCGGTTGGCAACCATCTGTGCCTCAAAAGGATCTACTGGCTTCCGGGCGCACCAGTTGTAGCTGGCATTTTCTTTCCAGGTTCCGAACGTTCCGGCCGGAACTCCATCCAGAAACAGCACATACCAGCCGTTCTTGCTGCCCGGCTTATCGCCGGGCACCTCGAATCGTTGAATCTTGCCATCCGGAACTGGAATCCAGTCCACCAAGCCAAACTTTTCCTGCAAAGCATCGCGGAACATGAAGACTGCCTCACTCATACCCGGCCCCCAGAGCCAGCAGAATGATTACGGCTACCAACACCAGCAGATCGGCAACTCCCGGCCGACGAAGGAGCCAGGCGGCAGCATTCATCAGCCATGCTGGAATGAATTTGCGATTACTCGACATAAAATTCACTCCTCGCTGCCTGTTTGGGTGCGTGCCAGCTTAAGCAGTACTTTGTGCCCCAACTCGCGCTGACTCTCTGGCAGTTGGTAGCGCGTAACGTTGCAAGGCCTTCCCCAATGGTTAGGTACTCGCTCCTGCTTTCGCTCAAAAACCAAGCCATGAATATTTGCCAATGCCGAGACGGTACTGTGCAAACAGTGATCACCGATACGCTCTGCTTCAAAGCGATTGAGGCTGGATCCAGCCAGAAAAACCGTCAGTATCCGGGCAGTCTTTGTCGGTGGTTTGGTGTTATCATCAGCCTTGCGCGGGCGGCTTTGTTCTTCGGAATGGGTCGCCATTTTCATTTCAAACCTCCCCATCCAGACGCGCAGCTACCCAGCTTTCGACCAGCTGACTATCCCAACCAACAGCACGAGGGCCGATTTTGCGTGCTTTCGGGAAGCGACCTTCTTTCATGAGGTTGTAGATATGTGCCCTACCAAAGCCAGTGGCAGCTTTGACTTCGGGCAGGCGCATAATGCGGCGGGGTTTTAGGGTATCGGACATGGTCACGTCTCCTTTGCGCTTGATTGCGCTTTGTGGACAAGAGACCTCCCATTATTCACATAGCCAGACTTCGCGGTACGACAAGACTCGCGGCTAAGTTTTACGATTTTAGATTACTGTTATTGTTAGCTTTTTCTTTCTACAGAGACAATAGCTTCCAATTCACCAAGATCGTCCATCAACTCATCAGCGAGACTAGGGACTGTTTTTTGGAAATTATCACCTCCGCTCACATAACCAACCGACTTTGCCATCAACGAGCGGGTAAGCTGATTTCCTTTCTCCTTTTCCCATATCATCAAATCGAGGTACGGCAGCAAACCGAAACGCCTCCAATTATGGAGCGCAAGGCGTTCCCGCCAGCTATCACGGGTACTTTCCAACCACTGACTGAAAGCTTGCTTGAGCACAGCATCGTTGCAACGTAAATCTACAAACAATGTTCCGTGGGGCTTGGTGTTCGTCTCATGCGAAGCTTCCTTATTCAAGTCATGAGGCGATTCCAACTGTAAGTCCAGAGGAACTTCAGATGTATTGGCAGGAACTGCCGGCCACTCAAATATCGAATCCCAGCGTTCCAGATCACGCTCCGGTGCTTGTCCGTTCTCCACTCTGTAACGATCAGTCGAATACACCTTTGCAATGTCAGACATCAGCAGCGGACGTATAGGGCACGATGGTGAGCCATCATCGAAATCAGCAAGCAAGTTTGCCCAACTACCACAACCGGACGCATCTAATGGCGACCTTCTGATTGTCTCCAGTTCGCAGATCAACTCCGGCATTTTGTCGCGCGCATAACGAACACACCGCTCGGGATCATCTATGGAGAGTGCGTTCATAAGCATAGAGAAACCATCCAGAATATTCTTCCTTATGCGCAAAGATGCCAACCATTCAGTCGGCCCAAAACCCTCGACTCCCTTGTAGTTCCTGAGATCAAACCATGCTGGTAATTCAGATGTTTTTGAAACCTTCCTCACTATCCCTCCCTAGAGAATCCTTATGTCACCTTGTCAAAATGGGATTATTGTCGCGCAACTAATCAAGCCCGCTTGAAGTCACCATGAATAACGTTATGGACGTTCAATATGACCTCTATCCTCTCCCCCAATTGGCGCCATGCTTCTGCCTTTTCTTCCGCGTAGTCATGGTGGAGGTAATGGCGGCGCACCTTGCCCTTCATAACGTGATTCTGGCAGCGATCAATAATGTCCAAAGAAATGCCAAGGCTTTGCATCATCGTAGCCCCGGTACGTCGCAAATCGTGCGGGGTCCACTCACCGTTGGCTCCGCCAGCCAGAACAAGGGTGTCGTTATGCTGGCGTCCAGACAGTGGCTTTGAGCGGTTTTTGAATCGACACTGGCGGTCGCCTATCTGTTTGCTGACGGTTTTAACAAACACATGACTGGTTTTGGACTTCGACGGGAAACAAAACGGGGTGTCTCCAGTTTCAGTGAGGAGGCGCTTGAAATGTGATATTGCAAAAGGTGACAGGAAAACATGATGGTCTTGACGCTTTCCACGCTTGCCTTTGGTGTTCTCAGCGGGAATAAGCCAGGTGCCGGCATCCAGGTCAATATGCTTCCACTCGGCTTTCAGGAGCTCTCCAATCCGGCAGAGCGTGCTCAAACAAAGCCATAACGCACACTGGACTCGAATATTTACCGGGCGTATACCGGAATACTTTTCGCCAGCTGGTAAATCTGAATAATCAGACTCAAGGCGAGCAAAGATATCGCGCAGTTCTCGGATCTCGTCGGTGGACAAAAAGCGGTCACGTTCTTCGTGATAGTCCGCATCTAGCAGCTTCTCAATATCTACTAAATCAGCGGGGTTGCCATCGACCATGAGCCCGCGCCAAGGCTTCCGTTTCTCTGCCCAGCGCAACATCTGACCCATGTCGTTGTTAAGAATCACCGCTGTTCTATTCAGGCCGCGCGCCCGCACGGCGCGCAAGACGGATAGAAGGTCTTTCTCAGAGAGCGCCCGGATTGTCTTCTTGCCGATATTTGGCAGTACGTCTTTCTGAAAGGAACGCTTAAGTTCGGCGTTGCCGTCTTGCCTAGCGACCCCATCTCTGACCCACTCAGCAAAGAGGTCGGCTATGGTCAGGTTGTCGGTAGCCTGGCGCTCTGCCTCGGCAATGGTAGCGGCTATGGCAGCCTGGGCTTCGATCTTCGCGGCTTTATTTGCCTTGGTAGGGTCTAGGCCCTTGGCCACTTTGGGCTTGGCTACATCACGCTCAGCCCGCAGCTCTGCCAGGGATTTCTTCGGCCAAGACCCTAATCGGTGATCATGCTTGCGGCCATCCAGCTTGAACTCGTAGCGGAACAACACCGTGATGCCCCGCACGCCGGCTCGAACCTTCCCAACTAATCCCCCATCCTCTCGCAGCGTCCTTCCATCGTCAGCATCAGTAAGTGACTCCAATTGCCGGACAGTCAGCTTGGCCATTATCTCTCTACTCCCAGTGCCATATTGAGCGAAACCTATTTTTGCCCCACTTTTTGCCCCACCGGATCGACTGGCTCTCGGTGTTTCTTAATGGACATCAACGGAGTAATAATAACCCTAACTCTATATTTTTACTAGGTTTTAGTGAGTACAAACTGGTCTTTTAATGTCTACTGAAATCTGTTTTTTAACCGCATGGGGTGCAAGGGGTCGTAGGTTCAAATCCTACCGTCCCGACCAGAATTCCCTACAACAAAGCCCGGGCCGAAAGGTCCGGGCTTTATTGTTTTCAGCCAGTCAGGAAATTCTTGTTGTTCGCTGTTGTCTCAATCACAACCTCATCGGTTCGATCCTTAAGACTGACGCCGGATATCCCCAGCCGTCTCGACTCACGCATCAGATAGAGAAGTCGTTGGCTCGCTTGCTCAAAGCTCAAACCGTCTGGCCGCACGTTGGAGATGCAGTTACGGCGAGCATCGCTCAAACCTCTCTCCGGGCCCCAGGTCAGGTAGATTCCCAAGCTGTCGGGTGAGCTGAGCCCCGGCCGCTCACCGATCAATACAATCACTAAACTGGCTCCCAGGCAGCTCCCAATCTCGTCACCTATGGCTACTCTACCCTGCTCTACAATCGTCAGGGGGGCGAGTCGCCAGGTTTCAGATTCTCCTTCCAGATCTTGCAGTAACCGCGTAACCATGGGCTCCGCATTGTTCTGGATGGCAGTTGATGACAGCCCATCAACAATCACAATGGCAACAACGGGCGCTTCCTGGCCCGGAGCCTGATAACTGGCAAGATGCTGCACCGACTCCTGCGCAAGTGCCCGCCCCAGATCCGGGCGCTGGAGGTAAGTCAGCCGGTTTTCGGCCTGGCTTTTGAGCAATAGCGGGGAGTTGCCCGGCAATGCTGCCGGTGATTCCCTGAGGACTCCCACCAGGCGCTGCACATCCAGCGGAAAGTAAACAGCGTCCCTCGCCTGGGCATGAGCGAGCTGGAACTTGAGTAGCTCCTGTGTAGGCAGGCTTATTCCAGCCCGTCCCAGGCCAATTCTGGCAGCGGTGAACCGTCGCAGCACTCGCCATACATTTTCGGTAACAAGCGACTTTGTTTCAGCCATCACCAACGTCCCTTTTCAGAGCCTTCAGTGGTGCTTTGAACCTGTCTGGTAGCAGCCGGCTTGGAGTGTAGCGGCCGCCGTTCTCGAAAATCTGCATGCGAACCAGCCAGTCCTCGAATTCCGGAGCAGGTTTCAGATCAAGGACCCGCCTTGCATAGAGTGCATCGTGGAAAGAGGTAGTCTGGTAATTCAGCATGATGTCGTCGGAACCGGGGATACCCATGATGAACGTGCAACCCGCCACACCCAGGAGGGTAAGGAGGTTGTCCATATCGTTCTGGTCGGCTTCAGCATGGTTGGTGTAACAGACGTCGCACCCCATGGGCAGGCCGAGCAACTTTCCGCAAAAGTGATCTTCCAGCCCCGCCCGAATGATTTCCTTGCCATCAAACAGGTATTCCGGGCCGATGAAGCCAACAACCGTGTTGACCAGCAGCGGGTCGAAGCGCCGCGCCACCGCATAAGCCCTGGCCTCACAGGTCTGCTGATCAATGCCGTGGTGGGCGTTTGCCGATAGCGAGCTGCCCTGCCCGGTCTCAAAGTACATTACATTGTTGCCAACCGTGCCTCGCTTCAGCGAAAGCGCCGCATCCCGGACCTCTGCAAGCGTCGCAAGATTGAAGCCGAAGCTGCTGTTGGTGGCTTCGGTGCCACCGATGGACTGGAAAACCAGGTCCACGGGTGCGCCCTGATCAATCGCCTCCAGCGTATTGGTCACATGGGTGAGCACACAGGACTGGGTAGGGATATCGTATTTCTGAATGACATCGTCCAGCAGACTCAGCAACTTGATGGTCTGGCTGACGTTGTCTGTTGCCGGGTTGATGCCAATCACCGCATCGCCGTTACCGTACAGCAGACCGTCCAGAATACTGGCGGCAATGCCTGAGACATCGTCGGTGGGGTGGTTTGGCTGCAGGCGGGTAGACAGGTGACCGGGCAAGCCGATGGTGTTGCGGAACGCGGTGGTCACCTGGCACTTTTTCGCGACCAGAATGAGATCCTGATTCCGCATCAGCTTACTGACCGCCGCGACCATTTCCGGGGTCAGGCCATTCCGAAGCCGCTCGAGGCTTTCTGGTGTGGCATGATCGCTCAGCAGCCAGTTCCTGAAATCCCCCACCGTAAGGTGCGATATGGCTGCAAATGCGTCCTTATCGTGCGTATCCAGTATCAGGCGGGTGACTTCGTCCTGCTCATAGGGGATCAGCGCCTCGGACAAAAACTCTGTCAGTGGCAACTCGGCCAGGCGCATCTGGGCAACAACCCGTTCTTCGGCTGATTCGGCGATAACACCTGCGAGCCGGTCTCCGGAGCGCGCCGGTGTAGCTTTCGCCAGCAGATCCGCCAGGCCCCTGAACTGCCAGGTACTCGCACCAAGGGTGTAGGTATAACGTTTAGCCATTTCCTTTCCCACGCCAGCTCAGTACCCAACCACTGTCCCGGATCAGGAGACCGCTAGCCGAAGTGGAAAAAGGCCAGCTTGTTACCATCCGGATCTTTCACGTAAGCGCCATAAAATTGATTGGGAATCCGTTGCCCCGGTTCACCGTCGCAGGTCGCACCCAGTTCAATAGCTTTTCTGTAATACGCATCAACGGCTTCCTTGGAGCCCGGCGGAATGGCGACCATGTTACCGTTACCAGGATGGTTGGGCTCACCGTCATAAGGCGTGCATACGGCCAGCATCGGAGCCTTCATACTCTCGCCGATGAACGCGAGCCTGCCAATATCCAACAGCTCTTTCGCACCGAGGCCTCCAAGCAGTTCAGTATAGAATTTCTTGGCCCTTGCCATATCACTGACGCCAACCGTTACATACCCAAGCATAGTCTCTTTCTCCATTGAAGTTGAATTCTACTTTACATTACGTAGCGACCACCAAAACACATCATCAACACGGCCCATCCACGGTTCAACCACAAAAAAACCGAAGGCAAACCTTCGGTTTTTTTGGTCGGTACTCTGTTGGATCGGCTTATCGAACGGGG
Source organism: Marinobacter sp. ATCH36 (assembly GCF_023555055.1). GTDB lineage: Bacteria > Pseudomonadota > Gammaproteobacteria > Pseudomonadales > Oleiphilaceae > Marinobacter. The sequence continues at coordinate 237,948 of NZ_JAMJPL010000002.1, forward strand.
CTGTTAAGCACATCCAGGACGTCTTCAAGCTCCGTAATCATTTGCCGGATCAGCTGTTTGTACTGTGACGTGTCGTCCTTTACCTCATGGCTGCTGAGCTTCTGCTTGGCGCCACCAATGGTATAGCCCTGATCGTAAAGCAGGCTGCGGATCTGGCGGATGGTGATAACGTCGGCACGCTGGTAGTAGCGGCGATTACCACGGCGCTTGACCGGAGACAGTTGTGGAAATTCCTGTTCCCAATACCTGAGAACGTGCGCTTTTACCGCGCAGAGTTCAGCAACTTCACCAATGGTAAAGTAACGTTTACCCGGTATTGTGGGTAGCTCGTTGTTATGACTGGGTTCCAGCATACGCTTCAACTTTCTGTTTTAGTTTTTGCCCCGGGCGAAAGGTAACAACACGCCGTGCACTAATAGGTATTTCTTCACCAGTCTTCGGGTTCCGCCCTGGCCGCTGCTTCTTGTCGCGCAGATCGAAGTTGCCGAATCCCGACAGTTTCACCTGTTCGTTATGGCTGAGAGCGCCCCTGATTTCGTCGAAAAAAGCTTCTACCATTTCCTTGGCTTCGCGCTTGTTGAGCCCCAATTCCTCGTACAAGCGCTCCGCCATTTCCGCTTTCGTCAAAGCCGCCATCTGTTAACTCCTCAGTGTTGCCTCCAACTCTTCCTGCAATGCCTCGATGACACCGTTGAAGAGTGAATGCACCTCTTCTTCATTGAGTGTGCGCTCGGGATGCTGCCAGAACAGGCTGAGGGCAAGGCTGCGATTACCTTCACCCAGGCTCTCACCTTCATAAACATCAAACGCACGCAAAGCTGTGAGGTGCTCGCCGGCGTGCTTTTTTGCCACACGTTCAACGTCTGCAAACCCCACATCGCTTCCGATAATGATAGCCAAATCCCGCCGAACTTCAGGGAATTTCGAAATATCTTTGAAATTAGGCACATATCCCGAAACGATCGAATTCAAGGATAGCTCAAACATCAGAATCGTGCCATTAAGTTCCAGTTTTTTCTGAACTTGTGGGTGCAATATGCCGAGCCAGCCTACATGTTCGCCATTCCGCAGTAATTCAGCCGTCTGGCCTGGGTGCAGGGCCGGGTGCTGGCCAGCAAGAAACTGGACCTCGATTCCCAAAAGACGGAAAAGACTTTCAATCTCTCCTTTTACATCAAAGAAATCGGCATTTCTGCGACCATTTGCCCAGTTTTCTGGTAGCTGACTACCAACGACCGCACCGGCGAGCATGGGCCGTTGATCTATACGGTCGCCATCCTTCACAAACCTGAGGCCGGTCTCAAACAGTCGAATGCGTGGTTGCTGCCGGTTCTGGTTGTGCGCCACGGTCTTGAGCAGTCCGCTCCACAGCGTGGTGCGCATGACCGACAGATCAGACGAGATCGGGTTCGCCAGTGCAATGCCCTCTCGCTCAGGATCAACCAGATTCTGCACCTTGGGATCAACAAAACTGTAGGTAATCGCTTCCTGATAACCACAAGAGACAAAATAATCCTGAATGGCGGAAACCGGTCGAACCGCCTCCTGCTGAGGTCGCAGGCCGAGGGACCCCTTTGGTTCCGTAACAGGCAGATTGTTATAGCCGTAGATCCGGCCAATCTCTTCAATCAGATCTTCTTCGATACTGATATCCGGGCGGAAACTGGGTACATGCACACGCCAGCCATTCTTCAATAACTTGTCGATACGCAAACCCAGCCGTGTCAGGATTTCTTCTACCGTGGTCCGGCCGATTTCCAGCCCCAGAACGGCAGAAACACGCTGCTCACGAAGATCCACTGTGCGATCGATCGGAAGATCCTGCTGGCTGACCACTTCCACAATATCACCGGGCTCACCACCAACAATCGACATCAACAACGCCGTGGCCCGCTCCATGGCATCACGGGCGAGCTCAAAGTCCACACCCCGCTCAAAGCGGTGTGAGGCATCGGTATGAAGGCCGTAGTGGCGGGCCTTGCCGGCCAGGGTGATCGGATCGAAATACGCAGCCTCGAGGATCAGGTCCCGGGTTTTTTCGCTGACACCCGAGTGCTCCCCCCCCATCACGCCTGCGATGGCAATTGGCTTGGCGTGATCGGCAATGACCAGGGTATCAGCGGTTAATTCCACTTCCTGACCATCAAGCAGCACCAGCTTTTCATCCGGTCTGGCCATGCGGACGACGATGCCCCCATCGATCTCGTCGCGATCAAACGCATGCAGAGGCTGGCCAAGCTCAAGCATGACATAGTTGGTCACATCCACAGCCGCGTCGATGGAACGAATGCCAGAGCGACGCAGCTTTTCCTGCATCCAAAGGGGGGATTCAACGCTCAGGTCCACATTGCGCAGAATCCGGCCCAGGTATCTTGGGCAGCCTTCGGGAGCCTTTACGGCAATCTCCGGCACGTCAGAGTGTACTGCTTCCACAGGTGTGATCTCGGGGCCTTCCGCCACCAGGCTGTTCAACACACCCACCTCACGGGCGATGCCTTTAATGGAAAGGCAGTCACTGCGATTCGGTGTCAGGTCCACGTCAATAGTGACGTCGTTCAGTTTCAGAAACTCAGTCAGTTCCTGGCCCACCGGCGCATCTTCCGGTAATTCCATCAACCCATCGTGATTTTCCGACAGTCCCAGTTCAGCTTCCGAGCACAACATGCCTTCAGACGACTGCCCACGCAGTTTTGCCTTCTTGATCTTGAAGTCTCCCGGCAGCACCGCACCCACGACCGCAAAGGGTACCTTGAGCCCATCACGGACATTGGGCGCACCACAAACCACTGACACGGCCTGTTTTCCGTCGCTTACCTGGCAAACCCGCAGTTTATCCGCATCCGGGTGAGGCGATACGGAAACCACTTCACCCACGACGACGCCACTGAACTTGCCGGCTACCGGCTCAAATCCGTCAACTTCCAGCCCCGCCATGGTGATCTGGTCCATCAATGCCTGGGTATCGTTCGCCGGATTGACCCATTCCCGTAGCCACTGCTCACTGAATTTCATGGTATCTGCCTTGTCCTGATGCGGTTTGCCTGTCTATTTGTTTACCGTAACTACCTGTTCAGCGGAACTGCCGCAGGAAGCGGAGATCGTTCTCGAAGAACATACGCAGGTCGTTCACGCCATAGCGGAGCATGGCCAGGCGTTCAACGCCGAGACCAAATGCAAAGCCACGGTACTCCTCGGCGTCGATACCGCAGTGTTCGAATACTTTGGGATGAACCATGCCGCAGCCCATCACTTCCAGCCACTTGATGCTGCCATCCTCTTCTCGACCCCATTCGATATCCACTTCCGCGGACGGTTCTGTGAATGGGAAGTAGGAGGGGCGGAAACGGACTTCCAGATCGCGCTCGAAAAACACCCGAAGAAATTCTTCTACGGTGCTCTTGAGATCGGCGAAACTGACGTCCCTCTCTACCAAAAGACCTTCCACCTGGTGGAACATGGGCGTGTGGGTCATGTCGGAGTCACAACGGTAGACCCGCCCCGGGCAGATCATACGGAACGGCGGCTGGCCATCTTCCATGGTACGGATCTGTACCGGAGACGTGTGCGTCCGCAGCAACGTGCCCGGATCGAAATAGAAGGTATCGTGCATGGCACGAGCGGGATGGTGCCCGGGAATGTTCAGGGCTTCGAAGTTGTGATAATCGTCTTCAATTTCCGGCCCCTGTTCCACGGTATAACCCGCACGGGAGAAAAACTGCTCGATGCGTTGCAGTGTCCGGGTCACCGGGTGCAGGCCACCGAGGTCCTGGCCGCGGCCGGGAAGGGTCACATCAATGGATTCACTCGCCAGTCTCTGCTCAATTGCTGCGCGCTCCAGGTCTGTGCGACGTGCGTTGATGGCCTGCTCTACCTGCCCCTTGGCTTCGTTGATTTTCTGGCCGGCAGCCGGGCGCTCCTGCGCAGACAGTTTGCCCAGTGTCTTTGCCTGTTGGGTAATCACACCCTTCTTGCCAAGGTATTCAACACGAATCTGATCCAGTGCCTGTAAGCTGTCGGCACTTTCAACCGCCGCCAGACCGTCCTGAACGAGTTGATCCAGGTTTTCCATTGACCCTGCTCCAATCCAGAAATGGAATCGCTCTAAACAAAAATAGGGGAAGAGCGCGCCCTTCCCCTATCAGAAGACATCTTCATGGACCCATGGAGACGCCTGAATCGATCGGTAACCGATGAAAGAGCTAAGCGATCACAGAGACGCTTTTGCCTTCTCAACAACAGCTGTAAACGCTTGCTGCTCGTTCATGGCCAGGTCAGCCAGAACTTTGCGATCGATCTCAACATTGGCCTTCTTAAGGCCAGCAATCAGACGGCTGTACGACAGGCCGTTGGCACGGGCGCCAGCATTGATACGGGCGATCCACAGTGCGCGGAATGAACGCTTGCGGTTACGGCGGTCACGATAAGCATACTGACCTGCTTTGATAACCGCCTGCTTGGCTACACGATAGACGCGACTACGCGCTCCGTAATAACCCTTGGCCTGATTCATGATCTTTTTGTGACGACGACGTGCTACCACGCCACGCTTTACACGAGCCATACTTTAATCCTTCTACCTTTAAACCTTTACAGGAATGATTAGCGGCTGAATCAGCACGCCGTCATACGCTTGATGGAAGCAACATCAGACTTGGCAATCAGCTTGGTACCGCGGAGCTGACGCTTACGCTTGGGGCTCTTCTTGGTCAAGATATGACTGGTGAAGGACTGCTTGTGCTTGAAGCCAGTGGCGGTTTTCTTGAACCGCTTGGTAGCTCCACTTTTGGTTTTCATCTTGGACATTTTTTAAAACTCCGCATTCTGTTTTTAGTAAGATCAGGTGTTACTTCTTCTTGCGGGGAGCCACAACCATGGTCATCTGGCGGCCTTCCATTTTCGGCCGCTGTTCTACCTGGGCAATCTCTTCAATATCCGCTTCAATCCTGTTCATGAGCTTCATACCAATTTCCTGGTGTGCCATCTCACGCCCACGGAAGCGAATAGTGAGTTTGCCGCGGTCCCCGTTTTCAAGGAAACGTACCAGGTTGCGTAGTTTGACCTGATAATCCCCTTCTTCAGTTCCTGGACGGAACTTAAGCTCTTTGACCTGGGTCTGCTTCTGCTTTTTCTTTGCAGCAGCCTTGGCCTTCTTCTCATCGAAGATTTTCTTGCCGTAGTCCATTATCTTACAGACGATCGGATCGGAATCCGTAACCTGAACCAGGTCAAGAGACGCTTCTTCTGCCTGCTTGATTGCATCTTCGATCGACACTACGCCGACCTGGTTGCCCTCTGCGTCAATAAGGCGGACTTCAGTTGCGTCAATATTCTCATTGATCGGCGCCTTTGGTGTACGCCCCCGATTCGCTCGCTGTTTAATAATCAGATCTCCGTTTTGGTTCTGCCTTTGCGGTTGATTTCGTCAGCCATCAGCTGCTCAAACGCGTCCAGCGATAAAGTCCCCAAATCTTCACCTTTACGGGTTCGCACCGCAACGGCATTGTTCTCGACTTCTTTGTCGCCGACAACAACAAGGAAAGGGACTTTGTTAATAGTATGCTCGCGGATTTTAAAGCCGATCTTCTCGTTTCTCAAGTCAGCATTAACCCTATAGCCAAGAGAATCCCACTTTTTCGCAAGATTCTGGCAATAATCACGCTGATTATCGGTAATATTCAACACCGCAATCTGCGTCGGGGCTAACCAGGTCGGGAAGGAACCTTCGTATTCTTCAATCAGAATACCGATAAAGCGCTCAAAGGATCCCAGTACCGCCCTGTGCAGCATAACAGGCGTTTTGCGCTCTGAGTTATCTGCCACATACTGCGCACCCAGGCGCCCCGGCATGGAAAAATCAACCTGAATGGTACCACACTGCCATACCCGGCCGATGCAGTCTTTCAGGGAAAACTCGATTTTCGGGCCATAAAACGCGCCTTCGCCTGGTAATAGCTCCCAGTCAACGCCCTCACGATTCAGAGCCTCTTCCAGAGCAGCTTCCGCCTTGTCCCAGACTTCGTCTGAGCCAACACGCTTTTCCGGCCGGGTTGAAAGCTTGTAGAGAATATCGGTGAACCCGAAGTCCTTGTAAATCTCATGGAGCATCTCAATGAAGGACGATACTTCCTGTTGAATGGCGTCTTCCTCACAGAAAATGTGAGCGTCGTCCTGGGTAAATCCACGCACCCGCATCAGGCCATGCAAGGCACCGGACGCTTCGTTGCGATGGCAGGAGCCAAATTCCGCCAGGCGCAGGGGCAAATCCTTGTAGCTCTTCAGGCCCTGATTGAACACCTGCACATGGCAGGGGCAGTTCATTGGCTTGATGGCGTAGTCATGCTTTTCCGACTCCGTGGTAAACATGTCGTCCTTGAACTTGTCCCAATGCCCGGACTTCTCCCACAGTGACTTGGAAACCACTTGCGGGGTTTTGATCTCAAGGTATCCATGGTCATGCTGCTTACGGCGCATGTACTGCTCGATTTCCTGGTACAAAGACCAGCCATCCGGATGCCAGAACACCATGCCCGGTGCTTCTTCCTGCATGTGAAACAGGCTCAGCTTCTTGCCGATCTTGCGATGGTCCCGCTTTTCCGCCTCTTCCAGGCGATGCAGATAGGCCTTCAGGTCTTTCTTGTTGCCCCAGGCGGTACCGTAAACGCGCTGCAACTGCTCGTTGCTGGTGTCTCCGCGCCAGTAAGCGCCGGCCACCTTGGTCAGTTTAAACGCCTTGAGCTTACCGGTGCTGGGCACGTGCGGGCCACGGCACAGGTCGATAAAATCGCCCTGGCGGTAGAACGACAGGTCTTCATCGCCGGGGATATCCTCGATAATGCGGACCTTATATTCCTCACCCATGCCATCAAACAGGCGCACGGCTTCATCGCGGGACATCAGTGAGCGTGAAACAGGAATATCCTGTTTGGCCAGCTCTTCCATCCGGCTTTCAATCCGGCTCAGATCTTCATTGGTGAATGGCCGGTCAAATTTGAAATCGTAGTAGAACCCGTTGTCCACAACCGGGCCGATGGTGACCTGGGCGGAAGGAAACAATTCCTTCACGGCCATGGCCAGCAGATGGGCAGTGGAGTGGCGGATAATATCAACGCCGTCTTCGTCCCGCTCGGTAACAATGGCGAGATCAGCGTCTTCGTCAATGGGATAGCTGGTATCAACCAGCTTGCCGTTAACACGGCCGGCAATAGCGGCCTTGGCAAGACCGGCCCCGATATCTGCGGCGACATCGTGAACGGTTACAGATTCAGCAAAACTGCGGTGGCTGCCATCAGGCAGGGTAACAACTGGCATAGTTAGCTCCTTGAGTCCCAGAGGTGATCCGTACCAAAGACCACATGTTGACGGTTGGCCGCGATACAAACCGCGGACCGTTGCGCGCAGGAGTTTAACAGAAAAAAGCCCGGCAGGTTAATGCCGGGCTTTCAACGCTACTTATCCGAGGTCATAAGCGCTGGCCTCCTCAGGCGTTCGCCGCCTTAACTGACCAAATGCAACAAGGCCGAGCAGGATAAGCGCTGGAATGAACATGAGTTCTTTTGGCGGGCGTTCAAGTTCGACCTGCACTGAATCGACCGTCCAGCCAAAGCTGATACCGGCATCCTCTGCAGGGCTTCCGAAGCCAACAAAATCAACCACCATCCGCTCACCATCAGGTGACAACTCGAGACCAGCTTCCTTTAACCTTGCTTCCGGGGTCTCGGCATCAGGCAGCGGCAAGCTGAGATAGGTAGACCTCTCATCACCATCCAGCGCCATACCGGATGTCTGGACTATGATGGACTCACCGGCGGGGACGTTCTCGACATGCTCGACGATTTCCGCTCCTGGCCGGTCTTCGGTTGCCGGGTACACCATGTCCCACCAGTACCCCGGACGAAACAGAGTGAAAGTGATCAGTAGAAGCAGCGCTGTCTCCCATTTGTAGCTCTTGGTGAACCAGTAACCCTGCGTCGCCGCCGAGAAGACCAGCATGGCGGTAACCGCACTGGCTATGGTGATCAGCAAGTCCACCCAACCCGTCAGCCCGATCAGCAATAACTGGGTATTGAAGATGAACATGAACGGAAGAATGGCCGTGCGGATATCGTAGGTGAACCCCTGAATACCCGTTCGTATCGGGTCCGCACCGGATATTGCAGCCGCCGCGTAGGCGGCCAGCCCAACGGGCGGCGTATCATCCGCAAGTATGCCGAAGTAGAACACGAACAGGTGAACCGCAATAAGCGGAACCAGCAGGCCATTTTCAGCACCAAGAGTCACTATAACCGGCGCCATCAGAGTGGAAACCACGATGTAGTTGGCTGTTGTGGGCAGCCCCATGCCCAGGATGAGACTGATAATGGCGGTGAAAATCAGCATCAGCAGCAGGTTGCCCCCTGAGATGAACTCCACGAACTGGGTCATCACCAAGCCGATACCGGTCAACGTCACTGTACCCACCACGATGCCAGCGGTCGCGGTAGCCACACCAATACCCACCATGTTCCGCGCGCCTGTCACCAGAGAATGCATCAAATCGACGACGCCGGTTTTGGTTTCCGCAAAAAAATCACCCTTCTTGCGGAAAATAGCCTTCATCGGCTGCTGGGTGATCACGATGAAAATCATGAACACCGTAGCCCAGAAGGCAGACAGTTGGGGAGAGAAACGCTCGACCGTCAGACACCAGACCAGCACCACCACTGGCAGCAGGAAGTAGAGGCCGGTTTTCACGGTTGACCCGACATCCGGAAGCGTGTCCATCGCGGACTCCGGATCGTCCTGCTCAAGTTCCGGGAAGCGGGTGGAGTACCAGACCAGTCCAATGTAGACAGCAAGCAGCAAAGGCCCCAGCACCCACACAGCCGACTCTCCAAGCACAACCTTGAGCCAGCCAATGCCGTAATAAACAATGAGCGTGAGAGCGCTCAGGCCAAGCAGAATCACCACCCAGTTCAGCATACGCTGGGCCAGTGTCGGACGATTGGGACGCTCAATACCCTTCATCTTGAGCTTGCAGGCTTCCAGGTGAACGATATAGATCAATGCCACATAGGAGATCATCGCCGGTAATATGGCGTGCTTGATGACTTCCAGATAGGAAATCCCGACGTACTCAACCATCAGGAAAGCCGCCGCGCCCATAATGGGCGGGGTCAATTGACCATTGGTCGAAGCAGCCACTTCAACAGCACCGGCTTTGGTCGCCGGGAAGCCAACACGTTTCATCAACGGGATGGTAAAGGTACCGGTAGTTACCACATTGGCAATGGAAGAGCCGGAAATGACACCGCTCAAACCACTGGATACAACGGCAGCCTTGGCGGGCCCGCCACGCATGTGTCCCAACATGGCGTAGGCAACCATGATGAAGTAGTTACCTGCCCCGGCCCTTTCCAGCAGTGCACCGAAGAGAACGAACAGGAAAACGAAGCTGGTAGACACCCCCAGGGCAACACCGAAAACACCTTCCGTGCCCAACCACATGTGGGACGAAAGCTTTTGCAGGCTGGCGCCTTTATGAGAGATCACATCCGGCATATAGGGGCCGGCCAGGGCATAGACCAGAAAGACGCCGGCCACAATCGTCAACGGCAGGCCCAGGGCGCGGCGGGTAGCCTCCAGCAGAAGCACGATACCACCAAGGGCAACGATCAGGTCCTGGGTAATGGGAGCGCCTGGACGCGTCGAAAGCTGTTCATAAAAGAAGTAAAGATAGGAAGCTGAAAAAGCCGCGGCCAGTGCAAGAATCCAGTCATAGAATGGAACATGATCAACATGCCTGCCCCGAATCATCGGGTAAGCAGCAAATGCCAGGAAAGTGGCGAACGCAAGGTGGATAGATCTAGATTCCGTTGAGTTAAAAACGCCAAACTCGACAATATAAGGAAGTGGCGAGGCTATCCAGAGCTGAAAAAGGGACCAGAGCAGGGGGACAACGAAAAGTATCCTGGCAGCCATGCCAGTTGCAGCTCTTCCACCGGTTTCGGTCTGGAGCACCTCTGCAACTTTTGAGCTGTCCACATTATCCCCGGCTCTCGGTTCGCTATTGGCCATAGCTGGGTCCTGTAGAATATAGCGGGTCGGAGATCAAAACACCGCAGACAGAGTTGCCTGCGGTGTTGTTTTACCGGTTACAGGATCAGTCGATCAGCCCGGCTTCTTTATAGTATTTCTCGGCACCTGGGTGCAGGGGCGCACTCAAGGCGTCGGATACCATTTCTTCCTTGTTCAGGACGCCAAACGCAGGATGCAGACGCTTGAAGCTGTCAAAGTTTTCGAAAACGGCCTTGACCACTTCGTACACGACATCATCCGAAACATCGGTCGAGGACACGAATGTTGCCGCAACACCGAAAGTGGTGGTGTCATCGTCACTTCCCCGATACATACCACCCGGAATAACGGCTTGCCGGTAATACGGATTGTCTTTGATCAGCGTTTCGGTCGCTTTGTTGTCAACACTGACGATCACGCTGTCACAGGAAGTAGTCGCCTCCTTGATCGCACCTGAAGGGTGACCAACTGTATAGAAGAAGGCATCAATGTTGCCATCACACAAGGCCTGGGATTGCTCAGCGGCTTTCAGTTCCGCCGCCAGCGAGAACTTGTCCATGGTCCAGCCCATTTCATCCATCAGAACTTCTGCAGTGGCACGCTGACCGGAGCCCGGGTTACCAACGGAAACCCGCTTACCTTCAAGATCCTCGAAGGTTTTGATACCTGATCCCTTGCTGGCTACAACGGTAAACGGCTCCGGATGGAGCGAGAACACTGCGCGAAGCTTTTCGTTCTTTCCGTCTTCCTCAAACTGGCTGGTGCCGTTATAGGCGTGGTATTGCCAGTCAGATTGAGCAACCGCCAGATCCAGTTCGCCCTGACGAATCGCATTCAGGTTATAAACCGACCCACCGGTACTCTCGACGGAGCAACGGATTCCATGTTCTTTACGATCCATATTAACCAGCCGGCAAATTGCTCCGCCCGCCGGGTAATAGACCCCGGTTACACCACCGGTGCCGATGGTTACAAATTGCTGCTCCTGCGCGCTTACCGCCGTTGAAGTCGCTCCGAAGCTGACTGCGGCTGCCACCGCGAGTGCGGAAAATTTCTGTTTTAGTGCCATGACTTTTCCCTTTTGTGTTCGTTATTGCTTTTTCTGGCCTGCGTGTTCACACAGACTCTTTCCACGTTCGCCTTAAAACATAGACCAATTCCGGTCATAAAGAAAGCCAGGATTAGCACGCTAACCACCTGAGCAAACAACAAAAAAGCCCGCAGCGCGGGCTCTTCTGATCAGGCGTTTGCGAATCCTATTTGTTCGCGCGGGCCTTGGCGACCATGCGGTCCGGACGCAGCAGGAAGCGCGCCAGAGCCGGTAGCAGCCAGATGGAACCGACCATGTTCCAGATGAACATGAAGAACAACAGCAGGCCCATGTCCGCCTGGAACTTGATGGGCGAGAATATCCAGGTCACTACGCCAATACCGAGGGTGACACCGGTAAAGATAACCGCCTTGCCGGTGGACTTCAGGGTCTCGAAATAGGCTTCCTGGAGCGCTTTGCCCTCCAGCAGGAACTTCTCAAGCTTGCTGTAGATATAGATGCCGTAGTCGACACCAATACCCACGCCCAGCGCAATAACAGGCAGGGTCGCAACCTTGATGCCAATACCGGACACCGCCATGATGGCCTCAGCCAGTATCGACGTGAGCCCCAGGGGAATCAGGATACAAAGCACCGCACGGACGGAGCGGAACGTCAGCAGGCACAGGAAAGCGACGACACTGTAGACGAAGATCAGCATCATGTTCTTGGCGCTTGAGATTACGTCATTGGTAGCCGCTTCGACACCGGCGTTACCAGCACCAAGCAGGAAGGTGTGCTCATCGTTATTGTTGTTGCTGGCGAACTCTTCCACACGCTCGGTAACGGTCTTCAGCGTTTCTGCCTTGTGATCCTCGAGGAACACCAGTACCGGAGTAAGATCACAGTTGGTGTTGATCAGGCCTGCCGGAGCCTCACGAATCGAAGCATTGATGATGGTCTGGTTGCGGGAAATTTCATACCACTTCCAGTTACCCTCATTCAACGCCTTAGTGACCAGTTTGGACACGTTCGCCAAAGAAGCGGACGATTGAACGCCCGGCGTATTCTGCAGTTCCCACTGCAAGGTATCCATGGCACGAAGAGTGTTGTACTGCGTACACTGCTCTTCCTCCGTCTTCACCATCACCACAAGGACATCAGCGCTCGTCGAGTAGTTGTCGATGATGAAGGCATTGTCCTTGTTGTAGCGCGAGTCCGCTCTCAACTCCGGGGCGCCCTGATCAAGATCACCAACTTTCAGATCCTGCTTGTAATACAGTCCGACCCCGAGGCCAATCACCGCAATCAGCAGTGAAATCGGAGCCACACCCGGGTGCGCAAAGTAGGACATGATGCGCCACTTGCGGTCCTGCTTTTCGCCGTGATTCTGCACGTGACGAACGCCACCTTTGGAGATACCCAGGTAGGACATGATCAATACGTGCAACACCAGGTTCGTAAGGATAACGAACGCCACACCGATGCCGGCGGCAACCGCCAGGTCTCGGATAACGTCAATTTCGATAAAGATCAGGGTCAGGAAACCGAAAGCATCGGAAATCAGGGCCAGCATGCCCGGAATGTACAGAGCCCTGAATGCCAGCCGCGCGGCGGTGACGGAATCAAATCCTTTTGCCGCCTCCACGGCCATGGCGTTGACAATCTGAACGCCGTGACTGATACCAATGGCAAACACCAGAAACGGAACCAGTACCGAGTATGGGTCAAGACCATAACCAAGCAGCCTCAGAGTACCAAGCTGCAGGAACACGGCGATGATTGAGGTAAACACTGGCACCAGTGTCCCTTTAATGCAGCGGGAATAACCGAACAACAACAAAGTCGTCAGAATGATGGTAATACCGGCAAACCAGGCAATGGAGCCAATGCCTTCAATCAGGTCACCCACTTTCTTGGCAAAACCGACAATATGGATGTCAATTTTCGGGTTCTGCGCTTCGTACTTGTCCCGTATCTTTTCTTCCAGCTGGCGGGAGAACTCGCCATAGTCCAGCGGCTCGCCGGTTTCAGGGTTGTTTTCGTACAGCGGAGCGTAAACGATTGTCGACTGGAAGTTATCCGAAATCAGCCGTCCGACCTCATTCGATCTGAGCACGTTCTGGCGCAGTTGCTCCAGGCTATCCCGGGAGGAGCCATCGTAGTTGTCCGGAATAACCGTGCCACCCTGGAACCCCTGTTCTGTGACCTCCACCCAGCGGACGTTGGAAGTCCATAGAGATTTCAGCCCGGAACGATCAACCCCGTTGAGATAGAACACCTCATCGGTGATCTGTTTCAGGGTTTCCATGTACTCCTGTGTAAAGATATCGCCCTCTTCCACCTCTACGGCGATACGCACAAAGTTGCCAAGGTTTTCCAGGTCGTTCCTGTACTCCAGCATATTAACGATGTACGGATGCTCAAGCGGAATCATCCGCTCGAAACTGGCGTCCGGCTGGATTTTGACGGCGTTATAGCCGAGAAACAGCGTCAGGAATAAAAATGCAATCAGGATAATCGCCCGATTGTTGAAGATCAGCCGCTCCAGGAACGGTTCTGCCTTCGGTGTAGTCAGGTAATGCTCGCCCTTGTCATGCTTCGGGTTCGACATTCAAAAGCCCCTCTTGTTTTCGATCTGTTGGTGCCGCATCAGGGCGTTATTGAAGGTTCTTGCCACGGGCGTCGGTGAACTTAACGCCACCCTCGCCCACGATCAGAAGGTTGGTTCCGGAGAGCGGGACAACGTCCATCACACCTTCCCGGTCATCGCGGGAGTAAGGGCGGAAGGATGTGCCACCATTTGTGCTCATCAGAACCGTGCCACCGTTACCAACCAGGGTAATCCTGCCGTCGTCCGCAACCACGCCATTATTGAGCGTTGCACCGGCTTCGTTCGGAACCACTTTCCAGCTCTTGCCCAGATCGGTGGAGAGGAACATGTTGCCGCGCAGACCAAATGCCAGAACCTCGTTCACCTGGCCTGTACCAATGGCGCCAAACAGCGAACCTTCATAAGGGCTTTCACGCTTTTCCCAGCTATCGCCACCATCAATGGAGACGAAGATCTGACCGGCCTCGCCAACAATCACCAGTGCTCCTCCAGTGATTTGGGTAATGCTGTTGAGGTGAAATCCGGTGGGATTCTCGATCCGGGGTGACCAGTCGCGCCAGGTTTCGCCACCGTCTGTGGTGCGCAGAATCATGCCGTAGGCACCTATGACAAAACCGTGGCTTTCGTTCTCGAACCAGACATCCAGAAACGGGTTAACAGGACCGATTTCGAGATCGGACTCCAGGTTTTCCATTGAGAAGAACAGATCGTCCAGCGCCCATTCCAGGTCGGCCTTTTCCTCTTCCGGAGCCTCCTCGATCTCCTGCTCCATTTCTTCGATCTGCTCCTGGCGGCTTGCAATAGCCAATTCGGCCGCTTCGATACCGGTCAACTGCAGGTCCCAGCTTTCACCGGCGTCGCCTGAATGGAGAACCACACCGCTGTGTCCCACTGCCCAGCCGTGAGTATCTGTACCAAAATCAACACCTGTCAGGGTCACGCGGACCGGTACCTGGCCCTGCACCCAGGTTTCACCCTGATCATCAGAGAAAATGATATGACCACGCTCACCGGCTGCCACGATTCGCTCCCCTGCACGGTCTGCGTCATTGAGCAGATTCTCGGGCGCGAGCAGTGTGGGCCGGGAAGGGGTTTCGATGATATCTGCAAGCGCAAATACCGTGGGCGCGGACATTGTCATGGATAGTCCAAGACAGGCCGCTCCCAGAGTCTTGCACATCAACCTTGTAGCCATTCAGATTGCCTATATGTTGTGTTGAACCGTGTCACTCTGATTTCACCGGTATTTCCGGCTTGTACTATGAATATACCGGTAGCCTTCCGGCCACCGGTATATTTGTCGCCATCCGTCTCTGGCAAAACCGTTTTCCTGCCAACAAGCGCAACCGTTAACGCACACTCCTGCGACGCAGGGATGACGGCGAGAAGTAACGCCGGTTGGGCACTTCGTTGGTAAACTTGCGGGTGGAATTTTCTTCAGTATCAAGGCCGAGCACGTGATATCGACGTGCCTGCAGATCGTGATACACATCCAGAACCGTCCAGACGCCAGGAAGTTCATAATAGTTCTTAAGCATGCCCATGGTCACGCGCCATAGTTCTCCACGGCCATCATATTGGTCGAGCAGCACGGTGTTCCAGCTATCGGCATCGACATAAAAACGGCGCTTGCCATAGATATGACGCTCCCCATCTTTGAGGGTGGCCTCCACTACATGGACTCTGTGAAGCTCCCAACGGGTCAGATCCGGGTTCAGGTGAGAAATGCCCAGTATCTCGGAGTAAGGGGTGCCCTCCTCGCCAAGACGGTAATTGTTATAAGGAATGTAGATCTCGCGCATTCCTTCATAATTCCAGTTATAACGATCAAGAGCACCGTTAAAGATATCAGTGTCATCGGCTGTTCGCAGATTGTCTGCCGCCGCAATCGGAGAATCATAGCCCAGATTGGGAGCACGTCGAACACGGCGTTGGCCCGCGTTATAACCCCACCCATTACGAGGATTGATAATCTGGTTCAGGGTTTCGTGAACCAGGATTGCACCACCGGCAAGACGGGGCGGCGACTGAGTGAATGACAGATAGTAGAAGATGACGTTATCAAGCTCATCTTCACCCCCCTCGGGGTTGTAAAAATTGAAGAAGGCTTCCTGCTGTGAGGTAACCAGCGAGTAATCGCCATCCGTTTGCACGGCAACCTCACTGGACCGACGGGTAATATTGACCCCACGCCAGCGGGTCAGATGATTCCAAATAACCTGCCAGGCTTTCTCTTCATTGTTGCCATGCAGAATCGGGAACGGATAGCCCCCGAAAGCGCCATCAAGGCCTGCGCCCTCACCTACGATTTCCGCGTCAACAGCATTCTCTTTGGTATTTTCAGCCACCCAGTCCGGCACCGCATGGGTACGCCGGGTCTTGTAGACAGGAATACGGAAGGTGGTTGGATAAGTATCCAGCATGGCACGAAGGCCATCCGTCAGGTAGTCGTCATACTGATCCATGTTTGAAGCGCTGATCGTGAACAACACTTCGTCGTCCGGGAACGGATCGATGTGATGCTGACCACTGCCTTCGTAGCCGGCAGGTGCTTCAGTCAGCCCGCCGTCCCATGGTGGGATGGTTCCCGCATCGTTACCGGCTTTGACGGAGCCGAACGGCGTCAGGTCCTGCCCGAGGCGAGCAGCCTCACTGGCGGAAACTGCAGCATTAACTGGCGTGGCGAATACAGAAAACGCAAACAAACTGCCCAGAATTACGTTATTTTTGTACTTCATTGTTTGACCTTAAACCTGTCTGAAAGCCCTGAATAAGGCTTTTCTTATTGTGTTGTCATGGAATATCGGCTCCTGACAGGTTAACCGATCGGCCGATATTGTCTATCGACCGAAAGTGCGATTTTGTATCCGCCTGCGACAGGCTCCGTAACAGCACTGGCAGGTACTGATTCAGCCTCTCTCCTTTACTGGCCTGCAAGGCTTTTATGCACCACCTCGTAGACATCCCGTGACAGGCCGGACTTGTCTCGTATGGCTTCCAGCGCTGTTTTCATCTGTTCACCATGCACCGGTGCAAATTTGCGCCAGCGAGTCAGTGGAGATACCAGCCTGGCAGCAATTTGTGGATTGCTATCGTCCAGACGACGCACCTGCTGCTCAAGAAACTGATAGCCCGAGCCATCTTCCGCGTGGAATGCAGGCAGGTTCTGGCCAGCAAACACACCAATCACCGAGCGGATCTTGTTGGGATTTTTCCAATCGAAGGCCGGGTGAGCCATCAACTCGTGAATCTTCGCCAAGCCCCCGGTACGGCTGCTGCCGGACTGGACGGAAAACCACTGTTCCACTACCTGTGGGTCGTCTTTCCACTGCTCGTAGAACGCTTTCAGAGCCCGTTCACGCTCCTGGTCATAACCGGAGTTCACCAGCGACCGCAATGCGCCCATGCGGTCGGTCATATTATCGGCGCTTTCAAACTGGCTTACCGCCAGCGACCGCCCCTCTTCATCGTCTGTGTGAAGCAGCCATGCAAGCGCCGTGTTTCGCAGACTTCTGCGGGCCACGTCTTCTGGCGTCACTTCGTAACGGCCCTCAACGGTGTTGCGCTGGTAACAGGTCAGCAGCTCATCCCGCAGTGCGGTCGCAAGATGCCCAAGCACGGTTTCTCGCGCCCGGTGAATGGCGGGCACATTGGGTTTGTCTGAAATTTCAATCAGGTACGCCTCAGACGGCAGTTGCAGCATCTTCGCAACCAGTGCCTGATCCAGGGACGCATCCGTCAACAGGCCGCGGTAAGCCTCTGTCAGTCCAGAATCAACAGTATCGCTGCTGTCGTCGCCCACAAGCCCATTGATAACATCCACTGCCAGTCGCTGGCCTGCATCCCAGCGATTGAAACCGTCCGGATCATGACTCATCAGGAACATCAACTGATCGCGTGTCCAGGGGTAATAGACGCGGACCGGTGCCGAGAAATTTCTCAGCAGAGACGGGACTGGACGCTCCGCTAGATCATGGAATTCGAAGGTGTGGCTGGCTTCCGTCAGCTCAAGCACACGATCCGTGGGTGCGTCCGTGTCGCCTGCGTTCAGTTTTAGCGGCAGGGATTCACCACCGTCCCCCAAAAGCCCAACGGCAAATGGAATGTGCTGCGGCTTCTTGTCAGTCTGGCCAGGGGTATCCGGAATCGACTGTTCGATAGTCAGGCGGTAGACCCCGGATGCCTTGTCATAGTCATCACGCACCGTCAGCTGCGGTGTGCCCGCCTGCTCATACCAGAGACGGAACTGAGACAGGTCACGGCCACTGGCGTCTTCCATGGCCCGGACAAAATCGTCGGTGGTTACAGCCTGGCCGTCATGGCGCTCAAAATACAGATCACTGCCCTTGCGGAACATGTCGGGGCCAAGCAGTGTGTGAATCATACCCACAACTTCGCAGCCCTTTTCATAGATGGTCAGGGTATAGAAGTTGGTAATCTCCATGTAGGACTCGGGGCGCACCGGATGAGCCATCGGGCCTGAGTCCTCGGCGAACTGGGCCGTGCGCAGCATGGTCGCGTCTTCAATTCGTTTGACCGTAGGGGAACCCATGTCAGCGGAGAATTGAGAGTCACGGAAAACCGTGAAACCTTCCTTCAGGCTCAGCTGGAACCAGTCGCGGCAGGTAACCCGATTTCCGGACCAATTGTGGAAATACTCGTGGGCAACGATGGATTCGATACGCTGGAATGCCAGATCTGTTGCGGTTTCCTGGCTGGCCAGCACACAGGAGGAGTTGAAAATATTCAGGCCTTTGTTCTCCATCGCCCCCATATTGAAGTCGTCGACTGCCACGATCATGAAAATATCGAGATCATACTCCCGGCCATACACCTCTTCGTCCCAGCGCATGGCACGCTTCAGGGAGTCCATGGCGTGATCACACTTCTCGGAATTGCGCGGCTCGACATACATGCGCAGGTCAATATCGCGTCCGGACATGGTGTGAAAGCTGTCCCGCTTTTCCACCAGATCCCCGGCAACCAGGGCAAACAGATAGCTCGGCTTGGGAAACGGGTCTTCCCAGGTCACAAAGTGCCTGCCACCTTCCAGATCGCCCTTCTCAACATCGTTGCCGTTGGACAACAGAATAGGAAAGCTGGCCCTGTCCGCTTCAATGCGGGTACGGAAACGGGCCATCACATCGGGACGGTCCGGGAAGTAGGTGATACAGCGAAATCCCTCGGCCTCGCATTGAGTACAGAACATGCCGGAGGACTGGTAAAGGCCTTCCAGGCGAGTATTGTTCTGTGGTTCGAGCCAGGTCACCACGCCCAGTTCGAACTGGTCCGGAACGTCATGGACCACCAGTTTGTCAACACGATCCTCGTAGGCGTCCTTTGCCAATTCCCGACCGTCCAGGCTCAGCGACTCCAGCGTGGTCATGGTATCGCCATTCAGCTCAAGGCTTTTGTCGGCACTGTCACTGTCGGGGTTGCGGCGCATGGACAGAACACTGTGTACCCGCGCCCCATCTTCAAACAGTTCAAAACGCAGATCCACGTGGTCCACCAGGAAAACAGGGACTCGGTAATCCTTCAGATAAATGGTTTGTGGCTGACTGGTACGCATTGGTTATCTCCAGAATATGTTGGGCCTGCTTCAGTTGCCCTGATAGACGCGGAAGCGGACTTCGTAACCGGTGTACTTGCGGATGTTGATCACGCCTGTGTCGAGGATGAGATACTGGCCTTTTATCCCCTGCAGGACACCCTCCGCTGTCGGTGTTTTGTCCAGATTATGGGTTTTTATCGTCCGGGGCCAGACCTGTACCGGATAACTCAGCGCAAGACTTTCTTCATCAACCGCCCTGATCGCGGATTCCCCGTGGCTGGCCCGCAGCCCGGCAAGGTCATCGGCGATCAGGTCCAGCATCCGACGACGCTCCTCAACCAGGTCCAGCTCCGGCACGTCGCCTTTCAGCATGGCTCGCCAGTTGGTACGGTCTGCAACATGGGCCTTACAGGCAACCTCCACGAAGCCCGCCAGTTGGCGCGTGGCTACCCTTACCATGGGGATGGCATCCACCGCACCCTGGTCAATCCAACGGGTGGGCACCTGCGAGCCTCTGGTAATGCCGACCTTCAGCCCGGATGAATTAGCCAGATAAACCACGTGCTCAATCATGCAGTGAGTTTCACCCCACTCCGGTTCGCGGCAGGTGCCCTCATGATAGTGACATTTTTCCGGGCTCATGATGCAACTGTCACAGGCAGCGAGCTTGCGGAAACAGGGATAGCAATACCCCTGACTGAAACTCTTGCTGGTTTTACGGTCGCAGTGGATACAACGTATCACGCCGTCAAAATCGAGCTGTAGCGGAAAACCGATCATTTCGTTCAGAGGAACCAGAGTGTCCCCCACCCGAACGGTATAGCTGACAGGATCGCCAGGCTCCGCCGGCATCTTGCGCAGGCGACCGGATACATCAACCAATGCCGTCAAGACTTCACCTCGAAGAACTGATCGGAGTCCACCGACCCGTTGGCGGAATTTCCGGCCGTGCGCGCGACGCTGGGATCACAGGCAGTACCGGCCTTCTTGCCGCGGTCGAGATACCCCACCCGCTCTTCCATGGGAACCTGGTGGTGGTCTTCGTAATAGATAACCGCCTCCATGCAGATCGAGCGCTGTTGGTCATTCAGCTTGCGCCCGTCTGGCCACTTGCCCAGCTCCAGAGCAAGCTTGAGGCTCTGATAGACCGCTGGATCCAGCCGCTTGATCAGCTCTTCGTAAGTCATTTCATTCTCCAGTCACACTAGCGCAAAAAAAATATAGGCAAACCTGTTGACAGCCATAAACGATAATGATTATCATTACTTCGCCAAATGACCGAGGTCGTGTTCATTTGGTCTCTCTCATCAGGAGCTAAATGCTCTTTTTATGCCCCGCGATTTCGCGGGGCTTTTTTTGGTACCGGCAAAACCACCGCCAGCGCCAGACCGGCCACAAAACCACCCAGATGAGCCTCGTTCGCCATTCGCCCCAACCCCAACATCTCAGGGATGGGGGTAAATCCTATTACCATCCAGACCACCGCAAAAGTGACCAACGCCGGAGGGAACTGGAACCTGGGCACACGCCGCTGACTGAGCCAACAGTAGCCAAGAATGCCGTATACAACTCCGGACAACCCACCAAACAGTGGGCCAGAAACAATGTATTGCAGCCCGTTGGACAGCAGGCTGGTTCCCACGAATAGCACCAGTAACCGGGTGCGGCCATCAAACCATTCGATCTGGCTGCCCAGAAACCACAGCATGACCGAATTGAAGATGATGTGAGTCCAGCTGAAATGCAGAAAATCCGGGGTAATCAGACGCCAGACCTGACCACTTGCCAGCGTTGAGGACAATGCCTGAACACGCTCCGCCATGGTGCCCCAGTCATGAACCCGCGGGTCCACAAACATCAGCAGAGTGGACAGCTGGTTCTGCCCCATGGCAGTCATCCACGCCATCACCAAAGCCAACAGAATCATGCCCAACACGACCGGTGCATGGCTTGGTGACGGCTGCCAGCGCCCTCCCACAAACGCCGGCGACCGCGTAGTAGTATTCACCGCCTGCTGGATTTCCGGCTCGCTCAGAAAGCGTTCAAGAGCCTGTAGAACCGGCTCTGTGTGCTCCGGATTCTCCAGCCACAACACCTGATACCCGCCCTCCTCGGTGATCCGGTGACCCACGCCCTGTTCTTTCAGCCAACGACTGAAACCAGCCAGGTTCACTGCGGTGTCAATCTGTTTGATCCGGTACACAGGCTACCTCGCCACGCTGTCTTCGCTAGTGGGATACTCCGGCTGCTCCGGACGCTCCACATCCACCCAAACAAATTTGTCTCGGGACAGTGTACGCTCGCCATCCAGCCGATAGGCCACCAGTTTGCCGTATTTGACGGCGCTGAAATCGATACAGGCAACGTTATGCTTCAGCGGCGCCGGTTCGCCTTCCATCCAGTAATGCCCCACAAACACCGGGGGTGCCGAAACCGGATAACTGATCAACTGGCTGCGCTCGGCGTCGGTCAGCTCACGACAGGCAACTTCCTCCGGCAGCGGGTCTGGCTGGAAAACCACATCAGCGTAGGTTTTAGGATTGTCAGCCCAGAACTTGGTGCGGAAAAACTCCCGGACATAGCCATCCTTACCGGTGATTTTTACCCCTGGCGGCAACCTCAGGTCGGTGCCGCGCAGGAGAGTGTCCATCACCTGGCCCGCAAAGGACTCGATGGCGGCGCTGGCATGGAGGAAGTCGTCATCAATGCAGGCCCCACCCTGACTGTCCTTGAATTTGTTGATCAGCTCACTATCCCAGCAGGCATGCACCGCCCGGAAGTCCGGTTCGTCGATAAACAGCGGAATGGTATAGAACCATTCCAGAAACTCGTTCCATTCGTGAGGGTGATGCTCGAACTGCTCAAGTGTTTCACGAATCAGCCGGTCGTGGCGGGCGTTGTGTTCACGCAGAAATGTCTTGCCACTGCCTGGGCGGGCACGGGTGCAGTAACCGAGGGCGTTGTACTCGTGGTTACCCATCACGATGCGGGCAGAGCCATGCTCCACCATGTCCCTCACAAGGTGGAGGGACTCACGAATGCGAGGTCCCCGGTCAATAATGTCGCCAATGAATATGGCCTGCCGCCGGGGGTGCTCGTACACCCCATTCACCTTGCGGTACCCCATCTGAATCAACAGGCGCTCCAGGGTGTGTGCGCATCCGTGAATATCGCCGATAATGTCGTAGCCGCGGCTTGCGGATCTAACCTGTCCTGCCATGTTTTTAACTCGCTGCAATCTCACTGGCCCAGCCCAGCTTGTCCCGGCACGTGGCGTAAAAATTATGATCCGCTGGGTGAATAAGGCGGATTTTGAAAGGCTTTTTGGTGATTCGGATGATATCGCCTGGTGCACAGGCAATGTTCATCTGACCGTCGAAACTGATTTGTGGATAGGTCTCGTTGGTCTCACCAATCACCAACTTGATCTCGCTCTTGCCGTCCACCACGATGGGCCGACTACTCAGGGTGTGCGGGAACATGGGCACCAGCACAATGGCATCCAGTTTGGGATGCATGATCGGCCCGCCAGCCGACAACGAGTACGCCGTCGAACCGGTAGGAGTCGCCACAATAAGCCCGTCTGATCTCTGGCTATATACGAAATGTCCGTCGATATACAGATCGAAACCGATCATTCGGGTCGATTTGCCGGGGTGAAGTACAACGTCGTTCAGTGCGGTTCCGAAACCGAGAGGCTGGCCGTTTCGCTCAACATGTCCGTCCAGCAGAAATCGCGACTCTTCAATGTACTCGCCCTGGAGAACCTTCCCCAGCCGCTCTTCCAGATCGGAGGGTGCAATATCGGTCAGGAAACCCAGGCGACCCCGGTTCACACCGAGCAGCGGTATCTTCGACTTCGCCAGTTCCCTCGCAGCACCTAGCAGGCTGCCATCGCCACCGACCACAATCACCAGGTCACAGATCTCACCGAGAAGCTTTTTACTGGCAACCTGCAGGCCATGGCCCGGCAGCATGCTGGCGGTATCTTCTTCGATAATCACGTGGTAGTGATTGTTCGTCAGGTATTGTTTGAGCTGACGCAGCGACTCGACCACCTTGACACTGCCCATGCGGCCAATCACGCCAATGTTTCTGAATTGATCCATGTAGCTTCCTGTGGATATCTGTATGGGCCGGGATCGGTCTCGCTATTCTCCCGGAAACGTCTGGGAGACCATAGTAACGAAATACGGCCTGATTCTGAAAAAAGATCCTGTTCCGGGCGGGCACTGCAGCGTTAATTCTCGCTCTGCGGCTGGTGCTTTTCGCAGCGGTCATCGATTCCCGTCCGGAAGTCAGCAGGCTGGCTGACCCGCATGACAGGTTCTTCACAGGGGGTGCCATCAGCACCCTGATGGTGACAGACAGGTTTTTCGTAATGTTCCAACCACTGCTTATAGGCGGGCTCATTCAGGCCACAACGTTCTGCGGCATAAGCTACAGGATTACGGAAATAGGTTTCGATATCATCATAAGGCAAGGTGATGTGACCAACTCCGGGGTGATACGCCACCAGAAATACCGAGTGACCCTGCAGGTGGTCCATCACCGAGTTTTCTGAGGGTTTCTGGTGACGCAGATCGTAATTTTCCTGCTCCAGTGCCACAATTTTCTCATCACGGATTTCCAGCTCCCGCTGTCGACGCTCCAATTGCTCTCGTAACAGCACAACTTCTGCGTCGACAGTGGCATCCTCATGCTCCTTGCGTGCATCTCCGCCGGCAATCTGCTCCTGCATCGACAAATACTGTTCGTTACGCTCAGCAAGGCGGTTTTTCAGCTGTTCATTGCTGAGTTTCTGGCGTTCGAACTTCTGCTGAAGTTCCGCTATTTCATTACGCAACGCCTGCATTTCGTGACGGTTTTCCCGCTGGATGTCAGACAGCGCATCCCGATGGACGCTTTGCAGGGTCTTGATACGCAGCCGCTGCTCGCGAATGACGCGCGCCAGTCGCACACGATCGGCAGAGGTCTCGAGGTCTTCGGGGGAGCGGGCTTCGTCACCAAGAACCGGAATATTCTCCTCCGGCGTCGGTTCCACTTTCCGGAGCTTCAGGCTATTGGCTTCCAAAGCTCTGCGAATAGCCTGAAAATGGTTGCTCCCGGGAGTCATATCCGGATCCCAGAGCTCTTCGGCATTGGCAGACTTCGGGCACTGGCTGCGGCAGACCAGACGAATCGGGCCGGCCCCCATGTCAGGGCCCTTGGCGCCCTTCTTCGCAAGTTTCTCTACCGGCAGGTTCCAGTGGCTGTCAGCCCGACCCTCCTCATCGAAATAAATGCGGAAAAACACCAGCGAACGCACCATAAGATCCGTGCCCAGAAGCACGTACACAGCCTTGACGTCAGTGTCTGCCAGGTCCGAAAGCCCTACATAGCCATCCAGAAAGGCGCCGAACTCAGAGGCACGCATCTGCCGCGAGACATTGCTGCCGTCCATGAACATTACCGCCGAATAACCATCGCTTACCTGGTCGGCAGACCCCATCGTGCGCTCCCCACTCTCCGAAAACCGTCAGACTTCCGAGTAATAGTCTAGCGGGTCAATGCCCGCTGGACAGGGGAAAACTGCAACGTTTTGTGATCACGGGGCCCGAAGCACGGTTCTGGCTGTCAGAGCTCCGCTGCCAACCGGCTTCCCTGATCTATGGCACGCTTGGCATCCAGTTCCGCCGCCACGTCCGCGCCACCAATCAGGTGAACCTGAATGCCTTCGGCTTCCAGACCACCCTGCAGTTCACGCAGTGGCTCCTGCCCCGCGCAGATCACGATAGTATCCACTGGCAACACCCGGTCTTCGCCCTGCTCCTCACCTTTCGGACTCACGGTGATATGCAGGCCTTCGTCGTCGATCCTGCGGTAGCTGACCCCCGGCACCATCTGTACCTGACGGTTTTTCAGGGATGTGCGATGAATCCAGCCGGTAGTCTTGCCAAGGTTCTTACCCACTTTGGAGGTTTTACGCTGCAACAGGTAGACTTCACGGGCCGGCTCAGGTACCTCCGGCTTCATGCCCTGAATGCCGCCACGGTGCTTGACGCTCAGGTCCACACCCCATTCGCGCATGAAATGCTCCGTATCCAGCGCCGCGGAGGCGCCCTTGTGGACAATAAATTCGGAGACATCAAAGCCGATACCACCAGCGCCGATCACCGCCACTTTCTGACCAACCGGCTTGCGCCCCAGCAGGGCATCCAGATAGCCGATTACCTTGGGATGATCCACCCCGTCGATTTCCGGCGTGCGAGGACTGACTCCAGTGGCCAGAACCACGTGGTCAAAACCGCCAGCCTTGAGGCCTTCCACATCCACCCGGGTATTCAGGCGAACGTCAACGCCATGTTTGTCGAGCATTACCCGGTAATAACGCAGCGTTTCGTAGAATTCCTCCTTGCCCGGAATCAGCTTGGCCACATTGAACTGACCACCCACTTCGCTGCCGGCATCAAATAACGTGACCCTGTGCCCCCGCTCTGCCGCCACGGTGGCAAAAGCCAGGCCGGCGGGGCCGGCGCCCACTACCGCGATTTTCTTCGGTGTTGCTGTTTTTACATAAGCAAGCTCGGTTTCATGGCAGGCACGGGGGTTAACCAGGCAAGAGGTCAACTTGCCGCTGAAGGTATGGTCCAGGCAGGCCTGGTTGCAACCTATGCAGGTGTTTATCTCATCGGCACGGTCTTCAGCCGCTTTCAGTACCAGATCCGAATCCGCCAGGAATGGCCGGGCCATGGAGACCATGTCGGCGTCGCCTTGTGCCAGAATTTTCTCAGCAATATCCGGCATATTGATGCGGTTGGTAGTCACCAGGGGAATACTCACTTCGTCTTTCAGGCGAGCCGTTACCTTGGTGAAGGCCCCCCTGGGAACCGATGTAGCAATGGTCGGCACCCGCGCTTCGTGCCAACCAATGCCTGTGTTGATAATAGTGGCACCGGCTTTTTCAATTTCCTTTGCCAGTTGAACCACTTCTTCCCAGGTGCTGCCATCCTCGATCAGATCGAGCATCGACAGACGGTAAATGAGGATGAAATCAGCACCTACACGCTCACGGACACGACGAACAATCTCGATGGGAAGGCGAATGCGGTTTTCATAACTGCCGCCCCACTGGTCGGTACGATGGTTGGTGTGAGCCACGATGAACTGGTTAATGAAGTAGCCTTCGGAGCCCATAACCTCTACTCCGTCATAGCCGGCTTCCCGCGCCAGCGCCGCACAGTTCACGTAATCCTCGATCTGTTTTTCGATACCGGCTTTGTCCAGCGCTTTTGGTTTCAGCGGATTGATAGGCGCCTGGATCGCAGACGGGGCCACCAGTTCCGGATGGTAGGCATAACGGCCGGCATGAAGAATCTGCATACAGATTTTGCCATCGGCCTCGTGCACGGCCCGCGTGATAACCTTGTGCTTTGCCGCTTCTTCGGGCGTGTTCATCTTGGCGGCGTGCTGAAATACCGCGCCCTCCTCATTCGGGGAAATACCCCCGGTCACTATCAGACCGGCCCCACCGCGGGCGCGTTCGGCATAAAAGGCTGCAAGCCGCTCGAACCCGTTCCTGGCCTCTTCCAGGCCGGTGTGCATGGAGCCCATCAGGGTGCGGTTGCGAAGGCGGGTGAACCCCAGGTCCAGTGGTTCCAGCAGATTGGGGTAACGCGAAACACCCGGTGTTGGTGCGGTCATTGTCTCTCTCCTTTTGTGTTGGATCGGCGGAGCCGTAATATGGGCTCTAAGTTAGCCCTCGCGCTTGCACCAGACAATATCTTCAGGTAACAATCTGATATCCCCAAGTAACTTGTAGGACAATATAGAAAGCCATGCGCTCCATCTCCAGACGCAAAAACCCTCTCGGCGACATCAGCGTGCTTTATATTGATGTCATGGCGCGAGCCATCCGCGCGGAAGGGACAGAACCCACTGACCTGCTCTCTCGTTTCGGATTGGATGAGCGAGCACTGGGGCAACCCGAGACCCGCATCAGCATTCCCCGCTTCATGCGAATGGGCCAGGCCGCCATTACCCTCACTGGCAACCCCGCGTTTGGCCTGACCATGGGGCAATTGTCACGACCGGTCGACGCGGGCATTGCCGGACTGGCCGCCCAATGCGCGCCGACTGCTGGAGAAGCCATTCATACCCTGATTCACTTTGCCCCGCTTACCAGCCGCAATAGTCGGGGGATTCCGTGGACAACCGATGGTGGGCGCGATGCTTACTTCTACTCGATCAAGCCCTACAACGTATTCAACTTTTTCGTGGTGGACTCGGTTCTGGCAGCCTGGACGCAGTTTCTGAGGATCATTACCGGCCAAAACAGAGTCATCGAAAGGGTAACCATTGAGTACCCTTCCCAGGGTCAGGACGCCGTGTTCGAGCAGTGGTTCGGGTGCCCGGTGAAGTTCGGCGCGCAGCGCAACAGCCTGAGGCTGGCCCCGGGCATCAGGGATATGGCCTCACTGCAGGCGCAAGCGGCCATGTTCGAGAAACTGTCGGGGGAGTGCCAGCGGGATTTTTTGCGAATCCGCGCGGGCTGGACCACTGGAGACCGGGTCAAGGACCTGCTCCCGCCCCTACTACAGGGCGACACCCCTACCCTGGCAGCGGTTGCAGGAAAACTTGGCGTTGCTCCCTGGACGCTGCAAAGGCAACTCACAGACGAACAGACAGGCTTCCGGGAACTGGTGGACGAAACCCGCCAGGAGCTGGCAGTGGAGTACATCCGGGAAACACGCGCATCCCTGTCGGAAATTTCCTGGCTGTTGGGGTTTGCCAATCCGGCAGCGTTTCACAAGGCATGGCGTCGCTGGTTTGCAACCAGCCCGGGGGAGCACAGAAAGCGATACCTGGCAGAGCAGGATGCCAAAAGCATTCGTTAAACGTTATTGAGGAAATTACAGCTCGGTAGCGTCATCCAGGCCTTCGTCGTCCTCATAGTCCTCAAACTGACTATCAATCAAGTCTTCTTCGTAATCTGACATCATTCATCTCCGGCGCATCAAATGCCAGAATAATGACACAGCAACTATTACACGATGATGTCTGCGAAATGACAAAGAGAAGATACGAGACAGGGAGGGAAAATGGCGGAGCGGACGGGACTCGAACCCGCGACCCCCGGCGTGACAGGCCGGTATTCTAACCAGCTGAACTACCGCTCCGCGTGAGCCGCCACCTCGAACACAATCAAGGGTGTGATTGCTTGGTGACAACGAGGGCGCATTATAAAGAGGCCGCCCCGCATGTCAACGTTTTTCATGAAAAAAACCAGTTTCGCGGGGTGCCGTTACATGGCATCAACCATGGCGTCCTTTCCCTGTGCGGTTTTGCGGTATTCAATGGGTGTCATTCCCGACCAGCGCTTGAACGCACGGTAAAAAGTGCTGGGTTCCGAGAAGCCGGTAAGATAGACAATTTCGTCAATGGATTCGTCGGTAGTGGCCAACAATTGCCGCGCCAGACGATAGCGGAAATCCGCCAGCACCTGGTTAAAACTGGTTTCGGCTTCGGTCAGACGAGTACGCAGAGTCCGCGGTTTGATCCCCAGGCGTTCGGCTACCGCGTCCAGGGTCACTTCTCCGCTGTCCAGCAGCTCGGCCACAATCCGTTCTACCTGGCCAACAATGTCTTTTTTCTCCAGGCGCGCCACCTGTTCACTGGCAAACCGCTCGTGAAGGTCCAGCAACTCGGGTTCTGCGTGAGGTGAGGCATGGGACAACAGGGAAACCGGAAAATACAGCCGATTCTCCTTCGCACCGAATACCACGTCGCAACCCAACACCTTACTCACGTGGGCTTCGCCATGGTCACGTTCATGCTCGAATTCGATGCGGGAGGGAAAGAAACGGTCATCAGTGATGGATCTGAAAAAGGTGATCAGACCCTGAACGAAGCATTCGTTAAAATGTCGCTGGCGGCTGACTTCGTCAGAGGCGGCATCCAGTACCATGCAGGCCTCGTCCCCCTCGATAAAGAAATCAGTATTGGCGGCATCACTCAATAGCCGCTGATAGTTCTGTGCCCGCCTAAGCCCCTCACCAAACGTAGGACTGCTGAGAAACAGGTATTCAAGAACCTGTCCCTTGTAGGCTGGCAAAAACTGGCCCAGGTGAAGGCCTGCGTCCGGGTCCCCGGAAACATCTTCGACAACCTGCCAGAAATAAACCTGGGCGCTGTGAGGTGTTCTCAGCTGTTCGGTGTAAACATAGTCTTCATCGACACCCAATCGGGCAAATATAACGTCAGTATCAATCCCTTTGCGTTTCATGGCCTGATAAATCAGGCGCAACATCACACCCGCATCGCGAAGTTCCTGCATAATGTCCCGCTTTATCGTTGTTCATTGATAGACTTGGCCAGCCAGACAAGCTTGCCGACAAGCGAAGTCAATGCCCATACTAGTGGGATTTGCCAGACTCTGAGACCTAAGTCGTACAATGAAGCATATCAGGCCAGAGACGCACAGGTGTATCAGGAGAGTTAAGAATATGACAGATACTGCAATTTATCGTAATCAGCCGCCAGGTCTCTGGTCGCTTTACAGCAGGGTGCTGCTCCCGAAAGAGAAGCCCTCCGGCGGTGATATCCATATTCCCGAACTGTCCGCCAGGCTGATTGGCGTCAGCACGGCCAACGATACCCTGAAACGTTACCAGACAGTCTGCGGATTCCGACCAAAAACGACCTTACCTGTCACCTGGCCCCATATTCTGGCGTTTCCACTACACCTGAAACTGCTGACGGAGAAAGCGTTTCCGCTGCCATTGCTGGGCCTGGTACACCTTCGTAACCGCATCACACAGCATCGCCCTATCGGTGCCGGAGAGAGCGTGGATATTGCCGTGCGACTTGACGGCCAGGAGAAAACTGCCAAGGGGCTGGAATTCGACCTCATCACCGAGGCCTGGTCCGCTGGCCGCCTGGTCTGGGAGGAAACCAGCACCAACTTGTTCCGGCAGGCGGACAAAAGCGATAAACAATCCGGCAGCAAGCCACCAGAGTTGCCCCGCTATGCGGAGACAACAGAGATCATTGCGCCAGAGTCCATTGGCCGGCAATACGCCAGCGTTTCCGGGGACCGTAACCCGATACATCTGCATGCACTGACTGCCAAAGCATTTGGCTTTCCCCGCGCCATCGCCCACGGAATGTGGAGCAAAGCCAGGGTCCTGGCGCTGCTCGAGCAACAGAGTGGCTGGCGCCAGGACGCAGTGTCGATATCCTGCCAGTTCAAAAAGCCACTGTTTCTGCCGGGCACGGCACAGCTTAACTGGCAGGCGGGGAAGTCCGGTTGGGATTACCAACTGCTGAATGCATCAGGATCTGCCCCTCACCTGAGCGGCGAGATTCGTTGGGGGAGCTGAGAGTTATTTCGCCGGCTCTGAGGGGGCGGCGTCAGGCGCACAGGGAGTGCCATCGGAGCCAGCTACGGGCAACGTAAAATAGAAACAGGCCCCGCCATGCTCCGGGCGCTCAAATCCGATATCACCACCCTGGGCCTGAATCAGGGAGCGGCACATCGGCAGGCCGATCCCCATTCCTTCCTCTTTGGTGGTGTAGAACGGCAGGAACAGTTTCTCTTCCGCATCAGCGGGCAACCCGATGCCATGGTCTGTCACGGTAACCCGCACGCAGCTGCTACCAAACATGGTCACTGCCACCTCGACCGGCGCCGAAGAATCAGCACTTCGTGTGGATTCCAGCGCATTGCGAATCAGATTCAGCGCTACCTGCTGTACCTGGATGGGGTCCGCCAACACCTCTGGCACATCATCGGCTACCGAGATCTCAACACCGCCTTCATTATTCCGGATATCCACTTCCGCAAACTGGCGGGTGTCCTCAAGCAATGCAGAGATGGAAAGCACGTCCTTTCCCGCCGCCGGCTTTTTCATAAACCGGCGAATTCGCCGAATCACTTCACTGGCGCGATGCGACTGGGCTTCAATCTTATCCAGAGTCTCCTCGAGCAATTGGTGATCAGGCTCTTCCTTGGCCAGAACTCGCTTGGCGACACGGGCATAGTTGGTAATCGCTGTTAGCGGCTGGTTCACTTCGTGGGCCACGCCCGCGGCCATTTCCCCCATGGTGGTCAGGCGAGAAAAATGGGCGATCTGGTCACGCTGTTCCTGAACCACATTGCGTGCATCTTCTAGGGCCCGCTCACTCTCAAGATCAGCAGTGATATCCCGGAAAACAACTACCGCGCCGTGCAGTTCATCCCCATCAAGCTTGGGTGTAGATCGATACTCCACCGGAAACGCGGTGCCATCCGCCCGTAGCATCTCGATATCCCGCTGGTTTTCCGCCACTCCCTGACTGCAGGTCGCAAAAACCGGAAGCGATTCACATCCCTGGCCGGCTGTGCGGAAATGGAGATCAAAGAAATTCTTGCCGATCAACTCTTCAGAAGAGCTGCGCATGATAAGGGCAGCTGCGGGATTGGCGAACACGATAACGCCGGCAGCGTCCAGGCCATAGATGCCTTCACTGATGGAGTTCAGTATGCGGGCCTGATCGCTTTCAAGCTGTCGATTGCGCGCCTGAAGCTCCCGCTCCAGCCGGATGACCCGGGCGTGGGTTTTCACCCTGGCAATGACTTCCTGGGCCTGGAAAGGCTTGGAGATGTAGTCGGCACCGCCAAGGGAAAAACCACGGACCTTGGCCTGGAGGTCGTCCAGTGCGGAAAGGAACACCACGGCACAGTCGGAAGTAACCGGATCGGCCTTCAGGCGCTCGCACACCTGGTAGCCATCCAGTTCCGGCATCATGATGTCCAGCAGTATCACCTCGGGCTGGTGACGATGGGCGAGATCTAGCGCTTTTTCACCATCGTTGGCAATTAACAGGCGATAGCCCTTGTCCTTCAGGGTTTCGTAGAGCACTTTCAGGTTCTGCGGATTGTCGTCAACAAGCAGAACCGTTACGTCTGTTGTCTCCAGGACAGCATCTGTCATATGAGTACGGCCGGTTACGATGGTGACTGCATAATGCCGGCCAAATCAGCGCGGGTCGATAAGGTCCTTTACGGACAGAACCATGCGGACCAGGTGTGCCAATGAATGGGTTCCCATCTTGTGCATGACCCGTGAACGGTGTATTTCCACGGTTCGCTGGCTAATTTCAAGCTCAATGGCTATGACCTTGTTGGCCTGCCCGGCAATCATCCGGTCCATTATTTCGTGTTCGCGGGGTGTCAGGCTCTTCACGCGGCGCAGGATTTCCTGTCTCTCACCAAGGGTTTTGCGCTGCTCCCGGTCCTGTTCCAGCGCCGCTTCAATTTTCTGCAACAAGGCTTCTTCCCGGTAGGGCTTCTGGATGAAATCCACTGCGCCCTCTTTCATGGCATCTACTGCCATCGGCACATCGCCGTGACCGGTCACGAAAATGATCGGGAGAATAGAGTGCTTTTCATTCAGTTTTTTCTGCAGCTCCATACCGTCCATACCGGGCATACGAATATCCAGCACAATGCAGCCAGCCATTTTCTCGGAATAGTCCTTCAGAAAGGCATTGGCATTGTCGTAAGTGCTGACGAGCTTGCCATCGGATTTCAGCAGCAACTCCAGCGAGTCACGTACCGCCTCGTCATCTTCAACCACGTACACTGTCTGCTGGGTATCAGTCATCTGCCTTGCCTCTCCTTTCAATAACCGTCGCTGCACATCAGTGGATCGACGGATCTTTGTGGTCATCCCGGGCATGTTCCTGACGCTCATGCTCGCGCATTTTTTCCAGACGTTGCTGGATCATGCCAAAAACACTCTGTTTGGGATACCTGCCTTTGTTATCAGCTTTCCCCGCAGGCTTACCCAGCAAAAGAGTAATGGCCTCTTCTGCACTGGATACCGAGTGAACGGTGAACTCGCCACGGCGAACAGCCTGCACAACTTCCTGATCAAGCATCAGGTTCTGCACATTGTTTGCAGGTACGATCACACCCTGGGTTCCGGTCAGCTCCCCTGTCAGCTTACAGGTACTGTAAAAACCCTCGACTTTCTCATTAACCCCACCAATCGGCTGAACCTGCCCAAACTGGTTAACGGAACCGGTGATTGCCAGATCCTGCCGCACGGGTAGCCCTGACAGGGCCGAAACCAGGGCGCACATTTCCGCCAGGGACGCACTGTCACCGTCCACTTCACCGTAGTTCTGCTCGAACGTCAGGCTGGCCGACAGGTGCATGGGATCATTGACTGCAAAACGGGCAGAAAGCCATGAGCTGAGTATCATCACACCCTTGGAGTGAATATTACCACCCAGCTTCACGTCACGTTCGATATCCATCACGCCGCCATCCCCATAATAGCAGGTGGCAGTAATTCTGTTGGACAGACCAAACTCAAAGCCACCGGTCGAAAGTACCGATAGCGCATTCACCTGGCCCACACAGGTACCTGTGGTGGAAACCAGAGTTGAACCATCACGAATGGAGTCATAGAACTGGTCGCGAATACGACTACTGCGATAACGGGCACT
This sequence comes from Marinobacter sp. ATCH36, assembly GCF_023555055.1. Classification (GTDB taxonomy): domain Bacteria; phylum Pseudomonadota; class Gammaproteobacteria; order Pseudomonadales; family Oleiphilaceae; genus Marinobacter. The sequence goes on from NZ_JAMJPL010000002.1 coordinate 271,674, forward strand.
TTCCAGCGCCTGATCCACATGGGAGTTCTGGATCAGCCGGGCACCCGCCTGCCGGGCCCAGTAATCCGATTCGCGCAACAGATTGGCAATATCCGCAGCATGCAAGGATAGACGATCCTGATGCTCAGCCATCCGGGCACTGTGCTCGATTATGCGGGCAACCGCTTTATTGCTGCAGTGAAGAAGCTTCTTTTCATTGACCAGGCTGGCGATGAACTTGGCATAAAGCACCTGGCTTTCATCGGTGCGCGTCATCTCGTTTTCAAAATCCGCCGTCACCCTGAACAGTTCGGCGAACTCAGGGTCGTACTCCTGCAGCAACATCCACGTTTCCCGATCGCCGAACAGCACGATTTTCACATCCAGAGGAATCGCCTCCGGCTCCAGCGAAATGGTGCCGGAGAGAGTCAGCTCACGCTCCAGGGAATTGATCTGAATGGATTTTGAGCGCAACGCCCGCTTAAGGCCATCCCAGACGAACGGTTGTTCCAGAACCTTGATCGCATCCATCAACAGATAGCCGCCGTTGGCGCGGTGAATGCTGCCGGGACGAATAAGGGAGAAATCGGTAAACACGGTGCCCTTGAAGGTCACACTCTCCACGTAGCCGAACAGGTTGTGGTAAGTGGGGTTGTCTTCCACCACCATGGGGACTTCGTCGGTTTTCTGGTGAACCAGCACATTGACGAGGTAACGCCGGGGCATTTTCTTGTCCAGGGACGCATAGGCAATGGCGGCCTGCTCTTCATTGTCTTCGAGAAAGATTTCAAGACTCTCTGACAGATCCTTACGGACAGCCTCGAAGTAGGCCACGACATCCGGCTGGTCATGATACTTTTCGATCAGCTCATCAACCTGATGGCCCGAGATCCCCTCCAGCGTCTCTTCATTCAATGCCTGCTGGCTCTCTGCGTATTCCTGCTCCCAGTCTGCCAGTTTCCGTAGCGCCTGCCGGAGCTTTTTCTCCAGCTTGTTGATATCGCTTTCAAACTTGTCCCGCTGTTCTTCGGTCAACGCCTGGAAAGACTCGGCGGTATGGGGCTCCTTGCCGTTCATCGCCACCAGGCGATAACCACCCGGGGTGGTGATGTTCAGGCTGACTTTCTTTCGTTTTGCCTGAGCGGCGACCTTTTCCAGTTCGTCTTCCTGCTTCTTGCCGTAGTCGTTCTTGAGCTTTTCCGCGCGCTCCAGAAAACTGTCGCTGTCAAAGGTCTGGGGAATCATCTTCATCAGACGCCCCATCAGCTTTTCCATATCCTGTTTCAACTCGGTGCCCTTGCCGGCAGGCAGCCTGAGCATCCTGGGTACACGGGGCTCTTCGAAGTTGGCTACATAGCACCAGTCGTGGCTCTGGTTCTCCGTGTCCACATGGTGTTCGAGGTACCGCAGCATCATGGTGCGCTTACCTAGCCCGTTGCGACCCACCGCATACACGTTGTAACCACCGTGGGGCATGGCCAGGGCAAAACGTACCGCGGCCTGAGCCCGATTCTGGCCGACAATTTCTGCCAGGGGTTCGAGTTGTCGGGTGGTCTTGAACGGTAAATCTTTTAAAACACAGGCTTTGTAGAGCTGGTTCAGGGACAGTGACTTCAAGATTCGGTCCTGTAACGGTATGAAAGCATTTGGTGTTGGCCGGACATTGTAGAATCTGGGGCGCGCCCTGTCGCGCTCAGGCTAAAGTTTTAGCCAATCTTGTGGACAAATTGATCAATTCGGCAGAACTTTCCAGCGGCAAACACTATATTCGCGAGTTTCGTGTTGCTGCCGGCGTCGTTCAAAACCGGCACGCAAGCTGAGCCCTGCCTAGAACAACCCCGCGTCGAGACTGGCCGCCATATAGAGCCCCAGTTCACGGCACTGCTCTTCGAACTCCTCACGATATTCACCATGGCAAAGCAAAGGCTCCTGCGCCAGACGCCAGCGCAGGCCTGTGGTAATGGATTCGATGGCACGGTGGGTGCCAGTGCCGTCGAGGCCGGCACGGATGTAGAAGGTGAAAGGCAGGCCCTGGGTTTTCTCCAGGCAGGGGTAATAGCTGCGATCAAAAAAATCCTTGAGCGCACCGCTCATGTAACCGAGGTTTTCAGTGGTGCCGAGGATAATCGCGTCACAAGCCAGGACATCGTCCGGGCCGGCTTCCAGCGGCGGAAGCACGGTCACCTCGACGTTTTCAATGTCTTCGTGTTTCGCGCCCTGCTCTACCGCTTCACGCAGTTTGAGGGTATTCGGGGAGGGCGCATGAGCAACGATCAGCAGTCTTTTTTTCGCGGCCATATCACATACCTCCCCCGATATTCCGGGAACTGAACTAACGAGGCTTAAAGAAGCTCACCATTGGCGTCTGCGGTCGCTTCTTCAGCCGCCTCTTTCTTAACCGGCTTGGGCATCAGCTTGTCACGCACGGCAGCTTCAATCTCTTTGGCAATATCCAGATTTTCTTCCAGGAACTTGCAGGCATTGGCCTTGCCCTGGCCGATCTTGTCGCCCTTGTAGGCATACCAGGCGCCGGACTTGTCCACAAAGCCTTCTTTTACGCCCATGTCGAGGACTTCGGCCATATGGTAGATGCCCTTGCCGTACATGATCTGGAACTCAGCCTGCTTGAACGGCGGGGAAACCTTATTCTTGACGACTTTTACTCGGGTTTCGTTACCAACCACTTCGTCACCGTCTTTCACCGAACCGATGCGACGGATGTCCAGGCGAACGGAGGAGTAGAATTTCAGGGCATTACCGCCAGTGGTGGTTTCCGGCGAGCCGAACATAACGCCGATTTTCATGCGGATCTGGTTGATAAAGATCAGCAGGCAGTTGGCGTGTTTGATGTTACCGGTCAGTTTGCGAAGGGCCTGGGACATCAGCCGGGCCTGCAGGCCAACATGGCTGTCGCCCATTTCGCCTTCGATTTCGGCCTTCGGGGTCAGGGCCGCGACCGAGTCAACGATGATGACGTCCACCGCATTGGAACGTACCAGCATATCGGCGATTTCCAGCGCCTGTTCACCCGTGTCTGGCTGGGACACCAGCAACTCGTCTACGTTCACGCCCAGCTTTTCAGCATAAATAGGATCGAGGGCGTGCTCGGCGTCGATAAAGGCGCAGGTTTTGCCGTCTTTCTGGGCTTCGGCGATCACCTGGAGGGTCAGCGTGGTTTTACCGGAACTTTCCGGGCCGTAGATTTCACAGACCCGACCATAGGGCAGGCCACCGATGCCCAGAGCCACATCCAGCCCTAGGGAACCGGTGGAAACCGCGGGAATCGCTTCCCGGGGCTGGTCGCCCATCTTCATGACGGCGCCTTTGCCAAACTGGCGTTCAATCTGGCTCAGTGCTGCGCTCAGTGCTTTGTTGCGGTTGTCTTCCATCGTTGCAAACCCTCTGTCGCCAATGCCGTTACCGGGACGGGAGCCCGGCGGCCTTAATCGTGAACTAAGGAGCCTGGAAAAACCGGGCTCCTGTATATTTGAACAGTATTAAAACATAACCCGGGAGCAAGACCAACCCCTCCGGTTCAGGAGTTTTCCAGAAACCTTCTAACCCCCTGTAACACATACAATACAGACTGACGCCGCACCTCGTCGCGATCACCTTCAAAGGTTTCAACTACAGCCTCGGTGTCCACCGTCGATCGCCCCCAGGCAAACCACACCGTACCCACCGGTTTATCATCGCTACCGCCGCCGGGGCCCGCGACGCCGCTGATAGCTACTGCAACACTGGCGCCTGTTGTTGAAAGCGCACCGGCAACCATTTCCCGCACCACGGGCTCGCTGACAGCACCATGTTCGTTCAGGGAGGTTTCGGAAACCCCGAGCAACCCCCGCTTGGCATCATTACTGTATGTGACCAGCCCCGCCAGCACATAGGCCGACGAGCCGGCACGGTCAGTCAACACCTTGGCCACCCATCCGCCGGTACAGCTTTCGGCGGTAGCAATGGTAAGCTGGCGCCGCTCCAGTAATTCAGCCAGTGCCTCGCCGGCTTCCGCCAGTGCGTCGTCGGTCAGTGGCATAATGGTCTCCTTCGTTTCATCGTGGCGGTTATTTTCTTACAATCGCTGTCTTCATATAAAGCCAATGGATCCGGAACCGTTCATGTCAGCAGCCCAGACCGATCTGTCCCAGCACACCCCGATGATGAGGCAATACCTCAAAATCAAGGGCGAACACCCCAACGAGCTGGTGTTCTACCGCATGGGGGATTTCTACGAGCTGTTTTACGATGATGCCAGAAAGGCCGCCGAGCTGATGGACATTACTCTCACCGCACGGGGTCAGTCCGGTGGCAGCCCGATTCCCATGGCCGGCATTCCGTACCATTCTGCTGAAGGTTACATTGCACGCCTGGTCCGTGCTGGTCAATCCATCGCCATTTGCGAACAGATTGGCGACCCGGCCACCAGCAAAGGGCCGGTAGACCGGCAGGTTGTGCGCATCGTGACACCGGGCACGCTCAGTGACGACGCCTTCCTTGAAGACCGCAGGGACAACCTGCTGGTCGCTATCTACAACCACCGTGAACGGTTCGGCTTCGCTTCGCTGGATATTTCCAGCGGGCGCTTTACCGTGGCCGAACTGGATGACCTCGAGGGCCTGCAGGGGGAACTTCAGCGCCTGCGACCGGCGGAGATCCTGATCAGCGAGGACTTCCCCTACCAGGAAGTACTGGAGGGTTATACCGGGATTCGCCGCCAGGGCCCATGGCTGTTCGAATCTGACACCGCACGTCGAGTGCTGACCCAGCAACTGCAGGTGCGTGACCTGAGCGGGTTCGGCTGCGAGGATCTCACCCTGGCAATCTGTGCCGCTGGCTGCCTGCTGCAATACGCCAGGGAAACCCAGCGCACCGCCCTGCCCCACATCCGCAAACTCAGCCGCGAACGGCGGGAGGAGGCGGTAATCCTGGATGCCACCAGCCGCCGCAACCTGGAGATCGACACCAACCTGATGGGCGGCACCCAACACACCCTGGCCTGGGTGATGGACCGTACCGCCACCTCCATGGGTGGTCGCCAGCTACGGCGCTGGCTGAACCGGCCTCTGCGGGATGTTGCCGTGGTTGGACAGCGTCAGCAGGCCGTCTCAGCATTGCTGGACGGATTTCACTACGAGCCGGTCCACGACCTGCTCAAGAGCATTGGCGACATTGAGCGTGTGTTGGCGCGGGTAGCATTGCGCTCGGCCCGCCCAAGGGACCTGGCGCGGCTGCGGGATGCCTTTCAGGCGCTTCCGGACCTACAAAGGGCCCTGACACCGGTAAACTCCCACCATATCGTCAAGCTGGCCACCACTATCAGCGAATACCCGGAACTGGCGGACTTGCTGGAACGGGCCATCATCGACAATCCGCCGGTGGTGATTCGCGACGGCGGCGTTATTCGGGAAGGCTTTGATGAAGAGCTGGACGAGTTGCGCAACATCAGCGAGAACGCTGGCCAGTTCCTGCTGGATGTGGAAACACGGGAACGGGAACGCACCGGTATCAGCACACTGAAAGTGGGCTACAACCGGGTACACGGTTATTACATTGAGATCACCCGTGCGCAGTCAGCCCAGGCGCCGGTGGACTACATACGCCGCCAGACCCTGAAGAACGCCGAGCGGTTCATCACCCCGGAACTCAAAGAATTCGAGGACAAGGCCCTCAGCGCCAAGAGCCGGTCACTGGCGCGGGAAAAAGCGCTGTACGACGAGGTACTGGAAACCGTGGCCGCCGAACTCGCGCCACTGCAGGATGCCGCCCAGGCCCTGGCGGAACTGGACGTGCTCAGTAACTTTGCAGAACGCGCCACCAGCCTGCGTTTCAATGCCCCGGAATTTAGCGACACGCCCGGCTTCGACATTGAAGAAGGCCGCCATCCAGTCGTCGAGCAACTGCTGAACGATCCGTATGTACCCAATGATCTGCTGATGGATCAGCAGCGCCGTATGCTGGTGATCACTGGCCCCAACATGGGCGGTAAGTCCACCTACATGCGTCAGGCTGCTTTGATCGCACTGCTGGCCTATACCGGAAGTTTTGTACCTGCCAACCGGGTGGTCATCGGCCCGGTGGACCGCATTTTCACCCGCATGGGCTCCTCCGATGACATCGCCGGTGGGCGCTCGACCTTCATGGTGGAAATGACAGAAACTGCCAATATCCTCCATAACGCCACCGAACACAGCCTGGTGCTGATGGACGAGGTAGGTCGAGGTACCAGCACATTTGACGGCCTTTCACTGGCCTGGGCCACCGCGGAACACCTGGCGAAGCACATTCGCTGCTACACGCTGTTCGCCACCCACTACTTCGAGCTGACGCAACTGGCCGATGAGCTTGAGCATGCCGTCAACGTTCACCTGACCGCCACAGAGCACGACGACACCATTGTATTCCTGCACAACGTACATGATGGCCCTGCCAGCCAGAGCTATGGCCTGCAGGTCGCCAAACTGGCGGGCGTACCCCAGGATGTGATCCGCAACGCGCGGCAGCAACTCTCCCACCTGGAAGGCAGCGCGGCACCGGCGACCCCCTCCTCCAACGAGGTCGCAACGACACCGGCCGTGCCGGAAAAGCGTAAAAGGTCTTCGCGGATCAGCGAACCGGTCATGCAGGGGGATATGTTCGCCAGCCTCGAGCCGAGTAAGGTGGAAGAGACACTGGCGGAACTGGACGTGGACGGGCTGACACCCCGGGATGCACTGAACCGATTGTATGAATTGAAGGAACTGCTGAAGAAATAAGCGGAAAATGGGCAGAATTGACCCATGTTATAACGATAGTGCGCTGCGGCGCTTGCGACCGGACAGGCCGCTCAATACAATATCGCGCAATTATTATTACACTGATGAGATTGACTACTGGACCAGGAATCTGACTATGACGTTTGTCGTTACCGATAACTGCATCAAGTGCAAATACACGGACTGCGTGGAAGTATGCCCTGTTGACTGCTTCTACGAAGGCCCGAACTTTCTGGTCATCGATCCGGACGAGTGCATCGATTGTGCCCTGTGTGAGCCGGAATGCCCGGCCGAGGCCATCTTCTCGGAAGACGAACTGCCTGAGGATCAGGCCCAGTTTGTCGAGCTCAACGCCGATCTGGCGGGCAAGTGGCCCAATATCACCGAGAAGAAAGATCCACTCCCGGATGCTGAAGAGTGGGACGGCAAGCCGAACAAGCTGCAGTACCTGGAAAAGTAATAGCTGCGCTCACTGCGTAGCCAGCTTGGCCCCGATAGCAACGAAGAAGCCGCCGGTCAGTGCGTTGAGCGTACGCTTGACGCCCTGCCCCACCCCAAGCCGGCGGGACTTGACCACCAGCACTGCCAGCGCACATTGCCACCCCATTGCCAACACGAAGTGGACCGCCGCCAGAAACAGCGATTGCTGGAAGGCATTACCCGTGGGGTCGATAAACTGGGGCAACAGCGCCATATAGAACAACGCCGTTTTCGGATTCAGCACGTTGGACAGCAGCCCCTCACGGAACGCCACCGCGGTTGAAACCGGTTTCGTAAACGCCGTGGCAGCACCCACTGCCTGTTGTTCTGGACCTTTCCCGGCAACAGGTTTCATGGCCTGTCGCAATGAATTCAGCCCCAGCCAGACCAGGTAACAGGCACCCGCCCATTTGAGCGCGGTAAAGGCCCAGGCGGTCTCCACCAGCAACACAGAAATACCCAGGGCTGACAAAGTGGCATGAATGAAAAGCCCGCTACAGATACCCACGCTGGTTACGCAACCGTCCTGCAAGCCGCCCCGGCCAGCATTTCGCATCACCAGCAGCGTATCCACGCCCGGCGTTATCGTCAGCAGCGAAATCGCCACCAGGTAGGCCCAGAACAGTTCGGTTGGCATCCACATCCTCAAACACCCTCGCGGACAGCCGGTGTATTCAGCTCTCCTGCTGCAAAAGCTTTTTCGCCGCCTCGGACTTGTAGAATGGCTCGAGGCGACGACGGATCAGGGCTTCAAGATACCCCTCCTCCCGCAGCACGTCTATCACCGGAAGTGCGTAGGCATCGACTTCCGCCATCACCACGTCGCGGTCGACGCCAACCGCGTCGAGAAGTTCAATCACTGGCCTGTCGCCATACATGGTGAACAAGTGCTCCACCACCGCCCTGGCGCAGCGTTCAAAATATTCGGTCTTGCGGAACTGCAGCCAGAACTCGTACCCCAGAACCACAAACTCCTGCAATTGCACATCGCCCAGGCCTTCGTGGAGCTCTTCGATCGTGCGGTCTTCCAGGGATACCCAGACGGCCATGACGCTGTCGCGCAGCTCGTCGTCCGTCAATGCGCGGTGCAGAAACTGTTCACTACGGGCAATCAGCCCGGGCAGACTGTCAGACAGCCAGGCCTTGAATTGGCGCTCAAAGCTTTCATCCAGTCCGGGCACCGCCTTGTTGGCCATGCGCTTGCCGAACTTCATCATCGAGCCCATACCGGGCACCCTCTTGGTGATCAGGTTATCTTCATGGAGGTATTTCACCACACCCTGGTACACCAGATTTGAAACCAGCTCCTGATAGACAGGGTGCGCCATAATCTCGCTGATCACCCGCTCCCGCTGCTGGCGAAGCTCAAGTGCCTCTTCGAGAAACCCGGTCGCCTGCTCGCGGGTAATAATGTCACTGAGGCGAGAGGTTCGCTGGACCGGGTCATTGAGCACTTCCGTGGCCATCTCTGCTGCCAGCTCCGGTATCCCGGGGGCCAGCTCCATGTTGATCACAATGCGGTGAATCACGCCCATCACCTGGCCCACAGAGGTAAGCCGGTTCAGTGTGATCGAATCGGCGCAACCAAACAGCTCATCCATCTCTGTCGCCAGAAACCGACGCAGCTTTGCTCCCTTCAGGGACGCCAGTTCATGTTTTACATGCTGTTCCAGCAGCGCATTGGCGAGATCCGTTTTGCCTTCGGTCATAATCGGGTCCAATTGACATTATAGAAACGTTACTGGAAGTCGCCGAACTCGTGGGGTTCTGCCGCAAGCGCAAGGCAAAGGCTGCCAGGGCCGACATAGATACTGCTGGTAATGCCCATCTGGGACAGAAGCAGTTCCACGCCGTTTTTCTCACAGGCATCCCGCAGCCGGTTCAGGCCGGGAAGGTCCTCGATTTCAGTCCAGGTGAGTCCACAGGAAAGACAGACATAAGGCGTCAGCAACCCGGCCTCTACCCGGCCGACAGCGTAGTTCATCACCTTTTCCACCGCCATATCGAAGCTGCGGGTTTTGGCCGCAGGCTGCCCCTCTGCACCCAGTCCGAAGATCACCGGCGTAATGTTCAAAGCTCTGCCCAGAAAGGCCACCAGCGCGGAAACGCTCTTGTCGCCACGCTTGCGGGCACGTTCACGGATGTAATGCAGATCCCGCGGTATCACACAGGTGTATATTTTGTCGGTGAAGGCTTCTACCTCATTGCGGAGGGCGTTCTTGGCCAGCTTCTGCTCGATCAGGCGCAGAGTGTGAGCCGCCAACAGGCCCTGGCCGGCAAATATCTGCCTGCTGTCGATAACACGCATGGAAAACTTGCCGTCGCGGCCGGCAGCCTTGCGCGCGTCCTCGTAATGCGCCATCACGCTGTTCATGGCTTCGGTGGCGTTCTGGAAAATCAGGCTGCGAGAGCGGGTAACGGTTTCGCAAATTGCCACGTCAAACTGGGTGACAATCTTTTCCATGAATAGGTCGTGTATCTGCTGGGGAGAGAAGGCCTGGGTCTCGGCATGGTGGCCCTTTTTCAGCAGCCCACTCTGGTAAAACTCCTGGGTTCGCACTGGATCGTGCTCGTCAATATAGGTCTGACCGTCGATAACGGCGGTTACCGGTAGAACGAACAGGTCGTGTTTTCGGCTGAACTCGTAGGGCAAATCGCAAGCCGAATCCACTATAAGACCAACGCGCATTGGGGGCCTCCAGCTGCGGGAAGTTTGTTATGCCGGACACTTCCCTTTTATTGTCGTTGTTCCTGGCAGCGATCAGTCTTACACAAAGTGGTGGTAATTTCAGCAGTCTGCTAGTTGGCAGTTTGCTCCAGCTCAAGTTCGTTGAGGTTTTTATCGATCAGGTCACGATTATCCTGCTGCCAGGGATGAAAGCCATCGCGGAAGTAGGCTAGAAAGTCCGGCAGGCATTTACGCAGTACCCCCGGTTTGCCCCACAGAAAGTTGATACCGCCAACCCAGGTTCCAGGGCTCCACAATTTACCATCGGTTTTCAGCAGGCTGCAGGTATTCAGGAAGGTATACTTGAAGAAATTCCAGGTCACGAACAGGAATACAACCCGCCGCAGTCGCTCATTGCCCACACAATGACGGTAGACATCGAAGGCCACGGACTTGTGCTCGGTCTCCTCAATGGCATGCCAGCGCCATAGTCTGGCCATTCCGGGGGCAGCCCCTTCCATCCATTCCGTATGCCTGAGAATCGCGTTCGCCAGCACGGCAGTGTAATGTTCGGCGCCGCAGGTGCCGGCAAGCTGACGACTGGGGGGCAAGTTGCCTACCCATTCCATGTGCTTGCGGAAACGCTCGTCAATGGCATCGATGTCATAGCCCCGCGCCTTCAGGGCTTCGTTGTAATGCTTGTGTTCCCGGCTGTGCAGCGCTTCCTGACCGATAAACCCACGGATCTCTTCTTTCAGCTTGGGGTCATCCACCTGATCACGGTAGAGGCGAACTGCATTGATAAACTGCTGCTCCCCGTCCGGAAACTGCAGCGAAAGCGCGTTGAAAAAGGCCGTACGAAAAGCGTCATTACCATGCCAGAGGGTTCTGAGGTCTTCAGCAAGATCAAAGCGCAGGTGCCGCGGGGTGACGGAAACCCCTTCGGGTGTGGAACTGATAGTCATGACTGCCTCCGGTTTATTGTGGTTATGGAACGGCATTCACCGTACAGCGGGAAACCGCGTACGAAAATTGATCAGAACAGTCAGTTTAAACCCGGATCGAACCCGGAAGGAAGGCAGGAAACGCAAAAAGTCGACAGATTGTCACAAAATGACAGATCGTCAACGACAAAAAAGGAGGTATGGCGACGCCAATACCTCCAAGGACACACAGGGGTTGAAAGCCTCCGGCCACGCCGGAGGTCTTCGTTAGTGCTCTTCGGCCGCTTTGACGCCCGGAGCTTCCGGGTCGGCGGTAAATCCGATGATTTTGGTGCGCTCAATCAGAAAATACAGAACGGCACCTGTGGCCAGGCCCCAGCCCGCGCCATAGACTGCCAGAACCACGCCCATGGTACCGGCGATTCCACGCTCGGTGTTGTTCTCCAGCTGCTCCAGGCCCACCATCAGGCAGATATAACCGGTCAGCAGCAGGGTCAGCGACAGCGCAATCGGCAGCACCGGCTGGAAGAAGCTCACCAGGGGCAGCATGAATACGGCAATAAAGCCCGTAATCCAGAAAGTGCCACCACCACTGTAGATGGACTCCATGGCGTTACGTCCGTATTTGTAGCGCTCCGCCATGGTGGCCGTCACCGCCGTCCAGATCGGTCCTGCAAGGCCGGGATACGGAGCGAAGAATGCGTGGCCGCCATTACGCAGGGCGGTTACCAGGTGCACACGATCAATGCTGTTGTCGATGTCTTCATCCTTGCGCAGGTGGTCGACACGGCTCATCAGTGACTGGCCCACAACAATGTCGCCAAAGGCAATCACGTAGGCGATCACCGCCGTCGGAATGGCGTACAGGAACACACTGGCATCCGGGAAGCCAACCGAAAATGGCAGGTAGTTCCAGAGTTCATCAAACGCCGGTTTGGTAATACCCCATTCGACACTGGGCACGGCGTACTCACCGGTAGCAAAACCCACCACGATAGCAACCACCATACCCGGTACCATGCCGTAGTTGGCAATCTTCCGGGCGATGTTGCTGCTGTCCACAAAGCCTTTAAAGGACACGGAGAACATCAGGTACAGGCAGACCAGGCCACCAACAATCAGCGAAATCGGGGTTTCTGCCAGGCGGCCACCGGCCTCGATTTCACCCATCAGGGCTGCGATACCGGCGCCGATGATAATGCCGCCCTTCATGGACCGGGGAATCAGCTCCACCAGTTTGCTACCCAGGCGGGTTATGCCCAGCACCAGGAAGATAATAAACACCAGGAACTGCAGGGCAAAAAGGGCCTGGATGGCCTCGGGGCCGGGTTCATAATCGCCCAGGAACAGCAGCACGACAGGAATACCAGGCGTAATCCAGCCCGGAACCAGCGGGACACCCAGAAGCGCCGGCAACATGAAGCCGATACCGCAGATCACCACATAGGCAAGCGCAACGTCGTAGGGTACGCCAAGGTATTTTTCCAGCAGGGGAATCATGGCCAGGCTGACCACAAACATGATCAGGCCCTGCACCATCTCCGCAAATTCCCAACGGTAATGGACAAATGGCAGGCGGACTTTGAAGGGACCTGCGGGCCAATACGGCTGCTCTTCCCCGTCTTTGCGTTCGTACATTTGCATAACAGAAGTCTCCCGGCGCGGAGCGTTCCGCGCCTGATATTGTATTTGTGGGGTTAGCTGAGTTCTTTCGCCTGGTCACGCAGCACGAATTTCTGGATCTTTCCAGTGGAGGTTTTCGGCAGTTCCGAGAACACGATGGTTTTCGGTACCTTGAAGCGGGCCAGGCGCTCGCGGCAGAACCCGATCAGGTCTTCTTCACTGACCTCACCTGCTTCCGGCTTCAGAGTGATAAAGGCGCAGGGCGTTTCTCCCCATTTTTCATCCGGGCGCGCCACCACGGCTGCCTCCAGCACTGCAGGGTGGCGATACAGGGTATCCTCCACCTCAATGGTGGAAATGTTTTCACCACCGGAAATGATGATGTCCTTCAGGCGGTCCTTGATTTCCAGGTAGCCGTCTTCGTGCCAGACCGCGAGATCACCGGTGTGGAACCATCCGCCCCGGAAGGCCTCTTCGGTTGCCTTGGGGTTCTTCAGATAACCTTTCATCACAGTATTGCCGCGCAGGAAAATCTCGCCAATGGTTTTACCGTCTTTGGGCACCGGCTCCATGCTATTCGGGTCGCCCACCATGGTTCCTGCCAGCGTGTGATAGCGAACGCCCTGGCGCGCCTTGATGGTGGCCCGCTCATCCAGAGTTTTTTTATCCCATTCGGATTTCCAGGCACATACGGTCACCGGGCCATACACTTCGGTCAGGCCGTACACGTGGGTGATGGCGATGCCCATTTCCTCAATAGCACCAATAACCTGGGCAGGGGGAGCTGCCCCGGCCGTCATGGCCTTTACTTCATGATCAATGCCCGCCTTGGCGGATTCAGGCACGTTCAGCAGGGCATTAAGCACAATCGGTGCGCCGCACATGTGGGTTACCTGGTGGTCACGAATCAGCTGCAGGATCTTCTCCGGGTCTACCCGGCGCAGGCAAACGTGGGTGCCGGCCAGAGCGGTGACCGTCCAGGGGAAACACCAGCCGTTGCAGTGGAACATCGGAAGCGTCCACAGATACACCGGATGCTGACCCATGGACCAGACCGCCTGGTTACCCATGCTGTTCATGTAGGCGCCACGATGGTGATACACCACGCCTTTCGGGTTGCCGGTGGTGCCTGAGGTATAGTTCAGCGAAATCGCATCCCACTCGTTCCCGGGCAGGTTCCACTGGAACTGCGGGTCGCCCTCCTGCAGGAAGGCCTCATAATCCAGATCGCTCACCTGCGTGCCTTCGCCATACTCGGGATCGTCTACGTCAATCACCAGCGGTTTTTCATCCAGACGGCTGACCGCATCACGGATCACTTCGCCGAATTCACGGTCTGCAACGACCACTTTGGCCTCGCCGTGTTCCAGCATGAAGGCAATGGCTTCGGCGTCCAGCCGCACGTTCAGGGTGTTGAGTACCGCCCCGATCATGGGCACGCCGAAGTGGCACTCCACCATGGCCGGTATGTTGGGCAGCATGGCCGCTACGGTATCGCCACGGCGAATTCCGCGCCCAGCCAGTGCCGAGGCCAGCCGGCGACAGCGCTCGTAGGTCTGCGCCCAGTTGTAGCGAATGGCTCCGTGAATCACCGAGGTATATTCCGGGTAAACGCTGGCGGTGCGTTCAATAAAATCGATGGGGGACAGAACAGAATAATTGGCGTCGACGGGCTCAAGGCCCTGATCAAAAATCGAGGTCATCAGTGTGGTCCTCTGGGTTCCATTGTTCTTATGGTGTATTCAGTAAGTACGCTGGAAAAGCTATACTCTTGGCTGGCGAAAATGGTATTCGATAGGAAATATACTAGAAATTACACCAACGTATTATAGTGTTATTACTATATGACGGCTGAATAATGACAAAAACATCGACAGTTCCTGCCTTTCAGCTTTCTGACTCTGACCCGGAAGCGGGACTTGTACTTGGCGCCGACAGCATGGTTCTGGCAAGCAACACAGCTGCGATGACTCTGGCTCGGACGGCTGGAACGCAGGAGGTTGCTGGCCTTCTGCCAATCAACACCCAGGCCCTGATCAACGCCAGCCTCAGCCAGGGGCGAGCCATTGAGAATGTGGAAAGCAGCCTTCCCGACATCTCGCTGCTGTGGACGTTTATTCCCGATCGGGCCTCCGGTCAGGTGTTGGCCCGTGGCAGAAATGCCACTGATGAGATCCGCAAGCTGAACGAAGCAACCCGCTCCAGCCGCCTTTACCGTCTGATCACCGAAAACACCACTGACCTCATTTCCCGCCACGCGCCGGACGGCCGTTTTATTGACGCCACCCCGGCATCCTGGCGGTTGTTGGGTTACTGGCCGGAGGAGCTCAGAGGCAAACCGCTGGAAGATGTGTTCCGCAGCAGCACAATGGAAGGAGAACTGGAAGAAGCCCGCAACCGGCTGCGGGACGAAGGCTACGCCACCATGACCCTGGAGATCCTCCACCGCGATGGCAGCAAGCGCTGGTTCGAGATTGCCAGCCGGGCCATCCGTGAAACCTATACCGGGGCGGTCATTGAGGTGGTGAGTGTGTCCCGGGATATCACAGCGAGAGTAGAATCCGAAGAAAACAATCGTCGCCTGGCCGACGAACTGGCCCACACCGCGCGCCTGGCAACCCTGGGAGAACTAGCGTCCAGCATTGCCCACGAGATGAACCAGCCGCTGGCCACCATTGTGAATTTCGCCAGTGCCAGCCAGCGTTACCTGAAACAGGCGCGGGAAAACCCCGAGTGCCTGGAACGTGTGGAAGACGGCCTGCAACGGATTACCCACCATGCCAACCGGGCCTCGGAGGTCATCAAGCGGCTGCGCGCTTTTCTGCGCAAAGGCCAGAAGCGCACCGCCCCCATCAGCATCAATGACGCTGTAACCAACGTAAAACGCCTTTGCCAGTGGGATGCGGATAAGAACAGCGTGGTAATCCGGGAACAGCTTGCTGACTGCAAGCCGGTTATCACCGCCGACCCGGTGTTACTCGAGCAGGTACTGATCAACCTGATCCGCAACGCTATCGACGCCAACATCGAGACCCATCGGAACGGGAATACGCCTTCACAGATTACCGTGACAACCTGCGTAACCTCAGAGCGGGAAATTCTGATCGAAGTGGCCGATCAGGGGCCCGGGCTCGATGATGAGGGCTTGCGAAAAATGTTCACCCCGTTCTACACCAGCAAACCCCAGGGACTGGGTCTGGGGCTGTCCATGAGCCGCTCCATCATAGAGGGGTTTGGCGGATTTCTGGACGCTCGCCGGGGCAAGGATGGCGGCCTGGTTCTGGTTTGTCGCTTCCCGCCGCTCAACGCCAATAAAAACAAAACCGACAGCTGCAGGGAGACAGACCAGAATGAGTGAATCGCCCCATACCGTATATGTGGTGGACGATGACGCCGGCATGCTCGAATCCACCCAGTGGTTACTGGAATCCGTTGGCTTACAGGTGAAACCCTATGCCGATGGGCGCCAGTTTCTTGAATCGGTGAACCCGGCGCAGACGGGCTGCGCGATTCTCGACATTCGCATGCCCGGTCTCGGCGGCCTGAACATCCAGGAAGAATTGCAGAAGCGGGGCTCCCAGCTCCCCATTATTTTTGTTTCCGGCCACGCGGACGTACCCATCGTGGTTCGCGCCTTCAGGTCCGGTGCCTTCGATTTTATCGAGAAGCCCTTCAACGAACAGCTGCTGCTCGACAGCGTCCAGCAGGCGCTGCAGGAAAACCAGCAGGCCAGCAGACGGCAGCAGGGTGACCAGCATACCGAGACCCTGATCGCCGCTCTTACCCGCCGGGAACGGGATGTATTCATGCCACTGGCCCAGGGCTACACCAGCCGGGAAATAGCGGAACAGCTGGATGTTGGTATCAAGACCATCGACCTGTATCGGGCGCGGGTCATGAAACGACTGGGAGTGGAACGAGTTCCTGACGTCACCGGCATCGCCATTGCGGCCGGCCTGCTGGACCCGCTAAAGCTCAGGGAACGGTGACTGTGAGTACCCTCAGGACTCGGCGGCCACTGCGGTTGCTATGGCACCAAGGCGAATGATCGCCTGCTCGATACGTTCGCTCCAGGGGTGGGCTCCGTTCAACCGCAGACAGTTTTCGTACTTGTCGGTTGTGGAGAACATAAGCCCCGGGGCGACATTGATATTTTCCTCCCGGGCCCGGCGATAGACCTCGGTTCCTGAGGTATTCACCGGCATCTGAACCCACAGGACAAAGCCACCCTGGGGGCGGCTGACAGCGGTGCCTTCCGGGAATGACCGCCCCACAGCGGCCCGCATCCGCTCGGTAGCCTCACGAAAGCGGGGCCGAATGGATCGCAGGTAGCGGTCGTAACCACCCTGCTCCAGAAAATGTGCCACCGCAAGCTGCGGTACGCTTGCGGTGCCCAGGTTGCTGAAGTACTTCTGTTGACGCGCCTCGTCCAGATATTTGCCGGGTATCATCCAACCCAGACGCAGCCCCGGCGAGATGGTTTTTGAAAACGAGTTGCAATAGATAACGTTGCCGGTGCCGTCAAACACCTTGGCCGGCCTGGGCCGCTCGCCACTGTGGAACAGGTCACCGTAGATATCGTCTTCAATCAGGGGCACGCCGGCCCGCTCCAGCATCCTGACCAGCTGTTGCTTGCGCTCATCGGGCATCCGCGCGCCCATGGGGTTGCTGTGGTTGGGAACCACCACGCATGCTTTCACAGGCCACTGTTCCAGCGCCAGTTCCAGTCCCTCCAGGCTCAACCCCTCAGAGGGATGCGTCGGAACTTCAATCACTCTGAGTCCGACAACGTCCAGAGCCTGCAGAATGCCCGGAAACGAAGGCGACTCCACCACCACGATATCACCAGGCCTGGTCACTGCCTTGAGGGCGAGAATAATCGCCTCCTGGGCGCCGTTGGTAGCGATAATATCGTCGGGAGTCACCATGACACCAAGTGCGGCCATCCGTTGAGCCACCTGACGTCGGTACTCGATCTTGCCCGGAAAGGCGTAATCCAGGGTTTCCAGTCCACGCCTGGCCGCCCATAACGTTGCCTGCTGAATTTGTCGAACCGGCAGGAAATCAGGATGAGGAACGGCTGCCGCCAGCGGTACCATGCGTTTCTGATCGTCGGCGCAGAGATCCAGCGCCATGTCCCGGGCACTGACCGGCACAGGCTTGGCCCGGTGTTTCTGCATCACCGGTTCGGGGGTGTCCCGCCGGGGCAGGTGCACGAAATAACCGCTGCGCTCCCGCGCCTCCAGATAGCCCCGGGCTTCCAGAGTCTGGTGGGCCTGAAGCACCGTCGAAATGCTCACCCCTAACTGGCGGCTGAGCGCCCGAACGCCAGGCAGCCGGTCCCCTTCGCGATAAACACCATCACGAATCAACGCCTGTAACTGGTCTGCCACCTGGTTATAGAGAATGCCCATAGTCTTATCCTGCCAGATCAATCGGGAGTACAGTCAGTACAGATCAACCGGATTCTGGCCAGCACAGATATCGGATCAAAGAATCTGTACCGGTCCAAAACCACATTACTTGAATCTGTTATGGTTGTCTGCAACGGCGGAGAATGATGATCAGAACCCGGAACTGACCCAGTTTGCCGTCCATCGGGCGCACCGTTACGCTGAAACCTTCAAGAGGGAAAAATCATGAAAACACTACCGATCTACCAGGTTGACGCCTTCACCAGCGACGTATTCGCAGGCAACCCGGCCGCCGTAATGCCGCTGGAGGAATGGCTGCCAGACGACACCCTGCTGGCACTGGCCATGGAGAACAACCTGTCGGAAACCGCCTTCTTCGTGCCGCTGCCCGCGGAGGCGGACGCGGACTTTCACATACGCTGGTTCACACCCACCGTGGAAGTTCCGCTCTGCGGACACGCCACCCTTGCCAGCGCCTGGGTCATATTCAACAAGCTGGGCTGGAAGCATTCTCAAATCCGATTCCAGTCCAAAAGTGGCCCTCTCGGCGTAGAACAGACCGACGATGGCTGGTTGGCTCTGGACTTCCCCAACCTTTCCTTCGAGCAGCGCCCAACGCCAGGCCTGATCCAGGAAGCCCTGGACGGAACCCCGGACACGTCCTTTTTCGTGCCCAACGACACCAACTACATGGTCGTCCTGAACGACGAGGCCACTGTGAAGGCGGCTCAACCGGACATTCGCAAACTCAAGGAGCTTGGCAACCAGGGCGTCATCATCACCGCCCCCGGCAAGGATTGCGACTTCGTCAGCCGCTATTTCGCCCCCGGCGCCGGTATCGACGAGGACCCTGTCACCGGATCCATCCACAGCGTACTGGTGCCCTACTGGGCAGAGCAACTCGGTAAAACCACTCTGCTGGCAAAGCAGGTATCCGCCAGAGGTGGCGTACTACGCTGCGAACTGAAAAGCGATCGCGTTGCCATCGCCGGCCAGGCTGCTTTCTACATGGAAGGATCCGTGCACCTGCGTTAGAGATGTCTTGGCTGTATAATCGCCGTTTTGTTTCGCGAGGATGGATGGGCACCATGTCTGACAAGGTGGCGGTTAGGGGCGGTCCAGGATCGTCAAAAACATGGATGTTTTTGTCGAGCGTACATGGACGTATTCACCGCGTATCCTGGACCGCCCCTAACCGCCACCGGAACTCCACACCATGACATCCGACAGCTACGACATAATCATCATAGGCGCCGGCGCCGCAGGCCTGATGTGCGCTTTGACAGCCGGCTACCGGGGCCGCAAAGTTCTGGTAATCGACCACGCCAACAAACCCGGCAAGAAAATCCTCATGTCCGGCGGCGGCCGCTGCAACTTCACCAACCTCAACAGCACCCCGGCCAACTTTCTCTCGGACAATCCCCACTACTGCATCTCCGCCCTCAAACGTTACACCGCCCAGCACTTCCTGGACCTGGTGGAGCGCCATGGCATCGAGCACGAAGAGAAAGCCGCCGGCCAACTCTTCTGCAAAGACAGCAGTAAGGAAATTCTCAACATGCTGCTGACCGAATGCGACTGGGCCGGCGCGGAAGTAAGGCTGAATACCAGCATCAGAACCATCAGCCGCATCGATAATGGCTACCGGTTGGAGACCTCCTCCGGCACCCTCAGTTGCGACTCGTTGGTAGTCGCCTGCGGTGGGCTGTCGATACCCACCATGGGCGCTACCGGCTTCGGTTACGACATAGCCCGGCAGTTCGGGCTGACTGTTCTACCCACTCGTGCGGGGCTGGTACCGTTTACCCTGCACCCGGAACTGAAGCAACAGCTGGCCCCGCTGGCCGGTGTGAGCTGCCCGGTGGACGTCCATTGCAACACCGAACACTTTCGCGAACCCATGCTGGTCACCCATCGTGGCCTCAGCGGCCCGGCCATGCTGCAGATATCCAGCTTCTGGCACCCGGGCGACAGCCTGAGCATCAACATGCTGCCGGCGACCAACATCGAACAGGATCTGTACCAGCTAAGAAAAAGCAGGCCGCAATCCACCGTTG
Organism: Marinobacter sp. ATCH36; assembly: GCF_023555055.1. GTDB lineage: Bacteria > Pseudomonadota > Gammaproteobacteria > Pseudomonadales > Oleiphilaceae > Marinobacter. Next base: position 291,591 of record NZ_JAMJPL010000002.1, read on the forward strand.
CCCAATACCTGATGCAGCACCTGCCCAAACGCTTCGCACAGGCGCTGAACGACATCCACGGCTGGGCTGGCCCGCTACAGGGTTACAAGAACAGTGACATCGAACAGGCGGCGCATGCTCTCGGCCAGTGGCCCATCAAACCTGCTGGTACCGAAGGCTATCGCACAGCAGAAGTAACCCTGGGAGGGGTGGATACCCGGCAGCTGTCATCCAAAACCATGGCGGTTCTGGACCGGCCGGATCTTTATTTTATTGGCGAAGTGGTCGACGTGACGGGCCATCTCGGCGGGCATAACTTTCAGTGGGCCTGGGCATCGGGTGTAGCAGCCGGCAGTAACGCCTGATAAATCAGAAATCCTTAAAGGTACTTCTCGATAGGCAACCACGACAGGAAGCTGGACTCGGCACGACGCCACCAGCCAACCGTCGGCTCACTGGTATATACTTTGTCATCACCGCGCCATTGCAGTTCCCCGCCGTCATCCAGCAAGACTTCCCAGCTGTTGCCGGGCTCCATGACCGACCGGATGTCCTCCGCCACCTTTTCCGCCAGTTCAGCACTGTGAATCACCAGTACCGTTTCACCGTTCAGGTAAATGGAGCGGAGATTGACATTGAAGGACCCTACAACCAAGGTGCTGCGATCAAACACCACCGACTTGGAGTGCAGGCTGACCTCACCCGTCGAACAGACCGCATCGGTGGTCAGCCATTGCTGACAGGCTTCCGCATCCGGCCTGAGCTCGTAGATCCGGAGCCCCTGCTCGAGCATATACGTGCGCCAGCGGGCATAACCGGCATGATTGGTAACCAGGTCATTGGAAGCCAGCGAGTTGGTCAAAGCCGACACCTGCACCCCCTGACGGCCTCCGATTTCCAGTAGCGGCAATTGCTCCTCAGTGAGTATCAGGTAGGCGGACTCGATGAGGATTTCTTGGGTGGCGTCCTGAGCCAATCGTTGCAGAGCCTTGGCGCTGCGTTTAGGAGCATCCGCTGTCTCGTCCATGGTTTCGAAAGGAGGATCAAACACGAGCTCCCCGGAAGCAATCGTCAGTCCGTCAAAAACTTCTTCGAGATCTGACCTGCCCTGATTGGTATCTGAAGGCGCTGATACGGGTAGATCATTGTGTTTTCTGGCGTTCTGACGAAGCGCATCCATAGCCGCAGCCACGTCTCCGTCAGCGGGCACGTCCGGATAAAGTGCTGACACCGGGTAGGCCCAGGGGTTGTTCCAATAAGCCTGGAAGTTGTCATTCATTCCTCCGACAACTGCCCCCAGCGCAAGCACGTCACGATCCCGGAAGTAACGGTTTGCATCAAACCCGAAATACTCATCACCAATGTTGCGTCCGCCGACAATCCCCGCCGCACCGTCCACCACGAAGGTCTTGTTGTGCATGCGCCGGTTGATGCGGTCGAAATCCATCAGGAAGGATATCCATCGCCCCCATCCACTGCGGCTGCTGGCGGGATTGAAAATGCGGATATCAACGTTGGGGTGGGTATTCAGGGCAGCAAACAGTGCACCAATATGCTCTGCGTTGAAATCATCCAGCAGCAGACGGACCCGCACACCACGGTCTGCTGCGAGCAGCATCCGACCGGCAAGATAACGCCCGGAAACGTCATTGCTCCAGATGTAGTACTGTGCGTCGATACTTAGTTCGGCCGACTCAATCAGGGCTGCGCGGTAAAGGAAGGCATCCTGCCCTGAATCGAGGATATAAAAACCGGATTGGCCGCCGGTACCGGCCAGTCGCTGTCTGGATTGATTGAGCAGAAAACTGTCATCGTTCTGCACGATCGTCTCAACTCCAGAATGAGTCACCGGCGGCAAACCACCACCGGCGCAACCCGTCACCAAAGTCACCAACGTCACCATCACCAGTAACCAGCCGCTTGATACCAACAGCGTGGTCGGGCAACGTTGGCGAGATGGCATTACCGCAATATTACCAGCGGCTTGTGAGCGGTCTTCAGCATCGTCGTTGTGGTACTGCCCACCAGGAACTGACGAATTCGCGAGTGCCCGTAGGCCCCCATAACCAGGATGTCGATATCATGCTCCTCCTGGTAGGCGTGAAGGGTCGGTTCCACATCGCCGGCACGGATGGCCAGGGTGATTTCGGCGCCAAGGTCACCGAGCATCTTCTCGGCTTTCTTGAGCTGCTCCCAGCGGTCATTGGTGTCCGCTCCTATCATCACCAGATGAATCGGCATGCCTTTCAGAACCGGGCTACCTGCCAACAACTCTACCCCTTTGAAAGCGGTGGCACTGCCATCGAATGCCAGCATCGCACTTTTCGGCTGCTGATATTCATCCGGCACCAGGAGAATCGGACGGTGAACCCTGCGAATCACGGTTTCCAGCTGGCTGCCCACATGAACGTCGCGATCCGAGCTGCTCTCGCCGTGAAGCCCCATCACCAACAAACGGGTCTGACTTTCCAGAGCCACCAGAGACTCGGTTAAATCACCATGGCGCTGACGCTTGCTGACATCCTCGATACCAAACTTCTTCACGCGGTCTTCGGCTTCATCCAGCATATGGTGGCCGTGCTCCAGCGCCAGCTTCGAGCGCTTGCGATCCAGTTCCGCCAGTTCATCCATCAGCTGCTCGCGGCTACCCAGGCCAATGTTTCCAGCCAGATCCGGTTCTGTCGGATAGCGTTCTTCGTCCAGCACGTGCAGCAGCGTCAGTGGAGTTTCCATGTGCTTGCTGGCCCAGGCGGCATAATCGCAGACCGCCGGCGCGGCCCGGGAGCCGTCGATACAGGCAACTACTCGTAGCATCTCAACCTCGTTTTCATGATCATTGTGATTGTTATTCTGACCGGGATCGCTGTTGAATTCCTTGGCTTGTGTCATATCAGTGCCCCATTAGCTGATCGACGGCGTCGGGTTTGTCATGCACCCCGAAGCGGTCAACGATGGTGGCACTGGCTTCATTCAGCCCGATGATCTCAACCTCGGCGCCCTCGCGGCGGAACTTGATCACCGCTTTGTCCAGGGCACCCACCGCAGTAATATCCCAGAAGTGCGCCCGGGTCAGATCAATGACCACATTATCCACTGCTTCCTTAAAATCAAAGGATTCCGTGAATTTTTCTGAGGAACTGAAGAATACCTGCCCGACCACGTTATAGGTGCGGGTATCGGACGCTTCGTCAAATTCGGAGGTCACCAGCATGTAGTGGCCCACCTTGTTGGCGAAGAACAATGCTGCCAGCAGAACGCCCGCCAGAACGCCGTAGGCGAGGTTATGGGTTGCCACAACCACGATAACGGTAACCACCATAACGATGTTGGTGGACAGCGGATGCTCCCTCAGGTTCTTGATAGACCCCCAACTGAAGGTACCGATGGCAACCATGAGCATGACCGCAACCAGTGCCGCCATGGGGATCTGCACCAGCCACTGATCCAGCACCAGCACCATAAGCAGCAGGAAGACACCCCCCGCCAGAGTGGACAGGCGGGTACGGCCACCGGATTTGATGTTGATGATGGACTGGCCAATCATCGCGCAACCAGCCATGCCGCCCAACAGGCCGGAACCGATGTTGGCAATACCCTGGCCCTTGCACTCGCGGTTGCGATCGCTTTTGGTGTCAGTCAGATCATCCACGATGGTCGCTGTCATCATCGACTCCAGCAGACCCACGACTGTCAGCGCCACTGCGTAAGGCAGGATAATCATCAGGGTTTCCAGATTCAGTGGCACGTCCGGCCACAGGAAGATCGGCAGGGTGTCCGGCAATTGCCCCATGTCACCCACAGTACGAATGTCGATATTATAGATCATCGCAAAAGCCGTAAGCGCAACAATACAGATCAGCGGTGAGGGAATGGCACGACCCACGAACGGAATCAGCGGAAACAGGTAGATAATGCCCAGCCCGGCCGCAGTCATGGCGTACACATGCCAGGTAACGTTGGTCAACTCAGGCAACTGGGCCATAAAAATCAGGATCGCCAGAGCGTTCACAAATCCGGTGACCACCGAGCGGGACACAAACCGCATCAGGCTGCCGAGCTTCAGAAAGCCGGCAATTATCTGCAACAGGCCGGTAAGCAGCGTAGCCGCCAGCAGGTATTCAAGGCCGTGTTCCTTGACCAGTGTCACCATCAGCAACGCCATGGCACCCGTAGCTGCCGTGATCATGCCTTTGCGGCTGCCCACGAAGGCAATTACTACGCTGATACAGAACGATGCGTACAGGCCCACTTTCGGGTCTACACCGGCAATAATGGAGAAGGCAATCGCCTCGGGAATCAGCGCCAGCGCCACCACAATACCGGCGAGCAAATCGCCCTTTATATTGGAGAGCCAGTCGGCTTTAAGCGTGTTTAACATATTTGAGATCCAGTCAATTCATTGAAGGGAGAAATTATAGAAAGTTGATGACCGCCAGCAGACCAACGGATCCGAGGACGATGGTATAGGGAAAAGCCATAATCACCATGCGACCGTACGACAGGCGAACCAGCGGTGCGATGGCGGAGGTCAGCAGGAACAGGAACGCCGCCTGGCCGTTCGGCGTCGCAACGCTGGGCAGGTTAGTGCCGGTATTGATGGCAACGGCCAGATCCTGGAAGTGGGCGCGGGATATAACACCAGCGTCCAGCGCCTGCTTGATTTCACTGATGTAAACAGTGGCGACAAAGACATTGTCGCTGATCATCGACAGAATTCCGTTCGCCACGAAAAACATGGCCGGCTGATGGACTTCCGGCTGGGCCAGCACAAAGTCGATCACCGGCTTGAACAGGTGCTGCTCATGAATTACCGCCACCACGGCAAAAAACACCACCAGTAAGGAGGTGAAAGGCAGGGATTCCTGAAACGCTTTGCCAATCTGATGCTCGTCGGTCACACCGGTGAACGAGGTAATAAGGATAATGACCAGCAGCCCGATCAGCCCCACCTCGGCAATATGGAATGCAAGCCCGATCACCAGAACAACAGCGGCCGCCGCCTGAATCCAAAGGGCCGCCTGATCAGCCTTGGTACGCTTTTCACGCTCGTTATCCGCGAAGTCTTCCAGCACCCGGCGAACGGGTTTGGGCAGCCGGGCGCCATAGCCAAACCAGCGCAGCTTCTCGAGACACCAGCAGGTAAACAGGCCAGCAACCAGAACCGGCAGACTGATCGGTGCCATTCGCTGGAAAAATTCGGCAAAGTTCCAGCCCACCACTTTCGCAATCAGCAGGTTCTGGGGCTCTCCCACCATGGTCGCGACCCCACCGAGTGCGGTACCAATGGCGCCATGCATCAGCAGGCTACGAAGAAAGGCGCGAAATTCCTCCAGGTCTTCACGGTGCAACTCCACCACATGTTCATCGCTGTGGGCATTGTGGGTACCGTGCTGGTACCCCTTGCCAGAAGCCACCTTGTGGTAAACCGAATAGAATCCCACCGCCACGCTGATAATAACGGCGGTTACCGTCAAGGCATCGAGAAAGGCCGATAACAGTGCGGCAGCTGCACAGAACAGCATGGAAAGCGCCGACTTTGAGCGCACGCCTACCAGAATCTGGGTAAACGTAACCAGCAGCAGCTCTTTCATGAAATAGATGCCGGCGACCATGAACATCAGCAACAGAATGACCGGCAGGTTTACGAGCACCTCGTGGTAGACAGCATCCGGTGTAGCCAGCCCGATCAGCAATGCTTCGACAGCCAACAGTCCGCCTGGAAGCAGCGGATAACATTTCAGCGCCATGGCCAGGGTGAAAATGAACTCCCCTACCAGGAACCAGCCAGCCGTCGCCGGACCAAGCAACCAGACGATGAGAGGATTGACGATCAGAAACAGGACAATAACCTGCTTGTACCAGACAGGCGCGTTGCCAAGAAAATTGTGGGTAAAACCTGAGATAACTGTTTTGGGCATTGTGAACCGGACGACGTGAGACGAAAACTCGGAGACAATAGGACCCGTGGTACTCACCGGAAGCGAATACAGGCTATTGGCTCAAGGAATTAACCTGGAGGGCGCGCAGAGCGCTATGGCGGAGTGATCGTCGGGAAGGTCGCGAAGACGTTCATTAGAGTAAGTTCATAGGCTGTTAAATTAAGGCGGCGAAGCTTACCAGAACGGCTCCGGGAAAGTAACCGACATTGCGGGTTATTCTTAGTTTCCTAAACAAATATGGCACACAAATGTACTATTCGGATTTATGAACTATCCAGCTTTCATGAGAGAGAACCCCTCGCTGGCTGCGTTCGCTTTTCTGGCGACGGCCACGTCGGGTTTTGGGCAAACCTTCTTTATCTCGGTGTTTGGTAGCGGTATCCGCGAGAGTTTTGATCTCGCTAACAGCACCTATGGCCTGACCTATGGCCTGGCCACTCTCCTTTCCGCTGCACTGCTGCTGAAAGCGGGGCCGCTGGCGGATCGCTGGTCGGTGCAGTCGGTAACCCTTCTGGCGGTGGGAATGCTGGCCGCCGGCTGCCTGCTGATCGGGCTGGCACCGGGCTGGGCGATGCTGATCCCGGGTTTTCTGCTGGCCCGTTTTGGAGGCCAGGCGATGTTGTCCCACATTGGCATGACCGTCGCGGGCCGGTACTTCAACCAGAGCCGGGGCCGCATCATGGCACTCACAGCCGCAGGCTTTCCGGTCGCTGAGGCAACACTACCCGCTGCCGGAGGTCTTATCCTGGTGTGGGGTGGCTGGCGCCTGCCCTGGTTCATTGCCGCCGGCATTCTCATCGTCCTGGCGCTGCCCGCATTATTGCTGCTGGCACGTAAGGCCGCTCACCCCTCACGGGTGGCCAATACTGACAGCAGCGAGACAACAGGAGGTTTCAGCCGGGCCGAAGCCCTGCGGGACCCCGGCTTTTATCAGATTCTGCCGGCAGCCCTGGCGGTGCCCTTTTCGGTAACAGCCATGCTGTTTCACCAATCCGCGGTTGCAGACCTTCGTGACTGGCCTGCGGAAAGAGTGGCCATGGCGTTCACCGGTTTCGCGGCCGGACATCTCGTCAGCCTGTTTTTCGCCGGCTCGCTGGTTGACCGTGTGGGAGCACAGCGGGCCTTGTCTATTGGACTGATACCTATTTTCAGCGGTCTGCTGGTGCTCGCATTGACCGACAGCCTCTGGACGCCCAATATCTACCTTGCTCTTACCGGTGTTAGCCTGGGATGCATCGGTGCCGCCGGCGGAGCAATCTGGCCAGAGCGGTATGGTGCGCGTCATATAGGGGCCATTCGTTCTGTGGCGCAGGCATCGATGGTATTTTCGACCGCTCTCTCACCGATCCTGATTGGCCTGATGCTGGACGCCGGGCTGGCAGCCGGAAGTATTGCGGGTACACTGGCCGTGGTCATCGCGCTGTGCGCAATACTTGCTACAACGGCGAAAAAACCTGTTCAGGCATCGGCAAATGCACAACCTGGTGGAACCCGATCATCATGAATAAAACCGAATTGCAGAAGTTCAAAAAACTGTTGCTTGATTGGCGGGACGACCTGCAATCAACCAGCGAAGTGAGGGAAGAAGGCAGTGGCACCGTTCACCTGGACCAGCAGAGCGTGGGTCGGCTGTCGCGAATGGATGCGCTCCAGGGTCAGGCGCTGGCCAAAGCAGGCAAGCAACGCGCCGAACTGCAACTGCGGCAGATTGAAGCCGCCCTCACCCGAATCGACAACGACGATTATGGCGACTGCATGGAATGCGGTGAACCCATCAATCCCAAACGCCTGGAAATTGACCCTACCGTGCTCTATTGCATTGAGTGCGCACGCTAGCCGTCAGGCCCTTTACATGGCCGGGCCAGATAACCCGTTGCTGGCGAGGTGAAAGGCAATCACAGCCATCATCGAACCAATGACTCCGTCGATAAACCGCCATGCCCTGGGGCTGGCCAGCCAGGGCGAAAGCGCCGCACCACCGAATGCCAGCAAGCCGAACCACAGCACTGAGGCGCTGCTGGCACCCGCAACAAACACCGCCGGGCTTTCCTGCTGTGCTCCAATGGCGGGAATCAGCAACAGGGTATCGAGATAGACCTGAGGGTTCAGCAACGTGACTGCCAGGGTCGTCAATACCACCACTTGAACGCTGGTTGCCGCCGGTGCATCGGCACCCAGGCCCTGCCTCCCTTTTACCACCCTGTAGAACGCCACCACCGCCAGCCAGCCCAGAAACGCCACCCCAAGCCAGCGCAGAACATCCAGCGCTTCCGGCACCGCCATCAGCGCTGCGTTAACACCGAACATCCCGGCGGTGAACAGCAGTATGTCTGCGGTCATGCAGATGCCCGCGCAATACCAATGGTGTTCCCGGCGTATTGCCTGGCCGAGGATATAAGCATTCTGTGCTCCGATGGCAATGATGATACCGCCACACACAATCAGCCCTGTGAGATAGCTTGTCAGCATACTTCCCTCCCGATTTGCTGGAAGCTTACCCGGACAGCGCTATACTTAAAAATCATAAACTTTATATCCCATGAATTTTTCTTATGCTGGATTACAAGCTGCTTCAGGCACTGGCCGCCGTTGTCGAGAATGGTGGATTCGAACGCGCCGGCGAATTACTCGGGCTTACCCAATCCGCCGTATCGCAACGCATCAAGTCGCTCGAGATCCGCCTGGGCCAGCCAGTACTTGTAAGGCACCCGGAGCTTCGGGCAACGCCGGCTGGCAACAAGTTGCTCAACCATTTCCAGCAAGTACAACTGCTGGAAAAGGATTTGCGCAACACCATCCCCGCTCTGGCCGAGGATACGACACGCCTGCGGATTGCCGTCAATGCCGACAGCCTGGCCACCTGGTGGGCTTCCGTCATCGGGGACTTTTGCAGTGATGAAGGTGTGCTTTTGGACCTGGTCATTGAGGACCAGGATGTGGGGCTGAAACGAATGCGCGATGGTGATGTTGCCGCCTGCCTGTGTAGCAGCAGTCAGCCTGTCGCCGGGGGACGCTGTGTAGCACTGGGAGAAATGATCTATATGCCACTGGCAACGCCCCGGTACGTTCGTCGATTCTTCCGCGACGGAATCACGCCCGATGCATTTGCCACTTCACCTGCCATTGTGTTCGGCCCGAATGACCAGCTTCAGCATCGGTTCTTGGCCGGTTGCGGCTACCATGGCCGCTTCCCCTATCACCTTTGCCCTTCCTCTGAAGGCTTTGTTCAGCTTGCAAGGGCCGGCATGGGCTACGGTATGATTCCCGTTGTACAGGCCCGAAAATCGCTGGAAGACGGCAGTCTGGTAAACATTGCTCCGGGCCATGAGCTGGCAGTACCGCTTTACTGGCATTTCTGGCGCCACAGCGGAACATTGCTCAAGCGCCTGACAACCACCCTTGAAGGGGCCTTCACACCCGATAACGGAATACTCCATGGATGAAGTAACCAGTCAGTTTATCGTTGACAACCAGACCACGCTGAACCTGGCCATTGCCCTGCTGCTGGGTGCCATTATCGGTCTGGAGCGCGGGTGGGACGCCCGCGCCCAGGCGTCCGGCGAGCGCATTGCAGGTATTCGAACCTTTGCCCTCATTGGCCTGCTAGGGGGCGTTGCCGCGCTGCTGGCAAAGGAAGTCACTGAATGGGCATTTCCGGTATTGCTCATCAGTGTGGTTGCCATTGCCCTGGTAGCCTTCAGTGAGCGCCTCGCCCATATCCGTAACTTCAGCATCACCGGCACCATCGGCATGGTTCTCACCTTCTGTTATGGCGCAATTGCCGTAGCCGTGGACCCGGCAATCGCTACCGGTGCTGCTGTGGTTACAGCGCTGATTCTGGATAACAAGAAGGAAATTCATGGGCTGGTCGACAAACTTCAGGCACACGAGCTGGATGCAGCGCTGAAGCTGCTGGTGATCTCGGTGGTCCTGCTGCCACTGCTGCCCAATGAAGACCTGGGCCCGGGCGGCGTTCTAAACCCCCGGGAAATCTGGTGGATGGTCGTGCTGATCGCTTCGGTTTCTTTTGTCGGTTATTTTGCCATCCGGCTGGCCGGCACCAGCAAAGGCATTCTGTTTACCAGTCTGTTCGCGGGACTGAGCTCGTCAACTGCCCTTACCCTCCATTACGCCAGGCAGTCGACAGTCTCGCCGGAAGTCAGCCCGCAGTTCGCCAGCGGTATTCTGATCGCCTGCGGTACCATGTTCCCCCGCATCCTGATCTATTGCGCCCTTATCAACCCGGCGCTGCTACCCAGCCTGGTATGGCCCGTTGTTGTGATGACCCTGTTGCTGTACGTGCCCGCACTCATCATCTGGAAACGACACCAGGGGCGCCTGGAGGTAAGCCGCCCGGAACTCACCCAGAATCCTCTGGACCTGAAATCCGCGATGGTTTTCGGCCTGTTACTGGTGGCCATACTCCTGCTGGGAGAATTCCTGCAGGAGTGGCTGGGAGACCTGGGTATTTATATGCTTGCCGCCACGTCTGGCGTTGCCGACGTAGACGCTATCACTCTTTCACTGACACGCATGTCACAGGACTCTCTTGCCCTGCAAACGGCCGTCATTGGCATTGTGATTGCGGCAGCTACCAATAACCTGGTGAAGTCAGGTATCGCCGGTGCCATCGGCCGAAAAGAGCTGGGAATACGGGTTGCAGGCCCTATGGTGCTATCCCTGGTTGCCGGACTGACAGTCGCATGGTTGCAGTAAGGCGGGTTAACGTGCCCGCCGGAAGGTCAGGTTGTATCGATAAACGCCCGTCAGGGGGTGATGATTGGCTTTAAGGGTCAGTACACCGTGATATCGCAACCGCGCCGGGCCACCCCAGACCACCACATCCCCGTGCTCCAGCAGCACTCGCTGCGGTCGGTCACTGCGCCGCGTGCCACCGAACTGAAAGGTTACTGGCGTGCCCAGAGATACCGAAACGATGGGCTGACCAAAATCATCTTCGTCTTTATCCTGATGAAGCCCCATTTTTGCGCCCGTGGAATAACGGTTCACCAGGCAGGAATCCGGCTCGAACCCGGCATAACCGGCCTTCGCGGCGGCTTCGGCCGCCAGGGTATGGAACAATTCCGGCATTCCAGGCCATGAGGACCCGTAAACCGGGTCCTGCTGTTGGTAACGATACCCCTGCGCATCCGTCACCCAGCCCCAGTCACCGCAACAGGTCATGGCGACGGACATGGTGTGGCCGCCCGGCGTTTTCATCTGTCGGAACGGCGCCTGGTCCGCCACTTGCTCAATTTCCTTCAATAGTTCAGCATCTCTGACGCTGGCAAACCGGCGCAAAACAACCGCCCCCTCGCAAATAGGTTCGGCCCAGGGTTCCGGTGGTGATTGTTCGAAGAGATCGATGGTCATGGTTTTTTCAGCCCCGTATACTTCGCGCAGTTTTAAACTTTTGAAAAGGACACTGTCATGTTCGGTCTGTTTATTGGCGGTTTGATCGGCTATCTGTTTGGCCGCTTTCCCGGATTGCTGATTGGTGCAATAGCGGGCGCGCTACTCACACGTTATATCAAGAGCCGCCTGTTTCAGAAACTGCGCAACGTACAGACGGATTTTCTGGAGTCAGTGTTTGCAGTGATGGGCGCCCTGTGCAAGGCCGATGGTGTTGTTACCCGCGACGAAATCCAGGTGGCAGAAGGCCTGTTCGATCGCTTTCGCCTGTCCGGCGAGCACCGGGAACGTGCCAAAGCTGCCTTCAATCGGGGCAAGGCAGACGACTTTGACCTGGATGCGGAACTGCAGCATTTTCTGAAAGTCAGTGGTCGTCAACCCTCGCTGCTACAGATGTTCCTGCAGGTTCAGGTGTCTGCGGTTGCGGCTGATGGCGTGGTGCACCCTGCCGAACACGAGATGCTGGTGCGTATCGCCCGGGGCCTGGGGCTCCCGGAGGCCCAGGTGGACCAACTGGAAGCCATGCTGCGTGGCGCCCACGCCGGCCAGTCCGGCGCGTCCGGCCAGGCATCATCCGCCAGCCAGATCGACGATGCCTACAAGGCGCTGGGCGTATCACCCTCGGCAAGTGATGCCGAAATCAAGAAAGCCTATCGTAAACTGATGAGTGAAAATCATCCGGACAAACTGGCAGGCCGCGGCCTACCGGAGAGCATGCGGGAAATGGCGGAAGAACGCACCCGGGAGATCAGCCATGCCTACGACGTCATCAAGGAAGCCCGCAAGTAATAATGTCGAGACTATAGCCGGTTCAGAGCCAGCAGAGCACTCGCCTGCGAAAATAACGGACCAGTGGCTCGGCAAATGTATCGAAACTATCCAGAAATACCATTGAACTCACTATTTGTGGCGATTGTGGCCGAATTCAAGCTTATAGCCTGTCAAGCTGAGTGAAAACGAGATATTACAGGGAGTACCAGCCTTGACCGCACAACAACACCCCCAATCAATGCATACATTTGGTGATGACCTGCTCGCGCGACACGACGCAACCGCTCTGGCAACCCTGATTCGCAATCGCGAGATCTCTGCAAACGAAGTACTTCAGGCCACTCTTGCCAGGGCCCGGAAGGCAGAGCCCATGATACATGGCCTGGTTACGCCCGTTCCTGAAGAAGGCGCCGGCATAACCGTAAGGGAAGCATCTCCGGTACATGCAAATCCCGGCATCTTTGGCGGTGTCCCCACGGTGATTAAAGACAATACCGATGTAAAAAGGTTTCCGACGACTTATGGCACTGCCGCCATTCGCCCGCATCCGGCAGACAGAACCAGCCCTTTCGCCCGACAATTGCTGGCGCAGGGACTGGTCTGTTTTGGCAAAAGCACCCTGCCCGAGTTCGGGTTCAACGCCACCACGGAGCCCGCCCACGATAAACCCACCCGTAACCCCTGGAACCTGAAATACTCCACCGGCGCTTCCTCGGGAGGTTCGGCAGCACTTGTGGCTGCCGGTGTTATCAGCATCGCCCACGCCAATGATGGTGGTGGTTCCATCCGGATTCCCGCAGCCTGCTGCGGGTTGGTGGGCCTGAAGCCTACCCGGGGTCGCCTGGTCGACAACGATGCCGCAAAATCGCTACCCATCAATATTGTCAGCGACGGCGTGGTTACCCGGAGTGTCAGGGACACGGCCAACTTCTATGCCGGTGCGGAGCATTATTTCCAGAATCCGAAGCTGTTACCCATTGGCAAAGTCGAAGGGCCATCCGCACACACACTTAAAATCGGCCTGGTCATGGACTCCATCAACGGCCACCCGACGGATTCAACCACCCGGGAAGCGGTAGAAATCACCGCGCGGGTTCTGGAAAAACTTGGCCATCGCGTAGAGCCGGTCGACGTTCCGGTTGCACCCTCTTTCCCGGAGGATTTTGCGCGCTACTGGGGAATGCTGGCATTTGGTGTGCGCTCCAACGGCAAGCGGTTATTCCATCCTAGTTTTGACAAATCCCGGCTGGACGGACTGACCAAGGGGCTGGACAAGGCCTTCAGAAGAGAATTCTACAAACTCCCAGCTACGCTGTGGCGCCTGCGCAGGTCGTATCATGACTACGCCAGAGCCATGGCGAATTACGACGCAATATTAACCCCCGTGCTTGGCCACACAACTCCGGAAATCGGCTACCTGAGTCCGACAGTCGATTTTGACACCCTTTTCGACCGCCTCACCCGTTATGTCAGCTTTACCCCGCTGGCCAACGCCACAGGCGCTCCAGCCATCTCCTTGCCGGCGATCCTTACCGGGCAGAACCTGCCTGTATCCATTCAGTTGATGGGACGGCATGGCGGGGAGCGAACTCTGCTGGAACTGGCTTATGCCCTCGAAGACGCCGTGGGTTGGACATGGCCTTTTGCCGGTGCCAATATGTGATCCAGCGACCACGGACGCGGCACCCGCCATTCACAAGCGAAAGCCAGAACCTATGAAGGATACGGACACCTTTGTGAACTTTCACAAGGCGCTGATGGAGCTGAGCCACAGCCCGGCGTTCATCAACAGGGAGCGCAGTCACAAACTTGCGGCAATGACCGCCCTGTGCGCAGAGCTGCTGGACGTTGAACGAGTCAGTGTCTGGCAGTTTCCGGAGCAACGCGAACACATTGAGTCTGAATGGCTGCATACGCCGGAAGGTGCAACCGCGGAAACCAGAAGCCTCTACCAGTCAGGCAACCCGGCCTATTTTGCGGCGCTGGAAAGCGAGCGGGTACTGTCTGTTCCCCACGCACAGGAAGATTGCCGAACCCGGGCCTTTTCACCCGGTTATCTCGCACCCATGGGTATACGCTCCATGCTGGATGCGCCGATTTTTGACGGCGCCCGGCTCAGCGGTGTGGTCTGCCTGGAATCAACAACACATCGACAGTGGACCCTGCCGGAAATATCCTTCGTCATTGCGATCGCAGATACTGTCAGCCTGATGAATACCCATGAGGCCTGGCTTGATTCGAAACAGGCACTGGAATACGCCACCCGCTACGACTCACTGACTGGGCTGCTGAACATCAAATCACTGCGTGATCGCATCAGTTACCTGATCGACAAGTTCGAACGTCGCGGGCTTGGCAGCCTTGCTCTTTTATGGGTGGATGTCGACCGCCTGAAGTCCATCAACGACGGCCTTGGTGCACAGGTGGGCGACAATGTTATTGAGGAAATTGGTCAACGGCTCAAACAGGTCATTGTTCCCGGAAAAGACCTTCTTGCCCGCATAGGTGGCGACGAATACGCCCTCATTATTCGAAACCAGACCCAGCCGGACACACTGGAGCAGACTGCCGCAAAAATCCGGCATGAAATCAGCAAGCCAATCCGTCTCAACGGACACTCGATAACCGTGGGGGCCAGCCTCGGCATCTGTCACCTACCCGGTGACTGTGATTCCACCGAGGACCTGCTTCGTGGCGCCGAAGCGGCGATGTACAACGCCAAGCATGAGGGCCGTGGCCGGACCTGTTTTTTTGATTCGAGTATCCAGATCAGCGCCCGCTCCCGCTTCGAACTGGAGAATGACCTGCGCACGGCCATCAGGGAACATAAGCTCGACGTATTCTACCAGCCGATAACCAGTGCCGATGGATCGAGTACGGAGTCGGTTGAGGCTCTGGTTCGTTGGCAGCACCCGGAGCGGGGATGGCTGTCACCCATCGAGTTTCTCGACATTGCCAGAGGCGGAGGCCTGATGTATGGCCTTGGCGAATGCGTGCTGCGTCGAGTGTGTGAGCACTGGCAGTGGGCCCGAAACCATCAGATAGAACTGCCGGAAGTGTCAGTGAACCTGGCTCCCGAGCAGGTTCTGATAGCCGGGCTTCCCCGCCAGATAAAAACGATCTGTGCAGAATATGGCGTTCCCGTCAGGTCACTGCATTTCGAAGTGACCGAGGATGCCCTTCAGGGTGATATCATCACCATTTCCGGTATTCTGGAGGAACTGGTCGCCGCCGGTGCGCAGCTATCGATTGACGACTTCGGCACCGGCTACTCATCCCTGTCAAGGCTCAAGGGCCTGCCGTTTTCCCGCATCAAGATCGACCGCTCGTTCATCAGCAACATCCCCGATGACGAGGATGACTGCGCCATCATTCTGTCGATTCTCGGGCTTGCGAGAGGTCTGGGGCTATCCGTCGTGGCCGAGGGTGTGGAAACCGAGGCTCACGAAAGGTGGCTCTGCGAACAGGGTTGCGACTACCTTCAGGGTTACCTGTACAGCAGGCCGTTACCATTCGATCAGCTGGTCGAACGCTTTTTCACCAGTGAATAGGACACCTGTTTCAGTTTACGCCCGGATTTGTCGCCCAGAACCAGTAACGCAGGTGTGAGCAGCAGGGTCAGGATGGTCGCAAACGCCAACCCACCGGCAATGGCACTGGACAGCTGGGTCCACCACTGGGTTGAAGGCGCGCCAAGCCCCAGGGAAGGCGTGATCAGATCCACGTTCACGCCCAGCACCATCGGCATCAAGCCCAGAATGGTGGTGATGGCCGTCAGAAGCACCGGGCGAAGACGCAGGCAGCCGGTTTCCAGCGCTGCCTCATACGCTTCCATGCCACGGCCTCGCATCTCATTATAGGTGTCGATCAGAATGATGTTGTTATTCACCACAATACCCGCCAGAGCAATGATGCCCATCCCCACCATCACGATGCCGAAAGACTGGCCGTTAAGGAGCAGGCCAAGCAATACCCCGGCCGTGGAAAGCACAATGGCCGACAGAATCAGCAAGGTCTGGTACAGGGAGTTGAACTGGGTCACCAGGATCAACAGCATCAGGGCAATCGCCACCACGAAGGCGGAAGCCAGAAAGTTGGACGCCTGCTGCTGATCTTCGTTTTCACCGGCGAAGCGGACAGATACCCCTTCGGGCGTTTCCGGCATTCGCTCCTGCAGGGTTGTCAACAACTCATCGGCCCTACGGTCAGGCGCCACATCGGACTTGATGGTCACCGTCCTCTGGCCATCCACCCGCACAATGCTTCCGGTTTTATCGCCCGGCTCCAGTTCCACAAACTCTGAGAGCGGTACCTGACCGCGATTGGTATGGATGGTCTGGCGCTGGAACTGGTCCAGCTCGCGCCAGTTGTTGGGCACCCGCACAGCGATGTCCACCTCATCACGTACATCTTCCGGCCGGTAAGTAGCCAATACCAACCCGTTGGTAATCAGGCGCACGGCGCTGCCCACACTCAGCACATCGGAACCGAAGCGGGCCGCCGACGCCCGGTCCACGTTCAGGCGCCATTCGATACCCGGCAGACTGCGGTCATCCTCGATATCCACAAAGCCGTCGATGGTCGCCATGTGCTCCTGGATCAGACCGACATACCGGCCCAGTTTGTCACTGTCGAGGCTGCTCACCATCAGCTCAATGGGCTTGCCTTCAGCCGGGCCACCTTCCTGCTTGCGAAATTCCAGTTCGATGCCGGGGATGTCTGCCGTGCGCTCGCGGAAATCCTCCAGGATCCTGGTGGCGGAACGTCGCTCGAACCAGTCGGTGAACTGGAACTGCAGTACACCGATAACATCCGGTGCCATCTGGTTGCCGGCACTGACCATTGAGCGGGCATACAGCGCTTTTACTTCCGGCATATCCTGCAGCCTCTGCTCCACTTCCCGCACAATGGCATCCCGCTCTTCCACCGACATATCGCCTCTCGCCCTCACCTGTACCTGGGCCGAGTCGGGCTCGACGCTGGGAAAGAACTCCACGCCATGGTTGAACTTGCCGTACGCCAGGTAGATGACCACAACCACAGCCAACACACCCAACAGTGTGTACCCCGGCACCGCCAGCAAACGCCCCAGCAGATTCCTGTACAACCCCGTCATTCGGCCGTCTGGTGCCGCCTGGCGCTTACGTCTGCCACCACTGATACTGCCGAGAACCGGGAGAAACACCAGGGCCATGACCAGGGAGGCAATCAGGCAGATGATGACGGTCATGGGAAGGAATTTCATGAACTCCCCCACCACGCCGGGCCAGAACAGCAATGGCACAAAGACAGCGAGAGTGGTCGCGGTGGAAGCAATAATAGGCCAGGCCATGCGGCTGGCAGCCTCGCCCCATGCGGATCGCACACTCTGCCCCTCGGAGAGGTTTCTGTCCGCCAGCTCCGATACCACGATGGCCCCGTCCACCAACATGCCGGCCACCAGGATCAAGCTGAACAGAACCACAATATTGAGGGTCAGGCCCATACCCCAGATCACCAGAATACCGGTCAGGAAGGCGCCAGGAATGGTCAGGCCAACCAACAGGGCCGAGCGGGGCCCCATGGCGGCAATGATCAGGATAATCACCAGCACAATGGCCGTGAGTACGTTGTTGAGCAGGTCACTGAGAATGTCCCGCACTTCACCGGACTGGTCCATGATGTAACGGACTTCCAGCTCTTCCGGCAACTCCGGCCCCGCGCGCTCGATTAACTCCTTGACCTGACCAACCGTTTCAATAATGTTGGCACCGGTGCGCTTGGAAATTTCCAGCACCAGGGCCGGCTCACCGTTGATTCGTGCAAACCCGGTAGGGTCCTTGAAGGTGCGTTGCAGCATGGCGACGTCGCCAAAGGTGACGACGGTATCCCCGCCCACCTTGATCGGCATGGACATCACATCCTCCACCGACTCGATCACGCCAGGCACTTTCATGGTCATGCGACCGGCGCCGGTATCAAGACTGCCCGCCGCCACCAGCTGATTGTTGCGGGTGACCAGAGAGGCCAACTGGTCAAAATCGATGCCGTAGCTTTCCAGAACCTGGGGGTCGACAACGACCTCCAGAAGGTCTTCCCGGTCACCACCGATATCCACTTCCAGGACTTCCGGAATCCCTTCAATGGCATCCTGGAGTCGTCGGGCAATGGTCACCAGTTCACGCTCTGACAGCGGCCCCGACAGACCCACGGACATCACCGGGAACAGCGCCACGTTAATCTCGTTGACCCGAGGCTCGTCCGCTTCCTGCGGCAGTTTACTGCGGGCAGTATCGACCTTCTCGCGCACGTCCTGAAGTGCCATATCCGGGTCAAAGCCGGCGTCGAATTCCAACATCACCGAAGCATGGCCCTCCGAGGCCGTGCCTCGCATTTCCTTGATGCCTTCGAGGGAACGCAACTCCTGCTCCATGGGACGGATCAACAGGCGCTCCGCATCTTCCGGACTGATACCTTCCAGGGTCATGGACACGTAAATCATGGGGATGGTGACGTCCGGATTGGCCTCTTTGGGAATGGCCTGAAAAGCAGCGATGCCGCCAAGGATCAGAAACATCAGCGTAAGGAAAGTGGTGCGGGAACGATCAAGGGCCGCAAATATAAGCGTTCGCATAACAATCAGCCCCGATCCGAATCACGGTTCACCGGCTGCACCTGTTGCCCGATAGACACAAACCCGGCGCCTCTGGTTATAAGCTGGATTTCTTTCGGCAAACCAGTCACCCAGGCGCCATCGGTCGTCACGTTCAGCAGCTTGACCGTGGTGAACACAACCTCGTTGTTGTCGCCCACATACCGTACGCCGGGACGGCCATCATCACCGAGGCTCAGATAGGCTGGTGAAATAAACATGGCCCTGACCTCCGGCAGTGAAATCCGCAACGTGGCACTGCCGCCGGCAACCCGTTTGCGCTCCGGATTTTCCACCGTCACTTCCACGGCAAAGCTGCGGGTTTCAGGGTCTGCCGCACTGGCCACGAAGCTCACCTGGCCTTCCAGCGTATCGCCATCCAAAGTGCGGACAGTCACCTTCTGGCCCTCTTCCACATTGCTCACGGACTGCTGAGGAATCTGGCCTGTTACTTTCAGCCGGTCAATGTGAACCAGCTCCAGTAAAGGTGAGCCCACCTGAACCAGGTCCCCCAGATCCACATCACGTCGATTGACCGTGCCATCGAACGGTGCACGGGGAGTCAGGTTATCCATAGCCACTTGTGCCCGCGCCAGTTCCGCTTTTGCAGCGGAGAGTTCGCTTTGCAGGGTCAGTATTTCAGATTCAGAGGTGAGATCCCGGGAACGAAGACGCCGGGCTGCAGAAAGATCGGCCTCCAGTTTACGAATGCGGGATTGCCATTGCTCCACCGCTGTGCCGCGACCGTCCTCGGAAATGCGCAACAGAACATCGCCTTCCCTGACCCGGTCACCCTGACTCACCATCAACTCTTCCACGGTTCCGGCAATCCGCGCACCGATAGCCACAGACCGCCAGGGTTCCAGCTGGCCCTGCACCATCAGCCCCGGCTGGTAGGGTCGGTCGCGCAGTACATCCACCTGCACGGAAGGCAGACCTTTGCTCTGCTCGGGCGGAGTGTCCGGCGCCTCATCGCGAGCCTCCCTGACATTTCCCGTCGCCATCCAGACAACCAGTAGCGTCAGTACCACGAGAGACAGACCGATGGATCCCAGTTTTGCTTTTGTCATTGATCGCTCACAGGTTAAGACAGGTGATTTCAGTAAAACTGCGGTTCCATTTCGAAAAACTGCCAGAAAACGGTTGCACCCGATTAATTTCGTGGGGTAAATTCTACACATAATTTTTCGATAGAATCAGAGCGAATTCGAATTTTATGAATCTCAACGCAGTGGTTGTCCTTGTAAAGCTAGTCCTGGTGGTCGTGGTACCGTCCGGGGGCTTTTGCGTGGACAAGCGGGTGAGATAGCAGCAACCTGACAAAACACGAGAAGCCCCCGGCACCGAAAGGTCCCGGGGGCTTTTTTTTGCAGCAAGAAAAAGGGAAAAACGACCATGAACGGCGCACAGCACATTCTTGAAGCGTTCCACCGCCACCGCATCAGCACGGTTTTCGGTTATCCGGGTGGCTGCATCATGCCGCTATACGACGCGCTGGTGGACGATATGGGTGTGGACCACGTGCTGTGCCGCCACGAGCAGGGTTGCGCCCTGGCTGCAGACGGCTACGCCCGTGCCAGCGGCAAGCTGGGGGTATGCATCGCCACCTCAGGCCCCGGTGCCACCAACCTGATTACCGGGGTTGCCAATGCCCACCGGGATTCGATCCCCATGTTGGTTATAACGGGCCAGGTGCCATCCGGACTGATCGGCACCGATGCCTTCCAGGAAACCGATGTGTTGGGAATGACCCTGGGGATCGTCAAGCACAGTTACCTGATTGAAGACGCCAGCTCCCTGCCTGCCATCATGGAAGAAGCCATTGAACTGGCTCAGGCCGGCCGGCCCGGACCGGTGTGGATTGATATTCCCAAAGACCTGTTACTGACCGAAGTGGCGGACGCTCCCTGCCCGCGGCCCAGACAGCAACACACCCACTGCCCGGATCTGACTGAAGTACTGGCCATGTTGCGCAAAGCCCGAAAACCCCTGCTCTACAGCGGCGGTGGCATCAGCCTGGGCCACGCAGAGGCCAGCTTCAGGGCATTCGCCGAGTCCTCAGCTTTGCCGGCGGTCGTGACCCTCAAAGGCATAGGCAACCCCGGCAAACATAACCCCTGGAACCTCGGAATGCTGGGCATGCACGGCTCCCGCGCTGCCAATAGAGCGGTGGATGAATGCGATCTGCTACTGGTCATCGGCGCCCGCCTGGATGACCGGGCCACTGGCAAACTGGACGGCTTCGCCCCAAACGCCGGGATGATTCATATCGACACTGACGCCGCTGAAATCAACAAGCTGCGCACGGCTGACCTGGCTATCCGCGGGAATCTGAATGAAATTCTGGAGGCCTTGAGTGATGCCGTTAAAGATATGCCGCTGGCCATCAGTGACTGGCAGAAACAGTGCCGAACCTGGCACACCACGGGCGGTTTCCAGGCAGCTGACAACGAAGAACCCCTGGCACCAATCACCGGCCCCGCCTTCATCCGCCAGCTGTCACGAATCGCCCCGGACGACACCGTGATTGCCTGCGACGTGGGCCAGCACCAGATGTGGGTCGCCCAGCATTACGAGTTTGACCACCCGCGCCATCACCTCACCAGCGGTGGCCTGGGCACCATGGGCTTTGGCCTGCCCGCCGCCATCGGCGCCCAGTTCGCCGACCGCAACAGCACGGTTATCAACGTCACAGGTGACGGCTCGTTCATGATGAACGCCCAGGAACTGGCCACCATCCGCCGTTACAAGCTGCCGGTAAAACTGATCATCATGGACAACCAATGCCTGGGCATGGTGCGTCAGCAGCAGGAGCTGTTCTACGACAATCGGGAAAGCCAGATCAACCTGGACGACAACCCGGACTTTGTAGCCATGGCCCGCGCCTTCGACATTCCGGCCCTGCACATCGAACGCACCGACCAGATCCGCCGCGGTATCGAAACCATCCTGGCCTACAACGGCCCGATGCTGCTGCACGTGGCCATCAGCCGTGAGGAAAACGTCTGGCCCATCGTCAAACCCGGCGCCAGCAACCGCGAAATGATCGACGAAACCCGACGCACCAGCACTGCTAACAAGGAGCAGATAGCATGACCCCGCAAGCGGACATCTCAATCCAGAGTTACACCCTCAACTGCCGCATGTCCCAGGAAGCCGCCGCTCTGGAACGCCTGTGCCAGGTGGTCCGTATTCGTGGTTTCCGCATTGCCAGAATGGCGGTAGAGTCCGCCGGCGAGCACATCGAGATCGTCCTGACCCTGGAAGGTAGCCGGCCCATTACGATGCTCCGGGCCCAACTGGAGAAGTTGCATACGGTGGCCGAGGTTGCCTTCGGTCAGGATTCTGGAGCCCGGGTTCAGACCGCCTGAGACATTGGGAGTTACCCTCTTGTTCGTAGCCTGCAGGTTTTGCGGGCGGATACGGGGGGTGGGGGTGTCTTTTCTTCGGGAAAAAGAACTCGCTACGCTCAGACACCTTTTTCCTTGCCAGAAAAGACACCCCCACCCCCCTATCGACGTGCAGCACAGGGATACTCGAATCGAGTTGGCCTTGTTGTGTGGCTTTTTTGCGAACCTTCCGTGGTCTGCTCGGCGCGGGGTGGTATCTGGATTTTTTGCCAGAAAAAGGTGTCTGAGCGCAGCGAGTTCTTTTTCCAAAAAAATACAGATGCCACCCCGCAAGCCCGCCCCCAAACCACGCAGGCTACGAATAAAGAGGGCAACTCCAAAGCACTCACCAGGCCGAACGGTCTTAGAGCGATGCCGGAGTAATACCTAACTGCGCCAGGGCGTAGGTGAGCACAATCCAGAGTATCATTACCAATGGCAGATAACGGCCCACCAAGTAGATCCGCCATTCCCACCAGCGGCTTTCCGTCCCCAGCACCGTGCGTATCTGCTGTGGCGGAATAAACCAGCAGAATAATGCGGCGCCGACGACTCCGGAGAAAATAATCACGTTGCCTCCGGCGATCCGGTCCACCACATCCAGCACCGGGTCACCGGCGATGGTCCATTCCATCGGGGTAAAGCTCAGTGCCGAGGCGGTACCCAGAACCAGCATCACTACGGTCACGATAGAGACAGCTGCGGTGTTGCTCAGACGGAATTCCTCGGCCACCGCCGCGATCATGACTTTCAGACCAGCCAGGCTGGAGCTGAAGGCCGCGGCGAAAAACAGGCCGAAAAACAGGATGCCCACCCAGTAACCACCGGCCATGTCCTCGAACACCCGGGGCATAGTCACGAATGCCAGCTGGCTGCCTTCTGTGGGTTCTAGTCCGAAGCTGAACACGAATGGGAATATCATCCAGCCTGCCAGCAAGGCGACGCTGGTCTCGGTGCCGGCGACTATTATGCAGGCGCGGGGCACATGGGTTTGGCGGGGAATAAAACTGCCGTAGGTAACCAGGTAGCCCTGTCCGATTGCGAGGGTGTAGAACGCCTGTCCGAAGGCAAAAGCCCAGAGTTTGCCATCGGCCAGGCGGCTCCAGTCCACCTGGAAGAAAAAATCCTTGGTCTGCGCCCACCCGGGTGTGGAGCTGGCGAAAATCACCAGCCCCACGATAACCACCAGCAGGACTGGCATCAGGATTTTCGACATCAGCTCGATGGCCTGGACGTCCTTTGCCAATACGAGGGCGGCCAACAGGGTAACGGCGATGAAATACCACAGCGAATTGAAGCCACCAGTGAAGCCATCAAACACGCGCAGGTCATCACGTACCGCATCCACCGCATACCCCAGTGTCCAGCCGGTGATCACCAGGTAATAGCTGGTGATTGCCATGGTGATCAACACCACGAACCAGCCATAGACCGCGCCGAAGCGGTTCACCTGGCGGTATGTCTGTACGGTACTGCCTTTTGACAATCGACCGGCAGAGACTTCCAGTATCATGATCGGAAGCACCACCAGGATGAGCGCTATCAGGTAGGCAACGACAAATGCGCCGCCGCCGTTCTCGCCCACCATGTATGGAAAGCGCCAAAGGTTTCCCAGACCGACTGCAGCCGCTGCCATGGAAGCAACGAAGGCCGGCTCGGAACTCCACTGTTTGCGGGATTCTTCAATGAACTTGTGCTTTCTGGTCATTCCTGATGTGCGCTGGTCAGAATGTGTGTGAGCCCTCCACAATCCACCATCGGGTCGTCGCAATTCACGATAATGTCTGCACGGTTCAGCACATAGCTTTTACCGGTGATGGTGTTCTCCACCACCTGGTATTCCCCTTCCTGCCGCACGCCCGTGAACTCGCCGATAAATCCGGTTTCTCGCAGCGAGACGGTTTCCAGCCGGTCGCCCGGGCTGATTAATCCCTCGTAGTTCATCAGCGCAAGCCTTGCAGAGGTTCCGGTGCCCGTGGTGCTGCGGCAGATTACGCCCGGGTGTACATAGGTGGCCGAACGGGATCGATACGAATGGTCCGAAAGCTGCTCAACCTGCCCCATGAAGTGAAGGAACGGCAGTGGCCCGACATCTCCCAGTGTGTAATGAGAGAAGCCCCGTTCTGCCTGAATTGCCGAGATAATGTGGTAAGCACACTCGCTGAGCTTCCGCTCCTCATCCAGGGTCAGGTCGAACCCCAGGCTTGGTGCGTCCACGAGCGCATAGAAACCACCACTGTAAGCCACGCTGTAGGTGACGTTACCGATGGACGGCACGTGAATGCTTGCTTTGTAGGTATCAATATAACTGGGCAGCCCTCCGCAGGTGATTGCCTCAACCACGCCATCACGAACAAAGGCATCGATGTGAACCAGGCCTGCCGGGGCCTCAAGCGTGAAGCTTTGCCAGCCTTCGCGCTTGGCTACGATTCCCGACTCAAGCACGGCAGTGGCCGTACAGATGGTGTTCGAGCCGGAGTAGATCGGATACCCCATGACTTCCATGATGATATAACCGGCAACCGCCTCGGGGTCGGTCGGTGGTACCAGAAGATCTACGGACATCTCGGGAATACCATACGGCTCTTCCAGCAGAAGCCGGCGCAGGCCATCTGCCTCGTCCCGCAGATATTCCATCTGGGCGCGCACCGTGGCGCCCGGAAGCGGGCGAATACCGCCCGTCACAATCCGGCTCACATCGCCGCCAGCATGGGTATCCATCAGTTGCAGATTAAGCTCCGTGGGCATCTCTAACTCTCCAAGGCAAAAGGGGCGCCGTGTGTGGCCCATTGGGCGTCCGGGACAATCACGATTTTGCCCAGGTAGTTGCTGTTGCGGTTGACGAAATAGCGTTCGGCCTCATGCAACTCCGAGAGTTTGAAGGCGGCATGCAGCACCGGCTTTAACTGGCCGCTACGGATCCACGCAACCAGTTGCTCGGCCTCTTCCCGGGTACCGTGCGACACCCCGAAAACCTGTACCTGGTAGAGGTAAATCCGGGTCCACATAATTTCGCTGACATTGCCCGCGCTGGCACCGGCAATGCTCAGACGGGGGTAGTCACCGCGGCTGTTCATGTCAAAAATCATGGTGTCAATAAACTGGTCGGTCATCTCACCGCCTGCAAGATCCATTACGGCATCAATAGGCCGGCCGCCGGTAGCGGCGCGTACCTTGTCGGTGAAATGGCTCATATCCGATCGGTCCAGCACTGCGGCAGCGCCCAGTTTCAGCAGCGCTTCTGCTTTGTCCTGCTGGCTCAACGCATAGGGAATGGCACCCAGGGTGCGGCACAGTTGAATAAGGGCGGTGCCGACGCCACCGCTGGCACCGGTAACCAGTATATGCTCACCCGCCTTCACCCTGGCAGAGGTCAGCATGTGCAGAGCTGTCTGGTAAGAGCACATGCCCATGGAAGCCAGTTCGGCATCGGCCAGTTCAGCGTTTTCGACATGATGGAACTGGTCAGACGGCACCGCGATGTATTCGGCGAAACCGCCATCCGCACCATGGCCAAAATAGTCCGGGGTAAGGTTGATGTCCCGGCGGCCATCGGCGTAGAGGTTGAAGTCCAGCAGGCCACGCTGGCCTACCCGTGCCTCATCAACACCCTCGCCCACGGCAACTACATGACCTACCACGTCCGCGCCCTGGATTCTGGGAAAAGTCAGCGTGGCTGAGCCCCCCATCTGGAAAGAGGTGACTTCGCCTTTTTCCTTCGTGGGGTAAAGACCTTCCCGGGCCTTGCGGTCGGTGTTGTTTTTGGCGGTAGCGGTTACCCGGACCAGTACTTCACCCGCTCCGGGCTGGGGGGTGGATACCTCCTCGGTGTATTCCAGTTTTTCGATGCCACCGTGGCCCGTGAGCAGCATGGCTTTCATGGTCTTGGGGATCATGGGCATTCTGCTCCTGTTTCTGCTGGCTATCACCTCAGGATAGCACTAGCGCGCAATTACCTTGTAGATCGGGCGCAATTTCGGGATCTGTTTGAGGACCACCTGGATAACAGTCATCAGGGGCACGGCCAGCAAAACACCGACGGGCCCCCACAGCCAGCCCCAGAAGAAAATGGACACGAAGATGATGACCGGGTTGATGGCCATGCGAAAGCCATGTATCCAGGGTTCGATGAAAAAGCCGACGGTTGAGGTAAGGGCCAGATAGCCAACCGGAGCTATAGCCATCATCCACAGAGTATCCAGACTGGTTGCGGACACAACGGCCAGGAGTGTGATCGTCAGGATAACGCCCAGATAGGGAATAAACCTGGCAAGCCCCGCTACCAGACCCCAGACGACAGGGTCAGGAAGGCCGACGGCCCAGCAGATCAGACCGGTTGTGATGCCAACGAGCAGGTTGCTGAGGCTAAGTACGGCAAGGTATTGGGCGATTTCATGCTGGGAGTCGCGGGCAATGTGCAGCACATTCCGCCGCTGGCCCCTGGGTAGCTGGCGCACGAAATTCTGGATAATGCGGTCGCCGCCCACCAGCAGAAAGTAGGTCAGCGCCAGGGCCAGAGCGAGGCCGGCGGCACCATTGCGGGCCTTGGTTATCAGCTGGTTGCGCCACGAGTCGGTTTGCAGCACAACGGTGTTGGTGGTGGCTTGTTCCCCACCCTCTTCCGAGAGCTCATCCATCGATTCTTCGACCTTCTTGGCGGATTCATTGACCTTGTCGATCTGGGTTTTCAACCCGCTCTCCCCCACCATTAGTCGAGAGATTCCCTGCGGAGCCTGTTGTGCCCACTCCAGAGCTGGAGTGGCAACGGCAACACCGATACCGACCAGCCCGGCAAGCACCAGAATCACCAGCACCAGCGCACTGAGCACTCTCGGAATGCCGGCTTTCTCATAGGCTTTTCTGACCAGCGGAAACAGCAAAAGGCTGGTCAGCACAGCCAGTACAATCGGCAGAATAATCTGATGGGCCAGATAGAGGGTGTAGAGTATGCCCAACGCAAACAAGCCGTTGAGAGGCGTGGCAAGGTCGGAACGGGCTGGCTTTTTCTCGGTGCCCGGGTCGTCAGTCGGTTGGTTGTTCTGGTTCTCGTCTTCCATGCAAGTCAGCGTGCCTCTGCTGTTTAAGTTGGTTGTAGTGAACCCTTTCGGGCCAGAGCCTGGTCATCAGGGCGCTACGACTTTTGTTGTAGCACATTACCGGATACCCTGTCTGATACAGTTCCTAAAGAGTGCGGCTATGGCAACCTACACGATTGAAATTGATGAAACATTTGATGTGCCGCGACACCGGGTATTTGCCCTGTTTGCAGACCATGAGCGTTTCGGGAAACTGCTGGGCGCCCCGGTCAAGCGAATTCGCGACAGCGACCAGGCCGACCCTAATGGTGTCGGGTCTATTCGCAAGATCGGAATTGGTCCCATCGGACTCAAGGAGACGGTGATCACCTTTGAGCCAGAAACACTTATCGAATACACCATTTCCAGCCTGAGCCCTATCCGCAATCACCTGGGCAGAATCCGCTTCGAGGATGCCGCTGACGGCAGAACCCGGGTCCAGTACACGATTTCATTTGAAGACACTGTGCCCTTCACCGGCAAACTCGTCTGTTCAGCTCTGGACCAGGGTATACGCAAGGGCATTCGGCGTGTTCCCAGGCTTGCCTGAATGACGTTGCAAAACATTACTTGATGGGTATCAGTTTATTGACCTGACGCAATAGATCGCATTTGCCAATTTTGTACCCTCCCGGAAATTTTGCAGTATACGGCCATCCGGGCCGGATACTCAGCCTGGCGGGAGACAACAATGGCTGCGGAACCCATCGTTCTGTTTGATAACGGGCAACATAAATGCCTGATGTTCGATTCATTGGTAACCGGCGAGGGCGTGCAGTCCAACCAGTTCCTGATTGTTGATGGCAAACACGAAGCACTGATCGATCCGGGTGGCGACCTGACCTACACCCCACTATCGGTTGCCGCTTCGCGGTATATGAATATTCGCGAAATGGATTACGTGTTTGCCTCCCACCAGGACCCGGACATTATCGGCGCGATCGACCGCTGGATCGTCCATACCCGCGCCAAAATTGTCACCTCCCGCCTTTGGGCCCGCTTCCTCCCCCACCTGGTTTCCGGCTATGTAACCGGGCAACTCAGCGGAAGCGTTTATGACCGTATTCTGAGTGTGCCGGACGGCGGCATCAACGTGCCTTTCGGGGAGACGTATATTCAGTGCCTGCCTGCGCATTTCATGCATTCGGTGGGCAACCTGCAGTTCTATGATCCGGTCTCGAAGATCCTGTTCTCGGGCGACCTCGGAGCGTCCATGGGTGGTGAGGACGACCACAAGCCCGTGACAGACTTCGACAGGCACATACCCAACATGATCGGATTCCACCGCCGCTATATTGCGTCACGAAAAGTATGTGAGTTGTGGGCCAATATGGTTCGGCAGATGGACGTCAGTGCCATTGTGCCGCAGCACGGCAAACGCTTCGAAGGCCCGGAAATGGTGGATCGGTTCCTGAACTGGGTATCCAGTGTTGACTGCGGTATTGACCTGGTCAGCCAGGAAAACTACCGGCAGCCGGTAGACTATCTTTCGTCGTAGCGGTTAACGGACACCGCCTGCACGGTCCTGCTGCCCCGGAACCGGTTGCTGCGGCCCGCGGCCAGTTCCCGTTGCCGGGCCTGTGTTGATACCCATTCCCTGGCCAGGAGCAGTGGCAGGACCCGCTGCGCCGCCCTGAGGCGCGCCAGTGGGTTGCCCACTAATCTTGCGGCTGCGGGGATCATCACCGGAAGACGATGACAAACCCTCAATGCTCTGCGGGTCCATACCCTGTGCCCGGGCGCGGTCTGCCATTTTCAGGCGGTGCTCATCAAGGATGGCCTGGCGCTCCTCGTGGCTGCCGGCTGCACCTATCCGCTCACGTAATTGCTCCTGCTCTTCAGGGGTCATAAGCCCGGAGCCGACGACGGGCTGGCCCTGCATCTGGCTCTGTCCCTGCTGAGACGACGCCTGTTGCGCCATCACGAGGCCGGGCAGCGCAATGACAAGCGCCAGACTCAAAGGCAAAACTGCTGTGCGTTTCATTATTTTACTCCCGGGACCGCAGCCGAAGATCCTCAACAAATTTCTTGAGACCGTATCAGCTTTCCATTTTCTCCGGCAAATCAATGACGACATGGTAATGCTCCCGCCACAGAACGCCCGAGAGGAAACACTAGGGTTGCTCCGCCGCCCTGGTTCGCCAGTAGTCAGCCTGAACCGGGTTTGCCCGGGTACCGATGCCCTCGGCATAAGCCCTTGCTACTTCGGACATGCTCAATCTGTCGCCGGCTTCAGCCGCTTTCAGATACCACTTGAACGCCATGGCGTCATTCTGTGCTACGCCCTGGCCCGCCGAGTACATGTTTGCCAGGTTGTACATCCCCTGGTGGCTGCCGGCTTCGGCAAGCGCCTGGTACCGCTCGAAAGCCAGGTCGTACTGGCCCATCTTGTAAACGGCATAGGCTTCAAGAACCTTCACCATCTCGCGGGCCACTCCCATTTGCTGATCCGATTCGTTGCCGCGCACCACGGGTGAGAGCAACATCATCAGACCAATGGCGGTGGCTATCCGGCTTGCAGCGTATCGGCGTGGCATGGAAACCTCCGGGGATCAGGGGACAGTTCCACGCTATCACCCTCAAAAAGCAGCGTCTTTGACTCTAAAGTGGCGAAGGTTTACAACTTTGGGTGGGGTACATGGCCGGGAAATAACTCTGTCACCGGCCTGTTTTGTCGAGTAAAATCCGCACTTTTGAAACGATATTGAGGCAGCGAAATGGGCAGAGCCTATCAGAACCGTAAAGACTCCATGGCCAAAACGGCCGCCGCCAAAACCAAGGTTTACAGCAAGTATGGCCGTGAAATCTATGTCTGCGCCAAGTCCGGTGGCCCGGACCCAGAGAGCAACCTGTCACTGCGTGGCCTGATAGACCGCGCCAAGAAAGATCAGGTGCCGGCACACGTTATCGAAAAAGCCATCGAAAAAGCCCAGGGGGGCGCCGGCGAAGACTTCTCCCCTGCCCGCTATGAAGGTTTCGGGCCAGGTAACTGCATGGCCATCGTGGATTGCCTGACGGATAACCCCAACCGCACCTTTGGTGACGTGCGTCTGGCCTTTACCAAAACCAAGTGCAAAATCGGTACCCAGGGCAGTGTCAGTCACATGTTCGATCACTGCGCCATCTTCGGGTTCAAGGGCGATGATGAAGAAGCCGCACTGGAAGCGCTGGTGGTGGCCGACGTGGATGTCACTGATATTGAGCATGAAGACGGCATGATCACCGTATTTGCGCCCCATACTGAATACGCAAAGGCCCGGCAGGCACTGCAGGAAGCCTTTGAAGGCCTGGAGTTCGAGGTGGACGAGATCCAGTTCCTGCCCCAGACAACCACAACCATCGAAGGTGACGACATCGGGCTGTTTGAAAAATTCATGGACATGCTGAACGAGCTGGATGATGTGCAGAACGTCTACCATAACGCCGTGATTGCAGATGGACAGGAGCAGTAACTTGCCGAAGGTCGTGATACTGAAAACTGGCACTACTTACCCTGCTCTTCGCGAGGTATTCGGGGATTTTGACAGCTGGTTTGTCACCCGCCTGGCGCCGGAACTCAACATTCATGTTGTGGATGTGACCGTAGACGACCTCCCGGGCCAACCTGAAGACTGGGACGGCATTGTCATCACCGGCTCGCCGGCCATGGTCAGCGACCGTGAACACTGGAGCGAGCAGACCGCCAGTTGGCTCGCTCACGCGATCAAGGCCGAGGTTCCGGTTTTGGGCGTGTGCTACGGCCATCAGTTACTGGCCCATGCTGTCGGGGGCGAGGTGGGTTTTCATCCCCGGGGCCGGGAAACCGGCACGCATCAGGTGGAGCTGCTGGATAGCGCGCTGGACGATCCCCTTTTCAAAGGTCTCCCCCGCCAATTTCCGGCCCAGCTGACGCACCGGCAATCCGTTCTCCGGCTTCCGGAAAACGCGGTTCTTCTGGGGCGCAATGAATTCGAGGCCCATCAGGCGTTCCGGCTGGGACCGTGCGCCTGGGGTGTTCAATTCCATCCTGAGTTTTCATCAGAGGTGATGCGGGCTTACCTCAAAGTCCAGGCTCCGGATCTTGAGAAAGAAGGACTTGATGCCGATGCCCTGCTGGCAGGAGTGAATGACGCGCCGGAAGCTTCCTCGCTGCTGGATCGCTTCTCACAAATAGTCATGAACCGGTAGGCACTAGTCGAGAATGTAGGCGGTCTTTTCCATTGCATTCTCGTCCTCGTCCACAAACCGGAACTCGTTCCAGCCAATCCGCACGAGGTCACTGCTGTTCAGGCGCTGGCGCCCGCTGATGCGGATATCGTTTACAAACGTACCGTTGGTGCTATTGCTGTCAGTGATGTAGTAATCCACCATATCGTCCAGGTAGGCATTGGGTACTGCTTCAATAACCGCGTGGCGACCGCTGACGGAAATTTCATCGATGCGAATATCGTTGTCTCCGCCCCTGCCGAGCCGAATTTCGGGCTGATCCAGCTCAAAGGTGGTTACCACGACGCTATCCACCAGTTGTGACAGTGAGGCCATACACGGCTCCTTCTCTATTCGAGTATCATAAGAACGACAGACACGTTATCCGCCGCTTGATTGGCCAGGCTTGTTCTGACCAGCGCCCGCACCTTGTCTTCCGGCGCCCCCTGGCCTGATATCACTGGCAACCAGTCAGTTTCCGGCAGAGCCCCGGTCAGGCCATCGGAACACAACAGCAGGCAGTCACCCGGGCCGAGTATCACCCGCCCGAAACTGGCGAGCGAGGACGAAGCTCCCAGAGCCCGGGTTAGCACATTTCGAAAGGGAACATTGGGCACATCATCCGGCTGGATGCTGCCGTCATCCAGCATGTTCTGGACCACGGTATCGTCCCGCGTCAGGCACTGCAGTTCGCCCTCGTGAACAAGGTAACAGCGGGAGTCACCCAGGTGGGCAATGTGAGCTTCGCCATCAATCACCCACGCGATAACCAGAGTCGTGCCCATTTTGGCAAGGTCTTCATTCCCTGCCCGACACTCCTGTATGCGTTCGTTGGCAAGGTTGATTGCTGCCTGCATGGCGTCCGGGGGCAGGTCTGAAGCACCCTCGTCACCCTGCACCAGGAACCCTCCCAGCACTTCCATGACCGTCTCTACGGCAATGCGGCTGGCAATTTCCCCACCCTGATAGCCGCCCATGCCATCGGCAACTACCAGCAGCACCTGGCTATTGTCATCACTGACCCGCCAGTCAATGGCGTCCTGATTGGCTGAGCGCACAGTCCCAACGTCGGTGACGCCGGCTACACGGGGAATCATCACGATGCTTCCTCCTTCGCCTCGCGGGATGCCAGCCGCCGCAGTGCTTCTGCCATGGTTGAGGCACTGAGGAAGCGCTTATCCGGCTCCCGCTGTATGGCTTTGTTGATTAGGCGAACAACACCGTTGGGCAGGTTCGGATTGAATTCACGGACACTCTTCGGGCGCTTGTTCAGAATCTGGTAGGTCAGATTCGCCAGCGTATCACCCTGATACGGTGTTTCGCCTGATACCAGTTTGTACAGCGTGACACCCAGGCTATAGGTGTCAGTCGCGCCCGTTACCTTCTGGCCCTTGAGCTGCTCTGGTGACATATAGAGCGGACTTCCCATGACATTCCCGGTGCGGGTTCGGGAATCATCAGAGATCTTGGCAATCCCGAAGTCGGTGATTTTCAGTTCACCATTATCCGGATTGAAAATAATGTTCCCCGGCTTTATGTCGCGGTGAATGATCTTCTGGCGGTGGGCATAGTCAAGAGCATCCGCCACCCGGGCGACAATATCGAGCACCGTTGCCAGGGGCAACAACCGGCCCGGTTTGCCATACTCGCTGAGCGGGCGCCCACTGGCATAATCCATGGCAATAAACGCCAGGTCCGCTTCTTCTCCCACATCGTAGATGGTAACTATCGCCGGGTGGCTGAGTCGCCCGGCCGCTTCCGCTTCCCTGAAAAACCGCGCCTTCAGATCCCGCAATTCATTGTCATCGAAGGCCTGGTAGCTGAAGGTTTTGATCGCCACGGTACGGGCGATTTTCGGATCCTTGCCAAGGTAGACCACCCCCATGGCGCCACGCCCGATCTCCCGCTCAATCTCATAACGGCCCAGAGTTGGCCGGCTGACATTCTGTTCTGGCAGCACCAGTGTTCGTGTGCCGTCCAGGTTCCCAGCCACCGCCGCGGTACCTTCACTGTTCAGGTTCTCCAGAGCCGCCAGTCGTTTGTTGGCATCACGGTATTTGCGCTTCTGGTCAAGAATCTGCCTGTAGGTGGCACAGGCCTTGTCATACTGGCGTTTGCGCTCCTGCTGGATGGCAATATCGTATTGCAGACCAAGCGTATCCTCGCTGGGAGGGCACTCAGACAGAACTTCCAGCGCTTCGTCCGGCTGGCCTTGTTGCAACAACAGTTTGCCCAGACGGGTCCTCGCTGCCTGGACATTTTCGGAGAGCGCCTCGATATCACGTCGGGGTTGTAGCCAGAAAAGCATGATGAGGTACCCAGCCATAAGCAGGGTCACCACTTCCCCCAGCGGCAGCCAGGCATTCCTGTAAAACATGAAGGCTGCCTGCAACACCACCAGTGAGCCTGCCGCCAGCAGAATAACGGGCAGGGCCACGGCACCACCGAGCCGGGGAATCGCCAGCACCAGAAACAGTGCGGATACCATCAGCCCGGCACGAATCGCAACCGTCGACCAGGCAGGCTCGGAAAGCCCTCTCGATTCCAGGGCCGAGTTGAACATCTCTGGCGACAGAGTCATCAGTGCGCCGGCGTTTTCGATACCGGAGGGATTTCCGAGGGAGCCGAACAGTATTCGATCCACCCAGCTCAGTAGCGGGATTACCTCACCCATGAAGGCACAGGCCAGCGCCAGCACAATGATAAGCAAGCGCAGGCTGAAAATGCGGGAAAATACAAAAGCCAATGAATTCACAGGAACCGTTATTGTAAATGGTTGGTACCGCAAGTTTAGGAAGTGAGCGCAGGCAGCGATAGGTTACCAGGGGCTGTTTTTTGTAAAGGTTTGTTTAGCTGGGAACACCATCACGCCCCGGCCCGCATTAAACGGTGATGACAAGGGTTTAAAAGACGCCAGCCACTTTTCTGCCGTATAGTCCACAGAAAGGACGTCTCCGCCGGGAAGCAAAACAATGACATTCAAGTTACTGATTGGTTTTATTTTTCTTGCAATCACAACAACCAGCCTCTACCACTCATTCAAATCCCTTCCCCAGGGACTCAGCTATCACGGTGATGAACGACCTCTTATAAACCCGAAGCTGCTTACCGACAGAACCCTGCACTTCGGCAATGAAGAGCCACGGCTGGACCAGGAAATCTTTGCTGAAATTTTCGATATGATTGCCAATGCGCAGCAGTTCGTGTTGGTGGACATGTTCCTGTTCAACGATTCCCGTGCCGACGGCAGCCGTCAGATACCACTGGCCAGTGCGCTTACCGATGCCCTGATCTCCCGCAAGCAGGCCCATCCCGAGATGGACATCATCGTGATATCCGACCCCATCAACACGGTCTACGGTGGTACAAACTCACGCCATTTCCAGCAGCTCCGTCAGGCTGGCATACCAGTGGTGGAAACGCGCCTGGAGCGCTTACGTGACAGTAACCCCATCTGGTCAGGGCTGTGGCGCGTCTGCTGCCAGTGGATGGGCAATTCAGCCTCAGGCGGCTGGCTACCCAACGCCCTGGGGGACCAACCGGTCACACTGCGCAGCTATCTGGCACTACCCAACTTCAAGGCCAACCACCGCAAAACCCTGGTGGTTGACAGCGCCGATGGGTTCAGCGCACTCGTTACCTCCGCAAACCCCCACGACGGAAGTAGTCGGCACAGCAACATCGGGCTGCGGTTCGCAGGGCCCGCTGTCGCCGATCTGCTCAGAACCGAACGGGCCGTGCTGGCAATGTCGGATGCGGACACAACCGCTGTAGACAATGCACTGGGTAGCCTTCCGGAATCCGAGGCGAAATCTGCCGATACCATCAAAGTTGTCAGCGAGTCCGCCATCCTCTCGTCAGCGCGGGACATTATCGACACTGCATCGTCGGGAGACCGTCTGGATCTGGCGATGTTCTACCTGTCTCACCGTACCCTTCTGCAGAGTTTAAAAGACGCCCATAAACGCGGCGTAGGGGTCCGCGTTCTGCTGGATGCCAACAACGATGCTTTCGGGCTCGAAAAAAGCGGCATCCCCAATCGCCAGGCGGCAATGGAGCTCAAGAGGGCTGGCATAACCGTGCGCTGGTGTCTCACCGAAGGTGAACAGTGTCACACCAAGCTTCTTGCGCGGCAGGACAAGGACGGCAAAGCGCAGCTGCTACTCGGCTCCGCGAATTTCACCCGCCGGAACCTGGATGACCTGAACCTCGAGACCAGCGTTCATATCGTGTCAACGACTGATTCCGATACAGTGCTCAAGGCAACCGGTTTTTTCGATGACCAGTGGAATCACGGCCCCGGTGACACACCCGTTATGAGCCTGCCTTACGAAGCCTGGGCGGATGAATCGCGGTTACGGTACTGGCAATACAGGTTGATGGAGACGACGGGACTGTCTACGTTTTAGATTTGCAGAGGTGATCTCGATGAATACACCCGAATACTCCCGGCCCATTAACGAGCGGATTGACTGGCTGATGGAGCTGAGCCGGAAGCACTCGGCGAGCTTCTGCAGTCCCGAGAATCACCTGGCCCGCCAACGTTACCTGGCGGAACACAACACGCTTATCATTGCCATGAAGTGCATGGATGGGCGCATTCATCTGCCCTATGTAACCCAGACGCCACTGGGTATTATCCACCCTTTTCGCAACCTGGGCGGCATTTTTGACCTGGGCTGGCCCTACCTCGGTGACATGCTGGCCGACACTGTGCAGGACGCCGTCGGCGCCGGCAGGCGGGTGCTCATTATCATCACTTACCATTACTCGAAAGGCGCTGCGGAACGCGGATGTGCAGGCTTCAACTGTGACCGTGACGCTGCTCAGGCACACGCCTTCAGCATCCGCCGCCAGGTTGAAGCGCTGTTTGGCAGCGGACACCAGACGGTCTACCCTCTGGTTTGTGGCTTTGAAACCGATGAAGACGCTCTGGTTCTTCACGGTCGCGATAACCTGAGCCTGGATCTGTCCACAATTACTCCCGCAGAGGCAGACGAGATTGGTTCACGAATCGCCTCCCTGTACCCGGATATGCCAATACCGGTGCAACGGGATCTGTTACCACTGGTCTATGGCAACATTCAGCACATTTCTGAAATCAGAAAGAGCGACCGGGAACTCAACATCGAGCACCGGGAGTGGGTCATCTGCATTGGACGGGGGTTCGACTTTCTCCACGTGCCCAATGTAGCCCTGATTATCGGCCCCTACAGTCCTGACCTTTCCCATCCTATCCGCCAGGCCGCCGGCATCATCAAGGCCAATATGGAAAGCGGTCGGGTGCCGGACGATGGATTTCTTTTGCTCTCTTCAGCCCCTTATCTGGAACCCGGAACCCAGAAAGCGCGTGCTACTCTCAAGTCCGCTTTTTTGTCAGAATTCGCGGCCAACGTTATCCGGCAGGATTTTCCCGAGCTGGCAGAGCGTATGGTTACCCGTTCAGCTATCCTGAACTGGCCGGAAAGACGCCTCGAAGTGCAGCCAGCAGAACCAGACCCGAGAGCGGGCGAACATGTTTCATAAACCAAAGCAAGGAGAATTGAATGCAGACCATCAGAAAGCACCTGCGGTACGTGTCGTTGTTCATGGCCATCATGATGGCGTTTGGCTCCGTATGGGCAACGTCTGCCTCAGCAGGGGTTGTTGGCACCGGTGAACTGCTGACCGAGCAGCGGGCCGACCTTGACCGCCAATCTTTGCTGGATATGCTTGAGCGTGATGAAGTGAAGGACAAGCTTGCTGAAATGGGCGTCAGCCAGGAGCAGGTTGAGCAACGTATCCAGAACCTGACACCGCAGGAGCTGTCGTCGTTCGAACAACAGCTGGCAGAGGCACCGGTGGGTGAAGATGTCGTCGGTATCATCGTTCTGTTTCTGCTGGTGTTCATCATTACCGACATGCTCTGTGCCACCAATATCTTCTCGTTCATCAACTGTATCCGGTAGCGCGCTGCCTTCGTGACTATCTTCACCAATCCGCGCTCGCCAAGAATCCTTGCCAGTGTTGTACTGGCGATGGTTCTTGCGGGTTGCGCCAGCCGCCCTCAGTGGCCAGAACCCGAAACCCTGAACATCGCTACGGACATTGAACAACGTCTGGTGCTGGATGATGTTCCTTTTTATGCCCAGGAGCGCTACCAATGCGGCCCGGCTTCCCTGGCCATGATGCTCAACAGCCAGGGGCTGAACACCAATCCGGAAGTTCTCAAGGAGCTGGTCTACCTCCCGGAGCGGCACGGTAGCCTGAAAGTAGAGCTGGTAGCCGCAGCCCGCGCGCACGGGCTTCTGGTCTACCCGCTGGATGGTTCACTGGAAAGCCTGCTGGAAGAGGTGGCTGGGGGCAACCCCGTGCTTGTCATGCAGAATCTGAGGTTTGGTTGGTGGCCGCAGTGGCATTTTGCCGTGGTTATGGGCTTCGATGCCGAACAACGAAACATCATCCTGCATACCGACACACGTGAGCGCCACGAGGAAACTCTGGAAGTGTTCACGGCAACCTGGCAACGTGCGGAGAACTGGGCTGCCGTTATGTTACCCCCTGACCAGCTGCCGGCAAGCGCCGAACCCCTGCGCTATTTGATGTCAGCCAATGACCTCGAAACCACCGGCCGAACAATGGCCGCAACAACTGCCTACCAGACTGCGGAGCAGACCTGGCCAGACCAGCCGGCCGCCATTATGGGGCAGGGAAATATTGCCTGGGAACACGGAGAGTCAGAGCAAGCCACCCATCACTACCTGCGCCTGACCCGGAAGTTTCCCGGGGTGGCAGCTGGCTGGAACAATCTGGGCCACTCGCTGGCGGCTCAGGGCTGCGCCACTGCCGCTGAAACCGCTGCCAGCTGCGCCGCGGCCATCAACCCTGAGCGCTTTGACGGCGTGCCCCCCGAGATACAGAACAGCACTCCCCCGGAGTCATGCCCGGTGGTAACCTGCCCTGCTCCGGCTCCCTAATGCTTCTGAAACAACGCCACATCCTTGGCCGGAATGTCGAGTGTCCAACCATGGGCCCCGGCTAACCACTCCAGGGTGGCTCGACGATAGAAAACAATGTGAGTCGGGTCCCGCCGGTAGTGCCAGTTGGCAAAACGTTCGTCGTCGGTCTGGAAACAGGTCATGACCCCCAACCAGCTACCCGCCGCCATCAGCCGGTCCAACTGTCGGAAGACCTCCGCGGGACGATGCAGATGCTCCACTACTTCCGTGCAGGTAATAAAATCGTACTGCTGTTCCAGAACGGACTCATCCGGACAGAAAAACGGATCATAGAGCGCCATATCCATCCCGGCCTCCCGCAGCATGACGGCCAGCGCCGGACCGGGGCCACAGCCAAAATCCAGCCCGCGATCCCCTGCCCTCAATCGTTCAAGTAATGGATTGGTCAGCTTCGAAAGAAAACGGCGGTAACCCTCATCCTGCGGATTATTGTCGTGAAGGTCATAAATTGCCTTCTCTTCCTGCTCGTCCAGCCAGTCTGCCTCATCCATGACCGTTGCTTCACAGGCTGTGCAGCGATGATAGCGGGTAGCATTGATGGTCTGGAACGGCACGAGCGCATGGCTCTCGCAAACCGGGCAATAGGGTGTCAATGGACAAAACTCCTGAAAAAACCGAACACTCACAGAGCGCCGAACAGCACCACCATCACGATAGCAAGGAATAACAGAAACCAGGTCGCATAGCGATTGGCGCGGTCTTCAACGCTTGCAGGATGTGTCTCAGCGGGGGCGGCGGACTCGTACTCCGCAACCAGTTTGCGGGCCAGCGAATAGTCTTCATCCTCAACATGGACATTGGTGAACCCCGCAGCACCAATTTCGCCCATGGCACCCTGCAGGTAGTGACCACCCACGTGGGACTCGATCCCCCTTGATTGCAGCATGCCGGCGATAATATGGGCTTCCGCCAGGTCACGGGCTCGATAGGCTATCTGCATTGGCAGGCTCCGCAGGCTCAGGCAACTCTTTACCTGAACCCTAGCCGGAATACTGCCGTTCGTCGACCTGCATCCGACTATTTCGGCATGCGCCCGGTTTTCTCCAGCCGCTCGCCCACCCATTTGTGGTAGAGCTTGGCCAGCGCCGGCCGGATAACCGGCAAACCGATTAGCCAGGCCAGGGGTTTCAGCAACCAGACCCGTGACATCAACAGAATATAGGCATCCAGTTCCCGGTGGATGTTGCCCTGACCATCCTCCACGTGAAGTTCCTGAAGCGCTGCTTCCGGCTCTATACCAAGTTCCTTCAGCTCATCGTCACGGCCGGTGATATCAACCCACTCCACCGATTCGCCGGTCCTGCCCGCGAGTCGCTCGTAGAGCTTGCGGTCCTTGACGCAGCTGGGGCAGGCGCCATCGTAAAACACGCGAAGCTGATCACCTGGTGCCATCATAGCCCTCTCCATTTGTTGCATCACATTCACTTGAATACACGATAAAACAATGTCTAGTGTTAATAAAACAACCGGCTTATTCGCCGCAAGGGATCGGGTGTAGCGACAATGGACATCAGCAGCCACATCAATGACATCTACCAATATCAGTCGCGCAAGGTACACGCTACCCTCATCCGGCTGCTGGGGGATTTCGACCTGGCGGAAGAAGCTCTGCAGGAAGCATTCACCGCCGCCATCCGGCAGTGGCCCGAGCAGGGAGTGCCGGACAACCCTGCAGCCTGGCTTATCAAAACCGGACACCGGCGGGGCATCGATCATATCCGACGTCGCCAAACCGCCAGACACAATCTCGACCACCTCGCTGACGACGAATGTCATACCTCGGAAGCAGACCCTGACACCATTGATGATGACCTTCTGCGGCTGATTTTCACCTGCTGCCATCCGGGCCTCGCCATTGAGGCGCAACTGGCACTGACGCTGCGCGAACTATGCGGGCTGACAACAGAGCAGGTTGCCAGCGCCCTGTTGCAGAAGCCAACCACCATGGCGCAGCGGATCGTGAGGGCCAAACGCAAGATACGTGAAGCCAATATACCCTATGAGGTGCCGGAACACCGGGAACTACCGGAACGGCTCCAGAGTGTGCTGAAAGTGATCTACCTGATTTTCAATGAGGGCTACTCCTCCAGTGAAGGCAATACCGTTGTAAACGTCGGCCTCGCCACCGAGGCAATCCGGCTTGCCCGGCTGCTGGCCGAGCTGTTGCCAGAGGGTGAGGTATTCGGCGTGCTGGCGCTGATGCTCCTGCACGACTCCCGCCGCAATGCGCGCCAGGATGGCAATGGCGAACTCATCACACTGGAAGATCAGGACCGAAACCTCTGGGACCGGCAGCAGATTCGATCAGGCCTGGCGTGGCTGACCCGCGCCCTGCAATTGAGCCCTGCCGGCCCGTATACCCTTCAGGCCTCGATTGCCGCCGCCCATGCCGAAGCCACCGGGCCCGGGGATACGGACTGGGCCCGCATAGCGCGACTCTACCAGGCCCTCTATCAACAGCAGCCTTCCCCGGTGATTGCCTTGAACCACGCTGTAGCGGTGGCCATGAGGGACACGCCGGAAGACGGCCTGAAACTTCTGGACCAGCTTGCGGGCCACAAAGCCATCCAGAGCTACTATCTCTATCACGCCGCCCGCGCCGACCTCCTCCGCCGATCAGGGGACCGTTTGTCCGCGAGAACCGCCTATCAACGAGCCCTCACCCTGACCCAGCAAGGGCCGGAACAACGTTTCCTGAACCGTCGACTGGCGGATCTCGACAGTGCCTGAAAAATAATTTCACCGGCTGTCGATCCTATGTTCTCCCGGGCGACTTACTGATACACAACATCAAAAGGGAGAACCGTGATCATGAAATTCATGCTGATGCGCAAAGCCGACAAAGATACCGAACAGGGGGTAATGCCTTCGGAAGACCTGCTACAGGCCATGGCCGATTACAACGAAGAAATGCTCAAGGCAGGTGTACTTGTCTCCGGAGAGGGCCTTCACCCCAGCAAGGACGGTTGCCGGATCGAGTTCACGAACGGCGAACCCGTCATCACCGACGGCCCGTTTGCTGAAACCAAAGAGCTTCTGGCGGGCTTTACCGTTCTGGAAGTAGCGTCAAAAGAAGAAGCCATCGAATGGGCCACCCGCTGGCCAAAATCCGACGCCGACGGCCATGCCCGCCTGGAACTGAGGCCCTTCTTCGGACTGGAGGAGTTTAAACCCGGTGCGGCGATCGACAAGCACCGGCAGATGGGCGAGCAACTCCAGAGGCTTCCTGCACAGATAAACATTCATCTCGCCTTCGCAGGCAACTGCAGGGAGGCCATGGCCTACTATGCCGATGTGCTTGGCGGCCAGATCGAAACCATGATCACCCACGGCGAAACACCGATTGCCGACCAAACACCTAAAGACTGGCACGACAAAATCGTCCACGCATCTTTAACCCTGAAAGGCCGGCGGATAATGGGGGCCGACATGGCGGGTGATTGCTACACCCGCCCCCAGGGGGTCCAGGTACATCTGGAGTACGGCGACACGAAACAGGCAGAACAGGTTTTCAACCAACTGACGGAAGGCGGCAGCATTGTCATGCCATTCGAGAAAACCTTCTGGGCCCACCGTTTTGGCATGGTCACGGACCGTTTCGGCACTCAATGGATGGTCAGCAACGAAATTGATAGCTGCGGCTGAAACCACAGGGAGATAACCATGAAATACGTAGCACTGGTGTATTACCAGGAAAGCATCATCAACAGCATGACTGAAAAGGAGTGGCACGACCTCAACCAGCAGTGCATTGCCGGTGTGGAAAGGCTCACCGAACAGGGCAAATATGTGACGGGCCAACCGCTGCAGCCCATCGAAACGGCCACAACGGTGAGGGTCCGGGATGACGAAGTACTGATTTCCGACGGTCCCTTTGCCGAAACCAAGGAACAGCTGGCCGGCTTCTACCTGTTGGAGGCCAACGATCTGAATGAGGCCCTGCAACTGGCCAGCCGTATTCCACCCGCACGCTTTGGCAGCATAGAAGTAAGACCTGTGCGCGAATTACCCCCAAAGGACTGAAACGAGGAGAACCACAATGACGTATGTAGACGGATTTGTAGCGGCGGTTCCAACCGCCAACAAGGAAAAGTACATCAAGCACGCCAGCGATGCGGCCGTGGTGTTCAAGGACCATGGCGCGCTAAAGCTTGTGGAATGCTGGGGCGACGATGTGCCCGATGGTGAGGTGACCTCCTTCCCCATGGCCGTTAAATGCAGGCCGGATGAAACGGTGGTGTTTTCATGGATCCTCTGGCCCTCTCGTGAGGCGAGGAACAAGGGCATGCCGAAAGTCATGGAAGACCCCCGAATCCAGGCTGATATCAACCCCATGCCCTTCGATGGTAAACGCCTTATTTACGGCGGTTTTGAAACGGTCGTGGACGAATAATGCAGTGGCGCCGGAAGCCGGCGCCACTGAGTCATTTCCGCGGGTCGTCTTCCGGGTTGAGGTACTCGATACCCCAGGGGCCAGTGCCATGCAGCTGTATCATGACTTCTTCCTCCGTAAAGCCGAACATCGGATCGCCGGGCGACATGATCGCAACACTGCCCTCGGGCAATGCCGTTGCCTTGTCGCGGTCGACCTCTTCACCATGGGCAAAATGGAAGGTGCCGGATAGCACGGTCACCCGCTCATACGCAGGGTGTATGTGCGGTGCGATCACATAGTCCGCCGGTAGCCGCAAGCGCATGGTAAACGGCTCCTCCTTCGACAGATCGCCTTCGATGATCGAAATCTTCGCGCCCGGGGCCATGGAGCCTACCGGCCCCCACTCCAGCTCCGAAGGCTTCACCATGGTGTGCCCCTCGCCCATATAGGGCGTCGCGGCGGCTACCACAGGTGCGGCTACAAGCATCGCAAGCAATGCAATGCCGCGGCCAGTAT
Source organism: Marinobacter sp. ATCH36 (assembly GCF_023555055.1). GTDB lineage: Bacteria > Pseudomonadota > Gammaproteobacteria > Pseudomonadales > Oleiphilaceae > Marinobacter. The sequence continues at coordinate 334,861 of NZ_JAMJPL010000002.1, forward strand.
TACTGAAATAATGGGGCGAACGAATGGTTGTGTTGCCTGCCATGGGTTCTATCCTCCTTATAGTGTGGTTGTTTTCCGGGACAACTCCCGGTCGGCTGCAAGGACGCATTGCAGGCCCGGTTTGTTCCCGCTGTAGTCCACGAGGTGTGATCCGGAACTTATCCAGGGGTTCACGCGTCCTTGCCGCTATGGAAGCGGGGAAAAACATGACAGCCAGCAACCGGAGACCACGCCCCCTGCCCACCTCGAAGGAGTGCAGAGGGCAGTTTGAACAGGAGGTGACCCGTCTTATGGATCGCCTATATGGCACCGCTTTGCGCCTGGCAAGGAATCCGGATGACGCTGAGGATGTGGTCGCGGAGACGGTATCCAATGCCTGGAGAAAACTGGACCAACTGGACGACCTGGCGCACATGGAGGGCTGGCTGTTCAGAATCCTCCACCATACATTTGTCAGTCATTGGCGCCGGCGCCAGTGCCGTCAGGAAAAGGAAGTGGACATCGAACCGGAAGATAACGATATTCGTTTTTCCCTGTTTGAAAAGCTCCATCAACCCTTCCTGCTGTGGTGGGGAGCCCCGGAAAAAGAGTTTGTGAATGCCCTACTGCACGAAGACATCCAGAACGCCATCGATAACCTGCCAGATGGCTACCGCGTTGTTATTGTCCTGGTGGAGGTGGAGGGTTACAGCTACGAAGAGGCGTCCGGGCTGCTGGATCTCCCCCTTGGCACCATCCGTTCACGTGTAAGCAGGGCCCGGACGCTTTTGCAGAAGGCACTTTGGAGCCAGGGCCAGGACGCTGGCCTGGCAAAGTGCTGCGGGCAACCGTCAGGCACCAGCAGTGGAGGTGATCTATGAGTGAGTCCCGGATTTCCTGCGAAGAGGTGGTCCAGCGCCTGTTCGAATACATGGATCGTGAATTGGACAGCTACACCAGTGCCGAAATTCAACGGCACCTGGAGCGTTGCCACGATTGCTTCAGCCGGGCAGAGTTCGAGCGCCAGCTCAGGGAACGGGTAGCCAGAAGTGGCCAGCAGGAGGCGCCTGAAAGGTTGCGCCACCGGATCAGGGAAATGATCGAGCGCTTTTGAGCAGTCCGGAGGCAGCGGAACACACTGGAGAGGAAAACCATCATGGTTGCCATCCTTGGATACTCCCCACAACAAATCACCGAGGCCGTACAGGACATGTACACGGCAGTGGCGGAGATGCCCGACGGTCACTTCCATTTTCCGGTTGGCCGTGAGGCCTTTCGTTTCCTGGGGTATTCTGCCAGGGATACCGACGCACTTCCCGCCGCCATCGCAGACTCCTTTGCCGGTGTCGGCAATCCCTTTACCGCACAGGCCGTTTGCCCCGGCGACACGGTTCTGGACGTAGGAGCCGGCGCGGGGAACGATTCACTAATTGCGGCGGCGCGGGTCGGTGCTGATGGCAGGGTCATTGCGCTGGATCTGACAGCGGCCATGACCCGGAAACTGAAACAGCACGCGGCCAGTCAATATGGCAACGTGGAGGTCATCCAGGCCTCTGCGGAACAGCTGCCACTTGCGGATGAAAGTATTGACAGCATCACCAGTAACGGCGCTCTTAACCTGGTACCTGACAAACGCAAGGCGATCCGGGAAATGTTCCGGGTGTTGCGTCCCGGAGGGCAGTTGCAACTGGCCGATGTGGTCATCAACCGCCCCGTCAACGTCAATTGCGATTCCGACCCACGTCTATGGGTTGAGTGCGTGGTGGGTGCCACGGTAGAGGACAAACTGCTGGCCATGCTGGGAGATGCAGGGTTTGAGGACATCCACATTGTGCGCCGGCTGGATTACTTCGCCCATAGCCCCAGCCAGCAAACCCGCGAGATTGCGCAGGGCTTCGGCGCCCACTCTGTCGAATTGACTGCGAAAAGGGCTGACCACGCACCCGGCTGGCTGCACCAGTGGCTGAGACGGGGTCACCCCAGGCGCTGGCTGGCGGACCTCCATCGGCGGGGTTTTCTGGGTGTGGCCGCATTGATGCTGGCTCTGATCAGTTGTTACGGGTCGTTGGCTGCCGTGGCGATACTCGCCGCCCTCGGGGCCGGAATAACACTCAGTCCCGGCCTCTGGGCCGGCACCATTGCCGTGTTCACTCTCCTCGCCACCCTGCTCATAGCCACCGGGTTCCGTCGCCATCGCTCAGTCGGACCGGCTTTCCTGGCCTCCATCGGCATGGCGCTGGTGCTTTATGCCCTGTTTATCGACTATGGTGTTATCATCGAATTCATCGGCTTCGTGTTTCTGGCAGGCGCTGCGGGCCGGGATCTATACCTGCGCCGGCGGGAAGAGGCCGGGCGTCTCGGCCTGAAAAGCCGCGCCTATATCTGAACCTTGCCGCGAAGGGCCTTGGTCTTACCTTTCTGGGTCTTTTTATCAACGCGCCTGCGCTGTGCCCCCTTGGTTGGCCGTGTGGGCCGGCGAGCTTTCTGCTGCTTCACCGCCTCCTGAATCAGTTCTTTCAGGCGCTCAAGGGCATCTTCCTTGTTCAATTCCAGGGTGCGATAACTCTGCGCCTTGATAACGATGATGCCTTCCTTGCTGATGCGCTGGTCAGACAGCGCCATCAACCGCTCCTTGTAGAACGGAGGCAGGCTGGAATTGAGAATGTCGAAGCGCAGGTGAACCGCAGAAGCCACTTTGTTGACGTTCTGCCCGCCGGCACCCTGTGCGCGGATCTGGGTCAGTTCAATCTCCCAGTCACCCAGCTCAACCGTGTTTGAAATTGTCAGCATGAAAGTTCCGTATACCCGATGGTCTCCCGCAAGCTGTTGTCCAGCACATCTGCATCAAGACTCTGCTCACTGATCACTTCAATTCTGGACAGTTCCCTAGGCTCGCATTCTGATACCGACAGGCTACCATCCGCCATGTTGATCGTGCGCCAGCCCTCGCTGGTGTTAACCACCGCCTTGAACCTGGCAAAGTGGCTGTCCAGGGACAGTGCCAGCAAAGCTGTTTCTGAAAATACCGTTTCCGGATGTATTCGCCAGCCCAGGCTGAAGTGCCCTTGCCCGTGGTTACTCACCCGCTGCCAGGGTTCGTCCCGGATATCCGGAATGGGCTCAGGCTCGGCCGATTCATGGTGGTGATGTGCATGAGGTGAGCCTACTTCTGACAATGCGGTCGCACCATCGAGCCAATCTAAATTCATCTGGCCCTGCCTGGTATGGAACACGGCGGTTTTGGCTGGCTGCAGGCTACCCATCCAGTCATCAAACCGGGCCACCTGCTCCGGCTGACACAGATCTGTTTTGTTGGCTACAACAATGTCAGCGGCGGCGACCTGATCCTGGAACTGTACGTTTTCCATAACCCGGGGCTCCTCCAGCCGTCTGGGATCCACCAGACAAATTACCGGCCCCAGCTTCAGCACATCACGGTAGTATTCCCCTGTCAGCGTTTCAATAATCTGGGAGGGATGGCCGAGCCCGGTCGGCTCAATCAGCAAGCGATCCGGTCTGGCTTTGTGGATTAACTGGTTGAGACCAATCTGCATCGGCAGGCCGGCGACACAACACATACAACCTCCGGGGACTTCCCGTACGAAAGCACCCTCCGTTTCCAGAATGGCGCCATCAATGCCCACTTCCCCAAATTCGTTGACCAGCACCGCCCATACGTCGCCGTCGGGCTTTTTTCTGAGCAGATCCAGTATGGCGGTGGTCTTTCCCACGCCCAGAAAACCGAGCACCAGATTGGTGGGTATTGGTAAATTCATAAATTGCCCGTGTCGGTAGGTGAAGGAGTCGGCGCAACCAAGTGTTATAACATAACACTGTAGTATCCCCCTAATACCCGCTCCCATCCAGCTCTTGATAATGTGAACAGGCTACCATCAACAAGCACAAGGAGAAGGGTATGAGCGGCAAAAAAATTCTGATGATCACCGGTGATTTCACCGAAGACTATGAAACCATGGTGCCTTTCCAGGCACTTCAGGCCGTGGGCCACACAGTTCATGCGGTATGCCCCGACAAGAAGTCGGGAGACACCGTTGCCACGGCCATTCACGACTTCGAAGGCGACCAGACCTACAGCGAGAAGCCCGGCCACCGGTTTGCCCTGAACGCGGATTTCGCAGGCCTCAACCCAGCGGACTACGATGCATTGGTGGTACCCGGAGGCCGTGCACCGGAGTACCTGCGCCTGAACGAAGACGTCAAGAAACTGGTTCGCCACTTTTTCGAAACCGACAAACCCGTGGCCGCTATTTGCCACGGTGCGCAGCTACTGGCAGCAGCCGGCGTGCTGGAAGGGCGAGAGTGTTCCGCCTATCCGGCCTGTCAGCCGGAAGTGGAGCTGGCCGGGGGCCGCTTCGCCGAGATCGACGTTGACGCCGCAGTCACCGATGGTAATCTGGTGACAGCCCCGGCATGGCCGGCCCATCCCCAGTGGCTGGCACAGTTTTTCAAACTGCTGGACAAGTGACGGAAGCGGGGCCACCGAGGTGGCCCCGGATTCATGAGGACAACGCCATGTGCAAACTCTTCGTCCAGGCGGATTCCGAGCTCTGGGTCAGTCGTACCCATTCCCTGCGTATTGACGGTATGGTGACCAGCATCCGCATGGAAAACGCCTTCTGGAAAGCCCTCACGGAAATCGCGGCCCGGGACGGCATGAACCTGCCCCAGATGATCACCAGGCTTTACCACGAATCCATCGACGCCGGGCACGACCTGGGCAACTTCACCTCGTTTCTGAGGGTGTGCGCCATGCGTTACCTGGCGCTGCAACTCAGTGGCGATATTCCCCGGGATACCCAGGTACCCATTGCCTCACTCGATGCGGACAAAATCCTGGCCAAAAACATGGAACAAAAGCCACCCAGCGAAGCAACCCACTGAGCGGCGGTCCCGGTTTCACTTGAGCGCAGGCGTTGGCCGCACCAGAATTTCGTTGACATCAACATGGGCTGGTTGGGATACGGCGTACATAACCGCCTCGGCAATATCGTCCGGTTTCAGGGCATTATCCGGGCGCTCATCAAAGAATGGCGTATCCACCATTCCCGGCTCGACCAGGGTGACCCGAATGCCGGAGCCCCGGAGTTCTTCTCTCACACCATAGCCGATGGCCGAGACGGCCCACTTGGTCGCACTGTACATGGACCCAGGAATGGTAACCCGGCCGGCAGCAGAGCCTGTTAACAAAAGATGGCCACGACTTTTTCGCAGAGCCGGCAGACAGCACTGAACAGTCAGCCCGGCGCCGTAGACATTGGTAAGGATCATGTCTTTCCAGACTTCGTGGTCCGCGCCACTGAATCCCCCGGGCTCTCCGCCGCGGCCCGCATTAACAAACACGGCATCGATCTGTCCGAACGTCGCCAGGGCAGAATCCACTACTGCCTGCTGATCCTCCATACTCTGCACATCACATCGTGCAATCAGTACCCGTTCACTGCCGCCGAGCTCGTTTTGCAGGGCTTTCAGTTTGTCTTCCGAGCGAGCAGAAAGCACCAGACGATAACCAGCCTTCTGCGCCGCGCGTGCCGTTGCCTCGCCAATGCCGGATGAAGCACCAGTGATAAACATAACCGGGTCAGTCGTCATAAATTCTCTCCTGAATGTGGTGTTGGAACAGTGTCACGGATTACCTACGGAACCTGAAGCTTTCGCAGATCATTGCGCTCATGAGGGTTCCTGCGACAATATCAGGTAATATAGCCGCAGACATGCCGTTCAACAGGATTGAACGGCCAGGCCAACCAGCCAACCAAAAGGCATTATGAAAATACCGAAACGATTACAGCCCCTTGTCGATGACGGCATGGTGGACGAAGTGCTTTACCAGTTGATGAGTGGCAAGGAAGCCGAGGTATACGTGGTGCGCTGTGGCGATCAGGTTCGCTGCGCCAAGGTATACAAGGAAGCACAGAAGCGTAGCTTCAAGCAGGCCGTTCAGTATCAGGAGGGCCGCAAGGTCCGTAACACCCGCAGGGCACGGGCCATGGGCAAGAAAACCCGGTTTGGGCAAAAGGAACAGGAAGATGCCTGGCTAAACGCAGAGGTGGATGCCCTCTACAGGCTGGCAGGGGCCGGTGTGCGGGTCCCTCAACCCCATGGCTTTGTAGACGGCGTGTTGCTGATGGACCTGGTCACCGGCCAGGACGGAGAAGTGGCGCCGCAACTGGGTGAAGTAACACTATCACCGGAGCAGGCTAGGCAATATCACGGCCTGATCATTGCAGATGTGGTACGCATGCTGTGTACGGGGCTAATTCACGGTGACCTGTCGGAATTCAACGTGCTGGTGGACAAGAGCGGCCCCGTGATTATCGACCTGCCCCAGGCCGTCAATGCGTCCGGCAACAATAGTGCCGAACAAATGCTGGAACGGGACGTGGACAACATGCGCCGCTATTTCGGCCGGTTTGCACCGGAACTGCTGAATACCGATTATGGCAAGGAAATCTGGGCGCTCTACGAGGCCGGCGACTTGCACCCTGAGAGCCGCCTGACCGGCTGCTTCGAGCATGACACCGAAAGTGCCGATGTGAACGAACTGATGGCGGTTATTGATGCCGCTAAAGAAGAGGAGCGTGAACGGAAAGAGCGCGAACGGGATGCCGAGGAAGGTGACGACTAGCCAGGCTCACCCACAAATCTGCCCACCATGCGATCAGACAGCATCAGGTGGGCAAGTGCCGGGTATGGCAGGTAATGGCTGAGCAGAAATATCACCGCCCCCATATCCAGCCCGGAAGACAGGCCTACGTAGGCGGCCCAGGCCACGAACAGAGCACCAAGAAAGCCACCATACGACCACAACACCCGTGTGCGCTCTTCACCGGTCGGTACCCGCTTCAGTATGCGAGCCACCGACCAACTGATATACACCGCGATCAAGGCCGCAATAACCACCGACACCAACACACCTGTCAGCCCGAACAGGAACCGCGCCAGGTAGTTGGTGAGAAAAAACAGAACAATGGCACTAACGGCAATAATGGTTACCCGCGAACGCTTCAGATCTTCCATTAACAGAATCCCGGCTGGTTGAATCAGATGGTTTGCACTGTTTTAACATTCCAGGAATCAAGAAGCGACTTTGCTTCCTGAAGTTGCTGCGAATTGGCGGCGTGAACCGCCAGTATATACTTGCCTTTACGCAATGCAGACTGCGTCTTTATCAGATAAGGCATGTGGTCCGGACGAATTGTCACCGCCCCTGCAAGCATAAGACCCAACATCAGGCCAAGCGCAGCCAGCACTGAAGCAGCAACTAGTGCATTCTGGGCTATAAACCCGATACCGAGGGCACTCAGTATCAAAAAGGCGACGAATCCTGCCACTGCACCGCCAGCACCCAATCCGATATGGGCACGTACCAGTGTTTGCCAGATACCCTGATCATCAGGCTCCAGTTCGCTGCCCTGATGCAGGTCGCCCGGACTCAGCACAGATATCTGAACATCTGTCACGCTCGTTCTTCCACACAATACTTTGGCCGCTCCCCTGGCGTGGATCTCGGTGTTAAAGACTGCAGCTACCTTGTGGCCCTGCTGCTCGCCGGTCAAACTGATTGAGGATGTCATGAAGTACCTCCAGAGCATCTCAGAGAATTAACGGGGCTCCTACTTCTGACCGCTGCCCCTTAGCTCTGAAACTACAACCTCAATACATGTATTTCGAATGACCATGCGGCAATGGAATGTACAGGATGGGACTGACTACCAGGCTAGCCAAATGACGTGACGTGCACCCTTGCCCGGTCTCAGAGCCCTCACGGTGACAGGCTCTACCGAAAAACCGGCACGGCGCAGCCTCTCGGTAAACGCGTACTCAGGCCCGGCGGACCAGTAGGCAAGAACACCGTCGGGGCTGAGGGACTTCTGGGCAGCGGCGATACCGCCCGGGGAGTAAATCCAGTTATTCTCTTTGCGGGTGAGCCCTTCAGGACCGTTGTCCACATCCAGAAGGATCGCATCCCAGTTACCATCGCCTTTTCGCAAAAGCTCCGCCACATCGCCGACGTGGACGCTGGCCCTGGCATCGTTCAACGGGTACCCGGCTGCAGCCCCCAACGGCCCCCGGTTCCACACTTCAACTTCCGGAACCAGTTCCGCCACGGTTACCCTCGCCTGCTCCGGCAGGGCTGCCAGAGCTGCGGCCAGCGTATATCCCATCCCCAATCCGCCAATCAGTACGCGAGGCTCAGGTAACCCCGCGATACGCTCACAGGCAAGCGTGGCCAGGGCATCCTCCGAGCCGTGTAAGCGGCTGTTCATCAGTTCACCGGTTTTCCCGGCGATTTTGATGGAGAATTCGTCGTTTCGTTGCAGTAAACGCAACTGGCTGCCATTGCCGGGAATGGTCGCAGTGCCGATTTCCTCAAAGCGAGCCATCTATTTTTTGACCCACTTGCCATCCACCAGAATGAACTGGCCCGAGGGTGTTTTCTCCAGTGCCTTCTGACCAGCGACGGTTTCCACCTGGGTTACGGGAATATCGTGTTTCTCCGCAATGCGGGCATATTCATCCCGACGGGCCTTGTTGATAGCTTCTACAATGCCGTGTGCGTTACCTTCCGCCTTAACCACATCCAGATAACCGGTTGGTGTTTCACCCACCATGCCCTGCTGCTTGGCGGCATCCAGCTGGTTTTTGGCCTCTTCCAGCCCCATCGAAAATGCAGGTACAGCGAGGCAAAGCGCGAGGATGAATGCGCCGAGTTGAACAAACCGTTTCATGAGTGACTCCCTGGGTTCAGAATTGATCATCAGAACAAGCCCTTTTCGCCGAATAGTTCATCCACGTCTTTATCCACCTTTACATAAATTTCGTGCTGGATCTTGACGTTCAGATTCACGGTGATGGGCTCCTTGGGTGCCTGCATTTGTACGGTGGGTGTGCATGCCGCCACACCCAGGATAAGTGCCAGCATCACCAGCATTTTGCGAGTCTTCCCGGGCAAAATGCCCGGCCTGTATCTACCCATATACCTCACTCCTGATTAGTTCCCCGATCCTGTTGATTCGCCGTGAGCATCTCGCTTCTGAATCAGGTTGCGCACTTTCTCTGTTACCGCCTCATTAACCCGGCCGCTGAGCTGCAGGCTGGTCAGCAAAGCCGGGATGTCTTCTTCCAGGTTGATGTTCAGCACAATCGGGTGCCCATCACGCACGTCGGGGCTGCTGCCTTCGAGACGCAACCCCAGGATCAGCTTTCCGTCCTGATCATAGTCTACCGTGCTGTTCAGAACGCTGTAGTTAAAGTTTTCCATGGCCTGCACCACCAAAGCCATGGCCTCATTATTCTGCGCCATGCCTCGCAACCGATCTGCCGGCAGCTTCAGTGTGCCTCCGGGTGCTTGCGCTTTGATCTTTCCGGCATCGATACTGACGCTCTCCCCGCTGATACGCAATGGAACCGTACCCTCAAGTATACCGGTGCCGGCAAGCCCTTCAGTGGGATATACCTGCATCAGCTGCGATAACTCAATGCCGCTGAGTTCCAGTGGGAACAGGAGGGGCATTTCAGAAAGCTGCCACGTCCCTGCCTCGATCCTGACATTGCCTCCCAGAAGCTCTGCAGTAGCCCCGTCCAACACCAGGGTCCCTGCAGCAACACGTTCCGTCGTCGATCGATAACGCCCCGCAACCTGGACGTTACCCAGGGAGATGCCAGGATTGACCGTATCGACCGTCAGGCCGGAGGTGCTGACAGCCAGTTGACCTCCTGAGAGAGCGATGGCGACCCCGCCATCAAGACCGGCCCAGGCCGTTCTGGCAAACAGCCCTCCGAGGCCATTGAAACTGATTTTTCCCTGGATTTCAGTGCCTTCGGATGGCAACCGCAACCCCAGGCTGGCCTTGAGACTGCCCTCCCCGATCTCAAGCTCTTCCGGCCAGGCGGTGAAGGTCGACGCCAATGCCCGATGTCCCTTTGGGCCGGTTGCTGTCATTTCAGCATCAACATCCGGAATCCCATCGAACGGAAAGCGGAAAACCATATCGGCTTCGGCCCCGGCGTCTGAGGAAAGCCTGCCATCAAGCCTGAAAGCTTTAAGACTACCTTCCAACTGGCCTTCAAGGCGCCAGGATCGTGATCGCAGTTGCGGATGATGGATAGCGGCAGCCGTTGCTACCGCAGGCCCCTCAAAAGTCAGACTTTCCAGCGCCATTGGCTGGTGAATGTCATATCCGGCAGCCAGTCTGGTCCCCGCCAGATTGATCCTGACTTTATCCAATTGCGCCGCGTTTTCCGGAGCATCAACCCCCGCGAATTCAAGTTGAGTGTCCTCTTTAAAGTCCAGAGCAGCCGATTGTTCGTTGGCCTTGCCGGCGAATACCATTACCGCCAGCCCTTCGTGGAGCCTCCACCCCTTCAGGGGCATTCCTGAAAGTGGTGCCTCTATCTTCATAGCGTTGGTGACAACTTCCCTTTCGTCAGGAACCGAGAGCCGTGAGACGGTCACGTCGCCGGTCGCCCGTATACCGTCCGGAAGCATCAGCACAAGCTCGCCAACATCAATGGTGTCAGGCAGCCAGGCCGGCAAATGGCGGGGAAGTGCGCCGGAACCATCCGAGGCTGTCCCCTCCTGCTCGCCGGAGCCGGGCCATGCCGGGACACTTACCGTCAACCGTCGCAACCGAAACACGGCTGGCACCGGACCGTGCCAGTGCCAGCTCCAACCCAGTGACAGTTCCTCGCCCTCAACGGAATAGGGCTGCTCACCCCGAACCTGGGTAATGGAAAAACGTTCTATTCCGAGCCCCGCCAGCGACACATCGACACCCTGCCATTCAATGTGTCGGATGTTGTTTGACTGCCGCCACTCGTCCCAGGCAACACGGGCATACCAGCCCCCCGCGATCAAAAGCGCCAGAAGCAGGATCAGCAGCCAAAACAGAACTCGACGTAGCGTCATCGCACGGGCCATATCGGTTTACTGTCCGCGCCAGTTCACTGTGTACAGATCATGCCGTCGATCCTTGAGGTTCTTGACCGTGCCACTGTTGCGAGCGGTAATCAGTGTTTGCGGTCTAAGGTCGGCAAAAGCGACCGTCTCCACATTGGGGGTGGTATCCGCCGCAATACCGTCACGGGCAAACGGGAAGTCACAGGGTGTCAGAATGCAGCTCTGGCCGTACTGCAATTCCATGTTGGGGACCTTGGGCAGATTACCCACATTGCCGGACATGATCACGAACAGCTGGTTTTCCACGGCACGGGCCTGGCAGCAATAACGGACTCTCAGGTAACTCTGGCGCTCATCGGTGCAGAAGGGCACAAACAGTATCTGGATACCCTGGTCGACCAGATGCCGGGTCAGTTCAGGAAATTCCGCGTCGTAACAGACCAGAACGCCTATGGGCCCGCAATCCGTCTCGATGGCGGTGACGCGGTTGCCGCCGGCGATATTCCACCAGTAGGCCTCGTTCGGCGTGGGGTGGATCTTGGGTTGTGAAAACACCTGTCCGTCGCGCAGGAACACGTAGGCCATATTGCGAATCCGGCCATCTTCATCCTTGATCGGGGTGGAACCACCAATGATGTTGATGTTGTACCTCAGGGCCAGGTCCCGCATCAGGGTGCGGAAGGGCTCGGCGTATTCAGTTACTGCCTCGATCGCTTCCGCCGGGCTGCCCTCGCGGCTTTCGATGGACAGTAACTGCAACGTGAACAGCTCCGGGAACACCACGAAATCACCCTTGTAAGTGGACACTACGTCGACAAAGTATCTGACGATATCGCTGAATTCCTCAAACGAAGCCACCCGCCGCTGCTGGTATTGAACGGTGCCGATTCGCACGGTATCCGGCACGCGCCTGCCATAGCGCTTGGCCTTGCCGTTGTCGCCATTTCGGGCCACTTTCGGATTGCGCCAGACCAGGTGAATGCCATAGCCGAGGGACGCATGATCTGCATCCAGGTAGTGGGGGATAATGCCATGAACTTCAAACCCATTGTGCAACTGGAACGACAGCACAGGGTCGCGATGCTTTTTGGATTTGATCGCGTCTACGTAGGCTTCGACCGACTCAAACTTTTTCAGGCGCTTGGCCAGTGTCGGCAACCTGCCCGCAAAGACCACCCCCTGTAGCTCCAACGCCTGACACAGATCCTTACGCTCGTTGTATAAACGCTCGCCAACCCGGTAGCCTCGGCACTCCGGGTCCACGCAGACCTCCATGCCATACAGCCAGTCCCCTTCTGGATCGTGCCGTGAGGCGTAGCCATTACCGGTAATCTCCGTCCAGTCATGGGGCGCAAGCGCTGTGTCCTCACCAATACGAAAAGTGGCGCAGTAGCCCACCACCCGATCACCAAGCATGGCGACAAACTGTCCCTCCGGAAACGTGTTGATCTGCCCTGTCAGCGGTCCGGCAGTATACCCGTACATGCCGGTTCCTTCGTATACCCGCCGGCTCAGGGCAATGATTCCGGGAATATCACTTATGGCAGCGTTTCTGACGTATAGGCGCTGGGTCTGGTCTGAGAAGGGAGGACTCATTGCAACCTCGGGGCTGAAAGCGTCTATCCATAGTTTGCGAAACAGCCTCAAGCCGTCAAGTGGCGTTTTCAGGATCACAAAATGAAGCAAACTTTAACCTGACAAACGTGCGTTCCGGCTTTTAAAGTAGGAGGATGCCGTTCAGTTTGAGGTTATACCCAGTGAATCAACGCCCAATGCTTCCGCTTTTCGCCATCCTGATTGCCCTCAGCCTGGCTGGCTGTGCCAGCAACCAGAGTATGCGTTCAGCCACTGATTCTGACTGGGAACCGTCCAGTAAAGTCGACTCAGCAAAGGCGGATCGGTTATGGCAGGTGTTTGAGCGCTACGAGGGTACGCCCTATCGATACGGTGGCACGTCCGCCAGCGGATTCGACTGCTCCGGGTTTATCGCCACTGCCTTCGATGAAGCTCTGGGGCACCAGTTACCACGCACAACTTCCCAGATGCTATCCGCGGGCGATATCGTAGCACGCGATAACCTGCAGGCCGGCGACCTGGTGTTTTTCCGCATTAAGGGCAAGGACCAGCATGCGGGGATCTATATGGGTGGTGACCGTTTCATTCACTCATCAACATCGATTGGCGTCACCCACTCGTCCCTCAACGGTTACTACTGGCGCGACCGGTTCAGCCAGGCAAGACGATTTGACTAGCCGCCCGCCAACAACAACACCACACCCAGCACATAGAGCACCATAATAACCACGCTTTCCATCCCGATCTGGCCGATGCCGTGGCGTTCACGGCGAATCAGCCCCATCATCAGCACACCGGACATCAGTAGCGTCAGAACCGCCCAGAATTTCGAATCCTCCGGCATGGCATGGTAAATCGAGCCTTCGCGATAGGCGATGTCAGAAGCCGCAGTAAACAGGGTATCAAAGGCATTGCCTCCGATAATGCCCCCGACCGCCAGAGTCAGGGCACCGCGCCTCACAGCGGCAATCGATGTGACCAGCTCGGGAATCGACGTGCTTATAGCCGTCAACATGACCCCGACAACAGTTTGCGTCAGGTTGGTCTTGTCCGCGATGACCGTTGCAGCCGGCTCCAGCGTCCAACCTGCGAGGCCAAGCACCGACATCAGCAACAGAAACTCAATCCATAGCCGGGACAGCGGCGGCATGGTGGTCAGGTCATCCGGCTTGTCCTCCCGCGTATCCCTGGTAATTGAAGGTCGCCACATTGGTGACTCGTTTGCACGCCGCACCAGCTGGATACCGTAGATATAGACACCCAGCAACACCGGCGTTACCGGATGCACGCCCGCTATCGTGTACTCTGGCAGGTAGGGCGCGAACAGGATCAGCGACAGCAGGCAGATCAGCAACCCGTTCTGCATCATGTTTGGCACCGACGCGGCAGCATGCTCAAGATTCGCGCGGCGATACACCATATCTGCTACAGCCAGGAAAAACGTCTGAACGGCAATACCGCCCAGCGCGTTACTGACCGCAAGTTCAGCATGGCCGTTCCAGGCTGCCGTAACCGAAAGCACGGACCCACCCAGTGACGTGGATGCACCCAACAGCACCGCCCCTGCAGCCGCTTCGCCGATACCGGTGCGATCAGCCAGCTGGTCCACAATCCGAGTAATGCGGGTGCCTGCCAGGGCAATAACCGCAGCGCATACACAAAAAACGAGGCTACCCTGCAGCAGACTCCAGTTTTCCGGCTCCAATGGAATCATGGTTCTATCCCTTGCCACCTGAACAGTCGCGGTGTAAAACACCATTGGCAGGAGATTTTACAGCCCTGAAGACGGAACGCCATGACCCAGACACAAAAGCCCCAGCAGCCGGAGCAACCGCAAACACCTCAGGTACCTGCTCAATACTCGTTTCTGTGGCTCAGCGCTGCCATTTTTCTGATGTTTCTCTGGCTTCAGGATGGCCAGCAGCCTACGGTCGCCGAACTGCCCTACTCACAGTTCAAGGAAGCTGTTGCGAGTGACCATGTGGAAGAAGTCACCCTGCGGTCCGACCATATTGACGGTCAACTGACCGAAGAGGGTGGCAGAGCCTGGGCCGAAAACAGCGATTCCCTTCGCTTCCACAGTATTCGCCCCCCGATTGACGACCCGGACCTGCTCCCGCTTCTGGAATCTCATGCTGTCATCATCAGCGCCCGGCCGGCAGACCCTCCGGCATGGCAACAGGTGCTGACCAACGTTCTGCCATGGCTACTGTTTCTTGCCTTGATGTTCTGGTTCTGGTCGTATGCCCAGCGCCGCATGATGCAGGGTGGTGGTGCGTTGGGCTTCAGTCGCTCCAAAGCCCACCGGGTAGAGAAACAATTTTCCAAAACCAGGCTGTCCGATGTGGCGGGCATCGAATCCGCAAAACGCGACATCACCGAGATCATTGATTTCCTGACCACCCCGGAGAAATACAAGGCGCTGGGCGCGGATATGCCAACGGGCATCCTTCTGGTTGGCCCGCCGGGAACCGGCAAAACCCTGCTGGCGAAAGCCATTGCCGGGGAGGCTGATGTACCCTTTTTCAGCGTCAGTGCGTCCGAATTTATCGAGATGTTCGTTGGCGTTGGCGCGGCTCGGGTTCGGGACATGTTCGACACCGCCAGGAAAGAGGCGCCCGCGTTGATCTTTATTGATGAGCTCGATGCCATTGGCCGCTCCCGGGGGGCCGGATTCGGTGGCGGCCACGATGAACGGGAGCAGACTCTCAACCAGATCCTGACCGAGATGGATGGTTTCGAAGGCCACGAAAATGTGGTGGTCCTGGCCGCCACCAACCGCCCGGACGTGCTCGACAGTGCCCTGCTGCGCCCGGGCCGTTTTGATCGCAAAGTGACGCTGGAACTGCCTCACAAGGAGGCCCGCAAAGCCATTCTTGAGGTTCATGTCCGGAAAGTCCCTCTGGACAGCGATGTTGAGCTCGGGGAAATTGCTGCACGCACCATTGGCTTTGCCGGTGCCGACCTGAAAAACCTGGTCAACGAGGCTGCCCTCACAGCCGCCAGGCTGAACCTGCAGAAGGTCAACAACGAGTGCTTTGAGCACGCACGCGACCGCATTGTTCTGGGTGAAGAGCGCGACGCCGAACTGACCCGGGAAGAAAAGGAAGTGGTGGCTTACCATGAGTGCGGGCATGCCATCATGGCCTATTACATGCCCAAGGCTGACCCGCTTACCAGGGTAACCATCATCCCCCACGGTATGGCAATGGGCGTTACCGAGCAGACGCCCAAGGAAGACCGCTATAACTACACCGAAAGTTATCTGACCGACCGTATCAAGGTCATGCTGGGTGGCCGCTCATCGGAAAAACTCATTTACGGTGAGGTCAGCACGGGCGCGCAGAACGACCTCAAGGAAGCGACCAAACTTTTAAGGCGCATGTTCGGTCAGTGGGGCATGAGCGAAAAAATTGGCCCGCTGGGTCTGGGTGTTGGTGAGGAGCACGTTTTCCTGGGCCGGGAAATGGGGCAGCCGCGGGAGTACAGCGAGCATATGGCGGAGCTGATCGACACCGAGGTTCAGGCAAGACTGATCGAGCTTGAAAAGGTAACTGTGAGTTTCCTTTCAGACCACCGAAAGCAGCTGGAAGCCCTGGCTGAAGCAGTTCTGGTGAAAGAAACACTTTCAGCGACGGAGATCCACGATATCCTGGAAGGCCGTGAGTCGCAGCACGCCTGAGCAAATTCCAGACTTACAGCCACTGCCAGCAACAGCCCCAGAACGACGCAGGCTATCACCAAACCCTCAATGCGCCAGCCACTCCCGAAACCATTGCTCCCGAAGCTCCACCGTTTGCGAATACCACTGATGATCACGGATCACGGCGTTGGCCATGTGGGATGGCGCCGTTGGCATGTAGGGCCGCATGGGTACACCCGCATCGGTATGCAGCCCTACTCTTTGCTGCGCCGATTTCCTGGCTGGCCCATAGCTGATCAGGTTGGCCTGAGCAGCCATGTTCTCGCTGCGGGTGGCAAAGGCGATAAAATCCGCAGCCAGGTCGGCCTGACCCGAACCGCGAGGAATGGCCCAGCTGTTAAAGCCGATCAGCTGCCCGTCCCAGATCACCGAAATGGGGGCGCCTTCCATGGCCCTGGCATGGAAAAAGCGGCCGTTGTAGCCCGTAGCCATGACTGCCTGGCCGCTGGTCAGAAGTTCCACCGATTCGTCGCCACGTGTCCACCAGATGATGGCGTCGCGGATATCGTCCAGCCGCCGGGAAGCCAGTTCCAACCCTCGCCGGGTGCTGAGCAGGTCGTAGAGCTGCTCCCGGGGCACGGACAGTGAGAGCAGCGCCCATTCGAACAGCCCTACCGGTGATTTGCGGAGGGCGCGCTTGCCGGGAAAGGCCTCAAGGTCGAAGAAATCTTCCACGCTGTCAGGCTTTACCCCCGGAAACGCCCGGTCATCGAAGGCGATGACAGTGGAAAACACGATCTGGGTGATGAAGCAGCGATGGATGGCCTCTGCCATGAAGTCCTCCTGCGCTGGTGTGCCATCGGGTGCCGGCGCCAGAATGGCGGGATCAATGAGCGCCAGGAGGCCCTCTTCACAAGCGGCGCTGGCGTCGGACTGGATCATGTCGATGACATCCCATTGTACGTCGCCACTGGCGAGGTGCTCCCGCAATACTTTCACACCGCCATCGTAATGGACTGTTTCAATTTCTATTCCGGTTGCATTGGTAAAGGGTTCGAAATAGGCCCGTCGCTGGCTATCCTCGTAAGAACCACCCCAGGTTACGACAGTAAGAACCTCTGGCGCCTCACTCTCACCTTGCGCCGACGAAACAGCGAAGAACGCCAGAAGGCCGATTACGATCAATGGGAAAACCCTTAGGCTAGGCCGCTTCATTCTCTTCCTCACGAAGGTCGTGCACGATTTCCAGATACGCCCGTATCACCGCCTCTTCTGGAACCACCCCCTGCAGGCGGCCGCTCCGGTCCACCAACGGAACCGCTTCACCCAGGAAACCCCGAAGCATTTCCATTGATTGCCACACGGAGGTGTCCTCATCGAAGGTGGTAAACGACTGAATAGCCGCTTGCAGCACTGGTGCGTCAGCGTGGCTGTTAACAATCCCCTGCAGCCTGACTACTCCTAGCAGTTCTCCGTCCTGATTCAGAATCATGGCCTCTGACCGGTGATCTTCCACAAGACGCTGACGAACATCACCGACGGTTTCCCGGTCGCTTGCACTGGTAAATTCACGGGACAGATAGTCGCGGATCCTGTGGGTTTCCAGTATTGCCTTGTCGCGTCCCAGAGACAGGTCAAATCCCCGGGCCCGTAATTGCAGATCGAACAGCGAGCGTCCGATCACCCGGTAGGAAATAAGGTTGGCAAAAACCACGGCCACCATGGCCGCAATCGTCAGGTCATAACTGCGGGTCAACTCGAACACGATCAGGATGGTTGTCAGCGGTGCACCGATGACCGAACTGGCCAGGGCCATCATCCCGCAAATGGCGTATACCACCAGCCCGGAATGGGGTACCGGCGCGACATAGGGTAAAACCAGGCCATAAAACGCGCCAAAGAGAATTCCGATCAACAACGCCGGGCTGAAAACACCGCCTACGAAACCGAAACCCACACACAATGCTGTCAATACCAGTTTTGCGACGATGATCAGCGCCAGCTCGCCAATTCCAAAAGCCCCCTCGATGGTCGCGAAACGCAGCGTCTCCTGCCCGATACCAAGCACCTCTGGTATCCACAGGGCCACCAGTCCTACTATCAATCCTGCCACCGCCGGGCGAGCCCAGGGCGGCGCAATGTAACGCCGGGCAACGTTGGCACTGAGCCTCAACAAAACCATGAACACCCAGGCCAGACCGGCGCACATTACTCCTTCCAATGCAAAGAACACGAACTCGTAGCTATGTTCCACGCGGTCAAAATTCACCAGGAACAGTGCGGGGCGATCAAATATCACATTGGCGATGATATAACCTGTCGCCGCTGCAACTGTCACCGGCGCAAATGCGCGCAACGAGTAGTGACGCAGGATGACTTCATGGGCGAACACCAACCCTGCGATAGGTGCGTTGAAAGCAGTGGATATGGCTGCAGCCACACCGCAGGCAATGGCAATGGAGCGCTGGTGTCGCAGATTAAGCCGCAGGTGCCCCACAAGGTTGCCGAACATTGCCCCCAGATACACCAGCGGGCCGTACTGCCCCACTGACGCCCCGCTGCCGAGCGACACCAGGGCGGCAAACGTTGAGGCAAGGCCGCTCCTGATCCCTGGTGCGGGCCCACTGGTTTGTGCCGCAAGGATGGCGTCCGGGGGCGCCAGCCCCCGTTTCTCCCGCACCAGAAAATGGACAACCAGGCCAACGATGAGGCCTCCCGTAGCTGGAACAATCAGCGTTGCTGCCGTAACCAACCCTGACCTGTGGTCCGCCTGGATACGGGCGTAAGGGGATATCAACAGGCGATCATTGAGGTAATGCACCGCATCCACGAAGCCAATCGCTGCAAGCGATGCAGCAGCCCCCACAAGGATCGCCACCACCGTCACCACACTGATCTGATATACAATCCGCTCAACGCCGCCCCTGTCCATACTGCAAGTAAAGTCCCGATTGGCCATACGCTCAATGTTTACTTTGTGCACCAAATAAGCGAAAACACCGGTATCCAACGACTTCGATTGCCCAAAGGCTGATTCATGATCTGGTTTGTACTGGCATTACTGTTATCTGTTGTACTTATAACGGTGCTTCTGCTCCGCGGTGAAAACCTTGCTCACCTTGACCGGGACGACACCCCCAGACAGGACTATACCCCCAGCCCGGGCCATAACCAGGTGCTGGAAACCATCAGGGACATGAGTCGTTCCGCCAGGGGGCTGCGGGGGAGGGCCCGGCTCATTGCCCTGCGCAAGCATATGGACAGCCTCAGCGAGGGGCGGGAATTCGTTGCAGAATTCCGGCCAGCCGGCGCAAATGCACCGAAAGGAGAATGGGTATTAGCACCCGGAGTGGACACCCGGCGGCGGGTACTTTATATCCATGGCGGTGCCTGGGTGGCCGGCAGCCCGCGCAGCCATCGCACCATCACCGAGCGGCTTTCCCGGGTGGCCAATGCCGCCGTATTTGCCGTGGATTATCGGCTGCTACCGGAGCATCGCTACCGGGCAGGACTACGGGACTGTCAGGAAGCCTACCAGTGGATGCTGAAAAATGGCCCTGACGGCCCGGAACCTGAGGATTTTGTGGTGGTGGCAGGAGACTCCGCCGGCGGCAGCCATACCCTGGTATTGATCGCCTGGATTCGTGACCAGGGCCTGCGCCAGGCAGATGCCGCCGTTGCCCTGTCACCCTCCACGGATCTGACGCTGACAGCACCCAGTAATCGCCTGAATATCAAGACCGACCCGTTGCTCGGCCCTACCTTTGGCAGCCTGATGCGAGTGCCATTGCCAGTGCTCTGGTGGCTGAGCTTTTTCGGTATGCGCCTGTCTCCCTCCAGCCCGCTGGCGTCTCCGTTGAGAGGCAACCTGGAAAACCTGCCACCTACCCTGATCCATGCCAGCGATTCAGAAATGCTGCTGGACAACGCCCGCCGTTACGTCAACAAAGCACGGGACTCGGGCTCTCCGGTAGAGCTGAAAACCTGGCCGGGGATGGTGCACGTATGGCACATATTCCCGGATATTTTGCCAGAAGCGGAAGAAGCCTTTGATCATATTGGAGAATTTCTGAACAGAATTGAAAAAGGCTGAAACCGGCCCTGACGCTTGCCGTTTTTGGACGGCTTGGTGTCGTATTGGATTTATCGCCCCCGATCATTCAGGGCCACATTGAATCAGGGCCGTGCCGCGGCGCACGCCGGTGTTCATTGCGGTTAAAGGGGGGTTCCAGATGGCACAACTACCGAAACGTGCAAAAGTCGTCATTATTGGCCAGGGCGGTATCGTAGGGTCCTCGGTGGCCCACCACCTGATTGAACTGGGCTGGGACGACATCGTAGGGCTGGAAAAGTCGGCGATTCCCTCGGATATCGGCTCCACCTCCCACGCCTCCGACTTCTGCTTCACCACCTCCCACGACAAGCTGAACATCTACACCACCAAATACAGCCAGGCGTTTTACGAGAAGCGCGGCAACTATGTGAAATGCGGCGGCATGGAGGTGGCCCGCATTGGTGATGACGAACGCATGGATGAGCTCCGCCGCAAGGTAGGCTCCGGAAAAGCTTTCGGCACCAACGTCTGCATGATTTCACCAAAACAGGCAAAAGAGCTGTTCCCGCTGGTGGACGAAAACCAGATCCAGGGCGCCATGTGGGACCCGGATGCCGGCCTGGTGGTGCCCCGCTCCCAGAAAGTGGCCGGCGACCTGGTGGAAGAGGCAGTGGCCACCGGCAAGCTGCAGGCCTTTGCCTATACACCGGCCCTGCGTATTGATGTCCAGGACGGCCAGGTACGGGGCGTTGAAACCCACAAGGGCTACATTGAAACCGAATACGTGGTGCTGTCCATGGGTATCTGGGGCCCCTTGATGGCCAACACGGCAAACTCACCCCTGCCGCTGATGCCGCTGGAGCACCCACTGCTATTTTTCGGCCCCTACGAAGAACTCAACGGCACCGGAAAGCAGATTGTCTACCCGCTGTTCCGCGACCAGGGTAACTCCGCGTACGTGCGGGATACCGGTGACCCTACTACCACTGAAGGTGGGCGTATTGAGTGGGGTTATTACGAGTCGGAAAACCCGCGACTGGTCTACCCTGGCGCCATCGCGGAGCCCGGAGAAGCAAGGCTGTCGCCGTCCATGCGGGACCTTTCCCTGGACCAGGTCATGAACGCATACGAAAAAGCCATCGAAATGACGCCGATCCTGGGCGAACTGGGCTGGGAGGAAAAACACTCATTCAACGGCCTGTTGTCGGTAACGCCAGATGGCGGTTCCCTGATGGGCGAGTCCCCGGAAGTGCGTAACCTATGGTTCTGCGAAGCCGTCTGGGTCAAGGACGGGCCGGGAGCCGGCAAGGTCCTGGCGGACTGGATGACCAACGGCTCGCCGGAGATGGACCCCCACAGCATCGACATCGCGCGCCACTATCCACTGCAGAAAACACCGGACTACGTGTACAACCGATGCTATGAAACCGCCAAGAAAATCTATACGCCGGCGGTTCATCCCCGCGAGCCCTACATGACCGGCCGCAGGATGCGCACCAGCCCGTTCTATCTGCGGGAGGTGGAACTGGGAGCCTACTTCATGGAAGCCGCCGGTTGGGAGCGGGCCCACGGCTATGCCGCCAACGAGGCCACCCTGCTCGAGAAATACCGCGACCGAATTCCGGTGCGGGAGAATGAGTGGGACGCGCGGCATTTCTGGGAAGTATCCAACGCCGAGCAACTGGAAATGAGTGAATCCGTGGGCATGATCAACCTGTCCCACTTCGCCATCTTCGATATATCCGGCGGCGACGCGGAAGCGCTGCTGGAATACCTGTCCGTTGCCAAAGTGGGGGGCACCACGCCCGTTGGCAAGGGGGTTTACACCCACTTCCTTGATGCCCGTGGCGGTATCCGTTCGGACCTGACCATCATCCGCCGGGGCGACAACGACTACCGGGTGGTCTGTGGTGGCGACACCGGTCACCGGGATTATTGCTGGATGACCCGCATTGCACGGGAGAAAGGGCTCGCCAACATCCGCGTGCAGGATCGCACGGACGAACTGGCGACACTGGGGCTCTGGGGCCCGAAGGCCCGAGAAACCCTGGCGCGGTTCGTCACCAATCCGGACGAACTGTCGGCGGAGAATTTCCCCTTTGCCACGGCACGGGAACTGAACGTCCAGGGCGTTCCGGTGTGGGCTTTCCGCATATCCTACGTGGGCGAGCAGGGTTGGGAGCTGTACTTCCCGTTCAGTTATGGCCTGAAAATCTGGGACCTGCTCTACGAGGCCGGCGTTACCCCGGTGGGCATCGAAACCTACGCCAACACCCGCCGGCTGGAGAAAAGCCTGCGGCTGCAGAATGTGGATCTGGAAACCGAATACAACCTGTACGAAGCCGGCCTGCAGCGGCCCAAGGTCAAGGAAGCGGATTTCCATGGCAAGGCGGCCTATCTGGAACAGCGCGAACGGTCCAGCCAGGTGGCGCACCTCTGCACCATGACCATGACGGACCACAAGGATGCCAATGGCGTGCTGCGCTATCCAGTGGGCCAATGGCCCATTCTGGATCCGCAAACCGGCGAAGTTCTGGTGGACAGCCACGGACGCCGGTCTTACAACTCCAGCGTTGCCTGGGGGCCATCGGTAGGCAAAATCATACTGCTGGGCTACATTCCGGCGGAGTACGCGCAAGAAGGTCGGGAACTGACCCTGGAATACTTCCAGGAGCATTATCCCATCCGTATCGAGGCCGTGGGTTATCGCGCACTGTTTGATCCGGACAACGAGCGCGTCAAATCCTGACCGGGTTTCAGCAATACGACCCGGCGGCGGTCAACATTCGATGATGTTGACCGCCAGCCCGCCCCTGGCGGTTTCCTTGTACTTGTCCAGCATGTCGCGGCCGGTTTCCCTCATGGTGTGCAGCACCTTGTCCAGCGATACGTAGTGCTTGCCGTCGCCCCGCAGGGCCATAATGGCGGCGTCGATGGCCTTGACCGAGGCCATGGCATTGCGCTCGATGCAGGGAATCTGAACCAGCCCGCCAATGGGGTCACACGTCATACCCAGGTGATGCTCCATGCCGATTTCAGCGGCATTTTCCACCTGCTCAGGGTAGCCACCCGTAGCCGCAGCCAAGCCCGCGGCGGCCATGGCACAGGCTGAACCCACCTCACCCTGGCACCCTACTTCCGCCCCGGAGATGGAGGCGTTTTCCTTGAACAACACACCAATCGCTCCCGCGGTCAGCATGAAACGAATAATGCCGTCCTCTCTGGCCTGGGGGCAGAACTCCCAATAGTAGTGAAGCACCGCCGGAATAATGCCGGCAGCGCCATTAGTAGGTGCCGTTACGATCCGGCCACCGGCAGCGTTTTCCTCATTAACCGCCAGGGCGTAGAGGTTGACCCAGTCCAGCGCGCTCAGGGAGGGCGAAATCAAGTCCACCCGTTGCTTGTCCATCAATGAGCGATACAACGATGCGGCCCGGCGCCGAACCCGGAGCCCGCCAGGCAACTCGCCCTGATGACGAATGCCATTTCGCACGCATTCACGCATGACCTCCCATAGCCCCAGGATACCGCTGCAGATCTCCTCCGGAGTGCGCCACGCCTGCTCATTGGCAAGCATCACATCGGCAATACTCAGGTCATGCTCACGGCACTGAGCCAGCAATGCCTTACCGCTGTGGAACGGGTACGGCAGCGGCGTATCGTCTTCCTGGATACGCGGACTGCTGCCTGTGTTCCCATCCACCACAAAGCCTCCACCCACGGAATAATAGGTTTTCTCATGCAGGCACTGGCCCTCTGAACCAAAGGCCTGGAAGATCATCCCATTGGGGTGTTCCGGGAGGGATTTTCGACGGTAATACACCAGATCTTTCGGCTCGCAGAAACGAACCGGATAGCGGCCCGCGAGGGAAAGCGTACGGGTGCTGCGAAGTCCCTCAAGACGAGCCGGCATTTCATCCGGGTCGATCTGGTCCGGCCGCTCGCCTTCCAGCCCCATCATCACCGCAGGGCCGGTTCCGTGCCCCTTTCCGGTCGCACCCAGCGAGCCATACAGGGAAACTTTCAGCCGGTGTACCGATGTCAGCAAATGCTCGCACTCCAACGCCTCCGCGAACCGGCGCGCCGCCTCCATGGGCCCGACAGTGTGAGAGCTTGAGGGGCCAATACCGACCTTGAACAGTTCAAACAGACTGACGGCCAATTCACTGACTCCTGTCAGGGGATATACTTCAACGGTAATCCTGCCGGCAAACCATCGCGTGCTTGCCGGCGACACCGACGCGATGATTTACGACAACCCTGGCTCCGACTTAGAATGAAGCCACATCGGAACTGATCACTTATTGTGCAATCCAATCTCACTAACTGATTGCACTATCAGAGTGCAACAGCTAATGTTCAAGGAAAGGCACCCTACCCCGACAGATTCCACCGGGTGCGGGTCGCTGCAAACGGCCCAGGCGGGGCAAGGGGGTTCACCATGACCGCTGACCAAGGCTCATTGACAGATCGGCCCAGCCCCGAGCCCTACCGGGTCGGCTTCCTGCTGATTGACAACTTCACCCTGATTGCTCTGGCCACTGCCGTTGAGCCTTTGCGTATGGCTAATCAACTGGCCGGTACCGAACTCTACTCCTGGAAACTGCTGACTGCCGAGGGCGAAGCCGCCCGTGCCAGCGATGGCATCACCCTGCTGCCGGACGCGTCCATTCATGAGGACCACAAATTCGACCTGGTCATTGTTGTTGCCGGCATTAATGTCACCCGGAGTTTCTCCCGCAAAGAGGTTAACTGGCTAAAACAGATGGCACGCCGCCATGTGCTGCTGGGTGCCGTTTGCACCGGGGCTTACGTACTGGCCAGTGCCGGTCTGCTGGACGGGCATGCCTGCAGCGCCCACTGGGAATGCCTGGAAGCCATGCAGGAAGGTTTTCCGCGGGTCCAGACCAATAATCGCCTGTTCACCGTGGAGCGCGAACGGATGACCTGCACCGGTGGCACCGTGCCCATGCACATGATGCTCAGCTTCCTGGCCCGTCGCCATGGCAAGGAACTCAGTAATGCGGTTTCCCATATGTTTGTCTGTGACCGGGTACGCGAAGAGAGCGAGCAACAGCCCATGCCGATACATCCATCACTGGCCTGTGCCCAGCCGAAGCTGACCGAAGCTGCCCAGTTGATGGAGGCCAACATTGAAGAGCCCATTGAATTGCAGGAACTGGCCAGCCTGGCGGGCATCTCCCGCCGCCAGCTCGAGCGGCTGTTCCTCAAGCATCTGGGGTGTACTCCCTCACGCTATTACCTGCGGGTGCGCCTGAACCGGGCCCGCCGGCTACTCAAGCAGACTTCCTGCTCTATAGTGGAAATTGCATCCATGTGCGGCTTTGTCTCCGCCACTCACTTCAGCCGGTGTTACCGTAAAACCATGGGGCGGGCGCCAAAACACGAGCGCATGGAGGTTTACACCGAAGGAGCAGTTGGAAGCGCCCTGGCCAATACTATGGCTAGCCTGCCGTCTTCGTCTCTGCAGGCCCTCAGGCGGGCCCGAACCGAGCCCACCTATGGCATTTTTGAAGGTACCGGATCAGGTTAGCCCCATCACCAGGCCATTCTCATCAAGCGCAATATCCAGGGCTGCCGGTCGCCGTGGCAGGCCCGGCATGGTCATGATGTCGCCACACACTGCCACCACAAATCCGGCCCCTGCAGCAAGGCGCACTTCCCTGACCGGCAGCATATGACCAGACGGTGCGCCTTTCAGCGCTGAATCCGCCGAGAAGCTGTATTGGGTCTTGGCGATACACACCGGCAGATGACCAAAGCCCAGGGCCTCGTATTCCTCAAGCTGCCGCTTTGCCACAGTTGTAAACTCAACACTCCCCGCGTGATATATGCGAGTTGCAATGGTACGAATTTTCTCCGCCAGTGGAAGGCTGTCCTCATAAAGGAATTTCACGTCTGGCGTGCCCTCGTCCATCTGATCGAGCACCGCCTGGGCAAGTTCTGTAGCCCCCTCACCTCCGGTTGCCCAGTGGTCCGCCGGCACCGCCCTCACGCCGAGATCTTCACTGAGAGATTGCACAAGTGCCAATTCATCTTCGGTGTCGTCCGGAAAGCGATTGATACAGACCACCGGGTTCAGGCCAAACTGCTGCAGGTTGCGAATATGGCGCTCGAGATTGGCAGCGCCCTCACGCAGGGCCGGAAGGTCGGGAATGCCCAGGCGGCTGCGGGGAACACCGCCCTGCATTTTCAGCGCCCTGATAGTGCAGACCACCACAGCGGCATCGGGCCGCAAGCCGCTGTGTCGGCATTTGATATCGATGAATTTTTCCGCGCCCAGGTCAGCGCCGAATCCGGCTTCTGTCACCACCACGTCGTTCAGTGCCAGCGCCGCCCGCGTTGCAGTCACGGAATTGCAGCCGTGAGCGATATTGGCAAAGGGGCCGCCATGGATGAACACCGGATTGTGCTCCAGGCTCTGCACCAGGTTCGGCTGCAGCGCCTCTTTTAACAGCACCAGCAGCGAGCCCTCTACGCCAAGGTCACGCACAGTAACGGGCGTCATGTCGGTGCGCCTGCCAACGATAATATTGCCCAATCGCTGCTTCAGGTCCGCCCTGCCATCCGCCAGGCAAAGTATGGCCATGATTTCCGATGAAACCGTGATATCGAATCCGGTCTCCCGAGGCACGCCGTGTGCCGCTCCGCCCAGACCACAGACCATGTTTCTCAGGGACCGGTCGGTTATATCCATGACTCTGCGCCAGCTTATATAGCGAGGGTCCAGCCCGGCTTCGTTACCCCAGTGAATGTGATTATCGATCAGTGACGCCAGCAGGTTATGGGCACTGGTGATGGCGTGGAAGTCGCCATTGAAATGCAGGTTGATATCCTCCATTGGAATCACCTGGGCGCGGCCACCGCCAGCCGCACCGCCCTTCATGCCAAAGCATGGGCCCAGGGAGGGTTCACGCAGGCACACCGACGAGCGCACGCCGAGACGGTTAAAGCCATCGTTCAGCCCCACGCTGGTGGTGGTTTTACCCTCACCCGCCGGGGTTGGCGTAATGGCCGTTACCAGCACCAGCTTGCCCCTGGGTGCAGTATCGGAGGTATCCACGTACGCCATATCCAGCTTGGCCTTGTAATGCCCGAAAGGCACCAGGCTTTCCGCCGGCAGGCCAAAACGCTGCTGGGCCAGCAGCAGCATGGAAAGGGGCTGCACCGAACGGGCAATCTCGATGTCCGGCGTTCCCGGCGGTGGAAAGGCAGCCGGCACAGGTGTAGCGGATTTCAGGTTACTGTACTGAAGACTCATGAAACTGTCCCCTCTGGTCCTCAATGGACCCGCTGTGTTCTTGAATCCACTGCGCCGACTGGCGCAACCCACCGAATGGAAAGAGATGGATACCCCGTAGCAGGGTGTCCGGATTGTCCAGGCAATACTGGACCAGTGTTCGCACCATGGTGTCCGGCGTCCACGCCCTTAACAGCCTGGCGCTACCCGGCCGGCGCAGCATTGCCCGGGCGGAGGCGCCGACGCCACACTGGGCAGCGTAGGCAATGAGGGTTTTTACCCGTGTAGGGCCTGCCAGGCCAATGTCGACGGGCACCTCTTCCAGAATATTTCCGAGGCTTTGCAGCCAGTCGATGACCACGTTGGCATCGAAGGTAAACTGGGTTACCACCCATAGCCGCGTATCGGTCGTGCGGGCATATTCGCGCTTGATGCCCAGAGCCTGGGTCAGGGTTGCCCGGTCCGCCATGGGATGCCCGTCCGGATGGGCGGCAACACCAATACCGTGAAACCGGAACTGGGCCAGAAGCCCGGACTCGAGCACCGCTAACGTATCCGGGAACGGGCCGGCAACAGAGTCGCTGTCGCCGGCAATCAGCAGCAATCGGTCTACCCGGCTTTCGTCCAGCTGTACCAGCCAGTCACGCAGCTGTTCGCGGCTCTGGGCCATCCGGGCGGGCACGTGGGGTATTGGCTGCATACCTATATCCAGAAGATGCCGGCAAGCGGCCAGGGTATCGCCGAACTGCCCTTTGGGCAGGAAAGGCACGTACACGCAGGTGCCCTTTGGCAAAAGCTCCTGAAGGTCCTCCGCTGCCAATATCTGGCGCGGTGTCGCCTCAATCGACGCTGAACGTACCAGGGATCGCAGCCGTGCCTCTGCTTCGGCACCCGGAACACCGGGTGCCCGCTTTTCGTTCACCAGTTTCATAAACCAGCTACCCCCTGCCAAGTGTGGACTTCATATGGGGAGGCGGCATTCGCCTCCCCAACCAACCCCGCTAGTCAGCGAAGTCGATTCCCTTGGCCCGGGCCCGTTCGCGGGCATTGGCGTTCACTGACGGGCGGAAGGGAATTTCCACCACTTCGGCTTCCACATCGGTGGAACCATCCGCTGCAGCGTACTCGACAGGCAGGTGCACGGTCAGGCGGGTACCGATACTGCGCAAATCAAACGGCACGTACGCCAGCGCAATGTTGGTTTCCAGCTCCGGGGAGTACCAGGGCGAGGTCACATAGCCTTCCGGCTCGCCACCATCCGGACCGCTGACTAGCCAGAAATCATTCGCGTAGTCGGTCACCTGGCCGCCGCCGAAGCGTATACCCACCATGATATGGGTGAAAGGCGGGCGACCGGCATCGAGCTGTTCGCGCGCTTTTTCGAGGGCCTGCTTGCCGATGTAATCCGCTTCCTTGTTGCGCGGTACCTGGTACGCCAGTGCACACTGGAATGGCAGGGTTTCGGCGTCCACATCCTGACCCCAGGACAGGATGCCTGCGGCAATGCGGCGATGGTGCGCGGGGGCAATCACCCTCAGGTTATGGGGCTCACCGGCTGCAAGCACGGTGTACCAGAGATCCTCAGCGTATTTGGTGGCCTCCTTGAGGTAAATCTCGTAGCCCTTCTCGCCGGTAAAGCCGGTCTGGGATACGATCACGTCATGCCCCGCTACCTGACCTTCCATCAGGCCGTAGTAGGGAAGCTCCTTGACCGCTTCACCAAAAAGATCGGTCATCAGCGCTTCGGATTTCGGGCCCTGGATCTGTACCGGAGCCACATCAATTTCCGCAATGCTGACATTAAAGCCCATGCCGATGTTCACACCCCGCATCCAGAGTTCCAAATCACTGTCGGAGAGTGAGAACCAGAATTCATCTTCAGCGACGCGCAGCAATACCGGGTCATTGATGATGCCGCCCTCCTCGTTGCAGAGGATGACGTACTTGCCACGCATGGGCTTGATCTTGCTGGCGTCCCGGGTAATCACATAGTTCACGAAACGCTCGGCGTCCGGGCCTTTGACCTGGATCTGGCGCTCGACCGCCACGTTCCACATGGTGACGTCATGGATCAGCGACTCATATTCCACCATCGCGCCACCGTCTTCCGGGCGCACATATCCGCGGGGATGGTACATCCGGTTATAGACTGTCGCGCGCCAGCAGCCAGCCTCGAAAGCCAGATGCCAGTACGGCGACTTGCGAACTCTGGTGGAAATCAGCATTTCCACCGGCGTGGGGCCAGACTGTCGCAGATTGACGGGAACGCGACGATCAGACTGGTCGACGCTGCCAGGTTGGCGGGCGGCACCCGCGCGTTGTTGTGGGTAATCTATCAGTGCTTTTTCGAATTGAACGGCCATTGCTATCTCCCCCTTACCGGGTTGTTGATAGCCTTAATGTGACCCTGTTTGAGTTTTGCGGATGGAACCAATACGACACTGGCATAACCAAAAACGTCAGAGGGATGGCCTTGGCCATCCCTCTGGTTTGCAGACAGTCAATCGTGGGGTATCGGGTCCGGGCTGCGGTCCCAGCCGACCATTGCAAGCGTGGCCACCACACCGATCAGCAGGCCAATCCAGGGCTCGAAGAACGCCAGCGCCGCGCCGATCAGCACCACCGTTCCCCGGGAGGCATTATCCCTGGGAATGGACATGGCAATGTAGGCACAGGCAAAGCCGGTGAGCACCAGAGTGAGCGAGAGTGCAATGCCCAGCAATGGCTTCAGGCCCGTCATCAGCGGCAACAGGAAATAAATAAACGGCAGCCCCATCAGGTAGTAAGACGCCAGGCCGCTGTGCAGGCTACCCATTGCTCTGGGGCCCTGTTTCCAGCGCTGCACCACAATCACGTGGACACCGGTCCAGACCGCACCCTGGGTGGGGAAAAACGGGGCGAAGATGCCCATCAGCGCATTGCGGATCGACAGCGAAAAATGCGTGCGGTTGAGGTTGATATCGATGTGCTCGTCGGTACGGACTTTCATGCCGTCGCGCAGGACTTCATTTCCCGTTACCAGGTCACCAAACAGAATGATGTAGGCAATCAACGCCAGCGGCACACTCTGGGCGATCATTTCAAACGACGGCCAGCCATTGACCAATGGCGACGCCTTGGCAACCGCTTCCGTCAGCGGCGGCACCATAAAGCCCCATTGGATATCAAAACTGACCTCACCTACAAACGGCCCCACCATCGCAGCGATCATAAAGCCCGGCAGTAGCCCCAACGCACCGACCATGAAGAAGAACCGGTTACGCGCCTTCAGTTTCTGCATCGGCACGGAGAAAGTAAAAATCAGGCAGATGGCGCAGGCCAGAGTGGTGGCAATGGGCTGCTCCAGCAGGAAACGATCAGCGTCGTCAATAAACACCCGTTTCAGGGCGGCAATCGCGGCGCCAAGAATAATGCCGGCCTTGAGGGTATCCGGTAGCCAGATGACGAACCGTCGCCCCAATCCGGTAATCCCCAGAATAAACACTAGCGAGGCAAATACCAGGGAAAGCGCTGTCATGGCCTGAAAGCGGCTGGAGGGGTCTTCGTAACCACCAACCACAAAGGCCAGAATTAATGGCAACGCAGGGGTTATCCAGCCCCCGGCGTAGGGTTCGCCAAAAACAATAACCGCCGACGCAATCAGGAAGGCATGGACCATGGACAAGGCAATGGCTTCGTCAAAGCTGAGGCCAAAGTAAGCCGTCATGATCGGAATCAGCGCCAACCCCGTTGCCGCAGACACCATTAGTCCCTGAAGGAACTCCGACCAGCAAAGCTTGGTGTGATAAAAAGGAACACGGAAGGTAAACGGGCCCCATCGCCAGCCCGCCAGCTCTTGTCTTTCTGCCATTTTGGATTACCCGCATATCGTTATATTTGTAGTGACCTGAGTATGGAAAGGGTTCGGGTATTCCGCGAATGAATTTTTCTGATTGGCACTGATAAACGCCATTGATATCCAGCACCCCATAATGCTGGCTGGCTAACGCCCCGGCCCCACTATAAACTGACCGACAGACCATTCCCTAGCGCCCAACACATTGAGGAGCCGACGTTGACACTGACCACCCCCGCCCTTCTGTTTCCAGCCATCTCATTACTGTTGCTCGCATACACCAATCGGTTTCTGGTTCTGGCCCAATTGATCCGCCAGCTCAAGCAAATGGACACAGAAGAAGATCATGCTCTGATCGCTCGGCAAATCAGCATGCTGCGCAAACGCATTCTGCTGACCAAGCGCATGCAAGCTTATGGCGTTCTCAGTTTTTTCGTATGCACCGTGTCCATGTTCGTTCTGTTTGTAGGAGCCCAGCTTACCGGCGCGATTGCATTCGGAATCAGCCTGATTCTGCTCTCGATATCTCTGTTGTATTCGCTTTATGAGATCGTGATTTCGACCAACGCCATCAACGTTGAGCTTGAGAGCTTTGAGGCGAGGAAGCAGGGGGAAGCGGGAAAGCGGGAATAACAAACTCCTCCAGAAGCGCGTTCTGCTGTTGCATGAACGAAGGTGAGGCCGGAGGTTGCGGGTCAGAGGTCATTACCACGGTCATCGCCAGTTCGGGAAATACATACAGCATCTGCCCACCGTAACCACGGCCGTAATAAGCGCGCTGCCCTCCAAGATCCGTCACAAACCAGCCATAGCCATAACGGTCATCGGTGTATCGGGAAACGCCACGCTGTGTCCAGGACAGGTCTATCCAGGCTTTTGAAAGCAGCCGTTCGCCGTTATACACACCGTTGTTGCGGTAAAGTTCTCCAATCTTGAGCAATGCCATAGGAGACAAGTGCATATCGTTGCCGCCGAAATAAATCCCCTGGGGATCCCTCAGCCAGGCACGAACGCGGATCCCCAGCGGCTCGCCCAGCCAATTACGGGTAACATACAGAGTGCTGCGCCCCGTGCTTTTGGTCAGCGCCGCGGAAAGCAGATGATAGCTGCCTGTGGAATACAGCATGTCACCGCCCGGTTCCGCCACGAAGGAACGGTTAAGCGCATAGTCCACCCAGTTATCACTGTTGACCCACTCGCCGTAATATCGCCCTGAGGTTCGCTGCAGCCCGGCCTGCATTGATAACAGGTGGCTGATGGTCACCTCGCTGACCCGGGCACTGGCATCGTCGGGCACATCCAGGATTTCGGCGATGGATTGATCCACACTCTCGAACACGCCGCGATCAATGGCCATGCCGACTACTGCGGAAAGTACTGTTTTGGAGAGGGACTTGATGTTGGCCGGCTCGTCCAGTTCCGGTCCACGGAATGCCCGTGAAAATACCGTTTGGCCGTTCACCGCAACAACAAGACTATGCAGGCGATCAAGAGCTGCCGCGCGCTCCGCCAAACCGGGGAATGTACCCGCGTTACCGGCAGGCTCGTCGCCAGGGCTCTCTGCCCATGCTTTTGCAGGCAAAAGCATGAACGCCAGGATTAGCAATGCCCGCGCCTGCAAGCAGACGAACCGGACAAACGCTATCGTGTGCCCCATATCCTGGCCACGGCGCTGTCACTGCCCAAAAGACCAACCACAAAGCAGACCAGACTGATCACGAAAAACAGAACGATGGGCAGCAGCGCACTCAACGTTTGCGCGAAGATCGAGAAGAAAAGCGATACACCGGAAAGAACAAGAAACAGCAACCCCACCACCAGCAGTATCTTGCGGTGAGATGGGCGATAGCCCTCGGCATGGCTGCCTTTTTCGAAGAAGAACAGAATAGGCCAGAAGACCTTTCGCAAAACATCTTTCACTGAATAAACCTCATATTTTTTCCCGGGGGCTTACAACAGCCAGGGTCACCGTCGCCTTGGAAACCAGCCGCATGTCCCCAGTGGTGCCACAATACACCTCGGACTCTACCACGGTCAGAGAGGAGCCTGCTTTGAGCACGGTGGCGATACATTCGATGTGAGTGCCTTTTGCCGACCTCAACAGCTTCAGTGAAAAATCCGACGTCAGAACGATCTGCCCCGGCCCTGCCACGGAAGCCCCCGCCGCTCCAGCAGTATGATCGGCCACGGTGGCCTGAACCCCGAAATGAACGAAACCATCCTGCTGCAAATGCCTGTTGGCCAGCACAAGCCGTGTACGGCACTCACCAGGTTCAATGGACGTCAGCTCCAGGCCAAGATCGGCAATAAATGGCGCTGATGAAAAAATCCGTTCCACTTCTTTTTTGTTGAGATTGTCCACTGCAACTCCCCATTAATTGGCCCTAGGCTTCAAAAGCATGCTCCGCCAGCCTCTCACGGATGGCGTCGGGTATCGGAACGGACTTTTGCGTCTCGTAGTCAAAATGAATCAGTACCGTCACACCACGGGCGACCACCACGCCGTTCTGCCAGGCTTCCTGAATGACCTGAACCGATGAATTGCCGATAGTGCCGATTCCGGAATGTATCTCCACGGGGGTGAGCCAGTAACACTGGGCCTTCAGGTCTATCTCCATTCTTGCCAGGATCAGCGGCCACCCTTTCGGGGTGAGTGCGGGGTGGAAAATCCGGAAAATCGACGTTCGTGCCTGCTCGAACCAGACCGGATAGACGGTATTGTTAATATGGCCCAGGGCATCGGTATCACTGAATCGCGGCTCAACTTCATAAAAAAACATGTGTGCTACCCAAGTTTTAGGTGATTAAACCGAAATCTTACCGAAATTCCGATCCGCGGGGCCAATGAATGTTATCGGGCACCAGACAACGGATAAGTCTCAACCACGTGGTATACAGATCCACGCTCTCCCTGCACGCTCTCAAACAACGCAAAGCGGTCAACCTGAAACGGCTCGATGAGCAGCTCGTCATAATCCTGCAGTAACTCAGCGACCGACCCGGCCTCCTTTTTGAAGCGGCACAGCGTGACATGCGGCTGGAAGCTGCGCTTTTCCTGAGCAAACCCAACGGATGCCAGCCTCTGGTTCAGTCCAGCCTGGAGTTCCTCCAGTTTTTGAACAGGCCGGACCCCGGCCCAGAGATTTTTCGGGCGGTCCGGCTTACCAAAGCATCCGACGCCACTGATGGCAAGATCGAACGGCAGTACCGGCAGGTTCCGGACTACCTCGCGAAGCACCGGTAAATGCTGCTCTTCCACACTGCCCAGAAATGCCAGCGTAAGGTGCAACTGGTCCGCCCGCTGCCAGCGGGCACCGGCTAACGGCCGCTGAATCGACAGCAACTGCTGTTTGACGGATTCCGGTAAATCCAGCCCGAAGAACAGGCGGTGCTTGACCGGCTTATCCATTCTGCACTCCGAAGAGGTGTGGAAATCTGCGAAGACAGTAAAGCGCAATCATGTCGTACACGCCATGCCAGACCATGACCAGAACCAGGCTATCTGTATACGCATAGGCCGCTCCCAAAACCAGCCCCAGCCCGGTTGCCAGCATGAAGTAGGTAAAGGACAGGTAGTGAACCAGCCCGAACAGCACCGAGGCTGCAATAATCGCCACTGCCTCATGGAAATGCTGGGCCAGCCAGCCCTGAATGGCACCGCGGAACAGCAACTCTTCCCCGACACCGGCAAACACCGACAGGGTAACGAGTATTGGCCAGGAGTAATCGCAGGCGAACCGGTACAACTTCTCAAGCTGGGCTTCCATTGAATCACTGAGCAAGCCCGGAATCCGGGTCAGTGTCGTAATCACCGCGTAGGTCGCTACACTACCGACCAGCCCCCAGAAAACAGCAACACTCAGGCTCATTCCGCCATTCTGCACGGGAATTCCGAACAACAGGATCGCCACAAGGCCGACGACACCGATGCCTCCCTGAAACAGCAGCGCGGCCCGGGACGAAATTTTCGGACGTTTCTGTGACATAAGGGCTCAGCTACTGCGCCTGTCTGGTGGCATCACAACCCATTCCGGATCTTCAAACTCCCCCAGAGGAGTGATCTCGCAAAACGGCGCGGCACTGCGGATTATGCCAGCTACTTCCGGGTTGTGCTGCCCTTCCATAGCGTCCCGGTCCGCCTTGCTTTCCCAGCTGGCGATGGCAATCAATACATTCGGATCACCAATCTTCCGGTGCAGCTCTGTACCCCGTGCACCCGGTGCCTGCTGGATGATCTCGCTGGCCCGGACCCAGGCGTCCGCGTATTCCTCTGCCGTGTGCCCTTCCCTGATACGCACCTCAAAAATGTATTTCATCAATAACCCCTCATTTCGGTTCAATGGCCGTCAGTGTCCTACCACATCATTACGAACCAGGTAACGTCCACCAAAGCTCATGGGCAGGCCGTTGGCCTCCCACATAAGCGCATCATGGCCCGAAACCCTGCCCTTTACTGCATGCATATGCAGGTGTGGCTCACTGGTATTTCCTGAATTGCCTACTTGCCCGATCATCTCTCCAGCTTCCAGCCAGTCGCCCGGTTGCAGAGAAACCGATCCATTGCGCAGGTGGGCAAGAACCACCGTTACATCTCGACAGTATATGGCTACAAAGTTGCCGGCAGGGTTATCCCGATCACTTACAGGCGGGTTCTGGTCGGGAAGATTAACAGCGGCATTGGTTACCTCACCGCTACAGGGCGCCGTCACGGGACTATTCCAGATTCCATAATCCTCGAGCGCCTGTGGAAATACCCGATGAGCACGGAGACCCAGGCGACCGATGCGCACCACATCGATCGCATGATGCTGAGCGTCGATTCCGTAATGATGATTCATCACGTGAGAGTTCCCTCCCTGCCCAACGCGGTACTGGCCCTGCACAAGTGGCCACTCCAGGACGACCGGCTCCTCGCGAACAATCCCGGCACCCAGTGCCGACCAGGCCGGCACGGCTATGGCCGCCAGCACAGCCAGGTTAAAGCCCAGCGACACAATCACCAACGGCCGCCATACCGGCTTTAGCGGTAACGCCGGCATACGACGCACCAGAAACCGGGCCGCGCTCAGCAGCAGGCCCACCCAGAACAGCCAGGGCCAGAACCCGCCAAGCCAGGCCCAGGCACCGGCGTAATGGATCAGCAAGAGATAAACGGCAGCCAGTGCCAGATGACTCAGCCAGTGAATTCTGGATGCGGCCGCTCCGAAACCAACGGTGAAAATAAACACCAGAGGAACAAAAATATGTGAAAGAACAAGGAGAAGTAAGGTCATGGGTGGTATCGCCCGCGGTCATATCCGCACCCGGTTACAAATCGCAAAATAAATTTGGTAATCCGTGGAAGATAGCGTACAGTGCGCTTCGTAGGAAAGATTTAGCACAGCAGTTCACGAATAAGACGCATCTCAGTTGTTTTGGTAGTTGCCCGTCCTGTTTTTGATTCCGCGCGTTTTTTGTTTCCGCACAACGCTGATCAGTCATCGTTTCAGATGGTCTGACAGCACATTAAATTATCGAATTCAGGATTATGATTATGTCTACAACTACCGGTACTGTTAAGTTTTTCAACGAAGCAAAAGGTTTCGGCTTTATCACTCGCGAAAGCGGCCCGGACGTCTTCGTTCACTACAGCGCAATTCAAGGTGGCGGTTTCAAGACTCTGGCTGAAGGCCAGCAAGTCGACTTCACCGTTACTGAAGGCCAGAAAGGCCCGCAGGCAGAAAACGTAGTTGCTGTTTAAATAACAGTCAGCACGTTTCAGAAAAGGCAGCCTCGGCTGCCTTTTTTATTGCTATGAGAAAAAGCCCGCCCCGCTAATACGTCACACGGTGACGATCAAAGACTTCCTCTACCTCCCGCCGCTCTTCTGACGGGATCATAACCCTGATGATGTTTTCCTGCTCCTCGATATAAATATTTTCCTGGGGAAAACCCATCGCAATCAGGTCGTCTTTTACATTTCTGGCCTGTTCTTTTGTAGTGAAGTTTCCGTTCAGTGCTTTGCTCATGAGACTATCCTCCAGATAGTTCACCTACTCATCTAAAAGATTAGTTGACGGACTAGCGCGTGTAAATTGTCTGCGATTAAAGCCGCTGCTCTAGCCCCATTTCCCAGAAATCAATTTCCAGCCGGGTGGCCTCACTAAATATCCGGGCCAACTGGCTGAAGCGAGCTGGCGTTACATCCGCCAGCCTGTCATTCAGCCAGTCGATCTCCACCTGCATGGCTTCCTGGAACTCTTCGCTCTCGTACATGGCAATCCAGGCGTCATATGGATTGCTGTCGCCGCGAACCGTTTCCGCCCTGGCGTTCAGCCAGTTGGCAATTTCGCCGTAGCCCACCATGCAGGGTGACAAGGCTACATGCAGATCGAGCAGATCGCCCCGGTTTCCAGTGTCGAGCACATAACGAGTATACGCCAGGGTCGCGCGTGCTTCCGGCAGGTCCGACAGTTCTTCCTCGCTGATGCCCCACTCCCGGCAATAGCTCACGTGCAACCCCAGCTCCACATCCACAATGGCTTCGAGCCCGGCTTTTGCCTGCTTCAAGTCTTGCAGCGTCGGGCTTTTGTAGGCGGCAAGTGCAAACGCACGGGCGAACTGGATCAGGAACAGATAGTCCTGCTTCAGATAGTGACGAAAAGCCTCGGGAGCAAGGGTCGCTTCCCCCAACTGACGCACAAAACTGTGCTCAATGTAGGCTTGCCACTCCTTCTGGCAGCTGTTTTTCAGGTCTTCAAATCTATAGTTCATTAAAACTCCGTGGTCTGACAATGAGCCGGGTGTGGGCGAGGAAAAATTTACCAGGGCAACTCTTCCCCATTGCTATGCCAGAACGACCCCGTATTCTCCAGGTTAAGCCCCTCGATTCTCGCCGCAAGGCCCTTCGCGGACTCCTCAGGCGTAATCAGCCCGCCAAAGTTCACCATGCGGGTTTGCACATAGCCCGGATGCAGCTGAGCTACTGCTATACCCTTCGGCTTCAGGTCCATGGCCAGAGACTTGCCAAAGGCGTTCAACGCAGCCTTGGAAGCGCGGTAACCATAGCGACCGCCAGAATCGTTATCGGCAATCGAGCCCATGCGGCTGGTGATGTTGGCGATCTTGCCGCCGGAAGGAATCTGGGAGACCAACGCCTCTGCCACGCGAAGCGGCGCGTAGGCATTGATTTCCATCTGGGTGCGGATGGAATCAAAGTCGATACTGCCCAGCTTCTCATCCTGCAGCAGCCCGGCGTTGTTGATCAGCAAATCGATCGGCTGGCCCTTCAACTCGTCCGTCATTTTCTGGATACCGCTATTGGTGGTTACATCCACCCCTTCAATGACCCGGGTCGCCACTTCCTTCAATTCTGCGGAGGCTTCTCGGCAGACTCCAATTACATCACAACCCTCACCGGCATAATGACGGGCAAGTTCAAGGCCGATACCACGATTGGCGCCGGTGATAACGGCGGTTTTGCTAGCAGACATGAAATACTCCTGAACTTTATGAAAGATTTACTACTTGTCCTCGGAAACCAGCTCACGTTCGAAGCGGCCCAGCGCAACCATGATCACCAAAGCCAGAACAGTCACCATCCCCGCCAGGTAGAAGTTATTGATACCGGCAGCAACCCCAATGGCCCCTGCAAGCCAGATTGAGGCGCCTGTGGTTATTCCCTGGATCTGCCCGCCACTACGGATAATGCTGCCAGCACCCAGGAATCCGATACCGCCAACGACGCCCTGCACCACCCGGGTAGGATCGATACGGGCAGAAGGGTCGCCCTCGGCTGTGGCAAAAAGAACGCTCATACCGATGATAATGAACGTAGCCGACCCCAGTGATACAAGCATGTGAGAGCGCAGCCCCGCTGGTTTACCTCGCAGTTCCCGCTCAAGTCCCAGAAACAACGCCAGGCCGGCTGCAACGGAGAGCCGCAGTAGCATATCCAGGGGAGCAATTTCAGTTTCCATAATTTGCCCTGCAGAAGATGTAGTTAATAAACGATACCAGTCAAACTCAGGGAAAACATCGTAGCGCCATTGCAGAATCTGGTGAAGGCAATGGATACGAATTACACTGTCAGGCCATTAACAGGTACCGGAGCCCCGCCAATGCTGACCTACACCCTCTGCGCGTTGGCCGTTATCGGCGCTTCTGTTTTCTACCTGTTTTTCTATCGTGGCTGGCGGCGGGAAAAGCGGCTTCAGAAGCCGTTCCCAGAGTATTGGCAAGAGAAGCTCCAGGCCCAGGTACCTGTTTATAGCAAGCTTCCCTCTGAGCTCAGGCACCAGCTTGAACAGCACGTGCAGTTATTTCTGGCAGAAAAGTCTTTTTACGGCTGCGACGGTTTTGAGGTGGACGACACCGTGCGCCTTACTATTGCAGGCCACGCGTGTCTGTTAATTGTTGCTCGCAACTTCTCCGACTTCGACGACGTAAGCAGCATTCTGGTATATCCGGACGCCTATCATGTCAGGGAAGTGGAAAGCGACGGCATAGTAGTGAGCGAGAGCAATCAGATCCGCGCGGGCGAAGCCTCCAGCCGCGGCCAGGTAGTTCTGGCGTGGGCCGAATGCGAGGAAGGTGCGGTCAATCCTGCGGGACACCACAACGTGATCCTTCACGAGTTCGCCCACCAACTTGATTACCTGGACGGCACTGCCGATGGCGCGCCGCCGCTCAGCGGAGAACAGGCCCGCCACTGGCAGCAAACCATGACCCGAGCCTACGAACACCTGCGCCAGTCTCTTCGCCATCACCAGAAACCCTGGCTTGATCCTTACGGTGCAACGGAACCGGCCGAGTTTTTTGCCGTGCTGACGGAGGCCTTCTTTCAGCAACCGGGCCATCTGCAAGAGGAACAGCCAGAAGTGTTTGAGGCGCTTCGCGGGTTCTACAGGTTTGACCCAATCAATCTCCTCTCACACCCAAACGATCCAGATAAACATGCAGCTCCGCCTCGCTGATATTGACGTATCCAACTCCCGCCCAAACTCAGAAACTAGGGTTTATGCTGCCAGGGCCATTTACCATACATCTCTACTTCAAGCGTAAAACTCAGGAACGTACGGATAAGCACGACGATAGCCAGAACGCCTATCGTCTCAAACGTCAGCTCAACCGCAACGGTATAAATAATATCCGAGGCAATAAGAAACTCCAGCCCGACCAAGATGCCCCGACCAAGCGATTGGCGTAACTCCTGGAAAACGGAATCCTTATCCTCTTTTTTCAGCAATCTGGACAACGCGTTGTAGAGGGCATACAACGCAAACCATGTAATTGTGGCAATGCCGATGGTTTCAATAATTACGGCGCACCAGGCTGCTATGGGTGCAATGAAGTCATTCACGCTCACTCCTTGTTAATCACGCAATGAACCGAAAACTTTTGTTTACGGCTCTTGTCTTCTTCGAGCCAGCGAAGGCAAACCGTTCGTCGGCATGACCTGAGTCAACCACAGGGTGCACCGGTCAATGTTACGTTGGGAACACATCCAACAGGAAGGAAAAAGCATCATGACCAACGTTACTAAAAACATCGTGGTCGCTTGCGACGGTTCAGAGCAGTCCTCTCATGCGGCAAAAATGGCGGCCGACCTGGCGAAAGCCACCGGTCACCCTCTAAAACTGCTAACCGTGTTTCCCGGCTCAAAGGCAGAGCGGCTGATCATCAGTGGCGTGTGGCCTAGCGACCTTGAGGAAGAGCAAAAGAACTACGGGCGCAAAGTTTTTGATGCCGCAAAAGAAGCCGTGAGTGGCATCGCTGATCCAAGCGAGGAGATCCTGCTAAAAGGCGACCCGGCCCACGAAATTATTGAATACTTGCAAGAACATCCGGGCTCTCACATGGTTTTGGGTAGGCGCGGTCATTCAACCTTGCGTAGTCTTACTCTGGGCAGCATCAGCGAGAGGGTCGTCAGGCACGCTACCGGGCCGGTTACCGTTGTCAGCGAGTAACGCAAAATCAGTACCCCGAAAAACCGCGACTTTGTTCGCGGTTTTTTGGTCTTCGTCCGCCCCCGACCCACCTACCAGGGCCCCACCACATATCCCAGCTTCTCCGGCAACCACAGCGCAATACCCGGCATCAGCATCACCAACACCAAACTGAGAGCCATGGCGGCCACAAAAACCATTGCCCAGCCAATGGTGTG
This sequence comes from Marinobacter sp. ATCH36, assembly GCF_023555055.1. Lineage (GTDB taxonomy): Bacteria > Pseudomonadota > Gammaproteobacteria > Pseudomonadales > Oleiphilaceae > Marinobacter. Next base: position 376,273 of record NZ_JAMJPL010000002.1, read on the forward strand.
TTCCAGGCGGATATTGGCGATCCGGGTGGTGACCATCAGGTTAACGGCGACCGGCGGTGTGAATTGGCCGATGGCGATGTTCATTGCCAACAGGATGCCAAACCAGATCGGGTTCCAGCCAAAATGGTTCATCAATGGCAGCACAATCGGGATCAGGATCAGGTAGATAGAAATCGCATCCAGCAGCATCCCGGCAATCAGCACCAGCACCATTACCAGACCTAGCAGGACCCAGCCATTTTCGGAGAGGGACAGCAGGGCATCGGCAAGATGCTGGAAGGTCCCGAGCGTGGTGCCGGCCCAGGCAAAGATACCAGCCAGCGCGATGATGAACATCACCACGCCGGAGGTAACGGCGGCGTCTGTCATCAGGCCCCACAGGTTACGCAGGCTCAGATTGCGATAAAGCACGCAACCGACCAGCACCCCGTAGGCTACAGCAACCACTGCAGCCTCGGTGGGCGTGAACAGGCCTGAGCGCAGGCCACCAAGGATGATCACGGGCGCAAACAAAGCCGGCAAAGCGGCCTTGAAGCTCGGCCAGAATGGCGGGCGCTCGACCGCTTCCGGGTCTTCCCAGCGGTATTTCCTGGCAAAATATAAGGCCGGCGCCAGCAGGGACACGCCCGCCAGAATGCCGGGAAAAATGCCCGCCGCAAACAGAGCCCGCAGGTCCACGCCCGGTACCACGATGGAATAGAGAATCAGCGCAATCGACGGCGGAATCAGGATCGCTGTAGATGATGAAGCGGCAATGAGTGACGCCGAGAACGGCTTCGGGTAGCCGGCTTTCTGCATGCTCGGCAGCATCACCATCGCGACAGCTGCGGCATCGGCAGGGCCAGATCCACTCATGCCACCCATGATCAGGCACACAAGCACCGCGACAACAGTCAGCCCGCCATGGCGGGGGCCGATAATCGACTGGGCAAAACGCACCAGGGCGGCGGCAACACCCGCACGCTCGAAAATCAGGCCGGTCAGGATAAACAGGGGAATCGCAATTAGCGGATACTTGGCCACACTGTTGTACGTGTTGGTGCCGAACGTACCCAACATGGCTGGAGGCAGCCCCGCGACAATGCCGACCACTCCGCCCAGCCCAAGGGCAATCGCCACCGGTATCCCCAGCAGTAACGCCAGCAGGAAGCTCGCGATCATCAATAAGTCAGGACTCATGGATCACCTCCGGGTCCTGCTTGCCGCGTAGACGGTCGGCGAGGTTCTGAGTCATGCGAATAATGATGACGAGGGACAACAGCGGCAGCCAGATCACATAGATCCAGTTGGGCAGGCCCAGCCCCGGCGACAACGATTCCCACTGGTATTCCTGAAAGGCGAAGGTACTGCCGTACCAGGTCATAATGCCCAGAACCGTCACACCGCCCAGCCACTGCAACACAAAGACCACCTTTTGCCCCCAGGGCGGCAGGTAGTGCTCTATCAACTCGATGCGGATGTGCTGGTTGTGTCGCGCGGCCACGGCAGCGCCGGCAAAGGTGAGCACCACCAGGAGGAATACAGAAAATTCCTCAGTAAAGGCGAAAGAAGCATCGGTCGCGTAGCGAACAATCACATTTCCCAGGCTGATCACGCAGATGGCAACGAGGGCAATGGTGGCCAGCCAAGCGTCGGGCCGGAACTTGGGGGGACGGGACGGCATGGAGACTCCGGTTCGGAAAGAGCGCCCGCCGGTCATGACGGGCGCCTGGGCAGGTCGCTGTTACTGGTTACGGTTGGCGACCGCGTCCTGTGCCTGCTTCACCAGATCCTCGCCAATGCGCGGAGTCCATTTCCCGTATACGGGCTGAGTGGCTTCCATGAAGGCATCGCGCTGCTCATCGGTCAGCTCAGTGACCTCCACGCCGCGCTCCTTGATGGCCGCCAGGGTCGCATCGATTTCGCTGCGGGATTTCTCGATCTCCCACTGACCAGCATCAATCGCCGCCTGCTTCAGCAATGCCTGATCCTCCTCGCTGAACTGATCCCATACAGAGTTACTGACTGCGAACACCAGTGGGTCCGCCATATAGTGCCAGCGCGTCAGGTATTGCTGACCAACCTGATCGATGCGGGCCACATCGAAGACCGACAGCGGGTTCTCCTGGCCATCAACAGCGCCGGTGGTCAGCGCTGGCTTGGCATCGGCCCAACTCATCTGGGTCGGGTTGGCGCCCAGGGCGGTGAAGGTATCCTGGAACAGCGGCGAACCGACCACGCGGATTTTCAGGCCATCCAGATCGGCCGGCTCGTCGATGGTCAGCTTGGAATTGGACAGTTCGCGGAAGCCGTTCTCGCCCCAGGCCAGCGGTGTGACACCGCGCTTCTTGATCGCCGCGAAGATGGCCTCGCCGGCTTCACCCTGAGTGATTGCATCGATGGCTGCATAGTCAGGCATCAGGAAAGGCAGGGAGAACAGGTTCAGTTCAGGCACCTGCGGCGACCAGTTAATGGTGGAGCCCACCGACATATCAATCAGCCCGGAACGCATGGCCGAAAACTCCTTGGTCTGGTCGCCGGAGACCAACTGGGAATTGCTGTAGATCTTCATGTTGATGCGCCCGTCTGAGCGCTCTTTCACCAGCTCTACCCATTTGTCGGCGGCCTGGCCCCAGGGAAAGGCGGACGGAAGAACGGTGGAGACGGTGTATTCGTCTTTGTACTGGGCATGAGAAGTGGCACTGAACAGCAGCGTTGCCGCCGCAGCAGCCAGAAATGTGCAACGTTTCAACATGGTGTTTTCCTTTTTTATTGGAATCAGACGGATTGCTGCGGCGATCAGGCAGCGGCCCGCTACGCGAGTATAGGAATGGAGCTTCGGGAAGGCAATAAACGCAGCCAGAGGCGAAACACCTTGAAATACCTTTCCCAACGGTCTGTCAGACAGCGCCGAGGGCTGGTATCGTCTGCCCCCATCTCGTATGGAATCGGAGAATCGCAGTGAAAAGTTGGTTATTTCTTGGCATTGCCATTGTTGCAGAAGTGGTTGCAACCAGCGGCCTGAAAGCCAGTGAAGGGTTTACCAGGCTCTGGCCCAGTCTGCTGGTTATTGCAGGCTACGCGGTTGCATTCTATTTCCTCTCAATAACGCTGAAGGAAATCCCGGTCGGCCTGGCCTATGCCATCTGGGCGGGGTTGGGTGTTGTGCTGGTGGCGTTTATCGGCTGGCTGGTTTACGGGCAAACGCTGGATGCCGCCAGTGTGCTTGGTATGGCGCTGATCATCGCCGGCGTTGCGGTAATCAACCTGTTTTCCAAGGCAACCGTTCACTAACCTGTCGGCAAATCCGGAGCCCCTCCTGATACAGCTCCCATTCTGGTGGTAATAGGGAGAAGCGTGCAGGCAGGAGGCGCGTCCGCCAAAAGCCACATGTTAGGCATGGGCCAATTTAAGACCAACAATACCCGCGCAAATCAGACCTAAACTTACTAGCTTAAAAATGTCAGCTGACTCGCCGAACAATAATATGCCCAGAAGAGCCGTACCTACAGCACCAATACCCACCCATATTGCATAAGCTGTACCGACGGGCAATGTTTTCAGAGCCAAACCTAGCAACAGAAAACTTGCAATCAACGAAAATACCGTTCCGACAGTAGGCCAGAGTTTCGTAAAGCCATCCGTGTACTTCAACCCGATGGCCCAACCAATCTCCAAAAGGCCGGCTACAAACAAAATGATCCAATTCATACACATCTCTCGATTTGTTTTGGGGCCGTCCCCTAACGAAACCGAGAGGTGAGGTCGTCCTCACTTCAGAATGCTGGTGCGCTCTGACTTACTGTACAGCGTGAGCATCAATGACCCAGGAAGCGCCCCGAAGGGCGCTTACAAGAGCAGCGTGCTTACTCCGTCGCTTGCTCGACCTCGTCACCCATCTCTTCCATGCCTTCCTTTGCGTTATACCAAGCTGAAGAAGTGGCCTGTTTTGTATTCTCCCAGGCGCTCTCACTGACTTCCTTGGTATTTTCCCAGGCCTGCTGCAAGCTCTGGCTAGTCTCGTTCCACCAATCCTCGTTGTACTCTGGCAGTTTTTTCAACTCGTCCCGAGTCATTTCCATGTGAACTTCGTATTCAACGCCGTCGAAGCCTGCATTGTCGGACTCCTGTATCAAGTCACTCCTGTGAACGCCCGTGGCGAATATGCACTACGGGCGGTATCTAGCTAGACGCTATCAATGTCCGAATTCACTGATTCAGTGAATTACGTAACGTTTTTTAACCTAGCAAAGGCCTTGGCACTTGCCAAATGACGTCGCCGCAATGAGTCAGCAATATCAACGGGTGGCTCTTTTAACACACAAGGGTCATGATCGTAGTTGTAGTGCTTGAAGCGGTGGAAAAATTGTCCGGCAACAGCGGCTGGTCATGCATTATTCGTAGTGGCTCCAGAGCCTGAGAACTTTCACCATACGCTCGTCGTCGAGCACCTGGTAAACCAGACGATGCTGAATATTGATGCGGCGTGAATAGCCCCCCCCCAAGGTCACCAATGAGCTTCTCAAACGGAGGCGGCTTGCGGTATGGATCTTCCGCTATCAGCGCTAACAGTTCCTGGGCTTTTGGTTTGAGGCCGCTGGAGGCCAACTTCTTTGCATCCTTCTGGGCTTGCTTGGCGGAAACCAACTTCCATGTCACCAGTCCAGCTCCTCATCGCATTCATCCACGGGGGCATCCATCCCCTCACGAATAGACTCCCGCATACCGGGTACGGAGAGCAGGTAAAGTGTTTCCTGAATTGCAGACCAGTCTTCCTCGGAAACTAGAACGGCTTTGTTCCGCTTACCCATGATGACGATTGGTTGGTGGGACTCGGCGGTCTCGTCAATCAATCGATAAAGGTTGCTGCGCGCCTCAGTTGCTGTGATTCGGGTCATGACGCACCTCTTGCGTGTTCGAATTTCCACCAAGTGTACGCCTATAGGTACGTACGTCAAGACGAACGTTATGGATAACGCCCTGGCTTTTCGGCGTGCCGGAGCGCCAGCGTAGGCGCGTCCGACAACAGCCCCTGGTTAAGCTGCTTCGAAGTCCAGGGGATGTATTCCATCCAGGTTGACCGTGTTGCGGGCCACCCAAAGATCGTACATGTCCTGCATCGCCAACCAGCTCTCAGGAGTACGCCCGAGAACCTTGGATAGCCGAAGCGCCATTTCCGGGCTAATACCACTATCCCCTTTGAGCAGCCGAGACAAAGTGGAGGGTGAGACCCCAAGACTGGACGCAAGCTGACGGGAACTGATACCGAAAGGCTCCAGGTACACCTCCCGAATGAATTCACCTGGATGCGGCGGATTATGCATAGTCATTAGTGATAATCCTCATAATCAAGAATGTAGGCGTTGCCGTCCTGAAATTCGAACGTCATGCGCCAATTTCCGTTAACCCGAATTGACCACCGACCTTTATCTCTACCCTTCAATGGATGAAGCCTAAAACCAGGGATGTCCATGTCTTCCACCGAAGTGGCGGTATCCAAAGCAGCCAGCTGCATGCGCAGTTTCTTGGCATGATCCGGCTGTATGTCAGACGTGCTACCGGTCGAGTAGAACCGCTTCAGTCCTTTGTGACGGACTGATTTAATCATGAGAGGATGCTAGCATGTTGCGCATCACGCAACAACCAAGCTTAACGCTGAGCGCACCGGTGACTTTGACGCAGCGAAGCGGAGACAAAGGCATCCGAGTGCCGCGCCTGGTTAAATTGCTATCGTTCACCCTCAAGGCCATGCCATACCCGGAGAATAATGATGGCACTGGCATGAACCGAATATCGAACGACGTATTTTCCGAACACCATATCTCGAACAGAATCAGGCACCGGCGCCATTTCAACCGGTGTGCCCATTTTGGGAAAATCTGGAAGCAGTTCAATTTTGCCAACCAGTTCGGTGGCGATCCTGGTTGCCGCCGACGGGTTGTGAACGGCAATGAACTCCCTGAGGCGCTTCAAGTCTTCAATGGCTTCGTCCGTGTAAACCAGTTTCACTTACCTGACCTCGGTGCATCCTGCTCATTTTCGGTTCCCCAACTATTAAGCCAGCTATGAACCTCGCTGGAATCAACCACCTTGCCTTGGGCGGCGGACTCCATTGCTTCCAAAGTTTGCTTCCACCGCTCTTGCTCAAGCTGCTGCTTTTCTATGTATTCCGACAAGGCCTGATTGATTACCCAGCCTTTACTCCGGTGGAGCCTGCTGGCGATTGCTTCCAGGTTCTGCTCAACTTCTGCCTGAAGGCGAACTGTCGTGACACTCATGACCATACCCTCAAATTGGATAACTACAATGTATTACAGCATAGTCGATGAGGGTGCGGCAAAAAATTTAACAGCATATTATACGAACGCGTTCGTATAACTCCGGTCGTATATCCAGCATTTGTATAACTCCAGGCACCCTGACGAATCCTGCACCAAAAAACCAATATAGTTCATAACGTTAGAGCGCGCACCCCGAATGCAGAATATGCGGTTTTGCGAACGTGTTCGTATAACCCCAGCCAACACCAATCAATGCCCGGAGTGATCCATTCCCTGCCCTTCCATTTTCATCCCTCCATCCAATGGCTCAACATCCAGTTCCACCTCCATGGTTTCAGCGCCGTCAAAGATCACAGTCAGCGGAATGCTTTCCCCTTCTTTCAACGGGCCTTTCAGCTTTTCAAGCATCAGGTGGTAACCGTGGGGTTTGAGCTCCACGGTTTCGCCAGCGGGAATGGCCAAGCCATCTTTTAACGGACGCATGCTCATGTTGCCGTCTTTCATGGTGCTTTCGTGGATGGATACATTTTCCGCCCTGGCGGTAGCTGCGCTGATGAGGGTGATATCGCTGTCGCCATCGTTGGTGATGTTCATATAGCCAACGCCCATGGGTACGCCGGGCGGTGTGGGGCGGCTCCAGGGGTGATCAATGGTGACCTTGCCTTCGGTGTACTCCCGGGCAAACGCATTGGTGGAAAGCGTGCCTGCAAGGATGCTTAGGCCTAGCAGTACATTGGCGGCCAGCGTAGATAGTGTTTTCATGGAGTCTCTCTTTATAGGTTTGTGATCAGTAGGGTGAAATCAGTCATCCCATTCGTGGTACTGGTTACCCTGCCTCAGCAGCCAATAGGTAACTCCGAGCGCCAGTGTAGTTGCAGCGATTCCGATCAGGTACATGGGCGTCAGCGTATCGAAATCCAGCACGATGACTTTCCGGGCGATGGCCATGAGGGCAGTCGCAACAACCAACTGCACTGGGAAGACATTGGTACCCAGGTATAGCCGTATGTTAATGAAGATTTCCACCGCGATCAGCACCGCCATGAAGGCGCCGAAGGTGTAGAAAATATCGTTGATATTCAAAAGCAGAAAAGGTGGTGTGATCAGCCTGTCGTAAATGATGTAAATAACATCACCAACACCCCAGAGAATGACCGCGACCATCAGTACTGCAAGCACCCGGATCGCAAAGCGGATAACCCGGTGCAGGCTGCGGAAAAACGGATCAGGAAAATCAACCGGAAGCTCCTGGTGCAGTTCATGCCGCCTGTCTGGCGGTGGTGACTGAGCAGGAGTTACATCTTTATCGTGATCGGCCATTCAATCTCTCCCTTGAGACAGCGATGGTACCAGAAAACAGGAATCTGCTAGCGGCCATTCGGGGGCTCAGACTTTAAAAATCGTGTTCCACCAGAACGTGAGTTCAACTGACGAATGCTGGTGGGTGCCCCTTCTTCATCCAGCTCGACCATACCAATTCCAGCATTGTTCCATAGCCGCTCCCCTGCTTCTCGGCCTTCAGGCTCCCGGGGGGTTACCCTCATGCGCCGGCGCTTGGTAAACCAGTTTAATGGCGACCAGGGTGCGTAGAGCCAGCGGTTGATCCGGTCCAGCCACTCCATAAGAGTATGGGGGAATTCGTTCTTGATACCGCTGCTGGTGATCTGCCAGATTCTGGGCCGGTCTGGCCTGTGGCGAAGCCGAACATCATAAGCGAAGGAGTAGTGAACGTCGCCTGAGAGAATCACAAAGGTTTCCGGGGTACGGGAGTGGCGGAAGATGTTCAGCAGCACGCTGGCGGCACCCCGGTGGGCCATCCAGTTTTCAGCGTCCACCAGCAATGGTTTGCCGAAGAAGGTGAACACGTTCTGGATGGCTTCGATCAGTTTCACCCCGAACATGGGCGCGGGCGACACCACAATCACCGCCTTTTCGCCCATCACATCCTGCTGGAATTCGGTCAGGCCTTCCCAATCGAGCAGTCCGGAGGGCCGGGCGCGGTTGAGTTCGCTACGCCAGCGGCGGGTGCGGGTGTCCAGCACCACGATTCTGGGCGAGGTCTGCAGCGTGTAGTGCCATCGCTGGAACTGCAGCAGGGTTTCGATCAGCTGGTCCTGCCCGGTTTGATCGTACACGCCACCCTGCTCTGCCGACGCAGCCAGTTCCCTGATCGCGGGCATGATGTCGTCGAACGCGTCGGGGTTGTTGCCCCAGCCCTGGCACAGCAGGTAGGCCACCAGGGCGTTGCCGACGATGCGCCGGGAGAACGGATGCTCGTAGGTGGTGGTCTCCCACAGGGCGGACAGGTTCCAGTCGTCGGTCACATCGTGGTCGTCGAATATCATATAGGTGGGCAGGTGCGCCAGTGCCCGTGCCGCGCGAGGCAAACCAGCCACGAAATCGTCTATGATGGCTTGCTGACCCTGGTAGGCCGTTGCATCCTCTGAGCTCAGCTCGGGTTGGTCCTGCTCCACCAGTTCCCAGCAGACCGGCGACCACACTAGCAGGTACATGGCCATGACTTCGCCCAGGGAGATCAGATGGTTGTGGGCACTGGCGGTGGTGAACACCGGTTTGCGCACGCCGCCGAAGAACCGTTCGATCAGTGCTTCGTTGCTTCGCACGTCCGGGAGCAGTTTTTCCCGGTGGAAGTAGGTGTCTGCGTTCTCCCGCAACGCCTTGCTGTCGCTGATCGAACCCCCGGTGAGGGCTTCGTCATAAAGGCCCAGGCGGTCAATCAGGTGGTGTATGGCCCGCAGCATGGGGCCAGCCACATCATCGGCGTAGATCTGGTCGCCGGTCATCATCAGCAACCCTGGCCGTTCTGCAATATCACCCTGGGCTTCAATCAGCAATTGGTCGACCCTTACCAGCCCATCGGCGGCGGTGGAATGGGGCCGCCGGCAGGAGCCATGGGCCAGGCGGTCCAGCCGTTCACGAATCGTAAAATCGGGGCGGTCCGCTTCCGGCAGGCACAGGTGGGGCGCCCAGTCCCGTATCCAGGATTCTCCGCTTCCATCGGAATCCGAATCGGCCACCGACACACCCAGGTCGTAGCCAATACGGGTGTTTGCCGGTAATGCCTCGCTGAGTTTAACGTCGATCAGATACAGGTAGGCAAAGGCTCCAAACCTCACCCTTGCAACATCTTCTTCCGTCAGTACGCGGTCCAACCACGGTTCACTGGATTGAGGCAGATGCAGGCGCAGCCTCAGTGTGAGCGAGCAGGACCCGACCAGCCAGAGCGTCAGCCGGTTGAATGTGGTGTGCCGGAGAATCGGCCCGGCCAATACTGGCGGCAGGGACTTCGAAGACCGCTCAACCATTTAATACTCCTGACACACTTTGATGTTTCATTGATGTTTATCTGACATTTCCTTGAGCGTTGCCCGTTACGGTGAAAGCGACTCAACCAACGTCTGGCGACAACAATGCGATTCGGTGACAATTTATCCAAGAACTTTCACAAACTGGGTTACTACTCCGGTAACGCGATACGCTCCCTGGTTCCCCGGGCTTACTGGCAACGGCAGTGTGACCTGCTGATGGCAGCATACGAAGCCGAAACACCAGAACGCAAGGCAGCCATCGACGCCAGGGTTGCCTATTACAATCGCCTGTCGGCAACGTTCACGTTGTCTTCAAGTGCAGAACCCACCGGAGACTTTACCTTCGCCGGCAAGAGTAGCGCTTACTGCTACGATTTTCGCAACCTCATCCAATGTTTCCCCCGGGACCGTAAAGTGGATTACCAGTTCGGCGACGTTACCGAAATCCCGAACAGCCCGCGTTTTGTGAAAAGCCGTCCCGTTCGCCGGGATGGGTCTAACCGTAACTCAGTATTACTCAAACTCAACTCGGTTCGGCATTACCAGTTTGTTGAGGACCCGACGCCGTTTCGCCAGAAAAAGCCTCTGGCGGTATGGCGGGGCAAGTCCAACCGGCAGCACCGCATCGATTTTGCCACCCGCTTTATCGACCACCCCCTTTGCGACATTGGCTGCACCCAGCACAAGGAAGCCGAGCCCCAGCCCTACCACAAGGACTTCCTGAGTGTTGAGGAGCAGCTGCGGTATCAGTTCGTGGTCAGCGTGGAGGGCATTGATGTGGCCACCAACCTCAAGTGGATTATGGCCTCCAATTCCCTGTGCCTGATGCGCCGGCCGCGCTTTGAAACCTGGTTTATGGAGGGTGCGCTGGTGCCCGGTTACCACTACGTGGAACTGGCCGATGACCATTCCGACCTACCGGAAAAAGTCCGATACTACCAGGATCATCCCGACGAGGCCGAAGCCATCATTGCCAACGCCAACCGTTATGTGGAGAAGTTTTTTGACCAGCAAATGGAACAAACCATTGCACTGTTGGTGATACAGAAATACCTTCAACTGAGCGGACAGGAGGTTTATAACCTTCCCAGTCTAAAGGTCAGTTGAAAAGGTAAACGGTTGCGTGCAAACCCGACTATTGATTGTTGAAGACCAAACCGCCCTGGCGGAGAACCTGTTCGAGTTTCTGGGCGAAAGCCGCTACTCCCTCGATTTTGCGGCCGATGGGCTGACTGCCTTGCACCTGCTCTCCAGCCGGAGCTATGACGTGGTTGTCCTGGATGTCATGCTGCCCGGTTTGTCCGGCTTCGAGCTTTGCAAACGCATGCGCCAGGATCTGAGATGCGACACCCCGGTCATTTTCATGACCGCAAAAAGCGCAATGCCGGACAAAGAGGAGGGCTTTGAGCTCGGGGGCGATGATTACCTTGTCAAACCCTTTGCACTTCGTGAACTGCAACTGCGGATAGACGCATTATCCCGCCGCCGCGCCGCCAGTGGCAACGCCGAACTCACTGCAGGAAACCTTTCTTTTGATCCCGATACGCTTCAGGTCAGCTACCGGGGCCTGCATGCCGTTGAACTGTCAGGCGCCCCATGCCGTATCCTAGAGGCACTGATTCGGAGCTATCCGAAGTTTGTCTCCCATGAGGAATTGAGTAACGTGATCTGGGGAATCGACGAAGGCGACACACACACGTTACGCACTCACGTATACACCCTGCGCAAGACTCTGCAGAGAGAGTTTGGCCACTCTATGGTGCGATCCATCCACGGCCGCGGGTACCGTCTGGAGTTACGGGAATCAGACGGCAGAGAAATGACAAAATGAGCCGTAAGAGCTCGCTGTCCCGGCGACTATTTCGCGCCATGCTACTCATCGGCGTCATTAACGTAGCCATCACACTGTTCGTCAGCGAAATCATCTATGAGGATCTCGAGGAGGCAAGCCTGAACATTGGCTTGGCCGCTGAGCGCGCCTATTTTGAGGAACGAATCGCCGGAGACCAGGTAAGCTCATGGACATCGGCACTTGTAATCGTGCTTTTCGTGCCAGAGGCTGCGACAGACGTGGAAATTCCCAGCCTGTTCCGTGGCAGACCCATTCCCTATGCCGACGAAGTGGATATTGAGGATAAAACCTATCTCATCTCCATTGCCCGTACCGAGAGCGCCCCGGGCGTGCTTTACCTGGCCCAGGACATTACATTATTGGAAAGACAGGAAGAGAGCTTCCAGCAAGTCACTTTCATCCTGTTCGCCCTGAGCATGCTTGCCATCAGTCTGGCTCTCGCCAAGCTTGGTTCTGCACGCATCATCCGTCCATTGCAAACCCTCTCCGAGCAGATAAAGACGATTCGGCCAGACAGCTCGTTAAAACGCATCCCTGCGCAATACGCCGATGAGGAACTCAATGAAATTGCCCGTGTACTGAACGAGATGCTCAAGGAGCTTGACACCTATGTGCGCCGGGAAAAAGCCCTGGTAAGCCTGGCCAGCCATGAACTACGTACGCCCATTGCTGTCATATCCGGCGCGCTGGATGTCATTGATCAACGTGCCCCGGACAACCCGGCAAACCGCAGAACACTGGACAGGATTCGGCAGGCAACAGATAAGATGCATGCAGATGTCGATGCCTTGCTGAAACTGGCGCATCGTTCATCGGGCCAGGACAAACCCGGCGTTGTTGACCTGGGGCTTTGTGTGCATCGAGTGAAACAAGAGCTGGAGAACAGTACGCCGGAGTATGCAGGAAGAGTGGAGCACACAGTTACCAGGGAGCCAGCGACTATTGAGGCAGATCAGACACTGGTGCACATGCTGTTGCGAAACCTTGTCCAGAACGCACTGCGGCATACCCGGGGCTGCGTTTACGTCAGTATTGATAACGACAGACTGAGCGTATCAGACACCGGAGAGGGCCTGCCCTCACATGTTCGGGCAAAGCTGGACAGTGACGCAGACGAGCTTACAGTACCGGAGGAAGGGCTAGGCTTATTCATTGTGCGCCTGATCTGTGAGCGGCTGAATTGGCAAACTCGCGTTCAACGCAGTGGCGCAACTGGCACACAGATCGACATTCTGTTCCAGCTTGGGTGACTGCAACCTGGCGGTTCCGGCTTCCGTTTCACGGCTTTTCAGCGGTAGGGAAAGAGCTTGAGATTCTTGGTCCCCAATACTTTGCCAACAAGTAGCCCAGGAAGGCTGCAGGTATTGCAAGCACAAGACTGCCAATGGTCATCTGAAGCCCCTCTTCCAAAAACAGATTGAGCCACGGATAGCTGCTGGTGGTACTTTCTGACAGGGTAATCGGCCCGATAATGCTGTCCCCCAACCAGTTGAATGCCAGATACAGTGGTGCAACGGTTAAAGGATTACTGATCCAGGTGCTGGCAAAGGCAATCAGAAAATTGGCACGAAGCATCAGACAACACGCCAGTACCAGCGGAGTCTGGAACCCGACCGTCGGGGTCAGTCCAAAAAACAGACCAACTGCCAGGCCGCGACTCATTGATTCCGTATCCGTGCCGAAACATCGAAATCTGCGCAGTAGCCTCAGGGACTTGGGATTCTGCCGCAACCACTGCCTGAATCTGGTGCGAAACCACGGCTGAACCCGAGTAAGCGAATTTTTCATGTTATTCTTTCCAGAACGCAAACGCCCACCAGTGAATTACTTCCGGCAAAGGAAGACGAATGCCGGCGGCACATTGGCCCATACATAATGGCGTTCGATCTGATCATACGTTGACAGAAGAAAGGCCTGGAGTTGCCGGGTGTACTGGAACGCAACGAAAAGACCGCCAGGATTCAACGATTCGTGAATATCCGAAAGTAGGCGGCGCCGCACTGTCGAGGAAAAATTGAGCAATGGAAGCCCCGACACCACACAATCCAGGCCCGGTATTCGGTGTCTTTCCAGCGTATGTTTTAACTGAATCGCATCCTCCTCAAGAATCACATCTGAAAATTTTTGCTGCAGGTCCAGATGCATATCTGAATCATTCTCGAAACACAGAAATCGTGAATCTTGCGATCTAAGTCCATTAATCTGGGCTGTTATCACACCGGTTCCGCCACCGAGCTCCGCCACTGTATTTACTCTGCTCCAGACGATTTTTTCCAGCATAGCGTCGACGAGGGCAGGTGAGCTGGGCACGATGCTGCCAATCGCTTGCGGCGCCGAGATAAAGCGCCTCAGAAATCGTAAGGTTTGCGACATCCATTTTTCTCCCATTCGCAAATAATCATTGGCCGTCATTGGGCAGTGTGACAGTAACCTTGAGCCCTCCCAGCGGTGACTCGGACAGCGCCAGTTCGCCACCGTAGAGATCGACCAGCTCCCGCACGATGGCCAGACCCAGGCCTGATCCCGGCCGGGTCTGATCCAGACGTCCGCCGCGCTCCAGTGCCTGGCTACGTTGTTGTTCAGACATTCCAGGACCATCGTCGTCAATGGAAAATTCAAGCCCATTGGTATTAAAGCGAACCTGCATCCAAAATCTGGTTCGTGCCCACTGGGTGGCATTTTCCAGAAGATTGCCCGCCAACTCCTGCAGATCCTGGGGTTCTATCCACGCACGAATTCCTGGCTTCACATCGTGACTGAATGCAAGCCCGCGACGGCGACTGAGCTGCTCAATACCAGTGATTACCGGTACCAGCACCTTGTCCACGTCCTGTTCGGCACCCAGTGTTACCGGCCCGGCCGCGGATGCTCGGGCCAGGTGGTGCCTGACAGCTTCATCCAGCCGCTGAAGTTCCACCTGCATGTCGGATCTTTGCGGTTCCGGCAGTTGCTCGGTCGTGGTCATCAGTACCGACACCGGCGTTTTCATCGCATGTGCGAGATTACCGGCCGCACTTCGGCCGCGCTCTATCAACGTCTGATCCCGTTTCAGCACCGTGTTGATGGCTTTCGATAACCTCGCCAGTTCGGCGGGCAGGTCGGTATCCAGAGCGCTCAGGCGGCCCTGTTTGACAGCGTCTAGACTGCGCTCCAATCGCCGCAGGGGCTCCAGCCCCCAGCGTATCTGCAGTGCGGTGAGCCCGACCAGCAGCAAGCCGAGGATAACCAGTGATGCCACCAGCAGTCCCCAGAACCGGGCAACTTCGGTATGAACCTCACTCAGGTCCGCCGCCACAGTTATATGGAGCCTGGCGTCCAGGTTGGGCAATGTGACGTCCCGCTCAACCAACCGCAGCGACTCATCTCTTGGTCCGGCGATAGTGCGCACATCCATTCCCCTGGTTTTGGTGACCGGTAACCTCTGATCCCACAGGGAGCGCGACGTGATGGCGTAGGAGCCCTCGCTGCGCACCTGCCAGTACCAGCCGGAAAACACCTGCTCGAAGCGCGCATCGCCAAGCTGCCGGTTGCTGACCAGGGTGTCCGTCTCCGGGTCATAACGAACACTTGCCAGCACCACGTTCAGCAGGGATTCCAGGCGCTGTTCAAAGGCGCTGTTGACCGCTTCACGGAAATTCCACGCGAGTATGGAACCGGCGACAGGCAGCACCACCAGCACCAATACCAGGGCTGATACCCGTAAACGGGTGGCAATGGGCAGATGACGCAGGGAAGAACGGGTCATCACTTGCCCGTAACCTCCCACATGCGATAACCCTGGCCCCGGACCGTTTCAATAGAGTCGCTGCCGAGTTTGCGCCGCAATCGGCTGATCTGCACATCAATCACGTTCGAGTCCGGTTCCTGATCACGGTCATACACATATTCGGACAGTTCGGTCCGGCTCACCACCCTGGGAGCCGATTGCACCAGATGGGACAGTAACCTGAGTTCCTGGGCAGTCAGCGAAACCGGCATTCCCGCCAGAGTCACCTGCCCGCTATGGGTATCGAGCGAAATGTCGCCGACGGCAATCACCGGATGGGCATGACCATGACTGCGTCTGACCAGGGCCCGCAGACGGAACAGGATTTCCGCGGTGTGGAAAGGCTTGGTGACATAGTCATCGGCGCCGGCGGTGAACCCCGCTGCCTTGTCGGACCAGCGCTCCCTGGCTGTAAGAATCAGCACCGGCACGTCCAGGCCACGCTCACGCCAGCCGGAGAGCCAGTGAGTGCCGCTGCCGTCCGGAAGCCCCAGATCCAGCACCACAGCATCGTAGCGCTCGGTCGATAGCAGAAGATCCGCAGCCTGGCCTTCTCCTACCGCCTCAACTAGCACCCCGGCTGACTCCAACGAAGAGGTCAGCGCCTTGGCCAGGGTATGATCGTCCTCCACCAGCAGGACCTTCATGGGCGCTTCATCTCTTCAATGTTGTTGCCCTCAATGCCGATCAACTCACCGGTCACGGCATCCACCTCGAATTCCACAACCTGTCCCTGAGGGCCCAACAGTTCGATTTCGTAATAACGGGCACTGCCATCGTCTTCGAGGTCCACATCGACTACCTGCCCCCGGTAGTCACGGGACAGGCGATCCAGAATCTCTGTCAGTGGTGTGATACGACCCGCCTGCACTTCTTCGTGCAGACCTCGCCAGTCATCATCATCCGCCAGTGCCGGAAGAAACGCCGGCACCAGCATACCCATCATCAGGAGCGCGGCCAACGGAATCGCATGTTCGCGTCTTTGCAGCATTGATTTTTTCATAGGTACAGTTTGCCCGAATCCAGATGAATGGTTCATGAACAACCTGATCACTCCCGGGCAATACGCTTATCGTTAGTCTGAAATTGCAGTGGCGGGAAAGGTTCCGACGTTAACCGCCAGCTTGTATTCAATTAAAGCAGTACAAAGGAGAAACGCCATGAAACTGATCTTAACGACGACTCTGGTGACCAGCTTGGCTCTGGCGCCAACGGCTCACGCGGCTGACGATGGAACCGGTCTCAGCCAGGTACTTGATCATGGTACAAACTACGGCATAACGCATTTCGTTGAAATCGAGCGGGACTCCGACGATAACGGACGCGCCGAAGTTGAAGGTTGGGTCGACGGCGACTGGCTGGTTGAATTGAACATCGGCCAGGAAAACGCCATTACCAAGGAGGAACGTCGCAGACGTATCGACGGCCCCTGGGGAATGACCGCAGACGAAGTCCGACAGTTTATGGAGGCATCGCTTTCGGAGGGTATGACCCGGGTTGAAGAAATCAAGATTGATACCAGCGGCTATATCGAAGTTGAGGGCTATGACAAAAACGGCCTGGAGCTGGAAGTGGATTTTCGCCGCGGTAACACCCAGCCGGTGAGTGTGGAGCAGGATAGCTGAGATTCGAATCAGTGATCTGGAAATCAACGCAATCTCCGGGTACTTAGCATGCCCGTCATGCGAGGGTACCCGCGGTGAATACTACTCTAGAGCGAGACTCGTACGCGATGAGTCGTTGTGATGATAATATGCAAAATGATGCCTGGCTATAGCCAGGCTCGCAAAGCCCTATTGCATCAGCCACACAGCTACCAACCCGCAATGACGGACCAGGAGCAAACCGATGAATGCCATGAAAATACTGAACCAACTGATGAACCAGGCCTCTGGCAGCCAGAGCCGCACGGGTGGCGGAACCGACGTAAATCGCATGGTTGGAGAGTTTGCATCCCAATTCAAGGGCGGCAGCTCCAAGGGCGGTGGTTCTGGTGGCATTGATATCAAAAGTCTTCTTGGCGGGGGCGCGCTGGGGATGATGGTGGGTTCCAAGCGCGGCCGGAAAATGGGTGGTACCGCACTGAAGTATGGGGCCCTGGCCGGTGTAGGTGTGTTGGCCTGGAAGGCCTACCAGAATTACCAATCGCAATCGTCCAATCAGGCTGCAGCACCGGCTAACCAGCTTCAGGAAGGTCAGCCCCTGGAACAGCTTCAGGGCAGCGCCCAGGAACAGCGCGGGCTGGAAATACTTCAGGCCATGATTATGGCTGCCCGCGCCGACGGCCATGTTGATGGTGAAGAACGCGCCATGCTCACCAGCGAAATCGAAAGCCTGGGCCCGGACGACGAGCTTCATGCCTGGATTCAGCAGCAGTTTAACGCCCCACTGGACGCCAATGCCCTGGCCCGAAGCGCCGACTCACCCCAGGCCAGCCGGGAAATCTATGTGGTCAGCGTGGCGATGGTCGACGAACAAAACCCCATGGAACGTGCCTGGCTGAATCAGCTAGCCGAAGCCCTTAAACTGGAGCCGCCTCTTGCTGCCGAATTGGAGCACCAGGTGCTGAACGCAACCCGCTAGTTCTCGGGAAAAACCCGCGCCAGCACGGTCGGGTTGTCAGACAGCGGCAGTGCCATAATCACCCCCTCGTTAGACGAGGGGAACACATCCGCCAG
Source organism: Marinobacter sp. ATCH36 (assembly GCF_023555055.1). Lineage (GTDB taxonomy): Bacteria > Pseudomonadota > Gammaproteobacteria > Pseudomonadales > Oleiphilaceae > Marinobacter. The sequence goes on from NZ_JAMJPL010000002.1 coordinate 394,158, forward strand.
CGCTGTCACATTGACCTGATGAGACACCAGCACAATCGGCGGGCCGGGTTCCAGTTCGTTCGCAATCGCAATCGTCTGCCGCGTCTGCATCGGCCCGTCGCCGCGATTACGGAAAAAAGAGTTCAGTGATTCCATCTCCTTCACCGGCCCCACATCCATTTCCCGCGCCGTCTCCAGGCAACGACACCATTGGCTGCTGAACACCCTCGCCTCATCAATACCGTTCTCCGCTAACAACGGCCTCCACGCCCTCGCCTGCTCGCGGCCGGTTTCGTTCAGGTTTCGCTGAGTGCTGCAATCGTCGACTTTAAAGTTGGCGGGATCGCCCGTGCCCGGAGCAAGGGCATGGCGCAACATCAGAACCGCCCGCCCCTCCCGGAGGGCATTCCAGGCCTCTGACTCGCCACCTGCAGCGATTGCCGATGACGACAGGAACACACTCAGCATCGCTATCAGAATTACCCGACCGGTCATGATCAATGACTCCCCCATCCAATCCAGTCACATGTTAATTCATACGTGATTGACACCTACCGGGCTCACCGCAACAGAAGGTAAACTTCACTCAGAGCCAAACCAACGAAGGAACCAAACCATGCCGATCTGGGTCGACGCCGACGCCTGCCCCGTTCCCATCCGGGAAATTCTCTGCCGCGCCGCCACCCGCTGGCAGGTCGACACCACGTTCATCGCCAACCACGCCATCACCCTGCCCCCGAGCCCTTACATCAAACGCCGGCAGGTCCCCCAGGGTTTTGATGTGGCCGACAACGACATTATGGATCAGATGGAGAAAGGCGACCTTGTCATCACTCAGGACATCCCCCTGGCCGCCGAAGCCATCGAAAAAGGCGCAGACGTCTTTAACCCCCGCGGCCAGGCCTTCACCAAGGAAAATATTCGTCAGCGCCTGGCCATGCGCAACTTCATGGAAGAAATGCGAAATGCCGGCCAGGTCACCGGCGGCCCTGCCCCCTTCAGCCAGACCGACCGCAAGGAGTTCGCCGACAAACTGGACCGCTGGCTGCAACGGAACACCCGCAGGTGATAATGATTCTGTTTTAATGGCCGGGCAAATCCGCTACCCTTGCTGCTTTTCTGGCGCAAGCGGAGCGAACCATGACAGAGTCTTCCCCTCACACCACCAGCAGCTTTGCCGCGCTCGGCCGCCTGCTTAGGTATGCCCGGGGCTACCGGCGCCAGATCATTGCCGCAACCACCTGCTCCATTATCAACAAGCTGTTCGACATTGCGCCGGAAATCCTGATCGGTATCGCCATCGATGTGGTGGTTAACAAGGAAGAAAGCTTCGTCGCTGGCCTGGGGTTCGAGACCGCCCAGGAACAGATCACCATTCTCGCCGTCCTCACCTTCTTCATCTGGGCTGGCGAATCCATATTCGAGTACCTGTTCCAGATTCTCTGGCGCAATCTGGCCCAGCGGCTGCAATCCGATCTGCGGCAAGACGCCTACGAACACGCTCAGAAGCTGGATATGAGCTTTTTCGAAGCACGCAGTTCCGGCCAGCTGGTCGCCACCATGAACGACGATGTCAATCAGCTTGAGCGTTTCCTGGATGGCGGCGCTAACGCCATGATCCAGGTAGTGGTGACCGTCGTCGCCGTGGGTGCGGTGTTCTTCGTGCTGTCACCGCTGATCGCCCTGCTGGCATTCACGCCCATTCCGCTGATTATCTGGGGCGCCTTCTATTTCCAGCGCAAGGCTGGCCCACTGTACGCAGATGTGCGGGAAAAGGTCGGCGACCTGTCCAGCCGCCTGGCCAACAACCTGGGCGGCATTGCCACTATCAAGAGCTTTACCTCGGAACAGCGTGAAGCCGAACGCCTCAAGGCCAGTAGCGAAGCCTATGTTGATGCCAACCGCAAAGCCATTCGTATCAGTTCGGCGTTTATCCCGGTTATCCGCATGGCGATTCTGGCGGGTTTCCTGGCCACCTTTACCGTTGGCGGCATGATGGCGCTGGAAGGTTCCCTGAACGTGGGCGCTTACGGTGTCCTGGTGTTCCTCACCCAACGGCTGCTCTGGCCATTGACCGGCCTTGCGGAAGTGATCGATCTGTTCGAGCGCGCCATGGCCAGCACCCGCCGCATTCTGGACCTGCTGGCCGAGCCGGTGCATGTTCGGGACAACTCGGAGGACACGCTGGAACAACCCGTGAAAGGTGAAGTCACTTTTGAGGGAGTGAACTTTCACTACCCCTCCAGCGGCGCCGGTATCGACGACATCTCTGTTCAGGTCCCTGCCGGGAATACCCTGGCGCTTGTGGGTGCCACCGGCTCCGGCAAGTCGACACTGATCAAGCTATTGTTGCGTTTCTACGACCCAACCGGAGGCCAGATTCGTATCGACAGGCAACCCATTCAGTCGGTCAGCCTCAAATCCCTGAGGCAAGCCATCGGGCTGGTCAGCCAGGATGTTTACCTGTTTGAGGGTAGCATCCGTGACAATCTCGCCTATGGCTACCCGGAGGCGAGCGACGAAAAGATCATCGAAGCCGCCAAAACGGCAGAAGCCTGGTCGTTCATCGAGGCGTTGCCAGAAGGGCTTGCCACGGCCGTGGGCGAGCGTGGTGTAAGGCTTTCCGGTGGCCAGCGCCAGCGGCTTTCACTGGCCCGTGCATTGCTGAAAGACCCGCCTATTCTGGTACTCGACGAGGCTACAAGCGCGGTCGACAATGAAACCGAGGCCGCCATCCAGCGGTCCCTGAAACGCATCGGGCACAATCGCACCGTCATCATGATTGCGCACCGGCTGTCCACGATCGTGGATGCCGACACCATCGCCGTGGTGGATGGAGGTCGGATTGTGGAGTCCGGTCGCCACGAGGATCTGCTGGCAACCGGCGGCGCCTATGCCGCCCAATGGCGGGTACAAACCGGCCAGGCATAAAGCCAGGCATCAGCGCGGAAGAAACACAAGAGACTCATTGATAGTAATTCGCATTTAGATTATTCTGCAGGCCTTCAGAACCATGGGAGCCTGCATGTCTGCGTTCTTCGAAGTATCCAGCCTGGATGTGAGCATTGGCGAGGCCTCTATCCTCCGGAAAATCAACCTCGAGTTCCGGGAGGGGGAGGTTACCGCTCTTCTCGGGCACAACGGCTCCGGCAAGTCCACCTTGTTGAAAGTTCTGGCGCGGCAGATGTCACCCTCCTCGGGCGATGTCAGCCTGCTTGGCAGCTCCTTCCGAACCACCGGAGCGCGTGAATTTGCCCGTACCGTTGGCTACCTGCCCCAGCATCCACCAGGTACCGACGGCCTGACAGTGCGGGAACTCGTCGCACTTGGGCGATACCCCTGGCGCGGGCCACTTGGCCGCTACAACGACGAGGACCATCGACTAATCGACCAGGCCATTGCCGATACCGGGCTTGATCATTTTCAACATCGTTCCGTCGACACCCTCTCCGGGGGCGAACGCCAGCGCGCCTGGATCGCCATGTTACTGGCGCAACAGACCCGTTGCCTGCTGCTGGATGAGCCCATTTCCGCCCTGGATGTAAAGCACCAGGTAGAAACCCTGCGCCTGGTACATCGCCTGGCGGAAGAGAGGGAACTGACAGTCATTGTGGTTCTGCACGATGTGGACCTGGCGGCGCGCTTTTGCGACCGGCTGGTGGCACTGAAAACCGGACAACTGATTGCAGACGGCAGCCCCCGGGAGATTATGGATTCCGGAATACTGGAGACCATCTACGGCGTCCCCATGGGTGTGATGGAGCGTGCGCCAGGCCAATGGGTCTCCTATGTCCATTGAAGTTTCCGTCAGAACCTTTCTGGCATTGCTGTTCACCGGCCTGGTCGCGTTAACGGCCAGCGCCGAGACCTGGCAACACGAGTACGGCACCATCAACCTGGATGCCCCCCCAAAAAGAATCATCGCGCTGAACTGGGCTGCCACCGAAGCCCTTCTGCTGCTCGGCGTAACGCCGGTGGGAGTGGCTGACCGCGATGGATACGACGTGTGGGTGAATGAGCCGAAGCTTCCAGCAGACGTTCCCAATATCGGAACCCGGGTAGCGCCGAGCCTGGAAGCCATTGCCGAGCTCCAGCCGGATCTGATCGTCACCAGTTCGGAAATGGCGCCTGCCTCCCGCCAGCTTGAACGGATTGCACCTACCTATGTGATCAGCGTGTACAAGGAAGGCCACCGGCCTTTTGAGAAAGCCAGTGAAATGCTGACCACACTCGCAGAGATGCTCGGACGGGAAGCCCGCGCCAACACCATTCTGGCAGACCTCGAACAGACTCTGAACACTCAGCGTCAACGCCTGGAAGAGGCCGGCATGACAGACAGGCCGGTGGCCCTGGTGAACTTCCTGGATGACCGCCATGTGCGTATTTATGCACCCAACAGCCTGTACCAGCGCACCCTGGATGCCCTCGGGCTTGCAAATGCCTGGCCTATGCAAGGCAACTTCTGGGGGTTTTCGGTTGTCGGACTGGAAGCTATCGCCTCTTACCGGAACAGCCGCATTGTAGTCATCGACCCGATTCTGCCAGGGCTGGCCGATACGTTGGCAAACAGCCCCTTCTGGACCTACCTGCCCCCGGTCAGGCGGAACCAGATATATCAGATAGATGCCGTCTGGCCATTCGGTGGCGTTTATCCGGTGAAACGGCTGGCCACCATGCTGACGGATGCCCTGCTGGAAGGAGGCTCCGACAATGTACGCTGAGTCAGCCAGCCTGCCGGCTGCCCGGCCTGCCATTCCCGCAAAACTGCCGGTGGCGGCGATCGTTCTATGGTTTGGCGCCCTGATTGCCAGCTCCGCCCCCTGGCTTGGTGAACTGGATGCCGGCGCACTGGTTTCAGCCTTCTGGACCTTTGATCCGGAGAATTATTCGTCGGTACTCGCCCACTATAGCTGGGCACCCCGGGTGTCCATCGCCATCCTGATTGGCTGCGGGCTCGGCCTGGCCGGGGCCGTCACTCAACAGATACTGGGCAACCCACTGGCCTCCCCTACGACGCTTGGTGTCGAGGCCGGCGGCCAGTTCGGGATTACCGTGGCCACCTTGTTTGCGCCCGGTCTGTTGGCGTTCAGCCCTGATCTGGCCGCCATTGGCGGCGGTCTGCTGGCCATCGGGATGGTAATCGCGCTCACCTGGCGGCTCGGGTTCTCTCCTGTCACCGTTATTCTGGCGGGGCTGGTGATTACTTTCTTCCTGGGCGCCATGAACATGGCCTTCCTGCTGCTCAAGGGTGAATGGCTGGGCAACTTGTTTATCTGGGGCGCGGGGTCGCTGGTACAGAACAACTGGGAGCCTTTCATGGAGCTATGGCCCCGTGTGTTGGTCCTCGCCCTCCTGATGTTGCTGCTGATGCGGCCGCTGCAGTTACTGCAGCTGGGGCAGACCTCCGCCAGTGCCCTGGGCGCCAGGGTCGGGCTGATTCGGGCACTGGCCCTGTTACTGGTTGTACTGATGACGGCGACTGTCGTCAGCCGGGTTGGTGTGGTGGCGTTTGTGGGTCTGGCAGCACCGGTACTGGCCAAATTGCTGGGCGCCCGAACGCTGGGCAATAAGCTGCTTTGGAGCACCCTCATGGGGGGTGGGTTGCTGCTTCTGGCCGATACCCTGGCGCACTGGGCCTCCACCTGGGGCGATGGCTCGCTGGTACCCACGGGAACCACCACGGCCTTGATTGGTGGCCCGGTTATCCTGCTGGCTCTCCAGAGCTTCAGGAACACCCATCACATGCCGGGGCAGGAATCCAGCCCTGCCGGCTTCCTGCCCAAACGCCGATCACCTGTTCTCATTACAGGTGTTATTTCCGCATTGCTTTTGATCACAGTGATTGTATCCATGGGCTGGGCTCCGGGGCTGGAGGGCTGGAACTGGATGGCGATAACGCAATGGGACGATGCCTGGGCCTGGCGTGGCCCCCGACTATTGGCGGCCATGCTTGCCGGGGTGGCCCTGGGACTGGCCGGCACCCTGATTCAGCGGATGACAGGCAACCCCATGGGCAGCCCCGAAATGCTGGGCATCAGCGGTGGTGCTGCACTGGTAATGGTATTAATTGTTCTCTCCGGCGCCGAAATCAGCCGGATTGGCCAGCTTGGCGCAGCCACCCTGGGTGCCGCTGGCGCTCTGGGGCTGCTGATTCTGCTTGCCCGCAAACACCGGTTTGCAGGTAATCAATTGCTGCTTGGCGGCCTGGCACTTTACGTCTTTATGGATGCGGGGCTACGTTTGGTGATGGCCTCTGGCGGTACTGTCGCCTCGCAGCTGCTGAACTGGATGTACGGCTCCACCTGGCTGATTTCCGAGAGCGAGGCATTCGGGCTGTTGGGTTTCATCGTGCTGATCAGCAGCCTGTTGCTGTTAATTGTGCGCCCCCTGACGATTCTGCCCCTCGGTGACACCGCCGCGGCGTCCCTTGGGCTTTCCGTGTCTCGTGCACGCCTGCTGCTTCTTTTTCTCGCAGCGGTATTGACGGCCTCAGCGACGGTGGTCATTGGCCCCCTGAGTTTTGTCGGGCTGATCGCTCCGCACCTGGCAAGGGTACTGGGGCAGCAGACCGTCGGCCGGCAGATGATCGTGGCAGCATTGGCAGGCGGCCTTCTGCTTGCCGTGGCGGATTACCTGTCCCGGATTGTGGTCTTCCCCAACCAGCTACCGGCCGGCTTGCTGGCTGCGTTGGTGGGCGGCGTCTATTTCCTCTGGGGGTTGAGCCGCCATGGTCGGTAGTGAAAAGTTCGGTAGTGAAAACGCAGGATCAACAGGCTCATGGACCAAATGTTACGCGCTGCTGCTGGCATCCGCCGGACTGGACCAAAAAACCGTGCTCGCCCAGGCACTGCCACCTTCTTCCAGAGAGCGCCGCGGTCTCTTTTCGCTGGCACAGTGCCTGGAACAGCCGACACTGTTGATTGATCAAGTCTGCAGGGATTACCCGCACGCCTCCGATTCTCGATCAGTCCGGGCCCAGATTTCTGTGCTTCAGCAGGATCTGGCGCTAAGCGTTATTGCCCCGCTTACCTTGCAGCTTTTCCACGACGGCCAGGCTCCCCTGCCCGATCCCGATCGCATCTTTCTCGCTGTCGCTGAGTGTGAAGAAGTGCCAGCATCGCGCTGGTTTCAGGCCCCGGGCGGAGCTGCCACCAATGAAGCAAACTTTGTGCGCTCGGTCGGGAAACAGACAGAAAATTGGTATCCCGTTTTCAGGCAACAACTGGGGGTAAGCCCCGGAGCCTACTGGAGCAGCATCGGGCTGGGGTTGGGGGCGCCATTCTCGGCGGTGTGGAATCTGGCAGAACCTGCTGAAACATGTGGCCTCGCCCAGCGTTGGCTAAAGGAGTTTCGCAATGACGCCAACCACTTCATCGACTGGATTCCAGCGGTATTCGGCGAACAGGCCACAGCGATCCCGCAGCGTAAGGGGTGCTGCCTGAAATATCTGTTACCAGGGGGTGGCTATTGCGGCACCTGTGGGGTCTATCGCAAGGAGCGACTGTCAGCTCTCAAACGCCAAGACCTGAGCCCACGGCCAGGCCAATGGCAACCAGGCCTATAAGCGCGCCAGCGCCCGCGGCCAGCTTTAATCCTTCAATCATTTCCTGTTCGGGTGTCATTCCTTTTCCTCCCTTTTGCAATGAATAAGGGGCGGGAGTATTTCCCGCCCTCACTCTACTTCCGCCAGATCAGTAGACCCAGGAAACCGTCAGGCTGGCGTTTGCCGGCTCTCCGTAAAAACCCTGGGCTGAGGCACCAAACTTTTTAAGACTTTCGATGTATTTCTCGTCGGTCACATTGTTCACGTTCAGCGTGGCATTCCAGTCACGGGCGAAGTCGTAGCTGGCCATTACATCAACCACTGCGTAGCTCTCCTGCTCGGTAGTGATATCTGCGCCAGCGTTCGGCCCGGCTGAAGCCTGGCCCTGATCCTGGCTGATGGACGACTGCCAGCGTACCTTGCTGCCCACCTCAAGGCCTTCGACGCCCGGCACTTTCCAGGTTCCCCGCAGCTGCGCCAGATGCTCCGGGACAAAGGGTTTGGCGGAGTTGCCATCAGCGTCATCAATGTTCACATAGGTGTAGCCGGCAAATAGCTGGATACGCTCGGTTACATCACCCACGAACTCAAGTTCAATACCTTCACTCTGAACTCCGTCCACGCCCCGGTAGTAAGCGTCCTGAGTGCCCGGGAAGGTTCCTGCAGACTCCGCCAGATTCTGTTGCTCTGTCTGGAAAAGGGCAACAGTCGTATTCACCCGGTCATTCAGGAACTCACTCTTGAGGCCCAGTTCGTAATTGACACCATCAATCGGGTCCAGGCGGTCCCGGTTGATGTCCAGCTCGGTTTGCGGTGTGAAGATTTCGGTGTAACTGGCGTAAACAGAGTGATCGTCGTTCAGGTCGTAGATCAAACCCGCGTAAGGTGTTTCAACTGCATCGTAACTGGTTGTTTTCTCGGCACCGTAGCTGGTTCCTTTACTGTCAAGCCAGGTCAGGCGAACACCAGTAATGGCGGTCAGGCTGTCGGTCAGAGTCCAGCGGGCGGCAGCGTAGGTTGAGGTCTCTCGATCCGTCCAGTCTGACCCGCCAACACCATTATCGAATGCGGGGCGAGGGTAATTGCCATCCCACTCGTTCAGTGGTGGCAGTGGATCACCTATACCCTGGCCGTAACGCGATTCATCTAAGGTTTCAGAGCGAGACCAGGTGGCCCCCAACACCATCTCATGGGTCCGGTTCGCCAGCTCAAAGGGGCCGGTCGCGTAGGCGTCTATCACCCACTGCTCTACGTTGAGATCGTATTGGCTCGGGTAGGCCAGCAATCCGTCCCCGGTTTGCGAATCCGGCGTGCCGTATTGATAAAACAACTCTGATTCGCTGTCATTTTCCAACCGGAATACAGTGCCCTTGGCCCGCCAGCCGCCAGCCAGTTCCTGCTGCAACTCAACAAAACTGTTGTGCTGGGTATTATCCCAGTAAGACCAGTCCGAGGCGGTGCTGGTTGATCGGGCGAAGTCTGTTGCAGTGCCATCAGTATAGAAAAGGGGCAAGGCACCCCAGAGCGGGCTATCAGTATCCGAGGTCTGGATTGAGTGGCCGAGCGTCAGCAGCGTGGTATCTGTCAAGTCTGCCTCAAGCACGCCGTAGAACATCTGCTTTTCGTTACTGTAACGGTCCAGGTATGAATTCCTGTCCTCGTAACCAGCTACCACACGTCCACGTACGCCGCCAGATTCAGAAACCGTGCCGGATACATCTCCGACGATGCGCTTCCTGTCCCAGGATCCCCCGGTAACTGCAACAGAGGCATTGGTCGCTGCTGTCGGGCGTTTGCGGATGAAGTTGACGGTTGCCGCCGGGTTACCGGAACCGGCCATCAGGCCGTTCGCACCGCGCACCACCTCCACCCGGTCAAAGAAAGCCGTATCCAGTTCGCCCTGTACATTGTCGTATACCGCCGGCAGGCCGACGCCATCGTACTGAAAGTTGTTGATATCGAAACCACGAGATGTGTAGTAGGTACGATCTGTCTCAACGGACTCCACGGTTACGCCGGTGGTTCCCTCCAGAACATCATTGATATCGTTCTGGGCAAAATCGTCCATCTGCTCCCGCGTCACAACAGTAATTGCCTGCGGTGTTTCCCGGTGGCCGAGCTCCATCTTCATGGAGGTTGTGGTTGCGCCGCTGGTGTAACTGCCAGTGGACTCCGACGAAACCTGGCCACGCTCAGCAGTCACATCCAGTTCTTCGAGTGTTACAGGCTGATCTTCCTGGGCCGAAGCGAATGCCGGCAGGGTTGCGCAAACAATTGCAGTGAACAGCGCCTTGCGGCGGAACACGCGTTCCGGAACTCGGGACATCGTTTTCTCCGTTTCAGGATGTAGAAGAGGGTTGCATATTGCCTGCATATAATAATACGAATCGTTATCATTTTAAATACCAAATCAGTGATCCACTTAGCTTTTATCACTCTATATTTGTGTTGCGGTAGGACTTCTAGTTGCAGCGCACTCCTACTGCTATCCTCAAACATTAGCCACCTGTTGAACAATGCCAACCGAAACGGAGGTTACCATGCGAGCTTGCTCACGCCTGATCATTGGCCTCAGCCTGGTGCTGGTTTCAGCAACGGCCCTGTCGGAACAGATCTTCTCTTCCGATAAGGCGAAATTTCGGCTGGAAACCGTGGCACAGAATCTGGAACACCCCTGGAGCCTGGCTTTCCTCCCGGATGGCTCCCAACTGGTAACCGAACGCGAGGGCCGGTTACGCCACATAAAGGACGGAAAACTCCAGGAGCAAGCGATCACCGGCCTCCCCGACCTGGTGGTTTCAGGCCAGGGCGGCTTACTCGACGTAATCCTGCATCCGGAATTCGAAGACAACCGGATCCTGTTTCTCAGTTATGCCCACAAAATAAGCCGCGATGGCATGACAACACGGGTGGCACGGGCAAAAATGGAAGGCAACCGGCTTTCAGATGTTGAAGTGATTTTCGAAGCCCTGCCCCGTGGCACCACAGGCCGCCACTTCGCCGGTCGTATGGAATTTGACCGCGTTGGCAACCTGTACGTCGCCGTGGGTGACAGAGGCGAAATGGACCGGGCCCAGGCAACGGATGACGATGCTGGCGGCGTTCACCGCCTCACCATTGAGGGCGAGCCGGCCACAGGCAACCCGTTCACCGATGACTCATCCGTAAACGACACTTTCTTTACCTATGGCAACCGCAATATCCAGGGCATGACCATTCATCCGGAAACCGGTGAAATCTGGAGCCACGAGCACGGGCCAAGAGGTGGCGACGAAATCAATATCATCCGTGCTGGCAACAATTACGGCTGGCCAGACGTTACTTATGGCATCGATTATTCAGGGATACCCATTACCGACAAGACCACCATGGAAGGCGTGACAGAACCGCTGCATTACTGGGATCCGTCCATCGCGCCCTCGGGCATGGCGTTCTACACCGGCGATCTGTTTCCTGAATGGCGGGGCGACCTGTTTGTGGGAGCGCTGAAGATGCGAAAGCTGGTGCGTCTGAGCATCGAGAACGAAGAGGTCAAAGAGGAAGAGGACCTGCTGGAAAATCTCGGCGAACGTATCCGGGACGTGAGGATGGGGCCGGACGGTGCTCTATGGCTGCTGACTGATCAGTCCAGTGGCAAGGTTTACCGCGTCGTTCCCGCGGACTGATCCGATGCCGTCAGTTGGGGTCGTAGGTTCTCTCGGTTTTATCGTACTGTGGAATATCATCGGTAATGGTAAACCAGTCGGACTTGGAGCCAACGTAGACGTGTGATGCCGGCCCCTTACCGAGAGGTTCGTTGATCATGCCAACCCGCAGGCGCAGGATACCGGGAATGGCATCAACGCGGCTGTAAAGCTGGCTGCCGCAACGAGGGCAGAAGCCGCGATACTTGCCGGGGCGGGATTCGTATTCACGGACCAGTTCCTCACCCGCCGTGAAACGGGTACGGATTTTCTGTATCGGTGCGCTGGCGGAAAACGCACTACCGTGGGCGCGCCGGCACTGGCTGCAGTGGCACAGGGCTATCGGCCCCAGTCGACCGTCGTATTCCAGTTTAATGTCGCCACAAAGGCACTGCCCGGTCAGCATGGTTTATCCTCGATAATTATTACGCTTGCCACGTTCCGCGGCCGGTATGATAACCACCTGCCACTTGAAGAACCAGCGCGCGAGCACCACATACAAGTCAGAGCGTTCGCAAAGGAGGACACTATGGCATTCAGCACACTTCCGAACATCGGTATGGGCACCTTTCGCCTGAAAGGCAATGACGCGCGTGAGGCGGTGAAAAGCGCCCTTTCGCTCGGTTACCGGCATATCGATACCGCCCAGATGTATGACAATGAGTCTGAAGTGGGCGATGGCATTACCTCCAGCGGCATCCCTCGTCGCGAGATTTTCCTGACCACCAAAATCTGGCATGACCAGCTTCGCCGGAGCGACCTGATCAACAGTCTGCATGGCAGCCTGGCGCGGCTGAAGACAGATCATGTAGATCTTACCCTGATCCACTGGCCCTCACCGGACGACGAAGTGCCCATGGACGAGTATCTTGGTGCCCTTCGGGACGCACAGCGGGAGGGGCTGACCACTCACATCGGCATCTCCAACTTTACCTGCGCCCAGATGGACCAGGCAAAAGCGATCCTTGGGGAGACACCCATTTTTACCAACCAGGTCGAAGTCCACCCCTTCCTGGCCAACCGCAAGGTGGTAGACCATGCCCGGAAACTGGGCATCACCGTGACCGGCTACATGCCGCTCGCCGTAGGCAAGGTAATGGAAGATGAAACCCTGATCCGCATTGGCCGCGAGCACAATATGTCGCCGGCGCAGATCGCCCTTGCCTGGGTAGCGTCACGCGGTGTGGTTCCGATTCCGTCATCAACGCGCCCCCAGCACCAGAAAGCCAATCTGGACGCGCTCGACATCACACTCAGCGCAGAAGAAATTGCCGAAATAGACAAACTGGACCGCGGCGAGCGAATTGCTAACCCCGGTTTTGCACCTGCCTGGGACTGATCCAGAAGCCAACAATTGCCAGTACCAGTGCGGCACCGGGAAGGAGAAACATCAGCCGTGTACCCAAAGTCCACAGGGTCGCTGCACTGAACAGGCACCAGAGAATGGGCAGCACCAGAAACAGCCAGCGTATCCGTCTGGGCAACAGCAGCAGGCAAGGTACTGTTGCGGCAACCGTAACATCGGGCGCAATGCCGAACAGCGCAACAGCCTGCCAGTTGCCGGTCTGGGCCGCCGGCAGCAGCGGCAGCAAAATTGCTGCCACCAACCATCCGATGCCAGCCTGCCTGCGGCGCGCAACCACGGCAGAACGCCCATCCCAGGGCCATACCAGCGCCGCCACGGTCAATAGTGCAGCTTGCAGAATAAAGGCCCAGCCGAACCAGACAGCGGGCGTGTTGACAGGCCCGTAATACTCCATCAGAAAGCCGGCACCACTCCAAACCCACGCTGCCGCCAACAGCAGCAGAATGCCTCGTTTAGCCAGCGTGTCACCACGTACCAGCAACCCGGCGATGAGCACCATCATGGCCACCGCGATGCCCTGCCAGGGCCAGAAATCCTGATTGATACGAACAAACAGCCGGAGAAACACCTCCGGCCCGAACATCAGAAAATCCGACAGGGAATAGTTCAGCCAATTCACATCCGTCATAACCCCGCCACATAATCTGCCATCTGCCGGCGCTGTTGTTCATCCGGAAGTTTCCCGTACAAAGCCCCCATATTCTCCTCCATGTGCTCCACACGGGTTGTCGCGGGAATGGCACAGGTGACCGCCGGGTGAGCAATAATAAACTTGAGGAAAAACTCCGCCCAGTTGCTGCAGCCAGCCTCTTCCGCCCACCCGGGCAGCGGCTCGGACTGGTAACGACGGAACAGGCTGCCACCCTGGAAGGGACGATTCACGATGACTGCAATGCCCCGCTCCCTGGCCAGTGGCAACAGGCGTTGCTCGGCTTCCCGGTCCAGCACATTGTAGGTCAGTTGCACGAAATCCAGAGGCTCCTGCTCCATGATCCGCGCGAGATCCCGATGGCGGCGGCCGTGGGAGGTGGTGATACCCAGGTATCGAATATCCCCATCCGCCTTCATCTGCTTCAGGGTCTCCAGATGTGACTCCCACGCCAACAGGTTGTGTACCTGCTGCAGGTCAAAGCGGTCGATACCCCATTTCTGCCGGGTCTCCCTGTCCTGCTCTCGTGTGGCATCACCGTCCCGGGTCCAGATTTTGTTCGCAGAGAAGACCCTGTCGTGGGCATTCAGACTTTCCAAGGCCTCTCCCATCACATCGTCGGCCGAGCCGTACATGGGCGACGAATCCACCAGCGTGCCGCCCGATTCGAAGAACACCTTCAACACGTCCGTTCGCTCACTCACAAGCTTCCGGTCTCCACCTACGTTGAAGGTACGCCAGGTACCCATGCCAATGACTGGCAGTTGTTCTCCGGAAGACGGAATCGGACGGGTGATAGCCTTACCGCCGGGTGCAGCGATCAGAGCCGGCATCCGAAGTGAAAGGCCAGTGGCCGCCAGTACGGCCAGGAACTGTCGTCGTGACAATGGTAGAGCCATGGGTCATCCTCCGGTGTTCATTGCACACATGCTTTTGTTACGCACCCGCGCAGATTCGGGTTCTGTTCCCGTTAGGGCCATAACGCCCGGATTTGTCCGGGGTCTAACCTATTGATAAACTAGACCACTTACATCCATTTACAAAAATGCAGTAGAAACAACGACACTACTGGCATTTTTTAACGTCATGTAGAGCCTTTCCACATAGTATGAGTGCAATTTTTAGGCTATCGTTAGTAAATCAAGAATTAACGAGCGCTGCACCATGTTGCTGAAGGCACGAAGCCACCCTGACAAGTCACCCAATGGAACTGCCCCACAGCATGGTCGAGTGGTAATGCATCTGCTCGTTTCTGCCATGGCAGCCGCACTTTCGTTTGGCACCGCCCACGCAGCGGACCCGGCGGAAGCCAGCGCCACCAAGAAAACCTGGAGCAGCCAGGTACGCGATTACGCATTTCAGTCCCTGAATGACGAGCAGGCACTGAGCATGGCAGCCATTCCCCTGAACGGCCCGGGCATTGAGCAATATATCAACGCCGATGCGCTGATGAGCCCCGGTTCCATTATCAAGCTGATCACCACCTATGCAGCACTGGAAACCCTGGGGCCGACCTATCATTGGGATACCAACTTCTATACCGACGGCGAACTCGTTGGCGACACGCTCAACGGCAACTTCTATGTTGATTTGGGCGGTGACCCGAAACTGACCATCGAACGCCTTTGGAGCACCCTGAGCGAGCTTCGCGGCATGGGCATCAGCACCATCAATGGCAACCTGGTGCTGGACGGTGACGTGTTCAAACTGGCCGACGGGCTGCCTGTTTTCGACGACAACGGCGACAATCCCCATGCGCCGTTCCTGGTTCAGCCCTCGCCCTACCTCACCAATCTCAACCTGGTGCATTTCCAGGTGCGGGCCGACGAGCGCGGCACCCAGGCATGGAGTGCCCCCTCACTGAACGACGTTATCATCGACAACCGGGTGACCGCAGCGGCTGAAGGGCCCTGCCCTGCTCGCAGAAGCTTTGACTGGGAGCCCATCTTTCACGAAGACCACAGGGTAACCGTCAGGGTAACCGGTGAGCTGCCCCAGGGTTGTCGCACCACCGCCTATCTGTCCGTGTTGCCCCACGAGCAATACACTGCTTCCCTGATACGTTCACTGCTGACGGATATGGGCATCGAGATCAGCGGTAAGAGCCTGCTGGCGAACACACCCGAAGACGCCCGACTGATACTGAAAACTACCTCGCCCGACCTGGTAACAATGGTGCGCGACATCAATAAGTGGAGCAGCAATGTCATGGCCCGACAGCTATTGCTGACCATTGGTGCCAAGTACCGGCTGGATGACGATGAAGATGACCGGGTTGCCGGCATCCGCGTGATTTACCAGTGGCTTCAGGACAAGGGCATCAACACGGCGGGAATGGTTATCGATAATGGCGCTGGCCTGACCCGCCACGGCCGAATAACTGCCCGCCAGGGTGCACAGATTCTTCAACACGCCTGGAACAGCGATTATTCAGCAGATCTGATGGCTTCCATGCCGCTGATTGCGATGGATGGCACCATGGCCAGAAGACTCAGGAATGCGGGCCTTGACGGCAAAGGCCGGATCAAGACCGGTTATCTGGAAAACGTTCGCTCTATTGCCGGCTTTACCCGCGATGATACAGACACCACCTGGGCTGTTGTCGGCATGGTCAACAATGATCCGGCCTGGAACGGTCAGGCGGTGCTGGACCGGATTATCTACTCTCTTCATCACCGCCCGCCCACCGGAACAACGCTTTCACAGGCGCCATCCAGCGGCACCGAGATTCGTTGAGCCATTGCCGTAAAAGGCCTGGCGCAGCCACTTCCCTTTAGCGGTTCACACCTGCCATATCCGGCAGCTCGTGGGCAATGCCTTTGTGGCAGTCGATACAGGTTTCGCCTCCTTCGTCAGTCAGAGCCGTGGAGTGGGCTTCCGCCGCGCGCGGATCCTGCAGCGTAAAGTCCATGGACTCGAACTCATGGCAGTTGCGGCATTCCAGTGAGTCATTGGCTTTCAGCCGGTGCCATTCCCGCTGGGCCAGTTCAAGGCGCTTGGCCTCGAACTTTTCTGGGGTATTGATCGAGCCGAACAACCAGCCCCAGACTTCCTTGGATGCTTCCATCTTACGCCCAATCTTGTGGGTCCAGTCGTGAGGCACGTGGCAGTCGGAGCATTCCGCACGGACCCCGGAGCGGTTGCTGTAGTGAATGGTTCCTTTCAGTTCTTCATACGGATTGCTGTACATCTCATGACACCCGGTACAGAACTGCTCGGTGTTGGTGACTTCCAGGGCTGTATTAAAGCCGCCCCAGAATATGATGCCCGCCAGAAATCCCCCCAGCGTCAGGAAACCCAGACTGTAATGAACGCTGGGCTTTCGTAGCAGGCGCCAGTAATACTTCAGCCGATCCATCATTGGGTTTCCCCCCGATCACCCTCACGGATAACCTGATCGATGGGCTTGAAGTCCGACTCCACCAGAGCCTCTGCGTCCGTTTGAGGCACGTGACACTGGGTACAGAAAAACCGGCCAGGCGTCACTTCCGCCCTGACCTGAAAGTGACGATCCATAAAATGGGTCACGCTCACCATAGGTGCACCGGCCGATGGTGCTGCCTCGCGGCTGTGACAGTCCAGGCAACGATTGAAGCGCTTGTCCACCTGGTAATCCCGGATGCTGTGGGGTATTACCGGTGGTTGTTCGGGATAGTTGCGTACCTCCCGTTTGACGGTTCTCGGGTCTCCGGCAATCGGAGGTGCGTCCGTCACTTCACCCAAGGTTCCGCCTTGGCGGAGACCATCCGGCGAAGATGGCGACATGGAGGGCGACTCTGCCATAGCAACCATGGCAAGGGAGGCCGTCAGCAGGATAGCGATCAGCTTTTTCATGATGTGTCTCCTCAAGCCAGATTGACCAGTTCCAGACGAACGGCACACTTCTTGAAATCCGTCTGCTTGGAAATCGGGTCGGTCGCGTCCAGCGTGACCTTGTTGATGATCTTTCCGGCATCAAAGAAAGGCACATACACCATGCCTTTTGGCACGCTGACACGGCCCCGGGTTTCCACCCGCAGTCGCACTTCGCCCCTTCGACTGGCCACCAGTACCTCGCTGCCCCGGCGGAAGCCTTTATCCCGGGCATCTTCGGCATTCATATACAGCAGAGCATCTGGTACCGCCTTGTGCAATTCACTGACACGCCGCGTCATGGAGCCGGTATGCCAATGCTCAAGCACCCGGCCAGTACAAAGCCAGAAGGGGTACTCCTCGTCCGGCGACTCGGGTGGTGCCTCGTGAGGTACCGCAAATATCCGTGCCCGGTTATCAGCATTGCCGTAGAACTGGAAACCACTGCCTTCTGCCACGTAAGGGTCAGACCCTTCGCGGTAACGCCAGAGGGTTTCCTTGCCATCCACCACCGGCCAACGCAGGCCGCGGGTATTGTGGTAAGTGTCGAAATCGGCCAGGTCCTTACCCTTGCCTTTACCAAACTGCCGATACTCCTCGAACAGGCCTTTCTGGATATAGAAACCAAAATCATCTGCCTCGTGGTTGCCATACTCCGGATTCAGGTCCTCCGGCGGGTAGGCATCCACGTTGCCGTTGCGATAGAGCACATCAAACAGGGTCTTGTCCCGCATCTCGGGAGCCTTGGACAACAGATCCTCCGGCCACACATCAGCAACCTTGATGCGCTTGGCCAGGGCCACTGTTTGCCAGAGGTCGGACCTGGCCTCGCCCGGAGCCTTCACCAGTTGCTGCCAGAATTGGGTGCGACGTTCCGCGTTGCCATAGGCACCCTCTTTCTCAACCCAGCCTGCAGAGGGCAGGATCAGATCTGCCGCCTGGGCAGACACCGTGGGGTAAATATCGGAAACGATGATGAAGGTATCCGGATTACGCCAGCCTGGCAGCGTTTCCTGCATGGTATTGGGGCCGGCCTGGATGTTGTTGGTGACCTGTGTCCAGTACACCCGCAGCTTGCTGTCTTTCAGCATTCTGCTCTGCAGTACGGCGTGATAACCGACTTTCCCGGGAATAGTGCCTTCCGGCAGTTTCCAGATTTTTTCTGCCTTTGCCCGGTGCTCCGGGTTAGCCACCACCATGTCCGCCGGCAACCGGTGCGCAAATGTGCCCACCTCCCGGGCGGTACCGCAGGCGGAAGGCTGACCGGTCAGGGAGAACGGGCTATTGCCCGGGGTGGCAATTTTGCCAGTCAGCAGGTGCACGTTATAGATCAGGTTGTTAACCCAGACGCCACGGGTATGCTGGTTAACACCCATGGTCCAGAAGGTGGTTACGCGCTTGTCCGGGTCGGCATAGAGCTTGGCCAACCGCTCAAGCCGATCGGCCTGAACACCAGACTCCCTGACCGCACGCTCCAGATCGTACTCGCTTACATACTCAGCAAAGGCTTCAAAGCTCATGTCGTCGAAGCTATTGGCGTTGTTGGCATTTTTTGCCTTCTGCTCGCGGGGATCTTCCGGGCGCAGGCCATAACCGATATCGTCCGCGCCCTTCACAAACTTGGTGTGCTTATTGACGAAGTCCGTATTCACCGCGTCGTTCTGGATAATGTAATTGGCGATATAGTTGAGGATGGCAATGTCCGCATTAGGCGTCATCACCATGGGGAGGTCGGCGAGATCAAATGAGCGATGTTTGTAGGTGGAGAGCACCGCCACTTCCGTGGAAGGATGAGATAACCGACGGTCAGTGACCCGCGTCCACAGGATCGGGTGCATTTCCGCCATGTTTGAACCCCAGAGCACGAATGCATCGGCGTTCTCGATATCGTCATACACACCCATGGGTTCGTCCGAGCCGAAGGTGCGCATAAAGCCGGCCACCGCGGACGCCATGCAATGCCGTGCGTTCGGGTCAATGTTATTGGTGCGGAACCCCGCCTTGAACAGCTTACTTGCTGCGTAGCCCTCCCAGATTGTCCACTGGCCCGAGCCGAACATACCGACACTGTCCGGGCCATGTTCTCTTATGGACGAGGTGAATTTCTCAGCCATCACATCAAGGGCTTCGTCCCAGCTGACTTCCTGAAATTCACCTTCCTTGTGAAACTTGCCATCTCGCTTGCGCAACAGGGGTTTGGTGAGTCGGTCCCGCCCGTAGAGGATCTTGGAGAGAAAGTACCCTTTGACACAGTTCAGGCCACGGTTCACCTCAGACTGGGTGTCGCCGTGGGTGGCGACAATCTGATTGTCCTTGGTGGCAACCATAACGCTGCATCCGGTTCCACAGAAGCGACACGGTGCTTTGCTCCACTTCAGTTCCGTGAGCTCTGCGTTGGTGATCAGGTTACTGGCCGCGGCTGGAATTGACAGCCCCGCAGCCGAGGCACCGAGGGCCAGCGCATTGGCCTTGGCGAATTCACGTCGTGTCAGGTTCATGGCTATATCCCTGTCATCAGGTTTATTGTGTTTTGTTCAGATCAATCATTTCGTGATTGGCTTCGGCCGCCGACATCAGTTCGTGGTAGACCAGGATGCACTCCAGAACGCCTGGCTGGCTTTCCAGCAGTTCCACAGTTTCCAGAAGGCGCCCCTGGTGAGGACCTTCGGCAATGACCACCAGCTTGCCTTCCGGCGATTCAGCCCCGGTTTCAAGGCCCTCTGTTCGATTGACCTGTACCTTGATGGCCTCAAGGTGATCCGGCCAGCAATGAACGATAAAACTGGCAATATGCAGTTCGTCCGCGGACGGTTCCGGCATGGATTACCCCTTGTCCGTGATTACGGTTTGTTCATTCACTCGCTCGTGCTCTGGAACAACCAGATCAATGGCATCCTGCGGACAGACAGCGACGCATGCACCACATCCCGTGCAACTGCCCGCATCAACCTCCGGTCGCGGCACTTGGCCTACGCTGTAGCGAAATGATATCGCCTCTGTGTCACAGGCATCCTGGCAGCTCTGGCAATGAATTCCGGCTTTTGCCAGGCAATTATCACGAATGCCCGCACGCCACTGGAAAGCATCCCGTGCGAGGTCGAAGACCGGTTCGTCACAGGCATGCACGCATTCCTGACAAAACGTGCAGCCATCATGATTGAAATGAATTTGTGGGAAGCCGCCGTCTCCTTTCTGAAGAATGCCCTCAGGACAGGCGTTTATACAGTCGCCGCAACGCACGCATGCGTCGACAAAGTCTTCACCAGTCCAGGGTGGCCGGTGCTCTGATGCCAGTGGTTTGCCGCTCCGAAGAAAAGCACGGCGGGCCAGAGAGACTGCCATGAGTGCTCCTCAACCGGGTGGCCCAGGCGGCCCCATCAGAATCTGGGACATCCAGACAATGAAGCCGTAGCCGCCAACAACAGCAACCGAGAGAATGGGGAAAAGAAAAACGATCAGAAAAACAAACAGCCGCAGTTCGTACTTCTGTCTATGCTCCTGTGACGAAGCTGGTTGGTCATCCATAAACCCGCCTTTCAGATGTGTATAACAAAAAGCTAGTCAACACCCCGGAATTTTCAAGCGACACATGTCAAGTTTGACGACCACCGCAAGAGCCGAGGAAACGATCGGTACCGAAGTTTCTTTCCAAACCTTCATGCCGGGTTCTGAACTGCCTGCTAACCTTATGCGTAGCGGAAGCAGGCACTTTGATCAGAGAACGTCGTCCCTGCAAAAGGGTGTTCCGTGTACAGAGATGTCTACTTGAGTTCGGGCGAGGCAAATGGTCCCCGCCCTTCACTGGAAGGAGATAGTGCATGAACAAGCATACTTCGATGTTAGGCGCTGCAAGCATTCTTGGCATCGCTGTCGTTGTGGGTGGCTGTGCCAGTTCTGGCGAACGGCCAGATGGCCAGTTGCGAACTGCCGAGTCCGCCATCCAACAGGCGGTGTCATCTGACGCCAGAAACTTCGAGCCAGTGCTCCTGAACCAAGCGCAGAACAAGGTGGCCGATGCCGAAGAGATGATCGAAGCAGAGAAATACAGGGAAGCCAACCGCCTTCTTGAGCAGGCAACCGTGGATGCGCAACTGGCGGGTGCCCGCTCTGACACCGCAAAGGCACAGCAGGCAGTTGAAGAGATTAACAGCAACATTGAGTCTCTTCGCCAACGAATTGAAGATCGCCAGTAAGGCCTCAGCGGAAACAGGAGATTATTATGAACAAGCGCAACATGACTTTGGGCATGGCTGTAAGCTTCTCTGTCCTGATGGCCGGATGTGCCAGCACACCTCAGGACAACCAGAAAGTCGATGAGGCCAGGGCCTCTTACGACGAAATAAGGAACGATCCGAACGTGGCTCGCAGTGGCGATCGTCAGCTGAGGAACGCCAGAGACCAGCTGTCTCGTGCGGAATCTTTGCTGGCCGACGGCGAAGACATTGTCGAGATTGAGCATGCGGCCTATCTTGCCAACCGACATGCACAAATTGCCGCCGAACAGGGTGAGCGTGCGGAACTGCAGGAACAGATCAATTCTGCCGAAGAGCGCCGCAAGGAGCTGGAGTTGCAGATGAGTTCCAGTGAGGCAGAACAGGCCAGACAGGAAGCCGCAGAACTTCGCCGGCAAATGGAAGAGATGCAGGCCGAGCAAACGGACCGTGGAATGGTGCTGACCCTTGGTGATGTACTGTTCGATCTCAACCGCGCTGAACTGAAATCTTCCGGTGAAGCGACTGTTGAACGGCTGGCAGAGTTCATGCGGGAATATGAAGAGCGCAGGGTACGCGTTGAAGGATATACCGACAGCACCGGTGAGGCTTCCTACAACCAGGGGCTGTCTGAGCGCCGAGCGGAAGCAGTACGCGATGCTCTGGTCGACATGGGTATCAGCCGTGACCGGGTAGAAACAAAGGGATTTGGTGAGCAGTACCCCGTGGCCAGCAATGACAGCTCCGGCGGCCGACAGCAGAATCGTCGGGTGGAGATTGTTATTTCAGACGAGGAAGGCAATATCGAGACTCGGTAACTGCCAATTTTGGAAGGTTGGTTATAAAAAGCCCCGGAAAATCCGGGGCGTACTTTATAAACAATGCAATATGTCAACGCTTTTACAAATTACACAGTGTTGTACGTTACCACTGCATAACTTGGATCAGTTCGGTTCTGCCGCTATAAAATCATCGAACAGAATAAGGCCAAGCGTATCCAGAGGGGGCATGGCATCAGGGTCGGCATCACGAGCGACTGCCGTGTAAATCTGCCCGTCATTCAACTCAATGTTCTCTGCAGTGATCGCCGGAGTACCTGTACCAGCTGTTGCGATATACACGTTGTAGGTGCCACCTGCCACCGGAAGGTAGTCAGTAACAGCCTTGAACGGCACATCTGCCAGTGTTGGCTCGGAGTTTCCAATTCCATCCTGGCTTCCAGGTACCAGATAAACATCGACGTTGCCGGCCAGCGCAGAAGCGTGAATAATTCTCAAAGACGCTTGCGTTGAGATGCGACGGACTTCATCCTCTTCCACCAGCCCTTCAATGTTCTCCAACTGACCCACAGCAAGAACTGTATATCCTTTACCATTTGCCAGATCTTCAACAGTTTCTATGACTGGATCGGTAGTGCCCGTAGCGGCCACCCCGAGCGTTGTCTCGCCGCCAGGTAAAACTGCATATCCGTCCAAGATGCCGCTTGGAGAGACGTCACCAAACGCGATGTTCGTGAGAGGTGTCACACCACCGTCGACAAGAACATCAACATCGGGCGCATCGGACGAAGCGTGGACGACCCGAACGCCCGCTCCCTGATTAGCGTCATAAATTTCCGATACATCCGCACCATCGACAACAATGAGGCTGATCGGACTCGCTCCGTCTTTGGAAAAGTTCGCGCCGGTGTTCTGCACTGCACCGATGAACAGGTCGCCACCGGCCGGCAGTGTCACATCACCACTATCGAAAACCGGATCAAACGCGCCTGCGGCAGTAATTTGAATTCGATACTCCCCAGCCGGAACAATCAATGGTTCCTCGGTGACGGTTTCATAAGGCACGTCCGCCAGCAATGGCCCATCCTCCGCGGACAGGTCATTACCTTCGCCCGCAGCGGTTACATAGATATCAACATTCGGCGCGTTAGGTGCGAGATGACCAATCATTAGCCGAACTTCACTGGTTGAACTGAAGTCAGGCTCATCTTCGACGAACACAAGCGGGCTGATGCTACTGACTGGACCAATTGCCACAACGTTATAACGGTTTTCTGCCTCGAAACTGAAGTCTGCTGGTCCTATGACAATTGAATTGCCACCAGGAACTATGCCTTCAACTGCGATTTCATAATCGCCCGGTTCAGGTGTCAGCAGGACTGCCTGCTTATAATCTGCACCCTCGACTGCGGCCTCTCCATTTACGAGGATATTGACCGGAGGTGCATCCGGTGAGGCATGAATTACGCGAACCTGCGCTGTAATCGACGCAGGGCCAGAGGAACTACTGGAACCATCAAAACATCCTGCGAGCATAATCGAGCTCGCAACCACTAACGGTAATGCATATTTGCTTGTCATTGTTCTGCTCCTTCTATGCAGATTGATCGTTTACCTGATAAAAGTGGTTCGAACCTGCACAGGTTCCGTCCCTGACCTGTACGTAAAAGCAACTTACGGGTGTATGCTGAAATCGGATCCACAAAATTTGACAATTCGTTCGGCCGCCCGTGAACTCCATCTGAATGCCATCGGCCTTCGTATGAAACACCAAAGCCACCAAGGTAGGCATTTATGGTTCGCACTTTTCTTTTTACGTTTTTCAGCGTTCTGATATTGGCGGGGTGCAGCTCAACCAAGCTGGCTTATCGATATGCAGACTGGGGAATTGTATGGTGGGTAGACGATTACGTTCCCATGACGTCGGAACAGGAGTCCCGGCTTGAACAGGACATTCGCGATCTTCGCCAGTGGCATTGCAGCACCGAATTGCCGCGATATTCCGAATGGCTTACCCGGCTGAAACGCGACGTTCGCAATGGTGATCTCGATGCGTCGACGGTTGCCGGGCATCAGGACACATTGTTTTCTTTCTTCCCGCCATTGATGGATCGCGCCAAGCCCGCAGCGACAGAATTACTGGCAAGCCTCAGTGACGAACAGGTACGGCAACTGGCAACCAACATGAAGGACAGCCAGGAGGAACTGGAGGAGGAGTTTCTGGCAGACGATGCTGAAAAAACCCGTACGGCCCGGGCAGAGCGCACCACAGAACGGGTTGAACGCTGGTTAGGCTCCCTGAATGATCGTCAGCGGGAAACTGTCAGCGCCTGGTCCGAAGCCCGGGGCGAACAAACGGAAATCTGGCTGGAAGGCCGGCGCAACTGGCAACAGGCGTTGCTGGATGCACTCGAGCAAAGAGACAGCGACGGATTTGCCGGCCGCATCAGTTATCTGATCGACAACAATGAAGCAGTGCGCGGGGAGAGGTATCAGCAAATGATGTCCGAGAGCCGGACGGCCATGGCGGAGCTGATGACATCACTGTTACAGCAGGCCGACCAGCGCCACCTTGATCATCTGCTGGGTCGCGCGGAAGAACTGGCAGGTGATTTCGATACCCTCGCCTGCGTTAGCGAGGATACCGAAAGCCGGAACAGCTGACATCAGATGGTCAGGTAGCCACCATCCACGTTGATGCAGGTGCCTGTGGTATAGCTTGAAGCCCCGGACGCCAGGTACAGAACCGTTCCCGCCATTTCGTCGGGATCGGCTACCCGTTTCATGGGGATGTGGGCCATAGCCTGCTTCTTGATAGCCTCGTTGCTGGTCAGTGCACTGGCAAACTTGGTATCGGTCAGCCCCGGCAACAGAGCATTCACCCGCACCTTCTGTTGGCCCAGTTCCATGGCAAAGGATTTGGTCATGGAGATAACCGCCGCCTTGGTCACCGAGTAGATACCCTGGAAGTGGCCAGGGTTCACGCCATTAACCGATGCCACGTTGATAATGGAACCGCCACCGTTGTTCTTCATGATCTGCGCGCCACGGGCGCACATGAAGAAGTAGCCGCGAATATTCACGTCCACGGTCTTGTGGTAGGCGCCCAGGTCAGTGTCTTCAATGGGGCCGAAATAGGGATTGGCTGCGGCGTTGTTCACCAGCACATCCAGCTTGCCGTGCTTCGATTCGATGTGCTGCCAGATGTCTTCAATCTGGTCCATTTCCCCGATGTGGCAGGCATAGGCTTCGGCACTGCCACCGTCTTCGCGGATGCTGCTGGCCACGGCTTCGCAACCATCGATTTTGCGGCTGCTGACAATCACGTGGGCGCCATAATTGGCCAGTGTGCGTGCGATGCTCTCGCCGATACCACGGCTGGCGCCGGTAATCAGGGCCACTTTTCCGCTCAGATCAAACAGGTCTTGCTTACTCATTCTTCACCTCAATTCGTTATCGGAAGGTCACCAGGGAGGCGTCTTCCGCTTCCAGATGACTGTAATTGTTGAACACCGCAAGGCTGCGTCGGGCCCCTGAATGCAGAATGCGGGTCACGCTGGTATTTGCAATGACCGAGTTCATCTCCAGAGCCTTGCGATCACTCAGTTGCAGCAGGTGTTGGGCGATAACGGCAATTGGACCGCCCGAGGTGGAGACCAGAGTATCGCCGCCATCTGCGTATTCAATCAGTTGTTCCAGGGATGTGGTGACCCGTTCGCGGAAATCGCCCCAGCTCTCGGCGTATTCGTCATCATGCTCACCACTGACCCAACGGACCATGGCTTCCTCGAAGACCTGCTGGAATGCTCTCGCAGGTTTCGGGAACGAAGCCAGGTCCCGCGCCATACGCTCACGGTCGGCCCATTCCGGTCGCAGGCGTTCGACAACCTGGGTATGGTCAAACTCGTTGAACCCCTCGACTGCCTGCATGTCTGGCAGAGTGTCACCGTACCCACTGGCCAGGGCTTCGACGGTTTCCCTGTGGCGCTCCATATTGCCGCCAAACACCGCGCTGGGGGTTACCTTGCCCGCAAGCCAGCGGCCAAGAACACGCCCCTGTTCCCAGCCACGGGTGGACAGTTGATCGTAATTTTCCTTGCCAAAACTGGCCTGCCCGTGACGAATCAGATAGATCGTTGCCATTACAGCTCACTCGCTTCGATCAGTCGCTCACAGCGCTTCTCAAGGTAGTTGGCAGCATGGCCAAAGGCGGCAAAGCGCTTGTCTTTGGTCTGGCCGTGGTAATAGCGGTAATAGATCTGCTGCACAATCACCGCCAGGCGGAAAAGACCGTAGATTTCATAGAAGTCGAAGTTGTCGATTTTCAGGCCGGACTTCTCGGCGTAGTAAGCGACCACTTCCTTGCGGGTGAGCATGCCGGGGCGGTGAGTGGGTTGCCGGCGCAGCATCTGGAACGGGCCTTCATCGTCGGCTTCGATCCAGTACGCCAGGCTGTTTCCCAGGTCCATCAGCGGGTCGCCGATGGTGGCCATTTCCCAGTCCAGTACACCCACAACCTCAAACGGGTTGTCCGGGTTCAGCACTACGTTGTCGAAGCGGTAGTCGTTATGAATGACCACCTGGGCAATATCATCCGGCATCTTGTCATTAAGCCAGCCCATGACGGTTTCAAAGTCGCCCACATCGTCGGTTCTGGCCTTGCGGAAACGGTCACTCCATCCGCCGATCTGGCGCTGTACGTAACCGGCGCCCTTGCCCAGCTTGTCCAGGCCTGTGGCCTTGGCATCCACATTGTGCAGGTCCACCAGCTTGTCGATCACGTTCAGGCACAGCTTGCGGGTATCCGCCTCGCTAAGCTCGAAATCCTTGGGGAAATCCTCGCGCAATATTATGCCCTTCAAGCGCTCCATCACGTAGAAATCACAGCCCAACACGTCGTGGTCGTCGCAGATGGCAACGATATTGGGAACGTAGGGAAACTCGGGCTTGAGCGCCCGCATCACCTTTGCTTCCCGAAGCATGTCGTGGGCGGACTTGGCGATCTTACCGAACGGTGGGCGGCGCAGCACGTAGGAGCGGTTGCCGTAATCCACCTGGTAGGTCAGATTGGAAGCGCCACCGGGGTACTGCCTGATCGCAGGCGCGCCTTCCAGGTCCGGAATGGCCTGCTTCATGAATCGGTCAACAGCCGCGACATCCAGCTCTTCGCCTTCGCGGATATCCACAGCCTGGTCGATCTGGGTCATTCGGCTCTCCTCTACTATAAAGACGTCAGCAAGGGGGCAACTAAGCTTTGCCACCCATTTTTTTCATCCAGCGCTTGCTCTCCTGATGCATCAGCCAGTCAAATGCCTTGGGTGCATGGCGCTTGACCATCCACATGCGGCGTTCCTTGGCGTGGGGCAGCACCCAGAAATCACCCTTCTCCACCGCGCGGATAATGTCGTCGGCCACATCTTCGGCGGTGATGGTGGAGCGCTTCATCAGTTTGTTGACGTTCTGCTGGATGCCGGGAATATCGGACCGCATGCTGCTGGTCAGGTTGGTCTGGAAAAACGCCGGGCATACGCAGCTGACGTGTATACCGGAGTCTCTCAGTTCCTGGCTCAGGGTTTCCGAGAGCGCAATCACACCGGCCTTGGATACATTGTAGCTGTCCATCAGCGGCGC
Source organism: Marinobacter sp. ATCH36 (assembly GCF_023555055.1). Lineage (GTDB taxonomy): Bacteria > Pseudomonadota > Gammaproteobacteria > Pseudomonadales > Oleiphilaceae > Marinobacter. The sequence goes on from NZ_JAMJPL010000002.1 coordinate 421,851, forward strand.
AAGCATAAGCCCGGCCATGGAGGCGATATTCACAAACGCGCCTGTGCCCTGTTTCTTGAACTGCGGGGTAAAGGCCTTGCAACCGCGGACCACACCCAGCACGTTAATATCCAGGATCCATTCCCAGTCGGCCATGGTGGTGTCTTCAATAGACCCTGCGGAGGCAACGCCGGCGTTGTTCACCACAACGTCTACCCCACCCCATTTGCCGGTAAGATCCTCGCAGATTTTTTCCAGGTCCGTCAGCCGGCGTACATCGCACTCAACGAAGTAACCCTCGCCCCCGGCGTTGTTGATCTCCCGCTCTACGGCAACGCCCTGCTCCGGATTAATGTCACCAATGCAGACCTTCGCGCCCTGTTTGGCATACTTCAACGCAATCGACCGGCCCAGACCACTGGCCCCGCCGGTTATAAATACTCGCTGTGTCATCTGTGTTTTCACCGTTGTCTTGGTTCGTTGAGTTTTTGTGAGTCCGTGCAAGAGCTGATGCCGGGAGACCCTTCCAAAACACGCTGTAAATACATCCATGTACGCTCCGCTCCGCCATCCATGGCTCCGCAGGGTTTTGGAAGGGTCTCCCGGCACCAGCTCCCGAACAATTCAGTTAGCCGCTCCACTCTTACAGGAAACTCTTTGTATTACGTTGCTTCCCCTCGCAGGCCGACTCCGTGGTTAGCAGGAGCCGGCGGGAGGGTGTGTCAGAAACTGTACGGAGCCATGGATGGCGGAGTCCAAGCGTCACAGGGATGTGCCGAAGGAGCGTGTTTCTTACACACCCTCCCGCTGGCTCCAGACACCAAACCAAGAGGCCTCGCTCTAAAGATCCCAGGCACCCAGGCTTCAGTTCCGGTATTTAGCCAGTTCCAGACGAGCCACCATCGCACGGTGAACCTCATCCGGTCCATCGGCCAGACGCAGAACCCGAGCATAGGCGAACAGTTCGGTCAAAGGGAAATCATCATCGCTGACACCGGCGCCACCATGAACCTGAATCGCATCATCCACGATTTGCTGAAGCATCTTCGGAATCACCGCCTTGATCATCGAGACTTCCTGCAACGCACCGGCAATACCCTTGGTATCCAGCGCCCACGCGCATTTCAGCGTCAGCAGACGTGCCTGTTCGATGTTCATCCGGGCATTGGCGATGATGTCCGGGTTACCGCCGAGTTTGGCAATCGGACGGCCGAAGGCTTCGCGGCTGGTGGCGCGTTTGATCAGCAGCTCCAGGGTACGTTCCGCAGCGCCAATGGCGCGCATGCAGTGGTGGACGCGGCCCGGGCCCAGGCGGCCCTGGGCGATTTCAAAGCCACGGCCGGGGCCGGCGATGAAGGCGCTCTTGGGCAGGCGTACGTTTTCGAAAGCAACAACGCCGTGGCCGTAGGGCTCATCGTAGGCGCCGAATACTGGCAGCATGCGTTCGATTTTGACGCCCGGCGTGTCCAGGGGCACCAGTACCATGGAATGGCGGCGGTGTTTGTGGGCTTCCGGATCGGTCAGGCCCATGAAGATGGCAACCTTACAGTCGGGGTGACCAACACCGGTGCTCCACCACTTGCGGCCGTTGAGGACGACTTCGTCGCCTTCAACGATGGCTGTGGCTTCCATGTTGGTGGCATCCGAGGACGCGACGGCCGGTTCTGTCATGCAGAACGCGGAGCGCACCTCGCCGCTTTGCAGGCGTGGCAGCCATTCGGCTTTCTGTTCTTCGGAGCCGTAATGGATCAGCACTTCCATGTTGCCGGTGTCCGGCGCGTTGCAGTTGAAGATTTCCGGGGCAATAAAGCTGCGACCGGTTTCTTCGGCAATCAGGGCATAGTCAGAGTTAAGCAGTCCACAGCCGTTCTTCTCGTCCGGGAAGAACATGTTCCACAGCCCCCGGGCCTTGGCCTTTTCCTTCAGCTCCTTGATGATGGGCAGCACCACCCAGCGGTTTTCCTGTGCCATCAGGTCTTTATGGTACTGCTCTTCGATGGGGAAGATTTCTTCCTTCATGAAGGTTTTGACGCGTTCGAGATAGTCCTGGCCTTTCTCGGAAATATTGAAATCCATCGCCGTGTCCTCGTGGTTTGACCGATATGGCACCAGTCTAGATTTCTCCCAACTATTACGCGACTGAATTATTCTTATCCTTTATCATAAGATTTATTTATTCGCGAACGGGGACGCCCATGGCACTCAATCGGCTGGATCTGAACCTGCTGCACGTATTCGACACAATTTATCGGGAAGGCAGCCTGACTCGCGCGGCCAGGGCTTTGCACCTCACCCAGCCTGCGGTTAGCCACTCTCTGTCACGGTTGCGGGAGCATTTTGATGACCCACTGTTCAGCCGTCAGGGTAACCAGATGGTGCCGACGCCCCTGGCCCGACGCTTTCTGGAGTCCATGCGGCCCGGCCTGACCCAGATACAGAGTGCCGTGAACCAGTTCCACGCCTTTGACCCTGCCAATCAGCGCAAAACCTACTCGCTGGCTTTGCGAGACATTCTGGAGTCCACTTTTTTGCCCAAACTGATGGGCCGACTGGAAAGCTACCCGGAGCTTGAAATCATCAGCCAGAGAGTGCCCCGTAGAGATATGGAGACCCTACTGGCAGCCGGCAAGCTGGATTTCGCGGTGGATGTACTGTTGCCTGTCAGCAACCAGACGGCCCATGAACTGTTAAGACGGGACCGACTGGTTGTTCTGGCAAGAAAGGGGCATCCTCTGTTAAGCAAAGGTCTGACCATGGACAAATATCTGGAAGCGAAGCACGTGCTGGTATCGTCCCGCTCCGAAGGACCGGGTATTGAAGACTTCGAATTGTCGCGGTTTGGAGTGCAACGAAACATCCGGCTGAGGTGCCAGCATTATTACGCTGCCTGTCGGGTGACGGAGGGAACCGACCTACTATTGACCATGCCGGAGAACTACGCCCGCATCATTGCCGAGCGAGCCGACATCGACATTCACACCGCACCAGCAGATCTGCCGGCTATCGATGTGCATTTATACTGGCACAAGGCCTATGAACGGGAGCCCGCGCTGATCTGGTTCCGGGACCAGCTGAACAGCATTGCGTGACTAATAGGCCCCGACCAGCTTCAGGAACCCGAGGAAACCGGCAGCAGTGATCCCCAGTGAGGCCAAAACAATACCAAAACCCCACCAGATGGCAGCAGCGTCGGACACCGGCACATCATGCCCGCGTAGTGTGCGGTAAAAGGCCCAGGGGCCGAGGATGAAAGCGCCCAGAACCGCGAATACCAGACCCACGCTAACACCGGCAAAGGTCCAGGTGGCCAGTACCGTAGCGTGGTCTGATACCTGTTCCTTTACGCCATGGCGCAGCAGGAACTGTTTGCAGAAGAACCAGATCAGGGCGAAAAGGATGATGACAAAAAGCAGGCCACCAACGACGGTAATCAGGCGATAGAACAAGATGTATCCTCAAACGCTTTTTTAACAGGGAAAGTAAGGCTCCGGCAGGGACTCAAACCCCGGCTTGGCAAAGAGATAGCCCTGAAAAAGCGTAATACCCTGTGACCGCAGCCAGAAGTACTCCTCTTTTTCCTCAACGCCTTCAGCCACGATGTGTCCTCCGAGCTGTTTCATCATTGTGATGATACCAGCAACGACTGCCTGCTTGTTTGGCTCTTTATGAACATCCCGCACCAGCGCCATATCAAGCTTCAGCAGATTGGGCGGGCTGGCGATCAGGATGTTGTAGCGCGAATAGCCGGCACCAAAGTCATCCAGGGCTGTATGGAACCCCATTTCCTTGTAGGAGCTGATGATATCCACAAGATGATCCAGCGAATCCAGATCTTCAGTTTCAATCAGTTCGAATATAATTTTTCGGGTATCAAATTTGTACGTCTGTGCAGCAGCGAGCGTGGTCCTGATGCAATACTCGGGGTTATAGACCGCATTGGGCATGAAATTGATGCTGAGCATCGTTTCCATACCCAAACGGGCGGCCAACTTCACGGCTTTTACCCGGCATATCTGGTCAAAGGAATAGCGATTTTTCTCGTTTACCTTGGAGAGAACACTGTATGCCCCCTCACCTTCCGGCCCACGAACCAGGGCTTCGTACGCGTAGACGCTTTCGTTGGTAATATCAACGATCGGTTGGAATGCGAAGGTAAATGTAAAATCGAGACCTTCTCCGCAGGCGCATTGCTCACAATGAGACTCATCAAACAATTCGATAGGCTTATTCACTCAAACTCCTGAACGACGTAACAACTGAGCAAACAGAATCCGACATCTGAAAGCGATAAATTGAACTATAGCCATTCCACCATTGCTGGTAAAACCAAGTAATGTTAAATCGTGTGGATTCCTTGTGTCACATGACTACACTGAAGCACACAACTCTCGATACATACAAAACGACCCTAAGGAGTATCCGGAATGGCCCAGAAAATCCGTATTGCCGTCACCCCGGGTGACGGAATCGGCCCTGAAGTGGTTGCCGAGGCAGTGCACTGCCTGGAAGCACTGAGATCTCGTCACAATCTTCCCCTGGAGTGGACCCGCTTCCCCTGGCCATCACATGCATGGCATGAGGAAAATAGGGAATCCATGCCGGCGGATGCCCTGGACCAGTTGAAAAAATACGATGCCATTCTTCTGGGTGCGCTAGGCGATCCCGGCCCTGTCGACGACCCTGACCGCTACCTGTTGCCAGACAGCATCTCGTTGGCACCATTGCTGGACATGCGTAAGGGATTTGACCAGTGGGTCTGCGAACGCCCTGCAAGACTGCTTCCCGGCGCCCGTCAATACCTGGCCGACGAGCGCGCCAAAGATATCGACATGCTGGTGATACGGGAAAACAGCGAAGGTGAATACGTGAGCCAGGGAGGCCGACTCCGCAAGGGTTCACCGGACGAAGTGGCCACCCAGATGGAAGTGTTCACACGCAGGGCGACGGACCGCATTATCCGGTATGGATTTGAGCAGGCCCGGCTTCGTGCCGCCGCCCGTGCCGAAGAAGGCAGAACCCGACATTTTCAGACGCTGGATGGCAAAACCTGCGAAAGCCAGGTATGTATCGTTACCAAGCGCAATGCGTTGCGTTACTGGGGAGATATGTACACCGAAGCCTTCGAAGAAATGGCAAAGCAATATCCGGATGTAGCAACGCACCATGAATTGGTGGATGCGGCCTGCATGAAGTTTGTTCAGGCTCCCTGGGCCTTTGATGTAGTCGTTGCCAGCAATCTCCAGGGCGATATCCTCACCGATCTGGCAGCCGTTTTGTCCGGCGGTATGGGCGTGGCGCCCTCCTGCAACCTGAACCCGGACGATCCGAACATGCCGTCCATGTTCGAACCAACCCACGGCAGCGCCCCGGACATTGCCGGGCAGGGCCTGGCCGACCCGACAGCCATGCTTTTCACCACGGCACGCATGCTTGAATGGCTGGGACGGAGCGAACCAGCATTAGCCACTGCAGGAAGGGAGCTATTCGACGCAGTCGCTGCGGACCTGGCAGAGAATGCCGGTGCCAGACGAGGCACCCAGGAAATTGGCAAGGCCATTCGCGAGCGCCTGAACTAGGCCCTATTCAGCCATAACAAATTCGAGCCGTCCGGGCGCTACACGAATGCCCATGGGCACCATTCCGAACATTCGCTGGGTGAAATCCGTTTCATCCAGCCGGTACACCGGCATGGTCTCCAGCATCTGGGCGACGGCTCGCATCACAGTGTCCGTTACCGGCTTGAGGTCCCCTTTGAAAAACGGCGAATCAATACTGCTCTCAAGCAACTGCAGGCGGCGGATATAGATCGCCTTCTCCTCACTATCATACACCGGCGCCCCTTCCACTTTCAGGGCCAGATCCACCGGTAGCTTTGCCATCAGCGCATTAAGGGACACCTGCCCCCGCAGATCTATCACCGCCACGTCCCGGCCATCCGGCCCCAGGGTGATATCCGCATTGCTCAGGCTGAGGCTCAGAGGTGAACCGCTCTGCAACTGCTGGCGATCAAATTCGCTGACGGTGTCCTGTAGGTGTCGCTCCAGTGTTGCTTCGGAGATGGAATAGGGAGACATGCTGGCACAGCCCCCCAGCAACATCAGGGAAAAGAGGACAAACATTGAGGACAGACGGAACGGTATCGTGGACATCAAGGCAGACTCCTTATTCGTTCTCGCCTTATTCGTTTTCGGCCCGGACATCCACCGTAGGAGTCAGGTTCTCGTCCAGGACCACATGCACGACAATGGGCTGGCAGCATACCTGGCAATCCTCCACATACTCTTGCTCCTCCACTGAGGGGTCGACGCTTATTTCCAGCGTCTCCCAGCAGTAGGGGCATTGTACAAGTACCGAGTCCAGGGCTGACATGGTCGTCAGAACTGCTGCTTGGCCATCCAGGGGATGACCCTGTCGAACGCCTCTTCCAGTTTCTCACAGGTCGTCGAGAAACTGATACGCACAGCATTGGTACACTCTTCACCGAAGGCATCACCCGGCACCATACACACACCCGTCTCCTTGAGCATCCGCAGCGCCAGGTCGGAACCATCCACGTGGCGCGGGAGATCCGGGAAGGCAAAGAAAGCACCACCGGGCTTATATCCGGTCAGGTAGGGAGTCTGGTCGATCAGCTCCACTACCTTGTCACGGCGTTCACGGTAGATGTCCACCATATCCCGCACACACTGCTGATCACCGGTCAGCGCTGCGACACCCGCGAACTGGGAGGGCGTGTTGGCCACAGAGGTGGTGAACATGTGAAAACGGCGAAGCGACTTGATCGCTGCCTGGCTGGCGATCACCCAGCCTACCCGTAAACCGGCCATGCTGTAGGTCTTGGAGAAGCTGCTGATGCACATGATGTTATCCAGGTCCATCGAGCAGTTCAGCACGCTGGCGAAGTCGTCATCGTCGAAAATCAGGTGATCATAAACCTCATCCGCGTAGACCTGGATACCCCGGTAGGCGCACTCCTCAAGAATGGTCTCGACCGTACTGCGTGGATACACCGCCCCTGTCGGATTATTGGGGTTGTTCAGGATCAGCGCGAAGGTCCGCGGGCCCATGGCGCGGATCACTTCGTCCGGGTCCAGCTGATGATCGTTTTCTGCCCGGGTGGGCACAAATTTGACCTCGCCCCCGTTCATGCGGATCAGAGGTGCGTATAGCAGGAAAGACGGGTCAGTCACAATAAACTGTCGGCCCGGTGCAGACGTCGCCGAAATTGCCAGGTACATCGCCTCAGTGGCGCCGCTGGTAATCAGGATGTTGTCCCGCGTCAGCTTGCGGTCGTAGCGCGCTCCGTAATAATCCCGCAACGCCACCAGCAACTCCGGCAGGCCCGCATCCATGGTGTAGCCCGTCTGCCCGGCATTGAGCGCATCAATGTAGGCATCAATCACATGCTTGGGTGTTGGCAAATCCGGCTGACCAATGGACAGATGAATAACATCCTTCATGGTGGCCGCCATATTCACCATGCGACGAATACCCGGCACTGGAACTGCCTGCATTGCCGGGTTCCAACTGGCCTTGTTCTTCCGGTATTTCACTTTACGCGGTTTGGTCTGGCCGGTTTCTTTATTGGCGGCTTCTGCCATAAACACCTCCTGGGGACGGGGCAAAATAGTAGCTACCCCTGCAGGTTAGTCAGTAAACAGGGGGCGTACAAGACCTAAAACAGAAAGATTCAAAGGCTGGACTGAAACCGTGCAATCCCGGCCATGACAGGCTCTACGACCTTTATCCTATAATGGCTCAGGTTGACCGGTTAACGCTCAGATACCAGACTGTCATTCTGACATCCGGACTGTCGATTCCCGCGACCGGACGCGGACAAACTGCATTGGCGGAGGACAGATGACCCAACACAGCAAGCCGGTTGTAACCGTTCTGACAGCACCCGGAGAAAAAGAACCCCCAGGCATGGATGCGTTGCGCGCGCGGGCAGAGGTTCGCTTTGCCTCTGATGAACCCACCCTGCGAGATACCCTGCCGGGCACCAACGTAATGATGGTAACCGACTTCCGCACCGAAGCTCTTGCCGCTGCCTGGCCATCGGCCGACAGGCTGGAGTGGATTCACGCGACCAGTGCCGGCGTCGATGCACTTATGTTCCCGGACCTCATTGAAGGTAATGTGACGGTAACCAACGCCAGGGGAATCTTCGACCGCACCATTGCCGAATACGTGCTCTGTACAATTCTGATGTTTGCCAAGGATTTTCCGCGCTCGTTGCGACTGCAGATTGCGCACGAGTGGAAACACCGGGACACAGAACGGGCCGAAGGCAAGCAGGTGCTGATTGTTGGCGCCGGCTCTATTGGTGGCCAGATCGCCAGGCTGTGCAAGGGCGCCGGCCTCAAGCCTCACGGCATTGCCCGCAAACCACGCCACGATGACCCGGACTTTATTGCAGTACATGGCAATGACGATCTGACCGAGCAACTGGGATTGGCGGACTTTGTAGTTATCGCCGCCCCCCTCACACCGCAAACCGAGGGCCTGTTTGACGAAAAAGCCTTCAAGGCCATGCGCAAATCCGCGCGCCTGATCAACATCGGCCGCGGGCCAGTGGTCAAGACCGATGACCTGATTGCCGCCCTGAATAATGGCGATATCGCGGGCGCTGCTCTTGATGTCTTCGAGGAAGAGCCGTTGCCGGAAAACCACCCACTGTGGGACATGGAGAATGTAATAATGACAGCCCACATGTCCGGGGACTTTATCGGCTGGAAGCGGGCACTGACGGATCAGTTCCTGGAAAATCTGGACCGGTGGCACCGGGGGGATGAGCTATTTAACCTGGTGGATAAGAAGTTGGGGTACGCCAGTAAGTAATTGTATTGCTGGCTGGCCCACTCCTTCCAAGAATCTTTCAGGCTATTCAACTACCAGACAACGACGTATCCGAGGGATCAATTTCCATCTGCTGGATAGCAATCACTGCCTGGGTCCGGTTGCGAACCCCAAGCTTGCGGAAAACCGCGGTGATGTGCGCCTTGATGGTGGCCTCCGACACGTCAAGATCGTAGGCGATCTGCTTATTCAGGAGGCCTTCGGCCAGCATACCCAGCACCCGAAACTGCTGCGGGGTGAGTGACGCCAGCTTTTCGGAAAAATCCGTCATATCCGAATGCATTCGCTCAATCTTGTCCGCCACACCTTCCGGCAACCAGACATCCCCTTCCAGGACGGCCTGAATGGCTTCGGTGATGGTCGGCAGAGGCGCTGACTTCGGAATGAAGCCCGACGCCCCATAGTCGATCGAGCGGCGCATCACCTGCATTTCTTCCGATCCTGACACCACTACCACCGGCAACCCCGGATACTGCCCGCGCATGAACACGAGCCCGGAGAAACCGTGGGCACCCGGCATGTTCAGATCCAGCAGTACCAGATCCGCATCCGGGTGCGACTCTACCGCCGCCTGCAGCGCCTTGATGCTGTCCACTTCCACTGTTTTCGCATCAGGTACCGCCTGACTGACCGCCTGTTTCAGAGCTGCGCGAAACAGCGGGTGATCATCGGCGACGATAATGGTTTGTGTCATTCAACAGTTTCCTCACAGGTAAACGGCCTGACCACAGAAAGGCCTCAGTTATCCGCGCGACCGCTGATGAGATCGTCCACCACACCCGGATCCGCGAGAGTGGAGGTATCACCCAGCTGGTCGTGCTCGTTTGATGCAATCTTACGCAAAATCCGGCGCATAATCTTGCCAGAGCGCGTCTTCGGCAACCCGGGCGCCCATTGGATCACATCCGGAGAGGCAATGGGGCCAATTTCTTTACGAACCCACTGGACCAGCTCCTTCTTCAACTCGTCCGACGGATCCTCACCGTGAACCAGGGTTACATAGACATAGATGCCTTGCCCCTTGATCTCGTGGGGGTAGCCTACCACAGCTGCTTCCGCAACTTTGTCGTGCGCTACCAGGGCACTTTCCACCTCGGCGGTACCCAGGCGGTGGCCAGACACGTTCAATACGTCGTCCACACGGCCGGTAATCCAGTAATAGCCGTCTTCATCACGGCGGGCACCGTCACCGGTAAAGTACATGCCTTTGTAAGTGCTGAAATAGGTCTGCTTGAAGCGCTCATGATCCCCGAAAATGGTACGCATCTGGCCCGGCCAGCTGTCCAGGATAACCAGATTACCCTCGCTCTTGCCTTCCAGGATATTGCCATCATTGTCCACCAACGCCGGTTTAACGCCGAAGAAGGGCACTGTGGCCGAACCTGGTTTCAGGTCAATGGCGCCAGGCAGCGGCGAAATCAGGATGCCACCGGTCTCGGTCTGCCACCAGGTATCCACGATCGGGCACTTGCTGTTACCAATAACGCGGTGATACCACTCCCAGGCTTCCGGATTGATAGGCTCGCCTACAGAGCCCAGCAGGCGCAGACTTTCGCGGGTAGTACCGTTCATGCAGGATTCGCCTTCCGCCATCAGGGCACGGATAGCGGTGGGGGCGGTGTAAAGGATATTGACCTTGTGCTTATCGACCACCTGCCCCATCCGTGAGGTATCCGGGTAGTTGGGCACACCCTCGAACAGTACGGTTACAGCGCCGTTGGCCAGCGGGCCATAGAGAATATAGCTGTGGCCGGTAACCCAGCCAAAGTCCGCTGTACACCAGTACACGTCACCATCGTGATAATCGAACACGTACTCGTGGGTCATGGAGGTATAAACCATGTAACCACCGGTGGTGTGCAGCACGCCTTTTGGGGCGCCGGTAGAACCGGAGGTATAGAGCATGAACAACGGATCTTCTGCGTTCATCGGCTCTGCCGGGCAGTCCGTGGAAGCGCCCTTCATCAGTTCTTCATAGCTCTGGTCGCGGCCGTCTTTCCAGGACACATCGCCGCCTGTGCGCTTGACGACGATGACCTTGTCGACGTTGGCGCCGGCTTCATTGTTCAGTGCCGCATCCACGTTTTTCTTCAGCGGGATCTTGCGGCCGCCACGTACGCCTTCATCTGCGGTTACCACAAAGCGGGACTTGCCATTGGCAATACGGGCACCGAGTGCTTCCGGAGAGAAGCCACCGAACACAACGGAATGGATAGCACCGATGCGGGCACAGGCCAGCATGGCCACACCGGTTTCAACGATCATAGGCATGTAGATAGTGACCACATCACCTTTTTTCACGCCCTGATCTTTCAGGACGTTGGCGAACTTGCAGGTTTCTTCGTACAGTTCGCGATAGGTCACGTTACGGGAATCGGCGGGGTCGTCACCTTCGAAAATAATCGCCGTCTGGTCGCCACGTTTTTCCAGGTGACGGTCGAGGCAGTTGGCGGCAGCGTTCAGCTGGCCGTCTTCAAACCACTTGATAGAGAGATTATCGTAATCGTAAGTGGTGTTCTTGACCTTGGAGAAGGGTTTGATCCAGTCAAGGCGTTTGCCGTGTTCGCCCCAGAATGTCTCCGGATCGTCCACCGACTGCTGGTACATCTTCTCGTATTGGTCCCGGTTCAGCAGGGCCCGTTTGGCCACGTCCGGGCTTACCGGATAAACCTCTTGATGAGTCATTGTGCTCCCCCTTTAGTCAGAGTCTGTTGTCATTATCGGTTTTGTAATTTAGAGCGCGGGCAAAAAAGCCCTGAAGACAGATACCCATAGTTCAACATGCGTGCCAGTGAACAATGAATTAGACTAACGTCCTAATGTGCCAGCACTTTTAGCCAAGATGACGACTTCACACGGGATGACGCTGGTATTTGGAGCCTGCCATAAAGGATAGACCCAACGGCAGAAACAACAAGTGAAAAGCGGACCCCCGGGAGGCAGGGATCCGACATTTTGCAGGTTTTAAGCAGCCTTCTTTCGGGGCTGCGCAGCGCGAAGGCTATACAGCTTGCGCTCATTGAGGGCGTAGCGGTTAAGGCCGCCAAGGTGAATCTTGCGAAGGTAAAGCTGCCAGTCTATCTGGCGTGCATCCACCGGGAACAGCACCCGATCCAGCTCACCCATCCGGGAAGCCAACGCCAGCAGGCCGTCATTGCGGAAAATGTAGTCCGGTGCTGTATAGAACCCGAAAATTGTTGCCAACGAACGGGTGGTATCGAGGTTCCTCAACACTTTCAGTTCCCTGTTCTGACCTGCCAGCCTCATGGCCTTTCCTGCAATAGACAGGGGCAACCGCATACCACCCACAACAACATCGAACAGCTTGCGGTTTACGGCAATAAAGGGCCTGGTGGGCTGGCGATAGAACAGCTGGTCATAATCAGCGAAGTTGGACTTCGCCTCAGCCATCAGGTGGTCAATAAAGCTGCCCAGTGAAATCGGGTTGGAACTGCCGCTGCAACACTGGTAAATCCTTCGCTGAGCCGGCTCGAAAACCGCTTCAGCCAGGGACAGAATGATGCTGCTGGCAACCAGATCCACTGGAATCACATCAATGATGCCACTGCGTTTGCCGGGGAAAAGAGACACCTTTCCGCGGGCATAGGCCAGAATAATGGCGTCGGCAACTTTTACGCCCTCAATCCAGCCGGGCGACGGTTCTTCCAGAGCGCTTTCGATAATGGATGGTCGTACGATGGTCAGCGACCTGCCTGACAGCGCCTTCATCAATAATTGCTCACCGAGCCACTTGGTGAAGGTATAGGTATCACTCCAGCCGTAAATATTCGCTTCGCGAATACCCAGGTCTACCAGCTTCTTCTCCAGCATTTTGCCGGAATAACGGGCGCGAACATCCGCAATCTTGTCTTGCAGCAGATGTACAAGCTCGTCAATTTCATAGTAACCATCCGTGCTGCGGGGAATGGTCTCGCCAGCGGGTTTGATAACAGACTCGGTAACCTGCCCGGAGTTCTTGCCATTAACGTAGCAGGTGGATACCTGGATAACCGCCATTTTGCTGTTGAGTCGCGCCAGGGCGGCCACATTTTCCAGACACAGCGTGTTAATTTTCAGAGCCTTGTCGAGCTCTTCGCGGAAATTAACGCTGGCCGCGGAATTGATAAATGCGTCCACCTGGCCGGCAAGTCCCTGGAAGCGGTCCGGTGTCAGGCCAAAACGGGGCTCCGTGACCTCACCAGTAATACAATGCACGCGCTGCTCAAGAAAATTTTCAAAGGCTTCATTATCATCATGCCGGAGACGCTCGAATACCGACGAACTGGCAATCTCGTTGTCAAAACGCTCTCGGGCACCCGGGTAACGTTTGTTGCCCCGAATTAGCAGGTGTATGCCGCCGATATCCGGCACCGTACGGATCAGCTTTTCCAGCACTACTTTACCGAGAAAACCGGTAGTGCCGGTGATAAGAACGTGTTTGCCGCGAAGCTGTTCCAGAACATCAGACGCTGGCGCGCCGGTTTGTAGGTGCTGTTTTTCCATGGCGTAAATTCCTTGTCGTCGTCACTGTGCTGCCACTAAGTGCAGTTGATTTCAGGTTTAAAATAACGGTTTCCTGACCACTGCATTTTGCGGGCCACGATTCGGGAAATAAGGTCAATATTTGCACAGACGGCATTACAGTGCGGTGACACACTGCAAACTTACGCTACAAAAAACGTAAATAAAATGACGATAAAATAAGGTGAATTCCGAGAAAAAATTCGATCGGAAAACCAGTCAGGAACCGTTCCTGTCCGTGTCTGCCAGGGACCGCAAAAGCTGGTCCAGGGAAATGTCGGAGGGCTGCTCCCTGAGCGCTCTCACCAGCCTGCTCTGGTCGCCAAAACTGATGCGATCATAGTAGGGTTCACGTTGCCTTTGGGGCGTTTCCCGCTTTCCGCTGTGCCGGCCTGAACCATGCTCATCCGCATCGTTCTGATCTGCGCCCGGGTCAACCTGGCTGGCTATGTGGTGAAGGTGAGTGGCCAGATGCGCTCGCTGTTCCTTGCTCAACCGCTCCCAGTCAAGAGAGGCCAGGCCCGTCTGGATGATCTCAATCGTGTCTGCATCCATGGTGCGCCCCAACAGTGCAAATAGACCGTTAAACGCTTCATAACGCAGCAAGGGAGTGTCGTTGCTGTCGGTCAGAACTTTTCCGATATCAGCAATCAGCCGCTTACATTCCGCTGTTGGGTCTGGTGGCTGTCTTGGCTCACTTTTCGTGGGGACGGGGGCAGACTTCGCTGGCGTCGAGGACACCCGGTGCCAGTACGCCGCAATTCCAGCCTTTCGCGGCGGAAGCTGGCGTAATCGCACATTCAGCATGTCGGACAGGGAACGGAACTGACGACAGGACGGGTCCGACGAGGGCATCAGCGCAACCGGGCGCTGATTCAGTACAGACTGGCGCAGCGTTTCGTCACGCCAGATAGCCCCCAGGTAATGCAGATGCACCCCAAGGTGTCGTTGGGCGGCCGATTCCAGGCGTTGAAAGACAGACCTCGCCTGACTGGCCCCCTGAGCCATATTGACCAACACACTGGGTGTCCTGCGGTAACCACGGCGAATCAGCAACTTGATCAGCGAAAAGGCATCCGTCAGCGAAGCCGGATCGGGCGTAACCACGACACAGGCCAGTTCCGCTGCCGCAATCATGTGCATTCCGGTTTTCTGTAACCCTGACGCCGTATCGATGATGACGTAATTGTAATCCTTTTCCAGCCTGGAGAGCGCCTTGAGCACACGCAGGCTTTCCTCCGCTGCCATCTCTACACACTGCTCCACACCAGACGCACCGGGGATAATATGAAGCCCCCACTCCGCTTTCATAATGACATCGCGAAGACCGCACTCCCCTGCCATCACATTGGCGAGGGTTCGCGTCGGATAGCGTCCCAGCATAATGCTGACATTGGCCAGGTCGGTATCACCGTCCAGCAACAGAACCTTGTGGCCCTCACGTGCGAGGGTGAGGGAAAGGTTCAGTGCAACGGATGTTTTACCCACACCTCCCTTGCCACCGGTAATCGCCAGCGTTCTGGGTTGGCTCTGATGTTGCTTATTTGCAAGGGATTCCGTCATGAGTTCTTATTTGGCGCCGTCTGATCCATTGACTGGCACAATTTCGGGTAAATTTGTGCGCTGAATCAAATTGTAACCCGGACAGCGCCCTGACTGTAGCCAAAAACGTGCTATTCAGCTGACAACAAAATGCACGAATCTGCTACATTTTATGTGTAAAAAGTTTACACACATCGAAGGGCGGGTAATACTCTGCCTAAAAAAGGAACAATAAGTGTTTAATAAACACAGCTTATTGTCTAAGCTCGGGTTCAATGTTTTTTTATGAACAAATCGTCAGAAACTAAAGACTCATCAGGTATTGCACACAGGCAGGCTTATGCAGATTGCCCCTGACATACAATTACCAAGTCTCCCCGAGGTCACCCTCAGGGCGCTGGAAGCCTGTCATCAGGATGAGAGTTACCGCAGGATCAGTGACATTGTTTCTGCCGATACAGCGCTGGTTTCACGGGTGCTGGCGCTCGCCAATTCTGCACTGTACGGCCCCGTCGCCGAAATCCGCTCCATAGACCAGGCACTTTTAAGGCTCGGAACCCGACGTTTTCACACGCTGGTACTGACCGCTGCCCTGAGACAGATTCTTTATGAACTGGGGGCAGACCAATGGCAGCAACTCAGAGATTTCTGGCGACACTCCCTCACAACAGCCCTGACTGCCCGCGCACTGGCAACGCTGACCCGCTACCCCGAACCGGACCAGGCTTTCATGCTGGGCATGCTTCACAACGTCGGTGAACTGATTGCCCTGAAGACGCCGCCAGGAGATACCCAGCAGTATTATTTTGACCATCAGGCCGACATCGCAGCGGAGCTGGTCAGTTCCTGGGGGCTGGGCCCCATGGCCGCTGACGCCATGCGTTATCAGCAGGCCATGCCAACGGAAATTCGCGATGCCGGTCATCTGGTCAAACTGATCAGCCTTGCCACAAGGTTGGCGCTGTCTGATGCTGCAGGTATTGCCGCTGCCGGCACCATATTCGGACTGAACGAAGAACTGACGCGGGAAATCAACCGGCGGATTGATCAGGAAGTCAGTGGGGTGGCTGAATCCCTGGGTATACCTTTGTCCGATGAATACGACGCCAGCCACTCCAACCATAAACTCAAGCAGACGATACTGAAGCAGGCCATGGCCAACCAGGCGCTGGACCTGTCTCCGATACGCGGCAGCGCCCAGGAGTATCTGGCAGCAACCGTCAATAGCCTGACGCTGATTACCGGCCTGCCAGCTCTGTACTTCGGCCACGCCGGTGATGGTTTGACCCTTCTGTCCGCCAGCAATGGCGAAACCCCCGATCTGACAGTTGCCAGCGGGCCAGCCACCAGCGTCCTGACTGCAGCTTTCAACAGTGGTGTCGCCCTTTGCCTGGGCGACCGTCCGCCGACGGTGCTGGACCGGCAATTACTGTCTCTTCTGAAGACCCCTTCTCTGGTCGCCATTCCGGTCAAGGGTGACGAGCAGTGCGCCGGGGTATTTGCGATAGGCACCGATAACGACAATTCCGGGCAGGCCGAAGAGCTGGGACAGCTGTTCAGCGAGAAACTGTCGCAAGCGATTGCTATCATGCTGGCTGACAGTGGTGACAGCCAGGCAGACATGGACGCCGAACTGGCCCACGATGCTATCCGGCGTCAGGTTCATGAGGTAAGCAATCCGCTGACCATCATCCGGCAGTATATCTATCAGCTCAGAAATCGTCTCGATGACGACGAAGTTCAGGAAGAGCTGGATGTTATTCGGGAGGAACTCGACCGGGCGGGAGATCTCCTGTTGCAGATCAGCCGCACGCCAGGCTATGACTCGTCAGAATCGCCAGGGGGCTGCAACCTTAATGATGAACTGCGAACATTAAGAGACCTTCTGGAAGACAGCCTTTTCAGCGGTGACGAAAAAACACTGACACTGGATCTTTGCGAAGAACCGACCGAAGTCTCGGTTCCGCGCGCAGTGATCCGACAGGTGGTTATCAACCTGGCCCGCAACGCGGCCGAAAGCCTGCCTGACGGTGGCAACGTTTCTATCCACACGCTGGCTCCGGTCTGGCAGAACGGGAAAACCTGGATTGAACTGGAAATAACAGATACCGGCACAGGGATTCCTGCCGACATCCGCAAGAATCTGTTTTCTCCGGTAAGATCCACCAAAGGCAAGGGCCACAGCGGCCTGGGCCTGAGCGTGGTAAAACAACTCATTGATGACATGGAGGGCATCATTAATTGCCGCACAGGAACTGGAGGAACAGCATTCCGAATACTGTTTCCTTCGGCGGCAAATAACAAAAACGATGATTAATGACGAAAAGCGACGGGCGTAAACAATGAAACCTTCGAGCACCGAGTGGACCTCCTGCAACGGCGCAAAGGCACGGATTCTTGTCGTCGATGACGACCCGAGACTGCTATCCGGCCTGGCATCCCTGCTCAAAGGCAAAGGGTACGATGTCACCCAGGCGGAAGGTGGCCGTATGGCGCTCCGAGTTATCGAAACTGAACTCTTTGATCTGGCGATGCTGGATCTGCGCATGCCCGATGTGGACGGATTCGACGTCATGGAACGGCTTTCATCAGAACAGCCGGAATGTGGTGTTATCGTCGTCAGCGGGGAAAGCTCATTCAACTCTGTCAGCCGGGCCCTTCGCAGAGGTGCACTGGACTATATCCGCAAGCCTTTCGACCCGGAAGAACTGCTCGCAACTGTAAACAGCGTGCTCGGCAAACGCTCTCTGATTCGCGCCCACGAGCACATACGCATGCGCCTGGAGAAGTCGGAAGAACTGCATCGTTACATCGTCAACAGCTCCCCCGATATCGTTTTCATGCTCGATAGCGACGGCCATTTCTGCTTTGTGAACAGCAAAATCGAAAGCCTGCTGGGCTATCAGCCCGCTGAACTTTTTGGCCGGCATTTTCGTCACATACTGGACGACCGGGACATTGCCAAAGGCACTTATGCCCTCAATGGCCCGAATATTTCCGCGGATAACCCCCGCACCCTGGAAGTACGGCTGAAAACCCGGGGCAGCCGCAAGGCAACCCGACATTTTGAAATCACGGCATTTCCTATCGATCCGGAAACCTGGCCCCACGCCAACGACGAAGACGGCAGGCATGCCAGCCGGGAAGCTCGTTATTACGGCACGGCCCGCGACGTTACCGAGCGCAAGGAAGCGGAAGCCTTTATCAACTTCCAGGCCTACCACGATTTACTGACACGACTACCTAACCGCGCCCTGTTCAAAGATCGGCTCGACCTGGCCATTACCCACGCCCGCCGCAGTGAACAGAAACTGGCGGTTATGTTTCTCGACCTGGACCGTTTCAAGGTCATCAACGACACCCTTGGCCATGCCATGGGCGATCGTTTGCTGCAGGCGGTCACCCAGAGGCTGGAACGTTGCCTGCGCAAGGGCGACACCCTGTCACGCTTTGGCGGTGACGAATTTACCCTGCTGCTACCCTCAATCCACAGCCATGAGGACGCGAGGCAGATTTCCAAGAAGCTGATCAAGACCCTGCGCGCGCCATTTCAGCTGGGGGATCACGAAGTATTTGTCGGTGTCAGTATCGGGATTGCCATTTATCCCGAAGCCGGCGAGTCGATGGATAATCTGATCCAGAACGCGGATATTGCCATGTACCATGTCAAAGCCCGTGGCAAGGACGGATATCGCTTCTACTCCGAGAGCATGAGCATCGACACTGCCAACCGTCTGAACCTGGAACGGGATCTGCGACTGGCACTGGAGAGGGATGAGCTACGGGTGTTCTACCAACCCCAGGTCTGCTCCACCAGCAACCGGATAGTGGGCCTGGAGGCGCTTGTTCGCTGGCAGCACCCTGAACGGGGTTTGCTGTACCCCCGCGACTTCCTGCCCCTCGCGGAAGAAACCAAACTGATTGCCAAGCTCAGCGAATGCGTGCTGGACCGTGCCTGCCGTGATGTCGGCCAATGGATACGCAATGGTCACGAGGATCTGCGGCTGGCCGTCAACCTGTCACCGGTTCAGGTGGAACATCCGCGTTTTGTAGAGACCCTGATGGAGCAGATCCACGCCCATGGGTTCCCTCCGGAAAATCTGGAAATCGAGATCACCGAGAACGTGATCATGAACGATCTTGAGCAGATCAGCCAAAAACTCCGTGAATTGGCAGCGTTAGGGGTCAGGATTGCCATTGATGATTTTGGCACTGGCTACTCATCTCTGAATTACCTCCATCGGCTACCCATCCATACCCTGAAGGTCGACCAGTCTTTCGTGAAGGCCATTCGCAGTGGCGAGGACGGTGCCTGTATCGTAAATGCCATCGTTGCCATGGCTCATGGCCTGAAGCTGGAAATCATCGCTGAAGGCGTTGAAACTGACGAACAACTGGCCTACCTCAAAAGCCTTGGCTGCCACCAGGTTCAGGGCTTCTTCTACGGCCCCGCCCGGCCCGCCGATGTCATCGAGAAAACCCTCGGCCACGTGCCTGCGCACGCTGTGGCATTCTGATAGCCGCTTAAATCGACATTCCATTGTCCGACACTCGGATTCAGAATGTTGACCTGGTTTGCAAAGTGTTGCTGTTCGTTACTTTATGTATCCGGAAATGCGCATTGCTGCACATAATTCCCCCATCGGCTTCTCTAAGCTCAAATCCATCAGACGCTTCCATCGAATTCACCATACGGTGAAACAACCATTACAACAACGATGGAAGCCTCCAATGGATATGGACAGGCAGAAGTCTCCATGCACGATAAATACAAATACATTGGTCCGGTTTACGATTTTCTGAGCAACCTTTATAGCGGCAGGAATATCCATCGCTGCAAGACCGCCATGCTCGATGTAGAAACGGTAAAACCTGGCGCGCGTATCCTGTTTGCCGGCGTTGGCCATGGTCGTGATGCCATTCGTGCAGCAGAACTGGGTGCCGATGTCACAGTGGTGGACCTGTCCGAAACCATGTTGCGGAAGTTCGGCGAGGCCCAGGGAAAAGAGGCTCCAGACCTGAACATCCGCCGCATCCACAGCGACATCATGAACGTGGAGGAATTCGAGCAATACGACATGGTGGTGGCCAACTTTTTCCTCAACGTGTTCGACGAGGACATGATGGTTCGGGTTCTGGAGCACCTGATCCGCCTGGGAAAAGCCGACGCCAAGGTTGTGGTAGGCGACTTCTGTTACCCCACAGGCAACATTATCGCGAGACTGTTCAAGAAAATGTATTGGTACATGGCGGTTTTCATCTTCTGGCTGTTCGCCAATAACGCTTTCCATAAAATCTACAACTACCCCGAGCACATGCAACGCCTGGGCCTGCAGGTTACCGAGAAGAAGCACTTCAAACTGCTGAACATGAACTGTTACTGGTCGATTCTGGGTCAGAAACAGGCATAGTCAATCGGGGGAGTAACACCATGTCAGACCAGATTCTTTCTCTCGACAGCATCCAGTCACTGGACGCAGGCACCTTTACCTTTCCGGAGCGCGTCGGTTATCTGAAAAAATACGGAACCCACTCCCAGTCATTTTCTACATTGCAGCCGGGCATGCAGTATTTCGACGTACCCGGCATCGGTTACCTGGCCTACATGCGTAAATGGGGCGGGACGTTTGTGCTTTCAGACCCGGTCACAGCCCCAGAGCACTTCGGTGTCATTCTGGAAAACTTCCATCAGCGCTTTCCCAACGCCTGCTACATCCAGGTGTCAAAACCCGTTGTGGACTGTCTCTATCGCAGGTTTGGCCTTTTTGGCACCCAGTTTGGCAGCGAATCCCGCATCAACCTGAAAAGCTGGTCCCTGACCGGCAAGAAGAAGCAGATCCTGCGCACCGCGCTGAACCAGGCTGAGAAGAATGGCATTACAGTAAGAGAGCGCTTCAGCGACGACCATACCCGGGAAATCTCCGACGCCTGGATTCGCACGCGAAAGTGCAAGAGCAAGGAAATCCGCTTCCTGATTCGCCCCATGGAGATGGATTACCGGGAAAACGAGCGTCACTTCTACGCTTACCAGAATGGCAAGGCAGTGGGCTTTATTTACTTTGACCCCATATACCGCAACAACGAAATCATCAGTTACGTGCCCAATATATCCAGGGCCAATGCCGATTTCCGCCAGGGCATTTTCTACACCCTCATGGCTCACGCCATGGACGTTTTCAAGGCCGAAGGCGTGCCCTTCCTGGACCTGGGACTGATCCCGCTGTCCCTGGACCAGACCACCGAGCACCAGGAAAGCAGGCTACTGAAACGAATCATGCACGGCCTGTATGAGCGGGGTAATTTCCTTTACAACTTCAAGGGGCTGGAGTTTACCAAATCACGCTTCCGCGGTGACAACTTCAAGACCTACTGTTGCCATCGCCGTTCTTTACCGGCACTGGAATTTCTGGCCATGTTCAAGCTGACCCGGCTTCTGTAGCCGTCTCCAGAGTTGCTGGCCACCACGCCCGTATATCCGCGCACCCCAGATCGAGTTGGTCCAGGAACGTTCCGAGCCCAGGTGGTGCTTCGCCCGTAAACAGGGCGGCGTCAACCGGCAGATGATCAACCGGTCGTTTCAACCTGCCAGCGTCATGTCCTTGCTGCTCCAACAACCAGGCTGCGCGTCGGGCAATGGCATCACCGGAATCCACCCAGTGTTTTACCTCGGGCAATTGCGCTTTTAACAATTCACCGATTAGAGGGTAATGAGTGCAGCCCAGCACCACCGTATCAACACCTGTATCGCGAAATGGTTGCAACGCTGAGGACAATTCGGCCTCAGGCACTGGAACACCAGTGACAAAACGCTCAATCCAGTGAACCAGATCAGGATTCCCGAGGCGCTCAACGCTACAACCATCGGCAAATTCACTGATCAGGTCAACCAGGTACGGGCGTCGCACCGTTGCCGGCGTTGCCAGCACGCCAATGCGGCGACTGACAGACAATGCCACTGCCGGCTTGATGGCGGGAACAACACCGATTACCGGGATGGATGTAATAGCACGCAAATGCGGAAGCACGACAGTACTGGCGGTATTGCAGGCTACGACAATTACATCACAGGGATATTCGCTTATCGCCGCGGTGATCAGGTCCCGGCTGCGTTCAATAACCACCGATTCCGGTTGATTACCGTAAGGGAAGCCTGCGTTGTCGGCGAGGTACAGCAACCTGACAGCCGGTAGCTGCCTGTGGATACAGGCGGCAATGCTCAGGCCACCGACACCGGAGTCAAAGACCAGCACTCTCGGGCTTGTCACGGTTGCGCCTCCGCTCCACTGATCTCCCGTGCCATAGCGTGAATCAAACGGCCAGCAATGGTGGTCGAAGGCGGAACCGGCGGTAACTCACCCGGTCGGTACCAGTCAGCCTCGGCAATTTCATCTTCCTGCAGCACCAGATCCCCACCGGCATAATCCGCAAAAAAACCCAGCATCAGCTGGTGAGGAAATGGCCAGGGTTGGGAAGCCTGGTAACGGACACCACAGACGTCCAGGCCGGTTTCCTCTTTCACCTCCCGGGCCACGGCTTCTTCAATATTCTCGCCTGGCTCCACAAACCCGGCAATCAGACTGAAGAAACGACGTTTTACCCGAGATGATCGAGCCAGGAGCATATGATCGCCACGGCGAATTACCACAATCACGCAAGGCGCGAGCCGCGGATACCAGGGAATGCCACAATCCTCGCACCACTTTGCCCGCTCCAGGGGATGCAGGCTGGTCGTTCCACCACAGCGGCCGCAAAACCGGTGGTCCCGCCACCACTGGTGTACCTGGAAAGCCGTACCCAGCATGTCTGCCGGCGCATCTTCCATCATCAGCAGCGCATCCCTCAAAGGCACCGGCTCAGGGTTACCTGGAAGGGCATCGGCATTGGTTTCGGCAACGTAGACAGACTGGCCATCCCACTGGCCAACGTACACCGTACTGGTCTCAGCCCTGGCAGTTGGCAATATTGTCTGCCATGGATTCAGCCACCCGGAATCCGGCTTCAGAACCGCGTCGCCAGTAATAGCCAACACAAGGTCATCGTCGCCAGGGTCTTTCGTTGACCAACCGGGTGTCCATATCGCCATAATTAGAATCCAGCAGCTACCATCATGTAAGAACTTGAAATGTACCACACCGGCGCAATGCAACTGAACGACATGATGTCTTTCGGCACCGTGCGCAACCAAGTAAACTTAGCGCCTGTTTACGTGAACCGGAGCGATCATTTATGCGTTTTTTCCTGGGCCTTCGCAGCCTGATCCTGACCCTTTTCCGCAAGATTTTGTTTTTGTGGGTCCGGACAGATGTTAGCGGTAACAGCGTTGAAGACCTGGGACTGGATCCGGAAAAGCCGGTTTGTTACGTGTTGCAGTACAGCTCGCTCTCCAGTCGCCTGGTTCTGGAACAGGAAGTGCTGAGCGCCGGTCTGCCAGGTGCAACCTCCTCCCTGCCGGTGAAGAACGGGCCAAACCATTCGTTCTTCTTTCTGTACCGCAGAATAGGCGGCCTGTTCCGGCGACGCCAGACCCCCGTTCCCACCAGCGAGTTCCGGGCACTGGTTCGCCACGGGCTGGAACACCCGGAGCAGGACGTGCAGATCGTGCCAGTATCGCTGTTCTGGGGCCGCTCGCCGGACAAGGAGAGATCACTGGTCAAGCTGTTGCTGTCGGACACCTGGTCGGTAGCCGGTCGGCTGCAGAAGTTCCTTATCATCCTGGTGCACGGTCGCAGCACCTATGTGCAGTTCAACCAACCCCTGTCCCTGAAACAGGTTATTGACGAGTACCGTCACAGTGAGGATCGCGCCAACCGCAAACTGGCACGTATTCTCCGCACCCATTTCCGCCGTGTACGCCAGGCCGTTCTGGGACCCGATCTATCCCATCGCCGCACGCTGGTCGGCGGCCTGGTACGAACCCAAGCGGTCAAGGAAGCCATCCGGGAAACCGCCCGCAAGGACGACATTCCCCCGGAAAAGGTTCGCGCCAAGGCCTACAAATACGCAGACGAAATCGCTGCAAACATGTCCGTTGTCACCATCCGCGTTATGGAAGTGTTACTGGCCTGGCTGTGGAACCGCATTTACAACGGCATCTCCATCAACAACATCCAGGTAGCAAAGGAAGTGGCCCAGGACCATGCCGTGGTCTATGTACCCTGCCACCGCTCGCACATTGACTACCTGCTGCTGTCTTATGTGCTCTATAAAAACGGGCTGATGCCCCCGCACATTGCCGCGGGCATCAACCTCAACATGCCTCTTGTCGGGCCCATCCTGCGCCGTGGCGGGGCTTTTTTCATGCGCAGGAGCTTCCGCGACAATCCGCTTTACGCCACGGTGTTCAACGAATACATGCACGTTATGTTCTCACGGGGCTATTCCGTCGAGTACTTTGTCGAGGGCGGGCGCAGCCGCACCGGACGAATGCTGCAACCGCGGCCTGGCATGCTGTCGATGACTGTACGCAGCTTCTTGCGGGACCACCGCAAACCCATCGTGTTTGTGCCAGTCTACATCGGCTACGAAAAGGTCATGGAGGGCCGTTCGTATCTGGGTGAGCTGCGGGGCAAGAAAAAACAGAAAGAAAGCGTGTTTGCCCTGGCCAAGACTGCCCGTAAGCTGACCAATTCTTTCGGCAGGGTGGCCGTGAATTTCGGGGAGGCAATCCCACTTGCCGACGTGCTGGACGAAATCGAGCCCAGCTGGCGGGACGAAGCCTACAGCTCTGAATACCGGCCGAAGTGGCTGAACCAGGCCGTCTCTGAACTGGCGAGCCGTGTTGCGGCCAATATTAATGCTTCAGTCGCCGTTAATCCCATTGGCATTACCGCCACTGCGTTGCTGGGTACCGAGCGCCTCGCCATGGATGAGGGCCAGTTGATCCGTCTGATGGATCAGTACGCAGACCTGTTGCAAGCCTTTCCCTACGCGGACACTGTCACGCTGCCGGAAGGCAGTGGCAGGGATTGGGTGGCCTATTGTGAAAATATGGGTCTGGTCACCCGCCAGCCTCAGAAACTTGGCGATATCATTGCTCTGGAGGGCAGTAACGCCATATTAATGACCTATTATCGCAATAACATACAGCATCTGTTCGCCCTGCCATCGCTGATCGCAAGTCTGTTTGAGAACAAGCAGTCACTGCGCAGGGACAAGGTCGAGTTCCTTGCCAGCGTTGCCTACCCTTATCTGAAGTCGGAACTGTTCCTGAAGTATCATCCCGACGACATCGCCAATGTTGTCAATCAATGGATCGACGTGCTGGTGTCCAGGGGCCTGCTGTTCGAAGAGGGGGATGACAGGATCCGCCGACCTGAAGAAGGTACCGACGCCATGCTTCGTTTACGGATTCTTTCACGGTTCATCATTCAGACCCTGGAGCGCTATCATATTGCCATTGGCATACTGCGCAAATATGGTTCTGGCACGATCACGGCTACCGAGCTGGAAGAACAGAGCACCCTGCTGGCCGAGCGTATGTCCATCCTGTTTGGCCTCAATGCCCCGGAATTCTTCGACAAGACCCTGTTCCGCAATTTTATTGCCAACATGCAGCACAATGGCGTTATCACCACCGACGAAAACGGGCTATTGTGCTACAGCGATGGTCTTGATGAAGTTGCCGAAGATGCCCGGCTGGTCCTGAGCGTGGAAAAGCGCCAGGCCATCCAGCAGGTAACCATGCTCGGGGCCTGATTGCTCAGGCCTTATTCGTTGTATCAACCGCTGGGCAGCGCCTTGATGGAATAGACGTCGTAACGGCTACTTTTCCCCTCGATGCGCGTGGTAGGCACCGGCCCGCTCACGGGCTCGGCCTTGCGCGGGCGTTTGACCACCACCCGATAGGTTGCTATCGCCAGTGCCGCTGCCAGCAGCGCGGGTGAATCGTCGTCATCACCGACCACTGTGCGAAATACCTGCATCTCTTTTTTGACCAAAGCCGCCTTATCCCGATGGGGAAACATCGGGTCGAGGTAGATCACATCAGCAGCCCCTTTGTCAGCCTGCCTCAGCCAGTCAATACTGTTCCCCGGCTGCAACGCCATGCGGGCAGAGATCGGCGCACTCTGTTCATTCAGAGCCGCCCTGGCAAGGCCATCCTCGAGTAACGCGTGTATCACCGGTGAGCGTTCAAAAAGCTTAACCCGGCAGCCAAGCGATGCAAGGACGAAAGCGTCCTGGCCGAGGCCCGCAGTAGCATCCACAACATGCAGTGATTGCCGCGTTTTCTGCAACCCCACCGCCTTTGCGATCAACTGACCTGTGCCACCACCATGCTCCCGGCGATATCCCGCCTTTCCCGTTACAAACTCGGCCCTGACAGGACCAGGAGCACCCTTGCCAGTCACCTGCAGGCAAAGACCGCTATCATCGGAAAACAGCAGCACGTCATAATCCCGGACATCGCGGGGACGCAACGTGCCCAGAAAAGGCAGCTCCAGCTTTTCAGCCAACAACTTTGCTGCAAGGCTATCACCAAGGGCGCTGCAGGCTACGGCCAGGTCAGGGGGGCTTTCAGGGGGAAGCATCAAACCAGAATGTCGATGCCGGACAAGCCATTATCGGGAGTATCGCCCCGCGCTGCCACATCGGCAAACGTGGATAAGGCTCTTGAGGTATTCAGGGGTACTTCATCGGCGCGAAAACGCTCCAGCCTGACATCTTCCGCTGCCTGGCGCGCTTCAATTCGCCGCTCAAGGGACTCGGCCGATGGTACGGGCCGTTCCTCAGCATTGCGGGAGCGGGCATCAGTCAGGTCCCGCCGGACTGCATTGATGTTGCTGTCCGGCGCTGTCGCAGGAGCCCGGGCCACATCACTTCGTTCCCTGACCGGGCTGTTATTGCCGGACTGGAAAGCAAGACCGCTGTTTGGATTAACACCACCAATCATTTCAGGCACACCGGTTATGGTTACAACTGAACTTGAATTATGGAAGATTTACCAGGGTTTTGAAAGCAGGCTGTTCATTTTGTGCTCTACCCTCTGCCACAGCATGGAGCTACCACAGCATGAAAATCAGCAACAAGCCAAGCACCAGGCGGTAAATGACAAACGGCATCAAACCGAGCCGTTCAAGAAACTTCAGGAACAGATGTATACAGATCACCGCGCTTACAAACGACAACGCAGCACCCAATGCTATTGCCGCCCAGTCTGTTGCACCACCCTGATCGATCAGTTCCAGTGTCTTCAACAGGCCGGCAGCAAGAATCAGCGGAATGGAGAGCAGGAACGAAAAACGTGCCGCGGCTTCCCGGCCAAAACCCAGGAACAGGGCTGCCGTTATGGTTATACCTGAACGGGACGTACCAGGAATCAACGCCAGTGCCTGGGCCACCCCGATGATCACCGCATCTTTCATGGTCAGGGATGGCAAGTCGCGAGCCCTGCGCCCCACCGCATCCGACCACCAGAGCACCAGGCCAAAACCGATGGTAGAAATCGCAATAACCAGGCCAGAGCGCAGGGACGACTCGATAAAATCATTGAGCAGAAGCCCTGTCAGACCGGCGGGAATGGTGCCGGCAATAACCGCCCAGGCAAGCCCACTGTCCTGCCCCACCCGACCGCGTGCTGTATCTCCGGCCCAGGCAACCGAGAGCCTGAAAACATCCTTGCGAAAATACCAGACCACCGCGGCGAGTGTACCCACGTGCACTGCTACATCGAAAGCCAGGCCCTGGTCTGGCCAGCCCAGAATCTGTGACGGCAGAATCAGGTGGGCAGAGCTGCTGATCGGAAGAAATTCCGTCAGCCCCTGAATCACAGCCAATACAATAATATGCCACAGTTCCATGGGCAGTATTTCCGGATGGTAGCGGGGAGGTTATTAGCGGCCGGGAAGTTTCTTCCAGGCCACTTCGTCACGAATGTAGACGGGCTGAGCCTGGGCGGCGGGAACACCGGCACCCTCATGAAAGGCTCGGGCGGCCAAATCAGCCACTCTGGAGGCTCTGGGAACCAGCGACTCATCGATTTCCTTCATAGCACCGGTAACGTCGGCAGGAAAGGCGTCACGCAATCCCCAGCCCTGGCCGACGCCAAACCAGCGGGACACACCGGGCGTCAGAGTAGCGGATTCTGGTGTGCACACCTGCTCATGTCCTACCAGCTCTGGCTGCCCATCGCGGCAAACAAAGCACGCCCAGTAGATCTCGCCCATGCGGGCGTCAAACGCCACAGCGATGCCGTCACCTTCAGACAACGCCATATGGGCAATGGCATCTGCTGCAACCGCAGCCAGTGATGACACTGGAACAACGGGCACTTCAAGGCCATAGGCCAGGCCCTGAACAACCCCTGTGGCAATTCGAAGACCGGTAAAAGACCCGGGACCACAGGCGAACGCCAGGGCATCAAGCTCAGCAGGCACCAGTCGCTGTTCCGCAAGAAGCTCGCGGACCATCGGCATCAGCAGCCGGGTATGACCCCGGGGAGCAAGCTCAAACCGCTCCGTTACGCTGCCATCCACCAGCAGGGCTGCCGAGCAGCCCTCAGATGACGTGTCCAGTGCCAGTAGTTTCACGCCGTTACTTCAGTTGGGTAAGGATCTGTTCGCGAATATCGTCCATGCTACCTACACCTTCAACACGTACGTATTTCGGGGCGGCGGCCTGGTCTTTGCTGGCCCAATCCTGGTAATAGTTGACCAGCGGTGCCGTCTGCTCATGGTAAATTTTCAGGCGCTTGCGAACCGTTTCTTCCTGATCATCGGCACGCTGAACAAGAGCTTCACCGGTTTCATCATCCTTGCCTTCCACTTTGGGTGGGTCGTACTTGACATGGTAGATGCGGCCACTGCCCTCGTGTACCCGGCGACCGGACAAACGATTCACGATTTCCTCGTCATCAACGGCAATCTCGACCACGTAATCGATATCGATACCCTGGTCTTTCAGGGCCTCAGCCTGGGGAATGGTGCGGGGAAAACCGTCAAGCAGAAAGCCATTCTTGCAGTCGGGCTGCTTTACGCGTTCCTCAATCAGCGCAATGATGATGTCATCGGACACCAGCGCACCAGAAGCCATCACTTCCTTGACCTGCTTACCAAGCTCAGACTCGGCCTTGACCGCTGCACGCAGCATGTCTCCGGTGGAAACCTGGGGAATATCAAACCGCTCGGTAATAAACTGGGCCTGAGTCCCCTTACCTGCGCCTGGTGCGCCTAACATGATGATTCTCATAACGCTGTGCTCCCATTGTAGTCATTATCATTTGAAAAGCTGTGGCAAAACCCTGCGGCTTTGCGACAGCCTCTCGCCGGCCACAACCCGATGTACCATGCCGAAGAAAGCGCATTATACGAACTCAGCCACTCCAGAGAAAGTGGACCTCCGTAGCATGCACCAAAAGGTAACATCGGGTTGTAATTGTCAGAAGATCAGGATGACAGGGAAAGTGCCAGTGCGTCCAGATCTCCGGAAACCTTGTCAATCTCCTCACCGAGAATGGTCACATCGCCCTCAGTTAGCCCCAGGGATGTCGCAAGAGCAGGCAGTTCGTCCGGGTTGAACTCGTCACCAATTCCCTTCTCTTTGAGTAACCCGTTAGCAAGCTGGACCATGAGCACATAGCTTTCATGCTCACCGTGGTAGCCCTGCTGCTGATGCATGCCGGCAGCCTTGACCACCGGATCCGGTAACTCCCAAAGCCGATGCAGAATACCGCCAATGGCACCATGACCGACGGCCAGCATCTGCTGACTGTCGTCGGCACCGAATACCTGCTGCTCCAGTGCATGCATACTGGCTTCCGGGTTGGCTTCGCGAAGGGTATTGAGCTCGTTGAATTCCTGTGGAAACAGGTGGCCGATGAGTAGCAGGCCGAAGTTATGCAGCAAACCACAAAGATAGGCCAGCCCTTTGTCTGCATTGCACTTGGGCGCCATGCGCTGACACAGGAAAGCGCAGTACAGTGAATGTCGCCAGAACTGGTCCATCCCCAACATGCCCTGACGCGGCACTTCGAAAGCACGAACCGAGGCAATCCCCAGTGCTATATGTGCAACACGATCGAAACCCAGAACACGGGTTACCCCTTCCTGAACGGAGTTGATCTGGCCAGGGTAGTTGAAAAGCGCTGAACGCGCATAACGCATGATTTGCGCCGTCAGGCTGGGATCAAACTCAATAAGCTCCGCCAGTTCCCGGGCAGTGGCTTCGGTGTTGGCAGTCAGCCTGAGGATTCGCAGCGCCAGTGCCGGCATGGGCGGCAGGCGATACAGCTTCTGGAGTTTATCCGCCACTTCTTCCAGCGTCAGCGCGTCCCGTTGGCCGTTATTCTCTCCGCGAATCACCAGATGCCCCTGAGTAGCGTCGGCCAGTGCCCGCGCCAGCGAGGTCCGATCAAGTTCCAGCAGGGTGTTATCGGTACCACAGCACATAAGTGTGCGCGGATAACCCAGAACATCCTGATCGACCAGCACAGGAACCTCATAGGCGGCTCCGACCGGAGGCTGAAAACCCGGATCACAATCCGCAAACAACCGCGCGGACTGGCGAGCGGTCAGTGGTTGCAAGCGACGACCTGTCAGCTTGTGGACAAGATCCATATCCAGACTGGTGTTGTAACCATGAACCGCCATGACAACACCATTTATATCGATCAATGGTGTTGCGCGGATAAACTCGTCCTGAGAGCGTCCTGATGCCATCACCGCCGCATCAAAGTTGAGCACCTGGTCAATGGGCACTGCCTTGTATGCAATCCCCTGACGGATCAGAAAACGTTCCAGCCTTGCCGCTAACGCCACGGCGTTACTCCTGTTTTTTTTTGTTTGCTTCCACCGCTATCCGGTATTCCGCATGCCGGCAGAAATGCCCGCCATGGTTACTTTCAACGCGCGCTCTACCATCTCGGGGACTTCACCCTTGCCTTCGCTTTCACGGTCACGCTTCAATAACTCGGCCTGCAGGTAGTGCAGCGGGTCAGTATACGGATTACGGACACGCATGGAATGGGCGAAGACCGGTTCCTGCTCCAGTAGTGTGTCCTGTTCTTTCAGTTCCAGCAATCGCTGGATACAGCCCTCAAGGCGCTGCCGTAGGCTTTTACCCAGCGCCAGCAATTCGGGATCGTCCACCAGGGTTTGCTCGTAGTAACTGGCAATTCGCAGGTCCGATTTTGCCAGTACCATCTCCAGCATATCCACATAGGTTTTGAAGAACGGCCATTGTTGCATCATTTCCCGCAGCACCGGCACCTTGTCATTACGGAAGGCTTCTTCCAGGGCGACGTCGCTGCCCAGCCAGCTGGGAAGCATCAGACGCATCTGGGTCCAGGCGAAGATCCACGGAATAGCTCGCAGGCTTTCCACGCCACCGCCAGGTTTGCGTCTTGCCGGGCGACTGCCGAGGGCGAGTTTGCCCAGCGCCTGTTCCGGGGTGACCTGGCGGAAATAGGGCACAAAATCCGGGTTGTCTCTCACCACGTCTCGATAGGCTTTCAGCGACCGTTCCGTCAGCCAGTCCATGACCTCCCGCCACTCTGGCTCAGGCCCACGGGGTGGCGCCAGGGTCGCTTCCACCACAGCGGTGGTGTACAGGGTAAGGCTCTGTTCCGCCAGCCGGGGAAGGCCGAACTTGAAGCGGATCATTTCACCCTGTTCCGTAATCCGGAAGCTACCGTTGACGGACCCTGGAGGCTGGGACAGGATTGCCCGGTTGGCGGGGCCACCACCACGGCCAACGGTACCGCCGCGGCCGTGAAAAAGCGTCAGGTGGACATTGTATTCATTGGCGACTTCCGTCAGTTTTTCCTGCGCCTGGTACTGTGCCCAGGCGGCCATCATCTGGCCTGCGTCCTTGGAGGAGTCAGAGTACCCGATCATGACTTCCTGGCGCCCTTGGCAGTAATCCCGGTACCAATCCACATTGTACAGGGCGGCCATACTGTCCGGCGCGCCACGCAGGTCATCGAGAGTCTCGAACAGCGGCACGACTCTCATCGGGTTTGCCATTCCCGATTCCCGCAGCAGCAGAATCACATTCAGCACGTCCGACGGCTTGCTGGCCATGGAAATAACGTAGGAACCCAGGGCTTCCGGAGTCTGCTGCGCCACTACCTCACAGGTGGCAAGCACTTCGGCAACCTCGGCCGATGGCTGCCAGTTCCGGGGCACCAGAGGCCGCCTGCCCTTGAGCTCACGCACAAGAAAGTCCTGCCGTTCCTGCTCTGACCAGGACAGGTAGTCGCCCATCCCCAGATAGTCGACCATTTCGGCAACCGCCGCCGCGTGACGGGAGGCTTCCTGGCGGATATCCAGCCGGATCAGCGGCAAGCCAAAGGTGTGGGCCCGCCGAATGGTGTCCAGTAGCGGGCCATTGGCAATGGTTTCAAGCCCGCTCTCAACCAGGGAGCGGTAACACAGTTCCAGTGGGTCAGTGAAATCCTCGTTGGCAAACAGAATGTGTGAGGTGTCCACAGGCTCCCCGGCCAGGCTGGCCTCGGCCCAGTCCCGGGTTTTGATCAGCTTTTCCCGCAGTTCCGCCAGCACCATGCGATAGGGCTCACGGGAGCCCCCGGTGACCGCACGCAACTCGTCACTCGCCTGCCACATGGAAAGCTCGGCACGCAGCGTCTGAATATCCCGCAGGTACAGATCGGCGGCCATCCAGCGGCTCAGCAGGAACACTTTCCGAGTCACTTTATGAGTGACGTTGGGGTTGCCATCGCGATCACCCCCCATCCAGGAAGCAATGCGGATAGGTGATGCGTTCAGGGGCAAGCCCTTGCCGGTGGCCTCGGAAAGCGACAGGTCGAGGCTTCGAAGGAAGCGTGGCAGAGCCTCCCACAGGCTGTTCTCAATAACCGCAAAGCCCCACTTGGCTTCGTCCACTGCCGTGGGGCGTTGGTGACGGATTTCATCCGTATGCCAGGCTTCGGTAACCAACTGCCCCAGCCGGTCGATAATTTCTTCGCGCTCTGCGGGGAACAGGTCATCATGATCCAGACGCGCAAGACAGTCCGACATCTCGTCGTATTTCATGATGAGTGTCCTGCGCGCTACCTCGGTAGGATGCGCTGTCAGCACATATTCGATACGCAGGTCGGCCACTCGCCGATGCAACTCCTCCGCACTGACACCGCCGCTCTTCAGGCGGGTGAATACGTCGCCAAGGGATTCCACCATCAGGTCCGACTGGTGGCCACGTTTGCGACGGATGCCATGAAACTGTTCAGCAAGGTTTGCAAGGTTCAGAAACTGGTTAAACGCACGGGTTACTGGCAGCAACTCGTCATCACTCAGTTTCCCCAACAGACTGACCAGACGCTGTCCGGAACCACTCTCCTGGAAGCGATCAGCCTTGGCCGCCGCACGCACTTCTTCAATGAGTTCGTAACAGTCCTGGCCCGGGTGGCGCTGAATACTTTGTCCCAGTAACTCACCCAGCATGCGAACGTTTTCTCGGAGTTCAGGGTGTAGCTCGGTCACATTGACGTCCTTTTAAATTGACGGAGGCGAAGTAAACTTACGATACTATTTACTCTTAAAGCCTGTCTAACGATTAAAGCCTGTGGCTGCAAGGAGTATTCATGAAAGTAACCGATCTGCCCAAACACTGGGAAGGCGCAAAAGAACCTGTCGAGCGGAGCCATGATTACAATCTCCGACTCCCCCTGGAAGATGCAGCGCGTATAGCTGCGCTGGCTGAACTGTATCCGGACCGTTCGGAAAGCGATATTCTGAACGATATGATTGGCGCGGCACTGGACGATCTCGTCCGGCTTAGCCCGTTGAAGGATAAACTGGAAGGCAGGGACAAATAGCAGAGGGAGGTATACCGTGGGGTGGCTGGACCACCCCGTGGTTATTGCAGGTCTTTCGAAATCAGACAGCTGGTCTGATCAGGCAACCGATTCGAGCTGGCGAGCCTTGAGCTTTTGAATGTGTTTCTGGCTCAGGCTGATGAAGCGCGGAGTCATACCCTCGTCTTCATAGATCTCGAAACCATCCTCATCGAATGCAACAACCTTGGAGCCCTGAACGTACGGAAAGCCGGTTTCCAGTTCATCAAGGGCAGCGGATATCAGGTCTCGCATCAGATCCTGGGACGACTTCATCGGATACAGCGCGGCCAGTTTTTCCAACCGCTGGTGATGCTGGTCGGCCAGGTTGGCAAAATACGCATCCCGGGTCAGACGACCACGCGCATGCTTGTCCCAGTAATTGACCAGATCTTTGATTTTCATGGTGCCTTCACTCCTGCATCTTCTTGGTGGCCCACCAGACGCACAAAAGTTGTGCATCCGTAACCGGAAGTGTAGACGAAGCGGCAGCACCGGGGGCAGAAATAATGGTAACGGATTGTACTTATCCGTTACTTTTCCCGCTGCTTTTCAATCCCTTTCACGGCCTGCCA
This sequence comes from Marinobacter sp. ATCH36, assembly GCF_023555055.1. GTDB lineage: Bacteria > Pseudomonadota > Gammaproteobacteria > Pseudomonadales > Oleiphilaceae > Marinobacter. The sequence continues at coordinate 456,114 of NZ_JAMJPL010000002.1, forward strand.
GACCGCATCCAGCGCCTCCAGTGACTCACCGTCCATATCGCGGCCTTCGCCTTCCAGGTGATCCTCAATAGCACGGAACCGTGCCTCAAATTTGTGATTGGTGCTGTTGAGGGCCTGCTCCGGATTTACTTTCATGAACCGTGCCAGGTTGACGCAAACAAACAGCAAGTCCCCCAGCTCATCCTCGACCGCTTCCACCGGGCCAGCACCGGAGCGCGCGTCATACCAGGCTTCCTTCAGCTCATCGATCTCTTCATGGAGTTTTTCGAAGACCGGCTCAACATCCGGCCAGTCAAAACCGTGATTGGCAGCCCTGCGCTGAAGTTTTTCAGCACGCACCATTGCGGGTAGGGTACGGGCAATGCCATCCAGCCGACTGTCAGGCCCTAACTCTGACGGCTTTTCCGGTTTGGCGGCCCGCTCTTCCGCCTTGATACGCTCCCAACTGGCTTTGATTTCCGCCTCTCCAGGGCGATTATCCGGGTCAATCCGGCTTTCCAGGGTGCCATCCGGAAATACATGAGGATGGCGCCGGACCAGCTTGCGCACCAGGTTGTCCACCACCGAGTCAAAATCGAAATGGCTCTGCTCCTTTCCCAGCTGACTGTAGAAGATCACCTGAAACAACAGGTCGCCCAGCTCATCCTCCAGGTGAGGGTAATCCTCCCGGTCGATGGCATCGGCAACCTCATAGGCTTCCTCCAGGGTGTGCGGCACGATGGTTCGGAAAGTCTGCCTGGTATCCCATGGGCAACCGGTATCAGGATCCCGAAGCCTCGCCATCAGGGTTTTCAGGTCGTCGATGGAATAGTTCATGAGCGCTTTCGCCTGACGTCGATAATGTTGGGCAGATTACGGATCTGAGCGAGCAGCTTCGCCAACTGGTCGAGGCTGGAAATCTCCACTGTCACTGTCATGGTTGCGGTGTTCTCATCCTTGTTGGACATGGTGTTCAGCGACAGCACGTCACTTTTGGACGACGACAGTACCTGGGTGATATCCCGCAACAATCCGGAACGGTCGTATGCCTCAATCTCCACATCCACTGGATACACAGCCACGGGTTGTCCACCCCAGCTTACCTCGATAATCCGGTTGGGTTCGAATTCCTTGAGGTTCAGAAAGGTAATGCAGTCCTGTCGATGCACCGTCACGCCACGACCAACAGTAATGTAGCCACCGATCGGATCTCCCGGCAACGGCTTGCAGCATTTTGCCACCTGAGTCTTGAGCTTACCGACACCACGGATCTGAATGTCCGACTCGGTGTCGTAGGGCTTGCGCCTCAGTGTACTGAGCTTGAGGTTCAGCTGTTCCGATTTCGGCTCCAGCATCTGCTGGGCGATATTGGCCACATGAGTTGGGCGCAGGTCACCGGCACCAACCGCCGCAAACATGTCCTCTGCCCCCTGGTAATTCACCTTGCGGGCCAGGTCGTTCAGATCCACGTCATAAAGCGACAGGCGCCTGAATTCGTCCTCCAGGATCGCCCGGCCATCAATGATATTGCGGCCGCGGTCCTGCTGTTTGAACCAGTGAGTAACCTTGGCCCGGGCCCGGGAAGTCTGAATATACCCAAGGCTGGGGTTCAGCCAGTCCCGGCTGGGGGCCTGGTTGTTGGAGGTCAGGATCGAAATCTGGTCTCCGGTTCTCAGGGGATAGGTCAGCGGCACGATGCGGTTGTTGACCTTGGCACCGCGGCAGGCATGGCCAATCTCGGTATGCACCCGATAGGCAAAATCCACCGGTGTGGCACCTTGGGGCAGGTCCACCACGTGGCCCTCCGGAGTAAAAACATACACCCGGTCTGATGCGACATCCGACTTCAGATGGTCGGCCAGACCCGACAGATCGCCCAGCTCTTCCTGCCACTCCAGAACCTGTCGCAGCCAGTTGATCTTGGCATCGTAGCCCACGGAACGGTTGCCCTTGTCCATGCCCTTGTACAGCCAGTGGGCACAAACTCCCAGCTCCGCTTCATCATGCATGGCATGGGTGCGGATCTGAACCTCCATCACCTTTCCTTCCGGGCCGATCACCGCGGTATGAAGGGACTGGTAGCCGTTTTCCTTGGGATTGGCGATGTAGTCATCAAATTCGTTGGGAATGTGCCGCCAGAGCGTATGCACAATCCCGAGTGCGGCATAGCAGTCGCGCACGGCCGGCACCAGTATCCGCACCGCACGCACATCATAGACCTGAGAGAAATCGATCCCCTTGCGGCGCATCTTTCTCCAGATGCTGTATATGTGCTTGGCGCGGCCGGACAGCTCTCCCTCTATACCGGAGGCGCACAGCTCGTCTCTCAGGGAGGTGATCACACGTTTGATGTAACTTTCACGGTCCAGCCGTTTCTCGTCCAGCAACTTGGCAATTTTTTTGTAGGCCGATTCGTGCAGGTAGCGGAAAGAAAGGTCTTCCAGTTCCCACTTGATATGACCGATACCCAGGCGGTGCGCCAGAGGTGCGTAGATGTCGAACACCTCGCGGGCCACACGCATGCGCTTTTCTTCGGGCGCATTTTTCACCGCACGAATGGCGCAGGTTCGCTCAGCAAGCTTGATCAACGCAACCCGGACGTCGTCGATCATGGTCACCAGCATCTTGCGGACATTGTCGAGCTGGCCTTCGGTCTGACCCAGCACATTACCCTTGAGTGGGTGATGAATGGACGATATGGCGGCCATCTGCTGAACGCCGTCGATCAGCCCGGCCACTTCATCACCGAACTCTTTGCGGATTTCCTCAAGGGGGATGCGTTCTTCCCGCACGGCGCGGTAAAGAATGGCTGCCACCAGGCTCGCCTGGTCAAGGTGCAACTCCACCAGTACCTGAGCCATTTCAATACCGGTACGGAAACTGCTGGCGCCGGGTGCCCATACCCTGTCCTCGCGCACTGCCTGGAAGTCGATGGCCGCCGCTTTTTCGCACGCCTGTCGAAACTGTTCTGCGTTTTCCAGATGTGTTTGCGACTCGATCTGGCGAACCCAGCGTTCAATATCAACCTGGCCGTCACCCGTCACTGCATAGTCTTCGCGAACTTTTACCATATGACTCTTGTTATTCCTGGTCGCTTACCCGGCCATCGTGTCCGGCACCGAGGTTCATCAGTTATCCACGCGCTCGAACATCGCCATGGACTCAACGTGAGTGGTGTGGGGGAACATATCCATAACACCCGCCTGTACCAGCCGGTAACCATTACGCACGATAACTCCCGCATCCCTGGCCAGCGTGGCCGGGTTGCACGACACATACACGATTCGCCGCGCTCCAAAGGCTGTGAGATATTCACAGACCTCTTTGGCACCAGAACGCGGCGGATCAATCAGAATCTTGTCAAAGCCCTCCGCCGCCCAGGGCTGTGCAGTAAAATCAGCCTGCAAGTCGGCGCCGTGGAATGCGACATTCGAAAGCCCATTGAGTTCCGCATTTTCCCGGCCACGAACCACCATGGCATCATCGCCTTCAACGCCGACCACCTGCCCGGCACGACGCGCCAAAGGCAGGGTAAAATTCCCCAGCCCGCAGAATAGATCGAGTACCCGCTCGCCAGGCTGCACGTCCAGCCACTCCACAGCCCTGTGTACCATGGTGCGATTGATCCCTGCATTGACCTGGGTAAAGTCCATGGGATGAAATTTCATCGTCAGATCGAATTCATCCATGCGATAGGCCAGGCGCTCCTCACCCGAATCGGGCCAGATCCTGTGAACCGTATCCGGCCCTTTAGGCTGCAGGTAGATATGCAAATCATGGGCCTGCCCAAAGCGAATCAGTGCTGCGGTGTCTGCCTCGCTTAACGGATCCATGTTACGAAACACCATCGCTGCATCCTCGTCCCCGCAGGCCACCTCCACTTGGGGAATGCGCCGATAGGCATCCATGCCATGAAGCATTTCCCGCAGCGGGGCAATGCGATCACCAATACGGGGATCCAGAACCACGCAGCGGTCAATGTCGGTCAGGAAGCTGTTGCGTTTTTCACGGAATCCGACCAGTACCGACTCCCGTGCCGGCACATACTTCACTCCCAACCTGGCTTTGCGACGGTAACCCAGTGCCGGGGAGCGCATGGGAGGCACCCATTCCTCCGGCTCGATGCCCCCGAAGTGGGCGAAGTGTTCCCTCAGGGTTTCTTCCTTGAACCGGATCTGGGCATCACTACCCATATGCTGCAGGCTGCATCCTCCGCACAGGTCTGCAAACTCGCAAGGCGGGGTAATCCGGGCATCGCCGGCTTCCAGCACCTCGACCGTTCGCAATTCGTCAAACTTGCTGCGTGAGCTGATCACTTTTGCCATCACTGTCTCGCCCGGCAACGCACCATCAACAAATTGCGCCTTGCCATTATCGCGGGCGATTCCGCGGCCATCGTGGCTCAGGGTCTCAACTACACAACGTACCGGCTCGGTGGGCAGGACTTTCCTGCGTCTTCTGCTCATAGGAGGTCTCTTGATGGGATCTGGTCTTGGTAAATTCAGGCACCGGGAAACACACCGGTGGACAGGTAACGGTCGCCCCGGTCACAGATAATGGCCACTATCACCGCGTTTTCAACCTGGGCTGAAAGTTTCAGCGCAGCGGTAATGGAACCACCGGAGGAAACACCGCAGAAGATACCTTCCTCGCTGGCCAGAGCGCGCATGGTGTCTTCGGCTTCCTGCTGGCCGATATCCAGAACGGTGTCTACACGGGAAGCATCGTAGATTTTCGGCAGGTAGGGTTCCGGCCAACGACGTATACCCGGTATGGAGGCACCTTCTTTCGGCTGCAAACCCACAATCCGGATATCCGGATTGCGTTCCTTGAGATACCGGGAAACGCCCATGATGGTTCCGGTGGTACCCATGGAGCTGACAAAATGAGTAACCCGGCCTTCGGTCTGCTCCCAGATTTCCGGGCCGGTGGTGCGGTAATGCGCCAAAGGGTTGTCCGGATTGGCAAACTGGTCCAGCACCTTACCTTTCCCCTCGGCTTCCATCTGTTGGGCCAGGTCCCGGGCAGTTTCCATACCTCCCTCTTTACTCACATTGACGATCTCGGCGCCGTAGGCCCGCATGGAGGCGCGGCGCTCTTCGCTGGCATTCTCGGGCATGATCAGAACCATTCGATAGCCCTTTATCGCTGCCGCCATTGCCAGGGCGATACCGGTGTTCCCACTGGTGGCCTCGATCAGCGTATCACCGGGCTTTATTTCACCTCGCCGTTCCGCCTCCTGAATCATGCTGATCGCAGGGCGGTCTTTCACCGAACCAGCCGGGTTGTTGCCCTCCAGCTTTGCCAGAATCACGTTGCTGGTGTCGCCCGGAAGCCGTTGCAACCTTACAAGGGGCGTATGTCCTACATAATCTTCTATGGTCGGGAAATGCATGTTTTTACCTTCCTCAAATCTTCCGCAACCCGCAGCCAGCCATTACCGCCGACAACACAAGCCTGTGTTACACTCCGGATTCGCATGATACGCGGAATACCCGCTGCCTCCCAATACAGCTTCTCGCTATATCCATGACTGCGGGCTATATCCGGGAGCGTCAACACGGCCAGACTGGATGGAATCATCTATTCTGACAGGGAAGAATGCCGGATATCCGGCCGGCGAAGTCAATCGGGAATACACTATGCGGCGCTGGGGCATACGTAAAAAAGTACTTGTGGTGACACTCGTCCCCACCCTTCTGACCACCCTGATGCTGGGGCTCTTCTTCACCTACAGCTGGGTCAACAATATTGAAAACCTGCTCAAGGACCGTGGCGAATCGCTCTCGCGGCAACTGTCCGCAGGGTCGGAGTACGGCCTCTTCACCGCCAATCGCAGCCTTCTTAGCAGCCTTTCCAACGCCTTGCTGGAAGAGCAGGACGTTCGTTCCATTACCTTCTTTGGCAGTGAGCATAACCGGCTGCTTCACACCGGCCCCGGAAGCTCCGATGACGTCGATAAAGAAGTACTTACCGGTGAGGATGCCAAACAGATCAGCAGGCCGGACAGCACCGTATTCGTGACTCCCGTTTACCTGCAGGACCTGATGATCGAAAGCATGCTGGCCCCGGACTCCCGCCAGAATACGGGCAGCGTCAAGGAGCCGATTGGTTGGGTCACTGTGGAGATGTCACATGTTCGCACCGAGAAGGAAACCTACAAGGCGCTGCTGATTTCTCTGCTGTTAGTGCTGGGAGGCGTTGTTCTCAGCCTGGTGATCGCACTGCGCCTGAGCCGCGCCTTTACAGACCCGGTATTTGAACTCAACGAAGCGGTTGCCAGGCTCAAGGAGGGCAAGCTGGACACCCGTGTCTACACCGGGGCAGGCCCGGAATTCGAGCAACTGGAATCTGGCCTTAACGCCATGGCCGAGGAGCTGAGCAAGGCCCAGGCCGAGATGCAGCAAAACATTGACCAGGCAACGGAAGACCTGCGGGAAACCCTGGAAACGATCGAGATCCAGAACATCGAACTGGATTTTGCGCGCAAGGAAGCACTGGAAGCCAGCCGCATCAAGTCGGAATTTCTGGCCAATATGTCCCACGAAATCCGCACACCTCTGAACGGCATCATCGGTTTCACCGAACTGCTGCTGAAAAGCCCACTGCCCCGCCAGCAGCGGGACCACCTGAGCACCATCCGCAAGTCGTCGGAAATACTGCTGACCATCATCAACGATATCCTCGATTTCTCCAAAATCGAGGCAGGAAAACTGATTCTCGACAGGATTCCGTTCCAGCTTCGGGACATTGTCGAGGAAGTCATGGTCATGCTGGCCCCGGCCGCGCACAGCAAGAACCTGGACCTGGTACCGCTGGTTTACAATGATGTGCCGGACAACGTCATGGGTGACCCGCTGCGGGTGAAGCAGGTGATCACCAACCTGGTCAACAACGCCATCAAGTTCACCCAGACCGGTGAAGTGGTATTGCGGGCCAGCCTGGAGGAAGAAGACAAGGAAGGTAACCGTATTACCCTGCGCTTGAGCATTTCCGACTCCGGCGTTGGTCTTTCCCGGGCCCAGCAACAATCCCTGTTCAATGCCTTTAGCCAGGCGGACGCCTCCACCGCACGGCAGTATGGTGGCACCGGCCTCGGCCTTGCCATTTCCAAGCGTCTGGTAGAGGAAATGGGTGGCAAGATCGGCCTTGAAAGCGAGCTCGGCAAGGGCTCTACCTTCTGGTTCACCCTCACATCGGAGTTGTCCTCCACCGGAGAGGCCATCGCTCCGAAAGACGCCCTGCGCGGCGAACGGGTCATCTATCTGGAGCAACAGAAGACCACCGGTCTGGCGGTAGAGCACATGCTGCGCGAATGGGGCATGACCGTAGACAGGGTTTCCTCACCGGGCGCCATGCAGGAGCAGATCGAAGAGGCCCAGAAAGCGCAATCCGGTTACGCAGCTGCCCTTCTGGGTATCACCCGCCATCTGCTTAATTCCAGCCAGTACTGCTCGCTGGTACGGACCCTGGAACTGGAAAGGGACTGCCGCACCCTTTTACTGACGCCAACGCTGGAAACCCACGACACACCGCTCTCGGGCCTGGCCAGCGGCCACCTTACTAAGCCGGTTTGCCGTGACTCTCTCTATGATGAGCTGTTGTTACTGGTTCACGGCATAAGCAGCGGACAGCGACAACTTCCGGTGCCGCCGGACGCAAGGAAGACCGCGCAAACATCTGGCCGGGTACCTCGGGTGCTGGCCGTGGACGATAACGATGCCAATCTGAAACTGGTGCTGACGCTGTTAAACGACTGCCAGATTGAAGCCGAGGGCGCCAGTAGTGGCTTCGAGGCCCTCAGCAAGGCAAGGCAGAAACCATTTGACCTGGTTTTCATGGATTTGCAGATGCCGGGTATGGATGGTGTCGAGACCACGGTAAGGCTGAGGAGCCTGGATGGCAACAGCCATCGCACCGGCATCATTGCACTCACTGCGCATGCACTGGCCGAAGAGCAGGACCGGCTGATTCGGCAGGGTTTCGACGGCTACCTTGCCAAGCCTATCAGCAACAACCAGCTGATCGACATTATCTACGATTACACCGGTTACAGCTGTGACGCAGGATCCGAGAATCATTATCTTCCCGTACCAGAGGTTCGCGATACCCGCCAGGCACTGCGGCCGTCTACCCGCAAGAAACAACCGGATTGCGTCAGCATCACTGAAAGCATCCAGTTAGCCGCTGGCAAAGCAGACCTGGCGGAGGAATTGTTCAGCATGCTGGTTGAACAGATCCGTACTGACCTGGACCGCGTGAACAGCCTCTGGGATAACGATGAACGGGAGGAGTTACTGGAGTGCGTACACAAGCTGCATGGCGCAACCCGTTACTGCGGTGTCCCGGAACTGCGAGGCGCCGCCAATCAGTTGGAAACGGCATTGAAATGCGCCTCGCCAGATACCGAATACCAGAAAGACCAGTTGCTTGTGGCCATGGAGCGCCTGCAAATCTGGAGTGAGCAGACCGACTGGCAGCATCTGTTCAGGCAGCAGGATCAGCAGGCTACTGCAGACTGACGCCTTTACCTTTGCTAGCTCAGCCCCGGGCGCTTGCCAGGATGGCCTTCATATCCCTGACCGCCTCTTTAAGGCCGGTGAAGACGGCCCTCGCGATGATCGCATGACCAATATTGAGTTCATTGATTCCACCAATGGCCGCCACCCGCTCGGTATTGTGATAGTGCAGACCATGCCCTGCATTCACAACAAGGCCCTTTTTCCGGGCATGTTCAACGGCGGTCACCAGAGTATCAAAAGCGGCATTTTCAGCATCCGGTGTACCGGCTTCTGCATATTCACCGGTGTGGAGTTCTACCACCGGCGCGCCGCACCTGACAGCCGCATCTATCTGGGCAATATCAGGATCGATAAAAAGGGAGACTTCAATTCCGAGCCTGCCCAACCGTTCACAAGCCTTGGCAACACGGGCTTCCTGACCGTCTACATCGAGACCGCCTTCTGTTGTCAGCTCTTCCCGCTTTTCCGGCACCAGACACACGCACTCGGGGCGCACCTGTTCTGCGAATGCCAACATGGCGTCAGTAACCGCCATTTCCAGGTTCATTTTGGTGGTCAGGATTTCCTTCAGTAAAAGTACATCACGGTCCTGAATGTGTCGGCGGTCTTCCCGCGGATGAATAGTAATACCATCAGCCCCGGCCTCCTCCGCCAGGATCGCCGCCTGAACCGGATCAGGGTAGCGAGTACCCCTGGCCTGCCGCAGCGTTGCAACATGGTCAATATTGACGCCCAGCAGCACTCTGGGATTCGTTGGGCTAGGGTTCATTGCGATCTCCTCGATGATGACTGAACAGGCTGCGGCTGTTGAGTGGCCGGCCCTGCAGAAGATAATCCACCAACACGCGGGTAACACGCTTGGCAGTACGCCGGCATTCAGTAGACTCCAGATCTCCGGAGGCAAGTGCCAGCAATGTGGCGCCGGAAAGATTCTGAAGCCTGACATCTGCCGAAGGCATGGCCACAATCCCTTGCGCCGGATCATAACAATAATACTCACTGGCCTCGACGGCGTGCCCGGTGTCGGTTGCCAGATCCCAGGCAAAGTCGTAACCCAGCTCTGCAGCAAAGGACTGCTCAAACCGCCGGAGAACCGGCTCCACATCACTGGCTTCCGATAGCTTGGCAATCACGTCGATATAGGATGCGAAGAGATGAGGGTGGGGATCGGCCAGCGGCAACAGTCGTTGCAGCAACTCGTTCACGTAGAGCCCGCTGTAAAGTGACAGTGTGCGCTTGAGCGCTGGCCCGGCACGCACTTCCGCCTGTGTGAGGGTCTTCAGGTCACTGCGTCCAGTCCAATCCAGCAGCAGCGGCTGGAAGGGTTGAAGCTGTGCTTTCAGAGGACTTTTGGCACTGTTGCCACCACGGGCGATAACAGTAATCCGGCCCGCGTTAAGGGAAAAAATATCTACCATCAGGCTGGTTTCTCGCCACGGCCGGCGGTGGAGGACGTAAGCGGGCTCCTGCTGTGTTGGCCCCGTCATAAACGCCTCAGAAGTCGTTCATACCAAGACTTTTCAGTGCCCGTTCACTGTCGGCCCAGCCACGCTTGACCTTGACCCAGAGCCTCAGCATGACTTTGCTGTCAAACAGGCGCTCCATGTCGGCCCGGGCTTCCTGGCCAATACGGCGCAACCGCTCACCCTTGTCGCCGATCATGATCTTTTTCTGACCTTCACGCTCCACCAGAATCAACGCGGAAATGTGCAGCGTCTTGCCATCCTTGCGGAATTCCTCGATCTCAACCGCCACGGAATACGGCAGTTCGGCGCCCAGTTGGCGGGTGATTTTCTCACGCACCATCTCCGAGGCCATGAAGCGCTCACTGCGATCGGTAATCTGATCATCGGGATAGAAGTGAACGCTTTGCGGCAGGAAACGCCCCACCGCTTCCTCCAGTGGCTCCAGGTTCATACCCTTCAGAGCGGACAGCGGGATCAGTTCGGCGAAGTCCCGCTTCCGTGACAGCATGTCCAGATGGGGCAGCAATGCCTCACGATTCTCAATCCGGTCCACCTTGTTCACCGCCAGAATCACCGGGCATTTCAGGCTGCTGAGTTTTTCCAGCACCATTTCGTCGGCTGTGGTCCAGGCCATCTGGTCGACCACAAACACCACCACATCAACATCTTTCAACGCCGACGTGGCGGCCTTGTTCATATACCGGTTGATTGCGCGGGGCTCTTCTTCGTGCATACCCGGTGTATCCACGTAAATTGCCTGTACCGGGCCTTCGGTCTTGATCCCCAGAACCTGGTGGCGCGTGGTCTGGGGCTTGCGGGAGGTAATGCTCAGTTTCTGGCCAAGAATATGGTTCAGCAGTGTGGACTTGCCCACATTGGGGCGGCCAACTATCGCTACGAAACCACAACGGCTTTCCGGATTCTCCGGACGGGTAACATCATTCATCAATCATTCTCCACGCCCAGCTGCTTGAGGGCATTACGGGCGGCCTGCTGCTCGGCAATTCGTCGGCTATTACCGGTACCGGTCGTTCTCCGGTCCAATGATGGCATAGCACAGGAAACATGGAACGTCTGGGCGTGGGCTTCACCATCAACGGATATGACATCGTAGCGCGGCAGCGGAAACTGTCGTGACTGCAGATATTCCTGCAGCCGGGTTTTGGGGTCTTTCTGGGTGTCCTGTAGATCAAGCTGTTTGAGACGCAGCTCGAACCAGCGTAAAACCTGCTCGCGGCAGGTATGGAAGTCGCTGTCCAGATAAATAGCGCCAATGATGGATTCCACCGCATCGGCAAGGATGGATTCGCGGCGGAACCCACCGCTTTTCAACTCCCCCGAGCCCAGGCGAAGGTATTTCCCCAGTTCGAATTCACGGCCGATCTCCGCCAGGGTCACACCTTTGACCATTCGCGCCCGCAGACGGCTCAGCTGGCCTTCCCGGGCTTTCTCGAAATGCAGGTAAAGATGCTCGGCTATGACCATGTTGACAATAGAGTCGCCCAGAAACTCCAGGCGCTCATTATTCTGGTTGCCATAACTGCGATGAGTAAGCGCCAGCATCAGGCGCTCCGGTACTTTAAAATGATAACCGATACGCCGCTGCAGCTGTTCCAGATCCGGTTGCGAACTCACTTGCCCTTCATCTCGTACTCGTGTTGGAAGTGGATAATCGTATCCACGTTACGGAAGAGGTTGTTGCGAACTTCATAATCCACATTGATCACCACAAATTCCCCGTTTTTCTCAACGGTGATGTTTTTGGCGTCAAAGCCTCTTACGTTGTTAACGCTCAACCGCTTGTTAATAAGACTTCTTACCTGAGCGGGTCCCATAGTGGAGAGGTCCTCGGTTCCCTCAAGGCTTTCCAGCGCTTCCTGAATAGTGATGTCGTCAAGATAGGCAGGCCCCAGTTTGATGACCAGGGTCAGCAAGCCACCGAAAAAGAGCACCATGATCATGATAACCAGTGCCGAGGCACCAGACTGCTTGTGCATGGAGGAAAGACTGTTTTTCTTCATTATAGAGACACCCCTGAATTACAACCCACTTATTCTATGCCGCCCACACGACCAAAGGATGGCAGGCTGGTCAGCGATTGCCAGTGCATCCAGATCGCAAACGCCTTGCCCACAACCAGTTCGTCCGGAACCGTGCCCCAGTAGCGACTGTCATTACTGTTGTCGCGATTGTCGCCCATCACGAAATACTCGCCTTCAGGCACCAGCCATTCTCCTTCACCAGAACGGCCCGTGCGCCCCAGAGTCAGGAAAATATCGTGTTCGACATCGCCCAGTTGTTCACGCTTTAATTCAACCGGCGGAAGCCTGGCCACAAAACGGCTATCCACTTTTTCACCGTTGATAAACAGCTCCCGGTCCTGATATCGGACGCGATCACCGGGCATACCGACAACCCGCTTGATGTAATTGGTGCTGCCATCTTCCGGATAACGGAATACAATGACGTCACCGCGCTCGGGATCATCCACTTCCAGTATCTTGGTACCTGCCACAGGCAACCGTAGCCCATAAGCGAATTTGTTCACCAGAATAAAGTCCCCTACCTCCAGGGTGGGCAACATGGAACCAGAAGGAATCTGGAACGGCTCTACCAGAAACGAGCGCAGAACGAGCACAACCGCCAGCACCGGGAAGAAAGAGCGGCTGAGATCTACCAGATAGGGCTCTTTTGTCTCTTCCTCCGCTCCGCCGTCAGCCTTCTCTGCCCCAGTCAGCCGGCGCTTGCGAAGAAAGAGTATGTCCAACAGCCAGATCAGCCCCGTTGCAAACGTCAGAATTACCAGAACCAGGGGAAAATCAATATCCATTCAGGTGCCTTTTAGTTATCCACTTTCAGTACGGCAAGGAACGCTTCCTGAGGCACCTCAACATTACCCAGCTGCTTCATGCGTTTTTTACCTTCTTTCTGCTTCTGCAGCAGTTTTTTCTTCCGGCTGACGTCGCCACCGTAGCACTTTGCGGTTACATTCTTGCGAAGCGCCTTGACGGTTACTCTGGACACCACCTGGTTGCCTATCGCGGCCTGGATGGCAATATCAAACATCTGCCGCGGTATAAGCTCTTTCATTTTTTCGACCAGGGCACGGCCCTTGTAGTGAGCCTGGTCCTTGTGAACGATCAGCGCCAGAGCATCCACACGCTCAGCGTTGATCAGTACGTCCAGCCTCACCAGGTTGGCGGTCTGAAAGCGCACAAAATGGTAGTCAAGTGAGGCAAATCCCCGGCTGGCGGACTTGATCCGGTCAAAAAAGTCCAGAACCACCTCCGCCATCGGCAGCTCATAGGTCACCTGCACCTGGGTTGACAGGAAGTGCAAGTTTTTCTGGATGCCGCGCTTTTCTTCACAGAGCTTGATGACATTACCCAGATGTTCCTGAGGCACCAGAATGCTGGCTTCAACGATTGGCTCCCGCATCTCCTCAATGGAACCAATATCCGGAAGGCTGGACGGATTGTCTACCGACAGCGTCTCACCCTGCTTGGTAACGACTTCATAAATTACGGTGGGCGCGGTGGTAATCAGGTCAATGTCGTATTCACGCTCCAGGCGCTCCTGGATAATTTCCATGTGGAGCATACCCAGAAAGCCACAACGGAAACCAAATCCGAGTGCGTCCGAACTTTCCGGCTCGAAAAACAGCGAGGCATCGTTCAGGGTCAGCTTTTCCAGCGCGTCACGAAAATCGTTGTAGTCGTCCGCGCTGACCGGGAACAGGCCGGCATAGACCTGGGGCTTCACTTTCTTGAACCCGGGCAGCATCGGAATATCTTCCGATCCTTTCTGCTGCACAATGGTATCGCCCACCGGCGCACCATGGATGTCCTTGATGCCGGCTACGACAAAGCCGACATCGCCGGCTTCCAGGATATCTGTATCTTTGGGCTTGGGATTGAAAATACCTACCTTGTCGGCATTCCAGGCCTTGCCGGTGGACTTGATAACAATCTTGTCGCCCTTCTTCAGAGTGCCTTCGGTCACTCGCACAAGGGAAACAACGCCCAGGTAATTATCGAACCACGAATCAATAATCAGTGCCTGCAAGGGGGCACTGCGGTCGCCCTTCGGTGGCGGAATCTTGGCGATCAGGTCTTCCAGAACGTCTTCCACACCAAGCCCGCTCTTGGCACTACAGCGGACCGCCTCAGTGGCGGCGATACCGATGATATCCTCGATTTCCTGGGCCACCCGCTCGGGCTCGGCCTGTGGAAGGTCCATCTTGTTCAGCACGGGCACCACTTCCAGACCCTGTTCGATCGCGGTGTAACAGTTGGCCACGGACTGGGCTTCAACACCCTGGCCGGCGTCTACGACCAGAAGAGCGCCTTCACAGGCATACAGTGATCGCGACACTTCGTAGGAAAAGTCCACGTGGCCGGGTGTATCGATAAAGTTCAGTTTGTATTCTTCGCCATCCCGGGCCCGATAATTCAGTGTCACACTCTGGGCCTTGATGGTGATGCCGCGTTCTCGCTCAAGATCCATGGAATCAAGTACTTGCTCGGCCATTTCACGTTCCGTGAGGCCGCCACAGATCTGAATAAAGCGGTCTGCCAGAGTGGATTTACCGTGGTCAATGTGGGCGATGATCGAAAAATTTCGGATTCGGCTCAGTTCAGTCACAGACAATGAATACTCATAAAAATACGAAGGATTGAGCCCGGATGGGCCGCCACCGGTGTCCGGCAACGGCGTGATTTTACCGGTTACCGGCCCCCATTGCCATGATCAGGAGGTTAGCGGCCGCTCATATTGCTGAATCAGGAAGCCAATGAGTGCATCCTCATCCAGCGGGTAGCTGAACAGGTTGCCCTGACACTGGGCGCATCCAGCGCTTTTAAGAAAGCTGAGCTGCTGCGGCGTTTCCACTCCCTCGGCCACTACGGTGAGGTGTAATTTCCGCGCCAGCGCAATAACGGCCGAAGCCACGTCCGTCGCGCTGACGTTGTACGGGATGTCCCGGATAAAGCGATGATCAATCTTGATCACGTCCAATGGCAACTGTTGCAGAGCCACGAGGGAGCATGAACCCGTTCCGAAATCATCCAGGATCAGACAAACCCCCATATCGTGAAGGGATACCAGAAGCTCCCTGAGCATCCTCGGATCTTCGTTCAGCAGCTCCGCCGGCATCTCCAGCTCCAGGCGCTCCGGAGACACGCCTGTCTCAGTGATCACCTGGCGCATCATGTCCAGAAATCCGGAGTCGGTGAGCTGACGCACAGACAGATTAACCGCCATTTTCAACGACTCGAATCCGGCACGTTCGAGGGCCTGGACCTGGATACAGGCCTGGCGCAATGCCATTTCACCAAGCCGGACGATCAGCCCGGTTTCCTCGGCGAGGGAAATAAACTGTTGGGCGCTGACCAGCCCCTTCTCCGGGTGATGCCAACGCAGGAAGGCTTCAACCCCGATCACCCGCTCGCTCTCAAGATCAATCTTGGGTTGGTAATGCAGTACAAAGCGGTCGCCATCGAGGGCCGTCGCCAGCTCCTCCTGCTGCAACAGGCGACGCGCTGCCTTGATGTTCATCGCGGGAGTGAAGAACTGATAGGTGTTCCGCCCCATCTCCTTGGCCCGATACATCGCCAGGTCCGCGTATTTCATCAGGGTGCCCGGGTCCTCGCTGTCGTGGGGAATCATGGTAATACCGATACTGACGGTAATGCCCACTTCATGATCGTTCAGGCGAATACGCTGGCACAGGCGCCGGAGGATGGTCTCGGCCACCTTTCCAGCGGCGTCCGGGCCACTGATACGTGACAGCAGCACAACAAACTCGTCACCACCGAGCCTGGCAACCGAATCGTCTTCCCTCACACAGCCGGTCAGCCACTGGGATACCTGCTTGAGTAACTCATCACCACAATCGTGTCCCAGGGTGTCGTTGATTCGCTTGAAGCCATCCAGATCCAGGAACATCAGAGCGGCCGGTTCCTCGCTGCGGCGGCTTCTGCGAACAACATGGTTCAGGCGGTCCTTGAACAGTTGTCGATTGGCCAGACCCGTCAGCGGATCATAGAACGCCAGGCGGTGAAGCTCCGACTGAGCCGCCTTGAGCTGGGTCAGATCCCGCAGACTGAGCACTACACCATCTACCCCGGGCACATTGAGCATGGCCGTGTAGGTGCCCTCCATGTCTCGCCACTGCCCATCCGAATCCCGAATGCGGGCATGGATCACCGGAATCTGTTTGCCCGGCGAGTTCACTGCCTCATCAAAACCGGCCTTCAATTGAGGCCGGTCTTCTCCGTGAACCAGGGTGTCGAGATCCAGGCGGTAAACCTGTTCCGGATCAAAGCCGAGGATGTCACGACTGGACGGGCTTGCGTATCGGGGGTTGCCTTTGCGATCCAGTACCAGGGTTACGTTCGCAGCCCCCTCGGTGATGGCCCGGTAACGGCCAGCGCTTATCTGCGCCATAATCCGGCCACGAATCATGGTAAGCACAAACAGGAACATCAGCAGACTGATGACAATTCCGGAACTGAGAACAATAGGGGGACGCGGGTCAGACGCCAGAAAATCAAAGGCTGGCGTGGAACGGGTCTGCAGCAGCCAGTCCCGACCACCATGGGTGATCGTCTGGCTCATTTCAAAGCTGAAGTCTTCATCCAGGGAGCCAAGATTGGAGCCGTACATCAGCGAGTCCCGGGAGATGTCACCGGCATCGTAGATCTTCACATCCAGGAACGGGGATATCAGGCCAACGATACCGTCCAGCAGGTGATTCATTCTGAACGCACTGAAGACATAGCCCGCCAGCATCATCTGACGCTCACCCCGACTTTCGGGCACGTCGCCACCCTGATAGACGGGGTAATACATCAAAAAGCCGGCCTGATCTTCGGCGACTTCTTCCTGCACCAGCACCACCTTGCCGGTTACCGTGGGTTCGGCGTCGTCTCTGGCACTAACCATGGCGCGTCGGTGTACCGGATCACTGAACGCATCGTACCCGAGAGCCTTGCGGTTTCGCTCGGTGCCAGGTTCCAGGTACACCATCGGATAGTAGTCCGGGCCAGTGCCCAGTGGGGTGACCAGATAATTGAGAACCCCGTCCCGCCTGACAGATGCTATATGATCAGCCATCTGTCGAACACCAATCTTCTGGACATATCCGATGCCCTGGATCCCCGGGTAATAACGGTTGATATCCACGTTGTCGACGTATTCCCGCCAGTCACTCCTGGTGACTTCACCTGCGACAGCAAACAGGCCAGCGCTGCCGGCCAACACCTGTTCATAGTTCAACAGCCGCTCTTCGATAGCGGTTTTAAGCTGCAGGGACTGGGTTTTAAAACGGGCTTCAGTGCGATCATCAACCAGGCGAATAGACACCTGCCAAAGCAGTACAGTCACGGCCAGGCACGCGGCCAACAAAAGCCATGCCACCCACGAGTAACGCGGCTGGAGCAGTTTCCGGAGAGGAAGATCCTTTTTATTCATCATTCGGGCAGGTCCGATCCGTGGCCAGTTATCAGAATATTTGCCCAGTATAACAAAAGCCCTGCTGACTGTCGTTTAACCAACAACCAGCAGGACTCTGTTCCCTCCTGTCAGGGTTTCATGACCAGATAAATCGCCCTTCCCTCGCGCACGACGCGAACCGATACCGCGCTACCTTCCGGCAACGACGCTACCGCTTCCCGGAAGTCGTCAACGGAGCTGATCGGACGTCGATTGAGCTCGGTTATCACATCCCTGGGCCGGATACCGGCATTCAGGGCGGGCCCCTGTGCCAGGTCGGAAACCAGCACACCACCGGGAATACCCAGGGAGTTCCTGAGGTCATCCGGCAATGGCTCAACCGTCATGCCCAGTGGTGCGGATGAGGGGCCATTATTGTTGGTGGATGGCGCGGATGCCCTTTCATCACCTTCTTCCGGCAGCTTACCGATTTCTACGTCCAGGCTGATCTGTTTACCTTCCCGCATAACTTTCAAAGAGGCCGTTTCACCGATAGGGGTGCGCCCCACCATGGGTGGCAGATCGGAAGACAGGGTCACGTCCTCACCTTCATACTCAAGTACGATATCGCCAGCTCTAAGGCCAGCCTTTTCAGCAGGCGAACCGGACATGACCTCCGCAACCAGAGCGCCACGTGGACGTTTCAGTCCGAAAGATTCCGCCAGATCACGATTCACTTCCTGAATCAGGACGCCAAGCCATCCCCTGGAAACCGAACCCTTGTCCCTGATCTGCCGAAATACATTCATGGCATCATCAATGGGTATGGCGAACGAGACCCCCATGAAACCGCCAGAGCGGGTGTATATCTGCGAGTTGATGCCAACGACCTCGCCGTCGAGGTTAAACAGCGGCCCACCGGAATTTCCCGGGTTGATAGCAACATCAGTCTGAATAAACGGAACGTAGTTTTCTGACGGGAGAGAGCGACCAAGGGCGCTGACGATACCGGCTGTCACGGTATAATCAAATCCGAAGGGGGAGCCGATGGCCAGTACCCACTCGCCCACTTTAAGATCCCGGGAGCTACCCACCCGGACCACAGGCAAATCGTCTCCATTTTCTATCTTCAGCACCGCCATGTCCGAGCGAGGATCAGTGCCCACCAGTTTTGCCTGCAACTCGCGACGATCGTTCAGGCGCACAATGATCTCATCCGCACCTTCCACAACGTGGTTGTTGGTCAATACATAGCCGTCAGTGGAGACAATAAAACCAGACCCCATGGACTGGCGAGGGGCAGAACCGCCCGGGCTTCCACCGAACGGCGACTGGGGACCACGAAAGAAGTCCTGAAAAAAGTCTGGCAATTGCTCGAGTTGGCGTTCATCAAACGGAAGACCATGGGAGCGATTGCGCCCTGACCTGGGCTCGGTCGTGGTACTGATGTTGACCACCGCAGAAGAGTTGTCTTCTACCAGTTCGGTGAAATCAGGCAAGCTTCTGGCTGACACAGATTGCGCCAGCGACAAAGGCACCAGCAGGCAAAGCAGATACAAGCCGAGCGTTGACATAGTCCGGCCCCCGAGCGGGAACGACTTTTCACGGTCATTCTTTACTTTGAGCATTCAGGACCCCCTGATGAGCGATTGTTTGCAAATTATTGTGTGGTCAAAAGTGGTATTTTCAATGTGTCTGCATCTGCCTGACGTTAACCAATCTTGGCTCATAGTCCCGCGCAGGGTCCGAGCCAACTCGTCTGGCCACCAAAAAACCCGCTGCCATCCCCGCGGCGGCACCAAACATGGCGGCAGCGTCGTGGCCCCCTGAAAGCTGATGTCCCGATACTGCTCCAATCACCATCAAAACCAGAGGCAGTGCATACACCAGCAGAGACGCACCCAGCAGAGCCGACTCCTCAATGGCGACTGTCACCTCATCACCAACCCTCGCGCCAAGACTGTTGGTGACCAGCACCTGGTTGGCACGCCCGCCAGACACACTGGCCAATGCCCGCTGACCACAGCCATGGCGCGCAGAGCAGCTTTGGCAGGCACTGGTCCGGACTGTCTGCACCCAGACTCTGCCACCACTGACCGCCACCACTTTGCCTGTTTCCGTAATCATTGCCCGATTGCTCCGAATGCCAGGGTGTCGTCTACCCGGACGGACTCCGCAACCTTACGGGCCGTAGTGGGAGGAATTTCCCCGACGACCGTCACAAAAAAACCCGCGCCATCAATGTCGAGCTGTTTCATATATACGGTGGTGGCGCCAATGCGCGACGCCCCCGTAGGCATTGCAATTTTGCGGGCAGGCTCAACAAATACGGAAAATGCTGCCAAACCGTCTGAAAAAGCCACAGCCCGCCCTTTTCCGGAACGTGGCGCAGCCGCGGGGATAAAACCATCAGGTTGCCACTCAAGTGTCCAGCCGTCCATTCGCGGCGCCGGAGAAGCCGTCTGTTCCGGCGACAGATTCCTGGCAACCTCTTCTCCCTTGGTACGGATCACAAATTCGCTGTCTGAAAGACTGTCGGTAATTTCCAGACTGGTGAACTGGAAGTGTTCTAGAACCTCGCCATCTGATGAACGCACATGGCTTTTAACCAGCAGGCCAGTGGACTTTTCCAGCCATAGCTGATGACTGTAACGCAGGTCGTCTTTGGCCTTCAGGGCAAGCTTCACCACATCATAACCGGCAATGCGATCATCGCCGGCCAGCTGGGGCTGATACCAGCGACTGACCGGCATGAACTGACTTGAAAATGCTTCTGCAAAAGGACCGGAAGGAATGACCTGATCCAGCTGGATACGCCCGTGATCCGGAAGCACACAAACAACTCGCATTCCCTTGCGGACAATTTCACCGCTGGCACCGTCCTGGGGAACCAGGCGTTCTTCAACAACGCCGTCCTGATAGCGATGGGCGATCTGCATAGAGCTGACCTGGTCGCCCCGCGCGTAAACAAACACACCGCGGTAAGACGTCATATTCAAGGCGGGGCCCAGGCGATCCAGCCAGTACTCTGCATTCTCGGAATCGGTATCAGCAACGGCCTGCCCCATAAGGGAAGCGGCCATAAGAACCACCAGCGTCAGCAGCTGTCTGCCACGCTTCAAATACCGCCCCCGGATTCCAGTTACTGTTCTGCGAATCAACTATTCAACTCCGGCTATTATTCACGGTGAAATCATGGGCCTAGTAGCCCGACCCGGATGCGCTAACCAGCCTTGCGTAACCAACCGAACCACGCCCGGCCCCGACACTGTTGTGCTGGGCATGCTCAAGAAGGTAGCGGCTGACATGCTCCCATTGCTCTTCATCCAGGCCCTGCAGGGCAACCTCCTGCATTGGCTCAACCACCGTACCGGCATTCCGCCCCTCGGACTGTTCGGCAGTAATGCCGGCGTTGGCCATTGAGTCAGAGCTGTCTGCGGACTCCCACCCCGCGCCGGCGCCAAAACCCACTGCCAACGCAAGGGTTACCATTGCGACCGCGGGCCAATGCCACTTTCGCTCCGCACCAACCTGATGCCGGGCAACCGGGCCCGACAATGGCGGCGCCCCTCCGTCCAGCGCCTCTCTGACACCGGCACTGACATCTACCCGATCATCAGAAAGGTTTCCCTGATGCATCAGGTCGCGTACCTGCTGCCAACGTTGCCATTGGGCACGGACCTCATCCTGCCGGGCATGGGACAGCAGCCGGCGGACAGACAGCTCGTCTGCCTCGTCATCCATCATTGCCGACAGGGTTTCTTTGAGACGATCATCCATAGGACGCAACCTCATTCTGTCCGGGAATCATTTAACATGGGGCCAAGATGCCGATCCACCGCATCCCGTGCCCTGAAAATCCGCGATCTGACTGTACCAATCGGGCACTCGAGAATACCGGCGATGTCTTCATAACTCAGCCCGTCATACTCCCTGAGTAGAAACGCCGACCGGAGTTCCTCCGGCAGATTACCGATGGCCACCCCAAGAGCTTCCTGCAACTCGTCACGCTGCAACAGCTTTTCCGGTGACGCGTTGTCTCTCAGCCTCGAGCCATCGTCGAAGTTCTCGGCTTCAACGGCGTCTGCACTCCCCTGCGGACGACGACCGCGGGATTCCAGGAAATTCTTTGCCGTGTTCACCGCAATCCGGTACAGCCACGTATAAAAGGCACTGTCACCCCGGAAGCGGTCTATCGCACGATAGGCTTTGACGAAGGTTTCCTGGGTCAAATCCATCACTTCCTGGCTGTCGTAAACATAACGACTGATGATCGACGCTACCCGAGACTGGTATTTGACCACCAGAAGGTCAAAGGCAGGCCGATCGCCATGACGAACCTTCCGTACTAACTGAAGATCGGTCTGGCTCTCGCTGTTTTCTTCCTTGTGTCGTTCGGTATCCAAAGTCATGGACGGAGTGCCGGGGTTTCCATAGTGAGCAACAACTTGTTCTGCTTGCCTGTACTTCGGTGGATTCATACCGCTACCCGGTGTCCAATTAGGCTATGGCGCGCCCGGTTCGATGGGTGCACCCCGTCAGGCCAAATAGACAGCGGGCACAAAGTTTAGTTCAATACACTTCCATATTATGGCCTGCGATAACGACCCGATGCCACAATCCTACGAATTCGATGTTTTGATAATCGGCAGCGGCGCGGCCGGGCTGACCGTCGCTCTCAACTTGCCCGAACACCTTCAGGTTGCCGTCGTCAGCAAGGCTGACATCAGCAGCGGCGCAACACTTTGGGCCCAGGGAGGTATTGCCGCGGTACTGGATGACGACGACTCCCTGGAAAACCACATCAGCGACACGCTCAGCGCCGGGGGCGGTCTTTGCCACGAAGATGCCGTCCGGTTCACCGTGGAGCATGGCCGTGAAAGCATAGACTGGCTGATTGACAGCGGAGTCACCTTCACCCGCGATGACGAATCACACTACCATCTTACACGGGAGGGCGGGCATAGCCACCGGCGTATCATCCATGCTGCCGATGCCACCGGCCACGCAGTTTCCACCACACTGACATCTCAGGCTCAGGCGCGCTCCAATATTTCGCTGATGTCCGGCAGGGTTGCTGTTGATCTTATTACCCACCGTAAGCTTTCCCTACCAGGTAACGCCTGCGTAGGAGCCTATATCCTGAACCTGGAAGACAACCACGTTGAATTGTTCCGGGCGCGCTTCACGATTATTGCTACCGGTGGTGCCAGTAAAGCCTATCGCTACACCACCAATCCCGATGGCGCATCCGGAGACGGCATTGCCATGGCCTGGCGGGCAGGCTGCCGGGTCGGCAACATGGAGTTCAACCAGTTCCACCCCACCTGCCTGTACCACCCCCACGCCAAGTCGTTCCTGATTACGGAGGCGGTCCGTGGTGAAGGAGGCCTCCTTCTGCTTCCGGACGGCACCCGATTCATGGACCGGTTTGACGAACGGGGTGAACTGGCTCCCAGGGACATTGTTGCCCGAGCCATTGACCATGAGATGAAACGTTTGGGTGCCGATCATCTGTACCTGGATATCAGCCACAAACCGGCTGATTTTGTCAGACACCATTTCCCGACCATCTACGAAAAGTGCCTGACCTTTGGTATTGATATAACCAAACAACCGATTCCAGTGGTACCTGCCGCTCACTATACCTGCGGCGGCGTTCTCAGTGATGAGCGGGCCCGGACCGATATCAACCAACTCTATGTGGTTGGTGAGGCCGCGTTCACCGGACTGCACGGTGCCAACCGCATGGCCAGCAACTCCCTGCTGGAGTGCCTGGTATACGGCCGTGCCGCTGCCGCCGACATCGCGCGGCGGGAATCCGATATCCCGCCACCACCGGTAGCTCCTGACTGGGACGAAAGCCAGGTGAGGGATTCCGATGAGGACGTGGTAATCTCCCACAACTGGGACGAACTCCGACATTTCATGTGGGACTACGTGGGCATCGTCCGCACCACGAAACGTCTGCAGCGGGCCAAACACCGTATTGACCTGCTTGAGCGCGAAATCGGCGAGTTTTACAGCAACTACCGGGTATCCAATGACCTGCTGGAACTGCGGAACCTGGTCACCGTTGCCGACCTGATTATCTGCTCAGCCCTGCAGCGCAGGGAAAGTCGCGGGCTGCATTACACGCTGGATTTCCCGGGACTGCTCCACGAAGCAAAAGATACCGTACTGGTTCCTACAACCTACAGAAGACCATCCCCCTGATCGGGGCGAACCCTAGTGATTCTATAAGCCAACTGAGAGTATTCATGTCTGATAACACCGAGTTCAACCGCCTTTGGTGGCACAGCCGTCGCGGCATGCTGGAGCTGGACGTACTACTGATTCCTTTCCTGGAAGAGGCCTACCGGGATTTGCAGGCAGAGGACCAGGCCCGGTACCACAAACTGATCACCTGCGAAGATTCCGACATGTTTGAGTGGTTCATGCAGCGCAGCCGGCCGGACGACCCGGACCTTCAACGTATCGTCGATATCATTCTGAAACGTGTCCAGCCGGATTGATCTAACGATTTCGCCGTCACACCCGGTGGCTATTCTCTGCGCCCTGCCATGGTTGCTGCTCACGGCCCTGGTGACGCTCATAGCCAGCGATCATGGCTTGGTTCTGCTGCTACTGACCACACTCACGCTCGTCGGCGCCATCTTTCAGTATCGCCGAAACGGCTTGCTGTCAGACGCGAATTCCGTAACCGGTTTGCGGATTGAAAGCCAGCATTTTTACGCTCGCCTTGGCTCCGGTGAAGAAGTTGCCGTGGTGCCCGCCGCTGAAAGCCGAATGAGCGCCGGATTTGCCATCTTGAAACTGCAACCTGCCGGCTCCATATCCACTACGTATCCTGTTGTTCTGGTTGCGCTCACCCCCTGGCTCTGCAATACCCCACCAGAAGCATTCCGTCAGTTGCGGGTATGGCTTCGCCTGGGCAAGCAACCCCTCGATGTTCAGGAAACCCAATGATTCCGGAGCGCCCCATGTCAGATATTGAAAATACGACTGCCAGCCATCCACTGCCTGATCCCGCCCGCATTACCATTACCGACCGGGTTATTGTGCGAATAGCCGGCCCAGGAACCGATAAGTTTCTGCAGGGGCAATTCAGCCAGCAGATTGACGATGTCACCCAACGCCACTCCCCGAGAGCTGCCGCCTGCACTCCCAAAGGACGGGCCTATTGCCTGACCAGAATGGTAAGGGATGGTGATGACGTATTGATGGAAATGCCTGCTGAACTGGCTGACGAAACCGTCGCCCATCTGCGCAAATACCTGATGCTTTTCCGGGGCACCACCATGGAAGTGGAAGCCAGCGCCCGGATAGTCGGTCTGATGGGCGAGACCTCGGTACATGGACTGCTGCCGGATACCTCCGATAAATTGTCGGCTGCCGGGGACTCAGCGATCATTCACGGGGGCCACCTGATACGCACAATGAGCACCGCCGAAGATGTGACCCGCTACGAGCTCTGGCAGACCGGAGATCCGGATGAGTCTCTGCAGAAAGTGCTTGAAGATATTCCGCTAGCGAGCCTGGCCGACTGGCACGCTTCCGAGATTGCAGCCGGTGTAGCGGCGCTTACCCCTGCTACCAAAGAAGGTTTTGTACCGCAAATGCTGAACTGGCAGCATGTGGGTGGAGTTCACTTCAAAAAAGGATGCTATACCGGGCAGGAGGTCATTGCCCGCATGCATTTTCTGGGACAACTCAAGAAAAGCCTGTTTCGCTTCAAGACCGTGCAAGCCGCAACGCCGCCTGCCCCCGGCGAGGCCATTCTGGATGGCGACCGGCCGGTGGGCACCGTGATCAATTCTGTCGGTTTTGCCGATGGCACTGCAGAACTACTTGCCGTGGTGCGGCACGATGCAGTGAAGCTGAGCCTCGCACCTGAGAGTGCGCAAAATGCCACTCTTTCACTGCGCCCGCTGCCCTATTCCGTTTCCGAACGTGAACAATCGGAGCCGTCTGATACATAAGTTGACAGGAAGAGTCCTGATAATTTGCTATAAAGTACTTCATATACCTGAAAATTTTGGCCGTTCCGGATTTTTCCGCCGGCCATGCAACATTCAACAGGCGGACCACAGCTGATCATGTCGAACATTGTCGAAACCATAAAAACCGATCTGACCGATGCCATCGAAAACGACAAACTTGTATTGCCGACACTTCCGGAAGTTGCGTTGCAGGTGCGGGAAATCACGGAAAATGAGGATTCGGCGATACTAGATCTGGTCAAGGTCATCAGCAATGACACGGCTCTTTCTGCCCGCATCATACGCGTCTGCAACAGCCCTCTTTTCCGTGGCAGCCGCGCCATTGAAAACCTGAACATGGCGGTCAGCCGCCTTGGTATGGCATACACCAGTAACCTGGCCATGGGCCTGGCAATGGAGCAGATGTTCCAGGCCACGTCGGATATGATCGACAAGCGTCTGCGGGCCACCTGGCAGAAGAGTACCGAGGTGGCGGGTGTCTGCCATGTACTTGCACAGCATTACACCACGCTGAAGCCGGATCAGGCGACTCTGGCGGGGCTGGTCCACCTGATAGGGGTATTGCCGATTCTGCGCTATGTGGAAGACCAGGACATCCAGATCAGCAGTATCATGCTGGATAATGTGATCGATGAGATTCATCCGCGCATTGGCGCCACAATTCTGCAGAAGTGGGATTTTCCGAAGGAGCTTCAGAATGTGCCGCTGGAATATGCGAATCTGCACCGGGAGGTGCCGGCGGCGGATTATGCGGATCTGGTGTTGATTGCCAATCTGCAGTTGATTGCGGGTACGGATCATCCCTGGACGGAGGTGGACTGGAAGACCATTTCGGCGTTTGATCGGCTTGGGCTGGATCCTGAAGTGGATATGAACGAAGAAGAGGATCTGAACGCGCAGATGGAAGCGGCGATGGCCCTGCTTCAGTAGGTTTTGGGGGCTGGCCAGGGGGGCTGGGGTATTTTTTCTTTGGGAAAAGAACTCGCTGCGCTCAGACACCTTTTCCTGGCAGAAAAAATACCCCAGCCCCCCTGTCCGATCGAACTTTTTTCGGGCTTCCCTTCGCCACCCGCTGTGTTATCTCGACTGATTCTTACCGTATTGTTCCAGCAGCTCGGATTTGCTTGGTAAAGACCAATCGACGGTGGTTAGACCGTTTTGCTGTAACCACTCATTCGCCTGGGAAAAGTGCTTGCAGCCGAAGAAGCCGCGGTAGGCACTCAGTGGCGAGGGGTGTGGACCGTCCAGCACGAGGTGTTTGGTCCGGTCGATGTGCTGACCTTTCTTTTTCGCGTAACTTCCCCAGAGTAGGAACACCACGCTTTGCCGCTCCCGGTTGATGGTTTCGATGACGCGGTCTGTGAACGTTTCCCAGCCTTTGCCCTGGTGGGCGCCGGCCTGGCCCTGGACGACAGTGAGGACGCTGTTGAGCAGCAGTACGCCCTGTTCGGCCCAGGGCTGGAGGCAGCCGTGGTCCGGGGGCTGGATGCCCATATCATCCTGGATTTCCTTGAAGATGTTGACCAGCGATGGCGGTGTGGCCACGTGGGGGCGGACGGAGAAGCACAGGCCGTGGGCCTGGCCGGGACCATGGTAGGGGTCCTGGCCGAGGATGACCACGCGCACCTGGTCAAGCGGGGTGCTGTTCAGGGCGTTGAAGCAGAGGTGGCTGGCGGGGAACAGGGTTTTTCCGGCCTGTTCTTCCGCCGCGAGAAAGTCAGCCAGCTGTTTCATGTATGGCTGACTGAATTCGTTGCCAAGGTGCTCGGACCAGCCCCGGTTGGACTTTAGCTGGTTTGCCAGTACTTCCACCGGCTGCATGGTCAGCCCTCGTCTTTCCTGGTTTCCGCCTTGTGTTCCGGGCGCATGGCGGGGAACAGGATGACGTCCCGAATGGAGGCCGAATTGGTCAGCAGCATGGCCAGACGGTCGATGCCGATACCCTCGCCAGCGGTTGGTGGCAGGCCGTATTCCAGTGCCATGATGTAGTCATCGTCGTAGAACATGGCTTCGTCGTCACCAGCGTCTTTTTCCGCCACCTGGTCCTGGAAGCGTTCTGCCTGGTCTTCTGCATCGTTAAGCTCGGAGAAGCCGTTGGCGATCTCGCGGCCACCCACGAAGAACTCGAAACGCTCGGTGACGAACGGGTCGCTGTCCTTACAGCGTGCCAGCGGGGACACTTCTTTCGGGTAATCGGTGATAAACGTCGGCTGCATCAGGCGATGCTCGGCAGTTGCCTCGAAGATTTCGATCTGGACCTTGCCAAGCCCCCAGCCATTCTTGACGTGAATGCCAAGATCCTTGGCCACCTTGCGGGCACTGGTTTCATCGGCCAACTGTTCGGCCTTGATGTCTGGATTATGGCGCAGGATGGCATCCACCACAGTCAGTCGCTCAAACGGCTTGCCGAAGTCGTATTCGATGGTTTCTTCCTCACCATCCGCCAGGGTGCGGGTGTTCACTACAGTGGTGGTTCCCAGTACCTTCTGAGTGATGGTGCGCAGCATATCTTCGGTCAGGTCCATCAGGTCGTTGTGGTCTGCATAGGCCTGATAGAATTCCACCATGGTGAATTCCGGGTTGTGACGGGTGGAGAGCCCCTCGTTACGGAAGTTACGGTTGATCTCGAACACCCGCTCGAAACCACCCACCACAAGGCGCTTGAGGAATAGCTCAGGCGCGATGCGCAGGTACATGTCGATGCCCAGAGCGTTGTGATGAGTCACGAACGGCCTTGCCGTAGCTCCGCCCGGGATCACCTGCAACATCGGGGTTTCCACTTCCATGAAGTCCCGGTCGGTGAAGTACTGGCGCATGATACTGATGATCTTCGAACGGGCGTAGAACACCCGACGACTGTCCTCGTTCACCATCAGGTCAACGTAGCGATGGCGGTAGCGGGCCTCGGTGTCAGTCAGACCCTTGTGCTTCTCCGGCAGCGGGCGCAGTGACTTGGTGAGCAGTGTGTACTCGTCCATGCTTACATACAGATCGCCCTTGCCCGATTTGCACAGGATGCCACGCACACCAACGATATCCCCGAGATCCCAGTCCTTGGTGTCTTTCTGGACGTCTTTGGGGGCGTAGATCTGGATACGGCCGGTCATGTCCTGAACTACCTTGAAGGCTTTGCGGTCCAGCATCATGCGGCCGGCAATGGCCACCTGGACACCCATCTCTGCCAACTCTTCCTTGCTCTTGTCGCCGTATTTGGCCTGCAGCTCGGCAGCGGTGGCGTCGCGACGGAAGTCGTTGGGAAAGGCATTGCCCTGCTCACGCATATCAGACAGTTTGGCGCGACGCTCGGCAATCAGCTTGTTATCCTCTGGCTGTGCATTCTGGGTGTGGTCAGTCATGTTGGCTCACAAAATTCGGGAATTGTCCGGTTCAGCATGGCGATGGCGCTGGTTACAGCGCCATCTTCAGGCTGGCTTCGATAAACTTGTCGATGTCACCATCCAGCACCGCCTGGGTGTTGCTGGTTTCCACCTTGGTGCGCAAGTCCTTGATACGGCCGTCATCCAGCACGTAGGAACGGATCTGGCTACCCCAGCCAATATCCGCCTTGGCATCCTCGGCCCTCTGTTTCTCGGCGGTACGCTCCTGCATCTCGCGTTCGTACAGCTTTGCCTTGAGCTGTTGCATGGCCTTGTCCCTGTTCTGATGCTGGCTTCGGCCAGCCTGACAGGCGACGACAATGCCGGTGGGGTTGTGGGTCAGACGCACCGCGGACTCCGTCCGGTTAACGTGCTGACCACCAGCACCTGAGGCGCGGTAAACATCGACCCGCAGATCAGACGGGTCGATCTCGATTTCGAAGCTGTCATCCACTTCCGGTGATACAAACACGGACGAGAAAGACGTATGGCGACGGTTGCCGGAGTCAAACGGCGATTTGCGCACCAGCCGATGCACACCGGTTTCCGTGCGCAACCACCCGAAGGCATACTCACCCTGAACGTGAACAGTGGCACTCTTGATGCCTGCCACATCGCCTTCCTGCAATTCGACGATCTCGGCCTTGAACCCACGATTCTCAGCCCAGCGCAAATACATGCGCAGCAGCATGTTGGCCCAGTCCTGGGCTTCGGTGCCGCCGGAACCGGCCTGGATGTCCAGGTAAGCGTTGTTGCTGTCCATCTCGCCTGAGAACATACGACGGAACTCGAGTTTCTCGAGTTCCTTGTCGAGACTTGCCAGGTCGGCTTCAATCTCGGCGACCGTGCCCTCGTCCTCTTCCTCGGCCGCAATTTCCAACAGGCCATCAGCGTCGTCCAGGCCGGAGGTAAGGTTGTCAATCGTGCGGACAACCAGTTCAAGATCGGACCGCTCCTTGCCCAGCGCCTGGGCCCGGTCGGGGTCTTCCCATACCGAGGGTACTTCCAGTTCGCGCTCTACTTCGGTCAGTCTTTCACTACGCTGATCGTAGTCAAAGATACCCCCTGAGCGCTTCAGTGCGCTCCCGAAGGTCTTTTATCTTCGTAACAATGGGATTGATTTCCATGAAATCCTTACTCGCTCTCAGAAAATGGATGCGAACAAAATCAGACGCGAGATTCTACCGGAAATCTGTTCCTAAATCAGCCGGTGGTTTCTTTGAGTGGGTGCATGCATTGGTCGGTGAGGCCCTTCCAGGATACGCGGTGAATACGTCCCTGTACGCTCGACAAAAACATCCATGTTTTTGACGATCCTGAAAGGGCCTCACCGACCAATGCCCAGAGCCCACAGTTAACGTCAGAACCGTTGGATTAGAGGCACCGCCTCGTAATCCAACAATGTCCGGTCCTACGGCGTTAACTCTCAGGTTTGATCGGGCCTGGGGTGGGGGTATCTTTTCTGCCAGAAAAAGGTGTCTGAGCGAAGCGAGTTCTTTTTCCAAAGAAAAGATACCCCCACCCCGGGCCCGGCCCGCCAAGGCCGAAGCCCTGGGCGCCAGACTCAAAGCCTCAGGCCAAAGGCTCCAGATAATCCACCAGAAGCTGCAGGTTAGTACGCCCGCGAAAAGTATTGACATCAGGCTTGTACACCACCCGCGCCCCGGTTCTGGTGTAGTCGGGCACTTCCGGCCCGGTGTTGAAGGCAATGCCGTCGATGATGGCACCGCCCTCTTCCAGCTGGAGAACCAGTTTCAGATGGTTCTCACCAACGATTCGCTGGCTGACCACACGGAAGTTGCCGTCGAACAGCGGCTCCGGGAAATGCTGCCCCCAGGGGCCGGCGCGTTTCAGCAGGGTCGCGGTTTCCAGGTGTAGTTCGTCCGGGCTCAAGGGGCCGTCGGTGGTGATGGCGGCTTCAAGGTCTTCCGCCCGGAGGGTATCGCGTACGGCTCTGTCGAAGGCCTCGCTGAAGACGTCCAGATCGCTGCGGGCCAGGCTCATGCCGGCAGCCATGGCGTGGCCGCCGTACTTTTTCATCATGCCAGGGTGGCGGGCATCGACCACAGCAAGCACATCACGGATATGCAGCCCGGGGATGGAACGGGCGGAGCCCTTGATATCCTCGCCATTATCATCCGGGGCAAAAGCGATGGTCGGGCGGTGCGTCTGTTCGCGGATGCGGGCGGCCAGTATTCCGATCACACCCTGGTGCCAGTCGGTATCAAACAGCGCCAGCCCCCAGGGCAAACCTTCGATATCCAGTGACATGGAGGCCAGCAGATCCTGTGCCTGGGTTTTCATGTCTTTTTCGATGGTGCGCCGTTCGCGGTTGAAGGTGTCCAGCTCGCGAGCCAGTCGCTGGGCTTCCTCACGGCTGTCCGCCACCAAGCAGGCGATACCCACGCTCATGTCGTCCAGGCGGCCGGCGGCGTTAAGGCGGGGGCCGACCACAAAACCCAGATCAGTGGAGCTGATTTCGCTATGATCGCGCCCAGCCACTTCCAGCAGCGCCAGGATACCCGGCCGGGCTTCGCCCTGACGGATGCGGCGCAGGCCCTGTTCCACGAAAATGCGGTTGTTGTGGTCCAGTGGTACTACGTCGGCCACCGTGCCGAGTGCGACCAGATCCAGAAGGTTGCCCAGGTTCGGCTGCGGATCTGGCAGCAAACCCTGCTCCCGGAGATGTTTACGCAAGGCCGTCAGCACATAGAACATCACACCCACACCCGCCGCGTTCTTGCTCAGGAACGGGCAACCAGGCTGGTTCGGATTCACAATCGCATCAGCGTCAGGCAAGATTTCCCCGGCCAGGTGATGGTCGGTGACAACCACTTTGATACCCAACTCCCGCGCAGCGCTGACCCCTTCAACCGCGGAAATACCGTTGTCCACGGTAATCATCAGGTCTGGAAGGGAATCTTCTTCCTGCAGCCGATGAATGATACCGGGCGTCAGTCCGTAGCCATCGGAAAAACGGCTGGGCACGCGGAAATCGATGTCGTTCAGCCCCAACATGCCCAGGCCCAGCATGGCCACAGCGGTGCTGGTGGCGCCGTCGGCATCAAAGTCACCCAGAACCAGCACCCGCTGCTGACTGGTAATCGCCTCAGTCAGCAGAGATACCGCGCGGTCAATTCCCCGGAGTTCCATGGGAGAGGCCAGGTGCTTCAATGAATAGCTGAGCTGGTCATCGGAGGTGACGCCACGGGCTGCGTAAAGGCGACGCAGCAGTGGGGGCAGGTTGTTACCCCAGTCCGGGCTGGTTTCCAGGCTGGGGCGACGCAGGATTTTTTTCGGTGTCATACCGATCAGGTATTCTTCCAGTGTTTGGCGATAAAGTCCTGCACGGCTGGCAGGTCGTTATCCAGCACGGTGTATTGCTCTTCGCGCTCGAACAGATCAGACATGTGTACCGGCAGCGACGGAGCTGCCTTGACACCGGAGCGCAACACGGCGTCCGGAAACTTGGCCGGGTGAGCCGTGCCCAGGGTAATCATGGGTATGGCCGGGTCGCGGCGACAGTTGCGGGCAGCGCGCACCCCGATGGCGGTATGCGGGTCCAGCAGATATTCGTTCTGCTCGAAGATTTCACGAATGGTGTCCGTGGTTCCTTCATCACCGACCGCATCGCTATCGAACAACTTACGTGCATGCTTCCAGCGGTAATCTTCAATACTGACCGGCCCCTTGGAAGCATTCTCCAACAGCTCTTTGACAGCGATTCCATCCCGCCCATGGAGATCAAATAACAGGCGCTCGAAGTTGCTGGATACCATGATATCCATGCTCGGCGACAGGGTATGCTCCAGCTTGAGCTGCTCGTACCGATTACCGCTCATGAAGCGATGCAGGATGTCGTTCCGATTGGTGGCAATCACCAACTGGGAGATCGGCAACCCCATTTTCTTGGCCAGGTAACCGGCAAAGATATCGCCGAAGTTACCGGTTGGCACGGAAAACGCCATGCTTCGATCCGGGCCACCAAGGGCCAGGGACGCGTGAAAATAATAGACAATCTGGGCCATGATGCGGGCCCAGTTGATGGAATTCACTGCGGCCAGCTGTGTTTTCCCACCCAGGAAAGACTGGTCACCAAAGCTTGCCTTGACCATGCGCTGGCAGTCGTCAAAATTGCCGCGCACGGCGATGTTGTGGATATTGTCGCCCTTCACGGTGGTCATCTGGCGACGCTGCACTTCGGAAACACGCTCATGGGGATGCAGGATGAATATGTCCACATGCTTGCAGCGGCGGCACCCCTCAATGGCGGCGGAACCGGTATCGCCGGACGTCGCACCCATGATCACCACGTGCTGTTGACGCTTCTCCAACACGTAGTCCAACAGACGTCCCAGTAATTGCAGAGCGAAATCCTTGAACGCCAGCGTAGGGCCACGGAACAGTTCCATAACCCACTCATTGGTGTCCAGCTGAACCAGTGGTGCCACCGCTTTGTGGGCAAACACGTCGCCGTAGGTGTCGTCCAGCATCCTGCGGAAATCCTCCGCCGGAATGGCATCGTCCACAAACGGATACATCACCTTGAAGGCCAGCTCACTGTATGAGAGGCCGCGCCAGCTGCGGATTTCCTCGAGGCTGAAATGGGGCAGTGATTCCGGGACATACAGGCCACCATCGGTGGCCAGGCCAGTCAGCAGGACATCTTCAAAACCCAGGGCGGGAGCTTCGCCCCGTGTACTGATGTATCTCACCTTGCGCGTTCCTGTCAGTTAAAGTTTTCGGCACGGATGCGAATGACTTTTCCGTCGATGTCACTGAGGGCTTCCAGTTCTTCAATGGCGCGGTTGATCTGGCGCTCCTGGACCGTGTGGGTCAGGATAATAACCGGAATGCGACCATCCTTCAGCTCCGATTCCTTCTGCATGATGGACTCGATATTGATGCCGTGCTCGCTCAGGATAGACGCTACTTTTGCCAGCACACCGGGGCGGTCCAGCGCCTGGATACGCAGGTAATAGGCAGACTGGATATCCTCCATGGGCAGTACCGGAAGGTCTTCCATTGCCGAAGGTTCAAAGCCCAGATAAGGCACACGCTGGTTGCTTTCAGCAGCAACGGAACGGGCCGCATCGATGATGTCGGCAATAACGGCAGATGCTGTGGCTTCGTCGCCCGCACCGGGGCCGTAATACATGGTCTGGCCGACGGCGTCGCCATCCACCAGTACGGCGTTCAGCACGCCATCGACCTGAGCGATCAGGTGACTGCGGGGAACCAGGGTAGGATGAACCCTAAGCTCAATGCCCTCATCGCGGCGACGGGCGATACCCAGATGCTTGATGCGATAGCCAAGAACCTCGGCGTGGGCAATGTCGTAGGGGGTAATTTCGGAGATACCCTCGGTGTAGGCTTTCTCGAACTGAAGCGGCACCCCAAAACCCGCCGAGGCCAGAATGGTCAGCTTGTGGGCTGCGTCGATACCTTCAACGTCAAAAGTGGGATCAGCTTCAGCATAGCCCAGATCCTGCGCCTCTTTGAGCACCTCGGCGAATTCACGGCCGGCACGCATTTCAGTCAGGATGTAGTTACCGGTGCCGTTGATGATGCCGGCAATCCAGTCGACCCGGTTGGCCGCCATACCTTCACGAACCGCCTTGATAACGGGAATCCCGCCAGCAACACCCGCTTCGTAGGAGACGATTACGTTCTTCTTGGCAGCGGCCTCGAAAATCTCATTGCCATGAACCGCAATCAGGGCCTTGTTGGCTGTTACCACGTGCTTGCCATTCTTGATGGCTGCCAGCACCAGCTCACGCGCAGTTTCATAACCGCCAATCAGCTCGACCACGATGTCGACCGAAGGGTCATTCACCACATCAAAAACGTCAGTACTGAACGGAATATCCCCCAGATCAATATCTTTGCGGGGGGTGCGCGTCGCAACCCGGGCAATTCGGATATTGAAACCTGTTCGGCCTGTTATCAGGCTGGCATTCCGGGTCAACACGTTGAACGTGCCACCACCGACTGTTCCCAGTCCGCAGATTCCGACATTGACGTCTTTCAAGCTTTCACCTCTGTTCCCGATGGGTTGCTGTGGGGAGCGACAGTATAACGGTTAACGCGCGCTCGAATAAGCCCCACCCGACGAACAGGCGGAACTGCAAGACGGTAGCGTATCAGAGCAGCCCGAGGCCTTCAGCCAGTTTTTCCGCCGGGACGTAACCACGCACCATATTACCGTCTTCCAGGACAATAGCCGGGGTACCTGTTACACCAACACGACCACCAAGCCGGAACTGATCGGCAACCGGATTTTCACAGCTCTGGTCTTCGACCTCGCGCCCCTGTTTGGCAGCATCCATCGCTGCCTGCTGATCATCCGCACACCAGACTGAAATGTACTTGCGGAACGAGCGAGTATTAGGCCCGGACCGTGGGAAGCCATAATAATGAACGGTAATGCCCATTTCATTGAGCTGCGGTACTTCGTCATGCAGTTTGCGGCAATAGGGGCAGTCGATATCGGTAAACACTGCCACGGAGGCCTTTTCCTCACCCTTGGCGGCGTAGCTGATAAGACCCCGATCACCAAACTCATCCATCGCTCGGGCCCGTTGTGACGCCCTTCCCTGCTCTGAGA
Source organism: Marinobacter sp. ATCH36 (assembly GCF_023555055.1). GTDB lineage: Bacteria > Pseudomonadota > Gammaproteobacteria > Pseudomonadales > Oleiphilaceae > Marinobacter. The sequence goes on from NZ_JAMJPL010000002.1 coordinate 491,502, forward strand.
CATTGGCGATGCCATTGCTGGTGACCTTAAGGAGATCTCCGGTCAGAATGTACTGACCGTCGGCGGTGGTGAAAATGGTATCACCGTTATTGCTGTATACCTCGTAGAGACCGGTGGCCTCGGACTCTCGTACCTCAGAAATTTTCAGTCCCGGAACCGCGGCAGTCAGTTTCTCGGCAATCGTATCCTCGACTTCGCCCGCATGAACTGCTGTCGCACCTGCGACGGCAGCAGCAACGAACAGCAGACAGGATTTGAACAGGTTGTTGATCAGCATATTGGATTCCAATCTAAAAGGCTCACTGGGTAGTCAAACATCAGGGCGACGAGGCCTCGCCGCGTTGTTGCGACACCGCCTGCCCTAAAAAGTTCAGTCTATCAGGGCGCATCACCGCCGCATAACCAGCTAGCCCCGGGGATGATGTGACTGGTGCAGCGACTGCAGCCTCTGGCGCGCTACGTGAGTGTATATCTGCGTGGTAGACAGGTCCGAATGGCCCAGCAGCATCTGCACTACCCGCAGATCGGCCCCGTTATTCAGCAAATGAGTGGCAAAAGCATGCCGCAGGGTGTGGGGTGACAAGTGCTTGTGGATACCCGCCCGCGCCGCATAATGCTTTATGCGGTGCCAGAACGTCTGCCGCGTCATCGCAGCCGGGCGGTTTCCGGGAAACAGCGCATCGCAGGACCGACCCTTGAGAAGCTCACCACGCCCTTCTTTCATGTAACGCACCAGCCAGTCAATAGCCTCTTCTCCGAGAGGAATGAGGCGCTCCTTGCCCCCCTTGCCAACAATCCTGATCACACCCTGGCGCAGGTTGACCTCATCGACAGTCAGCTCTACCAGTTCCGACACCCGCAAACCGCAGCCGTAAAGAATTTCCATCATCGCCTTGTCGCGGAGTTCGATGGCCACCTCGGCATCTGGTTCGGACAGCAGATTGTCCACATCCTCCTCTGACAGGGAGTCAGGCAGCCTCCGGGGCAGCTTTGGGCTGTCGATGCGCAACGTCGGATCCTCGGATATAACGCCCTCACGCAGAAGATAGCGATAGAACCGCCGCAATCCCGACAGGCGACGAGCGGCCGTCGACGTCTTGAAGCCATCCGCCAGTCCCCGGGAAATCCACGCCAGCAGATCGGTACGGCGCACCTCCGTCAGCAACGGCTTGCCCGGTTGATCCCGAAGCCAGGCCGCCAACCGCTCAAGATCACTGCGATACGCCTGACGGGTTTTCTCACCCAATCCGTCCTCAAGCCATACAGCATCGGTAAAGCGAAGGATAATCGCTTCGTCCTGTGACCGCAGTTCAGCCCTGGTGTTGGGTTTCCGGTTCATGCCAGATTACTCGAAACAGAACGCACGAATTTGCGGCCCGGGGAGCGGATACGAAAAAGGCAGCCAGTGGCTGCCTTTTCCTGACGAACTGTAATCAGCAACCCGTGCCGATCAGCCCAGCTTTTCCTTGATGCGAGCTGCCTTACCAGACAGATCGCGCAGGTAATAAAGCTTGGCCTGGCGAACGTCGCCACGACGCTTCACGCTGATGCTATCGATCAGCTTGGAGAAGGTCTGGAAAGTACGCTCTACGCCCACGCCGTAGGAAATTTTCCGTACGGTGAAGGAAGAGTTCATGCCGCGGTTGCGCTTGCCGATAACAACGCCCTCGAACGCCTGCAGACGCTCACGGTTGCCTTCAGTTACACGCACCTGGATAACCACGGTATCACCCGGCGCAAAGGCTGGGACTTCCTTGGTCATCTGCTCTGATTCAATCTGACTGATGATGTTGTTCTTGCCGCTCATCGTTAGTGCTCCTGATACCCAATCTTTTAATGCCCTGACAATTCAGAGGCACCCGGTTCGTTCAAAATCTCTTCCAGCAGCTCACGCTCTTCGTCCGTAAACACCCGCTTTTCCAGCAGGTCGGGGCGTCGCTCCCGGGTTCGCCTCAGCGACTGTTTGAGCCGCCAACGCCGGATCTGATCATGGTGACCGCCCAATAAAACATCCGGCACCGCCTGACCTTCGTATACCTCGGGCCGGGTGTAGTGCGGACAATCCAGCAAACCGTCAGCAAAGGAATCCTGCTCTGCCGACTGCGCATGACCCAGCGCTCCGGGGATGAGGCGTGTAACCGCATCGATAACGGCCATGGCTGCCAGCTCACCACCTGAGAGCACGAAATCTCCCAGCGACACCTCCCGGTCAACCTCGGCCGATATCAGACGTTCATCGACGCCTTCGTACCGCCCGGCTACCAGAATGAGGTTCTGTGCTGCTGCCAGTGACTCAACCACCTTCTGGCTCATCGGCTCCCCCTGGGGAGACAGATAAACCACGCAAGCCTTGCCAGGTGCCGACGCTCTGGCCGCATGAATGGCATCCCTGAGCGGCTGAATCTTCATCAGCATGCCCGGGCCGCCTCCATAAGGCCGGTCGTCAACGGTGCGGTGACGATCGTGGGTATATTCCCGCGGATTCCATGCACTGAAAGTCAGCAAACCATCTCTGACCGCCCTGCTGGTAATACCGTAATCTGTCACCGCGGCAAACATTTCCGGGAACAGACTGACTGCGCCAATCCACACCCGTCAGAACTCCGGATCCCAGTCAACCACAATGCGCGATTCGCCCAGTTCCACGCTCCGGACCACCTGGTCCGGAAGGTAGGGAATCAGCCGCTCGCGCTGGTCAATGGAGGCATCGGTTGCCCTCACCACCAGGACATCGTTGGAGCCGGTCTCTATCAGATGATGCACCCTGCCGAGGCACTCATTCTCCGTCGTGAACACGCCCAGCCCTTCCAACTGGTACCAGTAGTATTCCCCTTCGGGTAACTCTGGCAACTCCTCGGTGGGCACAATAACGTCCGCGCCGCAATAACCGCGCGCCACTTCACGATCGCTAATACCTTTCAGCCTGACAACGATCCCCTGGCCCTGCCGACGACCTTCCTCAAGCCTTGCTGGGATACGCTTGCCGTCGTGGACCAGCGTCCAGTCCCGATAGTTCAGTATCCCTTCTCTGGGGTCCGTGAACGAGTGGACTTTCAGCCACCCTTTGACCCCAAACACCGAGGTAATCTGACCAATCACAGTTTCCTGCGAATGCTGAGCCATACCCGAACCCCGGTGGTGAAACGTTATTACTGTTTACGCCTGCTGCTCTGCGGCAGCGCCTTTTAGCAGCTGTGCCACACGCTCGCTGGTCTGCGCGCCCAGACCCAACCAATGATCAATGCGATCACGATCAATACGCAGACGCTCTTCCTGGCCGCGGGCGACCGGGTTAAAGAAACCAACGCGCTCGATAAAACGACCGTCGCGGGATTTGCGGCTATCTGTCACTGTCAGATGGTAGAACGGGCGCTTCTTGGAGCCACCACGAGCCAAACGGATTATTACCATTTCGACCAATATCCTGTTCTGTTTTGCGAACTTTGTACGATTCACACCGGCCAAACCATGGCTGGCGCGAAGACCCATACTCGAAAGGGGCGCTATTCTATGCTAAATCAACGCCAAAGAAAACAGGGAATACATCCCGGTTTCTACATACGCCCACGCGGGGGCATGCCACCAGCTCCACCGCCCGGCGGCATCATACCGCCAAGACCACGCATCATGTTAGCCATTCCGCCTTTTTTGCCGAATTTCTTCATCATTTTTTGCATTTGCTTGTGCTGCTTGAGCAGGCGATTCACGTCCTGAATCTGGGTACCGGACCCTGTCGCAATGCGGCGCTTGCGGGAGTTGTTGATCACGTCAGGGTAGCGGCGCTCCTTTGCGGTCATTGAGCAGATGATAGCTTCCATCTGCCCCATGGACTTGTCATTCACCTGCTGCTGGGCCATTTGCGCCATCTGGCCCATCCCCGGCAGCTTGTCCATCAGGCCGCCGATACCACCCATGCTTTTCATCTGTTGGAGCTGGTCGCGGAAATCCTCGAGATCGAAGCTTTTACCCTTCTTGATCTTCTTGGTCAGCTTCTGGGCTTTCTTCTGGTCAATCTTGCGCTCGGCCTCCTCTATAAGAGAAAGCACATCGCCCATTCCCAGAATCCGCGATGCAACCCGGTCCGGATGGAACGGTTCCAGGGCATCAGACTTTTCGCCCACACCCAGGAACTTGATCGGTTTGCCGGTGATGTGGCGAACAGAAAGCGCGGCACCGCCACGGGCATCGCCATCGGTCTTGGTGAGAACCACACCGGTCAGCGGCAGCGCATCATTGAAGGCCTTGGCGGTGTTGACGGCATCCTGACCGGTCATGGCATCCACCACGAACAGCGTCTCGACCGGGTTTACCGCTTTGTGCAGGCGACCTATCTCCCCCATCATCTGCTCGTCGACATGGAGGCGGCCGGCAGTATCCAGAATGACGACATCTATATGTTTCTTGCGGGCGGCATCCATTGCGCCGTTGGCAATGTCTACCGGATCCTGATCGGCGGAACTGGGGAAGAACTCAACACCCACTTCCCCGGCCAGGGTTTCCAACTGGCGAATCGCCGCAGGACGATAAACGTCTGCGCTCACCACCATCACGGACTTTTTGTGACGCTCTTTCAAAAATCGGGACAGTTTGGCAACAGTGGTGGTTTTACCCGCGCCCTGCAAACCGGCCATCATGATCACAGCCGGTGGCGCCACTGCAAGGTTAAGGGACTCGTTGCCATCCCCCATCACGCGCTCCAGCTCCTGCTGGACCACTTTTACAAACACCTGCCCCGGGCTAAGACTGCGCTGAACCTCCTGGCCAATGGCTCTCTGGCGTACGCCCTCTACAAATGCCTTGACCACTGGCAGGGCAACGTCCGCCTCCAAAAGCGCCATGCGAACTTCACGCAGCGTTTCCTTTATATTGTCGTCGGTCAGCCGCGCCTGACCTGATATCTTGCGCAGACTGCCGGAAAGTCGATCCTGGAGGTTTTCAAACATGTTGCTCTTCCGTACCCGGATTAATTGAGTGCATGAAACACCGGAACCTGATCAGGCTCCTTGATTCCTGTTGCATAATCGCGACATTATAACCAGACTATCGCCCTGAAACGACCAGCCCGGTCAAATCGGTGTGAAACCCCGCCGCCCCCCAGTCAGAGAGTGGTTAAAAGGAAGTCATGGGAACGCTGATCCTCGCGGTCACTTCATTATTACTGTACAGCATCGGTACTGCCCTGCAGGCGCTCAGCTTCCGGGGCCGGGTGCACGCCAATATTGCAGTAACCACTCTCATCGGCATGCTGGCGCTGACCGCTCACGGCCTGTTGATCGCCCAGACGGTTCACCGGGAAGGCGGATTCGATTTCGGCCTCTTCCAGAGCTCGGTGCTTATTTCCTGGCTGATTGTATTCCTGCTACTCGGGCTCAACCTTCGCAAGCCTGTCCAGAGCCTTTTCCTTGGCGTCTACCCCATCGCGGCGCTGACCATCATCATGGCGCTGATCACCCATTCTTCATCCCGGCTGGTCCCGGAATACAGCTACGGTATGCTCTCCCACATCGCGCTGTCGATTACAGCGTACAGCCTGTTTACCCTGGCGGCTATACAGGCAGCTCTGCTGTACCTCCAGAACCGCCAGCTCAAGCACAATTACAACAGCATACTGATCAGAAACCTTCCACCCCTGCAGACCATGGAGTCCCTGCTGTTTGAAATGGTCTGGGCAGGCGTGGTGATGCTGGTGCTGGCCATTGTTACCGGTGCACTGTTCATCGACGATATCTTTGCCCAGGACCTGGCTCACAAAACAGTATTTTCGCTTCTGTCCCTGACGGTCTTCCTGGCACTACTCATCGGGCGCTATACCCGTGGATGGCGCGGTATAACCGCCAGCCGCTGGACGCTTGCGGGTTGTGCCCTGCTGATGCTCGCCTTCTACGGTAGCAAGTTTGTGCTCGAACTGGTCTTCCACCGGGGCGGCTGATGGCGGTCACAACAGCCCCCGATCCGGTGCGAACTTGACACCGCGATCGCCAACCACCTACTTTCTTTTCTTGTCAGCAACATAAGGACATTCAGTCTTGAACGAAACATCGCTAACCGCGCTGTTCATCATCCTGGCAGGACTTATCCTACTGTCCGCCTTCTTCTCCAGCTCCGAAACCGGCATGATGTCGCTCAATCGTTACCGGTTGAAGCACATGGCCAAAACCGGCCACAGGGGCGCGAAACGTGCACAGTCATTACTGAATCGCACAGACCAGCTGATTGGCGTCATCCTGATCGGCAACAATTTCGTCAACATTTTTGCTTCAGCGATTGCGACAGTTATCGCTATTCGCATCTGGGGCGATGCCGGCATAGCCATTGCCACCGTGCTGCTGACCATTGTCATTCTGATATTTGCAGAAGTAACACCAAAAACCCTTGCAGCCCTGTTTCCCGAGAAAATTGCTTTTCCCGCCAGCCACGTGCTGGGCCCACTACTGAAGATACTTTACCCGGTTGTCTGGGCGGTGAACCTGTTCACCGGCGCCATATTGAAAATCATCGGTGTGTCCGCCAATGACGCCGCAAACGAGCACCTCAGTCGTGAAGAACTCAGAACCCTCGTCAACGAAGCCGGTGCGCTGATCCCCGCGAAACACAAGGACATGCTGGTCAGCATTCTGGACCTGGAGAAAGTCACGGTTAATGACATCATGGTGCCCCGCAATGAAGTGGTCGGCATCGACCTGGATGACGATCTGGACACTATTCTGCGCCAGCTTAGAAGCAGCCAGCATACCCGGCTGCCGGTATTCAAGGGCGACATCAACAACATACAGGGCGTGCTTCATCTCCGTAACGTTTCCAGACTGCTTCTGCAGGATGAAATCAACAAGGCAATGCTGATGCAGCTTTGCCGGGAGCCTTACTTTATTCCGGAAAGCACACCACTGAACACTCAGCTGATTAACTTCCAGAAAGCAAAGCGGCGCTTCGGCATCGTGGTTGACGAGTACGGAGAAGTTCTTGGCCTGGCCACTCTCGAAGACATCCTGGAAGAAATCGTTGGCGAGTTCACGACTGATTACGCCGCCACCAGCCCGGACATCATCCCCCAGGAAGATGGCACCTTTATTATCGACGGCACCTCTGCTGTCAGAACCATTAACAAGACTCTGGGCTGGAAGCTTCCCATTGATGGTCCCAAGACTCTCAACGGCCTGATCACCGAAGCCCTGGAAAACATTCCCGAAACGAACGTCTGCCTGAAAGTTGGTGGACACCGTGTTGAAGTACTGCAGATCAAGGATAACGTGGTCAAGGCTGCTATCGTTCACCCCCGGAAACGGAAAAAGCGTACAGCCAATTAGACCGTAAAGTTATAAAAAAAATTTCCTTAGAAACATCATAATTTAATCTTTCTCTTGACCGGACAGCCGTTCCCGCCAAGACTGAGGGCGTACAACACAACAATAATGAACAGGAGTACGTCCATGAGTTTAACCCATACTGTGGGTCTGCTTACCCATCCGGATCGTGAGTGGGAAGCCATTCGCAACGAACCTGAATCCATTGGTAAGCTTTATCTCGGCCACGTTTTATTGCTGGCACTGATCCCTGCCCTGGCGGGCTTCTACGGCAGCACCCAGGTTGGCTGGCAGATTGGTGACGGCCAGGTTATCAGGCTGACATCAACCAGTGCGCTACAGCTCTCCGTCCTCTTTTATGGAGCCATGCTGGCGGGCATTTATATCATCGGGCGTTTCATTGACTTTTTTGCCGCGACCTATGAAGTAAAAGACAGCACCCCCAGAGGTATTACGCTGGCAGCCTACACCGCAACACCGGTGTTTTTGTTGGGCATAACTGCGGTATACCCTAATATCTGGGTGAATATGATAGTGGGTCTGATCGCCGTTACCTATGCGGTCTATCTGCTTTATGAGGGGCTGCCAATACTGATGAAAATACCGGAAGATCGCGGATTCATGTTCGCTTCTGCCGTGCTGACTGTTGGCCTGGTCATGTTTGTTGGCCTGCTTGCCATTACCGTAGTGATATGGAGTGTGGGTATTGGCCCGGTGTATGTAAGCTGACACCAGCCAACACGATTCTCTGAAAACCGGGGTGCCTTGTGGCATCCCGGGATTTTTTATTTATAGGCTCAGTTAGCATTTGGTCATGTTACCGAGTGTTAAAATGAGGTAGATTTAACGTATAAACAATAAACACAGTTGTAAGCTCGGTCATGTATCCGGTTGAGGCGTACACAGGAGTCGGCCATGAATAAGCAGTCCGGCATACATTATCTCCGCGAGCACCGGGAGGCTGGGAGTTCAAATCCCGTACCTGCACAGGTGGTCCGCATCCGTGACACTGTCGTTGCCGGACTGGGAGATTTGTTGCAGGGTGCGTTTGACGCAGTTGATGACTCACTGTTCGAGCTGGCCAACAATGCCAGAAGCAACAATGAGCAGAACCGTTATTTCGAAGCCATGCGCGAAATCCGCATCAAGCGGAAGGGTGTGGAACGCCATTTTCAGAATGCGGTCGGTCAGCTGTTTGCAAATCCACCCCGAAGCGGCAGCGTAGCTGCGGATGAAAGCCTGGCCAGCCAGACCAACTCTGACAGCCTGTCGTTAGTGGGTGATGAAGACCTGGAAGAACAGGTCGCCCTCAACGCCATGATCACCAAATCCAAGGTTCACTTTCAGGGCCCGCTGCTTCAGCTGCAAACCCGGTTCAGTGTTGTCTACCCGGGCGCCAGCGAAGAATCTCCCGTCAACCCCATGGCTCCCGAACACCTGTGCAGCGCCTTTGTGGAAGCCATCCAGGCGCTCGAAATCCAGATTCGCGAGCGCCTCATCCTGCTCAAGCAATTTGATCGGTACGTGGTATCCAATCTGGGTATGTTGCTGGACGAGGCAAACCGGATACTGATCCAGGCCGGTGTCATCCCGAACTTCCGCTATCACGGCAAGGCCGGCAAGCAACAGGGTGGCACCTCGCCCCAGGGCGCCACTGCCGGCGAAACAACCGGAGAAGCCGGACCGGCCGCAAGCGATCAGCAAGGGCATCACGAAGGCGCAATGTTCGAGCAGATCCGGCAGATGCTCGCCCATCAGCGAGCCAATGCCGGCATCCCGCCGCGGGCGTCTGACCCGAACGTTCATGTTATCGGCGGCGCAGAGCTCGCCAGCCTGCTCGGATCGCTCCCACAGCAACCCCCGGGCGAGCAGGTCAGAGGCAACCTGAGTGCGGGCGAACCAGTGATGGTCGATCTGTACCAGGTTGTTCAGCAGTTGCTCGCCCAGGCCGGGAACACCAGCGATGGCAAAAAGCCGGCACTGAACGAAATGGACGAGGATCTCATCAACCTGGTGTCCATGCTGTTCGAATTTATTCTGGACGATTACAACCTGTCGGCGCCAGTACAGGTTCTGATCAGCCGTCTGCAGATTCCGATTCTCAAGGTGGTTATCAAGGACAAGACGTTCTTCAGCAAGGCCACCCATCCAGCCCGCCGCCTGCTAAACTCACTTGCACGGGCCGGCATTGGCTGGAGTGAGAGTGACGAAAAAGCGCGGGACAAACTGTATGAGCAGATTCATGCAGTAGTCGCCCGAATCCTCAATGAATTTGACGGCGATGTAACCCTGTTCGAAACCCTGGGTGAAGAGTTTGAGCAGTTCCTGGCCCGGGAGAACCGCAAGTCCTCCCTGGTTGAGCAGCGCACCAGGGAATCCGAACGTGGTCGCATCAAATCACAGAAAGCCCAGGAGACTGTAGATCAGCTGCTGCAAAAAAAGCTGGCGCGCTACAAACTCCAGGAACCGGTGCGCAACATTCTGCTGAATGGTTGGAGTCGGGTCATGTTTCTGGCTTATCTGCGGGATGACGTGGAACATCGCTGGCCGCAGACCGTGCGGGTTGTGGACGACCTGATATGGTGCCTGCATCCCCATCAGGATGATGAAGAGCGGGACCAGTGGGTAAGAGTGGTGCCCGGGCTGCTGAAATCACTCAGAGCCGGCCTTGAGGAAGTCTCCTACAACTCATCCAAGCTGGATGAAATGATGTCGGACCTCAAGCATGAGTTAACCGAAGCCTTCCGTGCCAATGCACTGGCAGAAGCCATGGAAGACGCTCCAGCGCCGGAACCAGAGGATGAAGACTCTATTGGCCACCCAACTGCCATACAGCGGCAACAGGAGCTGGAAGACGCAGCAATCGCCGAATTTGTGGCACAGATCGACGCCATTGAAATCGGCAACTGGGTAGAGTTCAATCTGGTTAACGGTGCCAGCTTCCGCTGCAAGCTGTCTGCGATTATCGAGGAAGCCGATAGTTTTGTCTTCGTTAACCGCATGGGACTCAAGGTTATTGAAAAATCCCGCACCGACCTTGCCCATGAGATGCGACGCGGACGCCTGACCGTTCTTGAACAGGGTGCGCTGATTGACCGGGCACTGGACGCCGTGGTGGGTAGCTTGCGGAGTAAGGCGGGGTAAGCGGGAGTCAATGCTGGAGTCTGGCAGTGTTACCGGCCTCCCGGGCAAGTACCGGATTACGCTCGCAATGTCGATTGCCTTCCTGCTCCACACACTGGTGATGTCAGTGCTGTCTTTCACGCCTCCCGAGACGGAGAACCATCGGCAAACCATGCGGGTGGAGCTGGTCAGCGCCGGTAGCGAACCTTCACCGAAAACCGTAACGAGTACAGCAACGCAAAACCAGGAAGAGTTTCCTCACTTGGCAGCCGCGGAAAGGACCGGCTCTCAGCCTAACGATCAACCTTCGGACCAATCCAGCCAGTCTCGCACATCCACTGCTTCAGTCGCTGGCAGCCCGGTGGCGACCGTCCAGACAGATCCGGAGCCGGTTACGCAGATCAGCCGATCACCACAGGATACTGACCCCTACCTGGCCAGTCTGGCAGCCCGGGTTGGCGATGAGCTGAACAAACGTCCTGTCCCCTCCAGTCATCGCGTTGCGAAGCCAGTAAACATGGAACTGGAATTAAAGCTGATGGGCAGTGGCGCACTGACCAACGCAAAGGTAACTCGGTCAACAGGCTTTCAGGAGATCGACAAGGCTGTCTATCAGGCGGCACTGTTTGCCAGTCCCTACCCCGAACCGCCGGAGGAATACTCAGGAAGTGCGCGCTTCCGGGTTGAACTGATCTTCACCCCGGAGCGCCTTTAAACGCGGCTAGCTCAGGCTTCAGCCTGTTTCGCAGCGGCCTTTACCTGTTCGGTCAATTCACCACTCTCGGACATTTCCAGAATGATATCGCAGCCACCAACAAGCTCACCGTTGATATATAGCTGCGGGTAGGTCGGCCAGCTTGAATAGACCTTCAGGCCTTCACGCAACTCCTGATTATCAAGAATGTTTACGAAAGCAAACCGCTCTCCACAGGCCATCAGGGCCTGAACGGTCTTGGCGGAGAAGCCACACTGTGGCGCCTGCGGGGTACCCTTCATGTAAAGGATAATGGGGTTTTCCTCAAGCTGGCTCTTGATGGTTTCGTTGATATCCATGGACACTTACCTCTCATTGAAAACGGGATCGCCTTGCGGCCCTTTGACTACCTCCATTGTACACGTACCTGCATTGGCACCAAACATCGGCATTGACCCAGCGCAACCACCCGGTCGGTGGCGTTGTCTTAAGAACCCTGACGGGCTAGACTTAAGCTCTTGTATTTCTCAGGCAGTCAGGCAACCCCCGTCTTCGTATACCGCCAGTGCGGCTTTCGCCGCGAGCTGGCGTGTTGTCGTTTCAGGACGATGACCATTACCGGTCGGTTGCAACTACGAACACCCCGGATCTCACTGACAGGGTTATCGATTAACAAAGGGCCATAGCATGGCAGCAAGACATTTTCTCACGCTCAATGACCTGAGCTCCGACGAGCTCGAGCAACTGCTGGATCACGGCACCCTACTGCGCAACGAGTGGCACCATGGAACTGTACGGGAAACCCTAAAGAACCGCGTTCTGGCCATGATCTTCGAGAAATCCTCGACCCGTACCCGGGTTTCCTTCGAAGCCGGCATGACACAACTCGGTGGCGCTGCCCTGTTCCTGTCTCCCCGCGACACCCAGCTTGGCCGGGGAGAGCCCATTGAAGATTCTGCCATTGTGATTTCCAGCATGGTGGACGCGGTGATGATCCGAACCTTTGCCCACAGCACTGTCGAGAAGTTTGCAGCAGCGTCAAGAGCTCCCGTCATCAACGCGCTTACGGACGACTTCCACCCCTGCCAGTTGCTGGCTGACATGCAGACTTACCGCGAACATCGCGGTAGCATCCGCGGAGGCACTGTGGCATGGATCGGTGATGGCAATAACATGTGCCAGTCCTATATCAATGCAGCCGCACAATTCGGGTTCACTCTTCGCGTGGCCTGTCCGGAAGGTTACGAGCCGGACAGCAGGCTGATTGAAGAGCAGAGGCAGCATGTCTCCATTGTTCGCGACCCGGCCGAAGCGGCCAGGGAGGCGGACCTTCTGGTTACTGACGTCTGGGCTTCAATGGGCCAGGAAAATGAGCAAAAGGCGCGGGAAAAAGCCTTCCGCAATTACCAAATTAATCCTGACCTGATGAGGCTGGCAGACAAGGATGCCCTGTTCATGCACTGCCTGCCAGCCCACCGAGGTGAGGAAATCTCTGCAGACATGATGGAGCATCCCCGCTCCGTGGTCTGGGACGAAGCCGAAAACCGCCTGCATGCGCAAAAAGCACTGCTCGAGTTCCTGATTCTCAATAGACTGGACTGACTGGATGACTGAAAGCCTGGCACAGCCCACCGAATGGCTGCTGGAAGTAAACAACCTGTCCTGCGGCTATGGCGACGGTTCCGTGGTGAAGGACGTCAGCTTTGCCCTCAGCCACGGCGACATCGGCTGTCTTCTGGGCCCCAGCGGTTGCGGCAAAAGCACCATTCTGCGGGCCCTGGCGGGGTTTCTGCCGATTAACACCGGAGAGATCCGCCTGCAGTCCAGTTCCATCAGCCTTCCCGGCCGAACGCTGGCCCCGGAAAAGCGCCGAATCGGTATGGTATTTCAGGACTATGCACTTTTTCCGCACCTGACAATTGCCGAAAACGTCGGATTTGGTCTGCGCAACGAAGACCGCAACGAAAAGCACCAGAAGGTCCAGGAACTGCTGAAACTTGTTCATCTTCAGGATCTTGCCGGGAACTATCCCCATGAACTGTCCGGTGGCCAGCAGCAGCGTGTCGCGCTGGCTCGTGCGCTGGCACCAGAGCCTACTCTGATCCTTCTGGACGAGCCGTTCTCGAATCTGGACGCGGATCTTCGCAGACGACTCAGCCTGGACGTCCGCGAAATCCTGAAGACCCTCGGCATCAGTGCCATTCTGGTTACCCATGACCAGCAGGAAGCGTTTGCCATGTGCGATCAGGTAGCCGTTCTGAAGGATGGCGGCATCCAGCAGTGGGACGTGCCCTATAACCTCTACCATGAGCCGGCCAATCGCTTCGTGGCGAGCTTCGTTGGCCAGGGTGGATTCATCCCGGGCAAGACATTGGGGCCGGATACTATCGAGTCCGAGCTGGGAGTTATCCATGGCAACCGGGCCTACAAGTGGAAGCCCGGCACACTGGTGGATGTACTGATTCGGCCGGATGACATCGTTTACGACGCGGATTCGGACCTGAAACCCCGGGTTGTGGAGAAGACGTTTGCTGGCACCTCAACCCTGTATCGTTTCCGGTGCTCGGAAGATACCGAGTTCGAGGCGCTGTTCCGAAGCCATCTGGACTTCTATCTGGGCGAACATGTGCCGGTACGGGTTGAAGCCGATCATCTGATCGCATTCGAGCGGGTCTGAGCCGGCAAAGCTACGCCGGCTCAGTTATTACAGACCCGTTCAACCGAGTCCAGCCATCCGGCGTACAGCTTTTCCCTGAGAGCCGGCCCCATCACGGGGTCAAACCGGCGTTCGCGCTCCCACAATTGCGCTATTTCCTCCAGGCTTTGATAAACACCAGTCTGCAGACCGGCCAGGTAGGCCGCACCCAGGGCTGTCGTTTCCGTTACCCTGGGACGATCCACAGACACGTTGAGAATGTCTGCAAGAAACTGCATTACCCAGTCATTCACCACCATGCCACCGTCCACCCGCAATGCCTGCAGGGATGCACCATCATTCAGAATTGCCCGTATCAGGTCCTTGGTCTGGTAGCACACGGACTGCAGGCCAGCGGTGACGATTTCGCCGATGCCCGTATCCCGGGTCAATCCCATAATTGCACCGCGCGCATGGGGGTCCCAATGAGGGGCGCCAAGGCCGGTAAATGCCGGCACCAGGTAAACCGGATTGTCCACCCCAACCTCGGCGGCATAGGCGGACGACTCACTGGCGTGACTGATCAGCCGGAGCCCGTCCCGCAACCACTGCATGGCCGCGCCGGCGACAAATATGCTGCCTTCCATTGCATAGCAGGGTTTGCCGTTCAGGCGATAGGCCATGGTTGTCAGCAACCGGTTCTCCGAGCGCAGCGCTTTCTCGCCGGTATTCAGCATCAAAAAACAGCCGGTTCCGTAGGTACTCTTCGCCATGCCGGGCTCAAAACAGGCCTGACCAACCAGGGCTGCATGCTGGTCACCGGCGATACCCGCCACTTGCACGGGAGCACCCAGCCAGTGATCGTCGGTGACGCCAAAGTCGGCCGCCGAATCAAATACTTCCGGCAGTATCGCCGAAGGAACCCGAAACAGGGCCAGCAGGTCGTCGTCCCACTGTTGGTCGTGGATATTAAACAGCGCGGTACGGGAGGCGTTGGTGGCATCCGTAAGGTGTGAGCGGCCGTTGGTAAGGTTCCACAGCAGCCAGCTGTCAACGGTGCCGAAAGCGAGCTCCCCGGCTTCGGCTCTGGCCCTGGCGCCGTCAACATGATCCAGAATCCAGGCAATCTTGGTGGCTGAAAAATAGGGATCAATCAGCAGGCCGGTGCGCTCAACCACAGTGCTTTCGTGGCCATCGGATTTGAGTTTCGTACAAACCGATGCAGTGCGACGATCCTGCCAGACAATGGCGTGATGAATGGGTTCGCCGGTTGCCCGGTCCCAGATAACCGTGGTTTCACGCTGGTTGGTAATGCCGATACCCGCCAACTCTGAAGCACCTACGCCCGACTTTCTCAATGCTTCCCTGCAGACCGACAGGGTACTGTCCCAGATTTCCCGGGCATCATGTTCGACCTGACCGTCTTTGGGGAAATACTGGTGAAATTCCTGTTGCGCGGTAGCAACAGAAGTGCCGGATGCGTCAAATACAATAGCTCGGGAGCTGGTCGTCCCCTGATCGATAGCGAGCAGGTACCGGGTCATTTCAGGCGTCCTTTCAGTTTGATCAGCATCATTTTTGTTTGTTGATGCTGTAATCTTCTCAAAGGATCGGGGAGAATGTTAGCGAAAACACAATAAAAAAGAGGGCTGGAAAACCAGCCCTCAAATGACGAATGAAACAAGGAAAGTTCGTAAGAACTGCAACCTCAAAAGTCATCCCTTACACCATTAGTATCCCTCTGATCGTCAAAGCCTTCAGTTGTGGTTGTGTTGCTTGTTTGTTACATCCGGTGAGCGCCGAGAAGCCCGTCACAAAAACTGTTCAGAGGCTGTGTTCCGTCGGCTTCTTTCGGGGCCATACCAGGCTGAACCGGGCGCCACCAAGCTCATCACTGCGGCTGACAAACGCCTGACCTCCGTGCCAATAAAGAATTCTTCTGACAATCGACAAGCCTAGGCCATAACCACCAGAAGTCCGGGTGCGGCTGTCATCAAGCCGGGCAAAAGCCGTAAACACCTTCTCCCAGTCCTCCTCCGGAATGCCCGGACCATCGTCTTCGACATCGATTCGGCAATTATCTTCATCGAACTGGCAGTGCACCCTGACTTTTCGGGTGGCATAGCGCGCGGCATTCCCCACCAGGTTCTGGACCGCCCGATGCAGGTACCGGGGCTCCACATCCGACAACGACCAGCGTTCCGATTCTTCGTCAATATCCGCTTCAATACTGTACTCGGGGCGGGTCATCTGCTGTTCGCTGACCACCTGCCGGACGATGTCCGACACCGATGTCTCCTGCAGGGCGAAGACCGGCCCGCCCTGCTCCAGCCTCGCGTATGTCAGTATCTCATCAATCAACTCATCCAGTTCCTGGATATCACCGTCGATGCCATCGAGCTGCTTCTGCAACGCTTCCGGGCTACTGGCGCTCTCGATCATCTGAACGCCAAAACGTATACGCGCAACCGGCGTTCTCAATTCATGGGAAACCGCGTGGATCATTTCGCGCTGTACGCCCACCAACCTCTGGATATGCTCCGCCATGCTGTTGAAGGCGGCCGCCAACCGCGATACCAGACGGCTATCGCCGGCATCGATTCGGGCCCCCATTTCACCGCGGGCAATTCGGATGGCGACAGACTCCACGGCACGGAGGTTACTATCCACATCCCGCAGAGCGAGATAGAGCGCCAACGCCAGTACACTCCCGGCGATCACCAGTAGTAAAAGCACTACCGGCCAGGCCCAGGGATTAAACGGCGACGGCATTGCCAGATCCACCAGGGTGCCATCGTCCAGGCGAAGCAGGACATGGGCCCGGTCCTGCGACGGATGATGATAGAGTGAGATACCTCGTTCAGAGACGCGATCCAGAACATCTACATCCGGAAGTGCTGACTGGTCCTGAACAGGCGCCATTTTCACCTCCAGGGCTTCAGAAAGCTGCCCCATGGCATCTTCTCGCGCTTCAGCCGGGATGTCGTCAAGGTGGAGACGGGCTATCAGAGCAGTAGCCTCGGCAACGTCACTGTAGATATCCCGGAATCGCAGATCGAGAATACGGCCGTGACCATCGTGAATCATCACCTGCTGGCCAATGCTGGTTTGCAGCGCTACCACCTGGCCATAGGACAATCGCTCCATAATGACATCCGAGAACGGCAGATCATCGGCGGGCGTTACCCGGAAATCGTAGAAAGACTCAAGCCAGTGGTATTGCTGTTCGGGATGAGGCGTCGCGGCGATCCAATGCAAAAGTGGGCCCGAAAACCGTTCCTGCCAGAACTGCTCCCGTACTGAATTCACACCCATAAAAAGTGCAGCACAAAGCAGAAGAATCAGAAAGGTCAGGCCAATCAGGCGAGCGTAGAGCTTGAGAAAAAACTTGAGGGGCATTGCGATAACCCTGGCATTGAACGCCGGCCCGAATGGGCCAGCGCCAGAGACTGAACAGTCAGGCTTCCTTTACAAACAGATAGCCCTTGCTGCGTACGGTTTTAATGCGCCTCGGATGAATCGGATCATCACCAATCTTGGGTCGAATCCGCGAGACCCGGACGTCGATCGAACGATCCTGGCCATCGTATTCGATGCCTCTCAGCGCGGTAAAAATTTCCTCACGGCTGAGAACCCGGCCAGCGTTACTGGCCAGCAACCACAGCAGGTCGAATTCCGCGCTGGTCAGATCAATGCTGTCATCGTTCAGCCACGCCTCGCGCATGGAGCGATCCACCACCAGGTCGTTGAACTGCAACCTGACGGGCTCCTCGCCACTGCCCTCTTCCGCATCCGCCGAGCCGTTCTCGGTTACCCGCCGCAGCAAGGCACGAATTCTTGCCAGTAATACTCTCGGCTGAACCGGCTTTCCTATGTAATCATCTGCGCCCATTTCCAGGCCGAGCACCTGGTCCAGGTCATCGGTGCGGGCAGTCAGCATGATGATGGGCCCGGGATAGAAAGGCCGGGCCCGCCTGCAGATGGACAACCCGTCCTCGCCGGGCAACATCAGGTCGAGCACGACCAGATCAGGCTGCTCCTGACGAATACGCTCGACCGCTTTGCCACCGTGGGTTTCGAGAGAAACTGTCAGCCCGTTACCTTCCAGATATTCCCTGGTCAGCTCAGCCAGCCTCTCATCATCTTCGACTATAAGAATCCGCCAACTTTCGTTCGTCTGTTCCACGCCGTCCATCTCTGATTTTGTTATTCCGGTTTTTTGAAGCTTCCGGCCACGTTCACCCCACCTGGCCGAAAAAGAGTCGTCTGCCAGAAGATCTGCCATGTAACTGACAATACAGGCTACCTCCTGTAACAGCAATTATACATGCTATTCAGAAATATACATGGAAGCGCCCGTTCGTTACAGCCCGTGACAAACGTCACAGTGCAACATCCGCCCCCGATGCTTGTCACAAAGTCGTCATCCCCGGTTCATTTCAATGTCACACCGAATTCATAGCCTTGTCCAAAAGAGGACACAAAGAGGCATTGCCATGAACGCCCAGACAGCCCGCCTATCAAGACCGGCCCGCCGGCTTGAAACCATCATCACGCGGCAACCGGATCTGATCGAAGCCGCACAGAAATTACGTTACCGGGTATTTTCGGAAGAGTACGGCTCCGACCTCGGTGCAACCGTCCCCGGAATTGATGCCGACGAATTCGACCGGTATTGCGACCACCTGATTGTTACCGACCAGAACACCGGCGAGCTGGTGGCAACCACGCGAGTATTGCACCACAGCAAGGCCATGGAGGCCGGCGGCTTCTATTCCGAGGGAGAATTCGAATTATCCTCGCTGTACCGGCTGCCTGGAGCCGTCGCTGAACTTGGACGAACCTGCGTACACCCGGACTACCGGAATGGCGCAACCATCAGCCTGTTGTGGGCCTCTTTGGCGGAATACCTGGTGTCTCGCGATGTAGACTACCTCATAGGTTGTGCCAGCATTGGCATGTCAGACGGCGGCCTGAAAGCATGGCGTATAGCCCGCTACCTGCAGCGTGAATTTCTCGCTGGTGAGGAATATCGGGTAACACCGCTGCGGGCACTGCCGCACCTCACCCACACCGTCAGCGAAGAGCGGCCGGTAGATGTACCAGCGCTGATCAAAGCCTATATGCGACTCGGTGCCCGCGTATGCGGAGAGCCCTGCTGGGATCCGGACTTCCGCTGTGCTGATCTGCTGGTTGTGCTGGACGTGAACAACCTGGCCAGCCGCTACAGCCGACACTTTATGCGTAACCAGGCTCAGTAAGCGACCAACATCAACGCGGTAACCTGAGGATTGGCCATGGAACTCATACGCCTGACCACAAGACTTGCACTTTTTTCCGGATTTCTGGCGCTGACGGCAACCCTCGCAGCCACTTTGCTAGTGCTGGAAACCCTTTTCCGGTGCCACATCAACCGCGCGCCCTTCGCTCGCATCTGCTTCAGCGGTGCAAGCCGCTGCCTCGGCTTTCGTATCTCTGCAAAAGGCATTCCCGACAACGGGCCCGTACTTTATGTGAGCAATCATATTTCCTGGTCCGACATTCCAGTGCTCGGAGGCATGGTTCCCCTTCATTTTCTATCCAAGGCCGAAGTCGGTCGCTGGCCAATAATCGGCTGGCTGGCGAATCAGGCCGGCACCCTGTTTATCCAGCGTGGCAGCGGTAAGGCGGGGCTTGCGCGTCGTGAAATTGCCAATACGCTAGGTCAGGGGCGGTCGGTGCTGGTGTTCCCGGAAGGCACCACAACAGCAGGTGTCACGGTTTTACCGTTTCATAGCCGCCTGCTCCAGGCAGCAGCCGATGCCGGGGTGGACATCCAGCCCATCAGTATTGGCTACCTGCGGAATGGGCACCCTGACCACCTGGCCCCATTCATCGGCGATGATGAGTTCCAGCATCACCTGGTCCGCATGCTGCGCCAGCCGGCCGTCGAGGTGGGTGTTATTGCCCATCCTGTGGTATCCCTGCGGGAAGGCAGCGACCTGTCCGAGATAGCCAGGGGATTGCAGAAGACTGTTCAGGACGGATTATGGGAAATCCAGGCCGGAAGACTGTCAAAGCCGGAAACTACCGGGCAGACAGCTATTGCCAGCCCGAAGGTGTGACTTCAGCTCAGGGGATGGCCGGCGTTGATTTCCTCTTCCGTGGCTTCACGCTTGCCGATGATCTCCAGATCAAAGTAGAGGGTGAAGCCAGCCAGCGGATGATTGGCATCGACCCGCACCAGATTGCCGTCAATACCTACCACCTGAACCACCTGTGCGCTATCACCGGTATTGGTCTGGAACTTCATCCCCACATGCAGGTTTTCCACGCCTTCGAACATTGACCGGGGAACCTTGCGAATCAGCTCCGGATTGTGCTCACCATAGGCCATAGCGGGCGGCACGGTTACTTCCAGGCAGTCTCCGATATTACGGTCTTTCACCGCTTTCTGGATGCCTTCAATGATTTCCGGGCTACCCTCCAGAAAATACAGCGGCTCGCTGCCCTCGGAAGTGTCGACCAGCTCTCCCACTTTGTTCTTGAGAACATAATGAACGGTAAATACAAAAGGTTTTTGCATCAGGTAGTACGGTTTCCTGTGTCCGGTGTATCAGTCAGCTTCAGTGCATGGATTACCAGGCGCTGATCCAGCTTTGCTTTCAGCCCTTTGGGCTGGTCAAGGCTCATACGTTCCAGCAACGACCGGTACCTACCCTGATCGTCCTTTGCCTTCGCTGCACGCCACAAGGTTGCCAGTTTACCACGACGGGTTGCCGTTGCGGCCTTCAGTGTCTGCAATGCCTTGCCCAACCTCAGTTCTTCATCCGTGAAATCCCTGCCAAACGGGAAGGGAGGAAATACCTCCTTGTCACCCGCCGCACGGATGGCGGCCTGAACGGATTCCGGCGTGTTATTGCACCATTCTGACGGCAAGCGAAACGAGGCATCCACTTTTCCGGCCTTCTGCGCCTGCTTCAGCAATCCCTGCTGGAACCGGGAATCGGCAATGCGGATCAGGCGCAGATAGACTTGCTCATCCGATTGACCACGCAGATCCGCAATGCCGTATTCAGTGATCACGATATCCCTCAGGTGGCGAGGAATAGTGCAGTGGCCGTAACTGAACACGATGTTGGACAGGGTTTTACCCCCGGAACTACGGGTGCTGCTCAAAGTCAGTATAGATCGGGCCTCCGGCAGCTCGTGCGCCATGGCCACAAAATTATACTGACCACCCACGCCGCTGACCACGCGACCATCATCCAGGCCGTCCGAGACAGCCGCGCCGTTAAGGGTATACATCATCGCCGAGTTGACGAAACGGCTGTGAACCCTCTGCGCGACCTTGAGGCGCTGATTGCCAAACGCGTGATCATAAAGATGGTTGATGTAGTTCACACTGGTCATGCAGATACGTTGCCGATCCTGCGGAGACAAGTCCCGCAGGCGCTGGTAAAACTGTTCCGGCCCGACATAGAAACCGCCATGGAGAACAATCCCCCCGGTCAGTCGCTCCCCCAGCGCCAGGGAGGCAATCGCCTGCCTCGCTGCCTCATTGTCGAGGTCCGGATCAAGTGACTGGTCACCGATTCTCAGACGCCCTCCCTTGAACTCCACACCTGAATGAAGGATGCCGTAGCTACAGAGCCACTTTACATCGCGGGCCCGCAGCGGCGAGACGATCAGCTTTTCCCGGCGCAGCACATCGAGGGTGTCCAGCGAAACATGGTGAGCCAGCTCTCCCCGGTTAATCAGTGTCTGCAAGCCGGCATCATCAAACACTTCCCGGTTCAGTACACCGGCTTCCATCAGGTAGATGAATCCGTCCACCATCATTTCGCTGCATCCGTACAGCCCCTCCGTGAACGTACCAGTGCCCCCATACTCGTTTACGACAGGAAAGCGCTCGGCAATTTCAAGGTGGTCAAACACCTTTTTCCAGTGGTCGTTGTCTGTATGCCTCAGGATTGCACTGTGAACCAACGCCGCTCCCAACGATCCGATACCCACCTGGAGCGTACCGCCATCTTTCAGCATTGCGCTGGCATAAAATCCGATCAGGTGATCTTCCGGGCTGACCGACATCTGTGGCGCCGAGAACAGGGGGTAGTCAGACGAGGCCTGCTCAAGAACAATGTCAAAACGAGCCTGCTCCACCGCAGCATCGTTGCCCATATAGGGAAGATGGCTATTGGTTTCCGCCACGATAGCGACCGGCGTCCCCGTCTCCTCACGTTCCCTGAGCAGGGGAATCAGGTCGAGGGTAAGATCCGGATTACAACTCAGGCTGAACGTGTCCTGCTGCTCGGGCTCCGTGGGAGGCGCCACCATCTGGCCCACCACATTGACGCCAAGCGCCATCAAATCCCGGACAGCGTGGGTGTAATTGGTGCAGACATAATTTCTCTGTTGGGTTTCGTTATGGAGAAAGGACCCTGCCTTGAAGAAAAATTCCGACACTTTCACATTATCCGGCAGCTTTTGCAGGATCACATCCCGCGCGAACTCAAGCTCGGGAATCTGGCCATAAAGCCTTTCGGCGAATGGCCCCATGAAGCGCTTCTCCAGCGACGAACTGCCAACCGGGGCGGTCAGGGACAACGCGGTTACGATGTGCAACTGAACGGATGGGTCATTCTTCGCGCGTTGATAAAGGGCATTCACAAGTCGGACTGGTTTACCGAGGCCAAGAGGCAAGCCAAGCGTGATCGTCTTTCCAACCCGGCGGATCAACTCATCCACACATTCAGCACTACTTCCCAGTGTTACCGGTTGTTCCTTTGCCATGACCATACTCCGTATCTGTGCACGAAAATGCATTTAACGGGAATAATCACACGCGAAAACGCGTCAGGCAATGACGCCGGTCAGAAATTCCACTTGAGGTTGAGGCAGGCGCCTTCCTCAAGCAGCGCTATACCATGATCCGCCTGGGCGCGGTCAGAAGCATAGGTTTTCGATCGGGACTCTGAGCGACTGAACCCAAGGCTCAGCAGACGTGAGCCGAGGTTTGTGTACATGTCTACTTCATCAGTCTCAAAATCACCCGACATCTGATCCTGAAGCTGGTAGATATCCTCAGCAGGCACTTCATCGGCGAAAACGCGCTCACTGGCTTCAGCACGAACCACGAACGCGATCATATTGAGTGCAAGAAGTGCGATGAAGATACGGATAATCATATCGATTCTGGTGACCTGTCAGCGAAACGGAAGTCTACTGTCATGTAGTGCTTAAGTCTAATGATTAATGGCCAGAAAGATGTGATTTTGCACACATTTGCGCTGCATTTTTGTCACCAGATCACCGCATTTCTGTCAAAAAAATACCGACTTTTATTGCAAGTTGTAAACAGCCCTCCCCCGCCGAGAGACGTCACCGCGATTTCCTCAGGGACAAGGGTAAGTGTGCTCCCGGTTGAGGTCCTCAATCGCCTCAAGCACATTTTCATTCAGGGAAACCGACGCCGACCCGAGATTTTCCCGAAGCTGCTCCAGAGTGGTGGCCCCGATGATATTGCTGGTTACAAAATCACGGCTGGTGACATACGCGAGCGCCATCTGCACCGGGGAAAGCCCGTAGCTGGCCGCGAGGTCTACATAGGCACGGGTAGCTTCGGCACCGCGACCGCTGGTGTAACGGGTGAACCGCTCATACAGGGTCATCCGTGCTCCCTCAGGGCGTTTGCCATCCAGGTATTTGCCGGAGAGCATACCGAATGCCAGGGGCGAATAAGCCAGCAGACCCACCTGCTCACGGCATGCGATTTCCGCCATTCCGACTTCAAAGGTACGGTTGAGCAGGTTGTAAGGGTTCTGAATGCTGACAATTCGGGGCCAGTTGCGCTCGCGGGAAAGACGCAAGTATTCATTAGTGCCCCAGGGTGTTTCATTGGACACGCCAATATGGCGGACCTTTCCTTCTTCCACCAGTTCAGCCAACGCGCCGAGCGTCTCTTCAATGGCGGTGGCCTGTTCATCCGCACTGTGCCTGTAACCCAGCGTGCCGAAAAAGTTGGCATTACGGTCCGGCCAATGCACCTGGTAAAGGTCAATATAATCTGTCTGAAGCCGGCGCAGGCTGTCTTCGCAGGCCTGGCGGATATGATCCCGCGTCAGGCGGGGACCGTTACGCAGATATTTCAGGCCATTACCCGGCCCGGCCACCTTGGAAGCAATTACCAGGTCATCCCGGCGACCGCGCCTGGCAAGCCAGTTACCCAGATACGTTTCCGTCAGACCCTGTGTCTCGGGCCGTGGCGGCACCGGGTACATCTCCGCCGCATCAATAAAATTAACACCTTCGGCTGTCGCCAGATCCAACTGCTCAAAAGCCTGCTGTTGGCTGTTCTGCTCTCCCCAGGTCATGGTACCCAGGCAGATCTCGCTGACATCAATATCGGTCCTGCCCAGTTTGCGGGTTTTCATATCTCCTCCCGAATTCGCAGTTGAAAAAGCTGGCCGCTGAAAGGGTAAAGGGATTGTCACGGAAATGTCCCGGAACTGTCACGCCGGATTTTCATAGTAGGGGCATGAAAGAGAACAACGCAGGAAACAACGTGACCGGAATCACCCAGGCTTCAGGGCACAGGCTTCACATTACCATTGTTTCGGAGACCTTTCCTCCGGAAATCAATGGCGTGGCCAACACGCTGAGGTATTTATGCCTGGGGCTGATGCGACGCGGGCACCGGGTTACGATTATCCGCCCCCGCCAGGGTGATGAGTCAAAAGGCGAATTTCTCGAGACAGGAGAATGCCTGTTCTCACAGGAATATGTCGTTACCGGTCTGCCAATTCCGGGGTATAGTGACTTGAGATTCGGGGTCGCCCGCCCGGGCTACCTGGCTTCGATCTGGAAGCGTCAGCGCCCGGACGCTATCTATGTAGCGACCCAGGGGCCCCTTGGTGTTGCCGCGGTTTCAGCAGCGCGGCGTGTTGGCGTACCGGTCAGCTCCGGTTTTCACACCAACTTCCACGCCTACAGCCGCTACTACGGCGCCAGTTTTCTGGAAAAGCTGATATGCGCCTATGGTCGATGGTTCCACAACCGAACCGCCCTTACCCTGGTGCCCACCCGGAAGATAGCCCGAACCACCGCTGATATGGGCATCCACCCCACTTCGGTGTGGAGTCGTGGTGTCGACTGTGGCCGTTTTACGCCCCAAAAGCGCGACCAGGCATTGCGACAGCAGTGGGGGCTGCAACCCAGCGACCGCGCGATTCTCTACGTCGGCCGACTGGCACCTGAAAAGAACCTGCGGATGGCCGTGTCCTGCTTCGAGCGTATTCGCGGCCTGCATCCCAACGCCAGATTTATCCTGGTGGGTGATGGGCCAATGCGCAAGCGTCTGGCAGAACGCCATCCCGACTATGTGTTTGCCGGCAACCGCCGGGGCGAAGACCTGGCCCGCCACTATGCGTCCGGCGATATTTTTCTGTTTCCCAGTAAAACCGACACCTTTGGCAACGTGGTTACAGAAGCAATGGCCAGTGGCCTAGCAGTTGTTGCCTTCGATGATGCCGCCGCCAGCGAGCACATTCGACACGGAGACAACGGCATGAAAGCACACCTGCTCGATGACGAAAGCTTCGTGGACCATGCCCTGCGCCTGGCCGACCAGCCAACACTGATGAGCAGGATTCGCGCCCAGGCGCGACTGGACGCACTGGAACTGGACTGGGCAGCGCAAATCGATCAGTTCGAGCAGGTGATACTGACCCAACCACATAGGACTCACTACAATGCCATCAAACAGCAAGGCATCTCGCTTCTTTAGCCTGGTAGACCAGCGGGAGTTCGCCCTCTGCCAGTCCATCAACAGCAGCTTGAGATTCCGCCCGGTCCAGGGTTACTTTCAGGTAGTGAGCCGTTTGGGTGACGGCTGGTTTTGGTATCTGGTAATCCTGGCCATGCCGCTAATCAGTCCGCAGGATGGACTGGCCATTGCGTTGCTGATGGTGGCCACCGGGCTGATCTGCACCATAAGCTACAAGCTGTTAAAACGCTGGCTGATCCGCGAGCGACCGTTCATCTCTTTTCCATCGATCAATTGCGGTACCCCGCCCCTGGACCGCTACAGTTTCCCGTCGGGCCACACTTTGCATGCTGTCTGTTTCAATACTGTGCTGGCGATGACCATGCCAGAGTTGGCCTGGATCCTCCTGCCATTCACCCTGAGTGTTGCCGCTTCCCGTGTGGTACTGGGGCTGCATTACCCCAGTGACGTTGCCGCCGGCGCATTGATCGGTGGTTGTCTGGGACTGCTGTCGGTAAGCTGTCTTTCTGGTGTGTTCAGTCAAATAGCCGCAACTGCATAACCGGCGATTCATCACTGCGGAACCGCACTCCCAGCCCCAATAGACGCACGGGGCGCTCTGCATCAGTGATCAGCTCATCAAGTAAAGGCTGATAATCTTCCATTGCTGGCTCCCGAATCTGTTCCCGCACCCGTTCCAGGGTGTGAGTAGAGAAATCGCTGTAACGGATCTTTATAAACAGCTTGTGAATGGGTTTGTGGGCAGCCTTGCGGTTCAGCCTCAGGTTCAGGTCTGCCACCAGTGATGCCATTACCGATTCACAGGCACGCTTGTCCGGCAAATCCTGGGAAAAGGTACGCTCCACGCTGACAGACTTGGCGATGCGCGACACCACGACATCGCGATCGTCCCGGCCATAGGCCATTTCCCGCAATCGATACCCCTGTTTGCCAAACTTTTCCAGCAGGACATCGGTGGGAATACTCTGGAGATCGCCGCAAGTGGCGACGCCCAACCCATGCAGTTTGCCGGCGGTTACCTGCCCGACACCGAACAGCTTTTCGACCTTGAGGTCCTGCACAAAACCATCCACGTCCTCGGGACGAATCACAAACAGGCCATCAGGCTTTTGCCAGTCGCTGGCAATCTTTGCCAGAAACTTGTTGGGAGCCACACCCGCAGAGATGGTAATGCCCACTTCGTCCTTCACCCGCTGCCTGAGATGCTGTGCCATCAGGGTCGCGCTGCCCTTGTGATCACTCACATCGCTGACGTCAAGAAAGGCTTCATCCAGGGATAAAGGCTCCACCAGGTCAGTCAGTTCCCGCAGTATCGCCATCACCTGTTTCGACACCGCCCGATAGCGGGCCATGTCAGGTGGCACTGTAACCAGCCCCGGGCAAAGACGCCGTGCCTCACCACCAGGCATGGCCGACCGAACCCCGAAGGCCCTCGCCTTATAGTTGCAGGTGGTGACAACGCCCCGGCCGCCCTCGCCGCCCACCGCCAGGGGAACGTCGCTCAACGAGGGATCGTCCCGCATCTCCACGGCAGCGTAGAAGCAGTCACAATCTACATGGATAATCTTGCGCTGGGCCATGACTCTTCAATCGGGTAGATTATCTGTACATATGTACAGCCTTGTATCTTACGGTAACATGCCGAAAATGTCAGGAGTTCTCAACGTCAACTCCAGCAACCGGTGCAAGCAATCATGACAAACACTATCCCGGAACAGTCACAGACAGAAATCGAAGCGGCCGCATTTCGAAAACTGGTCAGTCACCTGCGTGAACACACTGAGGTGCAGAATATTGACCTGATGAATCTGGCAGGATTCTGTCGCAACTGTCTTTCCAAGTGGTATCGCGCAGAAGCCGCCGAAAAAGGCTTTGAGCTGTCAGACCCGGAAGCCCGGGAAATCATTTACGGGATGCCCTACGAGCAGTGGAAAGCCCGATATCAGACAGGTCCCAAAAAGGACCACCACGAATGAACCTCAACGACGCGGTGCGCATACACCTGGCGTCGGTAGACGCCGGCCACGGCGATTTTGATGACACCCTGGCTCTGATTGAGCGTTTTTTCGAGTATCAGCCCACCGGCTTCTACAACGGCCCTCTGTACAATGGTGCTGGCGAGAATTCCGGCTCCTGTCGGGTTTTTTCGCTGGCTCAGTACTGCAACCTGGCCGAGTCTGATACCTTGCGCCTGTTTGCGCAGCATTACCGGCAGGTTCTGGATGAGCCGACGGGCGAAAGCCATGGCAATATTCGCCAGTTTATCGGCACCGGCTGGTCCGGAATCCGCTTTGACGGCCCGGCGCTTCGCAAGCGCCCGGCTACCACCCAGGACGACACCACGGAAGAGACCCAGCCATGAGCGAAACCGCCGTATCCGGGGTAAAGCAATGTTTCCAGCTCAAAAGTGCCAGCGTGTCCATGACGGCACTGGAGCTTTATTTTTTCGACGATGAAGATTTCGAAAGCACTCTGCGAGACAAAATCAGTCAGGCCCCGGGCTTTTTCAAGGATATTCCGCTGATTGTCAGCCTCGAGAAATACGAGGGTCTCAGCGGCGAACTGGATTTTTTCAAAATCATCGGTGCCTGCCGCCGCCACAATATTCACGTTATCGGTGTGCGCGGCGGTAACGACGACCAGCGCCGGCTGGCGCGGGGTGCCTCCCTGGCACTGCTTCCCGGCGGCAACCAGAGGGACCGGGAGATTGACACCGGGCCAGAGACTGAAGCGGCCGATACCACAGACAGTCCGGCACTGGCAAAGGTCGAAACCCACGGCGAGCCGGCCCCGGCAAAAATTATCAATCAGCCCGTGCGCTCCGGGCAGCAGGTTTACGCCCCGGATGGTGACCTGATCATACTGGCACCGGTGCAGGCTGGTGCTGAAGTGCTGGCAGCTGGCAACGTGCATGTATACGGACCGCTACGCGGCCGGGCCCTGGCAGGCATTCATGGTGCCGAGCATGCGCGGATATTCTGCCAGTCTCTTGAAGCAGAGCTTGTGTCCATCGCCGGACACTATAAAATCTCCGAAGATCTTCAGGACAACGGCTGGAAAACCGCCGTCCAGATCCAGCTCAGGGATGATCTGCTGGTGGTAACGCCACTGGAAAAGGCCTGATCAGAACGTAACTACCCGCGCAGGCGGGGAAAACGACGAATCCACCGCAAAACAGGAATGCAACCTTGGCTAGAATCATTGTCGTTACCTCAGGAAAAGGTGGCGTAGGTAAAACCACAACCAGCGCCTCTATCAGCACCGGGCTGGCAAAGCGTGGCCACAAAACCGTGGTCATTGATTTTGACGTGGGCCTGCGCAACCTGGATCTCATCATGAACTGCGAACGCAGGGTGGTGTACGACTTCGTGAACGTGATCCAGGGCGAAGCCACGTTGAACCAGGCCCTGATCCGGGACAAACGGGTTGATACCCTCTATATACTGCCGGCGTCACAGACCCGGGAGAAGGAAGCCCTGACCAGAGAGGGCGTTGAAAAAGTAATCAACGAACTGTCTGAACGGTTTGACTACATTGTCTGTGATTCGCCCGCCGGCATTGAGCACGGTGCCCTGATGGCGCTTTACTATGCGGACGAAGCCGTGGTGGTCACCAACCCGGAAGTGTCTTCGGTTCGGGATTCCGACCGTATTCTGGGCATTCTTCAGAGCAAGTCCCGACGCGCCGAAATGGGCCAGGATCCGGTCAAGGAGCACCTGTTGCTGACTCGCTACAACCCGGACCGGGTGGCCAGGGGCGAAATGCTGTCAGTGGCCGACGTGGAGGAAATCCTTGCCATCCCCCTGCTGGGCGTGATTCCGGAATCGCAGATCGTACTGAACGCTTCCAACCAGGGGCTTCCCGTGATTCTTGAGGAAGACAGCGACGCCGGGCAGGCCTATGATGATGCAGTTGCCCGTCTGTTGGGTGAGGAGCGCGAGCATCGGTTTATGTCGTCCCAGAAAAAGGGTTTCTTCTCGCGGATGTTCAAGGGGGGCTGACGGATGAGTTTCTTCGACTATTTCAAGAGCAAGAAGAACAACCGGTCTGCCAGTGTTGCCAAGGAACGTCTGCAGATCATTGTTGCCCACGAGCGGGGCCAGCGGGAGCAGCCTGATTACCTTCCAGAGTTGCAGCGAGAACTGCTTGAGGTCATCCGCAAGTACGTTCAGATCAGCGATGATATGGTGCAGGTGGAAGTCGACCGCAACGACAGCTGTTCAGTTCTGGAGCTGAACGTGACCCTGCCGGAACACTGACCGGTCCCATCCTCTTTCCTCCGACGCCCGGCAGGCCGCCTGCCGGGGTCTGTCGATCCGCCCATCCTGGCCATCAAATCAGGCCAAAAGTTACCGACGCCATTTCAGTCAGTTACCCAGTTCACAATCCCTCGATTACATCAGCCTGGCACGACTTTCCCCATGATAGACTCGCCCGGACATTTTCAAGGATGTGAAAACCATGCAAAAACTGAGGGCTCCGGGCATTTACCGTCGGGTTTCCACACCGGCCATGCTACTTGCAGCCGCCATGGTATCAACAATGACAATGGCGCAACTGCCGGATGAAAATGCCGATGGCTGGAGCCTTCGCAAAGAAACCGACAACATCCGCGTATTCACCGTCGACCAGCCTGCCTCCAGCTTCCAGGCATTCAAGGCCGAAGCTGTTCTCGATGTACCCATTGAAAACCTCATGGCCGTCATGGTTAACCCACAGTCCTGCATGGAGTGGGTGCACAACTGCTCGGAATCCTACGCCTTTGGTGACGGCAGTTTTCAGGACCGCTATGCCTACTCTGTCAATGACATGCCCTGGCCGGTGACAGACCGGGATTACGTCATTCGCATTCGTACCCACGGCAACAAGAGCGACGGCGAAATCGTAATGGACCTCAACGCCATCCCCGACCAGCGTGAAGAGGAAGGGGATTACGTTCGCGTCGACAAGTCCGACACCCTGTACCGGTTTATCCCCGAGGGCGACCAGACCCGCATGATCTGGGTGCAGCACACCAACCCCAACGGGGCGATACCCGGCTGGCTGGTAAACACGCTGCTGGTGGACATCCCCATCCGCTCAATCGAGCAACTGGAACGTGTGGCCCGGTGGGACCGCTATCAGAACCACGAACTGGTTTACGACGACGGTGGCAGGCTGAAGGATGTCGCCCCCAAAAGCCAATCAGGGGATGACTAGTCAGTAAGTAACAGCTAAGCTCTTTTACATAGGACCTGTTAACGGAGCCGCATCGTAAATGACCGTTCTCGCTTACGAAATCATGACCCCGAGCATCAAGGCCGTACCCCAGTCATGGACGATGGACCGGCTGGCAAGATTCCTCACCGATAACGAGATCACCGGCAGCCCTGTTACCGATGAAAGCGGTGAGATCGTCGGTATTGCCACCCTCAAGGACATTACCGAATTCCGCTGGAACGCCAACCGCTCCGAGACCGACGCCCGCATGACACCCGAAGAAGAACAGGAAGCTCGGCGCCTGCGCATGGCTATTTTCGAGGAAATGGGCAAGGTACCAGTGGAAGTTCGCGACATCATGACACCCATCGTTTTATCGGTTGACGAGCAGACGCCGGTGCGCGACATTGCCGATATGATGATGCGCGAACACCTGCACCGGATTTTCATCACCAAAAACGAAAAAATCACAGGTATTGTTACCACGTACGACATGCTCAAACTGATCTCCGATCAGGAGCTCACCAACCGTTGTGCCGGGAACGGCTGACCAGAGAGGTATCACACCCTATGCCAAGAGCACCGCAGGCTCGCAGAAAGATGTATGTCCTCGACACCAATGTCCTCATCCATGATCCGAACGCCCTCCTGAACTTTGAAGAACACGACGTCATCATTCCGATGACGGTCCTTGAAGAACTCGACAGCCTCAAGTCCGGCAAACAGGCCGTCGCCGCCGACTGCCGCCAGGCCATCCGCAACATCGATAAACTACTGGGTGATGCCAGCCCCGGAGACATCGAGAAAGGCGTTCCTATCGTGCGGGGCAAGAAGGCCCAGCCCCTGGGAGCATTGTCGATACTGATGAGCACGGAGCACCAGGGCAATCACGGCCTGCCGGAGCACCTGAACGACAACAAGATCATCAATACCCTGGCGGCCCTGCAGACCCGCCACAAGTCTCGGGACATCATCCTTGTCAGCAAAGACATCAACATGCGGCTGAAGGCACGTGGCTTCGGTGTGGAGGCCCAGGACTACCACAACGACATGTTGCTGGACGACATCGACCTGCTGCCCAAGGGGTACAAGGAGTTCCCCAACTCTTTCTGGGATACCATCGAAAAAGTGGAGACCATCCAACGGGAAGGCATCACTGAACACATCCTGCGCCGCGAGGGCGACCTGGCCAAACTGACAATCAACGAGTTTGTGATTGACGAACAGGGATTTGTGGGCAAGGTATCCGATGTCAGTGATGACCAACTGGTAATCCGTGACCTGCACCAGCACGACCTGATGAATGAAGAAGTCTGGGGCCTGATTCCCAGGGATATCTACCAGGCCATCGCCCTGAACCTGCTGCTGGATCCGGACATTCACCTGGTTAATCTGACCGGCTCCGCCGGTTCCGGTAAAACCATCCTGGCCCTTGCCGCCTGTATTGAAATGACCGTAGCCAGCAAGATCTACAAACGCATAATCGCCACCCGCAGCACCCAGGGGCTGGATGAGGACATCGGCTTCCTTCCCGGTACCGAAGCGGAGAAAATGGAGCCCTGGCTGGGCGCCATCGTGGACAACCTGGAGGCCCTCCACGAAGACGACGAGAACATGACCGCCAGCGTGGATTACATCCTCAGTAAGGTGCCCCTGCACTTCAAATCAATGAACTATATTCGCGGCCGCAGCTTCCAGCACAGTCTGATCATCATTGACGAATCCCAGAATCTGACGCCGCACCAGATCAAGACCATTATCACACGGGCTGGCAACGGCTCCAAAGTGATCTGCCTGGGCAACCTGGCTCAGATTGATACGCCTTACCTCAGCGCCCTGAGTTCGGGCCTGACCTACATGACCGAGCGCTTCAAGAGCTTCCGCCATGGCGGGCATATCCACCTGCAGGGTGTGCCGAGATCCGTACTGGCAGAGTATGCGGAGGCGAATCTCTGACCGTCGGTTATGTGGCTACGCTTCAGGGACTCACCACCGTCCTTGAAGTGTAGCCACAATTTTGCGGCCACCGGCACTGTCCCTGTGTTCGCAGAGGTAGATGCCCTGCCACGTGCCCAGGGCCAGGTGACCATTGTTGACAGGAATGGTGAGCGAAGGGCCTATCAGAACACTTTTGATGTGGGCAGGCATATCGTCCGGGCCTTCGGTGGTGTGCTCATAGTGAGGTGCGTTTTCCGGCACCATCACATTGAAATGCCGCTCCAGATCACCACGCACATCCGGATCGGCATTTTCGTTAATGGCCAGGGAAGCCGAGGTGTGCTGGATAAACAGGTGCAGCAACCCCTCCTGGCAATTCTGTAACGCAGGTGCCTGGGCCAGTATTTCGTTGGTGACCAGATGGAAGCCCCTCGGCAGGGGCGCCAGTTCAATAAAAGTCTGATCCCAGATCATAGCCCACCTCGTTGTTATCTCTGTCGGTCATCCCAGGGATGAACAGGGACCACGTCGTCGCCCAAATCGCCTTCGTAACTACTTCGAAAATAATCCATGGCCTTTTCCGCCTCGCTGAGCTCATCGAATCGCGCAATGTGGTATATCGCCTCCCCCTCGTTCACCAGTGGCAGGTTATTCACACAAATAACGATGCCGGAACAGGGTGAAACCACGGCGGTTTCGGCCTCGCCAAACGGGTCGGCAACCATGGCCAGTTTTTGCCCCTTACGTACCTTCTGGCCGAGGCTTGCCACCGGGCGCATGATGCCATCCGTATCGGTTCGTACCCATTGTGAATTGGCGGCCGTTTCAGAGCGCTTTCTCGGTGCCTTGGGGCCTTTCTTGGCGGGAATCATTTCCAGTTCCCGCATCACCCGGATGACACCTTTCACGCCACTGGCAATCACCACATCGTCAAACCGCAGGGCCTCACCACCCTCAAAAGTGACCACGGGAATATCCTGGGAATCAGCGTAAGCCCGAAGGCTGCCCTCCCGCAAGCTGGCATTGATGATGATCGGGGCACCGAAGGCCTCGGCCATGCGAATGGTTTCCGGGTTCTTCAGCTCCGCACGGATCTGCGGCAGGTTGAAACGGTGAATGGCCCCCGTGTGCAGGTCAATAATATGAGACACGTTTTCCATGATCTGGGTGCGCAACAGGTACGCGATGCGTCCACCCAGCGAGCCTGACTCCGTGCCCGGGAAACATCGATTCAGGTCACGGCGATCCGGCAGGTAACGGGTGCGCTGCACGAAGCCGAAAATATTGACGATAGGCACGGCAACCAGGGTGCCCCGCAGATGACGCAGGGCGGAGTTGGTGAGCACCCGGCGCACAATCTCTACGCCGTTGATTTCATCCCCGTGAATAGCGCCACACACCATTAATACAGGACCGCTACGACGGCCATGCACCACTTCCACTGGAACGTGAAGCGGCGTATGGGTGTACAGCTTGGCAACCGGTATTTCCACGGTTTGCCGGGTTCCGGCTTTGATTTCGTTGCCGGCAATGACGAAAGGCGCCCGGGCGGCCATTTCAACCACCTCCCTTGGTGCGGGTTTTCCAGGGCTTCTGGTTTTTCTCGGTCCAGTTGATGATCATACCTGCGACGTTTTTACCGGTGGCATTTTCGATACCTTCAAGGCCAGGGGAAGAGTTCACTTCCATTACCAGTGGCCCGCGGCTGGACCGTAACAGATCCACACCGGCCACATTCAGGCCCATGGATTTGGCGGCAGTAATGGCGGTTCGGCGTTCTTCCGGTGTGATACGTACCAGCGAAGCGGTACCACCCCGGTGCAGATTGGAGCGGAACTCGCCCTCACCGCCCTGGCGCTTCATGGCGGCAATCACCTTGTCACCGATCACGAAACAGCGAATATCGGCACCGCCGGCTTCCTTGATGAATTCCTGCACCAGAATGTCGGCTTTCAGGCCCATAAAGGCCTCGATCACGCTTTCGGCCGCCTTGCGGGTTTCTGCCAGTACCACGCCGATACCCTGGGTGCCCTGCAGCAGCTTGATCACAACCGGTGCGCCACCCACCATCTTCAGCAGCTCCGGCACGTTATCCGGTTTGTTGGCAAAACCGGTCACCGGCATACCCACGCCCTTGCGGGCCAGCAGTTGCAAGGAACGCAGCTTATCCCGTGAACGGGTGATGGCCACGGATTCGTTGAGGGGGAATACCCCCATCATCTCGAACTGACGTAAAACAGCGGTACCGTAAAAGGTAACCGAGGCACCGATACGGGGAACCACCACGTCGAAGTCTTCCAGCACTTCTTCGTGATAGTGAATTTTCGGGTCCGCGGAAGTGATGTTCATCGAACAATGAAGGCAGTCGATGACTTTTACATCGTGGCCCCGGTTGACGCCCTCCTCCACCAGGCGGCGGGTGGAGTATAGATGTCGGTTACGCGACAGAATCGCTATTTTCATTATTTCGTCCTCAGCGCCGGCTCACCGGCAAGATAGGAATATTCAGGAAGTACAATGGCTCGCCCCGCCATGGCGGTTCGGCCGATCAGCATACGAAAACGCATGGAGTCACGATTGGTCAAGGTCATTTCAACCGACCATTCGGTGTCGCCAAGCACCAGGCGGGTTTCAATCACCAGCCTCAATTCTTTATGGCCGCCGGAATCCGACACGTTGCGCTCGTCCAGAACCAACGCATCGCACTCCACCACATGATGCAGATCGTTCTGCACCGGGTGCACCCAGAACCGGACCCGGCGTTCGCCGTTGTCAGTGTATGGCTCGGTACGAAAGGTATGAAGGCACGAGGTGCGAGCTCCGGTATCCACTTTCGCCTTTATGCGGGAAATGTCGAATTCTGGTAAGGCAACCCATTCACGCCAACCGAGGGCCAGCTTTCCGTCTGTAACCGGTACCTGGCCCGCTTTGGTGGACTCATCCGTTCTGATCGGCATCCGGATCTCCCTTGTTGGTTGTGGTTTCTGGCCGAAGCAGTTCCACC
Source organism: Marinobacter sp. ATCH36 (assembly GCF_023555055.1). Taxonomy (GTDB): domain Bacteria; phylum Pseudomonadota; class Gammaproteobacteria; order Pseudomonadales; family Oleiphilaceae; genus Marinobacter. Next base: position 527,160 of record NZ_JAMJPL010000002.1, read on the forward strand.
CGGAAAGGCTCGGAATGGCTTCCTGCATAGATACTGGTATGGGGGAAAGGTATTTCGATTCCTTCCTCATCCAGCGCTTTCTTGATAGCAACCATCATCTGGCTGCGGCCCTCCAGTACCTTGTTGCCGGGCACCCAGAACGAAAACTGAAGGTCTACCGAGGATGGACCAAACCCGGTCACCAATACAAACGCCCTGGGCTCCTCCAGGCTCGCACTGTTCTGCCTTGCCAGGTCCAGAAGCAATCTTTCCACCCGCTCCACATCCTCAGCGTAAGCAATGCCCACCGTCAGATCCATGCGGCGAATAGGAAATCGCGAGCGGTTGACCACCCGTGTCTTGATCAACGTTTCGTTGGGAATACGTACGTAGAGGTTGTCTGGTGTACGCAGTTTCACACTCAGCATATCTATGGAAACGACTTCACCAATGGTGCCTTCCACCTCGATAAAATTACCGATTTCAAAGGGCTTTTCCACTAGCAGGAACAGGCCGCTGATCATGTTGGATGCGGACGTCTGGGATGCAAAACCGATGGCAACGGTCAGTATGCCAGCAGCCCCCAGAACTACATCCAGAGAAAAACCGGCCTCGCGCAGAGCCGCGACAAAGAACAGGACCAGTATAAGGTAGAACACCAGCCGCCTTACCATAACGGTGTGGTGTCTTGAAGCCCGGTCCTCCATGAAACGAGAGATGCCACGGGCAGCAAACGATGCCAGCACAATGCCAAGAATCAGCAGGAACAGGGTACTGATCCATTTGCCCCATGCGATGGCATCGATAAACTGCGTCAGACTGCTATCAAGCTGCTCAATCAAAAAGTAACTCCATTCACAGTGTCATTAGCCAAAAATTCGGTCGTAGGCTCTTACCAGTCCGCCCCGGCCGGATTGCTCCCGGGCCGGCGAAACCAGCTCGCACTGTCCGGCAGCGCCAATGAGTTCCTGATCGATTTTCAGGCGAGCAGAATTCATATCGGTTTCACAGGTAACCGTCACGGCCGGCGTCCAGAGGTGCCCCTGTTTATTGCGGTGCAAGGACAGTAAAGGAGTGGGGAGATTAAACCGCTCCAGCAGAAGAGGTTCATGCCGCCGATTGACAATCCGCACCGGCGTCACTGCCCGCCACGGGCGCTTGGGAACCGCCTCCAGCACCAGCCTCGCAAAGGTGGCAGCAGCATAGCAGAGCTCACCTTCCATGGTTGTCCGGCCCACCCAGGTCTGCGATGGGTCCGCCAGCGGCAGCTCCATCAGGTGCGTACCTTTGCTACCGGCCTGGATTCGCATCCACAACAAGGTCCCTACGTAAATCATACATTCGCTGTCAGCGGGGATCGTTAGAGGCTGATAAGGGCGGATTACCGTTGCCAGGCTAGACATAGCTGGCAGGTACTGAACCTGGTTGCCATCGTCGGGACGCACGAAGCGCTGAACACTCAGCTCGGCATCAGGTAACGTATTTACAGTCTGCTGCAACCAGCGCTCCTGGTCATCGTCTTCCGACATGCGCTGGTAGCGAATCTGCCACTCCTGCTCCAGCAGGGTTGTCCAGACCCGGGTGCTGCTGAGCTCATGGTATTGGGTCTGTCCGGGTTCCAGTGTATAGGGTGTCGCCCATTGGCCATCCTGCATCGTGCGCTGCGTATCCAGACTCGTTGTCATCCTCACCCTTTATCCATGTATTCTGGCATTAACTATAATCCAATCAGCACGTTCCGGCGAATATCTATCCGTTGCCACCAAACCACGACCAACCACAGGATGCCCAATGACTCAGCTCGTATGGTTCAGAAATGACCTGCGCGTAGCCGATAACGCCGCACTTACTGCCGCCTGCAAACAACAGCAACCGGTACTCGCATGCTTCGTCATCACACCGGAACAGTGGCGCGAACATGACTGGTCACCGGCACGGGTCCGTTTTGTTCTGGAACACGCCAACGCACTGTCAGAAGAACTTGCAAAACTGGGCATTCCACTGTCGTTTATCACTGCGACAACGTTTGCGAACAGCGTTGAAAAACTGAAAGAATTTTGCCAGTGCGAGAGTATCCGGCATGTTCACTTCAACGAGGAATACGGAGTTAACGAAAGGCGCAGGGATAAAGCGCTAAAACAGACCCTCGACACCGCCGGAATCGCTGCAAACAAGTACCGGGACCAGACCGTGGCGCCTGTTGGCAGCATCCTGACCCAGCAGGAAGAGCCCTACTCCGTGTTTACGCCGTTTTCCCGCCGTTGGCGGAGCTGGATTGACGAAGCAAGGCCGACCCTGTTCCCGATACCCGAGCCCGTAGCTGATGCCGTTGAGCCCTCACATTACGACGACATACCCGAGGGCTTCGACAATCCTCCGCCCCGGCTGGTTGAGACCGGCGAGGACGCCGCCCACCGTCAGCTGGAACAATTTCTCGACAACCGGGCCGGGGACTATAAAAGCCTCCGTGACCTGCCTTCGGTGGATGGCACCAGCCTGCTTTCCCCTTATCTGGCCAACGGCGTTCTCTCAGGCAAACAATGCCTGATCGCCGCCCGCCAGCATCAGGGCATGGGCGGAAATCAGGAAGGCCTGGCCACCTGGACCAACGAAATCGCTTGGCGGGATTTCTACATCAACATTCTCTATCACTACCCAAGGGTAAGCATGCACCGGGCTTTCAAGCCAGAGACCGAGGCCTTGCACTGGAACACTCCGGGCGAAAATTTCGAAGCCTGGAAATCAGGCAACACTGGCATTCCCATCGTTGACGCCGCCATGCGCCAGTTAAACCAGACCGGCTGGATGCATAACCGCTTGCGCATGATCACCGCCATGTTCCTCACCAAGAATCTGTTCATCGACTGGCGCCTCGGCGAAGCCTATTTCATGTCGAAACTGGTGGACGGTTTTCTGGCCTCCAACAACGGCGGCTGGCAATGGAGCGCATCCACCGGGACCGATGCGGCGCCCTATTTCCGGGTGTTCAATCCAGCTACCCAGAGTGAACGCTTCGACCCGAACGGTGAGTTCATCAGAAAGTATCTGCCAGAGCTGGCAAAACTCGATAATAAACGGACTCACCAGCCTTGGGTTGGTGGGGTTATCCCCGGAGGATATCCGAGACCGATTGTCGATCTGAAGGAAAGCAGAAAGGAGGCTATCGCGAAGTTTCAGGCCCTGAAAAACTGAAGTGCCAGCTTGATGCACAGGAGTAGACGGCCATTCGGGGGGAAGGCTCTGCCAAAACACGCTGTGAATACGTCCTTGTACGCTCGGCTCCGCCATCCATGGCTCCGCACGGTTTTGGCAGAGCCTTCCCCCCGAATGGCCTTATGCTGACTCTCTGCTACTGCATACAGGACAGCCTGGATCCCTTGCGAGTTTCATTTCTCGCCATTCCATTTGCCAGGCATCAAGAATCAAAAGACGACCAGTCAACGGTTTGCCAACCCCGGTGATCACTTTGACAACTTCCATGGCCTGGGAGGCGCCAATCATACCGACCAACGGGCCGATAACGCCTGCTTCGGAGCAAGTGAGGTCTTCATTGCCCTGTTCAGGATATAAACAGTGGTAACAAGGGCTGTTTTCATCGCGAACGTCATAGACCGCTAACTGCCCTTCTCCACGGATAGCCGCACCCGATACCAGCGGAACGCGAGCGGTTACACAGGCACGGTTGAGGGCGAACCGGGTATTAAAGTTGTCAGTGCAGTCAACCACCAGAGTTGCGGATTCGACCTGGCGCTGTAGTTCGTCCCCTTCAAGCCGCTCGGTCAATGCCGTTACTGAAACTTCCGGGTTTATACGGCGCACACGATCGGCCAGGCGCTCGGCTTTGGATTCACCGATATCGGTCTGTTCGAACGCTATCTGGCGTTGGAGGTTGGCTACTTCTACCCGATCGTCGTCGACCAGGGTGAGATGACCAATGCCGGCCGCGCCGAGATATAGTGCCACGGGGCAACCCAGGCCGCCGGCGCCTACCACCAATACCCGCGCGGACTTCAGTCGGGTCTGGCCGGCGATGTCGAACCGGGGCATCAGGATCTGGCGGCTGTAGCGAAGCAGTTCCTCATCGTTCAGCATGGTGTTTTCTCCCAAGGGTAAAGCGATCGCGCCGGCCGTAGTCCTGGCCGGTTTCCACACTGGCGAAGCCGGCTTCCGTGAATAGCTGCTGCACCGCCGCTCCCTGTTCGTAGCCATGTTCCAGTATCAACCAGCCGCCGGCCCTGAGCCATGATGGCGCTTCTGAGGTAATACGACGGATATCGTCTAGGCCGTCGCTGCCGGCTATCAGTGCGGAAGAGGGCTCAAACCTCACATCTCCTTCGATCAGATGATGGTCGTCATCTGCAATGTACGGGGGATTGGAAATGATCAGATCAAAACAACCGGACGGCAGACCGGCAAACCAGTTGCTTTGACGAACATCCAGCCGGAGCCCCAGGCGCTCTGCATTCCCGGTTGCCAGTTCAACAGCTTCCGAAATGGCATCGCAGGCACTTACCCGCCAGTCGGGCCGCTCGCTGGCAAGCGCCAGCGCAATCGCGCCGGTGCCCGTGCCAAGGTCCAGCACCCTGGCATCCCGGGGCAACGGCAGCGAAAGTGCCGCTTCAACAAGGCACTCGGTGTCCGGCCTTGGAATCAGCGTAGACGGGTTTACTTTCAGGGGCAGCGACCAGAATTCCTGTTCACCCAACAGGTGCGCCACCGGGTGGCCGACTGCTCGTTGTTCAACCAGCGCCCGAAACCGCTGCGCTTCACCGGCATCCAACGTTCGCTCGGGCCAGGCCCGGAAAGAAGTTCTGGACCAGCCGGTCACGTGACCCAGCAGCAGCTCGGCATCCAGGCGCGGACTGTGGCCCCCGATAACCTCAGTAGCCTGCCTCAGCAACCCCTCACACGATAAAGGCTCGTTACTCATCAGCCAGGGATGCCAGCAGATCGGCGTGATGTTCGTGCTGCAGGGGCACGATCACCGCATCCAGATCACCGGCAATTACTTCGTCCAGCTTGTACAGGGTCAGGTTGATGCGGTGGTCAGTTACCCGGCCCTGGGGGAAATTGTAGGTACGTATGCGCTCGGAGCGATCACCGCTGCCGACCAGGCTTTTGCGGGTTTCGGCGCGGGTTTTCTGCTGGCGTTCGATCTCATCGTTCTGCAGTCTGGAGGCCAGAAAACTCATGGCCTTGGCCCGGTTCTTATGCTGGGAACGCTCCTCCTGACATTCCACCACAATACCCGTGGGGATATGGGTAATACGAATAGCAGAGTCGGTCTTGTTCACGTGCTGGCCGCCGGCGCCGGAGGCGCGGAAGGTGTCGATTCTCAGGTCCGCCTTGTTGAGCTCCACCGCCTCTGTTTCGTCTGCTTCCGGCATGACCGCCACCGTGCAGGCAGAGGTATGGATACGGCCCTGGGACTCGGTTTCGGGAACCCGCTGCACCCGGTGCGCCCCGGATTCAAACTTCAGCGTGCCGTAGACAGCGCTGCCTGCGATGCGGGCGATGATTTCCTTGTAGCCACCATGCTCGCCCTCGCTTTCATTGATCACTTCCACCTGCCAGCGCTGACGTTCAGCGTAGCGCAGGTACATCTTGAACAGGTCGCCGGCAAAAATGGCAGCTTCGTCGCCGCCCGCACCCGCGCGAATCTCGAGGAACACGTTCTTGGTGTCGTTCGGATCCTTCGGCAGCATCAGGCGCTGTAATTCTTCGTCCAGCTCCTCGCTTTTCTGTTCCGCGAGGCTTAACTCCTCTTCGGCCATGGCACGCATGTCAGCATCACCGTCACGAGCCAACTCTGTTGCTTCCTCAACATCTTCACGGGATTTCTGCCAGGCCTGGAAGCAATGAACAATGGGCTCAATTTCAGCGAACTCCCGGGAAAGGTCCCGAAATTTGTCCTGATTGGCGATAGTGCCCTGATCGCTCAGCAACGCGCTGACTTCCTCGAAGCGGTCGGCAAGCTGCTCAAGGCGGGACTGGATCGATGACTTCATAGTTTTTCCGGGATAATGGGCGCGTCGGCATCCAGTGCATCAAGCTGATGCAATTCTCTGAGCCATTGGGTGACTTCGGTTCTGCCCTCCGTGGTCGCCTTGCGGACCTGGATGGAAGGCTCGTGGAGCAATTTATTGGTCAGCCCCCTGGCCATGCTCCGCAGCACGGTTTCCGGGTCGGCGCCATTGCGAAGGGCGCGGATTGCCTTTTCGGTTTCCACATCCCGCAAAGTCTCCGCACGCTGGCGAAACTGCTTGAGGGTAGACACTGCGTCCAGCGCCCGCAACTGGCTCAGGAACTGTTGCACGCCGTCAGTGACGAGGTTTTCGGCTTCCCTGGCTGCCCCTTCCCGGGAGCGCACATTCTCCTCGATAACCTGGCGCAGGTCGTCGACGGTATACAGATAGACATCCGCAAGAGAACTGACTTCCGGCTCGATGTCCCTGGGCACGGCAATATCAACCATGAAGTAGGGACGGTGCTTGCGCTTTTTAAGTGCCCGCTCCACAGCCCCCTTACCCAGAATCGGCAGCGGGCTGGCAGTGGAGGAAATAATGATATCCACATCGGCCAGGTGCTCGGGGATCTCGGAAAGCAGAATCCCCTTCCCGCCCCGGGACTCCGCCAATGCCTGGGCACGCTCCAGGGTACGATTGGCGACAAGAAAATTCTTTACTCCGGCATCTGCCAGGTGCCGGGAGACCAACTCAATGGTTTTACCAGCGCCGATCAGCAGCGCCTTGTTACGGGACATATCCGCAAAAATATGATGAGCCATACTAACAGCGGCGTAGGCCACTGACACCGGGTTTTCGCCAATTGCAGTCTGGGTACGTACCCGTTTGGCAACGGAGAAAGTCTGCTCGAACAGTCGCGACAGGAAAGCACCGCTGGCCTCATGCTCACGGGCCAGGGCGTAGGCGTCCTTGAGCTGACCAAGGATCTGCGGCTCACCGAGAACCATGGAGTCCAGGCCGGCCGCTACCCGCATGATATGCCGCACGGCGTCCGAGTCCCGGTGAATGTACAGCACCTCTTCGAGGTCTCCGGCCTCCATGTCATGAAAGCCCGCAAGCCAGCGCAGTACTGCGGGCGCACAATCGTCGTCCCCGGCAAGATATAGTTCGGTGCGGTTACAGGTAGACAGGATGGCAGCCTCACTGGCTCCTGAAGTGGCGCGCAGTTCGGCAAAGGCTTCAGCCATGCGCTCGGGAGTGAACGCGACGCGCTCACGCAACTCCACCGGTGCGGTACGATGGTTGATTCCCAGGGTGACCAATGCCATATCGGAGTTAGACTGCCTTATGCCTGAAGACGGAGTGTCACCGGTATTTTAACGGTCAGTGGCTTCCGTCGCCACCCAAAACCACCGTGATATCGGCAAGTGCTGACAGGTTGGGCAATATCAGGTGCTTGTGCCATCATAGAAGCTCGTCGCATTTGGCCACATCTGACTGCCGCCAAAGTCACTTCCGGCCGATCAGGTGCATCGTACACAGATTATGGAATGTTGCATGCAAAAGTCTGCATTACTGCTTGTTACTTGCCTGTTCGGGCTTTCCCTGTCCGGATGTGCTGCTATACAGGGCGATCAGGAACAGCAAGCCGACACATCGCCGAAAGAGACCGAAAACACTGCGTCATCAACAAAGCAGGAACCGGAGATCCGCTACGCCGATTTTGAGCCGGAAGAGCTCTATCTGCTCCTTTCCGGGGAGATAGCCGCCCAGCGGGGTCGCTTCGACGTTACGCTTGTCAATTACATGAAAGCGGCCCAGCTTTCCCGCGACAAGACAGTAATCGAGAGAACCATGCGCATCGCCCAGTCGCTCAATGCGGACAATGCGCAGAAAAAACTGGCCGCTTTATGGCTGGATGTCGACCCCGACAACATGCAGGCGCACCGGATCTCGGCAATCCAGGCAGTGAAAAACAATGATCTGGAAACCGCCCTGGGCCACATGGAGCGCATCATGGACCTGGGCGGTGATGCAGACTTTGACAGCCTCGCCGCCATGGCCGGCAACCTGCCGCCCCAGCAACAGCAGGAACTGCTCCAGCTGTACCGGCAAATGGAGCAACGGCACCCGGACAACCCGGAACTTCAGTACAGCATCGCGCTGTTGATGAAAGTTACCGGCGAACCTCAACAGGCCCTGGATAAACTGGCCCCCCTGCTGGATGACAAGCCGAACTTCCAGCCCGCCCTGGTTCTCAAAGGAGACCTGCTCTACGCGATTGGCGATAAACGCCAGGCACTGGACCACCTGTTGCGCCACACCCGCCGCTTCCCGGACAACCGCCAGATGGGCACGCTTTATGGCCGCATGCTGATTGGTGAAGGCGAGCTGCAGGCCGCCCAGGATGAATTCAACAGGCTGGTAAGGCGCTTCCCTAATGTGCCCGGCCTACGCCTTTCTCACGCGCTTGTGGCGCTTGAAAACGGCCAGAACGCCCTGGCTGAAGAAGAACTGACGCGACTGATCGAACAGGGTCACCATGCCGATGAAGCCCATTATTACCTGGGCCGTATTGCTGACGAGGAGAACAACACCGAGCAGGCTATTGGCTTTTACAATAACGTGGAGAGAGGCAATTACTACTTTCCCGCTCTCGCACGGGCCAGCGAGCTTATGGCGGAGCAGGGAGATCTTGATGAGGCACTTGCCGCAATACGGGAACTGAAAAACAACAACCCGGAACAGGAAGAAAATTTTCACCTGCTGGAAATCAACCTGCTCCTGGACAGGGAGAGAAACGAGCAGGCACTGGAGGCTGCCAACAAAGCTCTTGAAGGCTATCCGGCCAACATCCGCATCCGCTACGCCCGCGCCATGCTACTGGACTCCATGGGCGAGCCGGAGCAGGCAGAAGCCGACCTGAGACAAATCATTGACGAGCAGCCACAAAATGCAGTTGCACTCAATGCTCTGGGTTACATCATCACCACCCGCTCGGATCGCTATGACGAAGCCCGGGCTTACATAGAGCGGGCCCTGGAAATCGATCCCGAAAACCCGGCCATTCTCGACAGCATGGGCTGGGTGCTCTATCAGCAAGGTGAAACCGAACGGGCTCTTGATTATCTTTCTCGCGCCTGGCAAGCCTATGCCGACCCGGAAGTAGCCGCCCACTTTGGCGAAGTACTCTGGCAAACCGGTGAACAGGAACAGGCCCGCATCATCTGGGAAGAAGGCTTCGAACAGGACCCGGACCACCCGATACTGATCGAAACCGTTGAGAGACTGACCGGGGAGCAATCCCCGTGAGATTGAATGCTATTGCCCTGACGCTCGCTGCTCTGATCCTGAGTGGCTGCACCTCCCTGAAGGTTGATCCGCTGCCTGAGGGGCTGACTGAACAGCCACCGGCAGACTGGCGCGAAAGCAGCGCCCGGCGCGACCAGTTCCGGCACTGGGAGCTTACGGGCAAACTGGCTGTCCGCCAACCTTCAGATAGCGGTACCGCCGTTATCAATTACTGGAAACAGAACCAGGAAGCCTACGAACTGGCATTGTCTTCATCCTTTCTGGGCATGGGCCGCACCACCCTTGAGGGCGTGCCCGGCTTTATCGAACTCACCCTTCCGGACGGCGAACGCTACCAGTCCGGCGATCCAGAGTCGTTGGTGAATGCTGCCACAGGCTGGCAGCTGCCAATCGACAGTTTGGCCTGGTGGATAAGGGGCCTGCCCGGGCCGAAAGGTGATTTCCGGTTGTTCTTTGATGACCGGGACCGGCTGGCCGTCATCCGCCAACTGGGCTGGGAGATCCGCTACGATCGCTGGGAAACGTTCATCGCCGATTATCCACCCTTGCCGGCCCGCATCACCGCAGTCAAGGGTGAGAAGCGCGTGAGGCTGGTGGTGACCAACTGGCGTCAGACGGACGGAGACGACGATTGACCACCCTGATCCTACCCTCTCCGGCAAAACTGAACCTGTTCCTGCATATCCTCGGTCGCAGGCCCGATGGCTACCATGAGCTGCAAACCCTGTTTCAGTTCCTGGATTATGGCGACACGATCACCCTGACTTCCCGCACGGACAACCGCATCGTGCTGGAGCAATCCGTGCCCGGCGTGCCCGACGAAGAAAACCTGGTTGTCCGCGCGGCCCGACAACTGGCTGCAACGGCCAATAACGACGTTGCCGGGGTCAGCATCGCCATCGAAAAAAGACTACCCATGGGCGGCGGCCTGGGCGGCGGCAGCTCCAATGCCGCCACCACCCTGCTGGGGCTGAACCATTTGTGGGGACTGGAGCGCTCCCTGGATGAGCTGGCGGAACTTGGCCTTGCCCTGGGCGCCGATGTGCCAGTATTCGTTCGCGGCCATGCGGCGTGGGGAGAAGGCGTGGGTGAACAGCTTACCGATGCCAATCCCCCGCAGGACTGGTTTGTGGTTATAAAACCACCGTGCGGTATAAGCACTAAAGAGATTTTTTCCGAGCAAGGGTTGACAAGGGATACCCCCGGAATCAAAATAGCGCCCGCTTTTGAGGGAGACGCCTCGAGGTACCGAAACGACTGTGAGGATGTAGTTCGAAGACTGTATCCTGAGGTTCATCAAAGCCTGGAGTGGCTTGCACAATTCGGACCTGCAAGATTAACCGGAACCGGGGCTTGCATATTTGGACGTTTCCCGACAGAATCCGCAGCCCGGATTATCTGGGAAAGCAAACCCTCCGGCATCACGGGGTTCGTAGCTCAAGGGGTGAACGTTTCACCACTTCACAAAAAGCTGACAGAGCTGAAATGATGCCAAAAAAGCACGATACTGGGGTGTCGCCAAGTGGTAAGGCAACGGGTTTTGATCCCGTCATGCGCAGGTTCGAATCCTGCCACCCCAGCCACCTTTCTCCCGCTTCTTCTGAATCAAACGCCGATACCAAGAAGGATGCCGTCGTGTCCAAACTGATGATTTTTACCGGCAATGCCAATCCCGAGCTTGCCAAGGCCATCGCCCAGAAACTTCATATCCCCATGGGTCAGGCCACTGTTGGAACGTTCAGCGATGGTGAAACCACCGTCGAGATCAACGAAAACGTTCGCGGGCATGATGTCTTTATTATCCAGCCCACCTGCAACCCCACCAACGACAACCTGATGGAACTGATTGTGATGGCCGACGCGCTTCGTCGTGCATCCGCCACCCGGGTTACCGCGGTCATCCCCTATTACGGCTATGCACGCCAGGATCGCCGCGTTCGTTCCACCCGTGTTGCCATCAGCGCGAAAGTGGTTGCAGACATGATTTCCAGTATCGGCGTTGACCGGGTTCTGACACTGGACCTGCACGCCGACCAGATCCAGGGCTTCTTCGACATTCCGGTGGACAACATCTACGCCACCCCGGTTATGCTGGAGGATATCGAGAAGCAGCGTTTTGAAAACTTTATCGTGGTATCCCCTGATGTTGGCGGCGTTGTTCGCGCCCGCGCCGTGGCCAAGCGTCTTGACGATGCCGATCTGGCAATCATCGACAAGCGTCGCCCGAAAGCCAACGTCTCGCAGGTCATGCACATCATCGGTGATGTCAAAGACAAAACCTGCATCCTGGTGGACGACATCATTGATACCGCCGGCACGCTTTGCAAAGCAGCCAACGCGCTGAAAGAGCACGGCGCCTCCAAGGTGGTCGCCTATATCACGCACCCCGTCCTTTCCGGGCCGGCTGTCGACAACCTCAACGCCTCCGAACTGGACGAGCTGGTTGTCTGTGACACCATTCCACTGGGTGACAAAGCGCGTAATTGTGATAAGATCCGCGTCCTCAGTATGGCTGGTCTGCTTGCGGAATCCATTCGTCGCGTCAGTAACGAAGAGTCTATCAGCGCGATGTTTGAGAACGTCTGATCAGCTAACAGCCTGATTTACAGAGTAGATCCGGACCGGGGGCCCTTTGGGCTCCCGGTCTGTTTAGTCCGCCGGAAACACTTCCGGCATTTCGCAAATGTCACCTGTCCAGGACCTGGTCGCGGGCCGTTCGGGTGAAAATTGAGGTTATAACCATGTCTCAGGAATTTCTTATTGAAGCATTTCCTCGTGGCGATCAGGGGAGAGGTGCGAGCCGCCGCCTGCGTCGCGAGGAGCGTAAAATCCCGGCCATCGTCTATGGCGGTAACAAAGAGGCCGTTTCCATCTCCATCTGGCACAACGAGCTGAAGAAAGCTCTGGAGAACGAAGCCTTTTTCTCACACGTTCTGACCATCGAACTGGAAGGCAAGAAAGAAAGCGTGATCCTGAAGGATCTGCAGCGTCACCCGTACAAGCCGCTGCTGACCCACGCCGACTTCCTGCGCGTTGACAAGGATCACGAGATCCACGTCAACGTACCGGTGCACTTCCTGAACGAAGAGTCCGCACCTGCCATCAAGCTTCACGGCGGCGTTGCACATCACCAGATCAACGAAGTGGAAGTGATCTGTCTGCCGCAGAACCTGCCGGAATATCTTGAAGTTGATATGGCTGACGTGGAAATGGATCAGGTTATCCACCTCAGTGACATCAAACTGCCGAAGGGCGTTAAGCTTTATGCCCTGACTCAGGGTGAGGATCACGACCTGCCGGTTGTTGCCATCCACAAGCCTCGCGCCGCCAAGGTTGAAGATGAAGCCGAAGACGGTGAGAAGGGCGAAGAAGACGAAGGCGAAGACAAGGAGTAATCGCTCCTGCAGTGAAGAGGGCAACGGCACATGGCACAGGACATCCTCATGGTGGTGGGACTGGGTAACCCCGGCCCCGACTATGCGAATACCCGCCATAATGCCGGCGCCCTGTTCGTCGAAGCTCTGGCCCGTGATGCGGGCCAGACGCTCCGCCCCGAAAAGAAGTATCACGGGCTCTATACCCGTATCCAGATGCAAGGCCTCGACCTGCACCTGTTGAATCCCTCCACCTACATGAACCGCAGCGGCCTGGCCATCAAGGCACTGGCGGACTTCTTCAAGATTCAGCCCGAACAGATTCTGGTCGCCCACGACGAGCTCGATCTGCCCCCCGGCACCGCCAAACTCAAAAAAGGCGGTGGACATGGCGGCCACAACGGCCTGAGGGATACCATTGCCCATCTGGGCACCAATGACTTCCAGAGACTGCGCATCGGCATCGGCCACCCCGGCGACAGCCGCCAGGTAACCGGTTATGTGCTCGGCCGCCTGGGTAAACGCGAAAGCGAAGAGCTCAACGCAGTGATCGACGAGATCATCCGTGTACTGCCAGATGCGGCCGGCGGTAAACTCCCGGCTGCCATGAATCGCTTGCACAGCTTCAAACCGGTATAATCCGACCAAAATTTTCAAGCACCAGCAGAGGCATTCCATGGGATTTAACTGCGGCATCGTCGGCCTTCCCAACGTCGGCAAATCCACCCTGTTCAACGCACTGACCAAGGCTGGCATCGGCGCGGAAAACTTTCCGTTCTGCACCATCGAGCCCAACGCCGGTGTGGTGGGCATGCCGGACCCGCGCCTTAACAAGCTGGCCGAGATCGTCAAGCCCGAGCGCGTAATACCTACCACCATGGAATTCGTGGACATCGCGGGCCTCGTGGCAGGCGCCTCAAAAGGTGAAGGCCTGGGCAACCAGTTCCTGGCCAACATCCGCCAGACGGATGCCATCGCCCATGTTGTACGCTGTTTCGACGACAGCAACGTGATTCACGTAGCCAACAAGATCGACCCCGCTTCCGACATCGACGTGATCAACACCGAACTCGCGCTGGCGGATATGGATACCGTGGACAAGGCCATCAAACGAGTCCAGCGCGTTGCCAAGAGCGGCGACAAGACCGCCAAGGCCCAACTGGAAATCTTCGAACGCCTGTTGCCAGTACTCAATGAAGGCAAGCCCGTGCGTGGCATGGGCCTGGACAAGGATGAGATGGCTCTGATTCGTGAATTGTGCCTGCTCACCGTCAAGCCCACCATGTACATCGCCAACGTGGATGAGAACGGCTTTGAGGGTAACCCCTACCTCGACCAGGTGAAGGACATCGCAGAGGCCGAGAGCGCGGTTGTAGTGCCCATCTGCAACAAGATGGAAGCGGAAATCGCGGAACTGGAAGACGACGAAAAAACCATCTTCCTGGAAGAAATGGGCATGGACGAACCCGGCCTTGATCGCGTCATCCGCGGCGGTTACCGCCTGCTGGACCTGCAGACCTACTTCACTGCCGGCCCCAAGGAAGTGCGTGCGTGGACCGTTCGCGTTGGCGCTACGGCACCACAGGCGGCCGGTGTCATTCATACCGACTTCGAGCGTGGATTCATTCGTGCCGAAATCGTGAGTTACGAAGACTTCGTCAAGTACAACGGCGAAGCCGGCGCCAAGGATGCCGGCAAGTGGCGCCTGGAGGGCAAGGAATACATTGTCCAGGACGGCGACGTTATCCACTTCCGCTTTAACGTGTAATTTTCTGAAAAAGCGGGCCCCAAGCCTTGACAGCAGGGGCCCAAATACTGAAAATACGCGCCTCGTTTGGGCTTGGCCCGCAACGAAATGGCAAGGTAGCTCAGTTGGTTAGAGCACGGCACTCATAATGCCGGGGTCGGCGGTTCAACTCCGCCCCTTGCTACCAGTATTACGGAAGGGTCCTCGCGCAAGCGTGGGCCCTTTTTCAATTCTGGACCTCTTCCCGGTCCACATAGTGACAGGCCACCCGGTGCCCTGCCCCGGTCTTGTCCTCCAGCACCGGCACTTCCTTACCACAATATTCGGCTGCCAGAGGGCATCGCGTGCGGAAAACGCAGCCGTTCGGAGGGTTAAGGGGCGATGGCAGGTCGCCATCCAGGGCGACCGATGGTTTGGCCCTTTCCCGGTCCGGATCGGGAATGGGCACGGCAGCCATCAGTGCCTGTGTGTAGGGGTGCAGAGGCTTGGCGTACAAGTCAGCACGGTCGGCGGACTCCACCACGTTTCCCAGGTAAAGCACCATCACCCGGTCGCTGATGTGTTTTACCACACTCAGGTCGTGGGCGATGAAAATCAATGACAGGCCCATGTCCCGCTGCAGGCTTTTGAGCAGGTTGATGACCTGGGCTTGCACGGATACGTCCAGCGCGGAAACCGGCTCATCGCAGATGATCAGCTTCGGTTCAAGGATCAGCGCCCGCGCGATGCCCACACGCTGGCACTGGCCGCCGGAGAATTCGTGGGGGTAGCGGTTTTTCTGGTGGGAGTGCAGGCCGACGCGCTCCATGATCACGTCCACTTTCTCCCGCAACTCAACGCCCTTGATGTCCGGGTAGTGGGTTCGCAGTGGCTCGGCAATGATGTCGCCTACGGTCATGCGGGGCGACAGAGACGCGAGCGGATCCTGAAAGACCATCTGCAGGCGCTGGCGACGTTTGCGCAGTTGCTTCAGGTTCAGGCCCCGAAGGTCCTCACCTAGCCAGACCACCTTCCCTGCCTGGCTGGGCACCATGCCCATGATCGCCCTCGCCAGGGTGGACTTGCCGCAGCCGGATTCCCCCACAATGCCCAGAGTCTCCCCCTCGTTCAGGGTGAAGCTGACCTTGTTTACCGCCTTCAGGGGCTGCGGCCGGGTCCAGGGCCAGGCATTACGGGGCATGATGTCGAAGGTCACCTGCAGGTTTTCCACCGCTAGCAGGGGTTGCTGCTCGCTCATTGGGTAGACTCCCGTGGCAGGTTGCATACCCGGATCCGGCCCGGCTCAAAGGTCTCCGGAGGGTCCAGCTCGTCATAACAACGGGGCTCGGCCACCGGGCAACGGTCGCAAAAGGGACAGCCAGGAGGCAGGTTCATCAAGTTGGGCGGATTGCCGGGGATGGTAACCAGTTCGTCGATCTGCTCATCAATCCGGGGAATAGCCCCCATCAGCCCGAGGGTATAGGGGTGAGTGGGATCGCGGAACAGGTCCCGGGTAGCGGCAAATTCCATCATCTGGCCGCCGTACATCACCAGGGTCTGGTCGCAGCTTCCGGCCACCACGCCCAGATCGTGGGTGATCAGGATAATGGCGGTATTGAACTCCTGCTGCAGCTCCCGCAGCAAGCCCATCACCTGTGCCTGCACCGTCACATCCAGAGCCGTGGTGGGTTCGTCGGCAATCAGCAGCTGCGGCCGGCACAACAGGGACATGGCGATCATCACCCGCTGGCGCATACCACCGGAAAATTCATGGGGAAAGCGGTGGATGCGGTTGCGGGCCTCGGGGATGCGCACCGCATCCAGCATGTGCAGAGACTCCTGCAGCGCCTGTTTGCGGCTGATGCCCTTGTGTTCCACCAACACCTCGGTTAACTGGTCGCTGACCTTCATGAAGGGGTTCAGTGAGGTCATCGGGTCCTGGAAGATCATGCCGATGCGGGCAGCGCGTATCCGGTTCATGCGTTTTTCTGGCAAGCCAAGCAATTGCTCACCCTCAAACCGCACGTCACCGCTCACGCGGGCGTTGTCGGGCAGCAGGCCCATCAGCGCAAACACGCTCTGACTCTTGCCCGCGCCGGATTCCCCCACTACCCCCAGGGTTTGCCCGGCTTCCAGATGGTAGCTGAGCCCCCGCACGGCCTGAAGGGTGCCGTCCGGCGTGTTGAAATCCACTCTGAGGTTGTTCACTTCCAGCATTGCCATAGATCGGGTTCCTGCCGGCTCAGCGGTCTTTGGGGTCGAGGGCATCCCGCAGCCCGTCGCCCAGAAAATTGAAACAGAAAAGTGTGAGCACCAGCATCAGCATGGGGAAAATCAGCGTCCAGGGGGCCGTCCACATAGCGTCCGCGCCCTCGGAAATCAGCGCACCCCAGGAGGTGTATGGCTCCGAGACCCCGAGCCCGAGAAACGAGATAAAAGACTCGAATAGAATCATCTCCGGAACCAGCAGAGTGGCGTAGACAATCACCACCCCCAGCACATTGGGTACAACGTGACGGAGAACAATAAGAAAGGGATGCACGCCGGTGGCCATGGCCGCCTCGATGAATTCCTTGCGCTTCAGGCTCAGCGTCTGGCCCCGCACGATGCGGGCCATGTTGAGCCAGCTCACCGCGCCAATGGCGATAAAAATCAGCAGCACGTTGCGCCCGAACACTGCCATCAGCACGATCACCAGGAACATGAACGGGAAGGCGCTGAGCACCTCCAGGGTGCGCATCATGATGGCGTCGGTACGCCCGCCCACGTAGCCGGAAATAGCCCCGTAGAGTGTGCCGATTACCACCGCCGTCAGGGCTCCCAGCACACCCACCATCAGCGATATCCGGCTGCCCTGCACCGTGCGCTGGTATAGATCACGGCCAATAGGGTCCAGGCCGAAGTAGTGCTGGCTGGCCAGGCTCGGCACGCCGTCTTCATCCAGGTTGGGCAGGCTGGCCCAGTCGATGGATTCGTTGTCCCAGGGTGACAGGTACTGGCCGAAAGCAGCGAACAACAACAGCAGAGCCAGTACGACCAGGCTCGCCACCGCCGCACGGTGTTGCATGAACCGGCGGCGGGCATCCCGCCAGAGGCTGCGGCCTTCCGTGTAGGCTTCTTCCGCCAGGGTATCCGCCAGCTCACCCATCCCGGCGTGTTTGTCGGAGAAAAACATCAGTAACGCACCCGTGGGTCCAGCCAGGTGTAGAGGATATCCACCACCGCGTTAAACAGAATGGTCAGCATACCGACCAGAATGGTGACCCCGAGAATCAGCGAATAGTCCCGGTTAATGGCGCCATTCACGAAGTGCTGGCCGATACCGCCGGTAGAGAATACCTGGTCGATAATTACCGAACCGGTAATGATCCCCACGAAAGCCGGGCCCAGGTAGGACACCACCGGAATCAATGCCGGTTTCAGGGCATGACGCAGCACGATTTTGTGGCGGGGGATGCCCTTTGCCCGGGCAGTGCGGATAAACGGGCTGCGCAGGGTCTCGATCATGCTGCTGCGGGTGATCCGCGCCACCTGCGCAATGTAGGAGGTGGCCATGGCGATGATGGGCAGCACGATGTACTCCACCTGGCCCCCTTCCCAGCCACCAGCTGGCAGCCAGCGCAGGGTGACGGCAAACAGCAATACCAGCAGCGGCGCCATCACGAAGTTGGGAAACACCACCCCGGTCATGGCAGCGGTCATCACCGTGTAGTCCGGCCAGCGGTTCTGCTTGAGGGCAGCAATCACGCCCAGCCCCACCCCGAACACCACCACGAACAGGAAGGACCAGGCGCCGATGTAAGCCGACCGGGGAAAGCTGGATTCGATGAGCTCGTTGACGGTGAAGTCCTTGTAGCGGAACGAGGGCCCAAGATCACCCTGGGCGACATTGCCCACATAGATAAAATATTGCTGCCACAAGGGCTTGTCGAGATTGTACTTGGCCTCGATATTTTCCATCACCGCTTCCGGCACGTTGCGCTCGTTGGTGAACGGGCCGCCTGGCGCTGCGTGCATCAGCACGAACGAGACCGTAATCAACGCCAGCACTGTGGGCACCGCCACCAGCACGCGCCGGATAATGAAACTGAACATGGTTTCCCTCAATCCGCAGTGACGTACATGTCCTTGCTGTAGATGATGTTTCTGGGATTATTCTCCGGGTAGCCCTTCAGCGTGGGGCTCACCAGCGCAACCGTGGTGTTGAAGTACACCGGCGCCACCGGGAATTCCTTCCACAGGATTTCCTCCGCCAGGACGTAATACCGGTTCGGGTCCTGGCTCGAGCGTGCGTCCAGCAGCAGTTGGTCGTATTCACGATTGCTCCAGCCGCCATCGTTATTGCCGCTGTCGCTGGTGAGCAGGGTCAGGAAGGTGGAAGCCTCATTGTAGTCCCCTTTCCAGCCAAATCGGGCCATCCCGTAATTGCCAGCCTGTTTTTCGGAAAGAAACGTTTTCCACTCCAGGTTGCTGATGGTCACCCTCGCGCCCAGCTTTTCCTTCCACATCTGGCTGACCACAATCGCCAGCGCCTTGTGGCTTTCGTCGGTGTTGTACAGCAATTCAAATTCCAGCGGATTGTCTTCATCATAGCCGGCTTCTTTCAGGGCCTTGCGTGCCTCCTCATCGCGCCGGGTCTGGCTCCAGGTGGCGTACTCCGGCTGCCGGAAATCAAAGCCGCTGACGTAGGCGGGGGTAAGAGTAAACGCCGGCATCTGCTCGCCCCGGGTGATGTAGCTGACGATAACATTCCGGTCGATGGCGTAGGTCAGGGCACGGCGCACCCGCACATCGTCAAACGGCGGCCGATGTACGTTGAACGCATACATGTAGGTGGCAATACTGGGTGCCATAACCAATTCGTCTGGACGCTCCCTTTTGAGCCGTGCCATCTGGGACACAGGCACCGTGGAGGTCATATGCAGTTCGCCGCTGGCATAGCGCTGGAGCTCCGCAGAAGACGACTCAATGGGAAGGTACACCACCCGATCGATAATGGTCTTGTCGTCTTCGCGGTAGTGGGGATTGCGGGCTGCCACCAGTTTCTCACCCAGATGCCAGGAATCCAGCTGAAAGGCACCATTGGAGACCATGTTTCCCGGTTTCGTCCAATCCGAACCATGAGCTTCAATGGCCTGCCTGGGGGCTGGAAACATGGTGTAATGAACCGTCATGTCCGGCAGATAGGTGATCGGCTCGGCCAGTGATACTTCAAACGTGAATTCGTCAAGAGCACGCACACCCAATGTTTCAGGTGCTTTCTCACCGGAAATGATATCACCGGCATTTTCCACACCGGCGGATTCAATGTAATAGGCATAGTTGGACCCCACCTTCGGGTCCACTGCCCGGCGCCAGCCATACACAAAGTCATGGGCGGTTACGGCAGTGCCATCACTCCAGCGGCCGTCCTCCCTCAGGTGGAAAGTCCAGGTCAGGTTATTGTCCGACGACGACCAGGACTTCGCCATGGCTGGCTCGGTATCACCATTGGGGCCACTGCGGGACAACCCCTCGAACAGGTCAACCACAATGGCACTGCCCACGGTATCCTGCACCAGGTGAGGATCCAGCGACGCTGGCTCACTGGCATTGCCCCGCACCAGTACCTGCTTGCGAGCCAGTTCCTCTCCGGTTACCGGATGTTCGCTCAGCCGGGTTTGTGGCGCATCAATATCAGCTGAGGCCAGAGCTTCGTCACCGGCCGACACCTGCTCAGTTTCACTGCAGCCAGCCAATGCCATCAGCATCAGAAATATCACGATCGCTGGAATACAACGACAAACACCGGCGTCAACAGGCAGGGTTTCTCTGATGGCATTTTCTGGCAGGCTGGTGGTAGTCATATCTGACCGAACCTAGCGCGAAATCAACAAAGCTACAAGGCAATGGGACGAAGATGAAACTCTGCTCACATTCCGTTAGCTGTGGCATACTCGTCCGGGACGTTCAACCTCAAACCCAGCATGCAATAAAAAGGGATGCATTATCATGAAACCGGAAACTATCGCCCTCCACGCAGGCTTCGACGGCGACCCAACCACCAACGCCGCCACAACCCCGATCTACCAGACCACATCGTATACCTTCGATGATACCCAACACGGCGCCGACCTGTTCGACTTGAAGGTACAGGGCAACATCTACACCCGTATCATGAACCCCACCAATGCCGTACTGGAACAGCGCATGGCAGAGCTTGAAGGCGGCGTGGGGGCACTTGCGGTAGCGTCAGGCATGGCGGCTATTCTTTATGCCCTGCAGACTATATGTAAGGTGGGCAATAACATTGTCAGCACCGGCCAGCTTTATGGCGGCACCTATAATCTGTTTGCCCACTCGCTCCCGAACCAGGGCATCGACTGCCGCATGGTGAGGCACGATGACTTCGACGCGGTGGATAAGGCCATTGATGACGATACCCGCGCCCTTTTCTGCGAATCCATCGGTAACCCGGCCGGCAACGTGGTGGATATCCAGCGCTGGGCAGAAATTGCCCATAAACACGGCATTCCACTGATCGTCGACAATACCGTAGCAACACCCTTCCTGTGCCGCCCCATTGAGCACGGTGCAGATATCGTGGTTCATTCACTCACCAAATACATCGGTGGGCACGGCACCACCGTTGCAGGTGTGGTTGTGGATTCCGGCAAATTCGACTGGGTTGCCAACAAGGCGAAATTCCGGATGCTCAATGAGCCGGACCCGTCCTACCATGGGGTGGTTTATACCGAAGCGCTGGGCGCAGCAGCTTTTATCGGCCGCTGTCGTGTGGTTCCGCTTCGTAACACCGGTGCCGCACTGGCGCCCTTCAATGCCTTCCTGATCATGCAGGGCCTTGAAACCCTTGGCCTGCGCATGGAACGTCACTGCGAGAACGCCGAAAAAGTCGCCAATTTCCTGCAGAAACACCCGGCCGTTGAATGGGTGAACTACGCCACTCTCGCGGACAGCCCTTACAAGGCCACCTGTGACAAGATCTGTGGCGGTCGCGCATCCGGCATTCTCAGCTTCGGCATCACTGGCGGCAAAGAGAATGGCGCAAAGTTTATCGATGCCCTGCAGCTTATTTACCGCCTGGTGAATATTGGTGATGCCAAATCCCTGGCTTGTCATCCGGCAACGACCACTCACCGGCAGCTCAACCCGGAAGAGCTGGCGAGCGCGGGTGTCAGTGAAGACCTGGTACGCCTTTCCATCGGCATTGAACACGTGGACGACATCATTGCCGATATCAGTCAGGCTCTGGATAAAGCAACCGCCTGAGCCGGCATCCGGGTACGACGAAAGTTGTGCCCGGAACCCCCGTGATTATCCGTACCTGTCTTGTATCCTCCCCTGGTGCGGATTACCCTTTAACTCTGGTCAAACCACGATTCAGCCGCCGAGAAGCGGCAACAAGAGAGTTCCGTTGTAATGAGTGACAATGCCAAACCCCGCGTCACCAGTGGTTCCAAGTTCCGCAATGAACATGGTTTTTCCGCTATCAAAGACGGCATCAAGCGGTCAGGCTCGGGCATTATCGACACCAAAACCCAGCGCAAACCTTCCTGGCTCCGGGCCCGTATGCCCGGCGGGGAAAGGTACGAGGCCGTCCGCAAAAACGTGAGTGAACACCGCCTGAGCACGGTCTGCCAGGAATCCCACTGCCCCAATATTGGTGAATGCTGGACCAACGGTACTGCCACTATCATGGTGATGGGTTCAGTCTGCACCCGCGCCTGCCGCTTTTGCGCCGTGGACACTGGCAATCCCAAGGGCTGGCTGGACCATGAAGAGCCCGAGAATACAGCCAAATCTGTTGAACTCATGGGCCTGCGCTACATTGTGCTCACGTCGGTCGACCGGGATGACCTCGACGACGGTGGTGCCGCTCATTACGCAGCCTGCGTATCCGCCATCAAACAGCGCACTCCGGAAGTGGCTGTGGAAGCCCTGACTCCGGATTTCGATGCGGTGATGGAACACGTCGAGAAAGTGGTGGACTCCGGTCTGGACGTTTTTGCCCAGAATGTGGAAACCGTGAAGCGTCTGACCACCCGCGTGCGGGACCCGCGTGCCGGCTATGAAAAAACCCTCAGCGTGCTGGCCCATGCCAAGCAATACCGCCCGGACGTGCTCACCAAAACCAGCCTGATGCTGGGGCTGGGTGAAACCGAGGAAGAAATTCTGGAAACCATGGATGACCTGCTGGCCATCGGGGTCGACATCCTGACCCTGGGCCAGTACCTGCGCCCAACCCAGAACCACTTACCGGTCGAGAAGTACGTCACTCCGGAAGACTTCAACCGCTACCGTGAAATTGGCCTGGAAAAAGGCTTCATGGAAGTGCCATCGGGGCCCATGGTGCGCTCAAGCTATCGCGCCGACCGGGTGTTCGAGAAAAACAACCTGGGCCTTGCCGTGCCGGAGGTTCCTGCCTCGTCGAAAGCACAGCAGATCCCTGTCAAAGCCGTTGACTGAGACCCTCCATGCTACAACTGCTCAGGAATGCCCGGCTTAAGTACAAGTTCTGGCTGCTCAATATTGTTGTGTTCGTGGTGCTCTGTCTGCTGGTGCTCTATGCCATGAACACCATTGCCGGGCTGACAGACCAGTCATTCTCAGCCGTTTTCAGCGAAACTGCCGGAGGCTTCGCGTTGGTGGTCGCCGTGTTAATGGTACTGGAGATGGCCGGCTCACAACTGCTGATTTCCTTCATCGAACGGCACGTGTACCGCCTGAAGAAAACCATGGTTTCAGTCCAGGCTTCCGGCAATCTGAGCGAGCGGGCCGATATTGATTCCACGGATGAAATTGGCGAAATGGGCCAGGCATTCAACGCCATGCAGGACCGCACTATGGGCGTGGTCAAAAGCATGAAGCAGGCGACCGATCACCTTCACAGCGAAGTGCGGGAACTGACGACCGCCGCAGAGGCCCGCAGAGACGACCTGAGCCGCCAGCAGTCCGGCGCTGACCGCAGCGCCGAAGTTGTCGAGAACATGCTCCAGAGCTTCACCGGCATTGCTGAACAGGCCGGTATCGCCAAGACCCTGTCCCACGAGGCGAGAAATGCCGCCATTGACGGCAGTGAACGGGTGAGCCGCAGCGCCGATTCCATTCGTCAGCTGGCAACTGCCATCCAGAGCTCTGCGAACAGTGTGCAGGCGCTGGCGGAAAACAGTCACGAGATCAGCCACGCCGTTGCTGAAATAAAGGGCATTGCAGAGCAAACCAACCTGCTGGCGCTGAACGCTGCCATAGAGGCCGCCCGCGCGGGAGAACAGGGGCGAGGCTTTGCCGTAGTGGCCGATGAAGTGCGCAACCTGGCCCAGCGGGTACAGGATTCCACCGACCAGATTCAGGGCACTATTGACCGTCTGCTTACGGCCATGGACGCAGCAGTCACGCAGATGACGGGCAGCTCCGGGGACGCCTCCCGTTGCGTGGATGAGTCGGAAGAGGCCCGTAAATCCCTGGATGCCATCAATTCGGTGGTCAGCCGGATCGACGAGACCAACCAGGAAATTGCCAACGTCTCAGCTGACCAGACCGCTTGCACCGACGAAGTGCTGGCTAATGTTCAGAGCATCCGCGACACCACCGAAAGCATGGTCACCCAGCTCACCGAAAGTGCGGATATGAGTAAACGCCTGAAACGACTGATCGATTCCCTGGAAGATGCATCAAACAGGGTCACCGTCGACTGACACTTTGTGGCACACTCTGCACTCGTTTCCATTGTGAAGGGTGCTCTTTTCGATGTCCTGGCTTCGATCGTTTTATGACCGGCTGATTTTCCCCCGTCCCGTTCTGATACTTCTGCTGTTTGGTGTACTGTTGGTTATTGCCAGCCTGCGGCTGGATCAATTCCGTCTGGACGCTTCCGCCGAGTCCCTGGTTCTCGAAAACGACCGTTCTCTGGAGCAGTATCGGGAAGTGAATCGCCGGTTCACCACCTCGGACGATTTCTTGGTTATCACCTTTACACCCGACCAGGAGCTGTTCAGTGACGATGGTCTGGCACTGCTTGCATCTCTGCGGGATGAATTGGCAGCACTGGACAATGTCAGCTCCACCAATAGCATTCTCAACGTTCCCCTGCTCCACAGTCCGGACCTGACCCTGGACACAGTGGACACCGAGATAAAGACCATCGACGAGGATGGCGTAGAACCGGAAACCGCCCGCAAAGCCCTGCTCAGCAACCCGCTTTACCCCAACCTGCTGATCAGCGAGGACGGACGCACTACCGCGTTACAGGTCAACCTGCCCACTCCCGAACGCTATTTCGAACTGCTTAGAGAGCGCAATAGCCTGCGGGACAGGGTCGAGGGCGGAGAAGCCACCAAGCAAGAGCAGCAACGGCTGGAAGCCGTGAGCCAGGAATTTATCGAGTTCACCGAAGCCCAGGGTGAAGAACGGGACCGCACCATCGACAACGTTCGCGCCATTCTCGACAGCTACCGCGACCAGGCCGAGATTTACCTGGGCGGCGTGCCAATGATAGTCGCCGACATGATTCGCTTTATCGAGAACGACCTGTCCACTTTCGGCATCGGCGTATTGCTGTTCCTGTTACTGACCCTGGCGATCATTTTCCGCCAGTGGCGCTGGGTTCTTGTACCGCTGCTGTGTTGCAGCTTCACAGTCTGGCTGATGATCGGTTACCTGAGCTGGGCACAATGGCCAGTAACGGTAATCTCCTCCAACTTCGTGTCGCTGCTGCTGATCATGACGTTATCGCTGACTATCCACCTGATAGTCCGATACCGCGAGTTCCAACACGATGAGCCGGAGGCCTCGCCCAGGGACACCCTTCGCAATACTCTGCTGGCGATGATCAAGCCCTGTTTCTACATGGCCATCACCACCATCGTCGCCTTCGGTTCACTGACCTTCAGCGGTATTCGCCCGGTGATCGATTTCGGCTGGATGATGACTATCGGGCTGGCGGTGGCGTTCCTCATCACCTTCCTGATTTTCCCCACTCTGCTTGTTCTCTTGCCACCGCCGGTGGACGAACGGGTAAAGTCGGATCGAATTCCGTTTACCGACCTGTTCGCGCGGTTTACCGAACACTATGGCAAAACGGTACTGGTCGGCTCCGCCGTCATCGCGGTTCTCTGCGTGATCGGCCTGAATCGACTGACCGTGGAAAACAGCTTCATCGACTATTTCAAATCCAGCACTGAAATCCACCAGGGCATGATCACCATCGACGACCGACTGGGCGGCACCACGCCCCTGGATGTAGTAATCACGGACGACAAGCCCCCCGAAAGTGCGGGCGGAGGCGACCCTTTCGCCAGCGACTGCGATCCGTTTGTGGAAGACTGTGACGAAGCACAGGAGTACCGGGATACCTGGTTTACCTATCAGAAGATGGAGCGCCTCAGTAGCGTTCACGATTACCTGGACAGCCTGCCGGAAACCGGTAAGGTTCAGTCCATCAACACAACACTGGACATACTGGCGCAGGTTAACGGTGGCGAGCCCCTGGACGCCCTGGAGCTGGCCTTTGTGCCCTCCGCGGTGCCGGAGGACTTGCGGGATATTCTGTTGACCCCCTACATCAGTGAGGAACACGACCAGGCCCGCTTCAGCATCCGCATCCTGGAAACCTCTCCAGACCTGCGACGCCAGGAACTGTTGGACCGCATACGCACCCATCTGACAGGAGAAATGGGCTTCGAAGACGACCAGGTAAAGCTCACGGGCATGACGGTAATGTACAACAACATGCTGCAAAGCCTGTTCGAGTCCCAGATCAAGACGTTGGGCGTGGTGTTCCTGGCCATCATGGTCATGTTCCTGATCCTGTTCCGCTCAATAAAGCTGGCGCTGATCGGCATGGCGCCAAACCTGATCGCGGCAGGGTCGGTGCTGGGCCTGATGGGCTGGCTGGGTATTCCGCTGGATATGATGACGATTACGGTGGCGGCCATTACCGTGGGGATTGCAGTGGACGATACCATCCACTACATCCACCGTTTCAAAACGGAATTCAGCAAAGATGGCGACTACATCGCAACTATGCACCGCTGCCACCGCAGCATCGGGCAGGCAATGTTTTTTACCTCGCTGACGATCATTACCGGGTTTTCGATTCTGGTGCTGTCGAACTTTATCCCCACCATCTACTTCGGTTTGTTCACCGGCTTTGCCATGTTTATGGCGCTGGTTGGCGCCCTGACGTTATTGCCCCGACTTATTGTTCTGATTAAGCCGTTTGGTGATCGTGGCTAATCTTTCAAGGCGCCCTCCGCGCAACGGCTACACAGGAACTGGCAGGCTACAAACAGAAAAACCGCCAAAGCCGAGGGCCAAGGCGGTTTTCGCGAGGTCCCGGGAGTGAAACCCGGGAGGCAGTAAATACTAGCGGAGCTTACTGCATCTGCTGTTGTTGCATTTGCTGTTGCTGCATCTGGCGCTGTTGCTGCTGCATCTGCTGCATGCGCTTGTTCAGCTCATCGCGCTGCTCTTCAGTGAACACAGCGTCCACCTTGGCTTGCATCAGGGTAGACAGCGCAGTCATCTCGCCAGTTACGTCACCCAGCTTCTCGGCGTTATCACGGATCGTATCTTCGTCATAATCCGGCTTGATCTCCGCCTGAATCTGCTGCTGCAGTTGCTGGGCTTCGCCCTGAAGCTCCTGAATCTCAGCCTGCATGTCTTCGATGATGCCACGGATTTCCTTTTGCTGGTCATCGCTCAGGCCAACCATCTGTGCCAGCTGATCAACCTGGTCCGGCTGCCCGCCAGATTGCTGCGCCATCGCCGGAGAGGACAACCCAAGTGCAATCAGGGCAGTTCCGAACAGTTTCACGAGCTTCATAGATATCTCCACTAATCGAGTTTTGGTCGCTTTAGGTCTTCAAGCCCTACACCCTAAAACAAATCGACCGGGAATTTCATCCCGAACCCCCCTCTTTTTGTACACACTTCACCCTCCGGAGCCCTCAACTCCCGCCACAGGCGGGTTGAGAGAAATGTGAAAATTTCGTCATTCCCGTCCATAATGGCGCCGTTCAGCCATTTCCGGAGCAACAAATATGGCCATTAACTGGTTTCCAGGGCACATGCACAAGGCCCGCAAGGAGATCAAAAAGGTGATGCCCCAGATGGATCTCATTATTGAGGTCGTCGATGCGCGTCTGCCGTTCAGCAGTGAAAATCCGCTGGTCCCTGCTCTGCGGGGCGATACCCCTGTGATCAAGGTACTTAACAAACGCGATCTGGCCGACCCGGACATTACCGAGCGATGGCTTTCCTGGCTGGAGAAGGAGCGCGGGGTTCGGGCCATTACCATGACCCACAACCAGCGGGCAGAGGCACTGGACATTCTGCGTCTGGCAAGTGAGATGACCCCGGATCACGATCGTCAGAAACGGGCACTACGAGTGATGATTCTGGGCATTCCCAATGTCGGCAAGTCCACCCTGATCAACACCCTCGCTGGCCGTCCGGCGGCCAAGACCGGAAACGAACCGGCCGTGACCCGGGCGCAGCAAGCCATCAAGCTTCCGGATAATGTATTGCTTTACGACACCCCCGGGTTTCTCTGGCCAAAGCTGTCGCCGGAGGCCTGCGGTTATCGCCTGGCCATCAGTGGCGCAATCCGCAGTGCAGTGATTGAGTTCGAGGATGTCGCAATGTTCGAAGCGGATTACTTACTGGAGGCCTATCCGCAACTGGTCATGGCACGCTATGGCTTTGAGGAACAGCCGCATGACGGGCTGGCACTGATGGATGGCATTGCCCAGAAGCGACGATTCCTTGGCCGCGGCGGCGTTCCAGACCTGCATAAGGTGTCGGAAGTACTGCTCAACGAATTCCGCTCCGGCAAGCTCGGACGCATTTCTCTTGAAACCCCCGAGATGGTGGAAAAAGAAGCCCGTGAAGAGGCTGACCGCTCCTGCTGATATTTTCTGCTCCGTTACCAAGGTCAAATATCACCCGGGCGCCAAAGCGCCTAGACTGGTGTTAATAGCCAGAGACAGAAAGGATCTGCCCGGTTTGCGGTGCAGGCCTTGTTAAGGAGGAAGATATGAGACGGGTGGTCATCACCGGCATGGGCATTGTTTCCTGCCTGGGAAACTCTGTGGACGCCGTACTGGAAAGCCTGAGGACGGGGAAATCCGGGATACGGTTCAACGAGACTTATCGGGACATGGGCTTTCGAAGCCAGGTTGCGGGATCCGTTGACGTGGACACCTCGGTCATCGACCGTAAAACCCGGCGCTTCATGGGTCAGTCCGCCATGTACAGCTTTCTTGCCATGGAACAGGCCATTGCCTCGTCCGGGCTTACCGACGACATGATATCCAATAACCGGACCGGACTGATTGCCGGCTCCGGTGGTGCCTCCAGTGCCAGCCAGGTGGAAGCCGTGGACATCATGCGGGAGAAAGGCGTGAAGCGTATCGGCCCCTACATGGTGCCGAGGATCATGACCAGCACGGTTTCGGCCTGCCTGGCCACAGCCTTCAGAATCCGGGGTGTAAACTATTCCATGTCGTCGGCCTGTGCCACCAGTGCCCACTGTATCGGCCACGCTGCTGAACAGATTCAGTCCGGAAAGCAGGATATCGTTTTTGCCGGTGGCGGCGAGGAAGAGGATTGGAGCCTTACCATGCTATTCGACGCCATGGGCGCTCTGTCCACCAAATACAACAATGCCCCGGAAACAGCCTCAAGGCCCTTCGACACTGGCCGTGACGGGTTTGTCATTGCCGGTGGGGGTGGCATGGTGGTGGTAGAAGAACTGGAGCACGCCCGCAAGCGCGGTGCGCCGATCATTGCCGAACTGGTTGGTTACGGCGCAACCTCTGACGGACACGATATGGTCGCTCCCTCCGGGGAGGGTGCCATGCGCTGTATGCAGCAGGCACTGTCTACAGTGGAAGCAACTGTTGACTACATCAATGCCCATGGCACCAGCACGCCTGTGGGGGATGTGGCAGAGATGAAAGCCGTACGTAACGTTTTCGGCGACAAAACGCCGCAGATCTCGTCCACCAAATCGCTGTCTGGCCACTCACTGGGTGCGTCCGGAGTGCACGAAGCCATCTACTCGCTGATTATGCTTCAGAATGGCTTTATCGCGGGCACCAAAAACCTGACCAGCCTGGACGATACCATTGCCGGCATGCCGGTTGTGGGGCCGGATTCCACCAAGGCAGACCTTCACACTGTAATGTCCAACAGCTTCGGGTTCGGCGGCACCAATGCTTCCCTGGTATTTCAGAAGATTTGAAGCCTGCCAGTCGGCTCAGCAACCCCCGTGGTTTCTGAGCCGGCCGTGCATATAGCCAGACAATATATCCTTATCAACGTCAAGGACATTAGTCATTGGCAAAGCCCGGCTTTCGTAATAGAGTGGGGTTTTGACATGAATCAAAAATGGATGGTTCTGCAACCATGGCTCAACCGATCAGACTCCACCAGGTTTCCCCCTTGAAGGCATCCTGTCACCAGTGCAGCCTCAGTAACCTTTGTCTTCCGCTGGCGGTAGAGGAAAACGACCTGGACCGACTAGAGGATATTGTCCTGCAGGGCCGGATTTTCAATCGCGGCGAGCATATATTTGACCAGAGCACCCCGTTCCGCTCTTGCTTCGCTGTCAAGAGTGGCGCCATCAAGACGTCCATCATCAGTGAGAATGGCGAAGAACAGGTGACAGGGTTCTTTATGCCGGGGGAACTGGTGGGCCTGGACAGCATGGGCAGCAAGAACTACGCCTGCACTGCCCGGGCTCTGGAGCGCACCAGTGTCTGCGAGTTTCCGATCGAACGGTTGGAAGAGCTTACCGGCAAGCTGCCGGACCTCCAACACCATATGTACCACCTGATGAGTCAGGAGATCCAGGGCAGCCATCAGCTGGCCATGTTACTGAGCAAGAATACAGCAGAGGAGCGTATTGCCGCACTGCTGCTGTCATTGTCCAGCCGCTTCCAGCGTCGGCGCATGTCCGGTACCAACTTCAGCCTGCCCATGGCACGAAATGACATTGCCAACTTCCTGGGCCTGGCCGTGGAAACCGTAAGCCGGGTGTTCACCCGCTTCCAGAACCAGGGCATTATCAGCGCACGGGGCCGCGAGGTGGAACTTCTGGATGTGGAGGCACTGCAGACGGTCACCCGCGAGTTTTCACGTCAGAATAGCTGATAGCACCGCTTACCATTACGCATCACGAGCCGGCAGCGGTTAGCTGGCCGGTTCGTCAGTCAGCTCCCTGTCCCCGTTCATCGACAACAATTCCAGCTCTTCAGCCAACCCGGAACGCCAGGGCAGCTGCTTGATACCGAAGGTGTTGCGGATCTTGGTGCAGATCATTTGTGTATTGGCGGGCTCAAGGGTGGCCCAGGCCGGCATCTCATCCACCACCCGGATGCCACCGGGTATGCCTCTCAGCCCGGTTATGGCGAGCCCGAGTTCATAGAGTGAGATATCCTCTGCCCCGGCGTACTGGTAGGTTCCCCATACTTCGGCACCACAATCTATCTGCTGAACAATGGCGGTCATCACCCGGGACAGGTCGCTCACGGTGACCGGCTGGCCATGGCATTTGCCGGGTAGCTTTATGACATCAGAGGACGCCGCCACGGACTGTACCTTGCGGATAAAGCGCCCCAGACTCCAGCCTGTTCGCAGGATAATATGGCGAGGCAAAAGCGTCCGCACCGCCTGTTCACATTCCCACTGCCAGTTTCCCAGCTCGTTGCCCGGCTGGCCAGGATTGGAAGCGATGTAGGCGCTTTGCTTACGGCCATCGAAGACATAACAGGAAGAAAGCTGCAGCAGTGCCATATTCCGGTCACGGGCGTGCTCCGCCAGCGCAACCGGCAGCGAGAAAGATACCTTGTGCGCGGCTTCAGGATCCTGCTCCGCAACTTCCGGATTGGCAAGCCATAACGCGTTCACAATCAGGTCAGTATCCTTTGGAATCCAGCCCTCCAAAGCCGACAGATCGGCCGTTTCCAGTTCACTGATCAGCAATGGGCTGACATGGAGCGAGGTTTTTCTCAGGCGCTCCAGCAATATCCGCCCCAACGGGCCATAGTCATGAACAACAAGAACGTGCACGAGCGCTCACTGCCTCCGGTTTCGGTCGACTGTCTTTCTTCATACTGTAATCGTTCAGGCCGATGGTTGGAACGCATACCCGGGATATCACTGACATGACGGGCACCTGATACCTTTCAAGCCAATGGCACCGGCGCGTCAACCCATAGAATGCATATCGGAAAACTGAGCAGATCCTACGAGCATACAACAACAGGACTCCACATGCTGAAACAACAGAGCCATATCGTTGCACCCATACCCGATGAACTGCGTACGCGCGCGCTGTATACCGTCAACGAGCTCCGTGAACGGGGCAAGGCAGACAAGGAAGCCATCGACAAACTGTTTGAACTGATTGTCGAGATGACCGATAACGGCCTGGACTTTTTCTTCCTGGAGCCTCTACGCCGGCTGAATGCAAGCAGCATGCTGATGGGCATGGCCAGGATGGGCATCAGCAGCATGCTGAAGGGCAGCAAAATGGTGGTGCACAAGGCACTGAAAAAACTGGATGACCGCAGCCTTGCCGCCATTCTCGATTTCATCGAGGAAATCATCCATGAACCGGAAGCGGCCTCCTGACCTATGCCGTTTCGTCGCCGGAACTGTCATACAGCCTGGGTACCCGGGCTGTAATACCCGTGAGTAGCTCATAGCCAATGGTACCGGCGTGTTGCGCCACCTCGTCGACACTCACATGCCGTCCCCAAAGCTCCACGGTATCACCTGGGCCAGCGGCCGGCGCATGTGTCAGGTCTACCGCCAGCATATCCATCGAAACCCGACCGATCAGACGTATGCGGCTGCCTGCCACCCAGGCCGGCGTATCGGTTCCTGCATGGCGCGGATACCCGTCACCATAGCCGATCGCAACAATCCCCATCCGAGTTTCCTGCTCCGCTGTCCAGGAGCAGCCATAGCCCACAGATTCCCCCGGCTGGAGCGTTCGAACCGCTGTCAACTCGGCTTCCAGTGTCATCACTGCCTCAAGACCCAGTTCCGGCCCGATTTTTCCCAGGGTTGGAGAAGCGCCATACAGCATGATGCCAGGGCGGCTCCAGTCGAATAATGGCTGGCCAGGTAGGAAGTGAGCTGCAGAATTGCCAGCACTTTTCGCAAGCGCTGGCCAGTCGACCACGGCCTCGGTAAAAGTTCGGGTCTGTTTCTCAGTGAATCCGCTGGACGGGTCATCGGCGCAAGCGTAATGCGTCACGAAACCAATAACCTGTTCCCTTGCCCCACATGCTTGCAACCGGGCCATCACCTGCCCCAGTACAGCGGGCGCAAATCCGAGGCGGTTCATTCCGGTATTCACTTTGAGCCAGAGCTTCGGCTTGTCCGGTGCCTGCTCCAGCCAGTCCAGCTGGTAATCGCTGTGCACCACCATTTCGAAACCTTTACCGGCGCTGGTGGCAACATCATCAAAGCTATGCGGGCCCTGCAACATCACGACCGGATGATTGATACCGGCTGCCCGGATGGCAAGCGCCTCTTCGATACAGGCAACGGCAAATTTCGGAGCTTCATCCACCAGTGCCCTGGCCACCTCACGGATACCATGGCCGTAACCATCAGCCTTGATTACCGCCATGGCCCGCGCCGGACTGGCTAACTTGCAGGCAAGACGATAGTTATGGCGAAGCGCACCGGTATCAATACGGGCGACGGTCTTACGTGGCATCAATAGTCCCCGCCGTAATCACCGTGGGCCAGATCCTCAAATTTGGTGTAATGGCCAATAAAGGCAAGACGAACCGTACCAATAGGACCATTCCGCTGCTTGCCGATGATGATCTCGGCAATACCCTTGTCGGAGGTATCTTCGTTATAGACCTCGTCACGGTAGACGAACATGATCACGTCGGCGTCCTGCTCGATGGCGCCGGATTCCCGCAGGTCCGAGTTCACCGGCCGCTTGTTGGGGCGCTGCTCAAGGCTTCGGTTGAGCTGAGAAAGTGCCATGACGGGACAGCTCAGTTCCTTGGCGATACCCTTCAGGGAGCGGGAAATCTCGGAAATCTCGGCGGTACGGCCTTCAGTGTTACCCGGCACACGCATCAACTGCAGGTAATCCACCATTATCAAGCCAAGCTGTCCGTCATTCTCGCGGGCTATACGACGGGCCCTTGAACGCATCTCGGTGGGACTCAGAGCCGGCGTATCGTCAATATAGAGAGGTTTGTCCTTTAGCAGACTGACGGCCGAGGTAAGCCGGGGCCAGTCATCTTCTTCCAGCTTGCCGCTGCGAATGCGGCTCTGGTCAATGCGCCCCAGTGAGGACAGCATACGCATGACCAGCGCGTCTGCCGGCATCTCCATACTGAATACCAGAATCGGCGTTCCGGTGCTTATCAGCGCGTTTTCTACGATGTTCATCGCGAACGTGGTCTTACCCATGGATGGGCGCCCGGCCACAATCAACAGGTCTGCCGGCTGCATACCCGACGTCCATTCATCCAGATCCTTGAAACCGGTCGTCAGGCCTGTTGTGGTTTCGCCAGACTCAAACAGTTCCTCGATTTTACTCAGCGCATCGGTAAGGATCGGATTGATTTTCTTGGGGCCAGAGCCTTCTTTGACCCGCGATTCTGCAATCTGGAAAACGTTGCGTTCGGCTTCATCCAGGATTTCGTCGCTGTTTCGACCCTGGGGATTGAAGGCGGAATCCGAAATCTGCCCTGAAACCTGGACCAACTGGCGGAGGGTGGAGCGCTCCCGGACAATTTCAGCATAGGCGCGGATGTTGGCGGCGCCCGGGGTTTTCTCGGCGAGTTCCGCCAGGTAGGAAAGGCCGCCGGCGTCTTCGATGTCTCCGGCGCGCTCCAGGAATTCTGTCAGTGTCACGACATCCAGCGGCTCGCTTTCACTGGCAAGTCGCTCGGCAGCGCCAAAAATCAGCCGGTGGTCCTGACGATAAAAATCTGCGGCAGAAATAATCTCCGACACTTCATCGAACCGGCGGTTATCAAGCATAAGGCCACCAAGCACCGCCTGCTCGGCCTCAATCGAATGAGGTGGAACCTTTATCCGGCTGGTTTCCGGGTCACTGTTTACCGGTTTGAAATCGGGTTTGGCCATGAAAACATCTTCATCTGGGCATCACATCCGGGACAGGTTACTGGGATTGTCGATGCGATGGGAGAACTACGATAGGGACAAATCATACACCAGAAAGCAACAGGCCCGGAATCCACAAAAGCGAATTCCGGGCCTGTATGACTGCCGCCAGCTGGAAAGCCGGCGTCACCGCATGAGGTGCAATTTACTCGGCAACAACGGCCAGGTTAATGACAACGCTCACGTCGGAGTGCAGCTGAAGCTCAATCTCGTACTCGCCAACCAAGCGCAGCGGGCCTTCCGGCAGACGAACTTCACTTTTCTCGACTTCGGTACCGGCAGCGGTAATTGCATCAGCAATGTCACGCACACCAATTGAGCCGAACAGCTTGCCTTCTTCACCAGCCTTGGAGGTGATGGTGACAGAAGCGCCTGCCAGAGCCTCGCCACGAGCCTGAGCGGCAGACAGCTTCTCAGCCGCCACTCTTTCCAGCTCTGCACGGCGCTCTTCGAAGGCCTTCAGGTTATCGGCGGTTGCCGCAACAGCCTTGCCATAAGGCAGCAGAAAATTGCGACCGTAACCAGACTTTACCTTGACCTTGTCACCCAGTGAACCAAGGTTTGCTACTTTTTCGAGCAGAATAACTTCCATCTCGTTGACCTCTTCGTACTTTATTCGGCCGGGCCGGAGGGTTTTATTCGTCTCCGGATATCCAGCCAGCTATCCACAAATGCCAGAACTACTAACAGAATCATCAGGCTTGGACCAAGCAGCACCAATGCCAGGTAGAACATGATCAGCCACTGGCCGCTCAGATTTTTACGACCTACAACGCCATGAACCAGGGCCAGCCCCGCCAGAAACAGCGGCAACCCTCCGGCCCAGCCCAGCAGCATGGAATTCAGCCCCAGAACGGGCCCTGCCACTATGGTAATCACACAAATAACCGCGATTGCCGGTGACAGCCGGAGCGAGTGGAACTCGGTCCGGAATCCGCCGGGGTTATACAACCCCGCCTGCCAGGATCTCGCCAGCATGGTCATGCCCACCCCGGTAACCAGGTAAGTGCCTGCCATGCTTGCGTTCATGGTCTGCCGAATGACTGTTTCCAGCCTGTCGCCAAGACTGCTGGCTACTTCGGCGTTGTATTCTTGGTAAAACCTGACCCCGGTCTGCACCAGATCGTTTAACAGATCCGGATACAACACGGGCAGCATCATGCCTGTCACAATACCCAGGAAACTGCCTGCAAGGAGCGCTTTCTCCCAGGACAGGGTAGTTCTCAGAATAGATGCAATCAGCATTACCTGAAGCAGTACCGCCAATGCTGTCGGGTCCTGCCCAAACCAGCTCCAGCCGAGTGCCGGAAGCAATGCCCAGAGGCCGATATTAAGCCCCTGGCTGATACCCAGCCTGAGAATGACCAGGCCAATCACCGCTGCACCAATCCAGAACAACAGGGGTATCGCAGTGGTAACTGCCGCAACCCCGCCTGCCTGCAGAGGACCGCGCATTACAAACTGTGCCAGTGCACGCATGGTCCCGGGTCCTGTTAATTCTGTTACTTAGTTATCGTGGCTGTCCGAATACGGCAGCAGTGCCAGGTAGCGGGCACGCTTGATAGCGGTAGCCAGCTGACGCTGATAACGTGCTTTGGTGCCGGTAATGCGGCTGGGCACGATTTTGCCGGTTTCAGTAACATAACCTTTCAGGGTGTCCAGATCCTTGTAATCAATCTCTTTGACACCTTCTGCCGTGAAGCGGCAGAACTTACGACGTCTGAAAAAACGAGCCATAACTTAACTCCTCAACTCCGGTGATGGTTTTACTCTTCTTCGTCCTGGGTTTCAGCCTGCTGACGTGGCTCGTCAGATTCAGCTGAACGACGCGGACGATCATCGCCGCCACGACGGTCTTCACGGGACTCGGAAGCTTTCATCGGGGACAGGTCCGTATCGGCACCATCGCGGCGCAGAATCATGTCGCGGATGATGGCATCGTTGAAACGGAAGTTGTGAGTCAGCTCGTCCATCGCTGCCTGTGAACATTCAACGTTCATCAGTACGTAGTGAGCCTTGTGAATCTTGTTAATCGGGTAAGCCAGGTGACGACGGCCCCAATCTTCCAGGCGATGTACCTTGCCGCCATCTTCATTGATGACACCGGTATAACGCTCGATCATTGCGGGCACCTGCTCGCTCTGATCAGGGTGTACCATAAATACGATTTCGTAGTGACGCATGAGTTCTCCCTACGGATTAAACAGCCTCCAGCAAACGCACAGAATCAGACCGTGCAAATGCAAGAAGCAAGGAGGTGGCAGCCAAAGCCGCCGGCTTCTTGATGCCAATTACCCCGATTTCGGGCAATAAGGCATCGCCCCCTGAGAAAGGGGGTCACGTATTCTAGGCGTGTGGGGGGTACTATGCAAGCCGCTGGCGCAATGCTTCGTAAAGACAAACGCCGGTGGCCACGGAAACGTTCAGGCTGTCCACGTGGCCGAGCATCGGGATATTGATCAACAGGTCACAATGCTCCCGGGTCAGCCGCCGCATACCTTTGCCTTCGGCTCCCATCACGAGCGCGACCGGGCCGGTAAAATCAGCCTGATAGACGGTATTCTCAGCCTCGCCTGCAGTGCCGATAAGCCAGACACCGTCGTCCTGTATGGTTCGCATGAATCGTGCAAGGTTGGTTACCCGCACCAACGGTACGGTTTCAGCCGCCCCGCAGGCGACTTTGCGCACCGTGGGCGACAGCGACGCTGACTTGTCTTTCGGCACTATGACCGCTTGAACACCAACGGCATCGGCGGTGCGCAGACAGGCACCCAGGTTGTGAGGATCGGTGACGCCGTCAAGAATGAGCAGAAACGGCGGCTTGTCGGAACCGGCAAGCATGGTGAGCAAATCGTCTTCGCTCCACTCGCGGCTTTCGGACACCGCTGCGACAACCCCCTGGTGAACCCCGGAAACCCGTTGATCCAGTTCCTTGCGGTGCACCACCTGCCAGCGTACCCCAAGCTCGTTCAGGGCATCGGTTACAGTCTTGACCCGCCGATCTTCGCGACCGGTCTGGATCCACACCTGCTGCAACCGCTCCGGCTCACGCTTCAGTACCGCTTCAACGGCATGCCAGCCAAAAATAAACTCATCAGACACGGCTTATTTTCCTGACTTGCGTGGCTTCGGCTTCTTTCCCTTGCCCGCGCCTTTCCCCAACGCCAGCTTGGCGGCTTCTGCTACCAGCTTGTCACGGGCCGACAACTCACCATTGTCCTCGTAAGTTGGCGCAACTTTCTCGGGTTTTTCGGATTTGCCGGCGGACTTTGGCGCGGATCCTTTCTTTCGACGCGGTTTGTCACCGGAATCCCCGGCTTTTTCGCGGCTGCCTTTCCCACGGTCGCCCTTCGAAGAGCGACTACCGGCAGATTTTCCGCCCTTGCCCCGACCTTTGCCTTTATCTCTGGGTTCACGCTTGGTTATTTCCAGCGCATCCCGGTCTGCCTGGCGGTGCTGAGGCTCACTCACCAACTCAAGGTCAACCTTGCGGTCTTCCATGCCAACACGCACCACTTTTACCCGTACATCGTCGCCCAGGCGGAAGCTCATGGCCGTGCGCTCGCCAATCAGGC
Source organism: Marinobacter sp. ATCH36 (assembly GCF_023555055.1). Taxonomy (GTDB): domain Bacteria; phylum Pseudomonadota; class Gammaproteobacteria; order Pseudomonadales; family Oleiphilaceae; genus Marinobacter. Next base: position 565,264 of record NZ_JAMJPL010000002.1, read on the forward strand.
GATGCTTGGCGGAGTCATGATGGAAATAATCACCGCTCAGCGTGGAAACGTGCACCAGGCCTTCTATATAGACCCCGGACAGCTCCACGAAGAAACCGAACGGCACAACGGCGGCGATCACGCCATCATACTCTTCGCCAACATGATCCTTCAGGTACTCACACTTGAGCCAGGCCATGACATCGCGGGTGGCATCGTCGGCCCGGCGCTCGGTCATTGAGCAGTGTTCACCCAACTGGTACATACGAGCCAGGTCGTAGGGGTAGTCCGCCAGTTCCGGGTCCTTCTTTGGCGGCGCTACGATATCCTTGCTGCCTTCCTCGCTGTGCACGACAGACTTGATACCACGATGCACAATCAGGTCCGGATACCGACGAATGGGCGAAGTGAAATGAGCATAGCTGGTAAAGCCAAGGCCAAAGTGCCCCCCCTCATCCGGACTGTAAACCGCCTGACTGAGAGAGCGCAGCATCACCGTCTGAATGACATTTGCATCGGAACGATCAGCAATGCTGGACAAAAGCTCCCGATAATCAGCTGAGGTTGGTTTATCGCCGCCACCCAACTGGAGGCCCAGCTCACCCAGGAACAGGCGCACCGCATTAAGACGCTCCTCTGAAGGGCCATCGTGAACACGGTACAGCGAAGGCACCTTGTGCTTCTTGAGGAAGCGTGCAGTTGCCACGTTGGCGGCCAACATGCATTCCTCGACAATCTTGTGGGCGTCGTTACGCTGGATCGGGACAATTTCCTCGATCTTGCGGTTTGCGTCGAACACCACTTTGGTTTCGGTGGTTTCGAAATCGATGGCGCCCCGCTCGGTTCTCGCCTTGCGCAGCAACTTGTAAAGATTGTAGAGATTGTGCAGGTGCGGCAATACGTGAGCGTACTGCTCGGAAAGCCTGTAGCCCGGCTCGGAATCCGGCCGCTCCAGCATGTCGCTGACCTTGTTGTAAGTCAGTCGCGCGTGACTGTGCATTACGGCCTGATAGAACGTATAGCCACTGATGGCGCCAGCGGCGCTGATGGTTACATCCGCCACCATGCACAACCGGTCAACACCCGGGTTCAGCGAACACAGGCCGTTCGACAGCTTTTCCGGGAGCATGGGCACCACGTGATCCGGGAAATACACCGAATTGCCGCGGTTAATCGCCTCTTCGTCCAGGGGTGATTCGGGGCGAACGTAGTGAGATACATCCGCTATCGCCACCAGCAAACGATAACCACCACGGGGACGTGGCTCGCAATAAATCGCGTCATCAAAATCCCGCGCACTTTCATCATCGATGGTAACAAGCCGAAGATTACGGATATCGACCCGGTTCTGTTTGTCTTTTTCAGTAACTTCCTCGGGTATATCCGCAACCTGCTCTCCCACGGCTGGCGGCCAGCTGTGGGGAATATCGTAGGAGCGGATGGCAACGTCGATTTCCATGCCCGGCGCCATATGTTCACCCAATATTTCGACCACCTTACCTGTGGGCTGGGTGCGTACCGTCGGCTGGCGCAGTATATCCACAACCACGTACTGGCCATGACGCGCTTCATTGATATGCTCGGCAGGAATAAGCACTTCGTGGTTGATACGGGCATTCTCGGGAACCACGAAGGAAATGCCGCTTTCCTGGAAAAGCCGGCCAACTGTCTGTTGGGTGCGGTATTCCAGCACCTCGACAATCACGCCTTCGCGGCGCCCCCGGTCATCTACCCGGTCGACTCGCGCGGCAACCCGGTCACCGTGAAAAACCTGGCGCATCTGACGCGCTGTCAGGAACAGGTCTGACCCACCGTCATCCGGTATCAGGAACCCGAATCCATCCTTGTGCCCCGTTACCCGGCCTGTCACCAGATCCGCCTCTTCAATGGGCAGGTAGGCGCCACGGCGGTTGCAGATCAGCTGTCCATCGCGACACATGGCAATCAGCCGACGGCGCAGGGCCTCGATGCCCTCCTCGGACTGCTGGCCCAGTTCTTCACACAGGGTTGGATGGGTGGCCGGCGCGCCCCTTTCCTTAAGATGCTCGAGAATAAACTCCCGGCTCTGGATGGGATTGTCGTAATTGCTGGCCTCACGCTGTGCGTGTGGGTCGTTGTCTGTCTTTTTTCTGGAAACCATTCGTATCCTTAATTCCGATTTCCTGGTGGAAATCAATCGTTATATTGCGTTTGCCGGAGAGTATAACGCCGCCAGCGGCCGCCTGCCTAACCACCCAGCAAAAATAGGTACAAAAACCGAGATTAGCCAGCAAAAAATGTTTGACAGCGTTTTTCCGAATGATTAAAGTACGCGCCATCGGTTGACAGCAGCGCCTGTCGCCGCGGCAGAAACACCGGAAATTCAATAAGCTAACGCTTTTGAGTTCCCACCGGAGAGACTGCAAATCACCTGCCGAGGTGGTGAAATTGGTAGACACGCTAGCTTCAGGTGCTAGTGGGGGCAACCCCGTGGAGGTTCAAGTCCTCTCCTCGGCACCACTTCCTCCCTCAGGAAGTGTTACGAATCCGAAACCTTTATAAGCACATGTCACACTCATTATTTGACAATTTTGTGCTGCATCTAGGCTTAATTCTGAAAACTGCCTGCCCTGCTTTTTATTCCACCAGTCCCGACAGATATTCCGATAACCGCTGATACGTGTAGTTCACGCGAGCATAAGCCGCCGATGGCATCCTTTCAAATTCCCGACCACAGGCTCTGCTGCCGCCATAGCGGTTCAGATAAGCGGAGCTGATCAGGTTCGGTTGATCTTCTACAAATTCATTCGAAGCTTCAAAGAGGTAGTAAAATGCCCACTCGAAACCTTCGCTATTATTGACACCCTCGGTAGAAGCCATCATTTCGTCAAGGAAGCCAAACCTAAGGGGGCGCAACTGGCTTTTCCGATTATCATACTCCAGCGCAAGTGAGCCAAAACCAACCGGCTGCGGCCTATTTCCGGTTACGGTGTAGGATTGCCGGGCGGAAACGACCAGCAGAGCGTCCCGATCATCCGGATCAACGTCGTTCTCGCAGCTCTGGACCCCGCTGGTTAATGTCATGTTCTCTTCCTCAATCCCGTCGACCGTGCGAGCGACACCGAAAAAAGCGTCATTACCGAACCCGTAATCAGGCTCCAGCACTTCGGTTTTATCGTCTGAGATTACGGTCAGCGACTGGACCTTTGCATCCGCCAAAGTCCACTCATAAGCGATTGCCGCGGGGCCACCCGGTTCTGATGAATCCGCCAGAGCACCATGGCAAGTGGTCGTAGTTTCAAATGTCGCCCGGCGATTCTCCCAGTCAAACACCAGCCGCTCATCCGGACCTTCATTCTCGTAAAAACTGGCGCTTTGCTGCGACAGCAAGATACCCGGCATCCACTGCGTACCGGTATCCGCAATCTTGCCGCGGGCGTTAATCAGGCGGGCCATTTCTCTCAACGATGGCATCATGCAGCCGTGGACGGTAATGGACGTTACCCGCCCGTCTTCAGAATAATCAAACATCAGTTCTGCAGACACGCTCAAGTTGGAAATGGAAGCCGGCAACTCACTCCCCTCTCCCTGCGCCAGAATCGTCTGACGCTCCAGAACAACCGGGTCGTCCAATTCAACCGGCACTTCAGGCAGCGACAGTTCGTCAACATTGACGTTCTCGTAGTTACCCTGGGAAGCAGCTTCGTCAACCACCTTCACGACGTCGAGCGCATTACGGACGAACGATACACCCAACAGGTACACCGCCTCCTTGCTCAGGAAACGCTCTTTCCCGTTACCATTACGCAGAAGACTGCCATACTCTTCCGGGAACTGGCTGGCCATGAAGCGGGCAAAAGCACGGGCATAGGCATGGGCCCGGTGATCGCCGGATTTCACATAGTCGCTGACCAGATTGACGTTCCCGAGCGCGTCCGCCAGCTCGTTGGTGGTCGCCGTCAAGTCCTGCACACCGATCACCCGGCGCTGGCGCACCAGTGTGCTGAGAGGCGTGACGTTCCGCACTCCTGGAGGTGCGCTGAGCATGTAGGCGTCTTCCAGCACCACCTCGCCGATACGGGTTTGCTCCAGCGTCTGGCCCGGGATAATGACCGCAAACAGGGGAAAATCCCGGGGGTCGATGTCTGGTGATATCGATGGGTCCTGCACCAGCTCTGAGATATCGAGGGCAAACTTGCCATCTTCGCCGGTCATGGCGGTGGGCTCACCATTGAGTAAGGTGATTTCCGTGCCGGAACTGTTCTCAATGGTGATAGGCCCGGCGGTGTACTGGCTGTCGCCATCCATATCCAGCCATACCCGTGCATTACGCAGGTAGCCGTCAATAACTCTACCGATATAGGACACCGGTTCGCTAAAGCCCTCGCCGTCAAAATCGCGGCCATCAACCGGTGACTCGTCAGAATCCTCGCCACATCCGGCCAGGGCAAGTGTGAACAGGGCAATTGTAATGGGGAGCAGGCGGTTCATTGCGGCAACCATTATCCTTGTTAGAGGTTGTGCCGCTACTTTAGGGGATGTTGCCGGAGGGAACCTTGACAGGATTGGCAGTTTGTAAACTTTGGTAACAAAACGCGCCGTCGGGGAAGCCGGCGGCGCGTTGAACTATCCTATTTTTCTTCAGAATGAGCGTGCAACGATCTCTTTCATGATCTCGTTGGTGCCGGCATAGATGCGCTGTACCCGGGAATCGGCCCAGGCTCGGGCAATGGGGTACTCCCACATATAACCGTAGCCACCGTGAAGCTGAACGCATTCATCCATGACTTTGCACTGCAGATCCGTGGTGTGCTGCTTCAGCATGGCTGCGGTGGGAATGTCCAGCTTCTTGTCCAGGTGCAGTTCCAGACAGCGATCAGTGAATACCCGGGCTGCGGTGATTTCCGCTTTCATTTCCGCCATTTTGAAGCGGGTATTCTGGAACGCGATGACCGGCTTACCGAACGCCTTTCGCTCCTTGACGTAATCCAGTGTCCACTGCCATGCAGCTTCTGCAGCCGCTACAGCGGTCAGAGCCACCTGCAAACGTTCGGCGGGAAGCTCCGACATCAACTGGAAGAAGCCCTGGCCTTCCATAGAGCCGAGAAGTTTGTCCGCCGGCACTTTCACATCCTGAAAGAACAGCTCGGAGGTGTCCTGGGCCTTCATCCCCACTTTGTTGAGGTTCTGCCCTTTCTCGAAACCTCCCCAGGCGCTTTCGACCAGTAGCAGGCTGGTGCCCTTGGCACCCTCCTTCGGGTCGGTCTTGGCCACCACAATCACCAGGTCGGCCAGCTGGCCGTTGGTGATGAAGGTTTTCGAGCCGTTAAGCACGTAGTGATCGCCCGCCTCGTTCTTCACCGCCGTGGACTTTATTCCCTGAAGGTCAGAGCCAGCCCCAGGCTCGGTCATGGCAATGGCTCCGATCATTTCGCCAGAAGCCAGTTTAGGCAGGTAATACTGTTTTTGTTCTTCGGAACCGTAATTGAGGATGTAAGGGGCGACAATGTCGGAATGTAGGGTCCAGCCAATACCGGACAGGCCCGCCCTCGACACCTCTTCCATGATCACCGCACTGTAGCGGAAATCAGCTCCTACCCCACCGTACTCTTCCGGCATCGTGGGGCAGAGAAAACCCAGCTCGCCGGCCTTGGTCCAAAGCTCCCGGCTTACCTGACCGTCTTTTTCCCATTGCTCGTGGTAGGGCGCCGCTTCCTGCTGCAGGAACTTGCGGACGGAATCCCGGAAACCTTCAAGGTCGGCATCGAAGAGCGTGCGTGGAATCATGGTGAACCTCGGTGAATGACTGTCTTGTGATTGTCGTTCACCAAGTCTCGGGGGAGCGGCGTTTTCGCTCAATGATGAAAAGCATCAATCGGGCTGGCCAAAACCATCGCCGGGCGCTTCAGACGGGTTGCTTCGCCTTGAGCCGCGCCTCACCCCAGCGGGGCATCAGGTCCTGGGGCAGGCCCAGGTGATCAAGCAGGCGGGCAACAATGAAGTCCACCAGATCGTTCACCGATTGCGGTTGGTGATAGAAGCCGGGGCTGGCCGGCATGATGACCGCACCCATGCGGGTCAGGCGCAACATGTTGTCCAGGTGTACCTCGGAATAAGGCGCTTCCCGGGGCACCAGGATCAACTGCCGCCGCTCTTTCAGGGCCACATCGCCAGCCCTCTCAATCAGGTTATTGCTGGCACCGGTGGCCAGTGCAGAGAGGGTGCCGGTGCTGCAGGGGCAAATCACCAGCGGCGCCTTCTCACCGGAGCCGGAGGCCGGCGGGGAAAACCAGTCTTCCCGCCCGAACACCAATACCTGTCCTGGCCGGGCGCCAGCATAGCTGGTCAAAACTTCCTGCATGGCAGGCGTGTTGCCGGGTAATTTCAGGTCGGTTTCCGTGGCAATCACCACCTGGGCAGCCTTGCTGACCATCACATGTACCCGGCAATCCGCCGCCACCAGGCATTGCAGCAGGCGAAGGCCGTACTGGGCGCCGGAAGCGCCGGTGAAGGCAAGGTTGATGACCCGCTGGTTTTCTGGTGTTGCTGTCATGCTGGAATTCCCTGATTCGTTTTAGAGGCAAACGCCCTGTCAGCCGGTTTTACGTTCAAGTTCCGCGATCAGCTTCTGGTGGATACCACCAAAACCGCCATTGCTCATAATGACAATATGGCAGGGGCCAGACACCTGTTCCAGAACCCGGCCAATCATCGCTTCCACGGTGGATTCCACGCTGTGGTGATGCGGCGCTTCTGCCGTGGCGTTGTGACCTTCTATCAACGCGGGTAGCCAGTCCATCTGGTTCAGGTTGGCCCAGATCACCCTGTCAGCTGCTGCTGCACTGGGCAGCAGGGTTTGCTGGTGCACCCCTTGTTGCATGGTATTGGAGCGTGGTTCGATCAGGGCAAGGATGGTCTCGTCGCCGACTTTGTTGCGTAAACCTTCAAGGGTGGTGGTGATGGCCGTGGGGTGATGGGCGAAGTCGTCGTAAACGTGGATTCCGTCGATCTGTGCCAGCAACTCCATCCGCCGTTTGACTCCGGAGAACCGGCACAGTGCCGCCACCGCGTGATCCGGGGTCACTCCGACGTGGCGGGCCGCAGCGATTGCGGCCAGTGCGTTGCGAACGTTGTGTAGCCCGGTCTGATACCATTTGACAGCCGCTACAGGCTGTTCGTGATGAACCACCATGAAGCGACTGCCATCCTCCGCCAGTAACTCCGCCCGCCAGTCGGCCATATAAGGTACCTCACTGCCGACAGAAGTCGCCTGAACACTGGTCCAGCAGCCCAATTCCAGCGCCCTGTCGAGATGGGTATCCAGCGCCGGACGCACGATCAGCCCGCGCGAGGGCACGGTTCTGACAAGATGGTGGAACTGGCGTTCGATGGCTTCCACGTTATCGAAGATGTCGGCGTGATCGAACTCCAGATTATTGAGAATCAGAGTATGGGGCCGGTAGTGAACGAATTTGGAGCGCTTGTCGAAAAAGGCGCTGTCGTATTCATCCGCCTCGATCACAAAAAAGTCACTGTTACCCAGCCGGGCAGATACCGGGAAATCGTTGGGCACACCGCCTACCAGGTAACCGGCCTCGAACCCCGCCTGATCAAGGATCCACAACAGCATCGCGGTTGTCGTGGTTTTGCCGTGGGTGCCGGCCACTGCCAGTACCCAGCGATGGCGTAACACTTCCCGGGCCAGCCATTCCGGACCCGACATGTAGTCAATATTCTGGTTAAGAACGGCTTCCACCTCCGGGTTGCCACGGGACATGGCGTTGCCAATCAGCACCAGGTCCGGCCGGGGCTTGAGGTTGTCAGAGTGGTAACCCTCCATCAGGCCGATACCCTGGGCTTCCAGTTGGGTGCTCATGGGCGGATACACCCCCTGGTCGGAGCCAGTCACGGTGTGCCCCAGCTCTCTTGCCAAAACAGCCAGGCTGCCCATGAAGGTGCCACAGATTCCCAGGATATGAATATGCATTCGGTTGCCGACCTCTTGAATGAAACCTGCAAAGCGTCCCGTATAGAGTGCAGGCCGTCAAGCCTTCGTTACGACGTTTGATGTCATGAAAAAAACCAGCGATTGGCGTATCATCTGCCGCACTCGATGAAACTGCAGGAGGCAACAGCCGGAAATGGCCACCAGAAACGCATTCTACGCCCAGTCAGGCGGTGTAACCGCCGTCATTAACGCCACCGCCTGCGGGCTGATCCAGACTGCTCGCAAACACCCGGACCAGATCGGAAAGGTCTACGCCGGGCGTAACGGTATCATCGGCGCGCTGAAAGAAGAGCTGATCGATACCAGCCTGGAAACGGATGACGACATCCATGCGCTGATTCACACTCCCGGCGGTGCGTTCGGGTCCTGTCGCCACAAACTGAAAAACTTTTCCGAGAACAAGCGGGAATACGAGCGATTGATCGAAGTATTCCGCGCCCACGACATTGGCTATTTCTTCTACAACGGCGGCGGGGATTCCCAGGACACCGCCTACAAGGTATCGCAGCTTGCCGAGAAAATGGGCTACCCGATTACCTGCATCGGCATTCCCAAGACGGTGGACAATGACCTGCCCTTTACCGATTGCTGCCCCGGCTTTGGCTCAGTAGCGAAATACATTGCTACCTCCACCCTGGAAGCCAGCCTGGACATCCGCTCCATGTGCGAGTCCTCCACCAAGGTGTTCATCCTGGAGGTAATGGGGCGACACGCGGGCTGGATTGCCGCATCGGGTGGCCTTGCCGGCAAAGGGGAAGGCGAGCCGCCCCACATCATTCTGTTCCCGGAAGTACCGTTCGAGCGGGAAAGGTTCCTGGAGCGGGTGGACTTCTGCGTCAAGGAGTATGGTTACTGCGTCGTGGTTGCCTCGGAAGGCGCCCAGTATGAAGACGGCCGCTTCCTGGCCGATGCCGGTGCCAAGGATGCCTTCGGCCATACCCAGCTTGGCGGTGTCGCCCCGGCCCTGGCCAACATGGTGCGCCAGGCCCTGGGCTACAAATACCACTGGGCCGTGGCGGATTACCTTCAACGCAGCGCCCGCCATATTGCCTCCGCTACGGATGTGGAGCAGGCTTACGCAGTAGGCAAAGTGGCCGTGGAAATGGCTCTAGCTGGAAAGCAGGCACTGATGCCCACCATTGTTCGCGAGCAGTCACGCCCGTATCGCTGGCATATTGGCGAAGCGCCTCTCTCAGAGGTTGCCAACCAGGAAAAGAAAATGCCGATCCACTTCATTACCGACGATGGTTACGGCATCACACAGGATTGCCGCGACTACCTTGAACCATTGATTTACGGTGAGAGTTTCCCGCCGTTTGACGATGGGTTGCCGCGGGTAGCGAAACTGAAAAACCAGCTGGTCGAGAAGAAGCTGAAGGCCGATTTCCAGATCTGATCGGCCTGCAAACTAAAAAGGCGCCCCCTGGTTGAAGGGGAGCGCCTTTTTTTGTGCTCGTTCAATCAGTTGGCCGTGGTGCCGACCCTCTCCAGGTACTCTGAAAAATGATCGAACCCGCCAATATGCTCCTGGCCCACGAAGATCTGCGGCACGGTATGAACCGGCTTACCAATGGTTTTCGACAGGTCTTCTTTGCTGATCCCCTCCTCGACAATGTCAACGTAGCGATAGGGAAAATCATTGATTTCGCAAAGCTGCCTTGCACGCATACAGAAACCACAGGAAGCGCGGCCAAAAATAGTGACTTGCTCCATACTTTCACTCCAGGTCCGGAAAATAGGCGGGCTTTCACAGCCTCGAACAACTTGCAGTATGATCGCCCGCCTGCTGAAAATAAAATTGACGGGCTGAATGGTACCGATAGCAATCGTCGATGCAAATCAGGTTTTTAGGCGACTCAGCTCGGAGTCCAGCGCCCGTACCTGATCATCCAGAGTGCGCCCACTGCCACTTACTCTCTGCGCAAGAGCTCGCAGGTCGTTAGCGGCGTCACCAATACGAGTCAGGTTCTGGTTGATTTCCTCACTGACAGAACTCTGCTCCTCTGCCGCTGTCGCCACGTGAGTCACATGCTCAACGATGGTTGCGATTCGCTCCACTACCGAAGCCAGGGAATGGTCTGCTTCACGGGTACCGTCGACTGCCCGTGTGGCGCGGTCAACACCACTCTGAATGACGGTAACGGCGCCGCTTACATCGTTTTGCAGGCCATCGATCATCTGACTGATTTCGTCGGTGGACTCACGGGTGCGGGACGCGAGGGTTCTTACCTCATCCGCCACAACCGCAAAACCGCGGCCCTGCTCCCCTGCCCGGGCCGCTTCAATGGCGGCATTCAGGGCTAACAGGTTGGTCTGCTCCGCAATCCCCCGGATAACCTCAAGAATTCGGTTTATATCCTCACTACGGGTGGCAACATGGCTGATAGCGGTGCTTGCTTCGTCCATATCCCCGGCGAGCGCGCTGACCCCATCAAGAGCTGACGCCAGCGTATCCTTGGTAAAGCGAACGCCATCCTGTGCCATTTGAGCGTTTTCCGCCGCTTCACCGGCGAACCCGGCAACTTCGCCGGCAGCCGCAGACATTTCATTCATTGCGGTTACGACACTCTCGATATCCTGATGCTGGCGTTCCGTCTGGTCATCGGTTTCCCCGGCAATCGCGCCCACATCAGCCGCCTGCTGGCTGACCTTTCCGTTGACCTTTTTCAAGTCGTTGATCATTTCCCGTAGCCGGCCAAGGAATCTGTTGAACCCACCAGCGAGCTCAATCAACTCCGCATGGGTATCAATATCCAGCTCGCGGGTGAGATCTCCCTCAGCACTGGCAAGGTTTTTCATGCGATCACGAATCTCATCGAGCGGCTTGGTGACCGAGCGTACCAGCACAACCAAAACCAGTATCGCGATAATCGATACCAGCACACCAACCATGGCCTGTCGCCCGGCTGTCGTATTCACCTCACTGGACAAAAGCCCGGTAATCGCTGCGACGTCCGCCAGAGCCGTTTCACGAGGCAGCTCGATCAGCAGCGACCACTGGGTATCCGACAGGGCAATATCGATGGGATAGGACACCGCCAGCGTTTGTCCGTCGTCGTAGGTGCCGTCGCCAAGGTGCAGAGAGGTGTATTCATCGCCCTGCTCTGGCAGCGCCTCCGACAGTGGCCGGCCCAGGTGATCACTATAGTGACTGGAAGCGGCTATCAGGCCTTTGTTGCTGAGCAGGGTAACCCGGGATTCGCCGTCATAGAGCTCACGGCTGACATTCTGAATTGTTTGCTGCAACGTAGACAGGTTGATATCAACCCCCGTCACACCGGCAAACTCGTTGTCCTTGATAATAGGCATTACCAGGCTGGTCATCAGCTCGGAATACCCCTCCTCGATTTCATACTCGTAGGGCTCCATGATGCAGGGCTTTCTGGTATCCCTGGAGCACAGGTACCACTCCGCTTCACGAATTCCGAATTCGTTGCGGGCATCCAGGTACTTTACCGCCGGGTCTTCCGTGCGACTGAACTCCACTTCTCCTTCCGGTGTGCGATAGTAGTAAATCTCCAGAGTGCCCTGGTCACTGCTATGGTCTTCCACACCTCCGGTAAAATAACGGTCCTGGCCATCGTAAGCGTCGGGTTCGAACTGGGCGTAGATGGAGCTGAGGCTGTTCTGCTCCTGCAGAATCGCTCCGATGGTTTCCTGCATGTCAATCCGGCTTATACGCCCGGAGCTGTCGGCCTGGATATTCCGACTGATCACGTTGCGAACCACTTCCGGCGTCCGGTAGGCTGTCGCAAACATACCGCTGACCAGTTCTCCATACTTTCCGGCTGTCGCATTCAGGCGATCAACGGCCATTTTCTGGACGGTTTCACGGGTTTCGGAGGTGATCCTCTGCTCCATTTGCCCGAGGGACAGCTGCGCCGTCACGACGATGCTGATGCCCATAACCAGCAGAAGAGTAATGACAAGGGCATAAAGTTTGAAGCGAAGTGACAGCTTTCTCATTGGTACAACAACCTGTCTTGATGGGGAGTAGCATTGGCCTATCTGACCCTTTTCATGACCGCCCTCGCTGCCGCAACGCTGTTGCCCGCGTACTCGGAAATTCTGCTCGGCGGCATGGTCACACAAGGCTATTCACTATGGTGGATATGGTTCTGGGCCACTGCCGGCAACACTACCGGCTCAGTGATTAATGGGGTTATCGGCAGGCAAGTGGATCGCTTTAAGCACAAACGCTGGTTTCCGATCACCGAAATTCAGTTGGAGAAAGCCCGCGTAAGGTTCAACCGCTACGGACAGTGGTCTCTGCTTATGGGGTGGCTGCCCATAGGTGGCGACGCTTTAACCCTGGTGGGAGGCATTATGCGCGTACCCTGGCTCAACTTTGTGGTGCTGGTGGGCATTGGCAAGGGTATACGCTATGCGTTGGTAATATGGCTGGTGCTTGAGGCGTCCGGTGTTCCCGGGTCACCGTAGAGATACGCCCGCAGCAGCTCTTCACCATTAAACTCGGCATTCAGTACTGCAATGAAGGTGTAGACACCAATCAGCTTACGGTTGAGAAAGACAAACTCTTTCGGCGGAACCTTGAAATAACGACTGATGGCAGACCTTGCCGCCTGGCGGGCTACCCGTGATGGAAGGTCGCTCTGCTTCCAGCGATATTCGCCCCTGTCGTTTACCGCATAATCCGGCCAGCTGCTGCGATCCCGTGACAAGGGCTCCAGCACCGACATGCAGACCGAGCCGAACTTTTCCAACACGTCCGCTGGCCACTCCTGGCTCATGAAGCGAAGCTTCACACCACCATCAATAACCGCCTCCAGATCACCCTCATAGGAGGCCCGGATCATCTGGATAACAGGGTCGAGAAACGTTGCTGAATAGGACTGAACTGCACCGAAATCCAGCAATACGATATGGTCGTGCTGGTCGTCGGCTCCATTCTCTCCGGCAATACGGATGCGATAGTTGCCAAAATTGGGATCGGTCTGGATTTCACCCCAGACGAACAGCTCCCTGAAGAACAGTTCAAGCGCTGCCCGACCGAGCTCGCTGCGGCGCTCCAGGGGCAGCTCCCTGACCGCAACCGAACTGACGGAATGGCCATGTTCGTAGGTAGAAGCGATAACGTGAGCTGTGCAATATTCTTCCAGAACCCGGGGTACGACAAAGCGGGGATCGTCCAGCAACATCTGCCGGAACTTTTCCGTAGTGCGGGCCTCAAGGCGATAGTCCACCTCCCGGTGCATCATATCCCGCACTTCTTCCAGCCAGTCGTTAAACTCCGGGCCAAACGAAACCAGCCGCGCGACCTTGAGCAACTGGGCTACCGAGTCCAGGTCACTGTCAACGGCCTGATCAACGCCAGGGTACTGAACTTTCAGCACTAGCTCGAGCCCATCACTACGCCGCCGTGCCCGGTGGACCTGCCCAAGTGACGCAGCGCCGATCGGATCAGGATCCACCTCCAGCTCCGCCAACCGCTCGGCTCCAAGCTCATCTTTGAGTACGCGCTCAATGGCCGACCACTCCAGCCAGGTAGTCTGATCCTCCAGGGTATGTAGCGCCTCCGTCACTTCCTCCGGCAGGAAATGTTCACCATACAGCGCCATCACTTGGCCGATTTTGACTACGCTGCCCTTAAGCTTGCCGAGCTCCTCCACCAGGAATTCGGCCTGGCTGGATAGCATTGCGCGGTGCCTGGCCTCCCGTCTGTCTTTGCTACCAAACCAGTTGGTCGCCATATGAGAAGCCATACGGGTACCAGCAAACAGGCCTGCTCTTGTGAGGGTAAGCCGGCGCTCAAAGCTTCCGGTCTTGATACGTGCAACGGATGTGCTTTTGGGTCTGGGTGCCATCAAAAACCTGCCCGGTTCAGTAAGTGTTGGCGTTATCAGCCTGTGCAATCATTATACGGATACCTCTGGCTTCAAACCTAACCGAAGCGTCGCAAAAGCCATGACCGCGTGGCCAATGTAAACGCCACCAACAGTATTGGAGTGGCCACTACTCAGGGAATACTAGGGAGTCCGGCGAATACTGCCGTGGGCCAGACTGGCTGCAAGCTCACCGGAGAGAACGGATGTAACCTTACTGATGTCGACGCCCTGAGCAAAGTCACTGATCTGACACATGCGCATTCCGGCGTAGCCACAGGGGTTGATGCGATGAAACGGTTCCATATCCATCGCCACGTTCAGTGCCAGACCGTGAAACGAACAGCCCCGCTTCACCCGAAGGCCCAGGGAGGCTATCTTGGCATCATCAACATACACGCCCGGCGCGTCGGGCCGGGGTGAAGCGGTAATCCCGAAGACCGCAAGGGTCTGGACAATTGATCGCTCAATCACATCAACCAGTGTACGGACACCGAGCTTGTGTCGGGTCAAGTCAATCATCAGGTAAACCACCAGTTGCCCGGGGCCGTGATACGTCACCTGTCCACCCCGGTCTACCTGAATAACAGGAATGTCGCCCGGCGCAAGAATATGCTCGGCCTTTCCCGCCTGCCCCTGGGTATAGACCCGGGGATGTTCCAGCAGCCAGATCTCGTCCGGCGTTGAGGCATCCCGCCCGGCGGTAAAGGATTTCATCGCCTCCCAGGTTTCAAGGTAGGGCTGTTCCCCGAGAGTACGAACAATCAATTCGTCCATCTGGTCAAAGCACCATGTGAACCCGCCCGCTGGCCTTGAGCTCTTCAAACAGGGCTTTAAGTTGCGGCTCGCCAGTGGCGACGATCGTCAGGTTGACCGAAGAGAAGCGCCCCCCGCTACTTTCCCTGACAAACACGTCTTTTTCGGAAAGACCTGGCGCATGCTGTTCAACCACTTCCACCACGAACTCTACAAAGTCCGGGGCGGAATCTCCGATGACCTTGATGACATAGTCACAGGGGAACTCGATTTTAGGTGCTTTTGGCTCACTCATCACAAATCTCTCTCGGGCGCACCCGCCCTTACTCGAACAGCTGCATGAAGAATAGCTTGATAGCGTCCCAGATACGCTTGAACAGGCCACCTTCCGGGACATCACTGAGGGCAAGCACCGGCTGGTCAACCAGGACTTCGTCGTCCAGCTTCACCGTTACCCGACCCAACTCATCGCCTTTGGATACCGGAGCCTTGATAACAGAATCCAGTTCCACCGTAGAGTTCAGAGAATTCCGGGAGCCTCTGGGAATAGTGACGTGAATGTCCTCCATCAGGCCGACCGACAGGTTGTCGCTCTCGCCACCCCAGACTTGGGCCTCGAGTAGCTCCTGGCCGGTCCGGAACAGGCGCTCGGTCTGATAGTAGCGGAAGCCATAGTTGAGCATTTTCTGGATTTCCTGGGCCCGGGAGGCGGTGCTGCTTGCCCCCATAACCACCGCAATCATTCGGGTATCATTACGCTTGGCTGACGCCACCAGGCAATATCCCGCTTCCTGGGTGTGACCGGTCTTCAAACCATCAACACTGTCATCGCGCCACAACAGGCTGTTTCGGTTGGGCTGACGTATGTTGTTGAAGGTAAAATGCTTTTGCGCATACAGCGGATAGTTTTCGGGGTAATCGTTAATGATGGCTTTTGCCAGCAGCGCAAGATCGTAGGCGGTGGAAAAATGATCCGGTGACGGCAATCCCGTGGCGTTTGCAAAACTGGACTCATTCATGCCCAGAATCTGTGCCTGTTGGTTCATGATATCAACGAAGGCACCCTCGCTGCCGGCAATAAATTCGGCCAGGGCAACCGAAGCATCGTTACCGGACTGAATGATAACCCCCTTCAGAAGATCCTCCACAGACACCTGGGTTCCCTCCTGCACAAAGGTGCGCGAACCTTCGGTTCGCCAGGCATTGACACTGATGGGCACCATGTCTGACATGGCGATCCGCCCCTCGTCCAGCTCCCGCTCAACGATATAGGCCGTCATCATCTTGGTCAGGCTCGCCGGAGGCAGACGCTCATGGCTGTTTTCCTCCATAATGATCCGCCCGGAGAGCGGGTCCATCAGAATATAGGAGCTCGCACCGATCTGAGGCGGTGACGGGATCAGCACAGACTGTGCCGCCGCAGGCATTGCCGTGATCAGGGCCAACAGGAGGACAGCGGTACAGGTGCGAAATACGTTTTTTAGTGCCATGGGTCCATTCAGTATCTAGTGGGTGACTGGTTCAGTGGGTATCGGTCAGCAATATTGACTGACCGAATCCCTGGTTTTCAAGACGGCTTTGGGCTCTCAGGGCTTCCTCTTCGTCGCTGAACGGCCCTGCCTGCACGCGGTGGAAACGACCCGAAGCCGTTTCCACCTCCCGCACTCTCATCGGGTCCCCGATTGCCCCACGGGCGCGCTTCAACAGTACCTCAGCTGGACTACGTTGACTGAACGAGCCCAGCTGGACGAACAGTGCCTTGCCGCCACCACCGGAACTCGCCAGGCGCTCTGCCGGAACCGGTGCCTGCCGGTCAGGAAATGGCTTGCCTGCCAGAGTCATGGAGCCATCCCGGTTGACAGTAATGGCGGCCACTTCCACTCTCGCCGTGCCCTGGCCTTGGTAACCGAGCTTTTTGGCAGCAGCATAGGAAAGGTCAATCAGGCGATCACCGTGGAACGGGCCGCGGTCATTCACTCTCACAATCACGGAACGGCCGTTATCAAGATTTGTAACGCGGGCGTATCCCGGAATTCTGAGGCTCTTGTGAGCCGCAGTCATTTCATACATGTCGAAAACTTCACCATTGGAAGTCTTATGGCCATGAAATTTCTCGCCGTACCAGCTGGCCGTGCCCCGCTGGACGTATCCGTCGTTGCTCTCGCGGACCCAATATTCCTTTCCCCAGACCTTGTAGGGGGACTTGTTACCTGCCCCACGGGGCTCTTCATAACGGGGCTTGGCATCCTGCAGGCCGGATGCATCAAAACTGCCCGCCGGCGCCCTGTCCTGGGTCAGGGTGTATCTGGAGGAATGATCCGGTTTCGGTGATGAGGCACATCCCGCCAGAACCAATGCTCCCGCGATAACCAGAAAGAAATTGCGTGTAATCACGAGCTGTTACCCATCCCGTTTTGGTGTTCTGGCTCACTGGCCTGTTCGCTCAGTGCATTGGCCAGCTGGAATACAGCCATGGCGTAGAGATGACTGTGATTGTAGCGGGTTATCACATAAAAGTTATGGTATGTCAGCCATAGCTCGGGCCCATCGGAACCAGCAAGACGGATTGCCCGGGCCTTATCATCCCCGGCCACCTTTGCTTCTGGCGTCAGCCCGGCCTGCCGGTAGTCATTGACCTCCAGGCTGGGCTTCAGTTCCCTGGTCAGCAACGGCGAACCCTCCTGCAGCCTGTCCGGCACCTGCTCGGCAACCGGCTCGCCCTGCTTCCAATGGTGGGCGCGGAAATAATTGGCCACACTGCCGATAGCGTCCACCGGGTTATTGAGAATATCGACAACACCGTCGTCGTCGAAATCGATGGCGTAATGGCGGTAGCTACTGGAGATGAACTGACCATACCCCATCGCTCCGGCATAGGAGCCGGTGAGCTGCTCCGGGTCAAAGCCCTGTTCACGGGTCAGCAGCAGGTACTGTGCCAGCTCACTGCGGAAAAAACGGCTCCTCGGGGGATAATCAAATGCCAGCGTGGCCAGTGCGTCCAGAACCCTGTGATTGCCCTTATAGGTGCCATACCAGGTTTCAACTCCAATAATCGCGGCAATGATCGGTGCCGGAACTCCGTATTCCTCTTCTGCCCGCTCAAATGCCTCCCTGTGTTCCGTGAGAAATTCGACTCCCTGCCTGATCCTGTCAGGTCGGATAAAGATCTTGCGGTACTGGTGCCACTCCAGGGTCTTTTCTGCCGGCCGGCTGATGGAGTCCAGGATCGAATCCTTGCGCTCGGCAGCGGCCAGCAAAGCTTCAACCCGGCTCGCCTCAAAACCGTAACGCTCTGCCATTTCGCGAACAAAGGCCTGACCTTCGGAGGTTTTATCGTATTGGGCAGAGACCAGAGCCGGCGCGAGCATGAGAACGACCACAACCAATCCGTTACATGCCCTTTTTATAACTGTTTTCATGGAACTCCCTGCAAAAATGAGGCGGGCAAGATTATCACGACCACTTGTAAAGCGACCATTACCCCCCGTCCATGCTGGCATTGATACCCTCAGGCACTGATCATCCGCCTGTGAGTCTGTATGGACATAAGCACTCCAAAGGCCGCCATAAGCGTAACACTGGACGTGCCGCCATAGCTGATAAGAGGCAATGGGATCCCCACCACGGGAAGCAGACCGCTGACCATCCCCACATTGACAAACACATAGATGAAAAATGTCATGGTCAGTGCACCCGCCAGTAAGCGGCTGAACGAATCCTGGGCAGTGGCAGCAATATACAGGCAGCGGAGGATAATCAACAGGTAGAGCACCAACAGAGCCAGCATGCCAACGAACCCGAACTCCTCCGCCAGCACCGCCACAATGAAGTCGGTATGACTTTCTGGAAGAAATTCCAGATGCGACTGGGTTCCCTGAAGCCAGCCCTTGCCATCCATTCCACCGGACCCGATAGCGGTTTTCGACTGAATGATATTCCAGCCTGCGCCGAGAGGGTCGCTTTGAGGATCAAGCAGAGTCAGTACCCGCTGCTTCTGATAGTCCCGCATCACGAAAAACCACATCAGGGGCGCCGCCACGGAGACCATGGCAAAGAAGGCCCCGATCAGCCGCCAGCTGATCCCCGCAAAGAACACCACAAAGATACCCGCGACGCCAACCAGCAAGGAAGTGCCAAGGTCCGGCTGCAGGACAATCATCGCCATGGGCACAACCGCGATCACAAGAGCCACAGCTACATGGCGCAGGCGGGGTGGCAGGTAATGACGCGACAGATACCAGGCTACCATCATCGGCACCACCAGCTTCATCAGCTCCGAGGGTTGAAAACGCGGCAGTCCCGGAATTGCCAGCCAACGCTGGGCACCCTTGGCGCCAACGCCTATCAGCAGCACAGCCGCCAGGCCGACAAGACCCGCGGCAAATAACCAGGGCGCCCAGCGCCTGAACACCGCAGGGTCAAGCTGGGCAAAGACCAGCATCACTACCAGAGCCACGCCCATACGAATGCCCTGGGCTTTCACCACCGCCATATTCTGGTCTGCCCCGCTGAACAACACCACCAGGCCCCCAGCGATAAGTGCCAGAAGAAGCAACATCAGGATTGGGTCGATATGCAGCGCAGACCAGATCCCTCTGGATCCGGATAGCGGATGACGTGCAGATTGATTGAACATTTCTCCGGCTGCCATCAGTGTGAGCCTCCCTCTGGCTCACCTACGATGAGTGCCTCACCTTCTTTCGGGAAGCCCAACAGCCAGGCATCGAACAGTGCCCGCGCAACCGGTGCAGCGGTACCACTGCCACTCCCGCCATTCTCCACGATAACAGCGACAGCTATCTCAGGGTCATCTGTCGGCGCAAAGCCGACAAACAGTGCGTGATCACGCAAACGTTCGCGCACCTCTTCTTCGTCGTATTCCTCGTCTTCGGCAAGACTGAACACCTGAGCGGTCCCGGTTTTACCGGCCATACGATACGGCGCACCCTTGGCAGCCCCGCGGGCCGTGCCCTTGGAGCTGTGCATGACCGCAGCCATGGTATCCACCACATATTCCCAGTCGTCCGGGTTATTGAGCTCTATGGACTGATGGGAACCAATCGGCAGCACTTCGTCAATCGACCGGTCACCCTTGATATCTTTCAGTAATCTCGGCTCGGCCCAGTTCCCGCGATTAGCGAGTACAGAAGTCGCCGTTGCCAACTGAAGCGGCGTTGCCAGCATATAACCCTGCCCAATCCCGAGGTTTACCGAGTCCCCCGGATACCAGGGCTCATTATGAACCGCACGCTTCCAGTCCCTCGATGGAGCTAGCCCACTCAGGGCCCCCGAGACATCCAGAGTTGCATCTTCACCAAAGCCAAAGGCGGAAAGGTACTTGTGCATCGTATCAATCCCCATTTCAACGCCGACTTGATAAAAGTAGGTGTCAGTGGATTGAGCCATCGCATCCTTGAGATCGACCCAACCGTGACCTGAACGCTTCCAGTTGCGATAACGCCGGCCTCCTTCCTTCAACTGGAAATAGCCTGGATCCCAGATTGTTTTGTCACGGGTAGTAACGCCACTATCCAGAGCGGCAACGGCGAGCATCGGCTTGAGCGTTGAGCCGGGGGGATATTGCCCTCGCAAGGCGCGGTTGAACAGTGGCTTGTCGACACTGGTGCTGAGTTCGCGATAGTCCTCGACGCTTATGCCGGTTACAAACTGGTTGGCATCGAATCCGGGAACACTGGCCAGGGCCAGGATTCCCCCGGTGGAAGGTTCAATGGCAATGATAGCGCCACGCCGGCCATCCAGCAGTTCATGCGCCAGCCGCTGTAGCCGTAAATCCATGTGAAGCCGGATATCTTCGCCGGGCACCGGGTTCTCACGCTCGAGTACACGTAACGTCCTGCCCCGTGCATTGGTTTCCACATGCTGATAGCCGACACGTCCGTGCAGCAGCTGTTCATAGAATCGCTCGACACCTGACTTGCCGATATAGTTGGTGCCTGCATAGTTTACCGAATCGATTCGCTGCAGCTCCTGCCGGTTGATGCGCCCCACATATCCAAGGGCATGGGCCGTCAATTCGCTATGGGGGTAGTAACGCACCAGTTCGGCCGACACCTCAACACCCGGCAATTCGTGACGGTGAACCGCCAGGCGGGCAATCTCCTGCTCGTTTAGATCATACCGAAGGGGCAACTCCTGGAAGGGGCGGCGGGGTTCCAGAAGCCTCCGGTGGAAACGCTCCATGTCCTCTTCGGAAATGCTGAGCATTTCCTGGAGTTTGGCGAGCGTCTGCTCCATATGGCCAACGCGCTCAGGTACCAGCGTTACGCTGAAAACCGGGCGATTTTCAGCCAGCAGCACATCATTACGGTCATAGACCAGACCCCGGGGCGGAGCTACCGATTGCACCTGGACACGGTTCTTGTCGGAAAGCGTGGTGTAGATGTCGTGCTCAACAACCTGCAGCTGATACATTCTGGCAATCAGCAGGCTCAACAATCCGAACACCAGCAGTAACATCACCACGGTACGCCGCTGGAACAGGCGCCGTTCGGCTGCGATGTCTTTGAATTCTCCCCAGGGCATACTCAGTTCCTAGGCCCGGTGGTATGGGTGATTGCGGGTGACGGACCAGGCCCGGTATAACTGCTCGGCCAGCAGAATACGCACCAGGGGATGTGGCAGGGTCAGCGACGATAACGACCACATCTGGTCTGCCCTGGCCCGGCAAGCGTCGGCAAGACCGTCAGGGCCGCCAACAAGAAAGCTGACGTCCCTGCCGTCCTGTTGCCAGTTTTCCAGTTGGTCGGCGAGCTTTTCAGTGGACCAGTTGCGGCCGCCCACCTCCAGCGCAATGACGTGGTCGCGGGCGCCCACAGCAGAAAGGATCGAATCTGCTTCTCTCTGCATCAACCGGGGGATATCCGGATTTTTGCCACGGTGAGCCATCGGTATTTCCACCAGCTCAATGGGCAACTCCGGCGGCATCCGGCGGGCGTACTCGTTATAGCCCAGGCTGACCCACTCGGGCATCTTCTGCCCTACACAGACCAGACGCAACCGCATGATTATTCGCTTCCTGCAACACCCAGATCAGGGGCATCGCGCCAAAGGCGCTCAAGATCATAGAATTCACGGGTTGCCGGCATCATGACGTGAACTACCACATCACCAAGGTCGACCAGAATCCAGTCGCTGGCGCTGGCACCTTCCACGTTGCTGGCCCTGACCCCCTGATCCTTTGCTTCCGACAACACTGAATCCGCCAGGGATTTCACGTGCCGATTGGAGGTTCCGGAAGCCAGCACCATATAATCCGTTACACTGGTTCTTCCCCTGACATCAATAACACTCACGTCCTGCGCCTTGACGCCCTCAAGCGCACCCACGACCAGTTCTTTCAGTTGCTCTGCCTGCATAATCACCCTGTTGGCGGGCAGCAGCGAAGGCGGCCACCCGAAAAGTCATATTCAGAGAGGATTGTAGCACTAAAAGTTCCCGTCAGGTCATGCACCGTAGAGTCGCTGACGACGAATTTCATGCAATACGCTGTCAGGCAGCAGATACCGGGGTGAGCGACCAGAAAGAATCCGGTCGCGAATGCCTGTTGCCGAGATATCGAGCAATGGCGGATCCAGCTCCAGAATATGACCGCAGGGTGCGCCATAGAGAGGCTCCACGCTGTCCACACAGCGCTCCTGGAGCAGGCGGGCCGGCGCGCTGCCCGGCACCAGCCCGGGCCCCGGCCGTCGTACCACAACAATGTGCGCCAGTTCGGGAATACGTTGCCATTCCTGCCAGCGGTCGAAACCGGCAAAGGAATCAGTACCCAAAACCATGGTCAGCGACTGATCCGGCCCCAGTTCCGCACGGACCTGGCGCAGGGTTTCCGCTGTATACGAGGCTCCATCGCGGCCCAATTCCCGGGTATCCAGTGTCAGCCCGGGCTCGTCCGCAATGGCGAGCTCCAGCAATGCAACCCGTTGCTCGCTGGTTGCGCCAGGAACATCCCTGTGAGGAGGCACGTGACAGGGCATCAGCGAAACCTCGGGCACGCCCAGCCGCTCCCGGAGCTCCACAGCCAGCCGCAGGTGGCCATGATGGATCGGATCAAAAGTACCGCCGTAGATAACGTGCATACAGAATCAGGTCCGGATGTGGCCATCGCCGAACACCACGTATTTCTGCGATGTCAGACCTTCAAGACCGACAGGGCCCCGGGCGTGGATTTTGTCCGTGGAAATACCGATTTCGGCACCCAGACCGTATTCGAATCCGTCGGCAAAACGGGTAGAGGCATTGACCATGACAGAAGCCGAATCAACTTCGGTAACGAACCGTCGAGCACGAGTGTAATTCTCAGTGATAATACTGTCGGTGTGTTGAGAGCTGAAGCGGTTGATATGTGCGATGGCACCATCGAGCCCGTCCACAACTTTAATCGCAAGAATCGGGGCCAGATATTCGGTTGTCCAGTCCTCCTCGGTGGCAGCGGTCACATCCTGCAGGATTTGCAGGGTCTGTTCGCAGCCCCTGAGCTCCACTCCCTTTTCGCGGAATGCATCCGCCAGCAATGGCAGCATGTCACTGGCAACTTCCTGGTCCACAAGCAGCGTCTCCATGGTGTTGCAGGTGCCATAGCGCTGGGTCTTCGAATTGATCGCCACTGCCAGCGCCTTCTCGGGGTCGGCATGGCTATCGATATACACATGGCAGATGCCGTCAAGATGCTTGATTACCGGAACCCGGGCATCACGGCTGATTCGTTCGATCAGGCCCTTGCCGCCGCGGGGAACAATCACGTCGACAAACCGGGGCATGGTGATCAATTCGCCTACGGCAGCCCGGTCGGTGGTTTTGATAACCTGGACAGCGTTCTCAGGCAGCCTTGCCTCGGACAATCCACGGGCGAGGCACGCCGCAATGGCCTGATTGGAGTGAATAGCCTCGGAGCCTCCCCGGAGAATGGTGGCGTTTCCGGATTTAAGGCACAGGCTGGCTGCCTCTACGGTGACGTTGGGCCGCGACTCGTAAATAATACCGATAACTCCGAGAGGCACTCGCATGCGGCCCACCTGTATACCGGACGGACGGTAAGTCATATCGGTGATTTCGCCGATCGGATCCGGCAGGGACGCCACCTGGCGAAGCCCCTCAATCATTGCGTCAATGCGCGCCGGTGTCAGTTCCAACCGGTCCAGCATGGCGTCATCCAGGCCGCTACTGCGGCCATTCTCCAGATCCTTTGCGTTTGCCGTGGCCAGCTCACTCCTCGATGCATCCAGAACTTCCGCCGTCGCCATCAGCGCCTGATTGCGAACCGCAGTTGTGGATCGGGCGACCGCGGTGGCGGCTTGCCGTGCCTGCTGTCCCACCTCAGCCATGTATGCTGCAATATCCATCCGATTACCTTTTCGTTTTAAACCGATTGTGCGAATCAGAGCCTAACTGTACCTTTCCCGTTTCAAGTACGCATCCCAAGCGATTACTATACCGCCCTGACGCACGTTATTACGCGGGTGATTGAGCGGTACCTGCTGTATGCTCTGAAACACGGACGCCCGGGAGAGGACGGATACCATGGCCCAGATGGCCGAAAAATTCCTGCTAAGCCGACTGTCGAGAACAGGATTCGTGATCCTGCTCGCCATCGCTGTATTCGCGGTTATTCAGCGGGAGCTACTGACCGCTGTTACGGCGATTGTCGGCGCTGGCCTGGTTTTCACCAGCAATGCTTTTCACCCCGGACGTTTCCGGCGCCCCTGGCCGGCCATTCATCGCCTGTTGTTCGTGGCCTTGCTATTCCTGTTGGTCACCAGCCTTTGGACCGGCCCCTTGAACCTGACTCACTGGCTCTATATGGCGCCACTGATCGGATTCGCTTTGCTGCCGGTTTTCTGGGGAACCTGCATCACCGTTCTGATCGCCTTTATGGCGATGTTCGCCGCCCACTGGTCCGGCGGTATCCCGGAACGTCACCAGATGATCAGCGCGCTGTTATTGACCGTAATGCTGTCCGGTTTACTGGTATTTCTCCGTGAATACAAGACCCGGCAACTGGCCCCCCTGCGACGCACTGACGAACTGACTCAGGCCGCCAGCAGGGAATACCTGTCTGCCGATCTTCACAAGGAGATCCAGCGCAGCGAACGGGAAGGCATCGACATGTCGGTGATCATGATTGGTCTGGACACCCACTTGAGTGACAATAACGCTGACGCCGATATCCGCTCCATATTGCCACGAATCGGCCGCTATCTGCACTCGCAACTGCGGGATTTCGACACCTATTACCGCGTGGCTGATTTACAGTTTCTGATTATCCTGCCCGGCATTGCGACCACAGACGCGGCCACCCTGGCGGAGACCATCCGCCGGGGTCTGAGTGCCCTGCTGGCTTCCCACCAGCTTGATCTGACTGTCAGTGCCGGAATTGCAGGGCTGAATATCGGCGATGATGCTGACAGCCTGCAACAATCCGCCGCCAATGCCCTCCGTCGGGCCCAACAACAGGGTGGTAACAGGGCCCAGTCGTACAGTACCTGGTCTCACACCGCACAAACGGCACGTACGGACGATACCGGAGGCCCGGCGTCATGACCGAAACACGCCTTCGAAGCTTCACCCACCTGGCCGGCTACCTGCTTGCAAGCCTGTTCATTGCCAGCCTGGCCTTCCAGAATCTGCGTTATGGCTTCTATGAACTGTTCTTCCTCGCGTCCGGCATGGCGCTTCTGACCATTGCCGGGGCCGGATACACATTTATATGTCGCCGTCATCAGCTATCAGCACCCGGGCACCTGATCATTCTTACGGCCCTCAACAGTGGCCTGGTCGCAGCAATGTACATACTGGCACCGCCCGGAATCAGTCACTGGGTTATGCCCCTGGTGCTTCTTAATTTACTGATCCTGCCCCTGCGCCAGGGCATGATCCTCTCGCTTTTATTGCTGGCCGCACTGCTGATTTTCCTGTTGCTGACACAGACTGTTTCCCATGCCGTTACCATTGGCTCCGGGGTATTCGCGCTGATAGCCGTTGCGGCACTCTACATCTGGCACTATGACCACATGGCGCAGTCCGCGGAAGACCTGGCCATCACGGACCCGGTCACCGGCGCCCATAACGCGCGCTTCCTGGATGAAACCCTGCAGAAAGAAATCAGCCGCGCGATCGAGATGTCCCACTCTCTGTCCGTCGTATCCCTAACGATAGACTATGCAGATGAAGCCGAGGACCTCCATGGCAAAGCAGGCATGCAGAGACTGCTGCGCGATCTCACACAGCACCTGTTCGGTGTGATTCGTGCCGGCGACACGCTCTACACCCTTGAGAACGGTGAATTCTTCCTGATTCTGCCTTTCACACCGGAGGAAGGTGTGAGGGTTATCGCTGAACGCATTCGACGGACAATTGCGGAGCAAACCTGGCCGCTGACTGGCAAGGTTACCGTCAGCCTTGGCTGCACCACCCGAGCCAGTTCGGATACCCGCACGGCCGACCTGCGAAAACGGGTGCAACAGGCGCTGAAGGAAGCCAGGAAACGGGGGACCGACTCTGTCTGGTACAGCCAGGGAGAAATTCGTCAGTCATGAGTTCGGAGTGGCTGCAGGCATTGACTGCATGGCTCGGGGCCAATCCGGGCTGGCTCTCGGTCGCCCTATTCACGACCGCATTTCTGGAATCACTGGCGCTGGCCGGTATCCTGATCCCGGGTGTGGCCATTATTTTTGCGGTTGCTGCACTTGCGGGCCAGGTCTCTGTACCGATTCTGGAGGTGCTGCTCTGGGCGGGGGCCGGCGCTGTTGCTGGCGACAGTATCAGCTTCGCCCTCGGCAGACTGTTTCAGGGCCGGCTGGATAAGCTCTGGCCACTGAATCGTTTTCCGGGTTTTATTGCCAAGGGTGAGGTCTTCTTCAACCTTCACGGCGGAAAAAGCGTTATCATTGGGCGGTTTGTTGGCCCGATACGCCCAATCATTCCCCTGATTGCCGGCGCCTTTCTGATGCCCTGGCGGCGATTTCTGGCATTTAATCTCTCCTCTGCCATAGCCTGGGCCCCCACCTATGTTTTACCCGGCTACCTGGTCGGCAGCGCGCTGGCCAGCGATTTTGAACCACCGGCCCATTTTTACCCGGTCATCGGCATCAGCGCCGGAGTTCTGCTGGTGATCTACCTGCTACTGATCCGCTTCCAGCTGGGACTCGGTCATAGCAGCCAGCTTTACCATTGGGTTGCCGGCCTGATGGCCCGCTACCACTCCACTCACCGCTTCTGGCGGCTTTACACCAGCCAGAGGCCTGCACAGGCTGGAGAGTTCCCACTGCCCTCACTGTCGCTGGCACTGGGCGGTGGAGCACTGTTTCTGATCCTGGGGCAACTGGTAAATGCAACGCAGCTGTTCGAGCCGTTCAATACCCTGACGCTCGAATGGCTGGAACAACTCAGGAATCCGTTACTGGACCCGGTGATGATTCTGGTAACGCTGCTGGGAGATCCCCCGATACTGTTGGCTGCAGCCATACTGGCCTCACTGGCACTGGGCATGCGTGGTTTTTACGCGGCAGCCCTGCATATTGTCGGTGCCGCCTTGCTGACAACACTGCTGGTGTGGGTGTTCAAATACCTCTCTGCGGTCCCACGACCAGACATCGTGCTTGGCCCGCCTGCCTCAGGCGCCTTTCCGAGCGGGCATACCACCGGCATTACCGTTTTTTCCTCACTGGCTGCCAGTTTCATTGCCCGGGAAAGCCGGCATCGTTGGCGTTCGCGCTATTATCTGCTGTTCAGTCTCCCCATCATTATGGTGGCGCTGAGTCGTCTTTACCTCGGGGTTCACTGGTTTACAGATATCGTCGCGGGGATTCTTCTGGGGCTGTCCATTTCCGGGCTGACAAGGGCCAGCTACAGCCGCTACGACAATATTCCGCTGACCACGGACGGTTCATTACTGGCGGCGGGTATTGTATGGATGCTCTATATTGCCTGGTATATCACTGATAAATGGGCGGAAACGGTATTTCTCTACGGTCCGGTGACGAGCTAGGCGCGGGATCAGTTCTGCTCCAGCGCTTCCAGCAACCCCAGTAGACGCTCCAGACGTTCCAGCGGGTCCTGGAGTTCTACCAGGCGTTGTTTTTCCTGCTTGTCCAGAGGAAGCAGTTCCGTCAGCCGCCAACCGACATCCCGGGCATCGTCATAGTCTATATCCATACCCAGCTCACGAATGACCGGGTGTCGAAACAGCGCCTTCAATACCGAAGGCAGCTCGGTGAAGCGTTCCGGAACCGTCAGCTCCTCCTCCGCCAGCAGGCATTCCACGTCGCCCACGTTGAGTCCATCCGGCTGCTGCCAGGTGCGAACCACAGTGACCTTGCCCTGGCCTTCAACCGTAATGCCCAGCAGGCCGTTGTCCAGCTGCTGGAAATCAATAATTCGCACATAAGTGCCAATGTCATAAAACGCCGCTGATGTGCCGGTTTCCAGTCCCTCCCTGAGCAGGACAACAACGAAACCCCGATCTTCCTTGAGGCAACGCGTCAGCATATCGATGTATCTTGGCTCGAACAGCTGGAGGGGAATTCTTCCCCGGGGCAGCACAACAGAGTTCAACGGAAAAATAGGTACGTTCATTGTTGGAATTGTCACCAAAAAAGGAGCTCCGAAAGACTGACCGCCCTGTCATATGCTCAGTGTATTGAAAGCAGGCGATGGACCTCGTCCACCCTTGCACGGGCTTGCGTCAGAAGTTGCAGGCTGCGGGAAGCATTCAGCTCAAGCTCGCCCAGCCTTCGGTAAGCAGGCACCTCGTCAAAAGGCGGGAGGTTGCCATTCTGGCTGGAACCAATCATGGCATGCAACTGGGCGACAATCACAATATCCACCAGCTGGGGAGCCGTTTCCCGGCACTCATGGCCCCAGTCTTCGGCATGGCGGGTGGCCTCAATAAAGCTCGCCGGGAATGACCAGCTTTCAAGAATCGCCGTACCCACATCTGCCCGCAGTTCACTAATGGCGTGCTCCAGATTTGCCTGATCGGCAAATAGATTAACGTGGTGTTCGGCCTGAACCAGCACCGGCACCACCCCGATATCGTGCAACAATCCGGCAAGCAGAGCCTCTTCCGGATTGATGGATGTGGCGCTGTCGGCCAGTACCCAGCACAGCGCGGCAACCTCGCGAGAGTGGCGCCAGAGCTTGTCCATCTCTTTCTGCAGCGATGCCTGCCTGGTCTTGAACACTTCCCGCATGGAGAACACCGTTATCAGCTGGCGAGTTGTGCGCATTCCCAGCCTGACGACGGCTTCACGAACGTTGCGCACATCGCTGAACCCCCGGTACAACGGGCTGTTGCAGGCGCGGACCAGCTTGGCTGCCATTGCCGGGTCTGCGGAAATAGCGCTCGCAACCTGGTCGGCAGTGGAATCCTCGCGATCGACCGTTCTGCGAACCTTCCATGCCACATCCGGAACGCTGGGCAGGCTGAACTGGTTGGACCGCAGTTCGGCATAAAACTCCATAAGCAGATGATGCTCTTCACTGCCATCGTCTCCCAAGCCATCACCCGAATCCATCTCCACCTGAGGCACCGGCGCCGAGCGCAACAGCTGGTTCAGGACATCCTGCGGGATCACCAGAAACTCACTGGCCTTGATCGCGGTCACGTCGTACATTCGAGGCTGTAACCTGGCGACAGGATTGACCGCTTTTTCACTCTCCGCGTCTACGATGGACTTGCGGCCGTCAACCGACTCCAGCTCCACACTGCCTGATACCAGGAAGAAATCCAGCCCATCACGTAGGCCCCGCTCCATTACACGCTGGCCCGGGCCATGGGCTCTTCGTTCTGCCCGGCTTGCCAGCAACACCAACTGGTCGTCAGTTAACCGGTTCAACGGTTGAAACTGTTTGAGACGACGCAGCGGCAGGCTTTCCTGCCCAGCCATAGGACTACTCCTTGGTCAGTTGTTCATTAACTCTGTTACACATTGTAAGCACGGATGATCAAAACAACCATGCGATCAAGGGGTAATCTGGTATCCTTTTGCCTTTCATTTTTTGACCCAGTTGCAGAAGAGAGACCAGAAACCCATGCCCCAGTATCGTTCGCGGACATCCACCGCAGGCCGCAACATGGCGGGCGCCCGCGCTCTTTGGCGCGCCACCGGCATGAAGAATGAAGATTTTGGCAAACCCATTATTGCTGTTGCCAACTCCTTTACCCAGTTTGTGCCCGGCCATGTTCACCTCAAGGACCTGGGCCAGTTGGTGTGCCGCGAAATCGAGCAAGCCGGCGGTGTTGCCAAGGAATTCAACACCATCGCCGTGGACGATGGTATCGCCATGGGCCACGACGGCATGCTGTATTCCCTGCCATCCCGGGAAATCATCGCCGATTCTGTGGAATACATGGTTAATGCTCACTGTGCCGACGCACTGGTGTGCATTTCCAACTGCGACAAGATCACGCCGGGCATGTTGATGGCCGCAATGCGCCTGAACATACCCGCCATCTTTGTCTCCGGTGGCCCCATGGAAGCCGGAAAAACCAAGCTTTCAGAGCACAAGCTCGACCTGGTCGATGCGATGGTCATTGCCGCCGACCCCAATGCCGATGATGAAACGGTTGCCGAGTACGAGCGCAGTGCCTGCCCCACCTGCGGATCCTGTTCTGGAATGTTTACGGCCAACTCCATGAACTGTCTGACTGAAGCTATCGGTCTTGCACTCCCGGGCAACGGCTCACTGCTGGCTACCCACGCGGACCGCGAACAGCTGTTTCTGCAAGCAGGAAGACAGATTGTAGAGAATGCCCGGCGCTATTACGAAGAAGACGACGCCAGCGTGCTGCCGTTGAGCATTGCCTCCATTGAAGCCTTTGAGAACGCCATGGTTATGGACATCGCCATGGGCGGGTCTACCAACACTATTCTGCATTTGCTGGCAGCAGCCCAGGAAGGCGGCGTACCGTTCACCCTCAACGAGATTGACCAGCTTTCCCGCAGGGTCCCGCAGTTGTGCAAGGTTGCACCCAACTCCCCGAAATACCACATGGAGGACGTGCACCGGGCCGGCGGCATCATGGGTATACTCGGCGAACTGGAACGGGGCGGACTGATCAACGCGGACCTGCCCACGGTACACAGCAAAACCATGCGCGAAGCCCTGAAAACCTGGGACATCATGCAGGAGCCGACGCCCGAAGTGGTGGAGTTCTACAAGGCAGGCCCTGCCGGCATTCCAACCCAGACCGCCTTCAGCCAGAGTACCCGCTGGCCGTCACTTGACGGCGACCGGGAAACCGGCTGTATCCGCTCGGTCGAGCATGCCTACTCCTCTGAGGGCGGCCTCGCGGTACTCTTCGGTAACATTGCCCTGGACGGCTGCGTGGTCAAAACTGCCGGAGTGGACGAAAGCATCTTTGTGTTTGAGGGTAAGGCAAGGGTTTACGAGAGCCAGGATACGGCTGTAACAGGCATCCTCAATGACGAAGTGAAATCCGGCGAAGTGGTCATTATCCGCTACGAAGGCCCCCGCGGCGGGCCCGGCATGCAGGAAATGCTCTACCCCACCAGCTATCTGAAGTCCAGGGGGTTGGGTAAAGACTGCGCGCTTCTCACCGACGGCCGTTTTTCTGGTGGCACCTCAGGATTGTCCATTGGCCACGCCTCTCCCGAAGCGGCCGCGGGCGGCGCTATTGGCCTGATCGAAGATGGCGACCTGATCCGCATCGACATCCCCAACCGCTCCATCAACGTGGAGATAGACCAGAACGAGCTGAATCGCCGCCGCGAAAAAAGGAACCAAAAGGGCTGGAAACCGGAACTCGCAAGGCCTCGCAAGGTGTCAGCGGCACTGAGAGCCTATGCTCTGCTGGCAACCAGTGCCGACAAGGGCGCGGTCAGAGACCTGGAAAAGCTGGACTGAACGCAACGGGCCCGGAGTACACAGAGTACCACCGGGCCCGAAAGCTTGCAGAAATCCGACTCAGGATATAGCTCTAGAAGAACCAGCCACCGTCATCATCTTCCTCAATATCATCCTCTTTGGCCTGTGCTTCCGGAGTCTCTTCAGGCTCGGATGCGGTGCTGGAGGATGCTGCTGCGTTCTGCGATGAGCCGGCAGAGCCAGACGACGCGACCTGCACTGACACCATACCCAACGCTTCTTTGGTGGCATCATTGAGTTCGCCCGAAGCATTCAGCCCCAGATCCCGTTGGAATGCTGTGAGCGCAGAGCGTGTTTGCTCGTCCATTCGCGCGCTGACATTATTGATCTCATAGCCCGCACCGTAGAGCGCATTCTTGAGCGCCACAGTATCGTTTGCCAGTGCATGGGGGGCTGCGAGCGTCACCGCTCCGAGCATTACTGCCGCCGCCAGCTGGCTTCGTATTACTGACCTGCTGATCATGATCTACTCCGGTTACCTGTTGTTTTTTATTGTGATGCCAGCCTCTACAGGTTGGACACTAATACCAAAGACTAACATAGTTAATCTTGCCGGGGCTTTTCAGATTGTTGCATTTCTGTAGCTGTGCCAGGCATGTTGTGCACTGCAGTTCCCGGCACTTCCCCGAACTCGCGAATAAAAATTCCCCAGAAAGCCATAAACAGGGCAGCGACCAACGGCCCCATCACAAAACCGTTGACGCCAAACATCACAATCCCGCCCAGGGTTGAAAGCAGAACAATATAGTCCGGCAGTTTGGTATCCCGACCAACGAGAATCGGACGTAGCAAGTTGTCGGAAAGTCCGATGACAATCGACCCGAAAGCCGTAAGGATAACCGCCGAAATAATCTCGCCGGTCGCTGCCAGATACAGGGCCGCCGGCACCCACACAAGGGCCGCGCCCACCGCCGGAATAAGCGAGACTATCGCCATTACCACGCCCCACAACAGCGCAGCCTGGATATTCAGCAACCAGAAAATCAGACCACCAAGAGCACCCTGGATGATGGCAATCAGCAGGTTGCCCTTGACCGTTGCCCGGGTGACCTCCGCAAACTTGGCAAACAGCAGGCGCTCCCGCGCGTCACCCAGTGGCAGCGCCTGAATCAGCAGATCCACCAGCTTGTTGCCGTCACGGATCAGGAAGAACGCCAGATAGACCATCAACGACAGCCCCAGAAAAAACTGAAAGGTGTTCTGCCCGATCCCCAGGGCCTGTTTCGCGAGAAACTGGCTACCACCCACAAATGCACTGACCACCCTGTCCCTCACTTCGGCGAAATCCATTCCGAACTGGGCAAAGAAGGCCTCAATGGCAGGAAAAGACTGGTTCACCCTGTCGATATACTCGCCCGGACGGAGCTCCCCATCCTGTATTTGCTGGTAGACGGAAAGCCCCTCGGCAACCAGGGATGTCACCAGCGCCAACACCGGAATAACCACAATGACCATGCAGATCATAAGTGTCAGTAATGCAATCACATTGGGACGGTTGCCGAGTCGCTTTGCCAGACGTTCACGTACCGGGTGAAAAATCAGCGCAATGGCCACAGCCCAGAATATCGGGCCAAAAAACGGCTTCATCAGCAGCACAAAAGCCAGGGAGACGCCGACGAGCATGGCCAGAAAAGTCCGTGTCTCCAGTTTTCCGTACATCATAATTCTTGATCCTGATTCAGATTGCCAACCGGGACACCAGACTACCACGGCGTCATGGCCAGTCTAGCGGCTTTCAGGTTATAGTTGACGGTTATTGGTCACTCTTTAAGCGGGTCAGGCATTGGGTAACGAAGAGTTTGATGTCGAATCAGCACAGAATGCGGCGGCTGCCCTCCATCGGGTGCTGGCCGCCAGAACCCATCGTCGCAAGGTGATGGGGCAGGAAGTGCTTGTGCCCGGGCAATTGGGAGAAGCCCTACACCTTCCCCGCATCATCAGGCAGCTCCAGGGCAAGCAGCTACGGCAGCGGGAACGAGGGCTCGAGGAATTCCATGAACTTTGGCCAACCCTGTCTGCCGCAACCCGTGAAAAAGTCCTCGATCAGATTGGTTGGTACGACCCGAAATCACTGAACTGGGAGGACAAGCGCTCTAACCGTCGCCCCGCTGCTGACTCCGATCAATAACCGCCGACCTCGGAGAATAAGCTCTGGCAGGACTTGGGGGCAGCGCAGACCTGATCAGCAAGGCCTGCTGATTCAAACAGCCAACGCACTGTTACGTAAACCAAACACACAAAATTTCCATCTGCTTTATCCTGATTGTTGAAGGCTGAGATTAACCAGCCACGCAACCACTCAGTCAGGACAGTCGATGGCATGCGTATTCTGAGAACCGATGAAGCCCGCTTCGCAGGCCTTCCGGATTATCCTTTTTCACCTCACTACCTGGACGTCGAGCCAGGCCTGAGAATGCACTACGTAGACGAGGGACCAAACGATTCAGCACCGGTGCTGATGTTACATGGAGAACCATCCTGGTCTTACCTTTACCGACACATGATTCCACTTGTGGCAGAAGCCGGGCACCGAGTCCTGGCCCCTGACCTGGTGGGTTTCGGGAAATCCGACAAACCCTCCGAGGTAGCCGACTACAGTTACGACCGGCATATAAACTGGCTTTCCCAGTGGCTGAAAGCACTGGACCTGAAGAACATTACCCTGGTTTGCCAGAACTGGGGCTCCCTGCTGGGACTGCGCCTGGCGGCGGAGCACCCACAGCTTTTCCGCCGGATTATCGTAGGTAACGGCATGCTACCAACGGGCGATACGCCGGTGCCCGCCGTGTTTTCCCTCTGGAAAGCCTTTGCCACGCACAGCCCGTGGTTTCCGGTGGGCAGAATTGTCCAGCTGGGCACGGAGAGAGCCATGAGCAAGGCCGAAATCGCCGCCTACGAGGCCCCTTTTCCAAGCGCCGAATTCAAAGCCGGCGCAAGAGCTTTTCCGAAACTGGTTCCGGTATCGGCTGATGATCCGTCAAGCGAGGCCAACAAATCCGCCTGGCGTGTTCTGGAAAAATGGAAGAAGCCATTTATAACCTGCTTCAGCAGTGGCGACCCGATCACCCGGGGCGGTGACCGCTATATGCAGCGACGCATTCCCGGTGCCCACGGGCAACCCCACATAACCCTGCGGGGTGGTCATTTCCTGCAGGAAGACTCTCCGGACGATTTCGCGCGCATTATTATCGATGCACTGAAATCAGAGTTGGCCGCCTGAAGAACTCGATATCGGTGTGCAACACCCGATTACCCCGAATCAGGTCCGATTCTTGGGCTGATAATCGCCCGCATCGACTCTGGGCCGATCAGCATCTGCGTCCTCCAGTGGCTGGCACTCTTCCAGGCTCGCGAAGCAGCGGAGTGTCAGCCTCTGATACTCTTCGGTCCCTTTCGCCTTCCAGGCCACCTCTTTGTCACTCAATACCCGCAACACCTTGGCCGGGGTACCGACGATCAAAGATGCAGGATCGCACTGAAATCCGGCTGTTACCAAGGCACCGGCGCCAACAATAGAGCGTGGCGCTATAACAGCGTCGTCCATGATTACTGCGTTCATTCCAACCATTGCGCCTTCACTGATAATGCATCCGTGAAGAATGGCACCATGCCCCACGTGCCCGTCTTTCTCGACCACCACATCCTTGCCCGGGAAAGCGTGTGCAACGCAGGTATCCTGAATATTGGCACCTTCCTTCAACACGATGCGTCCGAAATCGCCACGCAAAGAGGCGGCCGGGCCAACATAGCAGCCAGGGCCAATCCACACATCCCCGATCAGAATGGCGGATGGATGAACATAGGCAGACGGATGTACAACAGGCTGAACACCTTCAATACTGTAAGCAGGCATGCTTATCTCCTTAAGTAACAAGTCGAGAATGCGACGATACTTTCTGATTCATTTTCCCCACAACTTTACCGCTAATTGGGGATATTTTTACAGATCAAAGGGACACAAAACCCTCCCCACGAGGAAAATAGGCTCCTAAAAATCGAACAATAGTATGGAAAATCCTTTTTATTCAATGACTAAATGAATTTTAGGTCAAACAGGCAAATGTGATACAAAATGTGTAGATCCGAAACCTTGACGAGTATCAATTAATAGATATACTGATTCCAAATCAGCCCACTTACAACGGAAACACCGCCTGACGGCAAGTCTGACTCCGGGCGGCTGAGATATTCTTCAGATAAAAACAAAGCCACATCGGAAAGCCATCCATCATTCTATTTACAGGATAACGCCATGACTCAGCCGAGCATTCTTCTCGAAATCGATCAGGGAGTGGCTCTGCTTACCCTGAACCGCCCGGACAGCCTGAACAGTTTCAACGTCGAAATGCACGAACGCATGCGCGATGCCATTAAATCCGTGCGCAAGGATGAGTCTGTTCGCGTGCTGGTCATTACCGGCTCTGGCCGAGGCTTTTGCGCCGGGCAGGATCTTTCTGATCGCAGCGTTTCCCCGGACCAGGAAGTGCCGGACCTGGGCGCGTCCCTCGAGAACTACTACAACCCGATGCTGCGCAGCCTGCGTGATTTACCGATGCCAGTGCTCTGCGCCGTTAACGGTGTTGCGGCGGGCGCAGGCGCCAACATTTCCCTTGCCTGCGACATCACACTGGCGGCCCGCTCCGCCAATTTTGTTCAGGCATTCTGCAAGCTTGGCCTGGTTCCCGACTCTGGCGGCACCTGGATCCTGCCCCGCGTAGCCGGTATGGCGCGGGCCAAAGGTATGGCCTTGTTAGGAGATAAGATCAGCGCCGAACAGGCCGAGAACTGGGGCATGATCTGGCGCTGTGTCGACAACGACCAGCTCATGGAAGAAACCATGAAGCTGGCCCGCCATTTCGCAACTCAACCTACCAAAGGTCTGGCCCTGATCAAGCGCGCACTGCACGCCAGTGCCAGCAACACCTTTGAAGAGCAGATCAATCTGGAGCGCGACCTTCAGCGCACAGCCGGGCAGACCGAGGACTACCGCGAAGGCGTTGCCGCCTTCATGGAAAAACGCACACCGAACTTCAAGGGGAAATAAGCCATGCCGGCATTGGACACCCGAATAAACGTTGCCGTCATCGGCGCCGGGGCCATGGGCTCCGGCATTGCCCAGGTCGCGGCCCAGGCAGGCCATCAGGTTTACCTGCACGACCAGAGGGAAGGTGCCGCAGAAGCTGGCCGTGATGGCATCGCCAAACAGCTTCAACGCCGTGTTGACAAAGGCAAGATGCAGCAGCAGGACCTGGACGCCGTCATTGGCCGGATCCAGCCAGTCGCGAGCCTGGAGGAAGTCGCAGATGCCGGGCTGGTGATCGAAGCGATTATCGAAGATCTGCAGATCAAACGTCAGCTACTCGCAAACCTGGAAGATCTGTGTGCAGGGGACGCGATCCTCGCCACCAACACCTCCTCCATCTCGGTGACGGCCCTTGGCGCCGAAATGCAGAAGCCCGAGCGCCTGGTGGGTATGCACTTCTTCAATCCCGCGCCGCTGATGGCACTGGTTGAAGTGGTGAAGGGCCTGGCCACCAGCAAAGCCGTTGCCGACACTGTTCACGCCACGGCAACCGCTTGGGGCAAGAAGCCTGTGTATGCCACATCCACGCCCGGCTTTATCGTCAACCGGGTTGCCCGGCCGTTTTACGCTGAAAGCCTGCGCCTGCTTCAGGAACAGGCCACCGATGCGGCAACGCTGGATGCCATTATCCGTGAGGCCGGCCAGTTCCGCATGGGCGCATTTGAACTGACCGATCTGATCGGTCACGACGTCAACTACGCGGTGACCAACTCGGTGTTCAATTCCTACTATCAGGATCCGCGCTTCCTGCCCTCGCTGATCCAGAAAGAACTGGTTGAGGCCGGCCGCCTCGGGCGCAAGAGCGACCAGGGTTTTTACTCGTATGGCGAGAACGCCGAGAAGCCCCAGCCTCAAACCGAGCAGGTCCACCAATCTGATGAGACCTTCGTCATCGCTGAAGGCAATCCCGGTGCAGCTGCCCCGCTGCTGGAGCGACTGAAAGCCGCCGGCCTCACCATTATCGAGCGCGATGGCCCGGGACAGATTCGTTTCGGCGATGCCGTATTGGCCCTCACCGATGGGCGAATGGCCACCGAGCGCGCTGCCAGCGAGGGCACCTCGAATCTTGTGTTATTCGACCTGGCTTTCGATTACCACAAAGCGTCCAGGCTCGCCCTGGCGCCAGCCGACCAGGCTTCCGATGCGGCGGTTTCCTGTGCCTGTGCTTTACTACAAAAAGCGGGTATTGCCGTTAGCCTGATTGCTGATCGCCCCGGGCTGGTCATCATGCGCACCGTTGCCATGCTGGCCAACGAAGCCGCCGACGCGGCCCTGCACGGGGTAGCAACGGTTGCGGATATCGATCTGGCCATGAAAGCCGGCCTGAATTATCCGGACGGCCCCCTGAGCTGGAGTGACCGACTCGGGGCGGGCCATGTATTTAACGTGCTCACCAACATCCAGAACAGCTACGCAGAAGACCGCTATCGCCCTGCCCTGCTGCTCCGGAAGAACGCATTTGCACAAAAGGGGTTTTATTCATGAGCGAGATGGACCCGCAGACACTCGCCGAAGAATGCGCAAAAGCCATGTTCGCCCGGGACCAGGCCAGCCAGAAGCTGGGCATGAACATTGAGTCGGTTGCCCCCGGTAAGGCAGTGCTTACCATGACCGTCACCGGCGACATGATCCAGGGCCATGGTTCCTGCCACGGCGGCTACCTGTTCACACTGGCCGATTCAGCGTTTGCCTTTGCCTGTAACAGCTATGACCGGGCCACCGTCGCCTCCGGCTGCAGCATTGACTATATGTACGGCGCCAAAGAGGGCGACCGGCTGACCGCCACCGCCGAAGAGCAGGCCCGTGGTGGCCGCACCGGTATCTATGACATCACACTAACCAACCAGGACGGCCGCAAGGTTGCCCTGTTCCGGGGCCGCTCCTACGAGGTTCGTGGCACCGTACGCAATTCGGAGGAAACTGCATGAGCACCGACAATTCCCTTAAAGACGCCTACATCGTCGATGCCATCCGCACCCCTATTGGCCGCTATGGCGGCGCTCTCTCTGCCGTGCGTGCGGACGATCTCGGCGCCATCCCCATCAAGGCCCTGACCGAG
This sequence comes from Marinobacter sp. ATCH36, assembly GCF_023555055.1. Classification (GTDB taxonomy): domain Bacteria; phylum Pseudomonadota; class Gammaproteobacteria; order Pseudomonadales; family Oleiphilaceae; genus Marinobacter. The sequence goes on from NZ_JAMJPL010000002.1 coordinate 603,876, forward strand.
CGACACCCGGATCTGGACTGGTCGAAAATTGACGATGTGCTTTATGGATGTGCCAACCAGGCCGGCGAAGATAACCGCGATGTCGCCCGCATGTCGTTGCTTCTGGCAGGCCTGCCGGTTGGCATACCTGGAAGCACAATCAACCGCCTCTGTGGTTCCGGTATGGATGCTGTCGGCAGCGCTGCAAGAGCCATCCGCACCGGCGAGACCAACCTGATGATCGCTGGTGGCGTGGAATCCATGTCCCGGGCCCCCTTCGTGATGGGCAAGGCCGACTCGGCATTCAGCCGCAAGGCGGAGATCTTCGATACCACCATCGGCTGGCGCTTCGTCAATCCGTTACTGAAGAAACAGTACGGCATTGATTCCATGCCGGAGACGGCAGAAAACGTGGCAGCGGATTTCGGCATCTCCCGTGAAGACCAGGATGCCTTTGCCCTCCGCAGCCAGCAGCGGACCGCCGCCGCCCAGAAAGCCGGACGCTTCGCCGACGAAATTACCCCGGTAACCATTCCACGCCGCAAGCAGGATCCACTGGTTGTGGACACCGACGAACATCCGCGGGAAACCACCATTGAGCAGTTGGCCAAGTTGCCAACGCCATTCCGCGAAAACGGAACCGTAACCGCAGGGAACGCCTCAGGCGTTAACGACGGTGCCTGCGCCCTTCTGCTGGCTGGTGCCGATGCTCTGAAACAGTACAACCTCAAGCCCCGAGCGCGGGTCGTTGCCATGGCCACCGTTGGTGTTGAGCCGAGAATCATGGGCTTCGGCCCGGCCCCGGCAACTCGCAAAGTTCTGGCGACAGCTGGCCTTGAACTGGCGGATATGGACGTGATCGAACTCAATGAGGCATTTGCTGCACAGGCTCTCGCAGTGACCCGGGATCTCGGCCTGCCGGACGATGCGGACCACGTGAACCCGAATGGTGGCGGTATTGCCCTCGGGCATCCGCTTGGCATGAGCGGTGCCAGGCTGGTGACTACAGCCCTGAATGAACTTGAACGCCGTCACGCGGCGGGCCAGAAAGCCCGGTACGCCCTATGCACCATGTGCATCGGCGTTGGCCAGGGCATTGCCCTGATCATCGAACGGACAGATACGGTGGCCTGAGGGCACCGGTCAAAAGAGAACCAAGACCTTTAGCCAACAAGAACAACGCAGGACAGAATCATGACCTTACCATTACAAAAACTGGGCAAACTTGACCGTATGGAAACGGCCAGCATTGACGAGCTTCGCCACGAGCAGCTTCAGCGCCTGCGCTGGAGTTTGGTCCATGCCTATACCAACGTGCCCTTCTACCGCAAAGCGTTTGACGAGATCGGCCTGAAGCCGATGGATATCAATTCCCTGGATGATCTGGCCAAAGTGCCGTTTACCACCAAGGCGGATCTTCGCGACAACTATCCGTTCGGCATGTTTGCCACCCCCATGTCCGACGTGGTCCGGGTTCATGCTTCCAGCGGCACAACCGGCAAACCGACCGTGGTCGGCTACACCCAGAGTGACATCAATACATGGGCGGACATCGTGGCACGCTCCATTCGCGCCGGAGGTGGCTCCCGTGGCGACAAGGTCCACGTGGCCTACGGATACGGCCTGTTCACCGGTGGCCTTGGCGCCCACTACGGTGCCGAGCGGCTTGGATGTACCGTGATTCCCATGTCCGGCGGCCAGACCGAGAAACAGGTCCAGCTGATAAAGGATTTCGAGCCTGACATCATCATGGTCACGCCCTCCTACATGCTGAACATCGCCGACGAGCTGGACCGTCAGGGTATTGATCCGCATAAGCTCCCGCTGCGCCTCGGCATTTTTGGTGCCGAACCCTGGACCAACGCCATGCGAGCAGAAATCGAGGAACGACTCGGCATCGAGGCCCTCGACATCTATGGCCTGTCAGAAGTCATGGGCCCTGGCGTGGGCATGGAATGCATTGAAACCAAGGATGGCCCTACCATCTGGGAAGACCATTTCTATCCGGAAATCATCAATCCTGACACCGGCGAAGTACTGCCAGACGGTGAATACGGTGAGCTGGTGTTCACCTCGCTGACCAAGGTGGCGCTGCCGATTCTGCGTTACCGCACCCGGGATCTCACCCGCCTGCTGCCGGGCACCGCACGTCCCATGCGCCGTATCGACAAGATTACCGGCCGCAGCGACGACATGCTGATTATCCGTGGTGTGAACGTATTCCCAAGCCAGATTGAAGAGCAGGTTCTGAAATGCGAGGCGCTGGCCCCACACTACGAGATTGAGGTTTATAAGGAAGGCAACCTGGACTGCGTCGATATCCGGGCCGAGCTGAAACCCGGTGAGACTGACAACTCGGAGAGCCGTGCCGCAGCATCCAAAGAGCTGGCTCACCATATCAAGTCCTACATCGGTATCAGCACCCGTGTGGAAGTAGTGGAAAGCAACCGTCTGGCCCGTTCGGAAGGCAAGGCCAAACGCGTGTTTGACCGCCGAAACAAGTAAGCCTGCATGGCCACCAGAGAGTCAGCCTGCAACCATTGCGCCTGGCTCTCTCACTTTTTGCCCTCCACCGCCAAAATCACCAATTTAAATTTGCTTTCCTTTTGCCGATCTCAATAGCATTTAATCACGTATCGTTTCTTTTATTATGAAAATCAGTGCTATAAGCTCTTTTTATGAATCTATTAGATATAACATGACACACAAAGAAAGATCTTGATATTTATTCAGTATCATATAATATGAATTTAATGGCCTTCAGTTGTACTGAGGGCACCGCTGTTCCTGGAATACCAGAACAACAGCCCGATCAGTCAGGAGGTATTTTTTTATGTACGCTCAGCTCGTTGAAACCGGCGCCAAGCGCCTGAAGACCCTGGAAGAAATGTCACCTGAAGAGCGCGAGTTTCAGGAAAAGGTCGATGCAGAAACCAAAATCGAACCGAAGAACTGGATGCCCGAAGGCTACCGGAAGACCCTGGTTCGTCAGATTTCCCAGCACGCTCACTCTGAAGTGGTCGGCATGCTGCCCGAAGGCAACTGGGTAACCCGTGCACCTACGCTGAAGCGCAAGCTTCAACTGATGGCCAAGATACAGGACGAGGCAGGCCACGGCCTGTATCTGTACAGCGCCATGGAAACCCTGGGTGCTGACCGTGATGAAGAAATCGAGAAGCTGCACCAGGGCAAAGCCAAGTACTCGAGCATCTTTAATTATCCCACTCTGAACTGGGCGGATATGGGTGCCGTGGGCTGGCTGGTAGATGGCGCGGCAATCGTTAACCAGGTGGTGCTTCAACGTACTTCCTACGGCCCCTATTCACGCGCCATGGTGCGCATCTGCAAGGAAGAGAGCTTCCACCAACGTCAGGGTTACCAGATCCTGCTGGATATGATGCGCGAAGGTACCGAAGAGCAGAAAGCCATGGTACAGGACGCGATCAACCGCCTGTGGTGGCCGGCACTGATGATGTTCGGCCCGCACGATGACGAGTCCCCGAACTCTCAGCAGTCCCTGGCCTGGAAGATCAAGCGCAAGAGTAACGACGAACTGCGCCAGATGTTCATCGACCAGACAATTCCGCAACTCGAATTCCTGGGATGCACCGCGCCGGATCCGGATCTGAAATGGAACGAAGAAACCGGCCACTACGATTTCGGTGAAATCAACTGGCAGGAATTCTACGACGTTCTCAACGGCAACGGCCCTTGTAACCGCGAGCGCATCAACACGCGCAAGAAAGCAATTGACGAGGGTGCGTGGGTCCGCGAAGCGGCCGTCGCCTATGCCAAAAAACAAAAACAGCGCGCGCAAGAAGCCGCTTGATACCGGAGGAATACAACATGTCTGAATGGCGCCTTTACGAAGTTTTTGTACGGTCGAAGCATGGCTTGAACCACAAGCACGTGGGCAGCGTGCACGCCTCTGACGCAGAGATGGCTATGGAAAACGCCCGTGATCTGTATACACGCCGTAGCGAAGGCGTAAGCATCTGGGTGGTGCCCTCTGACACCATCACAGCCTCCACATCCGACGAGAAGGAAGTCCTGTTCGACCCGTCGGAGGACAAGATTTACCGGCACGCTTCTTTTTACGAGCTGCCCGATGAAGTCGGACACATGTAAGGAGCGTTAACAATGACAGAAGCAGAAGCATTAAAAGAATACCTGCTGCGCCTGGCAGATTCCGACATGATCCTGGGCCAGCGCCTGTGCGAGCTATGCGGCAAGGCCCCGGCACTCGAGGAAGAAATGGCGCTGATGAACGTTGCCCTCGACCTCGTTGGTCAGGCACGCAACTGGTATGAGTACGCTGCCGAGCTGATTGATGATGGCCGTGATGCGGACAAGCTGGCGTTCCGCCGCGATGCCCACAATTACCGCAACCTGCTGCTTACCGAGCAGCCCAATGAAGGTTATGCGGTTACGATGGGCCGGCAGTTTTTCTTTGACGTGTGGCACTACTTCACACTCAAGAGCCTGGCCGGATCCAGCGACGAGCGGATTGCCGGTATTGCCGCCAAAGCTCTTAAAGAAGCCACCTATCACCTGCGTCGGTCATCCGAGTGGGTCAAACGTCTGGGCGATGGCACTGATGAGAGCCATCAACACATGCAGGATGCCGTGGATATCCTCTGGCGCTTCACCGGCGAACTGATCACCCCGGACGACACCGACCGTGTCATGGCCGAGGCGGGCATTGGTCCGGACCCCGACCAGCTTGCCAAAGACTGGCGCGGCATGGTCAACGAGGTGCTCACTCAGGCCACGCTGACACCGGGCGCCGAAGACGCCTGGATGTACATGGGCGGCAAGCACGGTGAGCACACCGAGCACCTTGGTTTCATTCTGGCAGAAATGCAGTTCCTGCAGAGGGCCTACCCCGATGCCACAACATGGTGATACAGACAGCCGGTCAGCCGTCGATATTCTGATTGCCAGTGATCGGGTGCCGGCAAATGCCCGCCCCGATCTGCTGACAGAGGACGACATCTGGGCACTTCTGGAAGAGGTCAAAGACCCGGAAGTGCCGGCGGTAAGTGTTGTGGAGCTCGGTATTATCCGTGCAGTGCGTTGGGACGGCAAAGAACTGTGCATTGATGTAACCCCGACATACTCCGGCTGCCCGGCTACCGAATTGATTGAAGAGCTGATTACCGAAGCCATGCGCGCTGCGGGCTTCCGGGATCCGAAAATCAATCAGGTGCTGACCCCCGCCTGGACCACCGACTGGATTACAGACGAAGGCAAAGAGAAGCTTCGGGCATTCGGAATCGCACCACCCGAGGGCAGCTCCAGCAAGATGAGCCTGCTTGGAGAACCGGAAGTCATTGCCTGCCCCCACTGCGGCAGCAAGGATACCGAGCGGGTCAGCGAATTCGGTTCCACTGCGTGCAAAGCACTTTATCGTTGCAGGGAATGCCTCGAACCCTTCGACTATTTCAAATGCATCTAGAGCCGATACGATCATGAATAAATTCTACTCACTGACCCTCAAAGAGGTCAGACCTGAAACAAGAAACGCCGTATCACTTGCTTTCGACGTGCCAGAAGAGCTGGCAGACAAGTTCCATTACAAACAAGGCCAACACCTGATTGTCCGGACCGAGCTGGATGGCGAAGAAGTCCGCCGCTCCTACTCGATCTGCCGAAGCGTCAATGATCAGGAACTGCGCATTGCCGTCAAACAACTTCCCGGTGGCCGCTTCTCAACCTACGCCAACGAGCAGCTCAAGCCCGGTGCGACTTTGGAAGTCATGCCGCCCCAGGGCCATTTCTCCATCGATCTGGACCCAGAACGCGAAGGCAACTATCTGGCCGTCGCCGCTGGCAGCGGGATTACCCCGATCCTGTCGATCGTGAAGACCACGCTGGAGACAGAGCCGAAGAGCGAAGTCACCCTGTTCTATGGCAACAAGGCCACCAGCAGCACCATGTTCCGGGACGAGCTTCAGGATCTGAAGAACGAGTACATGGCGCGCTTGAACCTGGTTTACATCTTCACCCGCGAAGAGCAGGACATCGACCTGTACAACGGACGCCTGGATCACGACAAGTGTGATGCCCTGTTCGACCACTGGATCAACGCAAAGGAGCTTACCGCCGCTTTCATCTGCGGCCCCCAGTTGATGACAGAAGACGTGAGGGATTCCCTGCTTCGTCACGGTATGGAGAAAAGCCGGATACATTACGAACTGTTTACACCGGTCGGCGGTGCGCCCCAGGCCCGCAAGGACCGGGACCCCGCCCACGTGGATCCCAGGTCCGTCAGCGAAGTGACCGTCATTGCCGATGGTCGTTCGTTGACATTCCCTCTGGTGCGCGATACCAGGAGCATCCTCGATGCCGGCAATGAAGAAGGCGCTGACCTACCTTACTCCTGCAAGGCCGGCGTCTGCTCCACCTGCCGCGCCAAGGTGGTGGAGGGCGAAGTGGAGATGGACCAGAACTTTGCCCTGGAGGATTACGAGGTAGAAGCGGGCTATGTGCTGTCATGCCAATCCTATCCGGTCAGCGACAAGGTGGTACTGGACTACGACGAGATGTAGTCCCAGTTCAGCCAAAGCAAGACACGAACAAGGCAAGTTCCGCAACAACGGGACTTGCCTTGGCGTTTCAGAAACGAATGGAGTTTCCCATGTCAGTCCTGAAAAGTTTAATTGCCGGCCAGTGGGTCGGTGAAAAGCCCGCCAAGGCGCTGCCCAGCGCCATAAATGGCGAAATTGTGGCACACACCCACGACGACACCCTCGATTTCAAAAATGCCGTTGAGTATGGCCGCAAAGTTGGCGGCAAGAATCTGATGGCGATGGATTTCCAGGAGCGCGCCCTGGCCCTGAAGGCCATGGCCATGTACCTCCAGGAATACAAGAAAGAGCTGTACGCGCTGTCGATGCATACCGGTTCCAGCAAAGGCGACAACGGAATCGATATTGATGGCGGTTTCGGCACCCTGTTTTCTTACGCCAGTATGGGCCGCCGCGAGCTGCCTTCCGGCAACGTTGTTCACGAAGGCCCGGTGACGCCACTGGGCAAGAACAACCACTTCGCCGGCACCCATATCCTGGTTCCCCGGGGCGGTGTAGCTGTTCATATTGATGCGTACAACTTCCCGGTATGGGGCATGCTGGAAAAATTCGCACCTACTTTCCTGGCGGGCATGCCCTCCATTGTGAAGCCGGCAACCTCAACCTGCTACGTGACCGAACTCGCCGTTCGCCTGATGCAGGAGTCCGGTGCTCTGCCCGATGGCAGTCTGCAGCTGATCATCGGCAGCACCGGCGATCTGTTCGAGCATCTTGAAGAACAGGACGTGGTTACCTTCACCGGCTCGGCTGCAACCGCTCGCAAACTCAAGAATCACCCGAACATCATCAACCGTTCGATTCCGTTCAATGCCGAGGCCGACTCACTGAACAGTGCAATTCTGGCACCAGACGTGACCCCCGAGCACGAAGAGTTCGATATTTTCGTGAGAGAAGTAGGCCGCGAGATGACCGCAAAAGCCGGCCAGAAGTGTACCGCTATCCGCCGTATCCTGGTGCCGAAAGATCAGGTGGACGCGGTCTGCGACAAGCTGAAAGAGCGGTTGTCGAAAGTCACCGTGGGAGATCCTTCGGTTGAAGGGGTACGCATGGGTGCACTGGCCTCCATCGATCAGCTTGAAGACGTCAAAGCCAACATCCAGGAACTGCTGAAAACCAGTGAACTGGTCATCGGGGGCGACGGCAGCTTCAGGCCGACAGGCGAAGGCACCGAGAAAGGCGCGTTCATTGAACCCCATGTTCTTCTGTGCCGAAACCCGGAAAATGGCTGCGGCGCACACGACATCGAGGCCTTTGGCCCGGTGGCAACCGTGATTCCCTACGACACTGTCGAAGATGCAGTGGCTCTGTGCGCGCAAGGCCGGGGCTCACTGGTTACTACTCTGACCACTCGTGACCCTGCCATTGCCGGCAGGATCGCCCCGCTGCTTGCGGCCTTCCACGGGCGCCTTCACCTGCTGGATGCTGAAGCTGCCAAGGAATCTACCGGCCATGGTTCCCCCCTGCCCATGCTCAAGCATGGTGGCCCGGGCCGCGCCGGTGGTGGTGAAGAGCTGGGCGGCATCCGCGCGGTACATCATTATTTGCAAAGAACCGCTATCCAGGGCTCTCCGAGCATGCTGGCAGCGGTCACCCGAGAGTACGTGCGCGGTGCCGATCTGATCGAAACCGATGTGCACCCTTTCCGTCGCCACTTCGAAGACCTGCAGATCAACGAATCCCTGCTGACTCACCGGCGCACCGTCACCGAAGCCGACATCGTCAACTTCGGCTGTCTGTCCGGTGATCACTTCTATATGCACTTTGATGAAATTGCGGCGCGGGACTCCCAGTTCGGCAAGCGCATTGCCCATGGCTACTTCGTGCTTTCCGCTGCCGCCGGCCTGTTTGTTTACCCGGGTGAAGGTCCGGTGCTGGCGAACTACGGTCTGGACACCCTGCGCTTTATCGAGCCAGTTGCCCCGGGCGACACCATTCGGGCACGCCTCACCTGCAAGCGCAAGATTGATCAGGGTCGGACATCTCCAGATGGACACCCGCAAGGTGTCGTGGTCTGGGATGTTCAGGTTCACAACCAGAACGACGAAATGGTTGCGAGCTACGACATCCTGACACTGGTTGCCAAAAAGCCCGAGTAACAGCGGGCTTGCCAGACTTTCTTCCTGTCCTGGACCCCAGGGAGAAAGTCACAGGCAAATAAAAGGGGGACAGGTCGCAAGACCTGTCCCCCTTTTATTTGTGCTTTATAAGCTTCGGGCGATCACATACCCAGGTAGGCCTCACGTACTTTCTCATTACTGAGCAGTTCCCGGCCGGTGCCTTCAATCACCACTCTTCCGGTTTCAAGAACATAACCACGGTCTGCCAGCGCAAGCGCCTGGGAGGCGTTCTGTTCGACCAGGAAGATGGTGATGCCCTCCTCCTTCAGCTCCTTAACGATGTTAAAGATTTCTTCGATGATCAACGGCGCAAGGCCCATACTGGGCTCGTCCATAAGCAGCAGCCTTGGTTTGGCCATCAGCGCACGGCCCATGGCCAGCATCTGCTGCTGGCCACCGGAAAGCTCACCGGCCAGGTTATGGCGCTTCTGTCGAAGAATGGGGAACCTGGTGTACATACGCTCCAGATCCTCCATCACTTCTGGAGTCTTGCCACGGGTATAGGCACCAAGCAGCAGATTGTCGTGGACACTGAGATCCTTGAACACCTGACGGCCCTCGGGCACCTGCACGATACCATCGGCCACCCGCTGGTCCGACGAGATCTTCGCCAGATCCTTGCCCTCGAACATAATCGTGCCACGGTCAGTGGGTTGTAATCCGGAGATGGTCATCAGCAGGGTTGATTTGCCAGCACCATTGGCACCCACCAGCGATACGATCTCACCGCTGTTGATTCGAATATCAATATCGTGGAGCGCTTCAATCTGGCCGTAAGATGTTGCCAGCCCATTGATGGACAGCATTTCCTGCTGGGCGTGCGGCGCGGTCACCCGATCCACGTGCTTGAGACCCAGCCCGCCAAACCTTTCAGGGGTGTAGCTGACAATCTGGTGACGCAGCTCCCGGAACTCTTCGCGGACCCTCTCACCAAACAACGGGTCGTTTTCCACATCCCGCGCTTCGATAATCTGCTGCCAGTCTTCCTCAGTGAGCAGTTTTCTCGCCCGCGGAATAACCACACCTTCTTCCTTGCGGATATGCTTACGGAGGGCCTCTGTAAAACGAGCCAGGGCATGACTGAATTCTTCACGCCCTTCCGGCCAGTTCTCTTCGCATTGCGTCAGTAATTGGCGCAACTCCACCAGTTTTTCATGGCCTATCACGTAGCCCCTGGCCAGCTTCTCCAGCAGAGGTGCTGTCTCGGGAGACTTCTCACTGAGCCGTTTGTACAGCTCAATGTCCGTGGGCGTGCTATGCACCCGCTGGGAGAAATGCTGAATATAATCAAAAATCGTCTTGAACAGCCGCTCATCCGGCCGCTGATCATTGAGGTTCATATCGCTCAGAAGCTGATCCAGCAGATCAAGGATCCGCCAAAGCGCCTGATGTTCACGGACGATAATTCGTACGGCCTGCTCACTGCGTGACTGGGCAGGCGCCATTTCAGTGTGTTGCTCGCTCATGTGAAATGTCTCCTTGCTCAGCCACCCAGATAGGCGGCGATAACGTCCGGGTTCTGACGGATTTCCTCGGGCGTACCCTCGGCCAGAACGCGACCATAGTTAAGCACCAGCAACCGGTCAGAAATACCCATCACCAGTTTCATGTCGTGCTCAACCAGCATCACGGTTATGCCCTGCTGCGCGATTTTCCGGATTAACTCTTCCAGTGCCGCCGTTTCGACGGCATTCAGACCCGCAGCCGGCTCATCCAGCAGGATCACCTTGGGCTCCGCTGCCAGAGCCCGGGCAATCTCGAGCCGCTTGAGGGCACCGTAGGACATGGCAGATGCCTCTGCGCCCAGATAGTCACCACAGCCAACATACTCCATCAGCTCAGCTGCGCGCTTACGGGCAGCTTCCTCGTTATGACGGAGAGACGGCAAGCGGAACAGCGTGGTGAACAGGTTACTCTTCAGCTGCAGATGACGGCCGAGCATGACGTTCTCAATGGCGGTCATATTCATGCAGATCTGCATCTGCTGAAAAGTCCGGCACATGCCGCGCTCTGCGAGCTGGTTCGGCTCCAGCTTTGCAGTGCTCTCACCATTGAGCCGGATTTCACCCTTTGTCGGTGTATAAAGACCGGTGATCAGGTTGAACAACGTCGTCTTGCCAGCACCGTTGGGGCCGATAACAGAGTAGACCTGCCCCGCCTCTACGGAAAAACTGACCCCCTCAACCGCATGGACACCACCGAAAGCCTTATCCAGACCTTTGACCTCAACCAGTGCTGTCATGCCTCACCTCCCGTCTTTTTGCGGATTCTTTTGGAAACGGCAGCGGTAAGCGTTGGCAGCAGACCCTTGGGCATGAAAATCATGGTGAGCATGAGGATCAAGCCGAACATGACGTGCTCCAAATCCTGAAAATCCGCCAGAACCTGGGGCAACAGTTTCAGAACCACGGCGCCGAGAATCACACCGAAAGTGGACCCCATACCACCCAACACCACCATGGTGATAAAGAGAATGGAGAACTCGAAGCTCGCAATTGCCGGCGTGATAAAGCCCTGGAAATGCGCATAAAGACCGCCCATCAAGCTTGCATAGATGGCCGATATCACGAACACGAGGCTTTTGTACTTCGCTGTGTCGACTCCCACTACGCTTGCGGCTACTTCCGAGCCCTTTACAGATCGCAATGCGCGACCAATTGGAGATTGAATGAGGTTCAGGGCGAACCAGACCGCCAGCAGAAGTATCACGCTGGAAAACATATACCAGGCCTGAACACCAGAAATCTCCAGCCCGAACAGCGAATAGGTACCAAAGGGGCTGAGCTCCCAGCCGAATACCTCGAAAGCCGGGACCGGCATACCGTCGGGGCCACCAGTAATGGCCCGTTCGTTATTCAGGATAATGGCAATAATGAAGCCGACGGCCAGGGTTGCCATTGACAGGTAATGCCCTTTCAGACGCAGTATCGGTCGGCCCACTATCCAGGCAATTATGCCGACAATGATGGCACCGGCCACCAGTGCGGGCACAGATGGCCAGCCATAAGTTCCGGTTGCGATACCCGAGAAGTAAGCACCCAGGCCAAAGAACCCAGCATGGCCGAGACTGATCTGGCCGGCAAAGCCCACCAGCAGGTTCAGTCCAACCACGGTGGCGGCAAGAATGGCTATTTGGGTAGCCAGCTCATAATGGAAAGGGTTGCTCAGAAAGGCCGGCAGAATAATGAGGATGAGTGTGAGAACCACCAACCCCTGGAGACGCGACTGCATAAACCGATTCAACATCAGACACGCTCCACTACTTTGGCACCGAAGAGCCCTCGGGGCATGAAGAATAGCACCAGCAGTATCATGGAGAACGCAACTGCATCCTTGTAGTCGGAAGAGATGTAACCGGCTGCCATAGCTTCAACGATACCGAGGGCAAGGCCACCGACAACAGCGCCCACGCCGCTGCCAAGTCCACCAATTGCTGCAGCGACAAAGCCTTTCAGGCCAAGAATGATACCGATGTCATAGGAGGTGAAGGTGATCGGCGCAACGACAATGCCGGCTACCGAACCTAGCAGCGCAGATACCATAAAGGCCAACATCAGCACCATCTGAGTGCGTATACCCACCAGACGTGCCGCTTCCTTGTTCATGGAGGTGGCCAGAATCGCCTTTCCGATCAGTGTCTTGGTGAAGAACAGCACGAGAGCCACTACCACAACGGCACCAATACCGAGAACCCAGAGGCTCTGACTATTCAGAACGGCACCAAAAACCCGGATAGGCTCATCGCTACTGAAATTCTGCATCACATGGTATTCCTTGCCCCAGACTAGCTGGGCAATACCACGAATAAAAATGGACGCACCGATCGTAATTATGATCAGGGTAACCACGTCAGCCTGCTTGGCCGGTGCAATGGCGAAGCGCTGAAGAGCAATCCCAAGCACGCCAGCGAGGGTGATCGCCAGCACGATCGCAATCACCATGGGTACGCCCATGGCAGTCAGTGAAACGGTCGCCATACCTCCAATCATCAGGAATTCGCCCTGGGCGAAGTTGATGACATGACTGGCGTTGTAAATCAGGGTAAAGCCGAGAGCGATCAGAGCGTAGGTCGCACCGATCGTAACCCCGGTGAACAGGTACTGTAAGAATTCTGCGAGCATAGCGGTGGTTCCGGTCGAACATCGGCTGGCGACTAATCCGAAAGGGCAGCCGCCAGCCGCGAGACAGGTGAAAGGGAGATCAGTTAATCAGTTTCCATTCGCCGTTCTGTACTTCCAGAATGCGGAAGGAATCTGCATCGAGACCGTTGTGGTCTTCCGGCGACATGTTGAATTCACCGGTAACGCCGACGTAGCCCTTGATATTCTCCAGTGCGTTACGCACCGCTTCAGGGTCCGTGGAGCCAGCTTCTTCAATAGCGCGCACCGCCAGCATCAGGCCGTCGTAGGCGTAGGCACCAAAGGTAGATACCTTGGAGTCCCAGCGAGACTCATACTCTGCCTTGTAGTTCTGAACGACTTCTTTCTGGGGATCGTCATCCGGCAGAGAATCCGGCACAAGCAGCGGAGATGCAGGCAAACGCAGACCTTCGGCAGAGGAACCAGCCAACTCCAGGAAGCTATCGGATGCCACACCGTGGGATTGGTAGAATGGCAGCTCCATTCCCAGCTGGGCATAGTTCCTGGTCACAATGGCCGGACCCTGACCAAAACCGAAGTTCAGAACCGCTTCAACACCCTTTGTGTTACGGATATTGGTCAATTGAGCGGTCATGTCTGTATCAGATCCGCTATAGGTAACATCAGCAAGTATTTCCATACCCATCTGCTCTGCCACTTCCAGAGTCTGGGTGCGGCCGGAACTACCGAAACCACCGGTGCCGGAGATCAGGCCAATCCTGGTGATACCGCGGTCTTTCATGTCGGTAAGGATGCGCTCGGCGGCCATACGGTCAGACTGCGGAGTCTTGAACACCCATTTCTTCACCGGGGTGGTAATAACCACAGCACCCGCCAGAGAAATGAAGGGAACCTGCGCCTGCTCAATCAGGGGTACCGCGGCCATGGTCGCACCGGTGGTGCTGCCACCGACGATGATATCAACACGATCGGACCGGATCAGTCGGCTGGCGAAGTTTCGGGCAGACGAGGCGTTGCCAACGTCGTCGTAGTGGATCAACTCCAGCTGACGACCAAGGACACCACCTTCTTCATTAATTTTTTCAACATACATCTCGAGCGTTTTCAGCTCGGGATCACCAAGGAAGGATGCTGGACCTGTGACAGACAGGAAAGAACCGATCTTGATGGGTTCAGCTGCCTGGGCACTCATCATCATGAGGCCGGCAGCGGCTATAACTGCGCATTTTCCTGCGCGACGTATCATTGTTTTGAGCATTGTTTTTGTTCTCCCGGGTTGTGCAGGGGCTTGAGTATATTTTTTATTCCTTTATCCCTAATTACTGCATTCCTTGTTCTTCGCTCTCGGTAAAATTCGATACCGTTGACGAATATCAAACGAAGTTATTGTATCATAACTTCCATGTCAACTGATTTCAGGGCCGCTGGTCACGGCTTTTTCAAGTAAAGCTGACGCTGACACAACGCGCCAGTCCGGCAATCAAACAGACAAGGCTTTACCTGACACGCAAGACCCGCATAATACGTGCGACGTGTTTCATTGATTCTTATTTGCGAACCTGGGGCCATGACTGCAAAAAGCCAGCTCGAACTGCTCGTCAACAACTTCCAGAAGAAACGGCCACTCCGCGCCGGCTCTCTCATCATCACCATCTATGGCGACGCCATCGTCCCCCGTGGCGGCAACGTCTGGCTTGGCAGCCTGATGAAACTCGTTGAACCCATGGGTATCAGCCAGCGACTGGTGCGTACCTCGGTGTATCGCCTGGTTCAGGAATCCTGGCTACAAACTGAAAAGGTCGGGCGCTGCAGTTATTACAGCCTGACCGGCCCTGGTTTGCGTCGGTTCGAACAGGCATTTCAACACGTTTACAATCTCGATACGGCGGAGTGGAGCGGCAGCTGGTGCCTTGTCTACCTGAATCAGCTGGCACCGGAACTTCGCCAGAAAGTCCGGGAAGAGCTGAAGTGGCTCAGCTTTGGCAGCATGGCGCCGGGACTGATGGAGCACCCGAGATTTACCCGCAGCGAACTGATTCCCATGCTGCAGGAATGGGGCGCTCTGGAGGACACCATCGTGATGCAGACCATACCCATGGAACAAAAGAGCCCCAGAGCACTTCGCCTCCAGGTTCGCGAAAGCTGGAACCTGGATGAACTCGGGGGTCGCTACAGGCGTTTTCTGAAGCAGTTCCGCCCTCTGTGGCGAGAACTTCAGTCTGAAGACACTCTCAGCCCGGAGGAATGCCTGCTTCTGCGCATCCTGCTGATCCACGAGTATCGCAAGATACTGCTTCGTGACCCTTTACTACCCGATGAACTGTTACCGGGTGACTGGGAAGGTCGCAGCGCCAAGCAACTTTGCCGCAACCTTTACCGTCAAATCTATGTGCGAGCTGAGCAGTGGCTGGACGAGACTCTGGAGAATGCTTCGGGCCCCCTCCCCGGCCCTGGCGAGAAATTCTACAAGCGTTTTGGTGGTTTGAGGGACACCAACATCCAGACTGATCCGACGATGGAACCGGAAACTCTCTAGAATAGTGCTCAGGCGGGGCTTTGTGCATTTTGCTGCTGAACCCGCCTTGCCAGATGCAGGATCACGACACCAAGCGCCATAACCACCAACGTCAGCCAGAGGCCGTTGGTATAGTTACCCTCTACATCAGCCAGATAACCCACCACGGCGGGCGCCAAC
The DNA here is from genome assembly GCF_023555055.1 of Marinobacter sp. ATCH36. Taxonomy (GTDB): domain Bacteria; phylum Pseudomonadota; class Gammaproteobacteria; order Pseudomonadales; family Oleiphilaceae; genus Marinobacter. The sequence continues at coordinate 619,357 of NZ_JAMJPL010000002.1, forward strand.
ATCTGGGCTATGCCGTAGCTGAAGGTCAAACGGCTCATCGGCCGTGAGGGGTTTTCAGGGAAAACGCGCCCCACCATCGCCAGCATCATACTGACAATACCGATAAAGCTGGCGCCATAAATCACGGAACTGAGCATCACACTGGCCAGGCTGGTATTCACGATCAGCATGAGGATGCTCACGGAGTTAAGGGCGTAGGCCAGGTAGAGTGCCAGCCACTGCCCCCAACGCCGGGAGAACACATCCCACAGCCAGCAGGCAGGAGTTGCAGCAAGGCCAGCAATCAGCCACACCAGCCAGCCCTGACCACGGAGCTCGGGCATGGATTCTGCGATCGCCACCAGGAAGGTGGCCGTGACAACATAACCGACGCCCGCGCAGAAATACGCCAGTTGCAATATACGTATGAATTGGCTCCGCTCGGCGCCGCCTCTGTCCGCCCCCGTTCTGGGCAATGCACAGGCCCGGTAATCCGGCATCCAGTGCCACGCAGGAACCAGCAGCACCAGGGCCACCAGCCCGTAGATCACCCATTGCTGATCCCAGGTGAACGAACCCTTGATTAGCTCGGCCACCACAGCAGTGAGAACTATCCCGAGCCCGATACCGGAAAAGAACACACCAAGCTCGGACTTCTGGTTGTTCCTGATCAGCCAGCTCATCAGCAGACCGGCACCCAGCAACATACCTGCTGAGGTACTCAGCCCGGAGATAAAGCGCAGAATGAACCACAACCACACGTTGGTGGTGTACCCCATAAGAACTGTTGAAACCACGGCGACGACCAGCCCAAGCTGGTAAAGTCTTACTTTCAGACCGATATCGTTGATTCGGGTAATGAGGACTGCACCAGCCAGGTAGCCCGCGTAGTTCACGGTTGCCAGCATACCGACAACGGATTTGCTCAGGCCCAGTGCCGCAACCATCTCCGGGATCATCGGCGTGTAGGAAAACCGGGCAATCCCCACCATGACCACAACCGCGATCACGCTGGCCACCAGCACTTTCATCGTTTGTATTGACTTCACAGGGATTCCTCACTTCAAAGACATGATTGGTCGTTGGAATTGCCTTTGCCCCAGATAGCGGGAAATGGAGCCCGATTTCTCATTTTTCTATCCGAAAACCGTTACCGTTTGCCGGCTCAGCGCTACCAGTTCCCCGCGTGAGGTCCAGATTCCGGCCTGGGTGTGGCCGTATCCTGTGCCGGCTTTATCAATCTTCGCCTTGTACAGCAGCCAGTCTCCTGGCTCCAAAAATGGCCTGGGATGCACGATATCAAGCGCCCAACTCAGGGAACTGGTTTTCACCCGTTGCTTCACATAGGGCAAAACAGCGGGCGGCCACGCATCAACGAGAGCAATAATGTGGGCGTCTGAAAAGGTTTCCGGAGTCTTCCTGAATTGCATCCAGCCGCCCAGCTCCCGGCCACCTTTGCCACTGAACGGCAGATTACCAAAAGCCCAGCGCATTTCGATCTGTTGAATGAACTCCGGCGTAACTCCCTCGACGTAATCCAATCCTTTGCATTGGCTCACAGGTTTAGCCTCCGGAGCCGGCAAAGCATCCACCTCCACCTCGGAATCCCTGTCACCGCCAAAACTGGCCAATGCGACCAGTTTTGGCTCACCATTCTGGACGATGCGGCCCATCACCTGGCTGACAGCCTTGCCTTCCCTCAGGATTTCAGCTTCGACCGTGGCAGGCTCATCCGGTGTTACCGGACCCACGAACGACACCTGCATGGACCGCATAGGCCGCCCCGGAGTAACTACATGAGCCATCCGGTCAAACACCAGCGCGGCAACCACTCCTCCAAAGGAGGCGCGCCCCTGGGCCCAGTTGGACGGGATGGTAACTTCCCCGTTTTTGACCACCTCGTTTATCATTTCATCAAAATTCATCAACCCGCCTCATTAGCATCCTACCTAGAATAATCAGGAGCTTGCCCAATATGCGCCCCTAACGCAACAATTGGCTCCGGCAACTACCTACAGCCCCCTCTTTATTTGACGTGTTAAAGATTCAAGAAACCAGTTATAATCCCCGCCACAACATGCATTGCAATGCAATGCTTTACCCTTCGAATTCCGAGTAATTTAATGTCTGAATTGTCTTTTGCCGAACTCGGCCTGGATCCCGCTGTACTTGAGGCGGTGACCGCCGTCGGCTACGAAACACCAACCCCCATCCAGGCCCAGACCATCCCGGCCTTGCTGGCCGGTAAACACCTGCTGGGTGTTGCCCAGACCGGTACGGGGAAAACCGCCGCCTTCGCGCTGCCGCTGCTGAGCCGGATTGATGCCTCATCCACAGAACCACAGATTCTGGTGCTGGCACCCACGCGGGAACTGGCGATTCAGGTGGCAGAGGCTTTCACCACCTATGCCAGCAAGTTTCGCAACTTCCACGTTCTTCCGATTTACGGTGGCCAGGACTTTCACCCGCAGATCAAGGGGCTGAAGCGAGGCGCACAAGTCATTGTCGGCACACCGGGGCGTATGCTTGACCACCTCCGCAAAGGTACTCTCAAGCTTAACAATCTGAAGGCACTGGTGCTGGACGAAGCTGACGAAATGCTCCGTATGGGCTTCATCGACGACGTCGAAGCCATTCTGGCGAAAACACCGGCAGACTGTCAGCGTGCGCTGTTCTCTGCCACCATGCCACCGCAGATAAAGAAGGTTGCCAAGACTTACCTGAACGACGCCACGGAAGTAAAAATCGAGAGCGAAACCCGCACGGTTGAGCGGATTTCCCAGTTCGTGCTGCCGGTATACGCCGAACGCAAACTGGATGCCCTGACGCGCATTCTGGAAGTGGAACCGGTTGATGCAGCGATCATTTTCGTGCGCACCAAGGCGGAAACCACACTGCTGGCCGAGAAACTGTCCGCCCGCGGACACGCCGTTGCCCCGCTGAATGGCGATCTCAATCAACGTCAGCGCGAGCAGACGGTCGAGGATCTCAAACGCGGCAAGAAAGACATGATCGTGGCCACCGACGTCGCCGCGCGCGGATTGGACGTGCCACGAATCACTCACGTCATCAACTACGACGTGCCGTACGATACCGAAGCCTATATTCACCGGGTTGGCCGCACCGGCCGTGCCGGTCGTGAAGGTAAGGCCATCCTGCTGGTCACGCCCAGGGAACGCAGCTGGTTGCGCACCCTTGAACGTGCTACCAACTCGCCAATGCAGCCTTACCAGCTGCCGTCGCCCATCGATCTCAAGAAAATGCGCGAGCAGCAGTTCGAAACCCAGCTGCTGGGCTTTGCGGAAGACGGGAAACTGGCCAAGGCCATGGCGCTGCTGGACGAGATAGCAGAGCGCAATGAGATGGACACAGCGATGGTGGCCGGTGCCCTGGCCTGTTGGCTGGAGGCTTCCCAGCCGGGCTCACTGCCGCTGGAGCAACCGGAGGCCTTGCCAGAGATTTCAACAACCGCGCCGCCACGTCGCGACCGCAAGGGTGGTCGCCCGGGTGGCAAGCCAGGTTATAAGCCTGGCTTCAAGAAAGGCCCCAGGGGCCAGGGCGGCCCCGGCCCGAAGGGAAAGCCCCCTGGCAAGGGTGGTAAGCGCCCGCCCCGTCAGGGCTGATTCAGTCGCTCAAGGCTGATTCAAACTCTCAGGGCCGTTCACGGCGCTGATAGACTACGAAGCTGTAGTCATAGGGATTGTTATCGGACGCGGAGAAATCCTTCCGTCCGATTTCTTCCCACTCATCCCAGTTCACTTCCGGAAAGAATGCGTCCCCCTCCACCTCGGCGTGCACCTGAGTGATATAAATCCGGTCCACCATCGGCAAGGCTTCTGAATAGATCTGCCCTCCCCCGATTATCATCACTTCGTCTCCGCCTTCTATTTCAGCCTGAGCTTCGGCTTTGACCAACGCTTGTTGCAGTGACTGTGCTGCCACCGTTCCAGCAGGCGCTTCCCATTCCGGATTCCGGGAAATCACCACGTTCATACGCCCGGGCAATGGCCGCCCAATGGAGTCCCAGGTTTTCCGCCCCATAATAATGGGCTTTCCCATGGTGGCCTGCTTGAAGTACTTGAGATCGCCTGGCAGATACCACGGCAGCTTGTTATTTCGGCCGATGACCCGGTTTAGGGACATGGCCACTATCAGGGCTTTTCTCATTGATTGATTATCCTCTTGCTTGGGAGCTCCGGATCCGGAGCCCTCGGGACTTGGGGGCTGCAAGAGGGCGGGAAGACGTGTCCAAAAAACGCCTCAAGGCATCCATGCGCGGCTTGGGCTCCGCCATCCATGGCTCCGCACATTTTTGGACACGTCTTCCCGCCCTCTCGCGATTCGACAATACAGTGAGCTGATCCACGATTACCGTTAATCAGGACTCCTGACTGGACTTTAATAAGGGTGAATACCCCCAAGCCGATCAAATCTTCTTGGTAATCGAACTCTACTATTTGATCGCAGGGTAGCGGGTGGGGCTTTCAGAAAATGTGCGGAGCCATGGATGGCGGAGCCCAAGCCGCACACGGACGTCTCGAGGCGTTTTTCTGAAAGCCCCACCCGCTGCCCTGCAGACTCCAAACCACCCGGGCGGGTCCAAGCGAGAGGTCAAATCGCAATAGGTGCCTTAATTCCAGGGTAAGGGTCATAGCCATCAAACTCGAAATCCTCCAGCTCGTACTCGAAAATCGAATCAGGCTTCCGCTTGATGACCAGTTTGGGCAACGGCCGGGGCTCCCGCTTTAATTGCACGAAGACAATATCGTCGGTCAGGTGGTTCTGGTACAGGTGGCAGTCACCGAAGGTGTGAACGAACTCGCCGACTCCCAGGTCACATTGCTGGGCGATCATGTGAGTCAGCAAGGCGTAGGACGCGATATTGAATGGAACACCCAGGAACAGGTCGGCACTGCGCTGGTAGAGCTGGCATGAAAGTTTGCCATCGGCGACGTAGAACTGGAACAGGCAATGGCACGGAGCCAGCGCCATGCGGCCTTGGCGGACGTTGTCCTGAGGGCCGATGGATTCGTCCGGGAGTTCCGCCGGGTTCCAGGCGGAGACAATCAGACGACGGGAATTGGGTTTGTTGCGGATCTGCTCGATTACCTCGCTGATCTGGTCAACGGTACTGCCATCCGGGCATTGCCAACTGCGCCACTGTTTGCCGTAGATCGGACCGAGATCGCCATTTTCCAGCGCCCATTCATTCCAGATGGATACTTTGCGATCTTTCAGCCAATTGTTGTCCGTAGAACCTTGCAGGAACCACAAAAGCTCCTGGATGATACTGCGCAGGTGAACCTTTTTGGTGGTTACCAGAGGGAAGCCTTCCTGCAGGTCAAAGCGGATCTGGCGGCCGAACACGGAGCGGGTGCCAACCCCGGTGCGGTCTCCGCGGTCCATGCCGTTATTCACCACGTCTTTCATCAAATCGAGATAGGCTTTCATTCAGCGTTTCTCCGGTAAGCAAAAACAATCAGTGCGGCGCCCGCGAGGATCATCGGGAATGATAACACCTGCCCCATGGTGAGCCAGTCGAAGGCAAGATAACCCAGCTGGGAATCTGGCTGACGAACGAATTCCACCAGGAAGCGAAACACGCCGTAGCACGCCAGGAAAAGGCCGGACACCGCCATACGGGGCCGGGGTCTGGAGGAAAACCACCACAGGATAATGAAGAACACCACGCCCTCAAGGGCGAACTGATAAAGCTGTGACGGATGGCGTGCCAGTGCATCAGGGGCGGTGCGGAAGACCATGCCCCAGGGCACGTCCGTGGGCTTGCCCCAGAGTTCGCCGTTAATGAAATTGCCGATGCGGCCCGCACCGAGCCCAACTGGCACCAGGGGTGCAACGAAATCCGCGATTTGCCAGAAGGTTCTGTCCACCTTGCGGCCAAACCACCACATGGCGAACATCACACCCAACAGGCCGCCGTGGAAGGACATGCCGCCTTCCCAGACCCGCAACAACATCAATGGGTCAGCCATGAAGGCACCAAAATTGTAGAAGATCACATAACCAAAACGGCCTCCGAGTATGACACCCAGGGCAATGTAGAAAAGCATGTCACCCATCTGGACTTCGGTGATCGGCGACCAGGGTTTGCGGGCGCGGATGCGTCCCAGCCACCAGCCCACGAGAAACCCGACCAGGTAGGTCAGGCCATACCAGTGTACTTTCAATGGTCCGATGGAGATGGCCACCGGATCGATTTGCGGATGCTGGAGCATCAATAACCCCTCAGGTCATAGCAGAAAACGGATACCCACCACGATCAGTACCATGGCGAAGATTTTTTTAAGTAACGCCGCATCGAGGCGATGAGCCAGATTGGCGCCCACCCGGGCGAACAATACGCTCGTCAGGACAATCCCCAGAAGTGCCGGCAGGTAGATGAACCCCACACTGAGATCCGGCAGATGAGGATTCCCCCAGCCAGTGCCGATGTTGGCCAATGCTCCGGCGACGGCAATGGGCAATCCACAGGCTGCCGATGTACCTACAGCCTGCTGCATCCGCAGGTTACACCAACTGAGGAAAGGAACCGTCAGTGTGCCTCCACCGATACCGAAAATGGCGGATGCCCAGCCGATTCCGGCGCCAGCGCCTGTCAGGGCAGCAGAACCAGGTACGCCGCGGCCGGGTTTGGGATTGACCTCCAGCAACATTTTCAGCGCCACCAGAATGACAAACACACCAATAATCAGTTCCAGCGCGTCACCACTGAGCATGGATGCCGTCCAGGCACCGAGTATCGCCCCAACAACTATGCCGGCTGTCATGGGACGGAAAATTTCCCAGCGAACCGCTTGATGAAGATGGTGCGAACGAATGGAGCTTATCGATGTGAAAACGATGGTTGCCAGCGATGTTCCCACAGCCAGATGCGCGGCAATTTCACTACTGACCCCCTGCAGACCAAAACTGAAAATCAGAACCGGCACAATAACCAGCCCACCACCGATACCAAACAGGCCAGCCATGGTGCCCGCAAGAGCACCCAGCAACAGATAGAGACCAATTACCGCAATCAGGGTCATACTCAGCCACACGCAGGGAATAAAACAGGCTGGTATGATACACACCGATATGCCTTTATTCACTCGCGAAGGATGAACCTGCTTCATGTGCCTGATCGTTTTCTCACTGCGGCAACACCCCGACTTCCCTCTGGTGGTGGCTGCAAACCGCGATGAATTCTTTCGTCGCCCTACTGCCGCCATGGACTGGTGGCACAGCGAAACCGCCGGGCGGGAAGTTCTTGCCGGTCGCGACCTGCTTTCCGGTGGCACCTGGCTTTCAGTCGACACCGACGGCCAGGTTTCCGCTGTTACCAATGTGCGAGAAGGCTCCCAGGCACCGGGCACGAACTCCCGCGGCGAGCTTCCTTTGATGGCCCTTGGCGAGGACGCCAGCACCCTGGAGCCGCAACTGAGGGAACAAAAGAACCGCTACTCGGGATTCAACCTCGTCAGTCTGAATACCCGACACGGCTGGTATTTCAGCAACCGGGATGCCCATCCAGGGCGCCACGTTCATCGGGGCACCTACGGCCTCAGCAATCATCTGCTGCAAACCCCCTGGCCCAAGCTTCTGAGACTGAGAAACTCGGTCGTCAACCTGCTTGGGAGTGCCGATTCCAATCATACCGGCGGCCTCCATCAGCATCTTATCGATTGCCTGCAGGACACCACGCCGCCACCGGACCATGAATTGCCCGATACCGGCGTGGGCCGCGAAACCGAACGCTTCCTCTCTTCACCGTTTATTATCGGCAGCGATTACGGCACACGCGCGACCACCATCGTAACCGTCAGTGCCCGGGGCGAAATCCGTGTGACCGAGCAAGTCTGGGGCCCTGAGGGCAAAAATGAAGGCGCAAGGGAGTTCTGCTGGCAGCGGCCGGCCTGAAGCTTTGGTATAATTCGCGAAATTCCGCGAAGCAACCGGAGGCCCTGTATGGCCGGTGAGAAAAGCACGGCGTCGATTGCCGACTTTGAAAAATCCCTGGATGAGCTGGAAAAACTGGTGCGTGATCTGGAGCAGGGTGAATTGTCCCTGGAGCAGTCACTGACGGCATTCGAGCGCGGCGTAAAGCTCACACGTGAGTGCCAGCAGGCGCTCAAGACAGCGGAGCAGCGAGTGGAACAGCTGGTGGAAAACAGCGATGGCACGCTGGAAACGAGACCTTTCACCCCGGACGAACCCGCCTGATGCCAACACCCAACACCCGCCTGGTGACGTTTCTGGAACAGTGCCGAAACCGGGTCGACGCAGAGCTGGAGCGCCGGCTTTCCACTTCAGACGATGGTTCTGTCCGCCTCCAACAGGCCATGCAATACAGCGTGCTGGGAGGCGGCAAACGTATTCGGCCTGCCCTGTGCCTGGCGGCTGCGTCAGCCGTGGGACAGCCACAGGACAAGGCGACAGTTCCGGCCTGTGCTCTGGAACTGGTCCATGCCTACTCGTTGATTCACGATGACCTGCCCGCCATGGATGACGACGAACTGCGCCGGGGCCGGGCCACCACCCATATTGCCTTTGACGAAGCGACCGCCATTCTTGCGGGTGATGCCCTGCAGACAATGGCGTTCGGCTGGCTGGCAGAAGCACCGGGGCTGGATAACCAGGTTCGCCTGGCGATGATACGCGAGCTGGCTTTTGCCAGCGGGCACCAGGGCATGGTGGGCGGCCAGGCCATTGACCTGGAATCGGTCGGCAAGAGCCTGACCGTCGACCAGTTGGAGCGGATGCACCGCCACAAAACCGGAGCCCTGATTGCCGCCAGTGTGCGGATGGGCGCGTTGACCGCTCCCGATGTCAGTAGCGAACAGCTGGCAGCTCTTACCATTTATTCACAAACCCTGGGGCTTGCCTTCCAGGTGCAGGATGATCTGCTGGATATTGAAGGTGACACGACGGTCATCGGCAAGCCCCAGGGTTCGGACCTGGCGCGTTCCAAACCCACCTACCCGTCTTTGCTTGGCTCCGCTGGCGCCCGGGACTACCTGTCACAATTGCTGGACTCCGCACTGTCAAGCCTGGACGGGTTTGGCGAAGAAGGCGACATACTCAGGGACATGGCGGGTTACGTGGTGGCGCGCACCCATTGAACCATCCCGGCACTGACATGCACACTGGCAATGAAGATGAAGGACTGGTGAAGCCAGATCGGCCCAATCAGTATGAAACCGGGTGCCTTCATCCCCTATAATACTAGTGACACTTTGAATCACCCGGAAAAGACCCGAGCAGATGCAGGACACATATATTTTCAAGGAAATCCCGTCAAAACGGCCCAATACGCCGCTTCTGGACAGGATTGATGAACCCGCGCAGCTGCGTGAGCTGGCAGACGACCAGCTGACCCAGGTGGCACGGGAACTGCGAGCGTTCCTGCTGTGGTCCGTTGGGCAGACCGGAGGGCACTTTGGTGCTGGCCTGGGCGTTCTGGAGCTGACCGTCGCGCTGCATTATGTGTTCAACACCCCGGAAGACCGTCTGGTATGGGATGTCGGACATCAGGCCTACCCTCACAAAATACTCACTGGCCGGCGCGAACGGATGCACAGCATTCGCCGCAAGGACGGCCTGGCGGGTTTCCCTAAGCGCGCCGAAAGCGAATATGACACCTTCGGTGTGGGCCACTCCAGCACCTCGATCAGTGCCGCCCTGGGTATGGCTATCGCCTCCCGCATGCAGGGCACAGGCCGCAAGAGCATTGCCGTAATCGGCGACGGTGCCATGACTGCGGGCATGGCTTTTGAGGCGCTGAATCACGCTGGCCATCTACATGCCGATATGCTGGTTATCCTCAACGATAACGACATGTCCATATCCCACAATGTCGGCGGGCTGTCGAATTATTTTGCCAAGCTGCTGGCTAGCCGCACCTACAACCAGGTTCGCGACAGCAGCAAGCGAGTGCTTCAGGGAGCGCCTCACCTGATGGCTTTGGCGCGCAAGACCGAGGAACACTTCAAGGGCATGATCTCTCCCGGTACCCTGTTTGAAGAGCTGGGCTTCAACTACATCGGCCCCATCGACGGTCATGACCTGCCGCTGCTGGTGGAAACCCTGGAGAACATCCGTGAGCTGGACGGGCCACAATTCCTCCATGTCGTCACTACCAAAGGCAAGGGTTTCGCCCCTGCAGAAGCAGACCCGGTTGGTTACCACGCCATTAACAAGATCGAGCCGGTACCACCCAGCAAACCAGAGCCGGTTGCACCCAAGCCATCGAAGCCCAAGTACGCCAACGTCTTTGGGCAATGGCTGTGTGACGCCGCAGAAGCAGACGAGCGAATCGTAGGCATTACTCCCGCCATGTGTGAGGGCTCCGACCTGCTGGCGTTTTCCCAGCGATTCCCGGATCGGTATTTTGATGTAGCTATTGCCGAACAGCATTCGGTGACGCTCGCGGCGGGGCTTGCCTGCGACGGGGCCAAACCGGTGGTGGCCATCTATTCCACGTTCCTGCAACGTGGCTACGACCAGCTGATTCACGATGTAGCGATACAGAATCTCGATGTGCTGTTTGCCATCGATCGCGCTGGCCTGGTGGGCGAAGACGGTCCCACGCACGCCGGTGCTTTCGATATCACTTACCTGCGCTGCGTCCCCAACATGATCGTAATGACACCATCCGATGAAAACGAAACCCGTCAGTTGCTGCATACCGGCATGCTGTACGAAGGTCCCGCAGCCGTCCGCTACCCCCGAGGAACCGGCCCCGGCGCAGAGATTGTCAAAGAGCTCACCACTTTGCCCATCGGCAAGGGGCGCCTGGTAAAACAAGGCTCAGACATCGCCATCCTGAACTTCGGCACACTGCTAACTCCGGCGTTGGAGGCAGCTGAGGCACTGGGCGCAACGGTGGCCGACATGCGTTTTGTCAAGCCACTGGATGAAGAACTGATTCTGTCACTGGCAGAGCAGCACGAACTTCTGGTGACGATCGAGGAAAACGCAATTGCCGGGGGGGCAGGCAGTGCAGTAACGGAATTTCTCAACAGTCGCGATGTCAGCCAGCCTGTGCTGCAGATAGGACTTCCCGATACGTTTATCGATCATGGCAAGCACGGTGAACTGCTGTCTTCCTGCGGCCTGGACGCAGAAGGCATCAAACGCGCTATTGAAACCCGCCATGAACGAATGGAGTACAGCCAGTCACTCAAGGCCGTAAAGTAAGCGGACAACAGCGCAGCATCAGAGGGCGGGATCGTCGTCCTGATGGGTCTCGAACCAGTGGCCGAGTTTGCTTTGCTTGGTGTTCAGGTAATGCTCATTGTGAGGATTTCGCCCCACGTGCAGCGGCACACGTTCCGCAATTTCAATACCCAGCTCAGTCAGCGCATCCACCTTACGGGGATTATTGGTCATCAGCCTCAGGCTACTGATGCCCAGGTGCTCCAGCATATCCCGACACATGGTGTAATCCCGCAAATCAGCGGCAAACCCGAGCTGCTCGTTGGCTTCAACCGTGTCGGCCCCCTGATCCTGCAGATTGTACGCGCGAATCTTGTTCAGCAGGCCAATACCGCGACCTTCCTGGCGTAGGTACATAAGAATGCCACGGCCTTCGCGGGCAATGCTGCGCAGCGCTTCCTCAAGCTGATAACCGCAATCACACCGCATGCTGTATAGAGCATCACCGGTCAGGCATTCGGAATGCGTCCGCGCCAACATTGGCGCGGAGCTTTCAAGATCACCCAGCGTGAGTGCCACGTGTTCCTTTCCGGTTTCCGGTTCCTCGAAACCGTGCATGTCGAAAACGCCGAAAGGGGTGGGCAACCGGCATGTCTGGATGTAACGAACGGCCACAGTGGTTCCTCGTGGTTCAGTCAATCGGGCCGCGCATTCTAGCACGTGGCCACCGTCCTGGCGTAGTCTCTGCACGCTCATTCCTCCGGTAAGGCTGATGTATAAAGCTCTTACGAAGCGGAGTCAGAAGCAGACCAATGGCCACTGCGGCCGCCCTTTTTCTCCAGCAGGCGAACATTGTCCACCACCATGCCGCGATCAACCGCTTTGCACATGTCATAGAGAGTCAGCGCGGCCACGCTGGCAGCCGTCAATGCTTCCATTTCGACCCCGGTCTGCCCCGAAAGTTTGCACAGCGTGGCGATATGCACCGAAGCACCATCGTCACCCGGTGTCAGCTCCACTTTTACCGATGTGAGATTCAGTGCGTGGCACAGCGGGATCAGGTCGTGGGTTTTCTTGGCCGCCATAATCCCAGCCACCCGTGCGACTGCCAACACGTCACCCTTGGGATGCTGCCCTTCCACTATCATTGCAAGGGTTTCAGGCGCCATCCTGATCAGTGCTTCCGCTCTGGCCTCTCGTTCCGTGACCGCCTTGGACGTCACGTCCACCATCCGTGCGGCGCCTTTTTCATCAAGATGCGTCAGTTTGCTCACAAACTTCTCCAGGGGATATCGAGTGAGTGGAGTTGTCTCCATCATACCAGAGGGCACACGCTCTGCAGCCTGATCCATATCAGCTGCCTGGCCACCAGAAACCGATGCCGGCAATTCCCTGGGCACCGGCATTGCGAGCTTCAGCAAGGTCCGGCAACGACAGGCCTCCGAGAGCGTAAACAGGAACCATGGCGTCTGCCACCAGTTCCTGGAATCGGTTCCAACCCAGCCCGGGCGAACCAGGATGGGAGGCGGTAGGTTTCACCGCACCAAGGGTAATGAAATCTGCCTGCAACCGTAAGGCGTGGGCAACTTCGTGCTCATTGTGACAGGAAACCGCCAGCAGATGATCCTCGGGGACAGGCCGGGCAAGATGCTGCCTGGCTTCACGCCACGGAAGGTGCACTCCGCAAGCCTGGGGGAAGCGTTCAAGCAGGGATGGCTCACCGTGCAGCATCAGCTTCACACCATTGGCGCTGCAGGCGTCCAGTGAGCGGGCAGCAAGCTCTGTGTAGGCATTGCCACTCAAATCCGGTGCCCGGAGCAGGCACAGGCCGGGTTTCGCCGCCAGGAGTCCCTGCTCCAGCTGCCGGAGATAAGCCCCTGGCCCGGAAGCACCACCGGTAATGGCGTATTGGCGGGGAAGGCGCAGGGCCCGGATGATGGGCCGGTTAGCAGCGGGAAAGTCGGCATCGACCAGCTCACTGACATCAAGCCAGTGCACCTCCTGCCCTTCGCGGCCTTCAGGGTCACCTTCGGCCGATGAGGTTTCCCAGACATCCAGAAACACCCGCTTGTCACCGTAGTCATGACGAACCTCGATAACAGGCTCGAGGGAGCCCGGGGCAATCCGCAACCCGGTTTCTTCGCGGATCTCCCTGACCAGGGCCTGTTGAACGGTTTCACCGGCCTCAACCTTGCCACCGGGAAACTCAAGCAGTCCACCCTGGTGAACGTGGTCCGGACGACGGGCAATCAGTACTTTGCCCTTGCGGAGGATAACGCCCACCGCCACGTGTATTTCCCGAACAGCGGTCATAATCAGGTACGATACTCGGCATTGATGGTGACGTAGTCATGGGAGAAATCGCAGGTCCACACCCGCTCCATGACATCCCCACGCCTGAGGTCTATGTGAATGGTTATTTCCTCGCCATCCATCACGGCCTGTCCCCGGGATTCACTGTAATCCAGGGCTCGGCCGCCATTGCGCACCAGGCAGACATCCCCCAGCCAGATTTCCAGGGCATTCAGATCGAGCCCGTCCACGCCGGCACGGCCTACCGCCGCCAGGATCCGGCCCCAGTTGGGGTCGGAAGCAAACAGGGCTGTCTTGACCAGGGGCGAGTGGGCAACGGTGTAGGCAACGTCCAGGGCCTCCTGAATCGAACGCGCCCGGCTGACCTCGATGGTCACAAACTTGGTGGCGCCTTCTCCATCGCGAACAATCGCATGGGCCAGCTCCAGGAACACTTCCTGTAACGCTGCCCTGAGCTCAGGAAGGCAGGGGCTGTCGGTAGTGATCTCCGGCCCATCGTATTGTCCGCTGGCAATCAGCATGCAGGCATCGTTGGTGGAGGTATCGCCGTCGATGGTGATCCGGTTGAAGGACTTTTCCCCGAGCTCCGAAGCCAGTGACGACAACAATTCCGGGGCAATCTTCGCATCGGTGGCGATGAAACCCAGCATGGTTGCCATGTTGGGACGGATCATGCCGGCACCCTTGCTGATACCGGAAATCGAGACCGTGTGCCCATCCAGCTGGACCTGACGTGTCGCCCCTTTCGGCCGGGTATCCGTGGTCATGATACCGGAAGCCGCTTCTGCCCAGTGGGCCTCGGAAACATTCTTCAGCGTTTGCGGCAGACCGGCGACAATCTTGTCCACTGGCAGTGGCTCACCAATAACGCCGGTGGAGAACGGCAGTATGGCCTCAGCAGCCACACCGGCATGATCCGCCAGCGCCTGGCAACAGGCCTGCGCATCTTTCATACCCTGCTCGCCGGTGCCCGCGTTGGCATTGCCGGTGTTAATCAACAGGTAGCGTGGTGCGCTGCTGGCAAGATGGGCGCGGGTGATGTGAACCGGAGCCGCGCAGAACTGGTTTCGGGTAAAGATACCCGCCACACGGCTGCCTTCGGCCAACTCAATGACCACCAGATCTTTTTTCCCGGATTTTTTGATGCCCGCACTACCGATGCCCAGCTTGACGCCGGCAACCGGGAAAAATGTCGGCAAGGTTCCTGGACCAACTGCCATCTTTGTTCTCCTTTCATCAACAGCTACCAAACGAAAAACCCGCAGCCTGACTGGATCAGGGTGCGGGTCGTTATTCTACTGGCCAGTACCGTAAATCAGCTGACCTTTCCGCAACACTGCTTGTATTTCTTGCCAGACCCACACGGACAAGGCTCGTTGCGGCCCACTTTCCGGTCCTGTCGAACGAACGTTTCCGGCGTGCCCTGGGGCTGCGCGCCGGTAGCGCCGGCACTGTCGTCCTGCTTCTGACCAGTGGCACTGGTTTCGTCATGACGCAGGCGAGCCTGGGCAAGTTCTCGCTCCAACTCCTCCTTGCGGCGACGCTCCACTTCTTCCATTTCTTCACGGCTCTGCACGCGAACGTGTGAAAGCACCCGCACCACATCGCGCTTCATGGTTTCCAGCATGCTTTCAAACAGGTTGAACGCCTCGCGCTTGTACTCCTGCTTCGGGTTCTTCTGGGCATAACCACGCAGGTGAATACCACGGCGCAGATGATCCATGTTCGACAGATGCTCCTTCCACAAGGTATCGAGTACCTGGAGGAATACCTGTTTCTCGAACTTGCGCATCGGTTCGGAACCGGCGATCTCTTCCTTGGCCTCATAGGCCGCGACAATCTCGTCCAGAATCCGCTGCCGGAGATTTTCCTCGAACAGTTTGCTGTCTTCATCCAGCCACTTCTGAACGGGAAGATTAATAGCCAATTCGGACTGCAGCTGGCTTTCAAGTCCTGGCACATCCCACTGCTCAGGCATGCTTTGCGGTGGGATAAATTCGCTGATCAACGAGTCGACCACGTCCTCGCGGATGGTCTTGACCATGTCGGATATGTCCTCCGAGGACATCACCTCGTTACGCTGGTCGTAAATGACCGTGCGCTGGTCATTGGCAACGTCATCGTACTCCAGCAGGGTTTTCCGCATGTCAAAGTTGCGGCCTTCCACCTTGCGCTGGGACTTCTCGATCGCGTTGGTGACCATGCGGTGTTCGATGGCCTCCCCTTTCTTCATGCCCATGGCCTGCATCAGGCTCTTCACCCGATCCGGAGCGAAGATCCGCATCAGGTTGTCTTCCAGGGACAGGAAGAAACGTGACGAGCCCGGATCGCCCTGACGACCGGCGCGACCACGAAGCTGATTGTCGATACGTCGGGACTCATGCCGCTCGGTACCGATGATGTGCAGACCACCGGCCTCCAGCACCTGATTGTGACGCTCGGTCCACTCGGCCTTGATACGGGCAACTTCTTCCTCGGTGGGGTTTTCCATACCCGCCACTTCAAATTCCCAGTTGCCACCCAGCACGATGTCGGTACCACGGCCCGCCATGTTGGTGGCAATGGTGACCGCACCCGGGCGACCGGCCTGGGCAATGATCTGGGCTTCGCTTTCGTGTTGTTTGGCGTTGAGGATCTTGTGATCAATCCGCGCCTTCTTGAGTAGCATGGACAAGAGCTCGGATGCCTCGATAGAGGCCGTACCCACGAGAATTGGCCTGCCTTCCGTTGTTACGTCCTTGATCTCATCAATGATGGCGTGGAACTTTTCGTCCTGGGTCAGGTAAATCAGGTCGTTATAGTCGGTCCGCTGAATCGGTTTATTGGGCGGAATCACCACAACATCCAGACCGTAAATCTGGCGGAATTCGAAGGCTTCCGTATCAGCGGTACCCGTCATGCCCGCGAGTTTTTCGTAAAGACGGAAATAGTTCTGGAAGGTGGTGGAGGCCAGAGTCTGGCTTTCAGCCTGGATACGGACACCTTCCTTGGCCTCGATCGCCTGGTGCAAACCTTCACTCCAGCGGCGGCCCGGCATGGTGCGGCCGGTATGCTCATCCACGATAACCACCTGGTCACCCTGAACGATATAGTCCACGTCTTTCTGGAACAGGTGGTGCGCCCTGAGGGCTGAATGGATGTGGTGCAACAGGCTGAGATTGGCAGCGGAATAAAGACTCTCGCCTTCCTTCAGGAGGCCCCGCTCGAGTAACAGTTCTTCCACCCTTTCATGACCGCTTTCGGTCAGCTCCACCTGACGGGATTTCTCATCGATGGTGAAGTCGCCGCTTGGTTCAGCTTCCTCTTCGCTGACTTCGCCCTGCTCCAGTCTTGGCACCAGTTCGTTGATGGCCAGGTAAAGTTTCGAGCTGTCTTCCGCTGCACCCGATATGATCAGAGGTGTACGGGCCTCATCTATCAGGATGGAGTCCACTTCGTCCACGATGGCGAAGTGCAACCCGCGCTGCACTTTGTCTTCAGTGCTGAAGGCCATGTTATCGCGCAGATAATCGAAGCCGAACTCGTTGTTGGTACCGTAGGTAATGTCGGCCTGATAGGCAGCCCGCTTTTCTTCCTGTGGCTGTCCGGCGGCTACCACGCCCACCTGGAGCCCGAGAAAACGATACAGTTTACCCATCCACTCGGCGTCCCGGCGAGCCAGATAGTCGTTCACCGTCACCAGGTGAACACCTTTTCCGGTCAGTGCATTCAGGTAAACCGCCAATGTCGCCACAAGGGTTTTACCTTCACCGGTTTTCATCTCGGAAATCCGACCCTCGTGCAGCGTAACACCGCCGACCATCTGCACATCATAGTGGCGCATGCCCATTACCCGCCGGCTGGCTTCCCGGGTGGTGGCAAAGGCTTCCGGAAGCAGTGCGTCGAGGCTTTCGCCTTCTTCATAGCGACGGCGGAATTCCGCAGTCTTGCCCTGCAACTCGGTGTCCGACAAATTGCCATACTGCTCTTCAAGTTCATTAATGCGCGACACGGTTTTGCGCATTCGCTTGATTTCTCTGGCGTTCTTACTGCCGAACATCTTGGTTGCAAGCTTTGTGAACATAGACCACTGCTTCTTTGATTAAACGGAGGAAGCCGGCATTCTAACCTTATTTCGCAGCAGTACAAAAGTCAGGCCTCACAGAAGCCTGTCACAACGCTGAAAAGATTGAAAAAAGGGTGCCGGCCGGGGGCCAACTGGAGGGAGTCAGGCGCCGGTTCTGGCACCTGACAAACCGCTTAGCGGCTGGCTCGCTTGATATAGGTTTCCGGGTTCTCGGACTTGCCGTTTCGAATGACCTCAAAATGCACATGAGGGCCAGTGGAACGACCCGTACTCCCCATCAGCGCCAGGACCTGGCCCTTCTGGACGACGTCCCCCACGTTAACCTTGATCGTCTTGGCATGGGCGTAACGGGTCAGCAGGCCATCACCATGATCAACTTCCACCAGGTTGCCATAACCATACCGTTCATCGGCATAGGTAACCACGCCGCCGGCAACTGAAATGATATCGCTGCCTTCCTTACCGGCCAGATCCACTCCGGCATGCCAGGTACGTTTACCGGTAAAAGGGTCGGATCGATAGCCATACTTGGATGACAGCCACCCCCAGGTAATCGGGCGGCCCTGAACGAAGAGCTCGTCTTCCAGTTTCTGGCGGGAGGTGACCATGTCCAACATGCGGAGCTGTTGCTCACGGTCTTCAATACGCTTTGCCAGCTGATCAATCATGGCGGTGAGCTCCGGAGCCGTGTAGGAGTCGCCATCCAGACTGTCTTCGGGACCACCTACCGCCGCCGGCTGATCAAAGTCAAACTCATCGCTGGCCACAAGACCGGACTCAACAAAGCGCTGCCCGAGAGCATCAAGACGAAGCAAACGCCCCTGCATTTCGCCGAGACGAAGTGTAAGGGCATCCACCTGCTGCATTACGTTCTGCTCCAGCTGCGCGAGTTCTTCTTTCTGTTCAGTCAGCTTTGAACGCCATTCGGCCACCAGCTCCGACTCTTCGGGTTCGGTCGCTTCGACCTGCCCGATGGCCACCTGATAACCGGACCAGCCTGCCAGCGCCAGCAGTGCGATTACGAGAAAGGCCAGGCCAGCTGCAACCGGAGCATTTATCGAAACTGAACGGGATTTCCCATGGCGTTTGCCAACGAGGATAATATTCATATCGTCTTCTGGTTTCATGGGGATGCCACCTGATCCTGTAGTGTTGCATCCCGAATGTTCTGACCGCGCCTGAAATCGGTCGCGTCATCCATCGCAACGACTACAATCAATAAAATGGCAGCCACTCGTAGACATACACGCATCAAGCAATGTAAAACGAGTGTAATACAGGCTCTGCCTATTAACCGTGCCGAAGTGTAACCAATTGTTACTGTTGTCGTCGAGAGTTACTGACTGCCATGAAAAAGAAAACCGACCTCGAATTGACCCCGGACAGTTTCTCCAGAGCCTCGGCATTGCGGGATCTGATGGCAAAGGCCCAACATCATGCCCGGGCCGAACAGATGGTTTTAACGGCACTGCCTGAGAGCCTTGCCAAGGGCACCCGCTTTGTCAGCTGCAAGGAAGGTGAACTGATACTGTCCGCCGCAACAGCCACGACCGCCAGCCAGATCCGGTTTCGTCAGCAAGAGATCATGGAGCAACTGCGCAAGCAGGAACTTTTCCGTTTTGTCTGGAAACTGAAAGTGAAGGTTGTCCCGCCAAGGTTCAGCGAGCGGCCAGAAAACAGGATGACACCCCTTAGTAACGAAAATGCCCGGCTCCTCAAAGAGGAAGCCGGGCACACGAAGGACAAACAATTGCGCGAGGTTCTCGAAAAACTCGCAAGCCACGTCCGGGATTAAGGCGTCCTGCCTCAGCCCGCCGCCAGCACGGGTTTCATATAGGATATCGGAGCAGCGGCCTCATCATCGAAGGTCACCACTTCCCAGGCATCCTCTTCCGCCCTGAGCTTACGCAGCAGCTTGTTGTTCAGGTCATGGCCGGATTTGATACCGCGGAACTCGCCAATCAGACTATTGCCCAACTGGTAGAGGTCACCGATGGCATCCAGCAGCTTGTGCTTGACGAATTCATCGTCGTAGCGCAGCCCGTCTTCGTTGAGAATTTTGTAGTCATCAACAACGATAGCGTTATCCACACTTCCGCCCAGCGCCAGGTTCATGGCGCGCAGCTTTTCAATGTCACGCATGAACCCGAAAGTCCGTGCGCGGCTGACTTCTTTCACGAAAGACGTGCTGGAGAAGTCAACGGTTGCAGTCTGGGCGCGCCCCTTGAATACAGGGTGATCGAAGTCGATGCCAAAACTGACCTTGAAGCCTTCGAATGGCAGCAGGGTCGCTTTTTTGTCACCTTCTTCAACCGTTACTTCACGCTTGATGCGGATGAATCGCTTAGCCGCGTCCTGCTCGGCAATGCCGGCAGATTGCAGAAGAAACACAAAAGGACCGGCAGAACCGTCCATGATGGGCACTTCCGCCGCGCTCAGTTCGACGAAGCAGTTATCAATCCCGAGACCAGCCATGGCTGACAACAAATGCTCTACTGTTGCAACCCGGACACCGTCTTTAAGCAGTGTCGTGGAAAGCATGGTCTCACCGACGTTTTCCGCACAGGCACGGATGTCGACCACAGGGTCGAGATCGGTACGGCGGAAAACGATGCCCGAGTCCACGGGTGCCGGCTTCAGGGTCAGGTAAACCTTTTCACCTGAGTGAAGGCCGACACCAGTGGCGCGGATGGTGTTTTTGAGTGTCCGTTGTCTGATCATCGGTACATATTTCCGTCACATAAATGCGATATAGTCGAGGCAAAAATCTGCCCGGAGAATACCAGAAAGTAAAACTGAATACCATTTAACCAATCGTAACGCTTCGTAATTCCGCGACTGGCTTGCCGGCGCATGGCCGGACTGGTAATCAGCACACGTCAATCAGCGAAAATGGTTCCACATTTGAACGCCCGTGTAACAGATTATCAGTCAGCCTGACGACGAAGGAATGCGGGAATATCGAGATAGTCGACTCCCTGCTCTTCGCGATCCTTGCTCTGATCAATCGCCACATTGCCATGGGCTACCGCCCTGCGTCGCAGCACTGCCGGTCGATCAAGTTGGTTGTAATCCGTTGTGCCGTCAAGGCTGCGGGTGTTGTCCACTACCTTGGTGGGTTTTTCGCGATCGCCACCCAGGCCGGTTGCAACCACCGTTACCTTGAGTTCGTCGGTCATTTCCGGATCGATGACCGTACCTACGACGACCGTGGCGGAATCGGATGCAAATTCGCGCACAATATCGCCAACCTCGGAGAATTCGCCCAGGTTGAGGTCCATACCCGCGGTGATGTTGACCAGGATACCCTTGGCGCCCTGCAGGTTGATATCTTCCAGCAGCGGGCTGCGTATAGCGGCTTCAGCGGCTTCGCGGGCCCGGTTCTCACCAGTGGCACGTGCGGTACCCATCATCGCGTTGCCCATTTCCGACATGACGGTTTTCACGTCGGCAAAGTCGACGTTGATCATGCCGTTGCGGGTAATCAGGTCGGCGATGCCCTGGACCGCACCCAGCAAAACGTCGTTCGCCGACGCAAAAGCGTCGAGCAGGCTGGTCTTCTTGCCCATCACCGCCAACAGCTTCTCGTTGGGAATGGTGATCAGGGAGTCGACCGTTTCTTCAAGTTCCTTGAGCCCCTCGTCTGCCACGCTCATGCGCTTGCCGCCTTCAAACATGAACGGCTTGGTGACAACAGCAACGGTCAGAATGCCCAGTTCACGGGCCACTTCTGCGACTACAGGAGCCGCACCGGTACCGGTTCCGCCACCCATACCGGCGGTAATGAACACCATATCGGCACCTTTCAGGGCCTCAGCGATGCGATCGCGGTCTTCCAGGGCGGACTGGCGTCCCACTTCCGGATTGGCTCCGGCACCCAGGCCCTTGGTGATATTGCCGCCAAGCTGGATGATCTGTCGTGCGTCCAGGTCCGTCAGGGCCTGGGCGTCGGTATTGGCGCAGATAAACTCCACACCTTCGATATCACTGTTGAGCATGTGACGTACGGCATTGCCGCCACCACCGCCAACACCCACTACTTTAATGACAGCGTTCTGCTGGACATTATCGACGAGTTCAAACATTCCCCTACTCCTTCGTGCTGTTTATCAGCCTTTTCCAGACTGATTTTTCGAGATTATGATTTTCGAGATACCTTCGTGTAATTCTTCTCCCGGCCCGCCGTCAGAAATGACCGGTGAACCAGGCTTTCATACGCTCAAACAGCGTGGGTGCATCTTCACCCTTAAGCGCGGGCGCCCGCCCCAAGTCCATCTGGCGGAAGCCATGAATCAACAACCCCACGCCCGTGGCGTAGATTGGGTTATTGACCACTTCCGTCATGCCGGAAACCGCCTGCGGACAGGCCAGCCTTACCGGCATGTGGAAGATCTCCTCGGCCAGTTCCACCACGCCTTCCATGGTTGAGGAACCGCCGGTAATCACAATGCCGGCCGGGATCATGTCTTCAAATCCCGAACGGCGCAGTTCTGACTGCACCAGGGTGAACAGCTCTTCGTAGCGGGGTTCCACCACCTCGGCGAGGGCCTGGCGGGAGAGATCCCGCGGCGCCCGGTCGCCCACGCTGGGCACCTTGATGGTTTCATCCGCCCCGGCCAGCTGCGTCAGGGCACAGGCATACTTGATCTTGATTTCCTCGGCATTCTGGGTCGGTGTGCGCAGCGCCATGGCAATGTCGTTGGTAACCTGATCACCGGCAATGGGTATTACCGCCGTATGGCGTATAGCGCCGCCGGTGAATACCGCAATATCCGTCGTGCCGCCACCAATATCGACCACGCACACACCCAGCTCTTTCTCATCCTCGGTGAGGATGGCGTGGCTGGATGCCAGTTGCTCAAGGATGATGTCATCCACTTCCAAGCCACAGCGTTTCACACACTTCTCGATGTTCTGGGCAGCGTTTACCGCACAGGTCACCAGATGCACCTTCGCCTCCAGGCGCACACCGGACATGCCCATGGGCTCCTTGATGCCCTCCTGGCTGTCAATCACGAACTCCTGAGGCAGAATATGGAGAATCTTCTGGTCCGCCGGAATAGCCACGGCCTGCGCCGCATCAATCACCCGGTCGATATCCGCCTGGGTAACCTCACGGTCACGGATAGCCACAATGCCATGGGAGTTCAGGCTCTTGATGTGGCTGCCGGCAATGCCTGCATACACCGAATGGATCCGGCAGCCGGCCATCAGCTCCGCTTCCTCCACCGCACGCTGTATCGCCTGGACAGTGGTCTCGATATTGACCACCACACCACGCTTGAGCCCGCGGGACGGGTTGGAACCGATACCCACCACTTCAATGGTGCCGTCCATTTTTCGCTTGCCGACAATCGCAACCACTTTCGAGGTTCCGATATCGAGGCCGACAATCATGTTTTCCGTTTCAACCGATGACATGTATTCCACCAAACCGTAGGTCTGAATTTAGCGTTGCTATGATTTTGACCGGGATGCCGTTTCCACCGGCTTCCACTGAACCGCTACGCCATTGCTGTAGCGGGCATCCACCCGGCTGACCTCATCCGCACGTGCAGCCAGCCGTTCCTGATAAACCGTAATAAACCGTTCGAAGCGCTCCTCCACCTGATCCCTGCCGAGAACCACTTCAATGCCATTGGCCATAGTCAGTGTCCAGGCACCCCGCTGTTCCAGGGTCAATCCTGCAAATCCGAGGTTATGTCCCGACAGCGTATCTGCCATACCACGTGCCATGCTGATCACTTCTTTGACTCGCTCGTCCGGCCCGGCAAGACGTGGCAGTTTTCCGGCCACTTCCGGATTGCCCGGGGTAAACAGCTCGCCATTACGGCTCACCAGCTGGTCGCTGTTCCAGTAGGCCAGCGGCTTCTTCTCGCGAACTTCTACCTGTAGCCGGTCTGGCCAGACCCGCTTGACCGCTGCCGACTCCACCCATGGCCTTTGCTCCAGACTGTCCTTGATGTCCGATAGGTCGGTGGCAAAAAAGCTCCGCCCGATCCATTTACCTGCACTGCGTTCCAGATCCGTTCTGTTTTCGCCCACCAGGGTTCCGGTCACATCAATACCCATTACCTGACGATCCATGGCACTGAGCACCTGGCTGGTCCCCCAGGGCACCATCGCTGCCAGCAGCACAATGAGCGCGCCCATCATTACCTGTCCCCAGGGCGCAGAAGCCAGAACCGCTTTCAGCAAACCAAACCGGTCCCGCTCAGGCCCCAGGGAAGTCGCTCCCTTGCGCCTGGGAGGGTCAGACGGGACCGCCCGACTCCGGATCAGCAGCCGTTCAAGCATCGCCAGCCTCCAGTGTGTCGGTAAGAATCCGCACCACCAGCTCTTCGAAACTGATTCCCGCCGCTTTGGCGGACATGGGTACCAGGCTGTGATCCGTCATTCCCGGAACTGTGTTAACTTCCAGCAACCAGAAGTCACCCTTCCGGTCCTGCATGATGTCGACCCGCCCCCAGGTGCGGCAGCCCAGAACCCTGAACGCTTCCAGTGCCAGGTGTTGCAGTTTCAGTTCGCTGTCCGGATCAAGCCCGCAAGGAATCTGGTAACGGGTGTCGTCGGCCAGGTACTTGGCGTCATAGTCATAGAACACGTGGTCCGTGCTCAGGCCTATGGCTGGCAAAGCCTGGTCCTGCAAAAGGCTGACCGTAAACTCTGGTCCCTCAACCCACTCTTCAATCAGAACCAGCGGATCCAGTATCGCTGCCTGTTCATAGGCTTCCACCAACTCCTGACGGCTCGCCACCTTGCGAATACCGATGCTGGAGCCTTCCCGCGACGGTTTGACACTCAGCGGCAGGGTCAGCTCCCGGAGAATGTTGTCGGCTTCGGACACCGAGCCCATGGCGTGAAACTTCGGTGTTGGCAAGCCGCAGCCTTCAAAAACGTATTTGGTCCGCAGCTTGTCCATGGCCAGTGCCGAGGCCAGGAGCTCGCTGCCTGTGTAGGGAATACCCGCCTGGGAAAGGATTGCCTGAATGGTGCCGTCCTCTCCGCCGCGGCCGTGCAATGCGATGAATACCCGGTCAAACTGAGGGTCTTCCACGGTTTTGAGCAGGCAGCCACGAACATCCACCGGGTAGGCGTCGACACCCGCGGACAGCAGGGCAGACAGCACCGCCTGGCCGCTTTTCAAAGAAACCTCTCGCTCAGCAGAGTCCCCGCCCATAAAGACGGCGACACGCCCGAATGCTTTCAGCATTGCCGGATCGGCCTGATAGCCCTGGGTATCCACCTTATTCAATTCACTCATCGGCAATCACTCCTGCCGCCGCCAGACGAGCCGCAACACCACCGATATCCCCCGCCCCCTGCGTAATCAGCAGGTCGCCATCGCGCAGGTTATTGGCGAGCAAGGCTTCAATCTCGCCGTTGTCTTCGACGAAAACCGGTTCAACGTTGCCGCGCTGGCGAATACTGCGACACAGCGCGCGGCTGTCCGCACCGGTAATGGCAGGCTCACCTGCGGAGTAGACCTCCATCAACAGCAGACCATCCACTTCCGACAACACCCGCACGAAATCCTCGTAAAGATCCCGGGTCCGGGTATAACGGTGGGGCTGGTACAACATCACCAGCCTGCGATCCGGCCAGGCGTCATGGGCTGCGCGAATAACCGCCTCGACTTCCGTGGGATGGTGGCCATAGTCGTCGATCAGCGTAATAGTGCCCTTGCGTGTCTTGTAATCGCCGTAGACCTGGAAGCGGCGACCAACACCGGCAAACCCCGCAAGACCACGACAGATAGCGCCATCGTCCACGCCTTCATCCGTGGCCACCGCAATGGAGGCCAGGGCATTGAGTACGTTGTGACGCCCGGGCATTTTCAGTTCCACGGCCAGGTCACTTCGTCCCCCGGGGCGACGAACAACAAAGCGGGTTCGGAGCCCATCGGACTGAATGTTCTCAGCACGGTAATCCGCCTCCGGGTTGTCGATGCCGTAGGTAATGATGGCGCGGGAAATTCTGGGAATGATTTCCTGCACGTAATCGTCATCCACGCACATCACTGCAACGCCGTAGAACGGCAGGTTATGGAGGAAGTCCACAAAGGTCTGTTTCAGGCGCCCGACGTCGCCGCCATAGGTATCCATATGGTCGGCTTCAATATTGGTGACAACCGAAATCACCGGAGTCAGGTGCAGGAACGACGCATCACTTTCATCGGCTTCTGCCACCAGATAACGGGACCCGCCCAACTGTGCATTCGTGCCGGCACTGTTAAGCTTGCCGCCGATCACAAACGTAGGGTCCAGGCCTGCTTCGGCCAGAACTGAGGCGATCAGGCTGGTCGTCGTGGTTTTACCGTGGGTCCCGGCCACGGCAATGCCATGGCGATAACGCATGATCTCCGCCAGCATTTCAGCCCGGGGTACGATCGGTACCCGCCTGCTGCGGGCAGAGGTAACTTCCGGGTTTTCTCCCGTCACAGCTGAGGAAACCACCACCACGTCCGCCTTGGCGCTGTTCTGTTCACGATGCCCGATGAAAACCTCGATGCCCATGGCAGTCAGGCGATCAGTCACCGCGCCTTCACGGATATCAGAACCGGAAACGTCATAGCCCTGGTTCTTCAGCACTTCGGCGATACCGCTCATGCCTGCACCGCCAATCCCCACAAAGTGGATGTTGCGGATACGGCGCATCTCAGGCACCTGATAGACCAGCGGGGGGTTAGTGGGCTCAGCCATTGGCGGCCTCCAGACAGTAATTCACGACTCTCTCCGTTGCATCAGGGCGGGCCAGCATCTTTGCGGCCTTCGCCATATCGATAATCCGGCTGCGATCCTTTCCAAGGTCCGTTAGGGTTTCCGCCAACAGATCCGCCGTCAGCTTTGGTTGTGGAATCAGAATCGCGCCTTTGGCTTCGACCATTTGCTGGGCGTTCCTGGTCTGATGGTCGTCCACGGCATGGGGAAAAGGCACCAGAACTGCACCGATACCAGCAACGCACAACTCTGAAACCGTCAAGGCGCCGGCCCGGCACAACACAATATCCGCCCAGCCATAGGCCTCAGCCATATCTTTGATAAAGGGTTCAACAGAGGCTTCTACGCTGTGTTCGCCGTACGCTTCCCGGGCTTCCTCGACATTCTTCTCGCCACACTGGTGTCGCACCGTCGGGCGCTCGGATTCAGGCATCGTCGCCAGGGCTGCGGGCACCGTGCGATTAAAGACCTGTGCACCAAGGCTGCCTCCCACCACCAGCACTCTGATCGCCCCGGCGCGGCCCGACATCCGCTGTTCCGGTTCCGGGAGTGCCGCCAGATCCTGCCTCACCGGGTTACCGGTACACCGGGTAACCACATCCGCACCGAAGCTACCGGGAAAGGCTTCCAACACCGTAGTGGCAAAGCGCACCAGAATCCTGTTGGTCATGCCCGCGATCGCATTCTGCTCATGGATGACCAGGGGCGCTTTGGTCAACCAGGCTGCGACACCACCGGGACCAGTCACGAACCCACCCATTCCGATCACGCAGTGGGGGCGGATGCCCCGGACAACGGTAAAAGCCTGACCCAGTGCCCGCATCAGTCTGAATGGCGCCATCAACAACGCCAGCCGACCCTTGCCCCGCAGGCCTGAAATCTGGATCAACGACAGGGGTATGTCGGTTTCGCTTATCAACCGCTCCTCCATGCCGCCCCGGGAGCCAAGCCAGAAAACGTCATGGCCCTTTTCCTGAAGCTTCCTTGCTGTTGCCAGGGCCGGAAATACGTGGCCACCGGTACCGCCGGCCATTATCAGAAAGCGCCGTTTATCAGTCATAAACCGCACCTCCCCTGGCCGCCGGCTTACGGGCTTTGTCACCGGCCACTTTTTCGCGGTCGATACGCTCCATTTCCACCCGCGCCAATACACCAATACAGACCGCGGTAATCATCAGGCTCGAACCGCCATAGCTCACCAGGGGCAGTGTCAGGCCCTTGGTTGGCAGCAGTCCGGTACTGACGGACATGTTGATACCGGCCTGCAAACCGATCAGCAGCGTGATGCCATAGGAGAAACACGCCGCGAATGGCATCCCAGCCTTTTCTGCCCTTCTGGCAATCACGAATCCTGTGACCACCAGAATGGTGAAAAGACCCAGCACGATAAGCGACCCGAGTAATCCAAACTCCTCGGCAATGATTGCGAAGATAAAATCGGTATGAGCCTCTGGCAGGTAAAACAGTTTCTGCACCGAGTTGCCAAGCCCCGTTCCGGCCCATTCGCCACGGCCAAAAGCTATCAACGACTGGGTGAGCTGGTAGCCGGTATCAAACTGGTCCTTCCAGGGATCGAGATAACTGACAACCCGCTTCAACCGGTAGGGCTGTGTGAACACCAGTACTGCACCCATGACGACCAGCACACCAATCAGAGGCATAAAGCGGCTCAGGCGAACCCCACTCAGAAAGATCATGCCGGCAGCCGCTGCCAAGAGTACTACCGTGGCCCCGAAATCAGGTTCGATAACCAGAAGAACAGACGCAATACCAAGAACACCAAGGGGCTTGAGAAACCCTGCCCAGGTATTCAGAAGCTCTTCCCGCCGACGAACCACGTACCCTGCCAGATAGGCAATCAGGCACAGTTTTGCGATCTCTGAAACCTGAACATTAAAGAGGCCGAAGGAGATCCAGCGGGTGGAGCCATTAACCGTGCGCCCCAGTGGCGTCAGAACCAGCAAAAGAGATAGCAGCCCGATTCCCAGCAGCAGCCAGCCACTGCGCTCCCACCAGGAGATCGGAACATTGACCGCAATCAGAGCGAACACACAACCGATGCCGGCAAAGATAAGCTGCCGGATCACATAGTGGTAACTGTTACCCATGGTTTCCGCTGCCATGTCCATGGATGCGGATGAAATCATGACAATGCCCATCACCAACAGTGCCGCAGAGCTGATGATCAGCAACGGCAACGGGCGCAGATCGCGGAACAGGCTTTGATGGCCAGAGAGCGACAGATCAGCGTTCATCAAAGCCCCTCCACCTGTTTACGAAAACTGTCTCCGCGATCCTTGTAATCGCGGAACATGTCGAAACTGGCACAGGCCGGAGATAACAGCACCCTGTCTCCCGGCTCTGCCAGATCTGCTGCCTTGTGGACCGCATCCTCCATGCTGGCGACGTTAACAACGTCAACCTGATCACCGAGTGCAGAGGCAATCAGCCCGGCATCGGCGCCAATCAGAACTGCAGCCCGACAATGGGCTAAAATCGGCCCTGCCAGCGGTGAGAAATCCGCACCCTTGCCTTCGCCACCGGCGATAAGAACGACTTTCCCGTCGGCTGGTACCAGGCTTTCGATGGCGGCCACAGTCGCACCCACGTTGGTACCCTTGGAGTCATTGATGTAATCCACGTCATCAACCCGACGGATGAACTCGCAGCGGTGCGGCAGCCCCCTGAAATTCCTTGCGGTCTCCAGCATCACAGCCATTGGCAGTCCCGCCGCATGTCCCAGTGCCAGCGCAGCCATCACATTACTGATGTTATGACGACCCATCAGGCCCAACTCATTGGCCAACAACAGGTTATCGAAGCCGAAAGTAATCCAGGTTCCCTCATCGTCATCCCGGGTGCTGAAGGTATCCGGGTTGACCCGGTGAAACCCGAAACACAGGAAACGGAGGCTGTCCCTCGCCATGGGTGTACTCAGTGCATCATCCAGGTTCACAACCGCATTCTTGCAGCCGTTGAAAATCCGCTGCTTGGCCTGGAAATAGGCCATCTTGGTGGGGTAACGGTCCATGTGGTCATCGCTGACGTTGAGGACTGTCGCAGCCAGGGCATTGAGCTCACGGGTTGTCTCAAGTTGAAAGCTTGATAGCTCCAGGACGTAGAGATCGGCACCGCGACCAAGCAGGTCCAACGCAGGCGTACCGATATTGCCGCCCACTTCCACGCGACGACCCGCTGCTTTGGCCATTTCCCCCACCAGGGAAGTCACCGTGGTTTTGCCGTTGGAGCCGGTAATGGCAACGATCGGTGCGTCCGCCGCTTCTGCAAACAGATCGATGTCACCACGGATCACGGCACCCTGCTCCGCTGCATGGCGGATAGCAGGTTCTGCAATGCTGATACCGGGGCTGACTACCAGTTCGTTGAAGCCGGCAAATACCTCTGGATCGAAATCACCCAGATACACGGGTAGCCCTGGCCAACCGGCGGTAAGTTGCTCCAGGCCGGGAGGCGAAGTACGACTGTCAGCCACGGCAACATCGCGGCCTTTTTCGCACAGATAGCGCACGCAGGAGAGCCCGGTTTGACCGAGCCCTACGACCAGCGTACGACGATCTGAAACGATGACACCCATGGTGCTCTGCTTCCCTATCTCAGTTTCAGGCTGGCAAGGCCAACCAGTACAAGTACAACGGTAACGACCCAGAAGCGCACAATTACGCGCGGCTCGGGCCAGCCTTTCAGTTCAAAATGGTGGTGCAATGGCGCCATGCGGAATATCCGCCGGCCGGTCAGCCTGAAAGACGCCACCTGCAGAATCACCGAGATGGTCTCCATCACGAACACACCACCCATGATAAAAAGCACAATTTCCTGCCGGACGATGACTGCCACAACGCCCAACGCTGCGCCAAGGGCCAGGGCACCCACATCCCCCATGAATACCTGAGCGGGATAGGTGTTGAACCACAGGAAACCCAGCCCCGCGCCCACCAATGCACCGCAGAAAACGATCAGTTCGCCGGTGCCCGGCAGGTGGGGTATCAATAGATAGTCGGCAAACTGCGCATGGCCGGAGACATAAGCAAAGATGCCCAGGGCCGCGGCAACCATCACCGTTGGCATAATCGCGAGGCCATCAAGTCCGTCGGTGAGGTTGACCGCGTTACTGCTACCAACAATCACAAAATAACTCAGCAGGATGAACAGAACCGGTCCCAGCGTCAGCGACACATCCTTCAGGAAGGGCACATAAAGCGAGGTCTCCTGGGGCAGCGAGGAACTCATGAATAGTGCCACGGCTGCTGTGGCACCAATCACCGACTGCCAGAAATATTTCCAGCGGCCCGGCAAACCGCGGGGATTGCGCTCAACCACCTTGCGATAATCATCGACCCAGCCGATGGCACCGAATAACAACGTAACCAGAATCGCAACCCAGACGTAGCGGTTGCTCAGGTCGGCCCAAAGCAGGGAGCTGACGGCCACAGCCACCAGAATAAGCGCACCGCCCATGGTTGGCGTACCTGCTTTACTCAGATGTGTCTGAGGTCCGTCATCACGCACCGCCTGACCAATCTGGTACTGGCTCAGTTTGCGAATCATGAACGGCCCAATGAGCAGGGAAATCAGCAATGCGGTCAGCACCCCGAAAATCCCCCGTACTGTCAGGTACTGGAAAACCGTCAGCGCTGAGAAGTAATGTGAAAGAGCCTCTGTCAGCCAGAGCAGCATGTGTTACCCACCTTTTCTTTTATTCCCTCCACCACGCTATCCATGGCGGAACTGCGAGAACCCTTGACCAGCACCGTCTGCGAATCGGCAGGCCCCTCCAACAGACGACGCACCGCGTCGTCATGGGTCGCACACACCTCAGCGGCATCTCCGAACCCTTCAACGTACCCTTCACAACCATTACCCACGACCAGCAAGCGCTCGACGCCCAGGGCTTTGGCAAACTCACCCACCTCACGATGCAGCGCCAGGCTATCCGGCCCCAGCTCCGCCATGGCTCCCAGCACCACAACACGATTGCCGGGACGCGATGCCAACACACCGAGTGCTGCCTTTATCGACGAAGGGTTGGCGTTGTAGCTGTCGTCGATGATCGTTAACCCGGGCGACAGCTCAAGAATCTGCAGGCGACCCTTTACCGGTTGCACTGACGCCAGCCCTTGCTGGACCGCTTCGTCGCTGGCACCCAGTTCACGCGCTGCTGCAAGCGCCAGCAATGCATTGGTTATATTGTGTTCACCGTGCAACGGCAGACTCACATCACAGAACCAGCCGTCAGGGCCACAGGCGCGGAAATTCTGCGAAGTGCCGTCATCGCGGAAAGCTTCGGAAAAATAGTCTCCACCGGCACTGGCCTTCATGCTGACACCAACAACCCGGCGCTCACCGGCTCGCCGTTGCCATTGCTCAAACGCAGGGTCATCCCGGTTCAGCACGACGAGGCCCGATTCGACGACACCATCGATGATTTCACCCTTGGCAAGTACGATATTGTCGTAGCCACCGAAACCCTCAAGATGGGCCTGCCCCGCATTGGTAAGCATTGATACATCCGGGCGCACGATGTTTACTGTGTGAGAAATCTCATTCAGTCCGCTGGCACCAAGCTCAATAGCCCCGAACTCATGTTCGGGAGCGAGTCGGAACAGAGTCAGGGGAACACCGATATGGTTATTGAGGTTGCCTTCGGTAGCCAGGGTGTTGCCAACACGCGAGAGAATTGCGGCAACCATTTCCCGCACTGTGGTTTTGCCACTGCTGCCGGTAATGGCTACAAACCGCGCCGGACTGGCGTTACGATTCCCCGCCGCCAGTTTTGCCAGCGCTTCTACAGTGTCTGGCACCAGGATCTGCGGAAGCGCCAGATCCGGGCTTGCCTTATCCACCACTGCAGCCACGGCGCCTGCCTTTTCGGCAACATCCAGATAGTCATGCCCATCAAAGTGCTCACCCCTCAGCGCTACAAACAGGTCGCCCCGGGCTATTTTCCGCGTATCGGTGGAGACGCCACGGAACACCAACCCTTCAAGACTGCCTCCAGCTCCTGTGCCGCCAACCCAGTTCAATGCCTCGGTCAAGGCAAACGCCTGCATCATGCGACACCTCCGTTCAGTGACAGCGCGTGCCTTACCTGCTCGGCATCGCTGAACGGAATCCGCTGCCCGGCCATTTCCTGCCAGGCTTCATGTCCCTTACCGGCAATCAGAACAATGTCCCCTTCCACCGCTGAGTGAATAGCCTGACGAATGGCCTCGGCGCGATCGTGGATAACTGCAACCCGGTCCGGGTGAACGAACCCGGCCACGATATCCGCCGTAATAATGTCCGGGGCCTCGTTGCGGGGATTGTCATCCGTCACGATAACCACGTCGGCTGCCTGTTCCGCTTCCCGCGCCATCTCCGGGCGCTTGCCGGTGTCGCGGTCCCCACCGCAGCCGAAGACACAGAACAGGCGGCCACTCACGTGAGGGCGCAATGCTGCCAGGGCGCTGTTCAGGGCATCGGGAGTATGGGCGTAATCCACAACCACACGGACACCGTTTGCGCCGGCAAATGGCTCCAGTCGCCCCGGTGGCGGTGACAGGCGCTCGACCGCGCGCTGCACCCGCTCCACCGGAACACCGAGGCTGAGAACTGCTGCCATGGCCGCCAGAATGTTGCTGACATTGAAGCTGCCCAGTACCGGCGCAGAAATCGTGAATCGGCCCCATAAACCGTCGACACTGGCATGAAACCCGTCAATGGACGGCGAGAACTCTGTCAGCCAGAGCTCAGTCTGGGCTTCGTGCAGACTGTAACGGACACGGTCGCACTTGCCCTCAAGCTGTTCATACAACTGCCGGCCGAATGGGTCATCAAAGTTGACCACGGCGAAATGCAATTCCTCACGCTCGAACAGGCGCGCTTTTGCAGCACCATAGGCCTCCATGGATCCATGATAATCAAGATGATCCCTGGTGAGGTTGGTAAACACCGCTCCAGTCATCGTCAGGTTATCAATGCGCCCCTGGTCCAGAGCGTGAGAAGACACCTCCATCGCCGCTGCGCGCCCACCCTGGGCAATAATCTTCGACAGAACGCGATTGACCTGAACAACATCCGGTGTCGTGTGCGACCCCTGCTGCAGTGAACCGGGCATGCCGTAACCAACTGTGCCTATCACCCCACAGGGGGTGCCGGTTTCCTGCAACAGCGTCGCTATGTAGTGACTGACCGAAGTTTTGCCATTGGTGCCGGTCACGCCTATCAGCCGCAATCGCTGGGATGGGTGTTCGAAGAACCGGTCTGCGATCTTACCGAGTTGGGGCCGCAAATCTGTCACCGGTACAATCAGCACACCTTCATGTTCGTGGCACTCTTCGTCTGCTTGTGTTGTCTCAAGCAGGATAACGGTGGCGCCAGCGCCGATGGCATGCTCTATGTAATGGTCCGCGGGCGTTCGGGCGCCAGCCAGAGCAATAAACGCATCGCCGGCTCTGACCTCCCGGCTGTCGGTTTTCAGGCCGTGAATTGTGACATCAAACACCGATGGCACTGGTGCTATCCCCTGCAACAATGTGCTGAGCGATGTAATACACATAACCCTAACCCCGCTCCCCGGAAGCCCGACGCGGCTCTTTCGCCTCGCCAAGCTCCAGTTCCGGCTTTACGTTCAGCAGCCGTAACGCGTCTCCCATCACCCTGGCAAATACCGGTGCCGCAACTTCGCCACCGTAATATTCTCCAGACTGGGGAGCATCAACAGCCACCACTGTGACAATTCTCGGATTGTCGATTGGAGCCATACCGGCAAATATTGCCTTGTACTGACTGTCTTCATATCCACCCTTGCCGACCAGGTGAACGGTTCCGGTTTTGCCCCCGGCGGAGTAAAAGCCCGGCTGAGCGCGTTTTCCGGTACCGTTTTCCACCACTTCCCGCAACATTTCCCTGATCTGAAATGAGACGTCCTCAGAAAGAACTCGTTCCCCGACCGGCCGTTCCTCAGTTTTCAACAGGCTTAACGGGTAGCGAATACCACCATTGGCCAGCACCATGTAAGCCTGCGCTAATTGAAGAGCGTTGACGCTCATGCCGTAGCCATAAGACAGGGTTGCCTCTTCAACTGGCCTCCATTTCGGTGGCGCAGGCAACACGCCAACCGCCTCTCCGGGAAAGCCAATCCCCGTGGGTTGCCCCAGCCCCAGGCGGGCGTACAGATTTCTTATGGTGTCTCCACCCAGCTCGGTGGCAATCTTGCTGATACCCACGTTGCTCGACTTCGCAATCACGTCAGTCAGGCTGATCACGCCATAATTCCGGTGATCACGAATCGTGAAACGACCAAAGCGCCGAAAACCCGGCGCCGTGTCTATAGTGCTTGATGCCTTGAATTTTCCTGACTCCAGGGCCGCCGCCATGGAAACCGGCTTCATCGTCGACCCGGGCTCAAACAGATCGGTAATCGCCTTGTTTCGCAATCGGTCAGGGCTGAGCTGGGTGCGGTCGTTGGGGTTATAAGAGCCCTGGTTCACCATGGCCAGCACTTCGCCGGTGTCTACATCCAGCATCACCAAGGTGCCACCTCTGGCACCGTGCGCACCCACCACTGCCTTGAGCTCGCGATACGCCAGATATTGCAGCCGCAGGTCAATGCTGAGAGACAGGTTGCGACCGGGTTTGGCATCACGAATAAGGGTCAGATCCTTGATCACCCGGCCGCGATTGTCCTTGAGCACACGTTTGCGACCGCTTTCGCCACTCAACCACTGGTTGTAGGCCAGTTCGATGCCTTCCTGACCGCTTTCATCAATATTTGTAAAACCGACAACATGGGAGGTCACCTCTCCGGCCGGATAATAACGGCGATACTCCTGGCGGCTGTACAATCCGGGAATGCCCATGGAAAGCACCTGCCTTGCGGTCTCCGGCTGCAGTTTGCGACGCAGATAGACAAACTCCCGTTCTGAATATTTCCGCAGGCGCTCCCGCAGCCTGGCCTCATTGAGACCAAGTAACCGCGCGACATTCGTCAACCCGGGTTCTGCAGCATCGATCTCGGACGGATTGGCCCAGATCGTCTGAACCGGCGTGCTGACCGCCAGCGACTCACCATGACGGTCGGTGACGACCCCGCGGTGGGCATCAATGCTTTCTACCCTTATAGTCCTGACATCACCCTGCTTTCGCAGGAACTCGTTATCCACAACGTGCAGGTCGACCAGACGCCAGGCCAGGGCACCGACCACCAGGAGAAACACACCCAGCACGGTGCCATACCGCCAGGCTCCAAGCCCGGCAGCCAGTCGCTGGCCCCATGTTGCTGTCTTTCCCTGATCGGACAATGTCTTCACCTTACGGTTTGTTATGTTCGTTTAGCGAGCCCCGACAAGTGGCGCCATCAATGGCACCAGGACGATGTCCTGTTTGCCAGGTACAACCATGTCAAAACGTTCAGCAGCCAACTGCTCTACCCGTCCATGAGCACTCAGCGCACTTTGCTCCAGCAGAAGCTGGCTCCACTCCCGCTGGTAATTATCACGCTGCTGCTGCAACTGGGACAGAGTATTGAACAGCTCCCGGTTCTCGTGGGCACTGACCACAACACCCAGCGATGACATCACCAGAAGCATCACCAATCCCATGGATATCAGTACATGCTTTTGTTGAAGCGCTGCGAATACCTGCTGCGACAGTCTGACTGCCGTAGCTACACTATCCCTGACACGCTGTTTGTTAAGTCGTGCTGTCTTTGTCGGCCTTTCAATGGCTACCGCGCCCATCGTTACGCGCTCCCTACCTGTTTTACTTGTGTTATTCCGATATCCGCTCAAGAACACGCATGACCGCGCTTCTCGCCCGTACGTTGTCACCCACTTCTTCCGAATCCGCTTTGTTCGCCTTGCCGATCAGCCGGAATGCCGATGCTTCCTGCTCCGCAGTCACCGGGACGCCTTTTGGCAGCCTCGGGCCACGAGCCAGGTCCCGCATGAACCGCTTGACCAGCCGGTCTTCCAGTGAATGAAAGCTTATAACCACCAGCCTTCCACCGGGCATCAGCTTTTCAGCGGCAGCACCAAGCCCGGCTTCCAGGTCTTCCAGCTCCCGGTTGATAAAAATCCGGATTGCCTGAAACGTCCGGGTAGCCGGATGCTTGTGCTTTTCCTTTTTTGGAACCGCCTCACTCACCAGTGATGCCAGTTGATGTGTGGTCTCGAGCGGAGCTTCCTTACGGCGCTCCACAACGAGACGGGCGATACGGCGGGAGAACTTCTCCTCACCGTATCGCCAGATAACGTACGCAATGTCTTTTTCGTCCGCTTCGGCCAGCCACTGCGCCGCACTCGGCGCCTGGCCCGGATCCATTCTCATATCCAGCGGTCCATCCCGCATAAAGCTGAATCCCCGGGTCGCGTCATCCAGCTGCGGGGATGAGACACCAAGATCCAGCAGCACGCCATTAACCTTCATCCATCCCTCGGCGTCGGCAGCCTTACCCAATTCGGCAAAGGAGCCGTGGAACGCTCGAAAACGCGAGTCTTCAAGCGCAAGCTCACGAGCTACCCGCATAGCTTCAGGATCCTTGTCGATACCCAGCAGCTTTCCGCCCGACCCAAGCTGACTGAGAATCAGGCGACTGTGGCCACCGCGACCGAAGGTGCCATCGATATAAATCCCATCCGGATCGTTAACCAGCAGATCGACCGCCGAGTCCAGGAGCACAGAACGATGCCGGTACTGCGCGGCCGGCCCCTGTCCGCGGCCAGTGGTCATAGCGACAGTGCCTCCATTTCCGGTGGCATTTCGTCTTCATCCGACGACTCGTCGAGCCATGCGAACCAGCGCTCTTCACTCCAGAGCTCCAGTTTTTTGCCCTGACCAATCAACATCAGCTTTTTCTCGAGGCGCGCATAACTGCGCAATGTGGGCGGCACCAGGATTCTGCCGGCAGAATCCAGCTCCAGCTGCGTGGCATGCCCCAGCAGCAGGCGCTGCAGCCTGCGGGCCGCCTTGTTCATGTTGGGAAGGGCTTCGATCTGTGGCCTCAGTGCTTCCCACTGCGGCTCCGGATAGACCAACAGACAGCGCTCTTCATCGGCATTGGCCGTCAACACAATGCGGCCGCCACAGGCGTGCGCGAGCTCCTCACGCACTTTGGCGGGGATCGCAAGGCGACCCTTCGCATCCATATTGATGGCATGACTGCCAAGAAAATTGCTCATTTGCACCAATTCCGGGGTTTAGAAACCACAAATAACCACTAGAAACCACTTTTTCCCACTTGTGCACACTATAGAAACACGCAATACACAATGCAAGCGCCGCGAACAGCGCCAGACTCGGGAAAGTTCCTTTTATGACAAGAGGTTACATAACAAGATTGGTGAAAGGCTGGAGATTACGAAAAAGAAAAACCTAAAAATCAATCACCTGCAGACAGAACTGAAGAGGAAAAGTGAGCTCTAAGATTTTTTGGCTATAAAAGCTTGCTGGTGAGAATGACAAATGTCACACAAAGCGGAAAGAAAAAAAGAGCTCGCCGGTAAGCCGGGTTCTGTCTGGGACAGTCATTCATCTAGGGCCTGCGTCACCACAGGCCTCAAGCGACCTACCCGAATCCAGCGCGGGCCGCGCCATAGGATTCCTATTTGGTCTTGCTCCAGGTGGGGTTTACCATCGCCGTGAACTGTTGCCAGTCACGCGGTGCGCTCTTACCGCACCATTTCACCCTTACCGGTGCCCGCGAACATGTCACGGCCACTTAGGCGGTATACTTTCTGTTGCACTTTCCGTCGGCTCGCGCCGCCCAGGCGTTACCTGGCACCTTGCCCTATGGAGCCCGGACTTTCCTCCCCCGGTAAAACCGGCGGCGACTGTCTGGCGAGCTCGGGCGAGACCATACTCCAGCTCATGATGGCAGGCAAGGGAAAACGCAAAACATCAACACGTCGGTCATTCCGCCTTCAACTCCAGCGCGCGCTGATAAAGTTCGTTCTTGGAGCTACCCGTCAAATCCGCCGCCAGCTTCGCCGCCTTTTTCACCGGCAATTCCCTCAACAGTAGACTCAATACACGATCCACTTCGATTGAGCCAACGGCAGTTTCTGCATCGCTGGCACCGTGCACCATAACCACGAATTCGCCGCGACTGCCGTGGGGGTCGGCCTCAAGAGCCTCTGCCACCGACCTCGCTGCACCTGCATAGAATGTCTCGAAGGCTTTCGTAAGCTCCCGCGCCAACACCAGCTCCCGCTCGCTTCCCATGACCAGTTCGATATCCCTGACAGCATCAACAATTCGGTGCGGCGATTCATAGAACACCAGGGTTGCCGTCTCTCTGGCCAGTCGCTCCAGTGCAGCTTTTCTTGCGCCCCGCTTGGCCGGCAGAAACCCCTCGAACAGGAAACGGTCGGTCGGCAGACCCGCTGCACTCAGCGCTGAAACAAGAGCGCAGGCCCCGGGCACCGGGCTGACCCGAAACCCTCGCAGCCGCGCCTCGCGCACAAGCACATAGCCCGGATCAGAGATCAGCGGCGTGCCTGCATCGGAAATCAGCGCAACGTCCTGGGAGGCAGCAAGCCTGTCCAGAACCTGACCGACCTTGTCCCGCTCATTATGATCGTGTAACGCCATCATGGGCTTGCTTATACCCAGGTGCTGCATCAGGCGACCACTATGCCGGGTATCTTCTGCTGCGATCACTGAAACCCGTGATAAAATCGTCGCGGCCCTGGGAGACATATCGTCCAGATTACCGATGGGAGTAGCCACTATATAGAGTGTGCCAGAGTATTCTGGCTGATGATTCTCGGAATGCACGAACACCTCTCTTTTGCTCCAGCGCATGACACCAACGTCATGTGAATTCACGTGGGAGCTGTTAAACTTGCGGGCCTGATTAAGCAAACCAATTACAGGAAGCCCGGCGGGAACAGGGCTTCCGGCATGATGCCGCCGATTACCCGGCGCCACAAGCGTAATAACCCGGAGTATTGTGAGCCAGCCATGACCAGATACCGTCTGAACCTGAGAATCACCGCCCTAATGATGGCGTTGGCACTGCTGTTTGCGGGTTGCGCCAGTGTGAACCTCGAATCTCACGTTGCCGAGAGCGCCAACGAAGCCCTTGATGTCGCTGCCATTGTATCCGACCGGAGAGAGGCACAGGCCTACCTGTTACGCGCCGCGGACAGATTTCAGAGTCAGAACCAGCACCGGGACGCCAGAACACTCCTGCAAAGTGACCAGTTTGACTCACCTGACGACGAAACCGCTAACCAACTGGCGCTCCTGTCGATGGCAAGCGCAACAGCCCTGGACGATGCCCGGTGGGCAGCGGAAGTCGCATCACGGATTGAACCCGATTTTTTTCTCAACTTCGAACCGGGCCTGATCAACCGTGCAGGAAGACTCCAGGAGCAGACCTACGTGCTTGCGGACGATAACCTGGCAGCTGCCGTCACCCTGATACTTCTGGCAGAGGCAGACACCGACGCAGACACCCAGTCACTCCACGACGCCATCTGGCAGAATCTGAAAAAGACCTCTGACAGTGAACTCGCGGATGTGGAGGGTCGCGCTATCGGTTATCAGGCTCAGGGCTGGCTTGAGCTGGCGGGCATTCTCAGAGAGCCGGATGCCAGCCTGGACGAGCAAGGCAGAATGATCCGCAGCTGGCAAAACAACTGGCCGGACCATCCCGCAGCCTCTATGCCGCCAGCAGAGCTGCAGCTTATTGCCAGCCTGGCCGAGACCCGCCCGGAAAGAATCACACTGGCAGTTCCACTCAGCGGTCCCCTATCCAGCGCCGGCGCGGCCATCCGCGATGGCTTCTTCGCTGCCTATTATGAGGACGATTCCGCGGATCGCTCCAAGATCAGCGTCCGGGTCGTGGACACGTCTGACCGCTCCTTCCCCCAACTTTATCGCGAACTGGCCGATGAGAATCAGGACCTGATCGTCGGCCCGCTGGAGAAGGACGCACTGGCCACATTGTCTGATATGGAATCATTGCCGGTTCCGGTTCTTGGGCTGAATTATTTGCCCTCGAATACTGAAGCTCCTTCCGGGCTGTACCAGTTCGGTCTCTCCGCAGAAGATGAAGCACGACAGATCGCCGACCGCTTGGCGGCCGAGGGTATCAACCAGATTCTTGTACTGATCCCTGCTGGGGAGTGGGGTGACAGACTTGAGGGCGCCCTGCTGCAACGCCTGGAACAAAAGGAAGGTGTCGCGTTAGATATAGAGCGCTACTTCCGCGAAGACAATCTGCGAGCAGTGACCGCTGATTTGCTGGGGATCACCGTCTCCCGTAATCGCGCCATTGATGTTGAGCGCACCGCCGGCATCGACGTAGAGTTCGAACCGAGGCGCCGGCAGGATGCTGATGGCATCGTTATGGTCGCCGAGCCTACGGTTGCAAGACAGTTCAAGCCATTATTCGCCTTCTATTTTGGTGGCGACCTGCCGGTTTACTCTCCCTCCATGGTCTATGAGGGCAATCCGGACCCATCCCGGGATCGCGACCTGAATGACGTTATTTTTACCGACACTCCCTGGATACTTGAAGAAGACAACCAGTTCCGTGCGGTTGTGAAAGACGTCATGCCGGATATCAAAGGCCAGCTTGGTCGCCTGTTCGCCATGGGCGCAGACGCCTGGCAACTGAGCAAGCGCCTTCCCCTGCTCCAGCATGTTGACGGCGCAACCATTGACGGACAGACCGGTGAAATGGCCATGACTCCTGACGGCAGCATTCACCGGGAACAACTGTGGGCACGCTTCCGCAACGGAACCCCGGAGAGACTGCCGGAACTTGAAGAGCCCACGGCCAGCGAAGTACAGGAAATCGACGAGCTGCCCAGACAGGAATAACAAACACAGAGTGTAGCCATGGACGGCGATCAGAAAACCCGAAAGGCGACCGGCAACGTTGCGGAGGGTGTCGCCGCACGCTACCTGATGAGTCGTGGCGTTAATATCCTTGAACGAAACGTCTTCAGCCGTGGCGGTGAAATTGACTTGGTCGGCATTGATAACGGAACCCTGGTCTTTTTCGAAGTTCGCTTCCGGGGAAGTGGCAGCCTCGCCAGCGCGGCGGAATCCATAACTCCTACCAAACAGAAGCGACTGATCAGGGCGGCCTCGTTCTATCTCCACAAGCATGGTCTGTGGAATGCCTATAGCCGAATCGACGTTGTTGCTATCGCCCCGGGTGAACGCACAAAATACCGGATACAATGGATCAAGAACGCCATCCAGGCCTGACTATGACCGATACAGAACAACAGATAAATCAATGGTTCGCCAATCATATGGAGCACACCGCGCACGCTGCCAGCTCCTCAGCGCCGGGCATAGAAAGAGCCTCGGACGCCCTCGTTGGCACCCTGCTCAGTGACGGCAAGATTATTACCTGTGCCAACGGTAATGCCAACATCCTGGCCCAGTACTTCTGTACCGCCCTGCTGAATCGATTCGAGCAGGATCGCCCGGCACTACCGGCGATCAACCTTGGAGCAGACGCAACAACCTATTCTGCGATCTGCCGCGACAATCGTTTCAACGACACATTTTCCAGGCAAGTGCGGGCCATTGGCAAAACCAACGATGTGTTAATGGTGTTTGTTGACGATGGCCACAAAGCCAATCTCATACAGGCAATACAGGCAGCCCATGACAGGGAAATG
This sequence comes from Marinobacter sp. ATCH36, assembly GCF_023555055.1. Classification (GTDB taxonomy): domain Bacteria; phylum Pseudomonadota; class Gammaproteobacteria; order Pseudomonadales; family Oleiphilaceae; genus Marinobacter. Next base: position 661,233 of record NZ_JAMJPL010000002.1, read on the forward strand.
AATGTGGTGGTGCTCAGTGCCAAGGAAAAAACCGACATCACGTCACTGCTACACCCCGAAGATCATGAGATTGCGCTCGACAATCTTTCACCGACTGCAGCAACGCCTATCATGCTGGTCATTATCAACGCCCTGTGCGGGCTGATTGACGAAAAACTCTTCGGCGGGTAACGGATAGCAAAAAAGCCAGCTGGTTTCGCAGCTGGCTTTTATGGCTTGATACTGCTTCCAGGATAGCGAAGCGTTACTTCACCACCTTGAGTGTTGGCCGGCCACTGGGTCGATCTCCACTTTGCCCGTCATCACCGGTACCGGTGGTGTCCCCATCGGGGCCTTCCGGATCCGGCGAACCTGGCTCGCTGCCAAACACCATGCCCTCGCCATTCTCCTTGGCGTAGACCGCCATAACCGCTTGCAGAGGAATAAACACCTGCATAGGCACACCGCCAAAGCGAGCGCTGAACTCCAGCGCGCCGTTGCCGATCACCAGGCCCCGGACAGCTCCGGGGCTGATATTGAGCACGATTTGCCCGTTGGCGACGTGTTCAGTAGGAACCTGGACCCCCTGAACGCCTGCATCCACCACAATGTAGGGAGTACAGTCGTTTTCGAGAATCCATTCATTGAACGCCCTGACGAGATAGGGACGGCTCGATGTCATGGTTATCTTGCTATCAGGCACTGCCTTTCTCCTGAACCGGTTTCAGGCTCTGCAAATCAACTGCGAATATCTTCTTCCAGGTCCGACAGGCTCGCCTTGAACCCTTCACGACTGAAAATGCTATCCATATACTTTTGAAGCGGTTTTGCCTGCTTCTCATTGAGCTCAATGCCCAGAGACGGCAAACGCCAAAGAATCGGTGCGATACAGCAGTCCACAATGGTGAATTCTTCCGACAGGAAAAATGGCATTTCGCCAAACAGCGGAGCAGTGGCCAGCAGACTCTCACGAAGCTCTTTGCGAGCGACATCAGAGGCTTTGGCGTTAGGCTGGGCAAGAATCTGATCTACCAGCCCGCACCAGTCTTTCTGGATGCGATGAATCATCAGCCGGCTGTTCGCCCGGGCAACCGGGTATACCGGAAGCAAGGGTGGATGCGGGAAACGCTCATCCAGATATTCCATCATGATGTTGGGCTCATAGAGCACAAGGTCACGATCCACCAGCGTCGGCAGGGCATTATACGGGTTCAGGTCAGCCAGCTCTCCGGGAGGGTTGTCCGGATCAACGTTAACGACGTCAACCGTTACGCCCTTTTCTGCCAGTACAATGCGGACTCTGTGGCTGTAATGACTGGCCGGGTCCGAGAAAAACGTCATTGATGACCGCTTGGTCACAACGCCCATAGAACTACCTCACGATTTGACTAACCGAATTGACCCTGAAAAACGCAAAAATCCAGCGGGCCGGCAATTGCCCGCTGGAACTCAGGGATAAGGATTATACCTGAAATCTCAGTGTACGTCCTTCCAGTATTCCCGATTAAGCAGGTAGGCAAAGATAAAGAAGATCGCCACGAAGATCAGGGCGAACATACCAAGCCTTTCACGCTCAACCTTTACCGGATCGCCCATGTAGGACATGAAATTGGTCAGGTCATACATGGCGCTGTTGAATTCCGCTGGTGACATGGAGCCCTCGGTTTCCCACTGGGGGCACGTGTCCGCGTTACGGACATCGCCACTAAGAGGGTCAACGCTGGCACCTTCGCCAATTCGCGGCTCTACAGCACACAGGCCTTGCAGATCTGCCATGACATGGGGCATGCCGACGTTGTCAAAGACAACGTTGTTTACGCCCAGCGGACGAGTATCGTCCTTGTAGAAGCCACGCAGGTAAGAATAGATCCAGTCCTCACCACGAAGGCGGGACTCGAGCGTAAGATCCGGTGGCGGAGCACCGAACCAGTCCGCAGCCATATCCTTGCTCATGGAGTTTTTCATCAGTTCACCGATTTTCGCGCCGGTGAAGATCAGATTCTCCTCGTAAAGCTCCTGCGGAATGCCCAGATCATCCGATACCCGCTTGTAACGAGCGTACTCCATGGAGTGACACCCCATGCAGTAGTTCGTAAACAGGGCCGCACCACGCTGAAGAGACTCCTTGTTGGTGTGGTCCGGTTCCATGGTATCCAGTTCAACGGATGGCCCGGCCGCCAGCCCGAGGGCTGGCAGGATCGCTATGAAAAGACCAACTATCAGCTTTCTCATTATCCTGTCACCCTCTCTGGAACTGGCTTGGTTTTCTCCATACGCGTATAGAACGGCATGAGAATAAAGTAGAGGAAGTAGAGCGTTGTCAGAATCTGCGCAACGATAGTACGACCCTCTGTCGCCGGAACGATACCGAGATACCCCAGGATGACAAAGCTCACCGCAAAGATCGCCAGGGCAATCTTGCTCAGCCACCCCTTGTAACGCATGGAGCGAACCGGGCTTCTATCCAGCCAGGGCAGGACAAACAATATCGCAATGGCGCCGCCCATGACGACAACACCCCAGAACTTGGCATCCAGGCCGAAGAGGTCAACTGTCACCGCCCGTAGCATCGCGTAGAACGGCGTGAAGTACCACACTGGCGCGATGTGGTCCGGCGTCTTGAGGGGGTTCGCCGGCTCGAAGTTCGGCTTCTCAAGGAACAGGCCACCCATCTCCGGGAAGAAGAACACCACTATAAAGAAGATAAAGAAGAAAACACCAACCCCCATCAGGTCGTGCACGGTGTAATAGGGGTGGAATGGAATGCCATCTTTGGGCACACCGTTTTCATCCTTGTTCTTCTTGATGTCGATACCGTCAGGATTGTTGGAGCCCACTTCGTGCAGTGCAAGGATATGCAACACCACCAGACCGAGAAGGACGATCGGCAATGCGACGACGTGTAATGCAAAGAAGCGGTTCAGTGTAATACCGGAAATCAGGTAGTCACCACGAATCCACAGCGACAAATCGTCACCAATCACCGGAATGGCACCGAAGAGGTTCACAATAACCTGAGCACCCCAATAGGACATCTGTCCCCAGGGCAGCAGATAACCCATAAAGGCTTCTGCCATAAGCACCAGGTAGATCAGCATACCGAAGATCCAGATCAGCTCACGAGGCTTTTGGTATGAGCCATACATCAAGCCACGGAACATGTGGAGGTACACCACCACGAAAAACGCAGAAGCGCCGGTGGAGTGCAGATAACGCAGCAACCAGCCCCACTCCACGTCACGCATGATGTATTCCACGGACGCGAAGGCCCCCTCGCCGGAGGGGTTATAGCTCATGGTCAGCCATATACCGGTGATCAGCTGGTTGACCAGCACCAGCATGGCCAGCGAGCCGAAGAAATACCACATGTTGAAGTTCTTGGGCGCGTAGTACTTGCCCAAGTGCTTGTTCCACGCTTCAACAATCGGGAGACGCTCGTCAACCCAGTTTACTAACTTGTTCATTACGCGGCCCCCTCAGGATCCAGACCGACGGTCAGGGTATTCTCGTCGTCGTAGCGATAGGGAGGCACCTCAAGATTCGTTGGTGCCGGCATACCCGGAAAGACACGGCCAGCGAGGTCGAATCGTGAACCGTGACAAGCGCAGTAAAATCCGCCAAGCCAGTCTTCACCAAGGTCAGCAGGAGCCACCTCGGGCCGGAACGTGGGTGAACAACCCAGATGCGTACAAATGCCGACAATGACAGCGTAGTCTTCCTTGATAGCACGCAATTCACCATCAATATAGGCTGGCTGCGCCGCATCCTCGGAAAGCGGGTCTTTCACGCGATCATCGAGCTTGCGAATGTTCTCATTCATTTCGTCGGTGCGACGAATGACCCACACCGGTTTTCCGCGCCACTCAACAGTCATCTGCTGACCCGGCTCAAGCTTACTGACATTGACGGTTACCGGTGCACCGGCTGCTTCCGCTTTGGCACTGGGATTCCAGGATGCTACGAAAGGCACGGCCGCACCGACGACGCCGACACCACCCACCACAGACGTGGCACCGATCAGAAATCGGCGCCTGCCTTGGCTCACGTCGCCATTATTCATTATGGTTTTCTCCCATCAGGCGACATGCAGCCCTGTCTAAAGGGAACCTGCACATCGAAAAGGACTTCTCTCAACCCAAAAATATAAGCGCTCAAATGGTAATGAAATTACCCTGCCCTTACAAGTCGGAAAGCTCTCAGGCCGGACCATTACCTGTTCCGGATCAAATTGATATTGATTTTGAATCCATAAAAAAACCCGGCCAACGGACCGGGTTCTTCGGGTCTGCTCCAGCGAACTTAACGCTTGGAGAACTGAGGACGCTTACGCGCCTTGCGCAGACCAACTTTCTTACGCTCAACCTTACGAGCATCACGAGTAACGTAACCCTCTTTGCGCAGAGCAGGACGCAGAGTCTCGTCGTAATCCATCAGGGCCCGGGTAAGCCCGTGACGAATCGCGCCCGCCTGACCACTACTTCCACCACCTTTCACGGTGATATTGATATCAAACCGATCGGTGGAGTCGGCAACCACGAGAGGCTGACGAACGATCATACGCAGAGTGTCACGACCGAAAAACTGCTCGATAGTGCGACCATTGATGGAAATGTTACCGCTTCCCGGCTTGATAAAAACCCGAGCCGTGGATGTCTTGCGGCGACCAGTACCGTAATTTTGTGCTACAGACATATCCGCCTTCCGTTAAATGTCGAGTTCTTTGGGCTGCTGGGCTGCATGAGGATGCTCAGCGCCGGCATAAATTTTCAGCTTCTTGAACATGGCACGACCGAGCGGGCCATTTGGAAGCATGCCTTTGACAGACTTCTGGATGATTTGCTCAGGAGCCTTGTCGACCAGCTTCTCGAAGTTGATGGATTTGATTCCACCCGGAAAGCCGGTGTGACTGTAGTACATCTTGTCAGATGCTTTTTTGCCGGTAACCCGTACCTGACTGGCATTGATAACCACTATGTAATCACCAGTGTCGACATGAGGGGTGTACTCAGGCTTGTGCTTGCCCCGCAGACGAAGGGCGATTTCAGTTGACAGACGACCCAGCGTCTTGCCGGCTGCGTCTACAACGTACCAGTCACGCGTTACTGTTTCTGGTTTCGCACTCAGAGTCTTCATTGATTCCGCCTTGAACGCTATATAAGAAACGTTAAAAACCGCCACCGGTAAATGCTTGGCATCCGGAGGAGGATCTTTACCTGTATGTTATGCGGCAGTGACATCATTCGGGGCTGAGATGATGGCATCGCCTTGAAAAGCCAGGGCGCGAAGTATATCCGAACCACCAAGGAAAGCCAACCCTGAAGCGGGCCGTTTCGTTATTCACTTACTCATTCACCAATACCCACGCTCACTGCTGAGAAAAACAGGCCTTAACGCTCGGATGATCCGATTTCATTCCAGCCATAGAGACGCTGGACATTGCCAAGCAGCGCGCCAGCCAGGTCCTCGCGGTTCTCACCGCGCAAGTCTGCGAGAGCACTGAAAATAGACGGCAGATATGCAGGTGAATTGTGCCCCGGGGCCACTCCCTCCGGGGCCATGTCCGGTGCGTCCGTCTCCAGAACCAACGCATCGATAGGTAAACGGGCAATGGTATCCCGGGTCTTTCGGGCCCGGGCGTGGGTAATAACACCGCCAACACCGATAAAACAGCCCAGATCAATCAACTTTGACGCCTGCTGGTAGCTGCCCGAAAATCCATGCACTAGCACCCGCCCCGAAAAGCGTTTTCGCCGCAGCACTTCATGCACTTCGTCATGAGTCTTCACCGAATGCACAACAAGTGGAAAGTGTGTCTGTCTTGCAATGTCGACCTGTGCCTCGAACCAGTAAAACTGGTCTTTCAGTTCGCCATGCAGACGATCGAGCCCACACTCTCCCAATGCAACGCAATGGCCGGGATGACTCACGAGCGCCTCACCGAGGGCAGTCAGGTCGTCATCGTTATGCTCACCGAAATACCAGGGATGGATTCCGAGACAGTAGTAAATCCCCTCATGTTCCGCGGCAACCTGTTTCACCCTGTCCCAGTCGCGGCGGCGCACGCCGGGAATCACCAGGCTGGACAGGCCGGCTCCGTGAGCCTCCTCAAGCACAGCCTCACGACGCCCGTCGAATTCCGCAAAATCGAAATGGCAATGTGCGTCGATGAGTCTCATTCACCACCCCAGCCTATCTAGTGCTCCCGGGTTTTGTGGAAGCTGACATCCGGATACCTTTCCTGGGCCAGCTGCAGATTGACCATGGTCGGGGCAATGTAGGTCAGACGATCACTACCATCCAGCGCCAGAAAGTCGTTGGCTTTGCGCTCAAACTCATCCAGCTTGCGCTCGTCAGACGATGTCACCCAGCGGGCAGTTGCGACGTTGATCGGCTCATATACCGCCTCTACCTTGTATTCACTCTTGAGACGGCTGACCACCACATCAAACTGCAGTACGCCGACGGCACCCACAATCAGGTCGTTATTACGCAACGGCCGGAAAACCTGAACGGCCCCCTCTTCGGCAAGCTGAATCAAGCCTTTCTGCAACTGCTTGGATTTTAACGGGTCTTTCAAGCGAATCCTGCGGAAGAGCTCCGGCGCAAAGTTGGGGATGCCGGTAAATTTCATATCTTCGCCGGAGGTAAACGTGTCCCCCAACTGGATCGTGCCATGGTTGTGCAGACCTATAATGTCACCGGCAAAGGCTTCGCCTGCATGCTCCCTGTCCCCTGCCATAAAGGTTAACGCATCGGAGAACCGAACTTCTTTACCGATGCGAACATGGCGCGCTTTCATGCCCTGATGGTAACGCCCCGAAACGATCCTGAGAAACGCCACGCGATCCCGATGCTGAGGATCCATATTGGCCTGGATCTTGAAAACAAAGCCGGAAAAAACATCTTCAGCAGGTTCAACCAGACGCTGGTCCGTTTCCCGTGGCTGCGGTTCCGGCGCCCATTCCACAAGCCCATCGAGCATGTGGTCGACACCAAAGTTGCCAAGGGCCGTCCCGAAGAACACCGGAGTAAGTTCGCCGGCAAGGAACGCCTCTTGATCGAACTCATGGGACGCACCCTTCACCAGTTCGATCTCGCCCCTCAGCTCATCCGCATAAGTGCCAAGAATTGTGTCCAGCTCTGGATTATCGATACCGTTGATAACCCGCTTCTCCTGGATCGTATGTCCTTGCCCCGATTTGTAGAGAATCACTTCATCCCGAGTCAGGTGGTAGACGCCCTTGAAATTCTTACCCATGCCGATGGGCCAGGTGATCGGGGCACAGGCGATCTTGAGGACCTCTTCTACTTCGTCCATCAATTCCACCGGGTCCCTGGTTTCACGGTCCAGCTTGTTCATGAAGGTAAGAATCGGGGTGTCCCTTAGCCGGGTTACTTCCATCAGCTTGATGGTTCGCTCCTCGACACCTTTTGCACTGTCAATGACCATCAGACACGAGTCGACAGCAGTCAAGGTCCGGTATGTATCCTCGGAGAAGTCTTCGTGGCCAGGAGTGTCCAGCAGATTCACCAGCCTGCCACCGTAAGGGAACTGCATCACTGACGTGGTGACGGAAATACCACGCTCTTTCTCCATCTCCATCCAGTCGGACTTGGCGTGCTGACCGGATTTCTTGCCCTTCACCGTGCCAGCCTTCTGTATGGCCTGGCCGAACAGGAGTACTTTCTCTGTAATCGTGGTTTTACCGGCATCCGGATGCGAGATAATCGCAAATGTGCGGCGATGGGATACTTCGCTGGCAATGCTGGTCATAATTGGTAAAAGCCTGAATCGGAGAGTCTGAAAAAACGGACGCCATTATAAGGATAATAGCCCACTCACGCGAGTGCGTGTCTGCAAGGCCATCACTAACGCATCTTCCCGCTCCTGGCCCCCGGGGTAATAACCGGGGCGGCGACCAATGACAGAGAAGCCTTCGCTGACATACAAATCCAGCGCGCCGTCATTACTGTTCCGTACTTCCAGAAGAACCTGCGACATACCGTCCCGTGCGGATTCCGCAACCAGATGCCTCAGCAGTCGCCGGCCGGCACCCGACCTCCTCTGGCCGGCAGCAACACACAGGTTCAGTAAATGCGCCTCACCCGCCATATACGCAACCACTGCATAGCCTGAGAGTCCGTCGCCGATATCCAGAGCCCACAGCCGATAGTCCGGACGAAAGCAGCCGCGGAATACCGATTCGCTCCAGGGAAAGGAATAGCCCTGGCGTTCGATATCAAGAACTTCAGGCAAGTCATCCTCGCACAGAGCCCTGATCGTCATATCACTGACTTCGACCTTAGGGTAGACGTCTCGGGGCACAGTTCAGACTCCGACAGCGACTTTGAGTTGTTGCCAAAGCTCACGCTTGTAGGCCGGCGCCGCAGCCAGTTCGGCCAGACTCCGGGGGAAATCAACACAGGAAGCTCCCAAAGCAGTTACCAGCCATTCAGACCGACCTGAGGGCATGTCATCTGGCAGAACGCCCAATAGCAGCAGTTTTCTGGATCCGAAACCCTTGCTGACAGACCGAAGAACCTGCCCAAAATCATCGATGCTATTACCAGGCACCCGCGGGTTCCCGAAAACCGGCCAGCGGATGTGGATGGCCTCTTTAACGATGGAACCTCCGATCGACGCAAGAATATTTTCAGCAAGCGTGTTCTGCAATTGCTCACTGGCCTCTTCCGATACATTGCTGACAAGCACAAAGTGCTCGGATACCCAGAAGCCCAGATGCGCGTCAATTTTGCCCTGCATATCGGGTTCAGCAGCCGTATCTGAAACAGCAGATAGATCCTTCGGCAATAGCACATCCGCTACAGCAGTGGGTGACTCGACGGCATCGGTATCAACTGGCTCTTCTGGTACGACAGTCCCTGTGTCCTCATGGGTTTCTGATTTGGTGTTCGCCATTAACGCCTGCAGACCGGCAAGTCGATCCTTGGCCGCACCATCGCTGACACTACGCCGCGCTGACGGCTGCGAAGAGCGTGTTACTATCCGATCCGATTCAGGCTCCGGAGTACTGTCGTCTAACGGAAACCGGAATTCGGGACTGGGAGCCGCGCCGGGTAGGGGCGCGCGGGCATACCAGAGATGGACACCGACCCTTCCCAGGTAATACTGGCGCTCTGCCTCTGACATCATAGTAATGATCCGTTACTAACTTTAGTGCTCAGACGTCAGCTCCTTGGGGATGCTGCCGGATTCCACCACGGCTGATCAGGTTGAGCGCTTCAATGTAAGCCTTTGCAGAAGCAATAATGATATCGGTATCAGCCCCTACGCCGTTTACAATCCGACCGCCCCTTTCAAGGCGCACAGTCACTTCGCCCTGCGCATCGGTTCCACTGGTAATGTTGTTTACTGAATAGAGCTGAAGATTACAGCCCGAATCCACAAGGGATTCAATAGCCTTGAACGTCGCATCTACCGGGCCACTGCCTTCGGCGTCGACCTTGTGCTCCTTGCCATCCATCAACAGCGTCAGGTAGGCCTTCGGCACAACACCGGTTTCGGAGCACACCTGCATGGTAACAAGACCATACCGGCCATCTTCCTCTTTTTGGCGGGTGTCACTGGCAATTGCCTGGAGATCCTCATCGAAAATCTCGTGCTTCAGATCCGCCAGGGCCTTGAAACGGGTGAACGCCTCGTTGAGCTCGGTTTCAGTCTCGAACTGAATCCCCAGCTCCAGCAGACGTGAACGGAAAGCGTTTCGGCCTGAGTGCTTGCCGAGCACAAGGCTGTTGGTGTGCCAGCCGACGTCCTGAGCACGCATGATCTCGTAGGTTTCCCGATGCTTCAGAACGCCATCCTGATGGATTCCCGACTCGTGAGCAAAGGCGTTTGCACCGACAATTGCCTTGTTGGGCTGCACAGGAAACCCTGTAATGGTGGATACAAGTCGCGACGCGGGAACAATGTGCTGTGTATCAATGCGGGTATCGATGGTATAGAGATCCTGACGAGTACGTACAGCCATTACCAGCTCTTCCAGGGAGGCATTACCGGCACGCTCGCCCAGCCCATTGATAGTGCACTCCACCTGACGGGCACCACTGCTTACCGCAGCCAAAGAATTGGCAACCGCAAGACCAAGGTCATTGTGGCAATGTACGGAAAAGACCGCTTTATCCGCATTCGGCACACGGTTTAGCAACTGACGGATTGTCTCACCGAACTGCTCCGGAATGGCGTACCCCACTGTGTCAGGGATATTGATGGTGGTTGCTCCGGCCTTTATCGCCGCTTCAATAATACGGCACAGGAAGTCGAGTTCTGAGCGGCCGGCGTCTTCACAGGAAAACTCAACATCATCCACATGACCACGGGCGCGTTTTACCGACCTGACCGCCTGCGCCACCACTTCATCAGGCTGCATCTGCAGCTTGTGTTTCATATGAATGGGGGAGGTTGCAATGAACGTGTGTATCCGGCCGCGTTCAGCCGGTCTAACTGCTTCCGCGGCCCGATCAATATCCTTGTCCAGCGCTCTGGCGAGGCTGCAAATAGTAGAGCCTTTTATGGACTCCGCTATGCCTTTCACCGCCTCGAAATCGCCCTGGCTGGCAATTGCAAAACCGGCTTCGATTACATCAACACGGAGTTTTTCCAGCACCTTTGCGATGCGCAGCTTTTCCGCTTTTGTCATGGTGGCGCCGGGACTCTGCTCACCGTCGCGTAAAGTGGTATCAAAGATAACAAGGTGGTCTGTAGCGGACATAGCAATCTCCGTCAGAACGATTCAACGAGTGTTTTCCGGAAGTATATCACTGAAGCACTTTTCATCCGCCAATAAAAAACCCCGGCAGCGTTTGCTGACGGGGTTTTTCGGTATTAAGAGCCTGACGATGACCTACTCTCACATGGGCAGAAGCCACACTACCATCGGCGCTGGTCTGTTTCACGGCTGAGTTCGGGATGGGATCAGGTGGTTCCAGACCGCTATGGTCGTCAGGCAAAACGGTTGATCACTGGGTGGACGAGATGGAACGTGTGATGTTGATTTCGTTGCGTTATCCGCAATTGTCTTGGGTGTTATATAGTCAAGCCGCACGAGCAATTAGTATCGGTTAGCTCAACGCCTCGCAGCGCTTACACACCCGACCTATCAACGTCCTGGTCTTGAACGGCTCTTCAGGGACCTCAA
>NZ_JAMJPL010000003.1 GCF_023555055.1 Marinobacter sp. ATCH36
TCCTCTTGGGTTGGTGGTTTTGGTTCGCGCTTAAAACATACCAGATCCAAGAGGATTTTTTTATGCCTGATCAATAATATTAACCAGAAATCAATGAATTATGAGTTTCTGGATGGGCACTAGTTAGAAGTTGGCCAATGCTGCTTAACACAGTGCCAGCAGGCAACTAAATAATGTCCATTTTCTTTACGCATTATATATCTGCCTATATAAAAATCCCTATTTTTCATATTGATAAAAATATGGCACATTAAATGCTTTATAAGAAAGTACCGATCAAATCTTGCAAGGATCAAGGATATGAAAATGAAGTACTTTGCAGCGCTAATCGCCAGTTCCCTGCTGACAGCCGGAGCTCACGCTACTCCAATTTTCGAAGATGATTTCGATTCTGAGGGCACTGCTGGCCAATCAGCCCTGAACTACAACGAGTTCACCAACTGGACGGTTTCTGACGGCACCGTTGACCTGATCTATAACACCAACCATTGGGGCATCAGCTGTCTTGGCGGAACAGGAAAGTGTGTGGATCTTGATGGTAGCACCGGCAATGCTGGTACTCTCACCAGCACCATGTTTACGCTGGCAGCAGGCAACTATTCGTTGGTCTTTGACATTTCCGGCAACCAGCGTAACGGCAGCAATGACATGATGCAGGTAATTCTAAACGGCATCCTGGGTGGTGAAACTTTTGATCTGGCTGGAAGCGCCCCCTGGCAAACTGTCACCCGTAACTTCACTGTGACGGAACTAACCAATAGTTACGTTAGCTTCGCCCACGATGGCGGAGACAACATCGGCATTATGCTCGATAACGTTGCGGTGAAAGCTGTACCAGAGCCAGGCACCTTGGCTCTACTGAGCTTGGGTCTTCTTGGTCTTGGAGCAGCTTACCGTCGCCGGTCTGTCTGAAAAAATACTTCAGATAGATTTTTTGAAGCCAGCCTTCGGGCTGGCTTTTCTGTTTTCTTTATATAAATTTCCGCTTGCCTTCTTCTATAATCTTGCCGCCTTTCACGCTGTTTTCGAGCGCCACGCTCGAATCCCAAAGTGATTTTAGGTATGTCGAAAATTTTTACACCTGATACTTTGAATCGTATCGGCATTGAGACACCTATCTAGCCAGGGTGAAGCCGAAGATTTCCCCTCTCTGATCAATCCGTATCGGCTTCTTCTCACACCATGACCGTGCTAAGGTTAAACCCATTTTTAACGGCAGTTGGCAGAACATGAGCTACCAGGTACTTGCCCGCAAGTGGCGCCCCCGTACATTCGAAGATATGGTCGGCCAGGAGCATGTGCTCCAGGCATTGATTCATGCCCTGGACAACCAGCGGCTGCATCATGCCTATCTGTTCACCGGCACCCGTGGCGTGGGCAAGACCACCATCGGGCGACTGCTTGCCCGCTGCCTGAATTGCGAAACCGGCGTTACCGCCACGCCTTGTGGTACCTGCTCCAGCTGTCAGGAAATCCAGGAAGGGCGTTTTGTCGATCTGATTGAAATCGACGCCGCCTCCCGTACTGGTGTGGATGATATGCGGGAGCTGACCGACAACGTTCAGTACTCGCCCTCCCGCGGGCGTTTCAAGGTGTACCTCATCGACGAGGTGCACATGCTGACCAACCAGTCGTTCAACGCATTCCTGAAAACCCTGGAAGAGCCGCCGGAACACGTCAAGTTCCTGCTGGCGACTACAGACCCTCAGAAACTCCCAGTCACCGTTCTGTCCCGCTGCCTGCAGTTCAACCTCAAACGGATGACACCAGAGCACATTGCCGGGCACTTGCGGTACGTGCTCACACAGGAAGGCATCCCTTTTGAAGAGCCGGCCCTGTGGCTGCTGGCCCGCGCCGCCGATGGCAGTATGCGGGATGCGCTGAGCCTGACCGACCAGGCCATTGCCTTTGGTAACCAGAAGCTTTCTGGCAGTGATGTCAGCAATATGCTGGGTACCATCGACCAGAGGGATATCGAAAAGCTGGTCAACGCACTGGTTGAGAATGACGGGCCGGCGCTGCTCTCTGAAATTGGCCGTGTTTCCGATTTCGCGCCGGATTACAGCGTGATCCTGGCGGACCTGCTGTCACTCTTCCATCGCGTGACCATGGAGCAGGTGGTCCCCGGCAGTGTCGACAATTCGTTGGGTGATGCTGCCCAGGTGGAATCCCTGGCGCGACGGCTGAGTGCGGAAGACGCGCAGCTGTTTTACCAGGCTGCTCTGATGGGCCGCAAAGACCTGTCAGTAACGCCGGATGCCCGCATGGGGTTCGAGATGACGCTGCTGCGCATGCTGGCCTTCCGGCCAGGCGCGGATCGCCGGGAGCCGCCGGCGGTTGCTTCCGGTGGTTCGTCGTCCGGTCAGGAGTCACGGGAGGACCCCGAGCCTGGCCCTGTGGCGCCGACAGCTCCGCCGGTGGAAGCCGTACCGGAGCCTGAGCCCGAATCAGGACCAGAACCGGAAGTAGAACCAGAGCCGGAAGTAGAGACAGAGCCACAGCTACAGCCAGAGCCAGAGCCAGAGCAGGTGGCTGAAGCCCCGCAGGCAGAACCGGTGGCGGAGCCTCCAGAAGAGCTACCGGACAATGGTGAATTTGTCTGGGAGCAGGATTTTCGCAGCCTTGGCATAGCCGGTATGCCGGGCAACCTGGCCAGCAACGCGGCCATGAGCCGTAATGGCGATGAAATCGTACTGACTATCGACGAAGGCCATGCCCGGTTACTGAACGCCCGCCACGAAGAAAAGATCGTTGAGGCATTGAGGAATCGGTTTGGTGACACCATAACCCTGCGTATAGAGCAGGGCGATGCTGGCGGAAAGACTCCGGCAGCCTGGGAAGAGCGCCGGCGCCTTGCGCGCCAGAAAGCGGCGGAAGAGGCTATTCGCAATGACCCGGCGGTGCAGTCCATCGTTGAACGATTCGAGGCGCGGGTAGTCGAAGACAGTATCCGCCCTGTTTGAGGCACTCTTGAGCCAATTCTGAAGAAGGTGAGCATGATGAATAATATGGGCGACCTGATGAAAAAGGCCCAGCAGATGCAGGAAGAGATGAAGAAGGCCCAGGAAGAGGCTGCCAAGGCCGAAATTACCGGCGAGTCTGGTGCCGGCCTTGTGAAGGTGACCATGAATGGTCGCCATGATGTACGGAAAGTCGACATTGATCCTTCCCTGCTGAGCGAAGAAAAAGAGGTTCTGGAGGATCTGCTGGCGGCGGCTATCAATGATGCCGTTCGCCGTGTGGAGGAAAACCAAAAAGACAAAATGTCCGGCATGATGTCTGGTATGGGTATGCCCCCTGGCTTCAAAATGCCGTTCTGATGAGGATTGTTGATGGCTTTTAGTCCGTTGGTGGACGAGCTGGTGGAGTCCCTCCGCTGTCTGCCTGGTGTCGGTCAGAAAACGGCCCAGCGAATGGCATTTCACCTGTTGGAACGGGGGCGCTCTGGCGGCTCCCGGCTTTCAGATGCGTTGGAAAGGGCGATGACGGGCGTGCGCCGCTGTGAAAGCTGCCAGAACTTTGCGGACACTCCCACCTGTAATATCTGTGACAACACGGAACGCCGCAACGGTACACTCTGCGTGGTGGAAAGTCCGTCGGATCTGCTGGCCATCGAGCAGGCGGGTGATTACCGTGGCAGCTATTTTGTGCTGATGGGGCATCTGTCACCGATTGATGGCGTTGGCCCCGAAGAGATCGGTATCGAGCGCCTGCTGCGGCGCATTCAGGATGAAGGCGTGACCGAACTGATCCTGGCCACCAACCCGACGGTAGAAGGTGAGGCCACGGCCCACTACATCGCTGACAGGCTGGATGGCAGCAATATCCTCATCACTCGCCTTGCCCATGGCATTCCGGTGGGCGGAGAACTGGGATACGTGGATGGATTCACCCTCACCCACGCCTTCCGTGGCCGCAAACCCCTGACTGAATAAACCTGACCTGGCTTTTACTATGGACGCTACCAACCCGGCCGCACTTGTTCCCGCGGCTCCCGAGACTGTTTCCTGGGTTCGGGAACCGGGCGAACTGGACCGCTGGATTGCCGAAGGCGGAAGTGAGCCGCTGGCACTGGATACCGAATTCGAGCGGGTGAATACCTTCTACCCGATTCCGGGACTGGTTCAACTGGGGCTGGGAGACAGGTTCTGCCTGGTGGATCCTTCGGTTGCCGAGGCCTCCGAGGGTTTCCGCAAGATTCTGACGGATCCGGATGTGCCCAAGCTGCTTTATGCCATGAGCGAGGACCTTGAACTCTTCCGCCATTGGCTACAGCTTGAGCCGGAAGGGCTCGTTGATCTGCAGATTGGCGCAGCCCTTGCCGGCGCCGGTTTCTCGGTGGGGTACGCCCGCCTGGTGGAAACCCTGTTCGGGGAAACCCTTGATAAGTCCGCTACCCGTTCGGACTGGGTCTCGCGCCCGCTTTCCGAAGCCCAGGAGCGTTATGCGCTGGACGATGTGCGTTTTCTGGTGCCGATGTACCACTGGGTAATGGCAAAGTTGCAGGAGCGCGGCCTTGAGGACGCCCTTGCAGAGGAGTCAACACGCTTCTCCCGGGAGCTGGCGGCCCAAGATGACCCGGACAACCATTATCTTAAACTGCGTGGTGGATGGACTCTGAGCCGGCAGCAACAGGGTGTGCTGCGGGATCTGGTGCGTTGGCGTGAACAGGAGTCCAGGCGCCGCGACCGCCCCAGAGGCCGTGTAGTAGCGGACCCACTGTTACTCGCCATCGCCGAGAAATTGCCGAAATCGGCGCGGGAGCTGTCATCGATCCAGGGTCTTCCGCCTGCGGTGGTACGTCGTTATGGTGATAAAATCATCGAACTCGTTGCCAATGCTGCCTCCGCGGACAACTCGGGTATTGAGGCTATAGCGGCGCCACTGAGCCGGGAACAGCAGATGTTTTACAAGCAGGTTAAACGCCACATGGTCCAGGCTGCTGAGGCCAGGGATATTCCCATTGAGTTGCTGGCCCCGCGCAAACGCCTTGAGGCAGTCGTCGACCAGAGAGACCTGTCTGCCGGGCTTTTTGACCAGGGCTGGCGCCGCGAAACCCTGGCGCCGATGCGTGAACAGATTGAGGAATTACTGAAATCATGACCGAAAAAACGTTTGTATCGGTGTTTCGCAGCAGCAAGAAAATCGATACCTATATCTATGTTCGCCGTGGCCAGGCCTGGGACGAATTACCGGACAACCTGCGGGAGATCTTTGGCAAGCCGGTACATGCCATGGACCTGGTCATGACACCGGAGCGTAAACTGGCGCGCACCACCGGCAAGCAGGTGCTGGACGCCATTGCGGACAAGGATTTCTTCCTGCAGATGTCGGAAGAGAGCAGCGGCTATGTAGTCGACTTCCGCCGCAAGCCGGAGCAGAGCAGGGAATGATTGCACAGATTCCCTTCTGGCAGCGCAAGCGACTGGACGAGATGACGCCTGCGGAATGGGAGTCCCTGTGCGATGGTTGCGGCAAGTGCTGTCTGGCCAAGCTGGAAGACGAAGACACCGGCGATGTTTACTATACCGAGCTTGCCTGTCGGTACATGGATCAGGACAGCTGCCAGTGCACGGTGTATTCCGAGCGTTTGCAGAAGGTGCCGGCCTGCACGGTACTGACACCGGAATCACTGGGCGATTACCACTGGCTGCCATTTACCTGTGCGTATCGTACACTGGCGGAAGGTCGCCCACTGGCGGACTGGCACCCGCTGCGTTCAGGAGACCCGCAAACGGTCCATGACGCCGGCGTGTCGGTTCGCGGCCGGGTAATGTCCGAAGCCGACGTAGCAGAAGAAGACTGGGAAGAACACATCATTCACTGGATCCTTTAATGATAGACGCTGAAACCAACCTCGCTTACGGAATATTCTGGGCCCTGTACGCGGTCGCCTTTGTGATTTTCTTCTACACGATGGGGCGGCTTTTCCGCATCATTCCAATATACGCAGTCCGCACACTGCTTCAGGCAGCCCTGATTGTTGTCTTCCTCACCCCGGTGGAATCCGCCGAGGTGGCCAACTGGTGGATACCGGCGTGGTTGCACGGTGGCTATGAAACCATTCTGGGTGACGCCAGTGAGGCTGGCCGTGCCTTCCTGAACTTTGGTATCGCCTCTGCGGCCATGCTGTTGGTGTGGATACTTGACCTGGTGAGATATCGGTTGGTCAAACGCTGATGCGAAGAGTTCTGAGCTGTCTGTTTTTTGTTTTTCTCAGCCTGCCTTTCGCAGTGTCTGCCCAGCAGGAACCTGTACTGGAACTGCCGGACGATGCCGATATCCGCATAATTGTGGATATTTCCGGCTCCATGGAAGCCAATGACCCCGACAATCTGCGCCAGCCTGCCGTCCGTCTGCTGGCGCGGATGCTGCCGGAAGACTCCAGCACCGGGGTGTGGACTTTCGGCCAGTACGTGAACATGCTGGTGCCTCACGCAAAAGTAACCGACGACTGGCGGCAGCAGGCCGTCGATCGCTCCGGGCAGATCAATTCCGTGGCCCTGCGCACCAATCTTGGAGAGGCCCTCCGCGTTGCCAGCGACCCTTACCTGTCAGGCAGTGATGAACTGAATAACACCGATTTTATCCTGCTGACCGATGGCAAAGTGGATATCGCCGATGATGCCGGCGCTAATGAACAGGAACGGCAGAAAATTCTCGGCCCCATGCTTGAGCAACTGAACAGCCGTGGCGCTACGATTCATACCGTTGCCTTGTCCGGTGAGGCAGATCTTGAACTGCTTGAAACCCTCGCTACGGAAACCGGTGGCAGTTACTCCCTGGCACCCTCGGCAGACGCGCTGACCCAAGCCTTTCTGAAAGCGCTAAACACAGCCGTGCCCCAGCAGCAGATTCCTATCGAAGGCGACGGATTTACTGTCGATGAAGGCGTCGAGGAATTCACCGCACTGATTTTCCGCGCGGACGAAGAGCCGGCCGCCACCCGCGAGCTTGGCCTGATCAGCCCGGCGGGCGAGGAAGCGACGGCCGGTTCAGTATCAGACGGCATGCGCTGGGCGCGGGAAACCGAGTATGACCTGATCACCGTGACCGACCCGGCAGCGGGCCGGTGGCAAATCAACGGCGAACTGGGCGAGGGCAGCCGGGTCACGGTTGTCAGTGACCTTCGCATGGTTGTAAGCCCGATACCACCCATGTTCACGGCGGATGAGCCCATTGAACTCCGCGTGGCGTTCTTCGAAGACGACCAGAAAATTGATAATCCGGATTTCCTCGGTGTGATTGATGTTCGGCTTACCCTGACGTCCAACGATGGCCGCAGTGGTACCAAAACCCTGTCGGGAGATTCACCCCCGGAAGATGGCGTGTATACCGACGATATCCCCCGCCTGCCGGATGAGGGCGAATACGAGATCGATATCGTCGCCGACGGCCAGACTTTTTCGCGGCGATTCAGTGCGGCGACCCGCTTCGTGGTGCCAGAGGGTCAGGAGGCACCCGTTGCAGCCGAGCCTGTCGAAGCGCTTCCTGAGCCGGAGCCAGAACCGGAACCAGAGGCAGAGCCGGAAGTGGCGGAGCAACCCGTTGCCGACGATGCGCCAATCGATATCAGCCAGGTTGAAGAACCGGATGCGGCGCCGGTTGCAGAAGAGTCAGGCCCCGCACAGCCTACCGAAAACCAGCAGGAGCCTGTCCAGGAATCAGCTGAGTCAGGCGGGATACCTTTGTGGGCAATGGCAGCCGCCGGTGGGTTGGGCCTTTTGGCTGCCGGTGGCGTAGTTTTCGTAGCCATTCGCCGGAAAAAGTCCGAAACCGGGGAAGAAGAGGAGGAGGGAGAGCCTCCTGTTATAGCGCCGGAAGAAGAAATTCCCATAGCCGAACCGGAGCCTGAAGAAGAAGTTCCTGAAGAGGAAATTCCCGTTGCCGACACGGAAGTGGAAGAGCCCGAACCGGAGGAGGAAGACGATGAATTTGGTCTGGAGGATTTCGATCTCTCCGAGTTTGATGATCTGCCCGATACCGATGATGAAAACGGGCTCCTTGATGACGGGGATGAGCCTGACGACGGCAAGAAAAAGTAACCGCCCCTTATCAGACGAGCTTCGGTTCTTTATACTTGAGCGCTTATTTCAAACAGCCGTTTAATCGTTAATTGAACAGGATACTGACAGCATGAAGTTTACCGGTACCGAGAAATACGTAGCCACTGACGACCTGCAAATGGCGGTAAATGCGGCCATCACGCTGCAACGGCCGTTACTGATCAAGGGTGAGCCCGGCACCGGTAAAACCCTGCTGGCGGAAGAAATGGCCTCTGCGCTGGGCATGCGCCTGATTCCCTGGCACATCAAGTCCACCACCAAGGCGCAGCAGGGTCTATATGAGTACGACGCGGTCTCGCGTCTGCGCGATTCCCAGTTGGGTGACGAAAAGGTCAAGGACATCGGCAACTACATCGTCAAGGGCAAGCTATGGGAGGCCTTTGAGTCCGAAGAGCGGGTGGTGCTGCTGATCGATGAGATTGACAAGGCCGACATCGAATTCCCCAATGACCTGTTGCTGGAACTCGACCGGATGGAATTCTTTGTGTACGAGACGCAACAGCATGTCCGTGCCAACCACCGTCCCATCATTGTGATCACCAGTAACAACGAGAAGGAGCTGCCGGATGCCTTCCTGCGCCGCTGTTTCTTCCACTACATCAGCTTCCCGGATCACAACACCATGCAGAATATCGTGGACGTGCACTTTCCGGGCTTGCAGCAGCAGGTGGTAAGGGATGCCCTGGAAGTTTTCTTTGACGTGCGCAAGGTACCCGGGCTGAAGAAAAAGCCTTCTACCTCGGAACTGATCGACTGGCTGAAACTGCTGATGGCGGATGAGTTGTCTGCCAAAATGTTGCAGGAGAAGGACACCAGTTCTGCCTTGCCACCGCTTTACGGTGCCCTGGTGAAGAACGAGCAGGATGTCCACCTGTTGCAGAAGCTGGCCTTTATGGCCCGTCGTCGCAGCTGAAATCCGGTAAGAGCAACACTGTATGTTGATTGATTTTTTTCTCGAAGTGCGGCGTGCCAAGGTGCCCGCCAGCCTGCGTGAATTCCTGGATCTGCTGGAAGCCCTGCAGAATCGGCTCGCGTTCGCCAATATGGAAGAGTTCTACTATCTGGCGCGGGTTTGTCTGGTCAAGGATGAACGCCATTTCGACAAATTTGACCGGGCGTTCCAGGCCTATTTCGAAGGTATCGAAAACCTCGACGACCTGATGGAAGCGCTGATTCCCGATGACTGGCTGCGGGCGGAATTTGAGAAGCAGCTGTCCGAGGAAGACAAGGCGAAGATCGATTCCCTGGGCGGCCTGGAAGAGCTGATTGAAACCTTCAAAAAGCGCATGGAAGAGCAGAAGGAACGGCACCAGGGCGGCAACAAGTGGATCGGTACCGGTGGCACCTCTCCGTTTGGCGCGAATGGTTATAACCCTGAAGGTTTCCGGATTGGCCAGAACAAGGGTCGCCATGGCCGTGCCGTTAAGGTGTGGGAAAAGCGCGAATTCAAGGACCTGGACGACAGCATTACCCTGGGCATCCGCAATATCAAGGTCGCCATGCGCCGCCTGCGGAAATTCGCCCGTCAGGGTGCCGCGGACCAGCTGGATATGGACGACACCATTCGTTCCACCGCCCGCAATGCCGGTTACCTGGATCTCAAAATGGTTCCGGAGCGGCACAACGCGGTCAAGGTGCTGATCTTCTTCGATGTGGGCGGCTCCATGGACCCCCACGTGCGGGTGTGCGAAGAGCTGTTTTCCGCCGCCCGGATGGAGTTCAAGCATATGGAGTACTTCTACTTCCATAACTTCGTCTACGAGAGTGTGTGGAAGAACAACATTCGCCGAATGAACGAAACCACCAGCACCTGGGACATCCTGCACAAGTACACGCCGGACTACAAAGTGATCTTTGTGGGGGATGCCACCATGGCGCCCTATGAAATTTCACACCCTGGCGGTTCCATCGAACACTGGAACGAGGAAGCAGGAGCGACATGGTTTCAGCGTATTAGCGAGCACTTCCGCAAAGTGGTGTGGATTAATCCGCTTCCGGAGAACTACTGGGGGCAGGGTGGTTCCCTGGGAATGACCCGGCAACTGGTGAATGACCACATGTACCCGCTGACCATTGAGGGCCTGGAATCGGCCATGAAGCAGCTGAGCAAATAAAAAAAGCCGACGCGGTTGAGGGCATCGGCTAAGCTCGGCATATCAAACGGGGTGCCTGTTTGAGCTCCCCGCCCTTCACAACGTGCAAGTCCAGGGCCACCTGACTATAAATATTCAAAATCAATCAATTAGCACGTTGCTACTGTAACTCACCGTGATCTGACACTCTCTTTTACATTGCCTCTGTCAAAAAAACCGACGCTTTCGATGGTTCAATTGGCGAGATACCGTTCTTGCCTGCCAGTCGGGCGTAAATTTGGAGTTACAGTGGCTACTAATGCGACATTACTCCTGGCCCTGCTTGTTCCTTAGCCAGGCCCTTACCGCTCGATGGTGATTTTGGGCAACCGGGGCTTGCTGAGTGACATTTTCTGGGTGGGGGCAATCACCTTTGCCTCGCCAGTAACCACCTGCTCATCATTCTGGTTACGCACATCGCACGCCAGAGTTACGCGGTTCCTCCGCCCCTTGGTCAGTACTTTGAGGTTTACTGTCAGAGTGTCGTCCAGCTTCACCGCCCGCCTGAATGTGAGGCTCTGTTCCAGGTAGACAGTGCCCGGGCCAGGCATTACTGTGGCCAGGGCTGCGGAAATCAGCGAGCCGCTCCACATGCCGTGGGCTATGCGTTCATGGAACGAGGAGTCTGCGGCAAAGGCGGAATCCAGATGCAACGGATTTACGTCGCCGGACACGGCGGCAAATAGCACCAGTTCGTCTTCCGTCAGTGTCTTCACATAGGTTGCCGAGTCGCCTTCCTGAAGTTCGTCGTAGGTAATGTTTTCAAGCGTCTCAAACGTCTCGCTCATATGGGCTCCGCGGTTATCCCGATGGGTATAATGCCAAATTGGGTAGTTGTTTATAGAAGCTACAGTTCTGCCCCGAAAACTACCTCATCGTTCACAAAACTGCTATTCTCTCCCGACTTTTCGAGGCTGATACTTTTGTCTGGTTGATTTTTTGATCAAACCGATATCGGTAAACATTACAAGCACAAGTGCCCAACAGGAGATGGTGATGGATTTTGAGCAGTTCTATCAGGACAAATACCCCGCCGGTGTACCCCACACAGTTGACCTTGAAAAATACTCCAGCATGGTGGATGTATTTGATCAGGCGGTAAAGAAGTACGCTGACCGACCTGCCTTCAGCGCTGTTGGCGCAACGCTCACCTATCGTGACCTGGATACCCAGAGCCGCAATTTTGCCGCGTGGCTGCAGAACAAGACCGACCTCAAACCGGGCGATCGCATTGCTGTTCAGATGCCCAACGTTTCCCAGTATCCCGTTGTTGTCTTTGGTGCCATGCGCGCGGGTCTGATTGTGGTGAATACCAACCCGTTGTATACCACCCGCGAGATGGAGCACCAGTTTAACGATTCCGGCGCCAAGGCCATAGTCGTATTGGCTAACATGGCCAACAACGTTGAGAAAGTGCTTCCCCATACCGGCATCGAGCACGTTATTGTCACCGAAATTGCCGATATGCATTCCCCGCTGAAGCGCACACTGATGAACGCGGCGGTAAAACACCTGAAGAAAATGGTGCCGGCCTATAATCTGCCACAGGCCCATAAATTGCCAGCGGTTCTCAGCGCCGGCAGCAAGGAAAAGTTCACACCGGTAGAATGCAAGAAGGACGACATTGCTGTATTGCAGTACACCGGCGGCACTACCGGTGTAGCCAAGGGTGCCATGCTGACTCACGGTAACCTGGTTGCGAACCTGCTGCAGGTTCGCCCGATGATGGAGGACACGGTGGAAGAGGGCAAGGAAGTGGTAATCGCACCGCTGCCTCTCTACCACATTTACTCGTTCACGCTGAACTGCGGCATCATGCTGGAAGCCGGTGCGCACAATGTGCTGATTCCGAACCCCAGAGATATTCCGGGCTTCGTCAAGGAACTCAAGAATCACAGGTTCACCGCGTTCCTTGGTCTCAACACGCTGTTCGTGGCGCTGTGCAATAATGAAGAATTCCAGGGTCTGGACTTCAGTGGCCTGAAGCTGACCTCCTCCGGCGGCATGGCGCTGACCAGCGACACCGCAAAGATGTGGCAGCGTGTCACCGGTTGTGAAATCGCTGAAGGCTATGGCATGACTGAAACATCGCCGGTTGTTACCTTCAACCCCAATAGCGCCATTCAACTGGGCACCATCGGCCTGCCGATTCCGGGTACCGAAGTCAAAACCATCGACGACGACGGCAAGGAAACGCCCATCGGCGTGCCGGGTGAATTGTGCGTGAAAGGTCCGCAGGTAATGCGTGGCTACTGGCAGCGTCCGGAAGACACACAGAAGTCGTTTACCGAGGACGGGTTCCTGCAAACCGGTGACATCGCGCTGATCCAGGAAGATGGGTATATCCGAATCGTGGACCGCAAGAAGGATATGATCATCGTGTCTGGCTTTAACGTGTTCCCGAACGAAATCGAGGATGTGGTGAGTGGCCATCCCAAAGTGGTTGAGTGTGCCGCAGTCGGCGTGGCCGATGCCAAGAGTGGCGAGGCGGTAAAGGTTTACCTGGTGCCCACTGCGGAAGGGGTGACAGAGAACGAACTGAAAGAGTTCTGTCGTGAGCGCCTGACTGCGTATAAGGTACCCAAGTCGTTCGAATTCCGCGACGACCTTCCGAAGACCAACGTTGGCAAGATTCTGCGCCGTGAACTTCGGGATGAAGCCAGCAACAAGTAAAGGGCCCGATGACGCAAGCTCCACCAGAAAAGCCTGAAAATAAGCACGACCGCAAGGCGGCCCTCAGGGCCGCCATGCATAAACCTGCCACGTTTCCTTCATCGCTGCCCGTCTCTGAACGGGTCGATGATATTAGCGAGGCCATCGAACAGAATCAGGTGGTGATTATTGCCGGCGAGACAGGTTCCGGTAAAACCACCCAGATTCCCAAGATCTGTATGAACATTGGCCGTGGTATCCGCGGCCTGATTGGCCATACCCAACCACGGCGGATTGCCGCCCGTACCGTGGCCGGGCGCATTGCCGAGGAACTGGGAGAGCAAACCGGTGGCCAGGTGGGGTATCAGGTGCGTTTTACCGACACCACCACTGACCAGTCCCGCCTGAAAGTGATGACCGATGGCATCCTGCTGTCGGAAATCCAGCACGACCGATTCCTCCACCGTTATGACACCCTGATTATCGATGAGGCCCACGAACGCAGCCTCAACATCGATTTTCTGATGGGTTACCTGCGCCGGCTCCTGCCCAAGCGCCCGGACCTGAAGGTAATCATTACCTCAGCGACCATTGAGGTGGATCGGTTCAGTCGGTTCTTCAACGACGCACCGGTGATTGAAGTCAGCGGGCGTACCTTTCCGGTGGATATCCGCTACCGCCCGCTGACCGGTGATGAAGACGACCGTGATCAGGGCTGGACCGATGGTGTGCTGCGGGCCATGGAGGAAATCGAACAGCACGAACGGGCGGAGAAACAACCGCCGGGCGATGTGCTGGTGTTCCTGCCCGGTGAGCGGGAGATACGGGCCCTGAGCAAGGTTCTGCGCCATGCGGAGCTGCGCCATACCGAGGTTCTGCCGCTCTATTCCCGCCTCAGCAACCAGGA
Organism: Marinobacter sp. ATCH36; assembly: GCF_023555055.1. Taxonomy (GTDB): domain Bacteria; phylum Pseudomonadota; class Gammaproteobacteria; order Pseudomonadales; family Oleiphilaceae; genus Marinobacter. The sequence goes on from NZ_JAMJPL010000003.1 coordinate 13,758, forward strand.
GCAGAACCGGATATTCCAGAGCCATCGGGGCCGTCGCATGGTGCTATCCACCAATGTCGCGGAAACCTCCCTGACGGTGCCTGGTATACGCTACGTGATCGACACAGGCGTAGCGCGGATCAGCCGCTATAGCGTGCGCTCCAAGATCCAGCGCCTGCCGATCGAGCCGGTGTCCCAGGCCAGCGCCAACCAGCGCGCGGGACGATGTGGCCGGGTGGCGCCGGGGATCTGTTTCCGGCTCTATGATGAAACCGACTTTATCAACCGACCGGAGTTCACAGACCCGGAGATCCTTCGCACCAACCTGGCATCTGTTATTTTACAGATGACCACCTCCGGGCTCGGGGATATCCGGAATTTCCCGTTTCTGGAGCCGCCGGACCGCAGGCTGATTAACGACGGCTACAAACTGCTCGAAGAATTGGGTGCCGTAGATGACAAGCGACGGGTGACCGGCCTTGGTCGCACCATGGCGCGATTACCCCTGGACCCGCGGCTGGCGCGCATGCTGGTTACGTCCTCGGAACAGGGCAGCCTGGCGGAAACGCTCGTTATCATCGCCGGCCTCAGTGTTCAGGACCCAAGGGAGCGGCCGCAAGACAAACAGCAGGCTGCCGACCAGGCCCACGCTCCGTTTACCGACAAGGAGTCCGACTTCCTGACGTTCCTGAACATCTGGAACTTCTACGAGGAGCAACGCCAGGAACTGTCTCAGAACCAGCTCAAAAAGGTGTGCCAGAAAAGCTTCCTGTCATGGATGCGCATGCGGGAATGGCGGGATATCCATCGTCAGCTCACGCTCATCTGCCGCGAGCAGAAGCTCAGGCTCAACAAGGAAAAGGCCAGTTACGAATCGCTCCACAAGGCGATACTGGCCGGCCTGCTGGGGCAGGTGGCTGTCAAACTGGAAAAGAAGGAATACCTTGCCACGCGCAATCGCAAGGTGATGATCTTCCCCGGCTCCAAGGTGTCGAAGAGCGGCCCCAAATGGATCGTTGCCGCCGAGATTGTTGAAACCAGCCGTGTCTTCGCCCGGGTAGTGGCGAAGATTGTGCCGGAATGGATTGAACCTCTCGCTGGCCATGTGGTGAAGCATCACTACTTCGAGCCCCATTGGGAGCAGAAACGTGCCCAGGTGATGGGTTACGAGAAGGTGACGCTGTACGGCCTTGATATTATTGCCAAGCGGCGTATTCCCTACAGCAAGGTAGACCCGGCTGAGTGCCGAACCCTGTTTATCCGCCACGCGCTGGTGGAAGGGGAGTTCCGATCCAAAGCGCCATTCATCGCCCGCAACCGGGAATTGCTGGATACCGTCGAGAACCTAGAGCGCAAAACCCGGCGCCGGGATCTGCTGGTGGAGGATGAGGTGCTGGTGGAGTTTTACGATCAGCGCCTGCCGGCCGACATTGTCAGCGGCCGTCACTTCGAACACTGGTGGAAACAGCTCAGCGCCGACGAACTCCGCAACATGGAGCTGACAGAGTCTGACATTCTCCAGCGCCCGCTGGATGAGCAGGCGAGCGCTCTGTACCCGGATTATCTCGAGTGGGAAGGAGTGCGCTACCCGCTGAGTTACGAGTTCGAACCCACCAGTGAACGGGATGGTGTGACCCTGCAGGCGCCGGTGATGGCCCTGAAACAGTTACCGGCCAGGCGGCTGGAATGGTTGGTGCCCGGACTGCTGCGCGAGAAGTGCATCGCCCTGGTCAAGGGGTTACCAAAGGCCTTGAGGCGCAACTTCGTGCCGGTGCCTGATTTTGTCGAAGCGGCACTGGAAAACCTTCAGCCTTCCAATGAACCCTTGGCGTTGCAGTTGGGTGAGCAGCTCCGGCGGATGACCGGCGTGCGGATTGATCCGGACGCCTGGCCAGAAGCGGAGTTGCCGAAGCATCTGAGAATGAACCTGCGGGTAGTGGATGATGCTGGCAAACCCATCGCCGAGGGTCGGGAAACGGAGAAGCTTCAGAGTGAGCTCGAAGGCCGTGCGGAAGCGGCGTTATCGTTTGCTACCGAAAAACAGCCGGCAGGGGAGCCAGCCACGACATCGACCGGATGGGATTTCGGCGAACTGGCGCAATCCATCAGAACTGAAAAAGGCGGCATGGAGGTCACCGTGTATCCGGCCCTGGAAGACCAGGGAGACTCGGTGCTTCAAACCCGTTTCCTGGACCGGCTGACGGCAGACAATGCCACCCGCAAGGCCGTAGCGCGGCTTATCCTTATCCGTCTGGGCAGCAGGCTGGACGATATCGACCGTAAATTGCCCCACTTCAAAGCGTCCGCGCTGATGTTTGCTCCTGTTGGCAAGGCTCGTGTTTTGCTGGACGACCTGTTGCTGGCAACTGCCATGCAGCATTTTGTTCCCGATCAGGTGCCTCGCGACAGTGCAGCCTTTGAACAGGCGTTCGAGGCCGGTCGGGCTGAGTTTATTCCGGCCCTGGAGGAGGCAGACGCACGCCTGCACCAGGCCATGACCGGTTATCATGGCGTGATGAAGCAACTGAAGGGCAAGATCAGCCTGGCGCTTGCCAACAGTATGGCGGACCTGAAGTTCCAGCTTCAAAACCTTGTTTACCCGGGATTTCTGGTATCAACGCCACCCGAGTGGCTGGCCCATTTCGGGCGTTATTTCGAGGCCGCCAGTGTCCGCTATGAAAAAATGCCCAGGGAACTTGGCCGGGAGCGAGAGTTCCTGCACACCATGGAACCGCTGTGGTCCCGCTATGCCAACAAACGGGATGAGCAGCAGCGCCAGGGGGTAAGGGATCCCGAGCTGGTGTTGTACCGCTGGATGCTGGAAGAGTTCCGGGTGTCTTTCTTTGCGCAGCAACTGGGTACGGCGATGCCGGTATCGGTCAAGCGTCTGGACAGGCAGTGGGACAAAACCCGGGTCTAAGACGATGGTAGCCGCGGGCAAAACGTTCAGACTGTGTTAGTATTTGGGCAATATTGGTGCATTCATACCTATGTCGGATTACGCCTTCGGCCAATCCGACCTACTACGTGGGGTTAGCGTGATTAAAGCCGTTATCAGCGGAACCGGGTTGTACACACCGCCAGCAACTATTACCAACGACGAGCTGGTGGAGGCATTCAACGCATTCGTGGAACTCCACAATGCCCGTCATGCCGACGAAATTGCGAGCGGGGATGTCGAGCCACTTCAGCCTTCCTCTTCTGCGTTTATCGAAAAAGCGTCTGGCATCAAACGGCGCCATGTCATCGACAAGGAAGGTATTCTTGATCCGGAACGAATGTGCCCGAACATTCCGGACCGCGGTAATGACGTGCCGTCGGTACAGTGTGAAATGTCGGTTGCCGCCTGCAACGAGGCACTGAAACAGGCCGGCAAGACCGCTTCGGCCGTGGACGCGGTGATCGTGGCCTGTTCCAACATGCAGCGCCCGTACCCGGCCATCTCCGTTGAGGTTCAGGATGCCCTGGGGATTGAGGGCTTCGCGTATGACATGAATGTGGCCTGCAGCTCCGCCACCTTCGGCCTGCAAGCGGCAGTGAATGCCGTCGAGAACGGCACGGCGAGGGCGGTACTGGTCGTCAGCCCGGAAATCTGTTCCGGACACCTGAATTTTCGCGACCGCGACAGCCACTTTATTTTCGGTGATGCCTGCACGGCGATCCTGGTTGAGCGTGATGCCGATGTGGCTGAAGGTCAGGGCTTTGAAATCCTCGGAACCCGCCTTAAAACCCAGTACTCCAACAACATCCGCAATAACTTCGGTTTCCTGAACCGGGGCGATAAAGAAGGGATCAACAAGCCGGACAAACTGTTTGTTCAGCAGGGCCGGAAAGTGTTCAAGGAAGTATCGCCGCTGGTGGCGGAGACGATTCTCAAACAGCTTTCCAGCCTGTCGTTGTCACCAGGTGACCTGAAGCGCATGTGGCTTCACCAGGCCAACCTGAACATGAATCAGTTGATTGCCCGCAAGGTGCTGGGGCGGGACGCCGATACCAAAGAGGCGCCGGTGATTCTGGACGAGTATGCCAATACCAGTTCGGCAGGCTCCATCATTGCTTTCCACAAGCACAAGGATGATTTTACCGCTGGCGATCTGGGTGTGATTTGCTCATTTGGTGCTGGCTATTCCATCGGCAGCGTTGTGGTTCGCCGCCGATAGATCAGCCTGCCGCCAACTCCCTGAGTTTGTCCGGAAGTGACATGGAGGTGCGTTTCGTGCGGTCAAACCAGACAATCTTTGCGTAGCCTTCCGCGTAAAGCTCCCCGCTCTCGACATCCGTCAGGGTATGATAGGTGTCGAGACTGGAATTGCCCGCCTTGTCAGCGTATGTTCTTACCTCAACTGTAGCCGGATGGGAAAGCTCCTTCAGAAATGTGGCGCTGGTCTTTATAATTATCGGGCCGTCGGGATCGTTTTCCTTACCCAGTTCAAGGGAAGCCAGCCAGGTTATGCGGGCTTCTTCGAAAAAGCGGAAATAAACCGTATTGTTGGCGTGACCGTATGCGTCCATGTCGCCCCAACGAAGCGGCATCGAAATTGTGCTGACCAGATTCCCGGGTACTGACATCGGGTTCCTCCTGAATGGGGGTTAATAGTAAAAACTAAAGCGCTGTTATTTTCGACGAACCGAAACAGAATTAACAACCTCAGGTCTGATGATGAGACAATTTTTTTCCCGGCCCCTTTTGCTTGGTGGCCTGTTCGTTCTGTTCCTGTTTGCAGGTGGAGCAACCGCGCAAACCGTTCAGCCAGCTGACCCGGAAATGGCCGCGCAAAAACTCGATGCGCCAGCGAGTGAGGTCGATCCCTACGAGGACTGGAACCGCAAGGTCTACAGTTTCAACGAAACTATCGACAACTGGTTTCTGAGGCCGATTGCCCAAGGCTACCGTACCATTATGCCGGGTTTTGCCGACCGGGGGATATCCAACTTTTTCAACAACCTTACGGAACTTCGCAACTTCGCAAACAGTATCTTCCAGCTCAAGGGCGAATCGGCGGTGGTTGCCGCAGGGCGGTTTACCTACAATACCGTGTTTGGCCTGGGTGGATTTATCGATGTGGCCACCAGGTTTGATTTGCCCGAGCGCCCCGAGGATTTCGGTCAGACCCTCGGTTATTGGGGTTCGAAATCCGGACCTTACCTGATGCTTCCTTTCCTGGGCCCGTCGACTCCGCGGGATTTCGGTGGTTTCGTTACGGATAACCTGGCGTTGCCCTCTGCCTGGGATCTGGCGGAAAGCCCGGATGTCTATTATGCCAGGGCATTACAGATTGTGGACAGGCGTGCAGACCTGATTCCGGCAGAAGCCTTCATGTCTGGAGATGGCTACACGTTTGTCCGAAACGCCTACCTGCAGCGACGCGCTTACCTGATTAATGATGGCCGGACACTGAATGATCCCTTCGCCAGCGACGATGACGATGAAGATCTGATGCTCGAGGATTTCTGAGGATAAATTGATGGTCGATGACCGTATCCGCAAATTCCGCAAGATGCTGGCGGAGGCGCCGAATTACGAGGTGTGGAAGGCGGCCGCCCTGGAGCTGGATTTTCTGGAAGGCAACGTGGAGTGGAAGGAGGATTTTGCATCCGACCTGTATCACTACGAGCTGATCTATGACCGCCTCAGTCATCTCAGAAGTTACCGTCAGCAGAATGATTTCGAACGTCTGAAACGTGCTCTGAGGGAAGGCCTGCATCACGACCTGGGCAATATGGGAAATACCGCCCTGTATACCCGTTCCCGAGTGGGCACCAAGCACCTGATCGAGGAATACATTACCCAGGTGTGCGAATCCCTGGATTTCCTGTGCGACACCAGGGTGCCCGGGTTCCCGGTTGTCGACAAGCTCCAGTTCTTCCGCGATACCCTTACCAGTTACGGTCGGCCAGCGCTGTTGTTAAGCGGCGGCGCGACCCTCGGCATGTTTCATTTCGGGGTGATCAAGGCCCTGTGGGAAAAGGGCCTGTTGCCTCAGGTAATTGCAGGCTCCAGTAGCGGCGCCATCATTGCCGGAATACTGGGTGTTCACAGCGACGCCGAGGTCCCGGAAATGCTGGTGCCGGAAAACCACGACCTCAAGGCCTGGAAATGGCGTGGAATACTCAGCGCTTTACGGGGTGACGGCCTGATGGACCAGACGCAGCTGAAGAACTGTCTGCGGGCCAACATCGGGGAGTACAGCTTCGAGGAAGCGTTCCAGAAGAGCGGCCGTTCCATCAATGTGAGCGTGTCGCCGGTTCAGACTCATCAGAAGGCGCGTTTGCTTTGTGGTTACACGTCTCCCTATGTAACGGTCTGGAGTGCGGTACTGGCGAGTGCCGCCGTGCCGGGTATATTCCCACCGGTGCCGCTGATGAAGAAGGACATTCATGGCAACATCCTGCCTTACATGTCCCGTTTGAAGTTTGTTGACGGCTCCGTGGTCAGCGACCTGCCTATCGAGCGGCTGATGCACCTGTACGATGTCAATTTCACCATCGTCAGCCAGACCAATCCACATGTGGTGCCTTTTCTGAATCGACGGGGCCGGGACGAAAAGATCAACTTCGCCAACCTGCCGATGCATCTGCTGAAATCGGAAATCCAGTTTCACGGTGAGGGAATTTTCGATTACCTCCGCAAGCGGGTTCAGCCGGAAATTCTGCGCCAGATTTCAGGGCAGATGTATACCATCATGGGGCAGCGGTATTCCGGTGATGTAACCATCTCACCGTCCTACCGTCTAAGTGACTACCGCCGTATGCTGTCGAATCCCGACCCGGCATGGGTGCGGGAAATGATACTGCAGGGAGAGAGGGCTACCTGGCCGAAGATCTCCATGATCCGCTCCCATGCCCGTATCTCCAAAACCCTGGAGCGCTGTATTGGCCGGCTGAAAGCCGAGCAGCGCCGCTCGACCGCGGATTTGAGACTGGTAAGCAGTACGGATTCCGGCACATCATGAGATGACAGCCCCGGGAGCCGGGCGGTATGATACCGCGATAGCGAGGGAGCCAGATGGCGGTTCCCGTAAGCTCCGTCTGCGCACCTGACTGGACACTCATGTACTACGATTTCTTCGGTTTTCGGGAACCCCCGTTTTCGATTGCCCCCGATCCCCGCTACCTCTATCTCAGCGAACGCCACAAGGAAGCGCTGGCGCACCTGATGTATGGCGTACAGGGGCAGGGTGGCTTCATCGTGATTACCGGTGAAGTCGGTACCGGCAAAACGACGGTGAGCCGCTGCTTCATCGAGAATGTGCCGGATCATGTGGATATCGCGTTAATCCTGAACCCCAGGTTGTCTGCCCGCGAGTTGTTGTCCTCCATTTGTGACGAGCTTGAGATTGCGCACCCGGTGGGGTCTTCCATCAAGGAGCTGGTGGGGCTGATCAACGATGACCTGCTCAAGGCCCATGCCGCCGGCCGCCACAAGGTTCTGATGATCGACGAGGCTCAGAATCTTTCCGCCGAAGTGCTGGAGCAACTGCGCCTGCTTACCAACCTCGAAACCGCCGAGAAAAAGCTTCTGCAGATCGTGTTACTTGGACAGCCGGAGCTGCAGGGTATTCTCGAGTTGCCGGAGCTACGGCAACTGAACCAGCGAGTCACCGCGCGCTACCACCTGGAGGCTCTTGGGCGAGAAGAAATAGAAGCCTATCTGCGTTACCGCCTCAGTGTTGCCGGGCTTCGGGGCGAGATTTTCACCGACGGGGCTGTGCGGGCGCTGTACCGCTCGAGCCACGGTGTGCCCCGGCTGATCAACCTGATCAGTGATCGCGCTTTGTTGGGGGCCTATGCGGAAGGCGAGCATCAGATCAGCGCTTCCCATATCCGTACTGCGTCACGGGAAGTGAACGGCAACCGGCCCCGGCGCGGTTCCGGTGTTGTTTCCGGGAAGTCCCAGTTGGTACTGGTGGCAGCCAGCATTGTGATCGCCATTATCATGACCGCCTGGGCAATGGATCGTTTGCCGGGCGCTTCCTGGATGACTCCTGACGCCTCCGCCGGAGCCGACAACGAGGTTTTGTCCGGCACCATCGAACGTGTAGAGGTTCCGGTCGAACCATTACCAGAGCCCTTGACGGACGTTCTGCCAGACTTTGAATTCTCTGCCAATACGCTGCCCTTACCCGCGGCTTTCGAGGAACTGTTCAGCGTTTGGGGGCGGGAATTCAGTGTGTCCGAGAATCCGGTTGCCTGTCGTTATGCCGAGGAGCGGGGACTGCGTTGCCTGGAGAACCGGGGCTCGCGTCGGAGCCTGGAATACCTGAATCGGCCTGCCATTCTGCAACTTCGCAATGACGAAGGTAGCGTCCGCTATGCGGTATTGAGTGCTCTCGACAATAACCGCGCAACCATTGAGCTTCCGCAGGGCCAGCTGGACGTGAGCTTCCCCAGCCTGGAGCCCTATTGGTTCGGTGAGTTCACCGTTCTGTGGGAGACGCCTTCGCATATTGGGCAAGGCCTGGGCGAAGATGGCGGTGTGTCCGAGCAGGTCTGGATGGGTTCCCGGATGATGGAGCTGGCCAGCCGCTATTCTGCGTCCCGAGAAGAGGAAAACCGCGTGAATCGCTTGCCTACGGAGGAGCAGATTCGCTGGTACCAGGAGCAGAAAGGCCTGACGGTGGACGGTATTGCCGGTGCCATGACCATCATCCAGATGAACAATGATCTGGAATCCGACGGCCCCCGGCTCAGATCAGGGGGGATGGTTAACTGACATGTCCTATATTCTTGATGCCCTGAGAAAGTCTGAAACGGAGCGCCGTCAGGGCCGGGTTCCGGATCTTGGCCAACAGGTCCAGATGATCCACAAGCCAAAAAAGAGATCTATACCACTACTGGTGTGGGTTGCGCTTGCCCTGGTTCTGAACGCTGCGATTATTGTCTGGGTGTTCTGGCCCGGCTCTTCGGTCGAGCCTGTTGCGTCACTGGCTGAGACCAATCCCGATGTGCCCGAGCCAGAACCGGTTACTACCGGTGCGGAACCGGCACCCGGGTCTTCACCTGCGACGACATCGGACACGCTCGCCAACGCCATCGAGATTCCTGTACCCAGGGTAACCGAACCTGCGGTTGAGGAGGCGGATCGCGAGCGGCCTACTGTTATCGTGCCGACACCCCGGAAACCCAGCGCGGTGAATCCTTCCAGTGCAGCCGACGGCGATGCTACGGCCGAACGCACACCACACCTTGTAGAGCTTCCATTGTCATTCCAGAAAAGGGTACCCGACCTGATTTTTAACAGTCATATTTATGCGTCCGAGCCATCATCCAGACGGGTGATGATCAATGACAATTACCTGCGGCCCGGAGAGTCGTTCTCCGGCATCACTGTGGAGCGCATTACCGAGGAAGGTGTGGAGCTGAGCATGGATGGCCGTCGATTCCGCGTGGGCGTCGTCCGGAACTGGGTGAGCCCCCGATAATGGCACTTTCCGAGGACGTCAAACAGCAGATACAACAGACCTACCGCGATGTACTGGCAGGCAAGGACATCCGCGCCCGTTACGGCCAGCGCCTGATGATTGCCGAGATTGCCCGCTACATGGGCGATATCACCGAGAATGACGGCCAGCGTACGTCACCGGCGGGCGCCTGTGTCGTGGAGGCGGGTACCGGTACCGGCAAAACCCTGGCCTACCTGATTGCCGCCATTCCCGTAGCGAGGGCGCTGGGCAAGACCCTGGTGATTTCCACCGCCACTGTGGCTCTGCAGGATCAGATTGTGCATAAGGACCTGCCGGACCTGAAGAAGCACAGCAAACAGGATTTCACCTGGACACTGGCCAAGGGCCGTGGCCGTTACCTGTGCATGTCCCGGCTGGAAGCGCGCCTGCACGACGAGGGTAACGGCGACAGCGATACCATGCCGCTGTTCCTGCTTGATGGTCCCGGCAAGGAAGAACCGGGCACCCGGGCCTTCTTCGAGGATATGCTGGCCAGCTATGGTTCCCGCAAATGGGATGGAGATCGTGATCATTGGCCCGACCAGATTCCCGATGATGTCTGGCGCCAGGTCACCACCGACCATCGTCAGTGCACCAACCGCCACTGCAGTTATTTCGACAGTTGTGCCTTTTTTGATGCCCGCAAGGATCTGGACGACGCTGATATTGTGGTGGCAAACCACGATCTGGTGCTGGCCGACCTGGCCCTGGGAGGTGGCGCAATTCTGCCGGAACCGGAAAATGCGCTGTTCATTTTTGATGAAGCCCACCACCTGCCGGACAAGGCGCTGAATCACTTTGCTGCTTCGGTACCGCTGAACTCCACGCGGCAATGGCTCAAGCAACTGTCCCAGGCCCTGGGCAAGATGCAGCCGTTCCTGACGCCCGGCACCCAGGCTGCGAAAACCATCGACAGGATCAGTTCTGCTTCCCGGGAGGTGGATGTGACCCTGGCCAAGGTCTACGAGGAAGCCGAGCAGAACACCGGCTGGGAATTCAACGAAGAGCGCCGTTCCGCTCAGTGGCGCTATCCCGAAGGGGCATTACCGGAGGCATTGGCGGCGTTGGCGGTGGAAGCGCGGATCGCCACGGCAACACTGACGCGCCAGCTCGGCGTGATGGTGGACGAACTGCAGACAGCATTCGATGAACGCAAAGCCAGCGACGTCGACCGGGACACCGCGGAGTCCTGGTATCCGGTCATCGGTTCCTTCCACAGCCGGGCCGAGGATCAGTTGCGATTGTGGGCTGCCTGGAGTGACAACCCCGGCCAGCCAGCAGAAGATCCGGAGAAAAGCGAGGAGGATGCACCGGTTCAGAACAAGCGCTCGGGTCCTCCCGCGGCTCGCTGGGCGGTCCGGCAACGCTGGGAGCACGCGGAAGACATTACTCTCTACAGCAGCCCGGTGCTGGCGGATAATCTGTTGTATTCCAGGCTCTGGTCCCGTGCGTACGGCGCCGTTCTGACCAGCGCCACGTTGACGGCCCTGGGCCGGTTCGACCGACTCAAGGCCCGCGCGGGCCTGCCGGAAACCAGCCGGTTTGTGGTGGTTCCCAGTTCGTTCCGTTACGGCGAAATGGCGACCGTGGAAGTGCCCGCAATGACGGCGATGCCCACGGACGATGCCTTTACAGATGCGGTGATATCGAGGCTGCCGGATCTGTGGGCCGGCGAAAAGGCAACGCTGGTGCTGTTTACCTCCCGACGCCAGATGAAGCTGGTGAGGGACGCCCTGGCGCCGGAATACCCCGAACTGATCACCACCCAGGACGATATGGCAAAGGGAGAGGTGCTACGGCGACATTGCAGCCGAGTCGATGAGGGTCTGCCCAGCGTGCTGTTTGGCGTAGCCAGCTTCGCCGAGGGCATCGACCTGCCTGGCAAGTATCTCAGCCATGTGGTGATTACGCGCCTGCCGTTTTCAGTGCCGGATGACCCCATTGAAGCAAGCCTGGCGGAGTGGGTAACGCACCGGGGCGGTAACCCGTTCATGGAGATCACCGTACCCGATGCGTCCATCAAACTGGTGCAGGCGGTTGGCCGTCTGTTGCGGACCGAGTCCGATACTGGCCGGGTTACCATTCTGGACCGCCGTATCATTGCCCGCCGGTACGGTCAGTTGCTGCTGGATGCGCTGCCGCCTTTCCGGCGGATCATCGAGCCCTGAAAAAAAAGAAAGCATAAAAAAAGAGCCAACCCAGATGGGTGGCTCTTGAGAACAAGAAGTCTGAAGGCCTGAAGTTTCAGAATTCTCACCGAGGTTTCCCTCAGCGTTGGGAGAATCTTAACGGAGTAGGGGGCGTATCCGGATCGTCCAAAGGGCGTAGTGGGCGCACAAAAATCCAGCAAAACGTGACGCAGTTCACAAAAAACTCGGAGCCAGTGGTCCTGCAAATGCACCGCTAAGCCAGCAATCGCAGTTCCCGTGCCCTGGCCAGGGCTTCCGTGCGTGAGCCCACCGCCAGCTTGCCATAAAGATTACGGATATGGGCTTTCACCGTGGTGGGTGCTACGCCCATCCTGCTGGCAATGTCCTTGTTGGCCAGCCCCTGGTTGATCAGTTCCAGTACTTCCAGTTCCCGTTGGCTTAAAGGTTCTGCGAGTTCATCGTTACCGGAACCGGTTGAGGTTGTGTCCGCCGCCGCCGGCTCACTTAACATTCCCAGCACGTGGCTGTTCCAGCGCCCTGGCGCCTTTAGCAGGGGCAGTTCCAGGCACAGTTTTCGGATGGTGGGGCTTTCCTCAGCCAGCAGGCGCATAAAACCCGCATCCGCGGCCCGCTGTACCGCCTGGGCCAGCATCTTTTGCGCCTCCTGGGTCTTACCCTCGGCATAAAGCGCTTCACTGTATACCAGCTGAATTTCCACCAGGTGGCGGTAGTGCTGATCCTTCTCCGCACTCAGGCGCAGGGGCACCAGGGTTGCCATGGCGGATTCCGGGTGACCCAGTGCAACCTGCACCCGAGCGACGCTGATCTGGTTCTGCTCGCGATTGAGCGGATTGGTGAAATGGTCGTTGCTGACCTGCTGCATCCATTCTTCCGCTTGCTCCAGATGCCCTGTCGCCAGATAACAGCGGGCTAGCATGGCCGAGCAGGCCGGCGGCTCGAAGAGGATATGTTCACGCCTGCGACGTGCAACGCTGGCGGCGTCTTCCAGCGCTTCGATGGCATCCTGATGGCGCCCTTCGCTGAAGGCCAGGTGGCCCCGGACAAACTGGATTACCACGTGTTGGCCTGGCTCTGTTCCGTTGGTTACATGATCCAGCAGAGGTGCCAGATACGAGGCAGCCAGTTGGGGCTCGTTGCGTTCCCGGTAGATTTCGATCAGCGCACTGTTTTGCCAGCAGGAGATCAGCATTGGCTGGCGGGGATCGCTGTGATGCTGGTCTACCCACTGTCGCACACGGGTGCAGGTGTCCAGGGCTTCGTCAATATCGCCGCGATTGTACTGAATCCACGCCAGGAGCCCGCCGCTGGATAGCACGGTGCTGGGCTTGCGCTCCAGTTCACCGTATCGTACCGCGGACCTGAGGGCGTCTTCCGCTGCGGCCAGGTCTCCCTTGCCGTAATAGTCCAGCCCGATGCCATAATAGGTCACCGATTTGAGCGGAATGCGGGTGTGGTCGATGTCCCGCAACACCTGTTGGGTGAGGTCGCTGGCGCTTTTGTCATCATTTCTGGAGCGCGCCAGGTAGGAACGGATCAGCGAGATCTCGCTCTGCAGGCCCAGGGCACCCTCAGCGTCCGGGTGGGAGTCTGCTACCTGCTTGTCCAGCATGTCTTCCAGCTCACCCAGCAGTGGGTCCAGCACATCCACACGGTTGGCGAAGAACAGGGCCCAGACCCGTAACATCAATATCTGCGGGCTTTCCTGCAGAATATTGGCAGGCAGGGCATCGAGCCAGTTCAGAACCGGCAGGTGAAAACCCCCGTGAATCAGGTTATTGCCGTGCTCAGCGAGCACCCGGGCAAGCCAGGGCCAGTCTCGATGCTGAACGACCTGGGAAATTCCTTCCTGAACGTGGCCATGGGTTAACAGCCAGTTGACGGCCCGGTGCCAGTGCTTTTCAGTGTCTTCCGGTTTGAACTGTCGGGCTCGTTGCAGCAGGGCGTCCCGAAACAGATCGTGATAACGGAACCATTCGTTGCGGGTATCCAGTGGTATCAGAAACAGGTTTTCACGCAGAAGCTGCTCAAGCAATAACTGGCTGTTGGTAGTGCCTCGGACGGCATCACACAGGGATGCACACAGTCGCGGGCAACAGGCGGTATCGAGCAGAAAATCACGCACCGGCGCCGGCTGCTGCTCCAGCACTTCCGTCAGTACATAATCGCTGATTTTGCGCTCATCCAGGTCGATGCGCCGGTGAGGGGCTGAGGCGCTCTGGTCCGCGATGCTGCCACCGGACAGGGCAGACAGCTGCATGGCGGCCACCCAGCCTTCGGTTTTACGACAAATCCGGCGAACTTCCTGTTCAGAGAGCTCAAGCGCCATGGTGTCTCGGAAAAACCGTTGGCACTCTTCCTCGGAAAACGCCAGCAAGCCGGGATGAATGTCCTCTACCCAGCGCCTTACGCGCCAGCGGGACAGTGGCAGGGCCGGTTCGGTGCGGGAGGCGAGTGTAACCAGAACCCCCGGGGGCAGGTAGTCGATAAAATAGGAAACCTGACGCTGCAACTGGGGGTCACGGATAAAATGGTAGTCATCCAGAACCACTGACCAGGGGGCACCATCAGCGGCGAGCAGGTTAATCAGTCCGGTGATCGGGCCCTCCAGTTCCTGCAGGCTGCAATGGCTCAACTGTTGCCGGCACTCGTCCAGGCCCGCCAGGCCGTTTTGCTCAAAGGCACCGACCACGTACTGCCAGAATCGGCGAGGCTCATCGTCGTGTTCGTCGAGGGATAGCCAGGCGATGGTAGAAGGGGAGCGAGAACACCATTGGCTTACCAGTGTCGTCTTGCCGAAACCGGCCGGAGCCACCACCAGGTTCAATCGCTTTGCACCCTCTGGTTGCAGCAGGGCGATCAGGCGCTCCCGGTGCACCGAGCGGGGGTCGGCGGTTGGTCTGAGAAATTTGGTGGTTAGCAGCATTGTTTCCCTGAATGCTGGTGCATGAGTAGTGTCCGGGCTGGTTAACGAATTAACCAGACGGGGCACCAGTTAACGGATTGTGTGCTTTGTCACCGTTAAGTCAAGGGCCACAAAGATAAATGACAATGTCACTATGCGGCGTTCTCGATTATTTGGACTAAACTGTGGTGAAAGAGAATTTGTATACTCAATAAGAATGAAAAATCCCGTCTTTATGCGTATTCTTCTACAATAACACCAGCGTATACATGCCCCGGTTCTGACCGGGCCTTATGGGGAGCGACAGGGTAGATGAAATTACAACAGTTGCGCTATATCTGGGAAGTTGCGCACCATGATCTCAATGTATCCGCCACTGCCCAGAGCCTTTTTACATCACAACCGGGGATATCCAAGCAGATCCGCCTTCTGGAAGATGAACTGGGCCTGGAAGTATTCGCGCGCAGCGGCAAACACCTGACACGGATTACGCCGGGTGGTGAAATCATTATCCGTGAGGCCGGTGAAATTCTGCGCCGCGTTGAAGGGATCAAGAAGATCGCCCAGGAGTTCAGTAACCAGCGCAAGGGCGACCTGAGCATTGCGACAACCCATACCCAGGCCCGTTACGCGTTGCCGCCTATCATCAGTGGATTCATCGAGTCCTATCCGGACGTGTCCCTGCACATGCACCAAGGTACGCCGATGCAAATTTCGGAGATGGCGGCGAACGGCGCCGTGGACTTTGCCATTGCCACTGAAGCCATGGAACTGTTCAATGACCTGATCATGATGCCCTGCTACCGCTGGAACCGCAGTATCATTGTGCCCAGGGATCATCCCCTGGCCAAGAAGCCGGAGCTGACCTTACCGGATCTGGCGGAGTTCCCGCTGGTCACCTATGTGTTCGGTTTTACTGGCCGCTCAAAGCTCGATGAAGCGTTTCAGGCCCACGGGCTGATTCCGAAAGTGGTCTTTACGGCGGCGGATGCGGATGTCATCAAGACCTATGTGCGTCTCGGACTCGGGGTCGGCATCATCGCAAGCATGGCCTTTGACGAGAAGTCCGACCCGGATCTGGTGGCCCTGGACGCCAGCAAACTGTTCCGCCCCAGCGTCACCCGCATTGGCTTCCGCAAG
This sequence comes from Marinobacter sp. ATCH36, assembly GCF_023555055.1. GTDB lineage: Bacteria > Pseudomonadota > Gammaproteobacteria > Pseudomonadales > Oleiphilaceae > Marinobacter. The sequence continues at coordinate 29,393 of NZ_JAMJPL010000003.1, forward strand.
GGAACCTTCCTGCGGGGGTACATGTACGACTTTATCCAACGGTTTGCACCGCACCTGACCCGCGAACGGGTCGACGAGGCGGTTGCCCATCAGGGTAGCAGGGCGGAAATCGAGGGGCTGTTCAACGACGTCGAGCTGCCGACCTACTGATGCAAGCCCGGTTATTCCCGGGCGATCAGGTTTCCGGCGTGCAGGCCACATTCCTTCTGTGTGGCTTCTTCCCACCACCAGCGGCCCTCGCGTTCATGTTGTCCGGGCAGGATGGCGCGGGTGCAGGGTTCGCAGCCGATGCTGACAAATCCTTTTTCATGCAGCTTGTTGTAGGGCGCCTCCGACATGCGGATGTAGTCCCAGACTTCCTTTGAGCTCCAGTTCGCCAAGGGGTTGAACTTCACCAGTTGCTTGTCTGCCGTAGAGAAGGCGTCGTCAATCTGCACCACGGGAACATCGTTGCGTGTGCCCGGGCTCTGGTCCTTGCGCTGGCCGGTGATCCAGGCGTCGACGGTGGCCAGTTTCCTGCGCAGTGGATTGACCTTGCGAATACCGCAGCATTCGCCGTGGCCGTCTTCATAGAAGCTGAACATGCCCTTGCGGGTGACCAGGTCCTGCACCTCGGCGGCATCGGGGAACATAACCTCGATCTTGATGCCGTAGTGCTCGCGGACCCTGTCGATAAACTCATAGGTTTCCGGGTGCAGCCGGGCGGTGTCGAGGGTAAAAACCTGCAGATTATCCGTCAGTTTATGGGCAAGCTCGATCAGCGCCACGTCTTCCGCACCGCTGAAGGAAATGGCGATATTGTCGTACTTCGCCAGTGCAGCCTTCAGGATGGCCCTGGGGCTCTGGCCATCGAGCTCGGCCTGTAGCTGTGAAATGTCCGTCATTGAAAGCATCACCTGGGGTGTAAATGTGTGATAAATCTACCATTAACAGGCAGCAGTCTGAAGGAATGCCGGAATATATCGATATAGCCGGACAGATCCACGATGCATTCCTGCGCGGTTTTTTTTATCATAGCGCCTGATTTTGACTCCCCGGCCTCTAGCAGCCGGGCTCACCAGCGTTCAAATACCAGGAGACCAATGTGGAACTCGCGTGCCTTGACCTTGAAGGAGTACTGATCCCGGAAATCTGGATCGCGTTTGCGGAAAAAACCGGCATTGAGGAACTCAAGGCGACCACCCGCGACATTCCCGACTATGATGTGCTGATGCAGCAACGGCTGCGGCTTCTTGATCAGCATGGCTTCGGCTTGCCTCAGATTCAGGAAGTAATCGGTGAGCTGGACCCGCTGCCTGGCGCGAAGGATTTTCTGAACTGGCTACGGGAGCGGTTCCAGGTAGTGATTCTGTCAGACACCTTCTACGAGTTTGCCATGCCGCTGATGGCCAAGCTGGGCTACCCGGCGCTGCTGTGCCACAAGCTGGAAGTTAATAGCGATGGACGAATTACCGACTACCTGCTGCGCCAGCGCGACCCCAAGCGGCAGTCCGTGCGTGCGTTCCAGTTGCTGAACTACCGGGTGATTGCCGCAGGTGACTCCTACAATGACACCACCATGCTGGGCCAGGCCGAGGCAGGCATCCTGTTCCATGCGCCGCAGAATGTGATTGAGGAGTTTCCGCAGTTTCCCGCCGTGCATACCTTCGATGAACTGAAAGAGGAATTCCTCAAGGCCAGCGCGATTCACAGCTGATGGCATCAGGGAGGCCGGGGCAGGGTGCTGCTCCGGCTTTCGTCGCTACAGGCTCTCCAGCACCTTCATCAGCTTCTGTACCTTGTCGACGGATTCCCGATACTCATCGTCCGGATCTGAATCCGCCACGATGCCACACCCCGCCCAGCAATGAATCTGTCCCTCTGAATCTGTCATCAGGGTACGAATGGCGATGTTGCTTTCCAGATTATTGGAGAAATCCCAACTGAATATCGATCCACAGTAGGGACCCCGGCTGTGGGCTTCCAGGCTGTCGATGATTTCCATCGCCCGGCGCTTGGGTGCCCCGGTAATGGAGCCGCCCGGGAACGCGGAAAGAAACGCCCGAAGGGGCGTGGTATCGGCCCGCAGTTTTCCTTCGACGGTACTGACCAATTGGTGAACGTTCTCGTAGCTCTCTATACGGAACAGCTGGGGGACCGAGACGGAGAAGGGTTCGCAGAACCGCGACAGGTCATTGCGGATCAGGTCCACAATCATCAGGTTTTCGGCACGGTCCTTGTCCGCTGTGGCCAGGGAGTTGGCAATTTTCTGGTCGTTTTCAGCAGAGCTCTGGTCCCTAGGGCGGGTGCCCTTGATGGGTTTGCTGACCACTTTCCGGCCCTGCTCGATACTCAGGAACAGTTCCGGGGAGATACTCAGTACCTGATAGGCGCCCGCGTTTACATAAGCCGCGTGGGGAACGGGCACGGCCCCGCATAGCGACTCGAACGCAATGTAGGGTTCGCCCTGGTAGCCACCGGTGTATTTGTTGGACAGATTGACCTGATAGCAGTCACCGGCGTGGATGTAGCGAAGTACCGCGGAAACACCCTCCCGGTAATGCTCCGCTGACCTTTCCGCGCGGAAGCTCTCGTTGATGCTAAAGGAGGCAGTTTGGTCGGAATGTTCGCTGGTAAGGCCCAGTACACAATCCCGGGTATCGTCGTCACATTCCGGATGGAATTCCAGTGTGGCTGGCAGGTTTCCGGAAGGATCAATGGTCAGTTGCCAGAGATAGAGACCAATGTAACCGTTGTCTTCGAAAGACGCTTTAGATTGGCTGTGGAAGCCCGGCACGGTGAAGTTACCGGCCTCATAAAACAGTGTGCCCAGGACGCCGCCGGCGGGTTGATCGGTTTCATCTGCAAATTTTCCCCAGGCCTGTTCCAGCTCCCGCGTTAATTCCGCAAACGCCAACGCATCCCGTGGTACCTGCCAGCTTTTCAGGGGTAAGGCCGTTACTATCCGGCGCTGACGATTGGCATCGGTAAAGTCGACAAACCCATGGCGCCTGCTGATCTGTGAAACGAGGCGTGCTGCCTCTTCCGCACTTAATGTTTTCACGATGTTACATACTTAACAAAATCTTGCATGGGTTCACGGTAGCCTTGCGGGAAGGCATCGGTTGTCGAGCCCGGAGAGGCTTTGGCCGGTGCATTCTAAACAATAATCCTGAGGGCAGTAACCAGTATGAAGACTTGTAACGGCATTGGTAAGCGTTTCGTCTCGGCGTTCATCATCGGTTGCGCGATTTCGACAGCGGCTTTTGCGCAGGATGCGATTGATAGGGAGGACCATGTGCTTGCCGACGGAAAGCTGGATGATAAGGACCTGGCGGCGGTGGTCGCAGTTGCCCAACAACATTTGAAGGAAATGACGGATGCCGCGGTGGTGAAGGCCGGTGATGAACTTGAGGAAGCGGGTATTTTTCGCCCCATGGCATTCATGGTGATGAAGTCTGACAGGGTTCAGCAGATGCGGTTGGCGGACGAAGCGGAGGAAGCGCCAGGACAGGTAAAGGTGCTGATGTATCGCGCGGGCCTGAAGTCCATAGCCCGTCGAGGCGAAATCCATGCAGCGATCATTGCGTATCCGGGAAGCGTTGAAAAAGATGGCGAGACAATTCGTGCGATGGCCCTCGAGCACGAGCACCGGTTGGGCGTGTCCGGCATCAAACTGATTCCAGTCAAGCTGCAAGAAGGGGAGGCCAGCTTTGGTGAGCCAATGTCCCAAGACAAACCGTTCCAGATTTTTTATGACGGAAAAGAAAATAGTGCAGGAAGCAGTAACTGATTGAAATCCACGCTATCCATTGAGTTTTTACGAAATGATTTGTTTTGTGACATTTTGTGAATGTATTCACGGAACCGGAGTGTAAAACAATCTTAAATGGAACGGTGAGGTTAAGCCTCACAACAAGACTAAAAGTTCAACTGGATAACAATAAGTTCAATCAAGGAGAACAATATGAAAGGCCTGAAGAAAATTGCACTGGCAACAGCCGTTGCCGCTGCGCCCTTCGCCGCTCAAGCAGAGCTGCAGGCGATGGACGACAGCATGATGGGTAACGTCACCGGCCAGGCCGGTGTGACGATCGAACTGGAAACCCAGGTAAGTATCGGTCAGTTCACCTATACGGACGAAGGTACCTTCGCAGTGAAGGACATTAATCTGGGCGGTGCTCTGACCAGTAGCTCACAGTCTGCTACCGACTATGCTGCAGCTACTGGCGCTGGCGCTCTGTTGGACCAGCTGAAGATTGATATTGACATCGCTGACGATGGCGACGCGATCATTCACGTTGGCTCTCTGCAGGAAGATGGTAGTGGCAACCCGGTTCCCATCGACTGGGGTTTTACCGCCGGCTCCATGGAGCTTGACGGTAACGGTGGCCAGAACACCGTTCTGGTTTCCGACATGGACGCTTGGGGTCTCCTCGGCGCGTTGGACATCGTTGTTGATACTGACGACGTAGATGGCCAGGCCGGTACCGGTACCCTGAACATCGACGCTGCGTTCACAGTGAACGAAATGAGCTTTGACGTTGAATTCCTGGGCATTGGTGTTCGTGGAATGACTATCAATAGCTCTGAAGCAGGTGGTGAAGTTCTGGGCGCAGCAGGCCTGGCTCAGATCTTTGGTGATGATCCTGCAAACCTGACCCCAGAAGAGCAGCGCAAGGTTGGTCTGGCACAAGCTGGCTTCGCGATCGTTGGTCTGGACGTCTACAAGGGCAGTGGCCTGGGCGCATCCACCGCAACCGACGTACTGCGTGTAGATGTTGATGACGTCCTGATGGACATCAACGTTGCCGAAACTGTAATCGGCGGTGCAAACATCGGTACCATCGGTATCGACAACCTGCACATCAGCAACACCAAGCTGGCTGTATACGGTCACTAAGCTGATCGCATAACACCTCTGGTGTGAACGCCCTGTCCTGCGGGGCGTTTTTTGTCTGAAAAATATGCGGGCAAAAAAAAGAGCGGCATCTTTAAAAGGTTGCCGCTTTTTTCGTTGCTTTTGATGTTCAGGCAAGAGGAGCCTTACCGGTCTGGCACCTCAATAGAAAGATCAAACCCGCCCCCCGGCCTTGGCGTCAGGGTAACAGGTCCATCGTTAATGCCATGGGGCACCTGGATGTTGTCTATACCTGGTGGGTTGCCGATGGAGAAGTTCAGGCTCTGGCCATCGTATCCGACACCTAACTGGTCGTTGAGGAATGTCTGGGTGAAGGGCTCGTCCGGTATTTCGGCCTGCTGCCCGAAGATGATAGGGGGAATGTTCGGAGTGAGGTCCCGCGGTGGCTGCGCCCGGGCCAGCTCTTCCTGAGGTAACAGCAGAGCCCGCCTGAGGAACTCCTCTTCCGTATTTGCCAGTGCGTCCGCCTTGCCTTCACGCTGGTAGCGTTCAAGGGCTTCGCGATAGGCTTCCTCTTCCGCTTCTGTCAGCACCGGTTCACCCGGTGATATGGTCAGGGAGCGAATAATCCGGCGTCGGTCCGCTTCCGTTTTCCGGCGCTCTTTCGGAACCACGATCACGGCGGAATCCTTCACGTAGGTCTCAACCATTTCGTCGGATGACAGGGTTTGTACGCCTGCCAGCAGCGGAGACGCAAACGATGCGGCCAGGCCAGCAGTGCCAGCCAGGGCGGTGTAAAGGGGTGTGCGGCGTATCATGACGTAGCCTCTTGCCGTGTCCAAACGCGAAATTGAGGCGCTGCTGAATAGTGACTGCAGTCAGTAGGCTCCTTATCACGAGTATTCTGCTGCAGTGGCCTTATTTCAAGACGTTTCTGTGGCATTTGTGATCAGAATCGGAGTATTTGCAGTATTCTTCTGCGAAGGCTGGAAAACATGTTTATAGTCGGGCCTGTTCCAACCGTTTTTTTACAGGGCATTTATGTTCAAGGTAATTCGCAACCGCTGGCAGCATTGGGTTAATAAGCGGATTCCCCGCTCAGACCAGCGGTCTTTCGGGCAGCGCAATATCTTTATCCTGCCCACTGGCGCCGGTGTGGTGTTCGGTGTGCTGTTACTGATCATGCTGATCACCGGCATCAACTACCAGAACAGCCTGATTTACCTGCTGACCTTTTTGCTGAGCGCCGTTGTGGTTGCGGCCATGCACCAGACCCATCGCAACCTGTCTGGCCTGGAACTTACTTTGATTCAGGCCGGCGAGGGCTTCGCCGGAGATGTCATTCCGTTCCGCCTGCGCGCGGTGTCTCCCCGCCACGATACCCTGGCACTGTCCCTGGCCTGCGATGATGTGGTTCTGAACCAGCAGCATATTCCCGCCGGCCAGCAGGCAGATCTGAACCTTTCCGTTCCCTCGCAACATCGTGGTTACCTGCAACCGGATCGTATCCTTGTGGAAACGCGCTTTCCCTTCGGTCTGTTCCGTGCCTGGTCCTGGTTGCGACCTGTTACCTCCGGCATCGTTTATCCCAATCCTGTGCCGGCACCGGATGTCACGAGTACGGTGCAAGACGGTGAAGAGCAGTCAAAATCCCGCTCGATTGATGGCAACGACCATGCGGATATCCGGCCCTGGCGCGAAGGCGATATGAGCCAGCGGGTGCAATGGAAACGCTACGCCCGCACCGGTGAGATGGTGATTGCAGACTGGGAAGGTGAGCAGGGCAGTCCCCACTGGCTCGATTACGAGGCCTTTTCCGGCCTGGACCGGGAGCTGCGCCTGGGATACCTGGCCCACCAGGTGCTTGAGCGGTCGCGGAACAACAGCCGTTTCGGCCTGAACCTGCCGGGGCAGGTGATTGAACCGGATACGGGCGCGGCACACGCTAATCGTTGCCTTAAGGCGTTGGCAGTGTTTGGGCTTGAGCAACCAAGAGAGGGCGGGCCATTACCCCATGGTACCCGCACCGGTGAGGGTGCTGGACATGCAATTCCTGCCAGCGGGAGGGGGGCGGCATGATAAATCGGTTGCGAAAACGGGGCCGTTCCGTCGAATCCTTGGAGACCAACGAGCTGGTGTCAGGCAGGGCGTTGATCTGGCTGATTGCCAGTTTTGCCCTGCTGTTGGTGCCGCAATGGGATCGTTTGCCGGTATGGCTGATGGCCAGCTGCGCAGTGCTTGCGGGCTGGCGCTGGCTGGCCCAGTCCGGGCGTCTCAGGCTACCGGGCAAGTGGTTGCGAAGCGGCATAATGCTGACGCTGGTGGCGATCTACATAGCCACGGTGCAGGGGCGTTTCACGGTGGAGACGGCATCGTCCTTCTTTGTGTTGGCGGTGGGTCTGAAGTGGCTGGAAACCCGCTCGGTGCGGGATTTCTACGTGCTGTTTTTCATCCTGGTGTATCTGGCGACGGTCAACTTTCTGTTTCATCAGGAAATTCACTGGAGTGTGATCAACCTGGTGGGCGTTGCTCTGCTGTTGGTGGGCCTGCAGGTGGTGAATGCACCGGATATCCCCGGGGCGATGAAATCCGGGTGGCGGCGCCTGGGTATGATGCTGGTGAAAACCCTGCCGATTGTGGTGCTGCTGTTCGTGTTCTTTCCCCGAATGGCGCCGTTATGGAGCGTGCCGTTGGTATCCGGGGAAGCGCGCACCGGCATCAGCGATTCCATGACACCTGGTGATATCTCCAGCCTGGCCCAGAGCAGTGAACGGGCATTCCGGGTTACCTTTGGCGGAGAAACGCCACCTTACCGGGACCGGTATTGGCGCGGGCTGATTCTGGATCGGCTGGATGGCGAAACCTGGCAGCAGGGCTTCGGGCAACAGTTCCGAAGGCCGGGGCGCGTCTCCGTAGACGGCGGCGTAGGCGAACTGGCATCGAACCAGTACGATGTGCTGATGGAGCCCACCGACCAGACCTGGGCTTTCGCGCTGGAAGATTCCAGGGCGGTTTCCAACAACGTCAAACCCGATGATCAGGGGCTTTTCCGCTTTGACCGACCGGCGGACAGCTCTGTCAGATACCGAATGGCGATTGTCGATGATGGTTCCTCCGGTCAATTCGGTGCAGTACCCGACAACGCTCAGCGCTACCTGCAGTTGCCCCGCTCAGGCAACCCCAGGGCCAGGGAATTTGCGGAGGACCTGGCCGCAGAGTACGACAACCCGGGCGCCATTGTTCAACATCTGCTGGACCGCTTTCGCCAGCAGGAATACTTTTACACCCTGCGCCCACCTGCCATGCCGGAAGATGGAATCGATGCCCTGCTGTTTGATGAAAAGCGGGGATTCTGTGCCCATTACGCCGGTGCCGCCACGTTTGTGCTCCGTGCCGCGGGCATTCCGGCCCGGGTAGTGGTGGGATACCAGGGTGGCGATTCCGGTGCCGATGACGAATATCTGATTGTCCGTCAGTACGACGCCCACGCCTGGGTCGAGGCCTGGCTGCCGGGTCAGGGCTGGGTGCGGATGGACCCGACGGCCGCTATTGCCCCCCAGAGGATTGAATCGGGCCTGCGGGACGCGATGGCGGAGGAGGGCTCCTTTCTGGAGAACGACTGGACCTCGCCTCAACGTTACGGTGACATGGCGATGCTTCAGTGGGCATCGTTGCAGCTGGACCGGATGAATTACCACTGGCAGCGTTGGGTTGTAGGCTACCAGGGCCAATCCCAGATGGATCTGATGTCACGGTTGCCCGGCGGTCTCGGCATGCGGGAACTTGGTTATATCACCGCTGGTATCGTAGGTGTTGGTCTGCTGTTGGCCGGGCTGGTGAACGCCTGGCAATACCGGCGCTTTGAAAGTCGCGATCCATTCAGCCGTATTGTCACGCGCTGGCACCGCCTGTGTGACCGTGCCGGCGTCCCCGTGCGACACGGGGAGACTCCGTCGCAACTTGCATTTAGGCTATCCCGGGCAAAACCCGCTGCGGCAGGAACGGCAACCGCTTTTGCCCGTATGATCAACAAACATTACTATGGCCGGGAATTCGAAACCGGAAATTCGGCAGAGCTGGGCAGGATGAAACGTCTGCTGGCTACAATGAAACGACAGGCAGACCGGAAACAACAGGGTGAATGAGTGAACACGTCGATAGCAACAATGGCCTGGCTGCAGGATAGCTGGAACAGGCTTATGCAGCGAATGGTCGGGGGCAGGCTGCCCCATGCGTTGCTGGTCACCGGCGAAAACGGCGTTGGCAAGCGTCTGTTTGCCGATGCCCTGGCAGGGCTGCTGGTCTGTGAGCGGCCGGACCGGGAGGGCGGTGCCCCCTGTGGCAGTTGCAAGCAGTGTGAACTGGTGTCTGCCGGTACCCACCCGGATATCCGTGTTTACACCCCTGAAAAGTCCCGGATGATAAAAATTGACCAGATCCGCGCACTGTCTTCGTTTGCCGTGGGTTCGCCGCAGGTAGCATCACGCAAGGTGGCGATTGTCGACCGGGCTGATCAACTTAATATCAACTCGGCCAATGCGCTGCTGAAGACTCTGGAGGAGCCGGCGGACGATGTCACACTGGTGTTGCTCCAGGAGAGCGGACGGCCGGTGCTGCCCACGATTCGTTCCCGTTGCCAGAGCTTGCTTATCAAGACACCCGGCAGAGATCAGGCCGCTCATTGGCTGGCAGGTGCGGTTGAGGATATCGACGAAGGCAGCCGTCCAACCCCGGAGCAATGCGAGAAGGCGCTGGGCCTTGCAGCCAATGCGCCACGCCTTGCTCTTGAGTACGCCACTGGTGATTTTATTACCGTCCGCGATGAAGCACTCGAGAACTTCCGGCGTTTCATGAAAGGCCAGCTTTCTGTTGCCGAGGCTGCAAAGCCCTTCAAAGCCATGGGGCTTGAAAGCGCGCTATGGCTTTTTGAAGGTTGGGCCGCCGACCTGGCGCGCATTGGCGCCGGAATCCAGCCGCGGGACGAGGACGCGGGGGAAATGCTGATGTTCCTTGCCAGTCATAATCCGCCCTGGCGTGCCCATGAAATTCTGGATGCGATACATGAATCCCGGTCCGCCGGCGTTTACAACGTCAATCCGGAGTTTGAGGCCGGGCGGTTGCTGATCGCCTGGCAAAAACTGATGCCGGTGCGTCGCCCGGCAGCGGGGTGATTTACACGGGCAGATGCCTGGCGGGATAGGGCAGTTTTGAATAACTACTGCTATGATTGCGAAATATCAGGAGTTTCCGGACTCCGGTCATCAAATAAAGAGATAGGTGTTTACTATGGGGCCTGGTTTTGGCGCACGCAGTGGCATTCTTACCCTGACCATCAAGGACAAGGCGGTGCTTTATGCCGCCTATATGCCTTACATCCGGCAGGGTGGCCTGTTCATTCCCACGCAGAAACAATATCAGCTGGGTGACGAGGTTTTCCTGTTGCTCAATCTCATGGATGAACCGGAAAAGATTCCGGTGGCCGGTAAGGTTATCTGGATTACCCCCAAGGGGGCCCAGGGCAATCGCGCCGCTGGTATTGGTGTTCAGTTCAACGGTGATGACGAAACCGCTCGCACCAAGATCGAATCCTATCTGGCGGGTTCACTGAGCTCGGACCGACCCACCCACACCATGTAAGCGCTTCAATGAATGAGACTGCTTTGGATACCCTGCGCGATACCAGGGATTCGCACCGGGAAATAAACTGGTCACTGAATCACATCACCCTCGCAGGCCTGCATTGGCCTGCTGAACGAACGAACAACAATCCCCCTGTACTATTGATTCACGGCTGGTTGGATAATGCGTTGTCTTTTGCCCGGCTTGCACCGGAACTGGCCGGACGAAGGGATGTCTATGCACTGGATATGGCGGGCCACGGCCATTCCGGACATCGGCCGCCGGGACAGGGCTATCAGTTGATGGATTATGTAGGCGACCTGGCGGAATTGGTCGAGACTCATTTTGGCAATGCGCCCGGTGGACGTGTTGATCTTGTTGGTCATTCCCTCGGCGGGATTGTCAATGTGCTTTATGCGGCGGCATTTCCTGAACGGGTACGCAGGCTGGTATTGATCGATAGTCTGGGACCTATCAGCCGCAAACCGGAGGAACTGATTGGCCAGCTCCGCAAGGCCATTAACAAGCGAATGACAGGTTCTGGGAAACCGGTCGTATACCCAGATATCGCGGCAGCCGCCAAGGCCCGGGAGGGCGGTATGATTCCCCTGTCCCCGCAGGCGGCGACAATGCTGGTTGCCCGGAGTATGAAACCATCAGGGGAGGGTTTCGTGTGGCGGGCAGATCCCCGTTTACGTCATCCTTCTATGTTGATGATGGATGAAGCACAGGTAATGGCCTGCCTGGAGAAAGTTGTTACCCCCACACGTTTCTTGCGTGCAGAGAAAGGGCTGCTTGCGAGTCGCCCTGAACTGGTTTCACGAACGAATGCCATTGCAGAGCTTGACCTGATAACCGTACCGGGTGGCCATCATTGCCACCTGGATGGAGATATCGGGCCGGTTGTCGATGCAGTCAGAGGTTTTTTAGACGATGCAGAATAAACGCTTGTCGCAGTTATTAATGTTGTTTGCCGCTTTTTTCATGGGCGGCTCGGCCATGGTATCGGCACAAATGCCTCCACCCGAGGCGTTTCCGGATTCGCGGCTGGAGCGCGAGGTGGCCATTTCGTCGCCCGGGCACCTGGTGCTATTCAGCCCTGTCAGGGAGGTGAATAACGAAATCCGCTCCGCGTCGATGGCGCGGCTCCCGGTCAAGGGTGTCGGTCAGTTGTACGAAGTCCAGGGTGGTGCAAATCGTGAAGAAGCCCGTGATCATTATTTAAGAGAGCTTCAGACCCGTGGTGCCCAGGTCCTGTTCGAATGTACCGGTCGGAACTGCGGGCGTAGCAATGTCTGGGCCAACCAGATCTTTGGCCAGTCGAGCCTTTATGGGCGCGACAACAACCAGGATTACCTGGTGGCGGGGTCGGTCGACGAGAACGGCAAGCCCTGGCTGACGCTTGTTTACACGGTTACCCGCGCCAACCAGCGCCAGTATGTCTGGGTTGAGCACCTGGTCGCTCCCCAGGGCACCGAAGTCCCCGGCCTGGGTAATGAAAGCGCCCGAATCAAGGGGCCGATTATTGTACCCTGGCAGGGTGGCATTACGTTCCGTTTTGAGTGGAGTGGTGCAGACCGCCGCGTTATTAATGATTGGGCCGGCGACGAGAGCGCCAGGGTAATACTGACTGCCTATTCGGAATTGAAAGAAGACGAGAGTTTTGAAGAGTCTGTTGCACGCGCCGAGGAAGCGGCGAAATCATTGGCCCAGGTGCTTGCCAAAAGCGGTATTTCAGAAAGCCAGCAGACCATTATTACGGTTGGTCCCGCGGTTGTTATACCCAACCCCGACCGCCAGGGTGACCGGGTTGAAGTAATGGTGATTACAAGGTGAAGGGGATGAACAAGCCGACTGATTCCACCTCTCAGGACGAGGATCAGAAGCCCAAAGACGATATTTCGAAAATAGTGACCAGCACGGGCATTTCTGCCGCGCAGTCCGCCAGGAGCAAAGAAAGTCCTGCTTCGGTTAAACCCGGTAGGGGTAAAACCGTTGCATTGGCGCTGGGAAGTGGCGGGGCCAGAGGTTATGCCCACATCGGTGCCATCGAGATACTCCATGAGCGCGGGTATGAGATTATCGCCATCTCCGGCTGCTCCATGGGCGCGTTGATTGGTGGTGTGTACGCTGCCGGGAAAATGAAAGACTACAAGGACTGGGTGACAGGTCTGGGCCAGTTTGATGTGCTGAAACTGCTGGATGTGACCTTCAATTCCGTGGGCGCCATTCGCGGTGAGAAGATTTTTTCCGTTGTCCGGGAAATGATTGGTGATATCCGGATCGAAGACCTGCCGCTGGCTTATACGGCTGTCGCCACGGATCTTCTGGCTCACAAGGAAATCTGGTTCCAGGAGGGCCCGCTTGACCAGGCTATTCGTGCCTCCGTGGCCATTCCGAGTGTTGTGACACCGCTGGTGTTGAATGGCCGCGTATTGGTGGATGGCGCTTTACTGAATCCCTTACCGATTATTCCGACAATTTCCTCCCATGCGGATATGGTGGTTGCGGTGAATCTCAGTGGTGAAGATGACCGTAAACGTCGTCTTCCCGATGCTATGTTCGAAAACACCGGTGAGGGCGGTGTTGATATGGATGAGTGGGTGGACAAGGTCCGGGACAAGGCCTCCCGCTGGTTCGACTGGGATGCCATCAAGACCTTCGCGGCCAGCGCGGCGAAAAAAGAGCCCGGTGTGCCGGATTCACCGGAAGAAAAAATCAGCAAGGCCGTTGAAAAAAATGAATCCGGGAAAGGATCACCTGCCGTTAAACCCGAGCCGGCGAAGCAGAAGGATGACCACGAAACCATCGACTGGGACAAGCTGGGAATAGGCAAGTTCGATGTTATGAACCTGACCATTGAAACCATGCAGAGCGCCCTGGTGCAGTACAAGATTGCCGGGTATCCGCCGGATTTGCTGGTCAACATTCCCAAGAATGCTGGCCGCAGTTACGATTATCACAAGGCACCAGAGCTGATTCAGTTGGGACGCGAGCGCATGGCAGCAGCCCTGGACCGTTATGAAGAAAACCTCAGCAGCTCCGGCCCGCTGGCACTGTAATCATGTCGGCAGGCGGGTATAATTCCGCTCCTTGACCATTTCCGGACAGGAAGAGAGCTTGTGACCAGCCCGATCGATGATCTGTATACCGTCAGGGACTACCTGCGGTACGTGTCCTCACGTTTTGCCGATTCGTCTCTGTTTTTTGGCCATGGGACCGACAATGTCTGGGACGAATCGGTCCAGCTGGTTATGCGCAGCCTTCACCTGCCGCTGGAAAACAACACCGTGTTTCTGGATGCCCGGTTGACCCGGGAGGAAAGGCAATTGATTGTCGACCGCATGGAGCGCCGCATTAGCGAGCGGGTACCGCTGGCCTACCTGCTGGGTGAAGCCTGGTTTATGGGGCTTCCGTTCCACGTGGATGAGCGTGTGCTGGTGCCCCGGTCCCCGCTGGGTGAACTGCTTGAGAGCGGTTTGCAGCCCTGGCTGGGGGAGCATCCGGTGGGCAGGGTGCTGGACCTGTGTACCGGTAGCGGTTGCATTGGTATTGCGGCGGCCACGGTGTTTGATGACGCGGACGTGGATCTTTCGGATATCTCGTCCGGTGCCCTGGAGGTTGCGGAGGCAAACATCGAGTATCATGACGTTGGTGACCGCGTCAGAACCGTTCGTTCGGATGTGTTTGACGGCATCGATGGCCGTTACGATGTCATCCTCAGCAATCCTCCCTACGTAGACGCTGAGGACATGGCGGACATGCCGGCAGAATACCGCCATGAGCCGGAACTTGGGTTGTCTGCCGGTGGTGACGGGCTGGATATCGCGCACCGGATAATTGCGGGGGCCTCGAAGCACCTTAACCCGGGCGGTCTGCTGATCGTTGAGGTGGGCAACAGCTGGGTGGCGCTGCAGGAAGCCTATCCGGACCTGCCCTTTACCTGGCTGGAATTCGCGAACGGTGGTGACGGAGTGTTCCTGTTGACTGCTGAAGACCTACATTAATACCTATGGATAAGATACTGAATCATGTCGGGAAATAGCTTCGGAAAACTGTTTACGGTCACCAGCTTTGGTGAAAGCCACGGTGCTGCGCTCGGGTGCATCATTGATGGCTGTCCGCCGGGACTGGAGCTGTCCTCAGAGGATATGCAGCGTGATCTTGATCGCCGTAAACCCGGCACATCGCGCCACACAACCCAGCGCCGGGAAGCCGATGAAGTAAAGATTCTTTCGGGAGTGTTCGAGGGCAAAACTACAGGTACGCCGATCGGCCTGGTTATTGAGAATACTGACCAGCGCTCCAAGGACTATTCCAAAATTTCGGAACAGTTCCGTCCCGCTCACGCCGATTACACCTACATGCACAAGTACGGCGTACGGGATTATCGGGGTGGAGGCCGTTCCTCAGCGCGGGAGACGGCCATGCGGGTAGCCGCGGGCGCGGTCGCGCGAAAGTTTCTGGAGCAACGGCTGGGTATAAAGATCCGGGGTTACCTGTCGCAACTGGGTCCTATAAAGATCGAAAAGCTGGACTGGGAACAGGTCGACCAGAATCCGTTCTTCTGTCCGGATGCCGATAAGGTGGCGGAGATGGAGGCTTACATGGATGCGCTGCGTAAAGAGGGTAACTCTATTGGCGCTCGTATCAATGTGGTCGCGGAAGGTGTTCCTCCAGGTCTGGGAGAGCCTGTTTTTGATCGCCTGGATGCAGACCTGGCCCATGCGCTGATGAGCATTAATGCGGTGAAGGGCGTTGAAATTGGCGCCGGCTTTGGCTGTATTGACCAGAAGGGAACGGAGCACCGGGATGAGCTGACGCCTGAGGGATTCCTGTCCAACCATGCCGGCGGTGTTCTGGGTGGTATCTCTTCCGGTCAGCCGATTCTGGCGAGTATGGCGCTGAAGCCTACGTCCAGCCTGCGGTTGCCGGGGCGGAGCATTGATGTGCATGGCAATCCGGTGGAGGTGATCACAACCGGGCGGCATGATCCCTGTGTGGGTATTCGGGCCACGCCGATTGCGGAGGCGATGATGGCGATTGTGTTGATGGACCACTATCTGCGCCACCGCGGGCAGAACGGAGACGTTTCAGTTTCCACCCCGGATATAGGCCAACGCTAATACCAGCGAATCCACCCGTAGGTCGGATTAGCCAACGGCGTAATCCGACAACAGATAGGCCGTCTAAACTCGCGAATAGGCTCCGGCGACAAACAGGGTTCAAAAAACGCCCGTAAATACGTCCCTGTAGGGCTCGGTCGCGCCATCCTTGGCGCTCCACGTTTTTGAACCCTGTTTCCCGCCGAAGCCGCCAGATTTTTCTGATATCTCGAACGAGGTTTTATTATCTACTGGCGCCTCTCAAACCTCTACTTCTGGTTTTTCGCTCTGCTGGGCGGTCTTCTGCCGTATTGGTCCCTGTACCTGGAAGGCCGGGGGGTTTCCTATCTTGAAATCGCCACGCTCATGGCGACCATTCAACTGACCAAAATCATCGCTCCGAATGTCTGGGGCTGGCTCGGGGACCGGACCGGGCAGCGGGTTTGGCTGGTTCGGTTCGGGGCGATTACCGGGTCGTTGTTCTTTGCCGGTGTGTTTATGGAGCCTGGGTTTTACGGGCTTTTGCTGGTTATGCTGGCGTTCACCTTTTTCTGGAATGCGATTCTTCCGCTTTATGAAGTGATCACCCTGCGGTCCTTGGGAACCCAGAGGGACCGGTATGGCAAGGTTCGGCTCTGGGGTTCTGTAGGGTTTATCGGTGCGGTGGCACTGGTGGGCGGGATTCTGGAGTTGGTTCCGATCAATCTGTTGCCATGGTTGCTGTTGCCGGTGTTTGCGGGGATTGCGGTGTCGGCGTTCCTGTTGCCGTCGGAGCAGGGGGAGCGTAAGCCGCCAGCGCCGAAGGGCAGCCTGAAGGCGATTGTGACGCACCCGGCGGTGGTGGCGTTCTTCCTGATGAATTTCCTGCTGCAGGTGTCACACGGGGCCTATTACACGTTTTTCAGTATTCACTTGGAGCAGCACGGGTACGGCAAGCTTTCGATCGGGTTGTTGTGGTCATTGGGAGTGTTGGCGGAAATCGGTTTGTTCCTGGTAATGCACCGGCTGACGCGAAGTTTTACGGTCCGCCAGATTGCCATTGCGGCGCTGACACTAACCATGATCCGTTGGGTGTTGATTGCCGAGGTGACGGACGTGGTTTCCGTGCTGATTTTTGCACAGCTGCTGCACGCTGCCTCTTATGGAGCGCTGCATGCGATTTCCGTGCAGTATATTCAGGGATTCTTCGGTCAACACCATCACGGCCAGGGGCAGGCGTTGTACAGCGGCCTGACCTTCGGCGCTGGCGGTGCGATCGGGGCCTGGATGTCGGGCTTTCTGGTGGACGGTTTCAGTACCTCAGCGGCATTCTGGGGTGGAGCGATTGCAATGGCTATCGCAATCGTTATCACTTGGCGGGGCCTGCGACCACCACCTGAGCAGTAATCGGGCTATTGCAGCTCGGCGGCGATCTCCAGAAGCGCCCTGGCTTGCGGGCTCAGCTCCCGGCCTTTTAGCCCCACGGCGCCAAGAATTCGGCTGACGGTATGGGGTACCGGCAATACCGTCAGGGATTCGTCGACCATGCTCACCGGCAATACGCTCCAGCCCAGCCCCACGCTCGCCATCACTTTGATGGTTTCCAGGTAATTGGTAGGCATCTGGATTTTCAGGGGTAACCCCGCATCCAGGAACAACCGGCTGATGGAGCGGTATGTGGCAGTACCGGCCTCGGGCAGCAGGGCATCGTAGCGGGACAGGTCCTCAAGAGCAGGCTTATCCAAAGAGGCCAGCGGATGCTCAGGCGAGACCACAAACGCCATGGCGTCCTCCCAGCGCACATGCACTTCAAAGGCCTGATCCATGCTTTCACTCAGCGTCACAAATGCCAGCTCGGCTGTCCGTTTGCGCATCTGGCCGAAGGCGCTTTCCGAGTCCATGAACTGCAGTTCCAGTGATACGTCGGGGTAATCCCGGTTGAGCCGACGTAGCCACGCTGGCAGATGATGCAGCCCGATATGGTGGCTGGCAATTACAGACAACGGCCCGGATATTGTCCCTTCCCGGTCCGACAGCGCCTGCCGGGCATTATGAACCTCATCCAGAATACGCCGCGCATGGGGCAGCAACCGCGCGCCGGCATCGGTCAGCCGTATCTGGCGGTTACTCCGGTCAATCAGCTTGGTCCCTAACTGGTTCTCCAGTGCGGCAAGCCGTTTGCTGATAGCCGGCTGTGTCAGGTGCAGCAGCTCGGCGGCTTCCGAGAAGGATTCCTGGTCGACTATTGTCAGGAACGCTTTCAGTGAGTTTGCGTCCATATTGTTGGCCTCCTTGACTGCTAGTTCAGAGGAGGTCGTATGCCGGCAAGCCCCCCGAAGCTGTGAGTCATGTAGGTCGGATTAGACGAAGTCGTAATCCGACAGGATTTAGCTGTTAACTCGATGTCGGATTTCGCTTCGCTCTATCCGACCTACGGTCAAAGCCATATTCTGTGCAGGCCCGATAAAGGTTCAAGAAGCGTGGTGGTCAGGGCCTCCCAAAACCGTGGAGCGCCATGGATGGCGCGACCGAGCCCCCATGGATGGGTTCACGGCGTGTTTTGGGAGGCCCTGACCACCAGGCGACAAGCACGAAACAATTAGGCCCGGTTTTAAGGAAGGCCAGTACCGAAAGCCTAATATGCCCCAAAGGAATGCACAACATAAAAAACATGAATTGAGGTTATTCAGGAGTAAGCGTTAAAATAGAACCATAGTTTTAAAACCAGAAACCCCCAGAGAGTGAGAGAGAACCATGGCGGGCAAGACCTTATACGACAAATTGTGGGACGACCATCTCGTCAAACAGCGGGATGACGGCTCCGCGTTGATCTACATCGACCGACACCTGCTTCACGAAGTGACGTCGCCACAAGCCTTCGAGGGGCTTCGCCTGGCCGGGCGCAAACCCTGGCGGCTGGATGCCAACCTGGCTACCCCGGACCATAACGTGCCCACCACCGACCGCGAGCGCGGCGTGGAAGGCATTGTCGACCCGGTATCGCGGATCCAGGTGGAAACGCTCGACAAGAACTGCGACGAGTTCGGTATTCTCGAGTTCAAGATCAAGGACCAGCGCCAGGGCATTGTGCATGTGATCGGGCCGGAGCAGGGCGCGACGCTGCCGGGCATGAGCATCGTGTGTGGTGACTCCCACACCTCCACCCACGGCGCCTTTGGCTGCCTGGCCCACGGCATTGGCACGTCTGAGGTTGAGCACGTGCTGGCCACCCAGTGCCTGGTTCAGCAGAAGATGAAGAACATGCTGGTGAAGGTAAACGGCAAGCTGGGGCCGGGTGTGACGGGCAAGGATGTGGTGCTGGCCATTATCGGCAAGATTGGCACGGCCGGCGGTACTGGCTGCGCGATAGAGTTCGGCGGCGAAGCGATTCGTGACCTTTCCATGGAAGCCCGCATGACCATCTGCAACATGTCCATTGAGGCCGGTGCTCGTGTCGGCATGGTGGCAGTGGACCAGACCACGATCGATTACGTGAAAGACCGCCCGTTCGCACCCAAAGGTGAGATGCGGGACCGGGCCATCGAATACTGGAAAACCCTGCACAGCGACGATGACGCGGTATTCGATAAGGTTGTGGAGCTGGAAGGCTCTGAAATCATGCCGCAGGTAAGCTGGGGCACGTCACCGGAGATGGTGGCCGGTGTCGGCGGTAATGTCCCCGATCCCGAAACAGAAGCAGATCCAATCAAGCGTGAGGGTATTGTCCGGGCCCTGAAATACATGGGCCTCAAGCCCAATATGCCGATCACCGAGATCAAGTTGGACCGGGTGTTTATCGGTTCCTGCACCAACAGCCGCATTGAAGATCTGCGCGAGGCAGCAGCCGTAGTGAAAGGCCACAAGGTGTCACCGCTTCTGAAGCAGGCCATGGTGGTTCCCGGTTCCGGGCTGGTGAAAGTGCAGGCGGAGCAGGAAGGGCTGGACAAGATCTTTATCGAGGCGGGTCTTGAATGGCGTGATCCCGGTTGCTCCATGTGCCTGGCGATGAACGCTGACAAGCTGGGGCAGGGAGAGCATTGCGCCTCCACCTCCAATCGTAACTTCGAGGGCCGGCAGGGTTTTGGTGGGCGAACCCACTTGGTGAGCCCGGCCATGGCGGCAGCAGCCGCAATCAATGGCCACTTCGTTGATGTCCGCGAGATGATGAACTGATCCACAGGAGAGACACCATGCGAGCGTTAAAGCAACACCAGGGCATTGTTGCCCCCATGGACCGGTCCAATGTGGATACGGACATGATTATTCCCAAGCAGTTTCTGAAGTCCATCAAGCGCACCGGCTTCGGCCCGAACCTGTTTGATGAATTGCGTTACATGGACGAGGGCAAGCCGGATCAGGATTGTTCACAGCGGCCCATCAATCCGGATTTCGTGCTCAACCAGGATCGCTACAAAAATGCCAGTGTATTGCTGGCCCGGCGGAACTTCGGCTGCGGCTCCAGCCGTGAGCACGCTCCCTGGGCACTGGAAGATTTCGGTTTCCGCGTTATCATAGCACCCAGTTTTGCCGATATCTTCTACAATAACTGCTTTAAGAATGGTCTGTTACCCATTGTTTTAAATGAAGAAATAGTCGGCCAATTGTTCCGTGAAACAGAAGCGGAAGAGGGTTATCACCTGTCCGTCGATCTCGAAGCGAAAACAGTCACGACGCCCTCCGGTGAGTTCTTCAGTTTTGAGGTCGATGACTTCCGCCGCCATTGTTTGCTGAATGGCCTGGATGATATCGGTGTGACGCTTGAAGATGCCGGTGCGATCAGGGCTTATGAAGAGTCGCGGCGGAAGACGGCGCCCTGGTTGTTTGGTGCCGGTGGTTGATTCGATGTTGTCGGATTACGGCTTCGCCTAATCCGACAATGTATTAAAATTTAAAGGAAACACTATGTCCCGAAATATCCTGATGCTTCCGGGCGACGGCATTGGCCCGGAAATTGTCGCTGAAGCGGAAAAGATCCTGCACAAGATTAACGATAATTTTAGCCTCGACCTCAAGTTCGAATCTGCCCTGGTCGGCGGCGCTGCAATTGACGAAACCGATACGCCACTTCCGGACGAAACCCTGGACAAGGCCCGCAAGGCAGACGCCATTCTGCTGGGCGCCGTCGGTGGACCGAAATGGGACAGCCGTCCAATGGCCAGTCGTCCGGAAAAGGGATTGCTGGGGTTGCGCTCCAACCTGGAGCTGTTCGCGAACCTGCGACCGGCAATCCTCTATCCCCAGCTGGCATCCGCCTCTTCCCTCAAGCCTGAAGTGGTATCTGGCCTGGATATCATGATTGTCCGTGAGCTGACTGGCGGCATCTACTTTGGCCAGCCCCGCGGTGTACGTGAGCTGGAAAACGGGGAGCGCCAGGGTTACAACACTTACGCATACACCGAATCGGAAATTCGTCGTATCGGCCGGGTAGCATTCGAGGCAGCCCAGCAGCGTGGCAAAAAGCTGTGTTCGGTGGACAAGGCCAACGTGCTGGAAGTGACTGTTCTGTGGCGGGAAATCATGGAGGACCTGAAGCGGGAGTATCCCGACGTGGAGCTGTCCCATATGTATGTCGACAACGCCGCCATGCAGCTGGTTCGGGCGCCAAAACAGTTCGATGTGATTGTGACTGGCAACATGTTTGGTGATATTCTTTCCGACGAAGCGGCAATGCTGACAGGCTCCATCGGTATGCTGCCGTCTGCGTCCCTGAACTCCGAGAAGCAGGGTATGTATGAGCCCTGTCACGGCTCCGCACCCGATATTGCGGGACAGGGCATTGCCAATCCGCTGGCCACGATTCTCAGTGTTGCCATGATGTTGCGGTATAGTCTTGGCGAGGAAAAGGCAGCCGAGGCCATCGAAGCGGCGGTCAGCAAGGTACTGGATCAGGGGCTCAGAACGGCGGATATCATGTCTGCCGAGGGCCGGAAAGTATCTACCCGTGAGATGGGCGATGCAGTTCTGGCGGCACTCTGAGGCCGGCAAATTTTAAGACCTGACGACAACGCGATGCTGTTGACGCGGGATCATTCATCCTGTCCCTGCCAGCGATAACGGCAGAGGGCGGGCATAAAACGAGGTTCAAAGGTCGCACATGAAGCGAGTTGGACTTATTGGCTGGCGCGGTATGGTGGGCTCTGTCCTCATGCAGCGCATGCGTGAAGAAAACGATTTTGCGGATATCGAACCCATCTTTTTTACTACCTCCCAGGCTGGCAAGCCGGCACCGGACGTAGGTAAAGAGGGTGTGCCTCCTTTGCAGGACGCCTTCGATATCGACACCCTTAAAACTCTGGACGTTGTGGTTACCTGTCAGGGCGGCGATTACACCGGCCCGGTCTACCAGAAACTCCGTGATGCCGGATGGCAGGGTTACTGGATTGACGCGGCTTCCACGCTAAGAATGGTCGACCATTCCGTGATCGTGCTTGACCCGGTCAATCGCAAGGTCATTGATGACGCATTGGCCAAGGGCGTTAAAGATTTTGTTGGTGGCAACTGCACAGTCAGCCTGATGATGCTGGCGCTCGGTGGTCTGCTTGAGCAGGATCTGATCGAGTGGGTATCGCCCATGACCTATCAGGCTGCCTCGGGCTCGGGTGCACAGAACATGCGCGAACTTCTCAATCAGATGGGTGAGCTTAACAGCGCGGTGGGTAGCGAGTTGGCTGATCCTTCATCTGCCATCCTCGAGATTGATCGCAAGGTCACCGACACCATGCGTTCTGACGGTTTCCCGACTGAGCACTTCGAGGTGCCTCTGGCTGGTAGCCTGATTCCGTTTATCGACAAGCAGCTCGATAACGGCATGAGCAAGGAAGAATGGAAAGCCGGTGTCGAGACCAACAAGATTCTTGGTCGCAGCGACAACCCCATTCCTATCGACGGTATTTGCGTCCGCATCGGCGCCATGCGCTCTCATAGTCAGGCGCTGACTATCAAGTTGAAGAAAGACCTGCCGATATCCGAAATAGAATCGATTCTGGCGAAGGCCAATGACTGGGTAAAGGTGGTTCCAAACGAGCGCGATGCCACCATTCAGGAACTGACGCCTGCGAAGGTGACCGGAACGTTGAGTGTTCCCATTGGTCGCATCCGCAAACTTGCCATGGGCCCGGAGTACATTTCAGCGTTTACGGTCGGTGACCAGTTATTGTGGGGTGCGGCTGAGCCGCTGCGGCGGATGCTGCGCATCCTTCAGGAGAAGTAACGCGGCTGCGCAAAAGGGTAATATTTTGCCAACTGTGTCCGGTTTCAGAAAGCCGGTCAGGGGCGGAGGTGTATTACAGCCTCCGCCCCTGTTATTTTCAGAGGCGTTTTTGAGCGTGCTCCCGTTCTGGTACCCAGGCTCTCGCCGATTGAAGAGACGGGATCATCGTTGTGTAACAATATGTTCCAAACTGTTTATGAAAAAATGGTGCAAGGATTGCGGCTGATTGATTGATAAAAGAGGTATTATCAACAATACTTGCCCGGTCAAATATTAAAAACATTACATAATAACGATAGTAATCAAGACGGAAGTCATCCAACCTCGTCCGATATCTGTTCCAAGGAACAGTAACGAATAACGGAGACTGGTAAGGAAAAAGCATGAAGGTACGCAAGCTTGCGGTTGCTCTGGCTCTGGCGGGAGGGCTCGGTTCCGGCGTCGCACAGGCCCTGGGTCTGGGAGAGATTGAATTACAGTCCTATCTGAATGAGCCTCTGAACGCGGATATCAATCTGCGTAAAAGCGAGGGAGTTGACCCCGGCGATGTGTTTGTCAACATCGCTCCAGATTCAGCCTACGAAAGGGTTGGTATCGACCGGAACTATTTCCTTACCAAACTTGATTTCCAGGTAACGACGGCCAGAGATGGCAGTCTGGTGATCAACGTATCGTCCAGGGAACCCTTACGGGAGCCCTACCTGAACTTTCTCGTGGAAGTTACCTGGCCAAACGGCCGACTGATGCGTGAATACGCCGTATTGGTTGATCCTCCGGTTTACGCTGAGGAATCCGGAGTCGAGGAACAGATTTCCGCGCCCGCCACTCGCCAGGCATCGCAGCAATCATCGCAACAGCAATCACAGCCCGGTACCCAGGCACGGTCGCAGGAGCCCCAGCGCGCCGCAACACAGCGTGCGCGAACTCTCGGCCCCACCGGTTCGTCGGACACCCTATGGAACATCGCTGCCAGCGTTCGGCCGGACAGCAGCGTATCCACGCAGCAAGTGATGCTGGCACTGCAGGATCTTAATCCGGATGCCTTTATTGGCGGCAACATCAACCGCCTCAAACGCGGTGAGGTACTGCGCGTACCTGATATCCAGGATATCCGCAGCCGTTCCCGCGATGAGGCTGTCAGGCAGGTTGCGGCTCAGAACGAGTCATTTTCACGTCCCGAGCGCACGGTTGATGCTACCGATGCCCAGGTTGCTTCCGGCCAGGCCGCGCAGGGGGGCAATGGCGGCGACGAATTGAGATTGCTGGCCAGTGATGACAGCGGCTCGCGCGATTCTGACGAAGGTGGTTCGGCAGGTGGAGACGGCGACACCGCCGGTGGTGTGGACGCGGGCTCCGCCGTTGCCATGGAAGAACTTGAAAGCGCCCGTCGTGAGAACGAAGAGCTCACAGGGCGTGTTGATGACCTGCAGGAGCAGGTAGAGACCCTCCAACGTCTGCTGGAACTCAAGAACACGCAGCTTGCTGAGATTCAACAGGCGGAAGGCGAGGGTGTAGATGAACAACCCGTCGATGCGCCTGATGAAGAAACACTTGCAGAGCAGGCAGCAGAGGAAGACGTTGAGGCCGGTTCAGAAACAGAACTTGCCGAAGCGGAAATGGATGATTCCGATGCCGCTGAATCCGATGCTGCAACCGATGCCGATGCTGCGGACGAATCTGCTGAAGAACAGGTAGCTGGTGCCGGGGAGGAAGTTGCGGATGCATCGGGCGAAGGTCAGGAAACCGCGATGGCAGATGAAGATACTGCTATCGAGGAATCGGCATCCGAAATGCCCGCAGCTGATGACGAGCAGGAGGAAGAGGCACAGGTTGCAGCAGCATCACCCGAGCAGCCAAGCCAGGAGCCTGCCACTCCCCCGGCGCAGCCAGACAAGGGTTTCCCGGAGAATGTTATCAGTGCTATTACCAACAACACCATGTACCAGGTGGCGTTGGGCGGTGGCCTGATCGTTCTGTTACTGCTGTTGCTGCTGCTGGCCCGTCGCAACGCCAATCGCGAAAAGGCGTTCTACGACCAGCTCAACGGCGACGCCGAAAGCGACACTGACACCTTCGACCTGACGCTGGATGACGAAGAAGGCATGGAGCATCCGGAAGACGATCCGTTGGCTGAAGCGGACGCCTACATTGCCTATGGTCGTATGGATCAGGCTGCTCAGTCGCTCGAGACCGCTATTTCACGCGAACCCAGCCGCACAGATCTCAGGTTGAAGCTTTTGGGCGTGTACGCGGACACACAAGACCGAGCATCATTCGAGAAACAGCTGGGTGAGGTCGAGGCGCTGGATGACGACGACGCCATCGCTGAGGCCCATGATCTGCGGTCGCGCCTGGAAGAAGCCGAGTCAATGCCGAGCATTGACGACCTTGAGTCGCAACTCAGGTCGGATTCCTTCGATACGAGCACCGATGATCTCTCTGATGAGCTTGCCTCTGATCGCTACGAGTCCCGTCCCGGTGAGGAGGAAGAAGACGAGTTTGGCAGCCTGGAAACGGATTTCTCCGAGCTGGATCTTGATGAACAGCATGAAGCCGGCGCAGACAAAGAGCCTGGTCCGGATGACCTGATCGAATACGATCTGTCGGGTATTCACTCTTCTGAAGACGATGGTGGCGAAATTACCGAGGAAGATACCAGCGAGTCAGAAACTGATGACCTGGCAGACGACGCCTTTGATTTCACCCTGGAGGACGAATCCACCAGCGAGTCGCTGGAAGATGGCGATGAGGAAGATCTGAGCCTTGAGCTTGATGAAGAGGACCTGGAAACCTCCGAGCCTGAGCTTACTGAAACGGCTGAAACTCCGTCAGCTGAGGCTGAAGAGGAAGACTTCCAGGAAGGCGACCTCGATTCGCTGGATGAATCGTTCCTTGACGAGCTGGATGCCGAACTGGACAAGGTAGCCGGCGATGAGGAAACACCCTCCGAAAGTGATGAAAATGAGCTGGATGATCTGGAGCTGGATGTTTCTGACGAGGACCTTGCATTAATGGAAGAGTTTGCAGATTCCGGTGATACCGCAGGCACCGACATGGAAGAAGACACTGCACCACTTGACGAGGAGCTCGGTCTTGAAGACGCGCTGACCGGCGAAGAGCCCGCAGATCCCGAAGAAACCGTTGCTGGTGCCGAAGCCGTTGAAGATGAACTGCCGGAACTGAGTGACAACGCGGAAGAAGAGCCTCCGGTTGCCTCCGATGCTTCCTCTGCTTCAGCCGCATCAAGGTCGACGGACATCGATGAATCCGATCTGGGAGACGAGGATGACTTTGACTTCCTGTCAGGTACCGATGAGGCGTCAACCAAGCTGGACCTGGCCAGGGCCTATGTAGAAATGGGTGATGCGGATGGCGCCCGTGATATTCTGGAGGAAGTTGCTCTGGAGGGAGATGAGGAGCAGAAAGCGGAAGCGCAGGACCTCCTGAAAAACCTGTCCTGATTCGATATAATCAGGCCTGAAAGCGCAAAACGCCGGCTACCGGGTCACGCCCGGACCAAATGCCGGCGTTTTGTTTTGTTATCAGCATCTCAAACCGGACAGCTCATTGTTTCTTTCACCGCAACCACTGACCACCGATAGCTCCATCGGGGCGGGGCGTGTGGCGCTCGCCTTCGAGTACGACGGCCGGGGATTTCACGGCTGGCAGTATCAGAAGTCCGGTGTCCGCTCTGTGCAGGGAGAGTTGACCCGTGCCGTATCAAAAGTGGCGGACCATCCGGTTGATCTGGTGTGTGCCGGCCGGACGGATGCAGGTGTTCATGCCAGTTACCAGATTGCCCATTTTGAAACCCCCTCGGTACGCAATCCGCGCTCCTGGGTAATGGGCATCAATACTTCGTTGCCGTCGGATATTGCAGTTCACTGGGCCGGCAATGGCGTCGATGATTTTCATGCCCGCTTTTCCGCAACCTACCGGCGCTACCGGTACGTGATTTACAATCATCCGGTGCGGCCCGGCATTCTCAGTGGGCAGGTCAGCTGGACCTTTCGTCCACTGGATGCGGAGTTGATGAGCCAGGCGGCCCAGTTTCTGAGGGGCGAACACGACTTTTCGTCTTTCCGGGCCGCGGGTTGCCAATCCAGATCGCCCATCCGTTTTCTTGAGGCAATCAGCGTAACCCGAAAGGGAGAATTCGTCGTAATTGATGTGCAGGCCAATGCTTTTCTACACCACATGGTCCGTAATATTGCCGGCGCACTGATGGCCGTTGGAGCCGGGAAGCAGCGTCCCGAATGGATTCGTGAGATACTTGAATGCAGGGACAGAACCGCCGCCGGAGTCACGGCTCCGCCCCATGGGTTGTACCTGGTGGATGTGGGGTATCCAGCCGAGTTCTCGGTACCGGTGGCGCAATGCGGCCCGGGGTTCGTGGCGCCCTGGTTCAGCACCGCTGACAACAGGCCGCGGCCCCCGACGCACATACATCGAAAACAGCGATAATCACCTTATGAG
Organism: Marinobacter sp. ATCH36; assembly: GCF_023555055.1. Classification (GTDB taxonomy): domain Bacteria; phylum Pseudomonadota; class Gammaproteobacteria; order Pseudomonadales; family Oleiphilaceae; genus Marinobacter. The sequence continues at coordinate 56,622 of NZ_JAMJPL010000003.1, forward strand.
AACCCGAGTCAAAATCTGTGGGGTTACCCGTAAACAGGACGCTGTTGCCGCAGCCAGCGCGGGAGCAGATGCCATAGGGTTTGTGTTTTATGAGCCCAGCCCCAGGTACGTTACCGCAGAAGTGGCTCGCGAACTGGTTAGCGCCTTGCCGCCATTCGTATCTGCAACAGGGCTGTTCGTTAATCCGGACGCAGAATTCGTGAGACAGATTCTGTCCGAGGTTCCCCTGGACCTGCTGCAGTTTCACGGTGACGAATCTCCGGAGTTCTGCAACAGTTTTGGTATGCGCTGGATCAAGGCGGTGCGGGTTCGCCAAAGCCAGGATATCGAGAATGCGTTTCGGGATTACGCAAAGGCCAGCGGGTTGCTGGTGGACGCCTGGGATCCGGACAAGTATGGCGGAACAGGGCAGGCCTTCAATTGGTCGCTGATTCCGGAAACCCGTCCGATGCCACTGATATTGGCCGGCGGACTGGCTTCTGATAACGTATTCCGCGCTGTTGCGGAGGTTCGGCCCTGGGCGGTTGATGTCAGTGGTGGTGTAGAGAGTAGCAAAGGCATCAAAGACGACGTAAAAATCACTGATTTTATAAATGAGGTTCACCGTGTCGATGAAACTGACTGAAGAAATGCTCAAGGCGCTTCCTGATGCACGGGGCCATTTCGGTGCCTATGGTGGAAGATTTGTCTCCGAAACGCTGTTCGATTCGCTGTTGACCCTTGAGCGCGAGTACAAACGGTTAAAGGATGATCCGGAGTTTCAGGCCGAATTCGACAGGGACCTGGCGCACTACGTGGGTCGCCCCAGCCCTTTGTATTTCGCCGAACGGCTGAGCCGGGAAACTGGTGGTGCGCAGATCTGGCTCAAACGGGAAGATCTCAATCACACCGGCGCCCACAAGGTAAACAACACCATCGGGCAGGCACTGCTGGCGCGATTCCTTGGCAAGAAGCGTGTTATCGCCGAAACCGGTGCCGGCCAACATGGTGTGGCTACCGCTACCGTCTGTGCCCGCCTGGGGCTTGAATGCCACGTCTTCATGGGCGAGGAAGACATCAGACGTCAGTCTCCCAATGTCTACCGGATGAAGCTGCTGGGTGCCGAGGTCCACTCGGTTACGAGCGGTACCCGTACCCTGAAAGACGCCATGAACGACGCCATGAGGGACTGGGTAGCGAATGTCGACGACACCTTTTACATTATCGGTACTGTGGCCGGCCCCCATCCTTACCCGCTACTGGTCCGTGATTTCCAGTCGGTGATTGGCCGCGAGACCCGTGAGCAGTGTCTTGACCGTACCGGAAAGTTGCCCGATGCGCTGGTCGCCTGCGTCGGTGGCGGATCCAATGCCATTGGCATGTTCTATCCTTTCCTGACTGACGAAAGCGTCGAACTCTACGGCGTAGAGGCTGGCGGCCTTGGTATTGAGTCAGGTCAGCATGCTGCACCTCTGAGTGCCGGTCGCCCGGGCGTGTTGCACGGCAACCGCACCTATCTGATGGAAGACGAGAACGGCCAGATTGCCGGTACACACTCCGTCAGCGCCGGCCTGGATTATCCGGGCGTTGGCCCGGAACATAGCTGGCTCAAGGATATTGGCCGGGCACACTACGTGTCGGTTACCGACGATGAAGCGCTGGATGGCTTCCGTAAACTGACCCGCGTGGAGGGCATCATGCCGGCGCTGGAAACCGCCCATGCCGTTGCGTATGCGATCAAACTTGCCGCCTCCATGGACAAAGACAAGGTGGTGGTGATCAACATCTCCGGCCGCGGCGACAAGGATATGCAGACCATCGCCGAGATAGATGGTATCGAGGTTTAAGCTACAGCAAAGGAGCTGGCATGAGTCGAATCGAAGGGGTTCTTAAATCCCTGAAAGGGCAGGGTCGAAAGGCACTGATTCCGTACATTACCGCTGGCGATCCACACTTGGATCAGACCGTTGATCTGATGCATACGCTGGTGGATGCGGGCGCTGATATTATCGAGCTTGGCGTGCCCTTCTCGGACCCGATGGCGGATGGCCCGGTGATCCAGCAGGCCTGCGAGCGTGCACTCAGGCATGGAACCTCCCTGCGCCAGGTGCTGGCGATGGTGAAAACCTTCCGGGAAAAAGACGATGCAACACCCATTGTGTTGATGGGCTATCTAAACCCCATGGAGGCCATGGGACAGGAGAAGTTTGCGGATGCCGCTGTCGATGCGGGTGTGGATGGCATCCTCACAGTGGATCTGCCACCGGAAGAGGCTGACGAAGTCGCGCCCCTGTTCACCGCACGTAACCTGGATGCGATATTTCTGCTGGCACCGACCACCACCGATGACCGAATTCGTGCAATCAGTGAGCACAGTTCCGGCTATGTGTACTATGTTTCATTCAAGGGCGTAACGGGAGCTGGCAAAATTGATGTGGATGAAGTGGCCTCGAAGGTTGCTCACATTCACGAGCTGACCGCTCTTCCGGTCGCTGTCGGCTTTGGTATCCGTGATGCAGCTACTGCTGCCGCTGTCGGGCGGGTATCCGATGGTGTAATTGTCGGCAGTGTGTTGGTGGATACAATAGCCCGGAATCAGGCAGATCCTGACCAGCTCAAGCGGGCGTTGTCAGATCTGCTTCACCCGATGCGCGAAGCACTGGACAGCCTGGCCTCCTGACACACAGGCATCCGGCAGGCAAAAAAGGACAGGATGAGACCATGAGTAACTGGCTGGACAAGATCATGCCGAGCAAGATTCGCTCGGAATCCAAGCAACGGACCGGGGTGCCCGAAGGCCTCTGGAAGAAATGCCCGAAATGCGGTGCCTTTCTCTACAAGCCGGAGCTCGACAAGAATCTGGATGTTTGTCCCAAATGTCAGCACCATTTGCGGGTAACCGCTCGTCGGCGCCTGGATATCTTTTTGGACAAGGACGGCCGCCAGGAAATTGCGGCTGATCTGGAGCCCTGGGATCGGCTGAAGTTCAAGGACAGCAAGCGCTACAAGGACAGGCTGACACAGAACCAGAAAAACACCGGTGAAAAAGATGCCCTGGTGGCCATGCGAGGCTCCTGCCTTGATACGCCATTGGTTGCAGTGGCCTTTGAATTCAACTTCCTGGGCGGTTCCATGGGCCAGGTCGTGGGCGAGAAGTTCGTTCAGGCCGCCAACGTGTGTCTCGAAGAGCGGATTCCCCTGGTGTGTTTCTCGGCCAGCGGTGGCGCGCGGATGCAGGAAGCCATCCTGTCGCTCATGCAGATGTCCAAGACAGCGGCAGTGCTTGAGCGCATGAAACAGGAGGGCATTCCCTATATCTCGGTGATGACCGATCCGGTGTTTGGTGGTGTTTCCGCCAGTCTGGCGATGCTGGGCGATCTCAACATCGCCGAGCCTTACGCGCTGATCGGCTTTGCCGGTCCACGAGTTATCGAGCAGACGGTCCGTGAAAAACTGCCGGAAGGTTTCCAGCGCAGCGAATTTCTGCTGGACCATGGCGCCATCGATATGATTCTGCATCGTCACCACATGCGTGAACGCATCGCCGCTTTGCTGGCTAAATTTACCGGCCTTGAAAAGCCGGCTACGGAAGCCCCGATAGAGTTTGAAGTGTCGGAGCGACCGGAATCGGATGTCCCCGCAGAATGAGTCCGGCGCCCGGCATCCGAATGTGCCGGGCGCCGGAGCCACCCTTGAGCAGTGGCTTCGTTACCTGGAATCCATCCATCCCTCCGAAATAGACCTGGGCCTCGACCGTGTCCTTCTGGTGCTGCGGCGCCTGTTCCGTGGAAATCCGCCGGCACGGATCATTACGGTCGGTGGCACCAACGGAAAGGGCAGTGCCGTAGCGGCGATAGAGCAACTGTTGATCCGTGCGGGCCGATCCACCGGCGCTTATACCTCACCCCATTTGCAGCATTACAATGAACGGGTCCGAATTAACGGCTCAAGCGTGACGGATGACAGTCTGGTTCGTGCTTTTGAGCAGGTTGAGGCGGCCCGCGGTAATACCACGCTGACCTATTTCGAGTTCGGTACCCTCGCCGCTTTCGTGTTGTTCAGAGAAGCCGGTGTGGAAGACTGGGTTCTTGAAGTAGGTCTCGGTGGCCGGTTGGATGCGGTGAATGTGCTGGATCCGGATCTGGCGATCATTACCTCGGTGGATATCGATCACGTCGCTTTTCTTGGGGATAACCGCGAGGTTATTGGTTTTGAGAAGGCCGGTATACTACGTCCCGGCATCAATGCTATCTATGCAGATATTGATCCTCCCGAGTCCGTGCTTCAGCAGGCATCTGCCCAGAAGGTTCACCTTGAACGCCCGGGTGAAACCTATCAGCTTGTACCCGAACCGCAGGAGGGCAGGGGTGCGAGCGGGTTCACCCTGAAGCAGGCGCGTTATGGTGATGATGTCCGGCTTCCCGATACCGGGCTCCCTGTCCATAGCCTGGCAGCCGCGGTTGTTGCTATCCGTCATCTCGAGCCGGGCCTTGAACTGGCCACTATTGAAAGGGTTCTTGAGGGGTTGACCCTGCCTGGACGTTACGAAGTCTTGAATTCCTCACCACGGGTGATTGCCGATGTTGGCCATAACCCACATGCTGCTGCATGGCTGGCCAGCCGGATTGCTCGCCAGCGAAAGCCGGGCGGGCGCGTTATTGCGATCTACGCCGCCCTGGCTGACAAGGATGTGGAAGGTGTTGCCCGGGCAATGAGCCAGGTTGTCGACCAGTGGATGCTTGCAGGTCTGGAGGTCCCGCGCGGCCTGGGGCGTCAGGAACTGGCGGCACGTTTGGAGGGCAGCATCGGGGAGGCCCCAATGATACTTTCGTCATCGGTGGTGGACGCTCTGAAACAAGCCCTGGCGGAGGCGGACAATGATGATCTGGTCATTGTATTCGGATCTTTCTATACCGTTGCCGCGGCCCGAGCCGCGCTGGGGAAATAGCACATCTTAAATATCCGTCATGCCTGCCCGGAGACTTTGAGTTCTCGGTAGGTGGCGGTTACTATCGGGCACAGTATCTGCCAATGTTGGCATGTGGTGAATTAACGGGAGATAACGTAACGTGGACGGACTGAAGCAAAGAATCATCGGAGCGCTTGTGCTGGTGTCTCTTGCGGTTATCTTTGTGCCCATGATGTTTGACGAGCCTCACTCCGAGCGTGAGTCCACCTCCATCAAGATTCCCGAAGAGCCACCCTTTCCAGAAGTAGAAGCACCGGAACCCGATGTTGTCGATACGCCGGCTTATCGCATCGAAGAACCTGCGGACGAAAACCAGCAGGTAGCAGCCCCGGAGCCCTCAATCGAAGAGCCGCCACAACCAGCCCCCACGGTTGAAGAGCCTGAGGTAGCCCGTCAGGATGACAGTGAACCCGAGCCGGAGGCCGAACCCGAACCCGAATCGGAAGAGCCGGTCAAAGACGAAGACGCCGCGGAGTTTACCCGTTCCCTGGAAGGGGCCTGGGTGGTTCAGCTGGGCAGTTTTGGCAGTGCGGATAATGCCAGAAACCTGCGCGAAAAAGTTCGTGACAAGGGCTATAACTCCCACCTACAGCAGGTGACACGGGGCGACGCTGAACTGACTCGGGTATTCAGTGGACCGTTTGCCGAGAAAGCTGAGGCAGAAAAAGCCAAGCAGGTTCTCGACAAAGCCTTTGGTCTCAACAGCCTGGTAACCTCGGGCGACAAATAGGGCAATGGGCGGTTTGGTCAGGTGACGTTTCCTGATAGAATTCGCGCTTCCTTTTCTCCACCGGGTTTTCCATGGATGCGCTGATCTGGATCGACTGGGTCATCATTGCCCTGATTACTGTTTCTACCCTAATCAGCCTCAAGCGTGGCTTCATCAAGGAAGCGCTATCGCTGATAACCTGGGTGGGTGCGTTCATTATTGCCCGCACGTTTCATCCCCAGATGCAGTCTCTGCTTGAAGGCACGGTTGAGACACCGCTGGTTCGCCTGGTAGCAGCATTTGCCATCCTGTTTTTTGCCACTCTGATCGTTGGTGCGATCATCAACAACCTGATTGGTCACCTGGTAAGGGCCACCGGCCTGTCTGCGACCGACCGGGTGCTGGGTATGGGGTTCGGCCTGTTGCGGGGGCTGGTGGTGGTGATCGTTGCCATTGCCTTTACTCGTTACACCCCTCTGGCAGAAGACACCTGGTGGCGCACCTCTGTGATGATTGACCGTCTGGCCGTGGTGGAGGACTGGTCGCGAAGGACCCTCGGAGATGAATTTGCCCGATTCCTGGGGCCTGCAGGTGGAGGCACGGACGACTCCCCGGATTCTCAGCAGGAAGATAACGTGGAACCCGCTTCCGCGTCCCGCTAACATTCAGTTTTAACGCTTCGGAGATTACCGTATCCATGTGTGGCATTGTCGGCATAGTCAGTACTTCCAACGTGAATCAGTCGCTTTACGACGCGCTGACCGTATTACAGCACCGGGGCCAGGATGCAGCGGGGATTGTTACCTTTCAGGATGAGCGGTTCTACCTTCGCAAGGACAACGGGCTGGTGCGGGATGTATTCCGTACCCGCCACATGCGCCGGTTGGTGGGTAATGTAGGTATTGGTCACGTCCGTTACCCTACAGCTGGAAGCTCCAGCTCGGCCGAGGCCCAGCCGTTCTATGTCAACAGCCCTTACGGTATTACTCTCGCCCATAACGGCAACCTGACCAACGCCGATGACCTCAGCAACGACCTGTTTCGAACCGATCTGCGACATATCAACACCAATTCGGATTCCGAAGTTCTACTGAACGTATTCGCTCACGAGCTACAGAAACTGCGCAAGCTGGACCCTACGAAGGAGGAGATCTTCGCCGCTGTGCGCGCTGTCCACAAACGTTGTCGGGGTGCATACGCGGCCATTGCGATGATCACTGGCTATGGCATTGTCGGGTTCCGTGACCCCAATGGTATTCGCCCCGCCTGTTATGGTGTGCGCAAGACCGACGGTCGCGAGGAGTACATGATTGCGTCGGAAAGCGTCGCCCTGAGTGCCGCCGGTTTCAAGCTGGTGCGTGATATTGCACCGGGCGAGGCGGTTTATATTGAAACTGATGGTACGCTGTATACTCAGCAATGCGCTGAAGAACCCCACCTCTATCCCTGCGTATTCGAGCATGTGTATTTCGCGCGCCCTGACTCCATTATCGACCAGGTGTCGGTTTACAAAGCACGCCTGAGAATGGGTGAAACCCTGGCAGAAAAGGTGCTGCGGGAGCGCCCGGATCATGATATCGATGTGGTGATGCCAATACCCGATACCAGCCGCACCTCTGCGATGCAGATGGCACACCGGTTGGGAGTTAAGTTCCGGGAAGGTTTCATCAAGAACCGTTACATTGGCCGGACCTTTATTATGCCTGGCCAGAAAATGCGCAAAAAATCCGTGCGCCAGAAACTGAATCCGATTGATCTTGAGTTCCGTGGCAAGAACGTGATGCTGGTGGACGATTCAATCGTACGGGGCACCACCTGCAAGGAGATTGTCCAGATGGCCCGGGACGCCGGCGCGCGCAAGGTCTACTTTGCGTCCGCGGCGCCCCCGGTTCGCTACCCCAATGTTTATGGTATCGATATGCCCTCGGTCAATGAGCTGATCGCCCATGATCGCAGCGTTGACGAAATCGGCGAACTGATTGGCGCCGACTGGCTACTTTATCAGGATCTCAACGACCTGATTACCTGCGTCAGCGACGTTAATCCGGATATTGAAGGCTGGGAATGCTCGGTATTCACCGGCGACTACATTACCGGTGATGTCGACGCTGCATACCTCAACAAGCTGGAAGCCGCCCGCAACGATGAAAATCGCTTCCAGGCCAGTTCCGGGGATTCCTCGGATAACGGTATTATTGATCTTTACAACGATGAAGACTGACCACGCCTTGGTCTTACACAGGAGTTTGTCATGACCTATCGCCGCGAAGAGCACGTCCTGATCCCCGAGTCGGATCTGGACGGCATGTCGGTGGACACTCTTGCGGTCCGTGCCGGGCAGATTCGCACCGGCCAGCTGGAACACAGTGACGCAATTTTTCCCACATCCAGCTTTGTTTATGGCAGTGCCGCTCAGGCGGCGGCGCGGTTCGGCGGCGAGGAGCCGGGCAATATCTATTCCCGTTTTACCAACCCGACGGTCCAGGCATTCGAAGCCAGAATTGCAGCGATGGAAGGTGGTGAGCGGGCTGTCGCGACGTCGTCCGGCATGGCCGCCATTCTGGCGACCTGTATGGCGTTGCTGAAGTCCGGCGATCATGTGATTTGCTCAAGAGGCGTGTTCGGCACAACCAATGTGTTGTTTCAGAAGTATCTGGCCAAATTTGGCGTGGAAACCACGTTTGTCGGGCTGACGGATATGGAGCAATGGCATGCAGCGGTGAGGCCGGAAACCCGGATGATCTTTATCGAAACACCCTCCAATCCGCTGTGTGAAGTGGCGGATATGGAAGCGTTGGCCAGACTCTCCCACGACAATGACGCTTTGTTTGTGGTGGATAACTGCTTTTGTACGCCGGTTCTTCAACGCCCGCTCGAGTATGGTGCAGACATTATTATCCATTCCGCCACCAAATATCTGGATGGGCAGGGCCGCTGCGTTGGCGGTGTGGTGGTTGGCAGCAATACGCTGATGGAAGAAATATACGGTTTTCTGCGCTCAGCCGGCCCCACCATGAGCCCGTTCAACGCGTGGGTTTTCCTCAAGGGCCTGGAAACCTTACCAATCCGTATGCGCGCCCACTGTGACAATGCGTTAGAGTTGGCCAAATGGCTGGAAGGGCAGGCAACCGTGGATCGGGTATTCTATGCCGGTTTGCCCGACCACCCCCAGCATGATCTGGCGAAACGCCAGCAGAGTGGGTTCGGCGGCGTGCTCTCCTTTACCGTAAAAGGCGGAAGGGAGCAGGCCTGGGCTTTTATCGACGCAACACGGATGATTTCCATCACCGCCAATCTCGGTGATGTCAAAACAACCATTACACATCCGGCCACAACGACCCATGGCCGACTGTCTCCCGAAGACAAGGAGCAGGCAGGCATTACCGAAAATCTGGTTCGGATCTCGGTAGGTATTGAAGCAGTTGAGGATCTCAAGACCGACCTGCAGCGCGGTTTAGAGGCCCTTGAAAATTACCGTCAGGGAACTGTCTGAGCATTCATGGCTGAGAGCGCAAAAGCAAAAAAATCAGGAGAGCTGACAGACAAACAGTTGCGATTCCGTCGTTTTCTGGCCCAGGGGGCACGGGAAGGGGCGGTGATCGCACTGATTGCACTGTGTATCTATCTGGGTATGGCGCTGGTAACCTTCAGCCCTTCAGACCCCGGCTGGGCCAGCATAGGCCATGAAACCAGTGTGCAGAATTATGCTGGCCGCACCGGTGCCTGGCTCGCCAGCCTGCTTCGCGACTTCTTTGGCCATGTGGCTTTCCTGTTTCCGGTGATGATAGCGGCATACGCCCTTATGCTCATCCGTCGCCGCAATGACCCTATCGATATGCATATGCCACTGTTCCTGGTGCGATTTGGCGGGTTTCTTCTGATCCTGCTGTCGGCTACCAGCCTGCTGTCACTTTATTCCGTTTTCGGGCTTGGGGTTACCTCCGGCGGGGTGCTTGGATCAGCGGTTTCCGAAGCCATGGTGCGATTCTTCAACCTGCCGGCTACCACGCTTTTGCTGATCTCCATATTTCTGTTTGCACTGACAGTGAGTACCGGATTGTCCTGGTTCTGGTTGATGGATCAGTTGGGGAACCTGACCCTGCGGGCAGTCAACAGCATCAAGAATCTGTTTACCTCTACCGGAAAGGCTCCGAAGGCATCGGGCGAGTCGGGCCCCGCAGCCGCTCCGGTACCCGCGAAGAAACCGGCGGAGCCACCCCTCGTGCGGGACAAGGTTGCGGCGCCCGGCAAGGATAAGCGCTCTGCAGGCGTATCCTGGTGGCGACGTCTGCTGGGTCTGGGCCCCCGCAAGGAAAAGGCCAAGGCATCGGCTGGCCCGAAAGAACGCCGCGAGCCGGGTCTTGAGGGTGTGCACTCCGCAGAGGATGCCGAACCTGCGCTGCTTGAAAGCTTCAGCTCCCGCGATGACCGTGCGCCCGGAACCGATGTCCCGGAACCCGGCCCCAAGAGTGGCAAGAAACCACCTGCCGGCAAATCTTTGAAGATCTCTCCCTTCAAGCGTGATGATCAGTCGGTTACAAACGGGAGCGGCAACAGCAAACAACCATCGCTGCTGGAAGATATCGAAAGCGCCATTCCCCCTATTTCACTTCTGGATCCGCCGGAAGAGCATAAGGAAAGGGGATATTCCGAGGAATCGCTTCAGCATATGTCGCGATTGCTGGAAGAGAAACTGGCGGATTTCGGGGTTTCCGTGGAAGTGGTCGAGGTTAACCCGGGGCCCGTTATTACCCGCTTTGAAATCAAACCTGCTCCTGGCGTCAAGGTGAGCAAAATCTCCAACCTGGCGAAAGACCTGGCCCGTTCACTGGCGGTTCTCAGTGTCCGGGTGGTGGAAGTGATACCCGGAAAATCCGTTGTCGGTATCGAAATTCCCAACGAAGAACGGGAAATGGTGCGGCTCAGTGAGGTATTGAATGCCCGCGTATTCAAGGAATCCTCGTCAGCGCTGACACTGGCGCTGGGAAACGACATCGGTGGTAATCCGATGGTGGCCAATCTTTCCAAGATGCCGCACTTGCTGGTGGCGGGTACGACAGGTTCCGGTAAGTCGGTGGGTGTGAACGCTATGCTCCTGAGCATGCTTCTGAAAGCTACGCCCGAGGAAGTCCGTTTTATCATGGTAGACCCCAAGATGCTGGAGCTGAGCATCTATGACGGCATCCCTCACTTGTTGGCACCTGTGGTCACCGATATGAAAGATGCCGCCAATGCCTTGCGCTGGTGTGTGGCGGAAATGGAACGGCGTTACCGGTTGCTTGCGAGCCTGGGCGTGCGCAACCTGGCAGGGTTCAATCGCAAAGTGAAAGATGCCGCCGCAGCAGGAGAGCCGCTGCTGGACCCCACCTGGAAGCCGGATGAATACCTGGCTGACGATGAACAGGAACGACCAGAGCTGGAAACTCTTCCGTTTATCGTGGTGGTGATCGACGAATTCGCCGACATGATGATGATTGTCGGTAAAAAGGTTGAAGAGCTGATCGCCCGAATCGCCCAGAAAGCCCGCGCCGCCGGAATACACCTGATTCTTGCCACCCAGCGGCCCTCGGTTGATGTGATCACCGGCCTGATCAAGGCCAACATTCCTACCCGTATGTCGTTCCAGGTTTCGTCCAAGATCGATTCCCGCACGGTACTTGATCAGGGCGGGGCAGAGCAGCTGCTCGGGCATGGCGACATGCTCTACCTGCCTCCCGGTTCAGGGCTGCCGGTGCGCGTCCACGGTGCCTTTGTGGATGACGACGAAGTACACCGTGTTGTGAGCGCCTGGAAAGCCCGGGGTGAGCCTGTTTATATTGACGACGTACTCAATGGCGCCGAAGGCGAAAGCCTGCCCGGTGTGCCCAGCCTGAGCGAAGGCGGCGGTGACAGCGAAGGCGATGCCCTGTTCGATGAAGCGGTAGCGTTCGTGACCGAGGGTAGGCGTGTATCCATTTCATCCGTGCAGCGGAAGTTCAAGATCGGCTATAACCGGGCGGCAAACCTGGTCGAGGCCATGGAAGCATCCGGTGTTGTCAGCTCGGCCGGGCATAACGGTGCCCGCGAAGTACTGGCACCACCGCCACCACGAGATTAGGAGAACCGATTAATGATGGAATCACCAAAGGGTTTATGGATTGTATCCATGTTGGCAGCATTGCTGGTGTTGTTCACCCTGCCTGCCCATGCTGAAGAAAGCGGTGAATCTGCAGCAGCGGAACTGGCTTCAATGCTTGAAAGCTACGAATCCTTCCAGTCCAGCTTTATACAGATTGTGGTTAACGATAACGGAAACCGTGTGCAGGAGAGCCGTGGATCCCTCAAGGCCAAACGTCCGGGCCTGTTCTACTGGGAGACCAGCGAGCCCCATTCCCAGTTCGTGGTCAGTGACGGCAACAAGGTAGAAGTCTACGACCCGGATCTTGAGCAGGTGACAGTTCACAGCCTCGATGAAAAAGTGTCGACAACGCCGGCGCTGCTGCTCAGTGGTGAAGTGGATAATCTTGATGAAACCTACAAAGTGTCCATGCAGTCAACCGGCGAAAACACCCGGGAGTTTACGCTTGAGCCCAGAAGCGAAGATTCGCTCTTTGTGTCGTTGCGGCTGACTTTCTCGGGAGGCGAGCTTCGGGAGATGCGCATGAAAGATTCGCTGGCGCAGCTCAGCGTGCTGAGCTTTCAGGATATCCGCCTTAATCAGGAAATCAGTGACAGCGCTTTTGTCCTTGAATATCCCGATGGCGTGGATGTGATCCGGGACGGAGCCTGATGCAGGAAAACCTGTTCGGGGAACAGCAGGGGTTTCGGCCTCTGGCTGCCCGAATGCGGCCGGCAAATCTTGACGAGTATGTCGGCCAGAGCCATCTGGTAGGCCCGGGCAAACCGCTTCGGCGGGCAGTGGAGCAGGGGCAGCTCCATTCCATGATCCTGTGGGGGCCTCCGGGAGTCGGCAAGACCACTTTTGCCCGCCTGCTGGCCAACCTTGGCGACCTGAGTTTCGAGACTGTATCCGCGGTCCTGAGTGGTGTGAAGGACATCCGTGCCATTGTCGAGCGCGCAAAAGATCGCAAGCGTGGCGAGGGTCGGGACACGCTGCTGTTCGTGGACGAAGTCCACCGTTTCAACAAAAGCCAGCAGGATGCGTTTCTTCCTCATATTGAGGATGGCACCTTCATATTCGTGGGGGCCACCACGGAAAATCCTTCCTTTGAGCTTAACAGCGCGCTGTTATCACGCACCCGGGTTTATGTACTCAAGAATCTTTCGGATGACGATATTCTGCAATTGCTGAACCGGGCACTGTCTTCACAGGAAGGATTGGGCGGACGCTTTACGGTTGAACAATCCGAGCTTGATCTTGTCGCGGCTGCCTCGGGTGGAGATGCCAGGCGAGCTCTGAATATTCTGGAGGTTGCGACGGATCTTGCCGAGCCGGATGCTGACAGCAGCGCCAGAATCACGCGCGATCATCTCGAACAGGTACTTCAGACCAGCCTGAGACGTTTCGACAAAGGCGGCGATGTCTTCTATGACCAGATATCGGCGCTGCACAAGTCGGTGCGGGGGTCGGATGCTGACGGGTCCCTGTACTGGTTGTGCCGGATGCTCGATGGCGGCTGTGACCCATTGTATGTTGCCCGTCGGCTGGCAAGGATTGCCAGTGAGGACATTGGTAACGCTGACCCCAGGGCGCTGCAGATTTCCATGGACGCCTGGGAGGCTCAGGAGCGGCTGGGTACCCCGGAGGGAGAATTGGCACTGGCCCAGGCAGTAACTTATCTGGCGATGGCGCCAAAGAGTAATGCCGTCTACAAGGCGTTTAATCAGTGTATGGCGGATATCCGCAACGATCCGGACTATGACGTACCCGTTCACCTGCGCAACGCACCGACAAAACTGTTGAAATCCATGGGTCATGGTGATGAATATCGTTACGCTCATGATGAGCCCGAAGCTTTTGCCGCCGGCGAGTCCTACCTGCCGGAAGCTATTCACCAACGCCGGTATTTTCGACCGGTCAATCGCGGCCTGGAAATCAAACTGCTTGAAAAGCAGGGTCGGCTGGATGAATGGAACCGCAAAAGCCCCCGCAAGCGTTATTCGCAGAACTGAAATCCCTTGACGGTCAGCCGCCTGCTGTAGCCACAGGCATACTCGCAGGTATAATGCCCAGTCAATTGCTAAACACCGAGATTTGTCCACTTACCATTGAACCGGAAAATTCAGGATAACCATGCTCGATCCCAAACGTGTCCGCACCCAGACTGAAGAGATCGCCCGTCGCCTGGCCATCAAGGGCTTCGCCTTTGATAAAGCCACCTTCGATCAGCTCGAGGAACGCCGCCGTGCGATCCAGGTGAAAACGGAAAACTTGCAGAGCGAGCAGAATCGCCGGTCCAAATCCATCGGCAAAGCCAAGGCCGCCGGTGAAGATATCCAGCCGTTGCTTGATGAGGTGGAAAACCTGAAAAAGCAGAAGTCGGAAGCGGAAGATGAATTGCGCGTGCTTCAGGATGAACTTAACGACTTCCTGGCGTCGATTCCGAATCTACCGGATGAGACGGTACCTGCCGGAGAAAGCGAAGACGACAATGTAGAAGTTCGCCGTTGGGGCACCCCGAAGAGCTTTGATTTCGAACCCAGGGACCACGTTGCCCTTGGAGAAAGCCTTGGTGGTCTGGATTTTGAAACCGCTACACGCCTGGCCCATTCCCGCTTTGCAGTGATGCGCGGCCCGGTTGCAAGACTGCATCGGGCGCTGGCCCAGTTCATGCTGGATCTGCATACAGAAGAGCATGGATACATGGAAGCCTATGTACCCTATCTGGTAAACGCCGAGACGCTCTATGGTACCGGCCAACTTCCGAAGTTTGAGGAAGACCTGTTCCGCATGGATGGCGAAAAGCCGTTGTACCTGATTCCCACGGCGGAAGTGCCGGCCACCAACCTGGTCAGCGACACCATTCTGGACGCCAAAGAGCTACCCCTGAAGATGGTGTGTCACACCCCCTGTTTCCGCAGCGAGGCGGGCTCTTATGGCCGTGATACCCGGGGCATGATCCGGCAGCACCAGTTTGACAAGGTGGAACTGATCCAGGTAGTGCGCCCGGAAGACTCCGAGGCCGCACTTGAGGCGCTCACAGGTCACGCTGAAAAAGTACTTCAACTGCTTGAGCTGCCTTACCGCCTGGTGGACCTCTGTGGCGGTGACATGGGCTTCGCCGCGGCCCGCACCTACGATATCGAGGTTTGGCTCCCCGGCCAGGACAAGTACCGTGAAATTTCTTCTTGCTCTAACACTCGTGATTTCCAGGCACGACGCATGCATGCGCGTTGGCGTAATCCGGAAACCAACAAGCCTGAGCCGGTCCATACCCTGAACGGGTCAGGCCTTGCCGTTGGCCGTGCATTGATCGCGGTCATGGAGAACTACCAGCAGGAAGACGGCAGCATTCTGGTTCCGGAGGTCCTGAAGCCGTATATGGGAGGCGTAGAAAGAATCCAATGAGTGACAGATCCGACGATGCGCCATGGAAGGGCGTTGGTGCGAAGCCTGCACCGGTTCGATACCAGAAAAATCCGGTCACCGAAAACCCCAACAGCTCCGAAGGGGAGGTCGCGCTTGTAGGCGCCGGCCCCGGTGATCCGGAACTTCTGACATTAAAGGCCTGGCGCCTGATTCAGTCTGCCGAAGTGGTGCTTTACGATCGCCTGGTATCGCCGGAAATCCTGGCGCTCATTCCGGAAACCGCGGAGCGGATCCATGTAGGCAAGCAGCGCTCGAACCATACCTTGCCGCAGGAACAGATCAACAACCGGTTGGTGGAGCTTGCCCGCAAAGGGCACAAGGTAGTACGCCTGAAGGGCGGTGATCCTTTTATCTTTGGCCGTGGTGGCGAGGAGATTGAAACCCTGGCCGCTGCAGGCGTTCGATTTCAGGTGGTGCCCGGGATAACGGCCGCATCCGGGTGTGCGGCCTATGCCGGTATACCACTGACACATCGGGATCACGCCCAGTCGGTCCGGTTCGTGACCGGCCATCTCAAGAATGATACCTCTGATCTGCCCTGGAAGGACTTTGTGCAGAACAACCAGACCCTGGTGTTTTACATGGGTCTGGTGGGATTACCCATTATCTGCCGCCAGCTGATCGCCAATGGTATGTCGCCAGATATGCCGGTGGCACTGGTATCCCGTGGCACCACACCTCAGCAGCAGGTGGTTACCGGCGTTCTGTCCAATATTGTTGAACGGGTGGAGGAAAATGCAGTGCCTGCTCCCACGCTGGTGATTATAGGCAGGGTGGTAACTCTGCGGAGCAGGCTGGACTGGATCGGCGGCTGAGTCTTCAGCCGCAACAGCTATGGATCAGCCGCGACGCTTCGGCAACACGTCCTTGAGCTTGTCGCGCATCTCGTGCAGGGCTTTCTCGGTGGATTCCCAGTCAATACAGGCATCGGTTACGGATACGCCGTACTTCAGGTCAGCCAGGTTCTCCGGGATTGACTGGTTACCCCAGTTCAGGTTGCTTTCCACCATCAGGCCCTGAATGGACTGGTTGCCCTCCAGAATCTGGTGGGTGATGTCCTGGAGTACCAGTGGTTGAATAGCCGGATCCTTGCTGGAGTTGGCGTGGCTGCAGTCTACCATGATGGATGGGCGCAACTTGGCTTTTTCCAGCGCCTGTTCACAGAGCGCTACACTCACGGAATCGTAGTTGGGCTTTCCGCCACCGCCACGGAGGACCACGTGGCCGTAGTTGTTGCCACGGGTACGGATAATGGCCACTTTGCCCTGTTGGTCGATACCCAGGAAGCTGTGCGGATGAGAGACCGACTTCATGGCGTTAACCGCGACATCCAGGCTGCCGTCGGTACCATTCTTGAAGCCTATGGCCATGGACAGGCCGCTGCTCATCTCGCGGTGTGTCTGGGACTCGGTGGTACGGGCACCGATGGCCGACCATGAAATGGTGTCCTGAAGGTATTGCGGAGAGATCGGATCAAGTGCTTCGGTGGCTGTTGGCAGGCCCAGTTCGGAGATGTCCAATAGCAATCGCCGGCCAATGTGAAGCCCCTGTTCAATATCAAAGGTGTCATTCAGGTGCGGGTCGTTGATCAACCCCTTCCAGCCGACGGTGGTACGTGGCTTTTCGAAATATACCCTCATGACAATCAGCAGCGTATCGCTGACTTCGTCCGCCAGTTTCTTGAGCTTCACGGCGTATTCACGGGCAGCTTCAACATCATGAATGGAGCAGGGGCCTACCACCACAAACAGGCGGTGATCCTTGCCGTCCATGATGTCATAGATAGCCTGACGGCCATTTTCGACCGTCGCCGAAGCCTTTTCGGAAAGCGGCAATTCCTGCTTCAGCGTTTCAGGGGTGATCAATGGTTCCTGACTCGCCACATTCAGATTCTCTAGTTTGGTGCCCGACATTCTGTTGTTATCCCCGTCGCATAAAACATGACCGGCCGGTGTCTGGTTGCAGTAAACCCCGGCGAGTTGGTTATACTGCGTCATTTGATGAACCTTTTCAACGCTTCTGACAAGCGGAGAACGGATGCAGCAGAGTACGCAGAACAAGGGGAAAGTCCTGCCCCGTAAGCGGGTGGCAGAGAGGATGGCCGATGTGCTCTCCGGCATTCGCGTACCGGATCTTCCGTACCCGGCACAAAAGCTCTCGCCCGATGCATTAAGCGACTGGGGGCCCTTGCTGCTTTCCTGCTGGACAGAACAACGGGACGAACCCGTCACCCGCGTGATTCGCTCAGTTTCGCTGACCTGGTCTGTCCGGCAGATCAATTCCGCCTACGTTGCCGACCGCATTATGGGTGTGTTCCTGAAAACCAGCGGCCTGCATCCGGACCTTACCCGCCGAATCGCGCGCCTGAGGTTCTTTTTCGCCTGGCGAATGAATCTTGAAGGTGGCGGTGCGCTCCCCGATACACTGATCCATTGGCTGGACAGTCTGCAGGACTGCCGTGGCTGGAGCGCCTCTGGGGGACGTTCGGCGAGGGCCGTTCTGGACCAGCTGGATGCCTTGGTGATAGCAGTTTCCGGCAGTTTCAATTCAGGTGATATTGAGCCCGTGCTGGCTTTCTGTCGCCAGTGGGAAGCAGACGCCGCGAAACGGGAACAGCAGAACGACAGGCTGCGTAGTCGGCTGCTTGAAACCGAGAAAGGTGCTGCGAGACAGCGGAGGGCCGAACAGACAGCACGCGCATTGGTGGGACGGGCTCTGCGGAATCGAGAATTGCCACAGGAAATTGTGAGCTTCATCTTTGATCAGTGGTTCGGATTATTAAAGCAGATTGTCTGGGAGGAAGGCACCGAGGGTGAAAACTGGCGTCACGCCGGCAAACTGCTGGAATGGCTCGTGTGGATTGGCGATCCTGCTCTTTCGGATCGGGACCGCAATCGTCTCTATACCGTGGGTGAGCAGATAGGGGATCGCATCGCCGATGTGTGGAGCCGGGTTCAGAAGAAGCCAATGCAGGAAAAAGCCCTGGAAGGTGTTCAGGCAGTGATGGTAGCTCGCCTCCGAGGCGAAACGCCGGATCTTGTGCCCGCACTGCCGGCTGATAACCGCTTTTCCTGGGATTCGTCCTGGCTCACGTTTTCCGAACCCGCGGAAGACGAGGTTGCTCCCCTGAAGGGTAAGTGGTTCGTTGAGGGCGAGGGGACAAATGAGCAACGCCGGTTCTTCTTTACGCTGTTACCGGACACCTGTGAGGTACTGTGGACCAATGGCGCGGGCGTCAAGCTCGGGGTGCTGCCCTGGACGCGATTTGTAAGTGGTCTCGAAGCCGGCACACTGCGGCCACTGCCACCGCTGAAACCGTTTGGCGAGGTGTTGGCGGAAACCATTACCTCTCTGTCTGTGGTGCTGGATCGTCAAAAACTCCAGCGCGAGACGGCCGCCAAGGAAGCACAAGCGCGCGCTGACGCGTTGCGCCGCGAAAAGGAAGCAGCAGAACGGCGCCAGCAGGAAGAGGAAACCGCAAGGCGGGAGGAGCTTGCCCGCAGCGAACAGGCTGCAGAGGCTCAGCGCCTGGCTGATGAAGAGGCGGAACAGGAGCGCTTGTTGCTTGAGAAGCAAGCTGCAGCGGGGCAAGTTGTCGACGGTATCAAACTGGGTGGCTGGATTGTTGAAGAGAACGTCGGGGCGGACCAGGGCCCGGTTCGTCTCAAGCTGGCGGTGCGGATTAATGCCTCGAAGAAACTGATCTTCGTTGACCGGCTGGGGCTAAACCGCCGGGAGTTTCTGGTGGACGAACTGGTGGATGAGATCGTTGCCGGTCGTATTCGCGTTCTGGGTAGCTCGGCGGAATTTGACGATACCCTTTCCAGGGTCGTCGGGCGCATTCGGGTGGGCCGGAACTGATCTGTCAACCGGCAACGTCAGGTGGGAAATCATGAGCGATATTGATTACAGTTTTGGTGACTACGAAGATTCCCCGGCGTCAGGGGATAATCGTTCCGAGTACCGGCTGACAGCGAGTGCAAAAGTTACCATTGAATTGGAATCGTCTGTTCCGGACGATGCAGGCAACAGCCCTGAACGTTCGCTTATCTCGCGAACCAGTGATTTGTCAGCGGGTGGAATTCGGTTGGCAACTTCCGAACCGCTAACAGCGGGTGCAATATTGCCCGCCTGGGTGAATCTGGAAGACGTTTCCGAACCGTTCCGGTTAATGGTTGAGGTGGTGTGGTGCCGTTCGGCGGATGCCGGTGGCTGGCTGGTGGGACTCCGGATACTGGAGTCTGATGGCACTGCTTGTCTGGAATGGGTGGAGGCGGTTGCGAGAGCCATGTCGGAAGGGTGACGTTGGTTCCCGGCAGGGCACAAGGCCCCACCGGTGCATTGCGGGTTCGATCAGTCTTCCAGTTCGCCCATACCGGTAATGTTGAAGCCGGCGTCGACGTACATGATTTCGCCGGTTATGCCGCTTGCCATGTCGGAACACATGAAGGCGGCGGCGTTACCAACCTCATCAGTGGTGACGTTGCGGCGCAGCGGTGCTCTTCTTGCATTCTCGGCAAGCATCTTGCGGAAGCTCTTGATGCCGGAAGCAGCCAGCGTCCTGATAGGGCCTGCAGAGATGGCATTCACCCGTATACCATCACGCCCCAGGCTGCCGGCCATATAGCGCACGTTGGACTCCAGGGAGGCCTTGGCGAGGCCCATCACGTTGTAATTCTGCAATACCTTTTCCGCACCCAGATAACTCAGGGTCAGCAGAGAGCTGTTTTCATGCAGCATCTTGCGGCCTGCCTTGGCCAGGGCGACAAAGCTGTAGGAGCTGATGTCATGGGCAATGCGGAAGCCTTCGCGGGTGGTGACATCCACGAAGTTGCCATCGAGCTGGTCGCCCGGTGCAAAACCAACGGAATGCACGATCACGTCGATATCATCCCAATGTTTGCCCAGTTCGGTGAACACGGCTTCGATTTCGTCATCACTGGCAACGTCACACGGGAAAGTCAGTGAACTGCCCCAGCCTTCGGCGAATTTTTCCACCCGGGATTTAAGCTTCTCATTCTGATAGGTGAAAGCCAGCTCAGCGCCTTCTCTGGCAAAGGCATCTGCAATGCCGTAGGCAATGGAGTGTTTGCTTGCAACGCCGACAATCAGTGCTTTCTTGCCACTGAGTAATCCCATAATTATTCTCCCTGTGTTTCAGTTTCAGGCATTATCCATGAACCGCAGCAGTGCGGGTAACGCTCAATTGGTCGTAGTGCCTGATGCATTACCGAGTATAGAAAAGCGCTGCCCCAAGCAGTTCACGGGTATATTCGTGTTCAGGTGTATTGAAAATTCCGGATGCTTCGCCATATTCCACCACGCGACCATTCTTGAGCACCAGCAGTTTGTGGCTGAGAGCCCTTACCACGGCCAGATCATGGCTGATAAATACATAGCTTAGACCATATTTGTCCTGTAATTCCCTCAACAGGGTAATCACCTGCTTTTGAACCGTGCGATCGAGGGCCGAAGTAGGCTCATCCAGAATGATCAGTTCCGGTTGTAGCACCAGTGCCCGGGCAATGGCAATTCGCTGCCTCTGGCCGCCGGAAAATTCGTGCGGGTAACGGTGCCGGGCGTTCGGGTCCAGGCCCACATCGTTCAGGGCCTGAATGACTCTCCTGTCCTGCTCTTCGGGGGTTGCCGGCGCGTGTATTTCAAGCCCCTCGCGAACAATCTCTGCAACCGACATGCGGGGGCTGAGGCTGCCGAAAGGATCCTGGAATACGATCTGAAGACGGCTGCGCCACGGTCGGAACTGTTTTTGGTCCAGGTGAGACAATTCGGCCCCCGTAAGCCGAATACTGCCGGTACTGCCGGTGAGTTTCAGCAATGCGTGGCCAATGGTCGTTTTGCCACTGCCGCTTTCACCGACGATGCCCAGAGTCTCGCCCTGGTTCAGGGAAAAGCTGACCTTGTCGACGGCCTGGAACCAGGCTTTCGGCCTGCCCAGCAGGCTCTTACGGGTAGTGAAGCGGACATCCAGGTTATCCACATCCAGTAGCGGCTTGTTGTTGATCATGGCACCCGAAGGTGAGGCGGGTGGTTCCGCATCAAGTAGACGACGGGTATAGGGATGCTGGGGTTCGTCAAACAGCGTTGCAGTCGCTGCTTCCTCCACCAGCAGGCCCCGCTCCATAACGACCACGTGATCGGCGTATCGACGAACGATAGAAAGGTCGTGGGTAATCAGCAGGATGGCCATCCCCAGCTTGTGCTGAAGATCCTTGAGCAATTCCAGGACCTGTTTCTGCACGGTAACATCCAGGGCGGTTGTTGGCTCATCCGCGATCAACAGGTCGGGCTCATTGGCCAGCGCCATGGCGATCATCACCCGTTGTTTCTGGCCACCCGATAACTGGTGCGGGTAGCTGTTCAGGCGCTCCTCTGGCGTTGGAATGCCGACCAGTTCAAGCAGCTCCACGCAGCGGGCCCTTGCCTGGGGCCCGCGCATGCCTTTGTGCAGGGCAAGGGTTTCACTGATCTGCTTTTCAACCGTGTGCAACGGGTTGAGCGAGGTCATGGGTTCCTGGAAGATCATGCTGATCTGCCGCCCGCGGATTTGCCGTAGCCGCTTCTGGCTTGCCTTCAGCATGTCCTCACCCTGGAACAGTATTTCGCCGCTTGGATAGCTGGCGTGGCGCTCATCCAACAGGCGCAGAACCGATAGTGCCGATACTGATTTCCCGGAACCACTTTCTCCCACTAGTGCGACAGTCTCTCCCCGGTCAATCCCCAGGGACAGCCGCTGGACTGCCTGAATGGAGTCATCAAACGTGATCGACAGGTTCCTGACTTCCAGAAGCTGGGACATATCAGTTCTTTCTCGGGTCAAAGGCATCACGCACTGCTTCGCCGACGAAGACCAGCAGGGTCAGCATGATGGAAAGGGAAACGAATGCCGAAATGCCAAGCCAGGGTGCATGGAGATTGGATTTGCCCTGGGCAATCAGCTCGCCGAGCGATGGCGAGCCCGATGGCAGGCCGAATCCGAGGAAATCCAGGGACGTCAGGCCGGTTATGGCGCCGGTAAGTATGAATGGCAGAAACGTAAGCGTGGCCACCATGGCGTTGGGCAGAATATGCCGGAACATGATCTTGCGGTTACCAAGGCCCAGAGCTCTTGCAGCCTTAACGTATTCAAAGTTGCGGGCACGGAGAAACTCCGCCCGTACCACGTCCACCAGCCCCATCCAACTGAACAATAGCATGATGCCCAGCAGCCACCAGAAGTTCGGCTGTACGATGCTGGAAAGGATGATCAGCAGGTAAAGCACCGGAAGGCCGGACCATACCTCGATGAAGCGCTGACCGATCAGGTCGATCTTGCCGCCATAGAAGCCCTGGATGGCACCGACAATGACCCCGACGATGCAACTGAGTATGGTCAGGATGAGGCCGAACAGAACCGAAATCCGGAATCCGTAGATAACTCTGGCGGCCACATCGCGGCCCTGGTCGTCGGTACCGATCCAGTTCTCGGCACTGGGTGGTGCGGGCGAGGGAACTTCCAGGTTGTAGTTGGTCGTGTTGTAGCTGAAGCGAATAGGGGGCCAGATCATCCAGCCGTTGGCTTCGATCTCATCGGCTATAAAGGAATCGCGATAGTCCGCTTCGGTGGGCAGAAAGCCACCGAAGGTTTCTTCCGGCACACTTTCGATCACTGGAAAATAGAGATCCCCTTTGTAGTAGGCAACCAACGGCACGTCGTTGGCGATCACTTCAGCTATCAGCGAGAGCCCGAACAGGGCCAGAAATACCCACAGGGACCAGAAGCCGCGACGGTTTTTGCGGAAGTTGGCAAGCCGGCGCTGCTGGATCGGGGTCAGCTTTATCCGACTCATGACCCCTCCCGGCTTTCAAAATCGATGCGCGGGTCCACCAGTACGTAGGTGATGTCGCTGATCAGCTTGAGCACGAGGCCCATCAGGGTAAAGATATAGAGCGTTCCGAAGATTACCGGGTAATCCCGGTTCAGCGCGGCCTCGAAGCCGAGCAGCCCGAGGCCATCAAGCGAGAAGATCACTTCAATCAGCAGCGAGCCGGTAAAGAACAGGGAAACCAGCACACCCGGCAAGCTGGCGATGACAATCAGCATGGCATTGCGGAATACATGCCCGTACAGAACCTGTTTTTCCTCGAGACCCTTGGCTCTGGCCGTCACAACGTATTGCTTGCTGATTTCATCCAGAAACGAGTTCTTGGTCAGCAGGGTGAGGGTGGCGAAACCGCCAATGACATTGGCGGTCACAGGCAGCGCCAGGTGCCAGAAGTAATCGCCGATTTTCTGGTACCAGTTGAGCTCGTCGAAATTGGAAGAGGTCAGGCCCCGTAGTGGAAACCAGTCCAGATAGCTGCCCCCGGCAAACAGGACGATCAGCAGGATAGCAAACAGGAAGCCGGGAATGGCGTAGCCCACAACGATGGCGGAGCTGCTCCATACATCGAACCGGGAGCCGTCTGTAACGGCTTTGCGGATACCCAGGGGGATCGAAATCAGGTAGATGATCAGGGTGGACCACAAACCCAGTGATATCGAAACCGGCATCTTGTCCAGTATCAGCTCAATCACCGAGCGGTCACGGAAGAATGACTCGCCGAAATCAAACGTGGCGTAATCACCCAGCATTTTCAGAAAGCGTTCGTGGGGCGGCTTGTCAAAGCCGTACATGACTTCGATCTCGCGGAGCAATTCATCCGGAAGCCCCCGAGAGCCGCGGCTGTCGTCGCTGGAAGAAGTCACCTCGCCGCCGGAACCGCCGCCACTGGCCCTGGCAAGCGCACCGCCACCATGCCCCTCGGTTTCCGCAATCAACTGTTCAACCGGACCACCGGGTGCGGCCTGAACAATCACGAAATTGAGCAGCATGATGCCGAGCAGGGTAGGTATGATGAGCGCCAGCCGCCTGAGGATATAGCTGCCCATTCAGCGGACCTCCGTCTCGTTTACGTCAGAGATCTGCATCATTGGTCAGTGCTTTTCACCCACCAGTTGTCAATATCCACGCCATTCTTGGGCACAACGTCTGGCCGCTGCAGGAAGGACCAGTAGGCAATGCGATCTTTGGGCAGGTACCAGTTCGGGATCACGTAATGCCCGTGAAGCAGGACCCGGTCAAGTGCGCGTACCCGATGGACCAGTTCTTCCCGGCTCGGGGCCTGAATCACCATGTTGACGAGTTCATCAACCACCGGACTATCGACACCCATGTAGTTGCGGGAACCTTTGACGTCGACATTGGATGAGTGCCAGTACTCCCTTTGCTCATTTCCCGGCGAGTCGGACTGCCCGATACCCTGGACGGTTATATCGTAGTCGAATTCCCGGATTCGCTGGATATACTGGTTGGTATCCACCAGGCGAACCGATACATCAATTCCCAGTCGTTCCAGGTTGTTCTTGAAGGGCAGCACCACTCGCTCGAAGGTTTTCTGGTAGATGAGAATCTCGAACTCCAGAGGATCTCCGGATTCACTGTTTACCATGGTGCCATCCTTTACTTCGTACCCGGCGCCCCGAAGCATGGTCAGGGCGGTGCGGAGGTTGTCACGAAGTCCACCGTCGCCGGAGGTCGAGGGCGGTTGATACTCCTTTGTAAAAACGTCTTCGCTTAACTGGTCGCGATAGGGCTCCAGAATCTCCAGCTCCCGCCCTTCAGGAAGGCCGGTAGATGCCAGCTCGCTGTTCTCAAAATAGCTGGACGTGCGAGTGTACTGACCGTAGAACAGGTTCTTGTTGGCCCATTCGAAGTCGAATGCGTAGGCGAGCGCTTCGCGCACTTTCGGATCGCTGAACACCTTGCGGCGGGTGTTCATTGCAAATGCCTGCATGCCCGCAGGACGACCGTGCTCAATAGCTTCGGTTTTTACTCTGCCGGAATCGAACTGATCTCCACGGTAGGCAGTTGCCCAGTTCTTGGCGGAGGATTCCACCCGGAAATCAAAGTTGCCGGCGCGGAAAGACTCCAGGGCGACCGTATCGTCCGAGTAGTAGTCGTACCGGATTTCATTGAGGTTGAACCTGCCCTTGCGGACACCAATATCCTCAGCCCAGTAATCCTGCACGCGCTCGAAAGTGATGGAGCGGCCTGCTTCAAAATTCTTGATTCGATAAGGCCCGCTTCCTACTGGTGGGGTCAGGCCGTTATTACCGAACTCACGGTCTTCCCAGTAGTGACCGGGAAGGATCGGAAGCTGACCGAGTATCAGCGGAAGTTCACGGTTGTCGGTGTCACCAAAATCAAAGCGGATTCTTCGCTCATTCTCGACCGTCACCTCGGTCACGTCTGCATAGTAGTTGCGATAGAAAGGATGGCCTTTGGTGGTGAGAACGTCGAAAGAGAACTTCACGTCCTCGGCGGTAATTGCTTCGCCGTCCTGGAATCGCGCTTCCTCGCGAAGGTTGAAAATCACGTAACTGCGATCATCGGGGGTTTCGATGGACTCAGCGATCAGGCCGTAGGCAGAGAAGGGCTCGTCCGCAGACGCTTCCATCAACGTATCGTAAAGGTAGGTATTGATGCCAGCCGCGGCTACTCCGCGAATGACAAACGGGTTGAACGAATCAAAACCATTGGCCACCACAGCCATCTTCAGGGAGCCACCCTTGGGTGCGTCGGGGTTGACGTAGTCAAAGTGGGGAAAAGCTTCGGAGTATTTTGTGTCTCCGTGCATCGCGATGCCGTGCCGCGCAGTCGTATCGGCCGCGATGGCCTGCCATGGCAGCAGTGCCATGGCGACAGAAGTAAAGGCACAGATCAGGGGTGAGGCTTTCCGTGTTCTTGTCATAGATCTCGCACGTTTCCGGTTCAGACTCAGGGGCTGTTTCTTATATCCACATAGAGTACCAGACTTTGCCCGGGCTGCAGATAACGTGAGGTATTGAGATCATTCCAGCTTGCGATGTCTCTCACATTCACCGCGAAACGACTGGCGATCGTGGACAGGGAGTCGCCTTTGCGCACCTGGTAGCCTACCTTGCGGACCATCCCCTTTCCTCTGTTATTGCTTGCCAACATCGCTGGCTGTTTGGATTTTGACCAGATCACGAGTTTTTTGCCGGGGATCAGCGGGTCTCCCGGCGCCATGCCGTTCCAGGAAGCCACTTGCCGGACGGATACCCGGTGCTCGCGGGCAATATCCCAGAACGTATCACCCGAGCGGACGGTATAGTCCACGCGGGTACCGTTACTGTTTTTGCCACTGCGTTGTTGCTTGGTAGCAAGCCGTTCGCTGGCACTGAGCGAGTAGGTGTCGGCCTGTTTGGCTGCAGACGGAATCATCAGCCGTTGCCCGATACGAATAATATGGCTGTCCAGGTTGTTGACCTGCTGGATAACCGAAGACGTGGTGGAATACTGCTTGGCGATGGTGCTGATCGTATCGCCGGATTTGACTTTGTAGTTACGCCAGGAGACACGATCATTCGGGTCGATGGTTTCCAGTGCTGCGGTGAACGTTTTGGCACTTTCCCGCGGTACCAGCAGACGGTGAGGACCGTCAGGCGACGTAGCCCAGCGATTGAACGACGGGTTAAGCAGATAGATTTCGTCTATATCGACACCTGCCAATTCCGCAGCCTGGGCAAGGTCCAGCTGGGAACCGGTTTTCACCACCTCAAAATAGGGCTCATCCGCAAGCGATGGCAGCTCAATACCGTACTTTTCCGGCTGGTCGAATATTTTTGCGAGCGCGATAAGTTTGGGAACATAGTGGCGTGTCTCCCTGGGCAAATCCAGTGACCAGTAATCGGTGGCTGCGTTCCTGTTGCGGTTGCGCCTCATGGCGCTGGAAACGGTGCCGCCACCGCTGTTGTAGGCGGCAAGTGCCAGCATATAGTCGCCGTCAAAACGGGTTGCCAGCCTGTCTAGGTAAGTCAGTGCGGCATCGGTAGCCGCAATCACATCGCGTCGGTCGTCGTGCCACCAGCTCTGGGTCAGACCGAAATACTTACCGGTGGACGGAATGAACTGCCACAGCCCGGCGGCACGGCCATGGGAGTAAGCG
This sequence comes from Marinobacter sp. ATCH36, assembly GCF_023555055.1. Classification (GTDB taxonomy): domain Bacteria; phylum Pseudomonadota; class Gammaproteobacteria; order Pseudomonadales; family Oleiphilaceae; genus Marinobacter. The sequence goes on from NZ_JAMJPL010000003.1 coordinate 83,817, forward strand.
AACGGATCAAAGGCACTTTCCACCACAGGAAGCAAAGCCAGCTCTGTGGGCAGGCCCCGCTTCTCGGTTTCCGTAACAATATAGTGCAGGTAACGGCTGCCACGTTCTACAACCCGGTCGATATAGCGTGGGTGCTTTTTGTACCAGTTAAGCTGAGCCTGAACTCTGGGGTCACTTGCGTCGTGGTCCAGAGCAAATCCGGATCTCAGTCTCTGCCAGAGGTCTGAAACAGCCGTTTCCTCAGTGGGCCTGTCCTGTTTCGGAGTGTCCAGTTTCTCTCTCGCGTCCTCTGCTGTCTTTTTCAGGGACGGTTCGATAGCGTCATCAAGCGCTGTGCGGGATGACTTGTCAGCGGACTTGCTGTCAGGGTCGGATTCAATGGATTCTTTGAGATCTTCGTCCCCGGCAGCAACGGTCAACCTGTCGATTTCGAGAACGTTTGCGGAAGATTCCGGTTGATCTCGCTCTTCAGATGCAAAGGTGCTGCACCCGCTGGTTAATGTGCCAAGAAGAAACAGGATTGAAATGCGCGAGACCGACATATAACGACTTCCGGTTAGCTGGGCGACGCCGGTAAAATCTGTCTGAAATTCCGGCATATTTAATGGGTTACGGTGCAAAAGTTACACGGATTCTATTGGAACCCTTTTCAGAGGGTCAACAAGACTCTCGTTACGTCATTGATAGAATTTGTTACCCGTGATTCCTCAAAAAGTGTCCTTTCCATGCCGGGTGACTGCGAACACGTCGTTTTCAGACGCGATGGTCAGTCCTGCTTTACCGGCATGCCGCTTCGCGGAATCGATCACCGACTGGTCGTCCCAGCGAAGGAATGGGTTGAGCCGCTTTTCGTCACCCAGTATGGACGGGACGGTTGGCTCACCATCGTCCCGGCGTTTCTGGCAGTGTGCCTGGAATTCACGCAGTGGCGCATCATTCGGCAGCCAGTGCGTGGCGAACTTCAGATTGGCCAGTGTGTACTCATGGGCGCAATAGACGGCCGTCTCATCCGGCAGTTGGCGGATGGTTTCCAGGGACTGCTTCATCTGCTCCGGCGTGCCTTCAAAGAGTCGCCCACAACCGCAGACAAACAGGGTGTCACCGCAGAAGAGCACCGGGCGGTCGTTAACAGGGCGATTACTATAGTAGGCGATGTGATCGAGCGTGTGGCCGGGTACACCCAGCACATTGAAGGTCAGGTCCTGCCAGACCACTTCATCACCAGGATGAACTTCGCTTTTGGCGCCCTTGAACGGCGAATTGGCCGGGCCAATGATGCGACATTCCGGGGCTGTTTTGGCCAGGGCGTCTACCCCGCCAACGTGGTCCGGGTGGTGGTGGGTGACCAGGATGGTGTCCAGCTCCAGGCCATTGTCCGCCAGGAATCGGATGGCAGGCTCAGCCTGGCCAGGGTCGACAATTAGGGCCTTGCGGTCTTCGGTATTGAACAGGCACCAGATGTAATTGTCGTTAAAAGCTGGAATAGGGCTGATGGTCAGCATAGGCTCCCACATGTGCAAGACGAATGTGACTGTTATGATAGTGCATTAATAGCGACGTCCCAACATCGGCGGGGATGAAACAGGGGAATACAGCGATGACCTCAGCAGGTGAGATTGATTACTCCGCCCGACAGGAAAGCTTCGAGAACTGGTTCCAGACGCCTCTGGGCCGCTCGCTGCTCGCCGATCAGAGGGCTTGTGTCGAGCATCACGTTCAGAAACTCACTGGAGCCAGGCAGTTACAGGTTGGCCTGAGCCACAGGCTGCCGCTGGCAAGTACTGCTGATTTTGCCCAGCGCATCCTGACCACGCCCCGCTGGAATCCGGCGATCCCCGACGGAGTGACGGTTTGCGACGCGGATGAATTACCCTTCCCCGGGGACTCCATGGACCTGGTAATCCTTCACCATACGGCTGATTTTTCTCCTCATCCCCACCAGGCTCTGCGTGAGGCTTCCCGGGTTCTTCGTGGGGAAGGGGTCATGGTGCTGATCGGATTTAATCCTTTCAGTGTTTGGGGGCTCCGGAAACTGGCTTCCAGGCATCGCGGCGGTCCCTGGGGTGGTCGTTTCATGATGAAGCGAAGAATGGAAGACTGGCTTCGGCTGTTGGATTTCTCCATTGAATCCGCAGGGTCTTCATTTTTTCAGCTGCCGCTGCAACGATCGGTGTCGAATGAACGAAAGGGTGTGATGGAACGGATTTGTGGCAACCGGCTCCTGCCGGTGGGAGCCTATTACTGTATCCTTGCCAAAAAACGGGTTTACTCCAGAATTCCCCGCAAGCCGGTGTGGCAGGGTAAAAAAGTCATTGCGCTGCCCGGCAGGGGTGCTGCGCTCAATAACAGTCAAGTCGAGGAATACTGATGACCGGTAAGGTTGTTCTTTACACCGATGGCGCCTGCAAGGGTAATCCAGGGCCAGGAGGTTGGGGTGTAGTGCTTAGCTACGGTAACTCCAACAAGAAACTGCACGGCGGTGAAGCCAATACGACCAATAACAGAATGGAGCTGATGGCCGCGATACGGGGCCTTGAGGCGCTGAAACGCCCCTGCGAAGTAGAGCTGTATACCGATTCCCAGTATGTTCGCAAGGGTATCACTGAATGGATGCATGGCTGGAAACGGAACGGTTGGAAAACGTCAGCGAAAAAACCGGTGAAGAATGAAGATCTCTGGCGGGAGCTGGACAATGAGGTGGCGCGGCACTCGGTGAACTGGCACTGGGTGAAAGGCCACTCCGGAAATCCGGGAAATGAGCTGGCGGACGAGCTGGCCAATCGTGGCGTGGAAGAACTGACGAACGCATAACAGGCAGAGCGAACCATGAGACAGATTGTACTGGATACCGAAACCACCGGTATCGATCCGGCTGAAGGCCACCGGATTATCGAAATAGGGTGTGTGGAGCTGATGGAGCGCCAGACCACCGGGCGCCACTACCATGTGTATATCAATCCGGAAAGGGAGGTGGAAGCCGAGGCGATAACGATTCACGGAATCACCAACGAGTTTCTTGCTGACAAGCCCAGATTCGCAGATATCGCCGATGAGTTCTTTGAATTCATAAAAGGCGCCGAACTTGTCATTCACAATGCGGCCTTTGATATCGGTTTTATGGATTCGGAATTCGCCCGCCTGAAGCCGGTCCGTAAGACGGCCGATTATTGTGGGGTAGTGGATTCCCTTGCCATCGCGCGGAAAAAACACCCGGGCCAGAAAAATAACCTGGATGCCCTGTGTAAACGGTATGGCATCGATAACAGCAGCCGGGATCTTCACGGCGCTTTGCTGGATGCCGAGATTCTTGCCGACGTCTACCTTCTACTCACCGGTGGTCAGACAGCGTTATCACTGGATGCGGGTAGCGATGAAGCCGGGGGTGGGAATGGTATCCGCCGGCTGGCATCCGACCGCAAGCCGCTGAGTGTTGTCCGTGCCAGCGATGACGAAGCCTCTGCCCATGAAGAGTTCATGGCACTGCTTGCCAAACAGGCAGGCGGAACGGTTTGGGACAGGCTGGAATCGAAAGAGTGAATAAACGCCGGATCGGGTAATGGCTCACTGCAATGAGAACTGTGCCGGGTTGTACTTTTTGTTACATTCCCGCTTTCTTGAGCTACTTGAGTTTTGTGTTATAAGTAATGATAAGTTCGCGAGTTTTCGCGAACTTTTATTTTAGCTGGGAAGGGTAAATCCGGCTCATAAAAAGACTCTCAAAAAAAACCGAAAGGGTCACATTCCAAGAACAGGGCGCGGTAGTTTCCGCATAATTTACAGGAAGCGTTTATGGTTCAATCGTCTCTTGCGACGAAATCGCAGTCATTTGATCTGGTCAAAAGTGAGATTGAGCAGACCATAAGACAGGCAGAATCAAGCCTGGAACGCTTTCAGGAAAATCGCGAGAGCGGTGAAGACCTGCAGAACTGTGTGGATTTTCTGAACCAGCTCCGTGGTATTTTTATTCTGGTTGAGCTGCGTGCAGGCACTTTGCTGTGCCAGGAAGCGGTCAGCATGGCGAACGACGTTCCCGTTGGCGCCAATGATGACAAAAACATTCTCCTTACCACACTCAACAGTGCCCTGTTTATCCTGCGCCGATACGTGGAGTACTATCATCAGCAACGTGAGGATCATCCCGAGCTGCTGTTGCCGGTCATCAATGACCTGCGTGAGGCCAGAAAGGAAAAACCCTATCCGGAATCCTGCTTTTTCGATATCGACGTGAAAGACCGACCTGATTTCTGCTCCGGGCTCGACCTGGAGTCGTTTGAGGGCAACGAAGCAGATTATGAAATCCTGGCTCGTCGAATGCGTCTTACCTTTCAGGTGGCATTGCTGGGTATTCTTCGTGAAAAGAATGATGTGGTCAGCAAGAAGCTCTTTGGTCGGGCCGCCAGGGGATTCACCCGTTTATGCCAGGGCCAACCAATGGGGCAGATGTGGTGTCTGGTGGCCGTTGTTGCCGACACCATGCTTGACCGCGCCATGGGTTTCAACAAGTCGCGTAAGCGCATGTTCATGCGTATTGAAAAGTATTCCCGTGAACTGGTGTACGTTGGCAAAGTCGCTACCGCGAAAGACGCTCCGGATTCCCTGATAAAGGATCTGATTTATCTGTTATACCGCAGCGGATCCGCAAATCCGGAAGTTACATCCGTTCTGTCGGCGTTTCGCCTTGCGCCGGCGGATTTTCCGGATTCCATGCTCGATGCCCATGCCCGCCGGCTTTATGGCCCTGGCTCGGATGTGCTCAAGTCCCTGTCTACGGCCCTGCAGGACGAGCTGAATCAGCTCAAGGACAAGCTTGATATTGTTGAGCGCGGCATCGAGCCGGACCTGGCTGAACTGTCCTCCATTGCCGAAGCCCTGGAGCGCATGGCGAATACCCTGGTGATGCTTGACCTGAACCAGCTCGGCACCATGGCGCGGGCAGAAGCGGCAAAACTGCGCACCTGGGAGGAAGAAAAACGGTTACCGGCAGACGATGAACTCTACAAGCTTGCAGACTCCGTGCTTGGTATCGAGGACGCTGTGATGCAGATTGTGACCAGAGGCATCACCTCGGAAACCGACGCCCTGGCCGGCGGACAAAGAAGCCGGGAAGAATCCCTCTACCTGAAAGAAGCCACCTTTGTAGTGGCCGATGAAGCCAGAAGTGCGCTGACTCTGGCAAAACGGGCCATTACAGCCTTCATTGAATCCGACTACGACAAACTCCATCTGGCAAACCTGCCAGGCACCCTCCACAGCATCTGGGGAGGGCTTCATATGCTCGATGACTCCGGTGCAGCGTCTGTACTTGAACGCGTGGCGGGGTCCATACAGGAGCGTCTTCTGGACGCCAGAGAGGCACCCCCGGCTCAGGTTCTGGAAGCGCTGGCGGATGCGCTCACTTCTCTTGAATACTATATTGAAAGCATTGGCAAACGTGAGGAGCGAAACGCAGATCTGTTGCGACTTGCAGAATCGTCACTGGATGACGTGGGCCTGTGAGGCGGCTTACCGAATAGCGGAAACAAAAAACCCTGCAGATGGCAGGGTTTTATTATGGGAGGGTCCTGACGGGCAATCAGCCCATGTTGAACAGCTCACCCAGTTTGGTCGCCAGCATCATGTCGCCTTCGGCGCGCAGCTGGCCAGCCATAAACGCCTGCATGCCGTCTGTTTCGCCGGACACGATGCCTTTAAGAGTCTCGGAGTTCATGATCAGCGTAACAGAAGGGTCGTCGTGGGTACCTTCGACGGCCTTGCAGGTGCCATCCTTGATAATCACGTGATAGTTGTTGTCGTCCTCGATATCGAACTGGAAGACCAGGTCCAGGCCTTCAGCGGCGTCTGCGTTGAAATTCTGTTCGAGCTTTTCAAAGATTGGAGCTACAGACATTATTTTACCCTTTTTGGTGTTTGTCTTGGCGTATTGACGGCGGGCGAGCCGACGTAGCATTCGACTTTAGGGTGAGACATTAACAGTGTCAAGCTCGATCGAACGCTTGTTTTAATTTCTTTATCGCCGTGATGGGTTGTACCTCAAGGCACCTCGGTTACAATCGAGCGCTCAAGAATAATCCTGGAGAAGCAACTTGGAATTTCTGACAGAGTTCGGTTTGTTCATTGCGAAAACGGCCACGCTGGTGGTTGCTGTGGTGGTCATTATTTCCGTGATTATGTCCGCTGCCCAGAAAGAAAAGGGCGATCACGGTGAAGAGGGTGAACTGAGGGTTCGCAAACTTAACGAGAAGTACCGCAAACTGAGGGAGTCTCTTCAGGCCCGGTTGCGCAGTGACTCGGAGCGTAAGGCTTTTGAAAAAGCCCGCAAGAAAGAAGAAAAAGCCAAAGAAAAAGCGGCCAAGGCAAAGCGCAAGTCTGGTGAGGCCGAGGAGGACGCAAAGCCGAAGGTGTATGTCCTCGATTTCGACGGTGACATCAAGGCCAGCGACACCGATTCTCTGCGCCGCTCCATAACAGCCGTCCTCAGCGTAGCAGAACCGGAAACGGATGAAATCGTCATTCGCCTGGAAAGCGCAGGCGGACTGGTTCATTCCTACGGCCTGGCTGCGGCGCAACTGGACCGTATTCGGGCCAAGGGCATTAAGCTGACAGCCTGTGTTGATAAAGTAGCGGCCAGCGGTGGCTACATGATGGCCTGTGTTGCAGATCGCATTGTGGCGTCTCCTTTTGCCATTCTGGGCTCAATTGGTGTGGTTGCTCAGTTGCCAAATTTCCATCGCTTCCTGAAGAAAAACGATGTGGATTTTGAAGTGCTTACGGCTGGCGAACATAAGCGGACCCTGACGATTTTTGGTGAAAATACCGACAAGGGCAGGTCGAAGTTCCTGGAAGATCTTGAAGATACCCACGTGTTGTTCAAGGAATACGTCGGAGAGCGTCGTCCCGGGCTGGACATAACAGCTGTCGCCAACGGCGATATCTGGTTTGGCCGCCGGGCGCTAGAGGTCAATCTGATCGACGAAATCCAGACCTCCGACGAATTTCTCATTGAAGCCTGCGACCGTGCAGACGTAATCTCGGTAAGCTATCAACGCAAGCGCACACTACCGGAAAAGCTCGGCCTGGCCACCAGTGCGGCACTTGAACATACTGTATGGCGGGTACTGGGCGCGTTCCGTAATCAGAAAATCCAGTAAAGCCAACAATGGCGGGGGAAAGAATCATGACAAACGACACCGAGTTCAAGGCATGGCGCGTTCAGGAGCAGGACGGCGAATACACGGGTTCTGAACAGACACTCCACGTATCAGACCTGCCAGAGAATGAAGTGCTGATCCGGGTCAGTCATTCCTCCCTCAACTATAAAGACGCCCTGTCTGCCTCCGGTAATAAAGGCGTCACCCGTAGCTTCCCCCATACTCCGGGCATCGACGCTGCAGGGGAAGTTGTGGAAGCCTCGTCAGGCCCATTCTCCGCCGGCGACAAAGTCCTTGTGACTGGTTATGACCTCGGTATGAACACTGACGGCGGCTTTGGCGAATACATCCGCGTACCGGCAGGCTGGTGTGTGGCAATGCCGCAGGGCTGGGACGCGCGCACCGCCATGATCTACGGTACCGCTGGCCTCACTGCGGGACTGTGTGTGAGAAAACTGCTGACCATGGGTGCCGCCCCGGAGCAGGGCAAGGTCGCGGTAAGCGGTGCCAGTGGCGCAGTGGGCAGCGTGGCCGTTGAACTGCTGGCCAACCTCGGATTCGAAGTGGTGGCGATCAGCGGAAAGCAGGATCATGCCGATGCACTCAAAAACCTGGGTGCTACCGAAGTGCTGGGCCGCGAAGCCCTGGCAACCGAAAAGAAGCCAATGCTGAAGCCGGCCTTCGCCAATGCCGTGGACACCGTAGGCGGCGGCCCGTTGGCCGAACTGTTGAAGCAGATTCACCCTGGCGGCTCTGTCTCCTGCTGCGGCCTGGTAGCTGGCCCACAGCTGGAAACCACCGTGCTGCCGTTTATCCTCCGGGGTAACAACCTGCTGGGCGTGGATTCCGTGGAAATCCCGATGGCGCAAAAACAGGCAGTCTGGGACAAGTTCTCTGGTGACTGGGCCTGCAAGAAAATCGAGGCCTCGGCAAAGGATATTGGCCGTGGTGAACTGGACGGCGCGTTGAAGGCGTTTTTGAAAGGGGAGTCGTCAGGGAAGATTGTTTTGGATCATTCCAGGTGAAAAGGACACCTTAGGTTGGGTTTGTCGGATTACGCCTTTGGCTAATCCGTATATGGTCTCCTCCCCGTTTGCAAGGTCTCAGTGCTCGATGTCAGGGACAGGTTTGCGTCCGTATATCCGGCCTGTTTAACGAGGCGGCTTTGTCGCCTCTGGCCTTGATGGAAAGATCCGCGCCTACCGTCCTTATCGACCTAACGGCCTCTCGGGCCCTCGGATTAATCAGGTTTTCGGCAGGCCGGTCTGACCTGTTATGCCATCAATCGCTGCGACCCTCGCAACCTGAGGGAAGGTGATCTTCTTACTCGTTTACTTCGTGTCGTTTGTCTATTTCATTCACTCATCCAGCCAGCTGTTGCTCCGGTGGCTGGTAATGTTCGCCTCGGGCGATGATCACCCAGGCAATGCGAACCAATTTATTGGCCAATGCCACCGTGGCTTTGTTGAAGCCCCGCTCAGCCTTCAGCCGCTGGACCCATCGGCTTAGCCGGTCGGTCTTCCTGTCAGCCCGGGCAGCCACCGATCGGGCTCCGTGGACCAGCTGGGCACGCACGTACGGGTCGCCTCGCTTGCTGATCCCCAGCAGTACGTCTTTGCCACCCGTGCTGTTTTGACGGGGAACCAGTCCCAACGCCGCTGCGGCGTCTCTGCCTCTGCGGAACTGGCGGCCATCGCCCATCCAGCCCTTCAGCAGGCTGGCGACCACCTCGCCAATACCCGGTATGGCTTGCAGGCGCTGACAGGTCTCGTCCTGTTTAGCCATCCGCTGCACTTGCTGGTCGTACCAGGCCAGTTCCTTCTCTACCTCTAAAAACCGCTGATACTGGCGGTTCAGTAACTGCCGCGCCCAATCGGTTAACTCATTGTCGGCGTCCCCCAGAGCGAGCGGTAGCTCCCGGCGTAAAGCCGCTATGCCTTGGGGAATGATCACGCCGTACTCGGCTAACAGTCCTCGCAACTGATTGCTGATCCGGGTCCGTTCTGTGCTCACACCCCGGCGCAGCTTATGCAGCATTTGTTCATCCTACTGCTCAGCGCCCTTGAGTGGCACCGGACGAATTCGCCCATGCTCGCTCGCCTCCGCAATGGCCTGGGCGTCGTTGTAGTCGTTCTTCTGACCTCGCAGATAGCCCTTGACGTGCTGGGGCGGTAAAAGCTCAACCTGGTGTCCCAAGGCCTGTATCTGACGGGCCCAGTAATGTGAGCTGCCACACGCCTCCAGGGCGACCTTGCACGGCTCCAGCCGGACCAGTTGCTCCAGCAATTGCTTACGGCGTACTTTGCGCTTCCAGCCGCATTGGCCTTTCGGGCCCAGCCCGTAAAGGGCAAACGTGTTCTTTGCGAGGTCAATGCCAATCGTTGTAAGCTTTGCCATGGTCTCCTCCCCTCATTTCTGATAGGAAATTCTCCTTCCCTATCCTGGCGCATTGCGACGCCGATTAGGAGGGGAGGAGACCATCACATCGACCTACGGTTGATGTCCGGGCGGGTCACCTCCCGTATCCGCCAGAACGAAGTGGGGGCCGGCAGCCAAAACTGTGCGGAGCCAGGGATGGCGGAGCCCAAGCCGAACAGGACGTCTTGAGGCGTGTTTTGGTTGCTGGCCCCCGCTTCGTTCGTCATGGGAGTCAAAGAGCCCCCCGGCGAGTAAAAAGTCAGGAAGCTCGACGGCGAAACAGGGGCACGTCAGTATCTGTGGCTGCCTGGTAGCCTTGAGTGAAGAAGTTCAGACAACGGGCCGCTTTGGTAATGTCCTTGTCTGCTCGCAGCACATAGGTATCAAATCCGCAGCGCTTCATGAACTGAAGCTGATCCAGCAGAACATCACCCACCGCACGGAGTTCATTGCGATAGTTGAGTCGCTCTCGCAGAATCCGCGCGATACTGTAACCGCGACCATCACTGAACTTCGGGAAATTCACCGCAATAACCGGCAGCTCATTGACCACGCCAGTGAGCATCTCCGGCTCCTCATGGCTGTCCAGCCAGACCCCGATATCATCCCGGCCTTCAAAATGCTCTTTGCCGGCAAGCCACAAATCAGCGGGAATCAGTGCCGGTTGCTCCGGAATATCCAGGGATTCACCATCAGAGGGCCTGTGAACAAGGACCCAGTTGTCCTCACGGATACTTCCGTCGCTGGTAATCAAATCAGGCATAAACCCGCTCCTTGAATGGCTCAATGCCGATACGGCGATACGTGTCCAGGAAAGGCTCTTCCTCTGTGCGGTGATCGACGTACACATTGATAATCTTCTGGATCACTTCTGGCATGTCATCCCGGGCAAAAGACGGCCCCAGAATCTTGCCGATGGCGGCATCGTGATGAGACGAACCACCCAGGCTGATCTGGTAAAACTCCTGGCCCTTCTTGTCGACACCAAGAACACCAATGTTGCCCACGTGGTGGTGGCCACAGGCATTCATGCAGCCGGAAATATTCAGGTCGATGTTGCCAATGTCATAGAGAAAATCCAGGTCGTCGAACTGGCGCTGGATGGCCTCGGCAACAGGAATCGACTTGGCGTTGGCCAGGGCGCAGTAGTCACCACCCGGGCAGCAGATGACATCGGTCAGGGTGTTGAGGTTGGCAGTTGCGAATCCCATTGGTGTTATGGCCTGCCATAGCTCGAAAAGCTGGTCTTTCCGGACATCCGCGAGAACCACATTCTGCTGATGGGTAACCCGCACCTCACCAAAGCTGTACTGATCCGCAACATCGGCGATTTGCTCAAGCTGACGATCACTGACATCTCCGGGTGGTGTGCCGGTTTTCTTCATGGTCAGCGTTACGATGGCATAACCCGGATTCTTGTGGCTATCGACGTTATGGGTAATCCACTGATCAAACTCACGGTTCTCGAAGCGCTGAGTTGCCAGCGTATCCGTTACATCCGGAACTGCCTGGTAGTCGGGTTCTGTAAAGTAGCCCTTGAACTGGCTGATTGCTTCTTCGGTGAGGCGGGTAGGTGAATCCTTGATGTGGGACCACTCTTCCTCCACCTTCGCCGCAAAACCCTCCGGAGTCAGCGCTTTTACCAGGATTTTGATTCGCGCCTTGAACTTGTTGTCCCGACGGCCGTAACGGTTGTACACACGCAATACGGCTTCAAGGTAAGTAAGAAGATCCAGTTCCGGGAGGAACTCACGAATCACCGGGCCCACCATCGGGGTACGGCCAAGCCCGCCGCCCACGTGCACCTGGAAACCCAGTTCACCCTGATCATTGCGCACCATTTGCAGGCCGATATCGTGAACCTGGATGGCTGCGCGGTCGGTTTGCTCGGACGCATTCACTGCCACTTTGAATTTGCGCGGCAAAAATGCGAATTCCGGATGAAAGGTTGACCACTGCCGGATAATCTCGCAGTAGGGGCGTGGGTCGGTGATTTCGTCCGCCTGTACACCAGAGAACTGATCGGTTGTGGTATTGCGGATGCAGTTGCCGCTGGTCTGGTTGGCGTGCATTTCCACTTCTGCCAGTTCCGCCAGTATGTCTGGCACATCTTCAATCGCCGGCCAGTTGAGCTGAACGTTCTGACGGGTTGTAAAGTGGGCATAACCTTTGTCATAGTCCCGCGTTATCCGAGCCAGCCGGCGAAGCTGTGCGGAGCGGAGCATTCCGTAGGGAACGGCAATACGCAACATCGGTGCAAGACGCTGCACGTACAATCCGTTCTGCAGGCGCAGTGGAAGAAATTCGTCTTCCTGCAGCTCGCCAGCCAGGGCCCTTTCGGTCTGATCACGGAACTGTGCAACGCGCTCGGCAGCCATCTGCCGATCGTGTTCGTCATAAACATACATAGTGGAACGTCCTGCTGAAACGCTGGAAATACGGCCTTGGTGCCTGTTCTTGCGGAGGAGAATATCACCGTGCCATTATTCTTAAAATGATTATTTCAAAATATGTTTATCGATTTGAGTGATATAGAAAGCGAGATATTGCTGGACGGATATCAAATTTCAGCTTAAGTTTAAAAAGGCGTGCTTGAGAAAACACATAACAAAATAAGGGGAAAGACTATGAAGAAGATGATGCGATCCGATAGCCAGGCGGACGCGGTAGCGGCCGTATTGCTCGTGGCCCTTGTGGTTGCCTTTGCCGTGATCTGGGTATCCGGCCAATAGAGTTTATTGACCGGATAGCACCAACTTGACCACGATAATCAGGGCAACGACAAAGCCCAAGGTAAACAGTATCCCGGCGATAATATAGGGCCAAGGGCTGTGGCTTGAGAAATCTTCCTCCCGGCGCTTGTCGGACTGAACTCCGAGAGCGCCGGCGAGAATGCTCTGCATGACTTTGAGAACACCCGGTCCCTTTTTGTCTTTATTGCGGGTGGGCTGTGACTCGTTATTCTGGTTCTCGACCATACATCCTTCCATCTGATCGGGTTTGGCTTTTCCGGCAGTTGTCATTCTGCAGGATCATAACTGAGGCTGGGCGCCAGCCAGCGTTCTGCTTCGGCTTTGGATATGCCTTTACGTTCAGCGTAGTCCTCAACCTGATCTGCGCCAATTTTGCCCACTGCAAAGTACTTTGATTCAGGATGTGAGAAATACCATCCTGAGACGGCCGCTGTCGGGAACATGGCGAAATGCTCTGTCAGCTCCAGGCCGGCGTGCTCCGGGGCATTCAGCAGATCAAACAGCGTGGCTTTTTCGGTGTGGTCGGGGCAGGCCGGGTATCCCGGTGCCGGGCGTATGCCCTGGTAGCGTTCACGAATAAGATCCTCGTTCTTGAGGGTTTCATCGCCTGCGTATCCCCAGAATTCTTTCCTTACACGTTCGTGCAGGTGCTCAGCAAAGGCTTCTGCCAGACGGTCCGCCAGTGCCTTAACCATAATCGCATTGTAATCATCGTTGCGATCTTTGAACTCCAGGGAGAACTCTTCCGCGCCAATACCGGTCGTTACTGCAAAGCCACCAACATAATCGCAGGGGCCGTCGCCCTCGGGTGCCACAAAATCCGACAATGCCATCATTGGCTTGCCTGGAGCCTTCTCGTCCTGCTGGCGCAAGTGGTGCAGGGTGGTTAGCTCTGTGTTACGGCTTTCGTCGGTATAGAGCACGATATCGTCGCCCCGACGGTTGGCCGGCCAGAAGCCGATCACCGCTTTGGCAGAAACGCGTTTTTCATCAATCATCTGCCGCAGGATTTTCTGGGCATCGTCGAAGAGCACTTTGGCGGCTTCACCCCGTTTCGGATCGTCGAAAATCGCCGGGTACTTGCCGGACATGTCCCAGGAAATGAAGAAGGGTGACCAGTCTACATAGTCGAGCAGCTTCTCCAGATCGTAGGTCTCGAAAGACCGGATGCCGGTAAAAGCGGGCCGAGGTGGCTGGTAGTTGTCAAAGTTGATCTCGGGCGCCCGATTTCGGGCTTCCTTCAACGACACCAGTTTGGTTCGCTCACCCCGGTTCTTTCGGCGCTCGCGGATGTCGTGGTATTCGGTTCTTGCGGCATCTACCAGGGCAGGTTTTGCCGTCTTGCTCAGCAACTGGGACGCCACATTGACACAACGTGAGGCGTCAGACACATACAGTGCAATGTCATTCTTGTACTGCTGCTCAATCTTCACCGCGGTGTGGGCCTTGGAAGTGGTGGCTCCGCCAATCATCAGCGGAATGTGGAAATCCAGCCGCTGCATTTCCTTCGCCACATGCACCATTTCGTCCAGCGACGGCGTAATCAGGCCACTCAGGCCAATGATATCAACGTTCTCTTTCTTTGCGGTTTGCAGGATCTTGTCGCAGGGCACCATCACGCCCATGTCGATGACCTCGTAGTTATTGCACTGCAATACCACGCCGACGATGTTCTTGCCGATGTCGTGTACATCACCCTTGACCGTTGCCATCAGGATCTTGCCCTTGGCTTTCTGGTCCTCGGTTTTCTCTGCCTCAATGTAGGGAATCAGATGTGCAACTGCCTGCTTCATCACCCTGGCACTCTTGACCACCTGGGGCAGGAACATCTTGCCATCGCCGAACAGATCGCCGACCACGTTCATGCCGTCCATCAGTGGACCTTCAATCACCTCAATGGGGTGTTCTGCCCGCTGACGACACGCTTCCGTATCATCGATGATGTAGCTGGTAATGCCTTTGACCAAGGCATGCTCAACCCGCTTCTCGACTGGCCACTCACGCCAGGCGAGATCTTCCTCCTGGGTTTTTCCACCCTTGCTGCGGTAGCGCTCTGCAATTTCCAGCAGCCGGTCGGTGGAATCGTCACGGCGGTTAAGGACCACATCCTCGACCAGCTCTTTCAGTTCCGGGTCAATTTCATCGTAGATCACCAGTTGCCCGGGATTGACGATGCCCATGTTCATGCCGGCCTTGATGGCGTGATACAGAAATACCGAGTGAATGGCCTCCCGTACCGCATCATTACCGCGGAACGAGAACGACACGTTGCTTACGCCCCCGGAAATCGAGGCATGGGGCAGGTTATCGCGAATCCAGCGGCTGGCATTGATGAAATCAACCGCATAGTTGTTGTGCTCTTCGATGCCTGTGGCAATGGCAAAGATGTTGGGGTCAAAAATGATGTCGCCGGCATTGAAGCCGATGCCAACGAGCAGATCATAGGAGCGTTTGCAGATCTCGGTCTTGCGCTCGTAAGTATCGGCCTGGCCGTCCTCGTCAAAGGCCATTACCACAACGGCGGCACCATACCGCATACAATCCCGGGCGCGCTTCAGAAATTCTTCCTCGCCCTCCTTGAGACTGATTGAATTCACTACGGCTTTGCCCTGAATGCAGCGCAGGCCGGCTTCGATGACTTCCCACTTGGAGGAGTCGATCATCAACGGGACCCGAGAAATGTCAGGCTCTGAGGCGACCAGTTTCAGGAAAGTCACCATGACTTCCTTTGAATCCAGCATTCCCTCGTCCATGTTGATGTCGATGATCTGGGCACCGTTTTCCACCTGGTCACGGGCCACGCTCAGTGCCTCTTCGTACTGTTCTTCCTTGATCAGCCGCAGGAAGCGCTTGGAGCCTGTGACGTTGGTCCTTTCGCCCACATTGATAAACAGGGTGTTTTCGTCACCGGTGAAAGGTTCCAGGCCAGACAGACGGAGCGCCTTCTTGGGCTCTGGAATGATACGGGGCGGGTACTTGGAGACCGCATTGGCGATGGCTTCGATGTGATCCGGCCGGGACCCGCAACAACCGCCGATAATGTTCAGGAATCCGTCCCGGGCGAAACCCTCAATGATTTCAGCCATTTCTTCCGGAGTCTGGTCGTATTCCCCGAACTCGTTCGGAAGGCCTGCGTTAGGGTGTGCGCTAACGTAGGTGTCGGCCTTGTTGGAGAGTTCCTCTACGTGAGGACGCAGGGCGTCAGCACCGAGGGCGCAATTAAGGCCCACGGATATGGGCTTGGCATGGGCCACGGAATTCCAGAAGGCCTCCGTGGTCTGGCCCGAAAGTGTGCGGCCAGAGGCGTCGGTGATGGTGCCGGAAATCATGATTGGCAATTCAATGCCACTGTCGATGAAATACTGTTGGGTGCCGTAGATGGCCGCCTTCGCGTTCAGAGTATCGAAGATGGTTTCGATCAGAATCAGGTCGCAACCGCCCTCAACCAGGCCCTCGACCGCTTCGTAGTAATTGTCCACCAGAGTCTGGAAGTCAACGTTTCGGTAACCCGGGTTGTTTACATCGGGCGAAATAGAGGCAGTGCGGGACGTAGGCCCTACGGCCCCCGCCACAAAACGCGGTTTGTCCGGGTTGCGGGCGGTAAATTCGTCGGCGATCTCGCGCGCCAGTTTTGCCGCCGCCACGTTAAGCTCTTTGGCCAGCGATTCCAGGCCATAGTCTGCCTGGGATAATTGCGTGGAGTTGAAAGTGTTGGTTTCTATAATATCGGCGCCGGCATCCAGGTAATCCGCGTGAATATTGCGCAGCAGGGCAGGCTGGGTCAGGTTCAGCAGGTCATTGTTACCCTGAACTTCCCGGTCGTAATCGGCAAATCGCTCGCCCCGGAAAGCTTGCTCGTCCAGTTTCAGGTTCTGGATCATGGTACCCATGCCGCCATCGAGAATAACGATGCGTTCTTTAAGGGCATTACCAAGTTGTTCCAGGCGGTCCAGACGAGGGCTGCGATCGGTCATATAGATTACTTCCGGAAGTCGTATTTGTCTTGATGGCGCGGGATCATAGCAAAATTGGCGGAGGTCGTCCCACGCCATCATGATGTTCGTCAATGACCCAATTAAAGTCTGACTATTTTACTTGGTCTTTCATGTTGGAGCGAACTCACTTAAAATACGTATAAATTAACGAACAGGTTGCAATTATGGCATTGGTTACGGTGACAGATCCCGCACGGGATTACCTTGCACAACTTATCGAAAAACAGGATGTTGAGGGCATGGGCGTCCGTATTTTCGTGACCCAGCCCGGGACCAAGAATGCCGAGACCTGTCTGGCGTACTGCCCGCCCAATGAAATTGTGCCGACTGACGAGCAGATTGATCTTGGCAAGTTTACCCTGTTTCTTGATCATAATTCGGTCCCTTTCCTTGAAGAAGCCTATGTCGACTACTCCAAGGACCAGATGGGTGGGCAACTGACCATCAAGGCACCCAATGCCAAGGTGCCCAAGGTCGATGATGACGCACCATTACCGGACAGAATCCAGTACGTGCTGGCGTCCGAGATCAACCCGAACCTGGCCGCTCATGGTGGCGATGTGTCGCTGGTTGAGATTGTCGATGAGTCCGTTGCCGTACTAAGGTTCGGCGGTGGATGTCAGGGTTGTAGCGCCGTCAGCCTGACCCTCAAGCAAGGTGTTGAGTCCACGCTGAAAGAGCGCGTCCCTGAAATCACTGCTGTGCGGGACGTAACGGATCATACAGTTAAAGAAAACGCGTATTATCAATAGGGTAAACGTAAGATTTCAGGTATATTAAGAAGCCGGCTCTTGCCGGCTTCTTTTGTTTCGTAGCTACTGGTTATCGGGGTCTGTCTTGGTTGATGTAGCACTTCTGTCTGTGCCACTGGTAGCCGCCATGGTTGGCTGGTTCACCAACTGGCTGGCAATTCAGATGTCGTTCTATCCGGTGCAGTTTGTGGGCGTCGGATTGTTCGGCTGGCAGGGCGTTATTCCCCGCAAGTCCGAGAAAATGGCCCATATCTGCATCGACCGGACTCTGCAGCAGTTCGGGGACCTGAATGAGGTTTATCAGAAGCTGCAGCCCCAGAAAATCGTCGAGCAGGTCATTTCCCAGGTCGGCCCGCGGATGGATGAGTACATCGATGAGGTCATGTACGACATCCAGCCGGTGCTATGGGACAACCTGCCATTGTTCGTTCGCAACCGCATTTATCAATGGGGGCGTGAGCAGTTGCCGGCGCGGATTGAATCATTGGTGGAAGACTTTGGTGACGACCTCAATGACCTGGTAGACCTGAAAGCGCTGCTGAGTCGTGAACTCGAATCCCACCCGGACCTGATGAACCGTATATTCCAACAGGCAGGCTCAGTGGAGCTTCGGTCTGTCATTAACCGTGGTGCGATCATCGGGGGGCTTCTGGGGGCGATCCTTGCGCCACTCTGGGCCCGGTACCCGGAGCCATGGCTTCTTCCGGTGGGCGGGTTTGCCGTGGGGTTTCTCACCAACTGGATTGCCATTAACCTGATTTTCCGCCCGCTGCAGCCCCGGCGCTTTCTGTTCTGGAAGGTCCAGGGGCTGTTTCTCAGGCGCCAGCCGGAAATCAGTGATGTCTGGGCAAGGCTGGTAGCCGAAGAATTGATTACCGTAGAGAAGGTTGCCGATGCCATGATCAACGGCAGCCGTGGTGACCGCACGCGGGCTATTATTCAAAAGCACCTGCGGCCACTTCTGGACAATTCTGTGGTAATGAAACTGACCGCGCAGGTCACTGTAGGCATGACGGGCTACACCGAGCTCAAGAAGGCCATGAACCAGAAAGCCGTGCTTGCAACCCGGGATGTGTTTGGCGACCCGGCGTTCAACCGGGAAAGGGCGCCCGTGGTGGCCAGCGTGTTGGCCAGCCAGATGAAATCCCTGGCCCCAGCGGAGTTTCAGGACATACTCAGGCCGGCGTTTCGAGAAGAAGAGCTCCAGCTCATGCTGGTGGGTGGATTGCTTGGCGCCCTGGCCGGTGGTCTGCAGTTCCTGGTACTGAACAATGTATTTGCGTAACGGGCCGAACGAGAGGCCTGACACAGTCGACTGACCGGGAGGGCAGACTATGGATTTTGGATGGACACTGGTAATCCAGGCGGCGGTAACCGCTGCATCTGTGCTAGCTGCGCTTGCCGTTTTCTGGTTTGCCGTTATGAAGCCACACCTGGACCGCAAGGTTGAGGAAATCATACAGGCTGCGCGGGAGATAGAACCCGGAGTCAAAAGGGGTGTTCGAGAGGGTGTTGAGGAAACCCTGAGGGAACTTCCGGAAAGCACGGCCAAGGAATCCAGCCGCCAGTTTCTGCGCTTCGGGTCGAACCTGTTCGAAAATGGCCTGAGCAGTTTTCTTGGCGATGTGCCAGGGCAGGAAAGGAAGCCCCGCAAGGACCTATAGGCAGTTTGTTGGCCGTGGCAGGCCTGCGATGCGGCAGGCAGTTTTTGCCGGGGTTCCGGGAAACAGTTGCATCAGGTAGATGCTGTTGCCTTTTGCTTCGCCGAACGCCTCTTTTACTGCCTTTACGAACAGGCGGTTGGAGGGCGGTGACATCTCATGTTGTTTGTAAAATTCACGCAGAAAACTGATGATTTCCCAGTGATTTTTTAAAAGATCAATGCCGTCGTCACGCGCAATAATCTCGGCAACCTTCGGGCTCCAGTGCTCCGCGTTCTCGAGAAAACCTTCATTATTTCTTTCCGGCATCAGGGTGTCAGTCATGGTTCACCAGCTAATAACGTTTTCGGCAAGGGCGGTCAGATCTACCATGTCATCAAACGACGCTATTTGATCGCTGCTGACGTGTGATAAAAGCCCCCGGGCTTCCAGATCGGGCGCTAGCGCAAAACACCGCTCCTTGTTGATCGCCAAAGGTTGGGTAATGGCGAGAACGCCATTCTCGGTCAGTAGTAATCCATCCTGCGGACCGATAGCGGAAAGGCACAGCCGGTAGCGAGCGTGCTCCGGTGGTTTATTGAGAATGTGCAGGGTTTTGAATCTGGTCATTGGCTCAGTCCCTAGCCTGCAAAGGCGACGTGGTCGAAGCGGCTGGTCAGTTCCGGGCCGAAATCAGTGATGGAAACAGGGTCGAGCAGATCCTCCTCCGTCAGACCGTAGTGGTCACAGGCCTTGTTGTCTGCAAGCAAAGCTTCCACGCCGAAGACCGGCGCCGCAGCCAGGTTCCGTTCAACGGATTTTTGCTGAATCGTCGTGGCGTCCTGTCCTTTACGCAACCAGTTTACTCCGGCACCGCAGAACAGCAGAGAAACCGGTTGATCGAACGCAGCCAGGGAAAAGGCCATGTCCAGTGCTTCACGGCCTTCCCAGGAGCCGTAAGGAGGCTGGTCGATAATGATAAGCGTGCTCATCGTCAGCTTCCTCTGTGAAAGTATAGGACACGGGATTCAGAAGCGGCGCTGTCCACCCACTCGCCCAACCCTGCGATCTCAAAAGGCGCGCGAAGGTTGAACGCGGAAAGTTCATGGCGTTGCATTTCTGATTCGTTAACGAGGCCGCGCCGGAGAGCAGAGGCAATACAGGCAACTCCGGGAATGTTGTTTTCGGCCATGAAGCCGGCCCAGGCTTCAGAGAGGTTCAATTCGTCGGAGGGCGGTGTACTGAGGCTGGACGCCAGGTGAACACCATCCCCGTAGAGGAATACCCGGTCAATTCGCTTGTTGGCGGCCAGCGCAGCGCGGGCGAAGTGCAGGGCTGTCTGTGGCGCCTGAGACGAGTAGGGTGCACCGGTAATCACCAACGTAAAAACCCCGGCAGGCGCCGGGGTTTTTGTCTGCTCTGGCAAGCTGTTGCTCATTCGTTGGAAAAGGCGCCAATGATATGAAGCAGGCTCACGAACAGGTTGTAGATGTTCAGGTACAGGCCTGTTGTTGCCAGGATGTAGTTGGTCTCGCCACCGTTAACGATGCGGCTGGTGTCATACAGGATGAAACCGGACATCAGGAACACGATGGCGGCACTCAGCGCCAGGCTGAATACTGTTACATCAACACCAAACATGGAGGCAACTACTGTGCCCAGCATGGCGACAACCACGACCACCAGGCCTGCTACCAGCATTCCCCGCATGAAGCTGAAATCTTTCTTGGTAGTCAGCACGTAGCCGGACAGCGCAAAGAACACCACCGCCGTGCCACCCAGTGCCTGCATGACGACCTGTCCACCGTTAGACATGGCCAGGTAGAAGGAAAGAATTGGACCGAGCGACAGACCGAGAAGGCCTGTGAAGGCAAATACAACGCCAATGCCCGCGGAACTGTTGGCAGTTTTGGGAAGCACAAACCAGATAAGCAGTAGTGCACCGATGCTGCACATCAGCCCGACCATGTGGCTCAGGCCGAGGGCCATGGAAACGCCAGCGGTAGCCGCACTGAACAACAGCGTCATACCGAGGAGTGTGTAGGTGTTGCGCAGAACCTTCTTGGCCTCTGCGCCGATGGCGGCAGTAGCAGAGCCGCGAGCAATCTGGCTTCCCTGTTTCTGAACGCTATACTGTCTGTTTTGCATTCTGACTTATCTCCGGTTATTGCTGCCTTTGGATCTGGGCACTTGCCTTCCGCCCACCCCAATGTGTGTTAACTCCATAATAATGGCGAAATCCCAACTTTCAATCGTTTCCGACATTAATCACGGATAAAGATTCCCTTGGATACCATTAACTTCAGTTTAGATCGAGGTCTGACTGTGTCCTGACTCCGAAAAGCTATCCGGATTATTCCAGGGCGTTGACAGAACAGGAGATTCCGGTATCATGCTCCCCGCTGTCGCAATGACGGCTGTGGAGAAAACGGTGGGCTGGCAGAGTGGCTGAATGCAGCGGTCTTGAAAACCGCCGAAGGTTAATAGCCTTCCCGGGGTTCGAATCCCTGGCCCACCGCCACTTTCTCTTCTTCTTTTCGCACCCCTTATAACTGCTTCAAGATCAACCTACTGTATACGACGCACCTGACGGAGTTGGATTTGGCGCTGTCCGCCCCCACACTGTAATAAATTGTGGATAAAGGAAATTGCGCCATGCGAGACTCAGAGACCAACCAGGAACAAACATCAGAATCCGGCGACGTTCGTCACGACCGCAAGTTCTCAGTGACTGCAAATCGCGGTGGGGCTAGCCATAGGGTTCGGTATGTTGAAGCCGGGGGAGCTGCTGTGGATACGGAAGAGTGTACCTTATGCCAGTCCGTACCGGAGCTATCCGGGAGCCCTGAAAAAGACAGTACTCCCTGATAGCGTCACTGGTTCCGGATTACAGATCGCGGCCGGGGTACTGGGCCTGCTTCTGTTCTTCGGCCAGACGCAGGCGGGCGGCCAGTTCCTCCGGCTCGTTGGTAGGGACCTTCCAACCCTGCAGATTGTCTTCAATCAGTTGGGTCAGAGCGCTGATGTGCCCCGGTGTTGCATTGAGCGCGGGAATGTAGCTGAAGCCTTCGCCTCCTGCCTCCATAAAGTACTCCCGGTTCTCTTCATCGATTTCCTCAACGGTTTCAAGGCAATCCGAGGAAAAGCCGGGGCAGAATACATCTATGGACTTCACACCTTTCCCGGGCAGAGATTTCAGGGTCTCATCTGTGTATGGCTGCAACCATTCCTCGCGGCCGAAGCGTGACTGGAAAGTGGTCATATAGTCTTCTTTCGACAGCCCAAGCCGTTCTGCCAGCAGCCGCGAAGTCTTGTGGCATTCACAGTGATAGGGGTCGCCTTTCTTCAGGTACTTCAGCGGAACGCCGTGGTAGGACAGAATCAGCTTTTCGTTGCGCCCATGCTCATCCCAGTGCGCCTGAATGTGGTTAGCCATGGCCTCAATGTAGGGCGGATAGTCCGGGTAATGGGAAACAAACCGAAGATCCGGTATCCAGCGCCGGCGGGTGAAGTCATGGGCGATGGCATCAAACGTGGAGGCGGAGGTTGACGCTGAGTACTGGGGGTACAGTGGTAGTACCAGCAACTGGCGAACTCCCTGAGCCTGCATTTCGTCCAGAACCTTCGAAACGCTCGGGTTACCGTAGCGCATGGCGAAACCGACCACGATGTTGTTGCCATACTTTCCCTGTAATTCCTTACGAATACCCTCTGCCTGTTTGGCCGTATGGGTCAGTAGGGGAGAGCCCTCCGGTTGCCAGACACTGGCATAGGCTTTCGCGGAACGGCTGGGCCGGATTCGCAGGATGATGCCGTGCAGGATCAGCCACCAGACCGGGCGCGGTACTTCCACCACCCGGGGGTCCCAGAGGAATTCCCCGAGATAGCGGCGCAAGGCTGATGACGTTGGGGCATCCGGGGTTCCCAGATTGGTAACCAGTACCCCGGTCTTTTCCGGATGGTCATGGCGAAAGTTGGCGGTACCCTTGTACTGCATGGTGCTGGATCCTGGTAGCGGTTGATGTCAGAGCGGAAGGTGACTCAGGACTGTTTTGTTGCCTGCTGCGCCAGTCTCGGTGCCAGGCCGCCGATGTCATAACCGGCGTTGCGAGCTTTACTGACAATATCCTGTGCCGAGCTCGAGCGGGCGGAACTCAATGCCCAGAGAACTGTGCAACGTGTTCCCGAGCGACAGAAAGCCAATACGGGCTTTTCGGCATTGCGGATCATCGAATCAAAGCGGTCCACATCGTCATCGAGGATGTTGCCGGACTCCACTGGAAGATAAACCCATTCCATACCATTTTCGCGAGCGGCCGCTTCAATATCGGCCATGGCGGGCTGCCCCGCTTCTTCACCATCCGGGCGGTTGGCCACAAGAGTTTTGAAGCCCAGTTTTGCTGCTTCCGCTATGTCATTCACAGCCAACTGCGGAGCCACCGAAATCGTCTCGTCGATACGCCTGATATCCATACAAGATCCTCGTTTCAGTCATGAAAAGACAGTGCATAATGCCATAATGGGCCGTCAGTGTCCGAGTGGTGTGAAGGCCCGCAATTAGCATTTTCTTCAATGGGCAACCCTGTTTTTCTCTATCATCTCGAATAGCCCCATACCTGCGATCATTGCTGCTATAAATACCAGGGCACCGGTCTCCCCTGCGCCCAGTGCCACCAGTCCCGGCCCGGGACAGAAACCAGCGAGCCCCCAGCCCGCGCCGAACATCACGCTGCCGATCACCAGCCGTTTGTCGAGGCGATCTGTAGCGGGCAGGCGCATATCGAAACCGAGGAGGGAAACGGTCCGTTTCCTGGCGATCGTAAAAGCGAACAGGCCTACAAGGATGGCGCCTCCCATGACAAAGGCAAGCGAAGGATCCCATTGCCCGGCAATGTCGAGGAAGCCGAGCACTTTCTCGGGATTAGCCATGCCACTGACCAGCAAGCCGAAACCAAACAGCAGACCGGCGCCAAAAGAAGCAAGATTGAATTTCATGGATCAGGCTCCCGTTATCAGATGGCGGACTGCATAGACTGTTATAAAGCCGGCGGTCATGAAGGTCAGAGTGGCAGTCAGCGAGCGTAAAGACAGCCGTGACAGGCCACAAACTCCGTGACCACTGGTACAGCCGGAGCCGTAGCGTGTGCCGATGCCTACCAAGAGTCCCGATATCACCAGTACCGGGTAGCTGGCGTTGATCTCTATGGCGGGCAAATCTGCTGTCATCATCCAGATCAGCGGCGCGGCAATCATGCCTGCCAGGAAAGCAACACGCCAGAGCACGTCACGTTTCCGGGGAGCTAATAAGCCCCCAACAATCCCACTGATACCGGCAATGCGCCCATTCAGCAATACAAACGCCGCAGCCGACAGCCCAATAATGATTCCGCCTGCCAGTGCCGACCATGGGGTAAAATTCTCCCATGCAATTTCAATCATGTGGTGTATCCTCCCGGTCATCCCGAATGATATATGCAATTATGTAATAACTATATATCTAAATGGTAGTAGGGAAAACCCCGACGGATGGCAGGCATAAAAAAGCCCGGCGCTGATGGCCGGGCAGAGGCGTGCGAGTAGTATCCATGAAAGACTTCCAGACAAACCGGCATCAGCAGGGATACCGGTACTGTGAAGTATTGACCATATTTTGAACACTTCAAGCCAGCGAACGATTCGTTTGATCACATTTTTTCATATTGAATGTGTGCTTATACTTAAGCCTGTCATGACGGGGGTTTCAGAGCAGTCCGGAGACAGCGACTTTGGAAGATTTTTGGTTGCTGACTGAAATTCGGGGCCTGCTGTAATACAATCAGGGGCATCGAATAGTTCATGTCTCCCGAGGTTTTGCATGTCTGACGAAAACGAGAACAAGCCGGAAAACGACGAACAGCTGGCGGGTAGAATCAAGGGATCTGCAAGGCAGATCTGGCTTGCCGGGCTGGGTGCCTATACCAAGGCAGAAGAGGATGCTGGCCGGTTCTTTGAGCGCCTGGTGCAGGAGGGTGAGCAGCTCGAGGGAAAGACCCGTGGCGTGGTAGAGAAACACGTTCGCTCGGTGGAGGATCGTGTGGGCGGGGTGCGAGACAAGGCGACAGGTACCTGGGACAAGCTTGAGCATCTGTTTGACGAGCGGGTATCCGGCGCATTGCGGCGTCTGGGCATCCACCGGCGCGAGGAAATTGAAGCCATGGAACGCCGGATACAGGCGCTTGAAGCTGAACTGAAACGGTTACGGGAAGAAACTGAAGACCGCTCCGAGGAGGAATGATCTTTCAGCAGCTTTTCTGAAGATCAGAGATATTCCCGGCTCATCAAATAGATCTGCTCTTTTTCTTCCGCTCCCAGATAGGGTAGCAGCAGATACATCATCTGGTAGACTCCACGCCCGGGATCCATGGACTCCCGGTCTTCCAGGTGTGACAAGCTGTCGAAACTGCTCCAGTAACAGGCCGTCAGGGTCAGCTGGTCGCACAGGGCTTCCAGCTCTCCATCCGTGATGTCCATGATGCCCTGGCGTCGAAAACTCTCACAAATCGTTCTGAAGCCGCTGGTTTTTTTCTTGAGTATGCGGCGGAAACGAGCCTGCAACTGATCGTAACGCGACAGCACATTCACCAGATCCTGGTACAGGAACCGGTAGCGGGCGACCGTTTCGAACAGCAGGTGCAGAAAGAAGCTCTGCTGGTCCAGGGTGATATCTGCATCTTCAGGCACCGCCAGCAGATCGTGCATCTCATGTTCGTAACTGGTGAATAACTCGCCGACAATGTCGCCCTTGCTTTTGAAATGGTAATAGAGATTGCCGGGCGAGATATCCAGTTCGTCAGAAATCAGCAGGGTAGTGACATTGGGCTCGCCGACGCTGTTAAACAGCATCAGGCTGGCCTCCAGAATGCGGTCGCGGGTTTTAACTTTCTTCATGGCGCGGGCCGGCAGGGTCAGATGTCGAAGCTGGCCCACACCGGACAATGGTCCGAGGGCCGCTCCATGGCACGAATGTCATAGCTCACCCCAGCCTTCTTCGCCTTGGGCAGAAGGCTGTCACTGGCCATGATCAGGTCGATCCTCAGGCCTCTGCGAGGGTCCCGCTCAAACCCTTTGCTGCGATAATCAAACCAGCTGAAGGTGTCTGATTCCTCCGGATGCAGATGGCGGAACACATCCGTAAAGCCGCGGTTCTGCACCTGGCCAAGCCACTCCCGCTCTTCCGGAAGGAAACTGCACTTACCCGTGCGCAGCCAACGCTTGGCATTGTCGGCGCCGATGCCAATATCCAGGTCGGTGGGGGAGATATTCATGTCGCCCATCACCACGATCTCGCTGCCTTTCGACTTGAGTTCGTCCAGATAGCGCATCAGGTCAGCGTAGAACTTCTCTTTGGCAGGAAATTTCACCGGGTGATCGCGACTTTCGCCCTGCGGGAAATAACCATTGATGACCGTCAGTTTCTGCCCGTTCACCACAAAGTGGCCGGTGATGAGCCGGCGCTGGGAATCCTCACCATCCCAGGGGTAGCCCTTCTGGATGCTCTCGGGTTCCTGGCGGGAGAGCAGAGCAACACCGTAATGGGTTTTCTGGCCATGAAAGAAAACGTGGTAGCCAAGCGCCCTGATGGCCTCTACCGGAAACTCTTCGTCGGTTACCTTGGTTTCCTGCAGGCCGATAAAGTCCGGATTAAGTTCATTAATAACAGCCTCAAGCTGGTGCAGCCTGGTACGAATACTGTTGACGTTGAACGAGACAAACATCATCGGCGGAAACTCTCTGTTGTGGCTGTGTCGGAAAACCAGAAGTCTACCATAACAGGCCGGCGTGTCTGCGTTGGCTGTAAGGACGGATTCAGCGGGTCAGTTCACATTCCGGGGTGGATTCCACGGTATAGCGGATATGGGCGGTGTAGTTGGAGTCCTTGTCTTTGCGGATATTGGTCAGGCCGACGTAATCCGTCAGCAAGCCATCGTCGTTGTAGCCCAGCAGGATAGGGTCCACGAGAAACCCAAGCACGATACCGGAGGGCTTTATTCGCACGGTATGCGCGGCGTTAATCCGGTTGTCATTCGCGGGCTCGAGGACAAAGCCGTAGGCCTTGCCGCGTGTGGGCGCCAGAAAATCAAATTCCACACTTTCACCGGACGTCACAGCCGACCAGTTCTGCCGAACCAGGTGATCAAAACCGGCGTCCGCGACCAGAGAGTCGGTAACATTTACCGAGAACCGCTCCGTGTCGCCTTCAGGTGTCTGCCATTCGATCCGGAGTTCGTTATCGTCCCGATTCGTGATTGCCATGGTCTCATTGAAATCCGGTTGTCGGAATTCAACGGTCGGGCGCAACACCGATCCTTCATAGGAAAGTTCCTTTGTGGCGAATTCATTGCCTCCGTTACGGACGTAAGTGACCGTTTGAGCATCGGGTCGGAACAGACCGTCTGTACACTCGCCCTCCACAATGTGCCGCTCCTCGTAGATCGTCGATTCTCCACCTACCTCAGCTGCCTCGCCGGTGAAGCGCACTTCTGCAGCCATGGTTGTAAGCAGAGGCAAGGAGCAGGCGATAAACACGAATGTTCGTTTCATTGAACCAGCTCCGGATAGAGGGATTTGCGCAGGTAAAGCAGGGTGGGAAATACCACCAGCCAGCCGAGAGCCAACGCTATCAGTGACACTGTAGGGTCCGGTAACTCAACGGCTCCCAGTTTGCTTGCTGACCAGTAGGCAAAGGGACCGGCGATTGGCGCACACACGAATGGTAGCCAGGCCCTGCTGCTGATCCAGGACAACGAATGGGAGAGGGTGGTCATGAAAATCGCCCAGATACCCACCAGCCAGACAGGTGTCAGCTCAACGCTGCCGGTGCCGTCATCGAGGATGCCAGTCTGGAACCAGATGCCATCCAGCACGCCGCCAAGAACCACACCGGCACCGATAAACTGCATTTCGGCAGAACGGTGCTGGCTGATGAAGGCTAGGTGAAATATGACCAGCAGTAACACCAGGCCTGCTGCCGGAAGGCCCGGATAGAGAACACATGCTAACCATCCCGCCTGGAACAGTACGAAGTTGATGGTTTTGCGGACAGTGTCAGACTTGATCATAGGCTGAGAATGTTCGCACGTTTGTTGCCGGGCTTGGCAAATACAATCTGGGAAACGCCAATGGCACGCTCACTGAACCCCGCTTCACAGTAGGCAAAATAGAAGTGCCAGAGGCGACGAAAGGCTTCGTCATATCCCATGCTTTCGAGCTTCGGATGACTTTCCATGAATCGCTGACACCAGTCCCTCAACGTTCGGGCGTAGTGGAAGCCGATGTCTTCAGAGTGAGTCATCACGAGATCTGACCCGGTTCGCACTGATCCGAGAATAGCCCCGAACGACGGAATGAAACTGCCCGGGAATATGAACCTCTGGATAAAGTCCACGTTTTTCAGCGCTCTGCTATATCGTTGCTCCGGCATATTGATGGCCTGAATCAGCGCAAGCCCGTTGGGCTTCAATAACCGGCTGATCTGGGAAAAATAGCTGTCCAGGAACTGCGGACCCACGGCTTCGATCATCTCGATCGACACCAGCTTGTCGAACTGACCCTCCAGGTCCCTGTAATCATCAAACAGCAGAGTGATTCTGTCTTCCAGGCCCTCGGCTTCCACCTTTGCTTTTGCCAGCTCCAGCTGCTCGGACGATATGGTTGTGGTCGTTACATGACAGCCAAAATGTTTGGCGGCATGGACCGCAAAGCCACCCCAGCCGGTACCAATCTCCATTACTCGGTCACCTGGCTGCAGGTCCAGCTTGCGGCAAATGGTATCGAGTTTGTGTATGGCAGCCTCTTCAAGGGTTGCTTCCGGGCGGGGATAGATCGCCGACGAGTACATCATCGTAGGGTCGAGGAAGGTCTCAAAAAGCTCGTTGCCCAGGTCGTAATGGGCGCTGATGTTTTTACGGGATCCTTCTTTGGTGTTCCGGTTCAGCCAGTGGAGGCTTTTCAAAGCCGGCTTGGTAATCCAGCTGAACCTGTCTTCGAATTCATTCATCCGGTCTACGTTGCGAGTAAAAAAACGCAACAGGGCGACCAGGTCTGGTGTTGACCAGTCGCCGGCCACGTAAGACTCTGCCGCACCGATGCTGCCGCCGGTCAACAGATCCTTCCAGGTACTGCTGTCGTGGATAACCAGTTCTGCAGGCGCAAAGCGGGCGTTACCATCACCGAAAGCCAGAGTTGGCTGGCCGGATTCGCGGATCGTCAGGGCACCGTCTTTCAGCAATGATAATTGCCTGCAAACCAGATTTTTTGCAACCCGGCTACTCAGCGGGATCTGCCTGCCGGTGCCATTGGATTCGAGTGAGGTGTTCAGGTTCTCCATGAGCTTACCTTTCCGCTTGTCTTTGTCCGGTCGTTGGCCTCGGTAACATCAAGGCCGGAATCGTCGCTTCCGAGCCTGTGGGCCGGGTCACTTTCCGGAAGCTTGTCCGGGTGGGTAAAAAAGGGCACGCCCTTGAGCTTCAGCTTTAATGCATGCCAGTAAATTCCACCCACAACTTTCAGAGCCTCGACCGGGAACTGTCTGAGACTTCTGTGAAGTTCTTTACGATCGAGGGGGGTTCGACGGACCACTAAAGTGGCATCAAAATGTTTGCTATTGCCCTGAAGCACATTCATGTGAATGCGTACCTCGGGCCCTCTGAAGCTGAAGGTCCACTGGTAGTGCTGATCCATCGCGTTGAATGGTGAGACATGAAACCGCTTGCCGAAGCCGAACCTTTCGGTGCGCCAGCCCGCACTGGTGGGCTCCGCTCCGGTGGTTTCCAGGCAGTACACATGGCGATCTTTCCAGGGAGTGTTGGTAATCTGGGCCAGAATAACCCTCGGCACAGCGCCTTTGTCGGGCTCGTCACCGGCGTTGTAGCAGAAGTAGAAACTGACCGGGTTAAACACGTAGCCAAAATACCGGGGGTGAGTAATCAACTCTACCGCTCCGTCCGGTTCCCAGCCTGTCGCTGTCCGTACCTGGCCAGTCACGGCCTGGAGCAAATCCTCCGTCTCTGGCTGGAAATAGTCCCGGCGCCTGAGCGAGAGCCAGTTAAACCTTTCCAGTGAGAACAGACGGCTTATACGGGTGACCGAATGCCATTCCCGCAGGTCCAGCGCGAGCATACCGGTGCCGTAGCTGAACTCATGGCGAACAGGCGCCATGCGACGGTGGCGGATGGTGCCTTCCAGCCATTGGCTGTGAAGGGGCTGGCTGATAGTCCGGTGCTGTACAGCGGAATTCATTGCTAAAGCTCCACACCCAGGGCGCGGGTAACGCGCAGAGCGCTGCACACGCCGTCTTCATGGAAGCCATTAAACCAGTAGGCACCGCAGAAATGGCTGCGGTGATGTCCACCGATTTCACTGTAACGCTTCTGGGCGGCAACAGCCTCCAGGGTGAATACGGGGTGGGCGTAGTCGAATTGCTTGATTACCTTTTTCGGGTCAATATCGCTGTTTCTATTCAGGGTGACACAGAAGGTTTCCGGTGCATCGTCAAAATTTTGCAGGATATTCATGTTGTAGGTCACCGAAACCGGCTCGGTGCTATGCTCCGGGATAAAGTAGTTCCAGGCCGCCCAGGCAAGACGGTTGGAAGGAAGCATGGAGCTATCGGTGTGAAGCACCACATCATTGCGCTGATAGGTGATGGCTCCCAGGATCTCCAGTTCTTTTTCGGTGGGGTCTGTGATCATCCCCAGTGCCTGGTCACTGTGACAGGCGAATACCACCTGATCGAATTCCTGCTGCTCACCGTTTGCCGTGACAACCACCTTGTCCGGATGACGAACCACCGAAGTGACGGGGCTGTTCAGATGGGTATGGCTACCCAGTCGCTCCATCATCGCGTCCACGTAGCGGGCGGAACCGCCGGATATCACGCGCCAGGTGGGCCTGTCATCCACGGACAACATGCCATGGTTGTTGAAAAACTGCAGGAAGAAACGAATGGGAAACTGCTCCAGCACAATCTCCGGCGCTGACCAGATGGCAGCCCCCATCGGAACGATGTAGTACTTGCGAAAATAACGGGAATAGCGATTACGGTTAAGGTATTCGCCAAGGCTTTCCTCATCACCGATGTTACCTGCCGCCAGGTCGGCACGAGATTCCTGGTTGAATCTGAGGATTTCCCGAACCATCCGCAGGAACGGCAGGTTCAACAGGTTTCTCCTCTGGGCAAACAGTGTGTTCAGGCTGGTGCCATTGTACTGAAGGCCGGTCGAGTGGCAGTCGACACTGAAACTCATGTCGCTGACTTCGGATTTTACCCCCAGCCGATCCATCAACTTGATGAAATTGGGGTAAGTCCAGTCATTAAACACGATAAAGCCAGTATTCACCGGCCATTCCCGGCCTCCCGCAGTAACCGGTTCGGTATTGGTATGCCCACCGGCATAACTGCCCGCTTCAAACAGTTCGACCTCGTATTTTTCCGACAATAGCCAGGCTGTTGTCAGCCCCGATACACCCGCCCCAATGACTGCAATGCGTTCCCGGTTGTTACTCATCCATTGGATTCCTGTTCTTTCCTGTTTGCCGGCTCATGTTGGCGGACATACGGTCAATAAGGCCCTGGGGCAGGGCGCCAAGAAGCTTGAGTGTCCAGGTGAAACGCTTGGGGAACGCGATCTCCGTTTTCCCTTTGCGCAGTCCGGTGACAATACGCGTTGCCGCATCTTCCGCCGACACCAAAAAAGGCATGGGGAAGTCGTTACGGTCAGTCAGTGGAGTTTTGACAAATCCTGGCGACACCACAACCACATCAATGCCTTCGGAGGCCAGATCTGCTCTCAGCGAATGGGCAAAATACGTTAGCGCTGCCTTGGAAGCGCCGTAGCCTTCTGCGCGCCCGAACGGAAACCACCAGGCCGATGAACTGACAATGACCAGCGTGGCCGACCGACCCTGCTGTGCGGTTCGGCGAAGGGCGGGCAAGGCGATGTCTATGCACCGGGCCGTACCAACAACATTAGTGGTAACGTTGTGATCAATGATGCTGCTGTCGTAATCAGCAATTTCCAGGTATTCGCAGGTGCCTGCATTCAGGATGGCCATGTTCAGATTGCCGAAGGCCTCCAGGTCACCGCTAATTGACTGAAGCGCGTCCCGGTCCGTGGTGTCAGCCGTGGCGGCTTTCATCCTTTCCGGGGCCAGGGAACACAATTCGTCGAGAGCTTCCTGTCTGCGCCCGGTTATTACCAGCCGATGGCCCTGTTGCATCAGTTCGCGGGTTACAGCCTCTCCGATGCCTGAACTGGCTCCGGTGATCCAGATATTGGACGTTGATTCAAGTCGTTGACTCATCCTGCCTGATTCCTTATCCAGCGAATAACGCCTCCCATTAACGGCAGGTTTTCGTATAGCAACTGGCCAACGTCAAAGTAATCCCGGTGAGACGTGACACGGCCTTCGCGGATAATCAGTTGGCTGATTCCGTCAACTTTGACGGCCTTGCCTTTGCGAATCCGCTTATGCTGCAGGCTCATTACCCAGGGAATACACACGTTTTCGCCACTGATAACCGGGTCGCCGAACTCAAAGCCGCAGGAGATAACATTGGCGTAGGCACCAGTGAAGTACTCGGTGAGTTCGTCGATACCGCGAACGGTACAAAAGGGGTCCTGAAACCACACATTGTCACTGTATATGCTATTCAGCTCGGCCATGTTGCCAGCGCAAAGGTTGTTAAAGAGTTGTTGGAAACGGTTGAGGGTTTCGTGCACGGATGAATTCCTGTTGCCCATTTCAATAATCGAGGCGGTACTCACAATCGCTTCCTCCTTACTGCGTCCAGTTGCCGGGTTTCTTCCTGAATGTGCTCTGGAATCGGTTTCATGTCCCAGATGATCCCCAGGCGTGCTAACAGCCAGAGTCCATACCAGGTCATATCCACCTCATACCACCGGAATCCCTGACGCACAGACTGTGGCCAGCGATGGTGATTATTGTGCCAGCCTTCGCCCATAGTAATCAGCGCCAGCCAAACGTTATTTCTGCTGTCATCGTCGGTTTCGAATCGACGCTTGCCCCACACATGGGACAGGGAATTGATCGACACCGTGGCATGGAAAAGTGCAACTGTAGAAATAAAGAAACCCCAGACAAGCAACTGAAGCCCATTGGTGTTCAGTCCAGGCGCCCAGGCAGCCAAGCCTTCGCCCAGCGCATAAATGGCGGCGGCGGCCGCGGCAGGCACCAGCGAGTCAAATCTGTTCAGGAACTTCAACTCTGGAAATTTCATCCAGTCCTTG
The DNA here is from genome assembly GCF_023555055.1 of Marinobacter sp. ATCH36. Classification (GTDB taxonomy): domain Bacteria; phylum Pseudomonadota; class Gammaproteobacteria; order Pseudomonadales; family Oleiphilaceae; genus Marinobacter. Next base: position 116,811 of record NZ_JAMJPL010000003.1, read on the forward strand.
ACCCGGCGTTCATCCATGGCAAATCCCGCGTCGCAAGTAAACCAGCCAACATGTGACCACCAGAAACCGCCCTGGTGAGGAGAGTGCAGGTCCTTCTCGTCATCTGAATGCTGGTGGTGGTGGCGGTGGTGAGCGGCCCACCACAGCGGGCCACGCTGGGCTGCACTGGCTCCCAGTACCCCGAACAGAAACTGGGTCACCCGGCTGGTCTTGAAAGTCTTGTGGGCGAAGTAACGATGGTAGAAACCTGTAATGGCAAACATGCGCACAACGAAGAAAGCGACCGCAAAAAAGACCGCAAAGGCACTGGTGCCAGTAAAGATGACCAGCAAGCATGCGAGATGAAGTGCTATAAAGGGAACGACTCGCAGGAAGTTGAAGGCTCGCGAGCCCGTGTCGAGGTGATCCGAACCCGCAGAGGAGTCGAACCATCTCAGAATGTTTGTCAGCCAGTTTTGCACTCGGGTCATACCCTGATTGCCCTTTAGTTCGTGGTTTACTCAGTTACGTTTCATTTACCGATTTTGGATGCACCATAAACGATGTTTAACCAAACCGATCAGATGCCTGTTATACGCCGGATAGCCATTGTTGGTTCAGGGCTTGCTGGCCTCACAGCCGCTCTTTTACTGAAGGAACGAAATCTTGCTGTCACGGTCTTTGAGAAAAGCCGTGGCCCGGGAGGGCGTATGGCCGCAAAGCGGGTTTCCGGTGGCTCTGCCGACATCGGTGCCCAGTATTTCACAGCGAGAAATCCTTCTTTTATCAGTTTTCTGAACCACCATGCCGGTGAGCAACGTTTCGGAGTCTGGCCGGGGCGGTTTGGCTATCAGAACGATGATGGCGAATGGGAGGCCTTCCCCGATGATAGCCGGTATGTCGGGATTCCCAGAATGACCGCGATCACGCGGGGGCTGTCCTCGTCGCTGGATGTAAAATCTGAAACCCGTATACAACATCTGGTTCGTAGTGGCCGGGGGTGGACGCTCCAGGGCTCCAATGGTGCAACTTACGGCCCCTTTGACGCAATAATTGTAACTGCGCCGCCTGCACAAGCTCAGGAACTGCTCAGCAACAGCGAATTGAAAATGCTTGCCGACACGCTCGATGAATCGGTGCGCCATATTCAGCCGTGCTGGGCGACCGCCGCACATTTCGCGGCGCCCCTGGAACAGCCGTACGAGGGAATGCGGTGTCATGATGAGGTGCTTTATTGGGTCGCCAACAATTCCAGCAAGCCTGGTCGGGAAGATCAGGGCCAGTGGTGGGTTCTGCACGCGAATCCTGAATGGTCCCGCAGGCATCAGGACGCGGAGCCGGAAAAGGTTACGGCAGAAATGGTCGCCGCATTTCAGCGGGTTATTGGCTCTGAAAACACACCGGATGAGGTGGTTTCACATCGCTGGCTATATGCGAAATCGTCATCAACAGACAATCCCGGCTTTCACTGGTTTGAAGATCAGTGCATTGGCCTGGCCGGTGACTGGCTGAATGGTGGCCGGGTGGAAGGCGCATTCGAGAGTGCTAAGGGCCTCGCGGAAAAAATTCTATCCCGATGAGGTAGATCAGGGTTTGCTCAGGACGTCGGGCCTGACATAGAAGTGGCTGATGGTGCCGTCGCTGAATTTGCTAAAAAATGCACTGACATCGGTAATCTTTTTCAGCGAGCGGGTTCTGTCGATCGGGTTCCTCACCAGCACTTTGATGCCATTGAAATTGTCCTGAATATTTGAGAACCGGGCGCGCATGGAGCAGGTCACCACCTGCTCAGGATCCAGGTGCAGCTCCCGGGCTAGCCAGCTGCCGTGATCAACGATGCCCGTGGCAGAAAGGTCTTCACGTGTGTCCAGGTGGTTCAGCTTGATGCGGTCCACAATACAACGCGAGTAGCTTGCGGGCTTTCTGCGGGCGACCTTTCGAAATGCTTCCCAGAAGAAACTGTCGGTCAGCTCCGCGAAATACCGCATGTTGCTGAGACAGGTGTCCACCCAGTCAAAAATCTCCGGATCTTCCAGCACCTCGTTGATGGCTTCCCGTAACAGCCAGTCGAAGCCAAGGGCGGTTTTGTGAGCATATACCTTGCGGTACATCTGGTGGCGGCTGTAGACAAAGTCTTCCAGCGCACCAAGCCCTTTCTGGGTGATGGCCAGCCCCATCCATGGTTCACGCACATCCCAGCCAAAGCGCAGGTTACTGAGCAGATGGTCAAGATTGAAACCGCCGATAGTCACCGAAGAGTGAAACCCGTCCCGGAGCATGTAGTCTGCCCTGTCGGCATCAATTTCCCCGGATACGATGGAAGACAACAGATCCATCACCAGCCGCGGCGTGTCAGCCTCACTTAGCACGCCGGATTCCGCGTCCTCGCCGGCGATAAAGCTCCAGAAAGTTCGGGCGTGCCTGCAGAAAGCGTCACTGGGGCTGACATCCGTGGTTTCCATGATTCCGATCACGTCTCTGGCATGCAGCCCCGCGGAGTCAAGATCGATGGATGACAGCACATCATGAGCGACCCGCACGGAATAATGCTCGTGTTCAAGCTCTTCCGGTCGCTCAGAGTGGTAGATCGAGTAATCAACGCCTTCCCAGAGATCGTCAAACCGGGCCGGACGTGACATCAGTTCGTGTATTCGACGGGCTTGGGTGAACTGATGGGAGAAGCTTGAGTGGCCGCTATCGTGTAACAGGCAGCCAAGGCGAATGGTTTTGGCCAGGTAATCGATGGCATCCAGTTGGCTCAGGCTCAGGTCGGTCTGATCGCTGAGTTGACGCTCCCGCAGGTAGGCATCGATCATGGAGCGGAACATGCGGGTGCCGACATGCATCACACCAATACTGTGCAGAAAGCGGGAGTGAGTCGCACCGGGGAACACCAGGCTGAGAATATCATTCTGGCAGATATTGCGCAGACGCTGGAACAGGGGATGATCAATAACCGTGATTTCATGCCGGTAAAGTGGGATGCCACCGTGAACCGGATCCATGATCAGCTTGTCATAGGCCCCGAGCAGATCATTTACGGCACTTCTCATAGATTACAACCCCCCAAAAACATCAAACAGCTCTTGTTATATCACAGGGGCGTGCCAGAATAGATAGCACAAAGCTAATTTCCCGTTTACCGATGGTAGTTTAGGGCAATAATCATGACATCGCGCACCGAGCGCATTCTTATAATTGATTCGGATGAGCGTGCCCGTTCGGAGCTGGGCCGTTACCTTGAGGCCAGGGGGTTCTATGTGACCGGCGGTGCGGACCTGGGCTCGGCTACGGCCCTGTTCAACGACAACATGCCCGATATCATCTTCGCCGACATGCCGCCTGACGCCATAGGGGAGTTGGCTTCAAAACTGGAAGATGCTGAAACCTTTACCCCCATCGTTGCCTGTTACTCCACCGAAAATGCACCGGAGATCGTCAATGCCCTGCGAGCAGGGGCGGCGGATATCGTTCTGAAACCCTGCTCCGACGATCGCGGAGCACTGGATGACGTCATCGGAAAGCTGTTTGACCGGGTGCGGGTAAACCGCCTCAACCAGCTTTACCGTCAGGAACTGGAAGAAGCCAATCGCGACTTGCGGGACGGTATTGCAGAGTTGCGGGCTGACCAGAGGGCAGGGCGAAAGGTCCAATTGAGGATGTTGCCAGACAATGAACAAGTCCTGTCAGGCCTTTCTATTGACCATCTGATCAAGCCATCGCTGTTTCTCAGCGGTGATTTTCTTGATTACTTCCGTATATCCGAAGACAAAGTGCTGGTTTATATTGCCGACGTATCCGGCCACGGTGCCAGTTCGGCGTTCGTTACGGTATTACTGAAAAACCTGACAAACCGACTTCAGCGTAACCTCAGGCGCGGTTCCAGCGATGATATTCTTTATCCGGAGCGTTTCCTGGAACGCATCAATTCGGAACTGCTGGATACTGGCCTGGGCAAGCACGTGACCGTATTTGTCGGGATTATTTCCACCACCGATCGGCGCCTCCGGTATTCGGTAGGCGCGCATTTTCCCATGCCCATACTGTCCTTCGAGGGCGGCCGCACCGAGTTTCTTGAGGGCAGCGGGTTACCGGTAGGGCTGTTCGAAACACCGGAGTGGGAAGTCTACGAAGTGCCGCTGGAGCAACCGTTCCACCTGATTCTGTTTTCAGACGGTATACTGGAAGTGATCAAAGCGAAAAGCCTTGATGAAAAGGAAAAGACATTACTTGAACTCGTCTCGGGAGGTAGTCACACTATTGCTTCACTGAGCGACGCTCTGAATCTCGACGAGATCACAGAGTTACCTGACGATATTGCTATCGTATCCGTCACGGATGCCGTTCCCGGTATCGATAGCCCAACGTCGAAATAGTGGCAATGGATTCAATGGCTGGTTACAAGATCCTGCAAGCTGTGAAACAGGGCATTTATGTCCTGAAGTTTATTGGAGAAATCCGGCTGAACCTGTGTTCGACGCTGGACAATCTGGTTGAGTCCATCACCCAGGATCCCGAATTCAAAACGGTGGTCATTGACCTCACGGAAACCGAGATTATCGACAGCACCACCCTTGGGTTGCTTGCCAAGATTGCCATGGCAGCCCAGAAACGCAGTAATTTCCTGCCAACGATGATTTCCACTAACCCGGACATAACCCGGATTATCACTTCCATGGGTTTCGACAAGATTTTCATTATTGTTCGAGAACCCGCCTCCCGCATTGAGGAACTGGAAGAAATACCCGTATTGCGCGCCAGTGAACAGGACGTGCGGGACAAGGTTCTGGAAGCTCACAGGGTGCTGATGGGTCTGAACAGCCACAACCGGGAAGAGTTCAGGAACCTGGTGCGCGCCCTCGAATGCGAAGAGACCGGGTGAGTCTGCGAGCAACAACGGAATAATTATGCCTGATAAAAAAGCCCCACGGCCACCGGAGCCCGCTCCAACAGGCCACGATGTGGCAGTCCTTGGCGGCGGAAGTTTTGGTACCGCCATGGCCAAGGTGCTCGGAGAAAACGGGCACACAGTGCACTTCTGGATGCGTGATGCAGCCCAGGCAGATGAAATCCGCGATACCGGCGTAAACAGCCGCTACATGCCTGACGTCAAGCTGACTGGTGATATCCGGCCGACAACGAATCTTCCGGAAGCGATAGGCAAGGCAGAGGTTGTTCTCGTCGCCATACCCAGCAAGGCGTTCCGATCCGTCATCAAGGACAACAGCGCGGAGTTCCGCGACGGACAGGTGGTTGTCAGCCTGACCAAGGGTATTGAAGAGCATGGTTTCAAGCTGATGAGCGAGATCCTCCAGGAAGAGACCCCGCGTTGCCGAATTGGTGTTCTCAGTGGCCCGAACCTCGCCGGAGAAATAGTTAGCCAGGATCTCACCGCCACCGTTATCGCTGCCAAGGACCCGGATGTCCGTCGCACGGTGCAGGAATTACTGGGCTGCGAATACTTGCGGGTCTACGCCAACGTCGATGTGTATGGGGTAGAGCTTGCCGGGGCCCTGAAGAATATTTATGCCATTGTGGCGGGCCTGGCCTCAGCGCGAGACCTTGGTGAAAACGCCAAAGCGATGCTGATTACCCGTGGGCTGGCGGAAATGAGCCGGTTTGCTGTCAGCCTCGGCGCCAACCCGATGACTTTCATGGGGCTGGCGGGCGTTGGAGACCTGATCGTAACCTGCACCTCACCGAAGAGTCGTAATTATCGCGTAGGCTATGCTGTGGGCAAAGGGCAGGCGCTTGATGACGCTGTCGCTGACCTGGGGCAGGTCGCTGAAGGCATCTATACTCTTAAACTGGTTAAGGAAAAGTCTGAGGCTATTGGTATTTATATGCCCCTGGTACGGGGCCTGTATGAAATACTTTACGAAGGCGCATCCATCAGCGCGGTAATCAATAGCCTGATGATGTCGGTCCAGAATTCCGACGTGGAATTCATTCTGCCGCGTACTCTTAGCCAATAGTCAGGCAAACAGCACCTCGGCAACTCCGGAGGTAACCAGTGCACTTGATTATCATGCGTCACGGTGAGGCCGGTTGGCACACCCTCGACAGAGAACGCGAACTGACGGAATTTGGCCGGCACGGCGTGGCGGATGTTGCAGCGCAGATTGCGGAGTCACCCTGGCGGCCTGAGTTCATCTGGAGCAGCCCCCTTGTTCGTGCACGCCAGACAGCTGCAATCGCATCCGAGATCCTCAATTGCGCGGTTACCGAGAAAGACTATATCACCCCCGATGATGACCCGGGGCGCTGCCTGGATGAGCTTATTGAAACGGCGCCGTCACACCTTATGATTGTTTCTCACATGCCGTTTGTAGGCAGCCTGTCGACGTTGCTGGTGGATGGCCACCGCAAAGGTATTCCCTTCATGACTGCGCAGGCCGTTGTACTCGAGATGCCCGTTGCGGGGCCAGGGTGCGCAGACCTCAGGGCACAGTTCTTACCCTGACCGGACTTATTGAGGAATCAGACTTATGACTCAGAAACCGGAAACGATCGCCGAGCAGGTCGAGAAGGCACAAGCTCCGGGCAACGGATTGCCACCACTGCACGAATGGAATCCGGAGCTGTCGGGCGACATCGATATTGTCATCGCTCGCGATGGCCAGTGGCTGTATCAGGGCAAGCCCATTAACCGTGAAGCCATTGTCCGATTGTTTTCCACCATCCTGCGGCGGGAAGATGACGGACACTATTTCCTGGTCACGCCGGTGGAAAAATGGCGCATAACTGTCGAAGACGCGCCTCTGCTCGCGCACTCCCTTCGCGCAACTGGCGAGGGCAAAGATCAGGTTCTGTCCTTGACCACAAACACCGGGGAAGTCGTAGAGATTGGAGAGGCGCACCCACTTCACGTGAGCACCTACGACGGCACTGATGAGCCTCGCCCGGTCGTGAAACTGAGGCACGGGATTGAAGCCAGGCTCGTCACCGCCGCCTATTACGACCTTGCGGATCTGGTAACCGAAGATTCCAGCGATGGCGAAACGGCGCCAGGTGTCTGGAGTCATGGAAATTTCTATAAAATTGCTGCCAACGGTTGAATTACCCGGCACCATCCCAAATAACTGACGGTAGAAAACGCAGTGCGACAGTTGTTAAACTGTGTTTTCGTACTTGTTACCGAGCCTGGCTCTCTAACGAGGCCCGGTGGTCGTAAGTCCCTCTGTGCAGTCTGGCTGTTCAAGACTACTTTCGATTGCCCAAACTTAAATCAAACAGTCATTGCGACACGCAAGGAGATCACATGGCCCAACCTCGTGTTGTCACCATCCATTACACGCTCACCAACGACCAGGGAGAAGAACTGGATTCCTCCCGTGTAGAAGGTCGTGAGCCTCTGTCCTATGTGGAAGGTGCTCAGAACATTATCGGCGGACTGGAAAATGCGCTGAATGAAAAGAACGCCGGCGACCAGGTGAAAGTATCTGTCGAGCCCGGCGAAGGTTACGGCGAAGTCAACGAAGAGCTGGTTCAGCCGGTTCCGCGTTCTGCGTTTGAAGGTGTGGACACCATCGAGCCGGGCATGCAGTTCCAGGCACAAACTCCGGGCGGCCCCCAGGTAGTTCGTGTTGTGGAAGTAGGCGACGAAACTGTCACTATCGATGCAAACCACCCGCTGGCAGGCCAGACCCTGCACTTTGACGTGGAAGTGGTTGAAGCTCGCGACGCAACCGACGAAGAGCAAGAGCACGGTCACGCTCACTGATTTCGTTTGAGTTGTAAATAAAAACGGCCCCAAAAGGGGCCGTTTTTATTTCGACTATACGAACCCTGTTACATGTTCGGATAATTCGGACCGCCGCCGCCTTCCGGCGTCACCCAGGTAATATTCTGGGAAGGGTCCTTGATGTCACAGGTTTTGCAGTGGACGCAGTTCTGAGCGTTGATCTGGAACTTCTTGCCGCTGCCATCTTCCGCCTCAACCACTTCATACACACCAGCCGGGCAGTAACGCTGCGCAGGCTCGTTGTACTTCGGCAGATTCTGCTCGATCGGAATGGCCGGGTCCGTCAGCTTCAGGTGAATCGGCTGGTCTTCCTCGTGATTGGTATTGGAAATAAACACCGAGGACAGTTTGTCGAAGGTCAGCTTGTTATCCGGTCTTGGATAGTCAATCTTCTTCGTCTGATCAGCCGGCTTCAGCGTTGCATAGTCCGGTGTAGTGTCGTGAAAGGTAATCGGCAGGCTGCCCCGCAGGATGTTCTGCTCGAAGTAGGCAATAGCACCGCCCACGATATTGCCGAACTTGTGCATGGCCGGGCCAAAGTTGCGCTCGGCGTAAAGCTCCTTGTACAGCCAGCTGTCCTTGAAGCGCTCCTCGAAGCTGGTAATCTCCTCGCCGCTCTTGCCATCCTTCAGTGCCTCGAACACGGCTTCCGCGCCCAGAAGTCCTGATTTCATGGCGGTGTGAGAGCCCTTGATCTTGGAGCCGTTCAGGGTGCCGGCATCGCAGCCAAGCAGAAGGCCGCCCGGAAAGCTCATCTTTGGCAGGCAATTGAAACCGCCCTTGGTGATAGCGCGCGCACCATAAGCCACCCGCTTACCGCCTTCCAGATGTTTTTTGACCTCTGGGTGCAGCTTCAGGCGCTGGAACTCGTCAAACGGGCTCAGGTGCGGATTGCTGTATGACAGGTCCGCGATCAGGCCCACATAGACCTGGCCATTTTCCAGGTGATAAAGGAAAGACCCGCCGGTAGAACCGGATTCGTTCAGAGGCCAGCCAGTCGTGTGGACAACCAGGCCAGGCTCGTGTTTGGCCGGGTCGATGTCCCACAGTTCCTTGATGCCAATGCCGTAGTGCTGCGGATCCTTGCCTTCGTCCAGCTTGAAGTCACTGATAAGACGCTTGCCCAGGTGTCCGCGGCAGCCTTCAGTAAACAGGGTGTACTTGGCACGCAGTTCCATGCCGGGCATGTAGCCGTCTTTCTTGGAACCGTCACGGGCAACGCCCATGTCGCCGGTAATAATGCCTTTAACCTGGCCATCTTCAACAATGGTTTCAGAGGCGGCAAAACCGGGATAGACCTCAACACCCAGGCCCTCGGCCTGTTCCGCCAGCCAGCGGCAGAGGTTGCCCAGGCTGATTATATAATTGCCGTGGTTGTGCATGTTTTTCGGCACAAAGGCATTGGGAACTTTGGTGGCTTTTTCCTGGTTCTTCAGCAGGAAAATGTCATCACGGGTGACCGGCGTATTCAGCGGCGCACCTTTCTCTTTCCAGTCCGGGAAGAGCTCATTGAGGGCAGTGGGTTCAAATACTGTACCTGCCAGAATATGAGCACCGATCTCGGAACCCTTCTCGACAACGCAGACCGTCAGCTCCTGTTCGGCTTCCTGAGCCATCTGCATGATACGGCAGGCTGCTGAAAGGCCAGCTGGCCCACCGCCGACGATCAGAACATCAAATTCCATCGATTCGCGTTCCACGTTGGTCTCCTCATCTTTTTTAGTGATGCCAACAGGCAATTTCTCAGGGGCGACATCATACCGGTAAAACGGCGCACAGACGAATCCCACAAGGCGAAAGCACCTGTTTTCTTAACTGAAAGGATACCGCAATTGATTAATCAAACAAACGTTTGTTTGAAATTTGGCTGTACCTTTGGCATTGTTTAACCGCGCTGGGCCAAAACGTGTTTTTTGAGTCGTTTTTTAGTATCGTCTCACGCTCAGGTGGAGTCAACCGGTGTTCATTGGCCGCGAACGCGGCCTTTTAACGTCTTGAAGGGCTATTGACCCCGGTGCCCTTTGCCTGCAGTATTATGACGCCCTGACAGACAGCAGGTCCCGCGAGCATGTGCTGTTCTCAAATGTAAACTCATCGTAGAAGAACGAGGAATCTATGAAGGTTCTGGTCGCTGTAAAACGAGTTATCGACTACAACGTAAAGGTGCGCGTCAAGCCGGACAATACCGGTGTTGATCTCGCCAACGTCAAAATGGCAATGAACCCTTTCTGTGAAATCGCTGTTGAAGAAGCGGTTCGCCTTAAAGAGAAGGGTGTTGCCAGTGAAATCGTGGTGGTATCCATCGGCCCGAAGGCCTGCCAGGAGCAAATCCGTACCGCTCTGGCTCTGGGTGCCGACCGTGGTATCCATATCGAAACCGACGAAGAGGTTCAGTCTCTCGAAGCGGCCAAGCTGCTCAAGAGCGTGGTTGAGAAAGAAGAGCCCAAGCTGGTCATCCTCGGCAAGCAGTCCATCGATTCCGACAACAACCAGACCGGCCAGATGCTGGCTGCACTGACCGGTATGGGTCAGGGCACTTTCGCCTCTGAAGTCGTTGTCGAAGGCGACAAGGTAAATGTGACCCGTGAGGTTGACGGCGGCCTGATGACCGTTGCTCTCAACCTGCCAGCGGTTGTGACCACTGACCTTCGCCTGAACGAGCCGCGTTACGCCTCTCTGCCAAACATCATGAAGGCCAAGAAGAAGCCGCTGGACAACATGAGCCCGGCGGACCTGGGTGTTGAGCTTGCTCCGCGTCTTTCTACCCTGAAGGTAGAGGCTCCTGCCTCTCGCCAGGCAGGTGTGAAGGTTGCTGATGTAGCTGAGCTGGTCGACAAACTGAAGAACGAAGCGAAGGTGATCTGAATGAGCATCCTTGTAATTGCTGAACATGACAACAGCGAGCTGAAGCAGGCAACCCTGAACGTTCTGGCTGCCGCCAAAGCAATCGGTGGCGACATCGACGTACTGGTAGCCGGCGAAAACTGCGGCGCAGTAGGCGAAGCAGCAGCAAAGGCTGAAGGCGTGAACAAGGTAATGGTTGCCGACAACGCCGTTTACGGCCACTTCCTGGGTGAGAACCTGGGCGAGCTGGTTGCCGAGGTAGGTAAGAACTACAGCCATATCCTGGCCGCCGCTGGCACCGTTGGCAAAGATTTCATGCCACGGGTTGCCGCACTACTGGACGTTGCCCAGGTTTCCGACATCATGCGTGTGGAGTCCGAAGACACCTTCGTTCGCCCGATTTACGCAGGTAACGCCATCGCCACGGTTAAGTCCACTGACAGCATCAAGGTGGTTACCGTTCGTCCGACCGCATTTGATCCGGTTGCCGGTGAAGGTGGTTCTGCAGCTGTTGAGCAGCTGGACGTTGTGAAAGACGCGGGTCTGTCCCAGTTCGTCAACGAAGAGCTGGCGAAGTCTGACCGTCCCGATCTGGCAAGCGCCGGTATCGTGGTTTCCGGTGGTCGCGGCATGCAGAACGGTGAAAACTTCAAGATGCTGGAGCAGGTAGCTGACCTGATGGGTGCCGCTGTTGGTGCTTCACGCGCTGCGGTAGACGCCGGCTTCGTGCCCAACGATATGCAGGTCGGTCAGACCGGTAAGATCGTGGCACCACAGCTGTACATTGCCGTTGGTATCTCTGGTGCCATCCAGCACCTGGCCGGTATGTCTGATTCCAAGGTGATCGTTGCGATCAACAAGGATGAAGAAGCACCGATCTTCCAGGTTGCCGATTACGGCCTGGTAGCGGATCTGTTCGAAGCGGTTCCGCAACTTGAAGAAGAGTTGAAGAAAGTGCTGTAACTTTCTGTTTCTTTGATAAAAAAGGCACCCAAGGGTGCCTTTTTTATGGTCAGAATCCTATTCGTCGTTGTGATTTTTCCGCCCTGTAAGCTTCTTTTCTTTCTTACTGATAAACAGTGTGTCCGCCAGGATATGCAGTGCTTTATTGGTGGTGTGAACCGTACGATAGATCCGGTCGCTGGTGTAATCATGGCTGTCCCGTGCGCGGCGGGCATTTTCCCGGAACTCCTCGCTGGTTGAGAAGCGATCTATCAGGCTGAAGGTGGTCGTTGTAATAGCCTTGTGAACTTTCTCCACCGCACTGGTGCCATTCTTGACCGTATCCTCCAGTAACCGGGCTCGATTGCGGGTTTCCATCAGGTCCATTCGGCTTTTCTGGAGATGGCTATGGGCGGAAATCTGCTTTGCTCTGAGTAACCTCAGGTTGCGGGTGTTTCGGGTGTGCTGCCTGATGGTCATAGTGATAAGCCCGATAGCCGTAACGGTAGCAAACAGGCTGAGCAGGGTGGTTGCGTCCATAGTTGCTCCTTGTGGCTTTTATCGGTATTCCAGTTTCATTTCAACGTCGATTTCCCGTTCCGCCAATTCAATTTCCAGTTCTTTCATCACTTCCACGTAAACCAACCGTTGAACCATAACGGGAAGGCGGTCGGCCAGCATTCTGGCCGATTTGGATTCGCGTTTGGCCAGGGCAATCGGATCAAGCACCCGCAGCGTAAGTAAAATCTCCGGATTTCTTGTATTATCAGGGCCATAGCTTTCAGACAGTGTTTCGTCGATTATGCGTTGCTGACGCTTCACTCGCCAGAAAAGCCAGCCGCTGACAATGACGAGTATGAGGCTCAGTACCAGAAGCAGGGTGTTCAATGGGGTAACCTCCGCAATTCGGGTTTATCAATCCTGACAGAGTGTGCAGGATCGGCCAATTGAATCGATTGGCCCGTGAGACGTTTTTTCAAAATTTTCAGGGAAACAACCGTAAGGATAATGACATGGTCTGGTTAAAAGCGTTTGTCAGTGGTTTTCTCGCAACACTGATTTTCCACCAGGGGCTGTTTGCCCTGTTCTACGCAGTAGGTATGGTGCCATCGGCTCCGTTCAACCTTAACCCGGTACCGCCTCTGGGGGTACCCGCGGTGTTCTCACTGGCATTCTTTGGCGGGCTTTGGGGACTTGTACTCTGGGCCATTCTTGGGCGCCTGAACGGCTTTAAGTTCTGGTTGGGTAATGTAATAGTAGGCGCCATCGGGCCAACCGCGGTGGCTATTCTGGTCGTCTTTCCGCTCAAGGAGCTTGCGGTGTCTGCCCAGACCTGGATCGGAGGATTGATCCTTAACGGCTTCTGGGGCCTGGGCGTCGCCGTTTTCCTGGTAATGATGGGCGCAAAGGCGGCCCGTTCCGGCGCTGGTAATTCATAATCGATCCTGACGGATTAAGGACATTCAATGAGCACAAAGACTGACACCACATATGACATCGTGGTATTCGGTGCCACCAGTTTCGTGGGGCAAATTCTCACCAACTACCTGTTTGAAACCTACGGCGTTGGCAAGGATGTTCGCTGGGCCATCGCCGGGCGATCAGAGAGCAAACTGCACACCCTGAAACAGAGCCTGGGCAAAGGCGCGGGTGATTTGCCGATGATTGTCGCGGATGCCAGCGATGAGGGTGCCCTGAAAGCCATGTGTGATCAGACCCGCGTCATCATCTCAACTGTCGGCCCTTACGCCCTGTATGGCGAGCCACTGGTCAAGGTCTGTGCCGAAAGCGGAACAGATTATTGCGACCTGACCGGCGAGGTACAGTGGATCCGCAAGATGGTGGAAACCTATGAGGAGACAGCCAAGGCCTCTGGAGCTCGCATCGTCCATTGCTGTGGTTTTGACTCCATTCCGTCGGACATGGGCGTCTGGTTCCTGCAGGAACAGGCGGAAGCAACTTTTGGATCACCCTGCCAGGATGTTCGCATGCGGGTGAAAGTCGCCAAAGGCGAGTTCTCCGGCGGTACTGTGGCCAGCATGATGAACGTAGCCAAAGAGGCGGCGGCCGACCCCAAGCTACGCAAGGAGCTGGCAAACCCGTTTTCCATCTGCCCACCAGACCATCGCTCCAAAGCCCGTCAGCCCAGCCTGAAAGGGGCGGAATTCGATAAGGACTTTGGTGTCTGGTTGGCGCCATTCGTGATGGGCGCGATCAATACCCGGATTGTCCACCGGTCCAACGCCCTGCAGAATGCCCGCTACGGGAAAGAGTTCACCTACGACGAGGCGATGATGACAGGTCGGGGCATTAAAGGCCGTCTGGCAGCCTATGGCATTACCGGCGCTCTGGGTGGTTTCTTTACTGCTTCTGCGTTCAAACCATCTCGTTGGGTTGTTGAAAAGTTCGTGCCCAAACCGGGTGAGGGCCCAAGCCCGGAAGCTCAGGAAAAAGGCTTCTATGATCTGCGATTTGTGGGAAAAACCGTCGATGGCAAAACCATCAAGACCAAGGTGACTGGCGACCGTGACCCGGGATACGGCTCTACAGGCAAGATGTTAGGCGAAGCCGGAATGAGCCTTGCGTTTGATGTGGACGGCGACAAGCAGGGCGGCTTCTGGACGCCGTCATCACTGCTTGGTGGCAAACTCTTTGAGCGCCTGACCAGCAAGGCAGGCCTGGGCTTCGAGGTTCTTGAAACCAGCTGAACCAGTATCAGCTGAGCCTGATGGTGCGGTCGGAGGAGGGTAAAGCCTCCGGCGCGTGCCCCAGCGCAACAACGGTCCTGCCTGCCAACCACCGCTTCATCCCCACTGCAATCCTTTCTCTGGTTGGTGCGTCTACTCCAGTAAACGGCTCATCCAAAATCACCAGCGGTGCTTCATTCAGGAGCACACGCGCCAGCGCAATCCGTCGGGCTTCGCCGCCGGAAAGCTTGCTACCCATCGAGCCTAGCCAGGTATTGAGTTGCGATGGTTCGTGAGTGAACCGATCTGCCATGGCCACCAACTCCAGAGCTTGCCAAAGCTGAGCATCAGAGGCATCCGGATTGCCAATCAGAAGATTGGCTTTCAGGGTATCCTCGAACAATACTGTCTGCTGGGTAAGGTAGGCAGCTGAAAGGCAACGAGCGCTGCCGGACGCGGGTTTTTCCAGACCAGCCATCACCTCGGCCAAGGAGGATTTGCCAGCGCCGGAGCTGCCAATAATGCCGATCCATTCTCCGGTGCAAACCTTCAGATCGAATCGACTGATGACAGGCGAATGATCACCAAACCGGATGGTAACCCGTTCCAGTTCCAGCGCATTGTGACTGTCCAACGGTGGCTGTCCAGCATCGGACTCCGTGCCCGGAGCAGTCGAGCAATCACGGTTGAGCCTGGCGGCCGAAGCCAGTGTTCCGCCAAGTCTGGCAAACGCATCGGGGAGCATTGAATAGACCTCCAGCAACCCCAGCAGGGCCACTGGCAGCAATACCACCACCGGTCCGCTAATGGCGTTTTGCTGGAACAACTGAAGCCCTATCCACAGGGCAAGCACAACAGCCAGGTTGACCATGACCTGGGCCAGGCCGAGGTTCCAGCCGGTGCGGGTATCAGCCCGGGAGTCGTTGCGGGTAATCTGGTCTGCCTGCCGCAGGCAGAGTGCGGCGTGTTTGCCGGTGCGCCCTGCCGCCGTCAGTTCCGCGAAGCCCTCGACATGCTCAATAACATCCGTTCGTAGGCGTTCCCGTGCATCTGTCTGACGGTAGACCAGATGGTAGGTGCGCAGATAAACCACAGCCGTCGCAACCAGAAATCCCGGTAACAACGTGATCAGAAGGCCGATGGCGAGACTCTGGCTATAGAATGCCCAGGCCACGATGATCAGCATGGACGTTACCAGCGCCGCGAGGGCCGCAGGGGCGATCAGGCGAAGGTAGAGGGTATCCAGCGCATCCACATCATTGGTCAGCCGAGACAGCCACTGGGGGCCTTGTAAGGCGCTTCTGCGGCTACGTGTCGAGAGACTGAGGCGCTGGAACAGGGCAACCCGTATATCCGTCAACAGGCGCAGCACCGTGTCGTGGTTGTAAACCCGCTCGGCATATCTGGCTACTGTGCGGGCAACGGCAAAAAAACGTATCCCACCACCGGGAACATAGAGGTTGAGTGACGCCTGGACACCGGCCGCCAGCAAAATGCCGGTAAGGGCAGTGGCGGTGATAAACCAGCCGGACAATGCCAGCAATCCCATACCCGACAGCAAGGTGGCCAGAATCAGCAAGCCTCCCACTGTCAGCCGGATCGGACGCCTGAGTATCAGTGTCAGCCAGGGCCAGAGTTCACGCATCCTGCACACTCCCATCGGTTACCAGCAAGGTTCTGTTTGCCAGAGTCAATAAGGCCTGGTGATGAGTTGCGAAGATCAGCGTCTTGCCTGCCCGAGCGAGCTTGTGGAGCGCTTCGAGAATGTAGATTTCACTGTCGCTGTCGAGCCCTGCCGTGGGCTCGTCGAGGAGAATCAGGTCGTAATTTGCCACAAACACCCGCGCCAGGCTCAGCCTGCGGGCCTGGCCGCCAGACAACCCCTGACCATCCTCGGTAGTTTTGCTGTAAATGCCTCGTTCCCGACTGTTCAGCAGACTCCCCAGGCCGACCTGGCGCAAGGCTGTTTCTATAGCAATATCTGTTGCGTCCGGTATGGTGAGGCGAAGATTATCGGCCCAGCTACCGTGTACCAGAAACGGCGACTGGCCAAGCCAACCGAACGGCTGTTCTCCGGGCTCGGCACCAAACACCGAGATCCTACCCTGATCCGGTTGCATGAAGCCCGCTATCAGGTATAGCAAAGAGGATTTGCCACCGCCGGAAGGGCCGGTGAGGGCGATGACGTCGCCTTGTCGTATCTCCAGCGACAGGTGATCCAGTACCGGGCGTTCGGCATTGTATGCAAGGGAGAGATCCTGTACGCAGATCATGTCCAGTGCCTGCGGCTGAAATGCCTCCGGTGAAGCCAGGTTGGCGGCCTCAACACTCTGCAGTCGCGCCACAATTTCAGCACCAGCGCCCATGGCGGCAGCACGGTCATGATAGTGCTGTGACAACAGACGCAGAGGCTGGAAAAATTCAGGTGCCAGCAGCAGCACCAGCAATCCAGAGAACAGGGTAAGGTCCTCGGACGGCCCGTAGGTGATGTAGCCCAGCAAGCCAAAGCCAATGTAGATAGCCACCACGGCGATGGCTACCGAGGAAAAAAACTCCAGTACGGCGGAGGACAGAAAGGCAACCCTGAGGGTTTTCATGCTAACGCGGCGATAATCATCGGATCGCTTGCGCAAGGTCTCCGCGGCAGGTTCCGTCTGACCGAACAGCTGCAACGTTGTCAGACCCCGAACCTTATCCAGGAACTGGCCCGACAGCCGGCCAATGGTCTGGAAATGCTGCTGGTTAAGCTTCTCGGCACCCATGCCCACCAGCGCCATGAATAGCGGAATCAGAGGCGCGGACAGCAACAGGAAAACCCCGGCCAACCAGTCCAGCGAGAAGACCACCCCCAGAATCAGTAATGGCACCACCACAGCCAGAACCATCTGCGGAAGGAAGCGGGCGAAATAGCCATGCAGGGCATCGGTATGATCAAGCCACTCCCGCGCCAGGGTGCCTGCCGATATCTGCCCCATGGCAACAGGCCCGGTCGTCTGCCAGCAGCGGTTGAGCTGGCGGCGCACCTCGCTGCGAATCTTGCGGCTGCAACGGGCTGCAAACCGGGCCTGAAGACCCTGTGCTATTCCCCGGACCAGAATGGCCGCGACAAGCCCGGTAAACAGCAGGGGGAGCTCTTTAACCGGCACTTCGGCAACGATGCCCTGGTGGATAATTCCTGCCAGAAACGCCATTTGCGCAATGGTGGCCAGGCCGACCACCACACCCGCAGATACCGTTGCCAGTATCAGCGGGCGGCCATGGGTAGCTAGCCCGCCCAGCCAGGCGCGGGCTGCGGCCTGTTCTGACACTTAGTGATAACCCTCGCCGGCTCGAACCTTGCCCCGGAAGACCCAGTAGGTCCAGGCGGTGTAGGCCAGCACTATCGGGATGACAAACACCAGACCGATCAGCAGAAAGAGCTGTGACTCGGGTGCCGAGGCGGCGTCCCATAGCGTGTAATCCGGTGGTACCACGTAGGGCCAGCGGCTTACCACAAGGCCAAGATAGGTTGTGATGAACAGCCCCATCGTGGCGACGAAGGGCATACCTTCAGACCGGTTACGCACGGAACGGAAAATCTGGAATGCGCAGATCAATGTCAGCAGTGGCAGTATCCAGATCACCGTCAGGTTCGAAAACCAGCGATCCTGGACCATCTCGTCCACGAACGGTGTCCAGACGCTGATAATAGCGAATACGGCTAAAACGGCCGCCAACAACGGCAGTGTGATCCGGTAAGCCCACTCCTGCAGCCGGCCCTCGGTTTTCATGATCAGCCAGGTTGATCCCAGCAGCGCATAACCGGCCAACAGGCCCAGCCCGGTAAGTACCGTGAACGGGGTGAGCCAGTCCAGAGCACCACCCACATACACCCCGTCGGCGGTTTCGAAACCCTGTATGTAGGCGCCAACAACCGCGCCCTGTGCAAATGAGGCAACCGTGGAACCACCCGCAAAAGCCCAGTTCCAGAGGTACCGGGATGTGTTGGCCTTGAACCGGAATTCGAAGGCAACGCCCCGGAATATCAGCCCCGCCAGCAGCAGGAACACTCCAATATAAAGTGCCGGCAGGAAGATGGAATAAACCAAGGGAAAGGCCGCCAGAAGGCCTGCACCCCCGAGTACCAGCCAGGTCTCGTTACCGTCCCAGACCGGGGCGACGGTGTTCATCATTACGTCCCTGCTTTCTTCACTGGGGGCAAAGGGAAACAGAATGCCCACGCCCAGATCAAAGCCATCCATCAACACGTACATGATGACGCCGAAGCCGATAATAAACGCCCATATGAGGGGCAGATCAAACAGTTCCATAGTCAGTGACCTCCCTGGTTCAGGGGTTTGTGGGTGTCATTGTCACCCATCTCAAACGGTACATGAGCGGCAGAGAAAGGGCGTTTGGGCCGCTCAGCGTCGTATTCGTCGTCAACGCTGCTGTCTTCCAGACCCACGTAAAGCACCCGCATCAGGTAATAAACACCTGCCGAGAACACCATCGAGTAGACCACCACATAACCGATCAGCGTGAACAGCGCCATGCCGCCGGTCAGGGAGGGCGTAACGGATTCAGCCTGGTTCATCATGCCCTGGACCAGCCATGGCGCTCTGCCTATTTCCGTAACAAACCAACCGGCGAGCACTGCTACAAAGGGCGTAAGGCTCATCAAACGGAGTCCCTGCAAGAACCACGGTGTTTGCCAATACCGGCCGTTTTTCCTGAGTACAAGGCCGGCCAGACCGAACAGAATCATTAACATGCCCAGAGCAACCATGACACGGAAGGACCAGAACACGATGGCCACTGGCGGCTGCTCTTCAACTGCCACCTCATTCAGGCCGGGTACCTCGCCATTCCAGTCGTGAGTCAGCACAAAGCTCGCAAGGCTCGGAATACCCACTTCAAAATGGTTCATCTGGTTGGCCTGATCCGGTATCGCAAACAGCAATAGCGGCACATTGCGGGACGTTTCCCAGTTGCCCTCCATGGCGGCTACTTTCATTGGCTGGTGCTCCAGGGTGTTGAGGCCATGAAAGTCGCCTACAACCAACTGGGCCGGCGCAATGAACAGGATAAGCCACAGGCTCATGGACAGTGCTTTCCTGTTAGCTTCAACTTCTCTTTTGCGCAGCAGATACCAGGCACTGACACCGGCCACCACAAAGGAACCGGTGAGGAAGGAAGCCAGGCCCATGTGCATGAAACGGTAGGGGAAAGATGGATTGAATATCGCCTCGCTCCAGGAGGTCACATAAAACACGCCGTCCCTCAGTTCGGTACCGGCAGGAGTCTGCATCCAGCTGTTTGCCGACAGAATCCAGAACGAGGAAATGAAGGTGCCCAATGCCACCATAATGGCGGCAAACAGATGAACGCCGGCAGGAACCTTATCGCGGCCAAACAGCAATACGCCCAGGAATGCCGCTTCCAGGAAGAAGGCGGTGACCACTTCGTAACTGAGAATAGGACCAAGATAGTTCGCCGTGGCCTGGGCAAAGTTGCTCCAGTTGGTACCGAACTGGAAGGACATCACGATGCCAGACACCACGCCCATACCAAACACGACGGCAAACACTTTGGTCCAGAAGGCGGACAGCTTTATCCAGGCCGGATTACCGGTTTTGAAGGCAAGGCCCTCAAGCACTGCGATGAAGGAAGCAAGACCGATGGTAAACACCGGAAAAATGGCGTGAAATGACACCACAAACGCGAACTGGATTCGCGATAGGATAAGGGGATCAAGTTCCATGGGAACCCTCCGGTAACGTTTACATCATAACAAACGGGCCCAGCAAACCCGTTCAGCCGCTGCCTTAGCTCATATTGTTATGTTGTTATTACCGGCAGATCATTGTCATGCTACTAAACATGGCGACAAAACCGATAGGGCAGATTGTCGCACCCGTTGATATAGCACAAGTATGGTGAGGCCAATGAGCTTTTACGAAGACCGGATACTGCCACATATCATAGACCGCGCCTGCTCAATGGGCCAGGTCATGAAGCTGCGCAGCCAGGTAGTGCCGCACGCCAAAGGACGGGTGCTGGAAGTGGGGATGGGTTCCGCTATCAATATGGAATTTTACGATCCGGAACAAGTCGAAATGATTTATGGCCTTGAGCCGTCAGACGGAATGCGTCGAAAAGCTCGGCCCAATCTGGCCAGGTCCCCCATCAAAGTGGAGTGGCTCGACCTGCCCGGTGAACAAATCCCCCTGCAAGACCATTCCGTGGACACGGTACTACTCACTTTCACGCTATGCACGATTCCGGATTGGCATGCTGCATTGCTGCAGATGTGGCGGGTACTCAAACCCGGTGGAGAACTCCTGTTCCTGGAACACGGCGAATCCCCCCACGACAACACCCGAAAGTGGCAACACCGAATTACTCCCGGCTGGAAAAAGCTGGCCGGTGGCTGCCATCTGAACCGTCACATCGCTGATCTCATCCGACACGCAGGGTTCGAAATTCTGGAACTGGAGAACCTTTACATCCCCAAAGCGCCGAAGATTGCCGGTTATATCTACAAGGGCAGGGCTGTGAAACCGGCGCAGGCCTGAGAGGCAGCGACGACCCAGGTACATATTCCGAATTGCGTTACCGTACGCGGCCTTATACAATCCTGCCCGTCAAAACTCCCTCCGAATGCCCGGATGGTGGAATAGGTAGACACAAGAGACTTAAAATCTCTCGGCCGCAAGGCTGTGCCGGTTCGATTCCGGCTCCGGGCACCATTACTATCCAAAGGCTACAGAACTTTCTTAATTGGACCGCTTGATGTGGTTAGTTCTAGTATGCAACTTAATGCTTCCGTGTGAGCTTAGAGTAAGAAAATGGATAAAATTCCAGGACTCTCAGGGACGAATCTGATTGAGGCCGCCTTCCTGGCCCATGATCACCCCGTATTTGTAGTGAGCTGGCAGACGCGCCGGATCCTCGCGGCCAGCGAAGCGGTGTACCGGGTCTTCGGCTGGCGGCCGGAAGAATTGCATGACCGTAGCACCGAAATGCTACATGTGGATGCGGAAAGTTTCCGGCGGTTTGGCGAAATATCGGAAAACATACTCAACTCCGAAAAGGACACATTTCACTGCTTTTACCAAATGCGTCGTCGTGATGGTGCCATCTTCGATTCCGAGAATATGGTAGGCATTATTCGGGGCCAGCACGATGAGCCTGTTGCCGTCGTAAGTGTTGTCTCTGAAATCTCCGAGGGCCGCTCCCTTATGATGCAGCCAGCTGATCACAACCTGGGTCTGGCTTGGTTCGGTGATCGTCTTCCCGGTGGCATCTTTCAGCGCGTGCAGCGCCCTGATGGCAGCGTTGCCTATACCTACATTCACAGTGCTCTTGCGGACCGGTTCGACATCGATCCGGAGCAGGTCAGGAGCGATCCGAACATCGTACTGGACCGACTCCATCCCGACGACCGGGAGCGATTGACCCATGCGCTTGTTCACGCTAATCAAAACCTCTCCGTACTGGATATTGAATTGGCCGCCTTTTCCGTCAGTGGTGAACGCCTGACGTTGCGTAGCATTTCACAGCCGCGGAGACTGGATGATGGCTCCACAATCTGGGACGGGTTGATTCTGGATATCACCGAACAGCGTTTCGCGGAAAACAGGATCCAGCATCTGGTCATGTATGACCGTGTCACCGGATTGCCCAATGTGGTCACCTTTGAACAGCGTCTGCAGCAGGTGATGGCTCACGCTAAGGACGAGGAAACCGTATTGGTGGTCGGCGCCCTGAACGTGATTCGTTTTTACAGGATTAACGAAAGCCTCGGCTTTAAGCGTGGCGACGATGCGCTACGAAAGATAGGCGAACGGCTGGCATCTGTGCTTCACGGCAATGATATGGTCGCGCGTTATGAGGGTGATGAGTTTCTGTTCCTGGCCCAGGGCCTGGAAACGCTGGAAAGCGTTCGGCGGCTGGGCCAGGAAGTCGTAACACTGTTTGATGAGCCGCTCGAGCTGAATGATCACTCTCTTTTGTCTGTATCTGTGAAAGTCGGACTGTCGGTTTTTCCGGATGGTGCCGGAACAGCCGATGAACTGCGCCGGAAGGCGGATCTGGCGTTGCAACGGGTACGCAAGGATCCAGACAGAAGTTTCGAGTTCTATTCTGAGCAAATGAGCCAGGAAGTGCTGGAAACTTTGGCACTGGAGAGGAACCTGAAAGAGGCTATTCAGGCTGGCGTCATTATACCCCACTACCAGCCGCAATTCGAAGCTGCCAGCGGTCGGCTCAGTGGCATGGAAGTGCTGGCCAGGTGGCCGTTGGCCGAGGGTGGCATGGTATCGCCCGGTCGGTTTATTCCCCTGGCCGAAGAGACCGGCCTCATCCATCCACTGATGGAGCATCTGGTGGATGCAGTGCTAGCTCAGATTACGCGCTGGCGTCAGGACGGTCTTTCACCGCCGCCAGTGGCGATCAATGTGTCTGCCCACCAGATTCGCCGGCCCGGGTTCTTCGACTGGTTATTTGAGCGGCTTGCACGCTACGGGGTGGGAATCGAGGCGTTGACGGTAGAGCTCACGGAATCAGCCTTTCTGCTCGATTTTGAGCATGTCAGGTCGGCTCTTGAGAGTCTGGATGAGAAAGGGGTGCGTTTGTCCATTGACGATTTCGGCACGGGCTATTCTTCGTTGAGCTACCTCAGTCAGTTGCCCTTCCGGGAATTGAAAATTGACCAGTCTTTCGTCTCGGAAGTCGATGTTAATCGCCGAAAGCGGGCGGTGGTTAAGGGCATTATTGAACTCGCCCGCGCACTCGAACTGGAGGTGGTGGCGGAGGGTGTCGAAACGGAAAGCCAGCTGTCCGAACTCAAGGCCCTCGGATGCGATTCGGTTCAGGGATTTTACCTCGGCCGACCTATGGATGCCTCTGCGTTGACTGGTCTGTTGCTAGCCGGGAAGCACTAAATTCACTGCTTGTCATTAGCGAGTTTCAGGCATATTCCCGGATATTTTCCCGCATCACGCCGACCCTACCGATACCACCCGGATAGTCTAAGCTGAATGAAAAGACAGGCTGCACACGTTTCCCTGGTTCATTGAAAAGAGCAGGTGCCCGCCATGAAACCCGAATTCAAGCCCGGCAGAAACATCGCCATGAAAATACCGCCGCATGAGTATGAAAGCACAGTAGATTTTTACCGCGACATTCTGGGATTCCGGGAGCTTACCACCATCGGTACCGACGCCACGCCCCGATTCGAGTTTGGCGATAAGGTGTTGTGGATGGACTGTGTCGCGGGTATCAGCCAGGCAGAGATATGGCTGGAGATTGTCACTGACAATATTGAGGAAGCACTGGAATACCTGCCCGGGCAGGGCTGCCATCGTCGCGACGAAATCGAGCCTTTGCCGGATGGTTTTCAGGCATTCTGGATCTCCAGTCCATCCAATATTATCCATCTGGTGTCTGCAAGCTGACTTGCCGAGCTGGAGTGGATGACACCTCCTGTCATCCTTATTTCCTGCTCATAGTCTCCAACATCCGATTGACCGCCTCCAGATGCTCTGGCTCGTTGTGGCACATGCCCTGGAAATTCGCACACACGTCCAGAAAGTCCTTCAGTTCCATGCGCGGTGCCATTTTCATCAGGCGTTTGGTTAGCCGTGTGGCTTTCGGGGGTTGGCTGGCGATTCGGTTTGCCATGGCATTTGCCGCGTCGAGCAGTTCATCGGCGGGTACCACTTCCAGAACAATGCCCAGCTCTCGGGCTTCTTCGGCGTCAATGATGCGGCCGGTGAGTGTCAGTTCAAAGGCGCGCTGATAGCCAATCAGGCGTTGCATGAACCAGGCGCCGCCGTCGCCGGGGATGATGCCCAGGTTGAGGAAGGTCTCGCCGAATTTTGCCTTTTCCGAAGCGATGCGGATGTCGGCCATGTTCGCCAAATCGAATCCCGCGCCGATGGCTGGGCCGTTCACAGCGGCGATAATCGGCACTTCAACGTCCTGCAGGGCCAGGGGGATTCGCTGGATGCCCTTGCGGTAGCGGTCTGCGCATTCAGCAACGTCACCGGCGAAATCTCCACTGCGGTTCGCCATTTCACGGATGTTGCCCCCGGCACTGAAGGCGGAACCGGCGCCGGTGATTACCAGTACCGATACCTCGTCACACTGGTTGACCCATTCTGCGGTGGTGACGATGTCCTCAATGAGGTGGGAGCCTGTAAGTGCGTTTCGAAGGTCGTGGCGGTTCAGGGTGAGAGTGGCTACCCGGTTTTCCAGCGTAAGCAGAGCATCAGTCAGTTGTGGGGCAGTGGTCATTGTTGTGGTTCCTTGTTTGCGGTCAGCTATTATTCTGGCGCGTCGGGTTTTCATCAATCAACTGCTATCCGCGCTTTGCGGTAGCGCTTTACCTCTATCCAGCCGTGGGCCGCCAGTGCCGAAAACACAATGACGCCGCCAATCAGGCTGAGGTTTGGCGGGACTTCATCGAGAAACAGCCACACCAGAAAGGATCCCAGCACCGTTTCCAGAAGCAGCATCAGGCTGACTTCCGCGGCGGGTATATAGCGCGGGCCTATCTGTATCAGAATACAGGCCATGGGCAGGAAAACCAGGCAGAGCAGGGCAATGAAAAAGCCGTCCCTCGCTGAAAGGAGTTCGGCGCCGCCCATCATGGCCGCCACGATTGCCAGCACCAGGGCACCAAACATTAGCATCACGCTCATATCGCAGTCCGGCCGTGAGCGGGCCACGTTGAGGTTGGAGGCCAGGGCCGTAGCAGCAACACCTGCCATCATCAGCCCCAGAGGGTCACCTTTGCCCCATTCGCCGATAGCCATGAAGGTTGCACCGGTAACGCACACCAGAATAACCACCCAGGTTCTCCAGGGCAGGGTTTCCTTCCAGATCAGCCAGGCAATCAGGGCGGCGATCACCGGCGCGGTGTTGAGAATCACCAGTACGTTGCCGGCAGCCGTGTTCTTCATGCCTACCACGAAGCCCAGGGTACTGATGGCAAATGCGCCCGCACAGAAAAGCCCTTTCCAGCCGCAGCGCCTGATCTCGTTGGTCAGGCGGGAGCGGTATCTCAGCCAGCTGATTAACAGGAAGCTGATGGCCAGCAGCAGGCCGCGCCAGAACAGGAATACTACAGGCTCCACCGATGTAATCTTGACCAGCAGTGCATCGGGGACAATAAACAGCACCCCCAGGGCGGCAATGGTCAGGCCTTTGATCCTCGTAGTCTGCAAACGGCTACTCCCCGGCGATCTGTTTGGCGGCGCAGGCCTTTTCCAGCCGTGCAATACAATTGCTGAAGGTGCGGCTGATGCGGGTCTGGTCCCGGATCATGGCAATCCGCGGCCAAGTGGCCTGCTCGCCAAGCCGGATAAACATTTCCAGGTCTTTACGGCTGGGGTTGGTGAGTACCTTGCGATACAGCAACGGGCGGAACGGGAACTGCACGTTGATATCCCCCAGGTAGGTTTGTGTTGCCATGGCATGGGCCTGCTCCAGCAAGGGCCGGAGTATCGTTGATGACCAGCTGTTTCGAGTGAGTTGCAGGGTTGTGGCCACCTGGGCGTGCATCAGTGAGGCCGCAGCCTGTTTTGCGGACGCGCCCGGGCCCCGCTCGTGATGATGGCTGATGAACGGCAGCACATGGGGGTTAGCCTGGCTGACGATAGTCCGGTTGACGTTATGCAGCCGGGCCATGCGCATCAGCGGCAGGTCTCCGTGTACGCTGCCGTCAATCCAGCGCTCGGTGGGCATGTAGGGTTTCCTGCCGGCTTTCCCCCTTTGGCTGTCCCGGGCCTGCAGCGTCACCGGTGGATAGATGCCGGGCACTGAACAGGAGGCCAGAATGGCGGAGTCCACCAGCACTTCTGGCGACGCCAGGCTGTTGAGCAGGCGCGGTTTCTGGCGGGTTCGGGTGGGCGATACCGAAATATTGAGCGTTCGCCCGCTATGCTCCGCTGCCTCGCGAAAGCTGGTGCTGCCTATATTGGTGTGGATGTGATGAAGCAACTGCGACTGGTCCATGGCGTGACGTTTACGCCATATCCGGCCGGGTTCGAGCCAGCGAAAAGCGTCCAGGTGAATCTCGCCGGGCTCGTTAAAAAAGCGCTCCAGCTCCTGATCATTCCGGGTACAAATGGCACCTGCCACGATCGCACCCATGCTGGAACCGGCAATCACGTCCGGCAACAGTCCCTGCTGCCAGAGCGCGCGGGTGACACCAATGTGATAAACCCCGAAAGCGGCGCCGCCGCTGAGCATCAGGGCAGGGCGACCGTAAACCCGCTCGGCGTCGCGGAACAGGCGGAGTTTTTGCTCGTTGGTAACCCCTGGCATTTCGTGGTCGCAGACGAAGTTCATCGACCGTTCCACTTCATCCAGAAATTCCGTGACCAGGTACTTGGTGCCGGTCCAGGCGACTGCGTAAAGGTCCGGATTGGCGATTTCACCCAGGTGGCGATAAAGGCTTTCCTGCAGCACACGGGTGAGGCCACGTGTATCACCTTTTTCACGGCAACGGCTCATGGCGTCAATGTGCTCGCGAATGAGCTTTTCATGAAGAAGCTCACAGCCGCTTTCCGACCGCCAGGCCAGCGTGCCTTCCAGGTCATCAATCTGTTCGGCAATGGCATACCATTGCCCGAAGGATGTGGCTTCGGCCTGTTGCTTCTCAAGTTTCCGACGTTGTTGCTTTAAATTTTTCATAGCGCACAGGATACATCACGAAGGCCGGATACTCCGACCAATGTCGCTTCGACTCTTTTGATAAGCTGCCAGATACTGCAATATGGTACAGGGCTTCTGCCATTACAGCGGAACAAAGGGGGGGTAGGATGAGTGACCAGAATGACGTGTTGGTAAAAAAATATTCAGAAAATGGCATCACCATGCTCACACTGAATCAGCCGGAACGCCGCAATAGTCTGTCTATTGCCATGTTGGAGGCGCTGTCCAGTGAGCTTGAGTCAGTCTCGGATGATCCGGAGACCCGCGTCGTGGTGTTGGCCGCTGCCGGGCAGGTGTTTTGCGCCGGGCACGATCTGCGCGAGGTGAGCAGCCAGTTCGACAGCCATGAGTTCCAGCTGAAACTGTTCAACCTGTGCAGCAAGGTGATGCAGCAGATTGTGAACCTACCCAAACCGGTGATTGCCCGTGTGGCGGGTGTTGCCACTGCAGCAGGTTGCCAGCTGGTGGCCAGTTGTGACCTGGCGGTTGCGGCAGATACCGCGCGGTTTGCCACACCGGGGGTGAATATCGGCCTGTTCTGCTCCACACCGATGGTGGCGTTGTCCCGCAACGTATCCCGCAAGCACGCCATGGAGATGCTGCTGACCGGCGAGAT
Organism: Marinobacter sp. ATCH36; assembly: GCF_023555055.1. GTDB lineage: Bacteria > Pseudomonadota > Gammaproteobacteria > Pseudomonadales > Oleiphilaceae > Marinobacter. The sequence continues at coordinate 144,328 of NZ_JAMJPL010000003.1, forward strand.
GGTCGGCGCCGGTAAGGCGGAGCAGATCGGGTTGGTGAACCAGGTGGTCGACGAACAGGTCCTGGATGAAACGGTTTACCGCCTCGCTGCCACCATAGCGGGTAAATCAGGCTACACCCTGAAAATTGGTAAGGAAGCGTTCTACAGGCAGCTGGAAATGGGACTGGCGGAGGCCTACGACTACACTTCGGTGGTTATGGCTGAAAACATGCAGGCTGCTGATGCGCAGGAGGGTATCTGTGCGTTCCTGGAGAAACGCAAGCCCGATTGGAAAGACGAATAGGCTTCTTTAGCGACAGTCTGAAGGTTCAAGCGAAAGCCGGTCTCCCACTTCAATGCCCCGGCTTTCAAAGTACCCCAGGTTCATTTCAAGAGCCAGATAGAAAGGTACCCCGGCCCGGTAAGTGGGGCAGTCTCTGCCCTGGCTTGACGGGCAGGGTGTCATCTGGCGTATGGCGCGGATAACACCCCGGCGGTCCATATAGGCAATATCCAGCGGAATCAGCGTGCGGTACATCCAGAAGCCATGGTCTGCCCGGCGCTCACCACTGTAGACGAAAAGCATTCCCGCATCTTCGGCAAGTATCTCTCTTTCCATCAAACCACGGCTGCGTTCGTCAGAACTTTTGGCGATTTCAACTGTGATCGGAACGGCCTGCTCCGCGGATATCAGGCAAGCCTGTTGGACCGGCAAAGACTTGTTGTCTGGCAGGGCGGCAAGGCAACCGGAGAACAGCAGGGCCATCAGTGCCAGCACGACCATCAGGCTATACTCCGGTGCGCTTTTGTTCATCAGGAACGTAACCGGTAGCCGGTTTTGAAAATCCACCACACGGCAACCATGCAGGCAGAGAGGAACATCACGGTCATGCCTACGCTGATGCCCACGTGTACATCTGAAACGCCGTAGAATGCCCAGCGGAAGCCGCTGATCAGATACACCACCGGGTTGAACAGGCTGACCGTCTGCCAGACTTCGGGCAGCATGTCGATGGAGTAGAAGGTGCCTCCCAGAAAGACCAGCGGGGTAACGATCATCAACGGGATAATCTGGAGTTTTTCAAAGCCGTCTGCCCAGATACCGATGATGAAGCCAAACAGGCTGAAGGTAATGGCGGTCAACACCAGGAAGGCGAACATCCAGAACGGATGCAGGACATCGTAATCCACAAATAGCCTGGCCGTTAGCAAAATGATAATTCCGAGTATTACCGACTTGGTGGCGGCAGCTCCGACATAGCCCAGCACTACCTCCACGTAGGAGACTGGCGCCGACAGCACCTCGTAGATAGTGCCGGAAAATTTTGGCATGTAGATGCCGAAAGACGCGTTGGAGATGCTCTGCATCAACAATGACAGCATCACCAGGCCGGGAATGATAAAGGCACCGTAACTGATGTTGTCGATATCGCCCATACGGCTGCCGATGGCAGAACCGAACACCACGAAATACAGGGAAGTTGAGATGACCGGCGCGGCCACGCTTTGCATCAACGTACGTCGCATGCGGGCCATTTCGAAATTGTAGATTGCACGGACACCGTACAGATTCATTGCATCACTCCCGCATTATTCATTGACCAGGCCTACAAAGATTTCTTCCAGGGAGCTCTCCCTGGTCTGGATGTCCCGGTATTCAATATCCAGATCGCCCAGGGTCCGCAGGAGTCTGGCTACTCCGGCCTGTTCCTGTTGTGAGTCGAAGGTGTAAATTAGCTCATAGCCGTCTTCTGACAACTCCACCGGCTCAAGGGCAAGTTGCCCCGGAATTGTCTCCAGAGGGCTCTGCAGATGAAGGCGAAGTTCTTTCTTGCCCAGTTTGCTCATCAGCCGGGACTTGTCTTCGACCAGAATGATCTCACCGTTTCGGATCACCCCGATCCGGTCAGCCATCTCCTCGGCTTCCTCGATGTAGTGGGTGGTGAGAATAATGGTGACGCCGTTTTCCCTGAGCTTGCGGACCATTTCCCACATATCGCGCCGCAGCTCCACATCCACCCCGGCGGTTGGTTCGTCCAGAAACAGAATTTGAGGTTCATGGGACAGAGCCTTGGCGATCATCAGGCGGCGCTTCATGCCCCCGGACAGAGACATGATACGGTTGTCTTTCTTGTCCCACAGTGACAGGTCTTTCAGAACCTTTTCGATATGCCCCGGTGCTGGCGGTTTGCCGAAAAGGCCACGGCTGAAGGAGACTGCTCCCCAAACGGTTTCAAAGGAGTCGGTGTGGAGTTCCTGGGGCACAAGGCCTATGCTTTCCCGAGCTTTGCGGTAATCCTTGACGATATCGTATCCAGCAGCTTTCACTTCCCCGCTGGAGATGTTCGCGATGCCGCAGATGATGCTGATCAGCGTCGTCTTACCGGCGCCGTTGGGGCCAAGGAGGGCAAATATCTCTCCACGCTTGATGTCGAGATTTATGTCATTAAGGGCCCTGAAACCGTCAGCGTAGACTTTGTTGAGGTGCTTTACGGAGATATCCGGTTGCACAGTCTTGTCCTGTTGGTGGTGAATAAAAGCGCGGTATTTTCTCATGACCGGTGATGATTTAGAAAGCTTTGCCTTGGCGGCAATTATCCCCATAATGCCTCATTAACCTTGGAGGTGTAGTTGTGTGGAAAGCACTTGTGGCTGTCATTGCCATCTCAGGCGTAACGGCCCTTGGCGTTTTCGGCCCGCGCTGGCTCATGTTGAATACCGATAACCAGTCTGTTCAGGGCGTGATTGAATGTGACGTGCTCAGTGATACGTGCCGATGGACACAACAGAGCAATCACTGGGATGCTGCACTGGTAAAAGTTGGCACGGGGACAGACGGTATCGAATACCGGCTGTCGGTAAAAACCAACAAGAATCAGCCAAGACTGCTGGCAGTGCTGCGTGGCGAGTCCATGTACCTGGGAGAATATCCGGTGCCGATGACCAGGGCAGGGGTGGCGCCGGACGGCAGCGGCCAGCTTTGGGAGGCCACGTTTACCGCACCTTTTTGTACGACTGATCCCGAAATGACCTGGAGAATCGACCTGCAAACGGGCATGGAAACAGAGCCCGACAGACCCGTGAAACTGATATTCCAGGCAGAGGGCCGAGCCTGACGTTAAGATGACAGCTCATCAGGATTGTGTAAAATCATCAGACTGTTTCACTTGCCCAGGGAAGCGCATATGGATTATGGCGATAGCGTACAAAAGGTCCTGCTGAGGAAAATCCAGAAAGCGGAACAGGATCTGCTGCAGTTAAAGCTGGATTATTGTCGCTTTATTTTCGGGTTGACTCACAGATCGACGGTTGAGTGTAACGGTAAGATCTATGCAGTTCGTTCCGTGGATGTCGACAGCATGGAGCGGCTTGAAGACGGCACCTTTTCCAGGCCGGCTATCACCGGAGTGCCGACTGACGCGCCGGACACCACCGAAGCAGAGGATCTTGGCACAGGCTGGAAACCCTAACAGGTCGGCATGGTTTGCAGCGCAAGCTTCCTGCGAATGAAACGGCCCAGTATATCGACACCAATGTTCAGGGAAGCGGTAATCAGGATAAGCAACATGGCCTTGTCGAACTGGATATTCTGAATAGCGCTGTCGACATAGAAGCCGAGGGTATAGATACCGAGAATACCCAGAATGGCCGTCTCCCGCATGATGATTTCCCACCGATAGAACAGGAAAGCAAGAAACGACCGGTAGACACGGGGCACCAGCTCGTAGGTATACCGGTTGAGGCCGGTTGGCGCGTCTGGCCGTAGCGCGATAGAGCTGGACTGGCGGCCAATCAGGTGGCCGATGATGCCACCATTATGCAACGCAAGCGCCACAACGGCAGGCAGCATTGAAGGCCCCCATAGCTGCAGCAGGATATAGGCCAGGATGTATTCCGGCGTTGAACGCAGGATCACCAGAAAAACATGGCCGCTTGTGCGCCGAATCGGCCCGCCAAAGTGTGTGGAAATCAGGGGAAAAGCCAGCAGGGCAATGAGGCCCGTGGCAACCAGAGCGATCTGGGTGAGTATCACTGTATTCCAGATGCCCGGAAGGGCCTGATTAACAAATACATCGCCAAGCCAGGTGCCCATGCCGGCCCAGCCCTCCTCGTTTTTCAGGGGCGAGGGCACGATATCCTCAGTGAAGAACCGGGTAACGTTGCCCCAGACAATGGGCATTCCGTCACCCAGGAAGAAAGGCGCCCCCAGAATATAGACCGGCAACAGCTTGGGTTTGACCCACAGCGGCAGCGTGGCAATCAGCACATAAAACAGGATCAGCATGGCGCCGGCGTCGGAATAATGCCCCTGGGAGAAGGCAGATTCCAGATAGAACCCCAGTGTCGGCAACCCCACGAAGCCGAGAATGGCGCTGGACCTGAGGCCGCACTCCAGGCGATAGGCCGTATAGGTGCGTATCTGAACCCAGCAATCCGGAATACGAGCGTACAGGAACGCTGAGATCACACCGGTCCCCGGCGGTAGCAGACGACCTGGTTCGGGGTCTGCCTCTTCCAGGATCTCGGAGTAGACCTTGGCAAAAATGCCAGAGTAGGGAATGGCAATTGCCAGCACGCCGGTCAGCGGGTGGAAACCAAAGAACTGCAGGAAGATCAGTGCCCAGAAAAGTTCATGGATGGCCCGTATGAAGGCACAGAAAATCCGAACCGGATAGGCACGGTAAACCAGTGCCAGCAGAAACCCGCACACACTGCCCAGAGCCACACCCACGAAAGCGAACGCCACGGTGCGGAGCAGGGCAGTGGCCAGCCCCTGCGTACTGAAGAAATCCGGGGTGACCACGCCGAGGAAAAATCGCCCGAGGTCTTTCCAGGGATTGGCTGCTGTTATGGCTATATCCGCAAACAACAGCCCGACCAACGCAATGGCGGTGAAAATCAGGCTGGTTCTAACGGTCGGGTAGGACAACATAGAGTCAGGGTCTGGGTCAGTAAAGCGGCATTATATCTGCCGGGGTCAGCTTTTCGCTGGGCTCATCCAGAGCAACTTGTCCGTCCTGGATACCAACAATCCGTGTGCAATACTCCAGTGCCAGTTCCACATCGTGAAGTGCAATGACACTGGTCTGGAAACGCTCCTTCAGGAGCCGCATGATTTGATGGGCCATGGGGCCGTCAAGCGCCGATACCGGCTCATCGGCAAGCAGAAGACCGGACTTTCTGTAAAGAGCCCGGGCAATGGCAACACGCTGTCGCTGCCCGCCAGATAGCGAGGCCGCGGGAATCCATACCTTTTCCGGCATGGCCAGTTCGGACAACAGGTCTTTAACCTCGCGGTTGTCCTTTGCAAACGGACGCATCAGCGTCAGTACGTTGTACCAGGTGGGATGGGCATCCAGGCGGCCCATGTACACGTTATGGAAAACCGGCAACGCGTTGACCAGGCCAAGATCCTGAGGGACCAGCGACGCGAGGGATTCGACCTCCTGGTACACAAGCCGGATCAACGTGGATTTCCCGGCACCGCTGCGGCCCACCAAGGCAACCTTTTCACCGGCTTTTACGCTCAGTGAGAGCGGGCCGATAACCCGCTCCCCACCGAACGATGCCGACAGACCCGTCAGATCAAATCCTGACATCAATCGATGATTCCGATCTGCTTGCCAACAACCCTGATCGGATCGTAGGCGTCGTTCGAGACCGGGATAAAGCCACTGCGGGGAAAACTCTCCAGAAGGGCGGGATCGTCCATCGCCAGCAGCGCTTCCTGAACACGCTGTGAGAATCCTTCACCGAATCGTTCGTTAACGTCGCCGCGGATGGTCCATTGGTAGTTGGGATAGGAAGGCGTTGTCCAGATGACTTTTACGGCATCCGTATCAATATTGTTGTTTTCCATTTCCTTGTCCCAGACCGAGAAGTTGATTGCACCAACGTCATAGGTGCCGGCCTCAACAAGGCGAAGCGTGCGGGTATGGTTGCCGCTGAAGCCAACGCGGGCAAACACATCTTCAGGGCTCTCTCCGAATGCTTCCCGAATGTAGTATTCCGGAATCAGGCGGCCGGATGTGGAGCCCTTGGAGCCGAAGGTGAAGGTCTTGTCGCGAAGCTCGTCCGACAGGTTTTCCATTTCATCAAGGCCGGTGCTTTTATGGGCAATGATGTGAGAATAGAATGCCGTGTCCTCAACACCCTGGGCGATCGCTTCCGAACCAGGGACCAGCTCACGGGCCTGGACGCCTGACAATCCGCCGAACCAGGCCAGTTGCACCTGATTGTTCCGGAACGCAGAAATAGCCGCTGCGTAGGATTTTACAGGGATGTAGCGAACGTCTACATCGAGCTCGCCAGACAGGTAGTCGGCAATACCCTTGAAGCGTTCCACCAACTTGGTCTCGTCCTCATCCGGTATGGCGGTGAATACGAGGGTTTGGGCCGAAGCCGTGGCGGAAGCAATAAACACCAGTAAGCTGGCTGCAGCCAATTTCCGTATCAGATTCAGTAGCATTGCAATTTCCTTGTGTTTGTTTGTGGATCAAGCGGGTCAGGATAACGCGATTTACCTGAACTCTGAACAGCTATACGATTCAGTCGACTAAACAGGTTATGCATATCCATCAAAAACCAGAAAAATTTTCCGGAGCCATGCATTCATGAACATCACGATAATCACGCCTGCACCGCCCGGTTCCAGGGCAGGCAATCGGGCGACGGCAGAGCGCTGGAAGCAGTTGCTTGAAGCTGCCGGGCACCGCACGAACCTGGTTACGGAGTACCATGGAGAACCCTGCGACCTGTTTATCGCGCTGCACGCGTGGAGAAGCCATGAGCCCGTTGTGCGCTTCCGGAAACAGCATCCGGACACCCCGCTCATTGTTGTGCTCACTGGCACCGATATATACGACCATCAACACCGTTTTCCCGCAGTTACCCATGAGTCGATGACGCTCGCTGACTGCCTGGTTGGTCTTCATCACAGGGTCAGCCTGGACATTCCTGAACGTTTTACCAGTAAATTGATGACGGTGTTCCAGTCCGCGGACAAGCCTGCGAAAGCGGCAGACCCGAAAAAGGGCTTTGATATTTGTGTTATCGGGCACCTCCGCGACGAGAAAGACCCACTTCGTGCAGCTCTTGCGGCCAGACAATTGCCCGGGACCTCCATCATTCATGTGATCAACGCCGGCAAAGCTCACACTCCGGAATGGGAACACAAAGCCCGGACTGAACAGCAGGCAAATCCGCGCTTTGAATGGCTCGGGGAAATAGACAAGCCCGCTATCCATCAGCTGATGAAACGCTGTCGAGCGATGGTGATCAGCTCGGTGATGGAGGGTGGTGCCAATGTTGTCTCTGAGGCCTGCCGCGCGGGTCTTCCAGTTATCGCTTCAGACATCTCCGGCAATATTGGCCTTCTGGGCGATGATTATCCGGGCTACTTCCCCGTGGGTGATGACACAGAACTTGCCATATTGTTACAGCGAGCGGAACAATCCCCCGATTTTCTGGGGGTTCTGGAAAGTCGCGTGAATCATCTGGCCAGCCGCTTCACCCCGCAATCGGAGCAGGCTTCAATACTGGCAGCCATTGAAAGGGCAGTGGCCGGACGCGCCGGTCTCAATCCCTGAGGGTGATCGGTTCTATCGGCCCGCTTTCGTCCTGTGGCAACACCCTGCCAATAATTGCTGTATGGGGATACCCCAACGCCTTGAGCTCGCTGACGCAGGCTTCGGCCTGATCGGCCGGTACACTGGCCAGTAAACCGCCTGCAGTCTGGGGGTCAAAGATCAGCGGATAGCGGGGGTGGCTGACCCATTTCTCCTGGTCCCGGATGCCGCGCCTCAAGCGGATATTGGCGGGCTGCAGGGAGCTGAGAATACCGGCCGCCGCGGTTTCCTCTGCGCCGGGCAGGATTGGAATGGCTCCAAGATCCAGCTCTGCGTCCACACCGGATGGCCGCGTCATTTCCACCAGATGCCCGAGCAGGCCAAAACCGGTGACATCGGTACAGGCTTTCGAACCATGCCGGCGAAGGCATTGGGCGGCATCTTTATTGGACTGCACCATGGATGCCAGCGCTGCATCAATCCAGCGACCCTTGGCTTCCAGCTTTGCGTGGGCGGCAAACAGAGTTCCGGTACCGATGGGCTTGGTCAGGATGAGCACATCGCCGGCTCGCAGGCCGCCTTTGCTCATAACTTCTTCCGGATCGATCAGGCCATTCACCGCAAAGCCCAGTGCCAGTTCACGGCCTTCGCCGGTATGGCCACCCACCAGTGCACAACCAGCTTCGTTCAGTACTTCCACGGCGCCCGACATCATCTGGTAAACGACATCCTCCACCTTGGACTCGATACCATAGGGAACGGTTGCGACGGCGGTAGCACTCTGGGCTTCAGCGCCCATGGCGAATACATCGCCCAGTGCGTGGTTAGCGGCAACACGGCCAAACACGTAGGGGTCGTCAATAAACGCCCGGAAGAAGTCGACGGTATGCACCACCGCTTTACCGGGAGGCACGGTCAATACCGCGGCGTCGTCTGGTGCGTGCAAGCCAATCAGAATGTCGTCCCGCTCAATGGGGCGCAGCTCACCCAGCGCCCTGGATAGCACTGTGCTGCCCACTTTTGCGCCACAGCCACCACAACGCATGGCCACGGCGGATATGGCCTGGGACGCTTCCTCGGCGTTCTGCGCGGCGCCAGTGTCGGGCAGGGCAGAGTTTTCTTCCATCGCCGGAAGATCGTTGAACTTCGCCATGAAGCGCTTATCAATATGGTTTTTCCAGCGCCAGACCCACTTACCGGCAAAGGACATGTCTCCACGGGACGCCACGGCGAATTTGTCGCCGGTGCTGATCAGGGCCAGCCACTTTTTCTGGGGAGTGAAGGGCTTTGTTGGTTTGCCCAGGGCATGACGCTTCAGATTATCCGCCAACGGCGGCCCCTGGCGCACTGCAAATACTCCGGCTTTCTCGCGCGGGTGATTGACCACATTGGCAATGTCGCCGGCTGCGAAAATGTCATCGTCGGATTCGGCCTGCAAGGTATCCTTCACCCGGATAAACCCGCCGTCATCCAGCGCCAGGCCGGTCTCCCTGAGCCATTCCGGTCCGCCGGCCCGGGTAACCCAGAGTATTTCGTCCACAGAGAAGGTCTCGCCGCCTTCGGTCATCAGGTGGTTAGCGTCAACCTTAGACACCGGTGAGCCCAGATGTACCTTCACGCCACGACTTGCGAGCTTTTCCTCGAATACCGCACGGACTTTGGCATTGTGGGTTGGCAGGATCTGGCTCTCTGCGTCGAACAAATGAAAATGTAACTGGTCCGGGTCATGGCCGCGCTTTGCAAGCTCATTTCTGAGCCGGAACTGCATGGCAAGGGTGAGCTCAACGCCACCGGCGCCGGCACCGACTACCGCGACCGTCATCGGGCCTTCGTGATTTTCCAGCCTGGATAGCAGGGACAACCAGCGATTATTGAAGCCGTTGATGGGCTTCACCGGTACGGCATGTTCAGTGGCACCATTTACGTCGCCAACCCTGGGGGAAGAGCCAATATTCACGGAGAGAATATCGTAGGGAACATCCGGCCGGGACCTGCACACCACCTTTTTTCGGGCACGATCAATTCCAGAAACTTCGTCCCGATAAAAGCGTGCGCCTGCAAATTCGGCCAGTTTGCTCAAATCAATGTGGACGTCGTCATAGGAATAGTGCCCGGCTACGTAGCCAGGCAACATGCCGGAGTAGGGTGTATGGGTGTCCCTGCAAATGAGAGTGAGGCGAACACCCGGTACAGGGTTCATGGCAAAACGCCTGAGAACCCCTACGTGGCTGTGCCCGCCGCCAACCAGGACAATGTCCCGTAAAACAGGCTGCTCAGATTGTTGCATCAAATAACTTTCTTGGCTTCATCGCTGAAGGTACTGAAGCCCTTCACTTTGGAAAATGCCTGCAGTTTTTCCTGATCGTCTGCAGACGGGTTGGCGATCTGGTCAACCGAGGTAATGCCCGCCTCTTTCAGTTTGCGGGCAGTGGCCGGTCCGATGCCCTTGACCTGTGTCAGATCGCTTTTATCTTTGGGCTTTGGTGCGGCAGGCTTTCTGGGGGCCGCCGCTTTTTTGGGAGCAGCCTTCTTGGAAGCCGTTTTTGCGGCAGCAGCCGGGCCTTTGCTCGTGGTGGCTGCCTTGGGCTTGGCGGCCTTTTTCGCTTTAGCTGGCTTTTTGGCAGCGGGCTTTTTCGCCGTTGGTTTAATGCCCGCGGCTTTCTTGGCGTCGGCCTTGGCTTGCTTGCTGGAAATGCCAAGGCGATCCAGAATGTTGTTCTGCAATTCGTGAAACTCTCCCAGACGACGCTCATATTCTTCGCTGAAGCGCTTCATTTCACGATCACGAAGTTCATCGAGTTCTTTGAGCAGTTTGCGAACCGGTTCCTGGACCTGGTTCTGAACGCCATCGAACTGTTTGATGGCATCATCGATCAGCTTTTCAATTCGCGACGATGTCTTGTCAAATTCCTTGTTCACTTTCTTTACCACTTTATCGACATTTTGGTTTTTGGCTTTCTTGGCCATCAGGATTGTCTCCTTACAGTGCGGATTGAATGGTGAGCACGGGTGATTTCAGGCCATTTGCCGGAGGCTCGAGGCAGGCCCGGGTGAACGCCTGGATTTCAGTAACTGCTTTTTCGTCACCACATCCCGTATTCGCTTGAGCTTGTCTGATAAAGCACGGGAGGTCTGATCGTTGATTCGAACAAAATCAATAGAATAGAAGAAGTTGCTACAGTGCTTTCTTCGTTCGGTGACCAGGCCGGATATGCCATCGGCCCGGATATTATCAAAAGGCATTTCCATAATGAGATCGAGTACTACCGTATCACCCGGATTGAACACTTTGTCGGTTTTCATCACGCAGCCAAAGTTATCCAGCTCGAACAACGCAGCTTCAACCCGTTCACGCCGGAACAGGCCGCGTTTAACGTGAAATTGTGCAACAAGGTCTGGTAGTGCTTCGTTCATTTACGAGTAATCCCTGGTTTGTTCCGGGAAGCGACCTGAAAGTACATGGTTAAACAATAGCCACACTCAGGCTGTTTGGCAACGTGCTCAGTGTCATACGATAGAGCCCTCAGACAGTTCTTCAACTGTCTGAGTTATTTTCGTCTTTGTTTATCGTATTGAGCGCGTATATATCCGTACGGCGGTCTTTCAGGTTTGTCACAGAGCCTTCGTTACGCACCAGCTTGAGTTTCTCAAGATCCATGTCCGAGAACATGATCATCTCCGTGTTCGGAGTCGTTTCCGCCATTACCGCATCGTGTGGAAACGCAAAGTCAGACGGAGAAAACACGGAGGACTGGGCATATTGCACATCAAGGTTTTCCACCTTCGGCAGGTTACCGACACTGCCGGTGATCACCACATAGCACTCGTTTTCAACAGCTCGTGCCTGGGCACAGAGACGAACCCGCAAATAACCGTTTTTGGTGTCCGTCCAGAACGGCACCATGATAATGTCAACGTCATCACTGGCGGCCAGGCGCCCGAGTTCCGGGAACTCGATGTCGTAACAGACCATGATGGCAACCCGTCCGGCATCGGTTTCGAACACCTGAAACTTTTCACCGCCCTCAATCACCCAGTCGCGTCGCTCGTGAGGCGTGATATGGATTTTGCGCTGCTCGTCCACGCGTCCGTCCCGATGACACAGGTAGGACACGTTGTAGACCCGGTCATTTTCCAGCAATGGCATGGAGCCGGTGATGATATTGATGTTGTAGCTTACCGCCATTTCCGACATCTGGTTGCGGAACTGCTCGGTAAAGCCCGCCAGAAAACGGATTGCCCGGGTCTGGTCCATCTGATCTGTCAGGCCCATTAAAGGCGCGTTGAAGAACTCGGGAAAAATCGCAAAGTCGCTCTTATAATCGGACAGCGCGTCGACGAAATACTCCACCTGTTCGAGTACTTCGTCCACGGAGGTGAATTCCCGCATCTGCCACTGAACAGCACCCAGTCGTACCTGGGTTTTCTTCACGCCCAGAACCGGTGAGGGCGGGGTGTAGAGAATGTTCCTCCACTCCAACAGGGTGGCGTATCCCTGGGACTTTTCGTCTTCCGGCAGATATTTGTGCATCAGCCGTGTGACCTGGAAGTCGTTAGACAGCTGGAAGCTGAGTATCGGGTCGTAGATGTCCTTACGGTCCACCCTCAGGATGTACTCTTCCGGGGAGTACTGTTCAGAGTACTTGTGATACCCCGGAATCCGGCCACCCGCCAGAATGGCCCGCAGGTTCATTGAGCGACAAAGTTCCTTACGGGCTTCATAGAGCCGGCGCCCAAGGCGATATCCACGGTAATCCGGATGGATAAACACATCCAGCCCGTACAGGGAGTCACCATTGGGGTTATGCCAGAGTTTCTCGTTACGCAGAATCAAATCGTCGTAGGTATGGGGGTTGCTGAAACGCTCGTACTTGACGCTGACAGTCAGTGCCACTGCGATCAGCTCGCCGGATTCCTCAATACAGATCTGGCCGTCCGGGAACTGCTCAACCAGCGCTTTGATGGTTTCCTCTGGCCAGGCACCACCGATGTCGTCGTAAACCCTGTCCATCAGTCTCTGGAGCTGTGGATAGTCATCATTGGTGAGGTTACGGAGATTGAGATGCAGTTCTTCGTGGGCCATACACGGCGGCTCCGGTTGGATACAGGAAAAAGTACGCAGACAAAGTGCGTCAACTAAAGATCCTATTTTATCAGATCACGCTAAAGACTTCGCAGCAAAAGCCGAAAACAAAACTATACAGAACACAGGCTGCGAAGGTGTCAGGATCGCATCTCCTGTACAGAACGAATCAAAAGGACCCGGATAATGAACCTGAGTTTCGGCCAGAAGCTGCTTATCGCCTTCGGAATACTGCTCGTGCTGGTTATGGGGGCGTTCACCATAAGCGGCAACCTGAGGCTGCAAAGCACTACAGATACCTATGTGAATGCTTTGATCGAAGATACGGTAGCCCAGAGTACGTCCAGTATCGCCGATTGGCTCAATACCCGCCTGACCATGACACAAGCAACTGCAAAGGCACTGGAAACTGTCACAACTGACGAAGAGGCCCGGGTCGTCCTGGCAGCGGCTACCACCGGTGGCGGTTTTATCGACGTTTACGTCGGTCGCGATGACGGCTACATGCTGATGAAAGACGATGCCTCGGAAGCCACTTTGCCGGCGGACTTTGATCCCCGTACCCGCCCCTGGTTCAAACAGGCCAAACAAACAGGGATTGCTTCTTTCACTGCTCCCTACCTGGACGCTGGCACAGGCGGCACCATCATTTCAACTCTGGCCCCGGTGAAACGCGGTGACTATGAGGGTGTGATTGGTGGTGATATTGCACTGAAAACCATCGAGCAAGCCCTCTCCACCATTACTTTGGCCGATACTGGTTATGCGGCGTTGATTAGTGAAAATGGTACCGTTCTTTTTCACCCGGATCAGGATCTGGTGGGCAATAAGATAAGGGAACTGCTTGGGGAATCCCCAAAGTTGAGCGGTGATTCTCATAGCTATGAAGCAAATGAATCGATCTGGACGGCCAGCTTTCACCCTATTGCCGATGCACGGGGTGTCGACTGGTACCTGGGTACCTTCATCAACGAGGACAAAATAAACGCGCCGGTGCAGGCAGCGAGAGTGACCGGTCTGATCATTGCCGTCATTGGCCTGATGGTTTCACTGGTTGTGCTGCATTTCGGTATACGTGTGTTGATGGCGCCGGTCAGAAGGTTGAACCGTGCAATGTCTTCCATTGCCAGTGGCGAGGCCGATCTTACCAAACGTCTTGACGACAGTGCCAGTGACGAATTCGGCACGCTTGCCCGGGAATTCAACAGCTTTGTTGAAAATATCCAGAACGTTGTGCGGGATGTGCAGCAGGGCACGAAGGAACTTGGAGATAACGTTGCGTCTCTGCGGGAGACTGCCAGTGCCAGCCGGGGAAGTGTCGAAAAACAGCAGGCTGAGGTTGATATGGTGGCCACGGCCATTAATGAAATGTCCGCCGCAGCCGGCGAGATCGCCCAAAGCGCCCAACAGACTGCTGACGCCGCCAATACTGCCGATTCCGACTCCCGTGACTCGCTGGAGACTGTCGCTGCGTCCAGGGATGCGGTACAGAAACTGTCCCGAGAGATCACCGCTGCCGCCGAAGTTATCGATAAACTTGGCAAAGACGTGACCGACATTACTTCTGTGCTTGAGGTCATTCAGGGGATCGCCGAGCAGACCAACCTGCTGGCCCTGAACGCTGCTATTGAGGCTGCAAGGGCAGGGGATGCAGGCCGCGGCTTCGCCGTTGTGGCAGACGAGGTCCGTAATCTGGCCCGTCGCACCCAGGACAGCACGGAAGAAATCAATAACATGATTGAGCGGCTGCAAAGTGGTGCCAACAACGCGGTTGATGTCATGAAAGCATCAACAGCCGTCTCCAATGTCAGTATGGAAAAAGCCCAGGACGCGATGGAAGCGCTCAACCGGATCGCTGAAGCCATCACTTCCATCAGTCAGATGACGTCCCAGATTGCCACGGCGTCTGAAGAGCAGACATCGGTCACCGAAGAGCTGAATTCTTCCATCACCCGAATTGCAGATGAAGGCCAAGAGGCTGCAAAGGCTGCGAGTGAGAACGACGTTTACAGTGGTCAGATTGAATCGATCGGCAGCGCGCTCAGACAGAACGTTTCACGGTTCAAGGTCTGACGCTGACGCTTCTGGCCGGGACAGCAACAGAATGCGGCGGCGAAGGTTCCTTAAAGCGTGGCGGCCGACTGTTCCGGACTCTTCAGTCAGGAACGGGTTGCCCAGTACCAACACAGTGCGCTCTTCGAGCGCCAGCTCTCTCAAAGCTCTGCCGTAAAAGTGATCCAGATATTCACCGAAACTGCCATCCTCGATGGCCCGCTCCATGCCCAGCTGGAGGCGCTGAGCGATTTCATGATCATGCTTGCTGACGAAAAAGTAGGAGGGCATGGCGTAGGCGAGCAAGAGGTGGGGTTCAATAACCAGGTCCGGGTTGCCCTCCAGCTCAAGGTCAAACAGCACTTCGCTGACACCGCGGGCGAAGCATTCGAATCGCTGGTTTTCCAGCATACGGAAAAGAATTTCGTAACGGGAGTGGGTGACGACCGGTATTCCGTTGGCCTGAAGTATCGGTGTATCTGGCCAGTGAGCACCCTGACCTATGCGTATGCCGGCTCTCTGAAAATCCAGGATGCTCCTGATGCCCTCAAATTCCGGCAACGATTGCTCCAATACGACGCAGACCCGGAACCCCAACAGTCCACCATCGATAGGAATGGGAATGGCAAGTAGACTGTCCTCCCGCTCAATGGACGTCGCCACATTGGCAATATCCACCAGCGGCGATTGTCGCTGTTCCAATTCACGGATTACGCGCCCCTGGGCCATTTCGGGGCTTCTGGTTATGTTGAAAGTACCGTATTCCGGGGTTTTCTCAAGAGCCAGGGATACAAGAGCGCGAACCGGAGGGCTGTCGTAGTTCCGATACCAGAGCCGGTAATCAGTGACCGGGGCGGGGACCTGTGAGTTGTAGCTGGCGATAGATTCAGAAGACACGGCAAAGCCTGCGCCTGAGCACAAACCTATCAGGCCTGCCAACAGACAACCAAGCCGCCTCAAATTCATCGGGTTCTGCCCCTTTGCATCCATACTTGCTCTGCTGTCCCATCGTCCTCAGACACCACGGCAGTTTAGGCGAATTTCACCAGAGCAACAGGAATTGATTACAGAAATCGACAAAAATAGTTGCGAAGGCTTTCACCACGCTGTAATGATTTACGCCTGTTGGTCCGGCCTGCCGGAAATAAATGCGTTCGAGAGAGTAAGCGTATGGCATTAATTGACAATCTGATCGGGGCAACGGGGCATTGGGTGTCTTCTTCCGATCCAAAAGCCAGAATTACCCAGCCGTTGGCCTGGCTTCGGAAAACCAGTGGCTATGCAGCCGTAAACCGGATTATCGGGCTTTCAATCCCGTTCGCGCCTCGCAACGGCTTCAGCGTGGAAGAGGTGCGGCCCGGTTTTGTAAAAGCGAGGGTTCGCCTGAAAGGCAACAAGAACCATTTTGGCAGCCTCTATGCCGGCGCCTATTTTCTGGTGGCTGAAATCCCCGGCGGCGTACTTACCCTTTTCGACCTGGGGCCGGCCTATACGCCCATTCTGAAGGAAATGACTCTGCAGTTCCTGCAGCCGGCGAACTCGGATGTGTTTGTGGAGTTTTCGCTGGATGAAGCCACGGTTGAGGCCATCAAGGTGGAAGCGGACCAGACCGGCAGGGCGGCATTTTCACTGGAAGGTACTCTTTACGACATGGAAGGCAATCACGTGGCAACGTCTATTGCCCAATACCGGGTTCGCAAGAAGGGATTCAAGGCTTCGTAGTTCAGCGAATCAATGGCCGTCCAGCTCCCGCAGGGCGGCCAGGAAGGTATCGCCGTATTTCTCGAGCTTGGCGGCCCCCACGCCATTAATCTCGGCCATTTCTGCCAGGCTGTTCGGCCGTCTTTCCAGGATCTCGAACAGGGTGGCATCGTGAAAGATCACATAGGGTGGCACGCCTTTCTCTTCCGCCAGTGCCTTGCGACAAGCGCGCAAAGCTTCCCAGCCTGCCTTGTCGGTTATCTGATCGGCAATCTTTCGACGCCCCGAAGTGCCGGAGGAACTGCGCCCTGCCGATGACTTGATCACCGGATCTTTGCGTAGCTGGATAGCCACTTCGCCCTTAAGCAATGGCCGGCATTCCTCCGTGAGCTGGAGCGCGCCATATCCCTCCGGGTCTGCACGCAGATAGCCATTCGCTACCAGTTGCCGGAATACCGACTTCCAGTCGTTGGCGGATAAATCGGTGCCGATGCCATAGGTGGATACGGCCTGATGCCCGAACTGAAAGATGCGCTCGTTCTCCGAGCCCCGCAGAACGTCGATCAGGTAGGTGACCCCAAAGCGTTGCCCGGTCCGGAACACGCAGGAAAGAGCTTTCTGGACAGCTACCTTGCCATCCCAGGTTTCCGGCGGGTTAAGGCAGGTGTCACAGTTACCGCAGGGTTGCTCCAGGGTATCGCCAAAATACCGCAGCAATACCTGGCGGCGGCAGCTGGTTACCTCGCACAGGCCCAGCATGGCATCCAGCTTCTGACGCTCAACGCGTTTGAAATGGTCGTTACCCATGGAGCCTTCAAGCATCTGACGCAGCTTGATGACGTCCTGCAGGCCGTAAACCATCCAGGCGGTTGAGGGCTTGCCGTCCCGGCCGGCACGGCCGGTTTCCTGATAGTAGGCTTCGAGACTTTTAGGGAGGTCAAGGTGTGCAACAAACCGCACGTCGGGTTTGTCGATACCCATACCGAACGCAATGGTGGCAACGATAATGACACCGTCTTCACGCAGAAAACGTTCCTGATGCCGCGCGCGGTCTCCGGCATTCAGGCCGGCGTGATAGGGCAGAGCCGTGTAGCCTTTACCGCTGAGCATCTTCGCTGTGGCATCTACCTTATTACGTGAGAGGCAATAAACAATACCGCAGTCGCCATCATGTTCTGCGTTAATAAAATCCAGTAATTGTTTGTTCGCATTGGTTTTTGGAGCGATACGATACTGGATATTCGGGCGATCGAATCCGCTTATGAAATGGCGGGCTTCGGTCAATGACAGCCTCTCGGCGATCTCCTTGCGGGTACGCTCATCGGCGGTTGCGGTCAGTGCGATACGGGGCACACTGGGAAATTCATGGGCCAGCCGGCTCAACTCAAGGTAATCGGAACGGAAATCGTGGCCCCACTGGGATACGCAGTGCGCTTCGTCAATGGCAAACAGGGAAATGGAAGCGTGGTGCAGCAAGTCAAGAGTGCGTGGCTGGATCAACCGCTCCGGTGCGCAGTACAGCAGGTCCAGCTCGCCCGTCATCAGCGCATTTTCGGTATCCCGCGCCTGCTCGAAATCCATGGTGGAGTTCAAAAATGCGGCCCGGACACCCAGTTCTTTCAAGGCAGCCACCTGGTCCTGCATCAGTGCGATCAGGGGAGAAATCACAATTGCCGTGCCCGGGCGCACAAGGGCCGGGACCTGGTAACACAGGGATTTACCGCCACCGGTGGGCATCAATACCAGGGCGTCACCGCCTTTGACCACTTCATGGATTATGTCGCCCTGCAGTGGCCTGAAGGTCTCGTAACCGAATATGCGGTGCAGGACTTCTTCCGGGTCCTGATCTGAAACACGGGGACGTTCTGTGCTTAGCTGTGCAAAATCCATGACGTGGCCGGTGGTATTGGTGAACAGTAAAACCTGACGAATTCGGCAGACGTGCAATGATACCAGAATCCGGTCACGGAATCGGCGAAGACAAACAAACCTTATAACGGCTACAATGCGCCTTTTTCTGCACCCAACAAACAGGATCTCCATGCAGGAATTTGATGCCATCCGTCCTTATTCGGACGAGGAAACCGGAACTGCAATTAACAATCTGGTTCGGGACCCGGAATTTCTGGATATGATAGGCCGCTTCAAATCGCCGATGCTGGCGAAGTGGGCGCCGGGCATGCTCAGGCTATGGGTGAAGCGCTGGCTGATCAGCCACTTTGCCGGCATTACCCGTATCGACGATCTTCAGGCCCGGCTATCAGGCTATGTGGGTGAACTGGTGGACAATACGACCACTCGTGTTACCCACAGCGGGCTGGAAAACCTGCACAAGCATAGCGCTCATCTGTTTATTTCCAACCACCGGGATATTGTGTTTGACCCCATGGTGGTGAATTACCTGTTGTTTGCCAACGGCTTCAAGACCACCCGCATTGCCATTGGCGACAACCTGTTGGCAAACCGCGTTTTCGCGGAAATGATGAGGCTGAACAAAAGCTTTGTGGTACGCCGCAACATGACCAGCCCGCGGGAAATGCGGGACGCCTACATCATGCTTTCCTCGTTTATCAACCACAGCATCGACAACAACGAAAGCATCTGGATTGCGCAGCGGGAAGGCCGCGCTAAGAACGGCCTGGATTTTACCGACCCAGCCATTATCAAGATGTTCTACATGAGCAAGAAAAAGAGTGGGCTGGCATTTGGTGAGGCCATGAACCGGCTTCATATCGTTCCGGTATCCATCGCCTATGAGTACGACCCCTGCGATGTGGACAAGGCTCGCGCATTGGAGACTCGTGCGCGGACAGGCGAGTACATCAAAAGGGAAGGTGAGGACACTGATCAGATCATGAAGGGGCTGACCGGGTTCAAGGGGCACGTGCACGTGCATTTCGGTGCTCCCATCGCAAACGCTGAGGACAACCCGAAGGACCTTTCAGCGCGGATAGACCGTGAGATGCACGCCAACTATCACCTGCATACGTCGAATCTGGTGGCGTATCAGCAGAGGGGAATTCATCCCGAATCGCACGCCACGAGGGATTCTGTGAGTGACGCAGTGGTGACGGCGGAAGCCTGGTCACCAGCCGAGATAGAAGCAGCCGAGGCAGAAATGGAGCGCAGGCTGGACGCGTGCGACCCGGCCATTCGTCCCTACGTGCTGGACATGTATGCCAATCCGGTAGTGACAGCGCTTGAAGCGCACAATGGTAAACCGGATTCACCAACGGAACATTCCTGATACCCGAGGTAATTTGTGCAACAACTTCAATACATTGAACTGGAAACCAAACCTAACCCTACCGCAGCGGTGATCTGGCTTCATGGCCTTGGTGCCAGTGGCCACGATTTTGAGCCAGTCGTGCCGGAACTCGGTTTACCGGAAAATGCTGCGGTCCGTTTTATTTTTCCCCATGCGCCCAACATGCCGGTGACCATCAATGGCGGCATGACCATGCCGGCCTGGTACGACATCAAGGCGATGGACATCGACCGTATAGTGGATACCGATCAGTTGATGGCTTCGTCAGATGCTGTTGGCAAGCTGGTGGACCGGGAAATTGAGCGCGGTATAAACAGCGAAAACATTGTTATCGCTGGTTTTTCTCAGGGCGGCGCCGTTGCCTACGAGCTTGGGCTGAGCTACCCGAAGCGGCTGGGCGGTATTCTGGCGCTGTCTACCTACTTTGCGACCGCGAAAACCGTACAGGTTTCCGACGCCAACCGTGGTATCCCCATCAACATCTACCATGGAACGCATGACCCCATGGTGCCGGAATCTCTCGGCCGGCAGAGTGTGGAAAAGCTGAAGGAACTTGGCTTCGATCCTTCATATCGAACATTCCCGATGGAGCACAGTGTTTGCCTGGAAGAGGTACAGGATATCGGCGGCTTCCTCCGCAAACATCTTCTCTAACCTGTTGCCACACCCGGATTCAGACCCAGAGCATCGCGCCCATCTCCAAAGGGTGTGTGAGCGCGTCATGGTAGGGATACATTCTGAGCCTTAGCGTCTGAAGCCCGGGATAGGAGGGTTGAACCTGCGTGGCGAAGACGGTTCGGCCATCAGCTTCGCTTTCCTGTTCCAGGAAAAAGCTTGCGGGGCCGGGTGTCTTATGGGTGCCTGTACATTCCGGGCTGACCAGACACTCCACCCGCACATCGTCAGCGCTCAGACCATTGAGCAACGCCTCTACCCGGAGTTCCACCGCGCCATCGTAGGGGCAGGCAGACTCCACACATCCGACAACGCTTAGCTCAACCCCGGGCCAGGCGTCCCTCACTCTCGCTTTCCACTGTGACAGCTCGATCGCCAGCTCGCCGCCATCGGCCATCAGTCTGGCGCCCTGGCTGGATGCGGTCTGGTAGTAGTTGGTGACGTAATCCATCACCATTCGCTGGCTGTTGAATCGTGGCGTAATCGTTTTCATGGACGCTTTGGAGCGTTTGACCCAACCCTTGGAGTAGCCTTGAGAGGCGCGCTCGTAATACAGCGGGACCACGTCGAATTCCAGTAGATCAATCAGGTCGCGGGCTTCCTCTTCATTACGGAATTCCGGATCAAGTTGAGTATCGCGCGGCGGAATAGCCCAGCCGTTCTTGCCGTCGTAACCTTCCCCCCACCAGCCGTCAAGCACGCTCAGATTCAGGGCGCCATTCAGCGCTGCCTTTTCGCCGGAGGTTCCGCTTGCTTCTTTGGGGTATTCCGGTGTGTTGAGCCAGACATCAACACCGCTGAGCAGGCGCCTTGCCATCGCCTGGTCGTAGTCTTCGAGAAGTATCAGGTGCCCCATCAGGGATGGGTGCATGGATAAATCATGGATGACTTTAATCAGCTGTTGGCCGGGCTTGTCCTGTGGGTGCGCCTTACCCGCAAATACCAGCACGACCGTGCGGTCCGGATTGGTCAGAATGCGTTCCAGACGGTCAAGATCGGAAAAGATCAGAGTGGCGCGTTTGTAGGTGGCAAACCGTCGGGCAAAACCGATCACCAGGGTGTCTTGCTCCGCGGAGATCAAAGGCCGGGTCATCCGGTCAGTGACGGAGTGGCCGGTGCCGTTACGTTTATGCTGGCGCTTCAGGCGACGAACAATGAATTCACCCATTTGCTGCTTGAGCGCCTTGTGGACGCTCCAGTAGTGATAATCCGGAATCTGGTCGATGAATTCCCAGAATGCAGGGTTTCGCAGTTCACTCTTCCACGTCGGGGCCTGGATATCGAAAAGGCTGGACCATTCCGGCGCCAGAAAGGTTGGTACATGTACACCGTTGGTGATGTAACCGATCGGGTTTTCCTCTGGTGGCACCTGTGGCCAGATACCACCTTCCATGCGAGAGGCTACACCGCCGTGAATCCGGCTGACGCCGTTGTGGAACCGGGAGCCACGCAGGCCAAGGCCAGTCATGTTGAAGGTCTCACCACCGTTGTTGGCACCCAGCGCAAATACTTTTTCAAAGTCCAGCCCGGACTCCTCCAGATACCTGCCCATGGCATGCTGGACCAGATTTTTTGGAAAAATATCATGGCCTGCAGCCACGGGCGTATGGGTGGTGAACAGCGTCGCGCCGGCAACAGCCTCCAGGGCAGCCTCAAAGGTCAATCCTCCGGCCATGGTCTGGCGGCAACGTTCGAGTATCTGGAATGCCGCATGGCCTTCGTTGATGTGCCACGCCGTCGGTACCAGGCCCAACAACTCCAGCACCCGCGTTCCGCCGATGCCAAGCAGCATCTCCTGACCAATCCGGGTGGTCTCGTCGCCGCCATAGAGCTGCAGCGTCAGCTCCTGGTCTTCAGGAGAGTTCTCCTCGGTGTGACTGTCGAGCAGGTACAAACGGATATGACCAACCCTGGCTTCCCATACCCGCGCCACTATGTCGCGGTCCGGGAAAGGCACAGATACTTTCAGCACCTCACCGTCCTGTTCAACGGGCGTGATGGGCAGTTTGTCACTGGAGTGGGACTGATACCGGGCAATCTGATGGCCAAGGGCGTCAATGCTCTGGATGAAATATCCCTGCTGGTAAAGCAATCCGATCGCCACGAAGGGCAGGGCGAGGTCGCTTGCAGCCTTGCAGTGATCTCCCGCCAGAATGCCAAGCCCGCCGGAATAGATCGGAAAGCTTTCGTGAAAGCCGAACTCGGCGCAGAAATAGGCTACCAGTGTGGTTTCCGGGTCCAGTTTTTCGGTGACTTCCGGCCCTGGGCCCGCTTCCAGGTAGGCATCGTAACTGCTCAGCACCTGCCGGTACTCGGCCAGGAAAGCCCGGTCTTCTGCTGCTTCATCCAGGCGGTCCTGGGCAACACGCCGCAGAAACAGCTTCGGATTATGTTCCACTTTCTGCCATAGCCGCAGATCGATGCGGGCGAACAGGCTCCTGACCCCGTGATCCCAGCTGTAAAACAGGTCGTTGGCCAACTCTTCGAGGCGTTCGAGGGCCTCTGGAATTTGCGGATGGGCCTCAAGTCGGAATTCGGTTGCTTTATGCATGTCGATTGCCTCCGCGCGGGCACGCGCTCACACTGTTCCAGCCGTTAGATGTCACGCTCTTTAAGAATGCTTTTATAAAGATCAGCATAGCTTCGGGCGCGCTGTTTCCAGGAGTAGTCCGCAGCCATCCCGTTTTCCTGAAGCCGGCGCCATGATTTTCTATGTATGAAACACTCCAATGCCCGGTTTATCGCTGCCAGCAGGGCGTGCTCATCGTCCTTGATAAACCGGAAACCGTTAGCTTTGCCAGTGCCAGCCTCCAGAGGATCATTTACGGTGTCTGACAGCCCCCCAACCGCATGTACCACCGGAATCGTGCCATAGCGCAGGCTGTACATCTGGTTCAAGCCACAAGGCTCGAACCGGGAGGGCATCAGGAAAATGTCGCATCCGGCGGTAATGCGATGGGAAAGCCCTTCGTCGTAACCCAATGTCAGGGACAATTGACCCGGCCATTGCCGCGCCAGAAGCTTTAAGGGCTCTTCGTAACGTGCCTCTCCGGAGCCGAGCAATACGAACTGACAACCGCGATCCAGTAACTCCGGCATCACCGCAATCAGCCAATCCACGCCTTTTTGTTCCACCAGACGGCCGATGAAACCCAGCAGCGGGCCACCGTTAACCTCAAGACCAAGTTCCTGCTGAAGAAGGGCCTGACATTGGGCCTTGTTTTTCAGGTGATCGCGCCCGTAGTGGAACGACAGCTCGGGATCCACCTCAGGGTTCCACACTCGAGTATCAATTCCATTCAGAATACCGGTTAGCCAGTTCGCACGGTGCCTGAGAACACCATCAAGCCCATTACCGAATTCCGGGGTCTGAATTTCCCGGGCATATTCCGGGCTGACGGTGGTAATGCGATCGCTGAAAACAAGTCCGCCCTTGATAAAGGACAGCTGTCCGTAAAATTCCAGTTGGTCCCAGCGCCAGAGTGAATCAGGCAAACCCAGTGCGCGGAAAGTTTCCTGTGAGAAGATGCCCTGATACGCAAGGTTGTGAATGGTAAATACCGTGCCGGGCCTATGGGGATAGTGCTCCAGGAATACCGGGATCAGGCCGGTCTGCCAATCGTTGCAATGGACCACGTCAGGCCGCCAACTGATCCCGGCTTCACCTACGGCCATCATGGCGCCGACTTTTCCAAACAGTTCGAACCGGTGGGCATTATCCCACCAGTCCTCTCCTTTTTCGTTCTGATAGGGGTTCCCATGCCGCTCGAATAATGGCGGGCAGTCGACCAGCCAGAGCGTAACCGCCGTTCCCGGAAGCCGTGTCTGCCAGAGGCTGACTTCGTATTGACCGATTCTGAACCGGGACTTCCTGCGAGAGCCGGCTTCTCGGGCGGCTTTGATGGCCGCAGGGTATCCCGGCAGCAGAATCTGGACGTCGTGTTCCAGTCTGCAGAGCGCTTCTGGCAGGCTTGCGGATACATCAGCAAGGCCACCGGTCTTTACCAGTGGATAGACTTCACTGGTCGCAAACAGAACACGGATCATAGCGCTGGCCTCAGCACAATTGCGCCTAGCGGTGGCAGGGTCAGCTCCAGTGACCAGTTCCGGTTCATCCAGGGTTGTTCATCCGCCGCCATGGGGTAGGGGTTGCCAAGGTTACTGCCACCATAATATTCGGAATCTGAATTGAATATTTCCCGCCAGTGACCGCCCTGGGGCAGCCCGATGCGATAATGATTCCGTGGCATGGGCGTGAAATTCACCACAATGACGGAGCTTTCGCCCTTTGCCGTGCGCACAAAGCTGATCACCGACTGGGGCGAATCGTGGCAGTCAATCCATTCAAACCCTTCAGGCCGGAAGGACTCGCCGTGTAACGATACTTCCCGCCGGTAAATGCCGTTCAGGTCCTGGACCAGTCGCTTGATACCCTGGTGCCCGGTATTAACAAGCAACGACCAGTCAAGCTCCCTGGACTCACTCCATTCCCGACGTTGGCCGAACTCACCGCCCATGAACAGCAATTTGGCGCCTGGGTAACCATACATATAGGTGAGCAGTAGACGTAATGAAGCCTGCTGCTGCCACTCGTCCCCGGCCATTTTATTGATCAGGCTGCCTTTGCCATGCACGACTTCGTCGTGGGAAAGAGGCAGTAAAAAGTTCTCGGAAAATGCGTAGATCAGGCCAAAGGTCAGCTTATCGTGGTGGTATTGGCGGTAGACAGGATCCTGTTGCAGGTAATCCAGGGTGTCGTGCATCCATCCCATGTTCCATTTCAGGTTGAAGCCAAGGCCTCCGATTTCCGGTGGACGTGTGACCCGCGGCCAGGATGTGGATTCCTCGGCACAGACCAGGGTTCCCGGAAAACGGCTCTGGCAGACACGGTTCAGCTCCTGCAAAAACCCGATGGCTTCCAGATTCTCATGGCCACCGTGGACATTGGGTACCCACTCTCCTTCTTTGCGGGAGTAATTGAGATAGAGCATCGATGCCACAGCATCCACCCGCAAGCCATCGATGTGAAATGCATCCAGCCAGAACAGGGCACTGCCAATCAGGAAGTTCCGCACTTCATGACGGCCGTAGTTGTAAATCAGCGTGCCCCAGTCCTGATGTCGACCCTTACGGGGGTCTTCATGCTCATAAAGCGCACTGCCATCAAACCGGGCCAGGGCGTGCTCGTCTGTGGGGAAGTGCCCGGGAACCCAATCAAGGATTACGCCGATGTTGTGTCGATGACACTCGTTCACCAGGTAGCGAAGGTCGTCTGGTGTGCCAAAGCGGCTGGTCGGTGCGTAGTAGCCGGTGGTCTGATAGCCCCAGGATTCGTCCAGTGGGTGTTCAGTCACTGGTAACAGCTCGATATGGGTAAAACCCAGTTCCAGCACGTAGGGAATCAGCTGATCGGCAAGCTCGCGATAGGTCAGCCAGCGGCCAGAGCCGTGGTGGCGCCAAGAAGCGGCATGGACTTCGTAAATTGAAACAGGGGAGTCCTGCCAGTTCCATCGGCCACGGCGGGCCAGCCAGTCACCATCATTCCAGCAAAAATGGCCGCGCTCAGTTACCACCGCTGCGGTAGCGGGCCTCAGTTCAAAGGCCTGACCGTAAGGATCTGTTTTTAACAACTCCCGGCCTGTATCGGTGGTAATCGAGAATTTGTAAAGGTTTCCGCTACCGATGCCCGGTACAAAGCATGACCAGACACCAGTACCTTCATGGAGCTTCATCGGGTGAGTGCCGGCATTCCAGTCATTGAAATCCCCGACAACGCTAAGGGCCCGTGCATGTGGAGCCCAGACTGCAAATCGAACCCCTTCAACACCCCGGCTTTTGCAGGCGTGAGCCCCCAGAACGTTGTAGATGTGCCAATGTCGGCCTTCAGCAAAAAGGTGAAGGTCGAATTCGCTGAGCGTTGGACTGTCCATAGACCGTGCTTTTCCTGACCAGACTGGCTTCCATTGGACGTTACAGGGGCTGTTTGAAAAATGACCCAGAACAAGTTTACGTCATAATTCCATGATAGTGTTCTAATATAGTTTATGCCGT
Organism: Marinobacter sp. ATCH36; assembly: GCF_023555055.1. Lineage (GTDB taxonomy): Bacteria > Pseudomonadota > Gammaproteobacteria > Pseudomonadales > Oleiphilaceae > Marinobacter. The sequence goes on from NZ_JAMJPL010000003.1 coordinate 170,705, forward strand.
CAAAAGTATGGCGAACCCTCGATAAAAGAGCAGGTCACAGGGAAAGAGTTTCTTCAGGGAAGCAGCTATGCAAACAGCCAAGCGTTTTGTCAGCCGTCTTACTCGTCAAACACTCGCACTGGTTCTTGCCGGGGGGCGAGGTTCCCGCCTTCATGATCTCACCAAGTGGCGCGCCAAGCCGGCCGTGCCTTTTGGCGGTAAGTTCCGCATCATCGATTTTCCCCTCTCTAACTGCATCAATTCCGGTATCGGTCAGGTAGGTGTGATCACCCAGTACAAATCCCATTCGCTGATCCGCCACATTCAGCGGGGCTGGGGATTTCTGCGCGGTGAGCTGGATGAATTTGTCGAGCTGTTGCCGGCGCAGCAGCGCATCGAAACCTCCTGGTACGAGGGCACGGCAGATGCCGTTTTGCAAAACCTCGACATCATCCGCAGCCACACCCCGGAATACGTCCTGATTCTGGCCGGCGACCATGTCTACAAGATGGACTATGGCACCATGTTGGCCGCACATGTTGAGAATGACGCCGATATAACCGTTGGCTGCATCGAAGTTCCTGTCGACGAAGCCTCTGCATTTGGCGTGATGTCGGTGGATGAGGATCTCCGGATTACCGAGTTTGTTGAAAAGCCGGAGAACCCCAAGCCTATGCCCGGCCGTCCCGGAAAGGCATTGGCATCCATGGGCATCTACGTGTTCAGCACCCAGGTGCTGTTCGATGAGCTGATGCGCGATCACCAGATGGATGGCGACTCCACCCACGATTTTGGCAAGGATATTATTCCTTCTGTGATCAAGCGTTTGCGTGTTGTGGCCTTTCCTTTCCAGGATCCGGTGCTGAACAAACCTGCCTATTGGCGAGACGTGGGAACCATCGACGCGCTCTGGCAAGCCAATCTGGAACTGATCGGCATCAGCCCTGAACTGAATCTATACGATTCTGACTGGCCGATATGGACCTACCAGGAACAGTTACCCCCCGCAAAGTTTATATTTGATGATGAGAATCGCCGCGGAATGGCAGTGGATTCCATGGTGGCTGGAGGCTGTATTGTTTCCGGTGCGGTGGTGAAACATTCCCTTCTTTTCTCGCAAGTCAGGGTTCATTCTTTCACTGACATCTCAGACTCGGTGATTTATCCCGATGTAGAGATTGGTCGCCACTGCCACATACGCAATGCCCTGATCGACCGTGGCTGCCGCATTCCAAAGGGCTCACGAATAGGTTTGGATGCGGCAGAAGACCAAAAGCGGTTTTACGTTTCGCCGAAGGGTGTTGTGCTCATCACCCCCGAGATGCTCGGGCAGGATTATCCTCATGGCCTCTGACACCAAAACCCCGGTCGTGCTGTGCTGGCACATGCACCAGCCTTCCTACCAGGACATGCGTACCGGGCAGTTCCTGTTTCCCTGGGTTTATTTGCACACCATCAAGGATTACAGCGATATGGCCGCGCACCTGGAGCATGAGCCCCAGGCAAGGGCCGTGGTGAACTTTGCCCCGGTACTGCTTGAGCAGATTGAAGTCTACCTGGTACAGATTGAACGTTGGCGCCATGGGTCGGGGGAGATCGGCGATCCACTGCTGGCCGCTCTGGTGGCAGATGTTTTGCCGGAAACCAACACGCCAGCTTTCCTGGTGCTGATGGAGAAATGCCTGCGCGCCAATGCCGACCGGATCATCAAGCGCTTCCCAGCCTTTGCACAACTGGCAGAGCTGGCCAATGTCTACCGGAAAAAACCAGAATTGCAGAGGTACATCTCCAGCCAATTTCTTTCAGATCTTCTGGTCTGGTATCACCTGGGCTGGATGGGCGAGACCATTCGCCGTGACAACCACTGCATTCAAAGCCTTCAGGAAAAAGGCCATCAATTTACGATGGACGACCGCCGTGCCTTGCTGGATGTTATTTTCGATGTACTGTCCGGTATCGGGCCCAGATACCGGCACCTGGCTGAGAAAGGGCAGGTAGAGCTGTCTGTCAGCCCGTATACACACGCCATGCTGCCATTGCTTCTGGAACTGGAATCCGCCCGGGAAGCGCTGCCGGAGATAGTCCTCCCCGCACACAAACAGTACCCCGAAGGAAGCGCGCGGTCTGGGTGGCAACTGCTGCAGGCGAAAGCGGTTTTTCAACGATTTTTTGGTATCGAACCCACCGGCTGCTGGGCTTCCGAAGGGGGGCTAAGTCAGGCCACACTGGGTGTTCTCAGTGAACACAGCTTCCATTGGACCGCCAGTGGTGATTCAGTGGTTCACAACAGCCTGAATCTTGCCAGAGAGCAGAATCCGGAACTGCCGGATTCGGGAATCCATCAGCCATATACCTTTGGCGAATGTCCGGTGACGGTTTTTTTCCGTGATGACGGGCTGTCTGACCTGATTGGCTTTACCTATGCCGACTGGCACGCCAAAGATGCAGTTGGCGACCTGGTTCATCACATGGAGAACATCGCAAAACAGGGCAAAGGTCTGCCGCGCCGAGTAATTTCCGTGATCATGGATGGGGAAAATGCCTGGGAATATTACCCCCAGAATGGTTTTCACTTTCTGGACGAGTTGTATCGGGTACTGGCGAACCACCCAAGGCTGAAATTGACGACCTATAGCGATCTGGTTGCACTCCCAGACATTGAACCGGTTCGGCTGCCCCATCTGGTGGCTGGAAGCTGGATTTATGGCACCTTTTCCACCTGGATTGGCGACCCGGATAAAAACCGTGCCTGGGATCTGCTGTGTGAGGCAAAGATTCATTTTGACCGGGTGATGGATAACGGCAGTCTGAATGCAGAACAGAGAGAGTCTGCAGAAAAACAATTGGCAATCTGCGAAGGCTCGGACTGGTTTTGGTGGTTCGGAGATTACAATCCGGCCCAGATCGTCCGCGATTTCGAGCATCTGTACCGCCGTCACCTGGTAAACCTTTACGAGATGATCGGTTATCCGGCACCGCCGTCGGTATTCCAGCAGTTGAGCCAGGGCAGTGGCGAACCGGCGCGAGGTGGCACCATGCGGCCCGGGCATGAAGCGGATAGCCTGGCATGACTTCAGGTACCAAAGACGACCTGCTCAGCAACCGCCGTGCGGGTGTTTTGCTGCATCCAACCTGCCTGCCCGGGCCCTGGGGTGTTCTCGGTGCCAGCGCCCGTACTTTTGTTGATTTTATGGCCGAAAGCGGGCTGAGTATCTGGCAAACGCTGCCCCTCGGGCCAACTCATCCGGACCTGTCACCTTACCAGTCACTCAGTGCCCACGCCGGCAATCCGCACTTTATCGACTTGTCAGAGCTTATGGAAGAAGGCCTGCTGACAGATCAGGAACTGGTACAGCCTGCGCCTGAAACCCGCACTCAGCTGCTGACCCTGGCAGCCGGACGATTTTTTAACAACCAGGGAAAGGGGCAGAACGGATTTGACCAGGGTGGTTATCAACATTTCCGCGAAACCAACGGTTACTGGCTGGATGATTTCTGCCTTTTCTGTGGCATTCGGGAGCTTCAGGCATCTCCAGGCTGGCTTCAGTGGCCCGAGTCACTCAGAGATCGTGATACCGGCACATTGCGGGCTTTTGTTGACCAGAATCAGACAAGGCTCGCAAGGATTCGCTTCGAGCAATTTCTGTTCCATTATCAGTGGCAGGCCCTGCGTGACTATGCCCGCAGTAGCGGCGTATTACTGTTCGGCGACATCCCCATTTTCGTAGCCCACGACAGTGCAGATGTCTGGGCCAACCGGCACCTGTTCAAGCTCGATCACCAGGGCCAGCCCACTGTGGTTGCCGGCGTTCCGCCCGATTATTTTTCTCCTGACGGCCAGCACTGGGGCAATCCGCTCTATAACTGGGAGGCTATGGCCCTTGAGGGGTACCGGTGGTGGCTGGAACGGCTCGAAAGCCAGCGCCATCTGTTTGACCTGATCCGCATCGACCATTTTCGCGGACTGCAGGCCTATTGGGAGATTCCCTCAGCAACACCGGAACCCAGGTATGGTTACTGGGTCCCGGGCCCGGGAGACCACTTTCTTGAGGCGTGTTTCAACCGGTTTCCTGACTTGCCGTTAGTGGCCGAAAACCTGGGTATTATCGGCGACGATGTAGAGGAGTTGCGTAAACGGTTCCGTTTGCCCGGGATGACGGTCATGCAGTTCGGGTTTGATGGCAGCCCGAACAACCCGCATCTTTTGCACAATCACCGTTCCGGGGACCTTGTGTATACCGGAACCCATGACAACGACACCACCCTTGGCTGGTACCAGAGCCTGGATGATCACACACGGCAATACGTTAACGCTTACCTGGGGGATTCGGGGGAGACGATGCCCTGGCCGGTTATCGAAGCCGCTTTCCGGTCGGTCTGCTCCCTGGCTATTGTTCCCATGCAGGATTTTATGGGGCTGGGAACAGAGGCCAGATTCAACACACCCGGAACCGTAGTCAACAATTGGGTTTGGCAGCTTGACTGGAATCTTTGCAGGAAAGGCCTATCAAAAATAATCGCTGAATCCGCGCAGCGTCATGGGCGGTCATCGTGAAGTCTGTGCAATTATTGACCAGTATCAAAAAGAGGTAAGCAATACTCCGCTATAAGTACCAGGCAGTATAAAAATTGGGGTTTTTTATGAGTCATGGGGGAAGACATGGAACACAGACTCAGCAAACGCGTAGAGGGCAAGCTTGGGCTGCTGGTATACAAACGTGGGATGCCCGTAGCAACCGGTCAGATCCGGGACGCCTCAAAACGAGGGCTATTCATTGCTACAGACTACACCGATGTTCAACTGAACCAGACACTGGAGCTCGAGTTTCGCTTTCCCGACAAACAGGAAACACAATTCCGGCGACTGAAAGCACATGTTGTTCGCAAGTCAGACAATGGCCTTGGCGTTGATTTTGAAGGGGTTGAGAACGACGGCTTCACTGTCTCTTCACTCATGCAGTGGCTGAAAAAACATTACAGGCCCATGAGCCATTTTCCCGTCCGCCGACAAGCTTACTGACACTTGAAGGAAGATTCCGATGGAAAGACTGAAAAGTAAGGTTGCAGCTGTTACCGGCGGGGCGGTGGGCATCGGGGCGGCGACTGTCATTCGCATGGCAGAAGAGGGCGCTGCCGTAGCCATTCTTGATTGTCGCGATCAGGATGGCGAAACCCTTGCTGGTCAGTTGACAGATCGTGGTCTCGAGGCTGGCTACTGGCACTGCGATGTCAGCCGGGAGCACGAAGTCAAACAGGTACTGGACAAAGTGGCAGATACCTTCGGCAGCCTGACTGTGCTCGTCAACAATGCCGGGATCTCTGGCCCTAACAAACCCACCCATGAACTTACTGAAGAAGAGTGGGACGTTGTGCAGAATGTGAACGTGAAAGGGGTGTTCTTCTGCACCAAACACGCCATTCCGCATATGAAAAAGGCAGGCGTTGGCAGCATCATCAACCTGTCGTCTATCTACGGCCTGGTGAGCGCGCCGGATATTCCACCCTATCACGCCTCTAAAGGAGCTGTGCGGCTGATGACCAAAACCGACGCCATGCTTTATGCCACTGAAAATATCCGCGCAAACTCCATCCATCCCGGATTTATCTGGACACCGATGGTTGAGGGGCACCTGAAAACCACCGGCATAGACCTTGAAAAAGCCAAGGCGGCAACGGCTGCCCTGCACCCGGTAGGACACATGGGAGAACCGGATGATATTGCCTGGGGCGTAGTGTATCTCGCCTCGGACGAATCGAAGTTTGTGACCGGCAGTGAGCTGGTCATTGATGGCGGTTACACCGCTCGTTGATGTGGCCAAGAAACTGACCGGGCCTCATCTGTGACTCCAACAGCCTACACACCGCGTTTTTTGCCAGAGTCCCTGAATGGGCTGTTTCAGCTGGCACTGGACCTGCGGTGGACCTGGCATCATGGCAGTGATGACCTGTGGTACGCCCTTGATAATGAGACCTGGAACGCTACCCGTAATGCCTGGCTGGTTCTGAACAGCGTTTCCGGCGACAGGCTGGAAGAGCTGGCAGCGGATCCCGCCTTCCAGAAACGTTATCAGGAACAGATCGCAGCCCATAACGAATTCTTGCACGCCAATACCTGGTATTCGGACGATTGCCCGGGCGATCTGGGCCAGGGTGTTGCGTATTTCTGTATGGAATACGGAATCAGTGAGTCTCTGCCGCTATACAGCGGTGGCCTGGGTATCCTGGCAGGCGACTACCTCAAGACAGCCAGTGATCTCGGTATACCGGTCACTGCGATTGGATTGCTATATCAGCAAGGATATTTTCGTCAGGCCATCAGCACCGATGGAGAACAACTGGAATTTTACCCGTATAACGACCCGACAATGCTCCCGGTTTCGCCACTCAGGGACGACGACGGCGAGTGGGTGAGGGTGGTTGTTCCTTTCCCGGGCCGACCTGTGCGGTTACGGGCCTGGGTGGCACAAGTAGGCCGCTGCAAACTGCTGCTGCTGGACAGTAACGACCCGCGTAATGAACCCGGAGACCGGGGGATAACCAGTGAGCTTTATACCGGTGATCCGGAAAAGCGTCTGCAACAGGAGATGGTCCTGGGAATCGGCGGCTGGCGTTTATTAAACCAGTTGGGGGCCGAGCCCGCCGTTTGCCACCTCAATGAAGGACACTGCGCACTGGCGCTGATAGAGAGAGCTTTCAGCTGGCAGGACAAGCACAATACCGATTTTCAGACCGCCCGCACCGCTACCCGGGCAACCAACCTGTTTACCACTCACACTTCGGTTGCATCCGGTTTCGACCATTTTTCCCTGCCATTGCTGCGGCTATACCTGACTCCCTGGCTGGAACCCAGGGATCTTACTGTTGAGGAACTAATAAAGCTGGGCAGCCAGAGCGCTTTGGACAAGATTAAAACAGGCGAGCCGAGCCTCAATATGGCGTTTATGGCGTTGAATATGAGCGCGCGGATGAACGCGGTCAGCCGTATCCATCAGAAAGTCTCACAGACTATCTTCCAGCCGATTTTCCCCCGCTGGCCTGCCGACGATATTCCCGCGGAGTTTGTCACCAATGGTGTGCATACGCCGAGCTGGGATTCTCCGGAATCCGATGCAATCTGGACCCAGGCTTGCGGAAAAGACCGATGGCGGCGTCCGTTACAGGCTTCATGTCCAATGGCCGGAATATCAGACGACGACCTTTGGAAAATGCGCAGGCTGCAGCGCAGCCGACTGGTGCACTACCTGCGGGGACGGCTGGCCAGCCAGCATTGTGAACAGAAACCGGGTAATAACCATGCCGCGGCCTGCGGGCTGTTGCTGGACAATGAAACCCTCACCCTGGGTTTCGCCAGGCGCTTCACCGAATACAAACGTCCGGACCTGTTACTCAAAGATCAACAGAGGCTTCTCGATTTGCTGGCGAGCCGTGACCAGCCTGTGCAGATTGTTCTCGCTGGCAAGGCGCACCCTTATGACCAGCGGGGCAAAGACATTATCCGGCAATGGAAGGCCTTCTCCCGTCGTCCGGATGTCGAGGGCAAAGTGGTTTTTATAGAAGACTATGATCTTGGTGTTGCAAGCCAGCTTATTCAGGGCGTGGATGTATGGCTGAATTGCCCCAGGCATCCGTGGGAAGCCTGTGGCACCAGTGGCATGAAAGTACTGGTTAATGGTGGCCTGAACCTTTCCCAGTATGATGGCTGGTGGGCCGAGGCATGGAACACAGAGGTAGGTTGGGCCATTCGCCCGGGTGCCACATTCGAGGAACTTGGCAGCTCAGGCGAACACGACAACTCGGACACCCGGGAACTCTTTGATCTTTTGGCGAACGATGTCATTCCAGCGTTCTACGACGTGGATGATCAGGGCCTTCCCAGGCATTGGCTGCGACGGATCCGGGCCAGCATGGATCAGCTGACTGCGACTTATTCAGCCAGTCGGATGGTGCGCGAGTACGTCGAGAAGTTCTATGTGCCAATGACTGAACAGGGGAAACAACGGGACCCGTCAACCGCAGCAAAAATCGTTTCTGATCATCAGGAAATCAACATGCACTGGCCCAGGTTGAGGTTCAGTGCCTTCAGTGCCAGTGAGTCGGATGGCAGCCAGACATTCGCGGTAGAGGTCTATCTGGATGGCATCGCAGAGCAGCGAATTGCAGTGGAACTGGTAGCAGACTGTTCTGAATACGGGCCGAGATGTATCACCGAAATGGCACTGAAACATCCTCTCGCCGGATCGGACCGCAGTTACTTGTACGAGTGCACGGTAGCATCACGACCGGAAGGACATTACACCCCGCGCCTGCGGGTGAAGGATGAACGACTGAATCTTCCGCTTGAGAGCTCTGCCGTACTCTGGCTGAAATAAATATCAGCTGCGCCAGAATGCGGGTGAAAGGACAATCACCACACTGAGAATCTCAAGACGCCCCATCAGCATACCTACCGACAGAATCCATTTTGCTGCTTCGGGTAATGGCGCAAAAGTGCCTGCCGGACCGATAGTGTCGCCAAGTGCGGGCCCCACGTTAGTCAGAGCGGTCAGGGCACCGGAGAGGCTGGTGACAAAATCCAGCTGCATTGCAGCCAATGCAACCGTGATGATCAGCAGGCACAGCAGGAAAATAAAGCTGTAAGCGATCATTGAGGAAATGATCTCGTCGCTCACAGCACGTCCGTTGTAGTTACGGGTAAAAACAGCCCTCGGGTGCAGAAGGCGCATTAACTGCTCCCGCAGGACAATCAATGACAGCTGGAAGCGAAAAACTTTCATTCCTCCTGCAGTTGAGCCGGAACATCCGCCGATAAACATCAGGAAGAAAAACAATACAAACGCCAGTGGCCCCCAGGCGGTGTAATCCTCCGATGCGTATCCGGTTGTTGTTACAACAGAGGTGACATTGAAGAGCGTGGAAACGTAGCCGTTGATCAGGTCGAACCCGGTCGGCGATACATACCACCGGTACAAGGTCAGCAGCGCAGGAACCACCAGTAGAATGGTAACAAACAGACGTACCTGCTGATCCCGGAACAGCGCACCGCGCTGACCATGCATCTCCCGTACAAACAGGAAGAAGGGCATGCTTCCTATCATCATGAAAAAGGTCGCTTCCAGCAAAATAAGGTTGGAATCGAACTTGGCCATCGACATGTCAGAGGTGGAAAAACCGCCGGTGGCAATACTCGTCAGACCGTGGTTGAAGGCGTCAAACAGGCTCATCCCTGAAAACCAGTAGGTGGTTACCGCCAACACAGAAAACACCACGTATACCAGTAGCAAGCCGCGACTGAGAGTTTTCATCCGCGGGAGAGCCTTGTCCGTCCACTCCGATGACTCCGTTGCGAACAGCCGCATACCGCCAACACGAAGAAACGGAAGTACCGCTACGAACATGCCGATAATCCCAATGCCGCCAATCCATTGCAGCACCGAGCGCCAGAGCAACAAATCCTGATCCATCGAATCGAGGCCGGTAAGGACGGTAGCGCCTGTGGTGGTGATGCCCGAAGTCCCTTCGAAAAAGGCTTCTCCCAGGGTGAGCCCCAGGTCACTGAGGTAGAACGGCAGAGATGATAGCAGGGCAATGATGAACCAGCTGGAAACAGTCAGCACAAACATGTAGCGAGGCTTGAGATCCCGGGCCTGGCGGTAAGTCGCCAGTATGCCCAGTAAGCCAACCCCGAAACAGATAGCTGCGGACTCCGCAAACGCCAGGGCGTTCGGAGCTTGAGAATTCGCCAGAAGAAGCACTGGCAAGGTCATGAAAATACTCAAAAGTATGAACATGACGCTGATGATGAAGATGACGGGGTTCAGGTTTCTCAAAGGATGCTCAAACCGGCTGAACAAAGAGATCGCGACAGAATACAGGCGGCATAGCGCTTTCGCAAGGTAGAACCCCCGAGGTGTCAGGGTCTTACAGGGAAATTAAATCACTGTAAATTCTGCGTAAATCGGGATCCCACCTCTGGTGTTTATCGTCAGCCTGATGCAACTTCCGTAAATGAGTGTGGTTATAAAACCAATAGGAGTATTGATCATGAAGAAGCCAATTGCACTGATGTTAGGCCTTGCCTCGGTTTCTGCGCTGGCCGTTTCCCAGTCTGCGACCGCCGACATGTACAAATCCGGCGGCGGCAGCCTTTACGCGGGCCTTAACTACAGTTTTATCGACATCGAAAGCGGCCGTGACGAGGTGGATGTTGGCGCACTTTCCGCCAAAGTAGGAGGTCTGGTTTCGCCGTTCTTTGGCCTGGAGGCCCGGGCTGGCTTTGGTGTGGACGACGACCGCATAGATGGCGTTGACTATTCTCTGGACAATTTCTTCGGAGGCTACGCCACGCTTAACCTGGCTAACGAGTCTCCGGCCACACCGTATCTGATTTTCGGTTTCACCCGTATTGAGCTGGAGGCGCAGTCCCCGCTGGGCACAACAACCGAGGATGAAAGCGACTTTTCGTACGGCGCCGGCGTCAATGTCGAGCTTACACCGGAAGTGGCTGGTAACCTGGAATACATGCGTTACTATGACAAAAATGGCGCCACCGTTGATGGCCTTGGGCTAGGGGTAACTTTCAGCTTCTGAACCGGTTGATTCCGGGCCTGGTTTTCTGGCGGGGTCGCCTGATTACCGCCAGAATTCCAGGAGCCGACTTGAATCATCTCGCCCACCTCTTTCTTGCACCGAACAACCCCCAGGCCCGCGTTGGTAGCCTGCTCGGTGATTTCGCCCGCGGCGTTGCGCCAGGGGACCTGCCGCCCAGAGTCAGGGAAGGGCTCTACCACCACCGCGCAGTGGACGCATTCACCGATCGTCATCCCGAAGTCATTGCCAGCAAGCGGCTTTTCTCCCCACAGCGGCGACGGTTTGCCGGCGTTGCCCTCGATATCCTTTACGATCACTATCTGTTAAGGAACTGGCAACGCTTCAGTCATGTGGAACCTGATACCTTCATCGATCAGGTTTACCAGGAACTTGATGCCAACTGGTCACTGATGCCCGAATCCATGCAGCGGGTAACCCAGCAAATTGTACATCACGACTGGTTTCGCTCTTATATGGAACTTGAAAACATTGGATATGCTCTGGATCGTGTGGCTGGTCGTATCCGTTTCACAAATGCTTTCAGCGGAATCATTGAAGAAATCGAAGAGAATGACGCCGAACTGGAGCGCCGTTTTCTGCAATTCTTTCCCGAACTCAAATACTTCGCCAAAGAGGCACCATAATGCTTCCAAAATCCGTGACGTCTATTACTGCGGCTCTCCTCCTCACTCCTGCAACTCTTTTGGCCGATGCGCACAATGATGAAAACAGCGTTCCCGAGACACTGGGATTTGTTGAATGGGTGGTTCTGGAAGAAACAGGGCTGCGCCTGAAAGCCCGCCTGGATACAGGGGCCAAAACTTCATCCCTGCACGCCGTTAACGTGGAACCCTTCGAAAAAGATGAGGAAGAATGGGTAAGTTTCCAGTTACCGCTGGCTGACCATCAGGACCAGGATGATGCCGACGGGGAAAACCTGGAGGAAGTTATTCTTGAGTTCAATTTGCCGGTAGAGCGCACCGTCAAAATCAAACGCAAGGGCGCGCCATCCCAGAGCCGTTATGTAGTTAATATGGAATTCTGCATTGCGGGCACTACCCACAAAACGGAGTTCTCGCTCACAGACCGTGGCAAGTTTTCATACCCGGCGCTGCTGGGACGACGCTTCATGAGTGATGACAATATTCTGATTAACTCATCGGATGCCTTCATCGCGGAAAAAGAGTGTGAACACAAGAGCCTGGCCGAACTGGCAGATAAGCATGTGGACTGAGCCCGGGCTTGTCAGTCTTCGTGTAGATTATTTTCCATTTTTGATCTACACTGATACCAAAGACAGCCTGAAGTAACGGAGTTGGTGGTATCAACCATGAGTAGCGCACAGAAGCTCGAAACCATTGAGAAAAGCAAGGCCCCCGGCGTGGGCCTCAAAACTGTGTTTACGATTCTGGACCGCTGGGGCTGTACACCTGAGCAGGTCCAGAAAATCCTGCAGATATCGCGACCGGCTTACTACAAGTACCGCAAGAACCCGGCGCAGGCAAACCTGACCCACGACCAGGTCGAGCGTTTGAGCTACCTGGTGAATATCCACGGGTGCCTGCGTATGATCTTCGAGAACCCGAAAAACGTTTACGGCTTTATGACGCTGAAAAACGATAACCCGTATTTCAATGGCAAAAGCCCGCTGGAGCTTATTAGCACCGGTCAGTTCTCTGCGCTTTATGAAACCTTTAAACGTATTGATGCGCTGCGTGGAGGGCTCTGGTGAGCCGCGAGCTACCGCCAGTTATCAAGCTGGACAGTACCGTCGGGTACCGCCTGATCAACTCGAAGTATCCACCTGTCAGCCTGTTCGACGATGTGGCTGATGAGGACGAATTCGAGGCTCTGTATGAACTTCAGGCGATGACCAACCCGCGTCTTCTAACAGAACTGGGCAATCTGAACCTGGTACGAAAAGAAGATATACCTTTTGGAATTCCTGGATGCTCTTACGCCATCAGCCCCTTTACCCATGTAAATCCCGAAGGTAGCCGCTTCAGCGATGGCGAGTTCGGTGTGTTGTACATGGGCGACAGCATTGACACCGCCATTGCCGAGGTTGCATATCACCAGTCGCGCTATTGGCAGGGAGTTCACGGCCTGGACTACGACCGGCTGGTGTTTCGGGGATTGAAATGCAAGGTAGGGCAGTCGCAACTTCACGACGCCACAAGTATCGCCTTTGACGATCCGATCTACGACGCCGAGAGTTACCACGCATCAAGGGGTTTTGGACGCAAACTTTACCAGGCAGGCTCTGAAGGGCTGCAGTATCACTCAGTGAGAAAGCCTGGCGCGACTTGCTGGGGACTGTTCACGCCACGACACGTACTTAGCGTCATCCAGAGTGCGCATTACGAGTTTATCTGGAATGGCGAGGAAATCAGTTCAGTGAACAAATTCACGCGTGCATAGCCTCTTGCTTGCTGCGGTGGTGATATACGCCCACCTTGTCTAGGCTTAGTATGTTTTGCCAACGACAGCTCAAGCCTGACGACAGACATGATGGGAGAGAGCAATGATTAACCTGACCATAAACGGACAACAGCACGAGCTTGATGTGCCGGACGACATGCCCCTGCTCTGGGCCATACGTGATGTCGTTGGCATGAAGGGTACCAAGTTCGGGTGTGGTATTTCCCAGTGTGGCGCCTGCACGGTTCACCTCAACGGCACCGCAATCCGTTCCTGCGTTACCCCGGTCTCAGCAGCGACCGGTGACATCAGAACCATTGAAGCCATGGCTGACGATCCGGTTGGCAGCAAGGTGCAGCAAGCCTGGCTTGATCTTGGTGTCGCCCAGTGTGGCTACTGCCAGGGAGGCCAGATCATGAACGCCACCGCGCTACTGAAGAAAACCCCGGAACCGGATACCCAGGAAATTGTCGATGCCATGGCCGGAAATCTGTGTCGATGTGGGACCTACAATCGCATCCTTGCTGCCATTGAACGGGCCGCAGGCAAGGAGGCCAACTCATGAGTCATTCAGACGATACACTGCTGCTCGCCAACGTCAGCCGCCGGGGCCTGTTGAAAGGGCTCGCCGGAGGCTCCGCTCTGTTGCTGGCTGCCCGCTGGGATCTGGGCCTGGCCAATGAACAGGCCCAATTTGGTGCCGGCGCCATGCCCGGTGGCTGGGTGGACAATCCAAACGTGTTTATCCACATCGATTCCGATGGCCTGGTGACAATCATCAACAACCGTGCCGAAATGGGCCAGGGTATCCGCACGAGTCTGGTCATGGTCGCTGCCGACGAACTCGGGGCGGACTGGAAGCAGGTTCGGGCGCAACAGGCGGACGCAGACCAGGACAAATACGGGAACCAGAATACGGACGGCTCCCGCAGCATGCGTCACTGGTATCAACCCATGCGCAGGGCAGCGGCGGCCGCGAGGCAGATGCTGGAGCAGGCCGCGGCAAACCAGTGGAATGTACCGGTACACGAAGTTCGGACAGGGATTCATAAGGTTGAACATCCCGGCTCTGGCCGGGAAATCGGCTTTGGTGACCTTGCCAGTGCCGCCAGAGAGCTCGAGGTTCCTGGCAGGGACGCCCTGGTGCTGAAGCCCGACAGCGAACTGAGATTCATCGGCAAGGAGTCGGGCCTGATCAATGGCGAGCTCAAATCTGCCTATCCCAAGGCCATTGACGGTAAAGACATTGTTACCGGCAAGGCGATCTTTGGTGCGGACATTGACCTGGAGAACACCCTGTACGCCGTCGTGGCCCGCCCGCCGGTCTACGGTGCCACGGTGAAAAGCGTTGACGACAGCGAGGCGCTGAAAGTTGCCGGGGTAAAGAAGACAGTCCGCATCGAAGGCACTGGTCAGCCAGCAGCGTTCAGCCCCCTGGGCGGCATAGCTGTAGTGGCCACTAACACCTGGGCCGCAATGGAAGGTCGCAGAGCCCTCAAGATTGAGTGGGACAACGCTCCGGCCGGGGACAATGCTGACTATACCTCCGACGATTACCGGAAGGCTCTGGAAACGGCGGCGCAATCCCCAGGTAAGGTCATACGCCAATCCGGTGATGTCGAGGCAGCGCTGGAAGAGGCTGCGCAACGGGTGTCAGCCACTTATTACATGCCTCACATGTCTCAGGCTCCTATGGAGCCACCGGTGGCGGTGGTGAGAATCAAGAATGGCGAGGCTGAAGCCTGGGCACCTGTCCAGCATCCCAGGGCTACCCGCGAGGGCATCGCCGGATTGCTGGAGATGGAGGCGGCAAACGTCACCGTTCATCAAACGTTGTTGGGAGGCGGGTTCGGACGCAAATCAAAACCGGATTTCGTGATCGAGGCGGCTCGTGTGGCGAGCGAGTTCGAGGGACAGCCCATCAAACTGCAGTGGTCCCGCGAGGATGATATCCAGCATGCGTACTTCCATGCGGTCTCCGTCGATCATCTGGAAGCAGGGCTGGACGAGGACGGCAATGCCACCAGTTGGCGCCACCGCACACTATCACCCAGCATAACGTCACTCTTTGCCCCGGACCCCAAGCACAAAGGGGAATTCGAGCTGGGAATGGGGTTCAATACCATGCCCTTCAGTATTCCCGCAATCCGGCTGGAAAATCCTCCTGCGCCAGCCCACGTGCGCATCGGTTGGTTTCGCTCTGTTTATAATCTGCCCCATGCATGGGCGATCCAGAGCTTTGCCCATGAAATGGCAGTAGCGGCTGGCAGGGACCACAGGGACTATGTTCTGGACCTGCTCGGGCCCGGGCGCGAGGTTCACAACCTGACCGTTGGCGATGGCTGGAATTACGGAGAGGACCCCGACCTGTATCCGATCGATGTGGCTCGAATGCGGAGGGTGATTGAGCGTGCCACAGAAGAGGCCGGATGGGGTCGCGAGACCAAGAAGGGGCGGGGCCTGGGACTGGCTTTCCATCACAGTTTTGTCTCCTACACCGCCATTGTTTTCGATGTGGAAGTGGACGATGACGGTAAGTTGACCATCCACCGCGCGGACATTGCCTTCGACTGCGGCCCCCAGGCCAATCCTGAGCGAATCAGAGCACAGATGGAGGGTTCCTGTGTTATGGGCATTGGTATTGCCCTGCAAAGCGAGGTGACTTTCAAGGAGGGAGTTGCGCAACAGGACAACTTCGACAAGTATCTGATTCCGCGTATGCCGGATGCACCTGAAGTGGTCCGGGTACACCTGATCGACAACCCGAACGACGCCATGGGCGGAGTAGGGGAGCCCGGCCTTCCGCCAGTGGCGCCAGCATTGTGCAATGCGATCTATGCCGCTACCGGTAAGCGAATCCGGCGACTTCCGGTTGGCAACCAGCTGAGCTGATCTCCATGCAGAGCCTTGACGTTCAGGTAGTAAAACAGGCACTTGAATGGCTGACTAATGACAGCACCATCTGGCTGTGCACAGTGTTGTCCACCTTCGGTTCTTCGCCCAGGGAGCCGGGCTCACTCATGGTTGCCACCGCTGACGGGAGCCATTTGGGCTCGCTCTCGGGCGGCTGTGTGGAGGAGGACTTTCTGGAGCGCCTGGCTGACGGTGAATATGAACTTCCTGCTGTCGTCGTTCGCTACGGCGCGTCAGGCCAGGGCGTCGAAAATGCCAGGGTTCGCCTGCCGTGCGGAGGTGTTCTGGAGGTGCTGGTGGAGCGAATGCTCCCATCATCCGATAACCTGGCTCAGCTTGAAAAGGTCATGGGCGCTCTGACAGGCAGACATGAACTCGCTCGATATGTCAGATTGACGGATGGCCAGAGTTGGCTGGAGGAAGCTGAGCCAACCGGGCCACGAGTGACCTGGGAAGAGGGCTCCGAACTCGTTCGCATTCAGGTTGGCCCAATCGCCAAACTGATCCTGGCAGGGTACTCAACCGTCGCTGAAGCCTGTGCAAATTTTGCAATCAGCCTGGGCTATCAGGTTGTACTCTGCGACCCCAGGGAAGAGATTGCCCGGAATATGAATCTGCCGGAAGGCGTCGAGTTTATTCCTCAGCTTCCTTCGCTTTACATTGCCGCGGAAGGTGCTTGCTCACCATCAACCGCCGTAGTTGCAGTCACACATGATCCCCGAATTGACGACCTGGCCATGATGGCAGCTGTAAAAACCGACGCTGGCTACATTGGCGTTATGGGATCTATTCGTACTTCCCGGGCGCGAGCCGAACGACTTCGTCGCACCGGCGGGCTGATCGAGGAAGAGATTGAGCGTATTCACATGCCAATCGGCCTAAATATTGGAAGTAAAACACCGGCTGAAATTGCATTGGCTATCGTTGCGGATATTGTGCGGATCAGGAAGGGACGTGGTGTCGTTAGTCCTATTTTTTAGCGCGGAAATACCAGTGATCGTAACCAGCACGCCATCGTTCATGCGGACAGCGGTAATGCGAAAGCTCAGATTCAGGCCCTCATAAAGGTAACGGGTCTCCATCTGCATGGGGATATCCGATTCGACCACACTACAATAGGCCTGGAATATGTCTTTTTCCTTGGCCTCAGGATGGGTGTCCAGTGGCCGTGGAAACCGCCGCTGGTTCCGATTCAGAGTATTCCATCCTGGCCCATAATCCCCCTTGCAGGGTGTCGCAGCCTTGATCGCGCAGGTAGGAGGCCTGTTCACGGGTGGAGACATTGCCGGCAGTTACCGCCAGTCCCAATTCACGAGCTATGCCAACCATCGATTCAATGGTTTCCTGGTGATGGCGATTGTTCACACACTCATTGATCAGGGCTTCGCCAAGGCGGATCCCATCCACGGAATAACGACCGAAGTACCGCAGGATGGAAGATGAACTGGTAACCTCAGACACCGAAAGACGCACACCAAGGGCCTGGAGGGCTTTCAGCATAGTAGCTGATTCTTTCGATGACATTTCCAAGGCGTATTCGGGGACTTCAAGCTCCAGCATCTCTCCGGGCAGCCCGCTGTCCGACAGGGCCTCATCGACCTGTACCGCCAGACTACTGCTGGCGAGGTCCTCACCAGAGACCGGAACCGTCATCCGTAAACCGGAACCCGGCACCACGTACCAGCCCATTGCCTGCTGACAGGCTCCGTGGAGCAACCAACGGCGGATAGCGTCACTCTGCCCGGCCGCTCTGGCAGCGTCCATCCACTTATCGGGTGCCAAAACACCAAACCGGGGAGAGTGCCAATAGGGCATAGCAGATACTCCCAGGACCTGGCGGGTCCGCGCACAGACCACCGGACGGAAGTGTCGTGTCATTTCTCCCCGGTCCAGTGCATCCGCTATCGCAATGCGCATGGCCGCCTGGTCTGCCGAAGTAGCGGCGGTCAGATGGTATAGAGCCTGGTCACAGGTGGGGAAAACGTGGGAATGTTGACTGCAGATGGTCCGGTACGCCTGCTGGCCGCCATCCTGATGAAAGGCGTAGAGATCGTAACCACAAAACAGCGTCACTGGCAGGCGCTCACAAACTCCATGCCAGAGATCTTCCAACGCAATTGCGGCGGTTGGATTACCGTCTTCGCAGAGGAGATTGACCAGCTCACCAAAAGCTCTTACCGGTGTTGGAGGGAAAGACTCAATACGGTCAAAAACATGCTGCTCGAAAAGGGAGTAAACCGGCATTCCCTCGCGCATGATCTGATCAAGTACGCTGCGGGCATCGAGGATGACAAGCTGCTCCTCGGTAATCAGACGGCGGATATCCATTCCATCGGCCTTCATCTTCTGCAGCAGCGAATCACGATGGGGCGGAGTCAATAATGCAAGAAGCCTTTCACCGGCGTCTGCTCCGGCCCGAAAGTAATCAGCCAGGGTGTTCGTGAGGTAGCTGTCATCCTGATAGAACTGGACAAAGTGATCGTGAGGTTTTGCCTTGAATGCGACCGGCATGCCAGTTTCTCCTCGCTGTGCATGTGCTTAATTGGCAATCCTGCGTGGTTTGACTCCAGCCAGCGCTCAAGGATCTTGGCCCGCGCTCCGGGAAAACATGTCAGTACACTACTTGATTTGTATCACACCAGAACTGATGCGCAAGTATCAAAAATCGCGGCGTGGACGGGCATTCTCGAAAATCCTGTTGTGTCCGCGAACGGATCAAAATCGGTAGGTAAGTTCGACGAAAGTCGTACATAAAATTTTTTTAGAAAACGTTTATCTTTCTTTTTGCAAATCTGGAACTATTGGTTGTGGTGATTCCGGACAGATTCCATCGTTTGGATCACCTTATGAAGTGTTCTCACGTAAAAATGCCCCGGAAGCGTATGCTCCCGGGGCCTCAGTAATGGCTTATGGACGCGCCTCCAGAACAATATTGAAAGGCGTTTCAGCGGCCCTGCGAACGTCGGTGAAACCTCCATCCTTGATCACTTCCGTCAATTTGCGCTCGCCAGCCTGAGCGCCAAGCGCAAACCCGGAATTCTGAGCCAGAGCAGTTGGCACGCAAATGCTTGTAGAGGCTGCGTAGAACAAACGCCCAACAGGATTGAAGTTATCGCTAAGTTCATCCGCTGCCATGGGCTCAACGATCATCCAGGAGCCGTCTTGCTTGAGCTGTTTCAAGACATGAACGGATGTCCCAACCGGATCTCCCATGTCATGAAGGGCATCAAAGCATGTCACCAGATCGAAGTCGCCTTCCTGAAAATCACTCGCGGTGGCCTTCTCAAAGCGAACCCTTTGAGAGTCCAGGCCGTGTTCGTCTCGGTGTGCGTTGGCCGCATCAATTGATCCACCGTGGAAGTCGTATCCGATAAAGGTCGAGTTCGGGAACGCTGCAGCCATCAACAAGGTAGAATGGCCATGGCCACAACCCAGATCGGCCACTTTTGCCCCTCGCTCCAGCTTCTCGACAACGCCATCCAATGCCGGTAACCAGCTCTGTACCAGATTGTGTACGTAACCGGGGCGAAAGAATTTGGCAACTGCACAGAACATGCAGTGAGCCTGATCTCCCCAGGCTACGCCTTCGCCGGTACGAAAACCTTCGCTCACCTTAGGTTCGTTCTCAAAGGTACTGGCGACGTTCTCAAAGCCTCCGATCATATAGACCGGGCTGTCCTCGTCGGCAAAGACCATGGCCTGCTCTGGGGGTAACCGGAACTGCTTCGTTGCACGGTCATAATCCAGATAGTTCGAAGCAGCATGATGAGCCAGCCACTCGCGCAGATAACGTTCGGAATAACCGGTGCGCTCCGCAAGTTCGACCGAGGTTGCAGGTCCTCGAGTTTCCAAATCACGATACAGACCCAGCCGATCACCAATCCTGACCAACGCAGCACTGTAGGCCCCACCGAGGTCACCAAGGACCTGGCCCACAAAGGCATTAAGCTTTTCTTCGTCGAATGTTTGTATTGCTTCCATAGTGTTTCTCCCAAAGATAATAGAGGTATGAGCCTGTCGCATCGCCGAAGTTACTCGCTTGGCTTACAGAAGCCAGGTCGGCAGCAGACTCGACTATATTGGGGGGATTAACACTGAGGCTGAATGATTGAACGCCCGGCACACATGACCGAACTACCGCATATACTGAGCGGACCGCTCACGACGCCAGGCTGCAGGAGGCAGTCCGAGCGTGCGCTTAAATGACCGGCTGAAGGCCTCTTCAGATTCGTATCCAACTTCCTGAGCGATGGTGAGCATTTTTGCGTTGGATTCTACGAGCAGATTGGAAGCAAGCTGCATACGCCAGCATCGCAGGTATTGCATGGGTGGCTGTCCAACCAATTCAACAAATCGGTCCTGCAATGCTGAGCGCGATAGGCCTGCCTGCGAGGACAACTTCTCCAGGGTCCATGCTTCAGCGGGTTTGTCATGCATCAGGCTTAAAACCCGGCCGACATGCCGATCCCGCAGGGCAGACAACCAACCTGTCTGACTCTCTGGCATATTGCTGAGGTGCATTCGTATGAGGTCGACGAACATCATTTCGCTCATGCGTTCCAGCACAGCTTCCCCGCCAGGCCTGCTTGCGCTGGACTCGGTTTCAGCGAGCCTTGCCAACTGAACGGCCCAGCTGTCTTCTGACAATTCGCCGGCACTTGCGTGGATGACCCTTGGCAATGACGAAAGTAACGGGTTAAAAGGACCGCGGTCACAACCCAGGAAACCGCAGAGTAACGTAGCGACGGGCATGCATGAGCTTCCATCAGACCTGGGCGGAGCAGGTTTAACCTGTTGATCGTCTTCCTGTCGAACCATAAACGGCAAGCCAGAACGCTTTTTGAAATTCGCGATTATAAATTCGAGGTCGGGCTCAGCTCTCAGTCCTGGGACACTGGACATTACATGCGGGTCGCCGTGGGGAAACAGAATGACATCTCCCGCATTCATCAGAATAGGGGGCTCACCTGTTATGCCGGCCCAGCAGGTTCCGCCAAGCACAATATGGTATTCCATCATATGTTCAGACATCGGCATTACAGCGTTGGAAATAAGCGCTGCCATTGGAGCCTCAGTTACCCAGTCTCCGACACATTCAACGTTGAAAAACAGCGCTCCGCGTAAACGAATACGACGAAGCAGACCGGACAGGACATCTTCACTCATTGTCATTGCTCCGGTGGTTAATTTGCTCCAGGCTCAAGGCTAAAAAATTGATCAAATTCTATTCAACCACAAAGGGCGAGGGAAATCGCTACCTGTGATTGGGCCTGAATATCAGATTCAACGAACTAAATGTTTGCTCGCGAATCAGTCTTCAGCCTGATTCAAATAGCTCACACATTTTTTCTCTTTTTCTATCGGGGAAAGACCGCTGCAAACTGCATTCAGGCTAAAAGAAGGTCCGCAACGTCACTATGATTCATTTACCGAGATACTTGACCGAATGACCGTAGTTGCTGTTTTCCCGGGTGTTGACTTGGACGGTGGTTTCGAGGGCGGCGTATACTTACTCAATCCGGTCATTTGAGTCGATAAAAATGTACCTGCCAAACAGCTTCAAGGAAAATGACACACCCAGACTGCGACAATATATTCGCGACTATGGTTTTGGCTTACTGGTGATTGCCGATGGGCAGGGGATTGAGGCAAACCACGTTCCCTTCCACCTTGAGTGCGATAATGACGATTCACTCGGTTCGTTACATTGCCACGTAGCGAGAAGCAATCCGGTGTGGAAACGTCTCATTGGTGGAGCGAGGGTGCTTGTCGTTTTTCAGGGACCGAACGGGTATGTTTCGCCATCCTGGTATGCAACGAAGGCGCAGACGGGCAGGGTGGTGCCCACCTGGAATTATCTCGCAGTTCATGCCGAGGGCGTAGCTCGTGTTATTGAGGATGGCGATTGGTTAAAGCGGCATCTAGGTCAACTGACTGACCAGCATGAATCCCGGATGAACACACCCTGGGCTTTGACTGATGCACCATCGGAATATACCGACAACTTGGTGAAGGCAATCGTTGGTGTCGAGATCAGGATCGAAAGTCTGATCGGAAAACTAAAAGCCAGTCAAAACCAGCCAGAGCAAAACAGGGTCGGTGTTAAGGAAGGTTTCAATACCGCAGAAGCAGGCTTTAACAAAGCCATGTCAGACTTCATCCAACCCGGGCCGGGATCAGAGCTGGCGTAGATGGCTTCATTTGGAGAGTGGCGATGACAATGAAACGAATCTGGCACGGCTGGGAAAGCACTACTGAAACGTTGGGACGACGTCTCATCGCATTATGAGGTTATCCAGCAGCGGTTCTAAAGAACAAGCTTTAATATCTCATTTAACATAATATACATTATACGCAGTATACAGTTATGGAGTTTGACGCTTAACGATAAACGTTTGTACGACCACACAAAGTGCTTCATTTTTCAACGCAAAGTACTTAATTTCCACACAAAGCACTTAATTAGACGTACTGGCTTCGATCGATGGGATTGTTTGCTCGGTACCGCCCAAATGGATGATAATCAGGTCAACTTTCCTCAAAGATTGGGGCGGATATATGGCCAAGGCTCAGGATAGCGCCACTGCACTGCGCGATAAGACGATTGCTGAATCGTTAGAGCTCTTCGAGGGCGATGAGGCAGCAGCTGAGCGTTGGCTGCATTCGCCCATTCGCGGTCTCGGATACAAAACCCCAGCGGAGCTAATTGAGACCCCCGAGGGGGTTGATCAGGTTCGAACATTGATAGGCCGCCTGGAACATGGTGTTTTCACCTGACCGACTTTTGATTTTTGTCGTGTGCGAAAAGCCTATCCAAAAGCCAAGGCTCCGGTCTTCCGCTGAACATTCCCCTCCCTCTGTCGAGAATTAAAAAAATCCGTTAAAATAACATTATTACGGATTTACTAATTGCCCTCTTCTTACGGCCCAGTACTTCATTAGGAACTTTTTCGATGAGCAAATCCGGCCAGGCACGCGTACTTACGCCCGATCAGTTTGCCCAGCTCCTTGGCGTTATCCAAGAGCATCGCTATCCGGAAAAGAACACAGCGCTGATTCAGATCAGCTTCAAGCTCGGATTGCGAGTTCAGGAAATTGCGCTGCTCCAGATCAAGGACGTAGCCGAACTCGGCACTGAAACCTCTAGCCAACGTTCGTTCAAACTTAAAGAAATCCTGGCGTTGCCTGCGGCTTACACTAAAGGTGCCGATGCGTTGAAGCGATCCAAATCCACGTACCAGCGGCGTCGGATCAGTTTTAGTGTTCACGATTTCCACCAGCTTGTTCAGCAAATTGAAACCATGGCCAAGGCCGACGCCCAGATCAAACCCGAGGATTTTTATCCTGAAGTCAAAAAACATCGTGGTAAATCGCGCGATCTTCCAATGAATGACGTAGCGCTGAGAACGGCTATAGAAAATTACCTTGCGATCCGCTTGGCAGCGAACCTTTCAGTGAAAAAGACGGATTCTCTATTCCTGACTCAAAAAGGAGGCCCCTATTCTCCCAATACTCTCCAGGAACACTTTGCTCTCATGCAGAGGCATTGGGCAGGTGTTGAGCGAGCTAGCTCCCACAGTGGCCGGAGGACTCTAATGACGAATATCATTCATGAACAAAAAAAGTCAGTTAAAGTCGCGCAAAAAATCGCTGGCCACGTGTCACCGTCAACAACGCTCATCTACGAAGAACCTCCCGAGGAGTCACTGAAGGAAGCGTTGCTAGATGCCGGGTACAAATATGTTGGTTAGTCCAGCAAACGAATACCTTGGAGCGCATTCATCATTACAGTTCGAACGCCCGTGGAATGCCACTGGTTTGCTTACCTGATTAGCCCACTTGTCGTGAGTCTTGTTGATAGCGCCGGACTCATAGCTGCCCTGCCCCACCAAGTGTGGGTTTCATTGCAATTTGAGATGGTTTGGTGACTGAAGCGTTAAGTTCAATGTGGTCGCAAAGCAAACGTCCGGATTGACCACAAAGCGGACCTTTTTCGCGGCCCAAATTACCTCCAGTGCTTTAAGCGTCCAGCGAGCCCATCTTGAGCATGGCGCTGCCGCCGTCAGGATAGTGTCCACTTATTTTCTGGTGGACACTTAACATGAACAATGTAAGCGTAACCAAGCCCCTCCTCACGCCGTCGCCGGTTTCCCGGTAATATAAAGGAGGGATGGCCACCCAGTGCATTCGTTTCCCTCATCTCGCTGGATAAGGGTAATATATCGCTAATTTCGAGACTTATTCAGAGTCTCACTAAATTCTTTTCTGGTTGAAAACGCCTCAGGAAGTCGGGGACTGACAGGTCAAAGCGTTGGTTTACCAGAAGCGCCTCGTTCAGCGAGATAGTCCTGCATCCACTGATTCCAATAAGCTTCGTACCCCCTCTCATCTTCAGCGACCACCGCAGGCTTATACATCGTCATCCGTACAAGGAAAACTGGATCTGAAGGTTGGTCCATCGCATTGACGTCCGCTTGGAGGACGGTACCACACGCATCAAGTTCGTTTATGGGCCCCCAATTCAATACGGCTGAACTATTGATGACGTTCTCCGGACATTTTTCTTCTCGGGAGTTGTCGGTAAATGTCAATTTTACGCCTTTCGTTGTACTATGGTATTTAAATTCTTCATAAACGACTGGCTCTCCGTACTTTTCTTTTAACGCCGCAGTGTACGCAGCCAGACTAGGAGCTTCTTCTAGCCGTCCTTTGTTATATTCCACTGTCCTATTGATCCTTTTAACCGACTCATCCAAAGGCTTACGAGCCAACTCCACTCGATACTTACTGTCGGCTGTTTGGAAGCTGTATGACGTGACATGCGCCGATTCCTCAACCTGCCGTCTTGCCTGGGTAAGGAAAACAATAGTTTGTTCCTCAAGCTCGTCAGGACTATTTACCAAGCCAGAGGCTACTTCTTTAAAATTCTCGTGAGATTGTCCGACCTCAATGCCTTGAATATCAAACTCGGCAGTGGCAGATCCTGATCCCAATGCTAACGAAATTGTGAGGCCAGTAAGCATGCCGTTGTAGATAGTTTTCATTTTAGGTCTCCTTGTATGCACCATTAATGGATGACCAATCTTTATTGGATTTATCACAAGTAACGGTTGTCTTCTCTAAAGGTTGCTTTTACTGGCCGAGTTACAGCCGAGTAATAGAACGAACACAAACAGAAGAAGAATGCTTTTATATGTTGTGCCCAAAAAATACATTCAAGTGTTTATTGGTTTACGCAATATTCATGCCTCGAATTTAAGGCTTTGAAATTGAGCAATATTTAACCAACCAGCCAGCCGATGCGTAAAATTAACTGACGCCTAGGCCAGATTTCTCATAGGTCCCTTTGTTACTGAAAGCCCTTCTCACTTCAGCGTACTGCCCCCGCGTACCAACACTACAAGCAAATTTCTTACGAAAACCTAGGGGCTAGCTGGTTTACGGCGGGTTCTACCCAGTTACTGCGGACGGTTATAAAACGGCGGACAGCTTTGTGGCCTGAGCAGCAATTCTAAGTAGCATCCTGGATTATGGGACCGCTCGATGTAATCGAATACGTCGGCACGTGCCTCATCTATAGCGCGGAGGTGGTGCGGGGGCGCTAGGCGAGCCCTCCTAGTAGGCAATCTCGTCGCGATAGAAAGGTCCGCTTTCCAATGCTTGCGCCGTCCAGAGTACGGTGCCAAGACCACAAAGCGGACCTTTTTCGCTGTCCAAAATATCGCTTTCCGAGCACCCCAAAAACCCAAGTAGATGCTGTGTAAATACGGCTATTCTGGCATTGGCTGTTGGTTTTCATTTATCGCAGTGCGTAACCAAGCTCCTTCAGAGGGCTGTTCACTTTCAAATAATCGCCGCCAGGCGAGATAACTCCGCAGATAGGCCGTCCCCACCCCATGAAAACGCGTCATTCACTCTTCAATCGACTGATATAACTGTGTGCCCATCGATAACAACTGGGTGGAAAACCAGATCCGGCCCTGGGCGCTGGGCCGCAGCAACTGGTTGTTCGCATGGTGACTGCGCAGTGGTCAGCGTACGGCTGCCGTCATCACACGGATCCAGTCGGCCAAGCTGAATGAGCATGATCCCTATGCCTACCTGAAAGATGTTCTGACTCGCCAACGCAGAAGAACAACGCCATTGGCGAGCCATTGCCCCACAACTGGAAGCTGGCTATACCTGACAGACCCGTTTAGTGGATTTTCAGAAAGTGTCGACATGTTTAACGGCATAGGTTTTTTATCCGCAAACCATTCCCGCTAAGCTGTTCAATATTTGACCAAAGAGAATGGTGGGCATCTTTATTGCCTCCTTTCTAGACCATGGCATTTCGCCATCGTTGCCCAGCAGTAGGTAATCAATATTAAGCAATATAAGGAGGAAGCAAAATGAACGTTAAAAAAAACGGTTCTGTTTCACTCATTGCCATTACTATCGCTGGCCTTGGCTTCGCGATTCCCGCTACAGCCGCACCGATAACCTATTCCTACACGACCAACATCGGCTTCGATCCGACCGGTACGATCGGTGCAGGAGGCCAGAACGCGAGCCAACTTGTAGACGAATTGTTCGGCCCAGGTATTGGCTCAACCGGCAGCGCCACCTTGACCGGATCATTCACCTACGACAACACGACACCACAGTTTGATGGCAACTCTCGCTCGGCCGGATACGCGGATGCAATAACGAATGCAACCGTAAACTTCGATAGTACGAACACCGCCCAAGCCAATATCGATACGATCCGGAACAACTTGAGCTCAAGTTCTGTCGGCTTCAATGCACTCAGCAACGGCGGTTTTTGTGGTGGCCAACTAGTGTGCGAAAGCGTAGGGATACCGTTTGTCCCAACCGGAAATATGGTTCAGGTCGTCAATGATACCAATTTCCAAATCACTGGGCCGGATGGCACTGTGCAATTCACGCCGCGCGACGCTCTGTCGTTTTCGCTTGGGGGAACCGATTCTGACGAAGACTTCTCGCCGGCGATATCCACAGATACGTTCGGAGATGTTTTCGTCAACTCCGTTGGTGTGACTCTGATATCTGAGCAATCACTCGATTTTTTTGACAGCGTTGCATTGCCCGAAAACCTATCGTTTCTCGATAACACTAATTTGCAGTCATCGATTTTTTCGATCGACTTTTCAGGTCCAAACATCCCGGGCGGTTTCTCGCTAGAAGGCATTCTCGCCGCCGTAGAAAACGGCGGAATGGATGGCGATGGCGGTGGCCCGAATCAGCCGCCAGCAGTTTCTGTGCCCGAACCCGGTTCTTTGGGCATTCTGACGCTCGGTTTGCTCGGACTTCTCGGCTTCAAAGCCCGTCAGAGTCGGAAAAGTTAACAGCTGTTACCAGTAAAGTTCGAAAAGGCCCTCTGTCTAGTGGCGCAGGGCCTTTTCGCATTGAGCATTCCCTGAGAATGCCGGGGTTGGGTCTTGCTTTTTGCCCAGGCCTTGCCATGTAGTTGAAATCAACTCGAATCTAAGGGCCAGAAGCAGGCAGGCTTGAGCGATCAGGCGATCAAGAGGTGCGCAATGATCAATCCTGCGTTGGTCCAATCTTCCGCCCTGGGCAATTTTGTCAACGCTTGTCCAATGGTCCCACTTAGCAGTCTGTGCTCTAAGGACGACTACTCAAGCTCTCTTTACTAGCCCGTCACTCTGATCGCCGGATTGAACAGCAGGAAGCGCGCCCATGCGCATTGAATACACGGACATCCATCATTTGTTGGAACTGAACCAGTATATCTGCCAGCGTATTGACGTACTGCAAGAACAGGAAATCCTGCAAGCCTTGAGTCAGCTGCGTATTCCAGACCAAGGTTGCCAATGATTCCAGACGAAGCCTGCCACCCATTCCACGCGAAAGCTGCCACTGATTCCACGGCAAAGCTGCCACCCCGGCAGGCTGCCTGAACCGCCATCGAAATCGTCCGGCGCGGGATAACTTAACGGTACTCTGACCCTTTTCATCCGGAGAGGGCCAGATGCCAGCGAAGAGGTTATCCATGCGTAAGATCAAAGAAGTTCTTCGCCTCAAATGGGAGCGAGGGCTGAGCAACCGCCAGATTGCAACGGCCTGCGGCGTTAGCCGCCCCACCGTGAGCGAATACCTACGCCGTACCGCTGAAGCCGGTCTGAGCTGGCCGTTGCCCGCGGATCTGGATGAAGCCCATCTGGAGCAATTGCTGTTCCCGCCGCCACCGGACCTACCGGCTCAGATCCGTGGCATACCGGACTGGCAGCAGATCCACGAGGAACTCAGAGGGAAGAACGTCACCCTGTTCCTGCTCTGGCAGGAGTACCGGCAGGCCAACCCGGACGGCTATCAGTACAGCTGGTTCTGCGAGCACTACAGGGCCTGGCAAGGCAAGCTGGACTTGGTGATGCGCCAGGATCACCGGGCCGGTGAGAAACTGTTCGTGGACTATGCCGGCCAGACCGTGCCCGTCATCGATCGCACGACCGGAGAGATCCACGAGGCTCAGGTCTTTGTGGCGGTGATGGGCGCGTCCAACTACACCTACGCCGAGGCCACTTGGAGTCAGAAGCTGCCAGACTGGATCAGTTCCCATATCAGGGCGTTCCAGTATCTCAACGGAGTGCCCGAATTAGTCGTCCCCGACAATCTCCGCTCCGGTGTCAGCAAGGCCCACCGCTACGAGCCGGATCTCAATCCAACCTATCAGGACATGGCTGCCCATTATGGGATCGCCATCGTCCCCACGCGCGCCCGTAAGCCCCGCGACAAGGCCAAGGTGGAAGGCGGTGTGTTGATCGTTGAGCGCTGGATACTGGCGGCGTTGCGCCATCGACAGCACTTCTCCCTGGGGCAACTCAACGCCACCATCCATGAGCTTCTGGAGCGGCTCAACAGCCGCCCCTTCCGCAAGTTGCCCGGCTGCCGGCGGGACCACTTCGAGCAGCTGGACAAGCCGGTTCTACAACCGTTGCCGGCGGAGCCGTATGTCTACGCGGAGTGGAAGAAGGCCCGGGTGCATATCGACTACCACGTGGCCATCGACGGGCACTACTACTCGGTCCCCTACACCCTGATCAAGAAAGAGGTCGAGGTCCGGATTACCCACAACACCATCGAGTGCTTTTACCGGGGCAACCGGATCGCCAGCCACCGGCGCTCCGATCAGAAGGGGCGACACACAACCATTGCCGCTCACATGCCGGAGTCTCATCGCCACGCCGGCGAGTGGTCGCCGGAACGGCTGACTGCCTGGGCGGCCAAGATCGGTCCCGCTACCGAGAAGCTCATCCGCACGGCCCTGGGAGCCCGCAAGCACCCGCAACAGGCCTACCGCTCCTGTCTGGGCATTCTACGACTGGGACAGAGCTACAGCGAGGCACGGCTGGAAGCCGCCTGCCAGCGTGCCCTGATGCTGGGCAGCTGCCGCTACAAGAGCATTGAATCCATCCTCAAGCACCGTCTCGACCAGCAGCCTCTGGAAGAACAGCAGGAGCTGGCCTTACCCGACACCCACGACAATATCCGTGGCCCCGCCTACTACCACTGAAGGAATCCAACATGCTGAAACATCCTACCCTGGACAAGCTCCACGCCCTCAAGCTGACCGGCATGGCCGCCGCCCTGGCGGATCAGTCGGCCACGCCTGACATCACGGAACTAACCTTCGAGGAACGCCTCGGACTGCTCGTGGATCGGGAGATGACGGAACGGGACAACCGCCGCATGACCAGCCGGTTGCGCCGGGCCAGGCTGCGGCACAACGCCATCCTCGAAGACCTGGATTACCGGAACTCACGTGGCCTGGATAAAGGGCTGGTCCAGTCACTGGCCAGCTGCCATTGGGTTAAGGAGCACCTGAACGTGCTCATCACCGGCCCCACCGGGGTGGGCAAAACCTGGCTGGCCTGTGCCCTGGCACACAAAGCCTGCCGGGAAGGTTACACCGCACAGTACGTGCGGCTGACCCGACTGCTACGGGAACTGACCATTGCCAAGGGCGATGGCCAGTACGCCAAACTGCTGACCAACCTCGCCAAAGTCGACGTGCTGATCCTGGATGACTGGGGGCTGATGAAGCTGAGCGCGGAGAACCGAAGAGACTTGCTGGAAGTGCTGGAAGACCGGCATGGCCGGCGCTCCACCATCGCCACCAGCCAGCTACCCATCGAAGAATGGCATGGCGTAATCGGTGACGCCACTCTGGCGGATGCCATCCTGGACCGGCTCGTTCACAACGCCTACAAGATCAATCTGAGAGGTGAATCCATGCGGAAACGACAAGCAAAGTTGACGGGCACTGAGACTTCGGAGTAAGAAGAGAAACCCCGCGTCGCTACGCTCCGATGGGTGGCAGCCTTGCCCCGGTCCGGGTGGCAGGCTTCACGTGGAATGGGTGGCAACCTTCAGCGGTTTACGCAAGTCAGCTGCGAGTCGGACTGAAAGTCACCTTCGAAGGCCGGGTGGGCCCCTGTGCAGGGAATCGTCACCAAGATCAATATCAAGAACGTGATCATGCTAGGTAACGATGGTAAGTGGCAGTACAAGGTCTCGTCGAGATTACTCAGGCCGCGCCAGGACTGGAAGTAAGTCATCTTGTAGTGGTGATGGAATGAATGTGCTTTCGCACGCTTGAATTTTTGCCAAATTTCAACCACTTTTGATTTGTGAATACGTAAAGTGGTATTTCTTAAGTAAAAACAGGCGGGTTCTGACAGTCTGATCGGTGATGTGCGTAATTCATCACCTCAGAAAGTCAACTTCAAGAAGCAATAAGGAGTTCTCTTATGATCCGTAAATCAAGTCTTATGGCCGCTGGCACGGTCGCTGCAATTGGTCTTTCTGCCTGGTCTGGCGGGGAGTATGGGAGCGCTTTCGCTCAAGGCGATAGCTACACCATCAAGTTCGGAAACGTAATTTCTGAGGGTGACACGCAGAACCAAGGTTACGACCTTTTCGCTGAACTCGTCTCAGAACGCTCCGATGGACGCATAACTGTGGAAATATACCCGAATAGTCAGCTCGGTGGCGAACGCGAGATGGTAGAAGCAACACAGGTCGGCAACATTGAAATGACGGCTCCCTCGGTTGGCGTCCTTGCTAACTTCAACAAGTCGCTTGAGGTGTTTGACTTCCCCTTTATTTTTGAGGATGCAGAAACAGCTCACGAAGTGCTTGATGGTGAGATTGGGGACGAAATGCTTGCCGGCCTTCAAGAAAGCGGCCTCGTTGGACTTGGGTGGGGTGAAAACGGATTCCGTAACCTCGCGACAGTCGATAAAACAGTCACAACTCCAGACGAGATGGCAGGTATCAAACTTCGCACAATGCAGGTTCCGAAACACATTGCATACTGGGAAAGCATCGGTGCTTCTCCTACCCCACTCGCCTTTCCTGAAGTCTTCACATCCCTCCAGCAAGGCGTTGTTGACGGGGTAGAGAACCCTTACGAGCTTCTGTATTCCGCAAAATTCACAGAGCCCGCTAACCACCTGACTGCGACCCGACATATTTATGATCCCGAGGTGATTCTGATCAATAAGGATTTCTTTGAGAATCTTTCGGATGAGGACCAACAGATCATTCAAGATGCCGCAGATGAGGCCATATCGAAGATCAGGTCACTCAAATCGGAAGTCAGCGACGAGATTCTCGCAGAAATTAGAAAAGAAGGTGGAACGGTGACTGAGCTGAGCGACGCAGAGCGTCAAGCCTGGATCGATTCAGCAAAAGATTTTTATAAAGAAAACGCATCCACTGTTGACACCGAGATGCTCAAGCGGGTCTTGGAAGCGGCGGGTAACTCCACTTTTTTGGAGGTAATTCAGTAAGTGGGGTGACTTTGACTCCGCGTGAGAACTTCTAACGCGGAGTCATCTTCTGTTTGTGTTAGAAGTAAGGGGCGCGTGTATGCTCAAACAGGCCTATCAGCATCTTGATGAACACGTTGAGACCTACCTTGCAACAATAGCACTGATCGTATTTGCAAGCTTAGTCGTGTTTCAGGTCATAATGCGTTATTTCTTCGGAAACACTTTGGCTTGGACGGAAGAACTCGCCCGCTATGCCCTTGTTTGGTTCGTCTACATCAGTGGCAGCTACGCCGTTAAGTACCAGCGACACGTCAAATTTAGTGTGCTTGTCAACATGTTGGGTAAAAGGGTACCCATAGCTCAACGCATAATCGACCTGCTAATGTTTGCACTTTGGCTTGCCTTTCTCATTTTCATGCTGAGCCTATCGATTGAAATGGTGAACCAGCAGATAAATACCGGCCAGCGCGCACCAGGTTCACAGATTCCAATGTATCTCGTTTACCTCGGACTTCCGATCGGATTCCTGTTGATGTCATTTCGTGTGTTACAACACATAATCAGGGCCATTTTCGATATTATCAAAAATCCGTTTGCGCCTATCGCCATGTCACAGAGCGAGGTGGACTAGAAATGGGCATCACGGTTCTGTTCCTCAGTTTTTTAATATTGCTCCTCTTGGGCATGCCTGTAGCGTTCGCGCTAGGCATTTCATCGGTCCTCTCGGTCATTTTGACCGGCGTGGTTCCCGTCAGCTATCTCACACAGACAATGTTTGGCGCTGTTGACTCTTACTCCCTTCTTGCCGTTCCCCTTTTTGTTCTCTCCGGCGTCATTATGGAGTATGGCGGTCTTTCAAAAAGACTTATTGATACTGCAAAGGCGTTCGTCGGCCACATCACAGGAGGCCTACCTGCTGTAACGATAATGGGAACAGCAGTGTTCGCGATGTTAAGTGGGTCCGGCCCTGCAACGGTTGCCGCAATTGGTGGCATAATGATTCCTGCAATGATCCGTGAAGGTTACGGACGCGGGTTCAGCGCCGGTGTTGTGGCGACCGCTGGTGGCGTCGGCATCGTAATTCCTCCAAGTATCCCCCTCATTATCTATGGGATTACAACGAACACTTCTATTGGCGATCTTTTTCTTGCGGGTCTGATCCCTGGCATCATCATTGTCTTCTCTCTTTACCTCGTGAGTCGTTACATCTCTAAGAAGAACGGTTACGGAGCCAATATAGCCAAGTCAAGTTGGAACGAGCGCTGGAAAACAATGTGGCGTGCTAAATGGACGCTGTTAATGCCTGTTGTCGTCCTTGGCGGTATTTATGGCGGAATATTCACCCCAACAGAGGCGTCAGGAATAGCCGTCGCCTACAGTCTTTTACTTGCATTATGTTATCGCGAAACCGAAGTTAACCAGATTCCTGTTATGCTAAGAGCGACTTACCTCATATCGGGCATGATACTGGTCATCATCGCAACAGCATCCACCTATGCCAGAATTCTGACCTTAGAGCGTATTCCCTCCCTTATTGCCGATTTTCTTGGCCAATTGCCCGTGCCATTCTGGCTCATTCTGGCGCTCATCGTGCTCCTCCTGTTATTCATCGGAATGTTCATGGAAACAATTGCCGGGATTATTCTACTCGCGCCGATCCTTGTGCCTGTGGTCACGACAATGGGTATGGATCCTGTTCATTTCGGTATCGTCATGATCCTTGCCTCGATGATCGGCTTCGCCACTCCGCCGGTGGGTGATAATCTCAACGTAGCAAGCGCGATCAGCGGACTTTCAATCGAAAGGGTGAGCATCGCAGCGATTCCATTCGTAGCGGTCCTAATTTTTATATTATTCATTATCGCTTATGTACCTCAGATCACGATGTTATTACCTAATTTAGTTGGCTAAAAACTAATCCTATTCATTTATCGGATCGTCATTTATATCTGGTTACTATATGTAAATGTGTTCAGGCGGTTCATCGTGTTGAGTGATTATGGCAGTTAACAATACAAGTTCTCGCTAAGATCGTTACCAACACTTCGTAATATGAAGCAAACCGGTTATTTCATAAAATAACCGGTTATGTTGGGGCGCTTATACAGGCCACCCAAAGTATTCAATTTCGGCGAGGCAAAAAGGTCCGCTTTCCAATGAAAGCGTGGATCTTTAGAAAGAGATTACTAATGTTCGCTTCTGTTTACTCCGGTCGTTGGCGATGCCCAGATCGGATGCCCTTCTCTCTGGTGCCCCCACTTAAAGACAAGCAAGTCAACGCTGGAAGCAAAAATCCAAAATTTCATCGAACCCCGCATCTTCACGTTCCAGCCTAATTTCTAATTCATTTAACTCTTCAACGGTAGGTAATTGGGTAGTGACTGACACCGCAACCGAAAACTCGGCATTGTAAGGTCTACCAATTCTAGAGAGCTGAATGCTAATTTGTTTCAGAATGCTGTCTCTAAGCAGCAGCTGATTTCGGCGAAAGCGGATCAATCTGTGACAAGTATAGAAATCTGAGCGCTTCACTGAGTCATAGTTCCTGCCGCTCCACCCAGTACTTCGAGTTGCACGGCACAAGACGCGCTCTTGAATATCGTTCCAAATGCGAAAGTCGAAATTGCTGGTAGGGTTCGGGTTTTCGAGTTTTGCTTTTGGTAAGAATTGGGTTTCTGCAAATTTATGTTTATCGAGAATAGCGAGAATTCTGTTTTGAGTGTTTAAAGCTTGTTTGATTGACGATGGCAAGTCGAAGCGTACCAACTTCGCAGAATCCAAAAGCCGGATCTCTCTCGAATGTTTCTTAGCGTCTAGATCCCAATCTTGTTCTAGGCATCTCGGTACCCACTGAAAATGATTGCCTAGTAGACGAAAGATACCGCGGGAATCCAAAGAGGCGAGACGAACCCCTTCAATCTCGGGATTGCCGTGCAAATAATAGTACGCTTTTCCGTGCCACACCAACGACAAAGCTATTTGTTCTGTAAGCTCTCCAATCGACTCATCAATGGAATTCGATGCGTATCTGGTCTCAGCGTTTATCAACAGCGTTTGAGCCAGTTTTTCATCATTCGACTCGACCATAAATCGATTACGACTTCGATGGTTCATCACACTGAAGATATTCGCAAAATCCTCATCAAACATTCGGCGGTTGAACCCAGGCTCTCGCTTTTGACGCTTCAGGAAAAAGCTATCAACCAACCCAATTTGGTCGTTCTGGAAAATTTGCCTGTGTATTGGTTCAGCTTTGAAGATTCTTAGACTATTCATCTCCGTCTCCATCTTCATTCAACCGCCGAGCTAGAGACGTAATGCGATGGTCGACTTTAAAATCAGCTATATCGAGATTCGGAAGAACTTCTTTTGCAAAGAACAAATGAGATGCATCAGAGAGCGAGCTAAGAAATTCTCTTACAAGTACGTTCGAGTGCTGTTTACCTTCAGAAAACATCATTTGATCGGCGTAACCATCCTCTCTCGCTTGATGTTCAAAGGCCATTTTCCAGTTAATCCTGATTAATCCACGAGGCGACGCACTCATGCTAAAGCTGGACAGATCTGACAGAAGCAGCATCCGTTTGAGATACTTCTGTTTGTTTGTCGCCTTTTCAACTAGGGTATGAAATTTCTGGAGGACATCCTCTGATAATTTTTCATTACCGAAATATGCGCCGTAAAGAATTGCGAATCCAAGCACTGAAGCCAAGTCATTAATCACTGAAGAAATTAGGTGCAATCGAAATTCATCATTTACTTTCAAAGAAGGGTCCGGGAACTTTGAATCTGCAGCAAGAATCGCCAGAGAAAAGAACATAGGGAAAACCTTATCCAGTTTATGTTCATCATTTTGCTCGATGGCATTTATGCATGCTTCGGCAAGCTCGAAGTAGATTTGTCCAAAATGATCTGGTAGATCATCATCTTGCTCAGCGTCGAAAATATGGCCCACTATTTCCGGATTGCCCAGTGAACTGATGGCGTCTTCTCTAGCTTTGCTCAGCTGTTCGATCATCTCCGAAATATCGATCTCGGGTAGCCTGTAATGCTCCTCAGAATAATGCTGGTACTCCTTATATCGCTCAACCATGTTGGCTACTTCATCAAGCCAGAAAGAAGCCAATTTCCAATGGGTGTGTAGGCTGGACAGTACAACTTGCGTCGCAGCTTTAGACATTCTCAATTGCGTCATCGCTTCCACAAACTCTGGGAGCTCGTGCTCGAAATAGTGGCTTATCGATGGAAGGATTTTTGAATAATGACGCAGTAGTTTTTGAATCGCTAACTGTTGAAGGTACCGAGGCTTCGATAAACGCCGACCTTCGACCTCCATTTCGAATTCAATGCGTTTTACGATCGGTGCTAGTTCGACTTGTAGAAAAGCTGGAAGATTTCGAAGCGATTTCCGACTCCAATCGTCTGCGTCAAAGTATTTTTGAAGCTCCTTCTCAAAAGTGAGCATTCTTCGAAGAGTTTCCAAGCATAGGTTGCTACCGAAGGTAGCCCATGTATCTGCTAAGCCAATCTTCGCCTTCGAGGATTCCTCATCAGGGGCGTCGTTAATTGAATCAAAAGCACTTACAAGAATTTGCTTGAACTCTGTAAGCTCACGCATGCCATCTTCAAACTGAAGCTGTTCTGCGTATGATGATGCACGAATAGAGAAGCGATCAATTAGTTTCAGTGCAAGAGCCAGGTCACCTGCCCCAAGTGCCAGCTCAAAATGGCCTACCAATTTAGAAGCAATTTCTTTTTCAAGCCATTCGTAATCTGGCCTTTCCTCAACCATCAATTGCTGGCTTCTGGTATTCATTGCCGAAGAGGTTGCCATGTCGCCTGCCAAGAACCATTGCTTGTGTACGATACGCCGTGGAAACCAATAACTGTTTTGGTCGATTGTGTGTTTTCGCCGAACGTAATGCTGAAGCAAAAACGTATAGTCGTCGGTAAGAGCTGGCAGGTTATACTTTAAACTCACTCGATCAGCTTTAACATAACTATCTATATAAGATAACTGTTCAATTGCCCTTCTCGCTGCCTTCGAGTGATGATTGGCCAGAGAAATTGAATTTCGCGGATTCGTTGCATATTTTATATCTCTAACAAGACTAGGAAGTAGTTCACTGTGGATAAGTTGGTTGAGATCAAAGAAGTTAAAAAGCCTTTGGCCTAATGGAAACAATGCTAAAGCACTCAATAACATCAGAATTGTTCCGACGGTATAGACAAGTATTCCTGGATTGAATCCAAACGAAGGTAAAGCAGTTGCTAGCAAACAGAAAATTGCTGAGAGCACCAAAACCTTGGAATACACGCTGCCGACCTGCTCATTGGTGAGCATTTGGATTATGTCCCGGCGAAGCCTGGTGTAACCGGAGCTTAGTATGATGCCAACTGTAGCGAAGTAGATCGAGAATATTGCGGTGAGAAGTTGCCCGTAAAGTCTGAGTTGTTCGATATTGAATTCGCGGTCGTCCGAACTCAGCGACGGCATAAAAGTAAACCTTCCGGCAACGAGGCTCTCGACATAATTGAGCATAGCTAGAAATAAAAAAACCCAAAACAGGCTCTTAACACCTATCCAAAAGAAAGAGCCAAGAATGAGGCCGTTTATTTCTGCCTTGGTAAGTAGAGCGGTCTTTGCATAAGCGGTGCGCTCAAAGAAAAAAGCAATTTTCTGGAGCCACGCCCGGAGACTCCAAAACCAGGTCTTAGACGCAATCGAAATTTTTAGTTGTTCAATCAAAAAAACATCCCACTTTCCAAATTATGTTTAAACGCGTGCCTTTCCTTGGTCGGATGGGAGGCGGACCAACCCAAAACTCGTGCTATTTGGGCCCTCTAATCAAGTGCACGAACGTGACTTTTGAATTACATGCTAATGGAACTCCACCCCTTCGAGAAAATGCGCTCCGTCGAACGTTAGCACATTGGTGTACACCTCTGTTGACTCCACGCTTCGGTGACCCAGTAACTGGCTTACAAACTTCAGCGGCCGTCCGTGCAGGAGCAAGTGCACCGCAAAGCTGTGCCGAAAGGTATGGCACCCGATCTTGAAGGGTGGCTCTCCCCCCACCTGCTCCATCAGCCGATCGATGTTGGCGCTGACCGCCTGGCGCGTGATCGGAAAGATTCGCTCGTCCTTCCGAAACTTCCCCATCCACAGGTAGCTCTGGATCCGGGTCTGAAAGTCCCGATCCAAAATCGGAATGAACCGTTTCGGTGAACGTTGCAGGCTGCGCTTGCTCGGCCGCCCTGCCCCTTGTTTGAGCGTCTTGAGCATCACGCCGAAGTCGTAGCCATCGTCGATGAAACTGGCCGGCGTAGTCGCCAGCACCTCGGAGATCCGCGCCCCGGTGCACCACATCAGATCCAGGATGAGCCGGTGCATGGGGTGCGACTCACTCTCTAGTAGGCCCAGCACCTCGGGCTTGAGCAGGTACTTGGGCATGATGTCGAGGCTTTCGAGTAGCATCGGGCGTTTCGCGATCAGCCGGTCCCAGTCGATCTCGACTCGCTGGATTGGGAACGACACCAGAGGCCGCTCCTCAAATCCAAACGGACGTTTGCTTGGTCGCTCCCGTGGAAATGAGCGTGCGCTGGTGATGGATTTTGACATTTCCCCTCCGGGATTCTGTCAATTCTAGGGAGGAATTATAGGCCCGAATAAGCGCCCTATTCCTATCTCTTCAGTATGGCAAAGGCCCGGAAAACCGCAAGAAACAGGGGTTAGTTGACGAACTATGGAAAATCGTCAAAGTGATCATAATTTGAACAATTGACGAGTGACGACCATACTTAATAGCTTTTAAACCATTCGGGGACAGCCCCATGGCTCCGTCACGTTTCGTCAAACAGCCTGGCCCGCTGAGCAGCCATTCTGTCCGCTTCAGCCAGAACCTATTGGTGCCAGCACAGCAACCAACTCGCTTGAAACTGACTAAGAGAACGGATTTCTACGAGCAGCGGTGTGTCAAGTACCCTGACCGAGCCTGTTTCCATTGCTATGCCGAGTTCATCCATGCCCTGCTCTTAGAGGCGGATCCCAGTGTCACCAGTTTTGTGCCGCAACCCTACCAGATGGAGGTGAATCGTAAGCCTTACGTTCCAGACATATACGTCGTTCGGGACAGCCGCATTGAGGTCCTTGAGCTGAAACCTCGCGGCCAGTTCGATCCCAAGAAAGCCGGCCCATTGAGCGCGTTCTTCGATCAATACGGGATGCACTTCGACGTCATCGCCAACGAAGCTGTGTTCGAGCAGGAAAGCCTGGCCCTTCACTGGCTGCCTATCGTCCAGGTACTGGCTCAGGCGCACTATCAGGGCCTGGATACGGACGAAGCGGAACAGCGGCTGTTCGATGCTGCACGAGACGAAACCGCAATGACCGTGGGTGATCTGTTAGGGGATGCGCCAAGGGAAGAACGTTACTGGACTGAACTGGCCCTGTACCGTCTACTCCATCGTCACGATTTACACTGCGACCTTTCCGATGCATCGCTGGACTACGACACGGAGGTGACAGCATGGAGCTGACCTGGAGAAACCGGCTGATGCAAGAGCCGGAATGGTGGGACTTCAAGCGGTGGCCCTTTGTGGATAGCCAGTCACTGTCGCCAGCAGCTCGCCGCCGGTATCACACCAACACCCGGATCGTCGCTAACGTGCTCGACGGCCGTCCCCTCAATGAGGTGGCCCGAGAGCTGAGGCTATCCCCCAGTTGGGTGACGCAACTGATGAACCGGTGCCTGGCAGGCAATGAAGACGCACCGCCTGCTCTAACGCAAGGTTTGGTCCCCCACCGACGCCTGCGCCGATCTCAACGCAAAACCGCGCTGAGCACCCTGACCCATTCCGCTGGTGATCGGTGTGCGTTTGAGTATGTCATGAACACGGTACCTGGGTTGAAAGCCCACCTCATGAAACAGATTCGTCGGGCGGTCACCCGACATCGGCGCGGGCAGAACCTGACGCCCCGGCGATTTCACGCTATGTTTGTCGCCTACCTGATCGCTCAAGACTGGCCCCAGGACGTCTATCCCTTCACATCACCATCTCGGGGATATGAGGCTGCCCGCCGATTTTTGAAGGACAGCTTGGCGGATCTAAAAATGCCCCGAGACAAGCCACGCGTCACGGGGCCCAAAATCCCGCCGGTGTGTGCTTTTCAGGAAATTCATATTGATGAGGCCCATATCGACTGCAAAGGGGCCGCTGCGGTGGTCCTCCACAATCAGATGAAGCCCGTACGCCTTGCTCGTATTTCATTGCTTCTCGCTCGGGATGTAGGGACCGGGGCCTATCTGGCAGGGTCGTTCGCACTTACGACGCATCCCGACTCAGCCGATATCCTCGGTCTGCTAGAGCAACTGGTTCAGCCCTGGGAGCCCTTGACCCTCACGGCTCCCGGCCTATCCTACTCGGCCAAGGCCGGTTTTCCGTCGGCGCTGAACGAGTCCTTTTGTCGACCCACGTTTGGCATCGTTCGGCTGGATAATGCCCTGGTGCACCTCTCTCATCAAGTGCGGCGTATGGTCTGTGATCACCTCGGCGCGACCGCGAATTTTGGGTTACCTAAGAATCCTAAAGCCCGTGCGCTCATCGAGCAGGCATTCCGCCGCTTGAATGTGGACATCCACCGCCTTCCCTCCACCACAGGCAGCCACCCAACGGATGTGCTGCGGGAACCAGCCAAGCTGCAAAAGGAACCACCTTTCGTGTCACTGAAAGCGCTTGAGGAGGCCATCGGTGTGTTGTTGACCGAGTACAATCACAGCCCATTGGGCAACCAAGGGGCCCAGACGCCAATGGAACAGATGCAGTACCAGATGGCAAACCACTTGCTGCCGCTGCGGGCCACCTCACTCGGTCCTGGACTGGGGCCGTACGAACGCAGCCAGGTCGTGACGGTTCGCAAGGGATTCACCATAGACGAACCTCGTATCAATTTTGAGGGGTGCCAATACACTGGCGCTGCACTGAATGACGCCAGCCGGATCAATCAGAAAGTGACCATCGTTTTCGATATTCGGGACATTCGCTCGCTGCAAGTGTTTACGCTGGACGGCCAACGGCTTGGCGAGGTTCTCGCGCCCGGAACATGGCAGCGGTTTGCTCATTCTATTTCCATGCGCAAAAAGATCAATCGCCTCGTCCGGGAAAACGCTCTGTCCAGGCACGATCCGCTGGGTGGGTTCTTCGACTACATGGCGGCACATTACACCTTACCGAGGGACGCCCTGACGCTGTTACGCCTGACCGCCGGATCCACGCCTGAGGATGAGCAACAGGAAGAGCTTTCTGTTCAAAACGAGCGCACGGCATCGGACGATAAAGCGCTTAAAAAGGCGCTTAATCAGTTGCCGGACTGGACGCCGGCAATGGCAAAAAAAAGGCGGTAAAGTATGATTTCTGCGGCCTCCTCTCTCGAAGATGCCAGCGGGTTTTGGATTCCAACCCCAATGGCAGCAGCGCTGAAAGCCACCCTGGAACAATGGATACAGTGCGGCCACACCGGCGGAGT
Organism: Marinobacter sp. ATCH36; assembly: GCF_023555055.1. Lineage (GTDB taxonomy): Bacteria > Pseudomonadota > Gammaproteobacteria > Pseudomonadales > Oleiphilaceae > Marinobacter. The sequence goes on from NZ_JAMJPL010000003.1 coordinate 211,928, forward strand.
CATCATCGGTGAAGCCAGGCTCGGAAAAACTCGGGCGCTGAAAGCCCTCGGCAAACAAATGACGAACCGTAGCGGCCAGCCCATCCATCTGTTTTACATGCATTATGGACGACGTGATACGCAAACCGTCCGCGCGGTATTCGCCAAAATCGCCAAGTCGCTGGGTTTCGACGTCAAACGGCAAACGGCGGATGCTCTGCTGGATTGTATCGTGACGCGATTAGGAGAAGCGGCGTTAGCCAACGACACACGCCAAGTGGTGCTGATTGTGGATGAAGCCCAGCTTCTCACTACCGGTCAACTCAACGCCTTCGCCGAAATCTACAACGATCTTGTCAACCTGAACATCAATTGCGTGGTGATTTTTATCGCCAATCAGGACCAGTTTGCTGAATTGGGCAGAGCATTGCTCTTGCGGCAAAACCGGTATCTAAGGGAGCGGTTTTTTAACAATTTGGACTATTTCTATGGTATCCGATCAGAAAGCGAGCTGGCGGAATGTCTCGCCGGATACGATGCCTTTTATGTTACCGAGCATCCAAGACAGACAGTTACTGAGTATTTTTGTCCAGATCTGGCCAAAGATGGATGGCAACTCGCGTCGTTGGCCCCCTTTTATTGGCGCCAGTTCCGTGAACGCTATGGGACGAGATTGGGCATTGCATCCTGGGGCATGGCTCAGTTTGTCCGCGCGACTAATCTCTTGGTCATGGACTACCTGCCCTACTGTCAGGAAAAAGACGACTTGGCGACTCAGGAAGCTGCCATTATCAAAAGCCTCGAAGCGGCCGGTATCGAACCGAGCCTCGTGAACGTTGTTGGGAAGGAGGCCTGATGATTAATACTGGGCTAATGTTCCGTCTTCCTCTTGAGAGCGATTACAGCGCGATGCGGCGGTTCGTGATTGCCAATCGTACTCGGAACTTGCAAGAGCTGCGGGGTGAGCTGGCGGCGCTTGTCCCTGGAAAAAGGCGCGGACAGAAGGCGACGTTAGCTGAGCGGGCGCAAGCATGGGAATACGAGTACTGTAAAACCTACGGTATAGATTATGTGGCGCCAAACACGGCGCCGGTGAATCGTGAGCTACGAAATTGTCCAGAATGTGCGCGGATCGGTTATCACAGTGCTCTCTACCAATACCCCTGGGTGCAGCGCTGCCCAATTCATGACTGTGACGTGGTGACGGTATGCCCTATTTGCCGCACGCCATGGCCACCGCTCACCAACCTGCTCACCAGCGATTGTCCATGCTGCAGTGCCCGCGGTTTTCAGCGAGGCGCAGTGGAGAAAACGGATCTGGCAAAGAGGATCAATGATAAGTTTATGCCGATTTGGCGGTTGATCGGACGATACGAGAAGGCATCAGGTCTGAGCCTCCGTGCCCAAGACGCAACGTTTAATGAGTATTATACCCATCGAAGTATCACACCGTTAAGCCCCAACTGGCCCAGTTTGATCACCCATAATAGTCCTGATAAACAACGCCTGTTTGAAAGATTTGGGGTTTGCTTAGCGCGGGTTCAAGAAAAAACCTTCCAGCTTGATCCTGGTGGCGACGTTGTAGGTGTGAACTGGGAACATCTGTACGAACTACAGCAATTAGTTCAACAGCAGGAGCACCCTCGTTTACGGACTCAACTAGCCCGGCGCTTTGGCCCTGATCATAAAGACCGGGCTACTCGGCTGATGTTTAGTCAACCCGTCACTTTAGCTGACGTGGTTCATTTGAGCTGGATAAACTGGCACCAGTTCGTGACTGAAGGCCGCTATCCGACTCGCCATTTGTCTTATATTGATGGCTGCACCTTTTTCCATGGCCCTCATAATGATCGATTGAGGCCCGGGGCACCCTGTTTCATGACCCACGTTACCAAAGACAGCGCCAGTCGCTACTTGCCACTGTCTCCGCACTACGAGGGTCACTACAAAGTGGTCCCCGAAAGTTTGCAAGTCTGGCTGTACACCTGCGATCTGTGGTGGACATTCATAGCGATGCTATATTTCTTTGACTCTGCCGCCCTTGCAATGAATCGTGGCTGGCGTTGGTCTGAATTCATTGAGAACCTTAAAGAGGAGGGAAATCCCGATACATGGCACAGCCCGCGTTATCTTTTTTTCGAGCGTTCGCCGGGTGAGCTAGGCGTTCGAATACTGGATCGGGTCGCAAACTTTTCTTTCGATGAAGTCGACCTGACGATTGCACATTGAGAAGCACGCCAGACGGAAGCGCAAACATGGCACCAGAGCTGGACTACATTACCGTTTCCCGGGAGGATCTTCGCGACCTCAACCAAGCCGGCATTGGCAAAGACGTTATTGCCAGCCTAATCCATGACTGGGCGCACTCCATAAGCCTTCGGCGCAAGTTGAAAATTAAAGGACCGGTGCTGGACCTACAGGTAAAATTCAAGCGCCTCAGCGATGAATCATTGGTTACTCAGCAGGTGGCGGAATTACTAGGCATCAGTCCGAGTCGTGTACGCCAGCTTTCGACGCCTGACGAACCGGGTCTGTATGTATTGGTTGGGCTGAACGAGCAAAGGAGGTATCCGCCCTGGCAATTCCAAGACGGAGGCCGACTCCCTCACCTACAACAGCTTCTCAAAGCGATTAGACGAGACGCTCACCCGTTCACCGTCTGTCATTTCATGACAACAAAAACCCACGACCTTGAATCAGGCAAGACGGGGTGGCTTCGCTCTCCCCGGGAGTGGCTCATTGCGGGAAACGAACCAGAACCCGTTCTTCAGCTAGCCCGAAACCTGTAAGTTTCTGGGTTGAAAACCCCACCTTGTGTCTTGGAACGTTGCGATAGATCTGCAAAAAGATCGTCATAATTTACTTGGTCATCGAAATCGACCTGAGCGACACGCCGACTAATACCATTCCTGCATCGCTGGTAACATTAGAATACGGTCGACGTAAGCCTGCGTGATCGAACTCAACGGTGCAACTAAAACAGGGGTGTTTACACCTGACCTTCATTTATTTCCGGCTAGTTTTTGGCGATCGAGCACTTTGGAAGTACAGCTTTACCAGATCAGTTTCTTCTCATGTTTAACCGGGCTGAAACGTAGCCGGATTTTTCTGACAGTGAGGGGTACTGAAACGGGGTCAGGGTCACCCTATTGGGTCAGCGACTCCAGATAAGCCGTTATCTCTGTTAGTCCTGAAGGCGTCGCCATACGATCAATGGGAGCTGAATTGAAGTGTCGGTTTTTGGTATTCGTCCAATGGGCCATCTCATCACCTTTTCCCCCAGTCATAGTATACAAACGCTGATAAATCCGAACTATTTGCCGGGCACGAAATCCCTCACTGCTATCGGGATCAATAGTGCCCCCCAGATCACTTTCATCAATTCCCAGCACAATTGAAAGCTGCCTCGACGTCAGCCCCAATTCTGAGGCAGCTCTGCCCACTGCTTTCGCGAGCACATCACCTGATCTGGAGTCGTTTTCCGAAGGGCTCATAAGGTTTAGTAAAACCGGGATGCGATGGTTGTCAACAATTATATTTTCTAAAGGATAGCCCAAACCCTGCGCTCTATGCTAGCGATCACGGCGTCACGAACGACACTGGAGAGTGCCCGCGGATAGAACCGATACCATTCACAAACATCACTAAACTGCTGGAAACATTGAGAATGGGAACCCCCAGCCCTTCCGCACTCGGCGGCAGGCGACGGCAGCCGCAAAGCCCAGAGCGGGGACTGACCAAGCAATGACTCTTTGGAATTCCGCGATCTCGGCATTCTCGCTGCTGAGCTTTGCCCGGTAGCGATAGCAGGTTTCGCTGATGCTGAACATCCAGCAAGTCAAGCGAATACTGATGTGCTTCCCACTGACTTCATTCAAATCCTCAAACACTAGATTCGGTTATAACTCGTTCATAGATGGCAGTACCCTGTTTTTGTGACTAAACTAATACGCGGGAGCGCTTGAGCTACTGCATCTGTACAGAGTAGCCTGCTGGGCAGTTTCCGTAACCCTGCCCTCATATTGCATCGCCGTGGTTGGGGAGGCCGGTGTTCTTGGGGAACTCTGAGGGCGGATTTCCCCTAAGTTGGAATGCTACATGAGCGGTTAGGTTTCGCCTAAAGGAACGAAGCGATGGACCTGCTGATTCTTGTAATCACATTAATTGGTGCTCAGGCTGGATATAAGCTGCTAGATTCAGCACTCAGCGGAACGCTCTCGCCTTTAACCAAAAGAATTGAATCCACATTAACCCTCACCTGGAGCCTGAAGCCCAAAGAGGCCGCCAAACAACTAGGATTCGACATAAGCCCAGGCGCGATAGAGGCACAAATAAAACACCTCGATTCGTTAATTGATAAATTTGAAGATATACTTCATATCACGAATAAGGTTTATATCTATATTAGCCCGATGCAATGGGCGGTTACAGATATTAGGCATCTGTCAAAATCATCCAAGCTTCTTTTAAAGGTCCGCGCGATTCAAGAAAGTGTGTACTGTGAAATAGAATCGCTCTTTGATATATCACCGTTCCCGGTGCTCTGTTTCGCTAAGTTTCTAGATGTTTACCTAGACAGAACCGATCTATTGATAATGTCAGACCCAGATGCGCCAATTGACGATGCCTTCATGGAAGCTACGTACATTCCGAAGGTTATGAGATGCCGATTTGGCGATGTAGACTACGCTAACTCCAATATAGAAAAAACGCTAGAGACAATCAAGTCTGGAGTTGGTAAGGCTAAACTGGATGCTGATGCTGTAAAATCTATTCGCCGATATGAAAAGTTGTCGAACACGGTCTTAACGTCCTTAAAGTGCACCAAGTGGTACCTACAGTCCATAAAATCCACCAAAGAAATTGACAGCAACTTTGTGATTTCTGTAGGACTCATGGAAACGCGACATTTAATCGATGTGGCCCGAATGAAAAGCGGTGACCCTCGTGGGGAACCCGATTTGCATGAGTCAGAAAGTCTATGGGGAGAGGCACTAAAATTGTTCGGGAATACCACTGAACTTTCGCAGGAAGACAAAAAAACTGTCTTGGATAAGATAAGGAAAATTAAACGTTTACTGGCCAAGCTTTTGAAAAAAAACAGCCCACACCAAAGGCGGGGTGATGGCGGTCTGCGAGGTCGCGCTCCCGCGTAGAAGCCCTTTAGAAGTGCAGGTACGGCCGTCGGCTGCACATCCCCAAAAGTTGTAATACGATGATGTGGCCTCGGGAAAACCTCTGAAACCAAAAGCACCCGTAATGTTTACGTCTTCTCCCACAATGATCGACGGTTTTCCTCGATCAAGGCCGTGGGCGAACGCAAACTCATCATGCTTGATGCTGCCGAGGCTTTTAAAGATCTTAAGTCCCCGCCTGGTAATCAATTGGAACCGCTGACTGGGAATCGCAAAGGCCAACACAGCATCCGGATTAACAAGCAATGGCGAGTATGTTTTCGCTGGACAGACGATGGCCCGGAAGATGTTGAAATTGCAGATTACCATTGAGGAGAATGCGCAATGACTTGTAACGGTATGCGCCCCATCCATCCTGGAGAAATTATTCGGGAAGAATATCTTGCGCCGCTGGAAATGAGCGTGAATGCGCTTTCTAAAGCACTCCACGTGCCGGCGACACGGATGAATGAAATCGTGCGCGAAAATCGCGGTGTCACGGCGGATACGGCCATGCGGCTTGCCCGCTATTTTGGCACTAGCGAACGCTTCTGGCTGAACCTGCAGACGGAGTTTGAACTGCGTCGGGCTCAGAATAGCAAAGCGGAACAGGTGGCCCGTGAAGTTCAGCCTCACGTGGCATGACTTAAGCGCTCTCCTCTAACAACCGGGCTCTAATCAGGTAAGAATTCGAATGCCCCGAGGTGAGTCATTTTTGGTAGTGAAAGCCGCTAGGCGGCTTGTGCCCGGACGAGCTTCACCAGATTGCCCACCGCCGCCATCCCGGAGCGCTTGATGCGTTCATGGGCATCGACCACGCTTGGCACATCGCGGTAGAGCTTGATTCCGCATAGTGGATACAGCCTTGTATTCTTGGCCCAGTTTGCCAGCTCAGGGTAGTAGGCCGCCCGGGCATGTTCGTTTGCAAGGCTACCCAAGAATGCCGACAGATAGTCTGTAACCACATCCCAGTATGCGATCGGCGGGCACAGGCGATTTTTCTTTTCGTCGCTGTCCAGGGTTGCCTCGACCACGCCCAGCATGGCGAACTGGTAGCATGCGAACCCCCAGAGAAATGGTTGAACGGTCACCAGGCCGGGCTCAAAAATCGGACGAAGAGACGGGCGCGACAGCCCTCTCGATGCGCAGTGGACGTGTATCGTCCCCTCACTTGTGGGCACGCTACCCTCTTCAAGGATGATCTGGTCTCGCTCTATTCTTTGCACATGTCCAAGGCGGACAACGTCCTTGATCTGACGCAGAAGCCCCAGTTCTGCTTCGCTGATCACCGCACCCCGGAACATGGTTGGAACAATGTCGGGGTCAATGCGAAGAAAGAATTCGTCAGCTTCCAGCCTCGACACCAGATCCTCAATTGAGGTTGCCTGTGCCATGGCTTCAAACTGAATGGCCATGCCCTGATAAAAATCTGGCAGCAGTTCATTCGGCTGATGGTAGCGGCGGTTCAACCACCATGCTTCTCGCGGTCTGATCCACTGGATCGCCTCGGCCGGAACGCCCTGTTCCAGCAGCCAGACACAGGCATCCAGCGCAGTCTTGCCCGCACCGATGATAACGAAACGTTCCGGACGGTTCGTGATACTGGCAATTCCGCCGGCAGACACGCAGCGAACCCCGCCGGCCACCTCAAATGGCGGCGCAGTGGCACCGGGAACGGCGCCTTCGGTATAGGTGGTGTCGACCACCTTGCGCCGGACGTTCGCCGTCCAGGATTTCTGCCCAAGCCGGGAGACAAATTGGCCATCACCCAAATAGTCACAGTTCGGAAAGTAGCGGACACGGCCACCAGGGAGAAAGTGGCGCTGCATCACGTGCGTGTAATAGGCCCGGATTTCGTCTACACCGGCGAGCTCGTAGAAACCGGCGTTCGTGCCCGTGTCATCGATGGCATTTTGACCAAGGGGTACCGAACTGACTCCATAAAGTGACGAAGGCTGGTGCAGGCGGACGTAGGGATAGGCATCGACCCAGTGCCCGCCAGGCGCGTGGCGTCGATCAACGATGGTGACAGAGGCGTCGGAATGGGTGAGCAGCGAGTCCGCGAAAGCCATGCCCGCAGCCCCGGCACCCACGATGAGATAGTCCGTTTCAAGTTCTTCGTTCATCATGAACTCCCAAGAACGACGCAACCTTTTTTCATCGCTTCACTGATCGATGGTTTCACTGTTTAGTTTGCGGCCACGTTACTCATTCAGTTTAGCTCAAGTTTTATTCTTTCATGCCGACTTGTTGCAATATTGACGTCGAATAGTCTTCCGTAAATACCGTCGTTAAGGCGTAATTCCCAGCGTTGAAGGCAACTGACTCGTCGAGCAGTCCCGTGGTAACGAGGGTACTTATCCAGCGTGTCAGAGCCGCGATTCGGTAAGAACCAGATCGGCATGTTGCCAGGCTTCGAATAAGCGGTGCTGCACTTCCCTGGCCTCCTGTACATTCCCCTGCCGTTGAAGCGCCTTCATCAAACCGAACAGTGACCAGCCGTTGTCGGGAACTTCCCGTAGGTCTTGCCGATATATCTGCTCTGCACGCTCAGGCTGGTCAGCTTGCAACAGGATTGCGCCCAAAGCCTGGCGTGTCGGGTAGTGCCAACTGGGAGGTTCGTGGTAGTTCAGGGCATCCTCGCGTTTTACCGCGCGATCAAGGCTGTCGATGGCGACTTCGAAGTGTCCGTCGGTGGCTGCGATTTCTCCTGCCAGCGAGTAAGAGGCGATTTCCAGAATGTGCTGGCTATTGTTGATTCCCCATACCGTCACCCACTTGAGGCTCGGGTCAGTGCGTAGCTCATCCAGCTTTTCCAGTTCGGTTTTGGCGGCTTGCTGTTTACCCTGGCGGGTATAGGCCATCCCTCTTGCATAGTGGTACACCGCACGCGGGTAAACCAGGTCTTCGGCGGGTTCTTCAAGGTTCAGTATCCGGTCCCATTTGCCAAACCGAACCAAGGCGTAAACCGGCGTTATCCAGTAGTGCTGGAGCGTGGTCAGCGGGCGCAGGCGCATGGTATCGACGTCGACCATGCCGGCCATGTCCTGTGCAAGGCGGATTGCCAGCTCACTGCGCCCTTCAAGCGTGGCGGTGAACCAGCCGAAGTGATAGTTGTGGGGCACGTAACCCAGCCGGTACGCACTCTGGGGATCCACCTGTGCAAGGTAACGCTGGTCGGCCTCGATGGCGTGGAGATTGGCTTGAGTGGCGTTGTGGTATTGGCCGACTCTTATGTAGATGTGGGCCGACATGTGTACCAGATGGCCGGCGGCGGGCACCAGATCTTCAAGCCGCTTGGCTGCATCCAGCCCCTGGCCTGGATCACCCGCCTCCACCGCGTGAATAAGCAGATGATTCGCGTGAGGATGGTCGGGCTGACGCTGCAGGACATTCTCCAAGGTTTTGAGAAGCCTTTCGGTTTGCGCCTTTGGCTCGCCGTTCTCCTGCCAATAATCCCACGGCGTTAAATTCATCAGCGATTCGGCATGAATTACCTGGGCATCGAGATCGTCAGGGTAGCCTGCGGCAACCTGCCCCATTGCTTCGGCAAAGGCTTCATCCCGTGAGGATCGGTTCTCCAAAGCTTCTGGCCCATAACGCTTTGCCAGCGCATTGATATAGGCCTGCTCCCGCGCACTGGCTTTGCTTGCGGCAGCCTGGGCTTTTTGCAGTAATTCCCAGGCCTTCGGGGCATTGTCCGGGTTCATGGCCGAGTTAATGTTGGGGCCCAGTACCCAGGCCGCGCCCCACCAGGCCATGGCGGCATCCGGGTCGAGTTCGGCGGCTTGCAGAAAGGATTGGTGAGCTTCGGAATGGTTGAAACCAAAAGCGAGCACCAGGCCCTGGTCAAAATAACGCTGCGCCAACCCGGAGTCGGTGGTGATGGGGTGATGGTGATCGCCCAGCCCTTCAAATAATGGCACGCCACTGGTGGCTAATGGAACGCGACTGGTGTCGCTGTGGGCGAGTGCGTTTAGAGGTATGGTAAGGATCAGAACGGTTGTCAGTGCTATCAATTTGGTCGCGTTCATGTTCAGACTCCTTCTGGTTGAAGCTTGCAACTTCAAACTACTTCACAATCGGAGCCGCGGCATGGGGCATTTGTCCCGGTTGGATGGAAACGACTGTGATTACAGGAGGCAAAGGTCCCTGGATGGAACCTTACTTTGCGGCGTCCCGGAAAATGGGCAGTGCCCGTTCGATCATCTCAGCGGTGGCCGTCAGGCTAATCCGAAAGTGGCGTTTTCGCTCAAAGAGAGTGCCGGGCATCACAAACACGGATCGCGCCGCCAGGGTCTCTGCAAAGCGCAGCGCGTCGCCCTTCGGAGCCTCTCCCCAAAGGTAGAATGTCCCTTCCGGAGGAACCATTCGATAGCCCCACTGCTCTAATGAGTGGAGCATTCGATCCCGCTTCTCGGCGAGGGCATCAAGATCAATCGACACACTTTCCAGGGAAGCAACCGAGTACTGCATGAGTGCGTCAGGGAAAGTCCAGCCCATCGACATCTGGACTGAGAAGGTCGCACCCCGAAGTTCATCACGCTGATCATTCGGGAGGAGCGGTGATATCGCCAGATACCCGAGCCGTTGGCCGGGGGCAAGGAGCACCTTGCCATAGCTGTAGTCTATTAGCGTCCATGGGTAGAGCGCGGCGGGACTGACGAAGGGCGCGCTGGTGAATCGGATGCGTCGGTAGGGTTCGTCTGAGAGCAGCCAGATGCGAGCGTCAATGCGATTAGACGCCGAGTTGAGCAGATCGGTGAGCGCCTGTAGCTGCTCTCGCGAATACACTCGGCCAGTGGGATTGTGCGGGCTGTTGACGACGACCATGCGCGTACGTGGTGTGATGGCAGCTTCGATCGCTTCCAGGTCAAGGTCGAAGTCGGGTTCGCTCAGGCCGACCTTGACCGGGACGAGATCCGCGGCCCGCAACATCGATGCGTAGCAGAACCATCCGGGAACCGGGATCACCACCTCGTCGCCTGCGTCGAGCACCAAACGAAAGGCGAGCGCAATGGCGGCGAAGGCGCCTTGCGTCATCGCAATATCCTCGGGCTCGAAATCAAGCCCTAGCTCGCGGGAAAGCGCGTCGGCAATGAAAGTCCGCGATTCGGGCTCACTGGTCTTGTAGGCAAACCATTCCGGGTTCTGCGGGTGAACGTTCTGCGCGAGGGTCTTCACAAGGCCGGCAAGCGGCATCTCGTGGGGATTCCCGAAGGTGAAATCGCAAGCTCCCGCTGCGTTCCTTGCTTCCCCATAGGTTGAGCGAAGGAAAAAATCCGCTATCGGGGCGAACTCGGCGACCGCATTTTGGCTTCGCTGTGAGAGTACCTTCATAAAAGTACCTCTGTATGCTGGTTTTTTCCGTCGTTCTACGAGAACTGAGAAAGTCTGCGGACGACACTGAGCCCATCAGGAGTCCACGAAAGGTCACCCCCAGTTCGTTGCCACATCCAAAAGTTTGGCGCGTTTCCCCGATAAAGCAAATGGGTGGATCCTGGCTGGGCCACCACGAAAATCAGTCTGCGCCGAAACCGTGTTCCCGGGCCTGTACGATCAACTGTGCACGGGTCGGGATGTCGAGACTGCCGCATATGGCACAGACATGATTGCGTACGGTTTTTGTCGCTATAGACAGGGCCTGGCCAATCTCGGTATTCGACTGGCCCCGGGCCACCAGGTTGAGCACCATCAGTTGGCGACTCGTCAACTCACCAACCCATGGCTCCGCCCTGCTCCCCGCTGTCGCCGGCGTGTCGGCGAGAAAGCGGCGCAACTCGCCGATGAAAACTGGCCAGGAACTGTCTTCAAGCTGCAAGATGTGGTTCGCTCCCTTCAGCGGTAAAAAATGTGCATCGGGTAACTGCGATGCCAGGCTGCGTCCCACCTCGAAAGGCACCATTTCATCGTCTTCAACATGGGCAACCAGGGTCGGAGTATGGATGTGCGGGAGCAGTTCATGAACATCAATCTCGTGGAAGCCGCGCCACAATCGCACGGCATCCTCTGGTGACGCAGTGGTTCTTTGCAGGTCGTCCCACCAGCCAATCTGCTTAAGGTCATGTCCTGGGGATAGGCGGCGGGCAAATAAATCGCGGAAGGCACCGGTTTTACGGCCCCAGCCAATTTTTATCATGCTCGCCAGCGCTTCGGCCTCTTCCTTGTTTTCTTCACTGGCACCGGGCGTAAAGGCTCCATTGGCATAAGCGTTATAGAGCACCAATTTACTTACCTGTTCGGGATGACGGAAAGCATAAAGCAGCGCGATGGGGCCTCCCTGGCATAGCCCTATTAGCGAGAAGCGCTTCCAGCCCAGGCTGTCAGCAACCGCCTCAAGATCTTTAATCCAGGCTTCCAGGCCTTGCTCGACAACATCATGATCGGACAAGCCGCTCCCACGAATGTCGAAGCGAGCAAGCGTGTGGCTATGCGTTAATTCACGCAACCAATGTTGCCACACAGGACTACCCCAATCGCGTTCCACATGAGTCAGCCAACCCCCGACGCGAATGAGCGGAGGGCCACTGCCTGCAACAGCGTAAGCGATGCGCACACCATCTGATGTGGTGCAGAAGCTGATTCGCTGTCTCACTGCGGCACCTTCAGTCGAATACCACAGGCGGCTGCTTTGCCCGATTGACGCGCAGCGAGAACACATCCGGGCGTGCGTAGTGACCACTGACGTCGAATTTTCGGCGTGAGGATCGGGCGGCACTGACATCTATTTCAGCGAACAGTATCCCTTTTTCCTTGTGCATCGGTCCTGCATGAATGCCTCCAAATGGCTTGTAGACCACCGCATCGCCGGGATTCACCCATTCGTCCTTATTCGGAAACAGCTCTTCATAATAAGGAATGTCTGTGGGTATATCCGAGACTTCGAGCGCGGTTGCGCAGCCAATCACCCAACAGCCGCCTTCGCGGGCGATATGTTGCATGGTGGCCAGCCAGGTGTCGCCGCTGTCCCAGGTGGGCGCCACATAGATGTCGATGTTCTGGGAATACAGCGCGAAACGTGCCAGCGGCATGTAGTTTTCCCAGCACAGAAGAGTGCCGATGCGCCCGACTGCAGTCTCGACAACATTCAGGCCCGAGCCGTCACCGAAGCCCCAGACCATGCGTTCTGGATTGGTTGGCATCAGCTTGCGGTGGTTGTTGGCAATGGTCCCGTCGGCGCCAATGATGATGCAACTGTTGAACAGGGTGCTGCCGCTGACCGCGCCATCCAGCTCCTGATAGCCAGCAACGATGACAACCTCGTGTTCCTTCGCGGCTTCCTGCAAAGGGGTCATGCCGCCCCGGCTTAGGTCAATTGAATTGGCTTGCAGATGGGCGAACAGCTCCTCTATTTTTCCCATCCCCGCGCCGGGTGGCAGGCGCCAGACAAAGGTGGGGTACCCAGGGAACCACGCCTCGGGGAAAACCACCATCTGAGCGCCCTTACCTGCCGCTTTCGCGATCAGATCAATCGCACGAGACATCGTTTTTTCAAGGTTAAGGTAGACGGGGGGTTCCTGAACAATCGCTAGTTTTGTCATGACTCTTCCATTTGAGTTATGCCGCCGAAAGGCGGATCGCTGTTTTAGAATAGTTCATATATGCACCTAGTGCGAAAGCCCGTTGAACATCAAATCCTGCTCCATGCCTCTCTGAAAATGCGCTACTGCGCTTTCATCGAACAAAACCGGCTAACAGTTCCGCCATAGTTCTTAAACAGTCTAATAGTGCACTGGTGTTCCGCCAGCGACGGCGCAAAATTAAAAGTGGAAACCTTATGAGGCAGGGAGCACCACGCCATGACTACTTTGCAGCAAGGAACGATTGACTCTTTTAGAGGGCAATTTGGTGGTTCTGTATTCGGGCCTGCGGACGACGGGTATGAAGAGGCTCGTCAGATCTGGAATGCAATGATTGACCGGAAGCCAGCGCTTATTGCCCAGTGTAAATCGGTGGACGATGTGGTGGCTGCTGTGAACTTTGCGCGTGATGAGTCGATGCTGGTGTCGGTCAAGGGAGGTGGGCACAATATTGCGGGCAATGCTGTCTGTGATGATGGCCTGATGATCGATCTCTCGCAGATGAAAGAGGTCAAAGTCGATGTCGAGAAACAGCGCGGCTATGTAGGGCCTGGCTGCACGCTGGCGGATTTTGACGCGGCTGCCCAGCAGCACGGCCTGGCGACGCCGCTGGGCATTAATTCCACGACGGGTGTGGCGGGCCTGACGCTTGGCGGCGGGTTTGGCTGGCTCAGCCGGAAGTTTGGCATGACGGTTGATAACCTGATTTCCGCAGACGTGGTTACTGCCGATGGGAGCCAGATCCGCGCCAGTGATACCGAGAACCCGGATCTGTTCTGGGGCCTGCGGGGTGGCGGGGGTAACTTCGGTGTTGTTACCCGCTTCGAGTTCAAGCTGCATCCGGTGGGGCCAGAGTTACTGAGCGGGCTGATTGTATTTCCGTTTGCCCAGGCCAAGTCAGTCGTAACGCAGTTTGCCCGTTTCACCGAAACCATGCCGGATGAACTCAACGTATGGCTGGTGATGCGCCATGCGCCGCCCCTGCCCTTCCTGCCTGAGTCGGTTCATGGTCAGCCCATTGTCGCCCTGGCGATTTGCTATGCCGGTGATCCGGAAGTTGGCGAAAAACTGGTTGCGCCCCTGCGCTCATTTGGTGAGGCGCATGGAGAGCACATTGGAGTTCAGCCCTACACCGACTGGCAACAGGCGTTTGACCCACTGTTGGTGGAAGGTGCGCGAAATTACTGGAAGTCCCATAACTTTGTAAAGCTGACCGATGATGTGATCCGGGTCCTGATTGAGTCCGGTATTAACCTGCCATCGCCTCACTGTGAAATTTTTATAGCCGCGCTTGGCGGACAGACTGGCCGGGTAGCGCCCGACGCCATGGCTTATTCAAGCCGGGATGCAAACTATGTGATGAATGTGCATGCACGCTGGGAAACGCCTGCGGAGGATGATCACTGCCGCCAATGGGCACGAGCATTTTTTGATGCGGCCAAACCCTATGCCAGCGCCGGTGCCTACATCAACTTCCTGTCGCAGGATGAGGCTGACCGGGTCGAGTTTGCCTATGGCACGGCCTACAAGCGGCTGGTGGAGATCAAGCAGAAGTATGATCCGGAGAATCTGTTCCGGGTGAACCAGAATATTCGGCCCCGCTAATGGGTCTCCCGGGATTTGTGAGAACCGAGAAGCGACGTGACTCACAAGCTTAAGGCGCTGCCGAGCGGTTTGGTCTGGCTCCGGTTAACGGCAACCGTCTTGGCTTGGCTTTTGGTGGTTGTTTTTATTCACCGGCTAACTCATGTGTATCAACATGAGCTTGTAGAAACTCTGCGCCTGCCGATGTTTAGGATTGCAGTGACAACGCTGCTGCTCACTGCCTTGGTGTATTTCATCGCCGTCAGTTTGCCATGGGTGCCGAATCCTGGGTTCCACAGCGTTTGCGTGGTGTTAGCTTGGGTGACGCTTCTGGTTCTTGGGCATTCCTTGTCCCATATGGGATTCCATGATTCACAGTCCATGCTGTCGACAATGCGGGAGGCGTTCGGCCCCGCTGCGATTATATTATTGATGATTGTATACGGTTTGGTACTGGCGATGCCGTTTCTCCCGGGTGTCGAATTGGGCCTGCTCATCATGGCCGTATTCGGCCCAACTGGCGCATTGGCGGCCTACGTGGCGACCCTCGGTGGACTAATGCTGGCGTATGCAGTGGGGCGTTCACTTCCCGAAAGGGTCATTATGAGGTGGCTGGGGCGCATTGGTGTTGTTCTGCCGCACGATCGGATTGCATCTGCCACGGATAGTATGGTGTCGCCAAAGACAACGGTTTTTTCCACACAACGAAGACTGGCCGCAACGTTGCTAAATCATCGCTATTTGTCGCTCGCAGTGTGTCTTAATTTTCCAGGCAACGCTGCGCTGGGCGGGGGCGGCGGAGTTGCGCTGCTGTGTGGCATGAGCCGGCAGTTCAGCTGGTGGGCCTTTACTCTGACCTTGGCGATCACCATATCGCCGGTGCCGATTCTCGTGTTGTCTGGTCTGCTGAACACAGAGCCATTGATGGAACATCATGGTTTTCTCCATGATGGACTTACACATATTGAGAGGCTGTTCGTTCACGACTGAATTTTGAGCCCACTTTCTTGATCAATTACTCTGCTTGAGTCCCATCTCCCAAAATAGGAAACGCGGGGCACTCGCTCTTGGTTCTAATCGCGCACCAGCGCGCACTCCAGCTTCTCAGATACGTGCGGCGTGCCGCGCTTTCGCAGGTCTCGATGACAATTGTTATGGTCGGGCTGACCGTGCTCAGTCTGTGGATTCTCTCGCTGCCGATTACCGAATAATCGACTATTTCAGTTCTGCGCCCCAGCCGTGAAGTGAAATCACCGGCCTGGGAACGACAGGACGGTTTTGCCACTCATGAACCTTATTGATAGCGGGCTCTGTCATCTTGGATACTAGTGTTGCCGAGATGTCCACGTCGTGCATCTCTTTGAATGCGTCGACGATGTCGCGGGTGCTCACACCCTTAGCGTAAAGAGCCAGGATTTAATTATGCATCTGGGTCAGCCTGGACTGCCCCTTACGCACAAACTGACATTCAAAAAAAACTTCCCGGTCAAATTCTGGATGAGGACTTCTCGGCACATAGAGGCCCGGTCAATTAGCACATCTAGCGAAAGGGAAAGCGGGCCGTCCATCATAATAGCGATGAAACGATATTCGATACGATTTGGACTGATTCGGAGCATTTCTAAACGGTAACGGAGGAAAAACGAGCTGGACGCCGAATTTAGTACTTTGTGTGGAAATTGAAACTGACTCTCTATTCTAGAATCTACTTTAAGTTTGTTTAGTACTTTGCGTGGAAACAGGCTGGTAAGCATCTGATTTGTCGTTAAACGGGTTTAGTACTTTCTGTGGTCGTCCACTCTTGCCGATGATCAAAAGCTTTCGATGTAAGGATACTAAGGCCCTGTTCAAGACTGGTAAAACCAGACGGTTTTCGTCGATCAAGGCCGTAGCTGAACGCAAACTCATCATGCTCGATGCTGCCGAGGCTCTAAAAGATCTCAAGTCCCCGCCTGGCAATCAATTGGAACCGCTGACTGGGGATCGTAAGGGCCAGCACAGCATTCGGATTAACAAGCAGTGGCGAGTATGTTTCCGATGGACTTACGATGGTCCCGAGGATGTAGAAATTGCTGATTACCATTGAGGAGAATGCGCTATGACACGTAACGGTATGCGCCCCATCCACCCCGGGGAGATCCTTCGGGAAGAATATCTGGAGCCGCTGGAAATGAGCGTGAACGCACTCTCCAAAGCACTTCATGTGCCCGCAACCCGGATGAATGAAATTGTTCGTGAAAATCGCGGTATCACGGCAGACACAGCAATGCGGCTTGCCCGCTATTTTGGCACTAGCGAACGCTTCTGGCTGAACCTGCAGACTGAGTTTGAACTGCGTCGGGCTCAGATTAGCAAAGCGGAACAGGTGGCCCGAGAAGTTCAGCCTCACGCGGCGTGAAAGACCGTAGACTGTCAAGCCGCTCGCAACCAGGTAGGAAGCCAGATTGCCGCCGGTACTTATGCAGCTTGTCAGAGCCGTGATTCGGTAGGAACCAGATCGGCATGTTGCCAGGCTTCGAAAAAGCGATGCTGCACTTCCCTGGCCTCCTGTACATTCCCCTGCCGTTGAAGCGCCTTCATCAAACCGAACAGTGACCAGCCGTTGTCGGGAAATTCCCGTAGGTCTTGCCGATATATTTGCTCTGCACGCTCAGGCTGGTCGGCTTGCAACAGGATTGCGCCCAAAGCCTGGCGTGTCGGGTATTGCCAACTGGGAGGTTCGTGGTAGTTCAGGGCATCCTCGCGTTCTACCGCACGATCAAGGCTGTCGATGGCGACTTCGACGTGTCCGTCGGCGGCTGCGATTTCTCCTGCCAGCGAGTAGGAGGCAATTTCCAGAATGTGCCGGCTATTGTTGATTCCCCATACAGTCACCCACTTGAGACTCGGATCTGTCCGTAGCTCATCCAGCCTTTCCAGTTCCGTTCTGGCAGCTTGCTGTTTACTCTGGCGGGTATAGGCCATCCCTCTTGCATAGTGGTACACCGCTCGCGGATAAACCAGGTCTTCGGCGGGTTCTTCAAGGTTTAGTATCAAGTCCCATTTGCCAAACCGAACCAAGGCATAAACCGGCGTTATCCAGTAGTGCTGGAGCGTGGTCAGCGGGCGTAGGCGCATGGTATCGAGGTCGACCATGCCTGCCATCTCCTGTGCCAGGCGGATTGCCAGCTCACTGCGCCCTTCAAGCGTGGCAGTGAACCAGCCGAAGTGATAGTTGTGGGGCACGTAACCCAGCCGGTACGCACTCTGGGGATCCACCTGTTCGAGGTAACGTTGGTCGGCCTCGATGGCGCGGAGATTGGCTTGAGTGGCGTTGTGGTAATGGCCGACTCTTATGTAGATGTGGGCCGACATGTGTACCAGATGGCCGGCGGCGGGCACCAGATCCTCAAGCCGCTTGGCTGCGTCAAGCCCCTGCCCTGGATCGCCCGCTTCTACCGCGTGAATAAGTAGATGATTCGCGTGAGGATGGTCGGGCTGACGCTGTAAGACGCTCTTCAAGGTTTTAAGAAGCCTTTCGGTTTGCGCCTTTGGCTCGCCGTTCTCCTGCCAATAATCCCAGGGTGTCAGGTTCATTAGCGATTCGGCATAAATGACCTGAGCATCGAGATCGTCGGGGTAGTCTGCGGCAACCTGCCCCATTGCTTCGGCAAAGGCTTGATCCCGTGAGGATCGGTTCTCCATAGCTGTGGGCCCATAGCGCTTTGCCAGCGCATTGATATAGGCCTGCTCCCGCACACTAGCTTTGCTTGCGGTAGCCTCGGCTTTTTGCAGTAATTCCCAGGCCTTCGGGGCATTCTCCGGGTTCATGGCCGAATTAATGTTGGGGCCCAGCACCCATGCCGCGCCCCACCAGGCCATGGCGGCATCCGGGTTAAGCTCGGCGGCTTGCAGAAAGGATCGGTGAGCTTCGTGATGGTTAAAACCAAAAGCTAGCACCAGGCCCTGGTCAAAATAACGCTGCGCCAACCCGGAGTCGGTGGTGATGGGGTGATGGTGATCGCCCAGCCCTTCAAATAATGGCACGCGGCTGGTGTCTGATGGAACGCGACCGGTGTCGCTGTGGGCGAGTACGTTTAGAGGTATGGTAAGGATAAGAACTGTTGTCAGTACTATCGCTTTGGTCGCGTTCATGAGTCTGCCGCCTGTTCTACGTGCCAGAGTGTTTTCACGTCGACCTCTGCCCGGATAGTCTGCATGACCACACAGCAGGCTTCCGCTTGCTTCATTAGCATTTTCAGCCTGTTGTCATCGGTTTTCCGGGCCAGGTGCAGCCACACTGTGCAATCCATTCGCTGAAAGTGCACCGGCACGGATGAATCCACCATGAGGGCACCCCGCAAATCGCATTCCGCGCCAGCGGCCACCTCGATATCAGCGAGCTCGATATCGAGCCACTGCGCGCTCATGCGAGTGGTCGAGAGCAGGCATGCGGCGAGTGCTGATGTGAGCAGATCCCCCGGATTTGGAGCATCGTGATCACCCCCAGCCGACCGATGAATACCGAAGCGCCAGCGCTCACCGGCGTTGTTCGCCGGTTCGATCTCGCCGTGAAAAGGGTCGGCACTGGCTCCCACAATTGCCCGGGCTTCATCGCGGATCCATGCGGCATCAGGGTCTTTGCGATAGCGTTGTTGCAATGGCTTCTGGCGGGTAGGGACCAATCTCGGATCGGTTTTGGTAATTGTTGCGTTCATGTTCTGACTCCTTCTGGTTGAAGCTTGCAACTTCAAACTACTTCACAATCGGAGCCGCGGCATGCGGCATTTGTCCCGGTTGGATGGAAACTACTGTGATTATAGGAGGCAAAAGTCCCGGGTGAGGATCAGTCTGCGCCGAAACCGTGTTCCCGTGCCTGTACGATCAACTGTGCACGGGTCGGGATGTCGAGACTGCCGCATATGGCACAGACATGATTGCGTACGGTTTTTGTCGAAATAGACAGGGTCTGGCCAATCTCGGTATTTGACTGGCCCCGGGCCACCAGGTTGAGAACCATCAGTTGGCGACTCGTCAACTCACCAACCCATGGCGCCGCCCTGCTCCCCGCTGTCGCCGGCGAGTCGGCGAGAAAGCGGCGCAACTCGCTGATGAAAACTGGCCAGGAACTGTCTTCAAGCTGCAGTATGTGGTTCGCTCCCTTCAGCGGTAAAAAATATGCGTCGGGTAACTGCGATGCCAGGCTGCGTCCCAGCTCGAAAGGCACCATATCATCGTCTTCAACATGGGCAACCAGTGTCGGAGTATGGATGTGTGGGAGCAGTTCATGAACGTCAATCTCGTGGAAGCCGCGCCACAATCGCACGGCATCCTCAGGTGAAGCAGTGGTTCTTTGCAGTTCGTCCCACCAGCCAATCTGCTTAAGGTCATGTCCTGGAGATAAGCGGCGGGCAAATAGCTCGCGGAAGGCACCGGTTTTGCGGCCCCAGCCAATTTTTATCATGCTCGCCAGCGCTTCGGCCTCTTCCTTGTTCTCTTCACTGGCGCCGGGCGTAAAGGCTCCATTGGTATAAGCGTTATAGAGCACCAATTTACTAACCTGTTCGGGATGACGGAAAGCATAAAGCAGCGCGATGGGGCCGCCCTGACATAGCCCTATCAGCGAGAAGTGGTTCCAGCCCAGGCTTTCTACAACCGCCTCAAGATCTTTAATCCAGGCTTCCAGGCCCTGTTCAACAACATCATGATCGGACAAGCCGCTACCACGAATGTCGAAGCGAGCAAGCGTGTGGCTATGCGTTAATTCACGCAACCAATGTTGCCACACAGGACTACCCCAATCGCGTTCCACATGAGTCAGCCAACCCCCGACGCGAATGAGCGGAGGGCCACGGCCTGCAACAGCGTACGCGATGCGCACACCATCCGATGTGGTGCAGAAGCTGATTCGCTGTCTCACTGCGGCACCTTCAGTCGAATACCACAGGCGGTTGCTTTGCCCGATCGACGCGCAGTGAGAATACATCCGGGCGTGCGTAGTGACCACTGGCGTCGAATTTGCGGCGTGAGGATCGGGCGGCACTGACATCTATTTCAGCAAGCAGCAAGCCTTTTTCCTCGTGCATCGGTCCTGCATGAATGCCTCCGAATGGCTTGTAGACCACTGCATCGCCGGGATTAACCCATTCGTCCTTATTTGGAAACAGCTCTTCATAATAAGGAATGTCGGTGGGAATATCCGAGACTTCGAGCGCGGTTGCGCAGCCAATCACCCAGCAGCCGCCTTCGCGGGCGATATGTTGCATGGTGGCCAGCCAGGTGTCGCCGCTGTCCCAGGTGGGCGCCACGTAGATGTCGATGTTCTGTGAATACAACGCGAAACGCGCCAGCGGCATGTAGTTTTCCCAGCACAGCAGAGTGCCGATGCGCCCGACTGCGGTCTCGACAACATTCAGGCCCGAGCCGTCACCGAAGCCCCAGACCATGCGTTCTGGATTGGTTGGCATCAGCTTGCGGTGGTTGTTGGCAATGGTCCCGTCGGCGTCAATGATGATGCAGCTGTTGAACAGGGTGCTGCCGCTGACCGCGCCATCCAGCTCCTGATAGCCAGCGACGATAACAACCTCGTGTTCCTTTGCGGCTTCCTGCAAAGGGGACATGCCGCCCCGGCTCAGGTCAATTGAATTGGCTTGCAGATGGGCGAACAGCTCGTCGGTTTTTCCCATCCCCGCGCCGGGTGGCAGGCGCCAGACAAAGGTTGGGTAGCCGGGAAACCACGCCTCAGGAAAAACCACCATCTGAGCGCCCTCACCTGCTGCTTTCGCGATCAGCTCAACCGCACGGGACATGGTTTTTCCAAGGTCAAGGTAGACGGGTGGTTCCTGAATGATCGCTATCTTTGTCATGACTCTTCCATTTGAGTTATGCCGCAAAAAGGCGGATCGCTATTTCAGAATAGTTCATATATGCACCTAGTGCGAAGGCCCCTTGAACAACAAATACCGCTCCATGCCTGGCTGAAAAATGCGCTACCTTCGCTTTCCCCGATCAAAGCCGGCTAGTTGATGGCCTGATGAATGATCTTTCGCAGATGAAAGAGGTCAAGGTCGATGTTGAGAAACAGAGCGCCAAGTCAGTCGTAACGCAGTTTGCCCGTTTCACTGAATTAACTTTGGTGACGGCACGATCTGTGGCGGTGGCAAACTCCGGTCCTGAGGTTGATTGCACGCACTTAGAATGGCCAGCTCCTCGGCCTGCGTGAGTTTATGGGGCTGTTCGACCTGTTTCGCATCAGGACGCCGATCTTCAGCAACCCGGCCGCCGACATCATGGAGGCTCCTTTGCAGGTCAATCCTCTTGCTCGGGCGGGCGCAGACGGGCGACTTCTTCAGCCGTAATCTCATCCGGATAGTCATTCCCGAAATGGCTGCGGACATAAGTCGTCAGGGCTGCGACCTGTTCATCCGACATCATGCCGCCAAAGCGCGGCATGCCTTGGTACCCGGTCAGGATGACCCCCGCGATAAAATGCCGCGAGGTCAGCTTGGTGTTGTCGCTATTCAGGGGCGGGTACGCGCCCGCACCTGTGGCTCCTGTACCATCCTCCATATGACATGCCTGGCAGGTGGTCTGATAAAGCGCCGCCCCATCCGTTTGGGTGAGGTGGTCCGGATCGCTGGAAAACCGTGACAGCAGCGCTTCAAGGTCCCCCACGGATGCGGGCGGCTGTGCCGGCGACGGCGTATCCTGCGCTGTGGCGGCGGACGCGAGAAGGGTTCCCGCGAGGATCAGGCAGAGGGCATCCCGGTGCATTACGTATTCTCCCTTTGATCCAGTTGCCGGATGGCGTCCAGCGCCGACAGGAGAGCCCCTTCGAGCCATGCCGGAAGATGCGAGCAATGCTCGCCTGCCAGTACAAGCCGGTTGTCTATTTCGCACAAAGTCTTGTAATGCACATTGCGCAGCTGTTCGGTCCATTGGCCATAGCAGCCCAATGACCAGTCGACACGGTGCCATACCCACGAGGTGCCGTTCATGAACTCGGCATCATATTGTGGATGAATCTGGCGCCCCAGCGCGAGAGCTGCTGCGACGCGTTCCTTCGGTGTCATGGTCGACCATGAATAGGTGAAGTTTTTGCCCGCGGTCGATGTATCGTAAGCCGCCTGCAGGACTGCCGGGCCATCGCTCATAAAGCCGTAGTTCGGATAGGCGATCTGCACCAGCGGCAGGTCCGTATAGCTGATCCCACCCATGATCCAGTCATCCTGCTCCCAGAAACGCCGCTTGAACTCCAGCGCGACCTTAAACGCCGACGCATACGGGACCGCCGCGATCGCCCTCCGCATCGGTTCCGAGCAATCGACGTCAAGCTGCGCGAGAACCGACAATGGGATGGTGCAGATACACCAGTCTGCGGTTTCCTCGCGCATCATGCCGTCGCGATCGCGATCTTCGTAGGTCACGGTGACGCTGGTATCTCCTTGCGCAATCCGGGTGACGCGGGCATTGAACTGGATCGTATCTGATACCTCGCGCGCGAAAGCGTCGGCAATCGCGTCCATGCCGCCCGCCGGCTCGAACATCGGCGAACTGTAGGAATAACCGTTGAAGTTGAAAAGCTGGTCCCACAACCCGGATTGCAGCAGGGGCGAAAGTTCCAGCGGATTCGAGGCTTTCTGATCGGGCATCAACCCGCCGCCGGGTGGCACCTCCCAGCCGCGGACGCCCCCCAGATCTGTGTTCGTGCCGTAGCGGAGATTGTGGTCCAGAACGCCCCATTCTCGCAGCCCTTCGAGCAGCTTTTCGCGATCCTCGGTGCTCACCGTCTCGTCGAGTCCGCCCTGGTCCAGTGATTTGGCCAGCAACTCGGACACATGGCCGCGCACATCCGTTGCAACCTGGCCGACCCGCTGCGGCTGCCCGCCGAAGGCACGGGACGAATGCAGATAGGCCTTTTCATTGTGCATAATAAAGGGGTGCAGCGGCACGCCCAGCCGGCGGCAATAATCGAAGACCGCGCGGTGATGCACCGGCAACCTCCAGGGGCCGGGATTGAAATAGCCGTCACCCTCGAAATTGCAGGCAATCTCGTGGCCCCCCATCTCCGTGTACCTGTCACCGCCCCGCAGGGTCAGACACCGCCCGCCGTGGCGGTTCTGATACTCGAGGATCTTCACCTCATATCCGGCGCGCCGCATCTCATAGGCGGCGGCCATGCCGGCGACGCCTGCGCCAAGGATCAGGACCCGGCGTCCCTGACGTGGACCCTGCAGGGCGACCTGCCCGGTATAACCGGAATCCTGCGCGAAGCCGAGGCTGGTCATCGCCTGGTACATTGCTGCGGCCCCGGCGACCTGACCGATCATCTTCAACAACTGCCGGCGGCTTGGGTTGAAAGATCCGGTGTCCATAATGTCAGCCTTCTTGCCGTTTGAGCCTGCGCCGCCGAATGACCCACCAAAGGATCAGCAAAGCGACGACGAAGGCGAGAGTCACGCCGACCCACGCCAGAACCTGAAGAATGCGCAGGGGTGACGGCATCTCTTGATCGAAGGCAAGGACGTGCATGACGTTCGCTTCTGTCACGGTGCTGTCCTCGCGCCCGCCAAAGGTGCTCCGGGTATAGTTGGCCAGCGTGGCGATCTGTTCGGCGCTCAGCTCATCCCCGAACCCCGGCATTGCGGGGGCGCGATAGATCTTGCCCGCCGGCACGCCATGCAGCAGCACCTGCAACAGATTTCCCGTATCGGCGCGGCGCAGTGCAGCGTTCTGGGTCAGCGATGGATAGTAGGCCTGTGGCTGTCCTTGCCCGGTGACGCCATGGCAAGCCGCGCAATGGACCACATACAGTTGCTCCGCCGCGTTCAGATCGTCGCGGGCCACCGCCACGGCCATTTCTTCACGGATCTGACCATAGCGGTGCTGTGGCTCCGTCCGCTCGGCCTCAGGCGGGAGGAGGGAAGTGTCCTGCTTCCCGCGCGGGACCGTGGGGACGACCCTGAGATAGGACACGATTGCCGCAAGATCGTCCTCCGTAAGATGGCTGGTGCTGTGGCGAACCACATCCGCCATCGGTCCGGCGGCCTGCGCGACATTGCCGGCATGCCCCGTGCTCAGATACTCGATGATGTCCTGATCAGTCCATCCACCGAGCCCGTTAACCGGATCCGGCGTCAGGTTCGGGGACAACCAGCCGTCCATCTCCTCGCCTGCCAGATACTGGTCTTCCTGGGTAGCAAAGAGGTCGTTGCGCGGCGTGTGGCATTCGCCGCAGTGCCCCAGGTGATTAACCAGATAAGCGCCGCGTGCCAGCACCGGATCATCGAACTGCGGCAGGTCGCGGTCACCCAGATAGAGCCAGTTCCAGGCGATCACGCCCATTCGGATATTGAACGGGAAGGGAAGATCGGTTTCCTCGGCAGGGGGTTCGTCGATGGCTTCCTGGTCGCGCAGCCAGGCATAAAGGGCGTCAATGTCGTCATCCGTTATGCCGCGGTAGGACGCATAG
Source organism: Marinobacter sp. ATCH36 (assembly GCF_023555055.1). Lineage (GTDB taxonomy): Bacteria > Pseudomonadota > Gammaproteobacteria > Pseudomonadales > Oleiphilaceae > Marinobacter. Next base: position 236,695 of record NZ_JAMJPL010000003.1, read on the forward strand.
GGCATCGCCGGATAGAGCCACCTGTCCGGAGCTACGCCGCGTCGCAACACATCGGCCAGATCGTCGCGGCTGTAGCCGCCAATGCCATAGGTGTCCGATGGGCTGATGTTGCTGGCGACGATGGTCCCCATAGGGGTCTCGACCCGGTAACCGCCGGAGAGATCCTCCTGATGGCAGGACATGCAGCCCGCCGCCCGCGCTACATATTCACCGCGTTTGGCCTCCTCCGAAGTGTCCGTTGTGGCGTTGGGCGCCGCATCGGGGCTCTGGGCAAAGGCACCCCCGGCCACCACTCCCATTACCAACAGCGTAGGGATGAGTCGTGGCAGTAGAGGGATCACGGTCCGGTGCTCGCTTGTTACCAAAGTATCACTCCCTCCCAGGGGCGACTCGGGTACGCGCATTCCGCGCGGGCCGCATTCTGCCGCCATGCCTTCCATCGCACTGAAGAGCTAAACAACCGGGTTACTATCAATGTAGCAGAACAGAACAACCGGGACAGGTTTATTTTTTTAGAGTTATTGTCAAATCTGCTTTATGACCATCAGGCAGCGGTATTTGCCCAGACCATAGCGCTCGTGACCATGTGGTGCCACCGAAGCACCTGATGCAGAAAAATCCCATCGAAAAACCCGCCGACGACGCCAAAGAAGATGCCGGCTGCGATAGGAAACTGTCTTTCTTTGCGTTCGTCCGTAGCCATTCTGCTTTCTACTGTAGTGATCATCGGTCCAAGACACGGTCGATAGAGAGATCTCCGCAAGAACGTGGCTTTCATTCATTCACTGACTCCCTTACATAAAATCTACTATATAGATGGTGAGTACAACTTGCTTATGATCATGAACTCAAGTGCGCAAGGGACGCTTCTTACGTCGCGACCCTGCTGCAAGCGTCAATCACAGATTCAGGATTCGCGGATGGCTATAATTATTCATCTCACTGCAGCAATATGGACTTTGCCGGCCGGGATTAGTCAACTAACGTAAGACTATAGGAGAGCGTTCAGGACGAACATCATGCTGACTGAGGGATTTGGATCGGCTGAGCGGCCGATAAACGCGCTGGTTATTCTAGGGCATCCCCGCGCCGAAAGTTTTTGCGGAGCGCTGGCCGAGGCCTTCTGCCGAGGCGCAAGCGCGGCGGGGGTGCAGCTGCGCAGGCTAGACCTGTCAAAACTGGATTTCGATCCTCACTTGCACACGCCCTCCCCCAACGACCAGCCACTCGAAGACGACCTGTGCAGGGCGCGGGAGCTCTTTCTTTGGGCGGATCACCTGGTAATCGTTTACCCAACCTGGTGGGGCTCCGCTCCCGCCTTGCTCAAAGGCTTTCTGGATAGGCTTATGGCACCAGGCTTTGCCTTCATGACCTGCGAAGGCGGCACGGGTTATCAAGGGCTGTTGCAAGGCCGCTCAGCTCAGCTTATCACCACCATGGATACCCCCCCGCTTGTGCATCGGCTACTGTACCGGCAACCGGGTAAGAATGCCCTGGCACGGGCGACCCTGGGCTTTTGCGGCATACGCCCGGTGCGTTCGCTGGTGTTTGGCTCCGTCAAGCACGCCAGCGCGGACCAACGAGAGGCATGGCTCGCCCGCGCAGAACGACAGGGCCGGCGGCTACAGCAGGGTCGGATCACCCGGATGGACCGGCTGCGGCAAAAAACTGGCGCTTGGCTGCGAAGCCTGCGACTGCAGTTTTATCCAATGTCGTGGATGGCCTATGCCATCGGCGCTCTCGCGGCCTCCCCCGGCAGCCCCGTGCTCGGAACGTCGGTGTTCTGGGCTGGCTACCTCTGCCTCTTCCTACTTGAGGTGGCAACCGTGCTGATCAATGAGGTGGTCGATCTTCCCACGGATCAGCACAATCGTTACTTCAACGCCTTCACCGGCGGGTCGCGTGTACTGGTTGACGGCTCGTTAAGCCAACAGGAGCTCAAGGCAGGGGTAGGCGTTGCGCTATTGGGCCTGCTAGCCAGCACGATCTGGCTACTGTCTCTATCCGCGGCGGTGCCGGCTGCCATTATCGCGGTACTTGGCGCCCTGACGGTGCTGGCCATCGGCTACACGGCGCCGCCGCTGAAGCTCAGCTATCGTGGCTTGGGAGAGGTGGATGTGGCGGTCACCCACAGCCTCGGCGTACTGTTGTGTGGCTACGTGTTCCTTGGCGGGGTCTGGAATGACCCCACGCCATGGCTCCTGAGTCTGCCCATGTTGCTGGGAATATTGCCCTCCATCACGCTGGCGGGCATACCGGATCTTCAGGCGGATGCCATGGCGTCCAAGCGCACCTTAGCGGTACGCTTCGGATTCAGGAACGCGCTGCGTATTGCGCTCTTCTTCGTCCTGCTCTCCTCCGTAGCTGCGCTGGCCTGGGACGTCTGGGGGCTGGCCGGTGGCGCCTACACCGGCATTGCCTGGCTGGTCGTCCCTCACGCCGCTTTGTTGACCTGGCTTTTGTATCGACATGTTCAGATTGATTGTGCCCCCGGCCGCATCGATGGGCTGATGGTTGCTTCGCTGGGCTACGTGGTGTGGTTTGGGCTGGTTCCATTATTGAAACTGGCACTACTATAAGCATCCGCAGGCCTCGCGAGCGCCTCTCAGTGTTGCGTGGTTGAATATGATCCGCCCCCGCAACGTCAGTTTAGCGCTCTCCTTTGAAATGCGGGCAAGATGGGAAGGTATCTGTTTCCACCGGAGTGGCAAGCCCCCGATATCCTAGACACCTGACAGCTTTGTGAAATACTGCTTTTCGAAGTCCGCTGGCGACAGGCCACCGTTGTTGCCATGACGGCGAACCGGGTTATAGAACATCTCGATGTAATCGAAGATATCTTGGCGAGCCGTTTCCCGATCTTTGTAGATTTTCCGTTTCACCCGCTCGCTCTTGAGCAACGAGAAGAAGCTTTCGGCAACGGCATTGTCGTGACAGTTGCCACGCCGGCTCATGCTGGGTTTCAGTCGGTGGTCTTTCAGGAAGTCTCTCCATTCACGGCTGGTGTACTGCGATCCCTGATCGGAGTGGATCAGAACCTCCTGTTTTGGCCGACGCTTCCAGGAAGCCATCAACAGCGCATCCATAACAAGGTCTGTCGACATTCTCGATTTCATGGACCAGCCAACGATTTGTCGTGAGAACAAGTCCAGCACTGCCGCGAGATACAGGAAGCCCTCATGGGTACGGATGTAGGTGATATCGGTCACCCAACGTTCGTTCGGCTTCTGGGCCTCGAACTCACGGTTCAGATGATTCGGTGCCACGTGAGCCGGCTTGCCACCGTAATAGCCCTTGTGGCGCTTGTAACCGCGCTGTGCGCGGATGCCTTCGTTTCTCATGAGCCGGTACACCCGGTTCTTACTGCACCGCTCTCCGAGGTCTTTCAGATCCAGGGTGATGTTCCGGTAGCCGTACACGCCACCACTTTCGAGCCAGGCCTGTTTGATCAATCCCACCAAGCGACGATTGGCCTTGGCGCGAGGGCTTTCCGGTGTATGTAGCCAGCTATAGAAGCCACTGAAGTGGACTCCCAGAACCCGGCACATGACACGGACTCGAAATTCACTCTGGTGAGCCCTGATGAAGCGATACTTTACTTGGACTCTTTGGCAAAGAACGCTGCGGCCTTTTTTAGTATGTCGCGCTCTTCACTGACCCGGCGCAACTCCGCTCTCAACTTGCGCAGCTCATCCTGCTGGTCGTTGATCTGTTGGTGCTGGCTGCCAGCATCACCGTAGAGCTTGATCCATTTATGCAAGCTGGCTGAGGTGATCCCCAGTCTCCGGCACACATCCGTCACCTTGTAGCCACGCTCGGTGACTTGCTTGACGGCCTCAATTTTGAATTCTTCGGAGTATCGCTTTCCGCTCATTACCAACACCTGTAGATTTGCGTTTAGTGTAACGCTATCAGGCGTCTACTGTATCGGGGGCTTGCCAGAGAGCGGCCAGAAGTGGAGCCGTAATATCGGCCAGGGAGAGATAGTATGAACAAGCAAAGACGTTAATTCGGAATATCAGTCTCCAACTTGCGACAGCCGGGGTGAGTGGCTTGCTTCTGGCATCGCCGGTATTGGCCCAGTCAGACTCGAATGATCAGAACAAGCAAGCCAATGAGAGTAAGAGCCAGAAAATGGAGCAAGCGGCCCGTGCCGAATTCAAGCAGCTGGATAAGAACAGCGATCAGAAGCTGCAATGGGATGAAATAGAGCCGCAGGTTGAGCAATCGGATCTGAAAAATAAGTGGAATCAGAACAAACTCATGAGCGAGTATGAAGGGCACATGGTCATAAACGCCGACGGCCAGGAGCTTGGTGAGGCCAACCAGGTGGTCATGTCCGATGAGCAGGTACTGCAGGTGTGGTGCTCTCGATGGGGGGTATTCTGGGTATCGGTGCCAAGCAGGTAATGGCGCCTCTGGATCAATTGAGCCTGGAAGGTGATCGGCTGATCTGGAAGACCTCCCAGACAAAAGATGATCTCAAGCAGTCAGCGGATTATGAGAAGGATAATCACAGGGAGGTATCTTCCAACGACTATCAGACTGTGGGTGAACTCAAGCAAAGCATTGGCCAGTAAGCCAACCTGACTGGCGGCAGGGGCTGGAGGAAAACTCAGTGCCCTGCCCCGGGCGCGTCGTAAGACTGCGTGGCAACGCCTAGTTGCTTGCCGTCCAGGTGCCTGTATCCCAGAGCTCCGCCGCAGCATCCAAGTGCAACGCGGTCGAGGCCATTCCACCCTAAAGTGTGAAATCATTGTTTGCTTGGTACAACTTATTGAATTATCGATCGAAAACTGTAGTGCTTTGTTTGGTCATCTACAAAGTACGGGTATTTTCATATGAGTAATAATGGTTTCTGCCTACGCCCAATAGAGCCTCTTATTCGTAGACTAATAGTGAGCTTACACATAATCTGTCGGCCAAAGGTTGAGTTCAGTTGTTACTTGTTCGTTGGGACAAAACTCCTGAACATCAGACGTAAGGCCGACAATTGAGCGACTGGAGGTTATACCCTATGAACATTGTTCCCGTAATTACTCTTTTCGGCGGCCTGGCAGCATTTTTTTCACTGGCCGTTGCCCTGCGATTCGCAGTTGGCAAAGTTCAGGTTCCCGTCAAACAGATGGACAAATAACTCATCGGCTCTTAATTATTCGTTAGCCAGGTGTAAACCGGCTGTTTCTTTGACAGCCGGCTTCTCATTTTATGCGATCAAGCAAACTCAGCTGCGCTATTCGACCATTATCGACTGAATTTAGCACTTTGGATGGTCGTCTATCACGACGAGCAGCTATAGTGTGACGATCCACCAACCTCAAAGAGTTCGGGCGGCTTCAGCCTGTAGTATTTCTGCTCCACTCCCTCCGATTGCTCGGCGTAGGGCTGCGTCATGACCTCCTGCAGTTCTCGCAGTAAAGAATAACTGCCCTCTGCCGCTTGCTTATAGGCAGGCACAACGAACCACTCCCTCAAGCTGTACTTCGGGTTGACAAGCTTCATCTCACTGGAAAGCTCTTCACGAGAGCGAGATTGAGTGAACGCTTTCCATTTTTTGAGCCACGCTGACCAGCGCTTATCTATGCCTTCGGGGTCTGCAGCATAGCTCCGGGCCTTGTAGAAGCTCTTCTTGAGTGGGCCAATGTCGTCAGGCAACGACGAGAGTTCCCGGAAGAACATGGTGTAATCAGCGGGCGTTTGCATCATCAGCATCGCCAGTTCGCGGAACAAGGCGGCGTCAAAAGCGTCAAGTCCAAGCTTGGCCGCCCACATATTCTCCATTTGCTGTTGCATCACCTTCGGAAAATCACTTTGAATCTCGTCGAGCTGCCGCAGACAGTCCTGGTGAGCCGTCAACAACGGCCGCAACGCCGAACAAAACGAGTGGAAATTGCGTTCTGCCGCCGCTGGTTGGTTGAGGAACGAGAAGTGTTGACCGCCCCCCGTCCATGGTTGGTACTGCGAATCAAACACATTGATAAATCCAAAAGGTCCATAGTCGAGCGTGAAGCCGCCGGCCGCACAGTTGTCGCTGTTGAAGTTACCCTGGCAGTAGCCAACACGTATCCAGTTCGCCACAAGCGACGTCAGTCGGCTGCAAAACTCACGTGCAAGCAACACAATTTTTTCGGCGGTAGGCAGTGTCTGGTCGATAACGTCACCGTACTCACGATCGATCAGGTGCAGGACGATCTTCTCCAGCTCCTCCATTGCCTGCGGGTGTTCCTTCTTGCGGGCACGACGACTGAAGAGCTCGAGCTGCCCTACCCGAATGAACGACGGTGCAACACGCGTAGAGATGGCAACGGGCTCGGATATAAGCACATCCGGATCTATTGAGCGTGAGCCCTCCGAATACCACGGACGCCTGACTGTCTCGGTTTTTGACACGTAAAGAATCAGAGACCGTGACGTTGGCACACCGAGCGCGTGCATGTGCTCCTGTGCCAGGAACTCCCGAACACTGGACCGCAGAACGGCCCGGCCGTCCGCGCCGCGGCAGTATGGTGTGCGCCCTGCTCCTTTGAGTTGCATTTCCCAGCGTTGGCCGTTGATGACTGCCTCAAGCACCGAAATAGCGCGACCGTCGCCGTATCCGTTGCCGGTCTGGAACGGGCATTGCTGGTAGAACTCGGTGCCATAGATAGAAAGTGCGTAGCCACATGCCCACCCGACCTTGCGCATTGGCTCCGGAACACGCGATAGATCGCCGGAGAACATGCGGACGAATTCATCCGACTGCGCCATCCCGTCGGCGAAGCCCAGCTCGCGAAACAGGTTATGGCTGTGCGCGACGTATTCAGGGTTTTCGATGGGCGTGGGATTGACCGGCACATAATGGCCCGATAAGACCTGTCGCGGCGCGTGGTCGTCTCCGTTTGCTTTGCCCTCAGGGTCGCAGTTGAGAGTATCCATGAGCGAATAGTCTGCCAACGGTGCGAGATCGTCGAGGGTCGCGACAATGGTGGGGATTTCCCGGGGCTGTCGCTTCTGCATAGGGACTCCTCATGCGTGGTTTTTGATAATGGACTAGCTACCGCTTATTCCTGATTGGGTTCATACTGGATCTTGAAAGCATAGGTATCCAACATTGCACTAATGCCGATGCACCCGCAATCAGAGGTCAATAGATAGTATGAGTAAAAGCCAGGACAGAAAAAAAGATATCAAAAAGAAACCGCTTTTAACCGCAAAGGAAAAGAAAAAGGAGAAAAAATCAAAGAAAAATGAAACCGACGTTCTGGGACATTGATTGTAGGGGAGATTGAAACCTCCTCGACTTGCCCTTAACCGCCGGGCTGACTGGCGAGGCTGCCATGAACTATTCCGACACGGTCAGTGAAATTTGGTGCCATGATGAGCTTGCTGTCTCACCATACGACTATAGAGCGTTGGTTCGGTACGCCACTCTCGCGGCGTCCAGCCATAATACACAGCCCTGGATATTCAAGCTTGAATCCAACCGGATATGGGTTCTTCCTGATCTATCCAGACGCTGCCCGGCAGTCGATCCGGATGATCACCACCTCTACGCCAGTCTGGGGTGTGCCACTGAAAATTTATTGCTTGCAGCACAGGCGGCTGGACTAAAGGGCCATCCCAGGTTCGATGCGTCGACAACAGGAGTGCAGATTGAGTTTGAAGAGACGACGGCCGTACGGTCTGCCCTTTTCGATGCCATTCCCCTGCGCCAATGCAGTCGTTCAGAGTATGACGGAGTGCCCCTCACGGAAAAAGAATTGAAACAGCTTCAGGACGCCGGCCATGGCGACGGCGTGTCGGTGCTTCTGATGACCGACGGCGCGCACAAAGACCTGGTTACAGGCTTCGTCGCCAAAGGCAACGACGCCCAGTTTGCTGACCCTGCCTGGGCTCACGAACTCAGGTCCTGGATTCGGTTTAGCGGTAAAGAGGCAGTTCATTCAGGAGATGGCCTGTACGGGCCTGCCATGGGCAATCCTGACGTGCCCCGTTGGCTCGGATTGTTGGCGATGAAGGCCACGTTCTCGGCCAAAAACCAGAACAAAAAAGATCGTCGTCACATCCAAAGCTCTTCTGCCATTGCCGTAATCTACTCAGAGACGGATGGCATACCGCACTGGATCGAAGCAGGCCGTTGCTACCAGCGCCTCGCCCTTCAGGCTGCCGCTCTGGGTCTGCGGACGGCATTCATCAACCAACCCGTGGAAGTAGCGAAACTGCGCCCGGAATTTGCTCACGCAATTGGGATTGGTGATTGCCGCCCCGATTTTATCGTGCGGATTGGCCACGGTCCGGAGATGCCGCGATCTCTCAGACGGCCAGTTGAGGATGTTCTCGGCTAATTGCGTCGAGCTCCCTCATGAATAATTCTGGTCATCGATTTATCGGCCTCCGGCAATGGGTTCTCTCTCATACGCTACTGGCCTTTCCGCTGTTTTACCTCGGGTGGGCCTACCTTTTCTGGGCACCGGTGCTGTTGTCAGAGGAGTCGGTGTGGACATTTCCGAACCTGTTGTGGTTCCTGATCGGAGGCGCAAGCCCCTTGTTGTTGGCGCAGGTCTCGCAGGACTGAAAGCGGCCTTAGAGCTGAAAAAAGCTGGGAAACGCGTCGTGGTATTAGAGGCTCGGGATAGAGTCGGCGGGCGCTCCATGCCGGGGGAAATATGTGGCCAAACCAGCATCCTCGTCGGTTTTATCGACGGGAATAATGCCATCGACATGAGCGAGAAGAACGAATCCACCTACGTCGCGCACACTGCCCCGGGCACGATTACCTCATTCGGTGAAACAATTCGGGAGCCCTGCGGCCGAATTCACTGGGCTTGTGTGTCCACCTCAGAAGCGGCTCGAGCCAGGGCTCCCTTGCCATTCGTTTGGTTGGTATTTGTGACCAGACGTCAATTGTGTTCATCGCAAGTTTCCATCGCGTTTAACCGTCCGGTTGGCTGGCGAGCTCCTTAAGTGCTGCCATCGCCTCATCGCTTCGATCGTTGGGCACAAAGATGTGGTCGTGGTAGAAGCCGGCAATTACGTTCGTGGTAATCCCCCGCTCGGCAAGCAGACTTGTTACAACGGAGGTAAGCCCCAGAGCCTCAAGACTGGAGTGACCTTCGAGCGTGATGCGGCGGAAGACTCTATAGTAGTCGAGGCCCTCGGTTTTGGCATGTTCCAGAGGAATAACCAGGGTTAGGCCTTCCAATTCGGCAATACTGACGATCGGCTTGAGCTTTTCCAGCTCGCCATACTTTGCGCGAGGCACTGTGCAGTAGACATAGGAAATCGAATCAAGTTGTGGCGAGAGTTGCTTGATCAAATCCTGGAGAAACTGTGATCGCTTCATATTTGGCTTTCCTCTGGCCGAATGTCGTTGGCATTGCTTCGGGAAATTTCAAATTCACCGTTACACAAACAGGCTGGTCGCAAAAAGCCTGTAACAAGATCTTACAATCCTGAATGTAGTAAATAAGTGAAAGCCGGTACAGCGCTTTATTCTACTGTTTTAACGATTGCCTGCTCCCTCACCACGTCATAGAATTCACGCCTCAAGCAGCTTCTACGACATTCGGTGAGGCGCAACCGGCAGTAGGTCAAACATAAGGCTGTAGTTAATGGAAACCGCAAATCGCATCAGCGCCGTTGAACCCGAGAAGATCTCCCTTGATGGTGTCGAAATCGCCGGGCTCGTTGTTCCGCTGCTTTTTGCGATCATGACAATTGTTCTGGTGGCAATTGCCCCAGATTCCGCCGGGACATCGTCAAAAGATTCGAAAACTGACTCCCAGCGTGTTGAATTGATCGAACAGATCCAGAAGCGATAGGGTTTCCTCAGAGGTGGGTCTGGCAGTGAAGACGCGTATGCGGGAAACCTACTGAGACGCTAAATACTGAGCCTCAAACAGTTCTGGAGCGATTGCCTTGCTATAAAGGAATCCCTGCGCACTTTCACAACCAATGCCCCTCAGAAAGTCTGCTGTATGCCGGTCTTCAACCCCCTCCGCCAGAATACGGAGTGGCAAACTTTCCCCTAATGAAATGATGGCTTTAACAATGGCCGCTTTCTCCTGATTGCTGGTGATGCCACGGAGGAAGCTCTGATCAATCTTCAACTCATCGACCGGAAGCTCCTGCAGATAACTCAATGAGGAGTAGCCGGTACCGAAGTCATCAACCGAAACACCTACTCCCAGAGCTTTCAGAGCGCGGACTCGATCCGTTGCACCCGCAATGTCAGTCATCAATAGCGATTCGGTGAGCTCAAGTTGTAGTTGAGCAGGTCGCAACTGATACAAACTCAGGAGCTCTTCAATTCGGCTTACCAGCGTGTCATGCCGCAACTGCACCAGAGACACGTTAACGGATATCCGCAGCGGCGCATGGCCGGCATCGTCCCAGGCTCTGGCCTGCCGGCATGCCTCTTTCAGAACCCAATCGCCAATCTCCAGCATCAGCTCTCCGTGTTGCTCCGCAACAGGAATGAATCGGCCCGGAGAGACCTGGCCAAGCTCCGGGTGCTCCCACCGCAGCAGAGCCTCGGCTCCTTCTGCTTTTCCTGAGGAGAGGCAAATTTGCGGCTGAAAATATAATGCGAGCTGGTCTGCCGCCACTGCCTTTTTCAGTTCAGCCCTGAGATGCCGACGCTCTTCTGCTTGCTGGTTCAATTGGGCCGTAAAAAACTTGCCGATATTACGGCCCTCGGCTTTGGCCTGTTTCGTTGCTGTCTCTGCATGCTTGAGGAGTGCGTTGGGGTCCAGTCCGTCATCCGGGTACGTACTGATGCCGATGCTTACCGATATATGGACATCCTGACCCCGAATTTTAAAGGGATGCCCAATACGCTCCTGTAGTTTATCGCAGAGACCGCTTACGTAATCTTTATGCTCAACATCTGACAAGAAAAGAATGAACTCATCGCTTCCGACGTGGCTCACCGTATCCGAGCGGTCGATGCAGGACGCCAAACGTTTTCCCACCTTCTTGAGCAGGTTATCTCCGCCGGAACGGCCCAGCGTATCGTTGGCATCTTTGAACTGGTCAAGGTCCAGATGCAACACGGCAACGCCAAGCTCATCGTGTTCAGCCTTGACCAGTGTCTTATAGAGCCGGTCAACAAACAGGGCCCGGTTCGGTAAGCCCGTTAGTGCGTCATAGGCAGAGAGATACCCGAGCCGTTGTCTTAACGACCGTTCCTTACTGATGTCACGAAACGTGGTTACTGCCCCGATGAACTCGCCCCGGGCGTCTCTCAGCGGGGCTGCCGTTTCCTCTGCCGGAATCAGCTTGCCGTCGGCGCGCTGCAACAGGATGTCGGGTCCACGATGGGTAATCTGGCCATTTTCGGTAGCGCACAATGCCGCGCACTTCAAGCGCTCTCTCGTTGTCTCATCAAGAGTAACCATCACGCTATTAACAGGCTGACCCAGGGCTTCCTCAAGGCTGCAACTCAGTATGGACTGCGCCGCCGGGTTGATGTAGTTGATTATGCCGTCTGGTCCGGTGCTGACAACGCCATCGCCAATGCTTTGCAAAGTAACGTCCAGCCGCTCGCGTTCGCTCGCCAGGCGGCGATTTGCCTTGGCAACGTAATTATTAACTGCCTCAACGATGGCTTCATCCAGAGCCTCGTTAAGAAATCCGACCTCCTCGGTCGGCATTGTTTCAATCTGCGGGATCAGACGTTTGAAAATGGCCATCCGCAGCAACCCGTATTCTCTCGTCGTTTCTTCCAGAGTGAAGCCCAGCTCCCACCGCTGTTCAGCGTGATGCTTGGGCCACTTTCCGGGTAATTTCGCAGGGTAGGTGCTGGTGCTTACTTTCTCTGCACTTGCTGCGATGCTCTCCAGCAGTTCTGGCACTCTGTTGCGTTGCAGTTCATCTGACAAATCACGGGAGGCGTTGATTCTACGTTTACCCAGTGCTCGCCAGTCCTCAAGGATTGCCTCCTGCTCCTGGCGGAGAAATTCATGAAGTCTTTGCGGCGAATGTTTAACGTTTTGGTTCATTATGCATCGTACCGTAACAGCTGTATTTTCATCTTCATGATACGTTTTTCCGTAAAGCGTCGTGATGCAAAAACCGTGTAGAAAGATGAGTTTCCCCTTTAACTGATAGTACTCAGCGGTAAATTGTTCAAGACGGATCGTCCTCTACACAGGTGACTCCAGCCAGGGTTTTCTCGCCATCCATCTGCTCGTTATTTTTTTGTAATTGTCGCTCTTGATCAAGATTAATTACTATCGCAAGGAAAATCGATTTAAAGTAAATACATCATTTTAGATCTGACAAGGCCAGACAAATGAGGTTAGCGGAGTTTATCCGAACCTACAGGCAAAAGATCCTGGAGGTCTGGGAGCATGATGCAGAAGAGATTATCCCCCATCAGCACCGCCTCACCAGTTCAGAGGTGCGGGATCATGTCGGGCTTATCCTGTTGAGAATTGCCGGTGACATCGAAGCAAGCGACGGCGATGTACCGCGGGTTATCGATATCGACGAAGATCGCTCCGGCAAAGTGATGCCTGCCAAACAGCATGGTGTTGAGCGCCACGATCTGGGGATTGATATTGTCCATGTGGCGACGGAATTCAGTGCCATGCGCACGGCGGTGGTTCAGCTTTGGACTCAGGATAATCCCCCTACAGATCCAACTGATCTGAACGACCTCATGCGCTTCCACAAAGAGGTGGACCGAGCGTTGGCACACTCAATTGATCACTATGCCCAGCGCAAGGAGAAACAGGGGCGCCTGTTCGAAACCATGCTGTCTTCGCTGCCGGATCCCTGTTGTATTCTCAGCGTTGAAGGCCGGTTTATTTATGCCAACAAGGCGATGGCCGAGATGTGCGACCTGCCCCCCGATGACGTTATTGGCCGCAAGTTTTACGAACTGCCGCTGCCTGCGAATTACAACGGTGAGGGCCAGCTCAGCGAGGTTATCCAGCGCAAGGAACAGCGGGAAGGAGAAGTCGAGATAGACGTTTTCACAGGTGAGAAGCGCCATTTTGAATATGTTTATGTTCCTGTCCTTAACGAAAACAACGAAGTTGAGGCCGTGTCCGGAATTGCTCACGACGTGACTGAGCGTAAAAGATCAGAGGCTGAAATTTGGCGCCACGCTAACTTCGACACGCTCACCAACGTACCCAACCGCCGTCTGTTCCGTGATCGCCTGGAACAGCACGCTGCCCACTCCGCACGTACCGGGGACCCGTTCGCGCTGCTGTTTATTGACCTGGACCGCTTTAAAGAGATCAATGACACGCTGGGACACGATGCTGGCGATAAGCTGCTCAAAGATGTTGCCATACGTATCAGTGCATGCGTGAGGCAGTCGGACACGGTGGCCCGAATCGGTGGGGATGAGTTCACTGTGATTCTGCTGGATACCGGCGGTGTGGACGTGATCGAAACCATCGCCGGTGCAATTCTTGAAGAACTTAAAAAACCGTTCCAGCTCGGAGATGAGGAAGTCATTATTTCCGGCAGCATTGGTATCACGCGCTTCCCGGCGGATGCCACCACACCACAGCAGTTACTCAGCAATGCCGACCAGGCCATGTATGCCGCCAAATACTCAGGACGCAACCGTGTCTGTCTCTACACTGACGTGGCACAGCGTTCACACAATGACAGGCAACTGCTAATCAGCGAACTGAGGGCGGCTCCTGCCAGCAACGAGTTAAGGCTCTACTATCAGCCGATTGTTGACCTCACAGACGGAAGAATCGCAAAAGCGGAAGTGCTGCTGCGCTGGCAGCATCCACGCCGGGGCCTGCTGTTACCCGAGGACTTTCTTGGGTTGGCGGAAGAAACCGGGATCATGTGTTCCCTCGAAAACTGGGTCTTTGCTGAAGCCGCCCTCTTCTCCGATCATTGGTCCACCCTTGCCGGCGGTGAAGCATTTCAAATTACCATCAATACCTCGCCAACACAGTTCATGCACAGTGACAGCAAGCCTTGGGAGGCACACCTGAAGACGTTTGCAAACTCGGGGACAGGAATTGCCGTCGAACTCACAGAGAACGTGTTTCTGCACGATTCAAAGAACCTGTCCGAACGTTTCGCGGAACTCCAGGATGCGGGAATTCAACTGGCACTGGACGATTTTGGTACCGGCTACTCATCCCTGGCCTACCTGAAGCGCTTTGACATCAACTATCTGAAAATCGACCAGTCATTCGTGCACGGGAGCGACCCGGACTCGAGCGCTAAAACGATAGCCGAAACGATCATTGTGATGGCGCACAAGCTGGGTCTCAAAGTTGTGGCGGAAGGCGTGGAAACGGCTGAACAACGGGACTGGCTGGTTGCTGCCGGTTGTGACTACGCGCAGGGATATTATTTCTCCCGGCCACTACCTGTTGATGGCTTTGGCAAGCTACTTGAAAGGGGCTACGTAACACACTGATTTTATTGTCGCCGCCCTAGCCTCACCGATATCCTAAGCGACCTCAGAATGCGTAAATCGGACTACTGAAGCGCTTTTTCAACAGCGTCCAGAAAACCGGCCATATCCACTACCTGCTCCGAATCCGGGTCTACCGTTTTGCCCTTAAGATCCGCCGTGACAATGCCTCTGTCTACGGTGTCGGTCAGTGCTGACTTGAGATTAACGGCGTATTCGCTCAATGGTGTATTACCCTCACGCTCGCCCAGAGTTTCCAGTGCGTTTGCCAGAGCAAAGATCAGTGCGGAGGGATTAAAGTGAGCTTCCCGACCGTCGCTTTCAAGGTACTTCACGTACAGATCAGCAGCAGTGCCGTGGGGGGCTTCGAAAAGCATGGTGCCGTCTTTGCTCTCAATGATGGAGCTGGCGGTGGCCAGGCTGCCGCCCAGGGCCGCCGAGATGTCAGAGAAGATGTCGCCGTCCAGATTCTGGGAGGGATAAAGTGCGTTTCTCGGCGGATCGGTAATCATCTTCTTGAGCTGGCTTGATGGCCGCATAATCATGAACGACGGCGGTGGCGTATGCTCACGGGCCAGCTCCCGGCGCACTTCGGTAATCACGTTGCTGTAAACTTCGTCGTATTCCATGTACTCGCGTTTCAGGCCGAAGTAGACCTCCTTGTCCTTGCGGGAGGCGTCACGGAACACCTGGGCAACCCAGTCCTTGATGGCTTCCCGGTCATTGGACATCAGCAGCACCGGGTCGCCCTTTTTGACACGGCGGGCGTGCTTTTCTTCGCCGTCTACGATCACCTTGATAATACCGTCTTCCTGCGCCGGCATGTTAAAGCTGCCGTACTGGTCACCGCCGCCAGCACTCATGCGAGAGATAGACACATGGGCGCCGCGGCTGGGGATGCCGAATTCCCGGAGCTGGTTCACCAGTTTATACAGTTTCCGCCCTGTGGTGTTATCGGGCACGCCCCAGAGCGCACGCTCTGGTGGATTGGAGACGATGCGCGCCGCCTGGGCGTCGATCAGTTCGTAGTAGTAGTTCAGCCCCAGATCCTTGATTTTCTGGCGGTAGTCACGTTCATAGATGTCTTCGATCACCGTGCGCATGGCGCCGTCATAGCCGGGTATCACAGTGTCTTTCAAGCCCAGGTAAACATCCCGCTTCTCGTCGATGGCACGCTGGAAGAAACGATGCGCCCAGGCTTTGACATCCTCAAGGTCATTGGTGGCTAACAGCCATGGATCTCCTTTGCAGATTTCACGGCGATGCAATTCTATCGGGTCGCCACTGCTACCCACGAAGACCAACTTGACCACACCGGTTGCCTCGGAAAGCTGGTTGAAGCTGTCCTTGATACCGCCAAACTCCATGGTGTCCACTTCGATATCGCGGCCGACCCACGCCGGCCGCCTGATATTGAGGTTGCGGAACTGGATGTCCTCCCGGGTGATATTGCCGCTGATGCCCTTGCGGATGGCGCCGTTGGGGGATTTGGTGGCCAGTGGGCTCAGATTGCTGGAGTCCACCTCGGGGTGTTTGCGGAGCAGATCCTCCAGTTGCTGGCGGTTGACGGTCATGCCGGCATTCTTCACCCCTACCCCATGGCGCTGAAGAGCTTCGATGGCATCGGTTACCGCTTTGCCGTTGGTCAGCAGGCGGTGTTCCGCGGACAGGTCAATTTCTTCAAGCTTGATGTCGAGGCGCGCGGACACAAATTTTTCGAGAATCTGCTCGAACGCCACCTGGGCCATTTCGTCACCATGAAGAATGACCAAAGGCGAAGCCACATTGATCCTGCTGTCCATAGATTTCTCCCTGCGGTATCTGCGGTGTATTCAAATTCATTGAGCCGTGGACTGGTTTATCCCTAGCTGTTTGTTGACGGCATCACGAATCTCGCGGTACCGATCGGCATTATCCGCCAATGTGTCGAGATCATCCTCGGGAAAGATTTCACTCTTCCTTTTCATGGCTCCCTCTTTGGAAAAGATAGACGGTATTAGCTGTTCCAGACAGCGCAACATGACTTCTGGCGAAACCGACGCCCCGGGTGATGCCCCAAGTAGCGTCCCGTAGGTTTTGTCCTTGGACACCAGTATTTCCGTGCCCATCTGCAAATCGCCGTCTTTGATGATTTGAACCCGCTGGCCGGCTTCGATCGGTTTCCAATCGAACTTTTTACTTAAGCCCGGAGCAAAGCTGTCCAGCTCCTCGACCATGCTTTTCTCGCCTTTGAAGCTTTCTGAAACCAGATACTTGACCAGCGGAAAATGCTCCAGGGCGACGCTCAGCAAACCGGGGATGTCATGCAGCCGAATGGAAGTAAGGTAATCAAGAAACCCACGACCTCTCTCGAGAATCGGTTTGAAGGATGCAAACGGGCCGAACAGCAGATAATGCTTGCCATCCACTACCCGCAAATCCAGGTGCGGCACTGACATGGGAGGTGCGCCAACTTTCGCTTTGCCATAGGTTTTGGCCTTGTAGTACTTGGCCTGTTCTTCGCTAATCTGGGCCTGTAAAAAACGTCCGCCGACAGGGAAACCGGCAAATCGACTCCGAAATGGCAGATGGCTTCTTTTCAGAAGTGGAAATGCGCCGCCGCCGGCACCAACAAACAATACATCCGCCCTGTGTTGAACCGGAGTTCCTTTGCTGACTGCCTCGATCAGCCAGCGCCCGGTCGGGCTCTTGTGAACGCGCTTGACGTGGGTGCCATACTCGATTTTGACACCCAGCTCATTCACGGCGTATGCCGCCATTTGCTCTGTTAATGCCCCGAAGTTAACGTCTGTGCCCGTCTCGATGACGGTAGCCGCCATCTTTTGATCGCGGGGGCGCTCATCCATGGTGTAGGGAATCCAGCTCTTTATCTCATCAAAATCTTCTGAGTAACGCATGTTCTCGAAAAAGTGATGAGCCGACATTTCCCGGAATCTCAGTTGCAGTTCTTCGATCGAAGATTCGGACACAATGGTGCAGTGCTTGGTTTGATTGATAAACGAATGAGGGTCTTTGATGGCGCCTTTCTTGAGAAGGTAGGCCCAGAACTGCTTGGCAATATTGAACTGGGCATGGATCTTCAGGGCTTTTTCAACCGAGATGACTTCCTCGTCCACCGGGGTATAGTTCAGCTCACAGTTCGCCTCGTGGCCGGTTCCGGCGTTCCAGAAGGCTGACGAGTTTCCCGCCCCGGCGCTGTCCAGCCTCTCCAGAATGGTGATGTCCAGGTCAGGTGCGATCTCTTTTGCCAGTGTGGCAAAGGTGGTACCCATGATGCCTGCGCCAATTATTACTACGTTCATATAGCTTTCTCGCCAGTGTCAGTTTCTAGGTTATTAACCAGTAAAGTGTTGTGACCCGAAAATATCATGCTTACGGTATTCGCTGAAAATCAGTTGCAGGTGTTACCACGCCTCGCAGCAAGCGATGGCGACATTAACCCCACCAACATTGAAAGATAGTGATACCGGTACGGCTTTTCCACGTACCGAATAACTCACAAACTCACTTTTAACCAAACCAAAGAGGCCAGATCATGAATGTAATCAACGTAGGCCACCGTCTCCCGACCACACCGGCAGCCCTCCTCGGTTTCGCAGCGATGTTAGCAGCCGGTTTGGCGAGTGCCGACACTTCGCTCAGTGCAGAGGTCATCTCTAACGCGGTTAGCGACCATTCCTACCAGGGCAGCATGAGCGAACCCAACTCCGGGTTCAACGAATACTATGCGGCGGATGGCACCATTTACGGCGAGAATTACGAAGGTGAATGGACTACCCGGGAGGGCGAGATGTGTTTCGCCTATGGCGACGGGCCAACCTGCTACGAAGTCAGTCTCGATGGCCCATCCATGGTTTTACGTCAGGACGGCGCCATAAAAGGAAGCGGCATGCTGATACCGGGCAACACTGTTAAGTAGGAAGACTGCATCGCGGCTTGCGTCATTGCTTCTGAATGGGGTCAAGCCAGACCGCATACCAAAGATGAACTCCCTGAGCGGACACTATGTTTACAGCGATAGCGGCATGAAGCACTGGAACCTGAAACTCTCTCCCATGATCGCCAGCCAGGCGAAGTTTGTGGAATAAAAGCTTGGCCGTCGGCTCCAGATTCTCGTCGGCCAGTCGTTAAGCAATAAATCGAGTATGGGAAAAGAGGCAGACCAGTGGCTGTAAACACCTTTGAAGCGATTGAACGTCGACTTGGCGTGAGCGGGAAACTCCTGATTGCGCCTGTTTTTATTCTTCTGCTGTTTGCCCTCGTCACGTTTTACAGTGTCAGGGAGTTCCAGAGTCTGGATGAGCGCATGGGCACCGTTGCCAGAGACCTGGCACCGGAAACATCGATTGCGACCGGTGTCCTGATCAACCTTTACAACATGAGGTTAAGGGTTTTCGACTACTACGACACCGGTGACGATGAAATCCTGTCTCGTTTTGAGCAACTCGAGTCGGAATTCTTCAACGATCTGTCTGCCGCCAGGCAAGAGATTCAAAATGCAGAGCGGACTCAGCTAATCGGTGAAATTGAGAAAACGACTCTCCAGTTCGTGGATGTGTTCAAGACCGAACTGGTGCCGGCCAAACAGCAGGTAATGGATATCGTTGCCAATGAACTTGACCAACACGGCCCCGATGCGTCGGAAGCATTGCGCAGAGCCATGGATGGCGTTACC
The DNA here is from genome assembly GCF_023555055.1 of Marinobacter sp. ATCH36. Lineage (GTDB taxonomy): Bacteria > Pseudomonadota > Gammaproteobacteria > Pseudomonadales > Oleiphilaceae > Marinobacter. The sequence goes on from NZ_JAMJPL010000003.1 coordinate 255,753, forward strand.
AACCGGGATCCCGATAGCCAGTTACGAGTGGTTCTGGAGCAGTTGATCCACGACACACTCCTTATGCGCATGGCAACACAACGCTTTTTCGCAGATGGTGACAAGTCATCCGAAACGGCACTTGGTTATGCCATGGAGGACGTGGCAATTGGCCTCGAGTTCCTGGATATGGATTCCGTTCCGGATTATGTCAGACAGTATTTTGATACCGCCATAGCATCACTGGAGAGCTACCAGGCATCGGTCCAGGAGTTGCTGGTTCATCAGAAAACAATGATTCGTACAAAAGAAGAGAAACTTGACGTACTGGGGCCGCGGATTACCGGATTGGCGAGGGATCTGGAACAAAAAGTGTTCGCATCACTCGAGGCGGTGGCGGACGAGGCGGAGGCCGAAACGGATACGGCACTCAATCTGACGTTGGGTGCGTTCATTGTATCTGTGGTGCTAGGGCTCGTGGTTGCCGTACTGATGAGCCGAATGATGGGCGCCAGTGTCAAACGTGCCCGGTCAGAAATCCTCGCCTACCTGGAAAATATCGGTAATAACGAGGGTGACGTCTCTACCCGGCTCACCAGGGGTCGTCCGGACGAAATCGGCGACTTCATCGCGGCCGTAAACTCGTTTCTGGAAACCCTGGAAGACATCATTTCCAGGATCGTTACTTCGTCACGGCGCCTCAGCACCGAGTCCGAATCTCTGTCCGGCATTACCGAAAGCACGTCCGCAAATGCCGAGCAACAACGGGACCAGGTAACACAGGTGTCGGCGGCGATGCAGGAAATGGTGTCGACATCCGACGAAATCGCCTCAAACACCAGTGACACAGACGAGTCCGCACGGCAGGCAGCCGGGCTCGCGGGTACCGGGCAGGAAACCGTTGCGACTGCGGTCAAATCGGTAAACAGGCTTGCAGAACAGGTGGAGGAAGGTTCAAAGCGCATTCAGCGCCTTGAACAGGAATCGGGAGAGATCGGCAACGTACTGGAGGTGATTCAGGCGATCGCGGCACAAACCAATCTCCTGGCGTTGAACGCTGCTATCGAAGCCGCTCGTGCTGGTGAGGCGGGCCGTGGTTTCTCGGTGGTTGCCGATGAGGTTCGTGGCCTCGCGAAGCGGGTTCAGGACTCCACGGTGGATATTGAGCGCATTGTCTCCAACTTGCAGCGCGGCGCCGCCGGTGCTGTGGTTGATATGAGCAAGGCCAAGCAAATGGCCGGTGAAGCCAGCGAAGAAGCGAGTAAATCAGGCGAAGCCCTGTCAGAAATCATTGCCGCCGTGAACCGGATCGTTGATATGACCACGCAGGTGGCAAGTGCAACTGAGCAACAGCGGGCTACAGCGGCCGAGATGACGCAGAACGTTGAAGCCAGTAGCAGTGCTATCGATAAACTGACGGACGACGTTGCCCATGTGAACCGATCCAGCAAAACCCTGGCGGATATGGCGGAAGATCTGGGTAGCCTCGTGCGCCGCTTCAAAACATCAACGTAATTTGGATTGCTTCAGATGTTTCCTACGTCACAGGCTACATATTCAAAGACTGATACCTGCTTGGCTGCTTGATCTGACAAGCTCAACAGCAGGATTTGCCCATACCGGGACTATGCCGAGAACTTCCAGAATGGCGTTCTTAAACGCTGCTCGACAACTTCTGGCGGGTATCCAACATCTTTGAGAAGGCGTGGTTCCATGGTCAGGACCAGGTGGAGGAAGTTACGCTTCATTCTCCAACCTTTGTAAAGTGATGCAGCTCTGTTCATTTCAATCATCCATTCATAGGTGACGATAAAAGGGTTAAACCGTAACCGGTCTTTGTTAGTTACCTATTTTATGGATAACGCCTTTCCGGCCCCATACTTGGAAACCACTACGCAGCCTCTTTTCAGGGCCCGGAGGGCTAATGACTTATACCTATCCTGCGCCGTTGGACTTGTTTACGAGCGTTTTGTAGAGGTCATCTTTCAGTTGCAGGCGTTGTTGTTTCATCCGGTGCAATTTGTCATCACCAATCGGGGCATCTCTGCGCTCAAGCCCTTCGATTTCCTGGTCCAGCTCTGCGTACTGCTGAAAATGTTCCCTGAACGTCAGATCATTCTGTTTTAACTCGTCGATCAGCTCTTTGAATTGCGGGAATTCGTTGTGAAGCTCGTGGTTGGAAATGCCCATTACCTCGTCTCCTTCTTATCGCAGAGTGGTTAATCAGGATGCCATTGCTGTTCGGGATTTGTGAACAGTCGAATGACTTAACAATCGGAAACCTATAAATCCGAAGCCAGTGGTTCCAGCCCAAGGGATTCCTTGAAATCCCTGTATTTATCGCGGTAGACGATAGCACCCAACGCCATAGCGGCCTTGGTGGCCATACGATCAAAGCTATCACGAATCAGGCAGGGTATGTTTGTTTTCAGCCTTACGCTGGCAGTTTCAATCAGCACGGCGCCCATGACCAGCAAGGCATCAATGCGCCGGTTCTCCCGGTCTCCATCCATGATGCGACGAGCCAGCGCTTTGGCGTCACCCAGTATGACAGTTTCCTCACCACTCAGACTTGCGCCATCAAACTCCATAAAAGCCTGATAACGCTGAGCCCGCTTCAACATCAAGGATTCCTTCACAACCGGGTCCGGTTCGTCCTGCTCTGGCCGTGTATTGAGCAGGCCATGTAAGCGGAAATCGACCTCTCCTGATGCGCGTTTCTGTTCGAAAACCTTCTCCATGTCGGCACGTGCAATGCTGGAGGTCGTTTCCATGGCCTCCGCGGTGACTGCGTCAAAGGTAGTCTTTTCCACTACATCCAACACTCTTCGAATCGTGTGAATCGCCTTCATCAGCTCCGGCCAGAGACGAGGGTCGGCTTCCCCGGGATCGTTAGGAAGCCTTGTCTGAATTGCCCGGGCGCTGAAAAATGCATTCTCTACATCACAGGCGGCAATACCGGGCTCGCTAGCAACCCATTTGACGCCATAGTCATTGAGGTCTTCAATCAGGCTAGAGGTGAGAATAAGCAGGTAATACTTCATGCCTAGGGGAAGGTCTGTCACCAGCAACACTCCTTCACAACAGGGGTACCTGACTACAGGTATAGCTGAATATGGCGCGACTACCAACGTTTCGTCAGGCCTGATGCGGTTTCCTATGACAAACCGCTAATAGCTGGGGGCGATCAATAAGGTATAGGATGATTGAAAGAATCTGAGTAATGACCCGTTTATCTGAGGACTATGGCACATGACGTACGCGCGAATTGTCGGCACGGGCTCCTATCTGCCCGAGAATGTCATGACAAACGAAGACATGGAAAAAATCGTCGACACCAGCGACCAGTGGATTCGTGAGCGTACCGGAATAGAACAGCGGCATATTGCCGTGGAAGGCGAAACCACCGTCGATCTGGCTGAAAAAGCCTCACGACTGGCGATTGAGGCAGCTGGCCTGAAGCCCAGCGACATTGATCTGATCGTGTTCGCCACGTCCACTCCCGACAAGATTTTCCCCAGTTCGGCCTGCATCCTCCAGGCCCGGCTTGATATCCATGGCTGCCCTGCTTTCGACATCCAGGCAGTGTGCAGCGGTTTCGTCTATGCCCTGTCGGTGGCTGACAAGTTCATTAAGACCGGCAGCAGCAAGCGGGTTCTAGTGGTCGGAGCAGAGCTGTTTTCACGCATTCTGGACTGGGAAGATCGCGGCACCTGCGTGCTCTTCGGCGACGGCGCCGGAGCGGTGGTTCTGGAAGCCAGCGAAGAAACCGGCATTCTGTCCACTCACATTCATGCCGATGGCAAATACGAAGACCTGCTGCACGTTCCTTACGGTATTGGTGATGGCTTTGACCAGGTACGCGCTGGCAAGGGCCACGTACACATGAAAGGCAATGAGGTATTCAAGATCGCGGTGAACACCCTGGGCCGGATTGTGGATGAAACCCTGGAGGCCAACCAGATGAAGAAGTCAGACATTGACTGGCTGGTACCTCATCAGGCCAACCTGAGGATCATTTCCGCCACCGCCCGCAAGCTGAATATGTCCATGGACCGGGTAGTGGTAACCGTTCACAAGCACGGCAACACCTCCGCCGCATCCATCCCGCTGGCGCTGGACGTGGCTGTTCGTGACGGGCGCATCCAGAGAAACGAAGTGATTCTACTGGAGGCTTTTGGCGGCGGCTTTACCTGGGGTTCAGCGCTGATCCGCTACTGAGTTCTGTTTCGCCAATAGCGCTGCGGCCCTGCCTCCTGATCAGCAGGGCTGCCATTGCCCCTCTCGATACAGCTCACCGCCCTGATCCGTCAGGCGATATAGCCAGACCCACTGATTTTCCACCAGGGCCGCCACGTCCGGGTTCTGCCGGATGGCGGCTTCTACCCTCTCTGCGGGCGCGTCGACCAGCACAGTCAGCCGGACCGGTTCATGCCGCCAGTAGGTGCCATCATGGACAGACTGGAGCGGTAATCCGATACGCAGATCAGTTCCGTTGCCCTCGATCACACCCACATTTCCTCCTACGACCGAGTGCAGCAGCTTGTTCCCGGCACCATAGACATCCAGCATGGTGACCGAGCCGAAATACTGCATATTGATCCAGTTCGCTACGATCATGGGTGCGGAAAGCAATGCCGCCAATATGTCGCCGTTCTGGTCCTGCTCAGGATCGTAATCGTGCAGGAAGACCCGTCCTCCCAGATTTCTGGCACGGGTTCTCGCCCGCTTTGCAAAGATGATGGCAGCGTTATTGGCCAGCCCCCACTCCGGCCTGACTTCAGTCCAGTCCGAGGTTCTGCTCTTAACCTTCTGTAATAGCTCATCATCGCCAAAGCCATTAAGCTTCAAAGCCGTCGCTCTTTCCCGCCGCGTCTTCTTTCCCGCCTCGGCAAATCCGCGCTCGAGATCTGCAAGCAATGGCGCATGTGACTCCGGAAGGCTGTGGGAATCAAAAAGAGAGACCTCATCGGTAACCGTGCAGTGCTCTGCTGCCACAGCCCAGCTGTCACCGGGAATGGAAATGCCCTCCTCTGCCAACGCTACACGCACCTGAGGATCGTTGAACAGTTGCGCCGCAAGTCGGGCATTGAGGCCCCCGTTCTGGCCACCACAGGCACCACAGGCCAGGCCGGCATGATGGGGGTTGTTCTCCGTCTGGGTACCATGGCCGGTGAACACCAGCAGTGGTGCAAAGTTACGGGTCAGGGACATGCCCCGGAGAAATCCGGCCACCAGTTCAACCTTGGTGGTTTCAAACAGCTGATCTCCACCGTGGAGATACACCAGCCGCGCCTCTGTCGGGACCTGTGTGTCTGCCCTGATTTTGCCGACGGACAGGTTGAGCGAGTCCTTCACCAGTTTCCAAGCCCAGGCAAGTCCGGTCGTTTCCACCAGTGTAAAGGTAGACAGACTGCCATACTTGGCTTTGCGAACCGATTCCCGCGTCATTTCACGCTGATCCAGCGCCTTGCTCATGGCAGTATCGCTCTCGTTGCTGCCGCGGGTATCCACCACCCGATAGGCCGGCCCCAGTATGCCAGGCAGCTTCTCCATGGGACGGTAAGGCCCGTGCCGGTGGTGAACGATGGGCAGCCCGAAGAATCCGGCAAACCCGATAGTCTGGATGCCGGGATGCGCCTCTTCAAGGTGACGGCGCATGATCTCCGAACGCACATCAATGCAGAACACTGCCTGGACATCGGGCCGTCCGGCAACGGCGCCGTCACCGGGCTGAGACCATTTATTGTCGCCCAGCGCCTGCCATAACGTGCGCCGGTATCCGATCTCGAACGCGCGCTGCCAGACCCAGAGCGAATCGGGCTCCGTTACGCAGCCACGCTGGACCAGAGCCCCACACTGGCTTGCCGCGGTGTTGATCTGTTCCGGACTGGCATGGGCAGTCGCCGCCCACTCCCAGATAAGCAATACGGACAACAGCTCTTCGCAGACAGCAGATTGTTCTTCTTTCAGGTTCGCGCGCCAGTCCACACCCCGGCACCAGCCTGCCCACCCGGGTATACGCATTAACAGCCCGTGGCAGAGCGCCTCCAGTGTTCCTTCATCGACACCGATCGCCTGAATGGCCAGGCTTGTAGCCTCCAGCCGGTCCTCAGGCATTGCTTTGAACCAGGCCCTGACCCCGCGAATGCCCGTGCGGAAGTCCAGTGACACGTCCATCCGTGCGGAATGCAGCCAGAAACCAAACAGGCTTTCCTCCCCGGAACCTGTTGACCAGCGGGACTGTCTCTTGTCAAAGAATGCGCCGCAGGTTCGACCAATCTGGTCAACCACAGCCGCCATTGGCCGCTTTTCTTCGTCAGCGGCGGGGAGAATATCCAGAAGCGAATATCCCGGCGGGATAATCGGGTGCTCGGGGCGGTAGAGCCGCTCACAGTAAAATTCAGGAGCGTCGGTGATTCCCGCCTCTTGCAGACTCATCAGCAGATCATCGCGGCTGATTCTGCCGCCTTCCCACGCCTCACGATAAAAAGCCACTGGCATCAGCAGGGATTCGGAGCGCCGGAGTCGCAGCAGGTTGTCTGCGTGGGAGGCCTGATAATTTCGTAAACCCCAGAACGGGTTTACGGCAATCCACTGATCCAGCGGCCAGACCGGTGCGATCATATTACAGGCGTTCGCCATCGATACCTGCCACTGGCCAAGGGACTCATTAGCAACAGAGCATTGAGCAAGACCGTTCATGCTTTTTCTTCCATGGTGAAGGGATGGTGAGGAACCCTGTTCAATGAAGCAGGCACATGCAATGCCCGGGAAGCCAGACGACGGGTGATCCGATCGAATGGAATATCAAGATACAGGCCTTGGCTGAAATGTCTTTGCAGAGACGCCACAATCGGCGCCCGGGGCATCAGTGCCACCATGAGCGACAACAACACCAGAGCGGCCAGTAATCCGAATCCGATGCCCAGGGCCACGCCAGGCAGGGCAAATGTTGCATGTTCCGGCACCGCTGAACCCAGCAGGGCGTGGAGAGCGGCATAGACAGGCACCAGCACTAGCGCGAGGCCGGCAATGCTGGCCCTTGTCTCCTTGCTGGCACCCCGTGGTGTGCCCATGGCCGCGCTGGCTACAGCAAATACCAGCAAGGCACCGAAGACCGGATTGCCCTCAACCAGCCACGGCTGCCATACCAGCATGAATGAGGCCAGTGCTGCGGCTGAGCCGGCCCAGAACAGCCGGCTACGCAGCGGTGATTCAGGGAATACGTCCACAGCAGACGCATTGACGGTGCGCCCCGCAGCGAGGAAGGAGTGGGCCTTGTACACAGAGTGAGCCAGTAAATGCAGCAACGCCAGGGTGTAGGCACCCATGCCAATCTCGAACAACATGAAACCCATTTGGGCGCAGGTGGACCAGGCTAACGCATGCTTCACCGAGTAATGAGTCATCATGGTAACCACCGCTATAACAGCAGTGGTTCCGCCCACGACCAGTAGAATCATGTGCCCGGCGGTGAAACCTTCGAAAACCGGGAACAGGCGCAGCCACAGGAAACCACCCAGGTTGATAACACCCGCATGCAAGAGTGCAGATACCGGCGTTGGCGCTTCCATAACCCTGAGCAACCAGCCATGAAACGGTATCTGGGCACATTTGAGCACAGCTGCAATTGCCAACAGGATGGCAGCTGCGTTGAGCGCGGTGGAATCCGCGGAGGTGGTGGCCTGCATGGCCATCATATCCGGCAGGCGAAAAGAGCCATAGTGTTGATACAGCAACAGAACTCCACCAATCACCAGGGCATCACCCGTGCGGCTGACGATAAATTTCTGCACTGCGGCAATCCTTGCCTGCGGGCGATCGGGATAGAGGGTCAGCAGATGGTGAAGGGCCAGGCTGACCCCTATCCAGGCACCCGCCAAAACCAGCAGATTATTGGTGAACGCCAGCACCATCACGCAGGTAATGGTGGTCAGAAACCAGGGCAGAAATCGTTCACGACCGGGGTCACCCCGCAAATAGTTTTCTGCAAAACGAAGAATGGCCCAGCCGATAAACGCCACCATCAGCGCCATCCAGAGCGCAACTCCATCGGTGTACAGTCCCAGCTGGAGAGCAGCGCCGGTAAGACTGTTGTTGCTGCCAGTCAATGCGGTCTCAATCATGGCGAGCATGGCAATAACAATAGTGAAGACCATGGAGGCGCTCAACAGCTGACCTGCAATTCGCCAGCAGTGATTGAGTTTAAGAATGTCACCGGATCGCGCGCTGAACAGGGCAACGGCAAACAGGCAAACCGGTACCATCAGCCACAGGCCAAGCGCCAGAAAAGCCAGTACAGACATCAGTAAGTTCATTTTGATTCCCTCCAGATTTGGCTCTACTTTGCCTTTTCCGGAATGTTATTTAAAATAGATAATAATGAACTGCTCGTTCTTATTTTAAGAACCATATTCTATGAAACTGAATTACCATCACCTTTACTACTTCTGGATGGTCGCCCGGACCGGCCATCTGACGCGGGCCGCCAGGATGCTTCACGTCTCTCAATCGGCACTGTCGGGACAGATTCGCAAACTGGAGGACAGCCTTGGTCACGACCTGTTTATCCGCGAGAGCCGCAAGCTGATACTCTCGGAAGCGGGCCGAATGGCGTTTTCCTACGCCGAGGAAATATTCCGCCACGGGGAAGAACTGACGGCTCTTTTTTCCTCCGGATCGAAACCGAACCGGGAGGTAATGCGCATAGGCGCCGTCGCGACGTTATCGAGAAATTTTCAGGAGGCTTTCCTGCAACCATTGCTGGGGCGGGATGATCTGGAGTTGTGCCTTCAAAGCGGGCATATCGATGAACTGTTGCGGAGACTGTCGGCCCACCGGCTGGATATTATCCTATCCAACCAGGCGGTGAGGGGCGACGAACAGAACCCCTGGCGGTCGCGGCTGATCGCCCGGCAACCAGTCAGTATCATCGGCCCACCCGGCGCGGAAAATGATACTGGGTTTCCTGACTTCCTCACCGGCCGGAACCTGATCGTGCCCGGCCCTGAGAGCAATATTCGCCAGGGCTTTGACCAGCTTTGCGAATATCACGGGATCTATCCTACGATAGCTGCCGAAGTTGACGATATGGCCATGATGCGACTGCTCACCAGGGATAGTGGCCACTATGCGGTTTTGCCACCAGTTGTGGTTCGTGACGAGCTGAGATCTGGCGCTCTCGTGGACTACGGACCGTTGCCCGGCATATTCGAGGAGTTTTACGCCATCACCATACGGCGACGATTCGAAAAACCGGCACTGCAGCAAATACTGTCGCAACCGGCCGAGAATTTCCTGGCGATGCCGGCCGTTGATCATTCTGACTAACCTGTCTGTCCGAAAAAGTCATCCATTGCCGCGAGTTGGCCCCGTATACTGATTGCTCAATCATTTCTCCAGCAGGCGAATTTGCCATGAATCAATCTGCAGGTGCTGCACTTCCCACTGTCCTGATTATTGGCACCGGGTTTGGTGGGCTGGGCATGGCAATACAACTCAAAAAATCCGGCATCAACTCATTCCTGATGCTGGAGAAAGCCAACGCAGTCGGCGGTACCTGGAGAGACAACACCTACCCCGGCGCTGCCTGCGATGTTCAGTCCCACTTGTACTCTTTTTCCTTTGAGCCCAAGCATGACTGGTCCAGGAAATTCGGACTGCAACCGGAAATTCTCGGTTATATGCAGCACTGCGTTGAAAAATATGGACTGGCTGACCACATCCGGTTCGGCAAAGAAGTGGCCAGCGCGGCCTTTGACGAAACCGGCAATACCTGGACTGTAACAACTACCGACGGCGACTCATTTAACGCCGATATTGTTGTCACCGCCACCGGACAGCTGAACCAGCCCGCCTGGCCCAACATACCCGGGCTGGAAACTTTTACCGGCAAAATGTTCCACTCAGCTCGCTGGGACCACGATTACGACCTGAATGGAAAAAAAGTGGCCGTTATTGGCACCGGTGCCAGTGCCATTCAGTTCGTACCGGAAATAGTGCCCAGGGCGAAATCCCTGAGACTGTTCCAGCGCTCTGCTGCCTGGGTGCTACCAAAGCCGGACCGGCCTTTTTATCGGTGGGAGCAAACACTGTTTCACAAAATCCCCGCCTGGGACCGACTCTACCGTTACCTGATTTACTGGAAGAATGAGAGCCGTGCCCTCGCCTTTACCCGCTTCAACAGCCTGCTGGAAATTTTCGCCTGGCAGGCAAAGCGCTTTGCAAAAAGCGAGGTCGGCGACCCCGTCAAGCTCAGGCACCTGATCCCGGATTACAAGATTGGCTGCAAGCGCATCCTGATCTCCAACGACTGGTACCGGGCCGTGGATCAGCCCCATGTAAACCTGGTTACCGCTGGTATCGAAGGGGTAACCGAAAATGGCGTTGTGACTACCGACGGTGCTTTACATAAGGTGGATGCCATTATCGTGGGCACCGGCTTTGCTGCATCCGAGTTCCTGTCGCCCATGGAAATCACCGGTCGCAACGGCGTGTCGCTGAACCAGGCCTGGTCTAACGGTTCTGAGGCGTACAAGGGAATTACCGTGTCCGGCTTTCCTAACCTGTTCATGCTCTACGGTCCCAATACCAACCTCGCTCACAACAGCATTGTCTATATGCTGGAGTCGCAAGTTCGGTACGTGCTCAGCTGCATCGACTCACTGCGTAACACCCCTGGTGCTGCTATGGACGTGAAGCCGGACAGGCTCAGCGAGTTTTCCGCTACCGTCCAGCAGAAGCTCCAAAGCAGCGTCTGGGAATCCGGCTGCCAGTCCTGGTACCTGGATGAAAACGGCAGGAACACTGTGAACTGGCCAGGCTTCACATTCACCTACCGCAAGGCCACGCAACAGGTTAATCCAGACGACTACGAGTTTCTCCAGGCCTCACGCTAGAACGCAGCCACCGGAAACCTGTTTGACAGCCCAAACCAATTCATAGGATGATTGGATCATCTGCTGTCAGGATCATAGACATGAAACTCGCAAGAATCACCAAAGGCTCCCTGGTGGAAACCGCCATTGAGAGTCTTCGTCACGCTATCGAACAGGGTCACTGGGCTATTGGTGACAGGCTACCCGTGGAAGCGGACCTTTCAGAGTCGCTCGGTGTCAGCCGTAATACCGTTCGGGAAGCCGTCCGGGTTCTGGTTCATGTGGGCATGCTGGAAACCCGCCAGGGCGACGGCACCTACGTACGTGCCACGAAAGATGCCGGTGAAACCCTTCGCCGAATCGGCCGCTCTGAACTGAGGGACAAGCTGGAAGTGCGCATCATGCTGGAAACGGAAGCAGCAAAACTGGCGGCGAAACGGAGAAACACACATGACATGGAAAAGATGACCCTCGCCCTGGATGAGCGGGCCAGGGCTGATGACAGTATTGCAGATCGTATTCATCACGATCAGGCGTTCCATACCGCCTTGGTAGCGGCATCCCACAACCCTGCCCTCGCAGAGCTGTACGATTATTTTGCCCATGCGATCGCGATGACTATAGAGCAGACAGAACTGGACTCCGAACTTCCTGAGCCGTCCCAGGAAGATCATGAGCTGCTGCTGGCCGCCATACGGCGTCAGGACGCGGCAAAGGCAGAAACACTGGCAAAGGCCCTGTTGCAGCCAAGCTTCGACGCCCTGGGGAGCAGGCTTGCATGAAATTCCGGCTCGACACCTTCACACTTTTGCTGCTGGGCGCCATTGTTCTTGCAACCTTTCTGCCTGTACGCGGTGACGCCGCCGAAGCACTGGCCACAGCCGGCACGGTGGCCGTTGCGCTTTTATTCTTTTTCCACGGAGCGGCACTGTCCCGCGAGCAGATCATTACCGGCGCCACTCACTGGCGCCTGCACATTATTATCACGTTATTTACCTTTGTATTTTTCCCACTGGTGGCACTGCCGATTAACGAGATAAGCAGCTTCGCACCCCAGTGGATGCCGCCGGATCTGGGCCTCGGTTTTCTCTACCTGGGGGTGCTGCCATCCGCTGTGTCCTCATCCATTGCGTACACCGCCATGGCAAAAGGGAATGTGCCTGCTGCCATCTGCAGCGCAGCCGCTTCCAACGTGTTCGGTATGATGCTAACACCGTTCCTGCTGTTGCTACTTGTGAGCACATCCGGGGATGGCAGTTTTTCGGTGGCCGAAGCGCTCAAAGACATCGTGCTCCAATTGCTTTTGCCGTTCGCCGTGGGACACGCTCTGCGGCCATTGTTGGGTGGTTTCCTGGCCCGCCATGAAGCCCTGACCTCCCGCTACGACCAGTGCGTTATCTGGCTGATTGTCTACTCCGCCTTTTCCCATTCTGTCGCCAGTGGGCTCTGGCAGAATTTGCCATTGAACGCCATTTTGCTGGCAATAACACTGTGCTTTGCTCTGCTGGGCTTTTTTATGGTGATGGCAATGTTCGTTGTTCGCAGGCTTGGGTTCAGCCTGGAAGATGAAGCAGCTGTGGTCTTCTGTGGTTCCAAGAAAAGCCTGGCGTCAGGTCTGCCCATGGCCAAGGTTCTGTTCTCCGGGCATCCCGGGTTTGGCATGATCGTTCTGCCGATCATGTGTTACAACCAGATCCAGGTCATCGTAGGCGCCATGCTGGCGCAGAAATACCGCGCCAGGATCGAGGCAGCGTCAGCCGCCCCCACCCATTCCACTGAATAGCGTCGCCAGAATGGCCAACCCTACAATCCAGCCGATGACCGCTGGCCAGAAGTTGACCATCTGGGGCGGGAGCTCTTCACCAGCCTCCTGATCCGAACCGGCGTTGTCTGAAAAGGTTTCATCCTCTGCCTGCACTTCAGGAGCGTCGCGCAGGCTGTACCAGTCGAACCAGCCAGCCAGAAACTGCACCACCGGCGCCGGAAAGCTTCCGTTCTCAGCCATGGGACGAACCTGCTGCTCCAGCGCATGCCCGATTTCCCGCCGCAGACGGGGCTGGTCCGCTGGGGGTTCTCCAAGAATGGCTTTCCAGATCTGGGGGTCACTGCTACGGCGAGAATCATTGAGCAGTGCGCTGATCTGAATAATCACTTCCCGTACAACCTGCTGTTCGGATGCATCGAGCTCGGCAGCTTCGGCCTGCTCAGGCTGAGCCGGACTCTGCTCACGTCTCGCTTCTGGCTCAGCCGGTGGCGCGTTGGACTCTGCACCAGTGGCTTCACGATAGGCCTGGCGCAAGCGTTCAAGCTCCTCATCGGAAGCAAATTTTTCCTGCCGCTCGTAGGCGGCATCAATCACGGCCCGGTCGCGAGTGGGCTCAATTCCAAGTATTTCCCAACAATTCATAGAGTTACAACTCACTCTGCATATAGAGATTACATTTTTGAGAGACAAATGTAATCTTGTCACTTAGGATAAAGACATAAAAGCTAATCTAAAAAAATCAAACACTCGGCAAAGTATAAAACGACACCCATGCCCGTTACGAACTATCTCTATAAAAATCGGGAGCTTCCCGGTGGTGGCAGGATGCAGCCCCGTTTGATGCCTGTTGTTCTGGTTGGTGTTCTGACTGGTGCAGTTTCTACCGTTGCGATGGCGGAGGCGGCAGACAACACCGCCAGCAGCTACGATCTCGCTGCCCTTGGTGACGCCCCCGAAGCCTTTGAAACAGGCTCGACGATTCCCGAGGTTCTGACCACTACCCGACTCAGGCAGCCGAAATCCCGGGTTCCGGGCTCAACTACGATTATCACCGGGAAGATGATCCGCGATCTTGGCATCATGAACCTGGTTGAGGTGTTCCGCCTGGTGCCGGGCATGACTGTCGATGCGGTTGGCAGTAACCAGCCGGTAACCAGCTACCACGGCACGGTCCATTATGAGCAGCGCAGACTGCAGGTCCAGGTTGATGGTCGCACCTCTTACCAAGCCAGCCTGTCGGACATGGACTGGAATACGATGCCGGTGCCTCTGGACCTGATAGAACGGATCGAGATCAGTCGTGGCCCTAACAGCGCGGCCTACGGCATCAACGCGTTTCTAGGAACCATCAATATCATTACCCGCGCGCCTGAAGACTCCGCTGGCATTGAATTGCGCGCCATTTCCGGGTCGCGGGGTTACCGCAGAGCATTTGGGTCCGTGGGCGACACTACCGATGACAACTACAGGTGGCGCCTGGCGTACGAAAAACGCAAGTCAGACGGGTTCGACGAACAGGAAGACGATGACAAAATCTACCCGTTCCACAACGGGTATGACATGAACACGTTCAACTATGACAGCAATCTTGCGTTGGGCAGTCATTACGATCTCGATTTAAGAGCAGGCATTGTCGACGGCGTTGATGAGGAAGACGCGCGCAAAAACGGAAAGCTCGGCGCAGATCAGGACCCCGATATCCTGGTCGATGACTATTACCTGCAAACCCGGCTGAACGTTACGACATCCGAGAACCATTTCTTCCATGTTCAGGCATCGTTCCAGAATTATGATCGCCGGCAGAGATGGACCATCTGTATTCCACAGAGCCAGTTCAACGATATTCTTGATCCGGACTCCCCAACCCCCGACCTAACGGCATGCACGCCAGACGATACGAATCCTTTCATCGCCAACCTGAATGAGGACACCGAAGAGTCTCGGCTGGAATTCGAACTACAGGATACCATTCTGTTCAATCCGGACCTGAAACTCGTGTCGGGCCTGGGTTATCGCAAGGACACCTACCGGTCCGAGACGTTTTTCGACGGCCGAGGCAACAACTATCAGTCGCGGGTATTCGGTAATCTGGAGTACTCTCCATTTCGCTGGCTGACACTGAACTCCGGCGGCAACTGGGAAAAAACAACCACGACAGATGAGGGTTATTTCTCGCCGCGCCTTGCTGCGAATTTTATTCTCTCCAACAACCACACCCTAAGGTTCGTCTATTCAAGAGCGGTTCGCACACCTGACGCGTTCGAGCAGAAACCGGATTGGTCCTATCGTCCGAGAAACGTAGCTCCGCCCTTCCAATCTCTCGAAGGACAACGGTTTCTTGTGGAAAATATTGTCGACCCAACCACTTCGACTCTTGGCAAAGAACTTGAAGAAGAGCGCATAACATCACGGGAAATAAGCTACTTTGGTCAATACTACCTGGATTCATCCATTCTTTCCCTGGAAGTCCGGTATTTCAACGACCAGCTCCGTGACATGATCAGCGGTATTATCAATGAGGAGGAGTGGACCATTGATAACAATGTGGCTCTTGACCAGGAAGGTTTTGAAGTCGAAGCCTCTCTGGATTTCCCGGGCACCAGGCTGCGAGTCAGCTATGCTTATCTGGACCAGGATGGGCGTTATACTGGTGCGAATGATCGCGATGCCGGAGATAAGCAATACGCCATTGACCTTCTGGGGCGGCTCTCCGTCAGGCACTCGGGAAGCTTCGCATGGATTCAGGATTTGCCATGGAACCTGACTTCCTCGGCGGCGTTCTATTTTGCCGATGAATTCCGGCGCTCCCATTTCGAGCGAGCCGATTTCCGGCTGGCCAGACAGATATTCATGACAGGCTACAGTTACGAACTGGCGCTGACCATGCAAAACTATCTTGACAGAGACCCGACCCTCAGCCCGGACAATATTATCAGAGACCACAATCAGTTCTTCGTTGAAGCAGGCGTAAGATTCTGAGCAAACACGGACGATATCAGACCTCGGATGGTATGAAAGCGACAGAGAACCCGAACATTCCGGCAAGAAAAGGTTCACCTGCAACCAGATGGCTTCTGGTTATCCTTGCCCTGTTCCTGATTGTCACCCCGTCATTTCACCCTGCTGTGGCTCAGTCCGCCACGGGCTCCCTGGTCTACCTTGCCGGCTCCGAGAATTCAGCACTGAACCGCCGAATGCTGTCTCTCCTTGAAGAAGCGATGGGGAGTACAACGATTATACGGTCCTTCAGCCGCGGGCAGACATCCCAGGATTCAACAACACCCGTTATCGCCCTTGGCCCCGAAGCATTTACCCGCGTTCGTCAGGAAAACAAGAGCGTGCCTATCCTGGCTCTGCTTGTTGATGAGTCATTCATTGACGGCTATGCCGAGCGCTCCGAGGGCTCGGTCTCCGGCATCCTTTACAACCCTCCCCTTCTGCGCCAGGCCATCGCCGGTAAGGTCATTCTGCCACAAGCTACTCGGGTAGCGATGTTGGCGCGTCCTGATACGGTTGAGATATACGAGTCGGTAACCGAAGAGCTTCCCGACTACGGGCTTGAAGGCAAAGTGTTTATTGTTACCTCCGATGACAGGCTGATACCCACGCTGATCCGTGCGCTGAACTATGGGGATTTCATCCTGGCAGCACCGGACAACAACATCTACAACCCCAGAACAATAAAACACATCCTGCTGACCGCTTACCGGCGTAACCGTATTGTCATTGGCCCGAGTCAGGCTTATGTGAAGGCGGGATCACTGGCGTCGACTTACACACCTCTCACCCAGATTGCGAACCTGGCGGCAGACTTTGTTGCTGAATATCGGGCCAACGGCCAGCTCCCCTCGCCCGCTTATCCGGATAACTTCAGTATCGATCTCAACTCGCAGGTCGCGAGATCCATGAATATTCCATTACAGGATCGGCAGGATATTATCAGGTCAGTAATGGAGCAGCTTACCGGACCAGAGGAGGCTGCCGATGAGTGAGCAGTTAGACGCGCAGGCTCCGCTTTCCAGAAAACTTCTGCTATTGGGGGCAGCGCCTGCCATCGTCATGTTCATTGTGTTGATGGTGTTCTTTACCTCGGCACGCCTTGATGATGCCCGCAAGGACCTGGCCGACAGCAGTCAGATGCTGGCAGACAGTCTTGCCCCGGCTGTTGAGTACGCCGTTGTATCCGGCAACACCGCTGCCCTTGAGCAGATTCTCTCCCAGTCCCTGCGGCGAAGCCGGGCGCAGTGGATCAGAGTTTCCAATCTCATGGGTGACGAGGTGGGCTTTGTGTCCACCGAGCAGGCACCAGAGACAACGCCTGACCAAACGTTCGACGTATTTGAATCGGAAATCCTGCAACAACCGCTGGACCTGGGCGAAGACCGCCAGACAGAGTGGTTTGAACCGGATTACGGATTCGACACTGGCGCCCTCAGAGTGGGCACGGTTCAGGTGGGCGTTAACAAGGAGCAACTGGCTGCGCGTCGGCAGGACATACTCTGGACATCGCTTGCCGTCGGCTTTTCACTTCTGCTGTTTACCCTGCTGGTCGTTAATCACTCCCTCAACAGCATTATTTCGCCCATACGAGGTCTTTCCCGGCGGGTGGCGAAACTGACCAACAGGGAGTACGAAGAAGTTGCGGTCAGCCGGACGGGTACGACCCGTGAAATCCGGGAGCTGGAAGTGAGCCTGAACTCGCTGGCTACCCATCTGAGAACCCTGAAGCAATCACGGGATGAGACCCTGGCCTCATCAGAAAAAGCCAGAGAAAGGGCGGAACAGGCAAACCGGGCTAAATCCGAATTTCTGGCGACCATGAGCCATGAACTGCGCACGCCTCTCAACGGTGTGCTGGGCATGATTGAACTGGTGTCCGAGGAACCACTGAGTCCACGACAGATTGATTATCTGAAAACCGCCCGTGACTCCACCGAGGACTTGCTGACCGTCATCAACGATATTCTGGACTACTCCCACATTGATCGCGGCACGCTGGAACTGGAAAACCGCGAGTTCGATCTGCAGCAGCTGATCACCAACTGCACTGCGAGCTATCGTCATATAGCCGAACAACAGGGCCTGACGCTTTCCAGCAAATTCGTCGGAGAATGGCCGGATCGACCTTTGGTTCTTGGCGATGCCTCCAGACTTCGCCAAATCCTCGCAGGATTGATCGATAACGCCATCAAGTTTACCGGCGACGGCTACATCAACGTGCAGGCCGACTGGTTCTCGCTGGAAGACAATTGCGTTGTACTGAATTGCACCGTCAGCGATTCCGGATGCGGAATCCCCATCGAACGGATCCATGACATATTCAACTCTTTCGAGCAACTGGAAACCGGTGACTCAAGACGCTACGGAGGAACCGGTATGGGGCTTTCCCTGGTGCAGCGGCTGGTCGAACTGATGGGCGGTCACATAAAGGTGGAAACAGACCCTGGCAAGGGCTCCTCATTCCGATTTGAAGTGCCTTTCGAGCTGGCAACGCCCGCCACCCATGCCCTGGCCCGAGACCCGGCACCGCTGGTCACCAACGAAGGCAAAGCCCGGGCGCTGGTCGTGGAAGACAATATGGTCAATCAAAGAGTCGCTACCGCCTTACTTCGGAGGCTGGGATTCGAAGCAGATGCTGCTGTTAATGGTGAGGAAGCACTGGAGTTGGTACAAACCAATCACTCCGGCTATGACGTTATCCTGATGGATTGCCAGATGCCATTGATGGACGGTTACGAGACAACTCGCTGTATCCGGGAATGGGAGAAGAGCAACGGCCAGGGGGGCACACCGATCATTGCTCTCACCGCTGACGCATCACCAGGTACGGAAACAACCTGTCGCGAAGCGGGGATGAACGATTACCTCTCGAAACCCGTCAGAAAGGAAAATCTGAGAAAGGTACTCAGCCGCTGGATAAGGTTGTAAACAGCGGCCAAAATCGCTTTACGCCACCGGTTCACGCATGGTGACGAATTCTTCAGCGGAGGTCGGATGAATACCGATGGTGCTGTCGAATTGCGCCTTGGTCGCACCTGCCTTGATGGCAACTGCGATTCCCTGGGTGATTTCGCCGGCATCCGGACCGACCATATGCGCACCAAGCACGCGGTCAGATTCATCATCGACCACCAGTTTCATCAGCGATCGCTCGTCCCGCCCGCTGAGGGTGTGCTTCATGGGTTTGAACTCGGAACGGTAGATACGCAGCTTATGGCCAGTCTCCCGGGCTTCTGCTTCAGTCAGGCCGACGGTTCCAATGTTGGGCTGGCAGAACACTGCAGTGGGTATACTGTTGTAGTCCATTTCTCCCTTGCCATCCCCGAACAGACGCCGCGAGAGCACCATGCCCTGAGCCAGCGCAACCGGTGTCAGTTGCGGCGTGCCAATCACGTCACCCAGAGCCGTGATGGACGGTACGGCAGTCTGGAAGCAGTCATCAACCACCACGTGTCCCGAGGCACTGAGCTGAACCCCCAGTTCTTCCAGGCCAAGACCATCAACCAGTGCCCGGCGGCCCGTCGCTGCCATCACCAGGCCAGTATTCAGGCGTGAGCCGTCGGTCAGGTTGACGGCATAGTGGGCGTTATCAGTCTCTATGGATTCAATATTGACACCAAAGCGGAGATTGATGCCCTTCTTGCGCATTTCCGCTGCCGTGAATTCGCGAACATCGTCGTCAAATCCACGAAGGAAGAGCTCCCCCCGGTATAGCAGGGTTGTTTCCACACCAAGGCCGGCAAGAATGCCCGCAAACTCCACCGCAATGTAGCCACCACCCCAGATCACGGCCTGTTTTGGTAGTTGCGGCAAGTAAAACATCTCGTTGGAGGTAAGAACACATTCCTTCCCGGGCACATCGGGAACCACAGGCCAGCTGCCGGTGGCAATCGTAATATATTTACTGGTAAAGGTCTGATCGCCAACCACGACGGTATTGGCATCCGCCAGAGAGGCGGTACCCTGGATTACCGTCACCCCGGCGTTCTCCAGCATGCGCGCATAGATGCCGTTAAGCCGCTCAATCTCGGCATTCTTGTTGGCCACCAGCCGGGTCCAGTCAAACGTGACCTGGTCGCCCGGTACGTTCCAGCCATACCCGCCAGCATCCTCAATATCCTCGCCAGCGTGGGCTCCGTAGACGAACAGTTTCTTCGGGACGCAACCCACGTTGACGCAGGTACCGCCAAGGTAACGTGATTCCACCACCGCCACGCGAGCACCCTTGGCAGCAGACATGCGCGCCAGCCGAACTCCGCCGGAACCCGCACCAATGATGATCAGATCGTAATCCTGTTTGTCAGACACAGCGTCTCCTGTCATGCAAAAAAGAGTTTCGCTTAACCGGGGGCAGTTGCTGCCTCTCCGGCGTGGACTTCGCGAAACAGTATATGGTCTTCGAAATCACCAAGCCGAATGGTGCCCAGGCTGCGAAAGCCTTCCGATTCATAAAACGGCAGGTATCGACTGTTGCCGGTGTCCAGAACGAGACCACTGCCGCGCGGGTTTTCCGCGCACAGCTTTTCCACGGTGGACAACAAAATCCTCCCAAAGCCCTTGTTCTGGTATTTGGGGTTGACCCCCATCAATGGCAACTGGTGCGCGAGGGGCTGCGGTAACATTTCCTTGATTTTCTCGTGGTAGTCAAGATAACGGCGCGTAGAGGCAAAGCCAGCCGTAAGCACCATGCGGATACGCCAGCTGATTTGTTCAGCCAGGTTCAGCCTGAGTTCGGGCTCACCAATGAACGCAACCGCGACGAGTGTGTCGTTGACCATTACACCGATGGCGTCCTGATTCAGCTCGAAGTAAAGATCGATCAGTTCCCGCACCGTAGCCCTCACCCGTTGCTCATAACCGGGCCGGCGATGATCAAACAGGTACTGAAACGTTGGTTCGTCCCGATAGGCGCTGACCAATATCGATATAGCCTCGTTGCGGGCACTTGCATCGAGACGGACAATAGCCGGCTCCGGGCTGTTCTTGTTGTTTGTGACGTCCGTCATCCTGTGTTCTCCAACATTCAATTCAGATTGATAAGGTAAGGCGTACGGATACCATGCCCGGATCGTTCTGTCGATCCATGGAGGCCTGATCTATCTGAACGCCATGCCCGGTGTTGAGCTGCTCTAACCAGCCTGCCACCTCGGTAAAGGGGGCACCCTCAAGCCAGACCCGTATGGCGCTGTCGCCACTTGGTTCAAACCGCTGAAGCGACAGCCCTGCTTCTCCGGCACTGCGGGTAACCAGCGACATCAGCGCCCGGCCGTCTTCGGGAGCATTCACCACGGCATTACCCTGGCCACCAGTGGCACCAGACAGTCGCCTCAGGGAATCATTATTGGCTTCCAGCCAGGCCAGAAGCTCCGCCGAACGTTCCCGTTCGCTGAGGGCGTCGTCATGGAAACTCACAGCCGGTGTCCAGACTGCAAAATAAAGAATGCCGAGCAAGACCGCAATTGCCAAAACGGTTAAGGCCTGCTGGTCCCGGCGCGGTAACTGATCATACTGGGCGATCAGTTTGCCTACCGCCGGCTGTTCGCTGATTCTGTTCAACATCACGTCATCCTCCTGAAACGGTCAGCCGACCGCGGGCACCGTCGGATTCGTTCACCACCGACCCGATCTCGGCCTTCAGCCCCTGGTTTGTCAGCCCGTTTCGCAGGGCGCTCAACTTGTTATAGCTGTCTGCCCTCACATCCACCGCCAGCTCCCCGCGGTTGCTACTGTAATTGACAGAATTGAACATGACCGAGCCTGGGTCCGGTATCTTTGAATATTGTTCGCCGGTGTATTTCATAAGGGTGATAAACCCGGCATCAGGGCCATCGGCTTGCAACTGCCGCAACTGGCCTTCAACAACCCGGCGCACATTCCCGGCCTGGGTTCTCGTGTCGTTCGGAAACGCCTGTCGATAGAGGGCCATGGCCTGTTCGTTGGTCTGGTCGGCCTTTTGCTGATGGTAAAAACCCATGCCGACCTCAACACCGATCTGGATGACGAACCAGACACTGGCAACTGCAATCAGTGGCTTCCACGGCCCCAGTGCGCTGGTTTTGCGGGTACGGGTGCTGTACTCACCCTGGCAGAGGTTGATTGGCTGGCAAAGATGATGATGATGGGCATGGGCCAACAATTCCAGCGGCATCAGCTCCAGGGTCTTCTCGGTGACGGTCAGGCGGCCAGAGGATTTGAGCTCAGCGAGGTCGGCCTGCTGGCGCTCAAACTCCTGTTCGGTGCCGTAGACCGTCACCGGCACCTCCGCCACAACTTCTTCAGAAGGCGGCAATGCAAGCGTCTGGGCAAACATGGTGAGGTTGAGCGCCTGCACGCTGAGCCACTCGCCCTCTTTGCTCGCCAACATGGCCGTTTCACCGTCCAGGCAAATCGACCAACCGCCTTCGGTAATCGGGAGCAGGCCTGCATCAGGGTAGATCGCCTCAAGCTTCAGGTGCTCCCATCCGCTGAACATCGCAGCCCATTCCGCCATCCGATAATGGTCGACCGCTGCCACCCGGAAGCCCTTATCAGTGCGGTTGCCAAGGGCAAGATGAACGCCCTCTATATCCTGGGCAATCTGCTCCTCAACCGCATAAGGCAATGCCTGGTGAACAAACCTGGTCTGCTTGGCTGGAATATCTGCCACACAAAACAGTGCCTCTTCACCCGGAATTAATCCCACCAGCAGCACATTTTCCAGATCGTTCTGTGCCAGCGTCTGTTCAATATCTTCTTTTCGGTCCGCGGTTCCGCGAGCCTGGGCATCGCCGCTGGCATCGAGCAGAACCCAGCTGTACAACTGGGCGTCAGGCGTGGTGTCAGGGTCCGCAAAGGGTGGCAAAGGCCTGACATAGAGGCGATAGGACATTCTGAGCAATTTCCTTTTCTGCCCTCACGGGCGTTTGTTGTCGGTACTATTCTGAGATGCTGAACGGCTCTTTCGTGATCCGGTTTTTCTGGCCAGTATCCCTGCGCACTGTCTGCATTTCGCCCTCGGGGCTGCGATAAACTGTGCTCACCAGATTGGCAACCCGGTTATCGTAGGTAATTCGCGATACCACTTCAAAAAAACGCGTCTGCAACCCAAGCCCTGCAGATTTCAGCCCCAGGCCTGCGAATTCCGGTTCTGCCAGGAAATCCTGAATACTCTCGTAGCGCTCTTCCTGACGCTTCTCCAGAATAGCGTCTGCCTGAGCCTGTGTCAGTTCCTCGTGCAGCGAGCGCAACACAGCGGCAGAGGCGGTGTTGACGTTAATGCCCAGGCCCACAATGGGCAAGGCTGTTACATGAGGCTGCAATGCCTGATAGGCCTCTTCAGTCATACCATCAATCAGTCGCAATTCAGACACCGATACAAACGGCTGGTTTCCCGCCCGGTAGGCCGGTTCCTGCATCAGGTATTGACCATCCTCGGCGCCATAAGCACTGATTGTCTGGTCATCCGGATCGATCCAGTCAATCAGCGCATCGACATTCACTGTGGTGATTTCCAGCACCTGGAGCAGCCGGGTTACCCGGTCCCGGACCACCGGATCAACCTGCCCGTTACCGCGCACCAAGTCATTGAGATTGATCTTTCCTCCCAGGTCATCGATCTGCACTTCCGCCACACCGTTATCATCGAGGGGTAGAATTGCCGCGTTCCGAGCCCAGAACTCGTCGGGGCTATCCACCATGGCACTGTTTTCCTTGTCTTCTTCGAAATCCCGTACCAGGATCTGCCGCGCAAAGGCTTCCGCCCCCAGGGCAACACTATGACCCTGTTGTTGAGCAAGGTAGTGGCTGGCACGGAACACCCTGACACTCTGTTGCTGGGTCATGCCACTGGCCAGCATGACAACCAGAGCCATGGCCAGCAACACCATGATCAGCGCCACACCACCCTGGCGACTGGCCGGAGTACGCAGTATCAGGGCATTGGTCTCAGGCATCACTGCCCCCCGGTCTGGGAGTTGTCCGGCTGGGTATCATCGCCCGGCTGCTGGGTGTCAGCCTGGTCAGCTTGCGATTCATTTGCTGCATTGATAACGCCCTGGGCCTGACCGATATCAAAATCAGGCAATGAGAAAGTCCGTACCAGCTCGCCAAAGCGCTCATGTTCAAGGGTAATTTCAATACCGAGTGGCAGTGGGATGTCCGGGCGGGTTCCGGGATTCATGTTTGCCATGCTGGAATCGTCGGGCCAGCTATCACGCCAGATACGCTGATCATCCAGAAAGCGAACCGCAAAGTCTGTCACATCCGACAGAAGCACCGTGTCCTGGCTATTGTCTTCCTGCCCCTGGTCAACGGAGACCCAGTAACGACGGCGCAGTTCATCGCCGGTGTAATCCCATGCAACCCGCTGCAACGTGCTGCGACGTGTGCCCAGCGGATTGCGCCAGCCCTGACGGGTAAGCATCAGCACAAAGTCGTCCTCGCGACTGGTCAGTGCCGGATCGAAGTCGCCGTATATGTCGCGGCCCGGTCGATTGACGATCTGTGTGATATCCCGTTCAAGCAGCAGCATTGTGCGTTGAACCGCATCGAACTGATCAGCGACTTCATTGACCCGATCTCTGGACGCCACCACGTTGCCAAGGACCTGCCAGACCCCAAGGCCGATGACGGCGGTAATCGTTACCGCGATCAACATCTCCATTAGCGTGAAGCCGTTGCGGACTACCGGCCGCCCCGACCGGCAGTGTGCAAGCACCCTGATATCCATCAGCTGTCACCAATAAAAGCGGAGAGTGTATGCACAGGTGGTGGATCAGACTCATTACCCCGAAAGCGTGCAACGGTGACTTCAACTCGCAATATGGATGGGTCCTCTGTGCCCAGAACAGCCGTAGTGACCCGCCAGCGGAAGGGGCCATATTCTATTTCGTCGGAATTTTCGGAGATCTCCGGAAGATTTTCCTGCAGCCGGAGGGCATTGATCCGGTTATCGGCAACCCAGCCAGCCAGGGTCTTGTCCCGAATCCGTTCGTAGCTGGAAATATACTGGCTTCCTACCTCAGCAGCGGCCGTTGCAATCAGGCCGAACACCAGTAAGGCAACAAGAACCTCAATCAGCGTAAATCCGCGCTGGGTATTCATGCGTCGTTGTTACCTTCACTTCCGGGGTAACGCCACTCCATCGGAGAAAAACCATCCGAGGCAATCGTGTGCATTCTGGAATCATCCCGGCCGAGAGTGAATTCCAGTTCGAACGGCGTGGTCTCGCCGCTGGAGAAGAACACAATATCCGGACGCAGGCGATCTTCTTCCGACGCCAGCCGGGGAGTGTCGTTCTCGATGTACTCGGTGACTGTTATCCACTCCGGAAACCCTCGCAGCCGAAACATCGGCTCTCCCGGGATTTTCCAGTCACCGCTAAGGTCTTCCCAGGCCACGAAGCGATAGCCTTCTTCGTCCAGAATCAGCCCCAGCTCGGTGTTGTTGAGCACTGCCTGTTCCGAAGCGGTCTGCATAAGAAGGTACAACTCGCGTATTTCGTTCTCCATTTCCCGATCCCGGGAGCTACCGCCCATGGTCATGACGGCAAGGGCCGCCAGCAATCCCACTACCACCAGGACAACGAGAATCTCAATCAGCGTAAACCCTGTGTGTCGTGTCCTGGTGTGCACAATCAGTTCCTGACTTTCCAGACACTGATGTCGGCGTCATCCTCCTCGCCACCTTCGCGGCCATCTGCGCCGTAAGAGAAGAGGTCGTAGGGCCCTTCAGTGCCGGGACTGATGTACTGGTAATCGTTACCCCAGGGATCTTCGGGAACACTGTTGAGATAGCCCTCCGGGTTCCAGTTTCGCGGTTCAGGGCTGCCGCTGGGTTTGGAAACCAGTGCCTCAAGACCCTGCTGGGTGGACGGGTAGTGGCTGTTGTCGAGACGGTACAGGTCAAGGGCGTTGGCAATATTGCTCAACTGGGTTTCGGCGACGGTTACCCGTGCCTGGTCGCTTCGCCCCATGATATTCGGGGCTACGATGGCGACCAGCAGGCCAAGGATAACCATTACCACCATGATTTCGATCAGGGTGAAACCCCGTTGTACAGTCTGATATTCGATTGTCTTGCTGTTCATTGTTCCATGTCTCTGGGTTTGAAAATTGGCTGGCTGGCGATGCCCACACTGCGGGCTAGCCAACCAGGTTACTCATATTGAGAATCGGGAGCATGATGGCCAGCACAATAATGAGGACCACCACACCCATCAACAACAGCATCATGGGTTCGAACAGGCCCACAATGGCCGCGATTTTCGATTGCAGGGTTGTCTCCTGCATGGTTGCTGTCCGCTCCAGCATGCTGTCCAGTTCACCACTGGCCTCACCGCTGGCGATCATGTGCAGCATCATGGGCGGGAAGTAGCCGGTCTGATCCAGCGAACGATGCAGCGACCCACCCTCGCTCACCTTCCTCGCCGCATCCTTCAATTCCTGACGCAGATAATCATTGGATAATACCTCGCCAGCAATTCGCATGGCATCCACCAGGGGAACACCACTGGTGGTCAGAATGCTGAGTGTGCTTGCGTAACGGGCGGTATTGACGCCGCGTACCATGCCAGCCAACAACGGCATATTCAGCAACCCCTTATGAAACCTCATTCGGAACGCAGGCTTGCGCAAGGACCACCGGAATGCGGCAATAGCGGCAATGATCAGTATCAACAGATAAATGCCGTAATCGCCCAGAAAATCTGACACCGCCAGCATTGCCGATGTTAATGCCGGCAGCTCTTGCCCTTGCTTCACAAAGACTTCAATAATATCGGGCACCACGTAAGTGAGCAGGAACACCACGATGGCGATGGCAACCACACTGAGAATGATCGGATAAATCGCAGCAAGCTGGATCTTCTGGCGTGATTCCTGTCGCGCCTCGGTGTAATCCGCCAGCCGGTTAAGCACCAGGTCAAGGTGCCCGGCATGTTCGCCGGCCGCCACGGTAGAACGGTATAACCGCGGGAAAGCCCGGGGGAACTCACCAAGACTGTCAGCAAGGCTATACCCTTCCATGACTTTCGCGCGAATCGCAATCAACATGCTACGAATCCGCGGGCTGGACGACTGCTGGGCCGCCGCCGAGAGGGCCTGTTCAATAGGAATGCCGGACTGTATCAGTGTTGCCAGTTGCCGGGTAACAAGTGCAAGGTCGGCGGTGGCGAGGCTACCGCGGCTGCTCAGTGGGTTACTGCGCGTCTGCTTTTCGGTAGCAGGCTCCACCGCTAAGGGCGTCAGCCCTCTTTCGCGCAGTTGCTGGCGTACCGCCCTGGGTGCATCCGCTTCCACGACACCCTGTTTTTGCTTGCCGCGACTGTCGAGAGCTTTGTATTCGAACGCTGGCATGAATCTACTTGCTCCGGTGGGTCACACGCAGGACTTCTTCAACCGTGGTCACCCCATCCAGGATCTTCTGAACGCCATCGGCGTGGATGCTCGGGCCATGGAGCCGGGCTTCGTGCTCCAGGTCCAGCTCCCCTGCCCGTTTGTGAATCAGCGAGCTGATTTCTTCATTCACTTCAACCACCTCATAGATACCTATACGGCCGCGGTAGCCTAAATGGTTGCAGTGCTCGCAGCCCGTGGACCGGTATATGGTGGGCGGATTGGCCGGGTCCTGCTGCAGGAACTCGCAGTGTTCTTCACTGGGCTCATAGGGCTCCCGGCAATCCTTGCAAAGCACTCGCACCAGGCGCTGGGCAACGATACCCACAAGACTGGAGGAGATCAGGAACGGCTCGATACCCATATCCATAAGGCGGGTAATCGCGCCTACGGCGGTGTTGGTGTGCAGGGTCGACAATACCAGGTGGCCGGTCAAACTGGCCTGCACGGCAATTTCGGCGGTTTCAAGGTCGCGGATCTCACCAATCATCACCACGTCCGGATCCTGGCGAAGGATTGCCCTCAGCCCCCTGGCAAAGGTCATATCCACCTTGGTATTGACCTGGGTCTGGCCGATTCCCGGAAGGTTGTACTCGATGGGGTCTTCAACGGTCAGAATGTTCCGGCTGCGGTCGTTAATCTCCTGCAATGATGCATACAGGGTTGTCGACTTACCGGAGCCTGTCGGGCCGGTGACCAGCAAAATACCATAAGGACGATAGATCAGCTTCCGCAATACCTTAAGATCGTTGCCGGCCATGCCCAGGGATTCCAGGCGAATGTTGCCAGCCTGCTTGTCCAGCAGACGCAGTACCACACGCTCGCCACTGGAAGACGGCATGGTCGAGACCCGGATGTCCACCTCCCGCCCGGCAACACGAAGCGCAATACGGCCGTCCTGGGGGACGCGCTTTTCGGCAATATCCAGTTTTGCCATAACCTTGATACGGGACACCAGCAAAGGTGCCAGCGCCCGCTTGGGCTGAACCACTTCCCTGAGCACGCCGTCTACCCGGAAGCGCACTACCAGGCGGGTTTCATAGGTTTCGATATGCACATCCGACGCGCTGGTCTTGACCGCCTCCGTCAGAATGGCGTTGATCAGCCGGATAATCGGGGCATCATCTTCCTGTTCCAGCAGATCTTCGGTTTCCGGCACCGAATCAGCCAGGGAGGCCAGGTCCATGTCGTCGCCGATGCCTTCAACCATTTGCATGGCCTCGGCGGAATCGTTCTGATAGGCCGCATTCAGAGCGGCATCGAACCTTGCCGGCTCAATGGTTGAGAATCTGGCCCGGCCACCACTGATACGATTAGCTTCCGCCAGCGCCGAATGACCGGCGCCCGGACGCACCAGGATAACCGGCTCGCCGTCGTCATTGCGGGTCAGAATGACGCCATTGCGCTTGGCAAACGTGAAGGGAAGACGGCCCAGCGGAGCATCCTGCGGATGAAGTTCTGTTTCTGTATCCACGAGTTCCAGAATCCCTTTTTATTCAATTAATTCAGAAAGGCTACCATAGGATATGGAACCGCTGAATAACTCTATACACTATACTGCCAATTAAACTTTTCAGTCTGATAACCTGTGAGCCTTTTGCCGGTCCACAGCAGCGCTTTTCGGGACAGTCCATGCTTTTAACCAGCTCGAGGTTACCACTGTTAATTGCCACCGTCGCAGGCATTACCATGATTACTGTGACAGCCTGTCAGGGATATCGTTTCTGGCAGAATGAAACGAATACGACGCTGTCCGAAATCTCCTCCGAAAGAGCCCAGACCGCCACCGACGCCCCGCGGGAACCTGATGTCAACCTGGCCTCTCTTGACCTGTTCGGCAAACCCGGGGAGGTAGACAGCAAAGCGGAACCTGACACCGAAAACCTGCCAGAAACCAACCTGCGACTGTTCCTCAGGGGTGTGCTCGCGGCTTCCGGTGATTTTCCCGGCAGCGCACTGATCGAAGATGACAAGCGTCAAACCGAAGCCTATCTGGTCGGCGACGAGCTACCCGGCGATGCCACGCTTCGTTCCGTGCGGGCCAACCGAGTCATCATTGAACGAGGGGGTAAACTGGAGAATCTCTATTTCCCGGAAGACGAAGACAATTCCGGCGTTTCACTGGCGTCCAGCCAAACAACCGGGGGCGATGACGATCCGCAGACACAGGCCAGGCCAGTGAGTTCAGGGCAGGCTTCTTCCGGCACCAACGGCAACAGTGAACAGCGTCGGGAAGAAATTCGCCGGCGGCTGGAGCAGCTACGTGAACGCCTGAGAACGAATAACTGAGGAAAACCATGGAGACGGCCGCACTGCCCACCGGAAGCCGCTACTCCCTGCTCTCTTTAGTCTCCGTATTGCTGATGGTTACCACACTGACAGTGGCGGCGTTCGAGCTTGGTGAACGCCTGATGGACTATGTGCGGTCCGAATTTGGCGATGAGGCCCACGGCCGCCTGGAAACCTGGCAGAACCTTCACAACATGGCTTCCAATGCGCCTGTCGACCGGCAACTCAGGCTGGTCAATTCCTTTTTTAACCGCGCCCGCTTCGTGACCGATATGGAACACTGGGGCGAGGAAGACTACTGGGCTACGCCGGTAGAACTGCTGACCACCAACGGTGGTGACTGTGAGGATTTCTCCATTGCCAAGTATCTGACCCTGAAGTCCATGGGTGTGCCGGATGAACAGCTGCGCATTGTCTACGTCAAGGCTTTGGAGCTAAACCAGGCCCACATGGTGCTTGCCTGGTACCCAGAGCCGGATGCGGACCCGCTGATACTCGACAACCTCATCAACGACATCAAGCCTGCCTCACAGCGACCGGATCTTGAGCCGGTTTACAGTTTCAATGGCGACGGACTGTGGCTTAATCGCTCAGAAGGCGACAGCAAGCGTATTGGTGAAGCCGAGAAGCTCTCCCACTGGCAGGATCTTAACAGCCGGCTTATTGACACCCTCCGTTGACGCCATAAGACACAACTCCTGTCGCCAGATGACATAGCCACTGGAACAAATGGCGGTACAATCCAAAGCGTATAAACCACTTTATAAGGATTGTCAGTATGCGACGCTGGAATGGCTGGGGCGATGACCAGTTCAACGTTGAGCTACCCGACAGTGGGCGTCAGTTCCTCGAAAAGCGCATCGGTAGCGCTACCCTGCTCAGCGACACTTCTCTTGAAGCTGCCTGTGCACAGGTACCTGCCAGCCGTTTGCCGGAACATGCAGCTGTGGTGACAATTGCAGAAGACCGGGTGCGTCATGCCCGTGGCCAGAGCCTGGCCGACTGGCTTGCCATGCGCAGCGGGGATTTCGGAGTATTTCCGGATGGCGTGGCTTATCCGGAATCATCCCAAGACGTGGAAACACTGCTTCGCTATGCCGAAGAACATGGCATTGTAGTGATCCCTTATGGCGGCGGGACCAGCGTTGCAGGACACATCAATCCCGTTGTGAGCGATAAACCGGTACTGACGGTGGATATGGGGCGCATGAACCGGCTGATTGACCTCGATCGCGAAAGCCAGATCGCCACCTTCGGTTCCGGTACGCCCGGCCCGCTGGTGGAATCCCGGTTACGTGCGCTGGGATACACGCTCGGGCACTTTCCCCAGTCATTCGAGCTTTCCACCATTGGCGGCTGGGTAGCCAGCCGTTCCAGTGGCCAGCAGTCGCTCCGATATGGTCGCATAGAGCAGTTGTTTGCCGGTGGCCGGATTGAAACGTTAAAAGGCACGCTGGAGATCCCTACCGTGCCAGCCTCCAGTGCCGGCCCGGACATTCGCGAGATGATTCTGGGCTCTGAAGGCCGCATCGGTCTGATCACGGAGGTAAAAGTACGGGTCACACCCCTGCCCGCCCATGAAAGCTTTCACGTGGTGTTTTTCTCCAGCTGGGACGAAGCCCGCACCGCCTGCCGCAAACTGGTTCAAAACCGCACTCAGCTTTCCATGCTGCGCCTGAGCAACGGCACTGAAACCGAAACCCAACTTGCGCTGGCCGGTCATCCGGCGTTGATAGCAATGCTCGAATCCTATCTTTCACTGCGAGGGGTAAAAAACGGCAAATGCATGATGACCTTCGGCATCACTGGCAGCAAACGCCAGTGCAGCAATGCCCTGAAAGAAACCCGCGCCATCTGCAGTGAGCATGATGGAATATACACCGGTAAAAAACTGGGCGATAAATGGGCTGCCAAGCGCTTCACCATGCCTTATTTGCGAGAAGCCCTCTGGCGGATTGGCTACGCAGTCGACACCCTGGAAACCGCCACCGATTGGGATAACGTCGACAAAATCTTGAGCCTGATTGAAGAAAACCTTCGTAACAAACTGAATAATAACAATGAATCAGTCCATGTATTTACACATCTTTCACATTTCTATACCCAGGGCTGCAGCATCTACACCACCTATGTGTTCCGCGTTGCCGACAGCTACGATGAAACCCTGGCCCGCTGGAGGACCATGAAAGACAGCACCTCCGCCGTTATCGTCAACAACGGCGGCACCATCAGCCATCAACACGGTGTCGGCAAGGACCACGCGCCCTTCCTTGCAGTAGAGAAAGGCGAACTGGGCATGCTGGCCATCCGCTCCCTGTGCCAGACCTTTGATCCGGCGGGCCTGCTTAACCCTGAAACCCTGGTGGAATAACCATGTCTCTGACCCGAGCACAGAAGCTGGAACAGATCCAGAGCGGTAATTCGGCGTTCGACCTCGTGGTGATTGGCGGGGGTATCACAGGTGCCGGAGTTGCCCGCGAAGCGGCAGGCAGTGGCCTGCGTACGTTATTGCTAGAACAGAATGACTTCTCCTGGGGCACCTCCAGCCGATCCTCGAAAATGGTCCATGGTGGTCTGCGATACCTGGGCAGCGGCCAGTTCAGCCTCACCAGAGACGCGGTGCGGGAGCGTGACCGTCTGATGGCGGAGGCTCCGGGGTTGATCGACCCTCTACGCTTTGTCATGCCCCACTACCGTAAACAGTTTCCCGGGCCCCGGCTGTTCCAGATTCTGTTGCGAGTTTACGACAAGATAGCGCGTAAACCTTCCCGGCAGCGGCTCTCGCCGGCTGAAACCCTGCAGTGGGTACCGGGACTGGCAACTGACAATTTATTAGGCGCCAGCGGCTTTACCGACGCGGTCACAGACGATTCCAGACTGGTGCAACGGGTGATTGAGGAGGCTGAGGCCGATAGAGCTCTGTGCCTGAATTACCTTCACGTAGAGGATATTATTCGTGACCGCGACAGTGGCGCTGTCTCTGGCGTCCGGCTTCGCGACACCGGTACCGGAGAAGAGTCATTTAGCGTTAATACCCGGCTGGTGATTAATGCCACGGGCGCCTGGGCGCGCCAATTCCAGCAGGCAGATGTTGATAACACCCGCATACGTCCCCTCAGAGGCAGCCACCTGGTTCTTCCCTTCAGCCGCCTGCCTGTTTCCTGTTCTGTCTCATTGTTTCATCCCGAGGACCGGCGCCCGGTATTCGCCTTTCCCTGGCAGGGCACTACCGTGCTGGGCACCACCGACCTGGATCATGAAGACAGCCTTGCCCGCGAACCCGCGATCACCCGCACAGAAATGGATTACCTGTTGCAGATCGCGGCAACCCTGTTTCCTTCCAGTGCCATTACCGAGCGCGACATCATTGCAACCTGGGCCGGTGTGCGGCCAGTGGTAAGCGCACGGAGTACGAAAGCAAAGAGTACAGACGCAAAGCCCGTGAAGCCTTCAAAGGAAAACCGTGAGCACGTCACCTGGTCGGACAACGGACTGATCAGTATTGCCGGTGGAAAACTCACCACCTTCCGGCTGATCGCCCGGGAGGTACTGGCGCGCGCGCAAAACCTCGTACCAGGCTTCAAGCTCAGAAAAAACGAGGCGCGCGTTTTCTCACCACCAGCGGAGCTTGAGCGGCCGCCGAGTATCGGCCATCAAAATTGGGAACGCCTGCAAGGCTTCTATGGGCCCTCATTGAGCCAGGTGCTGGCTGCCGGCTCCCACAGCACCATAGCCCCGTCGGACACATTGTGGGCGGAGCTGGCCTGGGCTGCGGGCCACACCGGCGTTGTCCATCTGGACGATTTGTTACTCCGGCGCACGCGACTTGGCCTGATTCTACCGTCGGGAGGAGAGTCACTGATGCCAGAAATACGAACGCTATGCCAACCCATCCTGGGCTGGGACAACAGCACCTGGGATCGTGAGCAGGTGCGGTATCTTGGAATTAGGCATTCCAGCTATTCGCTCCCCGTAAACGGCAGCAAGGCGAGATGAGCCCGGAAAAACCGCTGATTCTGGCCATCGACAACGGCACACAGAGCGTTCGCGCCCTGCTGTTTGACGCTCATGGAAACCTGGTGGCCAAAGGCAAGCAGAACATTGAACCCTATTATTCCGAACAGCCCGGCTGGGCCGAACAACACCCGGAGTATTTCTGGGAGTCCCTGGGCGACGCATGCCGGCGGTTGTGGGAGAGTTCAACTGCTGACCCGGGCCGGGTAGCCGGTGTCACCGTAACGACCCAGCGTGGAACGGTGATCAATCTTGACAGCAATGGCAAACCCCTGAGGCCGGCCATCATCTGGCTGGACCAACGCCATGCCAAAGTTGACGGGCCCGTGCCAGGCCCCTGGGGATGGCTCTTCAAACTCCTCCGCCTGGAACCTACGGTTGACCGTTTTCGCGAGAAAACCCAGGCCAACTGGATCGCCCAGAACCAGCCTGAAATCTGGGCTGATACGAGTCATTTCCTGCTACTTTCCGGTTACCTGAATTATCGTCTGACCGGCCGCTTCCGCGATTCGACAGGCAGCCAGGTGGGCTACATTCCCTTTGACTTCAAGCGCCACCGCTGGGCAGGCAAGCGTGATTTCAAGTGGCAGACCATGCCGGTCAAGCCCGAGATGCTGCCGGAACTGGTCCAACCCGGCGACCGAATCGGCGAGCTGACGGCTGATGCCGCCGCTCACCTCGGCCTCCCTGCATCCTTGCCGGTAATTGCCGCAGCGTCAGACAAGGCCTGTGAAATCCTTGGGTCCGGCGGTCTGACTCCAGATATTGGTTGTATGAGCTATGGCACTACAGCCACCATCAACACCACCAATAAGCGCTATATCGAGCCTGTACGGATGATGCCGCCCTATCCGTCCGCCCTGCCCGGGCACTATTCCACGGAAGTCATGATCTACCGGGGCTTCTGGATGGTCAGCTGGTTCAAACGGGAGTTCGGCCTGAGGGAGCAGAAACTGGCTGAACAAAGAGGCATAGAGCCAGAGGTGCTATTCGATGAGCTGGTTCGTGCCGTGCCGCCCGGTTCCATGGGCCTTATGCTGCAACCTTACTGGTCACCCGGGGTACGCCAGCCCGGTCCCGAGGCGAAAGGCTCCATCATCGGCTTTGGTGATGTACACACCCGTTCCCACATTTATCGTGCCATCCTGGAGGGGCTTGCCTACGCACTGCGTGAAGGTAAAGAGCGCATTGAAAAACGTAGCGGCGTTCCTATCCGCAAATTGAGAGTAGCCGGGGGCGGTTCCCAGAGCGACGCGGCCATGCAGCTGACTGCAGACGTATTCGGGTTACCCGCCGAACGCCCCCATACCTACGAAACGTCCGGTCTGGGTGCGGCCATCGACGCTGCTGTGGGGCTTGGCCTGCATGCGGATTTTGAAACCGCGGTTGGGGCTATGACCCGCGTCGGTGACGTATTTTACCCGGAGGAAAAGGCCCAGAAGCTGTATGAGCGGCTCTATCGGGAGGTATACCTGAAGATGTATCCGCAGCTGCAGCCCCTGTACCGAAAAATAAGAGACATCACCGGTTATCCCGAATAACACGGGCAGTCCAACTATCGCTTGAATTTAATCGCCAGTCCGGTAAAACTCTGATCCTGCGACCATAACAATTCTCTGGTTTCACACCAGTGCATCAAGGCATACTCGATGTCCGCCGTAGACTACCTGATACCCTATGATTTCTCGCCAGTGACCATACTCGGCTTCGTGCTCGTGCTGGGTTTCTATGGGTACGGGCTTTTGGCGATGCCAGAGGCAGATCGGCCAGGTAGTGGACGAATACTGGTCTTTGTTGTCGGGGTCATGATTTGCTACGGCGTTATGCAGACCCGGTTCGACTACTACTCCCAGTACATGTTTTTCGTTCACCGGGGCCAGCACCTGATCCTTCATCATCTGGGTCCATTTCTGATCGCACTGTCCAACCCACTGCCGGTGATGCGCTTTCTTTACAGCCGAATCAAGCCTGGTATCAGGCAGGCACTGACGCCTCTGGGATGGATATACCGGTTTTTACAGCACCCGGCCATTGCATCCTTCCTGTTTGTCGGCCTGATTTACTTCTGGCTGTGGCCGCCTATTCACTTCGACGCCATGCTAAGCCGTGATCTTTACTGGATCATGAACTGGAGCATGCTACTGGACGGACTGCTGTTCTGGTGGCTTATCTTTGACCCCCGGTCACCGGTTGTCAGCGATGCGCTTGGCTATGGCAAACGCATCCTGCTACTGGCGCTGGTAGCGCTTCCCCAAATGGTCCTGGGAGCCACAATCGTGTTTTCCAGGGGCATGGTTTACGACGTCTATGAAGTCTGCGGCCGCGCCTGGCCAATGCCACCGGAAACGGATCAGCTGCTGGGCGGGCTGCTTACCTGGATTCCACCCGCCATGATGAGCATTCTCGGCATACTGATCATCCTTCGCCGCGCCATGCGTGAAGACGGGAAGCTATCCCCCTATTCCGAAAAACTGGAGGCCACCCACCCATGAGCATCCTGCGCCGATCACGCTTTCTTAACCGACTGTCAATCATCGCTGTGATGACATCATCGGCCATACTGGCGGGCTGTTTCGGCGATGACGAGTCCTGGCGTGGCAAGGACATTAGCGGTCTGATGCCGGAACTGGCCTTCGAGCTGACGGACACATCCGGCGACACCCTGACCGCTGATGACACCGCCGGCGAAATCCGCATGGTGTTCTTCGGCTTCACCTCCTGCCCTGACGTCTGCCCGGCAACGCTTCAGAAGCTTTCTCGTGCTGTGAAAGACATGCCCGGCGAGTTACAGGAAGACACCCGCATTGTCTTCGTCAGCGTGGACCCAAAGCGGGACACTCCGGAGCGTATCGCCAGTTACGTGGATTTCTTCAGTGACAGAGCCATTGGCCTGACCGGCGAAGAAAAGGCACTGCGGGAGCTGAGCAAGCGTTATCGCACCACCTTCGGTTACGATGACCCGGATGAGGAAGGCAACTACAACGTTTCCCACAGCGGAGCGGTCTATGTGTTCGACCGCGAGGGAGACGCTCGCCTCCTGTTCAGGCCTGACCTGAGCATTGAGGACATCCGCGCTGACCTGGTTGCGTTAGCCGAGGAAAGTGGTATCTAAGTTGTCGGTCCTGGCCCAGCCAATGTCTTGGTCCACAAAACGCCCAAGCAGGCGTTCCGGTACGAACACAACGGCGGCTCGCCCGCCGCGATGAGGTGTGGATAGCAACTGGGGTAATCCGGGGAACTGTGGCTTCATGAGCAATGCTCCTGATAGAGCTGACTGACGTTTGCTTGAGTATAGTCGGGTTTGGTCGGTCAATTTCCCATTTTACCGGGCAGATAGGTGACAATTTCCGGGAAAATGGTGATCAGGAACACTCCGGCCAGCAGCAGCAGAAAATAAGGCAACGCGGCCATCGCAATCCGGATAATGTTGTCACCGGTAAGCCCCTGGATCACAAACAGGTTGAACCCCACCGGAGGCGTTATCTGGCTCATTTCCACCACGATCACCAGGTAGATTCCAAACCACATCAGGTCGATCCCGGCGGCTTGCACCATCGGCAGGATCACCGATGTCGTCAGCACCACAACGGAAATACCATCGAGAAAGCAGCCCAGAAGAATGAAGAACGCCGTCAGTGCCAGGAGCAGCATGTAGGGAGACAATTCCAGTGTATTGATCCAGGCTGCCAGGTCCCGGGGAATGCCGGTAAAACCCATGGATACAGTCAGAAAATGGGCGCCAACGAGAATGAAAGCGATCATGGTGGAGGTTTTCACCGTGCCCATCAGGGCTTCCATACAGTTGGCCCTGCTCAGGGAACCGCCACGCCAGGACAGCAGGTGCGCCAGGGCAACACCGACCGCAGCCGATTCGGTTGGTGACGCCAGCCCGGCATAGATAGATCCGATGATACCGACAATGAGCAACACCACCGGAATCAGTGGCTTGCTGCGGCGAAACTTCTCTGCCAGCGGCAAGGATTCTTCTTCATCAGTCGGCACGCCGGAGGGATTCATCCTCGACCATATACCGACATAGCCAGCGAACAACACCATTAACAGCAGGCCCGGCAGAATGCCGGCCACGAATAGCCTGGCAATGGATTGCTCAGTGGCAACGCCGTACACAATGAGGATTATCGACGGGGGAATCAGCAGGCCGAGGGTGGCTGAACCGGCAAGAGTTCCCAGGACCTGCTTGCGATCATAGCCTCGCTGGGTGAGCTCCGGTATTGACATTTTTCCGATGGTTGCCGCGGTCGCCGCCGACGAACCGGAAATTGCAGCAAAGATTCCACAACCGATAATGTTGGTATGAAGAAGTCGGCCCGGAATGCGACCAACCCACGGGGCAATACCGTTGAACATTTCCTCCGAGAGCCGGGAACGAAAAAGCACCTCGCCCATCCAGATAAACATGGGCAGCGCTGCCAGCTCCCAGGACGCGCTGGCCCCGTAAAACGAGGTTGACAGGCTCTGGCCTATCGGAATG
This sequence comes from Marinobacter sp. ATCH36, assembly GCF_023555055.1. Taxonomy (GTDB): domain Bacteria; phylum Pseudomonadota; class Gammaproteobacteria; order Pseudomonadales; family Oleiphilaceae; genus Marinobacter. Next base: position 293,544 of record NZ_JAMJPL010000003.1, read on the forward strand.
TTGCTAAGGAAATGCAGTGCCGCCAGGCCAGTTGCGGTCAGAGCAAAGGCTACCCATAGCCCTGCTGCAAGCAAAATCAAGAGCCCGATCAGGAGCGCCAGGCTCATCCAGATCATGTCCATGGTTTTACTCCATCGGGGCCTGGTCTTTGATATGGGTAATGCGACCAGTGATCAGCCCGACCAATACATCGAGCAAGGCAACCAGAAGCCAGATGAGCCCGACCACCATTACTGCTTGCGGGAACCAGAGGGGAACCGGAACCATGCCAATGGAGAGATCGCCATAGTCATAGCTGTCATAGGCCAGCAGAATACAGTACCAGGTGGCGAATCCGGTGATCGCCAAAGCGGTTACTGTCACCAGAACGTCCAGGGCTTTCTGAATACTCCCCGGAAGTGCCCTGTGCAGAAGGTCAACCCGGATATGCCCGCCCACCATCAGTGTGTAGGCCAGCCCGGTGAAGGTGGCCCCGAGCAACAGAAAACCCGCCAGTTCCGCCAGACCCGGTATCTGCAGGCCCAGAGATTTCATTCCCAGAGCCTGCAGGGCTTCGTCGAGAACTCGTCCGGACACCTGGAGCACCACCATAGCCATGATCGCTGCAAGCTGCAGTGCCGAGAGGTACCCGCCGAACCGGTACAGAGAGTCCAGAAACCTGCGCATGGATATTCTCCGGGTTGTTTTGCCTGTCTATCCGAAGACTAGCGGGCGCGATAGGCTTCCAGCAGCTCCTTACCGTCATCACCGGCACGCTCCAGCCATTCCTGCTCCATCGCCGCACCAACTTCCTTGAGGCGTTCAACCAGTGCATCGCTGGGTTCGGACACGATAATGCCGTTTTCTTCCATGATTTTGATCTTGGCGTCGGTCTCGGCCTTGCTGGCTTCCCATCCCCGCTTCTCGGCTTCAGCAGCGGCCGTATCAATCGCTTTTTGAGCAGACTCAGAAAGCGCGTCGAAACTCTTGGCGTTGACGATAACCATGTTTTTCGGCAACCACAGTTGAGCATGGTTGAAGTGGCTCAGATAATCCCATGCCCTCGTATTGGCCCCGGTTGACGGGGATGTGATCATAGCGTCGACTCGACCGGTGCCAAACGCCACCGGAATATCCGGCACTTCGACCTGAGTCGGGACAGCATCGAAGAGTTCGGCCAGGCGTTCGCTCGATTTGTTGTAGGCGCGCATCTTCACACCCTGGAGTTCGTCGCCGGTTTCCACCGGGAACTCCGTATAAATACCCTGCGGCGGCCAGGGCACTGCAAATAGCAGCTTCAGGCGCTGGCCTTCAAGACGCTCTGCAAGGATATCCCGGGACGCCTGCCAGAGTTCCCAGGCTTCATCGTAGTCGCTGGCCAGATAGGGAACCGAATCCGCCTCGAACAGCGGATCCTCATTTGCCAGTCGCGACATGATCAGCTCGCCGATGGGTACAAGGCCACGGCGAACAGAGTTCTTGATTTCAGGATGTTTGATAAGGGACCCGCTGCTGTGAACCGTAATGTTGAGTTCACCATTGGTGGCCTCTTTCACATCTTCAGCAAATTCGCGAATATTGACCGTGTGGAAGTTGGAATCACCGTAAGGCGTTGGCATATCCCAGTTCGTCTCTGCCTGGGCATTACCGATGACCGCGCAGAGAATAAATGCAGCCAGGTGCTTGGTGTTTATAGTCATGTCCCCTCCTTTTGGCACCGGAAAATTTCGATCCAGGCCATGCGATTTTGTTTCACCCGCCGACGGCCATGCAGCATGACTCGTCGGCGGATGTTGCGTTTCCCACTGCAATTAAACGCATTTGAGCACGGGCCCGGAACACCTACATATAAACACCGCCGTTCACATTGATCTGCTGTCCGGTAATGTAATCGCCTTCCGCCACAATGAATACCACTGCACGGGCAATTTCTTCAGGCTTCCCGAAGCGCCCCATGGGCACCCTGGCAACTATCTTTTCCCGGATATGATCAGGAACCTGGGCCAGCATCTCGGTTTCGGTAAAACCCGGAGCAATGGCGTTAACCGTGATGTTGTATTTCGCCAATTCGATCGCAAGGGTCTTGGTGAACGCGATTATTCCGCCTTTACTGGCAGCATAGTTTGCCTGGCCATAATTGCCGGCCTGGCCCACAAAGGAGGTAATGTTGACGATGCGACCATAACCCTGGTCCATCATGATTTTATGCACTTCCGAGCAGGTGGCGTAAACACTCCCCAGGTTGGTGTCCAGCACATCCGTCCAGTCCTCGTCCGTGAGGTTCTTCATAGCCTTGTCGCGGGTAATTCCGGCGTTATTGATGAGAATATCAACCCGGCCCCACGCGTCGTTCACTTTGCGAATCAGGCCCCTGGCAGCGCTCATGTCCGACAGATCTGCCTGAACCGCCATTGACCGGATACCGGTGTTCTCCAACTCTTTAACGACTTCATCGGCATCAGCGCTTCGGGAGCGGTAGTTAATGGCAACGTCAGCCCCACGACGTGCAAGCTGCAAAGCTATTTCCCGACCAATCCCCCGTGAGCCACCCGTTACAATCGCCACTTTACCTTTAAGATCCTGCATATTCGTTCCCACCCTTTTGTTTTTGTCGATCCTGCCCCTCCCCTGTTAGAGGCCGGGACGCGGCACCAGATCAGGCAATTTCTTTTTTCTGAAAGCCTCAATTGAAATTAGCAGAGGGAACAGGACCGGACAAATTCGGGGATGCAAGTAATCAGATACCCCGGAAGATTTTCTCCAATCCAAAAGCACCATTGATTTCATGTGGTCTGGTTCTTATCCGTGCTCATACTCACGAACCAGCTCCTGAAGAAAATAGAGCCCCGCGGAGCTCAGAAAGCACCGACCGGCCCCGGCGCGGAACAGCAGATTGCGTTTATCCAGGTAATCCAGGGCTTCCGAAAAGTCTTTTTCAAACCGTGCCGCCCGCAGAATTTCCTGATATTCCTCATCGCCCGCCAAAGCTTCGAGATCCTGCTCATTCAACCCCGCATCGGGCCGACCAAGGTATTCCAGATCCCGACCGCTTCGCGCGAAATAGCGCCCGATCAGTAGCAGTATTACCTGGACCCGAAAAGCATTTTCATCGTGCTCTTCGTTCTCGTCGTCACTGCTTTCCTTGAGAAAGAAAAACGAACCGGTATCGTTGAACACCAGCTCGCTGCCCAGGTGCTCATAGAAAGTGCGGAAATGGGACAGATGGTTGTACAGCAGGTTGTAAAGCGGATTGGCACGCAGCTCGGAGCGGTTGCTGTCCCAAACGTCACGCACAATTACCCGACCGGCCTGGAATTCCCGGAAGATAGCAGCGCTGTGGGCGGGCAGGATTTGATCGAACTCAGACATGGTGTTGCTCCAGGCGACGCTTACGGTAGACAAACTGCTCACTGTCGGATGACTGGTCCAGGATTCGGAAACGGTTGGTGGTGACCACCTGCAGGCCCTCCGGTGGCGTATTGATCAGCCGGTTCAGGGCCGCCAGCAAGTCCGGAAAACGATAGCCGGGGATAAAGCCGTCCAGCCGGCCGTGCAGCTCCCGCACCAGGTCGGTGGTCGGACGCAGATCCAGGGTTTCCAGCCATTGATAGAGCTGGTTGATGCGCTGAACATCGATGCGGGTGTGGCGGCCGCTGCCTTCTACTGCCTGCAGAACCGGTACCTCGGCTTTGCGGCGAAGATCGTTCAGGCGCAGGTCCAGTTCGCTGAACAACAATTGGTAGTAGCTGGACGAGTTACCGAAGGCGTAGTGTTTCGGGTGCTGCTGGGCCCGTAGGCCGAGCAGGAAACCGGTGCTGCGGGCAAAGTCGCCTCCCTCCAGCCATTTTCGCTTGAGGCTGAGAGTCTCGGTTTCGCCCTTGAGTTCCTGTAGCTTGCTGTAGAAATGTTCCATGGCGTTGTACTGGACCATGCCCTGGCGGGTCTTGCGCAGGAAATGCTCCACCTCCCGGGCCACTGCCTGAATGGGTTTGTAAAGGGCGTTTAGGCTGATGGAGGAACGGAACAGCTGGTCCGCCAGGCTGTGGTCGCCGGCATTTTCCAGCAGACGGACCATGGCTTCCAGGGTCTCGAACAGGTTGCTGCCATCGGGCAGGCGGGTGTCCGGGTTGAGGAACACCAGGGTCGGCTTGATGTGGCGCTCGTAGAGGGTAACGATCTGCTCGAACAGGTTCTGGCGGAACTCCAGGTATTTGTCCGGCGCCCGGCTGGCGTCGCCGGACAGATCCGCAAGCTGCGCGCTGATCATCTGCATGCGCAGCACGTTCTGGCGCAGCAGGCCGATCAGCTGGCTGACCCGCTCGTTCAGGTCGTCCCGCAGTTCGGTGTAATCCGGGTCCGCGTCACTAAAGCTGCTGGTTTCCAGACGATTACGCACGTCCCGCAGGGTCACCAGATGGCCTCTCAGGCGGGCATCGGTCAGTTCCTGGTAGAGCGACGCGTTGCAGGCCCGCATCAGGTTGATCAGGGCATCCTGGAACACCAGCCGCCGCTCGCCCTCGGCCTTCATAATATCGATCACCAGGCCGCTGCGGAACAGGTTATCGGTGTTCAGGGCCAGTCGCACCCGGTCCCGGTCGGCCCTGCCGAGGGTGCGGGTATAGTCCATTACCTCGGCCACCAGATCACTCTCGCGAATGTAACGGGCCTCATTCCGGTCCATCCGTTCGATCATCCGAAACAGGATCTTTGGGTGCTCGAACAGCAGCCGGGTGGTATCCAGGGTGCTGAAGCGCTTACTCATCCGCTTGCTCCAGCAGACTGTTCTGGGTCTGGTCGGCCCAGTGGCTCACCGGCTCGCCATTGGTGAAGCCTTCCGGCCCGCCCCAGAACACCAGGGTGCGATTGGCACTGTAGGGCCGCGCGGTGCGCATCTGCCCCACTTCCAGATGGCGGCCAACCAGGTAAATCACTTCGGCGCTGGCACTGTGGGTAGCGGCGGAGAACAGGTTGAAGCCCTGCTTGCGCAACCGTTCCAGAAGCGACGGCACCTGGCTGATGTCCACGCTGGCCAGTTCGTCCAGAACCAGCGGGAAGGACAGCTGCACGCCCGGGTAAAGCACCCGTTTCAGCAACCGGTACACCAGCTCCAGATTGATCAATGCGATGGTGGAGGTGGACTGGCCTTTCTTGTCCAGGCCCGTGGCGCTCTCCTTGCGGGTGCGGTAGGAAATGCCGGTGATCACCCGGTCCATGGTCAGGCGCTTGCTACCGCCCTGCTCCCCGAAAAAGTCCGCCACAAACACCCGCAAACGGTCATAGAAGGCATCGGACTGCAACTGGTTGCCATAAGGGTCGATGTTGTTGGCTTCCTCCACCAGGTTGCGGAATTTCGGGTCGGTGTGGATATCGACCCGGATTTCCACCAGATCGTTGATGCGCACGCCATCCAGCTCACGGTTCAGCTGCGCTTCAAAACGGGCAATGTGCTCGTGGTTGGATTTCAAAGCCTGCCGATAGCTGGCCACAGTCTCGTTGTGGATACCAACCTGCTGCTCCAGCACACTCCAGCGCTCTGCCATACCGGCAAACAGGTCCGACAGACTTTTGAAAGTTTCGCGGATGACCGACGACGCCGGGCTGTCTTTCTGCAATTCGCCTTCGGTATCTTCGTGGATGCCCAGGTAGACGAACTGACGCAGGTGGTCGAGGATGCTGCGACGGCGTTCTTCCAGATCGTCCAGCTGGGTTTGCAGGTCGTCGAATGCGGCGACCGAGACCTGCTCGATATCCAGTGGTTGCTCGATTTCCACGGTTTTCAGGTGCGGGAAACGGTGTTCCACAGTGCCTACACTACGGCTAAGGCCCGCCAGTTCCCGCTCCCGCTCTTCGATACGTTCTTTTTCGGCCCTGGCTTTAGCGGCTTTTTGCTGAACGGCGTCCTGCTTCTCGTGTTCGAACCGCGCCTGCTCTTCCAATTTGGCCAGCTGTTCCTCGGCTGCCTGCTTTTCCTCGGTGGCGTCCCGAAGAGTGGTTGCGGTGGCCGGATAACGCTGGAGCGTTTCAAGGTCTTTCTCGATGGCGCGGATTTCCTTTTCCGTGCGCTCGATCAGTTTGGGCCGGTCCTGTTCTTTATTGGCTGTGTCCGCCAGCTCGGACCGCTCCCTTTCCAGGCCATGAAGCTCGCCATCAATGTGCCGACGCTGCTCGGCGAAGTCGGTCTGCCGGGCGGGCTGAGCCGGGTATTCGGCGTCGAACCAGTCAAAGCCTTTGTCATTGGGCACAAACAGCCGGGCAAAGGCTTCGATGGCGGCTTTGCTGTCGGCATCCAGATCCTGGCCCGGGCTGGCCATCACCAGCCGAGGGTCGACGGCTCGCAGAGGCGCGGCGGTAGCCTCGTCCAGCTGGTTTTGCAGCTGCCATTGCTGTTTGCTTTCACGTTCTTTCAGGGTTTCGAGCTTGCGCTCCAGTTCCTGGGTTTTGCGCTGGATCTGTTCCAACCGGATTTCTGCCTGGGCGGCACTCTTCAATGCGGCCAGGTGACCTTTCTTGCTCTCGAGTTCCTCTCTCTGGATGTCCTCGATTTCCTGCAGGGTCATTTCCCCGTACTGGGATACCAGCAGATCGCCGTCTTTCTGGTTCTGCTCCGCCTGCTTGATGCGGCGGTCGGCGGAGCGGATTTCGCCCCTCAGGCCGCTGTCGTCCTGCTCCAGCTTTTTCAGGGCCTGCAACACATGGCGCAGGATGTCGTTCTGCTCGTTGAACGCTTCTACGGCGGCTTTGCGCCTGGCACCAATATCCTGCAAGGCATTGGCAACTCCATCCCGAAACGCGGCAAAGTCGTGTTGGCTGCGAAGCAAGGTCTGGTAGGCCTGATAATCCCTTTGCAGCTTTTCAAACCGGACCCGCTCTTTCTCGATCTGGTTCAGCTGGGTTTGTTGCTGCTTTAACTGTTCATGCCGGTTAAGGAAATCGTCGATGTTGAAATCGAAGGCATCTTCGGCAAACTTCTTGTCCGCCTCGATGATGCTGGCCACCGCATTGGCCATGGCCTGATCGTCCGCCTTCATTTCGAACAACAACAGGATCAGCGTCCGCAGCGACTGCACCCGGCGCTCTTCGGACTCGCCCAGAGGCAGCACGGAGTAGCGCACGGCATCGGCGTTCATCAGCTCGCTGCTGTACAGCATCTGTTTGAGTTTGGCTGGGTCACTCACCAGACGGGTTTCTTTGGAAAGTTTTTTCAGGTTTTCCGACAAGCGGCTGAACGACAGCTCCGGCACCGCCTGCCCGATACCGTCCTCATCGTCGCCGTTCCAGAACATGGGCCGCAGCTGATCATAACCCACCGGCACAAAAGCGCGACCGTAGCTGAGCTGGCTGGCGCTGTCCCGGTACAGAATCTGGCAATGCACCCCGGCCGGGTTCTCGGCTTCCATGATCAGGAAACTGAACTGACTGGGAAAGTAATGCTGGTAGCTTTCCTCGTTGGTGTAGAAGCTGCCGGCGCTGGCATTGCGAAAAGCGAATTTCTTGCGGCTGTTCTTGAAGTTGTTCTCTGGCAACAGGAACAGCCGCAGGCTGTTTAAAAGGCTGGACTTGCCCAGGTTCCCCGGCCCCAGGATCAGGCCGTGGTTATCCAGCGGAATTTCCACGTAACAGAATCCGGCGGAATCCACCAAGACAAGACGGCGAATGCCAAAGGTGTAATGGCTTGGGCTCCCCTGGGAGTCACTCATCCAGAATCATCTCCTGTTCCATGAATTTGCCGGTCGCTCGAAACGCCTCTGCAAGGGCCGCAAAGCCAAGCCCTTCCGCCAGCGATACCGCTCTTGTAAAGCGTTCGGTACTGTCCGGTATCTTGCAGAACTTCGCCAGCCATGGTTTCCAGTCACGCGGCTGCACAAAGGTGGCCTTGTCACCGAGCGAGGCCGCAATTGTCGAGAACATTTGCAGACCACCCGCATCATAATCGAATGCGCAGAATACTGCTTCGTAGCCGCTTAACCAGTCAAGAATTGCGCCCCGGGTAATCCGGTTGCCACCCCCCAACACCAGGTCACAGTTTGCCAGCTCCAGACGCTTGCCCAGTGCCTCGCTGGCAAAATTCAGCATCTGCGGATACTGGTAAAAATTACGCTCATTCTCCACCACCAGCACCGACCGGGCCCTTTGAAAACCAGCATTGACAGACTCGTTCTCTATCACCGCCACATCCGGCCGACTGGACAACAGCCCCTGATGATAAACCAGAACAAAACTGACCTCGGTGCCATGACGGTGGGAATTGCCCTTCTTCGCGGCGTCTACCCGGCTTACCGGGGCTTCCGCGACATTCTGCAACTCCGCGAAAGTGGTTTCATCCAGGACTGTGACGATCCAGCGGTTGGTTTGTACCTTTTCCGTGGCAAATAATTCCCGATGGCGGCGGCGAAACTTGTCCGGGAGCTTTTTTAGAAAGGCCTCGTAATTTATCGGGTGGCCGTGAAGGATTTTCTCGAGGTAGTCGTTCAAGGGTGCACCACAATCACTCTGAATAGTGTTTTTGAACGTATGGTTGGCAATTAGTGTAACGCTACCATGCGCCTACTGTATCGGGGGCTTTTGATACAGAATGATAGGCTGAGCCTCTGCAAAACTATTGAAGGTAAATCAATGAAAGAAAGGCACACTAGCAGTAACTGCAACCCAACCCTGGTTACGTTCGATATTCAGGGTAATCCATTGGAATGGGAATCCCTCGGTGACCAGGTGATGGGCGGACAATCCGACGGCCAGCTGGTCTGCTCTGAGGAAGGCGTCGGCCACTTCCATGGCACGGTTCGACTGGACAACGGCGGCGGCTTTGCCTCCGTCAAAGCAGACTTGCCGGAACCGATCGATGCCGCGCAATGGACTGGTATTGAATTGCTAGCACTGGGGGACGGAAAAACCTACAAGATTGGCCTTCGCAACAGCACCGACCGACGCAGTATTGTGTACCAGCATGCATTTACACCCGACACCAGAAGCTGGAGCCGCATCCGGCTTCCTTTCATGGACTTCATTCCTACCTGGCGAGGCCGGACAGTGCCCGATGCAGAGGCACTTGAAACCAGTCGATTGGCGTCAGTGAGTCTGTTTGTTTCTGGGCGGCAGGCCGGGGAGTTTGCGTTGAAGATGCAGGACTGGCTTCTTTACTGATCGATAATATTTACAAAACCAGTTTTATAGTTATAATTGCGTTTATGATGACGACAACCCGAACAGCCCGCGCGCTTGCCGCGCTTGGACATGAAGTACGCCTTTCCATATTCCGGCTCCTTGTAAGAGCAGGCGATGAGGGATTGAACGTGGGTGAAATCAATCAGCATCTCGGCATCGCGCCTTCCACGCTGGCGCATCACCTGTCCACGCTTGTGGATGCCGGGCTTGTAGTACAGGAAAAGCGCAGCCGTGAAGTCGTCAACAGGGCGGAATACGCAGTGATGCGGGAAACGCTGGACTTCCTCACCTCTGAATGCTGTACGGGTGTAAAGATAAAGCCTTCCAAGGAAACCGCCTGAACTGAGTTTTTTTGGCGATAATATAACTACTAACCTAGGTATATCGTTATGGAAAATATAACCCCTAATGTCCCGATGGTTCAGGCGCTGACCAGGATCTGGAGGGAGTACCGAGTCTGGCTGGCCTCCTTGACGATCGTAATGGTATTGGCCATTTTTGATCCAGGACAGGCATTGGACAGCGTTCTTTTTGCAGCCAAGGCGTTAATGCAGACCGCCCCTTTCCTGGTGCTTTCCATTGCTATCGCTGCCTGGGCCTCAGCAACCGGCGCCGACAACCTGATTGCCCGGGCTTTCACTGGTGCTCCCATGACCATGATCCTGATGGCCGCGATTGCGGGTGGCGTCTCGCCATTCTGCTCCTGTGGGGTGATACCGTTAATTGCTGCGCTGCTTGCCATGGGGGTGCCCTTGTCGGCAGTAATGGCTTTCTGGCTGGCCTCCCCAGTCATGGATCCCTCCATGTTTGTCCTGACAACGGGTGTCCTCGGGCTGGAATTTGCCATCGCAAAAACGCTGGCGGCAGTCGGACTGGGTTTATTCGGTGGTTGGGTTGCTCACAGCCTGAGCAAAATCGGCGGGCTGTCTTCGCCGTTACGTGAGGGGATTGGTAACGGTGGTTGCGGCGGGAGCAAGATCCGCGCGCCCAAACCGGTTCTGTGGCGGTTTTGGGAAAATCCGGAGCGCCGTGCAAGATTCGGGCGCGAGGCGTCAGGCATCACCCTCTTCCTTACCAAGTGGCTGGTGCTGGCGTTCCTGTTGGAGAGCCTGATACTGGCTTTCGTCCCGGTCGAGACCATTACCTCGGTTCTGGGCGGCACCGGATTCGGTCCAATTGTGCTCGGCACCCTGGTCGGCGTACCCGCCTACCTGAACGGTTATGCGGCGTTACCACTTGTTGGTGGACTCATTTCCCAGGGTATGGCGCCCGGCGCCGGGCTGGCGTTTCTGGTTGCCGGAGGGGTGACATCGCTTCCCGCGGCTCTTGCTGTATGGGCCCTGGTAAAGCCAGGAGTATTTGGGCTCTATATTGCGCTGGCGCTCAGTGGCGCTTTGTTTGCAGGCGTTCTGTTTCAGCTATGGAGCGCAACGTGAGAATGACATTAGGCCGGGCTCAGCCGGCACGCCGCATACTTGAACTCCGGAATCTTCCCATAAGGGTCCAGCGCCGGGTTGGTAAGCAGGTTCGCTGCCGCCTCCGCAAAGGCAAAGGGTATGAACACCATACCTTCGGGCATGGCCTGATCGACCCGTGCAGTCAGGGTAATGCTGCCACGCCGGGTGGCGACCTGGATTGCATCGCCCGACGCTACGCCGAGGCGAACCATTTCCGATGGTGCCAGATAGGCGGCAGCCTCGGGCTCCCTTTCGTCCAGCACCCGACTGCGACGGGTCATGGCCCCGGTGTGCCAGTGCTCGAGCAGTCGGCCTGTGGTTAGAACGGTGGGATAAGCCTTATCCACCGGCTCGTCTGGCGGTAGCGGACGAGCCGGCGAGAATTTGGCCCGGCCACCCGCGCGAGGGAAAGCGTCAGAGAAGACCACATCCTGCCCAGGCCCGTCGTCGGCAGGGCACGGATAGGTCACCGAGCCTTCGCGTTCCAGACGGAACCAGGAGATGTGATCGAGCGAGTGCATACCCTGTTTCATCTCGGCGAATACCTGCTCGGGGCCATCGTAATCCCAATCCAGCCCGAAACGCCGGGCAATTTCCTGAATAATCCACCAGTCGGGCTTTGCTTCTCCCGGCGGCGCCAGCGCGGCGCGGCCCATTTGCACCTGCCGGTTGGTGTTGGTGACAGTACCGGATTTTTCTGACCAGGCGGCAGCAGGCAGGATGACGTCAGCAAACTGGGCGGTTTCTGTGACAAACAGATCCTGCACCACCAGGTGTTCGAGTGCAGCAAGCGCAGCTCGGGCATGGGTCAGATCCGGGTCGGACATCGCGGGGTTTTCGCCGAGGATGTACATGCCCTTGATGGTGCCCGCCGTGATGGCGTCCATAATCTCCACAACGGTGAGCCCCGGCTCCGGGTCAAGTTTGGTGCTCCAGAGTTCTTCAAAAGCAGAGCGCAGCTGGGCATCGCCCACCGGTTGGTAGTCGGGCAGTACCATGGGAATCAGGCCGGCGTCCGAGGCGCCCTGAACATTGTTTTGGCCACGCAATGGATGCAGGCCGGTTCCGGGCCGACCGGTGTGGCCGCAGGTCAGGGCCATCGAGATCAGGCAGCGGGCATTATCGGTGCCGTGCACGTGCTGGGAAATGCCCATGCCCCAGAAGATCATCGCCCGCTCGGCACCTGCGTAGGCCCGGGCCACTTCGCGAATGGTGTCCGGTTCAACGCCACAGAGTGGGCTCATTGCCTCCGGCGTCATGTCCGCGACACTAACTGCAAGTGCTTCGAAGCCTTCGGTGTGGTCGTCAATGTAGGCCTGATCGTAGAGTCCTTCGCTGATGATCACATTGAGCATGGCGTTGAAGAGCGACACGTCACCGCCCGGCGAAAAACGCAGGCTGCGCCATGCGTAGGCATCCAGCGCCTGGCCCCGGGGGTCGATGATAATCAGTTTGGTACCGTTTCGTGCTGCCTGCTTGAAATAAGTGGCAGCCACCGGGTGGTTCACGGCCGGATTGCAGCCGGTGAGGATCACCACATCGGCCTGAAGCGCCTGCATGAAGGAGGCAGTCACTGCGCCGGAGCCCAGGCACTCCATCAACGCTGCGACGGAGCTGGCGTGACAGAGCCGGGTGCAGTGGTCAACGTGGTTGGAGCCGAAACCGGTGCGCACCAGTTTCTGGAACAGCCAGGCTTCTTCGTTGGAGCACTTGGCGCTGCCAAAGCCGGCAAGCGCACTGGGACCGTGCATCCCTTTGAGCTCAGTTAGCCCGGTTGCGGCAAATTCCAGTGCCTCTTTCCAACTCGCCTCTCGAAAATGAGTAAGGGGGTTGGCCGGGTCAAAATCGGGGTCGAGGGCCTTGGGCATGCCCTCCCGGCGGATCAGCGGCCGGGTAAGCCGTGCCGGGTGCGCAGGGTAATCGAAGCCAAAGCGCCCCTTGACGCAAAGCCGGCCCTGGTTTGAGGGTCCGTCCCTGCCCTCAACAAAGAGGATGCGCCCTCGCTGCTCGCCATTTTGAGACGGCTCATCGTTCACGTGATAGGTCAGCTGGCAGCCAACGCCGCAGTAGGGACACACGGAATCCACCGTGCGATCGGCCATGGCGGAGTCTCCGCGGCCTTTGGCATCAATCAGGGTGGCCGGCATCAGCGCCCCGGTCGGGCAGGCCTGCACGCATTCGCCGCAGGCAACGCAGGTGCTGTCTCCCATGGGGTCATCAAAGTCAAAGACCACCTTGGACGCCGCACCGCGGTGCGCCAGACCAATTACGTCATTGCCCTGCACTTCCCGGCAGGCACGCTCGCACAAGCCGCAGGTGATGCAGGCGTCCAGATTGACGTTCATGGCAGAGTGGGTGGCGTCATGGCCCTGAGCGTGAGGTAGCTCATTGGACCGTTCCGCGACATGATGAACCGTGGGCTCTTCCCGCTCAGAACGGGCCGGCAGACGCTGGCGGACGGTACTGGCATCAATGGCCAGTTGATCCGCCGTATCCCACAGATGGCTTGAGCGATCCGGACTTTCTGTTCTCTCGGGTTGATCCGCCAACAACAATTCCAGCACCGTTTTACGGGCCGCCTGGACACGGCCGGAGCCCACGCTGCGAACAACCATGCCGGGCGCCGCCTCGCGAATACAGCTTGCGGCCAGCACCCGCTCACCCTCCACTTCCACCATGCAGGCGCGGCAATTGCCATCCGCGCGGTAACCTGGGGCGTCTTTGAAGCAGAGGTGCGGGATGGTCTCACCAGCGCGCTTGGCTACCTGCCAGAGTGTTTCGCCGGGGAACGCCTGAACGTCAGCGTCGTCCAGGGTCAGGGTGAAACTTATGCTGGAATGGCCCATGGCGGTCTCCCTACCCTTTTGCGATCAGGTTGTGGCTGGCGAGTTCGCTGCGAAAATCGCGAAGCAGACTCAGCACCGGATTGGGTGCAGCTTGGCCCAGACCGCAGATGGAGGCATCCGCCATCACCCCGGCCAGCTGCTGGAGCGTTTCCTCATCCCAGGTTTTTCGTTCCAGCAAGGTGAGCATTTTCTCGGTGCCGACGCGGCAGGGCGTGCACTGCCCGCAGGATTCATCCGCGAAGAAACCCAGAAGGTTGGAGGCTGCAGCGGCCAAGTCGTCCTGATCGGACAAAACAATCACCGCGGCGGAGCCGATAAAACAGCCGTGTTCCTGCAGGGTGTCGAAGTCCAGGGGGATGTCGGCTTTGCTGGCGGGCAGTATTCCGCCGGAGGCTCCGCCAGGCAGATAGGCCAGCAGGCGATGCCCTTCGGCCATGCCGCCGCAAAACTCCTCAATCAACTCATTGAGGGTGATCCCCGCCGGGGCAAGGTGCACGCCGGGCTGGGCAACCCGCCCGGAGACCGAAAAGCTGCGAAGCCCTTTACGACCATGTCGCCCCTGGCTGGCGAACCATTCGGCACCCTGGGCATGGATGCGCGGGATCCAGTAGACCGTTTCGACATTGTTGACCAGGGTGGGCTGACCAAACAGCCCTTTCTGAGCAACGAACGGGGGGCGATGGCGGGGCTTGCCGGGTTTGCCCTCCAGGGATTCGATCAGGGCTGATTCCTCACCGCAGATATAGGCGCCGGCGCCACGACGCAGGATCACAAAGCCAGGCTCAATGAATCCGGCCGCTTCCAGTTCGGCAATGGCCTCCTTCAATACCCTGAGAAGGCCGGGGTATTCGTCCCGCAGGTAAATGTACAGAGCCTTTGCCTCGACTGCCCAGGCGCTGACCAGTGCGCCCTCCAGGAAGACATGGGGCTCGCGTTCCAGGTAATAGCGATCCTTGAAGGTGCCCGGTTCGCCCTCGTCGGCGTTGATTACCGCGTAGCGCGGCCCCGGCTCAGCCCTCACTGCCTGCCATTTGCGGTAGGTGGGAAATCCGGCGCCGCCCAGTCCCCGCAGGCCGGCCTGCTCAAGTTCCTGCGCCAGGGATTCGACGCTCACCCGGCCTTCACGGCAATCTGCCAGCAACCCATAACCACCCGCGGAACGGTAATCCGCCAGACTCGGCCAGCGGATTTCTTCTGGTCGAACCTGCCCATGCTCTACGGCGTCACCCACATTGAACGCATTGGCATGGCACACATGATGATGCCCAACGGCCACCACCGGCGCTGTATCGCAGCGCCCCATGCAGGGCGCGCGCAGTACCCGAACCCGGGCGGGATCAGCCCCGTCAACCAAATCCTGATGCAGTGCTTCCGCCCCGGCCAGCTGGCAGGAAAGTGAGTCACACACCCGCAGGGTTATCTCGGCCGGCGGCACCTGTTCATCGTGAGTAACATCAAAGTGGGCGTAAAAGGTGGCCGTTTCATAAATGGCGGCCATGGGAAGATTCATGAAAGCAGCCAGGGCCCGGAGCCGTGGCATGGAGAGATAACCGTAGTTGTCCTGCAGTGCATGCAGGTGCTCGATCAGGCGATCACGGTGGCGCAGCGATGAATCGATTCGTTCGTCACCGATCAGATCCCGCAGTTCCGACAGTAAAGCCGTTTCCAGTTGACGGCCCCGAAGCGCGGAGCGCCGGCGTTTGACCGTCTTATCGTCTGTGCTCATTGTTTTTGACCAGACCCCTGGGTACAAAAGACAGCCTTGGTGGCTGGCCTGACTATTTAACATTGATTGAAGCATATCCGGCTGGGTCGCCGCCAGCAGCCTGTCGGACTTGCACCTGACAACGTCGTTTTTAGTTGCCCTGTTCTTTAGGCTGCTGGCCTCTTTTCAATCCACCGGGTACCGACAGCAATTGATGTAATCCACTGTTCGAGAGAAGATAACGTTCTCAGACTTCACGGGCGAAACCTGTGCCCCCTCTGCAAACCAACAACCACAAAAAGAGACTTGCCATGAAACTCAAAGATTCCGTCGCCATTGTCACCGGCTCCTCCTCCGGTATCGGCGCCGCCATCGCCCGCCTGTTTGCCGAACACGGATGCCACGTGGCGATCAACTACAGTAACAATGAAGACGGCGCCCGGGCGGTAGCCGCCGACTGCGAGAAGCATGGTGTAAAAACCCTGGTAATGCGCGCCGATGTGGCGGAGGACGCCGACTGCCGCGCCCTGGTGGACGCCACCCTGGATCAGCTAGGCCGTGTTGATATCCTGGTAAACAACGCTGGCACCACCAAATTCTGTGATCACGCCAACCTCGACGGCCTCGACAAACAGGACTTTCTCGACCTGTACGCCGTCAATACCGTGGGCCCCTACCAGATGACCCGTGCCGCCGAGAAAGCCCTGCGGGCCAATGGTTCCGGGCACATCATCAACATGGCTTCCATTGCCGGCCTCGCTGGCATCGGCAGTTCCATTGCCTATGCCGCCTCGAAGGGCGCCCTGGTAACCATGACCCGCTCCCTGGCCCGGATCATGGGCCCGGAAGTCCGAGTCAATGCCGTCTGTCCCGGTTTCGTACAGGGTGAATGGCTGAAAAAGGGCCTGGGCGAAGACAAGTATGACGCGGTACTGGAGAAGACCAAGGGTGCCTCGCCCCTGCATGATGCCGCCTCACCGGAAACCGTAGCCGACGTCTGCCTGGGCCTGATCATCGGCGGCGACCTGACCACAGGGGAAACCATCCTCATCGACGGTGGCGCTCACCTGGGTATGGCGCCGGTCCGTCGCTAACAGCCCTGAGCAGAGGGATCCACTTCGAAACAACGAGATCGTCCTGACATGAGCAATAAACCCAGCATTCTGATCGTCGGCGCGGGCGCCATTGGCAGTTTTTATGGCGCCATCCTCAAAAAAGCCGGTTGTAGCGTCAGCACCGTGGTGCGCTCCGAATACGACGCGGTGAAAGCCAACGGCATAACCATTTCGAGCCCCCTGGGGGACCTCTCCTACCGACCAGATCATCTCTACCGTGGCGGCGACACACCAGTGGCAGAACCGGATTACCTGATCCTGTGTGTGAAGGTACTGCCGGGCGTAGACCGCGCCGCCCTGGTCAAACCCTGGATGGGCAGCACCACCCGCCTGGTGCTGATCGAAAATGGTCTGGACATCGAACGGGAGCTGGCCGAAGCCTACCCGGACAATCCCCTCATCAGCTGTCTGGCCTTCATCGCTGCGAGCCGCACGGAACCTGGCGTGGTCGAGCACAAGGCCTATGGCAAGCTGGTCATGGGCCGCTACCCCAAAGGCATCGACGACAACTGCCGGGAATTGTCACAACTGTTCATGGACGGCGGCATCCGCATCGACCTGACCGAGCAGGTTGAGGGTGAGCGCTGGCGCAAGTGCCTGTGGAACACCCCATTCAATCCCCTGTCGGTCATCGCCAATGGCGCTGACACCCGGACCATTCTGGACACCGAAGGTGGTGAGGATCTGATCCGTGCCATGATCCGTGAAGTCATGGACGTCGCTGCCGCCGAAGGCTACCCCATGGACGACAAGGTGATCGAGCAGAACATTACCGGTACCCGAAAGATGCCGCCTTACAAGAACAGCATGGCGGTGGACTACCTCAATGGCCGGCCCATCGAGCGGGAGGCCGTACTGGGCAATGTGGTGACCATCGCACAACGTCATGGCATTCCGGTACCGCACCTGAACACCGTGCTGGTGACGCTGAAAATGCGGGCGGCGCTGGAAGGCCGGGACTGACCGCAACAAAGCACACCCCAAAGCGATGAAAAAGAAGCTAACTATTTTCTATCGCTTCAAGTTGCTATAAAAAATGGAGAAAAATGGAGGCGCGGGTCGGAATCGAACCGGCGTTAACGGAGTTGCAGGACGAACATCCAGAATGCTTTTTTTCTTTTTAATACAATGACCTGGAAAGTATTCCTCCGATATAAACTACGCCCATTGGGTTTTTATAAAATCGTTTCCGCTCAATAAGTTACATTTTTATTTTTTGGGTAAATTACCGCGCTTCCCCTGGATCGAAGAGGGTCACATTCCAGAACGGTCGAGCAGCAGACGGCCGCACCTGGATTCAGACGATTCAGAACATTGGGAAAACCCAAATCCGTAGCGGCACTGACAAAAGCAAAGCCGGCCGCATCGACACTACTTGCAACCAATTCATGTCACTGATGTAGCCTGAAAACCATCGGGTAAAAGCGACCTGAATATGTTTGCGGTCTGGCGACAGCAAGGTTCTACTTCGTTTCCAGGGACGCTTTTCGGGGTAAGTCCATGCCCCTAATGTTTGGTTGGAAGCCCTGATCGTCAGAGTAGTGCTCGGAAATCAGGCAGTTATGGGTGGCTGTTGAGGATATATCCCAGCTCAATCGATGGGCTGACGCAGTTGGATAACTTCCCAAGCTGGCTTTTCCTGAAGGCGGCTGAATAACTCCTCAGTGTCCAATCGCAGTAGGTCGTCAGGCACTGCTGCGTGCAGCTTCCGCAGTTCGCTCGAGGAGCTCGAGATATTTTTAAAAAGATCCCATCTGATGTCGCGAATGAACCTTTTCGAATCTACTGACATTGCCGGCTTAAAGGGCCACCAGCAAAAGATACACAGTGGATGAACAACGTCCACCCCCGGCCAAAACCTACGGCTCAAAAGCTCAGCTCGCCGCTGCCCAAGCTCCCAACCTCCAACTACGATTTCATTACTATTTTCATGTGGCATAGCGGTTAGACTCACCACATTTTCGAAAACTTCTATCCAATTCTCGTCGCTCCATTCTTCCGATGTCGAGTTTGAAATTGACATGATTTGCCTCCGTTAAGCGTAAACAGCAGTATATATTCCGGAAACTAACCAAATCATCCCTATTAGCAAGGCAGCCAACTGAGGACCAAATGGAATTCCGGTCAGCATGTCTCTTACGACGTTATATTTTTGGCTTCTCATTGGAATCAGGAAAAGAAGGAACAAGCCAAATGCTAGCGACAGTAGAAACCATAAAGAAGCTCTAAAGACCTCTTCGAGGGCTCGATTTGGAAACCCCGTTTTCTCTGCCCCTAGTTGAATCATAATCACTGATGCAGGTATCAGAATGCTCACCGCCGTCACCCCAGCTACACTCGCGTTATTCAATGCGGATGCTGCAAACTGTCTCTGTTCAAGACAATCGAGCGGACTGGACCTAAGCGAACTTCGTATTTCCAGCCATCCGCCAATATGGAAAACTGCAAACAAAAGGAAGACGATGATATCCCACCACTGATAGAGATAATTCATTGCGCCTCCATAGGGTTGATCCAGAGATTCGTAGTTACCCAACTGCGTACTATGCGAACGCGTTCGGTTATATATGTTTGCATAACATAAATTTCAGTCGATCCTGCGATCCTAAAACCGTATTGATAATAGTTTGCCGAACTCTTCTGGACATAAGGATATAAATTCAGAGAGCATCAATCTAGCTATTGTTATGCGTCGACCAGTTACTCACGTTAGTAATTGAAGACCAAGAATGCGAAGAGCGCAATACAGGGGCTACCCACAGGCTAATGCCTACAACGGGGCAACAAAGGGCGCGAGTGGTCCTGTTGAGTAACAAGGGCTTTTCCGGGCGGGTGTTCGCGGACAGAGTGAGTGTCTTTGTAGAGCCGATCAGTAACTGGGGTCATCCACTTGAGCATTTCGCGTCTCTACTGAAGTGGGGGAAACGCACCTTGAAGTGGATCGGCCCGATCGACCAAAGCGCCGGCCCTAAGGAACATTTGACCCTATTGATACCAAAAGTGCTGCCAGAACTGTGTTGCCAAGCATTGCGACG
Source organism: Marinobacter sp. ATCH36 (assembly GCF_023555055.1). Taxonomy (GTDB): domain Bacteria; phylum Pseudomonadota; class Gammaproteobacteria; order Pseudomonadales; family Oleiphilaceae; genus Marinobacter. The sequence goes on from NZ_JAMJPL010000003.1 coordinate 312,843, forward strand.
GCAATAACCAGTAACCTGACGATTAGAAACCGTTTGCTGCACTCATCCCACAACTCACCACTCATTCGAACTGTCAACACAACACGCAGCCAGTTTTACGCGGGCGTATTGACAGTCAGGCGGTTTGCAACCCGGTAAATTAGTTTTCACGCAGTAGGGGGCGCTACCGGCACCAAACGTCAGACGCGCTCCCCGGGTAATGAATCCAAAGCTTCAGGAACAAACAGTAATGACGATTGTTAAAAAACGATTAACTGAAAATTTCGCTACGATTCCAAATTCCATATTCGATGGTACACAGCTGTCGCTCGACACTATAGGAGTATTAGTTTATCTCCTCTCACTTCCCGAGAATTGGGAAGTCCGGGCTGACCATATTCGGAGAAAATTTAATATTGGCAAAGCAAAACAACAGCGAATCTTCAAAGAACTCGAGAATGCTGGTTATTTGATTCGGGACAAAGCGCAAGGAACCGATGGGCGCTGGACCACGGGTATCAAGATTCGCCAGGTCCCTCAAAAGCCAGCTGCTACCAAGGACGGATCTTCCGGTATCGGATTTTCGGGCAACGGTCGTTCCGACACCGGTGCACATGGTCCTTTATGTAAGACAATATCCAACAAGAAATACTCAAAAAATAAAAATATCACTAATACGCAGCCAAAGCCCGACAGCAAGTGCAAGAACCCAACTCCGAATGAAGAAATAACGGCAACCAGGTCAAATGACAGTACGTCAGCTTTGACATTCGATATAAATCACGGAGACATTTCCTGGCTATGGGAGAGTTAAAAATGCAGTCACAACTAAAGCCGATTGATGCCGAGATTCAGATGGCAAAGGCTGTTGAGTATATATTCACCCAAATTAAGCTGATCTGTCCGGGTTGGAAAGCGACGTGGTCAAACGAATCAGTTGAAAATGAAGCGAAGAAATTCTGGCTGAAAGTTCTCTTGGAGACGGGTATCCGAACCGATCTTGAAATCAAGTGCGGACTGCAGAGAACTTTGAAAGAAGGAGACCCATACTGCCCTCCGATAGGACGGTTTATCAGGTGGTGCAAACCCAATCCTGAGGTTCTGGGATTACCATCGGCAAGTGCTGCCTACAGGGAGGCGTGCCAGAAAGTTCATCCTGCGCGACGACAGTGTGCTTGGAGCCATGCAGCGGTATTTCTCGCAGCGCAATCGGTAGGAGCACATGAACTCCGCATATTGAGCCAGGACAAGAGTTGGCCAATGTTTGAGCGAGCGTACGCGATTGCCTGCGACTGGCAAGCCCCCGATATCCTAGACACCTGACAGCTTTGTGAAATACTGCTTTTCGAAGTCCGCTGGCGACAGGCCACCGTTGTTGCCATGACGGCGAACCGGGTTATAGAACATCTCGATGTAATCGAAGATATCTTGGCGAGCCGTTTCCCGATCTTTGTAGATTTTCCGTTTCACCCGCTCGCTCTTGAGCAACGAGAAGAAGCTTTCGGCAACGGCATTGTCGTGACAGTTGCCACGCCGGCTCATGCTGGGTTTCAGTCGGTGGTCTTTCAGGAAGTCTCTCCATTCACGGCTGGTGTACTGCGATCCCTGATCGGAGTGGATCAGAACCTCCTGTTTTGGCCGACGCTTCCAGGAAGCCATCAACAGCGCATCCATAACAAGGTCTGTCGACATTCTCGATTTCATGGACCAGCCAACGATTTGTCGTGAGAACAAGTCCAGCACTGCCGCGAGATACAGGAAGCCCTCATGGGTACGGATGTAGGTGATATCGGTCACCCAACGTTCGTTCGGCTTCTGGGCCTCGAACTCACGGTTCAGATGATTCGGTGCCACGTGAGCCGGCTTGCCACCGTAATAGCCCTTGTGGCGCTTGTAACCGCGCTGTGCGCGGATGCCTTCGTTTCTCATGAGCCGGTACACCCGGTTCTTACTGCACCGCTCTCCGAGGTCTTTCAGATCCAGGGTGATGTTCCGGTAGCCGTACACGCCACCACTTTCGAGCCAGGCCTGTTTGATCAATCCCACCAAGCGACGATTGGCCTTGGCGCGAGGGCTTTCCGGTGTATGTAGCCAGCTATAGAAGCCACTGAAGTGGACTCCCAGAACCCGGCACATGACACGGACTCGAAATTCACTCTGGTGAGCCCTGATGAAGCGATACTTTACTTGGACTCTTTGGCAAAGAACGCTGCGGCCTTTTTTAGTATGTCGCGCTCTTCACTGACCCGGCGCAACTCCGCTCTCAACTTGCGCAGCTCATCCTGCTGGTCGTTGATCTGTTGGTGCTGGCTGCCAGCATCACCGTAGAGCTTGATCCATTTATGCAAGCTGGCTGAGGTGATCCCCAGTCTCCGGCACACATCCGTCACCTTGTAGCCACGCTCGGTGACTTGCTTGACGGCCTCAATTTTGAATTCTTCGGAGTATCGCTTTCCGCTCATTACCAACACCTGTAGATTTGCGTTTAGTGTAACGCTATCAGGCGTCTACTGTATCGGGGGCTTGCCACCCATTTCACTTCAAGAAGATACATATGGGCATTGAGAGGAGTTTTTTTCTTTCGACCGTTAATATGGTCGAACCAGTTACGAACTAAGCGGAAGAGCTGAAAACTATGTGTAAGGATGAATAGTTGCGCGGCTTCTGCTGTTTTCATTTTCATAAAACTGAAGGCGCTATACAGGGAGTTAGCATCCAGGCTGGATATTGGGTCATCTATGACGATGATTGTTTTCGTTAAATCCAGACTTTCATCCTCGAGCGTCTTCAGAAAATACATGAAGGCAATCGCCGTCCGCTCACCCTCACTGAGATGATACGCCGGCTCTCCGTAGCGAAATAATCGATAGCCTGAGTCAGATGTCTCAAACGTCAGTTCGCGCCTCCCAAGGTATGCAGCTACCTCTTCGTTCAATTCCTCTGCTGCTTTTAGATGATGACGTACCTCCTCTTCAAGTTGTTTTATCCGAGCCTTGTTTTTGTCACGCTTGCTCCTTTTGTCCTCAGCGCTGGCATCCAGCTGAAGCAAATCGGCCTTGTATTGTTGATACTCATCTAGCGCCTCGAGAACCATGTCATCCGCAACGCGATTCATCGCGTCTTGGACTTGCTGCTCAAATGATGAGCTGTGCCGATTGTGCTCGTCGATCAACTTATTAATCCCGTCAACGACCCCGAGCCCAAACTGCGCTGCAATATTCTGCGAGGCATCCAGCGCTATGCTAACGGTCTTGACTAACCAGTTGGAGTCTTTCGCTGCAGTCGAAAAGGCGAATAGAAAGTCTCGAAGATCCATCCGTTGAAAGGGATTTTCACGTTTTTTCTGAAGAGCTGATGCCAACGAATCCAGGAAATTAACAACGCTTAGTTTACTCGAGCTCCACCGTTCAGCGTATTTTTCGAAGTCAGCCTGAAGGTGTTGATAAAGTAATCCTGTAGCAGGAAGCTCGAAGTTCTTGATTGCTCTGATGGAAGACTCGATATTCTGGATTTGACTGTCCAGTTCCGCCTGATACCGATTAAGCTCATCATTAAAATGGGCTTCTAGATCTTCGAGGCGATTTTCGGGGAGGCTCTGTTTACAAAACAGGCAGTGGTCTGTTTCGGAGCGATTCTTATGGAGGTTCAAGCCAGATTGAACCCACTGTCCAAGCTGGGGGTTGTCACGGAGCTCCTGGATAACCGACGCCGTAACCGACTTCTCCAGTAAGCGCTCGACCCTTTGGGTCAGTTCCATGAACTTAATCGGAGGCAACTTCACGTTGGCAACCGTTTTCATGAGTTGCGCATGTGCAACTCCCAGAAGTTGTTCCCTGTCAGCTTCCTTCAAGCGAGCACCACCTGAGGTCAACAGCTCCTCTACCCGGCTTTCGAAAGCTGGGCGATTGTAATTGTTGAATCGGCCACCAGGCCGCGTGAGAGCATTTTTTATGTTCGACGCGCCCTCACTGCAGAATTTGTCGAACCCCTTCTGTTTAGCGCTCTTCTGGGTATCGAGCGACTTCAGATCTTCAACGATGGTTTCGACATCGGACCTTAAACCTGAGATTTCCTTCTGCTTTTCAACAGAGTCCTCACCAAGGTAGAAAACTGGAGCCAACTCCTGCTGCGCCGGATCTTCGAAGATGGCGTGTTCGATGAAACTTCGATTAAATACCCGGATCGGCGGAATGGAGCCTTTTTGAGGAAGCTTTCCGTTCACCGTTTTATCACCGAATTCGAAGTTCAATGACGATGCGCTGGCCGAACGCCGATGTTCCAGATCGGAAAAAATGGTCGTCAGGGTTGTTTTGCCACTTCCATTTAATCCGTAAATCAAGTTGAAGCGTGCAAAGTCATCAAGGTTATCCGGCCAAGTGAAGTCTTTAAAAATCCGAAACCCTTTGATTTCCTTGATTTTCGTTAAACGCATCCTGCCCGTCCCTAGTTTACTGCCAAAGCCAAGAAATGGTGTGTGGTGAATACTGAATGATTCGCTAAGGGAAACCAAGATCCTGAGCTGATTCCGGCTGCGACGAGTTGAACACAACCCATACAAGAGAAAATCGCCTAGAATCTCAACAGAAGAGAAAGGGATCGGGGCAATGGAGTCAGAGTCAGACGATAGCCGGCTCGAGAGAGACCGAGAGGAACTTTTCCACCTTGTGTGGTCGATGCCCAGTGAACAAGTAGCCACAACACTCGGGATTTCTGGCGTCGCGCTCACAAAACGATGCGCCAGGCTTGGAATTCCGAAGCCCCCTCGCGGCTACTGGGCACGATTCAAGGGCAATTCGAATCGATCTATTCCACCAATGGCTGCTTATCAGGAAATCCTTTCGGCTCGGCTTAGCCAAAAGTCAATTCAACCGGGACTGCATTTATCCGAAAGAAAACAGGAGCTCTTTCAAAAAGCCGCCGATACCGTTCTGGCCCAGAACCCCGAACTGGGCCGACTCGAGTTCAAAGGGTCGAGGCTTATGCATATAGACCTCGCGCTCGCCTCTGCAGTTTTAACCACAGCGATCAAGCACTTTGAAGAGTTCCTGCCCAACACACCGTTTGTTTCCGCAAGGCAGGTAGCAGCCGGCCTATTGGATGCCCTTCTCCCCGTGGTTGCGAAGAATGTGTTGGTTTTTCCTAAATCCGAAAAACCGAGTTATCGGTCTGAGAGTGATTTTTTGGTGGTCCGCATTTCCGAGAATTTGCTACGCCATCTTGCCAATGCCAATCGGTTAGTGAGCGACCTGCAGCTGGCGTTTTCAGCGATCCCACTAAATAGCTCAGAATATTGCCAGAGCGTTCGATATATTTTCACCCCAAAATCCTATTGGATCGCCAAAGCCGATTTGTGCGTGTCTAAGACACATGCCTGGCTTAGGATTGAGCAACAGTCTCCCGCGAACACCTACGAGACCATTCAGGTTCCGATCGACCATCTTGGACCGCTATCTTTCGTGCCAGGGCTGCCTCGTTACACTCACACCGATCCGGAAGTTCGAATATACCGAGAAGACTGGGACCTGCTGCAAACGCTGCTGGAGGCTGAGGATATGCATACACTTGGCTCCTCTATCGTGTACGACCTCCTGGATGAAGATTTACACCTGAAGCTCGGACGCGCTATGAAGATATGGTGGCCCCGCGAACAGTTTCAGGCGCTCCAAGTACTGCAGGAAGGATTGGTCTCTGCTGAGCAGCGCATCGAACAATGGGAATCGGAACTTGCGGCCGCCAAGCAAAGACTTTGTGAAAAAATTCTTGGCATTCGCTCCGGTGATGTTCTGCAGGTCATGCAACAAGGAAAGCCGGGACGCATTCAGGTCGACAGGTTGGACGTGTTCAAGTATGAGCACAAGATCACGTTTATGGCGCATGGCAAGCTGTTCAGAAAAGACGGGATGGTCGGAAAGCGGAATGAAACGTTGTATCTGTCGCTGCCAACCATCATCGCTCATCAGCTGACCGGATTTAAAGAACCCCCCCAGCCATCTCCGCAACAAAGCGCGAGGGCCTACCCATTCTGGAAATGGAGTTGGCAACGTTGAGGGAGCCTCGAGTTACCCCAGAAGCAGCGGTACTGCAAAACGATGGCATTTTTATGCTGTCTTTTTGCGCTTGCTCCTCCCACAAAAGACGTAAAGTGATCTCAATATCTGATCATTGCCGCTTCTGACGCAGCGTCTCTAAAGCGATCAGATGCGTCTAAACCAATGAGTTCGGGAGATTGCCATGCGTCCGGTATCGATTGAAGATTTTATTCAAGTGGTCTTTGAATACGACAGCACGCCACCTGCCCCATCAACTATTCGCCGGCTCTGCGCAACAAAAGACGAGTTCGGGCTGGCAGTCATCCCCGGTGCCTTTAAGCTAGGAAAAGCCTGGAAAATTGACTTGGATGGCTATTTCCGGGAGATGGAGCGTCGGATGTCCGGATCCGACTTTGAAGACGACAACTTCATTCACGAACTGGCGAATAAATTAGCGTCCTGACATGGCACCGAAATACCGCTCTGACAAAAATTCGACTCTACACAGGTATCCTGGCCTCTATCTGAGCGAGGACGGCGTCTACTTTGTCGTCCATCCCATAACCAAAAAACGTGGCAGTTTGAGAACGAAGGACCGAAACGTCGCTATTCGGCGGTGGTCGGTGCTAAACCAATCGTGGGAGACAGAAGTCCATGAATGGCACGCCAACTCCCTTGCTGAAAAATTAAATGGTCTTTCAACACCGGCAAGCAAAGGTGATCATACCCTCCTCCAAGACTACCTCAAGAAATGGAGAACGGAGGTTCTTGGTCATCAAATAGAAGGTAAGCGCATAGTTTGGTCTGAGTGCCGGGTTCTATCGCTACGAGGGCCAAACAAAGGCGCCCCTATTGCTAGGCCAACCAGAGTGGATTACGCAAGCGATGCCAGGCAATTGGAACAGAGTGACGACGCAAAGTTTCCCCTTTCTGATCCACAGATTCTTCGCAAGATCCGAAAGCTGATGTCGCCATGGTTGCCGATGCCGACACATTATAACGGCCTCAAGAATACGTTGAACCGGGTTTTCCTCCATGCCGTTCAAGAAGGTCTCATTGACAGAAATCCGATGATTGATATCCGTAAGGCGGCCGAGGAAAAGCGCAAAGTGCTAATCCCCGATGAAGCCTACCGGAGGATCACGGAACATTTATGCGTTCACCGGCACAACAAACGAGACATGGACGGCACCTGGCGCGCAAAGATTTGTGATCTCATCTATATGATGAGCCAACAGCCCATTGACGTGTTCAATCTGAAGGAAAACCAGGGCGAGCTCTATGACAAGCCCATTGATCGTGGGGACTACGTTGCACACGGCGTCATCCGGTTCGCACGACACAAAACCAAAATCGGCATCGAGCTTGAAATGAATGAGGACCTGGCAGACTTGTGGAGGTGGTTTATCGAGTTCAAGCGAAGGGAGGCAATTATCAGTGAGTATCTGCTCGTGTATCCACGCTATTTCGACATGCGCTCCCGAGCACAACACGTGAAACACAGAACAATGCAGGAAGCCTGGCGAGACGCATGTAAAAAAGCGGGCTATGGTGGCATGTACCACCTCAGAGATCTTCGCAAAAAGGGATTGACAGAAGAATTCCTGAGCCAAGGGGAAAACGACAAAGGTGGCCATGAAACGGAGGCCATGCGCAATCACTACCGGTTGATCAAACCGCCGAAGCGGGCTAGGACAACAATCCGATTTGAACGGGAGCAGAAAGTATCGGAGTGAGTGAGATAAAACCAAAATTCTCCGAAGGCCCTGATTGCCAGAAAACTTCTACTGAGAGTACACTAGTTGTGTACACGCATAGGGTGAGAATAATGCAAACCATAAATGTTCGGGAAACTCGGGAAAAGCTCTCAAATCTATTGGATGCTGTGGCTGCAGGAGAAGAGGTTGTGATTCTTCGCCACGGCAAACCTGCCGCACGCCTGACCGGCGCCCTGCCCGAGAAGATCCAGTTTCCAAACCGTTCGGAACTCAGGGCATCTCTGCCACCTGTTCGGGAAAGCGCTGCCCAAGCGGTGCGGGAACTCAGAGATGAAGAGCGCTATTGATGCTGTATTTCGATACAAGCGCCGTTCTCCCCTACTACCGTCAAGAGCATGCTAGCGATAAGGTTCAGGCTTTGCTTGAGTCTCAGACCAAGCCTGTTCTCATCAGTCATCTCACTAAAGTCGAGGTGGCAAGCGCACTGGCCCGGTGGGTACGTATGGGAGAGCTCAGTGAACCTCAGGCGAACCGAATCGAAAGTGCCTTCCATGATGATGTTAGCCATGGGCGCTTCAGCCTTTGCCCCATTGAAACGGACCACTATCAACGCGCCAGCCAGTGGATTGCGACAAGGAAGACAAGCTTGAGGACATTGGATGCACTTCACCTGGCCTGCGCAGAGCATCACCAGGCTCGTTTGATCAGTGAGGATGAGGCACTTGTTTCCGCTGCCGTTTTCTTTGGTATTGATGCCAGCCTTGCCTCAAAGAGCGCCTGAGCACCATGGCTAGCCCAAAACACCTCACTCGGACACTTTTTGAGCACTGGGAAACTGCCGAGGCATTGGTCCGGGCCACCCGGGAAATGCCGGCTTTCTCCGAGGAACAGGTTCTTTCTGCAATTCGTCAGGCTCAGCCCGCCCTTGACGACGTTCAAGTTGGAGATGCCCTACGCAAGCTTGTTACAAGTGGCGTGCTGGAGGTTCAGAGTCGTTCTGAAAGCTTTGTGGTCAATGCCCATGTGCTTGAGTTTGTGCGTGGCCTGACGCATGAACACGAACTGGGGCTGTCTTCAGTCATTCAGGTGCGCATCGAAGCGATTCGTGGCGCGACAGAGACTCTCACCGCCGGCATCGAAGCCGGAGATACCGGCCAGCAGACTCAGGCAATTAACCGACTATCTACCCTGTTCAGAGATATTGCCCGCCAGCTTGAGCAGGACCGCCATGCGATTGCCGAGCTGGCCGAGCAAGCAAAATCAGCAGACACCCGGGCCCCAATAGCAAAACGCTACAAGTCCGTCCTCGACGCCTACGATCAGTATGTTGAGCCGATGAACGAGATGATGGATTCCGGACCTTCCGGGATTTTCTACCACCACCTCGCTGCAGCGGAAGACGCCCTCGACCTGGGCTACAATCGCCTGGTCACCAAAGGTGCGCTCTACAGCCACCTCAACCGCCTCCGGCACGTTGGTTATCAGGCCAAGGAACTGCGACGGCTGGGGCGAATCACGGCTCAGCAATGTGCACATATTCTATTGCCGCTGCGAGAAGAAGCACGCCAGCATAACAATCTTTCCTCAGCCATCAGCCGATTGCTGGGGCAGGTTCGCAAAAAAGGGCTCAACCGCACCTTTCGCAAACGCCAGGATCAGCCCTGGCTGCCTGTGTGGCGCGTGAATCAGGGTCGCAGTGTGTCTGTAGGCGACGAGGTCAAAACAATCATGGCCGACGCCAGGAAGTTTGAGCCGATTGAACGGGAGTTCCCGGACGAAGTGGATGCAGCGCCTATAACCATTGCCGAGTGGATCGACGAAGACCAGCTCCGGCGACAGTTGTTGAATGAGCTCCCGGTCAGCAACTTGCTTGAGTGGCTGCAGCAGCACTACCCCGCCCTGCCTGACCAGGTTCTTCTGCGGCTTTACCATGACCTGGCACGTGAGGATCAATGGGAATTGGAGCTCGAAGAGCGGCCCACAACATCCACCCTTTCCCGGGTTTCAGTGCATTACTGGCCCTATCGTCTAACGCAACCGATGAGCAAAACCCGTGAGTAATTCCAGCCAATTCCAGCAAATCGCCAGCAACCTGCCGAATCTGGCCCTGCTTTTTCGTTGGTTCAACCGGGGCCGGCACCTCAACCGGATTGCGGAACCGGTGTTATGGGAAGAGCTTGAACGCAACCTCGACGACTATACGGCGATTTTTACCGCATTGGGTTCTGAACTTCGCCTGGATGGCCGAGGCTTTGCCTGGTTCCATCAGGACGATGGCAGCAGCAATACCAACAAGGCCACCCGGCAACTGGCCCTGTTGTTCATGGTCATCTTTGATACACAGGCCGACGCCGGCATTCCTCTGATGAAATTCGAGCATTGGAGAATCGACCAAACCTTGCTGACAACGGTTTTTCAGCAACATCAGGACTTGCTGGAAGCCGAGGAGCTGGATCTCGCAGGCCTGGCAGGCCTGATGAAAACCGCCGAAAACTTCGGCTTTGCCCGTTTCGATGCTGGGGCCTGGCAGTTGTTGCCGGCGGTGTGTCGTTACCTGGACCATTACGAAGAACTGGCGACCAAGGTGGATCAGGATGAAGATGTGTCCTGGGCGCGCGATCAGGACGACGAGGATACTTCCCTATGAGTTCCGATTACGGATTTCAACAGCTGGTGCTTCTCAACAGCGCCGGATACGAGCGCGCAGAGCTTCCTCTGGATGAATCAGTTTCTCTCATCGCCCCCAACAATACTGGCAAGACCAGCTTGATCAATGCTCTGCAATACCTGCTGATTATCGACAAGCGGCACCTGGATTTTGGTGCCCACGACAAAGACAAAGCGAGACGTTTCTATTTCCCATCCAACAGCAGTTATATCCTGCTGGAAGTCACTTTGCCTGAATCCGGCACTGTGGTGCTAGGGTGTGTGGGCAAAGGATTTAGCCATGACTACGACTATTTTGCCTATCAGGGCCCTCTGCATATCGAGGAATACAGGCTGGACAATGGCAAGCTGGTGACCCAACCCCAGTTGCTGGAGCAACTGGCTCACCACGGGCGAACGGCCAAATTCTACTCGTCGACTGAGTTTGCCGAGATGGTCTACGGCGGTGCACGCAAGCGGGGACAGACCAGCTCCGAGTTTACGGTGTTCCGGCTGGAGAACCGCAAGGACGCAAACGCTTACCGTCAGGTTCTTACCCGGACCCTGCGCCTGGACAGACTCAGTTCCGGCGAAGTAAAACGCCACCTGCTGCAGATCTTCAGCCGTCAGTTGCCGGACTCCGTGGTGGATTTCAAACAGGAATGGGACAAAGCCTTCGCCGAGGTGAACCAGGACCGGGAGCAATATCGGGCCGCCAAAAACCAGCAAACACAGATTGACGAACTCGAACGCCAGCAGGACGAGCGACTCGCCACCAGAGGCCGAATCATTGCCCGCCGACCACTCATCGACGATGGCCTGCAACGCTGGCAGAACCATTACCATACAGAAAGCGAAAGCCTTCAGCATCAGCTTGGGAAATTGCAGAAGCAGGAAGCAGAACTGCTTCAGAGGGACAGGGAACAGACCCGCCGCCAGAGTGAACTCGATCGGCAGCTGGAGGCAATAAACAAGGACGAGCAGCGACGTAAAGAACTGGAGAACCGGTTCGCGCTGGTCAATGACCGCAGCCAGCTTGAGCAGCAACTTGCCAGCGCTACCGCAGAACGCGACCGGCAGATTGCCTTACTCACCAATGTCCATGGGCAATCTGCTGCCGCCACTGACAATCAACTCCTGCGCGAGCAACAGGAACTATCAGCACTGCGCAAGGAACATGAAACGCTCTCGGACAATCTTTATCTCACACTTAAACAACACCTCTCCGAAGAGCAGCTCAGTACCCTCAACCGAGGGCTCAACCGCCAGCTTCTTACCCTGGCCCCTGAAGACTATCAACTGGATTCCGGTCAGCTTCGACAATGGCTACAGGCAATGCGCGAAGACCGGTTTGAACTAACCGGGCTAAATCTGTCTGTTGAACATCAGGTGCCGCAGTATGAGCAGCGATCAGACGACGAGATTGTCCAACTGATTCAGGATTGCCAGGGCCGACTCCGGCAATTGCAGGAACAGAAGGCCGCCACCGAGCAATTGGATACCCAGAAGAAGCGCAAGGAAGAACTGGAGCAGGAAGTAAAAAGCCTGGAAAAAGATCTGGAACAGTTTGACGAGCTGGCTCAACTTCAGAAATCGCGACCGGATCGCCTGAAAGCGATGGAGGCAGCCAATCAGGAGCTGGCAGAGATAGAGCACGCCCAAAAACAGGCGGGTGCCCGGCAACAGGCGCTCAGGGAGCAAATCCAGGGTGTCGCCAAACAGCGGCAGGCACTGGATACTGCTCACCAGGAGATAGATCGTATCCGCCAGAACCGGGGCGACAGCGACGATCAGTTCAACTGGCTAGCTGAGCTGCCCCACACACCATGGATGGGTGATCCTGAGCTACCGCTCGACCAGCTCGCCCAAACATTGCGGGACTATCAGCGGGATTGTCACCAATTGAAGGACCTGGACCAGGATCTGCATCACCGACGCATTACCCTGCACAGCGGCGGCCTGACCAAGTTCCAGTATGCCCCAAACCCGGAAGAGGAAATCCGGTTGATGGTAGAATTTCGCCATCATCTGGCCCGGGAAGCAGAAGCACTGGAAAAGAAAGCCCGCAGTGCCGTCGTCACTGTGACGGCCAGCCTCCGGGATCTTCGCGGCAACCTGCGGTCATTCGAGAATGCCATGCATGAATTCAACCGACTGATCAGCCGCAGAAAACTTTCCGACCTCAAGGTATTTCGCATTCAACCGGTTCATGAAAGTCATCTGGTAGAAGCCATCGACCTGCTGATCCAGACAGCAGAGAAAGTGGAGTCCGGTGAATCCTTCGAGCTGTTCAATCAAACCAGCGTACTGGACGACCGTCAGCTGGACCACGCGCGCCAGTTACTGATTGATGAAGGTGGCGCCCGCCACGGGCTGAAGGTCGCCGATTTGTTTCGCCTCATGTTCGAGCTCGGCAAAGAAAATCAGGATATAGAAAGCTTTGACGACATCGATAGTGCAGCTTCCAACGGCACCGTGCTCATGGCCAAGTTGGTGACCGGTCTTGCCATGCTTCACCTGATGCAAGACAAGAGCCGTAATGTTCAAGCCCTTTGCTACTTGGATGAAGCCCTCGCCCTGGACGCGGCCAACCAGAGAAGCCTGATTAAAACGGCTTCCGAATTTGGTTTCGCGCTAATGTTCGCTTCCCCTTCACCGTTAATTACCGCTCATTACTGCGTCCCTATCCAACAGATGAGCAACGGCAAAAACCACATCAGCCGCAAGCACTGGCAGATTCTGCAGCCGCTCGAAGCTGTCGAGGCATGAGCTCCCCCTGATGAATAGGTCACTCAGAGAAGCATTGATCAAACTTGAGGACTCCGGCGGAGAATGCCTTGGATCACGGTTCACCCCCTCACAGAAGCGGGTGCTTGATGAGTTCCTTCGCAGAACTGCATGTGTTACCAAGCTGCGTCAGGGCAATGGCTTCGTTTATCGCATCAGCAACTCACCGGTTTTTGAGCAGCACCTTCGGGAGTTTCGACCCGATGCAGATTCAGCCAACCAGGCGCACCCAGTTCGGGCACAAAACCTCGCATTTACCCGATCCACCAAAGGTCGAAAGAATTTGCACGAGGCTTCTTACCGTCTTTTGAAAGCAACAATACGAGGCGTAACCTGGCAATGTGACGGAGAAGCACTCGATCTATGGCACCTGACATGCATCGCCGGTGCCCTCGCCATCGATATCAGCCAGATGGATGCGTCCCTGGCCACAGACAGTACCTTATGGCTGGTTGAAAATCAGGGCCTGCTGGACGATACCAGCTGGGTGCCCGATGGCCTGCATGGGTCTGTGCTTTATTATCAGGGCCAGGTCAGCGAACGGCTGGTAGAGTGGTTACGCGGGAAAAAACGAAGTCCACGGATTCTTATCTTTCCAGACTATGATGGCGTCGGCCTGGAGAATTACGCTCGTCTGCGTAAAGCGCTTGGTGAAGACATCGAACTATGGCTAATGCCTGACTGGAAACGAAAACTGGAACGCTATGGCAATTCTGAGGTATGGCGAAATAATCTTAAATATGTTGCCAATGCCGAGAAAAATTTATATTTGGATCAGGAACCGGAGGAGGTCCTCAAGCTTATTGATACCCTGAAGCTGAGCGGTAAAGCGTTAGAGCAAGAGGCTGTCTTTCTGATCACAACAGACAGCTAATCAAGCGTGTTCAAGATGCTCTGCGCATTCAGTTATTCGCTCTTCCGCCACGTATTGAAGCGGATAATATCGCGAGGCGCTGGAAGAGGACAACTGAGCAAAAAAGCAAGGTTTAACCTTGATCTGATCAATGTGTAGTAATTAACCGACCCTCAAGCCTCGACCAGCATATGGCGAGGCTTTTTTATTATCAGGTGCCAATCACTGTTCTTGAAACCATAGTCTGGCCGAAACGTCCACATTATGGCGACATAAGTCGGCAGTTCTGGCAACGCTTTCATTGGAAAGCGGACCTTTGTGCTGCCCCTAGATGGGCTATTAGGAGTGCCTGGATAGTGTTCCAAGCAGCAAATTGCTCGGTGAAATGATCTATTTTTTCGAACAGCCCCAATCCCGTAGCTGCGACTTGTTATCGCTGTCTTAGTCGTACTTTGAATGCTGAGGCAAATCATCCGTAATCTCGAACCACGGAGCCTTACTGCCCACGAATACATGACGCCTTGGTTTTACCCCGGGGTCGGTGTCGAGTGTTCCGAGCGGAAAACCATAGACCTCGGGATTGGCATCAAACTTGGTGTAGAGGCTGGAACCGCAATTCGAGCAAATCACCGCAATTTTGTTCAATACGTCGCGCCAGCGCTATCGCAAACTCCAAGAGAAGTTAATCAACAAAGAGAAAAAAATGACAATCTCATTGATTCTACCAATGATGGCATTTGCCCTTGCAGCGTCTATCTCACCCGGCCCGGTAAATTTGGTGTGCCTAAGCAGCGGCGCCCGTTACCCCCTTTCCAAAGGCCTTATCTTCGTTACAGGCGCATCCCTGGGCTTTATTGCTCTTTTCCTTGCTATCGGTCTGGGGCTGTATTCAGTGCTGACGGTGGTGCCTGGATTCGATTCACTCTTGAGATGGACAGGCATCGCATTTTTGCTTTATCTGAGTGTTCAGCTCTTTCGCGATAACGGACACCTGCCTACTGGTGAGCAGCAGAAGCCACCGGGTTTCATAACCGGCACTGTCATGCAATGGCTCAATCCTAAGGCCTGGCTTGCGTCCGCTTCGGGGATTGGAGCTTACACAAGTGGTCATGACTTAACTGAGATCATCCTTTTTGCAGCGCTTTACTTGCCTATCTGCTGGTTATCACTGAGTTGTTGGGTTTACGCTGGCGCTTTTCTCCGTCGTTACATTCATGAGCCAAAAGTGCTGATCACCCTCAACCGAGGACTCGCCCTGTTACTCGCCGCAAGTTGTGTCTTTCTGCTGATTGAGCAGTGACTGTCGGTACTGCTTTGGTGTGGCCGCCAGTAGTTTCTTGAAGGTGCGCTGAAAATGCGGCTGATCCGCAAAGCCTAAATCGACTGATGTATCAGCTATAGGTTTGCCACGTTTCAACTCCCGTTGTCCGCATTGGACCCGATGATTGATCAGATAAGCGTGTGGAGTGAGACCGAAGTAATGCTTAAACGAGCGGATCAAATGCCCGGGACTGTATCCAGAACGTTCGCACAACGTGTCTAAGGACACCTCCAATGCCGAGTTAGCCTTCAAATAATCAGCCAGCGCTTGCAAGGTATCGGGCGTTTTCGGTGGCGGCGGAGCCGCCTGGCCTGACAGCTCAAACATCAGGGCAGTCAGGTATTCCACAGTAACCGTTTGCTTCTCTAACAACTCTCGCTCGGAATCCAGCAAACACTCCGCCATCCGACAGTATCCCGTGTACCACTCGGGATCAGATAAGGTGGCTGTCGCGATATCCTGCCAACGAGGAGTGTCCAGAAGGCCCGCCTCATACCGCAGACTGGTCAACCAATCCGAGTCGATATAAAGCATCAGGTAACTCCAGGGCTTATTATCGATCGGGTTGCAGGCGTGAACCCAGTCAGGGTTCATAATGACCAGGGTACCTGCACTGACCTGAAACTGATCGTGCCGGTAGAGAAACGTGCTTTGCCCCTCGGTTATAGCGCCCAAAGACCATTGAGTATGGCTGTGGGGGGCATAACAGACCTTCCTCCCGTCATCGACTTTCCGAAGTTCCACATGAGGCATGCGCCAATCACGCCAAAACACGGGTTTGCTGGGATCATTCATGGCTTACACAGTCTGGTTGTTGCTTGAATGCCAATGCAATGCAGTGGCGACGAAAAAGATAATCAGGCCTGAAATGCGGCCTGGACCAGTCAAAGGGTAATTTCACCCTGAATAACATCCACAACCTGGCCGCCCACCCAGACAGTGTTTGACGTTTGACTGAGGTGAACCCGCCCAGCGCGTTGCATAACCGTTCCTTGCGCGGCGGTGTAGGGCGAGCTTACCAAGCCAGCAGCCATGAGCCATTGTGCCAGGCTCGCATTCAGGCTGCCTGTTACCGGATCTTCGTATCCACCTCTCCCGATAAATGCTCGAACCTCGACTGTCGCGTCAGCCCCAGAACGATGAGGGCCGACGACGCCAAGGTTAAACGGCAAAAGGGTGGCCCAATCCGGTTTGATCGAAAGCACTCTCTCAGCGGAATCAAGCATTACTGCGCACCAGCCCGGGCCGTTATCCACCCATTGATGGTGCGCTATGTCAGCGACCGAGAGCCCAAGTCCTCTGGCAATCTGCGCGAGGTCACCCTTGGCGATGGGCCCGGAACGAATCAATGGTGGCGCTGAAAATTCGAGCCGAACATCGTTTCTTCTGATACTCACTAACCCCACACCGCATTGCTGCAGAATGCGATCCGCCTTGATGGGCGCCCCGCCGGCCATCAACCAGACATGACAGGAGCCTAGCGTGGGGTGCCCGGCAAAGGGCAATTCTCCCTGGGGTGTGAAAATGCGCACGCAGTAGTCTGCGTCCAGATGTGTCGGTTTCAGGAGAAACGTCGTTTCCGAAAGGTTTGTCCAGCGTGCAAGCGCGAACATTTGATCCTCACTGAGGTCGTCCGCATCATGAACCACTGCCAGCGGGTTGCCGTTTAGGGGGCTGGCTGAAAATACGTTCACTTGGGAAAATCGATAGGTTGGCATAGTAGAGCTTTCCTTTCAGCACCCGTGTCTAGCGGCGCCCACGTAGCGCAGCGAAATGGACGTCCAGTGGAGGGCCGAAAGCCTGGAACGTACTACAACAATTTATTAAGTGATTCCAGACTCTCAAGTCCGCCGTCGAACCGAACGCAAGCCGTCGATTCCTGCTCCCATGGGGCAGCGGACGTCGTGTGAAGATGAACAGAAATCCGCGATGTAACCAATTCATCAAGCAAACCGGCTGGAATCCAGACCATCTTGGTACCATGCAAATTATTCGGAATCGGACTCCCACAAACTCCACAAAAGTCGCTTCGGAACCCGCTTGGCTTTTGGTAAGACCGGATCTCACCTTGGCCTGACACCCAGCGAAAGCTATCACTCTGCACAAAAGTTGCGGCATTAGCCGCAGCCCCGGTGACTTTGCGGCAGAGCGAACAGTGACATTGATAGAGATTCCGTATTTCCCCGTCAATTTCGAATTTCACGCTTCCGCAGAGACATTCACCTTGCATTGATCAACCTTTTGACACCTGACCGAGAGCACACCGGTCGCCTTTACAGAGCGAAGCGGCGTAAAGGGCATCCGCGTGACGCGTTTTGGTCAAACCTGACATCAGGATCCACCTGACTTAACCAGCCGCACCGCGACATCGGTATGGAGCGATTCATTTTCACTCTCGTGACGGTAACCAAACAGGTTTACCCATTGGCCTTTCTCCAGCAATAGCTGCCCTTGGCCCGAGCTATTCCCGTTACGTGTGGTGTACGTGCCAGCGTAACTGAATTCGAATTTGCCGGATGAGTCTTTGACTCGATTGAATTCATACCCGACTGAAATTTCGTGGGTCGAGACGAATCCCTTATCTTCGGGGGACACAGCGACCTTCAGAATACTCGACTCCTCCAGAAAAGCCGTTAACAAATCGGATGGAGAACCATCAAGGCTGGCCGCCTCGCATTCACAGTATCGGACTTCCAAGACCAATTGTTTACTTCCGATGTAGTCGTCAGGATCCGCTTTTCCAGCCAGTGTAAGCCCGGAGAAAACAAACAAAGCGGACAGAATTAACTGGGAAATAGTTTTTGGTGTCATCCATGGCATACAACCTCCTGCTTTCTGGTTTTAGCACCCGCCTACCTCCGCTGCGCAGGCGAAAACTGATGTTCGATGACCTCATAGTGCTGTACTGAGAGGTCAGGCTCAAGCTCGTATACCGCATCCTCCGGGTACAAGCGAGCCCGAGAAATGTCGTTGCCAGCAAACGCCTTGATTGACTCCATCTTGTCCCAGTACGTGATGAGGGTAAGCTCCACCTTGCCGGCCACAGTGCGATGGAAAATCTGGGCGCCGAGAAAGCCGGGGGTTTCGGAGGAGTCCTTAATGCCAGTCTCATAGAGATAGGCCGTGAACCCCTTGCTGTGAGGTTCAGGTACCCGACATTTCCATTCCCTGGCGATCATCACTCAATGCTCTCCCTGTACTACAGCGCCTTATTAATTGGTAATCTCAATGTACCACTTGGGCTTGATACGCCCGAAATCTTGACGAACGTTTGATCGCAGAGCCCTTTTGGAGTCCAGCACCATGGCTTGACCGCCTTCTCTGACGAACAGCACCCAATGCCAGAATGGTTTGCCATACTCCATTCTCCACTTGATGGCCAAAAGTGCTTTATCGGGTAAACGTTCCCACGACTCAAATGGTGTCTCTGTTGGAGAAACCGATACGCCGCAATCACGCAAGAGCTTTCGAACGTACTCTGTGTCCGACCAAAGCGAAGTGTCAGAGGCAGAAATACCTAGTGCACTGGCTCTATTTTTGGCTTCGCCATAGCTGAGACCGGCGAGCGCAGCAGATGCGGCAATACCGCAACCTGTTGCTTCTTCTTGGATGACGACTTCCATATTTTACCTATTAACGCCAGCAATAAACGGCGCCCTGACAAGGGCGTCCGGTGGGGGCCGTAGGCCGGAACTAATTTGATCGCCTTGTTACAAGCCTACTCGAAAACCGGCCTCATAAAACTGCGCTCACAGCTTAGTACACAACGAGTTTCTTCGGCGTATTTGAAGGCAGCTTGGCAATCCGAGTCTTTGAACGAAGCCTCACGATATTTTTCATAGGTTGCCAGCGACTCGAACGTGAATAACGCGATGGCGATATTGTTGGCCCCCTCGGATGGCAAGAAATACCCATGATGTTGACCACCGAATTTCTCGACCAAGGGTATCCACATTTTCGAGTAGCGCTCGAACTCGGCGGCTTTGTAGGGATCTATAACGTACTTTAGATAGCAGGTAACCACTTGAACTCCCTTTCAGTTGGACTTGTAACGCTGTGCATAAACAGCGCCCGACTAGGGCGTCTGGTGGAGGCGGCAGGCGGTAACGAATTTAATGCATGGTAAGCATTTTATTGACTCTGAGACGAGTCATCTATAGGCACAATGTTAAATTCAACCAGGTCGTTCCAGTGGCTAGACCATATGCTAAACAATTGAAAATCGGTGGTTTCCATCAGCTGATAGCAAATTCCGAGCTCATTGTTTACCCATGAGTTCACATAGTGAAGCCCCGACGGCAGCATGCGTCCTTTCCTGCTAAGCCTCTCGTAAACTGCCTTCACACAGCCGGGCTTGAAGCGCTCGATTACCATGTATTGCTTCATGGGCATGAGTCCGTGTCACAGCTTAATTCTGGTAAAGTCGGCGGGCCGGCAGAGGCGTCCGATGGGCGCCGCAGGCCGGAACGAACTGATTGGTCATATGCCGTAATCACGCTCCACCCTCGCGACACGAACCCGAAAGCTGGAGTACCACTTTTGATGGCCTAATCGCTGAGCTTCCTGATGCTCTGCGTTTCTTTTCCAATTGGTGATGCATTCCAAGCTTTCCCAGTACGATACCGTGATACCCAAATCCTCTCTGGCAGACTCAACACCCAGGAATCCAGGCTGGGTTGCAGCCAACTCTACCATCCGCTCAGCCATTACCCCGTAACCATTGTCTCCTTCTGTACGATGACTGCTAAAAATGACTGCGTAGTAAGGCGGTTCAGGAGTCTTGGCTATTTCTGACATAGATCCCTCTAGGCATTTAACACCGTCAGCCTATGCGGCTGTCGAAATGGAAGCGAAGCCCCAATGGCAGGCGTCGCCGTGACTGACTTCGTTATACAGACTTCGCCACCAACATTTCTGTAGCACCTTTTTGAAACCGGTAGCTGACCGGCTGCAACGAGACATCAATACCATTTGCGGATAATGCCGCCATGACCTGATCCAAATGCTTCGAGGTAGCTCCGTCCAGCGATACAACAGGAAAGACGCGGACCTCAGACGCAACTCTGCATAGCTCCCGCATTGATGCCAGGTGAGCCGCCCCATCTACATGGTCACTGTAGAGAAAAAGGTAGTGGGAGCAGAGCGCTAAATCGAACTCGGAGTCAGGGAATGGCAGCGTAGGCAACGATGCTGATACATACCGCCCTTGCCGGCAACCAGCATCAAAGTCGGACAGGAACCTCGACATGGCCTTCATCCGGATCTCGCCAAGCCGCTCGACGCTACCCAGTGACTCCCAGATATAGTTGTTCGCTCCCTGATTCATCTTAGCCATGATTTCCGGGTACACATCTTCAATCCGGCGGCGTATTTCATCAGCCTGAAATTGATACACCGGGTCACAAGACGTAACTTGGTGCCCACGGTCTGTTGCCTCTACATTGAAGCTCGCGAGGCCATCACCACAACCAAGAATTCGATGGTTGAGGTCGCCATACGACAATCCGAACATTTCCTGGTATTCGGCAAAAGACCGACCCCATGGGACTACGTTAGCTAACTCCAAATCTGACCCTCCCTAGTCTCTATAACGAATGAAATAAGTGGCAACCGGACAGGGACGTTCGGTGGACGGCTGTCGGGCCGGAACCGAACTTAATTGCCTTTTTGACTGGCCTAGACCCAAACATCGCCTTCTGCTGTCTGGCTACCGGATTCGTCGCCAGTGTTAACCACTCCTCGTGGTTCGATCAGTAAGACTTTTGCTTCACTCTCCGCATAAGGCTTATGTTCAACCCCCTTCGAAACAACGAACATTTCGCCCTCCGATAGATCCACATGCCCATCCCTGAAATCAATTCTCAGACTACCCTCAAGCACAATAAATGTTTCGTCCGTATCTTTGTGGTCATGCCACACAAAGTCGCCCTCAATTTTGACGACCTTGAACTGGTAGTCATTCATCTCGGCAATGACCTTTGGTGACCACTGTTCATCGAACAGGCCGAACTTGTTTTTGAAATTGACGGCTTGATAGCTCATGGGAACCCCTTTTCAGTAACAGTTAGCGACAGCCAGCATGCGCGGCTATACAGAATGGAGGCGAAGCCGCAATGTAGTAGACGCAACTGTGCCTGGCCTTGTTATCACTGCTTCACGGATTCTCGGAATACTGAGGCAGGTCGTCGGTTATTTGAAACCACGGGGCTTTGTTTTTCACGAATACGTGACGGTCTGCACGGACTCCCGGATCGCTATCAAGGGTGCCGAATGGAAAAGCATAGAACTCAGGATTCGAGTCGAATTTTGTGTAAATACTCGATCCACATGTGGAGCAGAAAACTTTATGCTCGCCCGGCGACGACTCATAGAATTTTAGTAGATCCTGACCGTCGACGATGCTCCAATCGCTGGCCTGCACTTTGGCGCGTGTTCTAAAGGCCGAGGCGTGAAGTTTTCGGCACATTGAGCAATGGCAATTAATGACCTCGGTGAGTCGCCCATGCACCTCGTACCGGACCCCGCCGCAAAGACAACTACCCGACAACGCCATTGGTCTACCTCCCTTTGTGATAATAGCAATTGGACTGAGATCGCAGCGATTGCACAAACTTGACCGCTTTATGATTAGGTTCTTTTGAAACGATACCGCTTAACCCAATAAGAATGTAAATCAGTAGCTTAGACCACCGCTCAAACTTTTGCCACGCGATCATTTTACCTTGGTGTTTTGTGCACACCGTAATTCCGCGGCAGGAAAAGTTCGCTTTGTGGTCATGGCCTTGAAATCTAGTCTGGTCGGAATGGCGACATTTGAGGAGTTCTGACTGCGGAACCATTGGAAAGCGGACCTTTTTTCCGGGCCGGTAGCTGCATCGTCATATCGTGACCAGCTGTTGAAGACATAAAATGGCAGTTCGGTCGCAAAGCGAACCGTGAGATGGTGCGGTAACGCCACGCTTTTCGTCAATTTTGGAACCACGAAGATTTAGAAAAATTGTCCTGCAAAAATAAATAGTTACGCTTTGCCAACTTTAAAAATTGTTGCATTAAACCCCATGTGGGCATGATTACCCAACAGCCAATTTTTCTGGTCTTCACTCAGCTTGTCGTTCTTTGACTTAACTTCAACGAATCGTATCTCATCGTCATTGTGAACCAACAAATCAGGCCATCCGCAAAAATTGCCCCAATAATCCATAGATAGGTAATGGAGCACCTTTTTTAAGTTTTCCAAGCCGAGTGCGCGCATTACTTCTTTCGCTTTTGAAACGTCACTATCACGGTGCGCCCAAAGATATTGCCTAAAGTCAGAACTATGACCAAGCCAATAATCGAATAGCCATTCAGGATCGTCTAATTCACTTATGTGCCAATTTACCAAATCTTTTTGTCTTTCGTAGTACGATTTACTTCCGAAGTCATCTGGAAGAATGGTAGATATAGGGCCTTCATCCGACCTACCGCTATCAAAATCGTTTCTGCTTCCAAACCGGACGAATCGACCTTTCTCATCCCCAACATCTTGGATAACAAGAAACATGAAAATACCGAACAAAACGTGAAAGGGCACACTCTCAACATGCATTACACTGTATCCGAGACTTTTAAAATAACGAGATGCAAACTCTTCTACAGTGACGAGTTCGTTGTCGTCCCGAATAGCGACTTTACTCTCTTCAGTTTTAACGTGCTCGGCATTGACGAGAACAAATTCGGTGTTCGTTTGAGATATAACTTCAGACTGAGATAGCTCGTTGTATTGATATTTAGGGGAAATTTCATGAAGACTTTTCATTTCTTCAATAACTTGCTTTTCTATAAGCGTCCGTTCCTCCGTAAAGCTAAACTCAGATAGGCCATAGTCGTTCGGATCAATCTCTGGATGGGAATCGTAGAATCTCTTGGTGGTCTCAAAACATATCTCTCGCCAGTAGTACCTAGCTATCTTCGATGTTGCCCCATGCATAGGAGCTTTCGGAGCAGCTTCGGGCTTCTCTCCTCTGCATTCCGGACACGTATTATCCTGGAATCCAAGTGTGACGGGCACCCTCACTCTGGAACCATACCAGGAACCAAATTTAAGCTGGTGAGGCAAGAACCGCTCGCCGTGCTCCCTATCACAGGTGCACATCATCACCTCTTTACAGAACTCGCACTGGTATTTACGAATCAAGTCATATTGATTCAGGCATTTCAAATATGGATGCGTGCAATTCTTATTCATAACTTATTCATAGAGCCTAGGCAGAGCCGCCGGTTTAGAGACGTACCGCGCCGGGAAAGTGGTGGACTTTCCCCGGCGCAACGCTTTGTTATGGCTTTTTCCTCTCAAGATTATCCAGCATAAGCTCTGAAATCGTGCCTATGAACTCAACTGCTGCTTTTGCTTCAGCTGGCCTCAAATCGGGCACCCAAGGACGACCATGCCCGGTACCTTGTTTGTTCCTAAGGTTGTTAATTGAGCATGCGGTTTCATAGAGTGAACGCTCCATCCTACAGCGCTGATGCTCCCCTTGTGCAGGGATCTGCTCTGGAGTAGCCATTTCAAGCGCAATAAATGCCTGCCCGAGAAGGCTTGGAAAGTTGGCCGTAGACGGATAGCTGCCCCATAATTCCTGAATTACATGAGCAGCTACCGCTTCCATTAAATCTTTACTTGTTCCTACTGCGAGCGCCGCGTCTTCGATACCTTTTTTTGCACGATTTACATAACCACGCAAAGCCTGGCTAAGATTTCGGCCTGAGAGGCTATCAAGTGCAACAGGGGACATCGATCCATCTTCGCCCAATACAACACCTTCTGGACGTAAAGCCGCACTTAAATCGGCAATAGCGTCAGCCCCAACGAAGTTAGGTGAGGAATTCCGAAATCCACCGCAGCTTTTAACTGAGGAGATTATTCCAGCGGCCAATTTCTCTGCTTTGGCTATTTCGTTCTCTATCGCCCAATTTAGTACTGTGCGCAGCCTTTTGGCTTTGCCCACAGGTGAACCATCTTTATTTGGATCGACACGGTGTAATGCAGCTCTGTTAAGTTGGAATTCAATATCTGAATGACTTGGATCACGCCTATCTTTTTGCGCGTCGTCAACGAGACGCGCCAAAGAGTAAATGATCGTGTCGTTTACAGGGATTCTATCCATTTCATCCTATCTTCCATTTTCGGCAAGCCATATCGCCAGTGGTAATGGCGTGCCAACGGAGCGCAGCGTATATAGCGCCCCGTTGACCATCTTGTTAAGTCCTTTTACTCAAGGCTCGATGCCAACCTCTTCGGGATTCTTAACTAAATGTGCCATGGCGGCACTAACAGCAAAGGAAAATCCAACTGCAAAAATTACGACTACAAAGTTAGCGACGCTAAACCACGGTGACACCGATTCTTCGAGAGTAAGCCAAAATACCAACCCGGCGCAGCTCATGAAGATAGCAAGAAATGCTATCATAAGAACAACAAACGCTTCCGGCGCAACCTTTCCTTTAGATGCTACGGCTCCCTTTACTAAGCTGAACATGGCAATACCGGAAACGATCATAGCGGCCATTGGCAGTTCGGGAGTCGTCAGAAATTTCAAAATTGATCCATTCAATCCGTGTGCAATTGAATAAAGCACGAAAGGAAAGAAAACGAAGGCGATCTCACCACCCGCATTTCGATAAGCCCATGTTTTGTTTTTAGAATGCCCCTTAGATTTTCCGAACATCATTGCAAAAATCATCGCAAACAAAACCAATGTAAGATTAAAAGACCAAAAAAGCGGGCTCGTAACATAGATCAACTTCTACCTCTCCTTTTTTACTTAAAGCCGGGCTTACGCGCCGGTTTGGAGCCGCCAAACAACGGAAAATCGGTCGTCGTGCAGCCAATTAAATGAACATTTACCCTTGGTACATCTCGCTGATAAATTCATCTCTAGCAAAACCTATTCGATACCGATCCATATATGGCTCGTAATACTCTTTGTGATCCAAGTGAAAGTGATCACTAATTTGCCAGCATGGTACATATCTTATATCCCAATGCGTAATAAACCACATTCCTTCCCCATCAGAATACAGACCCATACCATCATTGAGGTATTCATCAATTTCTTGGGGAGAGGCAACGTCACCTTCTTTGTCGCGAGGGTATAAATAATCGGCGAACACGGTGAAGTTTTCATGCTTGTTATCAAAGTAAACGGCTCTCGGCCTAATAAAGTGTCTGTTCCAGTTGTCTCCTTCAGGCAACTTTACGCTCTCTAATCGCCTTACAATTTCCTCAACATCTTTTAGCTCTGGAAAGGTGTTAGCGGTTCTCGATCCCAGATACAAAAAGTAGTCCTTGTAATTGGCCGCCCAAAAAGAAGGGGTATGTGTGTTGTATATTTTCCATTTAAAGTTTTCGGCACTTTTAGGGAAGAACAGGCTAATGAGGGGGAAGGTGGAAGGCGTATTAAGCCGTTTTTCAATCTCTACACCATCCAAATACTTAGTCAACACTCTCCCGTTCCCGTTGATTTCTTCTAGACGCCTAACAACTGTTGAAGAGGGTTGAGTTGAACAGGCTAGAAGAAAACCTTGGGCATCAACAGCCGCACATGCATCTGTTACATCAGCAACATCTTGGAGTCCAACAGATTTTCCAGAATTTGCATAATGCTTACAGCTTACCAGCCATTTTCTGTTGAACGGAGCTAGATGCCCCTCAGCTTTCTCAGTTACAACAAGATCACGACCTGCATCGGGTCCTACGCCAGTCCAATGTACTTCAAATCCACTTCGGATAAATAGCTCTCGAACCAATTGCTCAAACTTCGTACCGTTCGATGGAAGTTCCGAAAAATCGATCATAATTTCCCTTTTGGGGGATTGGTCTAAAAGTAAATTGGTTTGAATTCCGGCTATACTGCAGTTGCCGCCACTGAACTGTGACCATCCTAAAAAGTAGATCGTGATGCTATCATTAAGCTACCAAACCAGTCATTTCTGAAGCAGCGACTTTCTTCTGTGTGACAATGCGCCTCAGCTTATCTGAAACTAGATGAGACCACATATGTAAACGTTTGTCAAAAAAACTAGAAAAAACAATGCGTTGAAGATCTGGATCGGGATAAATGCGCCTGGCCTCCACGGGTTCAACGAGACCTCCAAGCATTGAATCGATGCATTCTGCCCTTGTAACTATGTGTTTATTCAGAATCTACTTGGGCAAATTGCTGCTTGTAAAGCACTATTTTGGACCGCGAAAAAGGTCCGCTTTGTGGTCATAGCAAAGAAGTTGGGTCAGAGACGGGCAAACTATTGTGTAAAACGGCGGCCAAATTATATGGTGAACTGATCAATGACTCGCCCAGAGGCAACTCGACGAGGCGGATAATACTTTGGGTTTAATTTGGGTTTAATTTGGGTCAGGAATGCAACTAAAATCGATGGACGTAAAATGTTGATTTTAATCGGTAAAAATGGAGGCGCGGGTCGGAATCGAACCGGCGTTAACGGAGTTGCAGTCCGCTGCATAACCACTCTGCCACCGCGCCGGTAAAAGCTCGAAGGGGATTCGATACTTTTATGCTCTCAGGTGGGCATTGAGAGACTGTGTTAATTGGAGCGGGAAACGAGATTCGAACTCGCGACCCCAACCTTGGCAAGGTTGTGCTCTACCAACTGAGCTATTCCCGCTTGATCAACGAGGGCGTATTCTACGGATTCGTCCGTTTGCGTCAACCACTTTTTTCAACTTTATGTTTTAGCTCAGGTTCTTGATTATTTTTCACCCAAGGATCGGAAGCCCAATGGTAGAATCCCAGCTAGTATCACGGACACACCACAAGATTGACTGAAAACGGGCACAGGAACCTCGGATGTCATCACCCGGCCAGCTCGCCTATGAAGCGGATCGCCTCGTCGTTAACGGCGACTGGACGCTGCCGAATTATGCCAGGCTTAAAAAGGAAGTGTTTGCCGCCCTCGCCTCACAGAAATCCGGGGGCCAATCTCCGGACCTCACGGCAATTGAAGCACTGGACACAGCAGGAGCCTCCCTGTTGGCTGATCTTCTGGGTGCTAAAAGATTGGTGGAGCTGACTGACGAAGAGTCGGGACTTCCGACTGAGCGGCGGGACCTTTTGCGCCTGGTGGGCGAAGCTCTTTCCAGCCCGAATGAGGAATTACCTCGCCGCGGGTCAGCTGTCGTCGCTTTTCTCGCGCAAGTTGGACGTCAGGTTGCCGATTACTGGGCGCAGCAACGTTTGCTGATGGGTTTCACCGGGCAGATCCTCGCGACGTTGGGCGCTATTCTGCCCACCCCCTGGCGTTGGCGCATGACGTCATTGGTTGCACACATTCACCAGACCGGGCTAAACGCTCTGCCGATTGTGGCCCTGCTTACCTTTCTGGTGGGTGCGGTAGTCGCGTTTCTGGGTGCCACCGTTCTGGATCAGTTTGGCGCAACCATCTATACCGTCAACCTGGTGGCGTTTTCCTTTCTGCGGGAGTTTGGTGTGCTGCTGGCAGCCATCCTGCTGGCAGGCAGAACGGCAAGCGCTTTCACGGCACAGCTTGGGTCGATGAAAGCGAATGAGGAGATTGATGCCCTCAGAACTTTCGGTCTCAGCCCGATTGAACTTCTGGTTATTCCACGTGTGCTGGCAATGGTTATCTCCCTGCCCATACTGACCTTTGTCGGTATGATCAGCGGCATCATTGGCGGTTCAGTGGTGTGTCTAACGGTACTGGATATTTCCATCCCACAGATTATTAACATTCTGGAGAACGATGTGGGCCCAATTCACTTCCTGGTCGGGCTTGGTAAGGCCCCGGTATTTGCCTTTGTTATCGCAGTGATCGGCTGCCTTGAGGGTTTTAAGGCCAGCGGCAGCGCGGAATCCGTCGGTGAGCACACCACTTCCGCCGTGGTACAGTCAATCTTTATGGTAATCCTGCTGGACTCCATAGCTGCAATTTTCTTCATGGAGATGGGTTGGTGAATCAACAGGCCTCGCAACAGGATGTGGTTATCAGGGTCCGGGAGCTTAATAACCGGTTTGGGGCTAACGAGGTCCACACGAATCTTGATCTTGAGCTCTATCGCCGGGAAATACTGGGTGTGGTGGGCGGATCGGGAACCGGTAAGTCGGTGCTGTTACGCAGTATTGTTGGACTACACGAGCCCCATTCAGGAGTCATTGAGGTCTTCGGCCACGAGTTGCGGGCACTCTCTGCGGACCAGCGATCCCGGGTTGAGCGGCGCTTCGGCGTGCTATTCCAGGGTGGCGCCCTCTTTACGTCGCTGACTCTACAGGAAAACGTTGCACTGCCGCTGATCGAACACGCCAGGCTCTCCAGAGAGGACGCGGAGTATCTCGCAAGGGTAAAGCTGGCACTGGTGGGCCTGCCTGCGAATGCATCTACCATGGTGCCTGCGCAGCTGTCCGGTGGCATGGTAAAACGGGCATCACTGGCACGAGCGATTGCACTGGATCCAGAGATTCTGTTTCTTGATGAGCCCACGGCAGGTCTTGACCCGATCGGTGCAGCGGCATTTGACCGGCTGATCGTTACGCTGCGTGATGCCTTGGGCTTCAGTGTGTTTCTGGTGACTCATGATCTGGATACGCTATACAGCACCTGCGATCGGGTGGCGGTATTATCGAACAAACGGGTGTTGGTTGAAGGTCCACTGGAGACCGTCGAAAACACCGATGACCCCTGGATCCGTGACTATTTCCACGGTCCGCGAGGCCGGGCTGCAAACCGGTCGCGATTGGTAACTGGCGGAGAAGTCGGATGAATCAGGAGTATTGCTGAGATGGAACCCAAAGCACACCATGTCCTGATCGGGCTGTTTACGTTGCTATTCCTGGCCAGCGCTCTGGTTTTCGCGCTGTGGTTGGCCAAAACCGGCACCGACCGTGAGTATGCCTGGTATGAAGTGGTTTTTGATCGGGGCGTGAGTGGGCTGTCCGAGGGGAGCCCGGTCAAATACAGCGGGATAGAGGTGGGCGATGTGTCCGCGCTGAGGCTGGACCCAAAAGATCCCCGCAATGTGAGAGCACTTATACGCGTTTACAGTGACGTTCCGATCAAGGAAGATACCCGGGCCGGTCTCGCCCTGACCAACATAACCGGAAGTATGAGCATTGAACTCAAAGGCGGAACACCGGATAGCCGGACACTGGAAGGCAATCGAAATTCTCCACCTACCATTGAGGCAGAACCCTCTGCACTTAGTACAATCATGCAAACCAGTGAAGAGCTTTTTGCCAAACTGGACCTGGTTCTGACAAACGCCAATGCAATGGTCTCTCCGGAGAATGCACGCAACCTGACGCGCAGCCTCGATAATATCAGGACCCTGTCATCCGGCCTTCTGGAACAGCGGGAAGAGCTCAGCAGACTGGTGGCCAGTTTCGATCAACTCAGTGGTCAGACTGAAAACACACTGGAAACGTTCCGCCGCTTCGGCGAAACCGCGAATTCCATGCTTGATAACGAAGGCCGACAGCTCTTTTCCACCGCACAAAACGCCATGAACTCTCTGGAGGCAGCAACCACCCGCCTGGAAGAGCTTACCGCCAGGAATGAGGGCGCTCTGGACCAGGGCATGCAGGGTGCCGCTGAACTGGCTCCCGCGATGCGGGAGTTGCGCAACACCCTGCGCAGCCTTAATAGTGTGATCTACCGATTCGAAGACGACCCAGCCGGCCTGTTGCTGGGTCGCGACCCAATCCAGGAGTTTAACCCGTGACAATCGCATTAACACGTTTACTGATTGCCACCGCGACGACAATGGCGCTGGCCGGCTGCACCGTGTTTCCGGACCCGCCGGCCCATCAGATTTTTCAGTTACCGGAACCAACAGCACCAGAGACCACTGCCGAACCCATCGATAGTATTTTACGTGTATCCACACCTCTGGCGGTGGCGCCCATTGACAGCCCCCGCATTCTGGTCAAACCGACTCCTCACGAAATCCGTGCCTATCAGGGTTCCCGCTGGAGCAACCGGGCGCCGGTACTTGTTGGTACGTATCTGCTCGAGGCATTCCGAGTGGACGGGCGGGTGGCAACGGTGGTGACCGATACCAGCGCAGTTCAGAGTGACCTTACACTGACAGGCGATCTCACCCGGTTCCAGGCCGAGTATAAACATGGGAAACCGGTTATCCATCTGGAACTGAACATGCAGCTGATTGACGAGCGCAGCCGAAAACCCGTTGCAAGCAAACGATTCGAAACCAGCCAACTGGCGGGCGGAGAATCTATCGAAAGTGTGGTGGAGGCTTTCGGGCAGGCCAGCGATGAACTGGCCAGGCAAGTGATTGACTGGGCGGTGGCTCAGATCTGAGGGGTGTCAGCCTGTATCTTTTTCAGGAAACAGGTCAGGCCAGGCAGCCTTGAGATAGAGAATCATTGACCAGAAAGTCAGCACTGCAGCCACGTACAGAAGCACTGTTCCGACATAGGTCCAGACCACGCCCGGCGGAAACGCCAGAAGCATGATAATGGCTACCATCTGTGCCGTGGTTTTGATTTTTCCGATGTAGGACACCGCTACGCTTGCCCGGCTTCCGATTTCCGCCATCCATTCCCGCAATGCAGAAATCACGATTTCCCGACCGATAATCACCGTGGCCGGAATGGTGAGAATAAAGCTGGCATGGGACTCGATCAGCACTGTCAGCGCAACAGCCACCATCAACTTGTCCGCCACCGGGTCCAGGAAAGCGCCAAAAGGCGTGCTCTGGTCCAGTTTCCTTGCCAGATAGCCGTCCAGCCAATCAGTAGCCGCTGCGAGGCCGAAAATACCCGCGCTGACCAGATAGCTCCATTGAGCGGGCAGGTAGTAGATGATCACAAAAACCGGAATCATCAGGATGCGGGAAAGTGTGAGGATATTCGGTAGATTCATGCTGTCCCTATTCGTCATGCAATACTGCGTAGATGGTTTCTGCCAGATTCCTGCTGATTCCCTGAACCTTGGACATTTCGTCGACACTGGCCTTTCGAAGTTCCTGAATGCCACCAAAGTAACGAATCAGGTCTCGGCGTCGCTTGGGCCCGACTCCCTCGATACCCTCAAGGGTAGACTGCCGGCGTTTCTTGTCACGCCGGGCACGATGACCGGTAATTGCAAAGCGATGTGACTCGTCCCGGATGTGCTGTATAAGGTGCAGCGCCGGAGAATCGGCCGGCACCCGGTAGAGGTCGCCAGTCATCGCATCGATCAACTGCTCCATGCCTGCACGCCGTGTCACACCCTTGGCCACGCCGATCAGCGGAATATCGGTAATTTCAAGCGCATCAAACACTTCCCGGGCAATGTTCAACTGCCCCTTACCACCGTCGATGAATACCAGGTCCGGGCGTTTGCCTTCACCTGCCACCATGCGTTTGTAGCGCCTTGTCAGCACCTGGCGCATGGCGCCATAGTCGTCCCCGGCGGTAACGCCTTCAATATTGTACAGGCGATAGTCGCTTTTCAGGGGCCCATTCTCGTCGAAAACCACGCAGGATGCGACCGTGTTTTCACCATGGCTGTGGCTGATATCAAAACATTCCATGCGGGACGGTGTCTCGGCCAGGTCCAGCAAGTCACGCAACGCCAAAAGGCGACGATAGACGGTTTCCTTGCTGGCAAGGTGAGACAGCAAGGTCTGGCGGGCGTTGGTCATCGCCAGTTCCAGCCAGCGCCGGCGCTCGCCGCGCACATTCTTGCGGACACGCGTATCGCGCCCTGCCAATTCCGTTAACGCCTGTGACAACAATTCCTGCCCGTCCACATCAACAGGAACCAGAATATCCGGGGGAATTTCCCGCCGGGTGCTACCGCCGAAATAATACTGTCCAAGGAAGGCGCTTAACAGTTCGCCTTCTGACTGCTCGATGCTGTATCTCGGGAAATAATCCTTGGTGCCCAGCACACGACCACCGCGCACGATAATAACAACAATACAGACCACTCCGGCGTCCTGGGCAATCGCGACAACATCCGCATCACCGCCCTCGCCGTCCACGCTTTGCTGTTCCTGTACGTGGCGAAGGTGATTGATCTGATCCCGGTAGGCAGCCGCTTTCTCGAACTCCAGGTTTTTTGAGGCCGTTTCCATCGCAGCCATCAGGTCCTTCAGAATGGCTGGGTTTTTACCCTCCAGGAACATGGTGGCGTGGCGCATATCTTCCCGGTAGTCCTCCGGCGTAATGAACTCCACACATGGGGCGGTACACCGATTGATCTGATACTGCAGGCACGGGCGGGTTCTATTTCTGAAATAGCTTTCACTACAGGATCTTATACGAAATATCTTCTGTAGAATATTAAGACTTTCCTTGACCGCACCGGAGCTTGGAAACGGACCGTACCAGGTACCGCCACCCTTTTTTGTGCGTCCACGACGAAAGGTCAGCGACGGGTAATCATCGTGTGATGACAGGTAGATATAGGGATAGGATTTGTCGTCCCGCAGCAAAATGTTATAGGGCGGCCGCAGAGATTTGATCAGATTCTGCTCAAGCAGCAGCGCTTCCGTTTCGCTGCCGGTGATAGTCACTTCAATAGAGTTGATCCGGGAAACCAGAGCCTCGGTTTTCGGGGCCAGGCCCGACTTACGGAAGTAACTGGTTACCCGCTTTTTGAGGTTACGGGCTTTACCGACGTACAGCACATTGCCGTTGGTGTCGTACATACGGTAGACACCGGGCCGTTCAGTCAGTTGTTTGAGGAAGCTTTTGGTATCGAACTCCCTGTTGCTCTCTGCCTCGGCAGTATCGGCTGGAGAATCAGACCTTGTCGGCATCAAGCAACCCGAGCCTGACCGCCATCAGCGCCAACTCAACGTCACTGGAGATCTCCAGCTTCTCGAAAATGCGATAGCGGTAGCTGTTTACGGTTTTGGGACTGAGGCAGAGCTTGTCGGAAATATCCTGCACTTTCTGGCAATCCACCACCATCAGCGCAATCTGCATTTCCCGTTCGGACAACCGGTCGAAAAGCGTTAATTCGCCATCTTCGTCCCGTGCATCGCCGCCGCCGAGCTGTTTCAGCGCCATCTTCTGGGCGATTTCAGGGCTGATGTACCGCTGCCCGGAGTGGGCCATGCGAATGGCTCGCACCATTTCCTTGATATCGGCACCCTTGGTGATATAGGCGGATGCGCCTGCCTGCATGACCCGCGTGGGATAGGGGTCGTCGGCACAGGCCGTTACGGCTATCACCCGAACAGCATCATCAATACGAAGAATACGGCGGGTTGCTTCCAGCCCACCAATGCCCGGCATGCGGATATCCATCAGCACGATGTCCGGGCTGTCTTTGCGCACAAAGTCGATGGCATCCTCACCGGAGGAAGCCTCGCCAATCACGTCAATATCGGGGTTATCCGCCAGCATCCGGGTAATACCGGACCTGACCAGTTCATGGTCATCTACAACCAATACCCTGATCAAAACTCACCTCGCATGCGGCTTTATTAGAATTATCGAATTGTACCGGTTAAGGGTGCCCGGCGGTAGGTGCATCCATTAACACCGGGACCCTGTCACGCGCTTTATACCGGCACACCCAGGCTTGCGGTATTCTCAACCGGATCAAACCAGACCACCAGATCCCCACGCCGGACTGCAGATTTCACACGTTCCCGCTCTGACATGGGGTTTTCTGTATCATTGAGCCCGTGATAACGAGTGCAGTACTCATCAACGAGTCCGTCAAGCTGATCTCCCGAGAGCAGCTGCGCGTCTACTACGAATTTCTCTTCCCGTGGGTCTGGCTGCGGCTCCTGGCCTGTTTTATCGGTCATGGTCTGCTCCGCCTCAAACCGGTAATGGTAATGGGTTTGAGGCGGATGTAGAAGGCCCGACTTCTCAATACCCCCACGATTCTCTATCATGCCCTGCTTTCATATGTCCGGGGCCCTATGAACCAATCCGTTTTCCGTCTGACGCTGCCAATCCTGTTCGGCTACCTGCCTCTGGGTATGGCCTTCGGCGTGCTGTTTGCCACGCAACTGGATTATCCCTGGTGGGCCGCGCCAGTCATGGGCATCCTTATTTACGCTGGCGCCGGCCAGATTCTGGCGGTAAGCCTGCTTGCCGCTGGTGCGGGCCTTTTGGAAGTGTTTGTGGCCATGTTCGTGCTCAATGCCCGCCACCTGTTTTACGGGTTGTCTCTGCTGGGCCAGTTTCATGGCGCAGGATGGCGCAAGATCTATCTGATTTTCGGGCTCACAGACGAGACCTATTCCCTGCTCACGAGCCGGAGGCGAACTGGTGACAAGCACTATGAACAGACAGTGGATTTTCGCATCACGCTCTTCAACCAGTGTTACTGGGTTGCTGGTTGCGCTTTGGGCGCACTGCTGGGTGCCAATGTGGCCTTTGACAGCACTGGCATCGAGTTTGCGCTGGTGGCCTTATTCATCGTGTTGACCATTGAACAGTTCAAGGCTCTGGGGGATATTTTCCCCATCGCAACGGGAGCTGCGGCCGCCGGCATCGCCATACTCGTTCTGCCAGCAGCCCACCAGCTGGTCGGCGCCATCGTGGTTGTAAGCGTGGTTCTGCTGGTGCACTACCACAAAAACCGTGGTCTGAAGCCAACAGAGGGCGTGAATAATGGCTGACACCTGGTATCTGGCCGGCTTTATCGCCGTCGCTGCAGCAGCGACCTTCGCAACCCGAGTGATCCCTTTTCTATTCTTCCAGAGGCACACCGAGCATCCCCTGGTTCGTCATCTGGGCCGCTATCTCCCAGCGGCGGTGATGGCATTGCTGGCAACGGTCTTCCTGCAACGGTCTGCGACCTGGAACAACGCCTTGCCGGGGCTGGACGCCCTGTTACCAGCCATACTGGTGGTGGGCATCCACCTGTGGCGCCGCAACGCGCTTTTATCAATTACCTCTGGCACGATAGCCTACATGGTCATCGTGCAACTGAATCTGATACAGGCGTAAACCATGGCTCGTGACAAGCCCTACTCCCAGGCCTGCGAAAACAACAAGCAACCCATTCTCGAACGCATCCGGGACATATTCATCAACCCGGGAACCATACTGGAAATCGGTACCGGTACGGGCCAGCATGCCGTTCATTTTGCGGCGGCCCTTCCCCATCTGATATGGCAGCCGAGTGATCGCCCCGGTGCCACCGACCACTGTATCGGATGGATTGAGGATGCCGCCCTTCACAACGTACGCCCGCCCCTGGAACTGAATGTGGCGTCGGAGATCTGGCCATTAGACAGTATTGATGGCGCCTACTCTGCAAACACGGCGCACATCATGGCGTGGGAGGAAGTTGAAGCCATGTTTGCCGGCCTCGGCAAACGACTGGGATCAGGCAAGCCATTTTGTCTTTACGGCCCGTTCAGCTACGGTAAAAAGCATACCAGCGACAGCAATCGTCAGTTTGACCGGCACCTGCGCCAGCAGTCGCCGCAGATGGGTATCCGCGATGTGGATCATCTGCTAACTCTGGCGCGACAGGTTGAGTTCCGGCTTGAAAACGACCTCGAGATGCCCGCCAACAACCGATTGCTGGTGTGGCGTAAACTGTAAACAGACATCCGATTATAGGAGGAGCCAAACCATGAGCAATCAGAGGCAGACCATGCTGATCAGTGGCAAGGTTCAGGGCGTCTACTACCGGGCATCGGCGGCGGAAAAAGCACAGCAGATTGGCGTGACTGGCTACGCGCAAAACCTGTCCGACGGGCGCGTCAAGCTGGTGGCCGAGGGTTCCCCGGCACAGTTGACTTCCTTCAGGCAATGGTGCCACGACGGTCCGCCAGCGGCCGAAGTGGACATGGTCAATGCCACCGAAGGCGCCGCAACCGGTGAATTCACCGGCTTCGAGGTTCGGTAACCGCCGCCAGGATGACGCTACTCGGAACCTTCCTAAACACTCTTGAGACCACTCTGCCGGTTTTCGCCATGGTGTTCATCGGTCTTGGCCTCAGGCGCCTGGGCTGGATTGATTCCGCCTTCATCAATACCGCGTCGGCATTGGTCTTCCGTGCCACCCTGCCGACGCTGGTGTTTCTCAGCATCGTGCGAGCCGATCTGGAAACTACCCTCAATCCCGCTCTGCTGGGGTTCTTCGTGGTTGCGACGTTCGCCAGCTTTATGCTCTGTTGGCTATGGGCGCTGCGCACTGTTCCGATGGCGGATCGGGGCGTCTATGTTCAGGGGGCATTCCGGGGTAATTGCGGCATCGTTGGCCTTGCGCTGGCCGCCAGCCTCTACGGCGGTTACGGCCTGTCAGCGGGCGGACTCTTGCTGGGCGTGGTCATCATTTCCTACAACGCCCTCTCGGTAATCGTGCTGACCACCTATCAACCGGGGCAAACCGCCAGTTGGGCTCGCATTCTCGGGGATATCATTCGTAACCCCCTGATTCTGGCGGTGGTAATTGCGGTTCCTTTTGCATGGTCTGGCCTGGCCCTCCCGGCCTGGCTGATGACCAGCGGTGATTACTTCGCTTCCCTCACCCTGCCCTTGGCGCTGCTGTGTATCGGCGGCACTCTGTCACTGAGTGCCATGCGCAATGATCGCAAACTGGCTGTCAGCGCCAGTATCATGAAGATGGTCACACTACCGGTGTTGTGCACACTGGCGGCCTGGCTGGCCGGGTTCGAGGGCAGGGAGCTGGGGCTGATGTTCCTGTTTTTCGCCAGCCCGACCGCGGCCGCCAGTTTTGTGATGGTCAAGGCATTGGGTGGTAATGATCGCCTTGCAGCCAATATCGTAGCGCTCTCCACACTCATGGCCAGCGTGACGGTGACAGTTGGTGTGTTTGTTTTACGCAGCGCCGGAATTGCCTGAACACGCCTAATGCATAAACAAGATACAGGATTTACACTGTGAACCAGGCTTCGGAAATTCATCCAATCCCGAGCAGGCAGAATCGCGCTTTACTCCGGGTAGTGATCGGTGATGCACATGAACAGCATTCTGGACAAACTGGCCCTGACTGTCGCTGAAGGGGACGACCTTGAATCTCTGGTGCGGTCGCTTCTCGAGCTCCTGGAAGCCATAACGGGCCTGGAGTCCACTTACCTGACCTCAGTAGACCAGGAAAATGGCGTCCAACGCATTGTCTTCTCCCGCAACAGCAAAGCACTCAATATTCCCGAGGGCCTGACGGTTCCGTGGGGAGACACGTTGTGTAAACGCGCTCTGGACGAAGGGCAAATGTATTCTGATAACGTCAGTCGCGATTGGGCAGATTCCGAGGCTGCCAGGGCGCTTGGACTGACAACTTACATCAGCGAGCCGGTCTGTGTCGGCGACAACGAACTGTATGGCACCCTCTGCGGCGCGAGCCGGGGCAAAGTCATGGTATCGGATCATGCACGCCGTATACTGACCATGTTCAGCAAACTCATTGCCCGGCAACTGGAAAGAGACCAGTTGCTGGCAACCCTCAGGCGTGAACATATTACCCTGACCGAATTTGCACTGACCGATCCACTCACCGGCATCCCCAACCGCCGTGCCATGGAGAACGAATTGAAACGGTCAATGGCCAATGCCGATCGCTCCAAAAACGTTGTTCACCTCGCGTTCATTGACCTGGATGGTTTCAAGTCCATCAACGATGAATACGGACACGACGCCGGGGATCGTTTCCTCATCGAGATGGCAAAGTCTCTGAAAAACGGAATGCGTGAGGGAGACTTCATTGCACGAATCGGTGGTGATGAGTTTGTGGTATTCGGTGGCGCATGTTCCGGCGACCACGAAAACGGCCGAACCGCCATCCGCATGCGGCTGGAGGATCTGACCAGGGGCACGTTTAATCTCGGAACCACAGCAATCAACTATGCCGGAGCAAGCGTGGGGGTTGTTACGTCAGATCCAGGGGTGAGAGATCCGGAGGCCTTGCTGAAAAAAGCTGACGAGAAAATGTACGCAATCAAGAGGGAGAGGCGTTTGCGAGCTGTCAATCGCCCAATCGGCCAATAAAAAACCCCAGCATTTCTGCTGGGGTTTGTTATTGGCGGAGAGGGAGGGATTCGAACCCTCGAAACGCTATTAACGTTTACACACTTTCCAGGCGTGCGCCTTCAGCCACTCGGCCACCTCTCCAATAAACTGTTCCAAATCAGCAACGTCGTCGCTCATTTGAGGGCGCAAACTCTAATGGTTTTATCGCGGTTTGGCAACTCCAATTTTCAAACTCCTCGCCTGAATTCCTTTTACGGCTACCGGTTGAACAGATTCAGCACAATCAATGCCGTTGATATTCAGGGATAAGTAAAGATCACTTCAACCGCTGGCTCCAGCGGGCTAGGCTACTGTGTTAGCGCGCAATATCAGTACCAGGAACAACATTCCAGATAAGGATACCCCGTTACATGCCCTTCCAACGCTTGCTGATTGCCAATCGAGGCGAAATTGCTATCCGTGTTGCCCGTGCCGCCGCGGAGCTCGACATCCCCACCGTGGCAGTCTATGCCCAGGACGACAGCCAGTCGCTTCATGTGCGCAAGGCAGATGCCGCAGCGGCGCTGGACAAAGCCGGAGTCGCAGCATATCTGGACGGGGAGCAGCTGATCGGCATTGCCAGGGACTATCACTGTGACGCCATTCATCCGGGTTATGGGTTCCTGAGTGAAAGTGCGGATTTTGCGCGCCAGTGTGAGACTGCGGGCATCTTCTTTATCGGCCCCTCGCCGGCGGCGCTGGATGTTTTCGGAGACAAAGCCAGTGCCCGTCAGCTTGCTAAAAAGCACGGTGTGCCGTTGATTCACGGTACCAACGAACCAACCAGCCTGACCTCAGCCAGGTCTTTCATGAAATCGTTGGGGGAACATGGCTCCGTTATGCTCAAGGCCATCGCCGGTGGCGGAGGCCGGGGCATGAGGCCCGTTCATTCCCTCGACGAGCTTGAGTCTGCTTTCAACCGGTGCCAATCGGAGGCATCTGCGGCTTTCGGCAACGGAGACCTCTACGTTGAGCAGTTGATCCCCAACGCCCGTCACATTGAAGTCCAGATCATTGGCGACGGCACTGGTGTGACGCATCTGTGGGAGCGGGACTGCACCCTCCAGAGACGCAACCAGAAGTTGATTGAGTTAGCACCTGCGCCAGGCCTGGATCCGACGCTGAGGGCCCGGCTTCTGGCGGATGCCGAGATGCTTTCACGTGCCGTAGGATATCGCGGATTGTGTACCATTGAGTTCCTGGTGGACGCCAAAGCTGGCCAGTATGTATTTCTCGAAGCCAATCCCCGCCTACAGGTTGAACATACGATCACCGAGGCAATCACCGGGCTGGATCTGGTTCAGCTACAGATTCGGGTGGCGGCGGGTATGTCACTCGCTGATATTGGCCTTACCAGCGCTCCGGAGCCCAGGGGCCAGGCCATTCAGCTTCGCATCAACCTCGAAACCATGGCAAAAGATTGCAGCACCAAACCCGCCGGAGGCAGGATAGCCATCTACGAGCCACCCTCGGGTCCCGGCGTACGGCTGGACGGCTACGGGTACAGCGGTTACACCACCAGCCCGGCCTATGATTCCCTGCTGGCCAAGCTGGTAGTCCATTCCGAAGGTGATTTCCCCACCCTGCTCCGCCGTGCCTATCGTGCCCTGTGCGAATTTCGGCTGGAAGGCGTTCCCAGTAATATTGCATTTCTTCAGAACCTGCTCAGACACAAGCAGGTGCAGGCATACGATCTTTCAACCCGGTTTGTTGATACGCACATGGCGGAACTCGTCCCCGACGAGACGTCCCTGCATCCAAACCTGTATTTCAGCGAAGCAACGCCAATGGAGGATCCTGGCCAGACCCCGCCGAGCAGTCCCGAGGGGGCCGAATCCATTACATCACCGGCCCAGGGTGTTGTGATCAGTATTGATGTTCACCCCGGGCAGATGGTGGTTGAAGGCCAGCCAGTTGCTGTCATCGAAGCCATGAAAATGGAGTTGGTGATAAAGGCCGGGCAAAGTGGTCAGGTCATCTCCATAGCCGTCGGACCTGGCGATACCGTCTTTGAACAGCATCCATTGATTTTCATTGAACCCGCGGATGTTAAAGCCGCTGAAGTCGATACGGAAGAAACCGTTGACATGGAACGCATCCGCGCGGACCTGCAGCAGGTGCTATCCCTCCACGAGCAGCTTGCCGACGAAAACCGGCCCGAGGCGACGGCAAAACGTCGCAAGACCGGCCAGAGAACTGCCCGGGAAAACCTGGCTGATCTGCTTGATGATGACAGCTTCATGGAATACGGCGCACTGGCCCTTGCTGCACAACGTACACGGCGCAGCCCGGAGGAGCTTCAGGCTCTCAGCCCGGCCGACGGCCTGATTGCAGGTATCGGCATGGTGAACGGCGACCATTTCGGCCCGGAAACTGCCCGCTGCATGGCCATGAGCTACGACTACACCGTATTCGCTGGCACGCAGGGAGTGATGAACCATAAGAAAACCGACCGCATGCTGGAACTGGCAGAAAAACAGCGCCTGCCTCTGGTGTTTTTCACCGAAGGGGGTGGTGGCCGCCCCGGCGATGTGGACTGGGTTGGTGTGGCCGGGCTCGATTGCACCACCTTCATGCGTATGGCGCGGCTCAGCGGGAACGTGCCCCTGGTAGGCATTGCGTCCGGACGTTGTTTTGCTGGTAACGCCGCCCTGCTGGGCTGTTGTGACGTTATCATTGCCACTGACAATGCCACCATTGGCATGGCGGGGCCGGCGATGATTGAAGGCGGCGGGCTTGGCCGTTTCATGCCAGAAGAAGTCGGGCCGGTGTCTGTACAGAGCCGCAATGGCGTGGTGGATATCGTCGCCAGGGACGAGGCAGATGCCACCCGGATCGCCAAACAGTACCTGGCATGTTTTCAGGGTGACCTACCGGCGAGTGACGCCGCAGACCAGCGAGAATTACGGCATCTGATCCCGGAAAACCGTCTCCGCGTATACGACATCCGCAAGGTCATCGAAACCCTGGCAGACCAGGGCTCCGTGATTGAACTTCGCAAGCATTTCGCACCCGGAATGATTACCGCCCTGGTACGAATCCGTGGCAAGGCCTTCGGACTTATTGCCAATAACCCCATGCACCTGGGCGGCGCCATCGATGCAGTTGCCGCAGACAAGGCTGCCCGCTTCATGCAGCTTTGCGACGCGCACGGCCTACCCTTGATTTCCCTGTGTGACACGCCGGGTTTTATGGTCGGCCCCGAGGCGGAAAAACAGGCCACCGTGCGCCATGTGTCTCGGATGTTCGTCACCGCTGCCAGCATGAAGGTACCGTTTTTTACGGTGGTACTACGCAAAGGTTATGGTCTTGGCGCTCAGGCCATGGCCGCCGGCAGTTTCCATGCACCCATGTTTACCATCGGCTGGCCCAGCAGTGAATTCGGAGCCATGGGTCTTGAGGGGGCAGTCCGTCTCGGGTTTGCCAAGGAGCTCGCAGCTCATGAGAACGAGGACGAACGTAACGCCCTGTTCAACAAACTGGTGGCACAACTCTACGAGCGGGGCAAGGGGGTCAGCATGGCCAGCTTCCTGGAAATCGACGCAGTCATTGACCCCGCCGAAACCCGGGACTGGCTGATCCGGGGTCTGAACTCGGTCGATCCCGAATCGCTCAGTGGCGGCCGCAGTCCAATGGTCGACACCTGGTAGCCAACAAGCCGCAGAAACCGGTGACAGGTTTGTGCAATACTGGGGATAACACACGCCCCGACCGCAATGAGGAGAAGACCGCCATGCTGATGAATGCCGAGCAATCGACACTGGTACTGGTAGACCTTCAGAAGAAGCTGATGCCTGCTATCAGCCATGGTGATTCGGTACTGGCTGAAAGTGTGCGACTCGCGCGAATTGCGAAGCTATTGAACGTGCCCGTGATTGCCACAGAACAGATTCCCGAAAAACTGGGCCACAACGATGACGACGTCGCCGCACTTGCTGACCAGACGGTGACAAAGATTCATTTTGACGCCTGTGGCGG
Organism: Marinobacter sp. ATCH36; assembly: GCF_023555055.1. Lineage (GTDB taxonomy): Bacteria > Pseudomonadota > Gammaproteobacteria > Pseudomonadales > Oleiphilaceae > Marinobacter. The sequence continues at coordinate 355,121 of NZ_JAMJPL010000003.1, forward strand.
CGGCCTGGTGGATGCGATGTCCGACGACCGCAAGCAGGTCATCATTGGCGGCTGCGAGGCCCACATCTGCATGTTGCAAACAGCCCTTTCCCTGCTGGCGGCAGGTTTTGGTGTCTGGGTAGTGGAGAATGCAACCGGGTCTCGTCATGAAAATGACCGCGATGCTGCCCTGGAACGCCTGCAGCAGGCCGGGGCAACCATTGTGACGGTGGAAATGGTGGCCTTTGAATGGATGCAACATTGCGAGCATCCATGCTTCCGGGACGTCCAGAAACTGATCAAGTAAGGATGGTGGAGATCGTCATGCTTAACATGGACTTCAGCCAGAAAGTGGTTATCCATACGCCTGATCAGGAGTGGATTTCCAGCCCGTCTGGCGGGGTTTTCCGTAAACCCCTGGCGCGCGAGGAAGCGGAGCGTGGCCATGCCACCAGCATTGTCCGTTACCAGCCCGGCGCCAGCTTCAGCCGGCATGAACATCCCCTTGGCGAAGAAATTCTGGTACTCGAAGGCGTATTTTCCGACGAAACCGGTGATTATGGCGAAGGCTCTTACTTGCGCAACCCGCCCGGCAGTGGCCATGCCCCTTTCAGCAAGGAGGGCTGTGTGCTGTTTGTAAAGCTTCACCAGTTTGATGAACGTGACACCGCTACCGTCCGCATCAATACCAACAGTGCCGAGTGGTTGCCTGGCATTGGCGGCCTTGAGGTGATGCCATTGCATGAGTTCGAACATGAACACGTGGCGCTGGTGAAATGGCCTGCACATGAGAAGTTCCAGCCTCACCGTCACTTTGGTGGCGAAGAAATACTGGTACTCTCCGGCGAGTTTTGTGACGAAAACGGACGCTATCCTGCCGGTACCTGGATGCGCAGCCCTCATATGAGCCAGCATTATCCGTTTGTGGATCAGGAAACCGTTATCTGGGTCAAAACCGGCCATCTACCCTTTTAAGTCAGCCGCCCCTGAGGATTTACCGATTGCGGCCCTGATCAACCACGATCAGTTCCTCAAGGTCGAAGCCCTTCGCTATTGCTTCCTCTCTGAACGCGGCCAGAGCTTCGTCGTCCACGGTGGGCGTTTTGGAAAGAAACCACAGGTAATCCCGGTCGTAACCGGTGATGTAAGCATACTCATAATCGTCATCAAGTCCGAATACCACGTAAGACGCGTAGAAGGGGCCGAAGAATGACACTTTCAGGTGCCCATTACGCTCGTCACTGACGAAAACCGCGCGACCCTCGGCTTCCTCCCATTGGCCGTCTTCTTCCGAATAACCCCGGTTAATCACCTGAATGCTGCCGTCATCCTGCACTGCATAGTCTGCTGTGACGTTGGACAGCCCCTCCTCGAATGAATGGTCCAGTCGGGCGATTTCATACCAGGTGCCTTCATAGCGCTTTACATCCAGCTCACTGACAGGGTCAATGCCCTCAGGCACACCGGTACACCCTGCTACAAGAATAACAACGAAAATGATCAGACTTTTTGCAAAGGGCATAGATGGATTCCTGACTGATGAATATGCCGAAACCGGTAACCCGTTCCGGATCTGTAAAATTAACGTTTACGTAAAGTGGAGCTATCTGCCTGTATGCATTAAATTTTTCAAATCTGTCGAGAAATGTGTGATCTCGGACCATTGACGATGATGTAAAAGCTATCTAATCTTTTTTCCCGTTGGGCCTCAAAAGGGCCCCACACAATGAAATCAAGCCAACCGGCCAACCCGCCGGGGCACAACAACAAAACGACCACAGAAGCCGTGATCCGGCCTGGTGGAAGAGGATTTCAGTATGTCACTGCCAAACCCCTCCCCGATGATGGGCTCCCACGCCCGTGATCTGCAACTCCCGTTAACGCCTCACCGGAAGCATTCCGTTTCTGCATCGCGATCATCTCACTATAACCCTGTACGAAGTTCCATCTTAAAGCGATTGCCGCTGCCCCAGCCCGGTATTTGATCGCACCGTCGACCGTTAAAACTTCGCTTTCGGATTTGCCCGCAATCAGCCAGTGCATCCGGAACCGGGGCGAACCCCTATGCAAACGCGTTAACAGGAACCAGAACAATGACTGTATTCACACATCCCGAATTCGACCACCACGAACACCTGACTTTCTGCTGCGACCCGGAAACCGGGCTGCGGGCCATTATCGCCGTTCATAATACCTCCCGGGGACCGGCGCTCGGCGGCTGCCGGATGTTTCCTTACACAAGCGACGAAGAAGCCCTTCGTGATGTTCTGCGCTTGTCACGGGGCATGACTTACAAGTCTGCCCTGGCCAATCTCGACCTTGGCGGCGGCAAGTCCGTCATTATCGGAGACCCCCGCAAGCACAAAACCGAAGCCTTGCTGGAATCCATGGGGCGCTTCCTGGAACAGCTCGGCGGGCTCTACATCGCGGCAGAGGATTCTGGTACCAGCGTCGCAGACCTCAGGGTTATGGGCCGCCAGACGGCCAATGTCGCCGGTATCAGGGAACGCCCCGGCTTCGATGGCAAACCAAGCAACGGTGACCCGTCACCCGCCACAGCGTGGGGCACCTTCGCAGGCCTCAAAGCTGCAGTGAAACACAAACTCGGCCGTAGCGACCTTGAAGGTCTCACGGTAGCCGTCCAGGGCATCGGCAATGTGGGTTACCGACTGGCTCAACATCTTACCGAAGCCGGCGCCAAATTGTGGGTGTATGACATCCATCAGGACCAGATGGACCGGGCAGTAGCGGAGCTCGGCGCCACACCCGCCACTGCCGAGGAAATCCTGTATCTGCCGGTAGACGTGGTGGCGCCCTGCGCCATGGGAGCGGTACTGAATGACCTGTCCATTGCAAAGCTCCAGGCTCCCATCGTCGCCGGCGCCGCCAATAATCAGCTTGCCGGCCCGCTTCATGACGAAATGCTCTGGAAACACGGCGTGCTCTACGCACCGGATTTTGTCATCAATGCCGGTGGCATCATTGATGTTTATTACGAGCGCACCGGACCGGACCCGGATGCAGTCCGGAAACACGTGGACGCCATCGGTCAGACTCTGCATGAGATTTTTGAGCGTTCAGACCGCGATGGCCTGCCTACCGGGCAGATCGCCGACCAACTGGCGGAAGAACGATTCAAGCACTTTTCCCGTTGAGGGCTGGTCACACAGCCCTCACCCACTCCCCCGAAAACAAAAACAGTAACAGGAGAATTCAATGAGTAATGCTTCTTCTTCCGCCACAGGCGGTGCCATGGACAAAGCGGCAGCCGCACGCGGGCTCTGGTCCTCGCGGCTAGCGTTCATACTGGCGGCAACCGGCTCTGCGGTAGGCCTCGGCAACATCTGGAAGTTCCCTTACATCACCGGCGAAAACGGTGGCGGTGCATTCGTTCTGGTGTACCTGCTTTGCATAGCAGCCGTAGGCCTGCCCATCATGATGGCCGAGGTTCTGATTGGTCGCCGTGGCGGCCACAGCCCCGTCAACAGTATGAGGGCGATCACCAAGCAGGAAGGGCTGAAGTCCGCATGGCGCTGGTTAGCCGCGATCGGTGTGTTGGCCGGGTTTCTGATTCTGTCGTTCTATTCAGTGATTGGTGGCTGGGCCATGTCCTATGTGGGCACGGCCGCTACCGGGCAGCTTGCTGGCCAGACCGCCGAGTCCATTGGCGCCATTTTCACCGGACTCTTGGGTGATCCCATCAAACTACTTATCTGGCACACCCTGTTCATGGCACTGGTAATGATTGTCGTCGCCCGTGGTGTTCGCTCAGGGCTTGAGCGTGCTGTGAGCATATTGATGCCCGCCCTGTTCGTATTGCTGCTCATTGTTGTGGCTTACGCCATGACCACCGGCCATTTCGGCCAGGCGGTAAGCTTCCTGTTCCAGCCGGACTTCTCCAAACTCACCACCTCTGGCGTACTGGTGGCCCTGGGGCATGCTTTCTTCACACTCAGCCTGGGCATGGGCATCATGATGGCTTACGGTTCCTATCTGCCGAAGAATATTTCCATCGCAAAAACCTCGGTTACCGTTTCCGTGATGGATACGCTGGTGGCTCTGCTGGCCGGACTGGCGATCTTCCCGATTGTCTTTGCCAATGGTCTTGAACCGGGTGCAGGCCCCGGGCTGATTTTCCAGACCCTGCCGCTGGCGTTTGGTCAGATGCCGATGGGGAGCCTGTTCGGCACGCTGTTCTTCGTGTTGCTGATTTTCGCCGCCTGGACGTCCGGTATTTCGTTACTGGAGCCAATGGTGGAATGGCTTGAGGAGCAGAAAGGCATGAACCGGACCGTGAGCACGCTCGGTGCAGGCATCGCCTGCTGGTTACTGGGCATTGCTTCCATACTGTCCCTGAACCTGTGGTCAGACGTGGCGCCATTGGGCATGTTCACAATGTTCGAAGGCAAAACCATCTTCGATCTGCTGGACTTCCTGACCGCCAATATCCTGCTGCCACTGGGTGGGCTTCTGGTGGCGGTATTCGTGGGCTGGTTCCTGTCCCGTAAGGCACTGGAAGAGGAACTGTCCATGTCGCCTGCTGCCTTTATCGCGTGGTATCGGGTGCTGCGCTACTTCACCCCGATTGCCGTAGCTATCGTGTTTATCTACAACCTGGCTTGATCGCGAGCTGGCGCAGGTGCTCTGCCCGGGCACCTGCGCCACCCTTCCCTACTGATCCCCGGCTATTCCGCCGATTCTGTTGATACCCGGCGACTCATAAGCCAGACCGCCATCAGCACACCGTGAAGAATCAGGAACGGCACAGCAATCAGCAACAACCCCGTCCATTCAAATGCCGCCAGGACTGCACCGGCGCTCAGCGCAGCGGTTGCCTGTGACCCGAAGACCATCAGATCATTCAGTCCCTGAACCCGGAAGCGTTCCTCATCACGATAACCCTGTGGCAGTAAGGTGGTGCCCCCCACAAACAGGAAATTCCAGCCAATACCGAGCAAAATCAGAGCAGACAGGTAATGGTGAAAAGTGATGCCACTGAAGGCCAGCAACACGCACCCGAGATACGCCAGCAACCCCAGCCCCATCATCCGGGGAATACCCACAACCCGGATCAGCCACCCGCTCACCAGCGACGGCAGATACATGGCCATGATGTGAATCTGGATAACCCATTTGGCATCCTCGAGCTGATGATCCGCTATTTCAGTCATGCTCAGCGGAGTTGCGGTCATAATAAAGCTCATAATCGCGTAACCGACCGCAGCAGCACTGATCGCCGCCCAGATGACCGGTTGTCGTAGAATGGCAGCCATTGAACGGCCACCCCCTACTGCGGCCGTTCGTACGTGTTCGCCACTGGCGCGATACCCGACCACCAACACCACCATGGCAAGCACCTGCACTGCACTCAGCGCAAGCCATCCGCCCATGAATGGGTGGTCCGCCTGTTCACCACCGCCAGCCAGCGCGACTTCCGGTCCCAGCCAGGCCGCAACCAGCCCGCCCAATAGCACTCTGGCTGCAGCTGAGCCCGCCATGTCGGGAGACACTGATTCCATGGCGGCGAAGCGGTACTGGTGCACCACTGCCAGTCCCGTTCCGCCCACCACGGCGGCTGCACACAGCAACGGAAAATTGACTGTCCAGGCGGCTAGCGCTCCAAGCAAACCCGCCACCGCCCCGGCAAAGGCTCCCAACAGCATTACCGGCTTTCGTCCCGTGCGCTCCATAAGCCAGGTCGCGGGTTTGATTGCCAGCACGGTACCCACAACCACAAGCCCTACGGGCAGCGTTGCAAGTTCAGGCGACGGTGCCAGCAAGCGGCCATGAATGCTTCCGATAAACACAATGAAAGGCGCGGTGCACATGGCAAGCGCCTGGGCGGCGACCAGTATCCATACATTGAGGGGCATGGGCGGACCTATTTCTTCCTGTAAATGATCCCTGGGTGGCACTGCACCATTTCGTAAAGGTGGGGTAACCCGTTCAGCGATTCCGACGCTCCCAGTATCAGGTAGCCTCCCGGATTCAGAGTGGCATGGATACGGGTCAGAATGTCCTTTTTCAGCTCAGCCGAGAAGTAGATCAGTACGTTTCGGCACATCACAATATCAAACTTGCCAAGCATGTAGCGTTCGAGCAGGTTCAGCTCCCGGAACTCGACCATGCTCTTGATTTGCGGCCTGATCTGCCAACTGCCGTTTATGGCGGGGGTAAAAAACTGCTTTTGCCGGTCCGGCGACAGACCACGACCGATGGCAATCATCTCGTACTCACCGCGCCGAGCCACCTCCAGCACGCTTTTGGAAATGTCCGTGGCGGTGATTCGCACGTCCCGCAGTCGACCCGGCCGTTGGCGACGGAACTCTTCAATAATCATCGCTACGGAATAAGGTTCCTGGCCAGTCGAGCAGGCCGCCGACCAGATACGCAGGGACTGTGCCCCCTTCCGGTCACCAAACTCTGGCAATAACTTTTCCTGCAGGATACGAAACGGGTGGTTATCCCGAAACCACAGGGTTTCATTCGTCGTCATCGCATCAATCACGACTTCCTTGAGGCTGCTGCGGCCAGTGCGTTTCACCCGCTCCAGAAGCTCAGCCAGGGTGTTGAGCTTGTTTTCTTCCATGATTCTGCGCAGGCGACTTTTGACCAGGTACTGTTTGTTATCCCCAAGCAAAATGCCACACGCATCCTGCAGGAATGTCTTGAAGGCCTCGTATTCCTGTGGCGTTATTTCAGCTTTCATCTGATCTCAATATTGGGTGAGTCGGAAGTGAGCGCAACTTCACTGCTCGCGGTCGATGATCTCCATGACCCTTTCCGCCAGCTCATCGGGACTGAATTTGGCCATGAAGTCATCGGCACCTACTTTCTGAACCATGGCCTTATTGAACACGCCGCTGAGCGATGTGTGCAACATTATAAAAACATCCCTGATGGCAGCCTCATTCTTGCATTTGGTCACCAGAGTGTACCCATCCATTTCCGGCATTTCGACATCAGAGATAATCAGTGACAGGTGATCAACGGCACGGGAACCGTCCGCTGTAATTTCCCTAAGGTAGTCATACGCCTGTTTGCCGTCGTTCCTGGTAACCACGTCCATGCCAATGGCGGTCAGACAGCGCTCAATCTGGCGTCTCGCGACAGCCGAGTCGTCCACCACCAAAACCGGCAAGTGGCCCGGCGCACGTGCTGCACTTTTTGTACGCAGCTCTTCGCCGACGTCCTGCTCGAGGGGTGAAACCTCGGAAAGGATTTTTTCTACATCAATGATCTCGACAATTCTGTCATCAATGCGGGTAACAGCAGTCAGATAAACGTCCTTGCCAGCCCCCTTGGGGGGCGGAAGTATGTCTTCCCAATTCATGTTCACGATGCGATCAACGCCACCGACCAGGAATCCCTGGGTCTTGCGGTTGTACTCGGTAATGATCACGAAGCAGTTTGCCAATTCCTCCCGGGGAACCCCCGGAAGCCGAATGGACATGGCAAGATCAATGATTGGAATAGTTTCTCCCCGGATATGCGCGACACCACATATCATGGACCGGCTGTTCGGAATCGAAGACAACTTCGGGCACTGGAGCACTTCCTTTACCTTGAACACGTTGATGCCATACATCTGTTGGCCGCGGAGCCGGAATAGCAGAAGCTCCAGGCGGTTCTGTCCCACCAGCTGTGTACGCTGATTAACGCTGTCCAATACCCCTGCCATCGTCTCTTCTCCTGCTCGCAACGACATGTTGCCGGCACGCATCTTGCTGCATACCCGATTACGCCAAATGGCACCTATTATGTGCCGGTTTATTGACTCCTGAATGGGCTTAACGGCCAAATTCGAAAATCATTGAGAATTTGCCGAATTACCTGCCCTTACCCGATTATCGACAGCATAGGACAAACTGCAGCGTATGCGCATCACCAATTTCGTTACCGCACTGCTAATGTCTACCATTGCAGGCACTGCGATGGCATCCAATACCACGGCAGAGCAGATCTATTCCGCCGCCCAACAGTTCCTGGAGGCATTTGCGGAAGAACAGGCGCAAGAAGGGTTCTCCGTAGCTCACAATACCGGTAAACCGGACGCCCGTCTTTCCCTGGCCACCTGCAATAGCCCACTGGCTGTTTCTTTCAGCGGCGACCCCTGGAAGACCACACAACCGTCACTGCTGGTTTCCTGCGAGGGTGACCGGCCCTGGCGTATGTTCCTGCCGGTCTCCGTGACCATCACCGGAGATGCCATGGTGGCCGCCCGCACTCTCGGCAGAGGCGAGAGACTGACGGACAGCGCATTACGTACTGACTCGGTTGTGGTGAACTCTGTCCGGCGCGGCGCCATTACCAGCGCCGATCAGCTCGTCGGGATGGAAATGCGACGTGGGGTGAATGCTGGTACCGTATTCACCCCTGATCTGCTGCTGAGTCCTGCGGCTATAGAACGTGGCGATCATGTTATCATCAGTGCCCGCAGTGGAAATTTTTCGGTAGACTCCCGTGGCAAAGCTCTGGCCAGTGGCGGAATCGGCGAGCAGGTGCTTGTAGAGAACCTGTCTTCATCCCGAACGGTACGCGCCCGTGTGACAGCACCGGGTCGCGTAGAGATCCCGATGTAGTGTCGGCTTCCGCGGCATTCTCTGACCGCAGGCGGCAAACATTTGCCGTCGGTCGACAAGATGACTGACTTGTAATCAACATCGTGTAAAAATTTGCTAAAGAAATGTAAAAGCATGCCGTTACACAGGTATGAAACTCGTGGAGCCGCCCAATGCGGCCGATCAGCAAAGCAGGTAACGTTATGTCAGTTGACTTTAATGGAATAGGCCCAGGCCAGGTCAACACCCAGAAAACCACGGCCGACAAATCTTCCGGTGCACAGACTACGCAGCCCTCTGCAGGGGAGCAGGCGAAAGCGCAGACTCAGGGTGCCCGGGGGGAAAATGTTAATCTGAGCAGCCAGGCTAAAGACCTTAAGCAGCTTGAACAGAAACTGGGCAATTATCCGGAAATGGACGATGATCGCATCGAACAGATTCGCTCTGCCCTGGAAGACGGCTCCTACAAGATCGATGCTGAGAAACTGGCCCAGAAAATGCTTGAGATGGATGAAAGCATTTTCGGGTGAGTAAATCATGGCCGCAATCGATGAACTGAAAGATCTTCTTACCGAGGATATCCGCCAGCTGGAAATTTTGGCGGATATCCTCAATCAGGAAAAAGCCTGCCTCTCCGGCTCTGACATCCGTAAGCTCGAATCACTGACCGGCGAAAAAAACAGGTTGCTGGAACAGGTCCGTGAAAGTGCAAAACGGAAAATCCGCTTGCTGGTTGCCATGGGCTTTCGCCCCGAAAGTGGCGAACCTTCCCGATTCATACGCAGCGCAGGGCTGCCAGACCTTCTCGCACTCTGGGAGGAAGCCGACCGTCGCCTGCGAACCTGCCAGGAAATGAACCAGACCAATGGCAGGGTGATCAGCCATCTTCAGAAGCGCCTTTCCCGCCTGACTGACATATTCCGTGGCGTTGCAGGACACCAGAAGCTCTATGGCGCTCAGGGAGAGCAGAAAGCAGTCTCTCATAGCACCATTCTTGCAAGCGCCTGAGCCCTCATCCTCATGACCATCTACACTGGCGTTACTAGCGGGTGTAGATAGTCATCTTTGAATCAGGGTGAAAACGGATGTTGTCAATGGTGATATTGCCCATTGACGGCCCCCGGCTTCCACTGACACGGATATTGTCCATGCGAATCTGTTCGATCCGCTCTGGAAAGGCCATGCGCATGCCACCGTTCGCCAGCAATTCATAACGCGGTTCATTGCCGCGATAGTGCACACCGGTAATGGTCAAATCCGAATCCAGAAAATTCAACAGCGGCACGAAAATATTCGTGGTCACTGTTAGTCCCTCGACCACCTCCGGTTCAGGCTCTCTGATGTCACCCTGTTCTCTACCCTGCCCGTAAACGCCAGCCAGCTCTTTATCATTCATCGGTGCAAAACCGGGCTGTTCGTATAGTTGGCCAGCTTCGGAAAAATCCCGGGATTCACTCGTACCATTGCTTGCGGCAAAGCTCACCAAAGGCTGAAACGGCAGAACCGCCATGGTGACCAGCGCAGCGGCGTTGCGGTACCGGGATTGATGTTTCAGAACCCGCTGGAGCTCCCGCTCGGTAATCCAGCCGGACTGCACAAACACTTCACCCAAGCGCTGGCCGGTTTCCTGCTGAAGACGCAGGCCTTTTTGCAACTGACTGACGGAAAGATAGCCCCGATTGATCAGCAGCCGGCCGAGGCGGGATTTTTCTTCAAAACCCTGACGGATTTTCACGGTATACCTCCACTGTATTCACTGTGATTGCCGTACAACCCGGCCCGGCCTGAAAACGTCAGCACCGCTGGCGTGTTAGATAGTTTGTTAATGCTCGGTAACCAGCGCGGATTGTGGCCGACCTGGCTGCGGATATCTGCTAAAATCCGCCCTCAGGCAGCGGTCATCAAAGTATGGCAGCAAATGACCCGGAGCTAACAACGTGAGCCATTATAGAATGATAAATCCCGTTAAACCGTTTCGATATGTGATGCAGATCGTTCTCTGTGTAACCCTTCTTTTGGGCATGACTTCACCACTGTCCGCCCAGGAGCTCGAGAACGAGCTTCCGCAGGTGATCATTGAAACCAGTGAAGGTGTGATTGAAGTAACGCTGCGTCCGGACATTGCACCGGAGACCGTCGACAATTTCATTACCTACGTTGAGAACGGATTCTACGAGGGAACCATCTTCCACCGGGTTATTCCGGGCTTCATGATTCAGGGTGGCGGATTTGACAAAAACCTCAACCGGAAGCAGACCCGTGGACCTGTGCGCAACGAAGCCAAACCGACAGCCAAAAACCTGCGAGGCACCGTTGCCATGGCCCGCACCAGTTCTCCTGATTCCGCCACGTCCCAGTTCTTCATTAATCTGACTGACAACAGCTTCCTAGATGCCGGTGTACGCGGGCCGGGCTACGCCGTTTTCGGCAAGGTAAGCGGCGGAATGGGTGTGGTGGATGCCATCGCCGGCAAGCAAACCGGTCAGTCCGGCGGTATGGCGGATGTACCGAAAGAACCCATTGTTATTCGCAGTGTGTCTCAGAGACAGGCCGATAGCGCCTCACAGTAACAACAGCTTGATAATACGGTGACAACACAGTGACTGCGGAGACCAGGGCCCCATCCATCGAGACAGCTGTCATAAAGTGGCATGACGGTGTCCCCTGCTCCACCCGTTTTGACGATATCTATTTCAGTCGTGATGATGGGCTGGAAGAGTCCCGTCATGTGTTCATCCGCCACAACCAATTGGCCGAGAGGTTCGCCAGGGTTTCGGCTGGCGGGTCATTTGTGATCGCTGAAACGGGCTTTGGCACCGGGCTGAATTTCCTGGCTGCCTGGCAGGCCTGGGAAGCCGAAAACCCCGGTGATGACAGGTGCCTGCACTTTGTTTCCGCTGAACGTTTTCCCCTTGACCGCGAAGATCTGAGCCAAGCTCTTTCCCTGTGGCCCGAGCTCGGAGATTACGCAGCCCGGTTGCTTGAACACTACCCCCCGCCGGTCCATGGGGCTCACCGTCTGGTATTGGCTGGTGGACGTATCCGGCTAACCTTGTTCTTCGGCGATGTTCTGGAAGCCTGGCGCGAACTGGACTTCCACGCCGACGCCTGGTTTCTGGATGGCTTTGCTCCAGCCAAGAACCCGGGCATGTGGGAAGAAGCAGCAATCACCGCTCTCAGAAGGCATAGCAAACCGGGCACCACCCTGGCCACCTTTACGGCTGTCGGTGAAGTTCGCAGGCTGCTAACGAATGCCGGATTTAACATGCGGAAATTGCCTGGCTTCGGTCGCAAACTGGAGATGTTGGCCGGTCAACTTCCCGCGGAGCCAGAGGTGAGCTGCACAAAAAGCCCGATAGCTTCGCGCCCCATCGCGATTATAGGAGCGGGCGTTGCTGGCAGCCTGCTGGCTCGCAACCTGGCCGAGCGGGGGTGTGACGTAACACTGATAGACAAGGCGCCTGAGGCGGGAACGGCGGCATCCGGTAACTATCAGGGCGCGCTGTATGTGAAACTTGGCGTGGAGTTCAATGACCAGGCCAAGCTTGGCCTGAGTTCATTGCTATTCAGTCAGCGCTATTACGCTCAGTCTGGCGGCGAATACTGGCACCCGACCGGCCTTATCCAACTGGCCTACAATGATTCAGAGGCGAACCGGCAGAGCCGGTTCACTGCACGGAATGATTACCCACCGGCAGTACTTAGCGCGGTCAATGCCAGTGAAGCTTCCCGCTTGGCTGGAATCCCCCTTCAAAGCGGCGGCCTGTGGTTCCCCCACAGTGGCTGGCTGGAGCCAGGCATGCTGTGCCGCTCGCTGACAAACCACCCGCGGATACAACGCTGTTTCGGCTTCGATGTTCACCGGCTGACCCCCTGCAATGGCAAGTGGCATGTTGCGGGAACCGGTGAGCAGGATGTTGTTGCCGACCGGGTAGTCATCTGCGCTGGGCATCTCAGCCCGAAGCTGATACCGCTGCGCAACGAATTTCGCTTCCGAACCATTCGTGGTCAGGTTTCCCATTTGCCGGAATCCTCCCTGAATAAACCGGCGGTCGTGCTCTGCGGGCCCGGCTATATCAATCCCGCTCATCAGGGAATTGCGCTGGCAGGGGCAAGTTTCGATCTTCACGATCACTCACCGGCATTGTCTACTGAAAGCCACCGCGAAAACCTTTCGATGCTTGCTTCCATGGTGCCTGAAGCACTCAACGTCAAAGCGGAACCGATCGATCCGGCCATGCTCGAGGGGAAAGTCGGTTTTCGGTGCACAACTCACGATTACCAGCCGGTTGCCGGCCCTCTGTCGGACTCTGCAGGACGCATTCTTGAAGGTATCGACCTGTTTACCGGGCTGGGCAGCAAAGGCCTGAGCTACGCGCCCCTGCTGGCGGAGTACCTGGCCGACCGTATCAGTGGCCAGCCACAGTGCCTGCCAGCATCCCTCGCCCGACGGGTGGCAACTCTGCGCTGCCACAGGCCAAAAACCTCGCAATCGGAAACTATTGGCGCCTGAAGATATCCAATATCCGGCCGATAACCTTAAAAGGCCCTGTTATTACCGGAGCAAACCAAAATGTCCATTCATGTCAGTGAACCCGGCCGACCGGTCGGCACGCGTCTTCCGGAGGTGTTCAGAGGCCGCCGCGTTGGCGACGTTACTGAACTGACGGAATCCCATCGAATTGACGTCAGCCACAGCGAAACCACCGACGCCGAGTTTCAGCTGGCGGCCAGGTCTGGCCGTCATCGTGCGCTTGAGGAATATGGCGCTGCCGCAGCCGGGGAGCCCAAAGAACGGCGGGCGTACCTCCCGGTGTCCCAGATCTGCACACCGGCTCTGTTTTCGTTGCCAGCCGACGCCTCGGTGGCCGACGCACTGGATACCATGGAAGAAAACGGTATACATCACATTGTCATAACCGCCGAGGGCAATGTAGCGGGGCTTGTGGATCTGCGATGGTTACTGGTCTGGCTGCACCGATCTAACGCCAACGACCTGAGTTCGGGTTTCATGAATATCGAGTTACCAGCGTTTCTGACCGCCTCGCCTGAAACCGATGCGCATCAACTGGCGAGACTCATGCTGGCACACCAACTCAATGCCGCTCTGGTCATCGACGAGACCGGCCATCCAACCGGGATCGTAACCAGCACCGATTATCTGCGGATTTACGCCAGTGTAGGAAGACATGAGGGCAGCGTTTAAGAGCCGCAAATAGCGTTCCGCCTCTCAGTGCAAGGAACGCCCCTCTCCGGTAAACAGCCGTACTTCCCAACGGTCCGATGTGGCGCCAGATACTCTGACCAGTGCGACGATCTCATCATCCCGATAGTTTTCCAGGTGAACAATCTCTGCATTGTCCCCAGCAAGGGATAACTGCGTCCGCCACTGGCGACTGGTGTCGGTTTCGTCACTGCCCTCTTCATCGTCGCTGTTTTCTTCGCTTAGGGAAATCCGGGCGAGGATTGGCTGAACCAGGGTATTGCCTTCACTGGCAGCAAAGTTACCGTTCGTGCTCCCCGCCACCAGGATGTCACCATCATAGGCGGCAACCGCGTTCAGCACTTCCGTCGAGGCGTCATCATGGTCATTCAATGTAAATCCACGGGTGACATCCCCAACAACCGTGTAGGACAGGAGAAATCCGGCCTGACTGTTAAGCCGGCTGCGATCCAGTGAGCGGTCACCACGCTCAGGGTTCACCCGGTAATCGCCATCACTGCTACCAAGCAGCCAGAGATTGTTGGCGCTGTAGATGCCATCGGACAATGTGTCGTCTCCATCGGAACCACGCTGGTTAACATTGATTTCGCTGTCGGAATTACGGGCAACAAAGAAGAAAGCATCCGCGCCACCATTATTGGGTTCGCCCCTGACCTGTCCGGCCGAACGACCAATCAGCAACGGGCTGCTGGTATCATTACTGCCACCGACCACTGACTCATCCTGGCCTACCGATCCAACCTGTCGGGTCCACGCCACCTTTGGGGAAACGGAATCACCATCCACCACGGTATCGATACGCTGAAGAAAACTGTCGACACCACCGGCTGCAGTCTCGTTCGGCCACTGGCCACTGGTCTCACCAGCATTGGCAACAAAGCCGCTATCCGCATCGATACCTGTCCATCTGGGAACATCATCGCCAGGGGTTCCGACAACGGTTTCCCAGACCTGCACATAACTGTCCGGGTCCTGCGCTGTATCAAAGAAATACAGCAGGGTATAAACATCAACACCATTGCCACCTGGCGCTCCTCTGGCGGTCTGATCACTGCCGAACGACACTGCAAATTCATAGCGGGTGACGTCATCACCGCCCTCTTCCACCTCCCGCTCCGCAAAGCCAATGACGGGAGGCGCGTCCCTGCTCACAGAGGCCGCCGAGAGCTGCTGTTCCACCAGGTCGCCTTTCTGATTGAAGATTCGAACCCAGGGGCGATCGTTATCATCGGCCCGGTAACCGGCCACAAAAAGCCGGCCATTATGGCCAACGGCCGTATCAGTGGGAACAAAGCCACTGTCTAGTCCGGCATCAAGAGGCGACATCAGTTCATTGATATTGATACGGAGCTTGTCAGCGTCTGCCGCAGCTGCAAAGTTCTCCCGTCCGGCCTGATAACGTTCATCAAGGCCGAGCAGGATAAACCGGTCGTCCTCCAGGCCATTGCTGTAGCTGTCAGGGATACGGACGCGGAACCGAACCTCATCGGTACCTTTCTGAAATGCGAGGATGTCGTTATCGACCCACTCACCGTCGGCGCCACGAACCTCAACAAAGAAGTCCCCTCCCAGAACGGCCTGGGAATCATAATCTTCCCCCAGCTTCACCTGATAGACGTCATCTCGCTGACCGCTGATCAATGCCACATATTCCCGGGTATCGCCGACATTGAGCGCATCGCGGTTACCGCTTGCCCGGGTTTCAAGGCGCACGGCAGGCTCATTATCCTGTATCCGCAATAACTCCCTGACCTCGGAATTGGAGCTGCCCAGCCCCGCCAGGCCGGAGCGCACTTCCGTCAGCCGCAGGTTCAGGGTTTCCAGGGGCTCGGCCTCGGTATCCTCAATCACCTCCAGCCTGATATAGCATTCGGTAATGCCGGGTTCGAGCGTGATAACCCCCCTGGAGAAAAATCCCTCGTCATCCGGTTGGTATTCGAGATAGGAAGGTACTGGCAAATCCGCTTCGCTAGCGGAGCCGAGGCCCACAACATCCTTACCGATAATGGCTTCGTTATCATTGGCGACGCCATTTTCACAGCGCTGGTGCGGCGCATCGAAGTCGTCATCACACCGTTGGGGGTTGAAACTTGAGTCCAACTCGAAAGCCACCGCCACGCGGGTGACAGAAGGCTGGTCCAGCAGGACACGCACCAGTACCGGATAGGTATCCCGGGTGCGCTGCTCGGTAGTGGTGACAGAGCCATCGTCGCCATAGGTATCGGCCTGGTAGGAATGGCTGCCGATTTCACCCAGCTCGGGTGCTTCGCAACGGCTGTCTCTCTCTTCGGGAACTTCCGACGCCTCGCCTTCAGGAAAATCCTCAACCGACAGGCTAAGCACATTTTCCTGCACTTCTATCTCAAATGACTGTGAGCCTGACGCCCCGCCATCGTTGGCGACAAGGTTGATGTTTTCGGTAGTGCCAAGGTCATCGCGCCCGCGATTTCCGCCTGTCAGCCCCGGAACGCCGCGCATGATGACGCCTTGCCGGGCTTTGTTGCTGGTATCTTCCAATGCCAGCCAGGAAGGCGCATTGGTCAGGGAATAATCGAGCACGTCATCGCTGTCAAAAGCGCCGAAGTTATAGGCGTATTCAACGCCGAGGTAGGCATCGACCGGTGGCACACCAAGAATGATCGGGTCGTCGGCATCACGTTCGGTTTTACAACCGGCAGCGGCGATGATGAACAGCGACAGAAGTGCAAGAAAGCCTGCCCGGAGGGAAAAGCGGGAAAAGGAATCGGCGCGCATGAAAAAGTCCGTTTCAGAGCATTGTTTTTATAGGTGCTTTACACACCGTTACAGAACAATCTCATGGTAATCAATTTCCCGGGGGCGGGATCTGCGCGAGTTCTCAGATTTTGACGTCATGGGTTGCGAGAAAATCGGTAAAAGCCTGTTCATCCATTACCGGCACTTCCAGGCTTTCCGCTTTGGCGAGCTTTGAACCCGCCGCCTCGCCGGCGACGACGCAGGCGGTTTTTTTTGAAACACTTCCGGCGACCTTCGCACCAAGAGACTCAAGCCTGGCCTTGGCCTCATCCCTTGTCATGTCGGAAAGGCTGCCCGTCAGCACCCAGGTTTCTCCCTTAAGGGGCTTTTCAGCGGCAGTAATTTCCTCGCTCTGCCAGTGCACACCGGCATTTCTGAGTGCCTGGATGGTTTCCTGATTGTGTGGCTGATCGAAAAAACTGCGGATATGGCCCGCGACAATCGGTCCAACGTCAGGGACCGACTGCAATGTCTCCTCATCAGCTTCACTGATTGCCTCCAGCGTACCGAAGTGACTGGCCAGAGCCTTGGCGGTGGCCTCGCCTACCTCACGAATCCCCAACGCGTACACGAATTTCCACAGCACCGGATGCCGGGAGCGATCAATCGCTTTAACAAGATTGTCGGCCGACTTCTCTCCCATCCGGTCCAGACCCGTCAGGTCGGATTTCTTCAGCAGATAAAGATCTGCAACAGTCGTCACCAGTTCCCGGTCGACCAGAATATCGATCCACTTGTCACCCAACCCCTCGATATCCAGTGCCTTGCGGGAGGCATAGTGGCGAATGGCCTCCTTGCGCTGAGCCGGGCAGAACAGCCCGCCGGAACAGCGGGCCACCGCTTCGCCGTCTATCTGTACAATATCGGACTGGCATACTGGACAGGTGTCCGGAAGCTCAACAACCCGGGCATTATCGGGGCGTTTTTCGGTTACCACCTTGACTACCTGGGGAATCACATCACCAGCACGCCGTACAAAAACGGTATCGCCGATACGCGCATCTAGACGGCGGATCTCATCCATGTTGTGGAGTGTGGCGTTACTGACCGTGACACCGCCCACAAACACCGGTTTGAGGCGCGCAACGGGAGTCACTGCGCCGGTGCGCCCCACCTGGAATTCCACATCTTCGATAATGGTAAGCTCTTCCTGCGCCGGGAATTTGTGGGCGATGGCCCAGCGCGGCGCCCTGGACACAAATCCCAGCTGCTGCTGGAGTGCCAGGCTGTTAACCTTGAAGACGATTCCGTCAATCTCGTAGGGCAGTTCCGGCCGTTTCTCCATAAGGTCGCTATAGGCTTGCAGGCAGGCCTCCACACCAGTCGCCTTGCGCATCTCCGGGTTTATCCGGAAGCCCCAGCTTTTTACCTGTTGCAACCCTTCCCAATGGGTTGCCGGTAACCGGCTTTCGTCCTCAAGGGCAACGCTGTAGGCACACAGCTCGAGCGGGCGGCGTGCCGTAACGGACGGCTTTTTCTGCCGCAGGCTTCCTGCCGCAGCATTACGGGGATTTACGAACGTTTTCTCGCCCCGGTCAGCCAGGCGTTTGTTAAGGGTTTCAAACCCTTGAAGAGGCATGTAGACCTCTCCCCGGACTTCAACAAGCGCAGGTACGGAATCCCCGCGAAGTCTTAATGGAACCGAGGGAATGGTGCGGATATTGGCGGTGATATCTTCACCGGTGTAGCCGTCGCCCCGGGTAGCGGCACGAGTGAGAATGCCGGATTCATAATGCAGGCTGACGGCCAGGCCATCGAGCTTGGGCTCGCACACGTATTCAATGTCTTCGGTGGTTTTCAGCCGGTCTCTAACCCTGCGATCAAAATCCTTCAATTCTTCTTCTCTGAAGGCATTGTCGAGGGACAGCATCGGAATCCGGTGCACCACTTCCTCAAAAGTGGTTTCGCCCTGCGCGCCGACACGACGTGTGGGTGAATCCGGGGTAACTACATCCGGGAACTTTGCTTCCAGTTCCTGCAGTTCGCGGAACAGGCGATCGTATTCCGCGTCCGGCACCCGGGGATCGTCCAGAACGTAGTACTGATAATTATGCTCTGTGAGGATTTCCCGGAGTTCTCCGGCCCGGCTGATCACGTCAGGGGTGGCTTTGGTCATTTTCGGGGGGATCGTTGCTTGCGTTCAAATTCACGGATGCGCTGGCGACAGTGTTCTATAGTCTGCGGAGTCATCACACTGCGACGCTCGTCTTTCAGTTCGCCACCCAGATTGCGTACCACGCACTGGGCTGTCTCCAGCATGAACTCGAAAGCCTGCAGGGAATTGGTTGGCCCGGGCATACTCATGAAAAAACTGATGCCAGGGGTTGATAGCTCAGGCATGTCTTCCGGCTTGAAGGTGCCCGGCTCCACGGCACTGGCAACGCTGAACTGTACAGGACTGGTGGTATCGGTCTGTTCGTGACGGTGATAGATGTCCATGTCACCGTGCTCAAGGCCACAGGCTTCAAACAAAGCCTTTAGACGGTTGCCCGAAAAGTTCTGTTCACTCTTTGCCAGTACATTGATCACGACCACTTCCCGGGCTTCGGGACGATTGGCTCCGGCCAACGGTTGACCTGATGTTCGAGCGACCTGATCCCTCCGGGCGGTATCCTCTTCCACCTCGGTGGTCACTGTGGGAGGCACTGCCTCACGCTGATCTTCCGGTTCATCGTCTACCGCGCCCCACCCGGTGTCCGATTCAAACGAGCCGTGGTCAGTTTCACTGGCTACAAAATTCTCCGGCGTTTCGTCCGGCACGACTTCATCCGGCACGACTTCATCCGGCACAACTTCATCTGGCATCTCATCCCTGTTGCTATTAACAACCGGGCGAGTTGGCTTCTGTTGCGGCTTTGCGAAACGGCTTTTTTCCGGTTTCACATAACCACGTTCTTCCAGAGTATCGCGGGAAATGGTACGCGCCCCACCGTTGGGGAGTTCCGGGTTGTAGTCCTTGTCCAATGGGGATTCGTCGAGATCGTCCGCCCCCATACCCGAGGAAATCGCAATCGATTCCTTGCGGGCACGCCTCATGCGACGCAAACCATCGATGACAATACCGAGGATGACCAGGATACCGATGGCGATTAACCATTCCCTAAGAGACATAGTGATGCTGTCCTGTTTGCAGATCAGATATCGTTGCTACTCTAAGAAAAGCCTGTAATGAATACAACGCAAACACAGGCCAGATGGCGTTTTTGTCATTTTTGCACGAACATTGACCGGCTGAAACCATATCAGGCCTCAGCCAATGCTGCTGCCTCGTCCACATCAACCGATACCAGTCGCGAACAACCCGGTTCGTGCATGGTAACGCCCATCAACTGGTCCGCCATTTCCATGGAAATTTTGTTGTGGGTAATGTAGATGAACTGTACCTGCTTCGACATTTCCTTCACCAGGTTGGCATAACGTCCCACGTTGGCGTCATCCAGAGGCGCGTCCACTTCGTCCAGCATACAGAACGGCGCCGGATTGAGCTGAAAAATCGAAAACACCAGCGCAATGGCCGTCAACGCCTTCTCACCACCGGAAAGAAGGTGGATCGTGCTGTTCTTCTTCCCCGGCGGCCTGGCCATGATCGCCACGCCGGTTTCCAGTAGGTCTTCGCCGGTCAGTTCCAGATAGGCATTGCCGCCACCAAATACCTTGGGGAAAAGAGCCTGCAAGCCTCCGTTGACCTGATCGAAGGTTTCCTTGAATCGTTGTCGGGTTTCCCGGTCAATCTTGCGAATTGCTGTATCGAGCGTTTCCAGGGCTTCCATCAGGTCTTCGTGCTGGCTGTCCAGATAGGTTTTGCGCTCACTCTGTACCTGATACTCCTCGATGGCTGCCAGGTTAATCGCGCCCAGGCGCTGGATACGTGCTCCCAGCTTTTCCAGCTCGTCAGCCCATTCCTTTTCGCTGGCATTCTCCGGCAAGGTCGACAGAACCTGTTGCAGACGTATATCCAGCTCTTCAAGCTGTTCCAGATGGTTGCCGGCACGGATTTCCAGCGCCTGCGACTCCATCTTCAGTTTCTCGAGACTTGCCCTGACATCCTGGATGGTATGCTCAATGCGACTGCGGCTCTGCTCCTTCTGACGCACTTCCTGATCGATTTCTTCAAGGGCATCCCGGGCAGCACCCAACTTTTCTTCTTCCGCAAGGCGACGATCCAACAGCCCCTCCAGCTGCATCTGCAGGTCTTCAATCGGTTCTTCCGCGCTTTCGCGGCTTTCACGCAGGATATCCAGACGTTCGTCGATTCGCTCTTTCTGCAGCTGCATCCGGTCGATGGTCTGCCGCAGGCCATCTCGCTGGCTGTTCAGTGACTGTAACTGAAGCTGTAACTGGTGGGCATGGTCCCGATCATGCCGGGCCTCCTGGCGCAGCCGGTCCAGGTTTTCACGCAGCAGGTCCCGGCGCTCAAGCAAACGCTCTTTCTCTTCGTCACTGTCCTCAGTGGAAGCAAGAGCCTGTTGCCATTCTCCCCGGGTTTCCTGAAGTTGTTGCTGCTGCTCTTCGAGACTTCCTGACACATCGGTGAGGTCGTCGCGGATACGCTGCAGCCGCGCATCAATTTGTTCCGCACGGGCCTTCAGGCCACTGATTTTCGAGGACAGGCTTGCCAGCTCCCGGTCGCCATCCGCCAGGCGAGCCTGGGCTTCGTCTCTGGCAGCTTCCGCCCGCTCGGACCGCTCCAGCAAACGATCAAGGTTCTCGGTAGCGGTTTCCAGGGCAGACTCTGCCTGCTCGAGTTCCTCTGCCAGTGCGGTGACCTTTTTCTGGCGTTCAATCACACCAACCTGCGCGGCATCGGAATCCGGCATCAATATCCAGTCGGCAGCCAACCATGCGCCATCGGGTGTAATGATACTCTTACCCGACGCCAGTGTAGTTTGTCGCCCAAGTGCCTCTTCCAATGTCTCTGCCGTATCCACCAGAGCAAGTATTGTAGCCATACCACCAGCACCAGCTACTTTGCCGGCAAGCCCTTCTGCTTGCCCGGTATCGCTTGATTCAGTGCTCACCAGTGCGAGCCCACGGGGGGCAGCGGTCATCGCAGATTGCGCTGAGCCCAAACCGGGGACGCTGAGCCCCTGGGTGAACCGGCCAATCACCTGCTCAACTGCAAACTCCCAGCCGTCTTCAATCCGGAGTTGTGACGCCAGCCGCGGGCTATTGCTCAGGCCCTGATCATTCAGCCACGCCTGCAGAGTATCGTCGTGGCCGCCCATTTGCTCGTCCAGCAGAGCCTGCTGGGATTCAAGGGATGCTCTCAGGCTCTGGACCTGCTGCCTGGCGTTGGTTGCTGCGTGCTCAGCATCCCGTTGCAGATGACGCGCTTCCTGGAGTTCATCCTGAACCACATCAATTCGTTCCGATGTTTCTTCCCGCTGCAATTCCAGGGTTTCCTGCTGCTCAAGGAAATCGTCCAGTTCAGCGCGGTCAACCTGGCCTTCCAGCAGTTCCTGTTCGTCCCTGAGTCTTTGCTGACGGGTCCGAAGCTGCTCAATAGCGTCTTCGAGAGAGCGAATACGAGACTGGGCCAGCTCGGCCTGACGACGGGAGTCCGCCGAACGCGCACTGAAATCTTCCCAGGTGTGCTGCCACTCATTCATGGCATCTTCGGCGTTCTGAAGCTTTTCGCCGGACTCATCGGATTTCAGCGCGAGCGCCTCCTGTTCAGGCTCCAGCATGTCCAGATCTTCCTGAATACCGGACAGCTTGTCCTGGTCCTGATCCAGCTCCCGGGCCAGTTCACGCTGGTTCGCCATGGCCTGGTCCAGTTCAGCCGCTGTCTGGCGGCTGCGTTCCCGCTGGTGTTCCAGACTCTGCTCGATGCGGGCAATATCGGCACCCGCCTCGTAATAACGGGCCTGGGCCCTGTTGAAGTGTTCGTTGCGATCCTGGTGGCTCTCCCGCAGGGATTCCAGGGAAGTTTCCAGGCTGACACGCTCGGAAAGCTGCTTCTCGAGTTCCAGCTCGGTATCACGGATGCGGGCGCGCCAGGTTTGCAGGTCGTTATCCAGGGACTGCCAACGCAGAACCGTCAGCTCTGCCTTCTTCTGGCGCTCTTCCTGCTTGTAGGCTTTGTATTTTTCGGCTGCCTGGGCCTGACGCTCCAGATGCTGTAGCTGACGCCCCAGTTCCTCCCGCAAATCCGTAAGGCGCTCCAGGTTTTCCTGGGTGCGACGTATGCGGCTTTCGGTTTCCTTGCGACGCTCCTTGTATTTCGAGATGCCAGCCGCTTCCTCGATGTAGACCCGCAGTTCCTCCGGCTTGGCTTCAATCAGCCTGGAGATCATGCCCTGCTCAATAATAGCGTAGCTACGTGGACCCAGACCGGTTCCGAGGAACAGATCGGTAATGTCGCGGCGGCGACATTTAGAACCATTAAGGAAGTATTCCGACTGGCCTTCGCGGGAAACCCGACGCCGGACTGAAATTTCATTGAAGCGAACGAACTCACCCGGCGCTGAGCCATCGCTGTTATCGAACACCAGTTCAATGGAGGCCTGACCGACGGGCTTACGGGCACTGGAGCCATTGAAAATGACGTCCGACATGGACTCACCACGGAGATACTTGGCAGAGCTTTCACCCATAACCCAGCGCACGGCGTCAATAATATTGGATTTGCCGCACCCATTCGGGCCCACAACCGCGGTCATGTTAGAAGGAAACGGCACCGTTGTAGGGTCTACAAAAGACTTGAAACCGGATAGTTTTATGGATTTCAGGCGCATATCAGGCGCTCACCTCTTCCCTGAGAATTCGTAGTACCTGTTGGCGTTGGTGTTCACCAAATTCGCAGATTGCGCGCTCCAGGCCGGGAGAGTCGCCCCGGACTGCAGCATCGGCCAATAACCGGAAAAAGCGGCCGGTTTCGTCCAGTTCGTCGCGGAAGTTTTCCAGAGCCACAAAATAGGTGCGGCTGATGGCGGGCCGGAAATTCTCCAGAGTCTCTTCCAGGAAGGGATTCTCGACCAGGCCATAGGCGTAACGCATGACTCCGAAGCCCGCGTCAATCACCTGCTCTGCCGCGTCACCACCGGAGGAATTCAAGGCATCAATCACAGCCTGCAGCTCTCTAACCTGTCCCATCACCCCTGACAGCTGTTCACCAGACCAACGTTCAAGCACTTTGCGGCCCAACATGCACAGCAGATCGATATAGATATCATAAAGGCTGTTCACCAGTTCCGGCGTCAAGCGGGATACTACCGCGCCGCGGCGGGGAAAGATTTCCACCAGGTGGCGACGCTGGAGTATCAGCAGCGATTCTCTTACGGAGCCCCGGCTGACATTAAGCTCTCCCGCTACCTTGAGTTCCTGGATCCGCTCGCCGGGCTCAAGTTCACCGTTAACAATGCGCTGCCCGATGTGTTGGGCTATCTGCTCGGAAAGACTTTCGGGGGCCTGAAACCTCATAAAGTTCGTCGCTCACTCGCTACTGGCAGCAAAGAATTAGCGCAGAAGTTTACCACAGGGACAGACGAGCCCAATCCCTTGTCCGACATTTTAACGATCTGACCGACCCGGCAAGCTACTGCCGGTTTGTTGACGCCTCGTTCGGTTTCTCTGTCATGAATACTGGAATCCACTTTACTTATTAAACATATCTATTTGTTTTAATTGTCTATTTTATTAATGGCCAGCTATTTGCTTATGTACAGCGAAATTACACTTATCGGGCCATGCAGAGTGAAAAACATCCCAACGATCAACAAGTCAGGACCTCAACCCCAAAAGCTCGCAGCGCTCAGACAGGCTCATCGGGAATGGAGTGAATCCCCGGATGTTCTTACCCGCCTTACACGCAGGCTCTCAACAACACTGAACCTGGAAACACAGTTGGCCATCCTGGCAGAAGAAATCAGTTCTGCCATACCTTTCGACTGCATGAACTACCGGCACCGGATAGCATCCCGAGATTTTGTGTATGCCACCGGTATGGGTGGCCCCCATCGTTGCGATTATCGGCTGAACCTGGAGGGTAGCTTTTACGGCTCACTCTCGTTCAGCCGGCGCCAGAAATTCGCCGAGCAGGAGCTGGAGGGTATTGAACTGATACTGTCGGCAGCCATCTGCCCGATTCGCAATGCCTGCCAGTTCATCTCGATCGAACAGGCCGCGCTGACGGATTCGTTGACCGGTGTTCCCAACAAACGGGCAATGGATGAGGAACTGTCACGCGCATGTTGCCTTGGAGATCGCCATGGCGACGATTACTCAATGATCCTGTGTGACCTGGACTATTTCAAACAGGTGAATGATCAACATGGCCACGTAGTGGGAGACCATATCCTGAAGCTGGCTGCTGACGAACTCGGGAAAGCGGTGAGGAACTCCGACAGTGTTTATCGCTTCGGTGGCGAGGAGTTCGCAATTCTGCTGCCCCACACAGATGAAAGCCACGCCCGCGCCGTTGCAGACCGGATTCGGGAGTATATAGGAAGCATTTCGGTGAACTGTGGTGATACCGATGTGTCGGTCACCACCAGTTGTGGTGTGGCCCAGCGCCTTCCCGGTGAAACCGCCGATCAATGGCTGGCCCGCGCCGACGAGGCACTGTACCGGGCGAAAGACCATGGCCGTAACTGCACCAGGGTATTCGCCGTTATCGGAAACTGATTACTGTTTTGACGACCGGGCAGCGGGTTTGCGCGTCGGCTTCTGTTCAGGCCTGGAACTGTCAACCTGCCAACGGGGCTTTCCGGTTTTTCTGGCGGCAGAGCCTGGCTGCTTACCGCGCTGGCGGTCATGAACCTTCTGCTCAGAGGGTGTTTTTGCCGGAATCTCAACCGGCTTCAGATCCACCGATTTGCTGAGCGAGTCTACCGCTTTCTGGTCCAGCTCCTCCCATTTGCCAACCGTCAGCCGGCTGGGGAGAAAAATCGGCCCGTACCGTACCCGCTTGAGACGACTGACACGAACCCCCTGAGACTCCCATAGCCGACGAACCTCCCGGTTACGTCCTTCCAGCAATGTGACATGGAACCATTGATTGATCCCTTTGCCGCCGGCTTCAGTGATGTCGGAAAACTTCGCGATGCCGTCATCCAGCAAAACGCCCTCTGACAACCGCTTGATCATCGCTTCGTCTACTTCACCAAAAACCCTCACGGCGTATTCACGATCGATCTGTCGCGACGGGTGCATCAGCCGGTTAGCAAGCTCTCCATCCGTGGTGAATAGCACAAGCCCGGTTGTGTTGATATCCAGCCGACCGATAGCGATCCAGCGATGGTCTTTGAGCCGTGGAAGGCTGTCGAATACAGTCGGACGCCCTTCCGGGTCTTTTCGGGTGGTCACTTCCCCTTCCGGCTTGTTGTAGATCAGCACACGCCGAAGAACTTCCGCACCGGCAGCAATGTCAAGGCGCTTGCCGTCCAGCTCAATACGATCACTGACCGACGCCTTCTGTCCTGGCTCCACTGGCTGGCCGTTTATCACCAGGCGGCCGGCCTCTATCCAGCCTTCGACTTCCCGGCGTGATCCCACACCGGCTCTGGCCAGTAATTTCTGAATACGTTCCGGGCCAGCAGGTGTCGTAGTGTCTTCCGGCTTTTTAGTGACTGGCTTGCGGGGGCGATCTGCCGCCATGAATCTTTCCTTAACAAGTGGCTGATGCCATCGGCATCAGTGAAGTGTCTGCTCTGTGGAGGACTCAGAGGATGTTTCCCCATCGTCATCACCAGCATCTCTGGCCGGAGATTCAAATTCAATCTCCGCCTGCATGTTCTTTTCAATTTCCCGCCCGATCTCTTCCAGATCCCGGATTTCAGAAAGCGGGGGGAGCTGGTCCAGCCCCTCCAGGTTGAAATAATCCAGGAACTGTTTCGTGGTAGCGTACATGGCAGGCCGGCCCGGCACATCCCGGTGTCCCACAACCCGCACCCATTCACGCTCAAGCAATGTGCGGACGATGTTGCTGCTGACCGTAACACCGCGAATATCCTCAATCTCGCTGCGAGTGATGGGCTGGCGATACGCCACCAGTGCCAGGGTCTCAAGCAATGCCCGGGAATAGCGCTGGGGCTTCTCCTCGAACAAGCGCCCAACCCAGGGCGCGTATTCTTCCCTGACTTGCAGCCGATACCCACTGGCCACTTTCTTCAGTTCAAACCCCCGCCCCTGGCAGGATTGCTCCAACAGCAGCAGGACATGCTCCATAATTTGACGGGCCGGGCGTTCGCCCTCTTCAAACAGTTCCCGCAGCTGATCCACAGACATCGGCTTGCCGGCAGCAAGCAGCGCAGCTTCGGTAATCGCCTGAATTTTCCTGAGGTTTTCTTCGTTCATGGTTCCACTACCAGTATCGGATTGGGCAAGGTCAGTCTTTCAGCGGGACGCCCTGGCCCTGACATGAATCGGGCCGAGAACCTCGGCCTGCACCACTTCGATCAGCTGCTCTTTAACCAATTCAAGTGTTGCCAGGAAGCTGACCACAACCCCCAGTCGCCCCTCTTCCGGTGTGAACAGACTTTCAAATGTCACGAACTGATCGTCCCGCAATGCCGACAGGATTGCGGACATGCGCTCACGGGTCGACAGCCGTTCCCTTTCGACGTGGTGACTGGTAAACAGGTCTGCGCGTTTCAGTACGCCTTGAAGTGCCAGCAGGATTTCCCGCAGATCCACATCCGGATGTGGCTGACTGGAGGGCATCTTCGGTAATGCGGCCGAGCCCGTAAAATGGTCCCGCTCGAGCCGTGGCATCGCGTCAATGTCCTCGGCCGCCTGCTTGAAGCGCTCGTACTGCTGCAAACGGCGGATCAGCTCGGCCCTTGGATCAATCTCTTCCTCATCCTCGGTTTCCTGCCGCGGAAGCAGCATCCGGGATTTAATCTCCGCCAGGGTGGCAGCCATTACCAGGTATTCTGCCGCCAGTTCAAATCGCATGGCCTCTACGGCACCAATATAATCCATGTACTGCTTGGTGATTTCGCTGACATCAATATCCAGAATATCCATGTTCTGGCGCCGGATCAGGTACAACAACAGATCCAGCGGCCCCTCAAACGCTTCCAGAAATACCGCCAGTGCATCCGGGGGTATATACAGGTCACGGGGAAGGTCAACCACCGGTTTACCGGAAACCCTTGCCAGCGGCGCCTGCTCACCTTCCTGAACGGGTGATTCCACCCCCTCGTCTGCCACTGTGTTGCCTGCAGTATCGTCTGTCATGGCATCTCCAGAGTGTTCGTCAGCGGCGTTCAGCGGTAACTCAGCCCCATCGCCGCCCGGACTTCTTCCAGGGTATCCCGCGCCGCGTCTCTGGCATGTTCACAGCCTTCTTCGATAATGGCATGCACCAGGTCGGGGTTGCCCTCGTACTCCCGGGCACGTTCATGCAGCGGGCGCTGCTCTTCGATAATCGAGTCAATCAGAGGTTTCTTGCATTCCAGGCAGCCAATGCCCGCACTGCGGCATCCGGTTTGCACCCACTCCTGGGTATCCGAGTCGGAATACACTTTGTGCAGCCCCCACACCGGGCACTTTTCCGGTTCGCCCGGATCGGTCCGCCGCACACGCTGCGGATCGGTCTGCATAGTGCGGACCTTTTGGGCAACACTGTCAGGGTCTTCACGCAGGCCAATGTAGTTGTTGTAGGATTTGGACATTTTCTGGCCGTCCAGTCCCGGCATCTTCGATTCGGGCGTTAACAACGGCTGGGGCTCCGGAAGGATCACCTTACCGCCACCTTCGATATAACCGTACAGCCGCTCACGATCCCCCAGGGAGATGTTCTGCTGCTCCTTGAGCAGGGCTCTGGCGGTTTCCAGCGCCTCCATATCGCCTTCTTCCTGATAACGCTTCTTCAGGGTGCGGTAAAGCTTTGCATTCTTTTTGCCCATCTTGACGATGGCGCCCTCGGCCTGCTCCTCGAACCCCGGCTCACGGCCATAGATATGATTGAAGCGGCGGGCGATTTCCCGCGTGATCTCCACATGGGATACCTGGTCCGCCCCCACGGGCACGCGGCCAGCGCGGTACATGAGAATGTCCGCGCTTTGCAACAATGGATAACCCAGGAACCCATAGGTCGCCAGGTCCTTCTCACGCAGTTTTTCCTGCTGATCCTTGTAGGTGGGAATGCGCTCAAGCCAGCCCAGAGGCGTGATCATCGACAGTAACAGGTGCAACTCGGCGTGCTCTGGCACCTTGGACTGAATGAACATGGTGGAAGAACCGGGATTGACACCTGCCGCAAGCCAATCAACAACCATGTCCCAGACGCTATCCTGGATACCGCTGGGGTCGTCATAATTGGTCGTTAGCGCGTGCCAGTCCGCAACGAAGAAAAAACACTCGAATTCATGCTGGAGTTTTACCCAGTTCTTCAGAACACCGTGATAGTGGCCAAGGTGCAACTTGCCGGTGGGACGCATGCCGGACAAAATCCGTTGCTGGGAATCGACAGAACTCAAAGCATGAACTCCTTCTGTTTATAGGAAACAGCCATCATAGTGCAGGCTGACCGGGCATTATAGTCTTATGTGCTCCCGGCGTTAAGGTGCCTTAAAACAAAAAGCCCCCGGAAGTCCGCAAGGCAGACCCGGGGGCTTTTTTGAACCGGCGGTGATTTACCAGCCAGTCACTTCCTTCAGTGCCTTGCCAATTTCGGCCAGACTACGCACAGTTTTGACACCGGCGTCGTTCAGGGCAGCAAACTTCTCATCTGCCGTACCCTTGCCACCGGAGATAATCGCACCAGCGTGGCCCATACGCTTGCCAGGAGGCGCAGTCACACCGGCGATGTAAGATACCACTGGCTTGGAGACGTTCTCTTTGATGAACGCAGCTGCTTCTTCCTCGGCGGTACCACCAATTTCACCAATCATTACGATAGCCTCGGTCTGAGGATCGTCCTGCAGCAGTTGCAGGATATCGATGAAGTTGGAGCCCGGGATAGGATCGCCACCGATACCGACACAGGTGGACTGGCCGTAACCGAAGTCAGTGGTCTGCTTGACCGCTTCGTAGGTCAGGGTTCCTGAGCGGGACACAATGCCCACCTTACCCGGCTTGTGGATATGGCCCGGCATGATACCGATCTTGCTTTCGCCCGGTGTAATGACACCCGGACAGTTAGGCCCGATCATGCGAACGCCCTTACGATCCACGTACTCTTTTGCGTACAGCATATCGATGGTCGGGATGCCTTCAGTGATGCACACAATCAGCTGGATTCCAGCGTCTGCCGCTTCAATGATGGCGTCCTTGCAGAACGGAGCAGGTACATAGATAACCGTGGCTTCCGCGCCGGTTTTTTCGACTGCCTCGCGCACCGTATTGAATACCGGCAGGCCAAGGTGTTCAGTACCGCCCTTTCCGGGGCTTACGCCACCAACCATCTTGGTACCATACTCAATTGCCTGCTCAGAGTGGAAAGTACCCTGTGCGCCGGTAAAGCCCTGGCAGATAACTTTGGTGTCTTTGTTGATCAGGATGCTCATTATTTACCCCCTGCGGCTTTAACGACTTGCTCTGCCGCATTCGACAGACTGGTGGCAGCGATGATGTTCAGGCCGCTGTCGGCGAGCACCTTGGTGCCTTTCTCAGCGTTGTTACCTTCAAGACGCACAACCACTGGCACCTTCACGCCAACGTCTTTAACGGCACCGATAATGCCTTCAGCAATCATGTCGCAGCGAACGATGCCGCCAAAGATGTTTACCAGAACCGCTTTCACATTGTCGTCAGACAGGATGATCTTGAAGGCCTCGGAAACACGCTCTTTGGTCGCGCCGCCGCCTACGTCCAGGAAGTTGGCGGGCTGGCCGCCGGACAGCTTGATGATGTCCATGGTACCCATGGCCAGACCAGCGCCATTAACCATGCAGCCGATGTTTCCTTCCAGTGCTACGTAGTTCAACTCCCACTTGGCTGCTTCCGCCTCACGGGGATCTTCCTGGGAAGGATCGTGCATTTCATGAATCTTTTTCTGGCGATACAGCGCGTTGCCGTCAACACCGACTTTGGCGTCCAGGCAATGCAGATCGCCTGCCGGAGTGATAACCAGCGGGTTAATTTCAACCAGTGCCAGATCGCACTCTTCAAACAGCTTGGCAAGCCCAATGAAAATCTTGGTGAACTGGCCGATCTGCTTGCCTTCCAGACCCAGCTTGAAAGCCAGTTCCCGGCCCTGGTAAGGCTGCGCGCCGACCAACGGGTCAACTTCGGCCTTGAGGATTTTCTCGGGCGTTTCTTCTGCGACTTTTTCGATCTCGACACCACCTTCGGTGGACGCCATGAACACGATGCGACGGGTGCCACGGTCAACAACGGCGCCCAGATACAGCTCCTGGTCGATATCGGTCAGGGACTCAACCAGGATCTTGCCGACCGGCTGCCCGTTTTCGTCGGTCTGGTAAGTAACCAGATTCTTGCCCAGCCAGTTTTCCGCAAAAGCACGGATCTCGTCCTTGCTCTTGACCAGCTTCACACCGCCGGCCTTGCCGCGGCCACCGGCGTGGACCTGTGCCTTTACAACCCAGGCGTCGCCGCCGATTTCGTCGGCAGCAGCCACGGCATCTTTTGGCGTCTCGCAGGCGATACCCCTGGATACTGGCAGGCCATATTCAGCAAACAGCTGCTTGCCCTGATATTCATGCAAATTCATAGTTAATGTCCCGCTATTTTATGAAGGATAGCAGGAGGGCGCCTTCATTGGCGCCCTCCCTGTTTCCTGATTTGCGTTACTTCTTTTTGCGACGGTTGGCGATATGAATCGCTCCGCCAGCAACGCCCAGAGCTGCCTCATGCACGGACTCGGACAGAGTCGGATGCGCGAAACAGGTAAGGGCGAGATCTTCAGCACTGGAACCGAATTCCATGGCGATTACGCCCTGGGCAACGATTTCAGAAGCCTGCGGGCCTACCACATGGAAGCCAACAATTCGGTCGGTTTTCGCGTCAGCGATAATCTTCACCATGCCGGATGCCGAGTTGGCAGCCATGGCACGGCCATTGGCAGCAAACGGGAAGGTGCCAACATTGTACTCTTCACCTTCCGCCTTTACTTCCTCCTCGGTCTTGCCGACCCAGGCAATTTCCGGGAAGGTGTAGATTACGTTGGGAATGCAATCGTAATTAACCTGTGGTTTGTGCCCTGCAATTCTCTCAGCGACCATGACACCCTCTTCGGATGCCTTGTGAGCGAGCATAGGACCACGAACCACATCACCAACGGCCCAGACACCCGGGGCTTCGGTTTTGCAGTTGTCATCGACAAAAATGAAACCGCGTTCGTCCATCTGGACACCGGCATCCTCGGATAGCAGATTGTCGGTGTATGGGCGACGACCAACAGCCACGATCAGCTTGTCAAACTTGGCTTCCTGTTTACCCTTGGAATCCTCGTAGCTCACATTCACCAGCTTACGTTTGACTTCTGCACCAGTCATACGGGCGCCCATGACGATATTGAGCCCCTGCTTCTGGAACTGCTTCAGTGCATCCTTGGCAAGCTGCTGGTCAACAGCCGGAAGGAAAGTATCCAGAGCTTCAATCACCGTTACTTCGGCACCGAGCCGGGCCCATACGCTACCCAGTTCGAGGCCGATAACGCCCGCACCTATGACACCAAGACGCTTCGGAACTTCGGTGAATTCCAGCGCGCCCTCGGAATCAACGATATGCTCGCCGTCGAAAGGCGCGGGGGGGATCTGAATAGGCTTGGAACCGGTGGCAATGATGACGTTTTCGGCCTCGTAGGTCTTGGTTTTGCCATCCTGATCCGTCACTTCAACGTTGCGGTTTGCCAGCAACTTTCCGTGCCCCCAGATCGGTGTCACACCATTGGCCTTGAACAACCCGCCGATGCCACCGGTGAGCTGGTTCACGATGCCTTCCTTGCGCTCCATCATCTTGCCGATGTCCATCTTGACATCTTTTGCCATGATGCCCTGATCGGCAAATCCGTGATTCGCTTCTTCGTACTTGTGGGAAATTTCCAGCAATGCCTTTGAGGGAATGCAGCCCACATTCAGGCAGGTCCCGCCAAGCCGGTTTTTACCTTCCTTGTCCGTCCAGGATTCGATACACGCGGTTTTCAGGCCCAGTTGTGCTGCCTTGATGGCGGCAACATAGCCGCCAGGACCAGCGCCAATGACGATTACATCGTACTTGTCAGACATGTTTTATCCCGTTTTTCAATTCGTTAAGTGTCAGCTTAAACGTCCAGCAGAATACGCGCCGGGTCTTCAAGCATTTCCTTGATAGCCACCAGGAACTGCACTGCTTCCTTGCCATCGATCATGCGGTGGTCATACGAAAGCGCCAGATACATCATCGGCTGAATCTCGACCTTGCCGTTAACCGCCATGGGGCGCTCCTGAATCTTGTGCATGCCCAGGATGGCCGTTTGCGGCGGGTTGAGGATCGGTGTCGAAATCAGTGAGCCAAAGATACCGCCATTAGTGATGGTAAAGGTACCACCGGTCATCTCCTCGATCCCCAGTTTTCCCTCTTTGGCCTTGGTTCCATATTCCACAATCTTCTTCTCGATGCCGGCCAGGCCAAGGGCATCGGTATCACGTAAAACAGGAACGACCAGACCACGATCGCTTGAGACTGCGATGCCAATATCCTGATAACCATGGTAAACCATGTCATTACCATCGATGGAGGCATTCACAGCCGGGAAGCGCTTCAGAGCTTCTGTAGCCGCCTTGGTGAAAAACGACATAAAGCCGAGCTTGACACCGTGGCGCTTCTCGAAGCTTTCCTTGTACTGCTTGCGCAGCTCCATCACAGGGCCCATGTTCACTTCGTTGAACGTGGTGAGCATGGCCGCGGTCTGTTGGGCATTAACCAGGCGCTTGGCAATACTGGCGCGCAAACGGGTCATCGGTACCCGCTTCTCCGGCCGCTCTCCTGCGTTCACATCAACCTGAGGCATATCACCGGCCGGCTTCGATGCAGGGGCTGATGTAGAACCTGAAGACTTTCCAGTATCTATATGATTTTGAACGTCTTCTTTGGTTACTCGACCGTCTTTTCCTGTACCCTCAACCGAGCCCGGATCAATACTATTCTCCTCGGCCAGCTTGCGGGCAGCCGGGCTGAGAATGGCGTCGCCAGAAGGTTTGGCAGACGCCTCAGCCGGCTGATCAGCCGTTTCTTCCTTCTTGCCTTCCTCTTCTTTACCTTCATCCTTCGCGGCGGGCTTTGATTCGCCAGCGGCGCCTTCCTTGAATTTGCCGACCACTTCACCGCTTTCTACGGTGTCGCCTTCGCCCTTGAGTATTTCCTCGATTACACCATCAGCCGGGGCAACCACCTCGAGCACGACCTTGTCGGTTTCAATGTCGACGATCAGCTCGTCACGCGAACAGGCTTCGCCAGGCTGTTTGTGCCAGGTCGCGACTGTTCCCTCCGCGACCGACTCTGGGAATACGGGGGCTTTTATTTCAGTTGACATCTCGGGTCCTTAGTTCGGTAGCTCGTCAGATTTCAAACGCGTCGTTAACCAGTTTTTTCTGCTCTTCAATGTGGGCGGACATATGCCCACAAGCCGGGGCAGCGGATGCATCACGACCAGCATATTGAAGATACAATTTCGGATTCTTGCGGTGTAGTGCATTGCGCATGTGGTGTTGACTGCAATACCAGGCACCCTGATTCATGGGCTCTTCCTGACACCAGACTACATGCTTGAGCTTGGGGTACAGGGCCAGAAGCTCGTCCAGGTCATCCCCCGGGAACGGATACAACTGCTCTATACGAACAATCGCAACATCGTCCCGTTCATCTGATTTCTTGCGCTCCAACAGGTCGAAATAGACCTTGCCACTACACAGAATCAGGCGATCGACCTTCTTCGGATCTGACGGCTCTTTCTCGGGCAGCACTGTTTTGAAGGTGCCTGACGTAAGATCGTCAAGATCCGAGGTTGCCTCTTTATGTCGCAACAGGCTTTTTGGCGTTATCGCCACCAATGGCTTGCGCAGCGGACGTTTTACCTGACGGCGCAGCATATGGAATACCTGCGACGGGGTTGTTGGCACACACACCTGAATGTTGTGCTCTGCTGAAAGCTGTAGGAAGCGTTCAAGGCGGGCTGAACTGTGCTCTGGCCCCTGGCCTTCGTAACCATGAGGCAACAGCAGAGTCAGACCGCAGAGGCGGCCCCATTTGTGCTCACCGCTGGTCAGGAACTGGTCAATAACAACCTGAGCGCCGTTGGCAAAGTCGCCAAACTGAGCTTCCCAGACCACGAGTCCGCTCGGAGCCGTCGTTGAGTAGCCGTACTCGAATGCCATCACCGCCTCTTCGGACAGCAATGAATCATAGATCTCGAACTTCGGCTGATCGTCGGCAATATGTTCCAGGGCGGTATGGGTCGCGCCGTCTTTCTGGCTGTGCAGCACAGCATGGCGATGCGAGAATGTACCGCGACCGACGTCCTGACCGGTAATACGGATCGGGTGCCCTTCATTTAGCAGCGTGGCATAGGCCATGATCTCGCCATAGCCCCAGTTAATGGGCAGGGCACCAGCTGTCATTTTTTCGCGATCACTGATGATCTTGGACACCTGGCGCTGCACACCGAAACCTTCCGGTATATGGGTCAGTTTTTTACCAAGCTTCTGGATCGTCTTCAGAGCAACGCTTGACTTACACTTCGCTGTCCACTCATGACCCAGATACGGAGTCCAGTCTACATAGAGCTCTTTGTTGGGCTCCTTGACCAGGGCCTTGACCACATGGTCGCCCTTGTCCAGCTCGTCACGGTAGTCCAGCTCCATCTGCTTCGCCTCTTCCTCGGTGATAACCCCGTCCGTCACCAGCTTTTCGGCGTAAAGGTTGCGAGTCGTTGTCAGCTTGCGAATTTTTTCGTACATAACCGGCTGGGTGGCAGCCGGTTCATCCGCCTCGTTGTGGCCGCGACGGCGATAGCACACCAGATCAATCACCACGTCATTCTTGAACTCGTGGCGATAATCCATGGCCATCTGGGTCACAAACATGACCGCTTCGGGATCGTCCGCGTTCACATGCAGAATCGGCGCCTGAATCATCTTGGCCACATCCGTGCAGTATTCCGTGGAGCGGGCGTCCTCCTGTTTGCTAGTGGTAAAACCGACCTGGTTGTTAATGACGATATGGATCGTACCGCCAACACCATAGCCCCGGGTCTGGGACATCTGGAAGGTTTCCATGACCACGCCCTGCCCTGCAAAGGCGGCGTCACCGTGCATGATAATGGGAACACACTGAGTACCGTTAGGGTCTTCGCGGCGGGTCTGGCGGGCGCGAACTGAGCCCACAACCACTGGCGAGACAATCTCCAGGTGTGACGGGTTAAATGCCAGGGCCAGGTGAATTTCACCGCCCTCAGTCATCACGTTGGATGAGAAGCCCTGATGATATTTGACGTCACCAGAGCCGGAATCCGCGAGTTTCTTGCCCTCGAATTCATCAAACAGTTCTTTGGGGTTTTTGCCAAGCGTATTCACCAGAACGTTCAGGCGGCCACGGTGGGCCATACCCAAAACGATTTCCTTGGCGCCATAGCTGCCCGCCCTCTGGATAAGCTCGTCCAGGCACGGAATCAGGGTTTCACCACCTTCGAGACCAAAACGCTTGACCCCGGGATAGCGGGAACCAAGATATTTCTCCAGCCCCTCTGCAGCTGTAAGACGTTCCAATAAGTGCTTGCGGGTAGCGACTTCGTAGTTGGGCCGGGAACGAACCGGTTCCATCCGCTGCTGAAACCAGCGTTTAATCCGCGTGTCCACAACGTGCATGTACTCGGCACCAATGCTTTCGCAGTAGGTCTCACGCAGGCCGTCAACAATATCCCTGAGCTTCATGGTCTCGGACCCGAAGTTCAGGGAGCCGGTCTGAAACTCCAGGTCGTAATCCGCTTCGGAAAGCTCATGAAACGAAGGGTCGAGATCTTCCACCTGAGGCCGGTCCCAGACACCGAGAGGATCGAGTTTCGCTTCCTGGTGGCCACGAAAGCGAAAGGCATTGATCAGCTGTAGCACGCGAATCTGCTTCTTGTCCGCATCCACGGTGGCACTGGCGGGCACGCCGCTGCTGGCAAGGAAACGCTGATTACGGGAAATGTGCTCGAACTGCTGGCGTATAGACGAATGATCTATATCGCGACCTTTAAAGCCATCAACACTGGGAAGTTTGTCGAAATAACTACGCCACTCTTCAGGAACGGCATTGGGGTCTTTCAGGTAGGTTTCGAAAAGCTGTTCAACATAGGCAAGATTTCCACCTTGGAGGTGGGAAGTCTGCCATAACTGCTCCATCATGCTTTCGTGCATTTTGTGTAGCTCACCTTGGGCTGGTGCGGGGAGCTGGCTATGGTCGGCCAGGGGTAAATCTGAGTCAATACGGGTTTTTACGGGATCGACTTTGGCCACCACACCCAGCAAGGATGTTTTCCGTTCCCCGGTGGTTATTATACTCAGCAACGTCGTGGGGGAACCTTATAAGCTCCCGTCACGGCTTGCGTAGTTTGCACCCTGTTAAGACTTTTGACTATAAGCCTTTGGTTGAAGAGCCCGCGTCATTGCAGGCTCCTCCGGGTGCGAGCTTCATCAGCACAGTATAGACGTTGTGCCGGATTTTGCTTAAGTTGCCCGCTGAAGCAGAAGATTGCGGATATGGCCGATCGCCCTTGTAGGGTTCAGGCCTTTAGGGCAGACACTGACACAGTTCATGATTCCACGGCAGCGGAATACGCTGAACGGGTCGTCAAGATTGGCAAGCCGCTCTTCCTGGGCGGTATCCCGGCTATCCGCCAGAAAACGGTAAGCCTGCAACAGACCGGCCGGGCCAATAAACTTGTCCGGGTTCCACCAGAACGACGGGCAGGACGTGGAACAGCAGGCACAAAGAATGCACTCGTAAAGGCCGTCCAGTTTTTCCCGGTCTTCAGGAGACTGGTAGCGTTCAATGGCGGGGGCCGGGTTATCGTTGACCAGGTACGGCATAACCTTCTCGTATTGCTTGTAGAAAAGGCTCATGTCCACGACCAGGTCACGGATAACCGGAAGCCCCGGCAACGGGCGCAATACCAGTTTGTTGTTCTTGAGCACCTCTGACAACGGGGTAATACAGGCAAGACCATTCTTGCCGTTCATGTTCATACCATCTGAACCACACACACCTTCGCGGCAGGAACGCCGGTAGGCCATTGAAGCATCCCGCTCCTTGATGAGATTCAGCACATCAAGGACCATCAGGTCCTTGCCTTCGGGAACTTCGACTTCCACGTCCTGCATATAGGGCGCGTTGTCGACTTCCGGGTTATAACGATAAAGGCTCACTAACATTTCAACGTCCCCCTTAGTAAGTCCGGACCTTCGGCTCAAACGTGTCAACGGTCTTCGGCGCAAAATTCACAGCACGCTTACCGACACGCTTGTCTACCGGGTAATACATAGAGTGTTTGAGCCAGTTCTCATCGTCCCGCTCGGTAAAGTCATTGCGGGCATGGGCGCCGCGGCTTTCCTTACGCTCAAACGCGGAAATGGCAGTAGCCTGAGCCACTTCGAAAAGGTTGTCGAGCTCAAGCGCTTCGATACGGGCAGTATTGAAGGCATTACTGGTGTCGGCCAGCTTGGTGTTACGAACACGCTCACCGATCGCCTCCAGTTTCTTCAGCCCCTCTTCCATGCTCTTGCCGTCACGGAATACGCCAAAGTAGAGCTGCATGCAACTCTGCAGCTCCTTGCGAACCTCGGCAACACTTTCTCCCTCGGACGCACCGTTAAGGCGCTCAAGGCGGGCCATGGCATTCTTGATATCCTGCTCACTGGCGCCGTCAACCTCGAACCCGCCACGAAGCTGCTCTTCAATGTGCAGACCAGCCGCACGGCCAAACACCACAAGGTCGAGCAGTGAATTGCCACCAAGACGGTTGGCGCCGTGAACCGATACGCAGGCTGCCTCGCCACAGGCGAACAGGCCCGGAATCGGCTTGTCGTTACCACTTTCGTCCTGAGTCAGGGCCTGACCGCCGACGTTGGTCGGGATGCCGCCCATCATGTAGTGACAGGTCGGAACAACAGGAACCGGTTCTTTAACCGGGTCAACGTGTGCGAAGGTACGGGACAACTCACAGATACCCGGCAGACGCAGGTTCAGGGTTTCTTCTCCCAAATGATCCAGTTTCAGCAGAACGTGGTCTTTTTCCGGCCCACAGCCCCGACCTTCAAGAATCTCGATCACCATTGACCGCGCGACAACGTCACGGCCAGCCAGGTCTTTCGCGTTAGGAGCATAGCGCTCCATGAAACGCTCGCCCTCGGAGTTGATCAGATAGCCACCCTCACCCCGGCAACCTTCGGTCACCAGCGTACCGGCACCATAGATACCCGTCGGGTGGAACTGCCACATCTCCATGTCCTGCATCGGGAAACCAGCACGCAGGGCCATGCCAATACCGTCGCCGGTGTTGATCAGGGCATTGGTGGTAGACGCGTAAATCCGGCCTGCCCCGCCTGTCGCCAGTACGGTAGCCTTGGACTTGATATAAGCCACTTCACCGGTTTCAATCTCGATGGCGACGATCCCGACTACTTCGTCTTTGCTGTTCTTCACCAGGTCGACTGCGTACCACTCATTAAGGAAGGTAGTGCCACCTTTCAGGTTTGCCTGATACAGCGTGTGCAGGAGCGCATGACCGGTACGGTCAGCGGCGGCACAGGTACGTGCTGCCTGAGTGGGATTGTCCGGACCTTTGGACTGACCACCAAACGGGCGCTGATAAATGCGGCCCTGCTCGGTACGGGAAAACGGCAGCCCCATGTGCTCCAGCTCGAATACTGCCTGAGGACCTACCGAGCACATATACTCGACGGCATCCTGGTCGGCGATATAGTCAGAACCCTTGACCGTATCGTACATGTGCCAGCGCCAGTCATCGTTCGGGTCAGCACTGGCAATCGCGCAGGTAATACCACCCTGGGCAGATACTGTGTGGGAACGTGTCGGGAACACCTTGGTGATACACGCGGTATTGACGCCGGACTCGGTCAGCTGCAGGGCTGCACGCATACCGGCACCGCCGCCACCGATAACAATCGCGTCGTAAGACATGGTCTTGATATTAGCCATTAATTAAAGCCCCCAAAGAATCTGAATGCCCCAGACTACATACACAAACATTGTCAAACCACACAGTGCCTGAACCAGGAACCGGGGCAGAGTCGCCTTGATGTAATCCGTTGTTACTGTCCAGAGCCCCACCCAGGCATGCGCGCCGATTGATAACAGTGCAAGCAGGGTAAAGATGCGAAACCAGGTCTGATCGAAGAGCGACGACCAGGATTCATAGTTGACGTCAGACGTCAGCATGAAACCGAACAGAAAAATTGTATACAGAGCAAGTACGTAGGCGGTGACTCGCTGGATCATCCAATCAAATACGCCGCTGCGCCCGAGGTTC
The DNA here is from genome assembly GCF_023555055.1 of Marinobacter sp. ATCH36. Taxonomy (GTDB): domain Bacteria; phylum Pseudomonadota; class Gammaproteobacteria; order Pseudomonadales; family Oleiphilaceae; genus Marinobacter. Next base: position 395,076 of record NZ_JAMJPL010000003.1, read on the forward strand.
GTTACGCTGTTTACCATACCCAGACTCCTGCAAGAAGGATGAGAATAACGGAAATCACGACTGTGGCTTTCGCCGCAAGCCGGCCACTTTCCAGCTCTTCGCCGATGCCCACATCCATCAGCAGGTGCTTGATACCCGCAACCAGGTGGTACAGCAAGGCAGACAGAATGCCCCAGGTAATCAGCTTCGCAAGGAAGCTGTCCAGCAACCCACTAACACGGCTGTAGCCCTCTTCCCCGGACAGGGAAAGTTGAAGTCCGTACAGCATGAAAGCGACACCTACAAAAATGATGATGCCACTGACGCGATGCAGTATGGACGTGATAGCTGGCAGCGGAAAATGGAACTTGCCGAGATCGAGATTTACTGGTCGTTTGCTATTCACAGCGCTCTCACACTCTCTCTTGGTTCCGCGGGCCGGATAAACCGGGTGCGGATGGTTGGTATGTAACGATCATAATGCGGAACGAATCCGGCACACGATTGCCTAAGGAGGGAGAAAACCCGACATGCGCTCTTCTAAAATCTGACGCTGCGGTCGGCTCAATCCCCGATTCCGGGATACGGATTATAAGGAGTACCCCTGCCAATTACAAACGCGGAACCTTGTGAAAGCCCGTAAAATCAGGCCTTGGGACTTGCTATAAAGACAATTGACAAATCCGATTTGTGCTGGCCGGGTGGGCATGTATCGGATTTAAACGATTGACAGCGAATGTCGAAAAACGGGTTTTATGGCCCCCTCCATTGACAAAAAAAGCCAACGCCCTATATTTTGCCGCCAGTTTTGCGATAATACGCGCCTTCTCGCGCTTTAAAATGCTGATAAATAGGAGAGCACCATGACCGACAGGAAAGCAACGCTTTCGGTGGGTGACAAGACCATTGAGCTACCGGTTTACTCAGGCACCGTTGGCCCTGACGTCATTGACGTAAGAAGCCTGGTGCAAGAAGGCGTCTTTACATACGACCCCGGATTTGTATCCACCGCGGCATGCCAATCCCAAATTACTTACATTGATGGCGCCAATGGCGTTCTCCTGCACCGGGGCTACCCGATTGAGGAACTGGCAGAAAACTCGGACTACCTCGAAGTCTGCTATCTGCTACTCAACGGTGAGCTGCCAACTGCCGAAGAAAACAAACAGTTCCACGACACCATTAAAAGCCACACGATGCTGCATGACCAGATGCGCAATTTCTACCAGGGCTTCCGTCGGGACGCGCATCCCATGGCCATCATGTGTGGCGTTGTAGGTGCGCTTTCAGCGTTTTATCACGACCAGATGGACGTCACCAATCTGCACCAGCGGGAAATCACGGCGCACCGCCTGATCGCCAAGATGCCCACTATTGCTGCCTGGTCATACAAGTACAGCATTGGCCAGCCGTTTATGTACCCGCGCAATGACCTTTCGTACTCCGAAAACTTTCTGCAGATGATGTTCGGTGTTCCCTGCGAGGAGTACAAGCCAAACCCGATCCTGGCAAAAGCCATGGACAAGATTTTCATTCTGCACGCGGATCATGAACAGAACGCTTCCACGTCTACCGTGCGCCTGGCCGGCTCCACCGGAGCCAACCCTTACGCCTGCATTGCTTCCGGCATCGCAGCGCTCTGGGGCCCGGCTCACGGAGGCGCCAACGAAGCCGTTCTGGATATGCTGGCCGAAATCGGCGACGAATCCAACATCGAGAAGTTCATCGCCAAAGCCAAGGACAAGGACGACCCGTTCCGTCTGATGGGCTTTGGCCATCGCGTATACAAGAACTTTGACCCGCGCGCCAAAGTCATGGCGGAAACCGCTCACGAGGTACTGACCGAGCTGGGGCTGGAAAACGACCCACTGCTGAAGATTGCTCAGCGACTGGAAAAAATTGCACTGGAAGACGAATATTTCGTCCAGCGCAAACTGTACCCGAACGTGGATTTCTATTCCGGCCTGATTCTCAAGGCAATCGGTATCCCGACGTCCATGTTCACGGTAATTTTCGCTCTTTCCCGCACCATTGGCTGGTTTTCACACTGGAACGAGATGGTCAGCGGCGACTACCGCATTGGCCGTCCCCGCCAACTGTACACGGGCGAAGAAGCCCGAAAATACCCAAAAAAATAAGCCACAACCGCTTATTAGATCAGGGCCGCTGCACAGCGGCCTTTTTTGTATCTGCTCATTCTGTAATGATTGAGTCTGTTTTCCCAAACAAAAACCGAGATCCGGAGACAGACTTTATGAGCGTAACCGCAGCATTTATCGGCCTGGGCGTTATGGGTTACCCCATGGCCGGCCATCTGGCAAACGCAGGCGTCGGCGTACGGGTATGGAACCGTAGCGCCGAAAAATCCACGTCCTGGGCCGACGAATATCCGGGTAAAGCCTGCGACTCAATCGCCAGCACCTTGATGGAAGCCGACTTCGTATTTACCTGCGTCGGCGCTGACCGCGATCTTATTGAAGTATACGAGGGTCCCGATGGCATCATCGCCAATGCCAAACCCGGCGCTATTCTGGTCGATCACACAACAGCCTCGGCAGGCATCGCCGAACAGCTGGCGCAGCTTGCCAGGGCCCGCAACCTTGAGTTTATTGATGCGCCGGTTTCCGGCGGGCAACAGGGCGCCGAAAATGGAAAACTCACCGTAATGTGCGGCGGGAACGATGAACCATTTTCGCAAGCGAAGCCGTTGATGGACCACTATTCAAAAGCCCTCAACCTGATGGGCCCCGTTGGCAGCGGTCAGAAAACAAAAATGGTGAACCAGATTGCCATAGCAGGTCTGGTTCAGGGGCTCTCCGAAGCGCTGCACTTTGCTGAGCAGGCCGAGCTGGATGTGCGCAAGGTTGTGGATGTAATTTCGAAAGGTGCGGCCCAGTCTTGGCAGATGGAGAACCGCTCCGCCACCATGATTGAAGGGAAGTTCGAGCATGGGTTTGCGGTCGACTGGATGCGCAAGGATCTGGCGATCTGTCTTGAGGAAGCCCGTAAAAATGGGTCGAAGATTCCCGTTGCTGCCCTGGTGGACCAGTTCTATGCCGATGTTCAGGATATGGGCGGGCGCCGCTGGGATACGTCTTCGCTGATTCAACGGCTTCGGAAGAAGTGATTTTTGGCCACGAAATCCAAAGAACACGAAAAATACGATAGAGCCTTGTGGTCTTTCCATCGCGGATCTTTGTTCGTGTTCTTTAGAGATGGTTTTCGTGGCAATATCGTCTTTGGCTTTTTCTTTCAGTGTCCTTCCGTGGCTAAAAGTTATTTCTTTTTGTCCTGCGGAACCCAGCGCCCGTTCTCGTACCACGCCGACCAGCCTGTCGCCTTGCCGTCCTTCTCCGACATGACGTACTGCTCTTTGCTCTTACGGCTGTATCGGATGACCGTGGGATTGCCCTCGGGATCCTTTTCGGGCGCATCCATCAGGTAGTCATATTTTGGGTCAATTTCCTTGCGATGGGGCTTGATCTCCATCACCAACGGCGGCCGTGTCTCCCGGTTCTTGGGAAACTTGCTGGCGGCCAGGAACAGTCCTGACGCGCCGTCACGAAGCACGTAAGTGTCATCAACTTTCTGGCACTGGAGCTCCGGCATAGGCACGGGATCCATCTTGGGAGGTGCCGGCTCACCACTCTTCAGTAATTTACGGGTGTTCTTGCATTCAGTGTTGGTGCAACCGAAATATTTGCCGAAACGACCGGTTTTCAGCTGCATTTCAGAACCACACTTATCACACTCAAGCGTTGGCCCTTCATAACCCTTGATCCGGAAGGTGCCCTTTTCTACTTCATAGCCGGAACAATCAGGATTGTTACCGCAAACATGCAGCTTGCGGGTTTCGTCCACCAGGTAGCTGTCCATGGCGGTTCCGCACTTCGGGCAGCGGCGCTTTTTGCGTAGCAGGCGGCTTTCGCCCTCACCTTCCACATCTTCATCAGCACTGACCACTTCGTCGCCGGAAACCAGGTTGATGGTGGTCTTGCAGCGCTCCTTCGGTGGCAGCGAATAACCGGAACAACCCAGAAACACGCCGGTACTGGCCACCCGGATCTGCATCGGGCGGTTGCAGGTCGGGCACGGGATATCTGTTTCCGTCGGGGTGTTGGCCCGCATACCACCGTCTTCGCCGCCCTCGGCGGTTTCCAGTTGCTGGCGGAAGCGGGCGTAGAAATCGTTCAGCACCTTCTTCCATTCCACTTCGCCACCGGCAATATCGTCGAGCTCATCCTCCATCTTGGCGGTGAAGTCAAAATCCATCAGGTTCGGGAAGGATTCGGACAGGCGTTCAGTGACGATCTCACCCATCTTTTCCGCATAAAAACGCCGATTTTGCAGGCGAACGTAACCGCGGTCCTGGATGGTGGAAATGATCGACGCGTAGGTTGAGGGCCGCCCGATACCCTGCTTCTCCAGCTCCTTGACCAGGCTGGCTTCGGTGTAACGTGGTGCCGGCTTGGTGAAATGCTGGCTGGGATCAAGCTTTTTCAGATCCAGGGTTTCGTTAACCTGGATATCCGGAAGCGCAATGTCTTCGTCTTTCTTGGCAGACTGCGGCGCCACTTTGAGGAAACCCTCAAATTTGATAATACGACCGCGGATACGAAGCTCGTAATCACCGTTGGCGACCAGGATGGATGTGCTCAGGAACTGGGCATCAGCCATCTGGCAGGCAATGAACTGTCGCCAGATCAGGTCATACAGCTTTTCAGCGTCCTTCTCCAGGCCGCTGATATCCGCCGGCCTACGACCTACATCCGTTGGACGAATCGCTTCGTGGGCCTCCTGGGCGCCTTCCTTGCTGCCGTAAACCCTTGGGGTGTCGGGCAGATAGTTGTCACCGAACTGTTTTAGTACAAATTCACGACAACTGGTCAGGGCGTCCTGACTCAGATTGGTGGAATCAGTACGCATGTAAGTGATAAAACCCGCCTCATAAAGGCGTTGGGCCAGCATCATGGTTTTCTTGACGCTGAACCCCATCCGGTTACTGGCCGCCTGCTGCAGTGTCGAAGTAATAAACGGTGCTGACGGCCGTGACTTGGTGGGCTTGTCTTCGCGCTTGGCAACCTTGAAAGTGCCCGCTTTCAGACGCTCAACGTGCTCGGTGCTCTGCTTCTCATTGACCGGGCGATAGGCTTTATCATCATATCGCGTGACCTCGAATCGAAGCGGCTGTTCCGCTTGTTTCGAAAGCAGATCCGCGTGCAGTTGCCAGAACTCTTCGGGAACGAACTTGCGGATTTCCCGCTCGCGCTCGACGATCAGTCGGACAGCGACGGACTGGACACGACCAGCCGACAGGCCACGGGCGATCTTGGCCCACAGCAATGGTGACACCATATAACCCACAACCCGATCCAGGAAGCGTCGGGCCTGCTGCGCATTGACACGGTTGGTGTCCAGGTTTCCGGGGTCTTTGAAGGCCTCCTGGATAGCGCGCTTGGTAATCTCATTGAAGACCACACGGCGGTACTTGTCAGACTCGCCACCGATGGTTTGCTGAAGGTGCCAGGCAATCGCCTCCCCCTCACGGTCAAGATCCGTTGCCAGATAGATATGATCGGCGGATTTCGCCAGGCGCTTCAGTTCACTGACAACCTTTTCCTTGCCGGGCAGAATCTCGTACCGGGCACTCCAGTCGTGCTCCGGGTCTACACCCATCCGTGCGACCAGTTGCTCCCTGGATTTGCGCTTCTTGTGAGCCGCCTTCTCGTCCGGGCTCATCTTGCGGGTCAGCGCTGCCTGCCTGGCGCGTTCTTTCGGATCCGAAGTCGAGCCGCTGCCACTGACTGGCAGGTCGCGAATATGCCCGACGCTCGACTTCACGATGAAGTCTGAGCCCAGGTATTTGTTGATGGTCTTCGCTTTCGCTGGCGACTCGACAATAACGAGACTTTTACCCATATCGGAGATCTGTGTCCTTGGCGATAATCGGTTGAAAAATCAGCAAACCGTAAACTCGCTGTAAAATCAGTCGGCTAGAAAACGTTCACTAACCGCCACGTTGGTATAGGTGCATTGTTTTACAGGGTCAAGAAAAGCAAGACAACCCATTCTTCTGTTTAGGGCCGGCTTTTTTGCGCGGCCAGAGACAGGAAAGCCCGGCATTCGCCGGGCCTCCTGAGAGCTTGTCACCAATCCGGCTTACCGAATCAGAGCCGCTCCCACACTGTTGCAATGCCCTGCCCCAGGCCGATACACATGGTGGAAACACCAAGCTTACCGCCTTTGGCCTGCATTACGTTCAGCAGGGTTGTGGAGATTCGTGCACCGGAGCAGCCCAGCGGATGGCCGAGGGCGATCGCGCCGCCGTTCAGGTTCACTTTCTCTTCCATCACGCCCAGCAGCTTCAGGTCTTTCAGTACCGGAAGTGACTGACCGGCGAACGCTTCGTTCAGTTCCCAGAAGTCGATATCTTCGACTTTCAGACCTGCACGCTTGAGCGCCTTCTTGGTAGCCGGCACCGGGCCATAACCCATGATCGCGGGATCACAGCCGGCTACCGCCATGCTGCGAATCCTCGCCATTGGCTTCAGTCCCAGTGCTTCCGCACGCTCGGCTGACATCAGCACCATCGCGGCAGCACCATCAGTCAACTGGGAAGACGTACCTGCAGTAACGGTACCGTTCTTCGGGTCGAACGCCGGCTTCAGCTGGCCCAGAGACTCAACCGTCGTCTCGGGACGAATGGTTTCATCTTCTTCGATCAGCTTGACGAAGCCGTTCTCGTCGTGACCCTGGATTGGCACGATTTCATTCTTGAAACGACCCTCCTGGGTGGCTTCATGGGCCAGACGATGTGACCGGGCGCCAAACTCGTCCTGCTGTTCGCGGGTAATGCCGTGCATTTTTGCCAGCATTTCCGCAGTCAGGCCCATCATGTTGGACGCTTTGGCAGTGTACTTCGACGCCGCCGGGTTGTGGTCGAAACCGTCAGTCATGGGAATGTGGCCCATATGCTCCACACCACCAACAAAGAACACATCACCGTTGCCAGTCTGGATCGCCTGGGCAGCCGTGTGGATCGCGCTCATGGCGGAACCACACAGACGGTTGACAGTCTGTGCCGCGGACTCATGCGGGATGCGCGTCAGCAGTGAAATCTGACGTGCCACGTTGAAGCCCTGCTCCTTGGTCTGGTTTACACAGCCCCAGATCACGTCTTCAACTTCTTTCGGGTCAAGCTTCGGGTTGCGCTCAAACAGTGCTTCAATCAACGCAGCCGATAGGTTTTCCGCACGTACATTGCGGAAGCAGCCATTCTTGGCACGACCCATCGGACTCCGTACGCAATCGACGACGACAACGTCTCTCGGATTAAGGCTCATAGATCTTTCTCCGTTCGGAAATCTCGTTCAGGGTTAGCCAAAGAACTTTTCGCCAGTCTTGGCCATTTCACGCAGTTTCTCGGTCGGGTGGTATAAAGGACCAAGATCTGCAAACTTGTCTGCCAGCTCGACGAATTTGTCGACACCCATATCGTCGATATAGCGCAGGGCACCACCACGGAACGGCGGGAAGCCGATACCGAAGATCAGACCCATGTCCGCGTCTGCCGGATCCTCAACGATGCCGTCTTCCAGGCAGCGAACGGTTTCCAGGCAAAGCGGGAGCATCATGCGGGCGATGATCTCTTCGTCGTCAAACTCTTTCTTGCCCTGAACGACCGGTTCAAGCAGCTTGTAGCTCTCTTCGTCCACAATCTTCTTCTGCTTGCCCTTTTTGTCGGTTTCGTACTTGTAGAAACCCTTGTCGTTCTTCTGGCCGTAACGCTCGTTCTCGAACATGACTTCCACAGCGGACTTGTAGTCGGCCTTCATGCGCTCGGGGAAGCCTTCAGCCATTACCTCGTTGGCGTGCTTGGCGGTATCCATGCCAACCACGTCCAGCAGATAGGCGGGGCCCATCGGCCAGCCGAACTTTTCCATAACCTTGTCGATTTTCTGGAAGTCTGCACCGTCACGTACCAGTCCGGAGAAACCGCCGAAGTACGGGAACAGCACGCGGTTGACCAGGAAGCCGGGGCAGTCATTGACCACAACCGGAGTCTTGCCCATCGCCTTGGCGTAGGCGACGGTAGTTGCGATGGCACGGTCGGACGTCTTCTCACCGCGAATGACCTCAACCAGCGGCATCATGTGCACCGGGTTGAAGAAGTGCATACCGCAGAAGTTTTCCGGACGCTTCAGATTTGTTGCCAGTTTGTTGATGGAGATTGTTGAAGTGTTGGACGTGAGGATGGTGTCTTCACGGACACTGTCTTCAGTCTCGCGCAGAACCGCGTCTTTCACCTTCGGATTTTCAACAACTGCTTCAACAACCAGGTCTACGTTCTTGAAATCACCATAGTTAAGGGTTGGCGTAATGTTGTTCAGAACGTCCGCCATCTGGTCGGGCTTCATCTTGCCCTTGTCGATACGCTTGGTCAGCAGCTTCTTGGCTTCTTTCAGGCCGAGAGCAATACCGTCCTGATTGATATCCTTCATGAGGATCGGCGTGCCCTTCAGCGCAGACTGGAAAGCGACACCACCACCCATGATGCCCGCACCCAGTACCGCAGCCATCTTGACGTCGTTGGCTTCTTTTTCCCAGGCCTTGGCTTTCTTCTTCAGCTCCTGGTCATTCAGGAACAGGCCAACCAGGCACGCTGCAACATTGGTCTTGGCCATCTTGGCAAAGCCCTTGGCCTCGACCTCGATTGCCTTGTCGCGGGTCAGCCCGGCGTGCTTCTGCATCACCTTGATGGCCTCGACCGGAGCCGGGTAGTTCTTGCCAGCCTGTCCGGCAACGAACGCTTTGGAGATCTCGAACGCCATCATGCTTTCCATGGCGTTCAGTTTGATCTTGCCTGTCTTCTCTTCGCGACGGGCCTTATAATCGAGCTTGCCGTCGTTGCACTGGTTGATAATGCCAACAGCGGCTTCCATCAGCTTTTCGCCTTCAAGAACCGCATCCACGGCGCCGATTTTCAGAGCTTTGTCAGCACGGTTCTCAGTGCCACCGCAAATCCACTCAACAGCGTAATCAACACCAACCAGACGGGACAGCCGAACAGTACCGCCGAAGCCCGGGAAAATGCCCAGCTTTACTTCCGGAAGACCAACCTTGGCCTTCTCATCCATTACCCGGTAATCGGTGGCCAGACACATTTCAAATCCACCGCCCAGAGCGATACCGTTGATGGCGGTGACCGTGGGGAAAGGCAGGTCTTCAATGGCACTGAATGCTTCATTGGCCTTGAGATTATTGGCAACCAGGTCCTCTTCCGGCCCGGCAAACAGGTCGGTGAATTCCGTGATGTCGGCGCCAACTATAAAGCTGTCCTTCGAGCTGGTCACCACCAGGCCCTTGAGGCCTTTCTGGGCTCCCAGCTTGTCAGTCGCGGCGCGGAGCTCTTCAATCGTGAGACGGTTGAACTTGTTCACTGACTCGCCCTGCAAGTCAAAGTTCAACTGAGCGATCCCGCCTTCGATCTCTTTAACCGTGATGGCTTTACCTTCGTAAATCATCAACTGATCTCCAGTCTGTGTTTGGAACTGCTATAACAACCGCATGAGCGCTCGCGAAGCGGCCGCTGATGCAGCGAGATTTCGGTCACTACCCGATCAATCGATTCAAAAATTCATACAGTCGTTTGAATCGTGGGGTGACACGATGAAAAAAAACGGCTCGTTTGTCAATTTGTTTCTGGAAGAATCAACCCGACCGCCCCCCGAATGAGCAGCCGAACGGCATCTGGGGGTGACTTGAATTGTTGTTAATCAAGCAGCTGTAGAGGTTTTTGCATTTGCGCCTGTCCTGCCCCGCAAAACTGCTTGATTGGCCGGCCCAGTTACTTTACCTTCGGCTTACGACTTTAGTCCACAATAATAAAGTAGCCTTACGGAGACCCATCCGATGAAAGACGCTCACCTGCGGGTACGTTCACTCGTAACCGCCCTTGCACTGCTATTGATTGTTTCCTTTACCGCTCGTGCCCAGGAGGCAGGAAACGGCTTCCTTTCCAATCTTCACGACTTCCGCGTCAGTAATTACGTGGCGCTGGACGCCTACTATCGCTTCAGTGCCTCCGGCGATACCGAAACACTGAACGAGATCGTAGCCGCCATCAACGAGGCCAACGATTCGATGAATTCGGTCGCCGACAGCACCGCCGGCGTGCTCTCCGGCAATCAGGTTGAAAGCCTTAACGTGGAATTCGACAAGTTCAAGGATCTGATGCGCAGCAATATCAACGACGTGCGTAATACCGGTTACCCTGACCTGCGTCTGGTTTCGGACATGGCGAACCAGGCCCTGCTGATGAGCCAGGTAGCATCAGAGATGTATGCTGTGGCGCAGGAAAGCTCGGAAACGGCAATCAACAGCCGTATTGAAGCGGCTCGATCCGCCGCAGTCACCATGGCCCAGATGATGGCAAAGTATTCCGCGCGCACACACTCGTCAGTGGCCCAGACGTTTCAGGGCTCCTCCAACGATATCCCTCTGGACGAACAGGCACGCCTCTTCGACACTTTGCTTGCACAGGTAAACGAGGGTGACTCACAGGGCCAGTTGAAAACCACTCTGAATGACCTGACATCGAAGTGGGAATTTATCCGCGGGTCCTACATCAATTACAACGACAACAACGTCGCGTTTGTGATAGACCGTTACTCCAAAGGCATTCTCAGGAGCCTGGAAACAACCATCGGGCTGTTGCGGGAAACCGCGGCCTGATATCACCGTGGCCGGGGCAATCCAATGCCCCGGCTTCGCCAGACCATCCCGCTTATCGCCCGTTTTTGATACCCGTCAGTATTGGTTTACACTTTTAAGGTACAGTAATCTCTGGATAAGCCCCGTTTCAGACTTCATCCGCGAAGGAGCGATGCGATGTCAATCTATCAAAAAATCCTGGTGGCCATTGATCTGACAGAAGAAGCCCCGCAGGTTCTCAACAAAGCCGTGGAGATCAGCAAGGCCCATGGTGCGCAACTCATGCTGGTGCACGTGGTGGAACCGGTGGGCTATGCCTATGGTGGCGACATCCCCATGGACCTGACGGAACTACAGGACCAGTTGGACAAGGCAGCAAAGGATCAGCTTACCCGATATGGCGAGCAATACGGTGTGTCGAAAGAAAACCAGGTGGTGACCGTTGGCCGCCCAGAGTCTGAAATCCACCGTCTGTCAAAGGAACAGAACGCTGACCTGGTCATCGTTGGAAGTCATGGGCGCAAAGGCTTTCAATTGCTTCTCGGCTCTACTGCCAACGGCGTCCTGCACGGAACCGTCTGCGACGTACTGGCCGTTCGGATTCAGTAGCGCGACGCGACACTAAATCTGTGGGGTGGCGCCTCAGGCAGCGCCATCTCCCTGCATCTTTGCCTGCAGCTTACGAAGTTGGCTTTCCAGGGAGAAGCTTACACTGGACGCCATGGAAAAGAAGTTGAGCAGCGCCTTGAGGTTACTGTCGCCCTTGCAGACGGAGTGGATGCGCTGCCACAGTGCCTGATTGACCAGTTGTAACCGCTGATTCCTCTCCACCAGGCCTTTCAGGTCCCAGTCCGGCTCCTGATGATTGCGTTTCGCCAGGTACTGCTGCAGCAGGTAGTGGGAAACGCTTCGCATGATGAATTCGTCATTACTGGCGAAAGGCAGATGGTGTACCGCCATCGGTTTCAGCTCGGACAGCACCGGACAACCACTGGTGGCCATTTTAAGCCCCAGCAGAGAACGCAGGGCTTCCTCAAGCGTTGTTGACTTGGAGTAGGTCCTGCGGTCGTCGGTAACCACGACGTCAACTTTCTGATAGGCGTCTTCTGCCTGAAACTGGTTCACCACCGGCAGTATTTTGACAGCCGCTGGGCATTGCGGCGATTCCGACACCTTCAGGGGGCAGTTCGAGCACTGGCAATGGTCCAGTTTTGTCCAGGCAGGTAAATTAGCTTTTGCGACTGCCGGTTGATCCGTCACCTTGAAATCCACGGACCGATTATCTTCAAATCTGAACTGATACGTTACATTCATTGATTCGCCTGTTCCTCCAGCTCCATCCATCGCTCGATAACCTTTTCCAGACGGGCCTCCCTGTCACCCAGTTCAGCAAGTGTTGCGGACACATCATCCGCCGGCGCGGAATAAAACTCCGGGTCCGCAATTTGCTGCCGCAAGCCTTCCAGCTCACGCTCCAGTTCTTCGATCTGGCCCGGCAACTGTTCCAGTTCCAGCTTGAGTTTGTAGCTCAGCTTGACCGGCTTGGCTTTAGCCGTTCCGGTTTCCGTCGATACAGGCTTCGGAGCCTCTGGTTCTGGCTTGTCGTTCATCGGCGGCCTGGACACCTTTCGGTTACCGCCCTCGGAGGGAAACCGTCCGCCCTGTCTTCGCCAGTCAGAATAACCGCCAACAAATTCCGCTACCTTACCGGAGCCGTCCAGAAATACGGTGTCGGTGGCCACATTGTCGAGAAATTCCCGGTCGTGACTGATCACCACCACAGTACCCGCAAACTCCACCAGCCTGGATTCAAGCAGTTCCAGGGTTTCAACGTCCAGGTCGTTGGTTGGCTCATCCAGTACCAGAATGTTGGCGGGTTTGCTGAACAGTTTGGCCAGCAGCAATCTTGCCCGTTCGCCACCAGAGAAGACATGCACGGGAGAGCGTGCGCGCTCCGGACTGAACAGAAATTCCTGCAAATAGCCCAGCACATGCTTGCTCTGGCCATTGATTTCAATGAATTCACGCCCCTCGGAAAGGTTGTCCAGTGCATTACGTTCCAGATCCAGCTCTCCCCGAAGCTGGTCAAAATACGCTACTTGCAGGTTGGTGCCCAACCGGATTCGGCCTTCTGTGGGCTTGAGATCCCCCAGCAGCAGGCGGACCAACGTGGTTTTACCGGTTCCGTTTTCGCCAACCAGACCAATCTTGTCCCCTCGCAGGACCGTCATATTCATGTCGCGGATAACCGGGGTACCGTCAGGATAAGCAAATCCGGCTTCGCTGGCTTCTACCACCAGCTTTCCGGAGCGGGCCGCATCCTCCACCGAGAAGCTGGCCGTGCCACCACGCTCGCGCCGTTGCCGTCGCTCTTCACGCATGGCCTTGAGTGCCCTCACCCTACCCATGTTGCGGGTTCTGCGGGCTTTGATACCCTGGCGTATCCAGGCTTCTTCCTGCTTCAGACGCTTGTCAAACAACGCGTTTTGACGATCTTCCTCCTCCAGCGCCTTTTCCTTGAGGTCCAGGTAACGGTCGTAAGTAGCTGCAAAGCTCACCAGATGGCCCCGATCCAGCTCTACGATTCGCGTTGCCATCCTGCGGATAAACGCCCGGTCGTGGCTGACAAACAGTATCGCGCCCCGGAACTGCGTCAGAGCCTCTTCCAGCCAGGCAATGGCAGGCACATCCAGGTGGTTGGTGGGTTCGTCCAACAGCAATACGTCGGGTTCTGTGACCAGTGCACGGGCCAGAAGGACCCGCCGCTGCCAGCCACCGGAGAGCGTATTCAGCTGCTGGTCAGGATCAATGCCATACTGGGCAAGAATAGCACCTACTTTCTGGTCGAGCCGCCAGCCATCAAGTGCCTCCAGACGCTCCTGAACCTTCATCATTCGATCAAGGCTTGCCTCATCGGCGTTCTGCGTCAGTTTGTGAAATTCGGCAAGCAAATCACCCGTCTCGGGAAAAGCGCCGGATACGGCTTCATAAGCAGTCCGCGTGTCGTTGACAGGCAGGTTCTGGGGCAGCACCGACAGCTTTGCGCCATCTTCCAATCTCACAACACCGCCGTCCGGCACCACCTCACCGGTGACGATTTTCAGTAATGTGGATTTCCCCTCCCCGTTACGCCCGAGAAGGCACACGCGTTCTCCGGGTTCCATGGTCATGGAGGCCTGGTCAAGTAATGGCTGCATGCCAAAAGCCAGCGATATGGCATCCAGCGTTAACAATGGCACGTTATTGATTCTCCGTGGTCTTAGTCTTTGATAGGGTCACCGGGCTTCCGACATGGATATCCCCGGCTGATTCATGAATGGCATTCATTCCAAAAATCACTCCGTCTGGGGTGCGCCGGTAAGTGCCAAGTTCGCGCAGTGGCTGAAGATCTGCTGATTTCGTACCAGCATCGGGATCTACGGTGGTCACGACACACCGAGAACAGGGTTTGACCAGGCTGAATTCAAGATCGCCGATGAACAGCTTCTGCCAGCGGTCTTCTTCCCAGGGCCCGGCACCCTCAACGACGATGTTGGGCCTGAACCGACGCATTTCCACTGCCGTGTCCAGCCGTGAGTTCAGTTCCTCCAGTGAAGCAAGATTGGTAATCAGGAATGGAAAACCATCAGCAAAACTGACCCGACGATACTCGGTAACCCGGCTCGCATCAACGCGGCGGAAGGTGTCATCAGGCATATAAACAAATCGAAACCCCTGGCCGCAATAACGCGACAACGCCTCTGAGGCCTCATGCCCACCGTATACTGCTCTCGCCCAGTCTCTCCAGACCCTCACACGACACTCCTGCGTGCCCGTCATGAGCGGGAACTCCCCTTCTCCAGGAATGTCGACGACCACCCGCCCCCGTTCAAGCCGAGTTCCTATCCGGGCCAATTCCGGGTTGCTGCGTTGAGTGATGAACTCCCTCTCCGCATCAACGATCATCCAGCGTCTGTCACCTGCCGGGCCAAAATCATCCAAATCAAACGAGGAGACCTCAATTCCGGCCAGCGATTTGACCGGATAGACATATAATGAATGTACCCGCATGGCGCCTCCGAAAGTGGTAAGTGTAAAAACGTGATCACGGAGTATACCCGACAAACGGGGGCCAAGGCTTCAGGAGAGGAACATGACCAGGGAACCGTTTCAGCGCAAAGATAAAAAGCTTTTCCTCGATCTGCTGGCGCGAAGAGGCATCAGGGACAAACGGGTACTGAAAGCCATGGCGGCCGTTCCGCGGGAGGCCTTTGTTGGCCAGGCTTTGGTTGACTCTGCCTACCAGGACTCCCCGTTACCGATCGAAGAGGGACAGACCATATCCCAACCCTATATTGTTGCCCTGATGACTGAAGCGATGCGGCTTGGGCCGGACAATACCGTGCTGGAAATCGGCACCGGCTCTGGCTACGGAGCGGCTGTTCTGGCGAGTATCGTGCAACAGGTATATACGATCGAACGGCACCAGGTACTGGCAGACCATGCCAGCAAACGCCTGGCAAAGCTTGGCTATGACAATATAGCGGTTCGTTGTGGCGATGGTACGCTTGGTTGGCCTGAGCACGCCCCTTTTGACGCAATCGTTGTTACGGCCGGAGGGCCTGGCGTTCCGGAATCCCTGATCAGTCAGCTAACCATTGGCGGGCGATTGGTGATTCCGGCAGGCGCGGATCAACACCAGCAACAACTGTTACGCATTACCCGCCTCTCGGAGAATAAAACAGAGACTGAAGACCTGGGAGGAGTCAGGTTTGTTCCGCTTATCGGTAAAGAGGGTTGGAGATAACGCAAAACTGGAAGGTGTGATCATGAAATGGAGCGGGAAACGAGATTCGAACTCGCGACCCCAACCTTGGCAAGGTTGTGCTCTACCAACTGAGCTATTCCCGCTTGATCAACGGAGGCGTATTCTACGGATTCATCTTTGCCCGTCAACTGTTTTTTATCGACGAATACCGTTGCTTTTTTTCATGCCGGCGCTCAACTACGGCTACCCGCTGGCGCAACGCTGTCCGCTACCTGACTGGTCTCACAATTCAACTGGCCGTATTCGCGAACCCACTCTTCGTTCACATAGTCTGCCCCGGGAATAACGATGGCACATTAGCGGTTCCTCACTACTGACCGAAGCGCTTGCCTGACTCAAGATAGATCGCTTCTTCCGGGGTGGAATCTCGCTTCAGGGCTTTATTTCGGTGAGGAAACCGCCCGAACTTACTGACAATATCCCGGTGATCTCTGGCTGACTGCAGAAAACTCTCCATAAAGTCACCAGCAATGCCACCGGTGGCCGTGGCCAACTGCTCGTAGCAATCCACAGAAAGATTCTGGTCTTCCCTTTTCTCTGAATGCTGCAATGGCATGTAAAGAAAGGCCCGCTGAACCGCCGGCAACGCCATGTCATGCCCACTACGCATGGCACTTTTGCAAAGCCTGATGGCCAGTTTGTCATTGTCGAATGCCAGGGCCCCACCCCGGTGGATCTGGCGAGTGAACTGGTCCAGCAGAATAATCTCCGCTAACGCACCACCGGGCACACTTCTCCAGTGTCGTAACCCGTCTTCGGAGGCAAACAGCACCATCGATATAAACCGCCGGCGGATCTCCTGATCAAAGGCACGCGAAGAGCGAAACCAGCGATTGCGGTGCTCACTATCCGGCAGCCCGTGTTCATCAAGTTCACCAAACCAGAAATCCAGAATCTCTTTCCAATCGAACATATGGTTTACCCTGTTGCGTCACGGCAGGCCGGTTTTGGCGCCGGCGCTGCTACACTTTACGAAAGCTACCCGGCTTTTGGTCATCCCAGGAGATACTATGAACGACGACCCCAGAATTATTCTTCTCGCGCATGGAAGCAGTGACCAGCGCTGGTGCCAGACCTTTGAAAAGCTTGCCACGCCAACGCTTGAATCAGTGGCTGGCTCTCGCATTGCCTATATGGAGCTGGCGGAACCCTCGCTGGAAACCATTATCCGCGACGGCAAAGAAGACGGCATCAATACGTTCATCATTATTCCTCTGTTCCTGGCCGCGGGCCGTCACCTGAGAAAAGACGTACCGGGGATGATAGAAGAGCTCCAGGCGGCTCATAATGTCACTATCACTCTCGCGCCACCGATCGGGGAAAACCCGCAATTGGGCAATGCAATCCGGGATGTCGTTAACCAGGCGCTCGAGCGATAGAAACAGCCGGCATAATAACAGACGGTTGTGGTACCTGCGCATGCAGTGAAAGCGGCAAATCATAAGGGGTGGAAGATCATGGGAAAACGGATTTTGGTGACCGGTGGCACGGGCTTCATAGGCCAGTTGCTGTGCCAGAAACTGATCGCAGACGGTCATAGCCTCACTGTTCTGAGTCGTCAACCGGCACACAATGTTCAGTCTGCGTGCGGTCGAGTCGAAGCGGTAAACGACCTTGACGAATTGAAGGGTAGTGAGGGTTTTGATGCAGTGATCAACCTGGCCGGGGAAGGTATTGCGGACAAACGATGGTCCGAGTCACGCAAACAGGAACTCAGGGATAGCCGTATCGCGCTCACCGATCAGCTGGTGAACATCAGCCTCAGTTGGAAGAAACTCCCCCTCGTTATGGTGTCCGGTTCAGCCGTTGGCTTTTATGGTGACCAGGGCAGCCAGCGAGTCACCGAGGATACGCCGCCTCATGATGAGTTCACCCACCGGATGTGCAGCGATTGGGAACAGGCCGCGTTGCGACTGGAAACCAGCGGAGTACGAGTGTGCCTTTCCCGCACGGGTGTCGTGGCAGGGCCCGGAGGAGGTTTTTTGCAACGCATGTTGCTGCCGTTCAAACTGGGGCTCGGAGGCCGCCTGGGCAATGGCAGGCAATATATGCCCTGGGTGCATCGTGACGATGTGGTCGCGGCATTGACCTGGATGATGGATAACGAAAGCGCCAAGGGAGCATACAACGTTGTCAGCCCGAACCCGGTAACCAACCGTCAGTTCACCAAATGCCTGGCCGGGGTTCTCGGGCGGCCAGCGATATTTCCCGCCCCCGCTCCAGTTCTGAAAATTGCACTCGGGGAGATGTCCAGCCTGCTACTCACAGGGCAAATGGCAGTACCTGAACGGCTTGAAGCTGAAGGATTCCAGTTCCGGTTTCCCGACCTCAGTCCCGCCCTCGCGGATGCGGTTCGATACTGAGGGCTGTTTTTCAAGGATTAATTTTGAAAAACTGTTTGACAGCCCGGACCGGCTTACTTAATATACGCGCCACCTCGACGAGGCAAGGTTTTGAAGCGATGCGTCCCCTTCGTCTAGTGGCCTAGGACTCCGCCCTTTCACGGCGGCAACAGGGGTTCGAACCCCCTAGGGGACGCCACCTTTCAGCTTCTCACCTATGATTTACGGCCTTCACGGGCTGACTTCTCTGAGTGCCTGCCATGGTCTCCAAGCTGATGCTTTGAGTCCTTCAACACGAAAACTCCTACGCCAACGAAAAAGCCTACCATCAGCAACACGGTTACGATTCCTGCAATAACAACTGCGTCGGTATACATCGTCAATTCCTCCAGACAATCCTGATCAATTGAGCCCAGATTACGCCTGCCACCGTGGCAGCATCTTGACCTGTATCAATGGCACTGATGACGGCACACACGAAAAAATCCTGAACCGCACCACATTTCTTTCGATAATTCCTGTATTTGCGAGGCATTCGCGAAAAACTGCTGCTATAGTCCTGAGTGTACATTTCGCAATTCGTTATCAAACCTCCTTGCGCGGCCGAAGTAATATAGGACATGCAAAATCTTTTGACTCGCCTGCAACGATTTAGAACCGGGTCCCCGCTGTCCTTCCGGCTACTTGCGTACATCCTGCTATTCAGCTCCCTGTTCACACTGATTTCATCTGCGGCCCAGATATATTCCGACTATCGCAAGGACCTGTCCCAGATCGACCGGCGCCTGAAAGTCATCGAGACCGGTTACACCTCCAGCCTGGCCCGAAGCCTGTGGGCACTTGACCAGAAACTGCTGCAGACCCAGCTCGAGGGCATACTCAGCCTTCCGGACATTGTCCATCTTCGGCTGAAAATTGAACCGGACTCAGAGTTGGTCATGGGCGATATCCCCCGAGGCGCCACGACCACCACACATACCTTCAATCTGAGCCATCAGGGCGATGACATGTTCACCCTCGGTCAACTGACCGTTACCGCTGACCTTAAACGGGTCTATTCAGATATGCGGCAAAAGGTTGTCGTGGTACTGACAACGCAGTTCTTCAAAACCTTCTTTGTGTCGATATTGATCATCTGGATATTCCAGTATTTTGTGGCCCGTCACCTCAGCACCATGGCCAACTATGCCCGCAACTTCTCGCTCAACAATCTCTCCAGCCCACTGCAGCTGGACCGACCGGATAATTCGTTAAACCGTAACGACGAGCTTGCCCAGGTAACGGATGCCATCAACCAGATGAGAGAGCGGCTCAATGACGATCTGGACCGCCAGGAACGGGATGCGGCTGAAATCAGGAAGTTCTCCAAAGCGATTGAGCAAAGCCCTTCGTCAGTGCTCATTTGCGATCGCCAGTGGCGCATCGAGTTTGCGAACCAGAAATTTACTCAGCTGACCGGCTATGATGCCGAATCAATCATCGGCAAACACCCCGGCGTGCTCTCGGAAGATGCCCATGCTCACCGGGAAAACCGCCAGTTATGGCAATCCATCCGTCTACAGGTCCAGCGTGTTGGCGTTTGGCAGGGTGAGATAAACAGCGTTCGTAAGAACGGTGAGCGATACTGGGAACAGCTGATTGTCACTCCCATCAAGAACTCCCAAAAAGAAGCAACGGGTTACCTCATCCTCGGCGAGGACATCAGTATTCGCAAACGGTATGAGCAGCAGCTTCTGCGGCAGGCGAATTACGACATCCTCACCGGTCTTCCCAACCGCATGCTGGCGCTTGACCGTCTCAAGCTGGCGCTGGCTCAGGCACGACGCGAGAGCTCCCTGGTCGGCGTCATGTTTCTGGACCTGGACAACTTCAAGCACATCAACGACACCCTCGGGCATGACGCCGGCGATAACCTGCTCATCGAAGCAGCACGAAGAATCTCCAGCTGCCTGCGGGGTACCAGCACCGTCGCAAGGCTCGGAGGCGACGAGTTTCTGGTTATCCTGCCTGGCCTGACGGGGCCTGAAGCCACCTCTCAGGTAGCGGAACGTATTCTCAAGACCTTTGCCCCGCCCTACCTGCTCAACAACCAGGAAGTCTTTGTAACCACCAGTATTGGCATCGCGATCTTCCCCAATGATTCGGATAACAGTGGCACCCTGCTTCAGCACGCGGATGCCGCTATGTATCAGGCCAAGCACAAGGGCAAGAGCGCTTACGCACATTTCGCGCCAGAGATGACCGAAGTTTCCCACGAGCGCTTACAGATGGAATCGCTCATGCGCAGGGCCCTGGAACAGAACGAGTTTGAACTCTATTATCAGCCTATTGTCCAAACGGATTCCGGTGAACTCTGCTCGGCGGAGGCACTTCTGCGCTGGAACAGCCCGGGCCTGGGGATGGTCATGCCGGACCGTTTTATCCCCCTGGCAGAGGAAACAGGCCTGATCACACCTATTGGAGAGTGGGTACTGCAGGAAGCCTGCATGGCGGCCATGCGCTGGAAAGAAAACACAGGCACCAGCATTGGCATATCAGTGAACGTTTCGCCCCGCCAGTTCCGGGACCCGGGTTTTATTTACACCGTTATGAGCGCACTGGAAACCAGCGGGCTCGAGCCACAGCAGCTGGAACTGGAAATCACGGAACGGCTGATACTGGATAACACCATTGAGACGGCCGATATACTTCGCCAACTGGACCAGTCCGGAATCCGTCTGTCAGTGGATGACTTTGGTACCGGCTACTCTGCGCTCAGCTACCTGAAGAGCTACCCCTTTGATACCCTGAAAATCGATAAGTCCTTTGTTCAGGACGTGATGAAAGAACAGGACGATGCCTCCCTGGTAAAAGCGATTATCAATATGGCTCACAGCCTCGGCCTGAGGGTGATTGCCGAAGGCGTCGAGGAAGAGGCACAGACCCACTTCCTCCAGCGGGAAGGTTGCGACTACTCTCAGGGCTATTTCTACAGCCGCCCATTGCCGGAAGGCGAATTCGGGGACTGGCTAAGAACCAACCATCGAGTTCGCTGAAAAACCACTGACCAGAATGGATTATGAATGAAAGGAACGATCCTTGTCGTCAATTGTGGCAGTTCGTCGCTCAAAATTGCCCTGTTTGATGAACAGCTGAATAAACTGGCCAGCGGTCTGGCTGAACGGCTTGGCAAAAAGGATGCCTTCGCCACGGTCAAAGGCCGCGCGGAGAAAATCAGGCTGGCCAACGCAGCAAACCACAAGGAGGCGCTTGATACCCTGGTGGCTGTGTTGCAGGACGCTGGACTGCTTGATGAAGCACCCGCTGCAATCGGACATCGGGTCGTCCATGGCGGCGAAACCTTTCGCGAAGCCGCGCTCATCAACGATGACGTACTAGCTGCCATAAAAGACTGCGCCAGCTTGGCACCGCTGCACAATCCTGTAAACCTGGCAGGAATCGATGCGACCACAGCCCTGTTCCCTGGCATCCCCCAGGTGGCAGTATTTGATACCGCCTTCCACCAGACCCTGCCTCAGAAAGCTTATCTCTATGCTGTTCCATTAAGCTTATACAAAGAATGGGGCGTCCGGCGTTACGGCTTTCACGGCACCAGCCACCAATTCATGACCAGGGAAGCCGCCCGCATTCTGGGCAAGACGCCCGCCACTACCTCCATTATTTCGGCCCATTTGGGCAATGGCTGCAGCATTACGGCCATTCGTGACGGTAACAGTGTGGATACCAGTATGGGCCTGACCCCCCTGGAAGGTCTTGTGATGGGCACTCGCAGTGGCGATGTTGACCCCGGCCTGTTTGATTTTCTGGCCAACAAGGGTGTAGCCGCGCAGGAAGTTCATCGAATCCTGAACAACGACAGTGGCCTGCTCGGACTCTCCGGCCAGACTAACGACATGCGCTCCCTTTGCGAACTGGCGGATCACGGCCACGAACCGTCGCACATTGCCATTGATGTCTTCTGCTTCAGGCTTGCCCGCTACATAGGTGCCATGATGACCTCCCTTGACCAACTCGATGCACTTGTCTTTACCGGCGGCATCGGCGAAAACAGCACCCTGGTGCGCAAGAAAACACTGGCTCAGCTGAGACTGTTCGGGTTCACCATTGACGATGAGCTGAACAATCAACATGGCTGCATCAGCGATGGGCAGATCGAGGGCGCCGACAGCCGTTTTCGTGTTCTGGTCATACCCACCAACGAAGAACTTGTGATTGCCAGTGAAGCCCTGGAAATGGCTGGCAAACCGCGAACCAACGCAGGGAGCCTTTGATGGCAAAAAACCTCTACATTGCGCCAACCTCCATGAATTCCGGCCTGACATCCGTGTGCCTGGGGTTGCTGCGCGCCCTTGAACGGGTGGGTGTCAGCGTGGGGTTCTACAAGCCGTTTCGCCAATCAGTCCACGAAGGCGAAGCCCATCACAATCGTGGTGAAGACACCTCCGTAGCGTTCGTTCGCGCTCGCAGTCACCTCGAACCTCCCGAGCCCATGAGCCTGAAGGAGGCTCAAAACCTTCTCAATACCGGCAAGGCCAACGAGCTGCTTGAAACCATTGTTGGCGAGTACCAGAAAGTCGCCAAAACCGTTGATGTGGTCATTATTGAAGGCTTGGTGCCAGATCGTACCGAGGCCTATATTGCCAGGCTGAATGTGGAAGTCGCCCGCAATCTCGGCTCGGAAGTTGTTCTGGTCAGTACCCCCGGCAGAACCGATCCGAAAACCCTGGACGAAGAACTGGATTTCTATGCCCGGCTGTTCTCCAGCCCCGCCGACCCTGAAGTAATCGGCGTCGTTCTCAATAAAGTGGGAGAGCCTGAAAAGTCGGAGTTTACCCCAAGGGTGAATTCCCGGGTCACTGAAGAAACGATTGATTATGGCCAGGCCTGCAGGGTCTTCAGTGAGGGCCGCTACCGCCTGCTGGCAGTCATCCCCTGGCAACCGGAACTAATGGCGCCACGGGTATCGGACATTGTTCGTGAAATGAATTCGGAAGTGCTTCACGAAGGGGAAATGCATAGCCGTCGTGTGCAGAAGGTAACCGTCAGTGCCCGCACCATTCGCAATATGGTGGATACCCTGAAACCTGGCACTCTTATGGTCACCCCCGGAGACCGGGAGGACATCATCGTGACCACCGCCGTTGCCGCACTCACTGGCGTTCCCCTGGCCGGCATAATGCTTACCGGCGGTTTGATGCCCGACGACCGGGTCATCGACCTCTGTCGCCGAGCACTGGAAACCGGGCTTCCGGTAATGAAAGCCGAAACCAACACCTATGAGACAGCGCACCGGCTCGCCAACCTTTCCTCTGCCATTCCGGTGGATGATCCGGGGCGGATCGAAAAGGCCATGGAGGCAGTTGCAACCCGTATCGATGCCGAGTGGCTAAGAGAACATCTGAAGGTAGAACGCCAGAGCCGGTTATCACCTCCGGCTTTCCGTTATCTGCTATCAGAGCGGGCCAGGTCAGCAGCCAAACGCATTGTGCTGCCGGAGGGTAATGAGCCGCGCACGGTGCAGGCCGCAATTATCTGCCACCAGCGCAAACTGGCTCACTGCATCATGCTGGGAGATCGTAACGATATCGCCAACGTGGCCCGCTCCCAGGGGCTGGAATTGCCTGATGACATGGAAGTGGTCAATCCCGCCGAGGTTCGTGGAGACTACATAGAACCCATGGTGAAACTCAGACAGCACAAAGGTCTGGCCCCCGATTTGGCTGAGGCAATGCTGGAAGACAATGTGGTTCTCGGCACGATGATGGTCGCTGAAGACAAGGCCGACGGTCTGGTATCCGGTGCCGTGCATACCACCGCCAACACGGTGCGCCCGGCGATGCAGCTGATCAAAACCCACGACCAAGCGAAGGTGGTATCATCGGTTTTCTTCATGCTGCTGCCGCAGCAGGTGGTGGTCTACGGTGATTGCGCCATCAATCCCGACCCGAACGCGGAGGAGCTGGCGGATATCGCAATCCAGAGTGCCGGTTCCGCAGAGGCCTTCGGTATTGAACCGGTGGTGGCCATGATCAGTTACAGCACCGGTGAATCAGGCAGCGGCAAAGACGTGGAGAAGGTGCGGGAAGCCACCAGGATCGCCCGGGAAAGGCGCCCTGACCTGCTGATTGATGGCCCTCTGCAATACGACGCCGCTGCCATAGAAAGCGTTGCCAGAAGCAAGGCGCCGAACAGCAAGGTTGCTGGCAAGGCCACGGTGTTTATCTTCCCGGATCTGAATACCGGCAATACCACCTACAAGGCCGTCCAGCGTAGCGCCAACGTGGTGAGTATCGGCCCCATGCTTCAGGGCCTGAGAAAACCGGTGAATGACCTTTCACGCGGTGCCCTGGTGGAAGACATTGTCTTTACCATTGCTCTCACCGCGGTACAGGCCAAACAGGTAGAGGATGCAGGGCTTATCTAACGGATCAGCCCTGCCCTGGCGCCCTGGCAGGCTCAGCGTTTCTTGCTCTTCATTCTCGCTTTCTTTTTTACCGGCCGGCCTTTCTTGATGTCATTGTCTTGCTTGACCTTCTGGCGGGGCGTCAGCCGGCTGACCTTGTTGGCAAACGGGTTCTCGCTGGAGCGGAACTCAAAGCGGATGGGTGAGCCGCTTACCTTCAGAACCTTGCGGAAAGTGTTCTCCAGATAACGCTTGTAAGCACCCGGCAGCGAATCCGTCTGGTTGCCGTGCACCACTATGACCGGCGGGTTGGAACCGCCCTGGTGGGCGTAACGTAGCTTGATACGGCGCCCCTGAACCAACGGGGGCTGATGCTGTGCAGTTGCATCCTGTAGAATGGCTGTCAGGCGATTAGTAGGCCACTTAGCCATCGCGGATTCATAACAGTCATGAACCGACTCGTACATCACGCCGACCCCGGAGCCGTGAAGTGCGGAAATATAATGCTTGTCGGCGTAATCGAGAAAATCCAGGCGACGCTGAACCTGTTCCTTCACCTTAGCCTTGTCTTCCGGGTCCATGCCATCCCATTTATTGACCGCGATCACCAGGGAACGGCCTGCATCCAGTACAAAACCAATCAGGTGTAGATCCTGGTCTACCAGTCCTTCCCGAGCATCGATAACCAGAATGACCACGTGGGCATCATCAATTGCCTGCAGCGTCTTGATGATGGAAAACTTCTCCACCGTCTCACTGACATTTTTGCGACGACGTACGCCGGCCGTATCGATCAGCGTGTACTGGTGGTCCATCCTCTCATAAGGGATGTAAACGCTGTCCCTGGTAGTGCCGGGCATGTCGAACACCACAACCCGGTCTTCACCCAGCATGCGGTTAACCAGAGTTGATTTGCCCACATTCGGGCGCCCGACAATACCGATCCGGATGCCGGGGTAGCGATCCGCCCTGTCCTGAGCCTCCCGCTCCTCTTCCGAGGGCAGCAATTCCTCAAGCATCGAACGAATGCCCCGGTTGTGGGAGGCCGCGATCAGGAAGGTAGACTGAAAACCAAGTCCGTGGAAATCGGATGCTGCAATATCCGGGTCCTGGCCGTCAGTCTTGTTGACCACCAGGTGTGCCCGTTTGCCGGTTTTACGCAGGTGATCGGCGATAAGCTCATCACCACCATTAAGGCCACTCTTGCCGTCCACCATGAACAGCACAATATCTGCCTCTTCAACCGCCTGCATCGACTGACGGGCCATCTCAGCATCAAGGCCCTCCTCGCCACCGGTAAGACCACCGGTATCGATAACAATAAACCGCTGGCCCTCGTAGTTGCCCTCACCGTATTTACGGTCACGGGTGAGGCCGGGGAAATCCGCTACAAGCGCATCCCGGGATCGCGTCATCTGGTTAAACAGTGTCGACTTGCCGACGTTGGGACGCCCGACAAGTGCAATTACAGGGGTCATAAACTTTCGCTACACAGTAAGCAGGGCCAGCGCTTCACAGCGATATGGCCGGAAAGGAACGCTCAGTCGCGCTCCCGAATTTTTAACACCGACATTCTACCGCTATTGCCGTAGACCAGAAGGTTTCCGTTTTGCAGGCGCTGAAAAGGCACACGCAAGCCATCATCGTCAAACTCGAGCTGGCCCTGAAGGCTACCGTCTTCCAGTGACAGCATGTGGATATAGCCCTCATAGTCACCGATAAGCAGATAGTCGCCATAAACGATGGGCTGGGTAGGCTGGCGCCACGACAACCTGTCCTGCGTCCACAATTCGCGGCGATCAGAACCACGGTAGGCAGTAATATCGCCATCAGCGCCGGCAATAAAGATATTACCATTACCAATCATCGGAGACTGCAGACTAGATTCGCTCCGGCTCCATATTTCCTGACCACTTTGCAGGTCAACCAGAGCCAGCTTGCCCTGATAACCAACCACCATGGCCGCACTCTCAAGAATCAGCGGCTCTCCGGCAACATCCACCAGTCTTTCCAGTTCTGTACGACCCTGGGGCTGGCCAACTTCATACTGCCAGACCGGTTGGCCGGACTCGGTAGAAATCGCCATCAGTTTGCCGTTGGCGAGTGAAGCCAGAACCAGATCTGCGCCCACCAGTGGTGATGCGGCAGCCCGCATGGACAGAACCGGCACATCGCTGTCGTATTGCCACGCTTTTTCACCACCATTGGTATTGAAGGCAAGGACTTTGCCGTCGATGGTCTGAACCACCACAAGACGACCATTCGATTGCGGCGAAGCCAGCGCTTCGTTGGGCAGAGGCTGCTCCCATAGCTCGGTACCATCCTCTCGCGAGAGGGCTTTCAACTGCGCATCGCGGGTGATCAGGTAGAGGTTGCCCTGGTCGCCACCAACGCCGGCACTGATATCCTCGTTCAGATCCTGATACCAGGCTACCGCACCGTTTTCCGGATCGACGGCCCAGATCTCACCTTCTGCCGATGCCGCATAGAGCATGTCACCGGCATTCAGAGGAGCCAGATAAAGGAATTTATCGTCATGGCCATCACCGACACTCATGGTCCAGACACTTTCCAGCTCAAGAGTGGCGGATATTTCGGGCACTGGCTTGGGCTGCTCAAAGGTATCCGAAGTGCTGCAACCGGCCAGTAGTGCCACCACCAGCAGGCTGATCAGAGGAACGGAACGCATCTGCCCTATGAACATCAGGGGCATCAGGCTCCCTCCCCTACGCCGAGATCCGATAGCTTGAGTTCAAGGATGCCGCTGCGTCCCTGCTGATTTTGATCTCTGGCTGCCAGATAGGCATCACGGGCGCCGTCGCGGTTGCCCTGTGCCAGCAGGATATCGCCTTTCAGTTCAGTGAAGACGGCGCTGAAGCTGCCGGCGTCATCCACGTTCTCGACCATGGCGAGGGCTTCATCGTATTGCTCGGCGGCAAAAAGCGCGCGGGCCAGCCGGTTACGGATCACCAGTGCCAGAGCGCCGGATTCACCCGCTTTTTCCTGCGCCCAGGAAAGAGACTCTATAGCCGCCTCTGCATCGCCCTGATCCATCATCTGCTGTCGGGCCAGCATCAACATACCGTAGATGGCGAATGCACTGTCGCTGTATTCTTCCCGCAGCGTCTCAGCCACGTAGGCCACTGTCTCGGCGCGGTTATCATCACTTTCATCGCTGTAGGCATTGATCAGGTCCGCAAACTGGGAGGCAGCCTCGGTGCGCTGCTGCATCTGATGGTTCTGCCAGGCCTGCCAGCCAAACACGATGGCCAGTGCCGCGGCGATGCCAATCAGGAGCGAGCTGCCGTTGTTCTTCCACCAGTCCTTGATTGCCTGGACCGTTTCTTCCTCAGTGCGCATTTCAGCCATGATGACTCCTGTAATAAATGGTTATTGTGCCTGTATCCGTTCGGTCGGCCATCAGCGGCCCAGCAATTCTTTCAGTACGCCCGCAAGCTCTGTCTGGTCAACGTCCTGCTGCGGTTCATCCGACCGTAGGGGCTTCAACCCCACCGTGCCCGCGGCCAGTTCGTTTTCGCCGAGAATCAGGGCATAACGGGCACCACTGCGATCGGCTTTTTTCATCTGGCTCTTGAAACTACCGCCGCCACAATGGCTCATGATTCGCGCTTCCGGCAAGACAGAACGCAGTGATTCGCCCAGTGCCAGCGCTGGCGCCACTGTTGCACCGCCCATGGCGGTCACATACACATCCACATTGCCGTTGGCACTGGATGGAACCAGATTGAGGGTTTCGAGTAGCAGAATCAGGCGCTCAAGCCCCATGGCAAATCCCACGGCAAAGGTGGGTTTACCACCCAACTGCTCAACGAGCCCATCATAACGGCCCCCGGCGCATACCGTACCTTGTGCACCAAGACTGTCGGTAATCCACTCAAACACGGTTTTGCCGTAGTAATCCAGCCCACGCACCAGCCGTGGATTTACCGTGTAGTCGATGCCAGCCGCATCCAGCAGTGCACGAAGCTCGCGGAAATGCTCTACGGACTCCTCATCGAGGTAGTCTTCCAATCTGGGTGCATCCGCCAGAAGCTGCTGGGTTGCAGAGTGTTTGCTGTCCAGAATACGCAGCGGATTGGACTCAAGGCGGCGCTGGCTGTCTTCATCCAGCTGGTTACGATAACCCGACAGGTAGGCTACCAGAGCCTCGCGGTATTCACGACGGGCTGCAGAGGTGCCAATGGAGTTGATTTCCAGACGGGTATGCTCGCCCAATCCGAGTTCGCGCCAGAGTCGGGCCGTCAGCACCAGCAATTCTGCGTCGATATCGGGGCCATTCATGCCAAAGCATTCCACGCCGATCTGGTGGAACTGGCGATAACGCCCTTTCTGCGGGCGCTCGTGCCGGAACATTGGGCCGGTATACCACAGGCGCCGGGTCTGGTTGAAAAGCAGACCATGCTCTTCAGCCGCGCGAACGCAGCCTGCAGTGCCTTCCGGACGCAGGGTCAGGCTGTCGCCATTGCGATCTTCGAAGGTGTACATCTCCTTCTCGACAATGTCCGTCACTTCTCCGATGGAGCGCTTGAACAGGTCGGTCTGTTCCACCACCGGCATACGGATTTCCTGATAACCGTATTGCGAAAGTACTCGCCTGACTGTGCTTTCCACAAACTGCCACACCGGCGTCTGTTCTGGCAGGATATCGTTCATCCCGCGAATTGCCTGGATCTTAGCCAAGTTACTACCTTATCTGTTTCAGTGATTTGGCGATCTGCACTCAGTCAGTCGAGCGGGTAATGATCGCGTCTTCTTTTTCCTTGCGACGGGCAACTTCTTCGCGAATCAGCCGCTCCAGGTCGTCGGTCAGGTTGGCGTTATCAAGTTTCTGATTCGGCTTGCCCGACATGTAGAACAGGTTTTTCGGGCTGCCGCCAGTCAGGCCGAGATCTGCAACCTTGGCCTCGCCAGGACCGTTGACGATACAACCGATAATGGCAACATCAAGCGACTCGTTGACATCTTCCAGCCGGGCTTCCAGATCGTTCATGGTCTGTATCACATCGAAGTTCTGACGCGAACAACTCGGGCAGGCGACAAAATTGATGCCACGGCTGCGCAATCGAAGGCTCTTGAGTATGTCGAAGCCAACTTTGATCTCCTGCACCGGATCCGCAGCCAGAGATACACGGATGGTATCGCCGATGCCATCCATCAGCAGCATGCCAAGGCCAATTGAAGATTTCACGGTACCGGAACGAAAACCGCCCGCCTCTGTGATACCGAGATGAAGCGGCTGCTCAATTTGTGAGGCAATCTGGCGATACGCCGCCACCGTCATGAACACTTCAGACGCCTTGAGGCTGACCTTGAAGTCCTGGAAATCGTGCTTATCGAGAATGTCGATATGACGCATGGCCGACTCCACCAGTGCCTCGGGTGTCGGCTCTCCATATTTGCGTTGCAGAGCCTTCTCCAGTGAACCGGCATTCACTCCGATGCGAATCGGGATATTACGGTCACGGGCGGCGCTGATGACCGCACTGACACGGTCATCACGGCCAATGTTACCCGGGTTGATCCGAAGGCAGTCCACACCGAGCTCCGCAACTCTCAGGGCAATGCGGTGATCAAAGTGGATATCCGCCACCAGTGGCACGGATACCATGGACCGGATTTTACCGAAAGCCTCCGCGGCATCCATGGACGGCACGGATACCCTGACAATATCAGCACCGGCTTCCTGGAGCGCACGGATCTGGCCGACGGTTGCTTCCACATCACAGGTATTGGTGTTGGTCATGCTCTGAACAGCGATCGGAGCATCACCACCCACAGGAACATCACCCACCATTATCTGGCGGGATTTACGTCTTTTGATCGGAGATTCGTGAATCATAGCCTGCCAACCGGAAAAGTGTGTTCGTAACTGTCAGATATCCAGAGTGAATTCTGCGCGGTTGTTGACGACCCGGAAACCGGACATATCTACCGGATCACCATCAAAACGTATTGTATCGATGGCATCAACGGCCCCTACAATCACGTCAATCGGCACCCTGCCGGACACTTCAATCCGGTCGCCATTTTGCTGCAGGGAACCCACGAGACGATTGCCGGCGGAGTCTGTTACCTGAACCCAGCATTCATCGCTGAACGTCATTTCCAACCGAGCGTTTCCAACTGCGGCATCCGGCTGCGCACTTTCCTCGAACGCTGGCTCTGGAGTACTGGTAACCACCGGTACGCGGCTCTCGCCAGCGTCGGCAGACGGTGCCGGTAGACTTACCTCTGCAACAGTCGACTCTTCCACCATCGGCTCGTTGTCCAACTGCACGGGCTCTACTGTCTCAGCCACTTCACTGGTGCCACTGACGACCTCGGAAGATTCGCTACTTTCAGGCTCTGCTTGCTCGGGCTCTGTTTGTTCCGGCTCCTGCTCCGCCGGCTCGCTCACCTCGGGCGCCGTATCGGAGCTGTCTGGTTCTTCCGGAGCGGAAGCCGAATCCATGGTGTCGACAAAACGAAGGCCAACAAACGCCACTATCCCGATAATCAGGATAAAGAACAGGAGCTTTGCCACCCGCCGCTTCTGACGCCTGCGGCGCTCAATATCGACCAGTGGATTCAGCTCTTCCGCCTGGGCTTTCTCCTGGCGTAGCGGTTCCAGCTCCTTATCGAGAGTCGCGATTACGGTATCCGGGTCTAGGTCCACCTGGCGCGCATAGATTCTGACATACCCCTTCAGGAACAGTTCACTGTCGATCTGCCCATAATCACCATCTTCAATGGCATGAATGACTGCCGGGCGCAGGTGTTGGGCATCAGCTACCGCAGAGACACTCAGCCCCTTTTGTTCCCGCGCACGCTTGAGTTGATAGCCTGCGGGCTCATTCACCACTGGCTGTTGTGTGTCATCACTGTCCATTTGAGGTCATCACCCTGTATTGTTGGTATTCCACAGAGTTCGGGAAATTGTTCTTCAATTGCAGCCCCAGACTGGACGCTTGGTCACGATCACCAAAATGGCTCGCAATACGAATTCCCGTGTAGAGGCTCTCCGGGGAGTGGCGAAGATTCTTGTTTCGTTGCATCAGAGTCGCCAGCCGACTGTAATGTCGGGATGCAGCCTGGTAGTTCCCGGACTCCACCAGCGTACGAGACAGGGCGAGCAGCGATCTGGCATCGCCGCGGGACAATTCAACAGCCCGTCGATAGGCAGTAATCGCACCCTCCAGGTTGCCGATCCTTTCTTCGGTCAGGCCCAGGTTGAAAAAGACCGAAGCTCTCTCACCATAGCCGGTGTCCCTGGACGCCGCGAGAAACTGATCACGGGCATCTTCAAACCGTCGCTGCCCATACAGGTAAGCCCCATAGTAGACTCGCCCGCGGGTATAATCGGGATCATTTTGCAGGGCTTCCCTGAACGACCTCTCTGCCAGCTCGGGTTCACCCTCAGATTGATAGATCAGTCCCTTGGCCGCCAGAGCACCCGGATTCTCCGGCGAAAGCTCCAACGCACGATCAAGGTGGTTTCTGGCCCGATCGATATTATCCTGACCAATGTAAGCCGTTGCCAGCTGAACATAGTTCCTGACCGCTTTGTCGCGGTCGGCTTCACGAGCGAACCGGCTGTCCGTGTTGGTCACACAACCTGTGACCAACATTGCCAGCAACACCATGGCAAATGCCGCCCGGCCCCGGTTTACTGGTTCAGATGTCACAGTTGGCATTTCCTCTTATCATCAGGGGTGAAACCTCACCCGGGTTCATGGACTGACCTGGTGCACCTGTATATAACGCTGACTTCTTTTCGTCCGATCTTCCACCTTGCCCACAAGCTGGCCACATGCTGCATCAATATCATCGCCACGGGTTGTTCTGACAGTTGCAATATAGCCTGCCTCGTTGAGAACCGCTTGAAACCGACGGGTGGCATTCATGCTCGGCCGCCGGAAATCGCTCTCCGGGAAGGGGTTAAAGGGGATCAGATTGATCTTGCACGGCAGACCACGCAATACAACGGCCAGTTCCCTGGCTTGCTCCGGTTGATCATTGACCCCTTCAATCACTGTGTACTCGATGGTCGCCTTGCGCTTGTCCGGCAAACGGGCCAGGTAGCGACGGGTGGCGGCCAGCAATTCCGAAATCGGATACTTTTTATTCAATGGCACCAATTGGTTACGCAATTCATCATTGGGGGCATGAAGCGAAATGGCCAGTGAAACATCGGTAACCTCGCCCAGCCGGTCGATCGCCGGAACCACGCCAGAAGTGCTGACCGTAACCCGTCGCTTGGAGATACCGTAGGCCAGGTCCTCCATCATCAGGTTCATGGCGTCAAC
Source organism: Marinobacter sp. ATCH36 (assembly GCF_023555055.1). GTDB lineage: Bacteria > Pseudomonadota > Gammaproteobacteria > Pseudomonadales > Oleiphilaceae > Marinobacter. Next base: position 427,626 of record NZ_JAMJPL010000003.1, read on the forward strand.
GACGTTATCAAAGTTCAGCAGCGGTTCGCCCATCCCCATCATCACCACATTGGTAATCGGGCGGTCGGGACCTGGTTCGAAAGGCATGAAAGCCTTGCGGGCCACCCAGACCTGACCAATTATTTCGGCAGCGGTCAGGTTACGGTTGAAGCCGCGCTTTCCTGTTGAGCAAAAGGTGCAGTCCAGACTACAGCCGATCTGGGAGGAAACACACAGGGTTCCGCGCTCGCCGTCGGGAATCAGCACAGTCTCGACACTGTTGCCGTTGTCCATGCGCATTACCCACTTGCGGGTGCCGTCTTTCGACGATTCATCGTAGACCACTTCCGGCCCGCGAATCTCTGCCACGCTCTTCAGTTTTTCCCGCAGCGCCTTACTCATATTGGTCATTTGATCGAAGTCATCGGCACCGCGCTGATGAATCCACTGAAGCACCTGCGTTGCCCGGAAACGCTTCTCCCCCAGGGATTCGAAGAAAGCCTCCATTTTGGCCTTCGGCATTCCCAGAAGGTTGGTTTTCTCAGCAACAGCTGTCATTTCATAACCTCGATCAGATAACCAATCCCGACCGGAAAATCCGGCCGGGAGCCAGCTCAATCAACCGCGCGGGCAGATCTCGCTGTCATTGAAAAAGTACGCGATTTCACGCTCGGCTGACGCGGCTGAATCCGAACCGTGAACGGCGTTGGCATCGATGGACGACGCGAAGTCGGCGCGAATGGTGCCAGCGTCTGCTTCCTTCGGGTTGGTAGCACCCATCAGATCACGATTTTTCAGGATAGCACCTTCGCCTTCCAGAACCTGAACAATCACCGGGCCAGACGTCATGAAAGCAACCAGATCATTGAAAAACGGCCGCTCCTTGTGCTCGGCATAAAAGCCTTCTGCCTGCTCCTGTGTCAGATGCATCATCTTCGCGGCAACAATGGTCAGGCCCGCTTTTTCAAAACGGGTGTAAATCTCGCCGATCACATTTTTTGCGACTGCGTCGGGCTTGATAATCGAGAGCGTGCGCTCGTTTGCCATGATCTGTCTCCATTCAGGTTCAGAAAAATTTCAGGGTTGGGATTATACGCAGTCCGGAGGCTACTGCCTACCGCACTGAACGGAGACGGCTAACAACGTCAACGATTTGCGTCGCTGCAAAGTCAATTTCCTCGGTTGTGGAAAAGCGACCGAAGGAGAACCGGAGAGCGCGATGCGCTTGCTCATCGTCCAGCCCAATGCCTTTCAATACAAACGAAGGTTCAATCGTCGCCGATGAGCAGGCCGACCCGGAAGAAACCGCCAGATTCCTCAACCCCAGCATCAATGACTCTGCATCTACTCCTGCAAACGACAGATTCACGATGCCGGGGACCCGGTGTGAATCACTGCCATTGAGTGTTACGCCTTCCAGGCTGTCCAGACCCGCCAGAAAACGACTGCGGATGCCTTCCAGCATCTGTTTTTCCTGCTCCAGTTGTTCACTGGCGAGTTCGAACGCCTTGCCCATACCCACGATCTGGTGCGTAGGCAGCGTACCAGATCGCATACCACGCTCGTGACCGCCACCATGAATCTGCGACTCAATGCGCACGTCCGGTGAACGGCGGACATACAGCGCACCAACGCCTTTGGGACCGTATACCTTGTGAGCAGAAAGCGATAGCAGGTCCACCGGGGCAGAGCTGACATCTACTTCGGTTTTACCAGCGGCCTGGGCCGCATCCACATGAAACAACACCCCACGATCCCGAAGTGCGGCGCCAATCGAAGCGATATCGGTCTGACAACCCAACTCGTTGTTAACCATCATCAGGCTCACCAGAACGGTATTGTCCCGAAGCGACTTTTCGACCTGCTCCACCCCAATACGACCATCACTACCGGGAGCCAGCCAGGTCACACTCACACCCTGCTTCTCAAGCCAGGTACAGGTATCGAGAACGGCCTTGTGCTCAATAACAGACGTTACAATATGGGGGTTCTCGCGGCCTGGAATGGCACCCTTTATCGCCAGGTTATCGGATTCGGTGGCACCGGACGTCCAGACAATCTCTCGCGGATCAGCGTGTATAAGGTTTGCCACATGGCGACGGGCTCCCTCTACCGCGGCTTCGGCTTGCCAGCCATAAGCATGGGTACGGGAGGCGGGGTTGCCGAAAACGCCGTCGATTGTGAGGTATTTACACATTTCTTCGGCAACAACGGGATCTACGGGCGTGGTCGCCGCATAATCCATATAGACGGGTTTTTTCATAGGGGTTTCAGGATAATCGTTCAGGCCGGCGCCTGATCACTGAGGCGCTCGGTGTTAATCGTCTGTGAATCACCTTCGGAATGACGCCTGTTTTGCCGGCTGGCAACCACCTGAATTTCCCGTTTCCTCATCAGATCGCCAAGGCTTATATCGCTCAGGAACTGATGGATCTGGTCGCTCAGATCAGACCACAGGTGGTGGGTCAGACATTTTTCGCCATTCTGGCAATCACCCTTATTACCGCAACGAGTGGTATCCAGGGATTCGCTGACCGCGTCTACCACCTCAGCAATGAAGACGCCGTCTGGTTCCCGGCTAAGGCGATAGCCACCGCCAGGTCCCCGGATACTGGTCACTAGCTTGTGACGACGCAGGCGGGAAAACAGCTGCTCAAGATAGGATAGGGAAATCTCCTGCCGGGCAGATATATCGGCCAGACTGACCGGCCCCTGATCCCCGTGGAGGGCCAGATCCAGCATTGCCGTCACCGCATAGCGGCCTTTGGTGGTCAGTCTCATAAACTCAGCCCCGGTCAGGGATTGATTCGGCTTTAATTCAGCCGAGTATGAATTGACCCACTATTTCAGTCAAGTATTCACCTCTGTGAGGGCTCGTCATCCCGCACGCAGTCGAAGTCCTCCTCCGGCAGTGGCGGCATTTCACCATTCTGATACTCGCTGTTAACTTTTCTCAGTGCCTTGCACATGTTTTCAATACGGTCATCCACGACATGCATGTGGTCCAGCAGGCTACGCATGGCACGGGCAACCGGGTCCGGCATTTCCTCGGTAACGCCGTAAGCATCGAAGCCCATGCGCTCTTCCATTTCTTTACGGCGGTCACTGTCCTCGTCTTTACGTTTGGCAACCACACGGCCCGGAATCCCGACTACGGTCGCTCCGGCGGGTACTGCTTTGGTGACCACCGAGTTGGAACCGATCTTGGCACCCTCTCCTACTTCGAAGGGCCCCAGGATCTTGGCGCCAGCACCCACCACAACGCCATTGCCCAACGTCGGGTGTCGTTTTCCTTTGTTCCAGCTGGTTCCGCCCAGAGTTACGCCCTGGTACAGCGTCACGTCGTCACCAATGATCGTGGTTTCACCAATAACGACACCCATGCCGTGATCGATGAAAAAGCGACGGCCAATCGTCGCACCAGGGTGAATTTCAATCCCGGTAAGCCAACGGGCAAGCGTGGAGAAGGTACGCGCCAGCCACTTCAGGCCCAGATTCCATAGCCAATGCGAAAACCGGTGGCACAGGAGCGCATGAAGTCCTGGATAATTCGTCAGAACCTCAAAGGTGTTACGAGCTGCGGGATCACGATGAAACACACTGTTTACATCTTCCCTTAAACGTTCAAACATAACCCTATTCCTGCTCACCGGCTGCTGAGCCAGCCTTTAAAGTATTTGATCCGGATCGGTCCGTACCGGCGGATTTCTGCACAGCGGTCAGGACACCCCGGAGAATATTGATTTCTGTCTGATCCAGTTTCGCTCTCTGAAAAAGACGGCGCAACCGGGTCATCAACAATCCGGGTTTCTCGCGGCGATGGAAATCAACATCAACCAGCACCTGCTCAAGATGCTCGAAGAAACCCTCGACGTCTCTTACCGGTGCCGGAGGAACATCCCAGCCAGCATCCCCCGGCGCAGTCATGGGCTTGAGATATGGGCTGCCATCGCCACCTTCAAGCCCCCTCAGATAATGCATGCGCAATTCATAACACATCACCTGAACCGCCATGGACAGATTCAACGAACTGTAGTCCGGGTTCGACGGAATATGAATGTGAAAGTGGCAACGCTGCAGCTCTTCGTTACTCAGGCCATGATTTTCCCGTCCGAATACCACCGCAACCGGACCAGCTCCTGAGTGCTCCGACGCCATGGCGGCAGCGTCAGGCGGCGCGATAACGGGCCAGGGCACCTTGCGACCCCGGGCGCTGGTGCCCATAACGCAGACACAGTCCTCAATAGCTTCGTCAAGGCTGTTAACAACCCGGGCATTATCCAGTACATCCGAAGCTCCCGCCGCCCGCGCGTAAGAGGTTTCATCAGGAAACGACACCGGATTAACCAACCAGAGACTGCCCAGCGCCATATTTTTCATGGCCCTCGCTACGGCTCCAATATTGCCGGAATGAGACGTTTCAACCAGAACAATCCTGATCTGGTCATCAAAGGTGTCGGTGCCCTCCTGGGGCATCGCGGACTTGTGCATAGCGCTCGTGTCTCTGTAGTAATCTGCCTATGGAATTCCGGGGAAGGCGCGCATGATACCAGATTTTTCACCTCTGCTGCCTCTCCGGATAAGCCCTGATACAGCGCCATCAGTGACATCACCGAGTCGAAAAACATACAAGCGGCGTCAGTTTTTGCTATCCTATGCGGCCTTCACACACCCGGATAATGAACACTCAGATGCAACCAGCTATTAAAATGGCCCTGCGCGTCGCGCGTCAGGGGTCCGACTATCTGAAAGCACACTTCGAACGCCAGGAACCGAATGGCGACACCGAGGACCGCCGCAAGCAACTCGAGCGGGTCGAGCAGTCTGTTTACGACAATTTTTCCGAACAGCTCGAAAAGTCCTACAAGGACCACATGATCGCACCGCTGAATGAAGCGGATGCTGACGGTAACGACAAGAGCTGGCACATATTCCCGGTGCTCGGGCGCGAAAACTTTCTGCGTGGTATTCCTGATTTCGCATTGGCGCTGCTGCAGAAGAAAAACAACCGCACCGAAAACCTGCTGCTCATCAACCCAGTCACCGGTGAAGAATATTCTGCCAGTCGCGGCCATGGTGCGGCTCTGAATAGCCGGCGCGTGCGCACCAGCGAAGTCAAGCACGCCGACCGCGCCGCCGTGGTCAGCAACCTTCTGGATCAGACCCGACATGGTGACGACCCGCTGATGTGGGGCGAGATGGCATCATTGCTGGCCCGGGACAGCAGCATGTTCCGCACGGCCGGCTGTGTTGCGCTGGATATTGCCAGAGTATCTTCAGGGCATCTGGACGCTGCCGTTATTTTCCGTCCTGAGCCCGCAGATCTTGCCATTGGCGTCACCCTGGCTCTGGAATCCGGCGCCCTGACCGGTGATTTCTCGGGCAACCCGTCAACCGAGCGGGCCAAACAGCTTATTGTCGCCAACCCCAAGCTGTTCCGGGAAGTACTGAAAACCCTGCACCCCTTCCGGGGCCGCCTGCCACGCTGAACCGGCCAGGCACAAAAAAGCCGCAACACCTGAGGGGTTGCGGCTTTTTTGTGGCTGCCACCGAATTACATCCGGTTAAGCCACTCAGGCGGCTGCTCTTCTTCCTCTTCCTGCCCAGCCAGTCCTTCTTTGGGCGGCACAATAAGATCCTCACGGGCGACACCCAGGGCTACCAGCATATTGGCAGCGACATAGATGGATGAATAGGTGCCCACTACAACACCGATGATCAGAGCCAGCGCGAAGTTGTTGATTGCCTCACCCCCGAGAAAATAAAGGGCAAGAAGGACCACAAGAGTGGTACCGGATGTATTGATTGTCCGGCTAATGGTCTGATGAATGGACTCGTTGATGACGTGCTCGGAATCCCCTTCCCGCATTTTGCGGAAATTCTCACGAATCCGGTCCGCCACAACGATGGTATCGTTGAGAGAGTAGCCAATAACCGCAAGCAAGGCGGCCAGCACGCTCAGATCAAAAGTCCACTGGAACAGGGAAAAGACACCAAGAACAATGACGACATCATGGGCGAGGGGCACAACGGAGGCTATGCCGAACTTGAACTGGAAGCGCATACCCACATAGATCAGCACCACTGCAAGAGCGATCAACATTCCCAGGCCGCTGTCTTCTTTCAGTTCGTCCCCTACCTGGGAGCCCACAAACTCGGAACTGACAAGTTCAAGCTCGGCACCGCCGGCGGAGAGCACCTCCGCAACTTCAACAGCGAGCTTGTCGTTTTCCGATTCTGCCATCCGTACGAGCACCGTCGTGTCTGAACCGAAGTTCTGTACCACAAATTGCTCGTAACCTGCTTCATCCAGGCTCGCACGAACGTCATCAAGTGCTGGCGCTTGCTGGTACTCAAGCTCTACAGATGTGCCACCGGTAAAATCAAGACCCAGGTTCAAGCCACGTGTCGCCAACAATGCAATTGCGACGACCACCAGCGAAACGGAAAGAACGGAAGCAATCTTCCGAAAGCCCATGAAATCGATAGGTTTTTTCTCAGCTTCAGACATTGGCCAGCTTCCCTCCGATCGACAGCTTTTCGACCTTTCGACCGCCGTATACAAGATTTACGATGCTGCGGCTGACCATCAGCCCGGAGAACATCGACGTGAGAATACCGATCGACAGCGTCACCGCGAACCCTTTCACCGGGCCGGAGCCCATGGCAAACAGGATCACTGCCACCAGTAGCGTGGTGATGTTGGCATCGAATATCGATACAAACGCTCTGGAGTACCCGGAATTGATAGCCGACTGAGGCGGAATACCCGTCTTAAGCTCTTCCTTTATGCGCTCAAAAATAAGCACATTGGCATCCACGGCCATACCCACCGTCAGGACAATACCGGCGATACCCGGCAGGGTCAGGGTTGCTGAAAGAATCGACATGCAGGCAATCAGCAACATCAGGTTCAGTGTCAGTGCCACGTTGGCGATAAGGCCGAAGCCGCGGTAGTAAAACACCATGTAACAGAGCACCAGCACGAAACCAAGCAATACGGACATCATACCGGCATCAATATTCTTCTGACCCAGGCTTGGGCCAATGGTGCGCTCCTGGACAAAGTACATCGGCGCAGCCAGTGAGCCAGCCCGCAACAACAGCGCCAGTTCCGAGGCTTCCGGGATGGAATCGAGACCGGTAATCCGGAAACTGCTGCCCAGCGCAGACTGTATGGTGGCAAGGCTGATAATGCCTTTTTCAACAACCCGGTTATCGACAGTGCGGGTTTCGCCATCCACAACCACTTCTTCCGTTTCCGTGCGGTATTCAATAAACAATACCGCCATTCGCCGACCAATGGCGTTCCGTGTAGCGCGGTTCATCAGGTCACCACCGACAGAATCCATAGTGATATTAACCTGAGGCTGCCCGTTCTCATCGAATGCCTGCTGGGCATTGGAAACATTATCGCCGGTTACAATGATGTCCCTCTCCAGGCGCGCCTCACGATTGGGCGTATCACGGAACTCGTACGTTTCCGTGTTCGCCCCCGACTCGTCCTGGCGCGCCTCGAGACGGAATTCCAGGTTGGCGGTGGCGCCAAGTACACGTTTCGCCGCTGCCGTGTCCTGAACACCCGGCAACTCGACAATAATCCGGTCGGCACCCTGGCGCTGCACAAGAGGCTCGGCAACACCCAGTTCATTCACTCGATTGCGGATGGTCGTCAGGTTCTGCTCCAGGGCATAATCCTGAATCGACTTGATCTCTGCTTCCGATATGGTGAGAACCAGCCGGTATTCATCATCTTCACGCTGCTCGTCCAACGTAAACTCATTGTACTGATCGCGAATCAGGCTGAATGCCTCACTACGGGAACTCTCATCCCGGAAGTTCAGAACAATGGAGTTGTCGCCTTCCAGATCACCGCCGCGATAGCGCACGCGTTCTTCTCGCAATTCACGCTTGATCTGGCTGGACATGGCTTCGAGGCGCTGCTCAACCGCAGTTTCCATATCCACTTCCAGCAGGAAGTGAACACCACCGCGAAGGTCAAGGCCCAGCTTCATGGGCCCTGCACCCAGACTTTCAAGCCATTCCGGTGTCGACGGCGCCATATTCAGGGCAACCAGGTAATCTCTGCCAAGCGCATCCTGAACAACTGGCCTTGCCCGCAACTGGGAGTCGGCATCGTTCAACCGGATCAGGGCGTCGCGATCCTGGAGCTCGGATTCCTTGACGGCAATCCCTTTCGCTTCGAGCGCATCAACGGCCCTCTCCAGGATCCTCTGATTGACCTCGGTGCTACTTCGCGCACCCGTAATCTGTACGGCGTAGTCGTCTGGGAAGACATTAGGCAGCGCATAAATGAAACCGATCACCAGTGCAATAACGATGACCAGGTTTTTCCAGAGCGGATACTTGTTCAGCATGGGGTCCCTTTAAGCCGGCCAATGGGCCGGCTGTGATGTTTCAGCTTGGCAAATTCAGACCTGAGAAAGAAGCTGGCTCAGATGTCCTTCAAAGTTCCTTTCGGAAGGGCCGCTGCAACAGCAACTTTCTGAATCTTGACTTCTACGTTGTCGGCAATTTCAACCACGATAAAATCGTCGGTAACTTTCGTGATCTTGCCCGCGACGCCGCCAGAGGTGACCACTTCATCACCCTTGTTCAGACCGGACATCAACGCCTTGTGTTCTTTGGCACGCTTGGACTGCGGACGCCAGATCAGAAAGTAGAAAATCAGGATAAAGCCGGCAAAGAAAATAACCTGCCCCATTACGCCCATGCCACCGGCACCAGGATCCTGTGCCATGGCCAGAGCCGGCATCGCAGCAAATAGTGCAGCAACAAGTAACTTGATTGATTTCATTGATTATCTCCGTTTTTAAAATAAAGTTCGTTAGCGTTTGAGAACCGGCTTGCCCGCAGTCACTGTGCCATTGGCGGCACGGTCTCGCCGCGGCGGGCATAGAAGTCGCTGATAAAGTCCGACAATGTACCTGCTTCAATTGCGCCACGCAATCCGGCCATCACGTTCTGGTAGTAACGCAGATTGTGGATGGTGTTGAGTTGTGAACCGAGCATTTCCCCACATTTATCCAGATGATGCAGGTAACTTCTCGAAAAATTCTCACAGGTATAGCAGTCACATTGATCATCCAGCGGCGACGTATCGTGACGGTGGCGCGCGTTGCGGATCTTGACGATACCGGTGGAGGTGAACAGGTACCCGTTACGGGCATTACGGGTGGGCATTACGCAGTCAAACATGTCGACGCCACGGCGAACCGCTTCGACCAGATCTTCCGGCCGGCCAACGCCCATCAGGTAGCGTGGGCGGTCTTCAGGCATTCTTGGTGGCAGGTGGTCAAGAATACGGGTCATATCCTCTTTGGGCTCCCCGACAGATAACCCACCAATGGCATAGCCATCGAAACCGATATCTGTGAGCCCCTTTAGTGAACGCTCCCTGAGGGACTCATACATGCCGCCCTGGACAATACCGAACAATGCCGCGGGGTTACCTGCATGCGCCTGCTTGCTTCGCTCAGCCCAACGCAGCGACAACTCCATGGACTCGCTGGCCTGTTTTTCGGTGGCGGGGTAAGGGGTGCACTCGTCGAATATCATCACTATGTCCGAGCCCAAGTCCCGCTGAACCTGCATGGCGATTTCCGGCGACAGCTCAACAGGGGAACCATCCACCGGCGAGCGGAAGGTTACGCCGGCCTCTGTAATCTTGCGCATTTCTCCCAGACTGAACACCTGGAAGCCACCGGAGTCCGTCAGAATCGGGCCGTGCCATTGGGTAAAGTCGTGCAGGTCGCCATGAGCCTTCACAACGTCGGTGCCTGGCCGCAACATCAGATGAAAGGTGTTGCCGAGGATAATCTCTGCGCCAATACCCTTGATATCCCTTGGCAGCATGCCCTTGACTGTCCCGTAGGTTCCTACGGGCATAAAAGCCGGCGTTTCCACGGTGCCCCGGGGGAAGGTAAGCCGCCCCCGCCGGGCCCGTCCATCCTCGCCCAGCTTTTCAAAGGACATAAAACACTGGTCACTCATGGTTGCTCTCCGGGTTTGAGGGCGCCCAGACTCGGCTCCTGCCCTGCAATAAACATGGCGTCACCGTAGCTGAAAAAACGATAACGCTCGGCGACGGCCTCGCGATAGGCGGACATCACGTTGTCATAACCTGCAAAAGCGCTGACCAGCATGATCAGCGTTGATTCCGGCAAGTGAAAGTTGGTCACCATAGCGTCGACGCACTGGAAACGATAACCGGGGTAAATAAAGATATCCGTTTCACCTTTGAACGGACTCAGTACCCCGCCCCGACTGGCTGACTCCAGCGAACGCACCGAGGTGGTACCTACCGCAATCACACGGCCGCCACGGGCACGGGCAGCCTCAACGGCAGCTACGGTTGCTTCCGGCACATGGGCGACTTCACTGTGCATTATATGGTTTTCAATGTGCTCAACACGAACAGGCTGAAAGGTGCCGGCGCCCACGTGCAGGGTAACAAACGCACTTTCAATGCCTCGCACCTCAAGCTCCGCCAGAATCCGCTCGTCAAAATGCAGGCCTGCTGTCGGGGCCGCCACAGCGCCGGATTCCCGGGCATAGATGGTCTGGTAGCGTTCCCGATCGGAGGATTCATCAGGGCGATCGACATAGGGGGGCAACGGCATGTGCCCGATGCGCTCAAGCAATTCCAGCAGGGGTTCGCTGCTATCGCACACCAGATGGAACAATGCATCCTCCCGCTGCTTCATCAGCATGGGAGTGCCGTCCTCCAGAACAATCCGTTGCCCCGGTTTCAGCGCCTTGGAAGCTTTTACGTGGGCAAGTAGCTCATGCTCTCCGAGCAGCCGCTCGACCAGCACTTCAACCTGACCGCCCGTTTCCTTTTTGGCGAATAGCCGTGCCGGTATCACCCTGGTGTTATTGAATACCAGCAGGTCTCCGGGCTGAAGCAAATCCGGCAGGTCCGAAAATTGTCGATGGGAAACAGAGCCAGAGAGGCCATCAAGGCTTAACAGTCGTGACGCGCTTCGCTCTTTGAGTGGATACCGGGCGATGAGTTCATCCGGCAGATCAAAGTGAAAATCGGAGACGTTCATTGGATGGACTATTCAAGACACCGCGTTGTGCGGCTCGTTAATGGTAGCGGCGGGCGGACTCGAACCGCCACGGGTTTTACCCCAACGGATTTTGAATCCGTCGTGTCTACCAATTTCACCACGCCGCCATCGGAGAGTGTTGGCGATTATACTGAGGTTGAATCTGAAAGCAATAACAAGTGCCGGACTTCCTTGTTCCGGCAGGCTTTTTTACAGGCGATCGAACAACGACAACCGCGATACCTGGGCAAATGACTGCTGAGCGGCCTGCAACACGAAGCTCTGGAAGCTCAGGTTACTGATAGCTTCAGCGTAGTCCACATCCCGTAGCTCGGAACGGATATCCTCACTGTAGACGGAAGAGTCCTCAAGAAATGACTTGGTGGACTCAACAGCATTCAGCCGCCCGCCCAGTTCGGTCTGCTTCTGGACGATGCTTTCCTGGGCGTTGTCCAGATTTTGCAGTGATGCGGCGATCAGATCATCGTAAGCAGCCTGGCCAGCCGGAGAGCCCTTGTCGATGGTATCAAGGCCAGCGATCAGGTTTTCGAAGGTGGCAAATACCGACTGTTTCGCACTCGAGCGAATGACAAATTCATCGCCAGCTGCTTCATCTCTGATCGTGGCGCTTACGCCCGCAATTTCAAATGGCACGCCGCTTTCGTAGGCCACAGGAGAACCTGCCAGTTCAACGCCCGTTCGGCGGTTAAATGCGGCGACCTCGTCTTCTGCAGCGTTTACAGTAAGTGCAATATCATCCGGCGCAACTGAAGAGAACTCACCATTGTCAATCACTCGGACCCCGTCAATTCGCCCTTCGGCTGGTGGATCCTGATCCGGATTACGCTCGCCAAACACCTCAGCCGGTATCGATGAAAAAATACCTTTGCCATGATCGCTGATTGGAACGGTCACACCGTCATCAATCTCCAGCATCCGCTGGCCCTCATCCCCCTGGTACACCCAATTGCCTGACTCATTCTTTCCGAATGCCGCGGTAGAGCCTTGGAACCCACTAAAAATATATTCACCCGAAGCATCCCGGGTATTGGCTATATTCGCCAGCTGCCCCAACCGCTCCTTGATTTCCGAGGAAATGGATTTGCGGTCATTGGCTGAGAGAGAGCCGTTACCGGCCTGAACCGTCAGTTCACGCACCCGCTGGATGACATCCACCGAGCTGGCCAACGTACTTTCCTCCTGCTGCAGCCGGTTCTCCGCAAGCCCGGCATTACGCTGGTAGGTTTCAATCCGCGACAGTTCCTGGTCCAGCTTGAGAATCCTCGCCGCTGCAACCGGGTCGTCCGACGGACGGTTCACCCGCTTGCCCGTGGAGATCTGCTCCTGGGTCTGGTTCAGGCTGCTATTGAGGTCCTGCAGCCGGTTTATTCCGCCGGAGAATATCTGTTGTGATGAAATTCTGATCATGTCACATCACCTCGCACTGTTACCGGAAACTCTGTAACAGGGTATTGAACAAATCCTGCGCCACACTCATCACCTGAGCTGAGGCGTTATAGGCGGCCTGGTATTGGATCAGCCTGCCTGCTTCTTCATCCAGATTGACACCTGACACCGATTCCCGCTGGTTACTGGACTGCTCCAGCAGGGTTTGGCCGGCATCCTTGTCCAGCTGGCTCTGGCGGGTTTTCACACCAATATCCTCAACCAGGCCGGCGTACCCCTCGGCAAAACTCTGGCTACCACTATTCAGGGTGTTCTTGGTCCCCAAGGCCGCCAGGAACTCGGCGTTACGGTTATCCGACACGCCGTTGGTGTTGTAGTTGATGTTGAATGAATCGCCAGGCCTCGGGTTGCCGGATATTTCGAACTGGAAGCCGAAATAATTTTCCTCACGCGGGTCTTCACTGAATAACTTCTTGGAAGCGCTGGGATCGAATAAGTACTCCGGAGGCGGGTCAGTAGGAGGATCAACAGGCGGGAATGGATCGCCAGTTTTGGCATCAGTAATTGTATAGAAAAGTTGTCCACTATCCTCAGAGAACTCAATGTTCAGCGGCGGATCCAGCTGCCCATCCTGGCGGAAATTAGATAACAGTGAGTTGGTAAACGGGTCCCGCACATTCAGCATCTTGCCCTGATTAATGGTGGCATCACCGATATTACCATCAGCACCCTCGGCCCTCACAGGGCTGGCAAAGGCAAGATCTTCCTCGCGGTCCACTTTCAGGTCGATATTGGCGGCCGCCTGACGCGTAGGCTGGATCAGGAACTTGTCACCGGCATTGAATGTGCCGTCTTCGACACGGATATTGAACCCCGGCATGGAAATTTCAGACTGGACCGGGTCCGGCAGACGGCCCTGATTGACCACTTCACCGGTTGCACGGTCCACCAGCTCGAAGTTCCGACCATCGCCGCCGAACTCAAGAGACCAGCTTCCGGCCGGAAGCTCCGAACTGTCGACAATCTCTACCGCCAACTGTGCGTTTCGCGGAGCGCCGTTGTTCGCATTGGCAATCACCCTGCCCTGCTGTGCGGCTTTGGAGTTGATATCGCTGAAGAACAGGCCTCCCAGGTCGCCCTCAAGGTCCATACCGATTTCGTGCTGGTGGTTGACCGTATCCGACAACGCGATGGCCACCCTGCCCAGCTCATCGAAAGCCGGCCGCAGGCCCTCGGATTCAAATCGACGCAGACCACCCAGCTTGCCACCGTTGATCTGGTCATCGACGTTCAGGGTTCGCCCACCGGTGGTCAGGGTGAATTCCAGGGTGGTGGGGTCTGCAGAGTTGTCACGGGTGCCCAACTGCGCTGCCCGGTCGCCGACCACCAGCGACTGCCCATTGCGCAGGGAGACATTAACCTGGCTTCCCTCGGCCTGCGTCACTCGAATATTGACCAGCTCCGACAGTTCCCGGAGCTTCTCATCGCGCTTGTCCAGCAACTCATTAGGCTCACGTCCCTGCGCCAGTCCCGGCGATTCAGAGATGGCATTGTTAAGCTCGGCAATGCTTTTCAGCAGGGTATTGGCGTCTTTCGCACCCTGCTGCATCTGGGTCTTGACAGATTCCCGCTGCTGGATGAATTCCTGGTTAAGCGCTTCGAAACGGTTAACGACCTGTTGTGCTTCGCTGAGCACCAGTTGCCTCTGGGGCAATGAAGCCGGGTCCTCGGCGGCATTCTGAAGGCTGGCGAAGAAATTATTCAGGGCATTACTCAGGCCTGTTGACTCACCGCCCAACAAGTTGTCCAGCCGCGAAAGCTCGGAGTTCAGGGTTTCCTGTTCACCGAACAGCGTGGTGTCTTCACGCACCTGCTGGGTCAGAAATTCATTCGCCATCCGACGGATATTGGTCACATTTACGCCGGTGCCAACAGAGCCCGCCCCGGTGCGCTGAGCTGCCTGGGTCTCAAACTGAACTTCCTGGCGACTATAGCCCGGAGTGTTGGCATTGGTGATGTTGTTGCCCGTTGTGTTCAGCGCCGCCTGGTGTCCAAGGATACCGGTCAAGCCAATATTGATAAGCCCTGCCATAATCCTTACTCCTCAGCCCCGCGGGAGCCCATGGACAACGTTGTCATGGAATCATTGTTCATGATGCGACGAATTTTCGCGCCGTAGTTCGGGTCGGTAGCGTAACCCGCTTGCTGTAGCCTGTCGGCAAACTCGTCAGGGTTGTCCGCTGCCGCCAGGACATCCCGGTAGCGTGGGTTGGATTCCAGGAACGACACATAGTCCCGGAAGCTGGATTCATAGTCCGGATACGACCGGAAAGCGGCCCGCTCATTCATGGGCACACCTTCCCTGAACTCGGTTGTGGCAATATCCACCGACTCACCCTGCCAGCGATTGTCCGCCTTGATACCAAATAGGTTGAAACTGGGTGCTCCTCCGTCGCCTTCAATCATGTGCCGGCCCCAGCCGGTTTCCAGGGCTGCCTGGGCAACCATCAGACGGGGGTTAATACCGCTCTGCTCGGACACTTTTTCCGCCATTGGCAAAAGTTCGCGCACAAACTGTTCTGGCGAGTCAAACCGGGCCGGCAGTGGTGCCGTTTCATCCCGTTCAGCCGCTGGCGCGACGGTTCCGGCAACCTCATTCACCTTCTCCACCTGCTCAGGCAAACGCGCTGACAGCACCGGCAAGCTGCGGTCATAATCCGCCAGCGCCTTCTTGTGGGCAGCCATCGGCTCGCCTTTCTCATCCATACCCGGTATCTGGCGGCTTAGTTGTCGAACCAGTGCTTCCGAAAGACCCGTACCCTGTTTCTGCGACAATGTCAGGCTGAGCTGGCTGTCGAACATTTCGCGATAGAATTCCGACTGCTGGCTGTTCAGGTAGTTGCCCTCGGCAAACACGTCGCCCGCCTTACGCATGGACTTGACCATTTCCGACAGAAACAGGCCTTCGAACTGCTTGGCCACTTCCATCAGCGCGGCGTCTTTATCGGTCCTTGCCTGGGTCTTCAGATCGTTGAGACCACCAAAATCGGTATAGACCTGTGCTTTCTGGAGACTTAAATCCTGCATCACGCCACCTATATCACGATCAGCTCGGCCCGCAGGGCGCCGGCCTGTTTAAGCGCTTCCAGCACCGCCATCACGTCACCAGGAGCAGCGCCCACCTGGTTCACCGCCTGAACAATTTCGTTTAGCGTGATGGCAGGGCCAAACTGGAACATTCTTGCCGGGTCCTCGGTAATCGCGATCTGGGTGTTGGGCTCGACAACCGTCTGGCCATCTGTAAAGGGATTCGGCTGGTTGGCTTGCGGATTTTCTTCAATGGTCACGGTCAGGTTGCCGTGGGTCACGGCCGCAGGGCTGACCTTCACATTCTGCCCTACCACAATGGTTCCGGTGCGGCTGTTGATGACCACTTTGGCGGCTTCCTGCGCCGGGTCGACGTTAATGTTTTCAAGGATAGAGAGAAAGCTCACCCTCTGTGAGGGATCCCGTGGCGCCTTTACAGACACCGCAGTGGCATCGTGAGCATAGGCCATGTCCGGCCCCAGCTGGTCATTGATGGCTTCCACCACCCGGCGAGCTGTTGTGAAATCAGGGCGCATCAGGTTGAACGTGATGGTATCGCCCCGGGTAAAAGGTGAGGTTATCTCCCGCTCGATGGTGGCACCGTTGGGAATGCGGCCAACACTGGGCACATTCACGGTGATACGGGAGCCGTCAGCACCCTGGGCGCCAAATCCGCCCACCACAAGACTACCCTGGGCCATGGCGTAAACCTGGTCATCAGCACCCTTCAGAGGCGCCATCAACAACGTGCCACCCCGAAGGCTGTCAGCGTTGCCGATTGAGGATACCGTAATGTCCAGTTCCTGCCCCTGCTTCGCGAACGGCGGCAAAGTTGCCGTAACGGTTACTGCAGCCACGTTGGCCAGGTTGGGATTCACGCCTTGCGGAAGTGTGATTCCGAACTGGTTCATCATATTGCGGAAGGTCTGGTTGGTGAACGGCGCCTTGTCACCAGTGCCGTCAAGACCTACTACCAGGCCATAACCAACCAACTGGTTGTTACGCACACCTTCGATACGCGCCAGATCCTTCAGGCGGTCCGCCAGTACCGGCGCCGCAACAACCGACAGCGCTATCACCATTATGCCGAATCTCAGCATTTTCATAGCGGGAACCACTCACTGTTAAAGAACCGGGCCAGCCAGCCCATCTGATTGGCCTGGTCAAAATCGCCGGTACCACCGTAAGCGATACGGGCGTCTGCAATTCGATTGGAAGCCACCGTGTTATCCGGTGAAATGTCCTGGGGGCGAACCAGCCCGGTCAGGCGAATATACTCGTCGCCGTTGGTCAGCGAGAGCCATTTCTCACCGCGGATATGCAAAACACCGTTGGGCAACACTTCCGTCACTGTGACCGTGATATTGCCGTTCAGGCTGTTGCTCTGGTCCGCTTCCGCCTGACCCTGGAAATCCCGCTCCAGATCAATGTCAGTGTCCACACCAAGGTTGCCCTTGCCCAGAATACGTGGGTCCAGCATGGAAATTTCATTGTCCTTGGTAATGCTGCTTTCTGCGTTCTTGCTGGCGCGGGTGGATTCTTCCAGGGTCACCGTCAGGATATCGCCTATGTTCAGTGCGACGGTATCGCCGTAAAGGCTGTAGTTACGAGAGGTCTGGTAAATAGCGCCGGACTCGGGGTCTCTTTGCATCATGGCCTCGGCACGCACCGGAGAGTACGCCGGATCGTCCGGTATTGGCCGGGGGCGGCTCATCGCAGTGCAGCCCTGAAGTAAAACCAGAACCAGCACCATAGCGAGGGTTCCCGCACCATGCTTGCCTGGTTTATCAGTAAAAATCGATGTCATGATTGCCCCTCCTGAACGCTGCTGCCGGTTAACCGATGTTATTGGTGATGAACTGCAGCATCTGATCCGTTGCGGAGACCACTTTGGAGTTCATTTCATAGGCCCGCTGGGTGGTAATCATGTTAACCAGCTCCTCCACCACTTCCACGTTGGAGGCCTCAACCATGCCCTGCTCCAGGGTTCCCAGGCCGCCAATGCCGGGCTCACCCTCTGCCGGGTCACCGCTGGCGTTGGTAGCCTTGTAAAGGTTGTTGCCGATGGCCTGCAGCCCCTGGGGGTTAATGAAATCCACCAGTGTGATCTCGCCAAGGTTCACGGGTGCGGCCTGGTCATCGGTTACCGCAGACACCGTACCGTCCTTGCCGATGGTGACGTTCGTGGCGTTCTCCGGAATATTGATATTAGGCTCCAGGGTGTAGCCATCCGGATTCACAATGTCGCCGTCGGCATTCAGCTGGAACTGACCGTCACGGGTGTAGGCAATCTGGCCGTCCGGCAGCAGGATCTGCATGAAGCCACGGCCGTTCACCGCCATATCCAGTGGTTGTTCGGTGACTTCCAGATTACCCTGGGAGAACTGTTTGGTGGTGCCTACGATACGCACACCCGTACCCAGCTGAAGCCCGGATGGCAGCTCCGAGTTCTGGGTATTCAGACCACCGGGTTGCCGGTCGATCTGGTACAGCAGATCCTGAAACACGGCACGGTCGCGCTTGAAACCGGTGGTGTTCACGTTGGCCAGGTTGTTGGAGATGGTGGACATGTTGGTGTCCTGTGCGCTCAACCCGGTTTTGCTGACCCAAAGTGCTGGATGCATGTCGTCTACTCCTTGCCGGGGCTGTCGTGAGGCGGCTGATTATTGCCGCTTTGTGCCCACCCGGACGATGTTCAATAGGTTTATCAGAGGTTCTGCAACAGTCGTGCCGAAGCCTCGGAATTCTGGTTGGCAGTTGTCATTATCTTCACCTGCATCTCGTACTGACGAGACAACTGCAGGTTCGAAATCATCTCTTCAACGGCATTCACGTTCGAGCTTTCGAGGAAGCCGGAGGCCACGCGCATAGCTGCATCGGGTGGCTCCGGGCCATCCAGCGCCTGATCCGCCTTGCGGCGGATAAAGCCGTCCTGTCCTTTCTCGAGTGCTTCAGGCGGCGGATTCACCAGCTTCAGGCGATCTACCTCAACCAGCTGATCCGGGGGTCCACCTACTGGAACAATGGAGATCGTGCCATCGGCACCGACCTGCACATTATCGAAAGGAGGCAAGGCAACGGGGCCGCCATTACCCATGACCATCTCGCCACTGGATAGGCGCATCAGCCCGTTCACATCAATCTGCATGCTGCCGGAACGGGTGAACACTTCCTCGCCCTGCTGGTTCTGGACGGCTAACCAGCCATCACCTTCTACAGCAACATCCAGTTTGCGGCCTGTGTCCTGAAGGGCTCCAGCGGAAAGGTCTGTGCCTGGTCTTTCCGCCATGGCATAGGCGCGTGTGGGATGGTGTTCACCAAAAACCGGCATGCTGCGGGCCTGGGCAAAATCCCGCTTGAAGCCGGTGGTGCTGACGTTGGCCAGGTTGTTGGCGTGGGCCTGCTGGGAAAGCATGTTCTGTTTGGCGCCAGACATGCCGATGTAGAGGGCTTTGTCCATGGGAAAACTCCTGCCGGAATATTGACTGTTTCCAGTCTTTCCAGTGTTCCTGCAGGAGTTGTGCCATGTTCAGTTTTCAGGGTTAGCGGAGATTGATGATCGTCTGGGTGACGGCATCGGAAGTTTCGATGGTCTTGGCGTTGGCCTGATAGTTCCGCTGAGCAATGATCAGGTTTACCAGCTCCGCCGAGAGGTCCACGTTGGACTCTTCAATAGAGCTGGCCTTGATGGAGCCGAGCGTTCCGGTGTCCGGCGCGCCGACGATGGGCTGGCCAGACTCGAAGGTTTCCACCCAGGTCGTTTCACCGACAGGCGAGAGCCCATTGGTATTGTTGAAAGACGCCAGGGCCACCTGCCCGAGCGACTGGGACTGTCCGTTGGTGTATCGTGCGAACAGAACACCCTGGTCCGAGACATCCAGGCCTGACAGACGACCGGTTGCGTAACCGTTCTGGCGCTGGTCATTCACCCCGAAATCACTGCCGTACTGGGTGGTATTGCCTAGGTCCAGCACAAAGGCGGAGGTTGTGGGGGGGTCTGGAATCGGGGTAGTGATGTTATCCCCCGGCCCCGGAGGCCCGTCGGCACCGTTGGGTGTACCGTCGGCATCCTTGGGAGTCCAGTCGTCGATCAGGATTTCCCCATTGGGATCACCGTTCACCGACTGCAGCTCACCATCCTGATTAAAACGCGCCTGATAGGGATTCTGATCGGTTCCCCCTACAAACTCGCCATCGATCTGGGTATAAACTGACCATTCACTGACACCCACACCATTTCCCGGAGCCGGCTGTTTTACATAGAACTGGGTCATCTCATGAGAGTTACCCAGGCTGTCATAGATCGTGGTCGATGTGGCGTGATTATAGGTGCGCTGATCCAGGGGATTGAACTGGTTGGTGATCTCGATGGTTCTCGCATCCCACGAATCTGTCAGATTGGTTTCAACGCCGGTTGAAGCAATGTCCGTGATATCGCGGTCAGCTTGCGGCCTGACTGTACCAACGGCTGTATCCGGCCCCTGGCCCAGGTTAGTGCTGCTAAAACTGGCAGTAAGATTGTTGCCCCTATTATCAATCAATCTTAGGTTGCCGCCGGTCAGCGATGCACTAATCGTCGGGGCCTGGGCATCGTTAATCGCATTTACCAGAGATTGCGGATCCCCGACGCCCGTCAGATCGACCGGCACCGTTACGCCGCCGACAGCCAGATTGAAGTCGAAGCCGCCGTCATCGATTGCATCCTGCAGATCACCTTCCGACATACCCTCATAAGTGGTCGTTGCCGACGCAGAGAGGCCTTCCTGTCCGTTCAGAACGTCTACCACATCGGCTGCCGAGAAATCAGATACTCCTGCATCGTTGATCGGCACACTAACAACACTGCCGTCTGCATAGTTGATTTCAAAGGTTTCGGAGGCAAAACCTGTGGCCCCTGCCGGTGCCGTAAAGTCGCCCATATCCGCCACCCGCCGCTCCAGAACGGTCTCCCGGGAATCCAGGTTCAGGTCCGAACGGAGGTTGGTCGTGCGGCGAGGCGCCAGGTTATCGGTTTCTACCTGCAAATCATCGCGAATGCCCGACAGGTTGCCGTCATCATCGGCCACAAAGCCCTGAACCCGCATATTCTGATTGTTGGTAACAAAGCCGTCCTTGTCGATACCGAACTGGCCGGCCCTGGAATAACGGACTTCGCCGCCATTGTTCAGCACGAAAAAGCCATCGCCATTGATGGCCAGGTCGAGACCGTTATCGGTAAAACTGATATTGCCCTGGCTGAAGGACTGCTTGACGTCCTGGACCCGAACGCCGTCACCGATGGGGTTGGTGCCGGCGCTCAGAAAACCGCTGGCGTACAGGTCACCAAACTGTGCCTTGCTACCCTTGAAACCTACGGTACTGGCGTTGGCAATATTGTTACCGGTGACATCAAGGTCAACCGATGATGCCCTTAAGCCGCTAAGACCTGTGTTAAAAGCCATACTTCACCCCTTGCCGTTTCACCGGTATCAATTAATCTGCTCAACTTCCGACAGGGCAATGGAGCCCATGCCCGCGAGGTTCAGCGTAATATTGCCGCCCTTGCCCAGCGAAACGCTGTCAACGTTGGCGCTGAGCATGGTGCCAAGCTGTTCGGGACCGTCCGGAGTGGATGCTTCAGCGACCACTTTGTATGGGCCAGGAGGCAAACTGTTGCCGTTGCCGTCCTTGCCATCCCAACTGAACCCGGTTACCCCGGCCTGCTGGGAGCCCATGTCAATCTGCCGCACCCGCTCACCTGCCTGGTTCTCGATCGAGATTCTCAAACCGGAGGTGCTGGCCGGAACTTGAACGTTGCCTGAAATCTCGCCCTCAGCGCCCAGAATGCCCACTGAAGAAGGCGCCAGAACAGAACGGCCCACCATGGCTGATGCCTGCAGCGCCTGGGTGGAACGGAACTGACTTGCCACATCGTCCACGCTGCCGGAAAGGCCCTGCATCTCTTCCAGAGAGCTGAACTGCGCCAGTTGGGAGATAAACTCACCGTTGTCCTGGGGCTCCAGGGGGTTCTGGTTCTTCAACTGGGCGATCATCAGCTCCATGAACTCGTTTTTGCCGAGCTCATTGCCGCTTTTGGTCTGCTGCTGTTCGAGCTTGTATTTGCTCAGCACATCCGAAGCGTCTGCCGGGTTAATTGCGCTCATGATTAAATCCTCGCTCGGTTACTGCTGACCCAGGGTCAGGATGCGCTGCATCATGGATTTGGCGCTGTTCATGATGTCCACGTTCATCTGGAAGCTGCGGGATGAAGACATCATGTCCGCCATTTCTTCAACCACATTCACGTTGGGGTAGTACACATACCCTTCTTCGTTGGCCGCGGGATGTTCAGGCTGATATCGCATCTGTAATTCAGCGTCACTTTCAACAATGCCTTCAACCCTCACACCCGCTCCAGAGCCCTCTTCGCTACCGAAGGCCATGCCTTGCTGCGATGGGTTCAGCATGGACTGCTGAATGGCCGCGAACACCGGCTTACGCGCGCGATAGGTCTGTTCGGTACTGGAACTGGCGGTCTCGGCGTTGGCGATGTTGGACGCAGTGGTGTTCAGCCGCAGTGACTGGGCTGTCATGCCGGACCCGGCGATATCGAAAATGCTACCCAGTGACATGGTGTTGCTCCTCAGTTAATTGACTGCGCCCGGATCACTGACCCGAGAGTGCCTTTTTGATGCCTGAAACTTTGCCATCCAGGAACTGGAAACTGGCCTGGTAGTCCATCGCGTTACGCATAAAGCGGGACTGCTCCTGCTGGGAGTCCACCGTGTTTCCATCCACTGAAGGCTGATGCGGAATGCGGTACAGCAGCTCACTGTCCTGGCCCATTGGCGACGTGTCCATGTGAGACTCGTGCGTCCGGTTCATGCCGAACCCGCTGTTCATGCCCTGCTGGGCTTTTTCCATCATCGCCTGAAAGTCGATATCCCGTGCTTTGTAACCAGGGGTATCCGCATTGGCAAGATTGTTTGCCAGCACCTCGGCACGCTTCACCCGCCCTTCCAGGGCGTGCTGGTGAATGCCTAATGCTTTGTCCAGGGAAATAGCCATAATGCCTCCGATTCCTGCATCCGGCGTTGTTCGTATTGCCGGTTATGCTTCATGCAGGAGTAAAAGCAATCGCAATGCCAGTTTTTAGAAGTTGTTGCAGGGCGCGGGCTGAGGCGGATTCGCGGGCAATTCGGGGAAAGGAAATACGATGAAAGCGGCAATGGATTTCCCCCGCCAGAGCCGGCAGGGGCAAACGGCCGGCAACCTCCTGCTACTGCGGCCAGCGGCCGACAAACTCGGTCTGGTCAGGACGAGGTACCGTCGGTTTGCTCGAACTGACGCTGCCAACATACAGAAACCCGGTAATGATCTCGTTATCTTTCAACCCAAGTCCTTTCGCAACCTCGGGATGGTAAGCCAGGCCGCCGGTGCGCCACATACCACCATAGCCCGCCGCTTCCAGTGCCAGGAGCAAATAGCCCATGCCCACGGCCGCCGACATGGTCTGCTCGATTTCCGGCACCTTGGGGTGGTTTTGATGGCAGGCAATACCGACGATGACCATCGGTGCCCTCATGGCATTCGCGCGAAGCTTTTCCCGCACTTTCTCCGGGGCATCGGCGTCGGGGGTGGAAGCAAACAGGTCCCCCAGAGCGGCCAGGGCTTCGTCTCCCTCTATAACCAGGTACCGCCAGGGCCGTAAAAGGGCATGGTCCGGTGCTCTCGCGGCACAGGCGAACACTTTCTCAAGAGTTTGCGCATCCGGTGCCGGCGCGGTCACGCGCGCCTCAGAGGATCGGTTCAACAATGCATCCATTACTACAGTCATATCATCTCGCTATGTTCAGGGATATGCCGTCACTTCCGGACGAATACCCCTTCGAATTGTGGGAAAGAAGTATTACTGTTAGTCTTTAGTCTAAGTAATTTCCACGATAAACACAGACTATCTACCCGAACAATGACAATAAGCCGGTAGACGCTTTATGAGCCAACAGCCAAGCTTTCGCAACTCCCCGGATTTGCATCTGACATGATGAGCGCACCGATTGACCTGCGTAACGCCAGCTCCAGCGCCAGTAAATCTGCTGTACTGGACGCGCAGCACAACCCGATAGCCATTCCCCCCATGCCGGATTACAACGGCAGAATTCTGGCGTATACGGCAACCGCGGGGATCATTGTCTCAGGCATCCTGCAGGATGTGTTTGGCATGTGGATGCTATGGCTGCTCGCCGGCGCCCTCACCTGGCCTCATATTGCCCACCAGCTTACCCGCAAAACCTTTTTGCGCAACTCTCCCCGCATACGCCAGAAAATGCTGCTTGTGGACTGTGCCATCGGGGGCGGATTTGTAGGTTGCATCGGGCTGATTGCCATCCCGGCCGTGGCCGTGTTTCTGATGCTGATGTTCAGTTGCCTGATCATCGGCGGCATCCGCCAGTGGCTGTTTGGCACGATGTTCATGGCGGCCAGCTGTGCAATTGGCCTGGCCATTGTAGGGCCTGCGGATTCTTTCCAGTCGCCGTTGATTACCAGCATCATCGCCATACTGGCCACAGGGCTCTACATTTGCGTTACCGCCTTTTACTCACACCAGCAGGCGCGTGCTCTGATGATGGCAAAAACCCAGATTCAGAATCAACGGGAACAGTCCATCGCGCTGTCCCACAAGTTGTCCAAATACCTCTCACCCCAGGTGTGGCAGTCCATCTTTACCGGTGAACGCGACGTTCGGCTGGAAACCCAACGCAAGAAACTGGCGGTGTTCTTCTCCGACATCAAAGGCTTTACCGAACTGTCCGAAGAGATGGAACCGGAGGCGCTGACCGAACTGCTCAATCACTACTTCAATGAGATGTCCGAGGTCGCCCTCAAATACGGTGGCACCATCGACAAGTTTGTGGGTGATTCCATCATGATCTTCTTCGGCGACCCCACCAGCCGGGGCCAGAAAGAGGATGCTTTCGCCTGCGTGTCCATGGCCATAGAAATGCGCAAGCACATGAAAATCATGCGGCAGAAATGGCGCAGCCAGGGCATCAAAACGCCCCTGGAGATTCGCATGGGTATGAGCACCGGATACACCACCGTGGGCAACTTCGGTGCCGAGAACCGCATGGACTACACCATCATTGGCAAGGAAGTGAACCTGGCCAGTCGGCTTGAATCCCTCGCAGAGCCCGGTGAAATACTGATTTCCTACGAAACCTTTTCGCTGATCAAAGACCGCATCATGTGCCGCGACAAGGGCGAGATCACGGTGAAGGGCTTCGGGCGCCCGGTATCCATCTACGAAGTTGTCGATTTCCGCCGCGACATGGGGCCCAACCGCAGTTTTCTTGAGCACGAACACAGCGGCTTCGCCATGTACCTGGATTCGGAAAAGATAACCGAGCAGGAGCGCGAGTCCATTCTCACTGCCCTCGAGGATGCTGCCGAGCGGTTACGTCAGGAAGAAGATTCCTGAGCTACCCCAACACCTTATTGCCTGATTAACCTTGGCCCTGCCGCGTGTTCCGGTTCGGTGCTGCGCCAGGGATTGATATCCAGCCCGCCCCGCCGGGTATACCGTGCGCAAACCGAAAGATGTTGCGGTTTGCACCTGGCCATCAGGTCCGTAAACATTGTTTCCACACAGTGTTCATGGAAATCCTGCTTCTGACGAAAACTCACAATGTAACGCAGCAGCCCTGCCCGGTTGATTGCCGGGCCGGTGTAATCGATCAATACCGTGGCCCAGTCCGGCTGGCCGGTTACCGGGCAGTTGCTCTTCAGCAAATGCGAGCACAGCTTTTCCGAGACCGCATCGCCAGTGGCCATCAGGCTGTCCGGGTTGTACTCGTAACCGACGGAATCCACTTCCTCGTCGTCGATCAGCAGGAAACCTTCAGGTCGCCCAACAGCCCTCGCCCCCTGGTCAACACTGTGCAGGTCTACCGTCACCGAGGCGCCACTGGCGCTGGACAGGTCCCGGGAAATTACATCCCTGACCTGATCAGCGGAGGAAAACACCGTCTGGTTCAGGGAATTCAGGTACAGCTTCAGGGATTTCGATTCAATGATCGCCGGCGATGCCGAAGGTACACGGATTTCTGCCCAGGCCACCGCTGGCACACCGCCCGGCCGCAACCAGGAAACTTCCCAGGCCTGCCACAGGTCTTCACCAAACCAGGGCCAGCGGCCATCATCGAGACCAATACGACGGCGGTTCTCCTCCCGGGCTACCGGGAACAGCAGGTCCGGATTGTAAGCGTCCGGGTAATCGCTGGATTTGCCCAGCGGAGCATCAATAAGGGCCATGATCAATCCTGGAACCAGACATCAGTGACGAATGCCCTTGCCGCGCGCCAGCATGCGCAGGGAAATGGCAGACAGAATGGCAATAAACAGCAGAATCATACCAAGCGCAACGTATGGATTGACATCCGACACGCCGAGAATGCCATAGCGGAAGGCGTTCACCATGTAGAGAATCGGGTTGATCATCGACACCCCCTGCCAGAAGCCCGGCAGCATATTGATGGAATAGAACACCCCGCCCAGGTAAGTCAGTGGTGTCAGCACAAACGTCGGCACGATGGAGATATCATCAAACTTGGTGGCCAGCATGGCATTGATAAAGCCACCCAGTGAAAACAGTGCCGACGTAAGGAACACCGTCAAAATAACCATCGGCAGATGATGAATCGACAGCTGGGTAAACCCGAGAGACAGCAACGTTACGATCAGCCCAATACCCAGCCCACGGGACATGCCGCCGGTGACATACCCTGCCAGAATGACCCAGTTGGGCACCGGAGATACCAGCAGCTCTTCAATGCTGCGTTGAAACTTCATGGAGAAAAACGACGACACCACATTGGCATAGGAGCTGGTGATCACCGACATCATGATCAGCCCCGGAACGATAAACGACATATAGTCAAAACCGCCCATCACTCCGATACGGGAGCCAATCAGGTTGCCGAAAATAATGAAATACAGCGTCATGGTGACAGCAGGCGGCAGCAGGGTTTGCGGCCATATGCGCATGAACCGGCGAATTTCCCGGTTCACAATCGTTTTATAGGCAGTCAGCATCGCGTCCGTTCTCATGCGCTTACTCCCTGGTCTGCGTTGCTGGTGTTGTTGTCTTCCACCATGCGAATGAACAGCTCTTCCAGCCGGTTGGCCTTGGTACGCATGCTGACCACACGAATGCCCTGTTGCTCAAGCTGAATGAACATACCGTTGAGGCTCTGGCCCTTCTCTACGTCCACTACCAGGCCACCCTCGCCATCGAGATGGTTGTAGAAACCGTCCAGTTTCGGCGCTTTCTCTAGCGGCTCGTCGGTATCCAGCACAAAGGTCTCTGAACTCAGCTGCTGTAACAGGTCGCGCTTGCTGGTGTTCCGCAGGATCCGGCCGTGATCGATGATCGCAATATTGCGACACAGGGCTTCCGCCTCCTCCAGATAGTGGGTAGTGAGGATAATGGTGGTGCCCCGGCGGTTCATTTCCTCAAGGAAGGTCCACATGGAGCGGCGCAACTCGATATCCACGCCTGCCGTGGGTTCATCCAGGATCAGCAACTTCGGCTCGTGGACCAGGGCACGAGCAATCATCAGCCGCCGCTTCATGCCACCGGACAGCATCATTGCCGGGGTGTTGCGCTTGTCCCATAGCCCGAGCTGACGCAGGTACTTCTCAGCGGATACGGAGGCCTGCTTCAAAGGTATGCCGTAGTAGCCCGCCTGAGTAGTGACTATGTCGAACACCTTCTCGAACTGGTTGAAGTTGAACTCCTGGGGTACAACACCCAGGTTCAGCTTGGCGTCAGACAGGTGGGTGTCGATGTCGGACCCAAACACACGAACCTTGCCAGCGCTCTTGTTGACCAGAGAGCAGACAATACCCAGCGTGGTTGACTTGCCGGCCCCGTTGGGACCGAGAAGCGCAAAAAAGTCACCTTCGGCAACATGCAGATCAATGCCCTTGAGGGCCTGAAAGCCGTCGCCATAGGTCTTGACCAGACCTTCAATTTCGAGTGCGTTGGTCATAATGAATCCAGAGGAGGAACAAAAAAACAGGTAGCTATAAGTTGTGGTCCGGAAAGAGAAATTCAAGTAGGCGGTGGGCGGCCGGGCCAGAGTCACTAAAACCTGAAACTGCGACAGGTTTCCCGATATGGCAGAACCGGCCTCCCTATAATGCCGGTTACAACAATTTACAAAGGCTCTGCCACGCAAGCCAAAACGTCGGGAAATGTACGCGCTGCCATGAGATCCGTTCACTTCAAGTCTGCTTTTCTGCCCATGGTTTCAGCCCTGCTTCTAGCTGGTTGCTTCGGCGATGATGGCAGTGGTGGCGAAGACGGCTCCCGCACCGGCCAGATCATGCCCGCCGGCATCACCGGGCTGGCTTACTCCACCGCAAGCCGTAACGGCGCCACTGACGAACAGGGCCGTTATCACTATTTCCCGGGTGAGACCCTGAGCCTGAAAGTCGGCAATCTCAAACTGGCGGAGGGAGTCCCCGTGCGGCCGGTGGTCACGCCGCTGGAATTTTTCCCGGACCTGCGGGCCGCATTGCAAGTCGCCGGCACCACAGACGAAGGGCTTCAGAGCCACAGAATTACCGAGCAGCAGTTGCTCCAGGACGTCCCCCTGATCAACCTCACCCGCTTCCTGATGGCGCTGAACTGGGAGCTGAACCTTTCTAATGGTGAAGGCATCGACATTCGGGAGCGCGTAATCAGCCAGCTGAATACCGCCCTGGCTGACCTGGACGAGCCGATTGACTTCAATGCGCCCCAGGACGAATTTGAATCCGCAGGTAACGATCCGTCGCCCGCTAACCAGGTGCTCAGTCGTATCTGCTTCTTTCCTGAAGACAATGAACTGTGCGAAGACCCACCCACGGATGCCGAAATCACCGCAGCCCCTGAGCGCCCCGAGAACGTGGACGAGCGTGATGAAAACGTTGACTACCGCGAGGACCTGGAGAACAAGCGCGACCGGATACTGAACGCGGTTCGCAGCCTTGAGGACGCGGAGGTTGAGGATGCCAGAGCTTACCTGACCCGGGAACTGGACGCCATCAGCACCCGCTTGGCGAACCGCTATTACCTGGACGACGATGTGGTGGAGTTCCCCGCAGCCGATACCGCTATCAAAACCGTCAGCGTCAGGAAAATAGCCGGCAAACCCGAGCTGGACGACATCGAAGCTATCAGCACCCGCGACCAGGACGTGGTTGTGCATTCCTTCGGATGGCAGTCAGCGTCCGTAGACTACTTTGTTGCGGGGGAAACAGGAGGGGAATCAGAACTGCTGGTCAACTTCCGCCCGGACGATACCTATCGCTGGGTGAAAAAGCAGTTGCGGGTCATTATTGAATAAACTGCCTTTCTGGCAACCTCAGGCGCCAACGATACGGGATAGACTCCAGCGAGACTCCGCCCCGGTGACATCGTAGCGTTCCGGATCCAGCCCCTCGGTGCCATGCGGCAGACACTCGGCAATGGTCAGCGCTTCGTGCTGGTTTCGGCCGTCGTTGTATCTCGCCAGATCCACAATCCGGGCGGACTTCAGGGGATTGTGTTCGCGATCCGTCATCACCATCACCTTCGGCCACAAGCGGCGCTCTGGCGTATGGGAAACCACAATACCGCGTTGGCCATCAGTCAGCTCAACCAGGCTGCCAGTGGGATAGATACCAATGGCCTGAATAAACTGCTCAACCAGGTCTACCTGGAACTCAATGTTGCGCATGTCGTAAAGCAGGTTTACCGCACGGGCGGGTGTCATCGGCTCTCCCGAATCACGAGGGCCAATCAGAGTCTCAAAATATTCCGCCAGCCCGGCCACCTTGGCCAGTAATGGAATTCGGTCACCGCGGACGCCTTCCGGGAAACCGGAACCGTTATGGCGCTCCCGGTGCCCCTGCACAACGCTGACAACAGCGCGGGATAAACCGGTATCCGCCAGCTTGGCTACGCCTTTTTCGACATAACTACGGTAGATCGCGAAATCATCAGCGTTCAGCTTACCCTCGTTGCGGAGGATCTGGTCCGGAAGGTCGAGTTTGCCAATCTGCGATAGCAAACAACCCAACCCAAGGTGATTCAGCAGCCCTTCGTTCAGCCCGAGCTGACGGCCACAAACCAACGCCCAAACGGCGGTATTCAGGGAGTGCCGGTAGGTGTAATCGTCATGGTGCCGTGTTCTGCTGAGCCAGAGCAGCGCGTCAGGATTGCGAACCGCACTGGAAACCATTCTGCGAGTAACAACCGCCACCTCACGCAAATCCGGAGCATCGCCTTCCTGCACCGCTTGAAAAACCTGATGAAGCGAGGCCTCGGCATCCAGAATGACCTTCCTCGATGCTTTGAGCTCTTTCTTCATGGTGGTGACGTTGTGATAGCTCACCGGCTCCTTGATGCTCAGCGGAGGTAGCTGCACTTCCTCGCGGTTGTTTCCGGAGGGCCGGGATTTACCAGCAGCCAGACGGCCGCCGGATTTGTTCTGTTCGATGCTGTCACGGGTTTCAGCCACGTCTATGGCAACCCACTTGCAGTAGGAAACCAGTGAACGGATGTCATCCTGGGAGCGGATGTGGAAGCCCTGGATCGGGAAAGGCGTCTGGTGCCACGGGCGATCGAGATCAGATACAAACATGCCGATCTCAAGATCATGTACAGCTATTTTTGTTTGGCGGACTCCCACGGGGCACCTCTGTACGTCCACGAATCGATAATCACTATTGTGACGTCCCTTGCGAAAGAGTCCATTACATTTATGTAGTGCAAAGTAACCCAAATGCGACAGGGAGTAACGAAAACTATCAACGGGAAACAAAGTGTAGCAACGTGACAACCCTCACAATTAAACAGATTGTCAGAAAACTATTCGTCGCTTTCACAGACACCGTCACCGAGCTCGGGAGGCCCGGCATTCAGCCTTCCACGGGGGGACTTGCGGCTGTATACGGTGTAAGGCACCGAAGAAGCTCGAATGTAGTCGGTATTTTCACGGCCATCATCACTGCCGCGAACCGTACTCACGGGCTTGCAGGAAACCAGTAGCTGCAGTGACGACCCTGTATCCGTGATCAGCGCGGCCGGATCATCGGGATTGATAGCCATACAACGAGTGTCAGGCCCTGCGGGCCGGCCGGTCCGGGCCAGAACATCCTCACCTTCAGCTCCGCAGGCGCGAATCCCACCACCACAGTCGCTCTGGCTGGCCTCATCATGGCTGTCATCCACCAGCCGCCACTTCCGGGTACTGCACTGGGTTTCTATGGTGACAGGCGTGGACTTGTTATCGACGACCCACCAGCCCGGGTATTCAGCGGTCTGCCAGGTAAGCTTTACCTGGCGGGCCTCCCCCTGGGAGTTTTCTGCCGGGAACACCGCATAATGACTGTAATAGGAAGCACACCCACTCAGAAGCAGCGGTGCGAGGGCCGCGAGAAGGCCGGAGGAACGGGAAAACCCGGGGCATTTCATACTGATAACATCCGTATTACTGGTCTGCGAACTGCAAACCAAATCCATCGTTGGTCTTGCGTACCACCACCATGTCAAGCACCGGGGCGGGAACCGGCAGGCCCTGCACCTGGACCTGAACCTTGTCACCGATGGATGGCGCAAATGGCTCGGTATCCACCACCAGGAAAACACCGCCATCGGATATATCTCTGGTCGAGAACACGAATTCGCCAAGCTCCTCATGAGTCACGCGGACCTTCGCACTCATTGCTGTGCGGTTATGTATTCTACGATCATTCCCAACCATAGTCTGTGTTCCCACCACTTTTTGCATAGTTTTTATAGTCTTCCGAAGCATAGCACCATTTTGAAAAGAATATGGCAACGGTGTATTGACACTTGACCAAACAGAAATGAGAATGGTTGTTGTTTTTAAACATTGCTGAATCTCAATACCGTTCAGCAAGCTACTGCTTCTTACCGCAACCAACGAAGGAAGGTACAACATGCGCATGAAACTTGCCGCTACCGCCATCGCAGCAGCCTGCGTCCTGCCCGTTCAGGCCAGTGCCGATGGCGAAGTCAATATCTACTCCTACCGTCAGGCCTATTTGCTCGAACCCCTTCTGAACGCCTTTGAAGAAGAAACCGGTATCGAGACCAACGTGGTTTTCGCCAAGCAAGGGCTGGCAGAGCGGCTAGAGCGCGAGGGACGTAACAGCCCGGCGGATCTGGTGATGACCGTTGACATTTCCCGCATCAATGAATTGGTTGAGCGGGATCTGGTGCAAGGCGTCAGCAACAATACGCTCGAAGAAAACATCCCTGAAAACCTGCGCCACCCGGACGGAAAGTGGTTTGCGCTGACCACACGCGGCCGCCTGATCTTCGCTTCCAAAGAGCGTGTTGAGGAAGGCGAGATCACCACCTATGAAGAGCTGGCTGACGACAAGTGGAACGACCGCATCTGTACCCGCAGCGGCAAGCACCCTTACAACATTGCCCTGTTCTCCTCAATGATCGCTCATCACGGTGAGGAAAAGGCCGAAGAATGGCTGACTGGACTGAAAGACAACCTGGCGCGCAAACCCCAGGGCGGTGACCGCGACCAGATCAAAGCCATCCACGCTGGCGAATGTGATCTGGCCATTGGTAACAGCTACTACTATGGCAACATGCTGAACGACGAAAACCAGCGTGAACAGGCCGAGGCAGTACGCCTGGTATTCCCCAACGCCGACGGCCGTGGTACTCACATCAATATCAGCGGCATCGCACTGACCAACAGTGCCCCTAACCGCGACAACGCCATTCGGTTGATGGAGTTCCTGTCCACGCCAAAAGCACAGACTATCTACGCTGAGGCGAATACTGAATACCCGGCCAACCCGGACGTCAAGTCCTCAGGCATCGTAGCCGAGTGGGGCGAGATCAATCCGGATGACCTGTCACTGCAGGAAATTGCAGAAAACCGCAATGCAGCCGTGCGCATGGTAGACCGTGTCGATTACGACAACTAATCAGGCACTTCCGTCAAAAAAGCCGGGACGTTGGTCCCGGCTTTTTTGTACAATCCCGGCCCTACGTTTTTCATGAACCCCAAGGGAACCTATGACCGAGGCCATTACCGCAGACCAGACCGGAGCTGACCACCCTCTGCTGGCCAAGCGGACCTCGAAACGCTGGCTGATCACAGCAGCGCTTACCACGGCCATCGTGGCACTTCCTGTAATGTCTGTGATACTCCTTGCCCTGTTTCCCGAAGAGAACATCTGGCCCCACCTGCTGGATACCACCCTTCCCCGCTACCTGACCACTACCCTCAAGCTGATGGCAGGCGTTGCGGTAATCACCCTGACAATTGGCCTGGCCACTGCCTGGGCCGTCACCATGTGCGAATTTCCCGGGCGCAAGTTCTTCGAATGGGCCATGTTGCTGCCTTTTGCAGTGCCGGCCTACGTTATCGCTTATGTATACACCAGCCTGCTGGATTACGCCGGGCCGGTTCAGACTACCCTGCGGGAGTGGTTTGGCTGGAATAACGCCGCGGATTACTGGTTCCCGGAAATTCGCAGCCTGGAAGGCGCCACGTTGATGATCGGCCTGGTGCTTTACCCCTACGTATACCTGCTGGCACGGGCTGCCTTTCTTGAGCAGTCACCGTCATTATTTGCCGTCAGCCGCAGCCTGGGCCACTCCGCCCTGAGCACTTTTTTCAAAGTGGTACTGCCCATCGCACGCCCCGCCGTTGCCGTGGGCCTGTCCCTGGTGCTGATGGAAACCCTCAATGATTTCGGTACCGTAGACTTCTTCGCGGTGCAGACCCTGACCGCCGGCCTGTTCGACACCTGGATGAACCTCGGCAACCTGGGCGGTGCCGCACAGATTGCAACCACCATGCTGGCCTTCGTGGTGATTCTGGTCACCCTCGAACGCTACTCACGGCGCAAGCAGCAGCAGTTCGCAGCGCGGGACAACCGCGAGCCTATTCGTCGCTTTACCATGTCGTTTCCCCGCCAGATGATTTGCCTGGCCGTTTGCGCCCTGCCCGTGATTTTCGGCTTTCTGTTACCGGCCATCACTCTTGGCCAGTACGCTTGGGAATATTTCGATGAGAGCTGGAACCCGGACTTCATTCGCAACACCCTGAACAGCCTGTTCCTGTCGGGCACCGCTGCGCTGACAACGCTGATTATCGGCGTAACCCTGGCGTACAGCCGCCGGCTTCACGATACCCGCGGCATGCAGATCATGATGCGGCTCTCCAGCCTGGGTTATGCCATGCCCGGTGCGGTGCTTGCCGTAGGTGTGATTGTGCCACTGGCAGGGTTTGATAACTGGGTAGACAGTATTATGAGGGAGACCTTCGGGGTCAGCAGCGGGCTTCTGCTCAGTGGCTCTGCTTTTGCCCTGGTGTTTGCCTACACCGTACGCTTTCTCGCGGTATCCGCAGGCAGTGTGGAAAGCGCCCTGCAGAAAATCACCCCGAGCATGGACATGGCATCCCGATCCCTCGGGCACACACCCGGGCAGACGCTGGTGAAGGTGC
This sequence comes from Marinobacter sp. ATCH36, assembly GCF_023555055.1. Classification (GTDB taxonomy): domain Bacteria; phylum Pseudomonadota; class Gammaproteobacteria; order Pseudomonadales; family Oleiphilaceae; genus Marinobacter. Next base: position 461,686 of record NZ_JAMJPL010000003.1, read on the forward strand.
ACCTCCCCATGCTCAGGGGCACCCTGATTACCGCCGCTCTGGTGGTGTTCGTGGATGTGATGAAAGAGTTACCGGCAACGCTGATTCTGCGGCCGTTCAACTTCGAGACGCTGGCCACCTATGTGTATCAGTTCGCCTCCGATGAGCAGCTGGCACACAGTGCGCTACCCGCATTGATTATCGTACTGGCCGGCATCCTGCCGATTATTCTGATGAGCAAGTCCATCTCTGGATCTCGCTCCATCAGCTAAAGCGTGATGCAGATGCCCGGCCTTGCTAGATAACTGGCCTGGAGCGGGCGCCATGCACCACGAAACGCCCCTGGAATACCGCTACCGGCTCGCTGAGGGGCTCCGTTGAAGGCTCGCCGCAATAAACTTCGGCAATCAAAGACAGGCGCCCTTTACCATGGCGCGCCAGACTCTTGCGGAATCTTTCGGGAATTTCGCCACCGGGGAGGCGGCATAAAGCGTAGAAGTCACTTTCAACAGGTTCAATATACTCGATTTCGCCAACCTGTATCACTGCGTTTCCGGCCAGCCCCAGGTCGGACAGAACAAGCTCAACCAATCCCCAGGCTGAAATCACCGCCACTGAATAAACACTGCCGCCGAAACCGGTTCCCTTATGGTTATGGTTGGGTTCCAGGGGGGCGCTCACCAGCAAGGCATGGCCATCGTAGGAAAGCAGTTCCACACCCAGCGCTTCCGAGAGTGGAATCATGGTATGAATGCGTTTCTGAAACCGGGCTAACTGAGTCATATTCCCTCCTGAACGTGTACTCAGTTTATGCCCGTTTTCGCGCTTTCCCTATGCGACTAACGTCGGTTTACTGCCAGATGACAGGCTCGCGTTTAGCGTACCAGCTGTCGACCTTTTCCTGATAGGCATCCTCAACCACATTGCGTTTGAGCTTCAGCGTCGGCGTCAGGAAGCTGTTCTCGATCGACCACTCGTCACTGACCACGGTGATAAACGCCAGCTGCTCGTGGGGATCAACCGTCTTGTTCACATCAGTGATCAACTTCTTGAAGCTCTCCTCCATCTCCCTGCGGAACGCCTCATCGGCCATCTTCGGGCGGATTTCCTCACCCAACATCACCAGCGCGTACGGATGGGTCTGGTTGGAACCGGACACACACACCATCTCGATGGCCTCGTGGGACATCAGGCGGTTTTCAATTGGCGCCGGCGCAATGTACTTGCCCTTGCTGGTCTTGAAAATTTCCTTGATGCGGCCGGTTATTTTCAGGCGGCCCATCTCGTCAAGTTCGCCCTTGTCGCCGGTTTTCAGGAAGCCGTCCTCGGTAAAGGTTTCGCGGGTTTTCTCTTCATCCTTGTAATACCCCATCATGGTGGCCGGGCTCTTGACCAGAATCTCGCCAACATCGCTAATCTTCACCTCCACGCCGGGTAGCGCCTCACCCACATAACCGGTGCGCGAACGGCCCGGCTTGTTCATGTGCGAATAGGCGAAGTTCTCGGACATGCCGTAGCCTTCCAGCAGTTCCAGCCCCAGGTTGCGGTACCAGTCCAGCACATCGTGGGAAAGCGGTGCTGAACCGCTGCCCGCAAGTTTCACCTTGTCCAGGCCAAGGCCCTTGAGCACCTTTTTCTTGATCAGCCTGTTCACGAGAGGAATCTTTAGCAGTTTGTCCAGCTTCTCTTTCGGCAGCTTCTGTAGCACACCGTGCTGGAATTTCACCCACAGGCGCGGCACTGAAAGGAACAGTGTGGGCTGGGCCCGCTGAAGATCCTGCACAAAGGTATTCAGCGATTCGGCGAAATATAACCGGAAACCGGCATACAACGAGGCCAGTTCCACAAACGTGCGCTCGAACACGTGGGCCAGTGGCAGGTAGGACAGCATGCGCTCGTCGGAACCGACTTTCAGCACTTCCATGCCGCCTTCAGCGGCAAACGCCATGTTGCCGAAGCTCAGCATCACACCCTTGGGGCGGCCGGTACTGCCTGAGGTGTAAACAATCGTGGCCAGTTCATCGGCATCACGATGGGTGTTCTCTTCCAGCGGCGGGAACTTGCTGACAATGTCGTCCCAGGTTTCGAAGTCGTTGGATGGGCTCAGCGGATAGGACACGCAACGCACGGACTCCGGCACACCGGACTTCATCATGTCCCAGTCATCAAGCTTGCCGACAAACAGAACCTCGCACTCGCTGTGGTTCAGAATGTAGTTCACCGTATCCGCGTTCAGCGTGGGGTACAGCGGAACGGAAACATGGCCGGCCATCCAGATAGCCCAGTCCGACATAACCCACTGGGCACAGTTCTTGGAGATAATCCCCACCCGGCTTTTTTCCGGCAGGCTCAGGGATTTCAGGTAAGACGCCATGCGACGGGCCTCGTCCACAGCGCGTTTCCAGGTGTATTCCTCGACTTTGCCGTCACCGATCGGCTGTGTCATGTACAGGGAGTCCGCCTTTGCGGTTTCCCAGTGGTAGAGCATATCCAGGGGGAGTTTGTTGGTGGTGTCCATGGACCTTCCTTGAAATGTGTTATTCGAGTTATTGGATTATAGTTGTAAGGGGTTTCGCGTATCCGACTTTAGTAGACTATTTCAACACATGATTCGCCGTCAAAACGTGACGCAAATAAAACTATTCCCTATCCCGGACATTCTAGCGACAGATTCCCCCTCTGGAATTGACCAATAAGGTAGCTTCCCCTACCCCGCAAGCGAACAGCCTGTGATAAACTTCCGCCCCGATATTAAACGGGCGTTCGACACTCAGGTCACGCTACACATATTGAACTGACTCGGGAGACCGGCTTATGGCCAACAGAATTATGCGCACACTGCTTGGCACTGCCCTGCTGGCACTGGCAGTAATAGCTCAGGCTGATGAACAGCGTGTTGTTGCCATTACCCAGATTGTGGAGCACCCGGCGCTGGACGCCGTGTATCAGGGAGTCAGGGACGAACTGGAAGAACAGGGATATAAAGACGGCGAAAACCTGCGCATCATGCACGAAAGCGCGCAGGGCAACTCCGCCATCGCCTCTCAGATCGCACGCAAGTTTGTGGGCGAAGGCCCGGACGTCATCGTCGCCATCGCCACGCCCTCGGCGCAGACCATGGTCGCCGCTGCCCGCAAAACGCCCGTGGTGTTCTCTGCAGTGACCGACCCCGTGGGTGCGAAACTGGTCAAAAGCCTGAAAGCTCCCGGCGCCAACATTACCGGCGTGACCGATATGCTGCCTATCGAAAACCACCTGGACCTGCTTGAGCGCGTGGTTCCCGATGCGAAGCGCATTGGCACTGTCTACAACCCCGGTGAAGCCAATGCGGTTGCCCTGGTAGAACTGATTGAAGAGCGCCTGGAAGCCCGCGGCATGGAACTGGTAAAAGCCGCTGCCACCAAAACCTCGGAAGTACTTGGTGCCGCCCGCTCCCTGGTCGGCAAGGCAGACGCCATCTACCTGACCACCGACAACACCGTGATCAGCGCCGTAGAAGCCGTCATTTCCGTGGGCGAGCGCGCCAGCATCCCGGTATTCGCGGCTGACACGGCTACCGTCAGCCGTGGTGCCGTTGCCGCACTCGGGTTCGACTATTACGACCACGGCCGCCAGACCGGCGCCATGGTTGCCCGCATCCTTGAGGGCGCCAATCCCGGTAACATGGATGTGGAATCCGTTGACACTCTGAACCTGTTCGTCAATCCGGCTGCCGCAGAACGTATGGGCATTACCCTGTCTGACGAACTGATCAGCGAAGCCCAGGAAGTCGTAAACAGCGACCAATAACACACTGTTCACGGGCGGCCTCACAAGGGCTGCCCGTTTTCATTTACGGTGAACCTTCCCCATGCTTAGCAATATTGCGTTTTACGGCGCCATAGAAACCGGCCTTATCTACGGCCTGGTCGCCTTCGGTATCTACATTTCCTTTCGCGTGCTCGATTTTCCGGACCTGACGGTAGACGGCAGTTTTCCTCTGGGCGCCGCCGTAGCTGCGGTACTCATTATTGAGGGTGTAAACCCCTGGCTGGCGACCGGCGCTGCCGTTATCGCCGGCATGGGCGCCGGTGCTGTAACAGCATTGCTCAACGTAAAGCTCAACATCCTCAACCTGCTGGCCTCGATCCTCACCATGATCGCGCTCTATTCCGTGAACCTGCGGATTATGGGCCGGCCCAACATTGCATTGTTGACCGAAGAAACCGTACTCACCCCCTGGTACAACCTGGACCTTGAATACCACCAGGTACCCGTGGTGCTGTTCACCCTGGTAGTGCTGGCAGGCCTGGTACTGCTGTGGCGCTTCATGAAATCCGAAACCGGACTGGCCATGCGCGCCACCGGCGCCAACCCGAGAATGGCCCGGGCACAGGGCATCGCCACCGGCGCCATGATTGTTTTGGGCGTAGCCCTTTCCAACGGCCTGGTGGGCCTGGCAGGTGCGCTGTTTGCCCAGAGCCAGGGAGCTGCAGACGTCACCATGGGCGTGGGTGTGATCGTGATTGGCCTGGCCTCGCTGATCGGTGGTGAAGCCGTACTGACACCCTCATCGGTGGTGCGGGCCCTGATTGCCTGTGTTATCGGCGCCATCATCTACCGGCTGGCCATCGCCCTGGCACTGAATGCGGACTTTCTGGGCCTGCAGGCACAGGACCTGAACCTGATCACCGCTGTTCTGGTCACACTGGCCATAGTGCTACCCGGTGTTCGCACGTCCGTTGCCGCGCGGTTTACCCGCAACAAGGCCTGAAGGGGAAATCATGATTACAGCAACCGATCTGAAACTGACCTTCGGCAAGGGCACACCCCTTGAAAACCCCGCCCTGCGCGGAATGAGCCTGACCGTCAACCAGGGGGAGTTTGTCACCGTTATTGGCAGCAATGGCGCCGGCAAATCCACCTTCCTCAATGCCCTCGCCGGCGAAGTAATGGTCGACAGCGGCAAAATCATCGTGGACAACCAGGACGTCACCAAGCTGCCCACTTACAAGCGCGCTGGCCGTGTGGCGCGGGTTTTCCAGGACCCGCTGGCAGGCACCTGCGAAGGCCTGACCATCGAAGAAAACCTGTCGCTGGCCATTAAACGTGGCCAACGCCGGGGCCTGAGCGCAGCGGTCAAAGCCCGCTATATGGACCAGTTCAAAAACAGCCTGGCCTCACTCAACCTGGGGCTTGAAAACCGCCTCGGCGACAAGATGGGCCTGCTCTCCGGCGGCCAACGCCAGGCTGTCAGCCTGCTGATGGCCAGCCTGACGCCATCTGCCATACTGCTGCTGGACGAGCACACCGCCGCGCTGGACCCGAAAACGGCATCCTTCGTGCTGGAACTAACCACCCAGATCATCAAGGAGCAGAAGCTCACCGCACTGATGGTCACCCACAGCATGAAACAGGCGCTGGAAGTCGGCGACCGCACGGTTATGCTGCATCAGGGCCAGGTCGTTTTTGATATTGCCGGCAAGGACCGCGAGGGGCTGGAAGTGAAAGACCTTCTGGAGCTGTTCGAAAAACAGCGCGGGCTGGAAATAACAGACGACAGCCTGCTGTTGGGATAATCCGGTCAGCGGGGCATTTATCTGCCCCGCAATCATCTTCTCCTGAATTTTTTCAAATTTCTAGCTGCACAATTTTTAACCACAACATCTAGTGGTATCTGACAAAACCGCTCAAGGCAAGGTTTCGGCGGTCATTCCCGGATTTTCAAGGTGTCTGCCATTGATTTTCTTACGCTGCCAGGCGCTATCCATAGTCGTCTTCTTCTTCACAGACCACTATATCCTGTTATACTCCAGACATATTCACCCATATATGGGATTTGTCTGAACAGCCCACCACTACCGGCATTCAGGCACACACAGGGTGACCATCTTTCCTGAAAACGCGCTGTCAGGCCCTTTCCGGGCCAATCGGCGAGCAACGACATACCAGATCTAGTGTTTTACAGATCTTGCAACACAAAAGGGGTATGGCCGGCTGCGCATTGCAGCGGCCATCGCAAAGACATACCGGACATTCGAGGGTAGTAATGAACGCTAAAGCACAGGCAGTGATAACAACAATTCCAATGCAGGAAGCTTCGCTGGACATCTGGAACAGCAAGTATCAACTCAAAACCAAAACCGGTGAACCGGTCGACAAGGACATCGAAGCGACCTACGAACGTGTCGCCACTGCCCTCTCGGAGGTAGAGAACAAGGCCGACCGCGCCAGGCTCAAGAAAGATTTCGCCTGGGCCCTTCGCCACGGCGCCATACCGGCCGGCCGTATCACCTCCAACGCCGGCGCGGAAGCTCACAAGCCCGCCACCTCTACCATTAACTGCACCGTCTCCGGTTCCGTTCAGGACTCCATGAACGACATCCTGGAGAAAAACCACGAAGCCGGCCTGACTCTGAAAGCAGGCTGCGGTATCGGTTACGAGTTCTCTACCCTGCGCCCGAAAGGCGCCTACGTGGCCGGTGCCGGCGCCACTACCTCCGGCCCGCTGTCGTTCATGGATATTTTCGACCGCATGTGCTTCACCGTGTCTTCCGCCGGTGGCCGCCGCGGTGCCCAGATGGCAACGTTCGACGTACACCACCCGGACGTGATCGACTTCATCCAGGCCAAGCGTGAAGACGGCCGCCTGCGCCAGTTCAACCTGTCGCTGCTGATCACCGAAGACTTTATCGACGCCGTCCGTAACGACGACGACTGGCACCTGTCCTTCCCGGTCACCCGTAAAGAAGCGGAAGCGGAAGGCCTCGACCTGAACGACGAGAGCCAGTTCGTCTACCGCGACTTCCCGGTCCAGAAAAACTACGTGGTCAACGAAGAAGGCAAAGTGGCGTGCAAGATCTACCGCACCCTCAAAGCCCAGTTCATCTGGGACACCATCATGACCAGCACCTACGACTACGCCGAGCCAGGGTTCATCCTGATCGATAAGGTCAACCAGATGAACAACAACTGGTTCTGCGAAGACATCCGCGCCACCAACCCCTGCGGCGAGCAGCCACTTCCGCCGTACGGCAGCTGCCTGCTGGGCTCGGTAAACCTGACCATGTTTGTGGACTACCCGTTCACCGACAAGGCCAGCTTCAACTATGAGAAGTACCGCAAGGTAGTCGCCATCTTCACCCGCATGCTGGACAACGTGGTGGAAATCAATGGTCTGCCGCTGGAAGAGCAGCGCCATGAAATCACCTACAAGCGCCGCCATGGCATGGGCATCCTGGGCCTGGGTTCCACCCTCGCCATGCTGCGTATGCCCTACGGCTCTGAAGAGTCCGTGCAGTTCACCGAAGACGTGGTACGTGAAATGGCCGTGGAAGGCTGGCGCCAGTCGCTGGCCCTGGCCGAAGAAAAAGGCCCGGCACCGATCATGGATGATGAGTTCGAAGTCACCCCCAAGATGCTGACCAAGTGCCCACAGCTGTCCGATGACGGCTACAAGCTGGGCGACAAACTCAAAGGCAGGGTACTGCACGCCAAGTACAGCAGGTACATGCAGCGGATTGCCGGCGTAGAGCCTGAGCTGATCGAACAGCTGGCCGAGAAAGGTGGGCGCTTCACCCACCACACCTCCATCGCGCCTACCGGCACCATCAGCCTGTCACTGGCCAACAACGCCAGTAACGGCATCGAGCCGAGCTTCTCGCACCACTACGCGCGCAACATCATCCGCGAAGGGCGCAAGACCAAGGAGAAAGTCGACGTTTTCTCCTTCGAGCTGCTGGCTTACCGCCACTTGATCAACCCCGGCGCCATGCCCTTCTCTGAAGAAGAAGACAAGCGCCTGCCGGAATACTTCACCACGTCCGAAGACGTGACACCGGCACAGCACGTGGATATCCAGGCCGCAGCGCAACTATGGGTGGACTCGTCCATTTCCAAAACCGCCAACGTGCCCCAGGACTTTGCGTACCGGGACTTCAAAGACATCTACATGTACGCCTACGACAAGGGCCTGAAGGGTTGCACCACCTTCCGCTTTAACCCTGAAGCCTTCCAGGGCGTACTCGTCCAGGAAAAAGACCTCGAGAACACCCTGTACGAGTTCACCCTGGACGATGGCAGCAAAGTGACCCTCAAAGGCAACGAAGAAGTGGAGTATGACGGCGAAATCCACAACGCCGCCAACCTCTTCGATGCGCTTAAAGAAGGCACTTACGGTAAATATTGATCCGGAAACCGACACAGGACAAAGACCATGACAGTTAAAATCAGCAACAAAATCGTCGGCTACCGCGTCAAGAAAGCCGACCCGGCAGCCACCGAGCAACAGGCACCGGCAGAACCCAAACCCGTTCAGATGAATGAATACATCGAACGGCCGGACTTCCTGCTGGGCACCACCTACAAGATCAAACCGCCGATCGCCGAGCACGCGATGTACATCACCATCAACGACATCCTGCTCAACGAAGGCACCGACCACGAAAGCCGGCAGCCGTACGAAGTGTTCATCAACTCCAAGTCGATGGAACACTTCCAGTGGGTAATCGCCCTCACCCGGGTTATCTCTGCGGTATTCCGCAAAGGTGGCGACGTAACCTTCCTGGTGGAAGAACTGCGCAGCGTGTACGACCCCAACGGCGGCTACTTCAAGAAAGGCGGTGTATTCATGCCGTCCCTGGTGGCTGAAATCGGCGCCGTGATCGAGAAGCACCTGAAGGCCATCGGCCTGCTGGAAAGCGAGGAAATGAGCGAAACCACCAAGCGCATCCTCGCCGAAAAGCGCGCCGAATTCGAAGCCAGCCACGCCACGGCCACCAACGACGACAAAGCCAGCGACTTCCCACCCAACGCCACCATGTGCGGCAAGTGCAGCACCAAGGCGGTGATCGTGATGGACGGCTGTGCGACCTGTCTGAATTGTGGCGACAGTAAGTGCGGTTGAGATGATTGATCGCGATGAGTGATGAGGAGGCCTGGGGTGAGAACTTCGGGCCTTTTTGTTTTTCGGATACTGAAGAATATGGGGATATACGACAATTGTCCGGAAACTTCATGGCTTTCTGCCCTATCGGCTTACAAAGCTCTGAAAATTATAGAATAGTTCTGGCATGATCGATATGGACAAGAGAACAGTCATTGCCCGGCGAATTGCGACAATTGACGCTTACCTCCAAAAGGCCCACTTTCTGAATGCGGTATCCTTCAGATATCTAAGAACAATCTAATCACGCGCATCGAAGAGGCACTGAAATAGACCCGTTTAGTTAGATGTCATTTGTCGTTGAATTAGCTGTTATAAATATCTTGTTCGGAGACGCCTTGAAGATGTCTAGACACCACCTATCTGTGGTTATCTGTTCGGTGGTTGCAGTCGTGTTCGTTTGGATTAGCTTTGCTACCAAAGATTGGACGTGGTTTGCACGATCGGGCTCAGCAATTGTCATTGTGGCTATTTTTACTGAGTACATGCCAACCCTGAGAGAGGGGAATGTTCAAAACACTAAGTTCTATCCTCAGCAAGAGGATCATTCCTCAACCCGAGTAGCGGCCTATTTAGTAATGATCGGGACCGGAATTTGGGGTTTTGGTGACTTGGTGGGAAAGCTAGTCTGAAAAATTTATGACCATTCGCGTCCCGCGGATGCCCTTTAAGCCGCTTCGCTCTGTAAAGGCCACCGGTGGCCTCTGCGTTAAATCTATAAGGAGGAACGTGTGATGGAAGTTATATATAGCTCGAGTTCAAAGGAAAAGAAGGTCCACACCACCGTTACCTTGCATGAGAACGTCGATTCGCATGGTGGCAACGTTGAAGTCGGCTGTTGGGTGCCAAATTCGGACTCAAGAGCTGAGTGCGCGGAAAATACCAAGCGTGAAGCGATTAGACTGTTAAAGCTGGCTTTGGCTGAACTAGAGTCATAATTGTAGAGGTGGCCAAGTTTTTAATGATTGGAAGCTAACGGGCCGCTTAGTGATTTAACCAAGCGATCAACCGGATGCCAAAAGCGTGCCGCTTTTCCTACGCTGCGCTCCGGCGCCGGTTACGATCAGCGTTAGCGGTTACTTGGAAGGCAGAGCTTAATGATCTAGAACGTCATTATCTTTTCTCATTCATTCAAAGTGGTTTAACTTGTGACTCAGATTATTGGTGCGGTATACCAAGGACATGCCTTTCTAGTTAGTGCCCATCCAGAAACACCGTTTTCCGGTGATCTGACGTGCTCCAGGAAGAACCAGTGTGAGTGAGAAGCTAAAGGATACCAGCGATGCCTGAATTATTGGCGTCATTGGTTGTTATTTGGTCAACT
>NZ_JAMJPL010000004.1 GCF_023555055.1 Marinobacter sp. ATCH36
TTGACCAAATAACAACCAATGACGCCAATAATTCAGGCATCGCTGGTATCCTTTAGCTTCTCACTCACACTGGTTCTTCCTGGAGCACGTCAGATCACCGGAAAACGGTGTTTCTGGATGGGCACTATCTAGCCAAAGGACGACCGCATAGAAGCCGGATCTCGGCTCCGGGGTGGGGGTCCTTTTCTGCCGGGAAAAAGGTGTCTGAGCAAAGCGAGTTCTTTTTCCCAGAAGAAAAGGACCCCCACTCCGGGGCCAGCCTCCTAATCCAGCCCTGAGTTAATGCTGGAGAATCTGCTCCAGGAACTGCTGGGTTCTAGGCTCTTGTGGATTGGTGAAAAACTCGTGGGGAGGTGCTTCCTCCACAATCTCTCCGCCGTCCATGAAAATTACCCGGTCCGCCACGGTTTTTGCAAAACCCATTTCATGGGTTACACAGATCATGGTCATGCCACTGCCCGCAAGCTCGATCATCACGTCCAGCACTTCCTTGATCATTTCCGGGTCCAGCGCTGAAGTCGGCTCGTCAAACAGCATGATCTTCGGTTTCATGCACAGGGCACGGGCAATGGCGACACGCTGCTGCTGACCACCGGACAACTGGCCGGGATACTTGCTGGCCTGATCGGGAATCTTGACCCGCTCCAGATATTCCATTGCCGCTGCTTCTGCCTCTTTTCTGGGCGTTTTTCTGACCCAGATGGGCGACAGGCAGCAGTTCTCCAGCACCGTCAGGTGTGGGAACAGGTTGAAATGCTGGAACACCATGCCGACTTCGCGGCGCACCGTATCAATGTGGCGGATGTCATCGGTCAGTTCGATGTTATCCACGATGATTTTGCCCTGCTGGTGTTCCTCCAGCCGGTTAATGCAACGGATAAACGTCGACTTGCCAGACCCTGACGGGCCGCAGATCACGATACGCTCACCGTGACGGACAGTGAGGTTCAGGTCCTTGAGTACGTGAAAGTCGCCGTACCACTTGTTCATCCCTTCCACCCGGATGATGGCGGAACTGTCGTCTTTCTGGCTGGGCACCGAATTCCGGGAATCCGCAGCCTGGGTTTGTTCTGTCATAGTGTTACCCATCAGGTCTTGTGACCGGTGTCTAGTTTGCGTTCAAGGTTCTGGCTGTAACGGGAAATGCCGAAGCAGAAGACCCAGAAACAGAAAGCCACAAACACATAGCCTTCTATCGCCACGTTCTGCCAGGCCGGGTCTGTAATCGTGGACTGCACGGTACCGAGAATATCGAACAGGCCGATAATGAGTACCAGCGTGGTGTCTTTGAACAACGAAATGAAAGTATTGACGATGCCTGGAATCACCATCTTCAAGGCCTGTGGCAGGATAATCAGACCGGTTTTTTTCCAATACCCCAGCCCGAGCGCATCGGCCGCTTCATACTGACCCCGCGGAATAGCCTGCAGGCCCCCACGAATAACTTCCGCCATATAGGCCGATTGCCAGAGAGTGATACCGATCAGTGCCCGCATCAGCTTCTCAAAGTTCATGCCATCTGGCAGGAACAGCGGCAGCATCACCGATGCCATGAACAATACCGTTATCAGTGGCACGGCCCGCCATACTTCAATAAACACGACACAGATACCACGGATGATCGGCATTTCAGAACGCCGTCCCAGCGCCAGAAGAATGCCGATTGGCAGTGATGCGATGATCCCGATATAGGCGAGAATCAGCGTCAGCATCAGGCCGCCCCATTTGCTGCTTTGCACTTCTTCCAGTCCGAAGTTGCCGCCGGGAATCAGGAAATAGCCAATGACCGGCAAGCCGGTCAGGCCGAACAGACCGAACCACTTGCGGCCGGGAAATCGCTCAATGAATTGGGGAATAAAGCAGACCGCCAGCAGCAGGAACATCACGTCTACCCGCCACTGAAGATCATCCGGATAGAACCCATAGATAAAGAAGTTCAGCCGCTGACTGATAAATAGCCAGCAGGCACCCGTGCCCGTGCAGTCACTCGAATCTTCGCCCAAAAAGGTCGCATTAAAAAACAGCCAACTGAACAGCGGCCAGGCGCTGGTCACCACCAGATAGCCCACCACGATGGTCAGCAGGCTGTTGTACCAGCTGGAGAACAGATTCTCTCGCATCCAATCCACGGGGCTGATTGCAATTTTGGGTGGTTTCAACATTGGCTCAGCCATCATCGCTCCTTAATCGCCACGGCCCGATTATAAATATTCATAACCAGAGAGATTGACAGGCTGATGGTCAGATACACCGCCATCGTTATCGCCACCACTTCGACCGCCTGGCCGGTCTGGTTCAGGGTTGTGCCCATGAACACCGCCACCAGGTCGGGATAGCCGATCGCCGTGGCCAGCGATGAGTTCTTCGCCAAGTTCAGGTACTGACTGGTTAGCGGGGGAATGATCACCCGCATGGCCTGGGGAATAACCACCAGTCGCAGAGTCAGTCCGTTAGGCAACCCCAGAGCTTTTGCAGCTTCCGTCTGCCCCCCGCTGACCGAGAGAATGCCCGAGCGGACAATTTCGGCAATGAAGCTGGCGGTATACAGGGAAAGCGCAATCCACAGGGCAGCCAGTTCTGGAATGATGGTGATGCCGCCCCCAAAGTTGAACCCTTTGAGTTCAGGCAGATCCCATTCCAGCGGCGCGCCAGCGACAAAGTATCCGGCCACAGGCACAACTACCAGAATAGCCAGGCCCACCCTGAACGTCGGGAAGATTGCACCTGTGGCGAGTTGGCGTTCTTTCGCCCAGATACGTAAACCAATAACCGCAACGATGGCCGCAATAACCGCCCCCCAGACCAGGCCAAATCCATCCTGGGTCACTGGACCCGGCAGGTAGAGCCCACGGTTGTTGAGAAAAAAGGTGCCACCCACGTCCAGGCTTTGGCGCGCAGAGGGAAGGCTCCCCAGTACCGCGAAGTACCAGAAAAATATCTGTAGCAGCAGTGGAATATTGCGAATCACTTCAATGTAAACGAGCGCGAGCTTGGCAACCAGCCAGTTACTGGAGAGCCTGGCCACGCCGACGACAAAGCCAATAATCGTGGCGGTCACGATACCCATTGCCGAGACAAGCAATGTGTTCATAAGCCCCACGACAAAGGTCCGACCATACGTCATGGTGGAATCATAGGGCACCAACGACATGATAATGCCGAAACCTGAGGTTTCGCCAAGGAATCCAAAGCCGGTGCTGATTCCACGGCTTTGCATATTCGAAAGGGTATTATCAACCAGAGTCCACCCACCCCAGAACACCAGGGCGATGGCAATGAATTGGAAAAAGAGGGATCGTACCCGCGGGTCGTACCAGGGTTTCGGCCCCGCCGGTACTGAATCAGTAGCTTGTTTTTTCATGTGTTATCCCGGAAAGCTGAACCGCGATGAAACAAATCACGAACACAGCAGGCTGGCCCGGTTTGTCGGGCCAGCCCCTGCACGCTTTCAGGTTTTAGCGAAGCGGTGGCGCATAAAGGACGCCGCCGTCAGTCCACAGAGCGTTGACGCCACGGTCAAGCCCGAGAGGGGTGTCCGGGCCTACGTTGCGGTCGTACATCTCGCCATAGTTACCAACTTGCTTGATCACCTTGTGACCGAAGTCATCGGGCAGGCCAAGTTTGGCACCCATATCGCCGTCAGTTCCCAGCAGGCGCTGAATGCTCGGGTTGTCCGATTTCAACATGTCGTCAGCGTTGTCACTGGTAACGCCCAGTTCTTCTGCGTTGATCTGTGCATACAGCACCCATTTGATAATATTAAACCACTGATCATCACCCTGACGCACTACTGGGCCCAAAGGCTCTTTGGAGATGGTGTTCGGAAGGATCTTTGCGGAACTCGGGTCGTTCAGCTTGGAGCGCAGTGCCGCCAGCTGCGAGCGGTCGGAGGTCAGCACGTCACAGCGGCCGGCAGCGAAACCCTGAACCGTCTGTTCAGAAGTATCGAAAACAATCGGCTGGTATTCCATGCCCTTTGAACGGAAGTAATCCGACAGGTTCAGCTCGGTAGTAGTACCTGCCTGAATACAGATGGTGGCACCATCCAGTTCGGTCGCATCATTGACGCCTATGTCCTTGTTGATCAGGAAGCCCTGGCCGTCGTAGTAGTTGGTGCCTGTGAAGTTCAGGCCCAGAGACGCATCCCTGGTCAGTGTCCAGGTGGTGTTACGGGACAGCACATCAATCTCACCTGACTGAAGCGCGGTAAATCGCTCCTTTGCGGTCAGGGGCGTAAATTCAACGGCCTGGGCATCGCCAAAAATGGCGGCCGCAAAGGCACGACAGGTGTCCACATCAATACCTGTCCAGTTGCCTTTATCGTCCGGCTGGGAAAATCCTGGCAGACCACTGGTCACGCCACACTGCAAATGTCCTTTTTCCTTGACGCTTTCAAGGGTTGTCGCGGCACTGGCAAAGGGTGCGGCGAGCACACCGCACAGCATTACAGCGCCGACAGCAATCGACTTGGTATTGTTCATTCTGGTTTCTCCGAAATTCCGTTGGTTAGAGGAGCAACTAGCTTTCAGCAATTTGCAAGCCAGGCACACTAACTCATTGATTTATAATATTTGTTTTCTCTGAGCATTCCTCGATAACGCCAACAGGCCACAATACGGTGCGGTCAATGCCTCAATTCGGGGCACTGGGAGCACCAGTGGCTCCGGAGCCACTATTTCTGAACGCTCATGTATAAAATAGAAGCAGTTACGGAAATCAACCAGTTTTCCGGAGATTTTCTGCAGCCGGGCTTCGCAATTCTCTAGCCCGGTTCCTGGTAGGTATCGATCCGCGCCAACCATCCCGCTAGCCACTTATCGCGCTCGATGGCTCTTGGGGCGAGCTCTGCCCGACGTGTGAGCGTCATCTTCGCTGCCGTTCGAAAGCGCTGAAGGGCGGGGCCGCCTTTGTCAGGCATGGCCAGGAGCACCTGCAGCAAGCCCCACCCCTGCCCGCGATAGGTTTCCTGTGCTGACAGCCCCTCGCCCTTGAAATTGACGTAATCAATGACGGCATAGGCGCCCCCTGGCGTTCCAACAAGTTGACGCAGTTTATTACGGAGTGACTCCCGGCGGGGCTCCGGGGCTGCCGCCACAACTCTCTCCAGAGCACTTCGCGCCCGACGAACAATGAATTCTGCCTGCGCCCCACGGGTGGCCCAGAGAAATTCCCGCAGTAACGACACTCTTTCATCGCGCTCTTCACTTACTACCGCCTGCATGAAGGCGGCTCGATCCGGCCATGGTGCGTCGAACGGTTCCAGCTCACTCAACCACCGAGGCAAAGGAACGGATTGCTGCTGCATAAAGTCGATCAGCTCCGGGAAACTCTCCACAAACTGGCCATCAACACTGGTGGGATACCAGATGAAATGCCCGATACCCAGGGATGGAAAGGCTTCTCCCTCGTTCCAATGCACCAGACAGCTAGTTTTGCTGGCACACTCATTACGGAAGACCTGCTCACCAATCCAGGTCAGATCGGCAGGGGTCAGCTCAATATCCAGGGCCGTCGTTTCACTGGTTTGCCGGCAGCCTGCCATAAGAAGTAGGAGCATCAATGCGATTACCAGAGTTTCATAATTAGCTCGCGACATTGCCAGCCTCCAGCCAGTGGGGATAACCTGTGTTACAGATATGTTGCCACGCACCAAGACACTGGCAGCCGGAATCCGTGGCAAACACCGGAACATACTATGACATTTTTTTCAGCGCTCGCCTCCCGGCGCTTTGCATACACTGTGCTGTTAGCACTTGTCTGGCTGCTGATCGTAAGGGCAAGCCACATACTACAAAGCGGTATCTGGCCAAATTCCGCAGGCATGCTCGCAAGCGATCTTGCCGGAGCGGTGGTTCTGGCGGTTTTATTGAGCATAACGGCGGGCGCCTGCAGAGTATTGCTGTTTGTTCTTCTGGGCTGTGCAGCCTTCGTGGCAGGAATGCACCTCACCGTCCACGGCACGATTTTTCAGTTGTCGCTGATTGGCAAAGGTGTCGATCCAACCTTCATCAGCGGAAGCCTGATCAACAGGCACTCTCTACTGTTACCGGTCTACCTTGTCTTTGCCTGGCTCCTTCACTGGCTACACCGCAGATTTGTGACCGCACCCGTCGCCGGTGGCAAGGGACTGGTTGTATTCGCCACGCTCGTGGTAGCTGTTTATGGCGTCTCCTTCCAGAGTCTTACAACACCGACTAATAATCTTGTTGCCAGCTTTTTCTCACAGCTTCCCGGCGCCCTTGTCAGTCCCTTTACGTCCTCAGGCAACTCCGGGGGTGAGCTAGCAGACAATGCTCAGAAGATGCCTGACGACACCAATTTTTTTCACCAGCAGGTGGCCGCTCCCAGCGTAGAAAATCCGCCCAACGTATTGCTGGTCATGATTGAAGGCTTGTCAGCGGGCTATTTCCCGGGTGTGAGCAACTACCACAACCTCGATCCCTCCGTGAAGTTGAGCAGCCTCGAGGAGAACCTTGCCCGTCACGGGTTCCGCGTTTACAGGAACGCCTTGAGCATGGAGCGACAGACCGACCGGGGAACCTTCTCCATCCTCTGCGGTGCGTATCCGGATTTCAGCAGGCAATCCCGAAAAATGGTCGATGTAGCCGAAGACCGGGCAAGCCCTGACTGTATGCCCGCAAGACTGCTGGCAAGTGGCTACACCACAGCCTACTGGCAGGCTGCTCCCCTGGGTTATATGAGCAAAGGTGACTTTATGCCGCGAGTCGGGTTCAAGGACGTGACCGGAGCCGAAGTCTTCACCAGCGAGGGTGTCAAGGTGGAGGGCTGGGGCCCACCTGATCCGACGTATTTTGACAACATAGCCAAGCGTATTCGAAAGCTGGATTCCACCGCGGCTCCCTGGATGGTGACTTTGCTGAACGTGGGCACACACCACCCGTTCAATATCGGAAAAGAAGAACTTGAGGATGATGGCTTTGACTCCGGCGATCTCGAAGAGCTGGCAGAGACCGAGCCACAGGAATCCCGCCGAAAAGCGATGAAAACCATGGAGGCATCACTGAATCGCTTTCTCGACGGTCTCGCATCCGAGGGCATCCTCGATAACACCCTGGTGATTCTCACCTCCGACGAATCCGGTGGTTTTATCAGACAGGATCCGGAGTCCGTGCCCCTGAACAGCAACGTTGGGGTGCTGGCAGTGAAGCCTCCCGAAGGAGACACGCTGGCACGGTACGCCTCCGAGAACCAGATCGTCGCACAGATAGACATTCCCCCAACGATACTGGACATTACCGGGCTGGGCCGGAAAACCGGCGATATGATTGGCCGAAGCCTGCTGGTACAACAACACGATTCAGAGCGCGACCTTCTGCTTGCAGACACCTACACAGGGCTGAAATACTTTCTCAGGGAGTCCGGTCAGTTGCTGAGCTGCAGTGAGCTGATGACCAATTGCAGCACATGGCGTTTCGACCCGCAACGTGTGTTCGGCACATTGCAGCAGACGGATAATGAACCGTTTCTCACCTTTGAGGAACGTACAGCGCTGTTCAATAACGCTGCGTCTATGAAACCTGTTGAAAACCCATAGGCAGAAACTTCAAACCGGGAGTTCTTCACCTGAATGAAGATTCTTGCACTACATACTCTGGCATTTCTGCACGTTCATCGTCGGGGTCTGCTGACGTTTTACCTGTTTTTCACTGGCCTGACCCTGGCTGCGCTGACGCCCCTGTTCTCAGCCGCATTGGCGACGCTTGGCCCGGTCACCGGCAAGGCGGCGATCAGTACTGGCGGCCTGGTGCAATTCGTCATCTCGCCGGGTGGAATTCTCTGGCTTGCCGCCACTGCCACTATTGCCACACTGCTGGTGCTTCTGCAGCAGGCAGGCATGACCTGGATCGCCGCTTCCAGCGGCCATCGGGAATACCGAATTGCATTGTCGGCACTCTGGGCCATTGCCCGCCATTTCAGGAAACTTACGGCTCTGGCTTTGCTGCATGTTGGCAGCCATCTCATGGTGGCACTGCCTTTTCTGCTTACGGTGATCCTCGCCTATCAACTGCTCCTTTCGCCCCACGACATATACTACCTGCGGCTTGAACGGCCACCGGTTCTCTGGTGGTTCCTGGGGATCTCCGCCACTGCGGCACTGGGAATTGCCTTCTGCAATGGCTGGCTGTATCTGCGGTGGATACTCTCTGTTCCCCTGGTTCTGCTGGAAGGCCACGGTGCTAGAACAGCGCTCAGACTGAGCAGCCAATACGTGCATGGTCAGCGCCTGCCTGCCACCGGCGCATTGCTGACAGGCCTTTGCGGGCTGGTGATACTTCCGATTCTGGTCACCCTTGTCTTTCAGGGCATTGGCAGCCAACTGCTACCCAGGTTACCGGAACGGATGGACCTGCTCATGCCGGTAACGCTCGCCTTTGTCGCACTTTATATCTTCTTCACCATAACGCTGGCCTTTGCAGGCATCGCGGCCTACAGCATGCTTGTTTATAGCGTTTACCGTCAGGCAACCGGCCACAACCAGCGCGTATCCTCGAAAGGCTTGCCCAAACAGGCCGGCCCTATGGCCTGGACGGCAGAATTGCTGGTTATCGTATTGGCAGTCGGCCAGGCATGGCTCGTACTGCAGTCCTTCGAACAACAGGACGAAGTCGCGATAACCGCCCACAGAGGCAGTGCCTTGAAGGCACCAGAAAACACTCTGAGTGCCATAGAGCAGGCCATTGAAGATGGGGCGGATTACATTGAAATTGATGTTCGTATGACCGCTGACGGGGTACCGGTGCTCTGGCACGACACCGATATGCGGCGCGTCTTCGGCCTGGCAGGAAAAATCTCCGATATCAACCTGGAAGACGCCCGTAACCGGGATGCCGGTTCCTGGTTCGACCCGGCCTTCAGTCACGAGCGAATCGCCACTCTGGAAGAAGCCATCACCGCCACCAGGGGCGAGGCAAACCTTTACGTCGACATAAAGCCCGACCGGGACACCCCCGAACTGACCCGGGAAGTGGTCACGCTGCTCCAGCGAATGAACGCCGTGGACGGCACCGTAATTGCGGCAGCCGAATGGTACGTGCTGGCTGAAGTTCGCCAACTGGAACCCGAGCTGAGAACCACACTTCTGGCGCAGTTTATTGTCGGCCCGCTTTGGGAACGGAGCTTTGACAATCTCGGCCTACGGAGGAACAGGACGACGCCCGCCACGGTTGCGCAAACTCACCGATCCGGCAACGAACTTCATGTTTGGACGGTCAATAGTCCCAACGCCATGTCACGCTTTATCGACATGGGCGTGGACAACATCATCACCGACAGGCCGGAGGTACTGGCTGCCTTGCTTGAGCAACGGCGTGGACTCACCGATGCCGAAGTGCTGGTGATCAAGCTGCGCAACTGGCTTCGATAACAGCTGATTACCCATGGTAACTGGTCTAATCTTGAATGTGACTTCACCATCCAGCGCAAGGAGAGCGTCGACATGAACCGCCCAGGCCAACGCTCACGCCGCTGGTTCAGATCACTCTGTCTGATATGCGCAGTCATTTTGTTCTGTTCAGCCGTGCCGGCCCACGCCGAACAGCAAAACGAAGGGTCTGGTGAAGAGAGCAACCAGGAAGGCGCCGAGGCGCCCCCCGAAGAAAAAGAAGAAGAGCCCGAAGAAGCAAGACCTGCAGTCCAGCCCGAGCTGGAAGCAGATGCCGAAGGGCCACCCGAGATTCAGCTTCCTGATACCGAGACGGCGGATATCCGCCAGCAGATCCAGGCCCTGAGAACCTCACTGGACCAGCGCCTGGTTGCGGTTGACTCCACCCGCAACCGGCTCACCTACGCGGAATCACTTCTCAACCGACTCAAAGACGAATACGACAGTTTTGAGCTCCGACTGGAAAAAGCCGGCCTCAACCTCACCGGCAACTACGCCAACCTCCTTCAGCAGCGGCTTGAGAGACTCCAGCGTCAGGGGATTGCCGAGGATCTGATTGGTGACATCGAAGATCAGTTGTCGACAGCGCGTGAGGAACAACTCCGACTGGAAGAGTTCGAGGCCATCATTGATCCCGGCGATGATGCCCGCGACCAGTTAAGGAGCCAGAGGGCCAGCCTGGTTCGCCAGTTGCACAAGGCCGTCACCGAGCACATCCAGGTTCTGAACGAGTACTACAGTACAGTATCGGCCCTGAAGGACCGCGTGGAGGCGTATCAGATTCTGCTGCAGCAGCGCCTGTTCTGGCTGCCCAGTGCACCGGTTGTCGGAACGGAGACCCTTACGGAACTGTTGAACGCAGCGACCTGGTTTACCGGGCAGTTGCGTGTTGACCCGCTCAGAGACGCCATTGCTGAATCGGTTGAGGAGCGCGGCGGCCGTATAGCCTTACTGATTGCCCTTCTGGCATTACTGCTGATCAAGCGGCGAGCCATCAGACGAAACCTGGATGCCAACAGCCAGTACGTTGGCAACGTCGGCCATGATCGTATTGATTTTACGCTGTATGCGTTTGCCAACAGCGTGTTACTGGCCCTGCCCGGCGTGCTGGTGCTCGCAGTCGCCTCCCTATCGCTGATGGAAGGCAACGACTTCTATTCCGCCCTGTCCAAGGGACTGGCCACGGCGGCCCTTGTCACACTCCTGCTGGCGTTTATCAAAAACGTTGCCCGCCGCGGTGGATTGGGAGACGCCCATTTCCACTGGCATATCGACTCGCTGCGCGCCATTCGCCGGGAGCTTCCGTTTCTATTGACGCTGATAATTCCTATCACCGTTATTTTGCCGACCACCGCCACACCCGGCGGCTCCGAATTTGAAGGCAGTCTGGGGCGCCTTCTTTTCACCACTGTATCCATAGCCCTGTCAATGTTCGCACAGCGTATTATGAGTGCAGTTCGCGCCGACCGTCCGCAGAACAGATTCTTGCTGGCCCTGCATATACTGGCGGTAGCAACGCCCCTGCTACTGGCAGTGGCCTCACTGGTTGGATACCACTACACCGCCCTCGAACTGGAGCGAAATCTGTTCATCAGCATCTGCTGGATCGCATTCAACGCTATGCTGTTCTACGTCGGACTCCGGGCACTCTCGGTCAGGGAGCGTCGCCTCACCCTGGAGCGCCTGCGGGAACATCGGGAGGCGGAACGCAAGGTCGCTGATCACAAAGAAGCGGCGGAATCCTCAGGCGAAGGGGTTCCCCAAAGCCTGGACATGCCGGAAATGGACCTCAAGGATATCAGTCAGCAAAGTACCGCACTTTTGCGCATCCTGATTTCCGCGCTTGTCATATCCGGCCTCTGGCTGTTCTGGGCCGGCCTGATACCGGCCCTGCAGCTGTTCGACAACATCTCACTCTGGACCATCGCGACCGATCTTGAAGGCGGCGACCCACTGCCCATCACTCTTGGTGACCTGCTGCTGGCGCTGTTGGTCGGCGTCGGTACAGTGCTCGCCGTCAAAAACCTGCCCGGCACACTGGAAGTCATGGTGCTAAGCCGGTTGAAGCTTGAGCCAGGAACAGGCTATGCCATCACTACCCTCACCACCTATTCCCTGGTGTTAGTCGGGGTGGTGTTTTTTCTCGGCGTGATCGGAGTGCAATGGTCCAAGCTGCAGTGGCTGGTAGCCGCGCTCGGGGTGGGGTTGGGCTTTGGCCTTCAGGAAATTGTCGCCAACTTTGTGTCCGGCATTATCCTGTTGTTCGAACGTCCCATCCGTGTAGGAGATACGGTCACCATCGGCGGCATAACCGGCACGGTCTCGCGTATCCGCATTCGCGCAACCACTCTGGTTGACTGGGACCGCAAGGAGCAGATCATTCCCAACAAGACTTTCGTGACCCAGGACCTGACCAACTGGACACTGTCTGACTCGATCACCCGCGTCATACTGAAAGTCGGCGTTGCCTACGGCTCCGACATGGACCAGGTGCAGGAACTGCTCACGGAGGTGGCTCAGAGCAACGAACGGGTCGTGGATGATCCGGCACCAGCCGTATTCTGCGTCGGTCTCGGTGACAGCCGCATTGATTTCGAGCTACGGGTGTTTGTCAAAGATCCCCTGGACATTATGCCCCTGTCCCACGAGATCAACGCCGGCATTACTCGCGCCCTGAAGGAAGCAGGCATCGAGATCCCCTTCCCTCAGCGGGATATTCACGTGGGGAAAAGTTACTGGAGGCCCGAATAACCGGGCCTTCGACCAGACAGTCGGTACAGGGCCGCAAGAAGTCCCCGGAGCAGGGCAATGGCTGGCCATAACAACCAGCTGAGGAGGTACAGGGCCGGCACAAGGATGATCAACCAGCCAACGATCTGTATAGCCATTGGAGATACACCCAGCACATCCGCCACCCCGGCAAAGAAATCATTGATCAGGCTGGGATGCGTGACCACCAGGTACCCTGCTCCCAGGATTACGGGCCATTTCACATACCGGGCGCTGCTGAGAATCAGCCGCCCGCTGCCAGTTATGCGGGCAGCCAAAGCTGCTGAGCGGGTTGATAGCCTGGCTCCCTGTGTTGCCTTTGCCGCCGTGCGGCCTGCACGAAGCACCTTCACTGCGCTGGCGAACACCAGCACATCCACCGAGGCCCAGCCGATATCGCTGGCGGAAATATCCTCCCCGGTACGGTAGTCCGACTCCAGTTGCCGAACTCCACTGGTGAAAAACTGGGCAATGCCTTCGGTCACTCTTTCGGTCTGCACCCACTGGGTCTGGCCACTGGCATCCACGACAAACTGCCCGAGGAAATCGTGTCCTTCATTGTGAATGAAATTCACCGCATACCAGCCTCGCTCTTCCGGCGTCAGTGGTTCAGCTTCTTCCCTTGGATCAATCTCCTTGCCTCTGAGCTGTGCAATGTAATCCTTGGCAAGTTCATACTGACGGGCCGCCTTGCTCATCCATTCAACGGAACTGACGGGATGCCGGATAAAATAGTGAATGGGCGGCAAAACGCTTTCACCGTAGGTGCGAAGTACTTCACGAAACTCCGGTTCTGAGGCGTAAAGGGGAAGGATGGTACGGGCCATACCGGGATAGGAAAGCAGGGCTGCCTGGGCCTTGAGCAACACCAGCGGATCATCCCCGAGATCCAGTATGGCTGCCTGGACTTCAATGGGCTCGTCTTTGATATTGTCAAAACCGGGCAATGCTTCCCGGGCCTGAATCGAAATAAGCTTGTGCTCAATCGGCACCGGTCGGGACGAGTAACTGGCAAGTGCGGCAACCAGTAGCGCCACACCAAGGACCCACATGGCTTTGTTCAAACACTCACCCCTGGCTAATTGGATTCAACCTATACTGCCTGAGAATACGTTGATTACCATCACGCCGGCAACGATGAGGCCGATTCCGATCATCGCAGCCAGGTCCAGAGATTGACCGAAGAACACGTAGCCCGCCAGTGCAATCAATGCCACGCCAGCGCCGGCCCAGACGGCGTAGGCAACCCCGACAGGAAGTGTTTTCAGAGTGAGTGCCAGGAAGTAGAACGCCACAATATAAGCCACCACGACAACCAGAGACGGTGTCAGTCGGGTAAAGCCCTCTGAGCTTTTCAGGAAGGATGTGCCGATGACTTCGGCGAGGATGGCAATCGACAAATACGCCCACTGAATCATTTCAATGCATACCTTGTTGAGTCGCTTCGAATGCAAAAACCCCGAAGCTTGCACTCCGGGGTTTCATGGTCACCAGGATTGGTGCTGATGAAGCGTGAGATTTACTGCTCCACAAACGCCCTCTCGATAACGTAGTGCCCAAGGTCGCCATGACGTGCTTCCTTGAAGCCCATATTGTTGAGGATGGCACAGGTATCTTTCAACATGCTTGGGCTACCGCAGACCATGAAGCGGTCGTTCTCAAGATCAAACTCGGGAAGATCCAGGTCTTTTGTGAGCTTGCCATTTTCCATGGCGTCGGTCAGGCGCCCGGTGTTGCGGAAATCTTCACGAGTGACCGTGGGGTAATAAAGCAGCTTGCCATCCACCATCTCACCAAAGAATTCGTTATTCGGCAGTTCCTCGATCTCATCCTGGTAAGCCAGCTCGGACTTGTACCGAACGCCGTGGGTGACAATCACCTTATCGTAGGCCTCATAGACTTCCGGGTCCTTGATGATGCTGATAAATGGCGCCAGGCCGGTGCCTGTGCTGATCAGCCAGAGGTTCTTTCCCGGCAGCAGGTTGTCCATAATCAGGGTGCCGGTTGGCTTGCGGCTCACCATGATCTCATCGCCTACCTGGATTTTCTGCAGCCGTGAAGTCAGCGGGCCGTCCTGCACCTTGATAGAGAAAAACTCCAGCTCTTCTTCATAATTGGCGCTGGCAATACTGTAGGCGCGCATCAGCGGCTTGCCGTCGGTTTCCAGACCAATCATGGTGAAGTGGCCATTCTTGAACCGGAATCCGGGATCACGGGTGGTGGTAAAGCTGAAGAGGGTGTCGTTCCAGTGACGAACACTTGTTACACGCTCTTTGTTCAGGTTGCTCATGGTATCGCCCGTTTGTTAGCCGTTAGCAAATGAATGAAAATCATTGTGTGAATAATAACCCACAGGTAACCTATCGACAAAATGGGATATTTTCATAACCTTATTCGGGTTTTCCGATTATGAAGTTCAGTTTTCGTCAGCTTGAAGTATTCCTGGCTGCAGCGCACTTCCAGAACATCACCCGCGCCGCAGACTCCCTGGCCATGTCCCAGTCTGCTGCCAGCAGCGCCCTGAAAGAACTGGAGAACCAGTTCGATATCCAGCTTTTTGACCGGGTCGGCAAACGCCTTCAGCTCAATGAGCTTGGCCGGCTTTACCGCCCGAAAGTTGAGGCCCTGCTAGCCCAGGCCGGTGAACTGGAGCAGGCTTTCAGCAAGCATACCGAGGTCGGCGCCCTCAAGGTTGGCGCCACACTCACGATCGGTAACTATCTGGCTGTAGGCGTCATGGCCCAATACATGAATACCCCTACCCATCCCAAGATTTCCCTGGAAGTGGCCAATACGCGCACCATTGCCAAACGGGTCAGTGACTTCGAGTTGGACATCGGATTGATTGAGGGCGAGCTGCAGTCCTCAGAACTGGAAGTGATCCCCTGGCGTGGAGATGAGTTGGTGGCGTTCTGTTCTCCCAACCATCCTTTCGCCAGCAAGGCAAGACTATCAGACGCCGACCTGCGCTCCGCCACCTGGATAATGCGAGAACAAGGCTCAGGGACCCGCCAGACCTTTGAGCGGGGCATGCACGGCCTGCTATCGGATCTGGATATACTGCTGGAACTGGAACACACGGAAGCGATCAAGCGTGCCGTGGAAGCCAACCTTGGTATCGGCTGCCTTTCCCGGGTATGTCTTGCGGACGCGTTCCGGCGGGGAAGTCTGGTACCTCTGAAGGTTCCTGAAGAAAGGCAATTCGACCGTACCTTCTACTTCATTCTGCACAAACAGAAATACCGGAGTGCTGGTATCGATCGCTGGATAGAGCTCTGTGAGCAGCTTCAGGACCCGCCAATGCCAACCTCACAGGGCCAGACCGGACCACTGTGAAACCGGAATTCGGTATCTGGTGATTCTATCAGTTGCCTTTCCAGTTCCAGGAAACTGTCAATACGATGCTCGACCGGCTCACCTGCCGCCTGCTCTGCCAGGTCCAGGTAATCCCGATAGTGCCGCGCCTCGGATTTCAGGAGCCCGTTGTAGAATTCCGACAGTTTTTCATCGAGATGAGGCGCCAGGGCGGCAAAGCGCTCACAGGAGCGCGCCTCGATAATGGCTCCGACAATCAGAACATCCACCAGCCGGCCTGGATCCTCCGCCCTGACCTCTTTGCGTAAACCGGCGGCATAACGCGCCGGGGTGAGGTGGGCGTAGCGCACGCCACGCTTTTCCATAATGGCCAGTACCTGCTCGAAATGCCTGAGCTCTTCCCGGGCCAGACGGGACATCTTGTTGAGCAAGTCGGTGTTATCCACATAGCGATACATAAGGCTGAGCGCTGTCGAAGCTGCCTTTTTCTCGCAATGGGCATGGTCGATCAACATCAGATCCTGGTTTGCCAGGGCATTGTCGATCCATTGTTGTGGAGTTCGACACGGCAGAAAGTTGTGGATCTCTAGCAAGGCGTCGTTCATGGCGTCATAACAGTATTGATGTGCGGCAGGCGAGTATAACGCAGACAACAGCTTCCTCCGACCTCTGTCCAACTTAACTTTATAAGGGCTTTCCTATAGAATGCAGCGCCAACTTAACACCTTTTCGCCATAAAACTCCCGTCGGGCAAAGACGCCCACGACGCGGAACATTCCAACTGATGAGGGTCCATATCGTGTTAGAAGCCTATCGTGAACACGTTGCAGAACGCGAAGCTCTGGGAATTCCCCCCAAGCCGCTGAATCCCGAGCAGACCGCCGCGCTGGTCGAATTGCTGAAAAATCCACCGGCCGGTGAAGAAGAAACGCTTGTTTACCTGCTGGAAAACCGTATACCGCCGGGCGTAGACGAAGCCGCTTATGTGAAAGCCGCTTTCCTGTCTGCCATCGTGAAGGGTGAAGCCACTTCCCCACTGATCGACAAGAAGAAAGCGGTCCAGTTGCTGGGCATGATGCAGGGCGGCTACAACATCGCCACGCTGGTTGACCTTCTGGACGACAGCGAACTGGCCGAGCTGGCCGGTATAGAGCTCAAGCACACGCTGCTGATGTTTGATGCCTTCAACGATGTGAAAGAGAAAATGGACGCCGGCAACGCCGTTGCCAAGTCCGTGGTTGAATCCTGGGCCAACGCCGAGTGGTTCACCAACAAGAAGAAGGTTCCCGAGAGCACCAAGATGGTGGTGTTCAAGGTTACCGGCGAAACCAACACCGATGACCTGTCCCCGGCCCCGGATGCCTGGTCACGCCCGGATATCCCGCTGCACGCCCGCGCAGCCTATAAAATGGAGCGTGACGGCCTCGAGCCGGACGAGCCCGGCGTTACCGGCCCCATGGCTCAGATTGATGAAATCAAGGCCAAGGGTCTTCCCGTTGTCTTCGTTGGCGACGTTGTGGGTACCGGCTCTTCACGCAAGTCTGCAACCAACTCTGTTCTGTGGTTCTTCGGCGAAGACATGCCGGGCGTACCCAATAAGCGCACCGGTGGCGTCTGTATCGGCAATAAAGTTGCCCCGATCTTCTTCAATACCATGGAAGACGCCGGCGCGCTGGTCTTCGAAGCACCTGTTGATAACATGAATATGGGCGACGTCATCGAAATTCGCCCATACGAAGGTAAGGTTCTGAACGAGGCTGGCGAAACCATTTCCGAATTCGGCTTCAAATCCGAAGTCATTCTGGACGAAGTTCAGGCCGGCGGCCGTATTCCGCTGATCATCGGCCGCGGCCTGACCGCCAAAGCCCGCACCGCACTGGGCATGGGCGCCACTGACATCTTCCGTCTGCCTGACGACCCGGAAGCCGGCACCAAGGGCTTCACCCTGGGCCAGAAGATGGTCGGCAAGGCCTGTGGCCTGGAAGAAGGCAAAGGCGTTCGCCCGGGTACCTACTGCGAACCGCACATGACTACCGTCGGCTCCCAGGACACCACCGGCCCGATGACCCGTGACGAGCTGAAAGACCTGGCGTGCCTGGGCTTCCAGGCAGACCTGGTGATGCAGTCCTTCTGTCACACTGCCGCCTATCCCAAGCCGGTTGACGTGGAAATGCAGCACACCATGCCGGACTTTATCCGTACCCGTGGCGGTGTTTCCCTGCGCCCGGGCGACGGCATCATCCACTCGTGGCTGAACCGCATGCTGCTGCCGGACACCGTCGGTACCGGTGGTGACTCCCACACCCGTTTCCCGATGGGCATCTCCTTCCCGGCCGGTTCTGGCCTGGTTGCGTTTGCTGCAGCCACTGGCGTTATGCCGCTGGATATGCCGGAATCGGTTCTGGTGCGCTTCAAAGGCGAAATGCAGCCAGGCATCACCCTGCGCGACCTGGTACACGCGATCCCGCTGTACGGCATCAAGCAGGGCATGCTGACGGTTGAGAAGAAGGGAAAGATCAACGAATTCTCCGGTCGCATCCTGGAAATTGAGGGCCTCGAACACCTCACCGTCGAGCAGGCGTTCGAGCTTTCTGACGCCTCCGCCGAACGCTCCGCAGCCGGTTGTACCATCAACCTGTCGGAAGAGTCTGTCGCCGAGTACCTGCGCTCCAACATCACCATGCTGCGCTGGATGATTGCCGAAGGTTACGGCGACCCTCGTACCCTGGAGCGTCGCGCCCAGCAAATGGAAGAATGGATTGCCGATCCGAAGCTGATGCGTGCGGACAAGGACGCCGAGTACTCGCATGTGGTGGAAATCGACCTGGCCGAGATCAAAGAGCCGATCGTCTGCTGCCCGAATGATCCGGACGATGCGCGCACCCTGTCCGAAGTGGCTGGCGACAAGGTAGACGAAGTGTTCATCGGTTCCTGTATGACCAACATCGGTCACTTCCGTGCCGCCGGCAAACTGCTGGCACAGAACAAAGAACCCCTGAAGACCCGTCTGTGGATGTCTCCTCCCACCAAGATGGACCAGGCCCAGTTGATGGAAGAAGGCTACTTCAACATCTACGGCACCGCCGGTGTTCGCACCGAGATGCCGGGCTGCTCCCTGTGCATGGGCAACCAGGCGCGTGTGGCAGCCAAGAGCACCGTGCTGTCCACGTCCACTCGTAACTTCCCCAACCGCCTGGGCGATGGTGCCAACGTGTACCTGACCTCTGCGGAACTGGCGGCAGTCGGCGCGGTACTGGGCAAACTGCCCTCCGCTGCGGAGTACATGGAGTACGCCAAGAACCTGAACAGCATGTCGAAAGAGATCTACAAGTATCTCAACTTCGACCAGATGGAGAAATACACCAGCAAGGCATCTGAAGCGAACGTCGCTTAAGACCTGACCTTAACGGTTTAGCTCCATGAAAACGCCAGCCTCCGGGCTGGCGTTTTTTGTGGCTGGTTACACAGAAGTAGCCTGACAGATCGTGAGGCTGGGCCCGCCGCGGGGTACTTTTTCTTCTGGGAAAAAGAACTCGCTGCGCTCAGACACCTTTTTCCCGGCAGAAAAGGCACCCCACACCGTGCCCGATCTAACTCCGAGGATATACCCCCGCGGCGGGCCCACCCCACTACAAAAAAGGGGCCCCCTAAGGAGCCCCTGTCATTATTCAGAGCGTTATAAGTGCTCTTTTTTTACCGGGTGATGTGCTGATAC
Source organism: Marinobacter sp. ATCH36 (assembly GCF_023555055.1). GTDB lineage: Bacteria > Pseudomonadota > Gammaproteobacteria > Pseudomonadales > Oleiphilaceae > Marinobacter. The sequence goes on from NZ_JAMJPL010000004.1 coordinate 19,203, forward strand.
TCGCCGGCATCTTCAGTAGCAAGGCTCACCACCATGATGGCAACCCAGGCAATGATGAAGCCAGGAATGATCTCGTACACGCCAGGACCACCCATGAACGAGCCGTTCCAGCCCAGCGAGATCCAGATGATAACGGTAGCAGCACCTGCCACCATGCCGGCGATAGCGCCAGCACCGTTGGTACGCGGCCACATCAGCGACAGGAGGATCAGCGGGCCGAATGCAGCCCCGAAGCCTGCCCAGGCGTTACTGACCAGCGCCAGAACCTGAGAGTTCGGATCGGATGCAATAACCGCTGCAACCAGACCAACCAGCACGACACAAATTCGGCCAACCCTTACGCATTCTTTATCGTCCGCTTCTTTTCGCAGGAACAGACGGTAGAAGTCCTCGGTCAGTGATGAAGACGACACCAGCAACTGACTGGAGATGGTACTCATGACCGCTGCAAGCAGCGCAGCGTAGAGGAAACCAGTGATCAACGGATGGAAAAGCAGATCCGCCAGGATAATAAAGATGGTCTCCGGATCCTGAACATCCATGCCATTGCGGATTGCGTAGGCCCGACCGAACACGCCCAGAGAGACAGCGCCAATCAGCGAGATAAGCATCCAGCCCATGCCGATGTTACGGGCAGTCGGTACCTCTTTAAGTGTACGGATCGCCATGAACCGCACAATGATGTGTGGCTGGCCAAAATAACCAAGACCCCAGGTTACAGCAGACAACCAGCCAATAAGCGTCAATCCCTCCGTCCAGGATAGCAACGTGGGGTCGACTTCATTCAGAGTCTGCGACGCCTGCGCAAATCCGCCGCCGCCTTCGCCAAAGAGCACAACCGCCGGCATGATCACCAGTGCCAGCATCATGATGCAGCCTTGCACGAAGTCCGTCATGCTCACAGCCAGGAAGCCGCCAACCACGGTATAGACAAGTACCACGCCCAACGTGATCACGATGCCCACCGCGTAATCGCTCAAACCACCGAAGTTGAAGATGCCTGAGAATGCGCTCTCGAACAGTTTACCACCTGCTACCAGGCCGGAGGCCGTGTAGACCGCGAAGAAGATAACGATGACGACAGCGGATACCGTTCTCAGCGACAGTGCCTGAGTCGGGAACCGGTTTGCCAGGAAGGATGGAATGGTTATCGCGTTGCCGTAGTGAACCGTCTGTTCACGAAGGCGCGGAGCCACCAGGGTCCAGTTAAAGAACGCACCCACGAGCAGACCGATACCAATCCAGGCAGAGCCCAGACCAGATACGAACATCGCCCCGGGCAGGCCCAGGAGCAACCAACCACTCATATCCGAAGCACCAGCCGACAAAGCCGCCACTTTTGGACTGAGCGCTCGGCCACCCAGCATGTAATCTTCAGATGAAGACGTAGCCCTGCGCATTGCATAAACGCCGATAGCGATCATGAGCGCAAAGTAAGCAAATAGACTAATCCAAACACCAATAGCCATGAAACTCCTCCAGTTCAATTGGACGGATCTGACTCCGACCGGTTGGCGCGTTTACCCTGTTTAATCGGATAGTCGCACCCTTTGTTTTTTTAACGCTTTTTCTTGCCCAAATGATGAGGCGCTACTGCCTAAAGCGCCAGCCTCCGCATCGCAATGCTTACCTCCTGTCCGTCAGTTTTTGTTTCGCCCTGCTGTACGAGCATAGCGCCGTTTACACCCTTTCAATCCCAAGGGACAGCAGCGAGGCATTACCTCCCACCGCCGTCGTGTTGATGGTGCGGGTTCTCTCGGTGGCAAACCGCAGCAGATAATGCGGTCCACCGGCTTTGGGTCCGGTGCCCGACAGGCCCCGACCACCAAAGGGTTGAACACCGACAACCGCACCTATCTGGTTACGGTTGACGTAGGTATTGCCCACTTTTACACGCTGTTCGATATAGGCAGCGGTGGATTCACTGCGGCTGTGGATTCCCAGCGTAAGGCCATACCCTGCAGCGTTGATTTCGTCGATGACATCATCCAGCTTCTCTGCAGTGTAGCGGACAACGTGAACAATCGGCCCGAAATGTTCGTTTTTTAACTCTTTTATGCCCGAAATCCCGTAGGCGGTGGGCGGAATGAAGTACCCCGACTGACAGGATTCAGGCAATGGCGCGCTGGCAATAAATCGCGCGCCTTTGTTCAGATCGGCCAGATGTGACTGCAAGCTGGACCGTGCTTCATCATCGATCACCGGCCCAACGTCGGTACTGTGTCGTTCCGGATTACCAACTGACAGCTCCTGCATGGCTCCCGCCAGCAGGGTTTCCATCCGCTCGGCCACCTCTTTCTGGATATAAAGCACACGCAGTGCAGAACATCGCTGCCCAGCACTGGCAAAGGCGGACTGGACAACATCCCTGACCACCTGCTCCGGTAACGCGCTGCTGTCCACAATCATGGCATTCTGCCCGCCTGTTTCTGCGATAAGAGGCACGATTGCTCCCTCACGCTGCGCAAGGGTACGATTGAGGATATGGGCTACCTGTGTAGAGCCGGTGAAGGCGACGCCGGCAATCCTGGGGTCCGGGGTCAGTCTGCCGCCGATTGTTGCACCATCACCGGGTAAAAGTTGAATTACATCAGGTGGAAATCCGGCCTCAAGCATCAGCTCAAAGGCGCGGCCCGCTACCAGGCTTGTCTGTTCCGCCGGTTTGGCGATCACAGTATTGCCGGCAACCAGCGCAGCCATGATCTGGCCGGTAAATATGGCCAACGGGAAATTCCAGGGGCTGATGCAGAGAAACACACCACGCCCTTCCATATAGAGTTCGTTGCTTTCTCCCGTCGGCCCCGGCAAAGCCATGGCATCGCCGAATCGAGCCCGGCCTTGAATGGCGTAATAACGACAAAAATCAACAGCTTCCCGAACTTCGTCGATGCCATCCTGCATGGTTTTACCCGCTTCGCGGCAACAGATCGCCATCAGCTCTTCCATGTGGGATTCCAGCAGATCGGCATATTTTTCTAGGCATCGGGCCCGCTCCTCGACGGGACGATCGCGCCACCCGGGGAAACCCGCACTGGCTGCGTCAAGAGCTTCGGCTGCCTGGGATTCGGTGCTCCAATAAACATGCCCAACCGGTTGAGTAGTGTCGTAGGGAGCGGTAATTTCTCTGGGACTTCCCTCGCGCCTTTGCTCTCCACCAATGACCGGGGCCGCCTGCCAGCCGGATTCCGAGCATCCGGAGAGATGGTTCAGCAGCGGCTCAAGGTCGGCAGCAACATGAATATTCATACCTCTGGCATTGCGGCGCTCTTCACCATAGATATGAGTTGGTGCCGGAATCCGGTCATTGGGAAGGGAGTCATATTTCTGTAGCTCATGGACCGGATTCTGAACGAGATCCTCAATTGGGGTCTCCGCGTCCACCAGACGATGAACGAATGACGAGTTGGCGCCGTTTTCCAGTAGTCGACGGACCAGGTACGGCAACAGTTCCTTGTGGGCGCCTACCGGTGCGTAAATACGCACGGGAATATCGTTCTCCTGGAGGATACTGTTGTAAAGCGCATCTCCCATACCATGCAGTCGCTGGAACTCGATCCGGCGGCGTTTGGTCTTCGCCATGGCGAGCACCGAGGCAACGGTGTGGGCGTTATGGCTCGCCAGCTGTGGGTACAACGCCCCTTCGGTATAGTCACTCAACAGAAATCGAAGGCACGCAAGGTAAGACGTATCGGTGGCTTCCTTGCGGGTGAATACCGGGTAACTCTCCAGCCCCAGCTGCTGACAGATCTTGATTTCGGTATCCCAATAGGCCCCTTTGACCAACCGGATGGGAATCTCGTCGCCCTGTTCCTTCGCCAGTTTTGTGAGCCAGCACAAAACCGGCAGCGCCCGTTTGGAATAAGCCTGAACAACCATCCCGAATCCGTCCCACCCTCTGGCAACCGGCGAGCTGAAGACTTTTTCAAACAGTTTCAGGGAGATTTCCAGACGATCCATTTCCTCGGCATCAATCGTAATCGACACCTTGTTCTCACGGGCAAATGTCAGAAGATCCGTAAGTGTAGCGCCCAGTTCCTGCAGAACACGCTCTTCCTGGGATGCCTCAAATCTGGGATGAAGCGCGGAAAGCTTGATGGAAATTGAGGGGGGCGAAATATCACTGTCGGGATAGCTGTCGTTTCCGACGGATTGAATGGCATCCATGTAATCCTTCAGGTAGCGGGCAGCGTCATCACTGGTCATTGCCGCTTCGCCCAGCATATCGAAGGAATAGGTGTAACCCATATCGCGGTATTCTTGGGCGTTCCTCAAGGCCTCGTCAATATTACGGCCGAGAACGAACTGTTTTCCCATGATGGCCATGGCCCGGTACATGGCACTGCGAATTACTGGCTCACCGCTGCGTTTGACCAGACGGTGCCAGATGCTGGAGGGTGAGCCGTCGAGGCGCCTGTCCATTTTGACCACCCTCCCCGTCAACAGCAGCCCCCAGGTAGAGGCATTAACGAGGGTGGATTCGCTGCGGCCTACGTGCTTTTTCCAGTCGGCATCGGAGAGCTTGTCCTGAATCAGGGCATCCGCCGTGTATTTATCGGGAATACGCATCAATGCTTCAGCCAGACACATCAGCAGGATGCCTTCCTGCGTATCCAGGCTGTACTCCTGAAGGAGCGCATCGATCATGTGGACGGAGTCATCCTGCTCCCTGACTTTTCTGATCAGGCTGGTAGCTATTTGGGTGACGGCACGATGCTCCGCAGCGTCACTCTCGGCCAGGGGAATCAGTTCGCTCAGGTATTTCGCTTCATCGACGGCGTAATTGGCAAGAACTCCCTGCCAGAAGAAAGGTTTCGGCTGTTCCTGAAATGCAGGCTCTAAAACCTTGCTTGCATTGAACATGTTAGCGCCCCGTCGATGGCACCGGCCGTCAGCCGAATACCAGAATTTATTATTCTGTTTGGGTCAGACAACACGCACGAATCCATTCCGCGCCCGGAAGATGACCAGCTTCCCCTATAAGTTAGTATTACTACGGATCACAAGCTTACAAAATCCTACGATTTATTTGTAAATTCATCCGGAAATGGGAGCTTTTTAGCAAATCAGGCAACTTTGCCATCAATTCGTAGTCTGGAAGGTGTTGTGCCCTTGTGTTTTCTGAGGGCATTGGTGAGAGCACTCTGAGAGGAGAATCCAGTCCGGTAACTGACTTCCGCCACCGACAGGGGGGTCATAGTCAACAACTGCACCGCCTGATCCAGGCGGGTCTGCAGAAGGAACTGGTGGGGCGTAACGCCAACCACCTCACGAAACATTTCATGAAAGCGGCTGACGCTGAGGCAGGCAACACCAGCAAGGTCGTTGACGGTAATCTTGCGTTGGATATTTTCCATGATATAGCGCCGTATGGTGTCCGGGCTTATGGCGTGACGATTCTGGCGAACTTCCCGGCCTTCACTCAGGCGCTCAGCCATGCAGTGCAGAATGCTGGCACCCATATGATGCTTCATGCCCTCGTTATCCGGCGAGCGATCAAACTCTCCGGCGACAAACTGCACCAGTCCCTGCAACTTGCTATCCAGCACCAACGTACGCGGCTTCTCGAATAACGGGGCCAGCGTCTCGTATTCGCTATGAGCCGGGCTGTTGAGAGCGGGCATATAGGGATCAAGATTGATCACCAGAACGTGATTCTGAAGGTCGCCACAATAATCGTGCCTGGCTTCGGTGGGCACCAGGCATGCACGCCAGGTATCCAGGTGGGAACCGGTTCCGTCTACGCTGAGATCAGCCTCTCCGCGAACCCCCACAACAATCTGGTGATGTTCGTGGCGGTGGTGATGAGAAGCCGTTGGAAGCTTGAGCAAGCGTGCGTTCAACATACCCGCGACCCGGAGATTGACTGAGAATGTTACTCAATTAAAGCAGAACATCGCGCAACATGCACGATCAGGACCGATGCACCAAGCTTTCGATCAGACTGGTAACATCTTCGCTGACTGCCTCCAGGGGCTGTGCCGCATCCACTATGTGATATCGGCCAGGGTCTGCTGCCGCCCGTTCGAGGTAGGTCCGGCGAATGCGTTCAAAGAAGGCGACGGCTTCCTGCTCAAACCGGTCCAGCTCGCCCCGGTGACGGGCGCGAATCATGCCGGTTTCAACCGGCGCATCCAGCAGAATAACCTGATCAGGGCGAAAGCTTCCCTGCACCAGACTTTCCAGTTGGGCAATCTGCTCTCCGGGCACGCCCCGCCCTCCTCCCTGATAGGCAAAGGTGGCGTCGGTGAAGCGGTCACACAGCACCCAACGCCCTGACTCCAGTTCCGGAAGTATGCGGGTATAGAGGTGCTGGGCGCGCGCAGCGAACATCAGCAGCAACTCGGTCATGTCATTGACCGGCTCGTCCCGGGGCGCCAGCAAGAGTTCGCGAATGGATTCAGCCATGGGCGTACCGCCGGGCTCCCGAGTCACGATAAAGTCGACACCGAGCATCTCCAGGGCAGTCGCTGCATTTGCCATCTGGGTGGATTTACCAACGCCCTCGGTCCCCTCAAAGGTAATGAAATGTCCGCGGATGGTCATTCGGCACCCCCGGAGTCGGGGTCAGTAACAGGTGCAGGCGAGGAGCGGTAGTCAGAGCGGCGGTTGAGCTGAAACTCCCGTACCGCCTTCTGATGCTCCTGCAACGTCCGGGAAAACTTGTGAGTGCCGTCACCACGAGCCACAAAATACAGCGCATCACCATCCGCCGGGTTGAGTGCCGCGTGAATCGCCTCCTTACCGGGCAATGCAATGGGTGTCGGTGGCAGCCCATCGATCCGATAAGTGTTGTAGTCAGTGCGGGTTTGCAAATCGCGGCGGGTGATCCGTCCCTGGTAGTTTTCCCCCATGCCATAGATCACGGTGGGGTCCGTCTGCAGCCTCATTCCTTGCTCCAGGCGGCGGACGAAAACACCGGCTACTTCTTCCCGCTCGTGAGCGGCGCCGGTTTCACGTTCAACGATGGATGCCATAATCAGTGCCTCGTAAGGAGACTTGTAAGGCAGGCTTTCAGCCCTGACCTCCCACTCAGACGCCAGCACATCCTCCATCCTCTCGAAAGCGCGGCGCAAAAGATCGAGGTCAGACTCATCACTGGTAAACAGGTAGGTATCCGGGAAGAACCGTCCCTCGGGATGATCACCCTCAGCCCCCATGGCTTCCATGATCTGATCGTCTGTCCACGCTGTGGTCACTTTCTCAAGGCGTTTACTGGCCTCCAGCGCGCGACGCATATCGCGGAATGTCCAGCCTTCAATGAACTGGACCTGCCAGTGTTTCGTGGCGCCGGCCACCATCATCGAGATCATGTCCAGAGTACTCATTCCGGCAGTGAATTCGTACTCGCCGGCTTTAAGGCGGGTCTGCTCTGGAAAGAGTCTGCCATGTATCTTCAGCCAGAGACTGTTCCCGGTAAGATCTTCCAACTCAAGCTTATGGGCAACCTGCCCATAACCAGTCCCGGACGGAACACTGAACAGTACCGGTTCATTCAGTGCTACCGGTTGCTCAAGGGTCTGGAGCCCCTGCCACACCCAGAGACTGCTGCCGGCAACTGCCAGAACAAAGAGGCAAAACAGACTGATTAACAACTTCTTGAACAAGCTATTTATTCCAAAGTTTTCAGAGGGTCAGAGATTGTCTCAAGCCCGCCACCCACTGGCAAATCAACACCACCCATTTTGCGGACAGGAACAATTCCCACAACGCTGTTAGTCAGATAAAGCCCCCGGAAATCGGGCGCCGAAACAATGGATGGTGGAATGAATTCCTCGACAACCTCATGTCCGGCTTCCCGAAGACAATCAATCAGATACTTTCTCATAACGCCGGCTACCGCGAGACTCCCGGCTGGCGGAGTAAGCCATTTTTCGCCGTGCCTGCAAAACAGGTTTGTACGAGTGCCCTCAACCATATTACCTGCAACATCCCGCATAACCAGCTCGAACTCCCTCCCTGTAAACTCACGGCTTGCCATCACCTGTTCCAGCCGGTTGAGCGTTTTGATGCCAGCCAATTGGGGGTTCACTGTCAGGGGAAATCGAGAAAAATCTGCCACAACTCCGCTGATGTCCGGGACTGGCGGCATGGTAGAGACGGACACTATCAGGTTGGGCTGGCAGCTCTCGGGCAACCGGTACCCCCGTCCACCGCTGCCGCGGGTCAAAATCAGCTTCAGTACCCAGTCAATGCCCTCGAAATCCGCCTCAAAATCGAGTCCGGCCTGCGTTATCGTCCTGTCCAGATCACTACGTTCGACCGGTATCTCCAGCCGAGCCGCATCTGTTACCAACCGGTCCAGATGCAACCCGCGCAATACCGCTTGCCGGCCGCGCATACGGATGGTTTCAAACAGGCCGTCGCCGTATGCCAACCCACGATCACCGGCGGGAACATTGCTGCTGTCGCGGATAACACTCAGCACGATCCTGCTCAGTCTTCGTAGCGCTGGAAAATCAGGGTACCGTTGGTACCACCAAATCCGAAGGAGTTTGACAGGGCGACCCGAATATCGGCCTTGCGGCTCTTACCCGCCACAAAGTCGAGATCACAGCCTTCGTCCGGTTCCTCCAGATTGATGGTGGGAGGCAAGACACCGTCGCGAATTGACAGCACCGAGAAAATGGCCTCAACGGCACCCGCAGCACCGAGCAGGTGCCCGGTCATCGACTTGGTACTGCTGACTGACAAGTTATAAGCGTGCTCCGCAAACACCGACTTTACCGCGGCTACCTCGGCCACATCACCTACCTGAGTCGAGGTACCATGGGCGTTGATATAGTCAACCGCCTCGGGATCAAGCCCTGCATCGCGAATCGCATTTTTCATTGAACGAGCAGCACCCTCTCCTCCTGCAGGCGGAGAAGTGATGTGAAAAGCGTCATCACTCATACCAAAACCGATGATTTCACCGTAGATGGTTGCCCCACGACGTTTTGCATGATCAAGATCCTCAAGCACGACTACGCCGGCACCATCGCTGAGCACAAAACCATCCCGGCCAGAATCCCAGGGCCGGCTTGCCTTTTCGGGCTCATCATTGCGGGTAGACAGCGCCCTTGCTGCCGAAAACGCAGCGATGGAACTGCGAGTGGTCGCCATTTCAGACCCACCTGCGAGCATGACATCTGCATCACCATAGGCGATGGTGCGGGCAGCATATCCAATATTGTGCGTGCCCGTGGTACAGGCCGTCACGATGGCAATGTTGGGGCCCTGGTAGCCAAAGCGGATGGCGACATTACCCGAAATCATGTTGATAATGGATGCAGGCACAAAGAATGGCGATACCTTCCTTGGGCCTGACTTCTCCATGGTAATCACGTTTTTTTCAATGTATTCGAGACCGCCGATGCCGGAACCAATGGCAACACCCACCCGCTCTCTGTCGAGGTCGGCATAGGCTTCAAGGCCACTGGCATCAACAGCCTGCTGGGCCGCAATGACGCCATAGTGAATAAACGGATCCAGCTTCCTGGCGTCTTTGGTGGAAAGGTAGGCGCCCATGTCCAGATTTTTGATACCGCCGCCAATCCGTGTGTTGTATCCCGTGGTATCGAACCGGTCGATCTCGGTTATGCCACTGCGCCCGGCCAGAATGCCCTGCCAGGACGAGTCAACATCGTTACCCAGCGGCGAGAGCATTCCCATACCTGTTATCACAACACGTCGTTTAGCCATATCCCTTTCACCTGAAGTCTTTTCAAGTACTGTTTCAGTATATCTCGACCAATAAAAAAGCCGCCCATTGCAGTATTACATGGACGGCTTCTTGCCTGGTGCAATAAACGTGCTGAGTATCAGGTGTGCGCGACGATGTAGTCGATCGCGTCCTGAACACTCGCCAGCTTTTCCGCTTCCTCGTCCGGAATCTCGGTCTCGAACTCTTCCTCAAGTGCCATGACCAGCTCAACGGTGTCCAGTGAGTCAGCGCCAAGGTCCTCTACAAAAGAAGATGAGTTTTGAACTTCGGACTCTTTAACGCCCAACTGTTCGCAAACGATCTTCTTAACGCGCTCTTCAACTGTACTCATAATGTCCTCACTTTTGTGTCAACCAAGCAACTAGAATGCTGCCAGTTTAGTTTAAACCATACCTGCAAACAAGCAGGGGTTCCATTCAAACATGTTGTGCAACAAGGGTTTGCGCACATGTCCCCGAAGGGACTATCCCATGTACATACCGCCATTAACGTGAATCGTTTCGCCTGTCACGTAACCGGCGGCCTCCGAGGCCAGGAAGGCAACCACTGCTGCCACTTCTTCCGGCTCACCCAGACGACCGGCAGGTATGACTTCCATCATAGCCTCGCGTTGCTTGTCGTCCAGTTTTCGGGTCATATCCGTGTCAATAAATCCAGGGGCAACACAGTTGGCTGTAATCCCACGGTTCGACATTTCTTTTGCCAGGCTGCGGGTGAAGCCCTCCACACCGGCCTTGGCAGCACAATAATTGGCCTGCCCGGGATTGCCCATTCCGGCAACCACAGAGCTGATGTTGATTACCCGTCCCCATCTGGCCTTCGCCATACCGCGCAAAACGGCCTTGCTGGTGCGATAGACACTCGACAGGTTGGTTTCAATCACGGACGACCAGTCGTCGTCCTTCAGGCGCATTAGCAGGTTATCACGGGTAATCCCCGCGTTGTTGACCAGGATAACCGGGGCACCGGCTTTTTCATTCACTTCTTTCAGCCCGGCGTCGATGCTCTCCGGGTCAGCAACGTTCATTACGATACCGAAACCCTTCGCACCCGCAGCCTTCAGATCGGCCGAAATGGTCTCAGCTCCAGCTTCGCTGGTTGCCGTTCCAATAACTGTTGCGCCCTGATCAGCCAGCGCCCTGGCGACGGCTTTACCAATACCACGCGTTGCACCGGTTACCAGTGCCGTTTTACCTTCAAGAGACATGCAATGCTCCTATCCTTTCTGTCCGAATGCCTCTGACGCCTTTGCCAGGGCATCCGGTTCTTCAATTCCATAGACCGACAGATCACGATCGATCCGCTTTGCCAGGCCAGCAAGCACCTTACCCGCGCCGCACTCTACCGCGATCCCGACATCGTTAGCCACCAATTCGCGGATTGTGTCTGCCCACAACACTGGGGAGTATAGCTGCTTGACCAGATTACTCTTGAGAGAATCACTGTCCCGGGCAATGGACGCCGTCACATTCTGAACCAAGGGAATGACAGCATCGTTAAAACTGACTTCATCAAGTGCTGCTGCCATCTCCTCTGAGGCGCCCTTCATCAACGCACAGTGCGACGGGACACTCACCGGCAGAGGCATTGCCTTGCGAGCACCACGAGCCTTGCAGGCCTCAATGGCACGCTCTACTGCAGCAGCAGAACCGGCAATAACGACCTGGCCGGGCGCATTGAAGTTCACGGCGGCAACCACATCACCATTGGCGGCCTCAGAGCAGGCCGCGATGACATCGTCATCTTCCAGGCCCAGGATGGCGGCCATCTTGCCTTCACCGGCTGGCACAGCCGTCTGCATGAGTTCACCACGCAGCCTCACCAGCTTGATGGCATCAAAGAAATTCAGGCTTTCGGCCGCCACCAGGGCGCTGTATTCACCAAGGCTGTGCCCGGCAAGAAAATCAGGCGCCTTACCGCCGGCCACAAACCATTGCCGCCACAGCGCAACGCTGGCGGTCAACAGAGCGGGCTGCGTCACCGTCGTCTGGTTCAGTTCTTCCGCAGGACCATGCTGGCACAGGTGCCATAGGTCATACCCCAGCAAATCGGAGGCTTCCAGGAAGGTTTTTTCTATGATCGGCCAGCTCTCGGCTGCTGTGGCCAGCATGCCTACAGACTGCGATCCTTGTCCGGGAAAAATAAAAGCTGATTTCATAGCGCGAATCTTACCGTTAATAATGGGTGACGGGAGATTAGCCAATAGTACAACCCCGGGGCCGGTACAGCCAATCTGGCAAATATGGGAAGAGACTTTAGTCTCAGAAGGCTTTCAGAAAGGTATGGTCAGAACATCAGGTCATCAAGACGCTCGTTGATGCGGCTGGGCACTTCCAGATCCACCTCACGCACGGCCTGCCGAATTGCCGCCAGCATGGCGCGTTCATTCGCGTTGCCGTGACTTTTAATGACCACGCCCTGAAGCCCGAGGAGGCTGGCACCATTGTGGCGCGAAGGGTCCATCAGTCTGAGCAGGCGTCCGATCATGGGCCGGGCCAGCAGACCAACGAACTTCCCGTAGAGCGTTTTGGTAAATGCCTGCTCCAGCAATTCGATCAGTAGCCCGGCAACACCCTCGCCGGTTTTCAGAGCGATATTGCCCACGAACCCGTCGCAGACCACCACGTCGGCTACATCTCTGAACAGATCGCTGCCCTCAATATATCCGATGTAATTGATGGTATCGCACTGGGCCAGCATGTGAGACGCGAGCCGCACTTGCTCATTGCCCTTGATCTCTTCTTCGCCGACGTTAAGCAACGCGACACGGGGTTCGGGCTGGCTGCAGATGGCCGATGCCATCAGGGACCCCATCAGCGCATACTGATAGAGATTTTCTGCCGTAGAGTCCACGTTCGCACCCAGGTCAAGCACGTGACAGCGGCCACGGAGAGATGGAATCAGCTTGGCGATTGCAGGCCGCTCTATCCCCGGGTACATACGGATAAGGGATCGCCCGAAAGCCATCAGAGCACCGGTATTACCGGCACTCACACAACCCTGGGCAACGCCATCACGAACCAGGCCAAGGGCAACCGCCATGGAGGAATTGCGTTTATGCCGAAGCGCATGGGAGGGCCGTTCGTTCATTCGAACCACATCAGCCGCTTCCACAATGCGGATTCGTGGGTGCCCCTCATGCAACAAAGCCTCAAGTTCGCTCCGGATTCCTACCAGAACAAGACTCAAGGCTTCGTTTTCTTTCACCGCATCCAGTGCAGCAGAGACCACCACGGCGGCTCCGCGATCACCACTCATGGCATCAATAGCGATGGTGACCGGCTTCACCGTCCCTCCATCTCGCATTGGCGGGTGGATGCCAGCGACGATTTACTCGTCGCTGGCCTCAATTACCTGCCGGCCACGATAGAAACCATCCGGCGACACGTGGTGACGACGATGCACTTCACCGGTGGTAACGTCAGTGGACAGAGCAGCGGCGCTCAAGGCGTCGTGCGAGCGGCGCATACCGCGCTTTGAGCGGGTTTTCCGGGATTTCTGTACAGCCATGATTATGCTCCTGACCTGATAAACGTGTGTTCATGAGATTCGCACCGATTTTCCAAGAAAACGGCACCTGGTTAATGTTTCTTTGTCTTCAGATCCGCCAGCACACTGAACGGGTTATCTTCAGACTTTTTCACCGGCTCGACGCCGGACGCATCCGGTTCGAAAGCTTCCAGTTCCTCCCTCGCGGGACACTCGTCACGCTCATGAAGCGGGAACGGAGGCAAAATCAGCAGCAGCTCGTCTTCCGTCATGGACCACAAATTCGCGCTGAAATCGTCCGTCAGAAACGGTTCAAGCTCTTTGGGCAACTGCTGCGCCTGTTCATCACTGGTTACCAGACCGAGCGTAAAGCTGGAAACGAGCGTTTTCTGCATGGGCCCCATACAACGCTGGCACTCCAGAATTACCGGTGCTTCCAGCTCACCTGTCACCATGCGCCTGCGCTCACTGTCCATCGAAAACGACAGCTCAACACGGCACACTGCACCGTCTTCATATCCGTAAACGGAATCACCAAAGCGAGACAATGCCTTCAGAGGAATTTCTCCCTCCAACACAATCTTTTGCTCTGCCAAACGATAAGGATCGACAGTTTTGGGCAGCTCGGCACTTGAGGCTTTCGACATAGGCGCGCAATTTTAGGGACCCGGCACGCTGCTGTCAAAGACTTCATGCGCATTTGGCCAGGGGTTATACTGAGGATAGGTGTATTCTACGATAATACCATTGCCATAAGGTCTGCCCGACCCCACTCATCCTGCTCGCCAAGGAAGCTCATGAACCTGCGCCCACTCCTGCTCGCCTCTTCGTCACCCTACCGGCGAAACCTGCTGACAAGGCTCGGGTTGCCCTTCGAGACGGCATCACCGGACATCGACGAATCACCCGCCGAAAATGAAACCGCAGAACACTTAGCAACACGACTCGCCCAAAAAAAGGCCGAAGCACTTGCGAAGGCCTGGCCCGACCACTGGATTATCGGCTCGGACCAGGTTGCCTGCCTACAGGATGGTACGTTGCTGAACAAACCCGGAAACCATGAGCAGGCCGTCCAGCAGCTTTTGCGGAGCAGTGGCCAGCGGGTTTCCTTCATGACCGGTCTGGCATTACTGAATTCTGGCTCAGGAGAACTACAAACACATTGTGAGCATTTCCATGCTCACTTCCGACAACTGAGTCCAGAGGAGATCGAGAATTATCTGCACCTCGAAACCCCCTACGACTGTGCTGGCAGCTTCAAAATGGAAGGCCTGGGTATCACACTGTTCAGTCGACTGGAAGGCAGAGATCCTAACAGCCTGGTGGGCCTGCCGCTGATCGCACTGAACGATATGCTGCGGAACTGGGGGCTGAACCCTCTGCTTCAGCCCCGGGCGCCATCAACGAAGCTCGAACCGTGACTCGGTGACGTAGCGGGCAATACCACTTCCCACTGACACACCAAGCTGATCCACAATATCCTGGAACGGGGATTTGCGACGACTGTAATCCACCAGGTCTTCCTGGCCGATAACCTGCCTGGCCACATGGGACGAGCTACCCAGGCCATCAATCAGACCCAGCTCCAGCGCCTGCTCACCACTCCATACCAGCCCTGAGAACAGGCGCTCATCATCGGCGAGACGATCGCCACGCCCTTTGCGCACGCTTTCAATGAACTGGCTATGAGTGGTTTCCAACACGCTTTCCCAGAACTGAACTTCTTCCTCTTCCTCAGGTGAAAACGGGTCGAGAAATGCTTTGTTCTCACCAGCGGTATAGAGACGGCGGTCGACGCCGATCTTTTCCATTACACCAGTAAATCCGAAGCCCCCGGCGACCACACCGATGGACCCAACCAGGCTGGCCTTGTCGGCATAGATTTCATCCGCGGCCGCGGCAATATAATAGGCGCCGGAGGCGCCGATATCTGAAATAACGGCATACAGTTTTTTGTCCGGGTATTCGCCCCGTAGACGGACAATTTCATCGTAAATGTATCCCGACTGCACAGGGCTACCACCCGGGCTGTTAATCCGCAAAATAATAGCCACCGAATTGTCAGCCTCAAATGCACCACGCAGGGCGCCGACAATATTGTCCGCACTGGCGAGCTCATCCGCAGCAATAGTGCCTTCCACTTCCACAAGCGCCGTGTGCTTGCCTTTGGAGGCGGATTCCAGGGCGTCACCAAAAGGGAACTGGATCATGAACAGTAGAGCAAAAAGATATCCGAAGGTCAGCAGCTTGAAAAAAATACCCCAGCGCCGGCTCTTCCTCTGTTCAGACTGGAGGGACATCACCAGCTTTTCAATCAGCTTCCAATCCCGCGCCGACTCCGGTGGTATTGCTGGTGACTTGCGGCTGCCAGACGGTTTAGCCGCCCCGCTCTCACCCCCATTCTCTGGCTTGCTTCCCCAGCCCGGATTCCTGTCTGACTCCCAATCGCTCATTGATGCATCCTGTTGCTGTTAACGTTCAGAGACCTAGTACGTCCCGCAGATCCTTCACAGAATCAACGATTGCGTGTGGAGAATAGTGCCCCAGCACATCCCGCTTGTGCACGCCCCACTCCACTCCAATGGAAGGCATGCCGATACGCTGCGCCATTTCGAGATCGTACCGGGTATCGCCGATCATTACCGCCTGGGACGGCTCAATACCGTAAAAGCGGATAATCTCGGCCAGCATGGCCGGATCGGGCTTGGAACGGGTTTCGTCGGCACAGCGGGTGATATCAAAGTGTGGCCCAAGACCGCTTGAAACCAGCGCACCCTCAAGACCACGGCGACTCTTGCCAGTTGCAACCGAGCAACCACGTCCGCCGCCGCGCAGATCGGCCACTACATCCGCCATTCCCTCGAAAACGTTTTGCGGAGTGGTGACTTTGGCGAAGAAATAGCGAGCATAACCCTCTCGGATTGTGTTCATTTCTTCACGGCTGATGCCGGGATACAGCTTTTCCAGCGCCTCAATCATGCCCAGACCAATAATGTCGCGATAGGCTTCGCGCTCCAATTCCGGGTAACCCAGCTCAGTGGCGGCCTGGTGCAGGCTGTCCGCGATGTGATCGACGGAATCCACCAAGGTTCCGTCCCAGTCAAAAATTACGACTTTTACGTCCATTCATACTACCCTGCTGAGGTCACACTGCATTCACTAAGCAGCGAGACCGGTTATTCGGAAACCTTCCGGCGGGCTGTCAACCTGGCTATGGTATCGCCAAACGCCTCGTCATAAGGCGCCTCAAGATGAACAGCCTCTCCGGTTGAAGGCAATGTGAAGTCCAGTGCCCGGGCATGCAGCATCAAACGATGACCACCAACGGAGCGGAAAGCCCGTAGACTCACATCATCCATATACTTGTCATCCCCGGCAATTGGATGACCCGCCCAGGCACTATGAACCCGAATCTGGTGCGTCCGCCCTGTTACCGGCGAGGCTTCCACCAGACTGTAGCCACTGAACGACTCAAGGCACCGGAAAAGTGTAAGAGACTCTTTGCCAGCGCTATCTACCCGCACCCGGCGCTCACCGGAGCTGAGCTCAAAACGCAACAACGGCTCATCGACCCGCTTAAGTGATCGCGGCCAGTCTCCGGCCACCAGGGCATGGTACCTTTTACGAATTCGCTTTTGGCGCAATTCATCCTGAAGGTATCGCAGTGCCGAGCGTTTTTTCGCCACCATCACCAGACCGGAGGTATCCCGGTCCAGGCGATGAACCAGTTCCAGGAACTTTGATTCGGGCCTTGCAGCCCGCAAAACCTCTATCAGGCCGAAATCCAGGCCGCTGCCACCGTGAACGGCAATGCCGGACGGCTTGTTCACCACCAGCATCTGGTCATTCTCGAAAACGACCGCATCCTGCATCACCCCCTGGACCCGGGAACCGGGCAGAACCTGATCCGGCTTTTCCTTACGGGTTACCGGTGGAATTCTCACTTCATCTCCGGTGTGGAGCCGGGTATCAGGCTTCACCCGACCCTTGTTCACCCGCACTTCACCCTTGCGGATGATGCGGTAAATGATGCTGCGCGGCACATCCCGGATTTGCGCCATCAGGTAATTGTCCACCCGCTGCCCGGCGTTATCTTCATCCACCACCACTTTTCGAACGCCCTGCTTGACCTCTGTGTTCCGGGTACCGGTCGCATCACTGACGCTCCGTTCATCCCGGTCTCGTCGGGGAGAAGAAAAAGGGCGTTTTCGCCTGGGAGATCTGGACATGATTACCTTACCGCCAAAAAGCCTGCGGGATTGAAGGGTATGACGAATACTGTTATATTCCGGCGTGCTTTACCGTTTGTCTACGGCCTGGCCAGTATGCCAGAAGCCGGAGCGGCAGAAGTATACCGACACTATTTGAGAGTTTGAACGCCGAGAGCCCAATCATTACCGGGTACGGCGCAAGAATCCTCCCGGGTTGAAACGGAAGAAGCCGAGAACGGCAACTGACCGGACTCCGGGAGAACATGAAACCGTACGGAAAACCGTCGGGCGACATCGCGAAGAATCTTTACCAGCACGCAGGGCCGGGCCGTCCAGCATACGAATACGACGTGAGACCCAGGTACCCGCGTGAACCTGAAAACGGATAACATGCGTCAACAGACATTAACCTTATACGACACATCTCTGCCTTCGGGCAGTTGCACTGTCGGCGGTGACTTCAGAGCCTCGGGAAGACTTCCCATCGGGCTATGATTCGTCTGGTCGCCGGTTTGCTCCTCATTCATGGAGCCCGCGGCACGCAAGTTCTGCTTTGCTGATGCCAATCCCCGGGGTTTTCTGTCCAAATCAAACGACAGGAACCACTTCTTTCCATGAAAAGAATGCTGATCAATGCAACTCATCCCGAAGAGTTGCGCGTAGCCCTGGTAGACGGCCAGCGTCTGTTCGATCTGGATATCGAATCCAGCTCCCGCGAGCAGAAGAAAGCCAACATCTATAAGGGCCGTATCACCCGCGTAGAGCCCAGCCTCGAAGCCGCCTTCGTGGACTTCGGCGCTGATCGTCACGGATTCCTCCCCCTCAAGGAAATCTCCAAGGAGTACTTCAAGAAATCACCAGGCCAGATAGAGGGCAAAATCAACATCAAGGATGTTGTGGCCGAGGGTCAGGAAGTGATCATTCAGGTCGACAAGGAAGAGCGTGGCAATAAGGGTGCAGCCCTTACCACCTTTGTATCGCTCGCCGGTCGCTATCTGGTGCTGATGCCTAACAACCCTCGCGCCGGTGGCATTTCCCGCCGCATCGAAGGTGACGAGCGGGCACAGCTGAAAGATGCCATGAGTGACGTTCAGGTGCCCAAGTCCATGGGCATCATCGTTCGCACCGCTGGCATCGGCCGCACCACGGAAGAGCTCCAATGGGATCTCGACTACCTGGTACAGTTCTGGGAAGCCATTACACAGGCCGCTGGCGAACGCAAGGCACCATTCCTGATTCATCAGGAAAGCAACGTAATCATCCGCGCCGTGCGTGACTACCTTCGCCAGGACATTGGTGAGGTATTGATTGACGCCAACACCGTCTATGAGGATGTGCTGAACTTTGTTCGCGCGGTGATGCCCTCATTCGAAAACAAGATCAAGCTGTACAAGGACGAAATCCCCCTGTTCAGCCGCTACCAGATCGAAGGCCAGATCGAGACCGCTTTCCAGCGGGAAGTGAAATTGCCCTCCGGCGGCTCAATCGTTATCGACCCCACAGAAGCTCTGGTTTCCATCGATATCAACTCCTCCCGCGCCACCAAGGGACATGACATCGAGGAAACTGCCTTTCAGACCAATCTGGAGGCGGCAGAAGAAATTGCCCGCCAGCTACGCCTGCGGGACATGGGCGGCCTGATTGTCATCGACTTCATTGACATGACCCCGGCCAAACATCAGCGGGAAGTTGAACAGAAAATGCGTGAAGCGCTGGAAATCGATCGCGCCCGGGTTCAGGTGGGCAAGATTTCCCGCTTTGGCCTGCTGGAAATGTCGCGTCAGCGTTTGCGGCCGTCACTCGGCGAAACCCGCAGTGAAGTTTGCCCGCGCTGCGAAGGCCAGGGCACCATCCGGGGTATTGAATCACTTGCCCTGAGTATCATGCGCCTGATTTTCGAGGAGTCTTCCAAGGAGAAGACGGGGCAGGTTCGCGCTGTTGTGCCGGTTGCTGTCGCCACCTTCCTGCTTAACGAAAAGCGCAAGCAATTGGCTGATATTGAAGCTCGACAGGAAGTGGAAGTTGTAGTCGTTCCGGCACCACATATGGAAACACCACACTTTGAAATTCTGCGTATGCGCGATGATGAAGCGGGTGTGGAGCAGGTATCCAGCTACCAGGTGGCCCAGGAATACCTTGAGAGAGAAGAAGAGATATTCGAGGCTCCCGCAGCCCAGCCTCCGGTGCGTGAGCAGGCTGCAGTGAAAGCAATACGCCCGGTTGCACCGGCCCCTGCGTCCAAGCCGATCCCGGACCAGACAGAAGAAGCGGCTTCCGCCGAACAGACTGAAGGTCTGTTCCGCAAACTCGGTCGGAAAATTGCCGACTTTTTCAGTGGTGAGGAAGTCATCGGTGAGCCACCGGCAAGTCGACAGCAAGCTGGTCGTCCCGGCAATGAGGAACGCCGCACCCAGGACCGCCAGGAACGCCGCAAGTCCAGGGTAGCACGGGATGATAACCGCTCAGGCAACCGCAGCGGGGCCGACCGTCGTCAGGCCAGCAATAATCGCAGCGATAGTGTTCGCAGCGACGACAACCGTAGCCGCAACCGTGGCGCCAATCGCACTCGTGGCGAAGACCAGGCTCGAGGCGGGCAAACCCAGCAGGCCAGCACCGAGAAATCAGGTGATAGCCGGCGGGACGGCAGCCGCAAGGACGGGCAGCCGCAGGGCCGTGGCCAGGGTCGCAACCGGCCTCAGGGCCGCGACCAGAAGGATACCCGCGACCAGAAGGATTCTCAGGAACTGAAGGAGCAACAGGACAGCCCTGCCCAAGCCGCGCCCGCTGCTGACAAACCCAGCTCCGATGAGAAGCGCCGTAAACCCAGGCGCAATCGCAATCGCGACGGCTCACCGGCGGAAACCCCGGCCTCTACACCGGCGGAACGCAAGACGGCCCGGAGCGAAAAACACCAGAAAGATACTCAGCCGGAAGACCAATCGGCTGAACAACCTGTAGTGAAGCCCAGTGTAGCGGCTGCCAATACGGTTGATGACAAGCCAGCGGAAAAACCGATTGAAAAACCGACAGAAAAGCCGGCAGACAACGAGAGCGTCAAAGTAGCCGCTGCTACAGCGACTCCGGATGCGCCTCAGCAACAGCCAGAGCTTGAAACCTCTGACACGGTGAAGGCTGATCAGGTGGAAACGCCTGCCGAACCACCAGTAACGGAACAGGCGGCCAGTGAAGACAAGCCAAAACGCCCTGCCCGTCCGCGCCGGTCTGCCGCCAGAAAACCAGCGGCCAAGAAGTCCGAAACAGCCACTGACACAAGCCCGGAGACTGACACAGGTCCGGAGGCGGTGGCCGAGCCATCACCAGACAACGCAGTTGAAGAGTCGACAGTGGAAACCGGTACACCAGAACCTGAAGTGAAGGCAAGCCCCGAGCCGCAAACCCAAGCCGGGACGGCAACCAGCTCTGATGATACTGCTGACGCTGCACCCAAGGCTCCGGAACCTGAAAAGATCGAGCCGCCCGCGGAGGAGGCTCCGAAACCCTCCACAGAACCGGACGCCGACCCGGCCAAACAGGAAGAAAACTCTGCCGAAACGACTCAGGAGCCAGTGACAGAACCAGAAAAGCCAACTCAGCAGGTCGATGTACCGGTAACTCCGGGCCGAGCCTACAATGATCCGAGGGAAGTCCGTAAACGTCAGCGGGCCGCCGAAGAGGCCAAAAAGGCCGGGAGTAACTGACGAATGCTATCAGATTCGGACATCGAGGCGCTGGAAGACATCCTGTTCGCCGAGCCCTGGGGCGACGAAGCCCTGGACTTCTTCGGATTGCACGGGGTTGTCTGCGCCAGCGTAGTAGGACCGGCATCACTCAGCACTGAAGATATCTTCCGGCTGGCTACGGGTGCCGATCAGGCACCTGGTGGCCAGGTTCCGGAGACCTTCCGGGAAGCCGTGGAAAAGCTTGCCAGAGACATGGCCCACTCTCTCGATATGGGCCAATCCCTTGAGTTGCCGGAACCCGAGGATGGCGACCCGATGAATGCACTGGAAAACTGGTGTGCGGGCTTTGTGGATACGTTCCTGGAGAATGAGGATGCCTGGCTGTCAGCAGGCGAGGAAGAAACGGCTGACCTGCTGGTGCCCATGCTGACACTATCTGGCCTTTTCGAGGATGAAGACTTCCAGAATGTACGCAACAGCCCGAAGCTTTCAAGGGATATGGTAGATGCGATTCCGGACTCGCTGACGGATCTGTTCCTGCTGTTCCACGCTCCGGATTAAACCGCTGCGGGAACTCCCACCGGTTGTCTGAAATGATGCCAGACAGGCTCAAGCCCGTCTGGCATTTTCATTATGGACCCCAGCTCACACCAGGGCGCTCCGGGAAAATGAAAATCGCTCCCCTGAGACGCCAACAGGTTTTCACGACGACACAGCTCCGCCAGGAAGCCGAGATCGCCACTGGATTGGCCGGATGTAGACACCTCAATCGCCCGACCACCGGCCTGACGAAAATCCTTGGTCAGTGCACGTAATTTTGTTGCGGTCAGCTTGTACTTTCTCGGATGCGCGAGAACTGCAATCCCGCCTGCACTGGTGATCCATTGCACGACTTCTTCCAGAGACGGCCAGAAGCCCTTCACATCACCCGCCTTACCAGCACCGAGGTATCGTTTGAACGCCTGCGCGGAGTCCTTGACCGCACCCTCTTCCACAAGCACCCTGGCAAAGTGTGGACGGCCCGGCACATCGCCGCCGGCCTTGAGTGTGGCCTTCTCCACCATGTTGTCAATTTTCAGCTTGGCGAGTTTCTCCGCAATCGTACGGGCACGGCGCCAGCGGTTATCATTCTGCCGTGCCAGAGCTTCGTTCAGATGGTGGTCAGAGGTATCAAAGTCCAGCCCGACAATGTGAATTGTCTGGCTTTTCCAGAGGCAGGAAAGTTCAGTACCCGCAACCAGGGAAATACCAACGGCCTGCGCCGCTGTCCTGGCATCGTCCAGCCCTGAAATGGTGTCGTGATCTGTCAGTGCAAGATGTGTCACACCTTTAGCGCTCGCCCTGTGAATCAGGTCGGTCGGCGGCAGAGCGCCGTCAGACGCTGTACTGTGGCAATGCAGATCAATGCAGAACTCAGCTTCTTGCGTTATAGTCACATCAATTCCGATTTCAGAGTTATTACAAGGGCCCCAGTGTACCAGCCAGGCACTGCCCCGTGTCACCATATATCCGGAGAGCGCCATGTATTACGCGATCATCAGTGAGGACGTTGAAGACAGCCTTAACCTGCGAACCTCGGCACGCCCGGCCCATATCGGGCGACTCAACGCATTGAAAGATGAGGGCCGGCTTCTGGTTGCAGGCCCCCACCCTGCCCTCGACACCCCGGAACCCGGCGACGCAGGTTTTACTGGCAGCCTGGTCATTGCCGAATTTGAATCCCTGGAGTCCGCGCAGGCCTGGGCTGACGCCGACCCCTACGTGGAAGCAGGCGTATACCAACGAGTCACTGTCAAGCCTTTCAAGGCGGTGCTGCCATGAGGTACACCCATGCCACGTATCGCGCTCCATGAGTTTTTTGTAATGAATGCCACCTTGTATGGCCCGGTATCTATGACAAAATTGCGCCTCAAATTGCTGTTTCAGGGAACAAAACCAGTGACACCTCTACGTCTTCTTACCTGTCTGATTGTGTTGATGGTTGCTGCCGCCTCGGCCCATGCAAAAACTGTCTACGTCGATGACACCCTGTTTGCTCCCATTCGCAGTGGCGAAGGGACACAATACCGCATTCTTCATTCCGGCGTTCGCAGTGGTACTGCTCTGGAACTTCTGGAAACATCCGAATCCGGCTACAGCCGGGTACGAACTCCCGATGGTATCGAAGGCTGGATAGTCAGCCGGTACATTACCGAGACTCCAATCGCCAGACAGCGCCTTGAACAGACCAACCGTCAGCTCGAACAGGCACGTAACGAACTGGGCGAGCTCAAGACACAGTTGCAAGAAGTCACCAGTGAGCGGAATGAGCTCAGGAATTCCGAAGAAACCCTGCAATCCAGGGCCGGGCGACTTAGCGAAGAGCTCAACAATATTAAAGAGGTGGCTGCCGATTCGATCAACCTTGACCGTCGAAACGGCGAACTTCGCGAGGAGAACCAGAAACTTCGCAATGAGCTGGAGGTGCTTACCGCCGAAAAGGAAAGGCTGGAGGGGAAGAAAGAATCCGACTTCATGCTGCTTGGCGCCGCCCTGGTATTGGCCGGCGTGATTCTCGCACTGGTTATCCCGATGCTTAAGCCAACCCGAAAAAACGATAACTGGGCCTGAGCTCGGGCCCCGGCACACTCAGGCGTGTTCTTTGACGCTCGCGCGCTTAGCCATTATAAAGAATAAAACAACAATCGAGAGGTGGCGGTATGTCTGAGTTCATGAAGGATTATTCAGAAAAGCGCGATTTCCACCGCATGACCATGAATTCGGAAATCGAACTCTCGGACAGCAATGGAGTCGCATTTCCGGGAATTTGTAAAGACCTGAGTGGCAGCGGCATGCAGCTGTTTGTTGAAAAAGCATTTTCCGAGGGAGACGAGATACATACCCTGCTGCCGTCAACCAGTGAGCAGTTTCCCCCGTTCGAGACGGTTTGCCGCGTGCTTCGATGCGAACCCGAAGGCGACGGATTTCTGCTGGGAATGGAGATTTTGAAGGTCACACGCTAACGAGGATACCCGGCAGTCACAGGCGACTACCGGGCCCGGAACAGCATCAACGGAGGTCAGTCGGCCTTGAGCGACGTTTCGGACACCACAATACCGTTGTTGTCAGCATAGACATAGTGACCTGGATGGAAGGTCACGCCACCAAACGTTACAGATACGTTCAGATCACCCACACCGCGTTTTTCCGTTTTACGTGGATGCGTGCCCAAAGCCTGAACACCCAGAGCAGTCTTTCCGATCACGTCCACATCCCGGATGCAGCCGTAAATGATCAGCCCGGCCCATCCATTGTCAGCCGCTTTTTCCGCCAGCATGTCGCCGAGCAGCGCAGCACGCTTTGAACCACCACCGTCAACAACCATTACCCGTCCATTGCCCGGAAGGGCTACCTGCTCTTTGACGATGGAATTATCCTCAAAGCACTTGACCGTAACTATCTCGCCGCCAAAAGCATCTCGGCCACCAAAGTTCCGAAAACCCGGCTCCACCACAAGAACTTCGGGATAATCATCACACAGATCAGGGGTTACGATAGGCACGCTTGCGCTCTCCTTTATCTCAAAATGATCAATCAATTTTTTCGTCAGCAAGGAAAAACCAGGTATCCAGAACCGAGTCCGGATTCAGGGAAACAGAATCGATACCCTGATCCATCAGCCACTTCGCAAGATCCGGATGGTCGGAGGGCCCCTGCCCACAAATGCCGATGTACTTGTTGGCCTTCTTGCAGGCCTGAATAGCACTGGCCAGTAATGCTTTGACAGCATCATTCCGCTCATCAAAAAGGTGCGCAATGATACCGGAGTCCCTGTCCAGCCCCAGGGTTAGCTGGGTCAGATCATTGGAGCCGATGGAAAAACCGTCAAAGTGCTCCAGAAACTGATCCGCCAGCAAGGCGTTGGCAGGCAGCTCACACATCATGATGACCCTAAGGCCATTCTCGCCACGTTTGAGCCCATTCTCGGCCAGCAGGCTCACCACCTGCTCTGCCTCACCCACGGTGCGCACAAACGGCACCATCACCTCGACGTTGGTGAGCCCCATCTCATTGCGAACTTTCTTGAGCGCACGGCATTCCAGCTCAAAACAGTCACGGAAGGTTTCCGAGATATAGCGAGACGCGCCCCGGAAGCCCAGCATCGGGTTTTCCTCATCCGGTTCGTACAGGGTTCCACCGATCAGGTTTGCGTATTCATTGGATTTGAAGTCTGACAGGCGGACAATCACTTTCTTGGGGGCAAAAGCCGCAGCCAGTGTGGAGATGCCTTCAACCAGCTTGTCGACGTAGAAATCCACCGGGGAACTGTATCCCGAGATCCGTTTTTCCACGGTCTGGCGAATGTCACGTGGCAGGCCGTCATAGTTCAGCAGCGCCTTGGGATGCACGCCGATCATCCGGTTAATAATGAACTCCAGGCGCGCCAGGCCAACGCCCTCATTGGGCAATGCCTGAAAGTCGAAAGCCCGGTCGGGGTTGCCCACGTTCATCATGATCTTGAACGGAATGGCAGGCATGGAATCCACGGTGTTCTCTTTCAGCTCAAAGTCCAGGCTGCCTTCATAGATCATGCCGGTGTCGCCCTCGGCGCAGGAAACCGTCACTTCCTGACCGTCTTTCAGTACTTCCGTGGCATCGCCACAACCCACCACCGCGGGAATCCCCAACTCACGGGCAATAATTGCCGCGTGACAGGTGCGCCCGCCCCGGTCAGTCACGATGGCGGAGGCCCGCTTCATGACCGGCTCCCAGTCCGGGTCAGTCATGTCGGTTACCAGCACATCTCCGGCCTGCACCCGGTCCATTTCCTTGATACTGGTGATGATCTTGACCGGACCGCTGCCAATCTTGTGACCAATACTGCGGCCTTCCACCAGAACGGTGCCGGTTTCATTCAGCAGATAGCGCTCCATGACGTTTGCGGATGCACGACTCTTGACGGTTTCCGGACGGGCCTGAACGATGTAGATCAGGCCGTCATCACCGTCTTTCGCCCACTCAATATCCATCGGGCGCTGGTAGTGCTTTTCGATGATCATGGCCTGTTTGGCAAGCTCTTCCACTTCTGCATCGGTAATACAGAAGCGGTTACGGTCGTCCTGCTCAACCTTCACGGTTTCCACGAACTGCCCTGCGGACGGATCCGTGTGATGAACCATCTTGATGGCCTTGCTGCCCAGATTGCGGCGCAGAACCGCAGGCCGGCCTGCCTCCAGGGTAGGCTTGTGCACGTAGAACTCATCAGGATTCACGGCGCCCTGAACCACCGTTTCACCAAGGCCGTAGGAACCGGTGATAAACACGACATCCCGGAAGCCTGACTCGGTGTCGAGGGTAAACATAACACCACTGGCAGCGGTTTCGCTGCGAACCATCTTCTGAATGCCTGCAGACAGGGCTACCTGTTTATGATCGAATCCGTGGTGAACGCGATAGGATATGGCACGGTCGTTAAACAGCGATGCGAAAACTTCTTTAACCGATGTTCGGACCTGTTCAAGACCCACCACATTGAGAAACGTTTCCTGCTGGCCCGCAAACGAGGCATCAGGCAGGTCTTCAGCCGTAGCTGAGGAGCGCACTGCTACCGCCATCCTGTCATTACCGGCACGGAGTTTGGCGTAAGCGTCTTCCAGTGGCTTCTCTAGTGCCTCAGGGAACGGCGTATCGAGGATCCACTGGCGGATCTGGGATCCGACCCGCGCAAGTTCATTAACGTCATTGATGTCGAGGACGTCGAGAGCATTATCGATCTTTTCCCGCAGGCCATCTTTTGCGAGGAATTCTCGATAGGCATGGGCCGTGGTGGCAAATCCGCCGGGTACAGTAACACCAGCATTGGCGAGATTACTGATCATTTCACCGAGGGAGGCGTTCTTCCCCCCCACCCGGTCAACGTCTGACATTCCCAGGTGATCAAACCAGATGATGTAATCTTCCAAAGCGTGTCTCCCTTGATTCGTTTTAGCAAAGAGCGATACCGGAGCGGTGAAGGTAACTCTCGCGTTAGCGTTACCCTGACCCTGCAATTCCTGCATTCTCCACTGCGGGCTCTCGAACTTGGCGTGTATGATACTGTAACCTGTGGGAATTACCTAGGGAACCCGCCAATTACGGAGCCGGACTACACGCCATGAAAAGAACCGCTTTCTTCATCTCCGATGGTACCGGGCTGACCGCCGAGGCTCTCGGCCACAGCCTGCTGGCGCAATTCGAGAAAATCGAATTCGAGCGCATTACCGTGCCATACATCGATGACGCTGACAAAGCCCGGGAGATGGTCAAGCGCATCAATAAAGCAGCCGAGGTAGACGGCTCGCGACCACTGGTTTTTGACACTATCGTAAACAGCGACATTCGGGATCTCATTTCCGGTGCAGAAGGCTTCATGGTGGATATCTTTGGCACCTTCCTGAGCCCGCTTGAGCAGGAGTTACGGTCGTCTTCGTCCTACACCGTCGGCAAGTCCCACGCCATCAACAATGAGGGCAGCTACGAACGAAGGATCAAAGCCGTCAACTTCGCACTTGCGAACGACGACGGTGCGCGCACCCGTCACTATGACGAAGCCGACCTGATACTCGTAGGCGCATCCCGTAGTGGCAAAACTCCCACTTGCCTGTATCTGGCACTGCAATACGGCGTAAAGGCTGCCAACTACCCGATCACCGAGGAGGATCTGGAAGACCAGCGGATGCCATCAGCATTACGCTCCCACAAGGAAAAAATCTTTGGGCTGACCATCGAGCCTGAGCGACTGGCCATCATCCGCAATGAGCGCAAGCCCAATTCGCGGTACTCGTCCCTGAAGCAATGCATGCATGAAATCGAGGAAATCGAGCTGATGTATCGCCGGGAGCGCATCCCCTACCTCAATACCACGGCCTACTCCGTAGAGGAGATATCCACCCGTATCATGGTAACTACCGGGCTCAAACGAAACCGTTAGCCCGGACAGCGAAATGGCCTACAGCTCCTGAATCTCCAGCCCCAGCTTCTCCGCGGTGTCGCGGTTTTCGAAGCTGGTGACAACCGCCACACTGGCGTTCTCCGGCTTCAGCCATTCCTTCGCCACCCGCTTTATGTCTTCCAGGGTCACTTCCAGTACCCGCTCGCGGAATCGGGCGCGCTGCTCTGGTGTACGACCAAACAGGTGATTATGGAAGGCATGACGGGCCGCACCCGCCGGGGAGCGTGGGCGGTCCAGCTGGCCGATGACTCCGAGAATGGACTCTTCCAGTTCCTGGGGGTCATGCTGCTCTTGCTGCAACCAATCCAGTGCCGTGTCGAAGTCCCCGAGAGTCTCGGACAGCCTCGGATCACGATAGGAAAAGAACCGGAAGATACCGTTAACACTGTCCTGGCCAGCACCGCCTCCATAGGCTCCGCCCTTCTCACGGATGGCCCTGTGCAGGTACCCGTTGCGAAGAAAGCCACCCAACACCGTCAATGCAGCTGCATCGGGATGATCGATGGCAACTGTGCTGTAAGCCTTGGCACAGAAATTCACCTGCGTCGAGGTCAGCCAGGCTTCACGGGCCCGATAACTGACGGGTGCCAGCTTCCAGGGTTCGCCAGCTTCGGCTTTGGTATCGCCCCAGATGGATTTCAACTCCGTCAACATGGGACCCAGCTGATCTTCCTCACCAATCAGCAGGAATTCACGGGATTGCTGCCGGATACGCTCGTGCAGCGCGGCGAGGCGTTCGCAAAGCGTGTCTAGCTCCGCGGGGGTGTCCAGTGATTTGTCCAATGCCTTGACCCCGCGAACGGCCGCCAGACCACCGAGCCGGAAAGCCAGCCAGGCACCGGCGCTGAGGCCCTGGGCAGCAGCGCCCATAGCCAGGGCATGACCACTACCGGTCACGCCCTGCTCCCTGCGGGAACGAATCTGGGCTACCAGTTCGCGAACCCGCTCTTTTTCGTCAAAACGGGCGCCGTCGAACACGTCCTTTAACAGACGGGTCAGCGCCTCGCGGTTTCTGGCCAGCGCCTTACCATTGAATACAATGTAGCCTGACAAATCCTGCACATCGTCGATTTTTCCCTTGGCAGTAAAGGAAGCACTGATGCCGCCGGATTCGGCGGAAATTCGATCCTGCATCTGCAGGTAATCCAGATTACCGCAGCCCACTTCCGGAATCAGCGTGGTGTAGTACGGCAGTAACAACAGCTCGGCTTCAGATAGATCCGGGACCGGCACAACTACCTGTTCATAGACCAGGCCGTTGGTCCCCCGCGCATAAATGGTTGCCGACATGTCGCCGTCAAACCGCGCTTCGGGTTCCGGCAACTGCAGTGGCACATCGGTCAAATCCACCTTGGGCAGGATGGAATCATCATCCTTGCGGGTCTGGCGTTCTTCGAGAGCCCTGGCCCGATCGACAATCTGTTGAACCTCTTTATCGGTGAGTGAGGCCTTGCGTCGGGCCAACGCCTCACGAATCGCGGCCTGACGGCGGCTTTCCAGCTTGTCATCGGGGCGTAGCGTGAGGGTAACCCGGTGGGGATTTTCAAGCAGTTTGCTGCGAATCAGGTCCGGCACATAGTTCGGGTCCCGGATTTTCTCACGCATGTCCGCCAGCACAGGTTCCAAGTCCAGAAGCTCCACCGGATCACCGCCATGAACCATCGGCGAAATGGCCGTCATGATCAACTGCAGACCGTATGGGAAACTGTCACCCGCAATCTCACGCTGGTGAAGCTCCAGCTGGTGCAGAATGGCCTCCAGGCGGTCCTGGCTGACACCCTCTTCCACCACTTTTGCCAGCGTCTGTTCGATCAACTCTTCCAGATCGCCCTGTTTGTCCGGTTCGCTACCCTCGATGCCGCAGACAAAAGTCATTTCGCGGTTGGAGTCCTCAAGGCCGCACATGGGCGAAGGCGAGTGCCCGATATCCGTGGTTTCCAGAGCACGCATCAATGGCGAAGCACTGTTTTCCAACAGCACACTGGCCAGCAGCTGGCCTTCAAGGTTTTCCTGCAGGTCAAAGCTGTGCCCCAGCAACCAGCCCATCACGATGTGGGTCTTGTGGCTGGTTTCCTCACCCTCACTGATGGCGTAGCTCTGGTCGACACGAACCGGGGAGAACATCCGCTTCTCGTCCCGCACCGGCAGTTCCACATCCAGACGATCAAACTGCTTGAGGGCAAGTTCTTCGAAGCGCTGATGATGTTCGTGAGCCGGTATATCGCCGTAAGTGGCAAAAATTGCATTGCTGGGATGATAGTGGTGACGGTAAAAACGCAGCAGATCATCGTAGCTCAGATCGACAATGTGGTCTGGTTCCCCACCGCTGTTGTAGTGATAGGTGGTAGTCGGGAACAGATGGCTGGAGAGGTTCTGCCACAACTGGGACGTGGGTGCGCTCATGGCACCTTTCATTTCGTTGTATACCACACCGCGGTAAACCAGATCCGTGGACGGATCCTCCGGTGTATCGAATTCCAGGCGGTGACCTTCCTGGGCGAAGTCCAGGGGATCCAGTGACGAGAAAAACACCGAATCCAGATAGACCGTCAGCAGGTTATCAAAATCCTTGCGGTTCATGCTGGCAAAGGGGTATGCAGTCCAGTCACTGCTGGTAAACGCATTCATGAAGGTGTTCAGGGAACGGCGGATCATCATGAAAAACGGATCCCGCACCGGGAATCGTTCGCTACCACAAAGCGCAGTATGCTCCAGGATATGGGCCACCCCGGAGGAGTCCATAGGGAAGGTCCGCAGCGCAACGAAGAACACATTCTCATCGTTGTCTGCCGCCAGGTGCAGATGGCGGGCGCCGGTTTTCCGGTGACGGTACTCTTCAACGGTCACGTTCAGCGTGCTGATCCGGTGGCTGCGTAGCATTTCAAACGCCGGATGGACTGTGTTCTCGATCACTGCCGCCATTAAAACTATCCTGTCTTTAACCAAATGGGGATTGTAGGGTAACACGTACTTTCTACTATCATGCACTAACCAGACACCACAAGGCAGTAGCCGAATCCATGACCACTGAAACTCAGGGTAACCAACCTCCGGAAACCGCCAGGAGTACTTCCGGGCCCGGTCAAAAGCCAACCAGCAAGGGCCAGAATATTCATGCCCCAGAAGTGGCCGCCTATTGGGACGAACGCCGCAGGTACCTGGAGCGCATACGCCGGGTCCCCGAGATCAGGCAGCGTTACTGGCGCGCCATTGGCATATACCTGCTTCGCAGGGTGCTGTGGTCATTCGGTTTTTTCCCGGTGTTTCTCGCTTTCTGGATACCGTTTGTGCTTTCCAGCTTCAACCCCGTGGTCATGGCATCCGACCTGATCCCTTTGCTTGAGAGTTTCGTCGACGCAAATCCGGAAGTGCAGGCTAATACTATCAGTACGCTGGCCATCGCTTGGGGATCTGTCGGATTTTTCTTTCTGGTATTCGATTTTGTGCTAACGCCATTCAAATCCCCCTATCGGTACGAGGCGGATGTGTACATGCGTTCCTGGGAGCAGCTCAACCATGACCAGCTTCCGGAGAAAGTGTGATTTGTCCTGCATTCTCGTGAACTTCAGTGACTTTCTGTTACATAACATTGCCCCGGCTGGGTAAGATTAGGCTGTGTAATCCCTGATTCCTGCTGAAGAACGACAACGAAACAGACGGGGCATTGGAAGTCACACAGGAATGCAGAATTGAGAGGTTTCCCATGGTCGATTTCAGACCGCTACTGTTCGTTAACGCGCTGGCGCTGATGCTTCTGGTGACAGCAGGCTTTGCGTCGGTACGCAGTGAGTTGTCCATGAATACGGATACCGTGGCCAGTGAGCCAGAGACCGGGGAACTCTACCAGGACAACTCTAAAGAACCTGCTGCCGAACCTTTCTTTATTCCCGAGCTGCCAGACGATCCAAAGCTGGTGGCTGTCTCTGAGCAACCCTCGGCAATGCCCGAATCCGGCACTGATGCATCTCCAATGCAACCTGAAGAACCCCGCCCGACAACGGGTAAGCTGGTGCTGCGTTCAAATGTGGTCGGTGATGAAGTCACCATCAACGGCAAGGAGTATGGCGCCACCCGGCTGGATCTGGAACTGGAAGCCGGCCAATACGAGGTTGTAATCAGCAAGGAAGGCTATAAGCCCTGGCAGCAAACGGTGGCGCTCTCGGCCGGCAATGAAAAGACACTTGTTGGCAAACTGGATGCCTACACCCGGGTAGAATACCGCGACGGTACCTGGATAGGCGGCGTTAAAACCGGCGACGGCACCTATGAAGATGCCAATGGCCTGCGCTACGAAGGGCACTTCGTGGCTGGCGAATTTGATGGCCAGGGCACACTCAGGCTTGCCAACAATGACATTCTGACCGGGCAGTGGTCCGAGGGACAACTGAACGGGCATGGCTCGCTCACGACATCGGATGGCACGCTGTATGTAGGCGGGTTCCGCAACGACGAGTTTCACGGCGAAGGTACCCTCACCTATCCGGACGGGCGGCGTTACGAGGGAGAATTCTCAAACGGAGAATTTCACGGCCAAGGCCAGGAAGTGTTTGCCGACGGCAAGAAATACGAAGGCGGATACATTGAAGGTTCGTTCCACGGCAAGGGTTTGCTGCGCAATCCCAATGGCAGTTCGATTGAAGCGACCTTCCGGTATGGCGAACCCTACGGACAGGTTCGCCTGACAACGGCAGCCGGGGAGGTATTCACCGCCCGGACCAAGGAACCCGGTGTTTGTTATCGGGACAAGAGCTATCGGGCGACCCAATGCCCGAAACTGGAAGGCTGGTAAGCATCAGCCCGATAATGAACACACATGCAGTAAAGGTTGAGGTTGTGACATGGCGATCAAGAACGCCCTCCTGGTGGATGACTCGAAAGTGGCTCGATTTGCCCTGAGCAAACTGCTGGAAGGCCGGGACATGCAAGTAAACATGGCCGGCTCGGCAGAGGAGGCACTGGACTTCCTTAGCTCCAACATTCGCCCGGATGTGATCTTCATGGATCACCTGATGCCAGGTATGAACGGCGTGGAAGCCACGAAAGCCATCAAGGGCAATCCGGAAACCGCCACCATCCCCATCATTATGTGCACCTCCAAGAAATCACCGTCATTCATGGAGGAGGCCCGAAATTTCGGTGTCTATAATATTCTCACCAAACCGCCTCACACTGAAGGCCTGAGCCTGGTTCTGGAACAGCTCGACAGCGACGTGACTGATGGCAATCTTCCTGAGCCACCGGAGCTGGACGTCGCTGCCGATGCCACTGAGGAAAGCCCGCTGGACATACCCGTTGATGCATCGGTAGAAATGTCGCCACAAGCCGATGGTAAAACGCATACCGGTGGCAACGGCAGCGGGTCCCAAGTGGTTCCACTGACCAGCGATCTGATCGAGCAGATTGCCCGCTCGGCAGTGAAAACCCACATCAACAATCGCCTGCACGAACTCCTCAGCTCTCTGTTTGACGAACAGTTCGACCACCTCAAGCGCGCACTGGACGAATCTGCAAAAAGGCAGGAAGCCGCCGTGGAAGAGCGCCTGAACGCTGTCACAGGTATGGTCGAAGAGCGCACGCGCAACCTCTGTGACGATGTGGCAGCGGAAGTAAACCTGAACCTGACCCGGGAGCTGGCCGAGCTGCGCAAGGATCTGTCCCGCAATACCGGGTTTACCAGCGACCACATGGCAGAATTGAAGGACCACATCACCAGCGTACAAACCATCGACACCGAGTTCTGGCAGACCCTGCAATCAGAAGCCATACAGCAGGCTCATGAGATTTCCCGGGAAACCGCCGAAGACATCGCCCAGCGCACGATCGACCTGTTTGTATCCCAGCAGCGTTCGACCACATCACGCATCTACACCATGGGCCTGGCTGCCAGCCTGGGCATTTTCGCAGTGGGCATCGCCTGGTTGTCAGGGCTGTTCGGCTAATCGTCGCCTGACGCGGTGCCAGTCTGCGGGTGTATCCACATCCAGGCTGGCGCCAGCCATGGCTATCCGGCCAGCGCCATTTCCCGCCAGCACACCAGCTGCCCCCCTGTCACCTTCCAGCATCATAACCTGCGGCCACAAACGCCTGGGAATATAGGCGGGCGCACCCGGCTTGCCTTGCATATCTGCGGCAAAGGGTTGCGACGGGTTGTTCCTGGCGGCATCCGCCAACGCATGCAACGAATTAACTTCTATCAGGGGCTGATCCAGCAGCACAACGAACACACCTTTTGCCCCGGGTGCAAGGCTTGCCAAGCCCGCCTTCAGTGATGCCGACATACCTATTCGCCAGTTCTGCGCAAAAACCCAGGATGATGGCTGCACACGGCAGCGATAACGCACCAGGGGGTACCAGCCGCCAGCAACAACGGTAACCGGCGCACCGAGCTGCCTTGCCTGGCCAATCGCGTGATCCAGCAGCGTACCTGAATGTACTGGCAACAACGCCTTTGACCCACCCATTCTGTGCGAAGCTCCGGCGGCCAATACGAGTACGGGAAAGGCATCATTGCGATCTGCGTCGGTCTTCTCCATTGTTACCTGCTCAGTTGTTTTCGCCATGCACCATACACAAAGCTGCGAGCGTTGGCGGATTTTTGCTAGAATTCGCCCATCAATCAACTTCATCTCCCCAGGCTTCTCTGATGAACCACCTTTTCGTAGACAATCTGACGGTTATCGACTTCGCCTACCTGGACGCTACACGCGGGCTCGTAGGTGAAAGCTGGATTGCTGATGTGGTTCTTGGGGGCGAGCTGGACGACCAGGGCATGGTGTTTGATTTCAGCAACGTCAAGCGCACCATAAAACGGGTGATCGATGAGCGCGTGGATCACCGCCTGGTGATTCCGCGGGGCTACAGCGGTCTTGAGTGGAATGAAGATGAGCCGGATCGTTTCCTGTGGCGCCTGAAAGACGGCACCCATATTGTCCACCAGTCCCCGGACCAGGCGGTAGTCTGGCTGTCCTCCGAGAGAGTCGTGCCTTCGGCGGTCGCCAGACTTCTGGAGCATGAGTTGGTCGCAGTGCTGCCAGCCAATGTGACAGACGTGGAGA
The DNA here is from genome assembly GCF_023555055.1 of Marinobacter sp. ATCH36. Classification (GTDB taxonomy): domain Bacteria; phylum Pseudomonadota; class Gammaproteobacteria; order Pseudomonadales; family Oleiphilaceae; genus Marinobacter. The sequence continues at coordinate 54,311 of NZ_JAMJPL010000004.1, forward strand.
TTACGCTCCGGGAAGACGTGATTGAGGGCGCCTATTACCACTATGTCCATGGCCTGAAAAAACATCTGGGCAACTGTCAGCGGATTGCTCACGGGCATCGCTCTCCCATCCGCATTGACCGAAACGGCCACCGGGACCGCAATCTCGAAAATCTCTGGGCGAAGCTCTGGCAGGATATCTATGTGGGCTCCGAGGAGGACGTGACACAGCGCCAGGTGGCCGCAGACGGCACCGCATACGTGACCTTCGAATACGAGGCGAACCAGGGAGAGTTTTCGCTGACACTGCCAGAAAGCCGTGTGTACATGCTGGATACCGACACCACGGTAGAGCTGATTGCAGCGCATATTGCCGAGCAACTCAAAGCCGAGTATCCGGAGGATGTTATTCGGGTAAAGGCCTACGAAGGGGTTGGTAAGGGTGCGATTGCCTCAAGGGGTCTGTCCCCGAACGGGGACTGACCCCATTTACACTGACCCAGCTGGCTTCTCATCGGAGCTAGCGGGTGACTTGTTGACTGGTCAGTATGTATGGGTCAGTCCACGCAGGGACAGACCCCCGGAGATCTCTGACTGATGAGGATAAATGGGGACAGACCCCTAACAAAAAAACCGCCCGAAGGCGGTTTTTTTGATGGCTGACCGGTGGACTAAACCGATAAGCCGTATTGGCGTCCCCTAGGGGGTTCGAACCCCTGTTGCCGCCGTGAAAGGGCGGAGTCCTAGGCCACTAGACGAAGGGGACTAGAAATTGGTGGAGCCAAGCGGGATCGAACCGCTGACCTCAACACTGCCAGTGTTGCGCTCTCCCAGCTGAGCTATGGCCCCTCAACGGCTGCGTATATTAAGGATCGGCCCCTGGGGCGTCAACCTTTTTTCCAACGTTTTTTCAGTTTCGTGAACATCCCTGTCCGGGCCGTTTACTATTCCATCAATCTGGTTACTCAGCGAGCAAAGCTGCGTATTCCTTCTCCACCCGTTTGGTTTCCTTTTTCGAGAAGCCGCCCATCAACTCAAGAGCATGGCGCAGGCGGGAACGGGTCATGTCCGGGCCGAGGATGGCCATGGAATCCATGACGGACCAGGAGTTGGGCGTACCGGCAATGGCGACAAAGATGGCAAACATAAAGTCACCCATTTTCAGCTCCATGGCCTTGGCCAGGGTCTTGATGTCAGCAAAGATGTTGTCCTTGCTCCAGTGACGCTGGGCTTCCAGCTTCCAGAGCGTGAACTGGAGAACACGCTTGACCTGAGCCTCCTCAAGCTTGTTATGACTGAAGTCTTCCGGCTTGAGATTGAGCATGCCAGAGAACATGAACGACGCCATGGGCGCCACATCACTGAACACTTCTGCCCTGCCCTTGATGTGCGGCACCAGGTCCCGCAGCGCCTGTTCGTTGAACCACCACTGGCGCATGCGCTCGATGAACTGGTCGTCGCTGAGTTCGTCGCGGATCCACTGGCCGTTGAGCCAGCGCAGTTTTTCCACGTCGAAAACCGGCCCCCCCAGGGAAACCCGCTGGATATCAAAGTTCTCGATCATTTCGTCCAGGGTGAATTTTTCGCGCTCGTCGGGCATGGACCAGCCCATGCGGCCAAGGTAGTTGGTCACTGCTTCGGGCAGGAAGCCCATGCGCTCGTAGAAATTGATGCTGGTGGGGTTTTTGCGCTTGGACAGCTTGCTCTTGTCAGGATTGCGCAGCAGTGGCAGGTGACACAGCACCGGCATATCCCAACCGAAGTACTCATACAACAGTTTGTGCTTGGGCGCCGAGTTGATCCACTCTTCACCACGCAACACGTGGGTGATATCCATCAGATGGTCGTCCACAACGTTGGCCAGATGATAAGTGGGCATGCCGTCAGATTTCAGCAGGATCTGGCTGTCCACCTGGGACCAGTCGATCTCGATCGTGCCGCGCAACATATCTTCAATCTCGCAAACACCAGTCTCCGGCACCTTCATGCGGATCACATAAGGGTCGCCGGCATCCAGCCGGCGCTTGACCTCTTCCTCCGGCAGCTCCAGATCACCTTTAATTCCGGGATTCAGACCCTGAGCCTTACGCTCTTCGCGGATGGCCTCCAGCTCGTCCGGTGTACGGAAACAGTAAAAGGCATGCCCTTTGGTAACCAGGTCCAACGCGTACTGACGGTAGGAATCCTTGCGCTCCGACTGCCTGTAGGGACCATGGGGGCCACCCACATCCGGCCCCTCGTCCCATTCAAGCCCCAGCCAGCGTAGCGCCTGCAGGATATCCTGTTCCGACTCTTCGGTGCTTCGGGCCTGATCCGTATCTTCAATCCGCAGAATAAACTGTCCGCCATGCTGCCGGGCGAAGCACAGGTTAAACAGCGCCACGAAGGCGGTACCAACGTGGGGGTCTCCGGTGGGAGACGGTGCGATTCGGGTGCGTACGGTCATGAAAACATCCTGAAGGTTACTGCCTGATGAAGGCTGTGCGTTAAAAGCCCCGCATTATACCGGCCACAGCCAGTTTTCGCATGGGCGCCGGTAAATCCGCTTCATCCAAGCCTGAAAATGTTATATTATAACGTATCTTTAATTTTAAAGGACTCACCGAATATGATCGCCAAACGCTTTGCAGGCGCCACCGCGCTGGGATTTGCCGGGCTCCTCGGAGCCGCCAATGCCCTCGCGGCCACGCAAATTGTCACCTCACTGAAACCCATTGAGTTATTGGTAAAGGCTGTGGCGACGGACGATGTTGAAGTCACCACGCTGGTACCTCCCGGTTCCAGCCCCCACAACTACTCCATGAAGCCCTCACAACGCCGGGCACTGTCAAACGCCGATGCCGTTTTCTGGGTTGGCCCGGAAATGGAAACCTTTCTGACACGGCTGCTCAGCGGTAACGAATTCAGTAACCGCACCCATTCCCTCATGCACGGAGAAAACGTACCCGAAGTCGATACGGATGACGATCACCATGGCCATGACGACCATGGACACGGGCATGAGCAAGAAACCAGTCATCATGGTCATGACCACGGCGCCGGAGAAGATCCCCATATCTGGCTGGATCCGGCACTGGCACTGGATATGGCAAGGGATATTCACAGCATACTGGCGCGGCAGGATGGCGCAGACGTAGCGGCACTTGATACCAATCTGAACAGGTTTGAGCAGAGGCTGTCCGAAGCCGAAAGCGAGATTACCAGCCGGTTGAAGCCAGTGGCAGACATCGACCTGTTTACCTACCACGATGCATTCACGCGATTCGTGGAGCACTATGGCCTGACGCTGGAAGGCGTGCTGACCCTGAACCCCGAACTCTCCCCGGGGGCCAGGCATATTGCAGAAGTACAACAGAAATTGCAGAAGGCCAATCAGCCTTGCCTGCTGACGGAACCCCAGTTCAATCGCCAATGGTGGCGTTCGATCACTGAAGGTCTGGATATCACCTTCAGCACCTGGGACCCGTTAGCGACCGATATTGAGCCCGACCGCGACGGCTACATTGCTTTCCAGTATGGCCTGGCTGATGCGGTACTCAAGTGCTTACCAGAGAATGCCCAGTAATAGTGGGATAGTCACCATGGCCAGCAATGTCTGACCACTGATAATCCCCGCCATCAATGGCGCGTCACCACCCAGCTGACGCGCCAGTATGTAGGAAGACGTGGCCGTTGGCAGGGCGGCCAGCAAAACGGCCACTTGCACCATCATCCCCTCCAACCCCAAAAGCAGCGCCAGGCCGGCCGTCAACAACGGGAAAACCACCAGTTTGGCGGTCGAAGAGACCAGAAACGGCATTGAGGCACCACGCAGCGCCTTGAGCTGCAGACCAGCGCCAACAGTCATCAGGCCGAGCGGCAGGGCCAGATCGCTCAATGGCTCCAGAATTCCGGCCATCAGTGGATGGAATCCGATCTGGAAGTAGCTCCAGACCATCCCGACCACGGAGCCGATAATCAGCGGATTGGAAACAATGGCCTTGAGTACGGGTTTAAGTTTTACCGCGCCCTTTTCGGCGACCAGCGAAAACATGAGTATGCACAGCAGGTTGAGTAGAGGAACCTTCACTGCTATCGCTATGGCGATCAGCGACAGCCCCTCATCCCCGAGCAACATGCCTGCCGCCGCCAGGGCAACGTAGGAGTTGAAGCGAATGCCGCCCTGGAATACGGAGGAAAAAACCGGCCCGGGCCAACGCCAGACCCACCATAGCGCGAACAGCAACACCGTCATGGCCACCAGCATGGCCACGATCAATATCAGGATATCGCCATAGGCAGAAGCCGGCACCCTGGCCTGGCCCAGCTTGAAAATCAGCATTGCCGGGAAGAGCACGTAGTAGGTGAACCGCTCGGCCTGGAACCAGAAATCATCCCCGGGAAAATGCCAGCGCCGGAAAAGGTAGCCCAAAAGAATCAGCACAAACACAGGCATCAGCGCCTGTACCATTACCGGCATTGAAAATTACTCTCTGGAAAGGTGTTCCCGCATCAGCTGTGCGGTGCTCGACGAGAGCTTACTGTAGACTTCCAGCAATGCTGAAATCAACTCACCTGCGCACCTGATCAAGAACTGTAAAGTGTCCCGTGTTTCGCTAAAGCCCTACGGCAAGGGGGGCAGTTTTCCTGATAGAATAACGACTCTTTTCATTCAACCCGCTGACCTCAGCGACGAATGGCAGACAGATTCAGATTGGGCAGTTAATGAGCACGATTAGCACCACAGACATACCGGAACAGACAGCGGAAAGACCTACAGACACCCACTTCGGGCCGTCACGAAGATTCTGCGTGGCGCCAATGATGGACTGGACAACCTCCCACTATCGCTACCTGGCCCGTCAACTCAGCCGGCACGCTCTACTGTACACCGAGATGGTCACCACCGGCGCGCTGATCCATGGCGATACCGCGCGTTTCCTGCGGCATGAACCTGCGGAGTACCCGCTGGCGCTGCAACTGGGTGGCAGCAATCCGCAGGAACTGGCCCATTGCGCGGCGTTGGCGGAACAATACGGTTTTGATGAAGTGAACCTGAACGTTGGCTGCCCCAGTGACCGGGTACAAAACAACATGATTGGCGCCTGTCTGATGGGCCATCCCGACAAGGTGGCTGAGGGCGTAGAAGCGATGATCAATACCACGCGCCTGCCGGTAACGGTAAAACACCGTATCGGGATTGATGGCCGTGAGTCTTGGGAAGATCTGTGCGAGTTTATCGAAAAGGTCTCCCAGGCCGGCTGCCGCACTTTTATCGTCCACGCGCGCATTGCCGTTCTGGAAGGGCTGAGCCCCAAGGAAAACCGGGACATACCACCACTGAAATACGACTGGGTGTATAGGCTCAAAGCCCGTTACCCTCATCTCGAGATCATCATCAATGGCGGCATCAAGACCTTTGATGAATGCCGGCAACACCTTGAACATACCGACGGTGTCATGCTTGGCCGCGAAGCCTATCACAACCCCTGGCTGCTGGCCGGTGTGGACAATGAGTTTTTTGGAGCGCCCGGGCCGGCCCAATCCCGGCATGATGCTCTGCGCGCGGTATTACCATTCATTCAGGATGAACTCGACCGTGGGGTCTACCTCAGCCATATGTCCCGCCATCTGATGGGACTGTTCCATGGTCAGCCCGGAGGCCGCCAGTTCCGGCGTTACATCAGTGAGAATGCCCACAAGCCGGGTTCCGGCATTGAAGTTATCGAGCAAGCCATGGCCAGGGTTCCGGAGCCTGCCAGCTCATTGACTGACGCTTCAACCGCACCTGCCTGAACGTCCCGATACCTTTTACTGTCTTGTTCCTGTCAGAGCAGCCCGTTATTGTAGTCACATGACCTTCAGCGCCCGCGATACGGGCGATCAATAAAAAACCAATCAGGACGACAGGACGAATGACCAGCAAGCTCGAACAACTCAAAGCCATGACCACCGTGGTTGCTGACACTGGTGATCTGGACGCTATAGCCCAGTGGAAACCCCAAGACGCCACTACCAACCCTTCACTGCTCCTCAAAGCTGCGGCCTCCGACGCCTATCGCCCGATGCTGGATGAAGCCGTGGCAGCCGCCCGAAGGCAGGGTGGTTCCGATGCCGACCAGTTAACTTATGCCACCGATATGCTGGCCGTATTGGCCGGAAAAGAGATTCTTGGCCGCATTCCGGGCGTGGTCTCAACGGAAGTGGACGCACGGCTATCCTTTGATACCGGCGCCACCCTCACCCGCGCCCGCCGACTTGTCGAGCTTTACGACCATCTTGGCATGGACACCAGCCGGGTACTGATCAAGATCGCCTCAACCTGGGAAGGCATCCGTGCCGCCGAGCAACTGGAAAAGGAAGGCATCCGCTGCAACCTGACGCTGCTGTTCTCCTTCATCCAGGCCGCCGCCTGTGCCGATGCCGGCGCTTTCCTTATCTCACCGTTCGTGGGCCGTATACTGGACTGGCACCTGGCCGCGACCGGCCGCGACAGTTTCCCGGCAGAAGAAGATCCGGGTGTACAATCGGTAAGCCGCATTTACAACTACTACAAGGCCAATGGCTATAAAACCGTGGTTATGGGTGCCAGCTTCCGTAATACCGGTGAAATCGAGATGCTGGCGGGCTGTGACCGGCTCACCATCAGCCCGGCGCTTTTGCAGGAACTGGACGACGACTCCGGTTCCCTGCCCCGCCAGTTGTCGGCCGAAGGCGCCACAAGTTCTGACAGGCCCGGTGATATCGATGAACGCCTGTTTCGCTGGGAATCCAATGAAGACGCCATGGCCACAGAAAAGCTGGCAGACGGCATCCGCCGATTCACCAATGACCAGATTGAACTGGAAAAACGCGTCCGCCGGCTATCTCAGGCTGCCTGACCCGGCAGCAGTAACCGCGAGGAGAGTCGCATTACCATGATTGAGCGCCTGAAGAACCTGTTTGGCTCATCCGAAGACGAACCGACACAGCCCGACAACCACCAGCTGGCGATTGCAGCCACAGCGCTTATGGTCCAGCTGTCAAGGGTAGACAATGACGAAGACCAGCAGGAGCTGAAAACCATCATCGAATGCGCGGTCCGCGCCCATCAGGTTACCCGGGAAGAGGCGGAAGACATCCTCCAGGACGCGCTGAGCCATGCCGATGACGCCACCTCTCTTTACGAATTTACTGGCCTGATCAACGAGCAGTTGAGCCAGGAAGAAAAACAGGTACTGCTTGAGAGTATCTGGAGGGTGGCCTTTGCCGACGGCCGCATCGACAAGTATGAGGAACACATGATACGCCGCATGGCTGACCTGCTGCACCTGAACCACCGGGAATTCATGCAGGCCCGTTATCGCGCCGAAAGCGCTAACTGAAACTTAAGGAGCAAGTATGTTAGCTATTCTCCACCCTGATACCACGCTGGACAGCGAAGCCTATCGCCAGACCATGCACTTTCTCGAGAATCTGCCCGGTGTATCAGTCAGGGTTCATGAGGTTCAGGGTGCCACGCAGCGCCTCACCGAGGTTTATCTGCTGGGTGACACCAAATCCCTGGACAAAGACGAAATCGAGGCCCTTCCGGCAGTCGAGCGGGCTATTCGCATCTCGGACGACTACCGGATACTGGGTCGCCACAAGGATGACCGCCGTCAGAATGGTTTCAACTACAATGGTGTCACCTTCGATCAGTCCAACCTGAACATCTTTGCCGGGCTGTGTGCCGTCGATGTCCCCGAGCACGTGGAACAGATGATGCAGGCTCTGGAAGACAACGGCCAGGTCTGTACCCGCATGGGTGCCTACAAGCCCCGCACCAACCCCTACTCTTTCCAGGGGCATGGCAAGGGTTGCCTGCCCTGGGTATTCGAGAAGGCCGGCAAACATGGCATCAAGGTGATTGCCATGGAAATCACCCATGAGAGCCATATTGAGGAAATCGACCACTGCCTGGAACAGCTGGGCCGACCCACCGGTGTGATGCTGCAGGTCGGTACACGCAACACCCAGAATTTCGAGCTGCTCAAAGCCATTGGCCGCCAGTCAACTTATCCGGTGCTGCTGAAGCGCGGCTTTGGCATCACTCTGAACGAGTCACTGAACGCGGCCGAGTACCTTGCCAGCGAAGGCAACGCCAACGTGATTTTCTGCTTGCGCGGCATGAAAACCGAAGCGGGGCAGCCCCATCGCAACATGGTGGACTTTGCCCACGTGCCCGCGGTAAAACGGCTTACCCGCATGCCGGTGTGTGTTGACCCATCCCACTCGGTAGGCAGCCGTGAGAGGGCACCAGATGGCGTTCTGGACGTCATGCACGCCACGGCTCAGGGGGTGATTGCCGGTGCCAACATGGTGTTGGTGGACTTTCACCCCAAACCGGAAAAAGCGTTGGTGGATGGCCCACAGGCCCTGCTGATGCGAGAACTGCCAGCGTACCTGGAAGACATCCAGCTGTGTCATGACACCTGGAAGAAACGCCAGCAAATTTACAACCGTTTGAAGGAATCCGCTACAGAATGATCGTTTATGGGCACAGGGGCGCAAAGGGAGAAGCCCCGGAAAACACCCTCGCCGGATTCACCCATGCTTACCGTCATGGTGTCCGGAACTTCGAGCTGGACCTGGTCCTGTCCAAAGACGGTAAGCCGGTTATCATTCACGATCTTACGGTGGACCGCACAACGGGCCATGAGGGCAACGTTGGCAGTTACACCGCCGAAGAGCTTGCGGCAATGGATGCCCGGCGAAGCGGTATATCCTGGCCGCGGGCTGTCGGAATTCCCTCGCTGGAAACGTTGCTCAATGAATATCCCGATTTTGAGCAGTTGCAACTGGAAGTAAAAAAAGACAGTCGCCATCGCCTGAACATTCTCTGTAACCGCATGATTGAGGTGATTCAGCGCCGCGACCTGTATAACCGCGTTGTGATCACCTCTTCTGATCACTGGTTTCTGCAGCAAGCTCGTCGCAGGGACACGAAGGTGCGTATTGGTCTGGTTACTGACCGGAAATTCCCAAGGCCTGTGAATGCGGCGGCCCGGTTGCACTGCGACTTTCTGTGCATCGGTTGGCGCATCTGCACAGAAGCAATCGTGAGCGATGCCCACCGAAGGGGTATGCACGTGTCTACATGGACCGTTAACCGCATCCACGACATGCTTCAGCTTGAAGCCAAGGGTGTCGACAGCATTATCACCGATTACCCGACCAGCACGCGCATGTACTTCGATAATCGGGCACAAGCAGCCCTGCATTTGCCCGCAGGGCAAACCAGGGCGGACGGAACGAAATCAGAAAATCCTGTTCAGACCGTTTAGTGCTGCCACCCGATAAGCCTCAGCCATGGTGGGGTAGTTGAACGTGGTATTAATGAAATAGTTCAGGGAGTTGGCTTCGCCTTCCTGATTCATGATGGCCTGGCCGATGTGAACAATCTCTGCGGCCTGGTCGCCAAAGCAGTGAATGCCCAGAATCTCCCGCGTCTCGCGATGGAAGAGTATTTTCAGCATGCCGACCGGATCGCCGGTAATCTGGGCCCGGGCCAGATCCTTGAAGAAGGCCTGTCCCACCTCATAAGGCACCTTCCCCTCGGTCAGCTCCCGTTCTGTTTGGCCAACAGAACTGATTTCAGGGAGGGTATAAATGCCGGTCGGAACGTCGGTTACGCGACGGAAGTAATCATCCTTCAGGATATCGGAAGACGCTGACCGGCCCTGATCGTAAGCGGCACTGGCAAGACTTGGCCAGCCAATAACATCGCCGGCAGCGTATATGTTCTCCACTTCAGTCCGATAATGGTCGTCCACAGCTAGCTGTCCGCGGCCATTTGGCGTAAGGCCGATGTTGTCCAGCCCCAGCTTTTCGGTATTACCACTACGGCCGTTACACCACAGGAAGGCATCCGCGCGAATTTTCTTGCCGGACTGCAGCGACAGCACAACTCCATGGTCATCGCCATCAACAGATTCGTATTCTTCATTGTGCCTGACAAGTACACCATTATTGCGGAGGTGATAACTCAGGGCATCGGAAATCTCATCATCAAGAAATGTCAGCAAGCGACTGCCCGGATTGATCAGGTCCACTTTCACACCCAACCCGGCAAAAATGGAGGCGTATTCCGAGCCGATAACACCGGCACCGTATATGATCAGCGTACGGGGGGTATGGGAAAGATTGAGAATCGTATCCGAGTTATAAATCCGGTGATGACGGAAGTCCACATCCGGTGGTAGATAGGGACGTGAGCCCGTAGCAATAACGGCCTGCTTGAAATGAACGATTTCGTGGGACTTGTTGCCACGAATTTCCAGTCGGTGGGCATCGACAAAGCTGGCACGACCGTTGATGAGATCTACCCTATTACGGGCATAGAACTGGGTTCTCAGTTTTACCTGTTTACCAATCACCTTCTGGGCATTCTGCAGCACGCGAGGAAACGAGAACCACCGGGGTTCACCAATATCCCGGAACATCTGATTGGTGTTGAACGTGATGATCTGCTTGACCGAATGGCGCAACGCTTTGGAAGGGATTGTGCCCCAATGAGTGCAGTTACCGCCAACGGTGGGCTTGTCCTCGATGATCGCGACACGTTTGCCATGTTTCGTCGCATTCATCGCCGCGCCTTCCCCTGAGGGACCCGCGCCGATAACGACGACGTCGTAATGATGTTCTGCCATTCTGCAGTGACTCCTTATCTACGTCGTGGGGGAGCCTCTGAAAAGACCCTGCACGCGCGCGCAGGCCAGACAGGCGCTTTTCAGAGGCTCCCGTTTTATAGTGTTCTGGTGGCGCCGAATCAACGGGGCGTTTTGCTGGAGGCGTCGTAGGTTAACGACTCCGCTGATTTGCCCTCATTCGCAAGGCGCTCATTCTCATCTTCGCATTTCTGGGTATTACCACCGCAGATATCGCAGGATTTGCTGATACCCATGGCGCCAAGGCCCCCACATGAACCACTGATTGGCTTGCGGCCGAATATAACGCCTACCGACATGCCAGCAACCAGTAGTACAACAATTGTCAGAACCAGCAGAAAAGTACCCATAGGAGGTCTCTCCGTTAATTTGTCAGGAACGAGGAAAAGGCCGGTGTGTAATCCGTTTCAAACCCGTCTTCACCCCGAACTATGAAATAGGCGGCAATGTTTTCACGTGTGGCAAGCTCCTTTGCCTGCTCAAACCCCATAACATTGAAGGCCGTCGCCAGAGCGTCTGCATTCATGCAATCGTCAGCTATAACCGTGACCGACGCCAGATTGTGACGGATCGGTTTGCCACTCTTGGGGTCTATTGTATGTGAAAACCGCTGCCCTTCCGATTCGTAATAGTTACGATAATCCCCCGAGGTTGCCATCGCCTGGCCCTCCAGGGCAACCACGCGGTTGATTTCCCGCTGCTCCGAAACCGGCTCTTCGATGGCCAGGCGCCAGGCTGTATCGTCCGGTTTACGCCCCTGAGCCCGGACTTCACCGCCAACTTCCACCAGATAGGCGGATAAGCCCTCGGATTCGAGGAAACGCGCAACCGCGTCCACCCCGTATCCCTTTGCTATTGCAGACAGATCAACGTACTGGTTTGGACGGGCCCTCAGCGCTAGCGGTTCATCCTTTATCTCAAGCTTGTCATAGCCGATGTTTTCAATTCTGGATGCAAGCTCAGCGTCGTCCGGCACCTGCTCAGGCCGGGCATCAGGGCCGAACCCCCACAGATTGACCACCGGGCCGACAGTCACATCGAAAGCGCCACCGGTCAGTTCAGACACGTCCCTGGCCGTTACCAATACCTCATGAAGTGGTCGGGAGATCTCGGTCCACTGACTCTGATCGTCCAGGCGGTTAAACCGGGATAATTCCGAGTCGTCCCGCCAGGTAGACATTGAGGCATCAACTTCTTCGAGTGTTTCCTCGATGCCAGCCGCCAGCTTTTCAAGCCGGTCCGCGTCTTCCTTCAATACCACATTGATATGGTATTGCGTGCCAAACACCGGCCCGGATATCTCCCAGATTTTTTCTTCATCTTGAAACGAACAACCCGCCAGCGCGGCAACGGCCAGCGCCCAAAAGGCGCTGACCAGAACCACCCTGGCGGGTCGTGTCATGCTGAATGTCATCTGAGCTGATTAACCCCCGAAGTCATCCAGCATGATGTTCTCGTCCTCAACCCCGAGATCCTTCAGCATCTTGATGCAGGAGGCGTTCATGATAGGGGGCCCACACATATAGAACTCACAGTCTTCAGGAGCCGGATGGTCCTTCAGATACTTTTCGTACAGCACGTTGTGGATAAAGCCAGTCGGGCCTTCCCAGTTATCCTCAGGAAGCGCGTCAGAAAGCGCCACGTGCCACTCAAAGTTGTCGCACTCTTCCTGAAGCTGGTCGAAATCCTCGACGTAGAACATCTCTCGCACGCTTCGGGCACCATACCAGAAGCTGATCTTGCGCTTGGAATTCAGGCGCTTGAGCTGGTCGAAGATGTGTGACCGCATGGGAGCCATGCCGGCACCACCACCGATGAAGACCATTTCTGCGTCGGTTTTCTTGGCAAAGAACTCGCCAAACGGACCCATCACAGTAATCTTGTCACCCGGCTTCAGGTTGAACACATAGCTGGACATGATGCCCGGCGGATGGTCCGTACCCGGAGGCGGTGACGCAATCCGAATATTGAACTTCAGAACGCCCTTCTCCTCCGGATAGTTTGCCATGGAGTAAGCGCGTATGGTGTCTTCCTTGTTGATCGCCTTGTAGCGCCAGACATCGTGTTTGTCCCAATCCCCCTGAAATTCCTTTTCGATATCGAAATCCTTGAAATCGATTTCATAGGGAGGACATTCTAGTTGCACGTAGCCGCCAGCCCGGAAGTCCACTTCCTCACCTTCCGGAAGCTTCAGGATCAGCTCTTTGATGAACGTCGCCACATTGTGATTGGACAACACTTCGCATTCCCACTTCTTGACGCCGAAGAACTCTTCCGGCACCTCAACCTTCATGTCCTGTTTCACCGGAACCTGGCACGACAGGCGCCAGCCTTCCTTCTCTTCCCGATTGGTAAAGTGGGTCTTTTCCGTAGGCAACATGGCGCCACCACCTTCCAGGACCTTGCATTTACACTGGGCACAGGTGCCACCGCCACCACACGCGGATGAAAGGAAAATGCCGTTATTAGCCAGAGTACCAAGAAGCTTGCTACCGGCTTCCGTCTTAAGCGTGTGCTCTGGATCATCATTAATTTCGATGGTCACATCACCGGTGCTTACCAGCCTGGACCGTGCCGCGAGGATGACCGCGACAAGGGCAAGCACGATAACGGTGAACATGACCACGCCGAGAATAATTTCTGTATTCATGGTCTCGCCTTTTCGTTAAACCGAATCACCGGATTGGTTACAGTGAAATACCTGAGAACGACATGAAGCCCAGCGACATCAGACCAACCGTAATGAAGGTGATACCCAGGCCCCGCAGGCCCTCGGGAACGTCACTGTACTTCAGCTTTTCACGGATCCCGGCCAGGGCAATGATAGCCAGAGCCCAGCCAACACCTGCACCAAACCCGTAAACCACGCTTTCGCCAAAGGTATAGTCACGCTCTACCATGAACAGTGAGGCACCGAGGATGGCACAGTTCACTGTAATCAGCGGAAGGAACACGCCGAGCGCCGCATAGAGCGCCGGAATATACTTGTCCAGAATCATTTCCATGATCTGGATAAGCGCGGCAATTACACCAATATACGTAAGCAGTCCCAAAAAGCTCAGGTCCACGTTCGGCAAACCTGCCCAGTCCAGCGCGCCTTCCCTGAGAATCGTATTATAGAGAAGATTGTTCACCGGAACCGTAATCGTCAGTACAACAATAACGGCGATACCAAGGCCGGTAGCTGCCTCAATCTTCTTGGAAATGGCCAGGAAGGTACACATCCCCAGGAAGAAGGCCAGTGCCATGTTTTCAACAAAAATAGCCTTCAGAATCAGACTGATATAATGTTCCATCAGAAGGCCTCCTTGACGGTGTGGCGAGACATCTTGTACTCGGGCTCTTCCACCTGCTCCGGCTTCCAGGTCCGCAGACCCCAGATGGCCAGACCGATGATGAAGAACGCGCTCGGCGGCAGCAGCAACAGGCCGTTGGGAATGTACCAGCCACCTTCGTTAACAACCGGCATCAGGGATACGCCAAACAGCGAACCTGCACCCAGAAGTTCACGGAAGAAGGCCACGAAGATAAGCAGTACCGAGTACCCCAGGCCGTTACCAACGCCATCCAGGAAACTCAACCAGGGGCCGTTCTTCATGGCAAAGCCTTCAGCACGCCCCATGACGATACAGTTGGTGATGATCAGACCAACAAATACCGAGAGCTGTTTGCTGATCTCATAGGCGTAAGCCTTGAGCACCTGGTCTACCACGATAACCAGCGAGGCGATAATGGTCATTTGAACGATGATCCGGATACTGCCTGGAATCTGCGTGCGAACCAATGACACCGCAAGGTTGGCGAAGGCCGAAACTGCAATAACCGCCGCACACATAACCAGCGTCACGTTCATGCTGGTGGTCACCGCGAGCGCTGAGCAGATACCAAGTATCTGCAACGCGATCGGGTTGTTACTGAAAATCGGTTCGAAGAGAACCTGTTTGGCTGAAGCGTCTGCCATGATCAGACCTCCCCTTCACGAAGTTTTTGCAGGTAGGGTTCAAAGCCCCGATCACCCATCCAGTAGTTGACCAGGTTTTCCACACCGCGGCTGGTCAGTGTCGCACCGGATAGCGCGTCCACTTTGTGCTCCTTGTCGGCTGCATCTGTACTCACACCACCCTTGACCAGACGAATCTGTGGTTCCTCAAGCTCATCACCGTAGACTTTCTTGCCCACCCACTGACTTTTCCAGCGCGGGTTATCTACTTCACCACCAAGACCCGGCGTCTCGGCGTGGTCATAAAAGCCCAACCCCTCAATGGTATTGGCATCGCCTTCCAGCGAGACAAACCCGTAAAGGGTTGACCACAAGCCGTAACCGTGGACCGGAAGTACCACACGAACCAGTTCGCCGTCTTCCTCAAGCGTGAAAACCTTGGCGATGTTCGGACGGCGTTTGATGCCAGCCTTGTCTTCCTTTGCAGGAATGTTGGTAGAACGCTCAGGGTCAGAAGCAGCCTTGTACATATCATACTTCATAGGATCTTCAACGCCGACTGCGGACGGATCCACGTATTCACCGGTATCAAGATCTACAAGGCGTACTGTGAAGCGAGAGAATTCCGCCTCTATCTCATCTGCGCTGGCACCAGACTCCAACATACCAGCTGCTGCCAGCATATTGGAACGGATATCCAGGTTCTGATTCTTCACCTGCGCCGGCCGGAGCATGACGGCTGCCGTGGAAACCACCACAGAGAAGGCAATACTCAGCACCAGCGCAACCATCAGCGTTCTGGAGACAGTTTCTTTAGCTTTAGCCACGTGCGAGCCTCCGTTTGATGTTGGCCTGAACCACATAGTGGTCCATCAGCGGTGCGAAAAGGTTGGCAAACAGGATTGCCAGCATGATGCCTTCCGGGAACGCCGGGTTAATCACGCGGATCAGTACCGTCATAACGCCCACCAGGATACCAAAGCACCAGCGACCGGTGTTGGTCATGGCGGCAGACACGGGGTCCGTGGCCATGAACATCATGCCAAAGGCGAAACCACCCATGACCAGGTGCCAGTGTGCGGGCACGTCGAACATCGGATTGGTTTCGGAGCCGATCACGTTCAGCAACAGTGACATAGCGATCATGCCGATCAATACCCCCCCGACAATACGATAGGAGGCAATCTTCATCACCAGAAGAATAATACCGCCGATCAACACAGCAAGCGTTGATGTCTCACCCATGGAACCCTGAATAGAGCCCATGAACGCTGACATCCAGCCAATCTGCGTTTCCAGCGCTTCCAGGCCACCACTAGCTGCCCAGCTGAGCGCCGTGGCGCCACTGAATCCATCAACCGCTGTCCACACTGTGTCACCGGAGATTTGTGCCGGGTAAGCAAAGTACAGGAAGGCACGCCCGGTCAGCGCCGGGTTGAGGAAGTTCTTGCCGGTACCGCCGAACACTTCCTTGCCGATCACAACACCGAAGGTGATGCCCAGTGCCACCTGCCACAACGGGATTGTCGGCGGACAGATCAGCGCGAACAGCACTGAAGTGACGAAGAAGCCTTCATTGACTTCGTGACGACGCACGGTAGCGAACAGAACTTCCCAGAAACCACCAACCACAAAGGTCACGAAGTAAATGGGTACGAAGTACGCCATGCCGTAAACGAAATTATCCCAGATACTGGCAGCATTATTGCCAGCCAGAGCGCTGATAAAGGCGGTACGCAGGCCTCCGTCACCCATCAGCGCGTCGGGATTCGACGCCAGGTAACTGTTAGCCTGGAAGCCGATGTTCCACATCCCGAAGAACATCGCCGGGAACGTACACAGCCACACCGTAATCATGATGCGTTTCAGGTCAACGCCATCACGTACATGGGATGTGGTCGAGGTGACCGATCCGGGTGTGTAGAAAATGGTATCGACGGCCTCGTACAGAGCATACCAGCGCTCGTACTTGCCACCTTTTTCAAAGTGGTGTTCTATGCCATCGAGAAACTGTCGAATTGCCATCTGTTAGCCCTCGATCTCGATTCGGGTCAGGTTCTCTCGGAGAATCGGACCGTATTCGTATTTACCCGGGCACACGAACGTGCACAGTGCCAGATCTTCTTCATCCAGTTCCAACGCCCCCAGTTTCTGGGCCATTTCTGTGTCACCGACAATCAGCGAACGCAGCAGCTGCGTTGGCAGAATATCCAGCGGCATCACTTGCTCGTAGGCCCCTATCGGAACCATGGCTCGCTCGCTGCCATTGGTCGTGGTGGAGAAATTGAACAGTTTGCCCCCTGCCAGCTTCGACAGGTAGATGTTCAGGATCGAGAACTTGTTCGGGCCCGGAGACAGCCAACCCATGAACTCCCGCTTGTAGCCTTCTTCCAGAACTGAAATCTGGTTGGCGAAGCGACCGAGGTAGTTACAGGGTCCGTCGCCACGACGGCCGCCAAATACGGAACCGGAAATGGTGCGAACCTCACAGTCTGTGGCAATTTCACCGTCCAGAAGTTCCTCAAGGCTGGCACCAATCCGGGTACGAAGCAGACGAGGTTTCAGAGCCTTGGGCCCACCCACTGCCACCACTTTTTCTACGGGTAGCTCGCCGGTTTCGAACAGCTTCGCAATATCGATAACGTCCTGATAACCAATGCTCCACACGACCTTATCGACAGCAATCGGATCAAGGTAGTGAATATGGGTGCCAACGTTGCCCGCCGGGTGGACACCATCGAACTGGTGCACTTCCACATTGTCGTCAGACGGAACCGGCACATCCGAGCCAGGTTTACCGGTGACAAACACCTTGCCGTTCGTCAGCCTGGTGAGAATCTTCAGGCCCTGCTCGAACGCAGCACCGTTCTCACGGATGATGACCGTGGGATCCGCGGCCAGCGGATTAGTATCCATCACCGAAACGAAAATGGAGTGCGGGGCCGAATCGATTTCCGGCACCTTGCTGTACGGACGGGTTTTGAACGTCGTCCACAACCCGGACTCAACCAGGTTATCAACAACCTGCTGGCGCTCAAGGCCGGCAATATCGGATTCGTTGTAGCGCGCGAAGGTTTCAGCGTCGTCACCATCAATTTCAATGACGACGGACTGAAATACACGGCGCTCACCGCGGTTGATTTCCTTGACCACACCGGCAGCCGGTGAGGTATAACGAACGCCCTCGGTCTTCTTGTCCGTAAACAGCAGCGTACCGCGCTTTACACGGTCCCCTTCTTTCACAGCCATAGTCGGCTTCATGCCGATGTAGTCAAAACCGATCAACGCCGCGTGGCGAACGGGTTTGCCGTCAGTAATGGTCTGTTCAGGAGCGCCGCTGATGGGAAGATCCAGGCCTTTTTTGATCTTGATCATTAGCCTCATCCAATCATCAGAAACTATTCGATGGATTTGTAACGCCCGACTCTGCGGCCCAGGTGTCCTGGTACAGAAATCGATGGGAAGCGGGTGTCAGACGTACCCAAAATCGCGCCAATTATAGAGATTAAGGAATACTATTTCCACCAGAAACCCAGTGGGGTTTGTGCCTGAACGTAAATAAAGAATGGTTTACAGGCGCAAAAAAAGAAACCCCGATCGCAAAACGATCGGGGTTTACCAGTCAGACTGAGTTCAGCAGCTGTTTTTCAGTCCCTGGCCCGCTTCGGAAAGATCGGGTAGGTGACCCCCGCCATCTGGTTAACCACACGGACAACCTGCGCGCTGTAACCCGCCTCATTGTCGTACCAAACGTAGAGAATCAGGCGTTTGCCATTGGCAATGGTGGCCTGGGCGTCCACGATGCCGGCATGGCGGGAGCCAACGAAGTCGGTGGAGACCACCTCCGGCGAATTGACGAAGTCAATCTGCTTCTGCAGCTCCGAGTGCAGTGCCATGTCGCGGAGGTACTCATTGACTCCCTCAACCGTGACATCTTTTGCCAGATTCAGATTCAGAATGGCCATGGACACATTCGGGGTCGGCACACGAATAGCGTTACCGGACAGCTTGCCCTTGAGTTCTGGCAGCGCCTTGGCGACAGCCTTGGCGGCACCTGTCTCGGTAATTACCATGTTCAGGGGCGCACTACGACCACGACGGCTACCCTTGTGGTAGTTATCGATCAGGTTCTGGTCGTTGGTGTAGGAGTGAACCGTCTCAACATGACCATCTTCGATCCCGTACTCATCACATATAGCCTTGAGCACCGGCGTAATCGCGTTGGTGGTACAGGACGCAGCCGAGAGAATGCGATCCTCATCGGTAATCCAGTCGTTGTTGATACCGTGAACGATATTCTTGATATCACCTTTGCCTGGCGCCGTCAGCATAACCCTGCTGACGCCTTTTGACTTCAGGTGCAGACCGAGGCCGGCTTCATCACGCCAGATACCGGTATTGTCAATCACGATGGCATTATTGATGCCGTACTGCGTGTAATCCACCTGGTCCGGACCCGGCGAATAAATCACCTTGATAAAGTTGCCATTGGCAATCAGGGCAGAATTCTCCTCATCCACACTGATCGTGCCATTGAAGGGACCATGAACAGAATCGCGGCGCAGCAGGCTGGCGCGTTTTTCCAGATCGTTATCAGCGCCACCCTGGCGCACAACAATAGCGCGCAGGCGGAGGTTGTTTCCGCCACCGGCCTTTTCAATCAGGATGCGTGCAAGTAAACGACCGATACGCCCAAAACCATAGAGCACAACGTCCTTGGTATCGTTTTCAGCGTCCTGCTCGGACTGCGTCTGATATTGGCCCACAATCGGAGCGATTTCGCGATTCAGGAAATCGCCGAGGGAGCCGCCCTCTTCCTTGAACTTTACGGCGAGTTTACCGATATCGACGTGCCCGCGCCCGAGCTCCATCTTGTCCATTGCCTGCAGAATGGGAAGGGTGTCGTGAACCGACAGCTCACTGTCCTCGACCTGGCGCACGAAGCGGTGCGCACGGATAATGTCGATAACCGACTGATTGATGATGGCGCGACCGTAAACGGAAGTAACCACATTGTTCTTGCGGTAGAGGCGGCCGATCAACGGAATCATGGCCTCCGCTGTGGACTCTCTTTCCGTCCAGTTAGACAGGTGCTGGTTGATCTGTTGGTGACTCACGCTTGGACCTCTGCAGTTGGAACCTGGAAAATTGGGCGCACATTATCCAACGTTATAGGTCAGACAGCAAATACAGACTGCCATTCCATACGTACTGGTTTGCCGCCAATGTCATGACACCGCCATCTCTCGCCGGTAGAATACGCGCCTCGCCGGTTTTCGGCCGTCATTTTCCAGGAGAACCACAACGATCATGAACCAAGGTGCCTCCCATTCCGACAGACACGCCGTACTGGTGGCGCCCCCGGTTCCACACAAAGCAGCGGATCACAGAACCTGGGGGCAATTGCAAGGCAGCGCCGACGCACTGGCGATCTGCGAGAGCGCGCAAGCTCACACAGGACTGACCCTGGTCATTACCCGCAGCACCGACGAAGCCATTCGCCTGGAACAGGCTATGCGCTTCTATCTCGGCCTGCCTGCCGACGAGGATCAGGCCGCCATCACGCCCGACGGGCTCGAAGTACTCTCCCTGCCGGACTGGGAAACGCTGCCGTATGACCTGTTCTCACCGCACCAGGACATTACCTCCCGGCGCATCCGGGCGCTGCACCGATTGCCCACAACCACCCACGGCGTTTTGGTGGTGCCTGCCCGCACGCTTATGCACCGCTTGCCGCCAGTCAGCTACCTGCAGGGCAACACGCTGCTGCTGGAAGTGGGGCAGTCGCTGGATATCGATAGCTGGCGCATGCAACTGGAAGCTGCCGGTTACCGACATGCCGAGAATGTCTATGAACACGGTGAATACGCGGTCCGTGGAGCCATTCTGGATATTTTCCCGATGGGCGCAACCAGGCCCTACCGGATCGATCTGTTCGACGACGAAATTGAAACACTGCGCACCTTTGACCCGGAAACCCAACGATCCCTCGACCGGATCGAAAACGTAGAGCTTTTGCCGGCTAACGAGTTTCCCTGGCATAAGGAAGCCCGCTCGGGATTCAGAAACCGCTGGTTTGAGCAGTTTCCTCACGCCGACAAGAACTCCCCGGTATACCAGGACGTGACCCACGGCATCACTCCACCGGGAATTGAGTACTACCTGCCGCTGTTCTTCGATCAGACCGCAACCCTGTTTGATTACCTGCCAGGGGAAACCCTGGTGTTTACTGCATCCGGTCTCCACGAGGCTGCGGAACACTTTGACGTCGATACTCGGGCCCGATACGAGGAGCGCCGCCATGACCGGATGCGACCTATACTGCCTCCGGCACAGCTCTTCCTTCAAAAAGACGAACTGTTTGGCCAGCTCAAGCATTTCCCGAGGGTCACGCTCACCACGGAGACGACCGACTCCGCTGGCGGTCACAATTGCCCGACCGAGGCTCTGCCTGACGTCTCCATGGACGGCCGTGCGGCCGATCCTGCTGCTCGCCTCAAGCGCTTTATCCATGACTTCCATGGCCGGGTACTGATATGCGCCGAGTCTTCAGGCCGCCGCGAAGCGCTGATCGACAATCTGGCCGATCACGGGCTGCGGGTGACGGCCCTGGAGAACTGGCGGGCGTTCACGGAGAACCCGGACTGCAACCTCGCCATCACGGTGGCGCCGATGGAATACGGACTGGTTCTGCCAGATCATCGTGTAGCGCTGGTTACAGAAACCGCCCTGTTCGGTGAACGGGTACTGCAGCGTAGGCGACGGGAGAAACCCACCGAGGCAGACGATTCCGGATATCGCGATCTCTCCGAGCTGAGAATCGGCGCGCCAGTTGTGCATATCGACCACGGCGTTGGCCGCTATCAGGGTCTGGAAACTATCACCGTGGAAGGGGAATCCAGTGAATTCCTGATGCTGGAATACGCCGGCGGTTCGAAACTCTATGTGCCGGTATCCAGCCTTCACCTGATTTCCCGTTACACCGGTTCCGACACCGATCACGCCCCTCTGCACAAGCTCGGCACCGATCGCTGGAGCAATGCCAAACAGAAAGCGCTGGAGAAGATTCGGGACACTGCAGCCGAACTTCTTGATGTCTATGCCCGCCGGGAAGCGCGCAAAGGCTTTTCCTTTGAAGATCCCAAAGAGGCTTACCGGGCCTTTGCTGCCGGCTTCCCATTCGAGGAGACACCGGACCAGCAGGCTGCGATTGAAGCGGTTTTTGAAGACATGGTCAGCGAGAAGCCCATGGATCGCCTGGTCTGCGGTGATGTGGGCTTCGGCAAAACCGAGGTGGCCATGCGTGCGGCCTTTATGGCCACCTATTCGGGCAAACAGGTGGCGGTGCTGGTGCCCACTACCCTGCTGGCGCAACAGCACTACGAGTCGTTCCGTGACCGCTTTTCCGATACCGCCGTTAGCGTGGAGCTACTCAGTCGGTTCCGTAGCGGCAGCCAGACCACCAAGGCCATGGCTGCCATAGAAGCCGGCAAGGCCGACATTGTGATCGGCACGCACAAACTGCTTCAGGGTGATATAAAGTTTAAAAACCTCGGCCTGGTGATCATTGATGAAGAGCATCGTTTCGGCGTACAGCAGAAAGAGCGCCTGAAAGCCCTGCGGGCCGAAGTCGACATGCTCAACCTGACGGCCACGCCGATTCCGCGAACGCTCAACATGGCTATGGGGCACCTGCGGGACCTCTCTATTATCGCCACCCCGCCGGCCCGCCGCCTGTCGGTCAAAACATTCGTTCGCCAGCGGGATGAAGCCATGGTGAAAGAAGCCATCCTGCGGGAGGTGCTCCGGGGCGGCCAGGTGTATTTTCTGCATAACGATGTCGCCACCATTGAGAAGACCGCCGAAGATCTGCGGCGACTGATCCCGGAAGCCCGCGTGGGTGTCGCACACGGCCAGATGCGGGAGCGTGACCTGGAACAGATCATGTCGGATTTCTACCACAAACGTTTCAACGTACTGGTCTGCACCACTATCATTGAAACCGGCATCGACATTCCCAGCGCCAACACGATTATCATCGAACGTGCAGACAAGTTCGGGCTCGCGCAACTTCACCAGTTGCGGGGCCGGGTCGGGCGCTCCCACCACCAGGCCTATGCTTACCTGCTGACACCACCACCGAGGTCGATCACAGCAGATGCAAAGAAACGCCTGGAAGCCATTTCGGAAGCCCAGGATCTGGGGGCCGGGTTCATGCTCGCCACCCACGACCTGGAAATCCGCGGCGCCGGCGAGCTGCTGGGCGAGGAACAGAGTGGCCAGATTGAGAGCATTGGCTTCACGCTTTACATGCAGCTGCTGGATGAAGCCGTTCAGGCCATCCGTGAAGGCAGAACGCCTAATGCGGAACTGCCCCTGAGCCACGGCACCGAAATGAACCTGCGGATACCGGCACTGATTCCCGACGACTACCTGCCCGATGTTCACAACCGATTGATGCTGTACAAACGAATTGCCAGTGTCAGCGACAAGGACGGATTAAAAGAACTTCAGGTTGAGATGATCGACCGCTTCGGATTATTACCTGAGCCGGCGAAGAACCTGATCCGTCAGTCGGAACTCAGAATCCGCGCAGAAGCCCTGGGAATCGTGAAAGTGGACGCAGGCAAGGAGTGGGCGAGGCTGGAGTTTGGCAGCTCAACACCGGTGGATCCGCTGGTGTTGGTTAAAAAAGTGCAATCCTCACCAGACCAGTATCGCCTCGAAGGCGCCAACAGTTTCCGTTTCCGGCTGAACGACACCTCAACCAGTGGTAAACTCGACGGCATTTCCGACATGCTGGGCCAGCTGGTTTCATGATGCGCCCGGCCCAGAGACCCGAGATGAACAACAGGAACATTGGAGCAAAGCCCTTGCGAACGCCCGGTAACTTACTGTCTGGAAGATCCATTTTCATTTTTGCGGTTGCACTGGCGCTGTCACCGCTGGCATCAGCCCAGCAGTCGTCGGAGCCGG
Source organism: Marinobacter sp. ATCH36 (assembly GCF_023555055.1). Lineage (GTDB taxonomy): Bacteria > Pseudomonadota > Gammaproteobacteria > Pseudomonadales > Oleiphilaceae > Marinobacter. The sequence continues at coordinate 77,872 of NZ_JAMJPL010000004.1, forward strand.
CATCATCAGGGACTGCAGAGGCAGCGGAACCGCGAAAAGACTACTATCGGGCCGAATTCGTTATCCTGGAGCGCAAGACCGACCCGGACGACATTAATGAACGAATGGCCAGCCGCATCCCGGAGCCACCGGACCCGGAACTCACAGAAATGCTTCGGGCCGTGGACGTTAACGGCACGGTTGAAACAACACTGGATCTGGTTCCACGCAGCGAACTGCACCTCAACTCCGCCGCCAATCGACTGGAAAACAGCGGTCGGTACCGGGTTCTTATGGCAGCAGGCTGGTATCAGTCCTTCCCGCCCGATTTCGAGGGTGAACCATTGCAGGTTGCCATCGGCGACTGGCTGGAAGATGCAGGGCACCGAGACGTAGAAGGCCGTATCACCATTGACCGTCAACGTTATCTGCACGTTGATGTGCACCTGAATCACTGGCAACCGATGCCCCGCTCAGAAGAGATGTCAGATGTGAGGGGTGACACACCGGAAGAAGATCAGCGCGCTGAGGCCAGTGAGGACAGTGATGACGCCGTGGAAGGTGATGTCAGCGAAACCGCCGACCAACCTGAGCAGGCGATTACCGGCGTTAACTGGCCAAAAGCGGAACTGCTGACCTGGATACGCGAAACCCGCCGCATGCGCAGCGAGGAAGTCCACTTCCTGGACTCCCCCACTATCGGCGTGCTGGTTTTCTTCAAGAAAATTGAGGAGTAAGGGCGCCCAGGCCGCTCATTGACACTTCGAGTATCCGCTTGATACCAGACATCCCCTGGTCGATAGCGGCCTCGATTTCCGCCATGGTAATGATGTGGTCCGATTTACCGGCGGCATGGTTCACCACCAACGCCAGGCATACGTAGTTCATCTTCAGTTCCGCCGCCAGCGCAGCCTCGGGCATGCCGGTCATGCCCACCAGGTCACAGCCATCCCGCTCCAATCTCCGAACTTCCGCAGCCGTTTCCAGCCGTGGCCCCTGAGTGGCTGCGTATACGCCAAAATCTGAGAATTGCAGTCCTTCATCACGCGCGGCAGCAATCAGAAGTTCACGGGCCTTTTCGGTATAGGGCCAGGTGAAATCAATGTGTGTTGTTTCTTCCAACTCGCCTTCAAAAAAAGTGCCTGCCCTGCCCCAGGTGTAATCAATGATCTGGTCTGGTATCACAATATGGGCCGGCCCCATATCCGGGTGGATACCACCGACCGCATTCACCCCTACCACCGTATCAACCCCGGCGTCATGGAGTGCCTGCAGATTGGCCCTGTAGTTGACCTGATGCGGCGGAATGCGGTGCGGATTTCCGTGGCGGGACAGGAAAACGACGGGTTGCTGGCCGAGATATCCCTCCACCAGAACTGACGACGGCTGTCCCCAGGGCGTGTCAACGGACCGTTCCCCCGTTATCTGAAGGCCAGACAAGGTTGTCAGCCCGGTACCACCAATAATGCCAACCGGCCGATTGTCGTTGAGTTTGCTCATGAAGATTCCCCCGTAGCCTCGGCGCTGTCACCCTGGGTTTCACTGGAGTCTGCACTGCCATCCACCGGTGCGGTGCTAGCGCCAGGCTCCGCGCTGGAAGCCTGGTTATCACCGTCCTTTCCGGATTCGCTGCTGGCCAGACGCACGCCGTCTGGCAAATGAAGTGTCCGTGTCGGGAAAGCAACTTCGGCGCCATGGCCTTCAATGATGTCACTGATCTTCAGCAGCACATCCTGCTTGACCTCATGGAATCGCACCCACTGAATCGTTCTGGTGAAGGTATAAACCATGATATCCAGGGACGATGCGTTGAAAGCCAGGAAATTGACGATCAGGGTCTGGTCCTGATCAATGTCTTCATGGTTTTCCAGCATGGAACGGATCTCTGCAACAATCTCTGCCATGCCGCTGGCGTCTGCGTAGCGGATTCCAATCGTTTCCGAGATACGGCGGTTAAGCATCCGCGAGGGGTTCTCCACCGAAATCGTGGTAAAGACCGCGTTGGGGACATAGAGAGGACGCTTGTCGAATGTGCGAACAGTGGTCAGACGCCAGCCGATATGTTCAACCGTGCCCTCGATATTTCGATCCGGAGAGCGAACCCAGTCGCCCACTTTAAAAGGCCGGTCCAGGTGAATTATAAATCCGCCGAAAAAGTTGGCCAGCAGGTCTTTCGCTGCAAAACCGACCGCAATGCCGCCGACACCACCAAATGCCAATACACCGGAAATGCTGAAACCCATGGACTGGAGCGCGGTCAGTGAAGCGGTAATGATCACGACCGCCCGGGAAAGCTTGCTGATCGCATTAACCGTGGTGTAATCCATCGGTGTTTTCATCTTCAGGGGCGAAGTCAGCATTTCCTCGCCCTGCTTGATCAGCCGCAGTAGGGTCCACACCAGCAAAATGATGAAGCCAAGTTGCAACACCTTGTCATTCGCCGAAAATATTTCAGCTTCCGAGTAGCGTTTAGCAACCTCGGCTGCCCAATAAACACCCTGCAACCAGACGAAAGCCACCACCGGCTTCCTGGCCGCGTGGAGCAAGGCGTCATCCCAGAAGTTATCGGTCCTCTCGAAACGACGCTCTGCGACCCCCACAATGAAACTGGCAAGGTAGGCAACCACTGCGGTGCCGAAGACCAGGGCGAAGACCACGACCCCGACCCGCCAGCCCTCCGACAACAGGTTAAAATCCTGAATCCAGCTATTCACTAAGGCAGGCGTTTCTTCGATCATCGATTCCCCCGGTTCGGTGACGGGTTACAATTAGAGACGGACAATGCGTTCACTCAATAAAAACAGGTATGCCCGGACTCAGCCGGCCGTATAGATCGACCACATCCAGGTTCCGCATGCGGATACACCCATGGGACCGAGGAACCCCCATGGGTTCAGAGTCCGGTGTGCCGTGAATGTATATGAAGCGGCGAAAACTATCGACCCCGGGGCCACGATTTTTCCCACGCTCCAGACCACACAACCAGAGAATCCGGGACAATATCCAGTCCCGTTTGGGAAACTGCCGGGCCAGTTCCGCCGAATACACCTCACCGGTTGGGCGGCGTGCGACGAACACCGAGTTCAGGGGAGTACCCTCACCAATCATCGCCCGCACATAGTGCCGACCTGTTGGCGTGCAGCCACTGCCGTCGTTTTCGCCAGGCCCGCTCAGTGCAGTGGAAACAGGGAAGGAAACCGGATTTGAGGCGTCCTGCGTAAACAGGGTCAGTGTCTGTTCGCTCAGGCTGATCTCAATACGGGGGACTGGCGTCGAAGACAAGTCACTTGGCATGCAGTGTTACGCTCCCGGCGGAAAAAGCAAACCAGAAGCCTAACCGAGAGCGGGTAAGTCAGGCAACCGAGGGTTTGGCGGCCGGAGACACCAGCATCGCATCCTTGGCCTGCATCCCGGCGGCAAGGAACGGCACCAGACGCGCCGCAATTTCCTGGACGGTGGTCTCCACGCCCAGTTTATTCTGCAGGATGTCTCTCAGTGCGTCACTGCTGGACATGGTAAAGGCGGTGGCTCCCAGCATGAACTGAATACGCCAGTAACGGTCAACCGAAGACAACTGAGGTGTCGCTTCTTTGAGAAGCCGCATGAAGCGACTGAACGGCTGGCTGTACTCCTGCTCAAGGAACTTGCGCAGGTGCCCCTGGGACTGAGTGTAGGCAAGGCCAAGCAAACGCATGAATATGGAAATACCCTTTTCGTTGCGCTGAGGCATGCGTACTGCACTTTCCGTCAGCGCCCAGAGCGTCTGATTGAGTGTGGGTGGCTCACCATCACAACGGGCCTCAAGTTCATCAAACGCATTGTCGAGCGTTGCCGAAAAAGGTGTCAGGAAGCGGGCGAACACGGCATGAATCAGTGCATTCTTCGAGCCAAAGTGGTAATTGACAGCGGCCAGATTTACTTTAGCCTTACTGGTAATCATCCGTAGCGAGGTTTCAGAAAACCCACGGTCTGCGAAAAGCTCTTCCGCTGCATCCAGAATCCGGTCAACCGTATCAGACTGCGCCATTTTATTATCAGTGCCTCTAGCAAACGTCTGTTTAAAACATACGTTTGACCGGCTATCTTGTCAAGTTCTCCTGTCCGGCTCGGACGCTACTGACTCCCAACCCTTGTCGATTGCCTGCTGGTGGCCCTCGAAAAATACCTGCTGGGCTCGTGAATAGGCTTTCTCCGCCTCCAGCAGATAAACCAGATAAAGACGGACGTGTTCACGCCGCGTCATATTCCGGGCCAACGCCCGGCGCTCTGACAACGCCAGGAGCTCGCTGAAACGCATAGCCTTGAGCGCCGGATTGAATTCGGCCATGCGGGCACATTGCCATATCAGCCCTTCTTTTCCCTCCAGGTGCTCAATATGCTTGCGTGCGTCCCGCAACAGACGCCGCCGGCGGACTATCAGGTCCATATACGAGGGGCGCGACGTATACAATCGCCGAATCGCCGGTACACCCATCAACAGGATAATCACAAACGCACCGAATCCGCCGCCGGCAATCCAGGCGGGCACGAAACCTGTCATTCCGCTGAGGAAGATTACCGCCGCCAGCAATGCGCTGAATAACCATAGATCCCGATTTCTGCGTGCCGCGGAAAGCGTATAGTTATCGGGCCAGTCCGGCAGCGCCAGCAGCTCGAAATCCAGCAGCAACACCCGGTCACACTGCCGCAACATAAGTCTCAGCTTGCGCTGCCGGGACTCAGCCAGTGTCGTTTCGATATCCTTCGGGTCCTCGCTGGCTGCACTCTGTTCATCAGCCTCAGCAGCGGAAACCTCCCGTCCAGTTCCAGATGATGCAAACTTTGCGGATTCCGCACCAACAATATCCGACTTTTCCCCGGCCACGGCAGGCTGCGGATCCGCAGGACGCCCTTTGCGCAAAAGCGGCTCCTCCGCATTGGTTCTGTGCCGGACTGTGCTCTCGTTCTCTGCCATCGCTGGTTATCCGTTGACTGTATCCGGGCCAAAACCATAAAACTGTGCCCGCTCCTTTTGTCTATCGACCACACCCGTGGATCCTTGAGCCCGGGGGCGATAGCTGTATCCTGCCAAACATGCCTTGGCATGGCCGCATGCTATCGCTATCCTTGGTTCCTACCATGAAGCCATTACCGGCCGCAATCCGTTGAAGAGGCATGAATGTTTACAGGTATTGTTCAGGGTGTTGCCACCATTGACAATTTATCCACTGAGCCGGGGCTTACAAGCTTCGCCATCCGTTTTCCCGAGGAGCAGGTTCACGGCGTTACCATTGGAGCATCCGTCGCAATCAATGGCACCTGCCTCACAGTCACCCGGCAGGAGGGAAACCGGCTCTACTTCGATGCCATGCAGGAGACACTGCGCGCCACCACCCTGGGAGACCTCAGGGCCGGGGACCGGATTAATTTCGAGAGGGCTGCCAGGATCGGCGACGAGATCGGAGGGCACCTGCTGTCTGGTCACGTTCACACCACCGCAGACATTGTGGCAATTAACCGGCCCGAGAATAATTGCACCCTGGAGTTCGAAGTGCCGGAATTCTGGGCCAGATACATCTTTCCGAAGGGCTACATTGCCATTAACGGTTGCAGCCTGACCATTGGGGAGGTTCAGGACAACCGTTTTAATGTGTACCTGATTCCGGAAACCCTGCGGGCCACCACTTTTGGCGACGCCTCGACCGGCACCCGGGTAAATATCGAAATTGACAGCCAGACCCAGACCATCGTCGATACCCTGGCGAGAATGGGCTACGACCGACCAGCTTCCTGATTACCAGCCTCGAACACCACAAACTTCGGGTCGGCCTCCAACTGGCGAACCGTTGAAAAAAAGCGCCTGAGGCTGCGGTGATACCCGAGGTGACGATTTCCCACCATCAGCATTCGTCCGCCAGGTTCCAGATGGCGGACGACCTGCCGGAACAGCCGCAGGGCAATGTGATCGCCAACCACGCCGCCCTCGTGAAATGGCGGGTTCAGCAGGACCAGCCCGAAACGTCCGGCATCCTCCGGAATACCATCGCTATGATGGAATGCAACTTCGGCTTCCGGGAACGCCTCTGAAGCATTGTCACGGGCACTGACCACAGCCTGGCTGGAGACATCTGAAAATGTCACCGCCAACGCCGGGTTTTCCGCCAATGCCGTCAGGCCCAGCACACCATTGCCACAAGCAAGGTCCAATACTCTGGTCCCGGGCGCCAGGTCCGCAGCGTGGCGTGTAACTAACGGCAGAAGCAGCCGGGTGCCAATATCCAGCCGATCCCTGGCGAATACGTTGGGCATGGCGCTGATATTATGTTCCAGGTGCGGCAATAGGTAGCCCTTCCAGAAATCATCCCAGTTCCTCAGGGTTCTGTCTCCGGGACCGGCAACAATGACCCGCGCCCTCTTGCGGGCCGGGCACACTTCGCGTGTGTGCACCAGATCCGCGAATACGCTGGCACTGCTGTCCGGCAAATGCTTGATCATACCGCCGGCGATGAGCGTGCCGTCAGGATCGATCAACCCGTTTACCCAACGCAAAAGGCAGACAAGATAGTCCAGCTGTCTTGGAATGCGCATGACCACCAGATCAAATGGTCCTTTCGGGGGCGCCAGCCAACTTGATGGCACCACCACATCCTGTCCGGAAGGCGTATTCATGATCAAAGCGGATGCCAGCGAACTGCTGTCAGCGAAGGAAGCCGGGGTAAATGATGCCAGCCCGAGCGTCAGCGCGCCGAACTGGTCATCGATAATGAGCACACGAAGACCGGATTCGGGCGTAAAGCGAGTAAAAGTCTGTTCCAGCAATTGCTCGTCAGCCGCGTCCCAGGCCCGCAATGAATGCCCACCACCGGGACGCTTCAGAGCCAGGGAGATACCACTCACTTCCAGCACGTCGGTTGTCATGTCGGGCTTCCGCTCTTCGGTTACGAAACAGCGGGTATTCTAGGCTGATTATTCTAGAAATTAACCCTACTCTTAGCTGACGATTTCAGGTTGCTCCGTTTTTTTGGAAGCCAACCTCTTTTGCCCCTCACCCCAGGGGCTTTTTTTCGCGCCCAAAAAAGCCCTACCTGGGCGTCGCGTTGATGCTTTCAATAAACGCCGGCGACAACACATCGATAACGGGCCTGTACCCACCGGCAAATTCTGGCGCTGGCTCAGCCGGCTCAGTGGCGATAATGGCGGGCTGCTCGGACCAATGCAGAATGTCCAGGCGGCCATCCTGTTGCTCCACCAGTGCAGTGCAGTGCTCAACCCAGTCCCCGTCATTGCAGTACAGACCCTCCTGGCTGCGCAGAAAGCCTGCCGAGTGGATGTGGCCGCAGATAAAGCCGTCATAGTGGCCACGTTCTGCTGCTGTCAGGGCGGCAATTTCAAAGCGGCGAATGAACGACCTGGCTTTACCGATACGGCTCTTCACCCAGGCTGCCAAAGACCAGTAGGGTTTTCCTCGCATTCTTCGCCAGGCATTGAACCAGCGATTCAGGCGCAACAAAACACCATGTGCGCGGTCTCCCACCAGCAGCATCAGTGGGCTGCATCTCACTACCTGATCAAACTGATCACCGTGGCATACCATGAATCGGCGGCCGTCCGCGGTGGTGTGAATCGCTTTTTGTTTCAGCTCGATTCCCGCCAGGGTCTGGCCACAAAAATGCCGGAGAAAGTCATCGTGGTTGCCGGGCAAATAGATCACCCTGGTGCCGGCTGCGGCAATGGCCATAAGCCTTCGCACTACTGCCTGGTGGGCTTGCGGAAAATACACCCTGCGCTGCATGGCAATCAGATCGACAATATCCCCTACCAGGTACAGCGTGTCGCAGCTGACATTGTCGAGAAAATCCAGAAGGTAATCTGCCTGGCAGTCGGCTGACCCCAGGTGTACATCGGAAATAAAAATACTCCGGTACTGATGCATCGGCTTCTCCCACCGGCCTGCTCAAAAACTATCAATACCTTGTCCGATGGCAATGACGAGCGTATGACAACCGTGCGACAGTTCAATGACGCCGGGCGGACCAGACGGTAAACCGCCTGTCACCGGCAATGACCTTAACTGGCCCTATATGGCGGCGAATAAGCTCTTCGTAAGGCAGGAAACTATTAGCAACAAGGCGTAATTCGCCCCCCGGCTCCAGATGCTCTTTCACCTGCTGCAGAAACTGCTCGGTCATTGATGTATCGGTCCGGATACCGGTGTGGAACGGCGGATTGCTCAGTACCGAAGCGTATTTGCCCTCGATGCGAGACAGGCCATCCGAGGCAGTAATAGCACCGCTTACCTGGGCGCGCTGATACGTCGAGCGCGCGCAGATAACAGCCTGGGACTGCACATCCAGGCCATCGACTGGCGCTGCTGACTGCCCGTTTGAACGCTGATAGAGCTGAAGCCAGGTACCAATAACGCCGGCGCCACACGCGAAATCCAGCACCGGTCCCTGCGTCAGCGGATAATCGGCCAGCGATTCCAGAAGCATTGCTGTGCCGGTATCCAGCTCGCCCGCACTGAAGATGCCGGGTAACCCGGCTACTTCGAAGCGAATACCCCCGCAGTCAACCGGATGCCATTCGAGCCACTGGTGCACATCAAAGGTTTCCGCCGGCTGAAGGTCGTCGGCCTGCCAGACCTGGCAATGGCGGGCACTGTCTAACTTTACGGCCGCGGGCGCCATGGCTTTGAGCTGTTTCACGGCGCCAGCGATACCTTCCTTTTTTTCGCCGACGAGAATCAGCCGGGCGCCGTTTGCGGCAAGCCAGCGCGCAAGCTCCAGCCGCAGAGCCAGTTCGGCCCTCGCCTTGGGCAGGAAGACTACAATCGTATCAGCGGCAGCAGGCGTTAAAGCAGGATCATCGTAGCCGAATGCCACCGCCCAGCCAGCGAGGTTCTGCAGTCTCTCCCACAGACCATAATGCTCCGTCATCACCAGTCCGGATTCCGCCAGGGCCGGAACCACGGCGATATCCAGGGGGCCGAGCACCGCCAGACGGCCACGCAAGTATTCGCGGTTTCTCAACAGGGCTTCGTGGGAGTTAGGCAACGCAGGCATTATTGGGCTATTCCAGTCCGGATCAGACAGCGGCACTCACCACGAATACTTGGCACACTTCGACACCTTTTGCGTCATGTTTTTTGACGTCCCGAGCGCACCGGCCGTAACACCAACTCGTCAACGCTGTTCTGCTTGATGCTTTCGCGGTCCGCCTCGGAGCCAATGGAAAGCCCCATATCCCGCAGAATACCGTCAGCCACGTCATAGACGAAACCGTGAACGGTCAAAGGCTGGCCCCTGCGCCAGGCTTCCTGGACAATACTGTTCTGACACACATGGCCAACCTGCTCAACCACGTTAAGCTCACACAGTCGGTCGATGCGATCCTGATCCGATGCCAACCCGTCGAGCACATCCTGATGCTTGTCACGAACGTCCTGAACATGACGCAGCCAATTCGATATCAGGCCAAAGCCTTCATTATGCATGGCGGCCTTCACCCCACCGCATCCATAATGGCCCACGACCAGGATGTGCTTCACCTTGAGCACATCAACGGCGAACTGGATTACCGACAGACAATTGAAATCCGTGTGCACCACGACGTTCGCAACATTGCGGTGCACAAACAGTTCCCCGGGCATGAGATCCACAATCTGGTTGGCCGGCACCCTGCTGTCGGCACAGCCAATCCAGAGGTACTCCGGGGCCTGCTGATTGGAAAGCCGGGCAAAAAAATCAGGGTCCTGACCCTTGATGCTGTCCGCCCAGGCCCTGTTTTTATTCAGCAAATTATCGAGCTGGCCCATCAAACCTCCTGTCTTCCAATTCAAGTTGCCGGAATTGAACGGCAATTGATGTCATAAAGCAATACTCAAGAGGTCGGAGTTACCGCCTCATCGTACTGTTCGTGCATGGTTGTCTGGGCCAGATCCAGCAATTCCCGCAGAGCCACCGAGAACATTGCATACTCCGGCTCCCTCACGCCCTTCAGCTCGGTGAGCATGGCTCTCCAGCGATAGATCATGGCGGCGTGCCGCTGCATCCAGTTCTCGACACACCTTTCAACGTCAGCGGGTTTTTCCGCCAGCTTGAGCACGCCCGTGGTAAGTGCCCGCTGCTGCCAGTCCAAGTCCTCCCGGAAGCTCTCTCTTGCCAGTGCCTGCCAGTGAGAGGCCGGAACCAGAGCCGCAATGGCATTGGCGAACCAGTTGAGATCCAGCTTGTCTCCAAGGTCATAATAGAGATTGGCAACGGTTTTCAGTGGCATGCCGGTCGCTTCTTTTGCCTCGATAATACCCAATGACGAGTAGAGGTAGCTGGTACCAGAGACCACAGCAGCGAGATCCTCAGGCAGCCCCGACCCCACCAGTTCATCGTATCGCTTCTTCCAGTCTGCCCGGGCCTGGTCTCCCAGGTAATCCGGCAGGTCCGCCGTAATTTTCCAGACGCTGTCGGCAAACCTCTCCATGTGACTCTGGATACTGAGTTCGGCCCGGCGATTACGGAGCAGCCAGCGCACTGCCCGGCGAATCAGGCGCATCAGATCGCCCATAAGCTCCATCTGTAAATTTGCCGGAATGAAGTAATCCTGGTATTCGATCTTGTCCCACCAGGTGTCCAGGCGGAAAACATCCCGGGCTATAATCCACGCCAGCGCGATGGATGCGGCATCTGCACCGGTTGACTGTCTCAGCCTCTCAACAAAGGTGATGCCCATGTGATTGACCATATCATTCGCAATCTGGGTAGCGATGATCTCCCGACGCAACTGGTGTTCGCCCAGCTCCTTCGAGAACTTGCGGGTCAGATCCTTGGGAAACACCTTGTACATCTCCCCTGCCAGCAAGGGTTCGTCGGGCAGGCTACTGGCAATCAGGGTCTGCTTCAGATCGCCTTTGACGTAGGATATCAACACCGACAGCTCAGGGCGGGTAAGCCCTTTTTTATCCAGCTTCCTCTCCGAGAGAGTTTCATCATCCGGCAGGAACTCCAGGCTGCGATTGAGCTTGCCTTCGCTTTCCATGGTGTTCATCAAACGCCGGTATTCCTCCAGCCGGGTAACCGCCTCAACACTGGCAATGCTGATTGCCTGGGCCTGCCGATAGTTGTTTTTCAGAACCAGTGCGGCAACGTCATCCGTCATTTCCTCAAGCATGGTGTTGCGCTGCTTGCCGGTGAGGTCTCCCATGGCAATGGCTCGGTTCAGCAGGATTTTCATATTCACTTCGTGATCCGAGCAGTCCACACCACCAGAATTGTCGATGAAGTCGGTGTTCAGTCGTCCACCTTTGAGGGCAAACTCAATCCGCCCGAACTGGGTCATTCCCAGATTACCGCCCTCGCCTATGACCTTGCAGCGAAGCTCCGAACCGTCTATCCGCAATGCATCGTTCGCCTTATCACCAACATCAGCATGAGACTCGCCCTTACCCTTCACGTAGGTGCCAATGCCACCAATCCACAGCAAATCGGCCTGAGCCTTGAGAATATGCGTAATCAGCATATTAGGGGGCACGCGGTCAGACTTGATGCCAAGCAGTTTTTTCATCTCCGGGCTGAGGGGAATCGACTTGGCGCTGCGGTTGAATACGCCCCCGCCCTTGGAAATCAGGCCGGAGTCGTAATCGGTCCAGGACGAACGCGGCAACTCGAACAAACGCTTGCGCTCCTTGTAGCTCTTGGCGGGATCTGGCGACGGGTCGATAAAAATATGCATGTGGTTGAAGGCCGCCACCAGTTTTATTTTCTCCGAAGACAGCAAGCCGTTACCGAACACATCTCCGGCCATGTCGCCGATGCCGATAGCGGTAATTTCATCCAGGGCGGGATTGATGCCCAGCTCCCGGAAATGCCGTTCCACGGATACCCAGGCACCGCGGGCGGTAATGCCCATTTTCTTATGGTCATAGCCGTTGCTTCCGCCAGAAGCAAACGCATCACCCATCCAGAAACCGTATTCGGCAGCCAGGCCATTGGCTATATCCGAGAAAGTCGCGGTGCCCTTGTCTGCTGCAACGACCAGATAATGGTCGTCTTCGTCGTGACGGATAACCGACTCCGGCGGTTGAATGCCGGTATCCACCAGATTGTCGGTAATATCCAGCAAACCCCGGATAAAGGTCTTATAGGCTTCCACGCCTTCCGCCTGGAAAGCCTCGCGATCTGATATATCGGGCAACTGTTTGGCGACGAAACCGCCCTTGGCCCCTACCGGCACGATAACGGCATTTTTGACCTGTTGCGCCTTGACCAGCCCGAGAATCTCGGTGCGGTAGTCTTCGAATCGGTCGGACCAGCGCAAACCACCACGAGCTACTTTACCGCCACGCAGGTGAACACCTTCAACCCTTGGCGAGTAGACGAAAATCTCGAACATGGGCAGCGGCAGCGGCACGTCCGGAATCTGTGACGGGTCGAACTTGACGCTGATATAACTTTTGGTGCGCCCCTCCTTGTCAGGCTGGTAATAGTTGGTACGCAGGGTCGCCTGCATCAATTCCAGGAACAATCTCAGCACCCGGTCCTCACTGAGGTTATCCACACCATCAAGACCGGCATTAAACTCGATTTCCAGCTTCTGCTGGGCGGCCTTGCTCTTTCCCTCACTCTGGTAGCGCGCGGGGTTGAAGCGCACCTCAAAGAACTCGAGTAACAGCCGCGTCAGGTCCACATGATTGACGAGGGTATTGGAAATGAAAGTCTGGCTGTTGGAGAAACGGATCTGGCGCATGTAGCGCGCAAAGGTGCGAAGCAGGGCAATTTCCCGCCAGCTCATGTAAGAAGACAACAGCAACCGGTTAAAGGCATCGTTTTCCGCCTCGCCATACCAGACCCGGCGGAACAGATCCTCGAAGATGGGGCGAATACGGTGAATATCCACCACGGTTCCAGTATACGACCGCAAGGTGAAATCATGGATCCAGACTGTTCGTCCGAGGCGATCAGTGACTTCGAACGGATGTTCTCCGATAACCCGGAAGCCGAGATTATCAAAAATCGGCATAACATCAGACAGTGGGAGAGTCTCATCGGGATAGAACAGCTTGAAGTGCAGCGTACTCTCGTCCTCTTCGAGTGCCCGGTAGAAGCTCATCGTGAGATGCTTTTCGCTGGCTGCTCCGGCAATGTGTTCGAGGTCTATGGCTGCGCGCCGTGGCGAGAACATGTCCTTATAGCTGGCTGGAAAACCGGCGGAATAAAGCCGGAACAATTCGTTGCCCTGCTCTTCGCCGTAAGCCTCGTTCAACGCTTCCAACAGGCCATCGCGCCATGACTGGGCAAGACTGATTACCGTTTCCCGTATTTCCGAGATTGGCAACTGACGGTTTTCCACCAGGGGCACGCGCACTGTGAATTGCACCCGGGCCAGAACCGATTCGGAGAAGTGGGTTACGAACTCAATGTCCTCTGCCTCAAGCCTTTCTCGCAACACCCGCTCCACTTTCAGGCGCAGTTCCGTGTTATAGATATCACGTGGAAAAAACGCCAGGCAGGTTACAAACTGACCGTAGACATCCTCGCGCATGAACAGCTCAATCCGGCGGCGCTCCTGGATGTACAGGATACTCTTGGCGACTGACAGCAACTCATTGGGTTCGATCTGGAACAGCTCATCACGGGGGTACACCGTGAGTATCTGATCCAGCTCCTTGCCCGAGTAATCTGCCCGCAGAAAACCGGAGCGCCTCATAACGGTATGGAACTTGCGGCGCAGCAGAGGAATCTCGTCCGGGCGCTCGTTGTAGACACGGGAGGTATACAGGCCGAGGAAACGCCGCTCACCGACCACTTCACCTTTGCTGTTGAACTTCTTGACGGCAATGTAGTCCGGATAGGCCGGCCGATGCACCCGTGATCGTTGCGCCGACTTGGCGAAGATGAATATATCGTCGGTGCGGGTCATTTCATGCCGGGTGCGTTGCGGCAACTCGTTGAGCCTGACCTTGTCCGGTCGCTCATTGTTGACCCGGAGAATACCCAACTCGGAATTTTCGACACGGCGAACAACCAGCCCGCTCTTGTCCTTGGCAAAATCGTACTCATCGTATCCCAGGAAGGTGAAATGATCCCTGACAAGCCAGTCCAGGAATGCCTTGGCCTCTTCCTTGTACTCTGCGTCAATACCAGCCGTGGTATTGTCGAGCTCGCTGATAATTTCACTGACTTTTTCGGTGACAAGCGGAAAATCACTGACCGCAATCCGGACTTCATGAAGAATGATCTGAAACACCTCTTCCAGGGATTTCAGATCCTCCGGATTACTGTGCCGGTCAATCTCCAGGACAATAAATGCCTCGTGATTACCACCATCGACCTTTTTCTTGGGCGGGTGCAGTTTCTTCACCTTGCCCTGAGCATCACGCTCCACCTGAAGGATCGAATGCTGGATAGAATGGGTGCCAATCTCGCGTTGATTGATCGCGATCCGCAGAGAATCAATCAGGAACGGCATATTCGGATGGAGAATGAAAATAACGGAATGCGTCGACTGCCAGCCATCAGTTTCCAGTTCGGGGTTGAACACAGCCACCGGGGTTTCTTCGGCCGTGCGTTTCTGGAGAAACTTCCAGGCCGCCAGTATGGCGCCGTAGGTATCGGAAAACCGGCGACTCACAAGCTCTTCGAGCGGAACATGGGCATAATGCTGTTTCGCGAATTCACTGATCTTTTTCGCTTCGGTTTTGGCTATTTTTTCGGCGAAGGCTTCGTCCAGCTGCTGAAAAAACTGTTCCTTGCTGGCGATGGTCAGCGCATTCATAGTCGACCTCTGTGAGTGTGAAATAAACGTAATCGGCGTACTGTCACATAAGCATAGTCAAAGCCTTGATTTTTGCCCCCCAGATGCGAAAACTGCGACAACTACTTATGCGTATCAATTAGGGCATCTCTATACCAGGAGCAGACACTACCGATGGCTTTACAGCATACATTTGGCGAGCTGAGGTCTCAGTTAGCAAAAAGAATTATCGGCCAGGAAAAACTGGTGGACCGCTTGCTGATTGCACTGCTGGCCGATGGCCACTTGCTGGTGGAAGGGGCCCCCGGCCTCGCCAAAACAACAGCGATCAAGGCACTGGCCGATCATCTGGAGGGCGACTTTCACCGCATCCAGTTTACGCCGGACCTGCTGCCATCAGACGTGACCGGCAGTGAGATCTACCGGGCGGAAACAGGGCAGTTCGAATTTCAGCATGGACCTATTTTCCATAACCTGGTGTTGGCAGACGAGATCAACCGTGCGCCTGCCAAGGTCCAGTCTGCGTTACTGGAAGCCATGGGAGAACGCCAGGTCAGTGTG
Organism: Marinobacter sp. ATCH36; assembly: GCF_023555055.1. Classification (GTDB taxonomy): domain Bacteria; phylum Pseudomonadota; class Gammaproteobacteria; order Pseudomonadales; family Oleiphilaceae; genus Marinobacter. The sequence goes on from NZ_JAMJPL010000004.1 coordinate 93,136, forward strand.
GGTATGCGTACCTTTCCGCTGGACCGGTTATTCATGGTCATGGCCACCCAGAACCCGATCGAACAGGAGGGCACCTACCCGCTCCCCGAGGCACAGTTGGACCGGTTCCTGATGCACGTGGTCATCGACTACCCGTCGGCTGAAGCCGAGAAAGCCATCCTGCATCTGGCAAGAAACGACTACCGGCGCGGGCAGGTTGCCGCCGAAGTACGCCTGACCGCAGATCAGGTTTTTGAGGCCCGTAACGAGGTTTCCGACATCTACATGTCGGAGACTGTCGAGCAGTACCTGCTGGCGCTGGTACTGGCAACCAGGGATCCGGCCACTCTCGATCCCGAGCTTGCCCGCTGGACTGCTTTTGGCGCCAGCCCCCGGGGCACCATTGCACTGGACCGCTGCGCCCGCGCTATGGCCTGGCTCGAAGGCCGCGATTATGTCAGCCCGGATGATGTCCGTAGTATCGCCTTCGATGTACTCAGGCACCGCATCCTGCTGACCTTCGAAGCCGAAGCCGAGGGACTGACGGCAGATGCCATTATCCAGCGACTGATCGACCGCGTTCCGGTTACTGCCTGAATCCGTGACCATGACCGCAACCGAACCAGGCACACACATTTCCCTGCCCGAACTAATCCGGCTTCAGGCGGATGCCCGCGCCCTGAAGTTGCCGGCGGCGAGGCCGGTAAGATCGCGCCAGGCAGGCCTGCAGCGTTCCCCACGCAGGGGTCGGGGGATGGCTTTTGCAGAAGTGCGCCAGTATCAGCCCGGTGACGACATACGCAGTATTGATTGGCGGGTAACCGCCCGAAGACAATCCCCGCATACCAAGCTTTATGAAGAGGAGCGTGAGCGTCCGGTCCTGCTATTGTGTGATCTTGGCCCTTCCCTGTTTTTCGCCAGTACCGGCGCCTACAAGCAGGTCCGCTGCGCACAGCTGGCCGGTATTCTGGCATGGCTCGCGCTCTGGTCCGGGGATCAGGTGGGGGGCATCGTTTTCAATGGCAGAGAGTTAAGCGTTCAGCGACCTGCGCGCCGCAAGAAATCGGTGCTCCGGCTGCTGGATACCCTGGCCCAGCAGCAGAGAGTATCCCCTGACGACCGGGGCCTGCAGCAGGCCGTTGAGAAAGGCTGTGACCTCGATACAGCGCTACGTGAGGCGCGCCGGGTTGCCCATACCGGCAGTCGTATTTTCGTGATCAGTGATTTTCTCAACATTACCGGAGACACATCACGACTGCTCGGGGCGCTGGCGCGTCACAACACCGTCAGCGCACTCAGAGTTATTGACCCGCTGGAACTGAAACTGCCCGACAGCGGACGCTTCGCAATTGCCAGCGAGGACGGACCGGTGTGGTTTGACAGCAGCAACCCCCGGTTTAAGCAAGCGTATGCCGAAAAGGTACGGCAGCATACCGAAGCGTTGGAAGAATGCTTCCGTACGGCAGGGGTACAACCGGCCAACGTGATGACCAGCGATCAGCCTGCACTGATACTACAGACACTGCTCGGCCCCCGTGGCCACATTGGATAACAGGACCACTTCAAGCCCATGATGGAACAGGATCCACTGAGCCAGCTCAGAGACATACACCTGCCGCAACCCGGAGGCTTCTGGCCCCCGGCGCCGGGTTGGTGGATTCTGCTGGCCATTATCATCGGCCTGGCTGTCGTGGTGTTCGTTTATATACGGCGGAAACAGCGCAGGAACCGTTGGCTGGGCTCAGCCAAAAAGGAATTACAACGTCTGGAACAAAACGCTTCGGCGGACAACCAATGGTTCGCCGCGCTGAACCGGCTGCTGAAACAGTCGGCCCGAATGCGCTACCCGGAACAGGTACCGGAGTCCCTGTCCGGCGAGTCCTGGGTTCGCTTCCTGCTTGAAACCAGCCCGAAAGACCGGGTGGCATTCCGGCCCGTGGTCGAAGCCATGGTCAACAGCGCCTGGCAGCCATCGCCGGAGTGCAGCCCCGCAGAAGCGCTGACGTTCGCGCGGGTATGGTTGGGAGGCCAGAAATGCTGAGCCTCGCCTATCCCTGGGTATTGTTACTGGCACTGTTACCCTTGCTTATGCGTTTGCGTCGCCGCAGCAGCCAGCCAGTAGAGGCGCCGGTGTTCCCCGTGGGCCACTGGTTATCCGATCTGCCCGGTGTCAGCCGCAGCGGCAGCCGGGTTCCCCGGTGGCAACAGCTGCTTCTGTTTCTGATCTGGCTTTTGCTGGTGGTGGCAATGGCCAGGCCACAGCACGTGGGTGAGCAGATACAAATGCCCGTTAGCGGGCGAGATCTGCTATTGGCGGTGGACATTTCCCCCTCCATGGATGAACAGGATATGGTGATACAGGGCCGCAGCATAAACCGGTTGCACGCTGTCAAGCGGGTGCTGGATGACTTTATCCAGCGCCGCGAAGGCGACCGGCTCGGGCTCCTGCTGTTTGGTACCGAACCCTACATCCAGGCACCCCTGACGTTTGATCGGGCAACGGTGCAAACCCTGCTCAGCGAGGCCGGCATTGGCATGGCCGGGCGAGCGACTGCCATTGGCGACGCGCTCGGCCTGGCGATCAAACGCCTTCGGGACCGGCCGCAAGAACAACGGGTGGTCATACTGCTGACCGATGGCGCCAATACCGCCGGAGAAATTGCACCGGACAAGGCCGCCGAGATAGCCAGCGCCGCCGGCGTACGTATCTACACCATCGGCATTGGTGCTGAGTCCATGGTGCAGCGTGGGCTGCTGGGTTCCCGCCGGGTGAACCCGTCCCGGGATCTGGACGAGCAACTGCTGAAACGCATAGCACAGCAGACCGGCGGTGAGTATTTCCGTGCCCGCAGCCTGCCCGAGCTGGAGCTGATTTATGAAAGTATCAATCAGCTGGAGCCCATCGAGCTGGAGGGCAAACACTATCGGCCGGTGACTGAACTCTACGTTTGGCCTGCGGGCATTGCAGCCCTGATATGGCTATTGATGCAAGGGGGCAGGCTGGCGAGAGTCAGGCGCCAACCCTCTGACACGGCGCAGGAGGCCCGCAATGGCTGAATTTCATTTCCTTCGCCCATTGTGGCTGCTCCTGTTACTCGCTGCCCTGCTCCTGCCACTGCTTCTACGGCGCTTCCAGCAGAGTGATAGTGGCTGGGGCAGAATCATTCCCGCGAAGTTGCTGCGGCCCTTGATCAGCCAATCGGGCGCAGCAGGCTCGCCGCGAAAATCCCTGATATGGCCGGCAGTGGCAGCGGTGGTTGTACTGGCGTTCGCGCTTTCCGGGCCATCCTGGCGGCAGGCTCCCACCCCATTACAGCAGCAAAACGACAGTCTGGTTATCGTGCTGGATCTCTCACTGTCCATGCTGGCCACTGATGTGGAACCAGATCGGCTAACCGTCGCCAAACGCAAAATCCGCGACATCCTTAAAGCCCGTGAAGGAGCTCTGACAGCACTGGTGGTATATGCGGCAGATGCCCATGTTGTCACGCCGTTAACGGACGACCGCAACACCATCGAAGGCATGCTGGACGTGCTGGAACCCGTTATCATGCCCGCTGCCGGCAATCGCGCGGATCTGGGAATCGAACGCGGGCTGGACCTGCTGGAACAGGGAGCGCCCGGCAACGGACGCCTGCTACTGATCGCAGACGATGTGGGAGAACGCTATCGCCAGCGGATCACCGATCACCTGGCGACCAGCCCTTTCGCACTGAGCACACTTACCGTCGGCACTGCAGAGGGCGGGCCGATCCCATTGGCCCGCCAGGGGTTCATCAGGGACAACGATGACATCGTTATTACCCGGGCCAACCCGGACAGCATGGCCAATCTGGCAAGCAGAAACGGCGGCAACAGCCACAGGGTGACCATCACCGATGATGACATTCTTGCACTGGAGCTCCGCCCCATCGACTCTGCCGATTGGGAAGACAGCGATCGGAATCTGACCGTCAACCGCTGGCAGGATGATGGATACTGGTTACTCTGGCTGGCAGCCCCGCTGGCGCTTATTGGCTGGCGCCGCGGCGCCATGGCTATGCTGCTGCTTACCCTGTTGCCACTTACGCCTCGCCCGGCCATGGCATTGGATTGGGAAAGCCTCTGGTCGCGACAGGACCAGCGGGCGCCGGAACTCATTGAAAAAGATCCCGACCGGGCGGCACGGATTCTGGATGACCCCGGCTGGCGCGGCAGCGCACTCTACCGGAAGGGAGATTATGACAAGGCTGCACAAGCCTTTGCCGGCGCTGACACTCCCTCGGCGGAATACAATCGCGGCAACGCATTGGCGCGTGCTGGCAAACTGGAAGAAGCCCTGGATGCCTACAGCAAAGCCATTGAAACGCACCCGGACAACGAGGATGCGCAATTCAATCGCGACCTGGTAAAACAGCTTCTGGAACAACAACAGAACCAATCTGGTGGTGAGGGAGATGAATCCTCCGATCAGCAAGGGGGCCAGCAACAACAGGGCGACCAGCAGGACTCCCAGGACGGCTCCGACAGCCAGAACCAGCAGGGTGACCCCTCCGGTCAGCCAGGTGACCAGCAGCAGGATAACCAGCGCAATAATCAGCAACAGGAAAGCCAGTCCCGGAGCGACGGCGACAACCAGCAGCAGGAGCCGCCATCGGGGCAGAATGACCAAAGTACCGATGAGGGAGCCGACAGCCAGGAATCCCGCTCACCAGCAGAGCTGGAGACCTCGCCACTGAGCCAGGGCCAGGAGCAGTGGCTCAGGCGTGTACCCGACAATCCTGGCGGCCTGCTGCGAAGAAAATTCCTGCAACAGTACCAGGAACGGGAAACACCATCTGACGAGGGCGATACACCATGGTAAGCCGGCTGATCTATCCGTTAATTCTGATGTCGCTGCTTCTGACCATGGCCGGGCAGGCTATGGCCGCAAATAACCTGACCGTGGAGCCTGACAGAACCCGCCTGTATCAAGGCGAAGTGTTGACTCTGACCGTAAAAGGCACCACCAAAATCGACATCAACCTCGGCAATCTGTTTGATTTCGACATGTCCAGCCTGCCGAAACCGGATATCGAGAAAGTAGAGGGTGATTTCGATATCCTGGCCCGCAATCAGCAGTATTCCATCCGCACCATCAACAACGAAATGATCGGCGAAATCACCTGGACCTATCAACTGGCCCCGAAAACCACCGGAGATTTGACGATTCCGGCGTTGAAATTCCGGGACTCAGAATCCGACCCGGTTACTATTCAGGTCATCAGTGGCAGGGCTCCAGACCAGAAAGCAGATGCCTCGCGGGACAGTTTCATCGAACTGGCGGCGGACAAGGACGAAGTCTACGTGCAGGAGCAGCTGGTCCTTACCGTCAAGCTGTTCTTCACAGGCAATCTGATTCGCGGTGAGCTGTCAGAACCGGAGCATCCCCACGCCATCGTCGAATCACTGGGCAAGCAGAACGAGTACACCCGCTACCGGGACGGTGTTCGTTACCGGGTGGTCGAGCGACGATACGCCATTTTCCCTCAGCGGGAAGGACAACTCAGCCTGCGGCCCATCAGATTTGAGGGGCAGGCACGCAACAACGACGGACAGCTGAAATTCCTCCGCGACAACGCCACCCTGTTCGACGTACCCGTCAAGGGAGTTCCCGCAGGTTTCAGTGGGGATACCTGGCTGCCGGCAGGTAACCTGGAGCTGAGCGAATCCGGGCTGCCACAGAACCAGACACTGACGGCCGGCCAGAACCTCACCCGAACCCTCAATCTGCAGGCTGATGGCTTACCCTCGGAGACACTACCGCCCTTTCCGGAACAGGTGCCCGACGGCATCCGTGCCTATCCGGAGAAGTCAGAGCGCACGACAACTCCTGGCAGTGAGGGGCTGGCATCACAGCTGACACAGACAACAGCGCTGGTGCCAGTGCAACCGGGGGAGCTGGTACTGCCTGAAATCCGGATACCCTGGTGGGATACCGAAAGTGACACCGAACGGGTCGCGGTGGTTCCGGCCAGGACTCTGACAATTGAGGCGATTCCCGGTCAGATTGAGACATTGCCCACCGACTCACCCGGCCAGGCAGATGCGACTCAAGAAGAAGGGAGTGGCACGGACAATACAGCCGAAAGGAATACCGACCCTGGTTTCTGGCCGTTGGCTACGGCGGCCCTTTTGGCGGCCTGGCTGGTAACCCTTGCGGCCTGGTGGTTGTCACGACGCGCATCGCGGCCCGAACCTGCGCCGGAAAATCCTCTGGGCATCCGTGAAAAAACGCTGTTCAGGGAACTTTGCGAGTCAGCCCGGGCAGGCTCACCCAGGACAACCGAGTTGCTGGTGCGCTGGATGGCGGTACAGCATCCGGAAGCCAGTTTTCGCAGCGTGGTGGACGTTAACCGTGTCCTGCAGGATAAGGAGCTGGCGGCCGGGATTGAACAGTTGCAACACCGACTATTCGGAACACCGGAACAGCAGGCATCAACCTGGAATGGAGACCGCCTGGTAGCAACACTGATCCGGATTCGCGGCGCTGCCAAGCCCGTCGATTCGGGTAAATCGTTACCGCCGCTTTACCCCGACGGGCTCAGAACCAGCTGAAACGGCTAGTTCACCAGTTGGGTGTCAATAACCAGAGTGACCGGGGCGGTGTCAGTACCGGTTACCGCAACCGGTTCATCCAGTTGACCTTCCCAGTCGCCCGCCTGGGGCCGCGCATTTCCTGACCGTGACAGCCGTGCCTGCACACGCACCTCACTGGCCTCAGACAGCTTAGAATCCGGTGACATATTGAAACGGTCATCCAGACGCACTTCCGCCGGCAACTGGCCGGCTGTCAGCCGGGCAACTGCCAGTGGCGGGCCACCCTCACCTTTGGCACTCCGGGCCAACACAAACAGCGTGGTGTCCTCTGGAATATCGTCGCGAAACGATTCGTCAATCTCTACCCGAACCGTCACGCCCGGCCCGGATGCGACCTCCGCGCTTTCGGTTGGCGCCTCGCGACCGAGGCGCTGATAGGCCTGATCAATACCCTGGCGAATGGAGCCAATCTGAGGGTGGTCCGGCGCCACTTCAACGATGCGTTCCCAGTAACCAATGGCCTCTTCGTAATTTTCCTGACCGAACGCATAGATACCCAGCAATCCCAGCGCATTGACCTCATCCGGATTCAGGGTCCTGGCTTTCTCAATGGCATCGGAAACCTCCGGGGTCAGGTCCCCCTGGCTCAGGAAGAACTGAGCCTGCGCAGACAGACCCCATGCTACCGCTTTGCCGTTGTCGTCATTGTCAATGCTGCCGGCAAGCCGTTCAAAGGCCCAGGCTGCATCGCTGTATTGTTCCAGGCGCATATAGGTCCGGCCCAGCATCGCCCAGCCATCGGTATTCTCCGGGCTTTCTTCGAGTCGTTCACGCAGTTGGGCTGTGAGCTCCTGCATCTGGCCCAGCCGGTCCCCGTCCGCCGCCATCATTTCCTGCATGGCACGGAACTGCTCAACATCGTCCAAAGCCCCCCATTGCTGATACAGAAACACTGCAGCAGCCGGGATGATGACCAGGCTGGCAAGCACCACGGCAACGGAGCTCTTGCCACCACCGACTTGGGCAGGAGACTCCAGTACGCCACGGTCGGCATCGGGCACGTCATCCAGCATGCTACCCGCCAGTTCTTCACGAAGCTGGCGATAGCTATCTTCATCCATTGCCCCGGCCTCAAACTCGCGATCCAACTCCGACATCCGGCTTCGATAGGCCAGCAGATTCTGGTTGCGCAAGTCCAGCTCAGCGCGACGGCCTGAACGGTGAAAAAACATTGGTGCGATAATGAAAGCCAGCGCAAGTATGATCAATACGGCTGCAGTGAGCCAGAAAGTCTGTGTCATGGAGCAGTCATGGTCCGTTGAAAGAAAATGGGTGGAAACGTTGTGCTGCCGGGGAGAAACAAACCTGTTAATCAGGATGTGCGGTCGGAGTCACCCTCGGCAAGAATTCTTGCGGCCCGGGAACGCTCTTCGTCACTGAGCGCGGGCTCACTCTCGTCGTTGCGACGGGTACGGATAACGATAAAGGCAACCACCACCAAGCCCACTCCGACGGCAATTACCGGGGTAGCCCACAGCAGGATAGTCCGGCTGTCCACTTCGGGTTTGTACCGCACAAACTCACCGAAACGACCCACCAGCGCATCAACAATTTCTTCGTTGCGGGCGCCTTCCGACATCATCTGGTAGACCTCATCCCTCATGTCTTTAGATATCGGGGCATTGGAATCTGCAATGTTCTGGTTCTGGCACTTGGGGCAACGGAGCTCCGAGATCAGGTTATGGAATCTCTGCTCTTCCGAGCGGGACTCGAAACTGTATACATCGTTCGGTTCGGCCATTAATGAAGGCCCATACACCGCCAGCAACAAGACAATCAGCACAGGACGAAGCATCAGATTTTCTCCCTGTAACGGATGACCAGGGGCTCGATATCCTGCTCCCAGACTTTTTCGTTAACCACACCAACATGGCGATGGCGCACGATGCCCTCCGCATCAATCACGTAGGTCTCCGGTGCACCGTAGACGCCCAGGTCAAAACCAAGCCGGCCTCGGGGATCGTAGATGGATACCTGATACGGATCCCCCAGCCTGTCCAGCCAGACCAATGCATCGTCACGGTTGTCCTTGTAGTTCAGGCCGACGATACGGATACCCTTTTCCTCGGCCAGCCAGACCAGATCATCATGTTCATCGCGGCAGGCGGGACACCAGGTTCCCCAGACATTCAACAGTGACACCTGCCCCTCGAACAACTCACGGGTAAGTTCACGTTCCTCGTCGTGAAGGTCTTGCAACAGGAATTCCGGCACCGGTTTACCAATCAGTGCCGATTCCAGCTTGTTGGGATCCTTGCCGATACCAGCAAACAGCACAACACCAAGTACGGCGGCAATAATGACCGGGATAAACAGAAACACCCGTTTCACGACGCCGCTCCTGCCGGATCAGGCCGGCGCGTGTCACTGCCCTGGGGTACCGGAGAGGGATAACTTTCAGGGGCCTTGTCGCGAATGCGATAACGGCGGTCGGAAATCGCCAGGAAGCCACCGGCAGCCATGAACAGCGAACCAAGCCATAACCAGCGCACCAACGGTTTGTACTGCACACGAATCGCCCAGGCGTCGTCGGAAACCCGCTCACCAATGGCCACAAACACGTCCCGGAACAGGCCTGCATCAATCCCGGCCTCAGTCATGGTGTTGCGCTGGACCATGTATTGACGCTTCTCCGGATACAATGTGGATACCACCCGACCATTATCGTTGGTGATCTCGAACCGCCCGTATTCCGCCGTAAAGTTCTTGCCCCGCCGGTTGCCTATCTCGGTAAAGGTCACCTGATAGTCACCCACGGAGGCAGTATCACCCGGCGACATCCGCACATCCCGCTCAATACCGTAATTGGATGCAACCGTCGCGCCGGCCATGGTAATGGCGAGACCAAGGTGACCGAGCACCATGCCGTAATAGCTCCGCGACTGACGCTTCAGCCCATGGAGCCGGCCTTTTTTCGAACCGGACTTGTCCCAGATATCCCAGAACGTGGCGACGCTTACCCAGATAGCCGCAAAGACGCCGGCAAAGGCCCAGGGCATGAAGGTGCCGTACGCCAACATGACAGAAGCTGTCGCCAGCATGCTTATGGCCAGGGGCCACAACAGCTTGCGCCCCAGCCAGCCACCGTCGGTCTTCTTCCAGCGTGAGAAAATCCCGGCGCCAAGAAGCAGACCGGCAGCGATACCCAGCGGGCTGAAGGTCAGGTTGAAGAATGGCTCACCAATGGAAAGCCGGCCCATATCAAGGTAATCCAGTACCAGTGGGTACAACGTGCCAACCAGCACCAGCAATGTGGCAGCCACAAGCAACACGTTATTGAGCAGCAGGAAAATCTCCCGGGAAAGGCTGCCGTAACGGGAGCGCACATGCACTACCGGCGCCCGGAACGCATACAGGGTCAGGCTGGAGATAATGGTGATGGCCAGCAATACCAGCAGGAAGGTGCCGCGATCCGGATCAGAGGCGAAAGCATGGACGGACGTCAGCACTCCCGAACGCACCAGGAAGGTTCCAAGCAGGCTCAGGGAGAAAGTGACAATGGCCAACAGAACCGTCCAGCTCTTGAAGACTCCTCGTTTCTCGGTGACCGCCAGGCTGTGCATCAAGGCTGTGCCGGACAACCAGGGTAGCAATGAGGCGTTTTCCACAGGATCCCAGAACCACCAGCCACCCCAGCCAAGCTCGTAGTAGGCCCACCAGCTACCAAGGGCAATACCCAGTGACAGGAAGGCCCACGCCACGGTCGTCCAGGGCCTTGACCACCGTGCCCAGGCTGCATCCAGCTTGCCGTTGATCAAGGCCGCAATGGCAAAGGCAAAAGCCACTGAGAAGCCCACATAACCCATGTAAAGCATCGGCGGATGCACGATAAGACCGAAATCCTGCAGCAGCGGGTTCAGATCGGCGCCGTCAGCCGGCACATTGGGCAGTGTGCGGTCAAAGGGGTTGGAGGTGATGATGGTGAACAGCAGGAAACCCACCGTAACCATACCGAGAACCGCCAATACCTGGGACACCATCACCGCCGGCAGGCGGCGGCTGAACACGGCAACGGCCAGCGTCCAACCAACAAGCATCAGCACCCACAGCAACAACGAGCCTTCGTGGCCACCCCAGACGGCACTGAACTTGTAGTACCACGGCAGCATGCTGTTGCTGTTGTTGGCCACATAAGCCACGGAAAAATCATCCGTTACAAAAGCATGGGTCAGAATTCCAAAGGCGAGTGCCACAAATACGAACAAACCTGCCGATAATGGCCGGGCGAACGCCTGTAACTGATCACGGCCGGTCACCGAGCCCACGAGGGGTACCACGGAAAGTAACACTGCCAGCAACAGCGCGAGTATCAGTGCAATCTGTCCGAGTTCCGGATACATCAGGGTTCTCCAATTATTTCAACAGGATGACCAGCAGGCTCAGTAGCTGGCGGCAGCTTCGTCTTGTACACCGGGCATGGAAGCCCGTTTACCCGCTGCTTTTTCCAGCGCCTCGTTAACTTCCGGCGGCATGTAATTTTCATCGTGCTTGGCCAGGACCTGGTCAGCCACAAAGCGACCATTCCCATCCATACGGCCCATGGCTACAACGCCCTGCCCCTCCGCGAACAGGTCTGGCAGGATACCGGTGTACTCCACCAATACCGAGGAAGTAAAATCCGTTACCTTGAACTCGACTTTGAGGCTTTCCGGGTCCCGCAGCACCGAACCTTCTTCCACCATGCCACCGGCTCGAATGCGCACATCTACTGGTGCTTCGCCCTGCGCAATCTGGCTCGGGTCATAAAACAGGTTGATGTTCTGCCGCAATGCGTAGGTAGTCAGGGCAACCGCCACCGAAACCCCGGCAAGCAGGAAAAGGACAATGGTGAGCCGTTTTTTGCGGATCGGGTGCATGGTTTGTCTACCAGTCAGTCATGTGAAGGTTCAATTCGGGTAAAGCTTGCGCCCGCGGGGCTCTGGTCCCGCGCCGGCGCGCTGTTCATCCTGCGGCGTTGTTGCGCAAAAACGGAACGACGCTGGCGCAGTGACCACAGTGCAAGGGCTCCCATCAACAGGAAGAACATGAAATAACAGGCCCAGACATACGGGCCATGCCCTTCCATAACAATAAAGGCGCCGAACGAATCAAATGCCATCGGATCAGTTTCCCCCTGCCTGAACCAGTTCTTTTACCCAGCGGGTGCGGCCTTCCCGCACCAGGATCTCGGTCTGCATCCGCAAACAGGTCAGCCAGCCAAAAATCAGGTATAGCCCCAGAACCGAGAGTAATAGTGGCACCCACATTTCAGCGGGCATGCTGGGCTTTTCCGTCAGTTTGAAGGTGGCGGGCTGATGAAGTGTATTCCACCATTCCACGGAGTATTTGATGATAGGTATATTCACTACGCCCACCAGAACCAGAACTGCAACCGCCCGAGCTGAGGACTTCTCATCGGATATGGCTGCGCCCAAAGCTATCACACCGAAATACAGAAACAACAGGATCAGCATGGAGGTGAGCCGGGCATCCCATATCCACCAGGTACCCCATGTCGGTTTACCCCAGACCGCGCCCGTAAACAGGGCCAGGAACGTGAGGACAGCCCCTACCGGGGCGACGGCTTTGACGAACACATCCGCCAGTTTCATTCGCCATACCAGGGTCACCAGCCCAGCTACCGCCATCATCATGTAGACAGACTGGGCCAGAAATGCCGAGGGCACGTGGATAAAAATAATGCGATAGCTGTTGCCCTGCAGGTAATCCTGAGGCGCAAACGCCAACCCCCAGCCGATACCCGCCACCATCAGCGCCAAGCCAACCCAAAGCAGCCAGGGCATCAATGTCGACGCAATACCGAAGAACCACTTCGGCGAGCCCAGCTTATGAAAGATTTGCCACATCAGGTTGCTACCCTTCTACCTTTTAACTGTTGGACAGACTGATTCGTAAAGCGGCTGCCGACGCGAAGGGCGCCAGCGTCAGAGCCAGAACCAGAAACGCCCCCATCAGTGCCAGCTGTCCTGCCACCGGCGCCCCCTCAGAGGCAGCCATCACCGTACCGGTACCAAAAATCAGCACGGGAATGTACAGCGGAATGATCAATAACGACAACAACACACCCGCCGCCCGCAAACCCAGCGTTAACGCCGCCCCGATGGAACCTATCAGGCTGAGCACGGGTGTTCCGATGAGCAGCGTTAGACACAAAACCGCAACAGAGTTCCCCTGCAGGTGCACCATTACTCCAAGAACCGGCGCCAGCAGAACCAGTGGCAGCCCCGTCAGCACCCAGTGCGCCATGGATTTGGCCAATACCAGCAGGAACAGTGGTTGGGGCTGAAGCACCAGTTGCTCCAGCGTGCCATCATCAAAATCATGCCGGTAAAGATGGTCCAGCGACAGAAGCACTGACAATAATGCCGCCACCCACAGGATACCGCTGCCGGCCTGCTCAAGGAATGACACTTCCGGGCTAACCCCGAGGGGAAAAAGAGTTACCACCATCACGAAAAACAGTAACGGATTAAGCAAGTCCTGAGGCTGGCGGAGCGCAATTTTCAAATCCCGGACAAAGACTGCCTTCATGGCCGTTGCCGTGCCCACTGACACATCGGGAGAGCGCAGATTAACGGTGAATTCAGCGGTCATAGCCGTCGCCTCCACCCAGAGTCACCCTTTGCATTGCGGGCAGGCGCAAATCGTGGTGCGTTGTAACGACGATAGCACCGCCATTCTCCACCCTTTCTATCAGCAGTTTCTCCAGAGCAGCGACCCCGTGAATATCAATCGCGGTGAACACTTCATCCAGTATCCACAGGGGCTCATCAGCTATCAGCAGTCTGGCCAGGGCAACCCGGCGCTGCTGGCCAGCGGAAAGGCTGTGGCACGGCACCGCCTGAAATCCACCAAGCCCGGTACCTTCCAGTGCCTGCCAGAGCACCTTGTCTGGCACTGACCGGCGACCGGCCATCAAGGCCCGGAGATTTTCAATGGGAGTCAGCAGTGGCTTGATACCAGGACGGTGTCCGAGATAGAGCATATTGCGAAGGAAATCTTCCCGGTACCCGTCACGTCTTTGACCCCGCCAGAGCAGATCACCACTGTAACTGTCGTTCAGCCCCGCCAGAATTCGCAACAACGTGGTTTTACCGGAACCGTTAGGGCCCTCGACACGGATCAGAGTACCGGGCAGTATGGAAAATGAGAGGTCCCGGAACAGTACCCGGTCATCACGCTCACATTCAAGATTGACAGCCTGTAGTAACGGCTCAGACATCGGGGCCCCAGGGCTATGAACTTTACTGACCCGGCGGGTTCAGGCGTTTAGAACGGCAATACTTGCCAACCGGGCGTATTATAACGAAAGCGTCCCGGGAATACTCTTGTCTGACATCAAAACAGTGACAATGAAATTACCAAACGGCACCCCCGCAACACCCCCTAAAACAGAAGCGCCTGTGCCGGCCCCTTCCAGGCCGTCGGGGGAGCGATCCTTGGCAACGCCGGACGCCGCCTCCGCGAGGGTACAGCTTGATCAACTCAAGCTCGCCAACCGGGAAGCCACACTGGCACGGGTGGCGGAAGTGATCAACCGCCAGTCATCCGCCGGCGCGCAGTTATTGCTGGATATCCGCGGCCAGTCGCTGACTGTTCAGGCTGCCATTGGAGATACAGCGCTGGAAACCGGTGATTGGGTCAAGGTGATGCGCGCAGGCAACGAGTTGCAACTGATGGGCAAACTTGCGCAGGCTCCGGAAGCCGGTATTGCGCGGGCGCTGGCCCAACGCCTGCCATGGCAACAGTCCATTGATGCCGGCCTGGCGAAGCTTGTGGCGGCGCTGACTCAGGGCGTGAAGCAAGACCCACTGCCCGGCCAGCTGCCGTCGTCAAGGCCGGCACAGCCGCTCCCGGAAGCTGCCAGGCAGGCCATTGAGCAGCTGGTGGCCAGGCTGCCTTCCGGAAGCCAGCTGGCGCCCGGCTCCGGCAATCAGGCGACTTCAATCCAACAGGTACGACAGTGGCTTTCGGAGAGCGGGTTGTTTGCCGAGTCACGCCTGGTCCAGAGTCCTTCCCCCCAGCTTCCGGACCTTAAGCTGGCCCTGGGAAGAGTCATTACGGCACTGCTTGCGAATCAGGGCAGTACCCCCGAGCAGTTCAACCGGCTGACGCCCATATCAACCCCGGAGCTGATGCAGCCCCCCCTGCAGTTTCCACAGCCTCTGACTGCGCCGGTGGCCCGGAACGATGGCGAGCCTCCCAGCGTCGGGCAGATGCTGCGTTTGCTGGCGGGGATGCTTAACCGTATTACGGTCAATCAGTTACACAGCCAGGTTCTGACTACCCGGGGGGGAGGTGATACGGCAGCACCGGCCTCGACCCTGCTTCTGGACCTGCCATGGCTGACGCCCCAGAATGAGCCCAGGCTTGCACAACTCAGAATCGAACAGTATCCGGAAGAGCAGGAATCACAAAGGAACACCTCCCCATCGGCATCAACCGAATGGCGGCTGTCGCTGGCCATGGACCTGGATGAGGCGGGGCCACTGCACTTTGATATTGCCTTGCGCCAACAGGCGGTCAGCGCCCGGGTATGGGCGGAAAAACAGGCCACCTTGCGCACCGTGAACCAGGAACTCCCCGCCTTGCGGCAAAGCCTGTCTGACCTTGGCCTGGAGGTAACCGAGCTGGAATGTCGCCGCGGAACGCCCCAGAGCAGTGTTACCCGACTTGAACACAGACTGGTGGATACACGAGCATGACAGCAGACAGACAGCACCGGGACAATCGAGCAGCCGTGGCACTTAAATACGATGGTGAAACGGCCCCTACTATCAGTGCGACCGGCACCCACGAACTGGCCGAGGAAATCATCCGCATTGCCCGCGAACACGACGTGCCGCTTTATGAGAATGCGGAACTCGCCAGCATCCTGGCCAGGCTTTCGCTGAACGAGGAAATCCCGGAGTCTCTGTACCGGGTTATCGCCGAGATTCTGGCATTTGCATTCCACATCCGCGGGCTTACGCCCGGCGACCGCAAGCCAGGCGCCGGGGATACCTCAATGGATCAGTGAGCGCAGCGCCCATACCTGCTGCCAGTGCTCACCACGCCGCGGTGCTACGGCTGTGTCGAAATAGTGTTTCAGTCGCCGCCGGTCCTCCGGCTGGTCCTTGAGCGCCGAACCGATAATATGGTGCATCAGCTGCTCCACCGTCATGGCGCCACCGCCGTAATACCAGGCATTCAGGCTGGCCGCATGGGCTACGGACACTGCTTCCGCCGTCGACAGTGCGGAACCCGCGAGCCGGTCAGTACTTCGGCCATCCAGGGTCTGCCCGTTGCGGAGTTCGTGGAACATGGTTACCAGGATCTCGACCACCGATTCATCCGGTTCCACGTTGATACCGGCCCGGTTGTTGGCCTTGCGGACCTCCCGGAGAACCACGCCCATTTCATCCGACAGGTTGCGGATCGGGCGGATTTCCTCGAAGTCCATCCGCCGTTTCAGTGCAGCGCTCATCCGGTTTACACCTTCGTCGATGCTGTTGGAGGTCGCAATCACGTTGAAGCCTTCCCGGGCCAGTATCACCCCTTCCTCGCCGGCCAGCTCCGGAATCACAACCACTCGGTCTGAAAGCACAGACAGCAGAGCATCCTGCAGCGCCTGCGGGCAGCGGGCAATTTCCTCGAAACGAACCATGCGCCCTTCCATCATGCCTCGCAGCAGGGGGCTTGGCACCAGCGCCTTCAGGCACGGCCCTTCGGCACGCAGAACCGACTCGTTCCAGCTGTACAGAAGCTGTCCGACCTGGCTCACCGCCCCGCCCTGGAGTGTCAGGGTTGAACTGCCGGAAATAGCCGCTGACAACAGTTCCGACAACCATGACTTGGCCGTGCCGGGTTCGCCGACCAGAAGGCATCCGCGACTGGTACACAGCGATATGATAATCCGCACAACCATCGCCCGGTCGGCGACGAATTTCTGTTCAATGCCGAGCTTCTCGTCCCCCAGTACAAATTTTTCCACCGCACGGGGGGACATCTGCCAGCCAGGAGGAACAGGCCCATGGTCCATGCCTTTCAGCTTAACCAGCTCTTCGGCGTAAACTTCTTCTGCCGGCTCGCGCTGGGCGGCTTTGCATGCCTGATTACTGCTGCTCATACCTGGCTCCTGCGGCCACCACGGATTTCTGGCGCCATACGCTCCTGCGGGAGGATACGTGGCAGCTCCGAAAGCGGGATAATGCCTTCAATAACAAGGTCCAGCGCGCTGTCTCGCATGGTTATCAGACCAGCATCCAGGGCCCGCCACCGCAGCTCGCCTATCGGCGGCTGACTGGAAATGGCATTACGGATGTCGGAATCCACTTCCATATATTCCACGATCGCCACCCTACCGCGGGTACCTCGTCCGTTGCATTTGTCACAGCCGGTGCCCCCGAAACACCGGAAGTCTGCCGGCGGGCCGTCCGGAAACACCTCGGACAGAATGGCCACGTCCGGTTTCGCCGGTGTTCGACAGTGCTTGCAGATACGTTTGGCAAGACGCTGGGCGATGACCGCCAGCAGCTCTCCGGCAATCGAGTTGGGGTGAACACCCAGGTCGTACAGACGCTGCAGCGAATCCACGGCATCATTGCAGTGCAGTGTCGACAGCACCACATGGCCCGTCTGGGAGGCCCGAATCGCCTCCATCGCCGTCTCCTGATCGCGGATTTCACCAACTAGGATGACGTCCGGATCCTCGCGCACAAACGCCCTCATGGCATCAGCAAAGCCAAATCCGATCCGGGCCCGCACCCGGGTTTGCTGGATGTTGTCAATGGAATACTCGATCGGATCCTCAACGGTAATGACCTTTCGGCGCCCATCGTCAGCCAGAGTCTGTAATCCGGCGTAGAGTGTGGTCGATTTCCCGGAACCGGTCGGCCCGACAACCAGCACCAGGCCGGCAGGGTTATCCAGCAGGCGCTGGTACCTGGCACCAATCATCGGCGACATGCCGAGCTCGGCAATGGTCATTGCACGCCCGGTCTGCGGCAACAGCCGGATGATAGCGTGCTCGCCGTGAAGCGAAGGCTGGGTCTGGATACGCAGATCGTAGGCCATGTCACCCAGTTGCAGGCGTGAGCGTCCACCCTGGGGCAGCCTGTGCTCGGCAATATTCAGCTCGGCCCTGAGCTTGATCACGTTGATCACCCCTTTAATTTCCCGGGGTGACAGCTGGTACTGGGGCAGGTCGTGAAGATCACCGTCTACCCTGAGGCGGATGCGGACCCGGTCCTGATACTGCTCTATGTGGATATCACTGGCCTTTTCGCTGACAGCATCCATCAGAATGGCTTCGTACACTGACACCAGGTACGGGCTTACATGCCTGTTGTTGGCGTCATCACCCCTGAGCTGGTCAGTGTTGGGCTTGTCATCCGCACCGGCACTGTGATCAGCGACAAAGCTGCACCCCTTGGCAGTAAGATCCAGAGCGGACCAGATCCGACGGAAATCAGTCGGCGTGACCAACAGGCAATCGATCTCCTGATTTGGGGAGAGACGCTCGAGCTGGTCAGTCCTTGCATCCGGATCGTCGGTTACAACCGTAATTTTACCGTCATCCTCGGTAATCGGGACCAGGCGCGACAGGTCCAGAAAGGTCCGGGAAAAGCGCCGGAACAGTGCCGGATGGAGGTTGGGGAGAACATCATCGGCCTCTTTGAAATCCATGCCCCGCTGCCGGGCGAGGGAGCGGTAGAGGTCGATCTCCTCAAGATTCAGTTTGCGCCGGAGCACCTCCAGCAATCGGCCATTCTGCTTGGCGGCCTCGGCTTTTGCCTCCGCCAGGATTTTGTCATCCACAACACCCTGGTCAATCAGGATCTGCTCGACATTGCGGTTAAAATCCACCCAACCCAGGGTGCGAACCCGTTCCAGATCCGTTTGCCGGCGCACAAACATCGCCAAGCTTGGCACGGGGCCGGCACGACCTTCCAGGCTGATCAACCTGCCACCTTCCCGCAGAAAACGGGCCATGGTGCCCCACTTGCTGACAAATGTAGTACACAGAACCAGGTCACAGGGCTGGTCAGGTTCAGGCGCGTCTTCAACGCCTGCGACCACCACATCCACATTGTGCATGCCAAGCCGGAAAAAGCGCTGCCTGGCAGCGTCTGCGACCGCCGGATTCTTCTCCAGGTATATTACCCGGTGTGCCAGTTCCGAGAGCACCGCAGCGAGGTAGCCGGAGCCACCGCCCACATGCATCACCACCTGGTCCGGTTCGACTTCGGGCATCAGGGAAAGGATGTGCCTGACGGTTTCTTCGCGGGGAATGGAATGGCCGGTTATGGATGGGATCAGATCGGAACCGGCAACGAAATCATGGCGGGATACAGACCTGAGGGCCTCAACGGCCCTCGCGTAAACTCTCTTCATTCAACAGCGTCCGTAACAGCATGGTATCAGGCCGCCTGACGTTTTCTGAGTGCTGACACCAGCTCGGCCTCGGGACGTGAAATTCCGCACGTATCCATAAGATCTTCGATATCGGCACCAAGATCAACCAGTCTTGAGGCTTCATCGTAAGATATTCTGAGGGGGTCGTTCTGGCGCATTTCGTCGAGCATGCCCCGCAGCTCATGAAGCTGGCGCTCACAGGTCACTACCCGCTGGCCTACCCCCATACTGCCGCTGGCGGTCGCATGAAGCTCCCGGCCCAGGATCTCGCATCGCTCCTTGATTTGCGCTTTCAGCTTTCGGTTTTCACGGCGCAAAAGCAGACCCTGTACAAATAGCAGGCCCAGTGCGCAGGTGGTCAAAAGCCACGGAGCCAGGGAAGAGATATCTGCAAACATGATGGACGTCCTCGGTTGATTGTTCCACGGGGCTTCCATCCTGCCTGCCAGCCGGCAACAAAACCGGCGCTACAGTGCGGAGACTTCAGCCCATTCGTGGTCTGACAACATCTTGTCGAACTCGACCAGTATGATCAGCTCGCCGTTCTTGTTACACACACCCTGGATAAACTTGGCACTTTCCTCGTTCCCCACATTGGGTGCAGTTTCTATTTCACTGGCTTTCAGGTACACGACCTCGGCCACGGAATCCACCAGAATGCCCATAACCTGGTTGGACGACTCCATCACCACAATACGTGTTGAGTCGGTGACCTCCGCATCCGCCAGACCAAAGCGACGACGGGTATCGATTACCGTGACCACGTTGCCCCGCAGGTTGATGATGCCCAGAACATAATCCGGAGCACCCGGAACCGGCGCGATTTCGGTATACCGCAATACTTCCTGGATCTGCATGACATCAATGCCATAGGTTTCGTCATCCAGCCTGAAGGTTACGTACTGCAGTACCTGATCATCCTGGGCCTGATTTTTCTGTCCGCTTGGGGATGCCATAGCCTTGTATCTCCTGTGGGCCGCCCCTGCGGGCAACCTGATCGTCAAAAATTCATCATCAGTGCCCCAATACTATATTCAAGGGCACAAACCGTGCCAGCATCGCACGGTTTCATTCAGTAACCGACGGTTGCTAGCTCAGATCGAGGTGATGTTCGCGCTCGGCCCGCACCAGCAAGTCCGCCATGGTTTTTACATCAATCAGCGCGCACATGTGATCAATCACCGTACCCGCCAGCCAGGGCCGCTTGCTGCGCGCCGTTCGCCAGCGCACCTCATCCGGTTTCAGGGTAAAGGACTGGGCCACGCCGTCACAGGCCAGACCCCACTCACTGCTGTCCAGCCGGATAACAAACCGGTAGTTATCCCTGGCATTGGCCGGCGTACGGCCCGCCATGATCCACTCTGCAGTGTCCACCACCCGTAGGTTATGATCCCGGTCCGGTCGCATGCCCATATACCAACGGGGGCTGCCGGGAATCGGTTTCACTGGCTCCTCGATGCGGTGAATGGCGCCCAGCAGAATCAATGGCACCGCGAGCTGGAGCCCCGCGACCGAAAAGATAAGGCACTCGAAGGGTTTGTCCGACCATTCGGGCCGCCCCGGTGGTTCCGCCTCCGGTGGCGACGGAATATCTGCGACCTTCTGCTCCTTAATCGGCGGCGGCGCAACTTCTGGCGCTTTTTTAGCGACAGGGGCAGGCCGGGGCGCCACACGGGTACGCTCGCGAGCCACCGGTTTCGGCGGTTCAGGCTCTTGCTGTCGCGCGGTGTCCGTTGCCGTATGCAGCAATTCGTCCAGATAACTGGCAATGGCTGACGACGGGTCCGCCACCTGCGTCAATTTCTTGTCAGGCATGCCGGCGCTCCGCCACTGAACCGGTGATGTCCTGCAAGTCACTTAACAGACGAACATAGGCTCTGACACCGTGAGTCTCCGCTTCCAGTGATGAGGGTGTGACTCCAGCCTGGCTGGCATCGCGGAACTTGGTATCCACGGGAATGGCGAAACGCCAGAGAGCATCGGCGTGACTTTTTCGCAACTGATTAAGGCTCTTTACCGAGGCCTGGGTACGCCGGTCAAACAGGGTTGGCACAATGGTGTAAGAAAGCTGATTTTTCTGGGATCGCATAATCATCTTGAGCGTGTGCAGCATCCGCTCCAGACCCTTGATGGCGAGAAACTCGGTCTGTACCGGAATAATCAGGTGCTGCGCGGCGGCAAGTGCATTCACCATCAGCACTCCCAGAGACGGCGTGTTATCCAGCAGAACGTAGTCGAAGTCATCCCACAACTGGGCCAGTGCGCGGGAAATAATCAGCCCCATGCCTTCGACTCCCACCATTCGCCGTTCCAGGGTTGCCAGCGCGGTGCTGGCCGGCAGCAGTGACAACCCCGGGCAGCTGGTTTCCGTGATCAACTGGGCAGGCAAGCCATCAGGTACCTTACCCTGATGCTGGAAAAGATCAAACACACTGTGGGCGATGGTGTCCGGGTCATACCCGAACCAGCTGGTAAGTGAGCCATGAGGATCCAGATCCACCACGAGAACGCGCTTGCCATTTTCGGCCAGCAGACCACCCAACGCCACAACCGACGTGGTTTTACCCACTCCGCCTTTTTGATTGGCTACTGCCCAGATTCGCACGCTGCATTCTCCAGAAATATCTGCTCCGGAAACGCCGGAAACCGTAGGGAGTTATCGGCCGTCATCCGCTCAACTTGAAAACAATTCGGCAAGGGATTGCCGGCATTAATGATGTACGGGAGTTAATACAGATATTATGCCAACTTGCCTATAAGGACCTTCCTCAGCATCGGGCAAGTCGCTGACTGCAAAGTGCTTATCTCATGGCACCGCGGATGCTGGCGTCCCTGGAAATCAGCAGAACCACGCGGCGGTTGCGGCGGCGGCCCTCTTCGGTATCGTTACGGGCCACAGGCTGGTACTCGCCGTAGCCCACGGCCGCCATCCGTTCGGATTCAACCCCCTCCATCGACAACATACGCACGACTGCCGCAGCCCTGGCAGCCGAAAGCTCCCAGTTGGAGGGAAAGGCATTGGTCCGTATCGGGAGATTGTCGGTAAAGCCTTCTACGCGGATGGCATTGTCGCGATTGCGCAGCACACCGGCGATTTTTTCCACCACCTCGAAAGCATCGTAATGGGGCTCCGCATCACCGGTGGCAAACAGCAGGCTGTTACGCAGACTCAACTCCAGCCAGTCATCGCTGGTTTCCAGCGTTACCACCCCCTGGTTGATCAGCTCGTCAAATTCCAGGGCAAGCTGGTCCGCCATGGCACGAAGTGCTTCTGTGCGGCCCTGCTCACTCATCGACGGGTTCTGAGGGGCTTCGGTGACCGGGGGATCAATGACATCCTCAGCCGCCTGGGGTATTGAACGGCGGGGCTGGTCGCCTACTTCGATGGGCTGGAATGAGCGCTGGGGCGCGTTGAAGACACCGGTCAGAGTTTCCGACAACACTTTGTACTTGCCCTCATTAACCGAGGATACGGAATACATCACCACGAAAAATGCGAATAGCAGGGTGATGAAGTCAGCGTAGGAAATCAGCCAGCGTTCCTTGTTGTGGAGATCATCGTCCTGGCGTCTGCGACGTCTCACAAGAAGCCCCGAAGCCGCAGTTCAATGGATTTGGGATTTTCGCCTTCAGCGATGGCAATAATCCCGTCAATCATCATGTCCTCATATCGGGTGCGCTCCCGGAGGATGCCCCGCAATTTGTTGGCAACCGGAAAGAACAGCAGGTTGGCCAGTGCCACACCATAGATAGTGGCGACGAAAGCAGTCGCAATGCCGCTACCGAGGGACTGGGGGTCCTCGAGGTTGGTCATCACCTGGATCAGCCCCATCACCGCGCCAATAATGCCAATGGTGGGTGAATAGCCTCCCATGGCCTCGAATACCCGGGCGGATTCCAGGTCCCTCTGTTCCCGGGATTCCAGATCCACCTCCATGATGCTGCGGATGGTTTCCGTTTCAGCACCATCAACCAGCAGCTGCAGCCCCTTGCGGGCAAACCGTTCAGATTCTTTCTCAGCCAGTCCTTCCAGCCCCAAAAGTCCTTGTTTGCGGGCTTTCACACTCCAATCAATGACCTTGCCAATACCATCTTCCAGACTGACGTAGGGTGGAAAAAACACCCAACGTGCCTGCGAACAAGCCCTTTTTAACAGTGGCCAGGAAGTCTGAAGGATGGTCGCTGCGAGCGTTCCGCCAATAACAATCAACGCCGCCGGGCCGTTAAACAGGGAACTGATCGCGCCCCCTTCCAGCAGATTCCCGCCAAGGATGGCGACGAATGCCAGAATAACGCCCAGCAGGCTGAGAATATCCATCAGATCACCCCTTCAGCCAGGCGGGGACCAATGTCTTCGAGGGCAAGGACCTCGTCCGTCAGGCCGGCCTTGGCCACAGCCATGGGCATGCCATAGATCACCGACGTTTTCTCATCCTGGGACCAGATATCGGAGCCACTCTGTTTCATCAGCCGGCAGCCTTCCTTGCCATCCGCTCCCATTCCGGTAAGTATCACGCCCAGCGTCTTGCCCGGAAAACTGCGTGCCAGCGAACCAAAGGTGACGTCTGCACACGGCTTGTAGTTAAGGCGGTCATCACCGGGCAGTATCCGTATCCTGCCCTTACCGCCCCGGTTTTCAATCATCATCTGCTTGCCGCCGGGGGCCAACAGGGCCAGCCCCGGTTTCAGGATGTCGCCATCAGCAGCCTGGCGAACCTCAATCTGGCAAAGCTTGTTCAAGCGTTCGGCAAATGCGGGAGTGAAGCTTGCAGGCATGTGCTGAATCAGCACCAGCGGCGCGGGAAATCCCGCCGGCAGTGCAGTTAAAACCCGCTGAAGTGCAACCGGGCCACCGGTAGAAGTGCCGATAGCAACCACACTGTAGTGCTTGGCAGACCCACGGCGAACGGTGTGTCGGGCGGGCGCTTTTTGCTCCGGTGCTGGCCGTGGTGTTTCACGGTCCGTGCGAGGGCTTACAGGCGTTGGGCGTTTTTCCGGGGCGGGTCGCGTTACCGGAGCCGCTGCTGGGGAAGGAGCGGATTTTGCCCCCGGCCGGCTGCCCGCCACATCCATTATGCGATCGATCAGAATCTTCTGCAGTTGGCTTGAGTCTCTGGCTATTTCCTCGAAATTCTTCGGCAGAAAATCGACAGCGCCCGCTTCAAGCGCATCCAGGGTAACCCGGGCACCCTCATAGGTTAGGGAAGAAAACATCAGCACCGGAACGGGGTGCCGCTTCATGATCTCGCGGACAGCGGAAATACCGTCCATCACCGGCATTTCGTAATCCATGGTGATGACGTCGGGCCGCAGCTTATCCGCAAGCTCAACACCTTCACGGCCGTTTGTGGCAGCGCCGACCACTTTGATCTGACCGGAAGCGGTCAGGATTTCCGTCAGTCGCTTGCGGAAGAACCCTGAATCATCAACGACCAGGACAGAAACCGTCATCCATTTCTCCTAAACCCGGGCCCGCCGAAAAGCTGTCAACCGTAGTTCTGCAGCAGGCTTGGAACGTCAATTATGAGTGCTATACGGCCGTCACCAGTGATCGTTGCACCCGCCATACCGGGTGTTCCCTGCAGGGCCCGGCCCAGAGGCTTGATCACTACTTCTTCCTGGCCAATCAACTGATCAACGACGAAGCCGACGCGGCGGGTGCCCATAGCGACGATCACCACATGGGCATTTTCCGGCTCCGGTTCTCCTGCCGCACCTTTCACCAGCCAGCGCTTGATGTGGAACAGCGGGAAGACCTTGTCACGGACCACGATACACTCGCGGCCGTCAACGATATTCTTTTTGCTCAGATCCAGGTGGAAAATCTCGACCACGTTGACCAGCGGCAAGGCGAAGGACTGGTCGCCAAGCATGATCATCAGCGTGGGCATGATGGCGAGAGTCAGTGGCACCTTGATGATGATGCGCGAGCCTTTACCCAGCTCCGACTCCACGCTCAGCTGGCCGTTAAGCTGGCCGATCTTGGTCTTGACCACATCCATGCCAACGCCGCGGCCGGACACGTCCGATATCTGGTCCTTGGTGGAAAAACCAGCGGCGAAAATCAGGTTGTAGCATTCCGCGTTGGTCAACCGGTCCGCGGCATCCTGTTCATAGATGCCTTTCTCGACCGCTTTGCGCCGCAGCACATCCGGGTCCATCCCCGCGCCGTCATCCTCTATGGACAACAGGATGTGGTCACCCTCCTGCTCTGCGGACAGAATCACTGTGCCCTGGCGGGGTTTGCCCGCTTTTTCACGGACATCCGGTGTTTCAATGCCATGGTCAACTGAGTTGCGCACCAGGTGAACCAGCGGATCAGACAATGCCTCTACGAGATTCTTGTCCAGATCGGTATCTTCGCCGTGCATCTCAAGGTTGATCTCCTTCTTGAGATTACGCGCCAGATCACGAACCACCCGTGGGAAGCGGCCAAACACTTTCTTGATCGGCTGCATTCGCGTTGCCATCACCGCAGACTGGAGGTCCGTGGTGACGACATCCAGATTCGAGACGGCTTTGTGCATATGCTCGTCTTCGCTCTGGGCTCCCAGGCGCTGCAGCCGGTTACGCACAAGTACCAGCTCACCCACCATGTTCATGATGTCATCAAGCCGTTTGGTGTCGACCCGTACCGAGGTTTCCGCCACTGGTGCGTTGGTATCCCTGGACGGCATCGCAGGAGCTGCGGACGTAGAACCGCCCTTGCCCTCTGCCTGCGGCTTTTTGTCTGCAGGCGCCGGAGAGGCGTTTGAGGTTTCTGCCGTCGGGCTACCGCCCTTGCCATGCAGATCGTCCAGCAGTTTTTCAAACTCGTCGTCGGAAATCAGGTCATCTGCGCCACCTACGCCGGTTTGGTCAGACTCTTTCGGCGTTGAATCGTCAGCCTTGACGGACTCTGGCGGACCGGCGAACTGGCCCTTGCCATGAAGCTGATCCAGCAATGCTTCGAATTCGTCATCGGAGATTTCGTCATCGCCGCCGTTGGACTGGCTATCGCTCGCGGGTGTGGCCGGAGAACTGCTTTTGTCATCGTCCAGGGCGTCCAGCAATTGCTCGAATTCATCGTCGGTGATGTCACCGTTGTCCGCTGGGCTTGCCGCTGTCGCCGATTCTTCCTGCTCAGTCGGTTTCTCCGCTGCCGGGGCTTCTCCCGCAGGTTTCGCCAGTGCATCCAGGGCAGCAATCAGTTCGTCGGGAGCGGGAGTCAATTCTTCATGGTGACGAACCTGCTCGAACATGGCGTTGACATGGTCCAACGCTTCCAGCACTACGTCCATCAGTTCCGAGTCTACCTTGCGCTTGTGATTGCGCAGAATATCGAACACGTTCTCTGCGGAATGGCAACAACGAACCAGGGCATCCAGCTGAAGGAATCCGGCACCGCCTTTTACAGTGTGAAAGCCACGGAAAATGGCGTTGAGCAGATCACTGTCGTCCGGATGTTGCTCCAGGTCGACCAGTTGCTCGGACAGCTTTTCGAGTATCTCGCCTGCTTCCACAAGGAAGTCCTGCAGGATCTCTTCGTCGGCATCAAACGCCATGGGTTACCCTCTTTTCCTCAGAAACCGAGACTGGACAGAAGATCATCAACATCGTCCTGGCCCGATACAACATCTTCGCGCTCTTCGGCCTTTATCTGCGGGCCGACACCCTGCTCCGCCGACACTTTTTCCTTCTCATCCAGTTCGTGCACGGTACCGGTCATCTGGTCCACATGGCTGGCCATCACTACCAGGCTCAGCAGATGTTCCTCCACCTCCTTGACCAGTGTGGTGACTTTCTGGATAACCTGGCCGGTGAGATCCTGGTAATCCTGCGCCAGCAGAATTTCCGACAGGTTCTCGTACATGGCACCGGCGTCGGTATTGAGGCTGACAAAAAAGGTGTCAATCCGGGCATACAGTTCGCGGAATTCCGCCGGTGCCATCTCACGACGGCGCAGCCGCTGCCATTCATCCCTCAGCTCCGCCGCTTCATCCCGGATGGCGCTGGCCCGGGGCATGGCTTCTTCTACCAGATCCATGGTCCGGTTAGCCGCCTGCCCTGTCATCTGAACCACGTATTCCAGGCGGTCTGAGGCGTCGGTCATTTTTGACAACACCTCTGACTGTTCAGCATTACGCGGATCAATCTGGAAATTGCGAATTGCCTCATGGAGGCTACGAGTCAACCGGCCTACTTCGCGGTACAGACTCTGATCCCTTACTTCGCTGAGTTCATTGATCAGGGTCATGGCACGGGCATACTCTCCGGCATTGACCTGTTCAACCAGTTCAGCGGCCTGACTGCGGAGCTTTTCCGTAATCTCCGGGTCGAGGCCCTGTTGGTTCTTGTCACTTTCGCTCATGGGAGCCCGTCCGACCTCTGCTTACTGGATTCGCTCGAAGATTTTCTCAATCTTCTCCTTGAGTACCGCGGCGGTGAACGGTTTGACCACGTAGCCATTCACCCCGGCCTGCGCCGCTGCCACTATCTGATCCCGTTTGGCTTCCGCGGTTACCATGAGCACAGGCAGAGTCTTGAGGTTCTCATCAGCCCTGACTTCCTTGAGAAGATCCAGCCCGGACATGCCCGGCATGTTCCAGTCAGTGACGAGAAAATCGTATTTACCGCTTCGAAGCATTGGCAATGCGGTATTGCCATCGTCCGCTTCATCGGTATTGGTAAAGCCCAGATCGCGAAGCAGGTTCTTGATGATCCGTCGCATGGTGGAGAAGTCATCCACGATCAGGATTTTCATATTCTTGTCCAATGGGACCTCCAGTATAAAACGCCCGGAATTCATATTTGGCTTCCGGCTCTCAGTCCAGCAAGCCGGCAGATTTACCGCTTATTGTGTTGCCTTTGGCCCGGTTGTAAAGCACCGGTTACCAAAAGGCTACAGTAAAGAATGCTTTGCAACGCTGCAGAATGGCTGTGGTGCGACAGGGCTCATTGCTGCCAGTCGGAGAGCCGTCCCCGCAAACGAAGTGCGGCCTGGCTGTGGATCTGGCTCACCCGGCTTTCACTGACACCCAGCACAGCACCAATTTCCTTCAGGTTCAGCTCTTCCTGGTAATACAGGCTCAGCACCAGTTTTTCGCGTTCTGGCAGATCGCCAATTGCTGTGGCGAGATTTTTCCGGAAGTTGTCCGATGCCAGGCCATCCAGTGGATTATCACTGGCCTCTGCTTCGTCTATCGGCAGGTCGCCGGATTCATTGAGCTCATCCAGGCTAAAAAGTCGGCCGCTGTTGGCATCGCTCAGTGAGGAGTGGTATTCATCGAGGCCCATGCCGAGCTCCTCGGCGACTTCCCAGTCCAGGGCTTCACGGCCCAGACGATCCTCAACAGCCTTGATGGCCTTGGCAATTCGGCGGGAGTTTCTGTGCACGGAGCGGGGAACCCAATCCCCCTTGCGGATCTCATCCACCATGGCACCGCGGATCCGGATGCCAGCATAAGTTTCAAAGGTAGCGCCCTTGGTGGAGCTGTAGCGCTGGGCTGCTTCCAGCAGGCCAATCATTCCGGCCTGCATCAGGTCCTCAAGCTGGACCGAAGCCGGTAACCGGGCCATCAGATGGAGGGCTATTTTCTTGACCAGCGGCGCCTGCTCCTCGACAAGTTGTGAGGGCCCCTGTGTACCGGTCCGGTGGTAGATTCCAAGTTCTTTCGCCAATGTCATGTATCCGGCTTTCAGTGAAGGATCAAAATCAGACTTCGACGAGCCGCTCAACAAAAAATTCCAGATGCCCTCTGGGCGATTGTGGTAATGGCCAACTGTCGACTTTTTCCGCCAGGCTCTTGATGGCCAGTGACGCTTTGGCACGTGGATAGGCATCCAGTACGGCGCGCTGGCGCTGAACCGCTTTTTTCACGGCTTCGTCATACGGCACTATACCCACGTATTGCAGTGCCACATCCAGGAACCGCTCGGTGACTCTGGTCAGTTTTTCAAAAAGATGGCGGCCTTCCTGCTCGTTACGCACCTGGTTTGCCAGAATGCGGAAGCGGTTGGTGCCATAGTCGCGGTTCATCAGTTTGATCAGGGCGTAAGCGTCGGTAATGGAGGTGGGCTCATCACACACAACCAGCAACAGCTCCTGGGAAGCTCGCAGGAAGCTGACTACGGAATCGGAAATGCCGGCCGCAGTATCCACTATGAGTACGTCAATCTGATCGCCCAGCTCACTGAAGGCGTTGATCAGTCCTGCATGCTCAAGTGAGGACAGCTGGGTCATACGCTGGGTACCGGAGGACGCTGGCACAATCTTGATGCCGCCCGGACCATCAACCAGCACATCACGCAGATCGCACTCGCCGGCTATAACATCCTGGATGTTTCGATTGGCGGTAATGCCAAGCAATACATCAATATTGCCAAGGCCAAGATCGGCATCCAGCAGCACC
Source organism: Marinobacter sp. ATCH36 (assembly GCF_023555055.1). Taxonomy (GTDB): domain Bacteria; phylum Pseudomonadota; class Gammaproteobacteria; order Pseudomonadales; family Oleiphilaceae; genus Marinobacter. The sequence goes on from NZ_JAMJPL010000004.1 coordinate 122,520, forward strand.
ACACGCCGCCCCTTTTGCGAGAGGGCAATGCCAAGGTTTACCGCAACGTTACTTTTGCCAACGCCCCCTTTTCCGCCGGAAATCGCAATCACCTGTACCGGATGTGGTTTGCTCATACTGTTTCTGATCTCTTGCCACGTTGATCCACAGGCTGTGTTGTTGTTAAACAGCGACTGCCTCTTGCTGCTGGAGTTTTTTCAGCCTCTCCACGGCCAGCCGCACCAGCGGAATGGGCTCGGCGTGGTGCAGGTCTTCCGGGATCTTCTGTCCGTCGGTGTAATAGGCCACCGGCAATCCCGTTTCCATGACAAATCCCAGCGATTCTCCCAGGGTCAGTGCTTCATCGATCTTTGTCATCACACACCCTGTGAGATTTGCCATCTTATAGCAATGCCAGACGGATTTCATGATGCGTGGCTGACTGGTTGCAGAAACCACCAGATGGGTGCGAATCCGGTGGTGGCTGCGTGCCAGTTCCGTGAGTTGCTCCTCGTAGCCCTTGTCAGTACTGGTAAGGCCTGCGGTATCTATCAATACGAGATGACGGTCCGACAACTCATCCAGTATATCATCCAGTGAATGGGTCTCATCCACTACCCGAACCGGCACGTTCAGAATGCGCCCGAACACGAACAACTGCTCGTGGGCCGCCACCCGATAGCGGTCAGTTGTAACCAGCGCCAGTGAATCCGGGCCATGCTGCAGCACGTAGTGAGCAGCCAGCTTGCCAATAGTGGTGGTCTTGCCTGAGCCTGTCGGCCCAACCAGGGCATAAACACCACCTTCTTCCGCCCACTCGGTACGCGCAGTCTTGACACCGGCCGCCAGCATTTTCAGGGACTGCTTCCAACCGTCTTCAAGCCGCCCGGCCCGATGACGACGGGAAAGGGAGTTTGCCAGGTCCTGCCCCAGACCAAATTCCTGCAGTTTTTCCGCCAACCGCTGCTGCACAGCATTAACCGCTGTCTTGTCAGGTTCGCCACGCTGGGCACTGACCAGATCACGCAATGAGCTGATCTCTGCGCGCATCTGTGCCAACTCACCGGAATAACCGGCAGTATCAGCTGTCGGAGCCGCCGTTTCCGCGATTTGCAGATCTTCGTCATCAAGTTCGCTGGCCACTAGACTGGCGTGGCCGAAATCCCCGCCGCCGGCCCGATATCCGACAGCAGCACGCCGCTCCCGTACTTCGCGGATACGATCCCGGGACCGGCCAAGTTCGTCCTCAAGGCGGCGGTGCTGTTCCGCCTGGAGCTCTGCCAGCCGGGATCCATTGGTCGCTTCCTGAGCCGCGTCCCCTAATCGCTGGCGCGCCATATTCTCGTCATAATCCAGCGCTGTCACAATTTCGACGCCACCATCCACCCGACGATTGGACAGAATTACCGCATCGGGGCCCATCTGGTCCCGTACCTGACGCAGCGCCTCTGCCATACTCTGAGCAAAAAACCGTTTTACTTTCATGATGACTCTTCCTCCCGGTCAGCGCTTTCCGACGCCTTCCGCTTTGCCGTCCGCGGCCTTTACTGGCCGACGGATGCCACAATGGTGATCTGTTTGTTATCCGGAATTTCCTGGTACGACAACACGTGCAATCGCTCTACCCCGAAACTCGCAAACTTGGCCAGAACCGGCCGCAGCGGCCCGGACACCAACAATATTGCCGGTTTGCCCAACATCTCCTGGCGCTGGACACTGTCCTGGAGCGAACGCTGGAGCTTCTCGACCATATTCGGCTCCAGCACCAGCCCGATGTCTTCCTGACCGCCGGATTGTTGACTCTGCTGCATTGACTTCAGCAATAACTGTTCCAAGTCTGGATCCAGGGTGATCACCGGGATTTCGGAGTCGTTGCCGCAGATGCTTTGAACAATCATCCGACGCAGTGACTGGCGTGCCACTGTCGTCAACAATTTCGGGTCCTGGCTCTTCGGATGCACATTTACAATGGCCTCGGCAATGGAACGCATATCGCGGATCGGCACTTCTTCCTTGAGCAGGTTCTGCAACACTTTCAGCAACAGACTGATGGAAATAGTGGTGGGCACCAGCTCTTCCGCCAGCTTCGGAGACACCTTCTCGAGCTGATCCAGCCACTTCTGGACCTCCTCGTGGCCCAGCAATTCATGGGCGTGTTTCTGCAGGATCTGATTGAGGTGAGTGGCCACCACAGTACTGGCATCCACCACGGTGTAGCCCAGGGTCTGTGCCTGATCTTTCCTGTCCGGCTCGATCCAGCTGGCATCCAGACCAAAGGCCGGGTCCTTGCCCTCAATACCCTCGATCTTGCCGAACACCTGCCCCGGATCAATGGCCAGCTCCCGGTCCGGATGAATCTCCGCCTCGGCGATCGTTACTCCCATCAGGGTGATGCGATACACATTGGGCATCAGGTCCAGATTGTCGCGAATGTGGACCGACGGCATCAGGAACCCAAGATCCTGGGAGAGCTTCTTGCGCACACCCTTGATGCGGCTGAGCAGCTGTCCACCCTGGGACTTGTCCACCAGGGGAATCAGCCGATAGCCCACTTCCAGGCCAACAATGTCTACCGTTGCCACGTCGTCCCAACCCAGCTCCCGGGTCTCGCCCGGAGGCGGTAACTGAGCGCTCTGGTCACCGCCATCGCCGCCGGACGGAATATCCCGACCCGCCGGTCTCGCGCCGCCGCCCCGGGCGGGGAACACACCCTCCTCTTCAACCGTCTGACGCTCCTGCTGCCAGATATACCAGGCAATGGCACCAGAAATAGCGCCAAGACCCAGAAAAGCCACGTGAGGCATGCCTGGAATCAGCCCGAGAATGACAAGAATCACCGCCGCGATGCCCAGCGCCTTTGGCGCATTGAACATCTGCTGCAATATCTGGCCACCCATATCCTGGCTGGAGGTTACGCGGGTCACCATGATCGCGGCAGAGGTGGACAGCAGCAGCGAAGGAATCTGCGCCACCAAGCCGTCACCAATGGTCAGCAGTGCATAGTTCTGGGTCGCAGTGCCAAAATCCAGACCGTGCTGCACCATGCCGATGGCGATACCGCCGATCAGGTTGATGGCCAGAATCAACAGGCCGGCAACCGCGTCACCTTTGACGAACTTGCTGGCACCGTCCATGGAACCGTAGAAATCCGCCTCCTGGGCGATTTCGGAACGGCGGTGCTTGGCCTCGTCCTGGTTGATCAGGCCGGCATTCAGGTCTGCGTCAATAGCCATTTGCTTGCCGGGCATGGCATCCAGGGTAAAACGGGCACTCACCTCGGAAACCCGGCCAGCACCTTTGGTGACCACCAGAAAGTTGATGATCATCAGGATGGCGAATACCACCAGGCCGACGGCATAGTTGCCGCCAATCAGCACCGCACCGAAAGATTCGATGACTTTACCGGCGGCATCTCCGCCCTCATGGCCGTTAAGCAGCACAATCCGTGTCGACGCTACGTTAAGCGCCAGCCTGAGCAGCGTGGCCACCAGCAATACCGTGGGAAAGGACGCAAACTCCATCGGGCGCAGGGCGTATACGCACACCAGCAGAATCACGATGGAAAGAGTGATATTGAAAGTAAAAAACACGTCCAGCATGAACGCCGGCATGGGCAATATCATCATGCCCAGCAACCCCATCAGCATGACGGGAACGCCCAGATTACCCCGCGTCAGGGATTTGACATTATTTAGGACTAACGCTCGGTCCATGCCGGAAAACTCTCCGATTAGCGGTTAACCGCGGTTTCTCGCGGGTGGTTTTTTTGACGCCGATGCATCGTTGCGAGGTGTATTCGCAAGATCCGTACCAGAGCTGAGGTTTTTTCTGTGAGCCATGCCTGACGGACATGCCGATATACGGTATCCTTGCGCCATTTACCGGCTTTCACGCCTGCATCCAGCATTCAGACACAGCCCAGAACGCAAAAAGGTGAACCCATGCCAATCCACGAGGTAAGACACCCCCTAATCCGCCATAAACTCGGTCTCATGCGCCGCGCCGACATCAGCACCAAGAATTTCCGCGAGCTGGCCCAGGAAGTGGGCGCCCTGCTGACCTATGAGGCCACCAAGGATTTCTCCCTACAGAAAGAAACCATCGAAGGCTGGGCCGGCCCTGTGGAAATCGAACAGATCCAGGGCAAGAAAATCACTATTGTCCCCATTTTGCGGGCGGGCATGGGCATGCTGGACGGTGTGCTCACCCTGATTCCCGGGGCTCGCGTCAGCGTTGTTGGTCAGGTAAGAAATGAAGAAACCCTGGAGGCCAGTACCTATCTCGAAAAACTGGTGGGAGAGCTTGACCAGCGCATGGCCATGATCGTCGACCCTATGCTCGCGACGGGTGGTTCCATGATTTCAACCATCGATCTGCTGAAGAAGGCAGGCAGCCATGAAATACGCGCCCTTGTGCTGGTGGCCGCACCGGAAGGTATCGACAAAGTGCTGGAAAAGCATCCGGATGTTTCCATCTATACAGCATCCATTGACGAGCGGCTGAACGAGAAAGGCTACATCCTCCCCGGCCTCGGCGATGCCGGTGACAAAATATTCGGCACCAAGCAGAAGGACGTCTGAGCATGCAGGACCACCTGAACGACCCAATCTGGAAGCAGGCCATTGCCGGCTCACAGATGCTGCTGGTGGCCTTCGGCGCACTGGTGTTGATGCCGCTGATCACCGGCCTGGATCCCAACGTTGCTCTGTTTACTGCCGGCATTGGCACGCTGATTTTTCATATTGTCACCGGCGGGCAGATCCCCATATTCCTGGCGTCCTCTTTTGCCTTTATCGCCCCCATCATCGCCGCCAAGGGCCGTTTTGGCCTTGAGGAAACGCTGGGCGGCCTGATGGCGGCGGGTATTCTCTATATTATCCTCAGTGGTGCTGTGCGCCTGCGCGGCACCGGCTTCATTACCCGCCTGTTGCCGCCGGTGGTCATCGGCCCGGTGATCATGGTCATCGGCCTGGGTCTGGCGCCGGTCGCTGTTCACATGGCCTCCGGTCGCACCGGTGATGGCGCGGAACAACTGGTGCCCTATGACACCGCCATCTGGATCGCGATGATTTCCCTGACCATAACGGTGATCATGGCCGTCTGGTCCAGCGGTATTTTCCGGCTGATTCCGATCATGTTTGGCATTATCGTCGGTTACATTCTATCGGCCATTGCCGGCATCGTGGATTTGTCCCCCATCAGCGAAGCACCCTGGTTTGCCGTCCCCAATTTCGTGGCGCCGGAGTTCAGTTGGGCGGCCATCCTGTTCATGATCCCGGTTGCCATAGCACCGGCCATCGAGCACATCGGCGACATCCTGGCCATTGGCACCGTTACCCGCAAAAACTACCTTGAAAAGCCAGGTCTGCACCGCACCCTGCTTGGCGATGGCCTGGCGACCAGCGCAGCGTCTGCCCTGGGCGGCCCGCCCAACACCACCTACTCTGAAGTCACCGGTGCGGTGGTGCTGACCAGGAACTTCAACCCGAAGGTGATGATCTGGGCGGCGTGCATTGCCATCGTATTGGCGTTCGTAGGTAAATTCGGCGCGGCCCTGCAGACTATTCCAGCGCCGGTCATGGGCGGCATTCTCTGCCTGCTGTTCGGCTCTATTGCGGTTGTAGGCCTCAATACCCTGATCCGTCACCAGGTGGACCTGTCAAAGGCCCGCAACCTGGTCATCGTCGCCGTTACCCTGGTATTCGGTATCGGCGGCATGGCGATCGGCAATCTGGAAGGCATTGCCCTGTGTGCCGTAGTGGCCATTGCCCTGAACCTGATCCTGCCGGGTAGCGGCGAGGCATGGGGTAAAAAGATCCATGAGCACGACACCCTCTAAAGCCAACGCCGGTAAAGACAGCTCCGGCATCAGCTTTACCGCCCTCTACACCGGTGCCGTCTGGCACCGGCACGGGCTCTCAGATGACGTGCTCGCCACGGACCAGGGCCGCTGGCTTTACCACCTGATGACCCCCTTCGAAGCTAGCAGCAAGGCCCTCATCGGCGGCAACATCCGCACCTTCCTGCTGCAGCGCCACCTGATCATTGACCACCTGATCGAACAGGCGCTGGAACGCGGCGTTACCCAGGTACTGGAAATCGCCTGCGGCATGTCCCCGAGAGGTATCCGCTTGCGGGACAAGCACCCGCTGATCCACATGGTGGAGGCCGATCTCCCTGACATGGCCACCCGCAAGGCTTCAAGGTTGCTGGTATCTGGTCGATTGGGTGACCATCACCAGGTGATGCCCGTCGATATTCTGGCGGAGTCCGGCGAGCAGTCACTGGAGACGGTTGTCGGCAGGGCTTTCGCCAATAATGCCCCGATGATCGTCGTCACCGAAGGCCTGACCGGCTACTTTTCGCTGCCGGTTATTTCACGGTTCTGGAGACGCCTGGCCCAGTTGATGCAACAACGCCCGGGCTCGGTCTACCTCTCCGAAAGCTACCTGATGCCAAAGCAGCCGCTGCTGCGCGGCAGCCTGAAATCCCTCGGCGGGATACTGGGAGCAATTACGCGAAGTGACGTCAGTTTCCATTTCCTCAACGACCAGGAAGCCGCCGAGCACTTTGCGGCCTGCGGCTTCCCTTCCGTTACCGTTAACAATCCCACCGACTTTTACCGCCGCCTTCCGATTCCCGATAGCCGGCATGATCCTATGGTTCGGGTTGTTGAGGCTTCGTCGTAGCCTTCTTGTAGCCTGATGGGTCGGTGGCGGCGGGTGTGGGGAAGGGGCTGCCAAAAAACGCCCGTGAATACGTCCCTGTAGGGCTCGGTCGCGCCATCCCTGGCGCTCCACGTTTTTGGGAGCCCCTTCCCCACACCCTCTCGGGCAACGGCGATATCGCCAACCCCGACTCAAAGTTTATGCTTCAGGTTATTCGCGATATCTGAGGAGTCAAAAGTGGTTCTTCGGGTGGGCTTCCCAAAACTGTGCGGAGCCATGGATGGCGGAGCTCAAGCGCCACAGGGATGTGCTTGAGCGTGTTTTGGGAAGCCCACCTGAAGAACCACCTCCCTGCAGCGCGCAGGCTACAAGAGGGCAAACACCGGGCTCACCCATCCCGCCGCATATCCGAAGGTATGGGGAAGTCCGGCACGTGGGGTTTCTCACCGCGCCCCTTACGGAACTGGCGGAGCTGGAACACGTAGGCCAGAACCTGGGCGATGGCCATGTACAGGCCGTCGGGGATCTCGCCGCCCAGTTCGGTATTGTGATAGACCGCCCGGGTCAGAGGTGGCGTGCGGAGGATCTCCACCTTGTTTTCGCGGGCAATTTCCATAATCTTGAAGGCGGTTTGGTCGGACCCCTTGGCGACCACAATTGGCGCCGCCATCTTCTTCTGGTCGTACTTCAGCGCCACCGCATAATGGGTCGGGTTGGTGATGACCACATCGGCACCGGGCACATCCTGCATCATCCGACGCTGGGCCATTTCCCGTTGAAGCTGGCGGATCTTGCCCTTCACTTCCGGTTTGCCTTCGGTGTCCTTGTATTCGTCCTTCACCTCCTGCTTGGTCATACGCAGCTTTTTCTGGTGATCGAATATCTGGAACGGCACGTCGATGGCGGCGATGACGATGGTGGCGCAGGCGAGGATGAAAAAACTCCAGCCCAGGGTCCACAACACATGTTCCATGGCAGACCTGGCGGGTTCTTCCGAGATGCTGAGCAGATCCTCGGTACGCAGATTCAGGATCAGGATGGCCACAGACAGAACCAGGCCTACTTTCAGGATGGCTTTGACCAGTTCGATCAAGGAACGCATGGAGAACATGCGTTTCAGGCCCTTGAGGGGGTCCATGCGGTTGAGTTTCGGGGCGATGGCTTTGCCGCTGACGAGCAGTCCACCGATACCAATGGAGCCGGCAATGGCGGCAACTAATAGCAGGATCAGTAATGGGGCCAGTGAGAGCGCAGCTTCTTTGGTTGATGCGATCAGCTGAACGCTCATGTGGCGGGTGTCGAAGATGGCGGAGCGTTCTATCACGAAGCTGTCGCGCATTATGTTTTCCATGGCCCCACCCATGGAGGCGCCGAACATCAGCAGGCCGCCGGCGCCGGCCAGCAGGACGGCCATGGTGGCCAGTTCCTTGGAGCGCGCGGTCTGGCCATCCTCCTTGGCTTTTTCGAGCCTTCGGGGGGTGGCCTCTTCGGTTTTCTCCTGGCTGTTGTCGTTTTCTTCTGCCATGTTTTGCTGTCTTAGCTTTGAAGTGTCGGTCGGTGGGGATGGCTATCCAAAACACGCTCCTTCGGCACATCCATGTGACGCTTGAGCTCCGCCATCCATGGCTCCGCACAGTTTTGGATAGCCATCCCCACCGACCTCGGCAAACTTTCGAGGTAGACCATTAACCGTTACGGCTGGCCCTGCAGGTTTCGCATGAATTCGAACGTTTCTCTTGTGTACTGTTCGAAGTGCGGCAGAAAATTGGCGTGCAGCACCCATATGGCAAATAATCCAAAAATCAGGCCAATCGGGAAGCCGAGGGCGAAAATATTCATCTGGGGCGCGGCGCGGGTCATTACGCCGAAGGAGATGTTGACGATAAATACAGCGGTTACCGCTGGCAGCGCCAATAACAGAGCGGAGACAAACATCCAGCTGATGCGGTGGGCCAGCTCCCAGACGCCCGACTGGCCCAGGCCTTCGAGGCCGATGGGCAGGGTGCGGAAGCTTTCGATGAAGACTTCGAAGGCCACCAGGTGGCCGTTCATGGCCAGGTACAGCAGCGTGATGGTGATGCTGTAGATCTGTGCCAGCACGGGCACGTTGACGCCATTGGCCGGGTCGACCATGGAGGCGAAGCCAAGGCCCATTTGCATGGCGATCATCTGGCCGGCCACCACGAATAGCTGGAACAGCGCGGTCAGGGCGAAGCCCATGCCTACGCCGATCAGGATCTGCTGGAGGGTGATCACTACCCCATCCGCGCTGAAGGCATCGATTTGCGGTACCGGGGGAATCATCGGCACCACCAGGATGGTGATGATCAGGGCCAGGCCGAGCCGGACTCTGGCAGGTACCAGTTGGGTACCAATAAAGGGGATGACCATCATGAAGCTGGCCAGGCGGAACAGGGGCCACAGGTGTTGCCCTACCCACTGGTTGATCAGGTCAGCTGATATTTCCGTGGGCATGCCCGGTCAACCGATCAGGTAGGGAATGCTGGTGATCAGCCGTTCCGCGTGGTCGAGTAGCTGGGTCAGCATCCAGGGACCCATCACGATTATGGTGATCAGGGTGACCAAAAGGCGTGGCAGGAAGCTCAGGGTCTGTTCGTTGATCTGAGTGGCAGCCTGGAAGGTGCTGACCACAAGACCGATCACCAGCCCGGGGCCGATGATCAGGCTTGCTAGCAGCACGATCATCCACAGGGCTTCACGCAGGATGTCGATAACGGTTTCGGGCGTCATGGTTGCATTCCCCTATATCCCGTAACTGGCAGCCAGGGTGCCCATGATCAGGGCCCAGCCGTCCACCAGTACAAACAGCATGATTTTGAACGGCAGTGATATGATGATCGGTGAAAGCATCATCATACCCATGGCCATCAGCACGCTGGCCACCACCATGTCGATAATGAGAAACGGTATAAAGAGGATAAACCCGATCTGGAAGGCGGTTTTCAGCTCGCTTGTGACAAACGCCGGTAACAACACCCAGAAAGAGACGTCCTGGGGAGTTGCGTATTGTTCGTCTGCAATGCGCATGAACAGGCCCAGGTCGCTTTCACGGGTCTGGGCGAGCATGAACTCGCGGAATGGCTGGCTGGCCTGCTCCACGGCTTCTAGCGAGGATAGCTCCTCTTGCATATAGGGCTGAAGCGCCACCTCGTTCACTTCTTCCAGCACCGGCTTCATGATGAAAATCGTGAGGAAGAGTGTCAGGCCTAGAAGGATCTGGTTCGAGGGCGTGGACTGCAGACCAAGGGCCTGGCGAAGTATGGCAAACACCACGATGATGCGGGTGAACGACGTCATCATCATCAGCATCGCAGGCAGGAAGGTCAGCGCAGTCATCAGCGCCAGTATCTGCAGCGATACCGAATATTCCTGCACACCCTCCTCTTCGCCGGGCGTTACCGTAAAGGCAGGGATCCCCGGTATATCCGCCACTGCAGCAGGAGCCCAGGTAGTGAAAAGAATCAGGGTCAGTAAGGCGAGGACACGCCCGGGAACACGCGCCAACATGTCAGGAGCCGTCCTTCGATGAAGAACCGGAGCTCCAGGATTTACCGATCATGCCCTGGAGTTTGCGCGCGAAGTCGCCAGATACCGGCTCACCGGCGCTGACGACTGGCTTGTCAAATACATGCAGGGTGCGAATGGTGGACGGGGTTACGCCCACCAGGATCTGCGTGCCTCCCACTTCGATCAGCGCTATACGCTCCCGTGTACCCATGGGCATCACCGACACCACCTTGATGGCACGGGTGTTACCACCGCTCATTCCGCCCATGCGCCGCACGATCCAGGCACAACCGAAAATAAGCGCGAGTACCGCCAGCAAACCGGCGCCAAGGGTCAGCATGGTAACCAGGGTATCAGGCGCTGATGTGGTTTCCCGGGCCGGGACTTCCTGCTCCTGGGCCGCCACAAGGGCTGGCGCCAACAGCGTCAGAAAATAGCCGAAAAACCCGTTTCGAAGCACAGAGCCAGGGATCAGCGTCATATTACTTCTGCAGCCGCTTGATGCGTTCGCCAGGGCTGATCACGTCCGTCAGGCGGATGCCGAACTTTTCATTGACCATCACCACTTCACCATGGGCAATCAGGGTGCCGTTAACCAGCACGTCCAGCGGCTCACCCGCCAGTCGGTCCAGTTCAATCACCGAGCCCTGATTCAGTTGCAACAGGTTGCGGATCGGAATCTGGGTATTACCCACTTCCATGGAGATAGTGACGGGAATATCCAGAATAACGTCCAAATCCGGTGCCGGACCATCACCCTGATGGAAGCTGGTACCTTCCGGAAATTCTTCCATGGGGGCCGTGCGTACGTTGTCTTTGCGTTTCCGGGAATCGGCATCATCATCTCCGTCGCCGGTCTCGCCCGCTTCCGCCATGGCAGCCGCCCACTCGTCCTCGCGGCTGTCGTCATCGGCATCGCCAGATTCTTCCATGGCGGATTCCCACTCGGCAGCGAGCTTCTCGTCTTCGCTGAGCTCCTGCTCGTCTTTCTTGTCGTCATCAGCCATTGCTGCGTCCCACCTTCAGTTGCTTTTTAAGCTTGGGCCTGGTTGCCCGCTCATGGATTCTCAATGCCAGTTTGCCATCGCGGGTACCCATCGTGGCTTTGTAGACGGGTATACCATTGGCAGTCAGGGTCAGTAATTCGGGAATTTCCACCGGAATGATGTCGCCTTCTTTCAGCTTGGCAATCTCGCGAAGGGAAATCCGGCGCCGGCACACCGTGGTATTGATGGGAACATTGACCTCCTTGATGTCTTCCTGCAGGGCACTGACCCAACGTTCGTCCACATCATCGATATCACTCTGCACGCCGGCGTCCAGCACGTCCCGGATAGGCTCAATCATCGAATAAGGCAGCGCCATGTGCAGTTCACCACCACCGCCATCCAGCTCAATATGGAAGGTACTGACCACCACCACCTCACTGGGGCTGACGATATTGGCCATGGCCGGGTTTACCTCAGAGCTGAGGTACTCGAAGTCCACCTTCAAAACCGCGTGCCAGGCTTCCTTCATGTCGTGGAAAACCTGGTCCAGCACCATCTGCACGATACGTGTTTCAGTCGGCGTGAATTCACGGCCCTCAATCTTGGCGTGGCGGCCCTCCCCGCCAAAGAAGTTGTCCACCAGCTTGAACACCAGCTTGGCATCCAGCACAAACAGGGACGTTCCCCGCAGGGGCCGAATTTTGCACAGGTTCAGGCTGGTAGGCACATAGAGGGTATGGATGTATTCACCAAATTTCATGATCTGGACGCCACCGGTGGACACATCGGCATTGCGGCGCAACAGATTGAAAAGGCTGATTCGGGTATAGCGGGCAAAACGCTCGTTGATCATTTCAAGCGTGGGCATGCGGCCACGGACAATACGATCCTGGCTGGCAAGGTCGTAGGACTTGATACCTTCCTCGTCAGCTTCGTCGTAGGTATCAATATCGCCGTCGTCCACCCCGTGGAGGAGCGCGTCGATTTCGTCCTGTGACAGTAAGTCCTGCATACGTTTCTCTGCCCCTGTGTCCGCCCTGGCCGGGCCCTTGTTCGCTGATTACCGAGCTGTTTACTGTGCTCTTCTACTGGACTACGAAGTTCCTGAAAAGCACCCTCAGCAAGGGCGGCTCTCCTTCCTGCTCGAGAGCGCCGTTGACCGCCTCCAGCATACCATCGGCCAATGCCTGCCGACCCTCCGGCGTCTGTAAGTCGTCAAAACTCCGGCCCCCGAGAATAGTGATCAATCTGCTTCGCAGCAGTGGCATGTGCTTGCTGGCGGCAGCCAACGCCTCGGGATTGTTGGCTTCAAAGGCAAGATAGGCCTGGGCATAACGCTGCCGCCCCTCTGCCTGTACCGTTGTGACCAGCGCCTTTTCGAGCACTTTGTAAGTACTGGGCTCAAAGACGTCAACCTGTTCAGTGACCTCTTCGCTGTCTTCACCCGTAATACCGGGGATATTTCCGCCAAGGAACCACAGGGTTCCGACCACGGAGAGTCCCACAGCCAGAATAACCACCAATACCAGCAATATAATCAGCTTGAGTTTGCCTTTCTTTGCTGGCGCCACTTCGGGCGCTTTGTCTTCAGCCATATCGCGCTTCTGCCAGAAATCCGTCAACCGGACAGGTTTTATAGAGTTATAAGCAAAGGACGGGCCAAATAGCGCCATCCTCCTTATCAGAACAGCAGTCTAGCGTTGCTGTGGAGGATGGGCAAAAGAAGAATTATCGGGGAGGGAAATGCGTTCAGGCGAAGATATCGACTTCGCCTTTCCAGGTCAGATCCAGGGATTCCGATTGCAGGTCCTGATCTTCCGGGCCCGTGTCTGCCAGGGCGCCACTGCCGCTGCCTCCTTCTTCACCCGGGCCCTCCTCACCGGCCTGTTGCTGAGGAGAGTCCGACACGTCGAACTGCTCGAGGGATAATCCCTGCTCGCTCAACATATCCCTGAGGCGGTGGCTGTGGAGTTCCAACTGGTCCCGAACGGCAGGATTGGCCGAGTGCACGGTTATATTGGCCTGTTCTTGCTGAACCTGGACCCGAACTTCCATTGGCCCCATATCCGGTGGTGTCAGGTGTATTTCAGCAACCGACATATTGCGCGCGGTCAGCCAGGTCAGCTTGCCAACCAGCTTGTCGCCCCACTCCGCGTGATTGACCGGTACATCGATCGACGTGGTATATCCCCGCAGCGCGGCAGCCTCGGCTGGCAACTTTGCACTATTGGGATTGGCAACCTGCTGGCTGGCCAGTTCTGCCGCCGCCTGAAAGCGAATAGCCCCCTGAGCCGACGGCGTTTCCTGGGTTCGGTTAGCATCTGCGGCCAGACCTGACATAAACGCCTCGGTCAAGGTCAGGCCGGCCCCAGCGCCCACACCACTTCCATTACCCTGGCCAGGTTTGCCGCCGGTAGCGCCAGGAAGGCCCGCCATAAATCCGGCAAATGCCTCCACCCCCGGGGTTGCACCGTTGCCGCCTGCCTGTGCGACACTTTTACCGGTTGCCAGCATCTGTTTACTGCCTTCAGCCGGCATGAGCAACTCCTGCAAACCGGCAAACGTCAGAGGAGTGGCCTCTTCAGGAAGGTCCTGATCCTTGGCCTGTTGCGACTTGGCGGTTTGCGAAGGTTCGTCGGACGCGCCCCTGGCACGGCTGTCTCTATTACGGGCATCCGTGGCCGCGGCGGCTTCGTTGCGGTCATCGTTGTGTTTGTCGCTTTTCCTTTCCCGGGCCAGATCCCGCTTTTCGGCCTGTTTCTGGTCGAGTCGCTGCTGCTCGGAACGGGAAACCGTATCAAAATCACTATCACCGTTTTTTTCGCGGCCGTCCGGGCCTGGCTTTACGCCTTTATCGGACTGCGGCCCCTGTGGGGATGTCTGGGGAAGAACCATCTGGGACATGGCAACCTCTTGCCGCTTTTTGCTGATTGGAATGCATCTGTCTGCGTTACCGGGTTATTCAGCAAAAGCAGTGCCACTCTGGGCAAAAGCAATACCATTTTATCGAGTTACTCCAGAAATCGTCGGAGAGTTTCCTCTACCTGCCGGAATTCGCTCTCTATCGCATTGACCATGGCAGCGGCTTCTCCCAGGCGATTGTCACGCCCGGCCTTTTCAGCCTCGGAGCAAAGTTCTCCCAGCCTGGGAGCACCAATATTGATGCAACTTCCCTTGAAGCTGTGTGCGGATTTCGAAAAGCCGTCCGCGTCTTCCTGTTCCAGAGCCGAGCGCAGATGAGCAATGCGATCCGAGGAATCCTTGATGTAGGTGTTGATCAGGATATCGAATTCATCCTCCATCACATCCTGCAACTCGGTCAGTGCCTCTTGATCAAGGTGTGGCTTGTCCGTCATGACCAACCCCCTGTCTATGTGTTAGCGCGGCCCTCCCGGGCAGCAACCTCAGAAAAATGCCAATCATATACAATTTCCGCCCGGGTGCCATATTCCCCGAAGCTGAGAGATCGCCCCAGCTTCTGCAACAGCATCAGCCCCCGCCCGGAATAACCACTTTCACTACCGACTGCGGAGACGTCAAGGTAATTGAACCCGCTGCCACTGTCTTCACATACGATGGTCAGTTGCCCTCCCCGGTCAGTCATGGTGTGAGTCAGGGTAAACCGGATAAAGTGGTCTGATACTGCCCGTAAGAGCCGTTCCCGTTCGGCATAATAGCGGCCAAAACCGTCCGGTGTGGTTTTCCAGTCCGAGGACAGGCCCAGAACACCGTGCTCCAGGGCGTTGGTGTATAGCTCAGCTAGCAGCGTGTAAATTTCTCCACTCTTGTGACGCAACCCGGGCACCTCCATACAGATATGAAGCAACAGCGGCAGTGGGCTGAACTGCTCCAGCGATCGGTCCTGGATCTCGTAGACGCAGTGCCATTCCGCGGGACCTTCCAGTGCCGATTGCTGCAAACCATCCGACACCCCTGCCAGCTCGGATTCCTCTGCCATTTCAAGCGACAGTAACGTTACATCATCCTGTTCCGGTCGTTTGCCGGTGAATGAACGGATTCCGGCCATCACTGCATCGAAGGGCGAGCGCCCATTACTAACGTCATCCAGCGATCGTTTCACGCGCTCCTCGCCGTACATCTCTCCATCACCATTTTCGGCTTCCATAACGCCGTCGGTCATCATCAGCAGGGTATCGCCCGGCTCAGTGCGAAACACTTCCATAACGGCATCGAACCGTGTGGCGCCAAGTACACCCAGCGGCAGATGCCGCGAGGCAATGCTCTCAAAAACGCAGTTCTTCCTTATCAGGACGCCGTCAGGCAGCCCTCCGTTCCAAATCTGCAACTGATTCAGATGAAAGTCTGCCTGAATCAATGCCGCACAACAGAACATGCCGGTAGGCAGGATCCGACATAGCTTCTGGTTAATCTCCCGCAGCACATCACTGCCGCTGAAGCCCTTACTGGTCATGCCATAGAAAATTTCCGCCACCGGCATGGCGCCAATGGCTGCCGGGAGGCCATGGCCGGTAAAGTCGCCAACCAGTATATGCATTCCCCCTGCCGGGCGCGGACAGGCGAACAGAACATCGCCATTGAATATCGACATGGGTGATGCGTGATAGCGAATATTGGGCGCATCCAGACAGCCGGTGTGGGCGACATTGTCGAATACCCGCTTGGCAACTTCCTGTTCCTCGAGAAGCTGCCGGTTGCGGTCGCGGATCACGTCGCGGTGGTGGCTCAAAGTGCGATGCATCAATCGCATGCGGTTAAATGCGTTGATCTTGGCTTCAATAATGATGCGGTTATAGGGTTTCGTCAGAAAGTCATCGCCCCCGGCTTCCAGGCAACGAACCAGGGCGTCGGCATCAGACAGCGAGGTCAGAAAGATAAGCGGTACCAGGCGCTCGCCCGCCAGCGCCTTGATGTGACGGGCGGCCTCCATCCCGTCCATCACCGGCATCAACGCGTCCAGCAATACGATATCGGCGCCGGACTTTCGAAAAATCCCGACAGCGTCTTCGCCGTTTCTGGCGTCTTCCACC
Organism: Marinobacter sp. ATCH36; assembly: GCF_023555055.1. Taxonomy (GTDB): domain Bacteria; phylum Pseudomonadota; class Gammaproteobacteria; order Pseudomonadales; family Oleiphilaceae; genus Marinobacter. The sequence goes on from NZ_JAMJPL010000004.1 coordinate 138,693, forward strand.
TCATGGCCAAGACGACGGAGGAGGGTTTTGAGGATCAGACGGTCACTGTCGCTGTCATCGGCGATCAGAATCTTCAGCGGCCGGTTGTCTGAGAGTGAATCATCCACAACAAACCTCCGCGACCCAGCGATATCATGATTCAGCGAATCGCGAACAACTGTTCAAAATTGGATATGGAGAGTATGCGGCGCACGTCACTGTTGCAGTTCTCGATACGTATCCTGGCACTGTCACCACCGGCATAGTCTCTCAGCAAAAGCAGCATGCCCAACGCCGAGCTGTCGAGGTAGGTGGTGTCGGACAAGTCCACCACGAAAGCCGTCACCTTTTCATCACCAAGTTCATAGGCATCACGAAACGCCTTATGGGTACTGAAGTCGAAGCGCCCTTCAATTTTTATGGTCAGGGTTTGACCGTCCTCACTGCGATGCGTCTGAATCGGCATTCCGGAGCCTCCATGAAGTGCGGGTGTAGTAACAGGGAACAGCATAAGCCTCGGGGGGCGTCCTGTGTTACAGGATAGCTCACCACACTGATTTTGCACCCACACTACAATGCCCGCTGCCCTTTCAGCGACGCCTTGCAAAGATTCGCCCGGCAGCCTCGTCCATCTGCTTCTGGTCCCTCAGGTCCTGCTCCCGCTGTTCCTGGCGGCGGCAGGTTTCAATATACTTTTCCATTCCCCGGCGTCGCTCCCAGGCTCTTTGCCATTCTTCACGGCAGACCCTGAGCCGGTTCTCCGCCTGAACAAGTAGTTTCTGTTGCTGGCCAATTACCTGATCCAGCTGAGCAATAAATGCCTGCCAACCCTGAAGCCTGGCCACCGACACCACGCCCTGCTGGCTGTTGCGAATCTGTTCCCGGTACTCCCTCTGGTAACGCTCCAGATTGTCAATCTGCTGGCGCTGGGCCTCGTGGTGTTGCTGGGCCTCAGCCATTTTTTCCAAAGCCGCCTTTTCCTTCCGTTCCTCAAGAGTGAGCACAACGGCCAGCCGCTGGGATCGCAACATCAGCTACCCTCTCCCTTCAAGGCCGGCGGAGTTTTGGACCGGTCGGGAGATCGCCTTTCCGGCACAACTGCCAACAGTTGCTGAATGCTTTCCTCAAGGGGGGCGCTTTCGTTCAGTCCCTGTTGCAGGAACTGCCCCATGTTACCGATATGGGTCATGGCAAAATCGGTTTCCGGATCAGACCCTTTTACATAGGCTCCAACGCTGATCAGGTCGCGGGCCTGCTGGTAGCGGGAATATACCTGTTTGAAACGCTGTGCTCGGGCGAAGTGTTCCGGTTCCGTCACCTGTGGCATGACACGACTGATGGATGCCTCCACATCAATCGCCGGATAGTGACCTTCCTCAGCCAATCGCCGGGACAGCACAATGTGGCCATCGAGAATTGCCCGCGCCGCATCGGCAATAGGGTCCTGCTGGTCATCACCTTCTGTCAGCACGGTGTAGAACGCCGTTATCGAGCCACCACCGGGACGGCCATTGCCGGTTCTTTCCACCAGTTGCGGTAACTTTGCGAATACGGATGGGGGATAGCCCTTGGTAGCCGGCGGCTCGCCCACTGCCAGGGCGATTTCACGCTGAGCCTGGGCATAGCGGGTGAGCGAATCCATCAATAACAGTACCCGCTTACCCTGGTCTCGGTAGTATTCCGCAATACGGGTAGTCAGCATGGCGGCACGGAGCCGCATCAAGGGCGAATCGTCGGCGGGTGAAGCAACCACCACAGAGCGATCAAGCCCCTCATCACCCAGGATATCCTCAATAAACTCTTTAACCTCGCGGCCCCGCTCACCTATCAGCCCGACCACGGTTATATCGGCGTTGGTGAAGCGGGTCATCATGCCAAGCAACACACTTTTACCGACGCCACTGCCGGCAAACAAGCCCAGGCGTTGCCCCTGACCGACGGTCATCAAGGCATTGATGGCGCGAATTCCCACGTCCATGGACTGGCGAACCGGGGCCCGGTCCAGAGGATTGATGATATCGCCGCTGAGGGAAACCCGGGCTTCCGACTGTAATGGTCCCTTGCCATCCAGTGGCTCACCATTGCCATTCACCACCCGTCCCAGCAGTTCCGGCCCCACCGGCACCCGGCTGGCCACGGACAACGGCACCACGCGTGCACCGGGGCGAAGTCCTTCAATGGCCGTCAGGGGCATAAGGTAAACCCGCTCATCCTCGAAACCGACCACTTCTGCTTCCACAGTGCCGGTGCCCTGCCCGGTAATCACACAGCGGTCGCCCACCACCATGGGGCAGCCAACGCACTCCAGGGTAAGGCCAACCATCCGCGTCAGGCGGCCGGAGAGCTCCGGTTGCGGTTCGCCGGTGAACGAGTCCTGCAATCTTGTCAGGCGTTCAGCCAGATGCGCCGTCATCACCTTCACCTTTGTCTTCGTTCACCTCTTCCTCGTCGGAATCAAGCACGCCATGCTGAAAGTCAGTAAGGTCACTCATCATGGCGTCAAGTTCTTCCCCTTCAGCTGAATTGTCGTTATCCAACTGCTTGTCCAGCATACCCTGAATGGCTTTCTGGAAACGTTTTTCCACCGTGAAGTCCACCAGACTATGTCGGGTCTCGAGCTTGCAGCCACCCCGCAAAATCGAAGCATCCTCCACAACGGAGGTAGCTGCCTCGAACTTTCCGGCAATCTCGCTGACCCATTGATAGTCGTCGGGGTGAATGTGAACGCGAACATTTTCTGTCGTGGACGGCAGCGACGCCATGGCACGCCGGACCACTTCAGCGATATGGGAGGAGTCCAGTGACAGTTCCCGGAATACAACGGCACGAGAGAGTACGGTGGTCAGATTGACCAGTGCGGTTTCCAGCTCATCCTCGTGACGCCGGATGGGAATCAGCAACTCGCCGAGCAAATGCTCCAGCCGGTCCAGCTTGGCGTCGACTTCCTTGCGGGTTTCCGCCAGTCCCTGCTCGGTTCCCTGCTCGCGACCCTCGGCAAGACCGGCTTCATAACCTTCCTGATGCCCCTTTTCCCGGCCTTCATTGAAACCTGCCTGGTATCCGGCTTCCCGGCCTTCGTTATGGCCGTCTTCGTGGGCAGCATGGCGGATTTCGTCAATATCGGCCGCGGTCAGGGGCTTTACTTCGCGCTCCTCTTCCCGGGCCACCTCGTTGCCCCGGGCGTCCAGCAATGGCAACTCCCAGCGCTCATACGCGGTGAGGTTTTCCTTGGGAATGCGATCGAGGTTGCGACGGGGATCTTTCATCACATCATTTCTTCGCCAGAGCCGCCGAGAGTGATTTCACCGGCTTCAGCCATACGACGGGCAATGGTGATAATGTCTTTCTGGGCGGATTCAACCTCACTGACACGCACCGGGCCCTTGGCCTCCAGATCATCCTGCAGCAGTTCGGCAGCACGCTTGGACATGTTCTTGAAGATCTTTTCCTGAACTCCATCATCGGCGCCCTTGAGCGCCACGACCAGTACTTCAGAAGACACTTCCCTCAGCAGCGCCTGAATTCCACGGTCATCGATGTCCTTCAGGTTGTCGAAGACGAACATCAGATCTTCGATGGTAGAGGCCAGGTCCGGGTCCATATCCTTGATGGAATCCATCAGGCCGCCTTCGATGTTGCGGTCCATGAAGTTCATGATGTCAGCAGCGCGCTTGACCCCGCCAATGCGGCTGGTCTGGGCAGCGGACCCACCGGAGAACTGCTTCTCGAGGATGTCGTTCAACTCCTGGAGTGCCTGGGGCTGAATACTTTCCAGCGAGGCAACCCGCATCATTACATCCAGGCGCACCTTGTCGTCCAGAGTGCCGAGAATTTCAGCTGCCTGGTCCGGGTCAAGGTAGGAAATAACAATGGCCTGAATCTGCGGGTGTTCGTACCGAATGATGTCACCGACGGCGCGAGGTTCCATCCACTTCAGAGTGTCCAGGCCGGTAGTGTTGCCACCGATGAGTATCCGGTCAATCAGGCTGGAGGCCTTGTCGTCACCCAGAGCCTGGGTGAGCATGGTACGGATGTAGTCATCGTTGCCAACACCCAGGCCGGTCTGGCCACCTACGGCCTCGACAAACTGGTTCAGCACAAAAGTAACATCATCCTTGCTGACGTCCTTCATCTGCGCCATGGCCACGCCAACCCGCTGAACCTCTTTCGGGCCCATGTGCTTGAGCACTTCGGCGGCGTCGTTTTCGCCAAGCGACATCAGCAGGATCGCCGCCTGCTCTACCCGCGGAATTTTCCGCTGGGGTTTTTGCGGCGCCTCAGGCTGGCGGTTGTTCTCATCAGTCATCGACGTTCACCCACTGGCGCATCACCTGGGAAACCCGCGCGGGGTCTTCCGCGATCAGGCCTTTCAGTGCATTTAGCTGCCTATCATAGCTGTCTGTTGCGCCTGGCAAAAGCAGATCATCCTGCGCGTGCATGGCATCCCGCAGGGCGTCGCCACCCTCTATGCCATCCAGGCCTTCGTAGCCGTCATCACCAGAATCGCCCCGGCGTTCGCTGCGGCCACCACCGGAAAGGCTTTTCAGGGTCGGGCGCAACAGTCCCAGTACCAGCACAAGGATAACCAGCCCTGCCAGTACCTGCTTCATCAGGTCCCAGAACCAGGGCTGCTCCCAGAATCCCGGCACCTCGAATTCAATCTGTTCCTCGGCCGCAAAGGCCGTGTTCATTACCGTAACACTGTCGCCACGGGCAGCAGAATAGCCAACGGCGTCGCGGACCAGCATGGTCAGACGCTGCAGTTCCTGTTCGGGCCAGGGTTCATAGCTGACTTCTCCGGTCTGGGGGTCGACCACTTTCATGTCATCCACAGCGAGGGCTACAGACAACCGCTTTACCCGGCCAAGCTCCTGACGAACGTAGCTGACCGTTCGATCCATCTCATAGTTACGGGTTGATTCCTCGCGCACATTCACCGGCGGTGCCTGTGCCTCACCCTCTTCGGCGCCGTTGGCCTGCTCCGGCACTTCAGCCTGGGCCGGTGGTTGGTTGGCAAGAGCACCAGGAATACCGCCAGCAGCGCCACCGGCCCGGCGCTCGGACATCTGGCGCTCACTACGGACTGCCTGCTGCTCAGGATTGAAGAGCTCCTCGGCCCGCTCCACCGAAGAAAAATCAAGGTCCGCCGCCACCTCCGCGCGGAACCTGCCATCACCGACCACGGGACGCACGAGTGAGGCAATCCTGCGCGTCAGGCGATCCTCGACACGGGCGGTGTAATCGTACTGGTCTTCCATCTGACGGCTGTCGCCGCCTTCGTCACGACCAGTCAGCAGGTTGCCACTCTGGTCAACGACCGTGACATTTTCCTTGGACATTTCCGGAATGCTGCCGGCGACCAGATTTACAATCGACGCGATCTGTTCCTGCTCAAGCCGGCGGCCAGCAATCACTTCGAGGAAGACTGAGGCCGTCGGCGTGCGCGCATCTCGCACAAACACCGAACGCTCGGGAATGGCCAGGTGAACCCGGGCAGACCGCACCGTTCTCATGCTACCAATGGTGCGTGCCAATTCCCCTTCCAGGCCCCGACGGAAACTGATGGTCTCCATAAACTGCGATGTACCCAGGCCACGGTCCTGATCCAACAACTCATAACCGATGGTCTGTTCGTCCGTCACGCCTTCGGCAGCCAGCTTCAGGCGGGCGTTATAAACCTCATCGGAAGCCACCAGCAGGGCTCCCGTGCGAGGGTCCATGCGGTAATCGATACCGTTGCTTTCGAGAATGGTCGTAACGTCCTGGGGATTGTACCCCGACATATCCCCCACTACCGGCTGGTAATTGGGCTCCTGCGCCCACAGAACCACGGCGACACCAAGGGCAACACTGGCGGCGAGCCCCACCATCAGGCCCACCTGCCGCAGCAGGTTCAGCCGGTTGAACCCGAAGATCAGGTCACTGCGGCTTTCGCCGGTGTCTTCACCACGCGCTGCAGGCATATTCGAGGATGAGGTTTCAGCAGGTACGCTGGCCATGGGTCTGCTCCGCTATCAAACCGGCATATTCATGATGTCTTCATAGGCCTTGACCACCCGGTTACGAACCTGGGTAAGTGCCTCGAAGGAAATAGACGCCTTTTCGGACGCGATCATGACACGGGTAATATCCACATTGGGATCGCCCATGTCATAAGCTGTTTTGAGATCGCTGGACGATTGCTGTAATTCGTTTACTGACCCCACAGCCTGGCTGAGCATGTCACTGAACTTCGGGGTTTCGGGAGTTTCCTGAACCCGGGAGGGACCGTCTACCCGGCCACGGATATTGTTATCCTGCTCAACCCGCTGGTTTTCCATCATCTGCGAGCGCATATTGCGGATTTCGGAAAGAACACTGTTGATGTCAGCACGCTGGACCATGATTCACTCTCCCGGCTTGCCCCTGTGGCGGGCAAGCCATTGAACTAGATATTTCTTTCCAACACTTAAGCAATCCACAGGCCAACAAAATTTATTGCAATATTTTCATAAAGTTAATGAGCGTTTCGGAAGCAAGTCACTGTGCGGCGACATTCTTTTGACGAGGCCAATAATAAAAACGGCACCCGCAGGTGCCGAAAGAAAGCGTTGTTGGGCGGATCAGGCAGCGGCCAGCTCGGCGTCCAGGTCAATACCCGCATCCCGCATCTGGGCCAGCTTGTATCTGAGCGTGCGGGGGCTGATACCCAGCTGTTCTGCAGCCCTGTTGCGACGGCCACGTTCCTTTTTCAGGGTCTGAATGATAATCCGGAATTCACGCTGGCGAACCTCGTCACCAAGGGAAGTTGGTGACAGCTCGTCACGGCTCACCTCGGTGAGTCCACCAGCTACTTCTCCGTCTGCCTGTGGGATTACTTCCGAAGACGGATCGGGTGCCACCTGCTGAGCCGTTGCCGGTGCCGGACCACTGTCCATCCGCCCGGTAATACCCAGTTCCAGGCACAGGTCGCCGGCGTGGATCACGTTACCCTGGTGGAGCACCAACGCCCGCTGAATGGCATTGTCCAGCTCGCGAACATTACCGGGCCACTGATGTGCCATCAGCGCGTTCCTGGCATCGGGCGCAAAGGTCACGCCAGTCAGTTTCATCTTGCGACAGTGGGTTCTGAGCAACGCGCTGGCCAGCGGCATGATATCCAGTGTGCGTTCTCGCAGGGGCTGCCAGTGCATTGGAAACACCGTAAGCCGATAATAGAGGTCCTCCCGGAAGTTGCCTTCCCGGACATAGTCGGACAAATCCCGGTTGGTGGTGGCAATCACCCGCACGTCCAGGACAATTGTCTTGCGTCCGCCCACTCGCTCGACCTCGCGCTCCTGCAATACTCGCAGCAACTTGGATTGCAGGCCAAGGTCCATTTCCGAGATTTCGTCCAGCAGAATGGTACCGCCATTGGCCTGCTCAAACTTACCGGGGGACGATGCAACCGCACCGGTGAAAGCGCCCTTCTCATGACCGAAGAGGATTGCCTCAAGCATGTTCTCCGGAATCGCCGCACAGTTGATGGCAACGAAAGGCTGGTCGGACCTGGGGGACTGCTGGTGAATATAACGCGCCAGTACTTCCTTGCCAGTGCCGCTCTCACCGGAAATCATCACCGTTGAGTCGCTACCCGCAACCTTGGCCGCCAACTGGAACATGCGCTTGCTGATGGGATCTTCCGCCACCGGCTGATCGCTACTTTTTTTCTGACGACCACCGCCCACTACTCGGGTAACGGCGTCCACGAGCACAGAAGGCTCGAACGGCTTGACCAGATAATCAATAGCACCTGACTGCATGGCGGAAACCGCATGGCTGATCTGACCATAGGCGGTAATCAGCATGGTCGGCAATCCAGGGTATAGCCGCTGAATCTCGTTCAGCAGGTCATGACCGGACATACCGGGCATATTGACGTCGCTGATGACCATGTCCACCGGGGACTCGGCCAGTTGTACCAGCGCCTTTTCCGCGTCGGAGGCTTCCCGTACCCGGAACTTTGCCAGTTCCAGTGTTGTTACCAGCGCTTCACGCAGATCGTGATCATCTTCAACGATCAGAATTTGGGCTTTGGCCATGATTGCCTCCAGTCAGTTTTTCTTGTACGTGTGCGAATACCGGCCACTGGCCGACAGTGAACGCAGCAACGGTAACGAAATGGTTGCCAGGGCTCCCCCACCAGAGGGCGCCTCAATCGCAAACCGGCCCTGATGTGCTTTCACAACTGCCTGGACAACCGCCAGGCCGAGCCCCGTACCGTGAGACTTGGTGGTATAGAAGGCCTCCAGAAGCTGATTGGCCTGTTCCGGGGAAAAACCGGGGCCGTTATCGACAATCCGAATCACCAGTTCGCCATTACAGGAACGGATGGCAACGGTAACGTCCGTTGCGCCCGCTTCCAGGCTGTTATTGACAAGGTTGGTGCAGGCGCCGACCAGTGCGTCGCGGTTACACATCAGCGCCTCATCGTCCGCCTCGCTGTCCAGAGACACGGTAACGCCGGAAGGCAGCTTCAACCCATCCAGTGCCGACGCCAGCGCCTCAACCAGGGCAGCAGCAGACAGCTCCTCCGCCAGCCGGGTTTCGCCGCGGGCGAAAATCAGCATGTCACGAACCTGCTGCTCAAGATGCGTCAGACGCGACATCAAACGGGATGCACAGCGCTGCCGCATCTCTTCGTCCAGGTCGTCCTGGCTAAGGTGCCCGCCATAGAGAATGGCGGCGGAGAGCGGCGTGCGAATCTGGTGAGCCAGGGACGCCACCATCTTGCCCATGGCCGACAGACGCTGGGCGTGGGCCAACTGGGCCTGAAGATGACGAGTCTCTGTCAGATCCGTCAGCAGGATCAACTGTCCTGGCTGGTTCTCCATGGTCCGAATTTCGATACTCACCCGGCGGCCGTCCTTCAACGACACTTCATGGCCGTCGTCCCGCCGTGGCGCGAAACAGCGACGGATCACATCCACCCAGCGCTCGCCGTCGAGGGGTTCACCCAACAAGGTAATCGCTGCGGGATTGGTCTGAGTCACCACGCCCTGGCTGTCGAGCACCACAACCCCGGCGGGAAGAGCATGCAGCAGCGTGGAAAGCCGGTCCGCCAGCTCCTCTTTCTGCTCCAGTTCCGCCTGGCGCTGTCGCGACTCTGCCGACAACTCCCCGGACAGCTGGTTAACGCGGGACTCCAGAGTGCGATAGGAGTCAGTGATCTGCTGTGACATCTGATTGAACAGGTCAAGCGCTGTGCCCACAGCTTCATCATCCTGTTCCGGGAACAACGCGGTCACCTTGTCATTGACATCCGCCGCCGCATTGGCAGAAGAATCCTTACTGCTTGAAGATTCCTTCGCCGACGACAAACCAACAAATTGCAACTGACTCATAAATTCGCCCTCTGGCCGGACCAAACCCCAGCCCGTACCAATCGGATGGATCGTTTGGGCAAAACTAAGCCAGCACTGTGCCAACTTTAAATTTTGTTTATATTTCAACAGGAAGGAAAATCAAAGAAAGGACAGATGACGGGTTTCCGTCGCCCAAAAACAACAACGGCGCCGAAGGCTACAAACCTTTGACGCCATTAAGAAAAGCCAAAAGCCTCAGCTTTCCTCGGACTCCTCATCCCGAAGCCCATACTTGCGAACCTTCTCCACCAGCGTAGTCCGCCGAATGCGCAACTTCTCCGCAGCCCTTGCCACGACACCCCCGGCCTCGTCCAGCGCCTGCTGGATCAGTTGCTTCTCAAGGTTGGAGAGATAATCTTTCAGGTCGATTCCATTCACCGGCAGCAACGCCGGCGCGTCCAGCCCGACCAGCCCCGGAATACCGGAGGGCATTCCCGAATCCTCGACCGGGCGATTTTCATCGTAATCGTCCACATAACGGAACTTTTTCGGTAGTTCCTGCACCCCGATCACCCCATACGGATGCATGATCGCCAACCGCTCCACCAGGTTTGCCAACTCGCGCACGTTGCCCGGCCAGTCATGGCGACACAGGCTCATGATCGCCGCCGAATTCATCCGCAGCGAGCCACGTTTTTCTTTCTCCATGCGGGAGATCAGCTCATTAATCAGCAGTGGGATATCCTCTACCCGTTCCCGCAGGGCCGGCATCTCAATGGGAAACACATTCAGGCGGTAATACAGATCTTCCCGAAAGTCGCCGCTTTCGATCATGTCTTCCAGAATCTTGTGGGTTGCCGCAATCACCCTTACATTGGCGGATTGGGTGCGGTTGCTGCCCACACGCTCGTAGGTGCGCTCCTGCAATACCCGCAGAATCTTTACCTGCATGTTCAGGGGCATATCACCAATTTCATCAAGGAACAGCGTGCCACCCTCAGCAAGCTCAAAACGGCCGACCCTTGCGGTGATAGCCCCGGTAAACGCACCCTTCTCATGCCCGAACAGCTCGCTTTCCAGCAGTTCCGCGGGAATGGCACCGCAGTTGACCGGAACAAAGGGCTTATCACGTCGGGCAGAATGGTAATGCAGATTACGAGCCACCACCTCTTTACCGGTACCCGATTCGCCGGTAATCAGCACGCTCACATCCTTGTCAGCCACCTGCTCCATCAGTTGGCGAACCGACTGTACCTTGCGGCTGGTGCCCACAAGACTGCGGAAAAGCTGTAATCCACGCTGCTGGCCCCGTTCCCGGGAACGGGCAAACTGGTCCCGGTATATCTGGGCGCGATACAGGGAATCCACAAACTTGGTGTAGTTAAGGGGCCATTCCATACGGGCGATCACCCGGTTGGCCTGATCTTCCGGCAGTTGCTTCAGGTCAGGATTCCCGACCATCAGCACGGGGACGCCTACACAGGCTTCACATACTGCCGAGACTGTCTTGTGCGCTCCGGTATCTTCACCGTTGACGACGACAGCCGAGACTTCATCAAGTGTTTCGGGATTGCCACTGGCAAGCAGTGCGTGCGCTTCTTCACCGAAAACGACGTCTTCCTCGCCAATAAATTCAAGTATGGTGGCGATGTCACGCTTTCTTGAATCGTCCTCGCTGAGCACCAGCACTTTGTTATTCTTCGACATTCAAACGAATCTCTTGCGGGGATTTGTGCGGTATTTAAGACTGTATGTGCGTCAGAGTCAATTTTATGACGCTATTTCCGGGGATTCGAAGAGACGTTCTGATAGGCTTTGGCTGCGCTTCGATTCTGATTCACTTCCTTGAGGGCTTTCTGCGCCTCAGCTCTGGCCTCATTTGCCGAAATATTGGCACGATCACAAAAGCTCTGAAGGGTAGCCAACCGCTCCCGGACCGGCTCCGGACTCAGCTCGCCCGCTTCCAGAGCTGCCATCACCGGCTCAATGGTCGGTTTGACCAACTCATTCAGGCGCGCCAGTTCTTCCCAGTTTTTCTCTGCAAGGGCGGTTTTCAGATGTCCGACCAGGGTATCCACTGCTTCCAGTTGTTCCGGCACCGGCATAACGGTATCTCCAGTATCAGTGTGGCGCCCGGACAATGGCCGGGGATTCAACGCCCCGGCCGACACTCGGATCAGCGTCGAGCCGCCCTGCGGGCCGCTGAAGCCGAGAACTGGTTGCCACGGAAGCCCGGATTGAAGTCGTAAGCCGGGAAACCATTGTCCAGACCATCAATGTAATAACGCTGGGCCTTGAGGTCGTATGTCATTTCCATGGTAGTCCAGAATACCGGCTCACTGTAATAGCTGATGTTGTGTGCCTCTGATACGCGCCAGAGCTCTCCCTCGCTGTCATACTCCTCACTGGCCAGAATCTGCCAGCTATCCTCGTCAACATAGAATACACGACGTGAATAGATATGGCTGATACCTGTACGCAGCTTTGCTTCCACTACCCAAACCCGATGCAACTCATAACGGGTCAGTGCCTGGTTGATGTGCTTTGGGCGAATAACATCATCCGGCCGGACATCTTCATCATGAAGTTTGTAGGCATTATAGGGAACAAAGATTTCCCGCTTGCCTTTCAGTTCCCAATCGTACTGGTTGGGTGCACCGTTATACATGTCTTTCTGGTCAACGGACCGAAGTGAGGATGAGTTGGGCAAGTCGGTTTCGTAGGCCAGATTGGGTGATCGGCGCAAGCGCCGGGAACCGGCGTCATAACGCCAGGCCAGACGTGGCGAACGGATCTGATCAAGTGTCTCGTGTACCAGAGTGATGGTGCCTGCCAGGTTGGAGGGCGCTATGGTGTCGGTCTTCAGATAGAAGATCTTGTTATCAATATCCGCAAGATCCGCGCCTCTGCGACTATAGGCAAAAAAGTAATCGTACTGGTTTACAACCTGGTTAAAGGAACCGCCGACCTGAGGGGTCGCAGAGGAACTGCGGAACGACAATTCCTCGCCCCGGTATCGGAGTATGTGGTTCCAGATGACTTCAAGACCATTCTTCGGAATCGGGAATGGGCTGGTCATGATGGTGTTCCGCACTCCGTTGCCATTACTCAGCAACTCTGCGCCGAGCGCGTTTTCACGTGACTTTTCATAGACATCTTCGGGAAAAGCAGCCGTACGGCGAGTCTGATAAACCGGCATCACAAATTCCGGGCCATACTGCTCCAGCATCCGGATATGACCGTCCGTAAGCTTATCGCGATAAAGATCCAGATTGTCTGCGGTAATCACGAACAGAGGGTCATCCCCCGGGAACGGGTTGGTCTCTACTTGCCCCCGTGACCAACCTGACGGTGGAGTGGACAAACCGCCGGTCCATTCCGGAATGCTGCCAGAGATATTACCCGCTTTTTCCGCACCAACAGGGGTGAGATCATTACCCAGCCGCTCGGCCCCCGACTCACTGACTTTCGCGCAGACACTGCTGCCGGAAAACCCGAGCATTGCCACTGTAAAACCTGCGACCAACTGGTTACGCATTCCCTTCCACCTCCACTGAAACTGATCCGGACGATCAAAAGTCATTCAAACGGGGCGCCTTTTTGCCAAATTCAAACGACCGTTTCAAGTGAATCTTTGTAGTTTCTTGTCAAAGGTCCCCGGATTAACAGGAGGGAAGAAATTGCCCGCCAGAAATGTTATGATTGCCAGTTAATTCATTGCATGACCCTAGGCCCGAGTACAGGTATCCACATGGCGTCACCCTGGCATTCACTGGTTTCCCAGAAGATTTTTCTTGCCAGAACCCTGTTGGGCCGACTGGAGCAGAACGACACTGTGCCTCAGCGAGAAGCCCTGACACAGGGGGCAGTCGAGCTCGCCCTGCGCGCGAGGGAACTGGTCCTGATCATGGTTGCAAGAATGTATCAGGACAAGCTGGGCCAGCCCGACAGCCTTGAGTCTTTGACGGAATTGCTCGGAATTGACATTCCGGAAATAACGGAGCTAAACCAGCTGGCCGGCGAATCCAACAGTTGGTGGAACCATCTCGAGCAATTGGAGCGACATCAGAGCAATCCACCAGCGGCCAAAAAAACCGTAAGCGATGAAAATGTGATCGCCGTTTCTGCGGATACCGGCCCGAACAGATCGAAACAGGCACTCGAACAAACCCTGAGTGCAATCAAACACTTTACCGATACCCTCGAGGAACGGCACAGCGAGTGGTAGTACCACGGCCCATCGCTGCAACACGCCGCCACCCGGGGCATGAACTGAAAGGCTAACTGAATGTCACCCTCATTTTTCGAGATTGTACAACTGACTAACGGCGATTATGCACTTCGCCGTATCGATGACGACAGCGCACCACTGGTGAAAATATCGTTCTCAGCCGAAGCCAGGGAGATGATGGAAGACCGGGATATGAACGTGGCCAAGGCCATGATTTCCGCCGGTATAGAAGCCGCAGGCAACATTGCCCACGATATTGACTGGGAAGAAGAGGAGCCGGACGCTCATGATGTCCAGCCCTCATATACACTCCACTGAGCCGCGCACTTCACTGACATGAACGTCACTGGGCCGTCAGCGTTGGCGCAGAACAACGCCATGGCTGTTGCCCCTGGCGGAGGCCTGCTCCAGCGAAGTCAGGGCCTCATGCCCAAGCTTCCGTGTCCACATTACGACGGCATGGCAGGTACCGGCACTCAATGCCCGCTCAGCCAGTTGCCGGGCCGGGTAATCTGAAGTGGAACGCAGAACCAGTAATTCGCCGGCTACAATCCCGCGCATCGTCTGCCACTTGCTCACCAGACTTTGGGGCGGATCGATCCAGGCCAGCCAGCGCTTTTCCTGGTTCAGCTGTGTCAGCATCGGCAGCAACAGCTGGAAATTTTCAACCTGCCCTTCAGGCAGGATAATTTCCGTCACGTTGCCTGTCGGCTGCACCGGGCGTGTAAGGTTGGATGGTGCCCCGCCTACATCATGGCTGCTCAAAGCCGCAGCCTCCGGGCCGACGAATCTTCCGCCGGCGTGGGCGTAAGCCAGGTTCTGATTAAAGCTGAGTTGTTCCATGATAAGCCTCATCTGCCTTTAAGCTGAGCCCGGCAAAATTTGAAACTCTGCAGAGCACTGCCGGAAATGTCCGGATACCGGGGTGTCAGTGAAGATCGGAACGCCGGATAACCCCGACACCCAGACCTTCAATAAATAGTTCCTGTTCTTTCAGATCCACTTCAATAGGTGCGAACTCTTCATTCTCTGCGATGAGATACACCTTCGAACCTTCTTTGCGAAACCGCTTGACCGTCACTTCTTCGCCAACCCTCGCCACAACAATCTGGCCATTATGAACGTCGCTGGTGCTGTGCACTGCAAGCAGGTCTCCGTCCAGGATGCCGATATCCTTCATGCTCATTCCACGCACACGCAGCAGGTAATCCGCCGACGGTGAGAAAAATTCCGGTCGCAGTGTGCAATGATCCTCAATGTGTTCCTGGGCAAGAATCGGGCTACCGGCTGCCACCTGGCCTATTACAGGCAACCCCGGGTCCGCCTCGACTTCCGGAAGGCGGATACCACGGCTTGCCCCCGGTACCATTTCGATAGCGCCCTTCCTGGCCAGCGCCCTGAGATGCTCTTCAGCGGCATTGGCCGAACGGAACCCGAGTTCCGCAGCGATCTCCGCGCGGGTAGGTGGATATCCGGTCTCGTCGACATAGCGACGGATGATGTCCAGTACCTGTGTCTGCCTTGCTGTCAGCTTCATGAGTCGGTAGCCCCGGTTAATCCTGTTTTTATATACAGTGATTTGACTATATACAGTGTTTTATCCAGTGTAAAGTCCGTGCCTGCAATTTTTTTCAACCACTGGGTTATTGGCCGGCAGCGCCCGTTTTCAGTGCGGAGGACTGTGTTAAGGTATCGCTAACCCTTTGTGGAGACGCATTAATGAGCAAAAGATGCAGTATGCCGGACATCATGAAAACAGATGACGGGAAAGAACGGAAAGTAGGTGTGGAGATCGAACTTTCGGGCCTCGGATATGAGGCTCTCATTTCGCTTTCCTCACAGCTTCTTGGTGGCAAGGCAAAACCTGTTTCGCGCTATGTATCGGAGATCGACACCGATGTGGGCGCATTCACAATTGAACTGGACTCCGACCCCATCAAGGACCTGGACCTGCAGGACGAGCGCCTACCGGAATCGGTTCGGGAACTTGGCGGCCAGGCAATGAGCGTGATAGACGCGGCGGCGGAGAAGATCGTAC
Organism: Marinobacter sp. ATCH36; assembly: GCF_023555055.1. GTDB lineage: Bacteria > Pseudomonadota > Gammaproteobacteria > Pseudomonadales > Oleiphilaceae > Marinobacter. The sequence continues at coordinate 154,264 of NZ_JAMJPL010000004.1, forward strand.
CCCTGGAGATTGTCGGCCCCCCGTTACCGTTCAGCGAACTGGAGCGCATCGAGATCCTCTGTGATGAATTGCGCAAAGCGGGCGCTCTTGGCAGCCGTGAAGCGCTGTACTATGCCTTTGGCCTGCAACTGAATCCGGAACTGCCGGACCTGAAGGCTTCAACCCTGGTGCGTTACCTGCGGGCATTTGCCGCTCTCTACGAATGGCTCAAGGCACGACACCAGATCGACTTCAGCCGTAAACTCACCAGCTACATTGAACCCTGGAGCAGCACCTACATCGATCTTCTGATTGCGGAAGATTATGATCCCGACATGGATCAACTGATGAAGGACTACCTTCACTACAACCCTACCCGGAACAAAGCGCTGGATCTGCTGCCGCTGTTTGCACACCTGAACAGCGACCTGTTGGCCAGGTACGTCAAGGACGAGCGCATCAAGAGCAGGCCCACCCTGCATTACCGCCTGCCGGATTGCGACATCGACAATCCGCACTGGCATTTCTCAACGGTGTGGAATGACTGGGTAGTGCTGGAGCAACTGGCTGCCAACGCCGCCGACCTGGCAGCACTGGTCACCGAGTTCCGAAACAGCCGCAAGCTGAGTTTCCACAACCTCACCCACAGCTGGGTCGACACATCTGACCAGTGGCTCCGGTCGCGGAATTATGTCTGACGACGTCGCGGATAAGCCGGAGCATCCAGGCCTCACTATTGGCATCAGTGGCCCGGCAAGACGCAGCCTGGCGCACCGGCTGATCAGTTTTGCCCTGCGTATGCATGGCGCCCGCACCCACTTCATTCGGCCTGGTTCCAAAGTGGATGTGTCCCTGCTTGACGGCCTGGTACTCTCCGGGGGCACCCATGTTCACCCCTCCCGGTACGGCCAGACACCTCAGGTCACGGCGAACTATGACCCGCGCCGGGATGAAACCGATGTCCGCCTGCTTTCACGGGCCGAGGAATTGAATATTCCCGTACTGGGCATCTGCAGGGGCGCACAGTTCATCAATATTTTCCGTGGCGGCTCCCTCTGCCAGAACGTGACACCCCTGCGAATAAACACCCGTCACCGCCCACTGCTATTGCCCATGCAGACCGTTCGGATCGTCAGTGACAGTCGCCTTGGACAAGTCATGCGGCAGCCAGTCATTGGCGCCAACCGGATACACAGCCAGACCATCAAAAGGCTCGGACAAAACCTTCGCGTCGTTGCCCTCGACAACGATCATTTCGTGCAGGCAATAGAGAATACCCGCGGGCAGTGGCTGATGGGTATTCAGTGGCACCCGGAATATCTGCTTTACCACGGTGGCCACCGGCGTATCTTCCGGCACTTCGTGGACGCTGCGGAGGAGCGAAAGCTGGTAAGGCTGGATGAGCCGACAGAATTCGAGGATCCCAGTGGCGACAGTCTTTAAAGCGGCAGATAGCGCTGGAGCACCGCCTTGATTTCCACTATTTCCCTGGCATCACCAGGCACCGCTTCCAGGTGTCGGGCAGCCCACTCTTTCAGTTGCTCCCTTGTCGTCACATAATGGGGGTCGCTCCCAGTCAGCCTGAGCAGGATGTCACGCTCCCGGGGAGTCAACCTGACCTGATTATTGTGTAAAAGCATGGAGATCCCACAATGTTTTCTACCGCCCATCGATATCTGCTGATCCCTGCCGCCCTGACGCTGATTCCCCTGGGTGCAATGGCCGGGGAAGTAAGCCTCAGTGGCCAGGCTTCAGTAAAGTATACGCCAGACAGCGCGAGGCTGCAGTTTACCGCCAGTGCCGAACACAACCTGCCGGAGACAGCAACCCGGCGAGTAAACGAGCAAATGGAGCAGTGGCGGAATGGCATCAGTGATTATCGTGGCCAGCTCGGCGCCTACAGCGATGCATCGGTCAACCTCTACAGCCGCTCCATCCCGTCCCAGGAACGTGGTCAGAAACCGGAAAAGGTGGCCGTTGCCTCACAGACGGTGAGCTTCACCATCGATGACCTGTCGCTGCTTAACCCCATTCTCCAGCAGGCCCAGGCCCTGGGTATGGACTACAACGTGGGGCCGCACCAGTTTTTCCATTCCGATGAAAGCAGCCTTCGCAAGCAGGCACTGGCCGGGGCTATTGCCGATGCCAGGGCAAGGTGCGAGTTTGTTGCCAATGAACTGGACAAGCAATGCGGCGAGGTTATCAATATCAATGTGGACGATGGGCACCAGCCCCCTGTTCCGATGATGGCGGAAATGCGCGCTTCATCCGACACCGTGTCCGCGGTAGGCCCACGGGAACTGACATCGCGGGTCAGCGCCACCTTTGAACTGGAGTAACAGGCCGGATCAGAAATCCCGGGTGTAGAATATATCCAGGGAAGCTGCCAGGCCGCTGGCGGCTTCCAGGTAGAAATATCTGCCAAGGTCATATCGCAGGGCAACTGTGGTGATCGGCTCGAAAATACCCACGCCGTAGCGAATACTGAGTTCATCTGTCAGGTAGCCACTGGCCACCACTGCGGACTCATCTCCGGAGCCCTCCGCTTCCAGCATCAGGTTACGTATACCAATCTCTTCACCCAGCCCCTGGGTTACCTTGTTCGCCTGGGTCAGGCCCAGGGAAATGGCAGCGCGGCTCATCTGCCCCTCGTCGCCCCTGCTTTGGGGTGCCCGGCCCAGAATCACATAGGATAATGCGTCCGTCTGGGGCATCTCCGGTTCGGAAAACACTTCGGTCTGAGGCGCGCTTACCGGGCCACTGAGGCGGATTCCCGCCACCACCGTGTCTACCCGCCGGATGGCTTCGATGTCCAGATAGGGCTCCGTCAAAGGCCCCACAAACAGTAATCTCGCCCTGCGCAGCTCCAACTCCTGGCCGTAGGCTTCATACTGGCCATCAACCAGCCGCAACTCACCCCGGGTATCCATGTCATTGCCGATGCGCAGTGTTCCCTCCAGATTACCGGTTACGCCAAAGCCATTGAAACTGACCTGATCATCGCCGACAACCACCGTCACATCCATGTTCAGGGAACGCAAACCGCCCTCTTCCTGTTCCGCACCCACAATCACTTCATCTTCCGATACCGATACCGCCTGGGCAGGCAGCTCCCGGATTTCGATCTCGCCACGCGGAACTTCCAGGCGACCGGTTACCGCCAGATCACCGCCGCCGTAGGTAATGGTGATGTCCGGAACCAGCTCCACGCGGGCATAAGGATCATAACTGAAGGGCAATCGGTCACCGGTAACGTTGACCTCCACAGAGGGCTCACCCGACCAGTCCAGAACGCCCTTCAGGTTGCCGGTACTGCGCTCGTTGCTGCGCCAGCGGCCCGACAGATCCGCGGAATACCCGTTCAACTCGAGGCTGACCACCATATCTTCCAGTGGTATCGGAAGCTGTGGGTCGGAAATCCGCCCGCCGGTCAGGGCTATCTCGCCATTCACCGCCGGTTTCAGTAATGGCCCGGAAAGCGTGCCTTCACCATTGAGCTCACCCTCAACTACTTCCAGCCCTGCAAAAACCGCGGCCATCGCGATATTCAGGCCCTGGACCCGAAACTGGCCATTAACGTCCCGTTCACTGTCGTTCGGATCAACAGCCATTGATACCGAGAGGTCACCCAGCTCGGGGCCTTTCAACTGTACAGTCAGCTCCGCAATTTCCGGTTTCAGCCGTAACCCGGTGGTGAAAGTGTCATAGCCCAGAGATTGCCATTCGTCCCTGACCATGACTTCGAACTTGCCTGCACCGGCGTCCACGGACACTTCTCCATCCGGGCCGCTATCGGTCATCACCAGCCTGATATCGGCGTTCAGGCTGGCATCCCAACGCAGGGTTTCCGGCATCAGCGGGGCCAATGCGGTGGCCGGGAAGTTCTCGATGCGGTAAGCGATATCCTGGGTCGGCAGCAGCGTCTGATCCTCGGCACACACCGAAGCCTGTTGCCATTGCCAGCAATGGCGGCCAAAGGTCAGCCTGCCGGTGTCGGTGTATTCCAGTGCCGCTGGTCCTGCCAGCGTCCACTGCTGATCCTGCTCCGGAACATCAATGCGCCCCTGCTCCAAAGCGCCCTGCCAGGCACTCCAGTCCGCGGACGCATTGCCGGCAAACACCAGTTCGACATCAGCCTCCTCATGAACGGCGTTCACCTCAAGGCGATGGTTGTGTTGCGTGCCTGACAAACCAAGGGTCAGAGACTGTAGCAGCTGCTCGCCGTAGCGGAGTTCACTCGCTCGAGCATCTGCGCTGACGCTCAGCCCCTCGCCCAGGGATGCGTTAAAGTCCAGGCTGGACAGGCTCAGTTCGTCCTTCCACACCAGATCGGAACCCGAGACACTCGCGTTGCCCCGTGGCTGATCGGGTGTGCCGGAAACCGAAGCGGTTGCGCTCAGTGAACCGGCCAGCCCCGGCAGGAACGTTTCCGGGGAAGGCATTTCCAGCGCCAGATCACCCGCGATCTCACCGGCCCACTCGCCATTGCCGGTAACCCGGTTATCACCCACCTGGAGCTCCAGACCTGATAACGCCCACGCCCCGGCATCGCTATTCAGCGCCCCGCGAATAATGGCCTCGTTCGCCTGCCAGCTTCCGGACAGGTCCCACTCAGCCTTTATCGAGGGCTGGCCCCCTTCTACCAGCTGCCCGCTGGTATTGATATCACCATTCAGGCTGGCCTCCAGTGCCGGCTGCCAATAACCGGGATTGAAGCTGTCCAGCACCAGGCTGGCATCCCACGCCAGCTGGTCAGCAAAGGCCACGCTGCCTTCACCGCCGAGGAACCCAGCCCCTGTGTTCACCCTCAGACGGCTGATATCCACGGATTCCATATCGCCATCCAGTTCCGCTGCCAGATCGGCCTCACCGAGCGGGCCATTAACGCTGGCTTCAACGCTCGCCTGGTACGCGCCGGACTGGTACCTGACTTCACCATTCAGTTGCCGCAGGGCAACCGGTGGCTGTTCAAAGTCCGGTATCAGGCTGTACCAGGGAAAGGCATCCATCGTGATCCGGGCATCCACCAGGAAGTCTTGCTGCCAGTCCATACGGCCTGTCACCGAGGCCTTTCCGGTCTCGGCATTACCGGTTCCCGGACCCGACAGGGAGAGATCCAGATCGTCAACGCCAGCAGTTGTAATCAACCCTTTCAGTGAAAGCGCAATGTCACCAGACGTACCGGGTAGCGAAGCCGTGGAGTCGGAACGGAACCCGTCCTCGAGGCTGCCCTCCAAATTCACCACCGTGTTCTTCAGTGCCAGGGTTCCGGGCAATCCTTCAGCGGGCACAAAGCGTGGCGACTCAACGGTTAACTGGGCTGGAAGCGCGCTTTCCAGAAGCGCCACACGACCAGCCAGAGACGCTTCCAGGTAACCGGTGCTCTCGCCCCGCACTCTGAGGTCCACGGCGCTTCCGGTGAGGTTCAGGGCCAGTTGCCAATCGGGTCCGTAAGGCGGCGGCAGACTGATGCCAACATTCAGGTCCAGTGGCCAGTCGCCGCGGGTCTGTATCCGCCCGGCCCCATCAACACTGATGTCATCACGAACGAAGGTGAGGTTCTGCAGGTGCCAGTCCGATCCCGAGCCTTCCGCGCGTATCTGCAACTGGTCCCAGATCTTGCCGTCATTCAGGGTAAAGGTTCCGAGGTCCACTTCCCTGACAGCCAGACCAATGGGCAGGTCTAAGCCAGGCAGACTAATGTCGCCACGCTCATCCTGCTGATCCGCCGACGGTTGCAGCGTCAGATCGATGGTTTCCACCCGCAGGGTTTCCAGGCATAGCTGCTTGCTGAAAAGGCAGGTAGGCGACCAGTCCACTACCGGCGCCTCGAGGCGAAGGCCTACACCGTACCCCTGCCAGGTCAGAGACTGTGCCTGCCACTGGCCGAGCAACGAACCCTGGCCCTGCTCCACGTCAAGGCCGGGAACCTGATCGATCACCCAGGCTGTTCCGGTTTCCGAACGCAGCGCCAACAGCAACACGGCCACCAACAAAACGGGCAGCAGAATGATAATGGCCAGGGCAATCAGCAGTCCGTTTCTCAGGCGCTTTGGCTTGTGGGATTTTTCTTCCGGAGCTTCGGTCATAGCTCGGGCCCCATGGAAAAGTGAATGCGCCATTCACCGCCAAACCCGGGGTCCAGCCCCTTTGCGATGTCCAGGCGCAAGGGTCCCACCGGGCTTATCCAGCGAATACCCAGGCCGGCACCGGTCGCCAGAGGGTCCGCCAGATCATCAATGGCATTGCCTTCATCAACAAACGCGGCAACCCGCCAATTGTCGGCAAACTGGTACTGATATTCGGCACTGCCAACCATCGTGTAACGCCCACCAACGGCAACATCCTCATCATCTCGCGGCGACAGGGTTTCATAGCCATAACCCCGGACACTCTGGTCACCACCAGCGAAAAACCGCAACGATGGTGGCACATCGGAAAAACGATTGGTTGCCACTCCCCCGAACTGAAAACGGGTCAGGAAACGGTGATTATCCGCCAGCGTGTACAGTCCCTTAACGAGAAAATTCACATGCAGAATATCCACGTTCGACAGGACGGCCCGATGAGAGCCGGTCACATCGAACTGAATCCGGTATCCCCTCGATGGGTCCAGCGGCGAATCCGCATGCAGTTTGGAGTAGCCCAGCCCTGGCAATAACAGACTGCTCTGCTCGGTCTCACCGTCGCCAATCCGGAAGCGTTCGCCTTCCCACCGTATCGACGCCACCTGCAACCAGCCATCGTCGAGCTGGTGCTTCCATTGCTGGCCAAGGGTCAGCAGTTCCGACTCGATATCCTCGATCTCTTCCCTCTGATAACCGGCTGACAATCGAATGGAGTCGGTCATGGGCGGATCAAGGGGCAATTCATACCAGGTACTCAGGTTCTGCCGTGGAACCGAAAGTTCAGTTTCGACCCCACGACGATGACCCATAGGGTTGACCCAGTGTTCCCGCCAGTTGGCCCGCAAACGTGGCCCCACGTCGGTGGAGAAACCAACACCCGCCGCCACCGATCGCGGCGGGCGTGTTGTCAGCCCCACATTCACCGGAATCACCCCATCCTCAGCACTGCCGGGAGAGGCATTAATATCAACGCCAGAAAAGTAGCCACTGTTGGATAGATCGGTGTTGAGCCTGGCAATCTTGTCAGCGTGAAAGATCTCGCCTGGCTCAAAACGTACGAACTGTTCCAGGAGCTGCTCCTCGAATCCATGGCCATCTTCAAAGCTGACCTCGCCCAATCGATAACGTTCACCACTGCGATAAATGAGGGTGATATCCGCCACCCTGTTTTCAGGGTCCACTTCCAGCCTGCGGGTAGTGAACTCACCGTCAAAATACCCCAGCCGACTGGCGCGATTCTGAATCGTCTGGCGCAGCGAGCTGTAATCGCCGTGGTTCAGCACATCACCCTCGGACGGCTTCTGCGGCAGTGTCCCCGTAAAATTGGAGTCCTCATTGGCGGCACCGTTTATCTCAACGGTACGGGAGCGGACGAGCACCGGCTCACCGGGTTGAACCGTGAGAACCAGTCGCGCCGGCTTCTCTTCTTCTCCGGATGGCTCAATGACTTCCCACTGAATAACCGGACTGTAGTAGCCCAGCGCACGAAGAGCATTTTCAACCTGTGATTCGGCCGTGCCGGCATAGCGCCTGAGACTGTCGGCACTGCGGCCTTCAACCTCCCCGACAAAGGCCTCGGCATTATCCTGTAACTGATCATGATCGCCCTCGACCTTTACTTCCACCTGCTGCGCCTCGGCCAATGCCGGCGCGGCCAGGATAAGCAACCAGACAATCAGGAGCCGGAGGTCAGAGCGAAAGCGAATGTGGGGAAGCATCCAGTAGCGTTACTTCAGTCTATGTGGATTAAGGGGCGCAATTCCAAAAGAAGTGTAACGGGAAGAGGTAGGTTTAATCCATGGCTATTGACCATCTTGCCTGGTGGTAATGTAAGACGTGCCAATGGCGAACAGCAAATCCAGTTGTTGAATATCGCATGGATGTTGTTGGGCAAGTCGTCGAAGGAGCTGAAATAAGCTAACCTGTGTGAAAGCGTCGAAAAATCAGGCAAGTGCAACAAGTATTCGCCGAACCAATGGCGAATAGCACGTAGCCTGACGCAAGGCCCGGGCAAGGCCTTCACAGACCGTGCATTGCCAGGGATGGCAATGCCGAGCCCCCACGGATGGGTTCACGGCGTGTCTGTGAAGGCCTTGCCCGGGGCTTGCCTGCACCCAAGCGTGCAATCTCCAAACTCGAAGTCCTGGACCAATGAATGCTAAAGATAAACAGAGAAAACCTGAAAACCAGCCACCAACTCATCTGGTTCGTCATAGACTTCCTGATGCTGGGCCTGCTCATCATCAACCTGGCCTTCATCATCTTCGACTCCATCTATAACTTCGCCGGCATCCAGAACCTACTGGCTGACAACGCCCCTGCCATCAAAGAACTCTACCACCCCATCCACGAAAACTTTCTCTTCTACGACCTCATATTTGTCAGCATCTTCCTGACCGAGTTCGTTGTGCGCTGGGGCTACGCCATCAAGGCCAAGATATACGACCGCTGGTACTTCTATCCTTTCATTCACTGGTACGACATCATCGGCTGTATTCCCGTCGGTACCTTCCGCTTCCTGCGGATATTGAGGGTAATCTCCATTGTCTACAGGCTGCACCAGTACAAAGTCATCGACTTTACCCAGACCAGAGCCTTCCAGTTCTTCAATTTCTACTACGAAGCCTTTCTGGAAGAACTCTCTGACCGGATCGTTATCAAGGTACTCTCCGGCGCCCAGGACGAAATCCGCCGTGGCTCCCCGCTGTTTGAACGCATCCAGAACGACATTCTCTACCCCAGACGGGAAATGCTCTCGGACTGGATTTCGCAGCGCGTGGCGGAAGCCGCACAGGAAGGCTACGTGCCTAATCGCGGTGCCTTGCGAAGCTACCTGGAAACCCGCGTGGACAATGCCCTCAAGCAGAACCTGGAGCTGTCGCGGCTGAAATATCTGCCAGTCGTCGGGCCCACCATCCAGGAAACCCTGGAAGATGCCGTCGGAGACATTGTTGCAGACGTGATCCACCAGATCCTCGAGGACCTGGCGTCCGCGTCCAACCACGCATTTATCGAAGACATTGTGAATGTATTCCTGCCCTCACCGGATGAAAACGCCCAGGAAGAAGCTCCCAACGAAGCTCTGATCAACCTGATTGTCGAGATCCTGGATGCGGTCAAGTCACAAGTGAAGGTCAAGCACTGGCGCAGCGAACTGAGCTGACCTCCCCGGCCAAAAACAACGAGGACACCATGAGCCCACTGCATTATCGTTCCGCCACCGAATTGGTTAGCGACCTCAAGGACGGCAAGCTAACCAGCATGGACGTTACCCGCGCCTTTCTGGACAGAATCCGCGAGCACAACGGCACCATTAACGCAGTTGTGACACTGGACGAAGAAAAAGCACTGGAACAGGCCCGAAAGGCGGATGAAGCGCTGTCACGGGGCGAATCTGTTGGCCCGCTCCATGGCCTTCCATTAACCCTGAAGGACACCTGGGAAGTGGCGGGAATGACCTGTACGGCAGGTGCGCCGGCACTGAAAGATCACCGGCCGGAAAAGCATGCGGACGTGGTTCAGCGCCTGGAAGATGCCGGCGCCATCATATTGGGGAAAACCAACGTTCCCATCTACGCCACCGACCTCCAGAGTTACAACAAACTCTTTGGTATCACCAACAACCCCCACAACCTGGCGTACACGCCCGGCGGCTCCTCCGGCGGCGCTGCGGCGGCCCTGGCAGCCGGCATGACGCCACTGGAAGTAGGCAGCGACCTGGCCGGCTCCATCCGCACACCGGCTCACTTCTGCGGCATTTTCGGCCACAAACCATCACGGGCCCTGGTCTCGTTCCGTGGCCATATTCCCGGACCTCCGGGTACCCAGTCCCGACCCGACCTTGCAGAAGGCGGCCCCCTGGCGCGCTCGGCGAAAGATCTGGAACTGCTACTGAAGGTGATTGCCGGCCCGGGCGAACGGGAGCGCAACAGCTGGCAGCTGGCCATGGCACCGGCGCCCATTGATTCCCTTGAACAGGCCCGGGTGGGGCTGTGGCTGAAAGACCCGTTGTGCCCGGTCGATGACGAACTGGTGAACGGATACAAACAACTGGGCCGCGACCTGGAGAGCCGGGGCGCGTTGGTGGCGCAGGCACGGCACACCCTGTTGAACCTGGAACACATCCTGCCCGCCTACTTCAACCTGATGGGCAGCCTGCTGAGCACCTCCCTGAAACCGGCCCAACGTCGGCAAATGAAGTGGATCGCCCGATTGGAGAGGTGGTTGCACCTGTTCGGGCCAGTGACCGCCTATATCGGCGAATATGGCCGCGGGGTGAATCAGCCGGTGTACCAGTGGATGGCCTGGAGTGAAATGCGCGAGAAGATGCGGGCGGAGATAGCCTCCCTGTTCGATGAATTCGATGTGCTCCTGACGCCGATCACACCAACCACCGCCATCCGGCACGATCACAGCCACCCGGTGTTCAAGCGGCAAATTACCGTCGCCGGCCAGCCCCGGGCATACATGGACCAGTTCTGCTGGATTGCCCTGGCGACACTCCTTGGCCTGCCCGCTACTTCAGTGCCCGTTGGCAAAACCAGGGAAGGCTTACCATTCAACATACAGGTGATTGGTGCGCCGGGAATGGACCTGACCACGATTCGGTTTGCGGAGTTACTGGAACTGGAGGGATTGGCGGGGTTCAGGACACCGGAAGGATTCTGACACTTTCCAGACGCCCACAAAAAAGCCGGTGTGGTGACCGGCTTTTCCAAATGGTAGCGGGGGCAGGATTCGAACCTACGACCTCCGGGTTATGAGCCCGACGAGCTACCAGACTGCTCTACCCCGCATCAAACTGGTGGTTAACCGGGTAATGCGCCGATCAACGAGGTGCGCATAGTACGGGGCAAAACCTTACCTGTCAAAGGGGAAAATGACTTTTTCCGATAACTTACCGCTCCAGAATCGCTGTCACGCCCTGCCCGCCGGCGGCACAGATGGAGATCAGGCCACGGCCGCTGCCTTTTTCTTCCAGCAGCTTTGCCAGGGTGGCGATAATGCGTCCGCCAGTGGCGGCGAAAGGATGGCCGGTAGCGAGGCTGCTGCCCTTGATGTTCAGCTTACTGCGATCAATGCTGCCCAGCGGCTTATCCAGCCCCAGCCGGTCCTTGCAGAAAGCCGGATCTTCCCACGCCTTGAGGGTAGAGAGCACCTGTGCAGCGAAAGCTTCGTGGATCTCATAAAAGTCAAAATCCTGCAGGGTCAGCCCGGCTTTTTCCAGCATACGCGGCACGGCGTAGGCCGGCGCCATTAGCAGGCCCTCTTTCTTGTCGACGAAATCCACCGCAGCCACTTCGGAGAAGGTCAGGTAAGCCTTGACCTCCATGTTGTTGGCCCTGGCCCACTCTTCACTGGCCAGCAGCACACAGGAGGCGCCATCAGTCAGCGCAGTGCTGTTGGCAGCTGTCATGGTGCCGTTTTCCCGATCGAACACGGGCTTGAGCGTCGCCAGTTTCTCCAGGGTGGTGTCCGGGCGCAGAATGTTGTCTTTTTCAAGGCCGGCCAGGGGCGTCATCAGGTCCTTGAAAAAACCTTCCTCGTAGGCAGCGGCCAGTTTCTGATGGCTTTCATAGGCCAGTTTGTCCTGCTCGTCGCGGGGAATGGACCACTCATGGGCCGTGATCTGGCAGTGGCCGCCCATGGACAGTCCGGTTCTGGGCTCACCGTTTTCCGGAATTTCCGGTTTCAGATGCCCCGGACGAAAGCGGCTGAGAATCTTCAGCCGCTCACCGGCGGTCTTGGCCCGATTCAGGTCCAGCAGGATTTCCCGCAGGCCCTCACCAACGCCAATGGGCGCGTCGGACGTGGTGTCGGTGCCACCGGCAATACCACACTCGATCTGCCCGAGAGCAATTTTGTTGGCCACCAGAATGGCCGCTTCCAGGCCGGTTCCACACGCCTGTTGAATGTCGTAAGCGGGTGTTTCCGGCGCCAGACCACTGCTGAGGGCAGACTCACGGGTAAGGTTAAAGTCCCTGGAGTGCTTGATGACGGCCCCGGCAACCACTTCCCCAACACGCTGCCCCTGCAGGCCAAAGCGATCAACCAGACCCCGCAGCGCGGCGGTCAACAACTCCTGGTTACTGACTTTGCTGTAAGCCGTATTGGAACGGGCAAAGGGGACCCGGTTGCCACCAATAACCGCGACCCGGCAAACGCCACTCTTTGCCGCCGCAGTCTTTTTTGGTGCCGTGGTTTTCTTTTGGGTGCTTTTCGGTGCCTGTGCCATGATGATGTCCTGTCTGAACAAGTGTACGAAAGGAAAATGCCATGTCTGATCGTTATCTGAAATTCGTCAATACCCCGGTGGGCAGAACCGCTGCCCAGTCGCTGGGACTGCCCTCACCCGTCAACCTGAAACGCTGGAAGCGCGCAGACCAACCATTTATCGAAGGCGATGTACTGGTCGGCGCAGCCAATGGCAGCAAAGCCATCGCCGCTGTTGGCAGCCTGCTTGGCGCCAGCCCTGCGAAGCTTTTCCATGCCAGTGCTGTGGATACTCTGAACGATTCTTCCAAAAGCGGCAACAAGGCCGAACCGCTGCCTCTCAATACCGACACTGACCGGAAATTCTCGGCCCTGGTGTTCGATGCCACCGGCATGAAAGACACCACGGACCTGAGAGCAGTTTACGACTTCTTCCATCCTACTATCCGTAAACTCGCGGGCAATGGCCGCGTTCTGGTTATCGGGCAGGACCCGGCCACCTGCCGCCAACCAGCCAAAGCGGCGGCCCATCAGGCGCTGGAAGGCTTTGTCCGCAGCGTTGGCAAGGAAGTGGGCAAGAAAGGTTCAACCGCCAACCTGTTGTGGATGGCACCCGGCGCGGAAAAACAGCTGGATTCCAGTGTGCGCTTTTTCCTCTCTGCCCGGTCAGCCTATGTGTCCGGCCAGGTGGCTCGTATCGGCAAGAGTACAGAGGCGCCAGCCACCAACCCTGTCGCACCACTGACCGGGAAAGTCGCCCTGGTAACCGGTGCCTCACGGGGCATTGGCGCCTCCATTGCCGAAACCCTGACCCGGGACGGGGCAATGGTAATCGGCCTGGACATTCCGCCGGCAATGGAAGACCTGCAAAACGTCATGAATCCGCTCAAGGGCAAGGCCCTGGCCTGTGATATAACCGACGAGAAAGCACCCGTACAGATCGCGGATTTTGTGAAAGAGCATTTCGGCGGCATTGACCTGGTCATCCACAATGCCGGCATCACCCGGGACAAGACCCTTGGCAATATGCCGGAGCACTTCTGGGACATGACCATTGCCGTGAATCTGACGGCAGAAGAGCTGATTGATGAGGAACTGATGCACCAGGAGCTGCTACGTGAAAACGGCCGCATCGTATGCATTTCTTCCATCAGCGGCATCGCCGGTAACTTTGGCCAGACCAACTACTCCGCCGCCAAGTGCGGGGTCATCGGCTATGTGGAAGCCATGGCAAAACAGGTGAAACACGGTGTAACCATCAATGCCATAGCACCCGGATTCATCGAAACCCAGATGACCGCCGCCATGCCGATAACCATTCGCGAAGCTGGTCGGCGCATGAACAGTCTGTCTCAGGGTGGTTTGCCAATAGACGTGGCCGAAGCCATAGCATGGTACTGCAACCCGGGATCAAATGGTGTTAACGGGAACGTCGTTCGGGTTTGCGGGCAGTCGTTGATCGGGAAATAAAGGGGAAATGGTGGGTGGTACTGGGATCGAACCAGTGACCCTCGCCTTGTAAGGGCGATGCTCTCCCAGCTGAGCTAACCACCCGGGATCTGGAAACAAAAATGGCGGAGCGGACGGGACTCGAACCCGCGACCCCCGGCGTGACAGGCCGGTATTCTAACCAGCTGAACTACCGCTCCGCATCAATCCCGACCTGAAAGGCCTCAGGGATCTGAAACCGGGCGGGGTGGCCCGGTGATGCTGAAAAGTGGTGGGCGGTACTGGGATCGAACCAGTGACCCTCGCCTTGTAAGGGCGATGCTCTCCCAGCTGAGCTAACCGCCCACTTTCGCAGCACACTGGCGAGTCAGAATTCCTGTCTCGACCAAGTGAGACGCGCATTTTAAGCATTTGTCTGACGGTGTCAAATTTTTTCTTGGGGTTTTACGACTTTCTGTCCGGCAAGTTCAGCTTTGCGACTCAGCGAGAGCTCACTGACCCGCGACCGGCGATTCTGGGGCAATGCTCGTTCCGCAAGAGAGCAGTTCAGATGGTCCAGTCGTTTTCTGAGATGCCCAATCTTTTCACTGACGCTGCCCAGAGCTCCCGGAAGAACCGCTTCAGAAAACCGGCGAAACCTGGTTTGTAACGAATCCTTATGCGACATGTCTCAGCGCCCCTGTCGTGACTGTCTACCAACAGTCTAGTAACCGGAGCCGGAAACAACAATTCACCGTGGACATTGATTCCGCCCTCAGAATATCCACCAGCTATCACCGGCTTCCGCCTCTTCCCTGCGCTCACGCTCCTGCTCAATTGCGGCGTAATCCTGTTCCAGCTCCCGCAGCTTGCGGTCACTTTCCAACGGCACTGTAGGCCCGCCACCAAACGGCCAGTACCAAGGGGCATCTTCATATTTCCCTTCTGCCTTGAGGCGCTCGATCTCCGCTTCACGCTCTTCTTCCAGCAAGGCCAGGTTACGCTCGTAATCGCCGTCTTCATTGACCTCCACAATCGATGCGGCGGCATGGTTCGGAGCCAGCAGGTCGCTATTGAGAAAGCGGGTGGAAACGATCTCGTCTGCCTGCATGGCGTACTCCCGCGTGACCAGCTGCACGTCACCGGACGTCAGGGGGTGGTCTTCTGCCAACTCAGGATGAGAGCTCTCTGGCCCTTCCAGTTCGTTGTATCGCAGATAGTAGATTTTCCCCGGCTCTACCTTCAACGCGGCATCGGCAATCAGGCTGAGACTGAAGGAGTTCAGCCCCTCAAGCCCCAACAGTGGCCGGCGGATGGCAATGTGACGCTCTCCAGGGGCCACTTCGAGCCAGGTAAAGCTGTCGTTACGGATATTGAAGTAGTGGTTGTCGTCGATATAGACGCTCGGGGCTTCTATCTCATCGGCAGCCCACTGGGAATGGGTGCGGTAGAAATAAAGAACCGCATTACTGCGGTCCCACTGATCGTTGTCTATATGGACAAAATCATGTCCCAACACCGGGTGTAGAAAGGAGCCCACGCTCTTGCCGATGGACTGATAAACCGTGCAGCCGGAGCCGGAAACCAGCAGAGCCGCCATAACCACGACTGCCAGCAAACGGGAGAGTCCGGGAAAAAGAAATCGGGTTTTCATTGTTGTTTACTCTTCATCCTTTGGCGAGTTGTCCCGATCATAACAACTGCACACTCGCGGAACTGAGAGCTACCGCAAGGGATGAATACAAACTGTTACAAAGCAGAGCCGGGCGTTTTACTGGCCCGAGATCTGCGAACGCAAGTTATTCACTTCTTCAGACAGCCGCACCAACCTGGAGGTCAACTGGGAACGGGATGAATCAATCGCCGAGACTGTATTCTCCAGCTCTTTCAGGTCATTACGGACCGAGTTCAGCTGCCCGCTACTGGACAGATCTTCAGTTTCTTTTTCCAGGGCCGCAATCCGGCTCTCCAGGCCATCAATGGTCAGTTTCTGCTCACGTTCAAAGCGCACCAGCTGACGTTCAACGAGTTTGTCGATACCTGCCAGGGATTCGTCAAGCGTGGTCAGCCTCGACGCATTCTCCTGGCCGGTTTCACGCACCGCAATGATCTGCTTTTCAAGGTCTGCCTTGACATCTTCCAGCCTTGACGCGATATCACTCTCCAGGTTGCCCACTGACGTTGCCAGAGCATCCCTTTCGCTTTTGCCGCTGTCCACATCCGCCCGTAACGACTCCAGCTTCGACTGATGATCATCCAACTGCTTGCGGTTGCGATCATTGGCCACGCCCCACAACTTCCGGATCTCGCTATCCGCTGTATCCAGGCGTTCATCGTGACCAGCCAGCCTGTCTTCAATAGACTGGCCTTTTTCCTGCAGGCTTTCGCCGGTTTCGGACAGATCACCCTCAAACCGCGCCAATGCCAGCTTGCTTTGACGCGCCCAGTAGTCCGCTTCCTCCAACTGACCTTCCAGCATCTGGATTCGCTGCTCCTGCTGATACCAGCCAGCACCGGCGGCACCTGCAACGACCAGAAGGCCAATAAGCATCATCCCGCGGCCAGAACCGCCACCTCCGGAGGTCTTACCGGGCTTGCCTGTCGGCTTTTGGGTGCCGCCACCGCCAGCAGCGCTGCGCCTCGGTGCTTCTGGCCGTTTGTCACTGGCTGCCTTTGCGCCACCTCGTGGTTCCCGTTGGGCAGACAACCCCTCTTCCCGCTTGGTATCTGCGGTGCCAGTGCGTACTTCATCATCATCCGGACGGATCGGTTCCATAACAGCTCCAGGATATGGACGGTAAGGTAATAACGCCTGATAATACCCGTACCTTGCGACGCAGCAAAATCAAGGCCAGTAACGATGGGAGATTTTACCCCCGCACCATCCGTTATTTGCATGGCTACAGAGCCTTACATACAATGTCCGGCTTTCTCACACATCAGGACTGTTGCATATGCAGCCGCTTGTAGGACTCATCATGGGCTCGAAGTCAGACTGGCCCACCATGGAACACGCCGCCGAGATGCTGGATAAGCTGGGCGTGCCTTACGAGACCAAAGTAGTCTCTGCCCACCGCACCCCGGATCTGCTTTTTGATTACGCCAAAACCGCTTCCGACCGTGGCCTGAAAGTCGTAATTGCGGGCGCTGGCGGCGCTGCGCATCTGCCAGGCATGGTGGCCTCGCAGACGTCTCTGCCGGTCCTCGGTGTTCCAATACAGTCCAAAGCACTCAACGGTCTTGATTCGCTGCTGTCCATCGTACAGATGCCCGGCGGTATTGCGGTCGGTACTTTGGCGATTGGCAAGGCGGGAGCCACCAACGCCGGCCTGTTGGCTGCCCAGATCATTGGCACTTTCAAGGACGATGTCCGCAAAGCCGTTGATGAATTCCGTGCGAATCAGACACAGACGATTCTGGATAATCCTGATCCCAGTGACCAATAATCGGCCTGGGTGCAAGAGCGGGTGGGGAATGTTTTCCAAAACACGCTGTAAATACGTCCATGTACGCTTGGGCTCCGCCATCCATGGCTCCGCACAGTTTTGGAAAACATTCCCCACCCTCTCCCCGAACTTTTGCAGATGCCTTTGATGGCAGGAGATGACGGATGAGAATTGGTGTTCTAGGGGCTGGACAGCTTGGGCGTATGCTGGCGCTGGCTGGGTACCCGCTAGCCAAGACGTTTGTTTTCTACGATATGTCGGGTAGCCCCAGTGCCGGGCTCGGTGAAGTTATTATTGACCGCGAAGGCCAGTACCTGGACGACTTTATTTCCCGCGTAGACCGCGTCACTTACGAGTTTGAACATCTACCCGTAGATGTCGCCGAACGCATTGTCAAAGAAAAAACGGTTCACCCCTGCCCTCGCGCACTGAAGGTTTGCCAAAACCGCGAACTGGAGAAAAGCCTTTTCGGTGAACTCGGTATCCCGACCCCAGAATGGAAAATAGCGGACAGCGCGGAATCCCTTCAGGCTGCTGCCGAGGAACTCGGCTGCCCGGTCGTGGCCAAATCCAATACCGAAGGTTACGACGGAAAGGGCCAGGCAGTTCTGAAGACCCCGGACGACGCGGAGTCGGCCTGGAACTCCATCGGCCACCCGCGTCTGATCGTTGAAAAATTCGTCGAGTTCCGTCGCGAGGTTTCCATCATTGCCGTGCGTGGCGAAGACGGTGAACTCGCCTTCTATCCCATTGCCGAAAACGCTCATCATGAAGGCATCCTGCGCTACTCCATTGCCCCGGCGCCGAAGCTTGAAAAACACATCCAGGAAGACGCCGAGCGTTATATCAAAGCGCTGTTGAACGAGCTGGATTACGTCGGCGTGCTGGCGCTTGAGCTGTTTGAAACAGCTGAGGGTCTGGTGGCTAACGAGATGGCTCCGCGGGTTCACAACTCGGGCCACTGGAGCATTGAAGGCTCGATGACCAGCCAGTTCGAGAACCATATTCGCGCGGTCAGCGGCCACCCACTGGGAAGCACGGAGCCACGGGGCGTCAGCTGCATGATCAATATCATTGCCGAGCATGGCGATATTGAACGAATCCTCGAACTGCCTTACGCTCATCCTCACCTCTACAACAAAGGCGAGCGCCCGGGGCGGAAACTGGGTCATGTGACCGTTCTGGCAGACAGCTACGAAGAATTGGTTTGGCGGGTGAAAAACTGCGCCCAGTTTTTGCCCGCCTGTCCGGAGTTCAACAGCACTCTCACGGCAAGGGGTTGATATAACCGAAACCACCCCTATATTTACAGACACAGTCACACAAAGTCACATAAACAGAGAGAATCAGGGAGAACGACCTCATGGCATTTGAACTTCCCGCACTGCCTTATGAAAAGAACGCACTGGAACCGCACATCTCTCAGGAAACCCTTGAGTATCACTACGGTAAACATCACAACACCTACGTAACCAAGCTCAACGGCCTGGTCGAAGGCACAGACAACGCCAACAAGTCGCTCGAAGACATCATCAAGAGCGCCAGTGGCCCGCTGTTCAACAACGCAGCCCAGGTCTGGAACCATACCTTCTACTGGCATTGCCTGAGCCCGAACGGTGGTGGTGAACCAACCGGTGCCGCCAAAGACGCCATCGAAAAAGCCTTTGGCTCGTTCGAAGACTTCAAGAAAGAGTTCAACGACAAAGCCGCCAACAACTTTGGTTCGGGCTGGACATGGCTGGTGAAGAAAGCAGACGGCAGCGTTGGCATTGTGAATACCAGCAATGCCGAAACGCCGCTGACCACTGCCGACAAGCCGGTACTGACCGTTGACGTCTGGGAACACGCCTATTACATCGATTATCGTAATTCGCGCCCCAACTATCTGGAAGCGTTCTGGAAGCTGGTCAACTGGGATTTTGTCAATAAAAACCTGGCCTGATCACGCTACAGATCGTTCGCAGTGAAAACTGCATCCCAAAATGCCCGCTCTAACGCGGGCATTTTTGTATCTGGCATGAAACCGGCATTACAAAATGATACAGCTGAACCCTGAATTATCTGGAAAAATTGCCGATACTGTAAGCAGTTGCTGAAAACTGAACCATACTGTTAGCAAAATAATGAATCAGGAGTACCCTTGACCACTGGAATGCGGTGCCGGGTCTCATTCAGTTGGAACGAATCACACAGGCCTTCATGCAAAATTCCTTTGAGGTAGAACATCGCCTGGGGTACCGGGTACTGCGATGGGTGCTGGCTGTTGCGCTGATCAGCGGCATTCTTGTCAGCACTATTCAGGTTATCCTTGATGCACGACGGGTATCTGCTTCACTTGATGCGCAAGCCCAACAGACCATGGCACTGGTCAGGGACGCCTCAACCCAGGCCGTTTTCAGCATTGATTCCGATCTCGCACAGCAGGTTGTCGATGGCCTTTTTGCCCAGGAATCCATTCGTCTGGCACGGATTACCCATCCGGATGGTGAAGCGCTCGGTCGTCGTGAACGCCCACTTCAGGAAAGCCCATTCCGACCGATAACCGACCCGATTTTTGATTCCGAGCGAAGCTATCGCCAGGAACTTTCCCGCAGCGGCAACTCTGGCAGCAACAACGTTTATGGCTATCTTGAACTGCACTATGACACCGGTACGGCTGCCGGCACCTGGCTCGAGCGCGCTTCGGTAACCTTCGGTTCCGGTATCGCCATTGCCATCATTCTTGGCATGGCACTCTTTGTTGTTTTCCACTTGCTGCTGACACGCCCATTGCTGAAAATTGTCCAGTCCGTCAAGCAGGTGGATCCGGACCACCCGGACGACAACCTCATCCACCTGCCCCACGGCCACCAGAACGACGAACTGGGGCTTTGGGTAAATGCCACCAACAATTTGCTGGTGGCCATTGGTGACAGCCAGACCCGCCACCGGGAGGCAGAGGACCGGGTCAACCGCCTCGCCAGATACGACCAGCTAACCGGCCTGCCCAGCCGCGACACATTCATGGAGCTCCTGCAGGCGGATATTGAAGAGGCGCAAAACGGCAACTCCGTGCTTTCCCTGATCTGCTGTGGCATTGACGATTTCAAGTCCGTCAACGAGCAATGTGGCTTCCGCACCGGTGACCTGATTCTTCAGGCCGTCGCTGATCGCCTCACTCAGACGCTGGGCGGCACCCGCTTCACCATTGCCCGCCTGGGCAGTGACCAGTTCGTTATCGTGGAAAAAGGGCTGCGGGACGGGTTCCAGGCGGCGAACACCGCAGACAGGATTCTGGGGGCCCTGAGCAGCCCCATGAGTTTTGACGACCAGACCGTCACCATGACGGCGACCCTGGGCATCGCCCTGTTCCCTGGCGACGCTGAAAAGGGTGACCGGTTACTGCAAAGCGCCGAACAAACCATGGCACTGGCGAAGGAAAGCGGGCACAACTACTTCCAGTTTTATGTTGCCAGCGTTGACCAGGAAATCCGCGAGCGCAAGCAACTCGAGAAAGATCTCTCCGTTGCGCTCAACAGTCATCAGTTCCATCTTGTTTACCAGCCACAGATAAACCTGGAAACCCACCGCATTATCGGCGCCGAAGCACTGATACGCTGGGAACACCCGGAAAAGGGCCTCATTCCGCCAGACACCTTCATACCCGTAGCCGAGATGAATGGCAGCATCGTGGAAATCGGACAATGGGTGCTTGAGCAGGCCTGCTGGCAAGCCGCCCGCTGGGCCAGCAATAGTATGCCGCTGAGGATTGCCGTTAACCTTTCCGCAGTCCAGCTACGGCAGGACTCCATTGTGGACGACATCCTGGACACCCTGAAGCGCCACAATATCCCCGCTGGCAGGCTGGAGCTCGAAGTAACGGAAACCAGCTTCATGACTAACCTGGAAGAAGCCGTGGATAAGCTGAAACGCCTGCATCGCGCCGGAATCAGCATCGCCGTGGACGACTTCGGTACCGGTTACTCGTCGCTGACCTACCTCAAGCGTATGCCGGTTCAGCATCTGAAGATCGACAAACAGTTCATCCGCGATCTGCTGGTGAACGAAGAAGATACCCGAATCGCCAATACCATTATCGACCTTGGCAAGAGCCTCAACCTCACCGTTGTGGCGGAAGGCGTGGAAACGGCGGAACAGGAATACTATCTCGCTCAGAGAGGTTGCCAGCTGGCGCAGGGGTATTTCTTCAGCAAACCACTCAAACCCCTCGATTTTGAGAGGTTCGTCGCCCGCTTTCACAGTAAAATCGTGGAAAATAACGCCTGAGTATTGACCACCCAACCTGATCCTCGAGCACGCAAGGAGTTGCCATGGGTACCACGCTGATTGGCCTGATCGTTATTGCGGTCGTCGTTGTCTATATTGTATTTATCTACAACCGTCTGGTTTCCCTGCGTAACCAGTTCAAGAATGGGTTTGCCCAGATTGATGTCCAACTGCAACGCCGACATGATCTGATTCCCAATCTGGTAGAGGCGGCCAAGGCCTACCTCTCTCACGAGCGCAACACCCTCACCGAGGTAATGCAAGCCCGCAACAATGCCGTCAGTGCCCAGAAAGATGCCGCCGGCGACCCCGCGGATGGCGGCAAGATCCAGCGCCTCGGCAGTGCCGAAAACATGCTCTCCAAGGCGCTTGCCAATTTTTACGCAGTGGCGGAAAACTATCCGGAACTGAAAGCCAATGAAACCATCCAGCAGTTGATGGAAGAGCTCTCCAGTACCGAGAACCGGGTATCATTCGCACGCCAGGCCTATAACGACGGCGTGATGAGCTACAACATCTCCCGCGAACAGTTTCCCAACAACATCGTGGCCGGATTCTTCGCCTTCAAACCTTCCTCCCAGCTGGAACTGGAATCTCCTGAGGCCCGCCAGGCACCGCAAGTCGCCTTTTGAGGCCGGTTGTCATGGCACACCAGGGGTTTTTCCAGCGTCAGGCCAGTGCCCGCCGGAATACAGGGGTACTCGTCATCCTGTTTCTGGCGGCGGTGACCATTATCACCCTTTGCGTCTGTCTCGTCGGCTACCTGGTTACCCGCAGCGAAACCACCGGGCTGGCGTTTGCGGACTGGCTGATCAGCCGTCATGGCCTGTATACCGCGCTTGCGGTGGTTGGCCTTATCGGGATTGGTTCACTGATCCGCTGGGCCGACCTGGCCGGTGGCGGTGACCGGGTGGCAAAAATGGTCGGCGCCAGGGCCATCGACCCGGACACCCGGGATGCCGACGAACGCAAGTTACGCAACATTGTCGAGGAAATGGCGATTGCCAGCGGCGTAAGCGTTCCGGACCTTTACGTGATGGACCACGAAACCGGCATAAATGCCTTTGTGGCCGGCTATACGCCCGGTGAAGCGGTTATGGTGGTAACCCATGGCGCCCTCACCCAGTTGAGCCGTGACGAGCTTCAGGGCGTGGTTGGCCATGAATTCAGCCATGTTCTTAATGGTGACATGCGACTCAATGTTCGGCTGATCGCAATTCTGGCCGGCATTCTCATGATCGGACAGATTGGCGCTTTCCTGCTACGCATATCGTTCTACCGCACCGGCATGTCCACAAGAGCATCCCGGGACAGACGTGGCCAGGCAATTTTCGGTCTCGTAGGGCTGGCCCTGCTGGTAATCGGCTATGTCGGCGTGTTTTTTGGGCGGCTGATACAATCCGCTGTTTCGCGGCAACGGGAAATGCTTGCGGACGCCTCTTCCGTGCAGTTTACCCGCAACCCCGAGGGCATCGCCGGCGCGCTGTTCAAAATCGGCCTCAAAGGCGGCTATCTCGATACCACCAGCCACGCCAGCGACATGAACCATATGTGTTTCGGCGAAAGTACCCGGATGAAGTTTACCGCTCTATTGGCGTCTCACCCTCCGGTCCAGGAACGCATCGAGGCCATCCAGCCCGGCATGTTTGCGCGCCTTCGCAGCCGACTCAGGGACACCGAGCCAGAGGCAACTCTGAGATCCGCTGGCTCCCCCTCTGCAAGCTCTCCGCTTGCGCAAGGCGCAGCCGGTTTTGGGAGTGGAGGCACAGGCAGTACATCGCCGCTGGCCAACCAGTCCACGCAGGAGATGTCAGATACGGTGGGTACGGTTAACCAGCGCAGTGAAGACTACGCGGTGTCCCTCCTGAACAGCCTGCCGTCAACCTTCCGCAACCTGCTTTATACCCGCGCCGGTGCCATCCAGCTGTGCTACGCCCTGTTAATCTGCCAACTGCCGCCAGAGGCGAGAAAGCAAAGGCTGGCATTGATTGAGGCTGGTTCGATCTTTGCCCCCAATCCGGGCCTGTTAGACAAACTGTTACCTGCACTGGATTCCTTGGGCCAGGGTGTGCGTTTCCCGGCATTGGAGCTGGCCATGCCTGCCCTGCGAAAGCTGGACCCGGACGAGCGAGGCCTGCTGATGGACAGCACGGAAGTACTGATCAGGGCCGATAACCGCCTGAGCCTCTTCGAACTGGCCATGCACACCTTTCTTCGTCGCCACCTTGCCGAGGATTCGGCGCGGGTAGTACCGGTGCGCTATCGCAGCTACCGGCCAGTGACAACCCAGTTGCAGGTGGTGCTGAGCCTGATGGCGCGGGCCGGCGCAGACGATGGTCGCAACAGACAAACCCTCTTTGAGGAAGCCATGGCAGGCTTTGTTTCGAAAGGAGAAAAACCGGAGTTGCTTACGGAGGTGTCAGTCACAAAATTGCGGCAGGCACTGTTGACCCTCAACAGCCTGTCCCCCCTGCTCAAACCCGGCATTATCGATGCCTGTGGCCATTGCGTGATGGCAGACGGCAAGGTCAATACCAGCGAATACGAACTGATCCGCCTTGTCGCGGACCAGCTCGATTGCCCGATGCCGCCGCTGAAGGCGTGAACCAAGAGGCCTCAGAGAGGCTCAGTCATTGCTGGGGTTGAACAGCGAGTCTTTCGTGGGCGGATTTTCAGGATCCGGCAGCCCCAGCTTGCGACGCACCCCGAGATTGATTTCCCACAGACTCTGGAACTTCTCATCCGTGGCCGCGATCGACTCGGCTTTTCCCAGCATGATCGTGGGCCGCAGGAACACCAGCAGGTTACGCTTCACCCGGCGCTCGGATTCCGACGAGAACAGCCGGCCAAGCACGGGTATATCGCCCAGCAGAGGCACCTTGCTTTTGTTGATCTGAAGATCGTCCGTTGTCAGGCCACCAAGAACGATGGTTTCCCCGTCGTCCGCCAGTACGGTGGTCTTGATTTCCCGCTTGTTGGTAATGATGTCCGAAGCTGACTCAACACTGTCACCAATGTTCTCGGTAGTCTGCTCCACAACAAGCCGTACCAGCCCGTCGGCGCTGATAGTTGGCGTTACTTTCAGGGTCAGGCCGATATCCCGGCGCTCAATGGTGGTAAACGGATTGGTAGTGCCATCACCGGTGACCGTCGATTGCCCGGTACGGAAAGGCACGTTCTGACCAACAATAATTTCAGATTCCTGGTTGTCCAGGGTAATGATGCTCGGTGTCGACAGCAGGTTTGCCGCGGCGGACGTGGACAGCGCCTGTAGCAGGACGCCCCAGGAAATACCGTTTTCATTCCGTTGGCCCGCACCAAGGGTTATACCGCCGGTGGCAGGCTGTATGAACGAATCCGAAAGAATGGCACCGAGAACATCCCCCAGGCTACGGCCAACGTTATTGAAGTTGGTGCCCGCCACCGGCGTGGACTCGCCCGACTCGTCACCCACAGCAAGCTGAACACCCAGGTCCCGGCCCAGCTCATCACTGATTTCAACAATGGCCGCTTCAATCATCACCTGGGCACGACGCACGTCCAGTGCCTGCACAATTTGCTCAGCTTCCTGCATCATCGACGGCTCGCCACGCACCACCAGTGCGTTCAGACCCTCATCGGCAAAGACCGCAAAACCGGTGTTGCGACCACTGCCAGAGCCACCGCCAGAGGACGAGCCACCGGAACCGGTAGATTCTTTGGCCAGTTCCCCCATAACCCCCTTCAGGATTTCCGTCAGGTTCTCCGCATCAGCATGGCTCAGGCGAATCACCTTGGTGGTGCCGCCGGTGGCGGAGGGCTGATCAAGTTTTTTGATAAGGGAGCGCATTTTATCGCGGAAGGTTTCATCGCCACGAAGAATCAACCGGTTACTGCGCTCATCCGCAGTCACACTGTACTTGCGTGCGGCATTCTCTCCGCCACCACGCCCAAGCTCATCCGGTGCCAGCTCCTGCAGGAGTTCCACCATATCACCGACCCAGGCCTCTTCCAGCTGGATTACCTCCACCTCGTATTTGGAAGGACTATCCAGCTCTCTGACAATCTGTTCGATGCGGCGGATATTGGAGGAATGATCACTGACAATCAGGGCATTGGCCGCGGCAACACCTGCCAGGTGGCCATACTTTGCCACCAGCGGCCGCAGGATGGGCACCAGCTCCAGGGCATTGGCGTTATCGATCTGGATAACCCGGGTGATCAGTTGTTCCGAGGGCACCTCAGTGAATCGGTCCAGCGATTCAGCCGACTGCTTGGCATCCACCTGCTGAACCACCTTGATCACTTCCTCACCGGGGATGGCGGTAAAGCCATGCACCTGCAGCACCGCCAGGAACAGATCGTAAATCTCATCCTTGTTCATGGGGGCACTGGACAACACCGTGACCTTGCCCTTTACCCGCGGGTCCACCACGAAGCTGTAACCGGTGATGTCCGCCACCTGGGTTACGAAAGCGCGAATGTCCGCATCCTTGAGGTTTAACCGCCAGGTCTCATCCTGCCCGTAAGCAAGCGACATCAGTGGCAACAACAGGGCCACTACAAAAGCCCGGAATAGATTGGATCTGTGGTTCAGCATCTGGCGTTCTTGTCCTGTATTGTTAAATCTGTTCAGCGCCACTGTTCAGGTATGGCATAGCTTACAGTCAGAATGGATCCGTCCCGTTCAATTTCGATTTCCAGTTGCGGCTCGGACCGCCAACTCTCCAACAGCGCCATGTCCTGTTCAATGTCACCGAGACGCTGACCATTGATGGCGGTGATAACGTCACCCGCCCTCAGGCTGACAGCATTGAGCATGGCACTGGAGCCATCGTAAACGTAACCGGAGCTGCCGTCATTGCCCGCCAGGCTTAAACCATACGGCGCAAGAGCGGCAACCCCCTGGGAGTCAAGCTGTTCCCTGGCTTCGCTCAGGAACTGTTCCGGCGAGGAGGCTGCCGGCACATCTTCCACATCCTCAACCAGTTCTGCCGACACCTCGTCATCAAAGGTCAGGCTTTCATATTGCCCATTCCGGCGAATCAGAACGCGGCCAGGTTCCACTTCCGAAAGCTCCGCGTTGCCAGGCAGGACATCACCCACGCGATAATGCTCCGTGACGCCATTGCTTCCCGCCACTATAGCACCGGAGTCTTCCGGGCGCTCTGCCACCAGAACCCCTTCCAGCCTGAGATTAAGCCGGGTTTCCGGTGCCGAGCGGCGAACCACCTCAGCCACTCTGGCTGCCCCCTCGGGTCGGCCGAAAAATTCGTGGGCGGCCATGGGCTGCATACGCCTTGAAGAGCTGGATATTCCGCCGTTGGCGGCAGCGGACGACGCCACCGCAACCGGGCGCTCATCCCAGGCAATCAACCAGGTAGTCTGCGCCAATACCCAGGCAAGATAAACCACCAGGCCGAGCAGTAACAGGTTGGCCAGCAGGCGCGGAATTCGATAGCCACCAAAGGCCGATGCCACGACAATCACAGGGCACCCCCCGGAATCAGTGGTTGCCTGACCCGGAAAACCACATCGTCCGGGCTGGCCGAGTCCGGCCACGGCTGATCAGCCAGATCCACCATGCGCTTGTATACCCGTAGATCCATCATGCCATTCCAGCGTATTTCCGCGTCCGCCGCGGGCCCGTCACCGCCCTGCTCCGAAACCACCAGGGCAACGCCATCGACAGTACTGTCCAGCGTGGCGCGCATGGGAGGAAAATCGGCCTGCCCGACACTGTTACCCATGGGCCAGGTAACCTTGCCACCTGCCCAGCGGCCCAGACCTTCAGCCCTGGTAAGCCGGCCGTCCTGCCAGGACAGACCCAGCTCGTCGATGGTGACATCCCCCTCAATCACCGCGCCACCACTGCGGCGGATCAAGTCCTCAAACTCGGCTACCGCCAGCTTTCCTCTTGCATCCAGAGTGCCGGAGAGAGTGCCAGAACCTTGCCAGCCTAAGCTGACACGGCCGTCAACCGACGACTGCGATGACACCAGTGAAAATACCACCGGCAACGACAACTCGGATACGGATGGGAAGCCAAGCTCCCACTCCAGCCGGACCGGATAGCCGGCAACCACTGCACCAGCAGCACCGGACCATGCTTTACCGGAAACCTGCCTGACCTGAATTTCCGGCGGAAGTTGAATGTGAGCCGAAGCCTGGTGCCACAACCATCCGGCGGGGACAAGAACCACCAACGCAAGCAGATAAACCAGCACACCGGCAAGGGTCAGCAGGAAGACTTTGCCGGGTCTGAGAAAGGCTTTTGCAGGGGTTTCGCTCATACAGTGTCACAACGATGAATAGCAGTTGCCGAGTCTAGCAAAGCCCTTTCGCAAGTTCATGACAAAAAAACAAAAAACCCCGCGTCAGTGTGAACCAACGCGGGGTTTTAAGAGAAACGGTCTGGGTCAGGCCGGCATTACATCATGCCGCCCATGCCTCCCATTCCGCCCATACCACCCATGTCCGGCATACCGCCGCCGGCGCCTTCTTCTTCAGGCTCGTCCGCAATCATCGCCTCGGTGGTGATGATCAGGGAAGCCACGGAAGCGGCAGCCTGAAGGGCAGAGCGGGTGACTTTCGCCGGGTCAAGGATACCCATTTCCAGCATGTCACCGAACTCTTCGGTAGCGGCGTTGTAGCCGTAGGAACCTTCGCCTTCCAGGATCCTGTTCACAACAACGGAGGCTTCGCCACCGGCGTTGGTCACGATCTGGCGCAGCGGAGCTTCCATGGCACGGCGCAGGATGTTCACGCCAGCTTTCTGCTCTTCGTTGATGGTTTCCACCTTATCCAGTGCGGCCATGGCACGGATCAGGGTGACACCACCACCCGGTACAACACCCTCTTCAACCGCAGCGCGGGTGGAGTGCAGAGCGTCTTCAACGCGGGCTTTCTTCTCTTTCATTTCCGTTTCAGAACCGGCGCCTACCTTGATGACGGCAACACCGCCAGCCAGCTTGGCCACACGCTCCTGAAGCTTTTCCTTGTCGTAATCGGAAGAGCTGTCTTCGATCTGCCTGCGAATCTGCTCAACGCGGGCTTCGATATCGGCGTTGGCACCAGCGCCATCGATGATGGTGGTGTTTTCCTTGGTGATGTTCACACGCTTGGCAGTACCCAGGTCATCCAGAGTGGTGTTCTCCAGAGTCAGGCCAACCTCTTCGGAAATCACAGTACCACCGCTCAGAATGGCGATGTCCTGCAGCATTTCCTTGCGACGGTCGCCGAAACCAGGCGCCTTCACAGCCGCCACCTTCACGATGCCGCGCATGTTGTTCACTACCAGAGTTGCCAGCGCTTCGCCTTCAATGTCTTCGGCGATGATCATCAGCGGCTTGCCCGCCTTGGCAACAGATTCCAGCACCGGCAGCAGTTCGCGGATGTTGGAGATCTTCTTGTCGACAAGCAGGATGTACGGGTCATCCAGCTCGGTGGACATGTTTTCCTGGTTATTGATGAAGTACGGAGACAGGAAGCCACGGTCGAACTGCATGCCTTCAACCACGTCCAGCTCGTCTTCCAGGCCACGGCCTTCTTCAACGGTAATAACGCCTTCTTTACCGACTTTGCCCATCGCGTCGGCGATCAGCTGACCAATGGTCTCGTCGCCGTTGGCAGAAATGGTGCCTACCTGGGCAATGTTGCGGTTGTCGTCACAAGGCTTGGACAGGTCACGGATCGCCTGAACAGCAGCGACGGTCGCTTTGTCGATACCACGCTTCAGGTCCATCGGGTTCATGCCGGCGGTAACGGCCTTGATACCCTCACGAACGATAGCCTGGGCCAGAACGGTCGCTGTAGTCGTGCCGTCACCAGCGGTGTCGTTGGTCTGGGAAGCCACTTCCTTGACCATCTGGGCACCCATGTTCTCGAACTTGTCTTTCAGTTCGATTTCCTTGGCCACGGATACGCCGTCCTTGGTAACGGTCGGCGCACCGAAGGACTTGTCCAGAACCACGTTGCGGCCTTTCGGGCCGAGGGTAACCTTTACTGCGTCTGCCAGAACGTTAACGCCCTGAACCATACGTTTACGGGCACTGTCACCGAATCTAACGTCTTTTGCTGCCATGTCTTCTATTCCTGTTCGTTAAACCCAATTTGATTGTTCAATCGGATTGCTGCGTAACCGAGACTTACTCGAGAACGCCGAAAATGTCGTTTTCGCTCATAATGAGCAGGTCTTCACCGTCAATCTTCACGGTATTGCCGGCGTACTGGCCGAAGACCACGGTGTCACCCACCTTGACCGCCAGTGCACGGGTTTCGCCATTGTCGAGAATGCGGCCATTACCTACGGCGATCACTTCACCCTGGGACGGCTTCTCCTTGGCATTGCCCGGCAGCACGATGCCACCAGCTGTTTTCTCTTCTTCTTCCTTACGGCGCACGACAACACGGTCATGTAGTGGACGAATTTTCATTGCTCGATATCTCCAATGTCAGGTTAGGTTTGGCAATGATGGTTGCGTTAAAAGCCGGGGCCTTTAACCAACTGTTTTACAGCGGTTATTAGCCCGCAGCGAACTTGTGAGACCTATGTGGGGGTGGCGCATTGGTTTTCAATACTTGGCGAAAAAAATTTTCACTTTTTTTCTGATGAGTCGTCATCGCTGCGGTCCAGACGCTGATGATCACGTTCGGTCTCATCGCGATACTCACCCTCGATGATGTCATCGTTCCTATCGAAAGGGTTCTGACGGCCGAACGGACCCTCGCGACCACCAAAAGGCCCCTGCCCTTCGAACGGTCCGCGCTGGCCGGCGGTAAAGGTGAAACTGCTACCCTGGCCTGCCACTACCATGCGCTTCAAAGCCTGAGCTGCAAGCCAGTGACGGGAGCCGGGAATCAGGCACAGAAAACCAATGGTGTCAGTGACAAAACCGGGCGTCAGCAGCAAGGCGCCACCCACCGCAAGAATCAGGCCCTCTGCCACTTCCTTCGCCGGCAGTTCGCCGCTATTGAGCCGCTGATTCGCCTTCAGCAAGGTTGCAAGCCCCTGCTGCCTGAGCAGAGCCGCACCAATAATGGCCGTCAACAACACCAGGCCGATGGTATTCAGGGCGCCGATAATGGTTCCCACCTTGATCAGAATCGTCATTTCCACAATTGGCATGACGATAAACAAAAACAGAAAAACGCCCAAAAGAGCCTCCCGGGATCCTGTGTCTGGTTGCGGCGGCGGTAAAAAGCTCTGGTATACTCGCCACGCGTATTAATTCACTACCTTAGGGCAAAACATGAAACTTCAAGATTCGGTGATTGCAATTACCGGTGGCGGCCAGGGCCTGGGCCGAGCCATGGCAGAATATCTCGCCGCCAAAGGCGCCCGCCTGGCGCTGATCGATCTGATACCGGAAAAACTGGATGAAGCCGCCGCTGCGTGCGACAAAGCCGGAGGAAGTGCCAAAACTTACATCTGCAACGTGGCCCGGGAAGAAGATGTCGAGAAGACCTTTGAAGCAATCGCGAAAGACTTCGGCCAGCTCGACGGCCTGGTCAACAACGCCGGCATTCTGCGGGATGGTTTGTTGGTGAAAGCGAAAGAAGGCCAGGTGGAGAAGCGCATGGAGTTGTCCCAGTGGCAGGCGGTGATTGACGTAAACCTGACCGGCGTCTTTCTGTGCGGCCGCGAGGCTGCCACACAGATGATCCGGAACGGCAACCAGGGGGTAATCATCAATATCGCCTCCATCGCCCGCGCCGGCAACATGGGCCAGAGCAACTACTCTGCCGCCAAGGCAGGCGTGTCTGCCCTCGTTCCAGTCTGGGCCAAGGAACTCGCCCGCTACGGCATCCGCTGCATGGGTATTGCCCCGGGCTTTATCGAAACCGAGATGACCGCTTCCATGAAGCCGGAGGCACTGGAGAGAATGAGCGCCAGTATTCCCCTGAAACGCATGGGCAAGCCCGAGGAGATAGCCTCTGCAGCGGTATTCATCTTCGAAAACGACTACATGTCCGGGCGGATGCTGGAGGTTGACGGGGCGCTTCGGCTGTAGGCTGTAGGTCGATGTGATGGTCTCCTCCCCTCCTAATCGGCGTCGCGATGCGCCAGGATAGGGAAGGAGAATTTCCTATCAGAAATGAGGGGAGGAGACCATCACATCGACCTACACCCCAGGTCCAATCCCGTGGCATCCGACACTGAACCAACGATACCATCACACATTACGGCCTCCACCCAAACCGCCGCATAGAAACCCTCCCATCAACCACAACAATTCCCTCCTCCCGCAGACTCTGCGCCTGCACCTCAAACGCCTCACTCCCGATGGGAAACGCAATCTGCCCGCTGCTTCGGATCACCCGATACCAAGGAATGGCGTGCCCCTCGGGAAGCTTGCCGAGAGCCTTACCGATGTACCGGGCCTGCCGCCCCAGGCCGGCCATGTCGGCGATCTGTCCGTAGCTGGCGACTTTGCCTGCAGGGATGGCTGCGACGACCTGCCAGATTTTCTGATCTTTGGTGGGTTCAGTCATAGGGTTTTGGGCTTGGTTTCGGTTTGCGTTGTCGAAGCTACCCGCAAAGTCAGAATCGGCCCGGGGGTGGGGGTACCTTTTCCGCCAGAAAAAGGTGTCTGAGCAAAGCGAGTTCTTTTTCCAAGGAAAGGGTACCCCCACCCCCGGGCCAGAACCCTTTGAGCCTAATCCGACCTGCCGGGTTCGGCTTCCTCATTACGGGGCGCGAGGGCATCCAGTCGCTCACCCTTGCTGATCATGAACCACGCCAGCAGTATGGCCGGTATACCCATCAGGCCCGCCACGAGGAAAAACTCCCCATATCCGAAACCGGCCACTACGATTCCGGAGAAGCCGCCGATAAACTTGCCGGGCAGTGTCATCAGCGAGCTGAACAGCGCGTACTGGGTTGCGGTGAAAGCAGCGCTGGTCATGCTGGACAGCCAGGCGATCAGTGCGACGTTGGCGATGCCGCCGCTGAGATTGTCCGCACTGACCACCAGCGCCAGAGTGGCGATGTTTGGCGGGTATTGAGCCAGCACCACAAATAACAGATTGGTGGCCGCTGTCATGATGGCGCCGGTAAGCAGTATCTTGCGAACGCCATAACGCACCACCATGACACCGCCCACCAGGGAGCCCGCGATAGTCATGAAGAACCCGAAAATCTTGGTCACATCCGCTACCTGGGTCTTGGAGAAGCCCATAAAGTCGAGATAGAAAGGATTGGCCATCACGCCCATGGCAATGTCGGAGATGCGGTACACCGCCACCATCACCAGTATCAGAATCGCCAGTTCCTTGTAGCGCCGGAAAAAATCCAGGAAGGGTCCGGCAACCGCGGCATAGAACCAGCCGATAAATCGGGCCAGGCGAGGATTCAGGTGGGTGCGCTTGCTGGCTTCGTGCTCGATCTTGTCAGCGATATCCTGTGCAGCAGCGAAGTGATTGACCGCGGGTTCCCGCACAATCAGGACAGTGACCATGCCCACCCCGACGAGCAGCGCCATCACTTCGTAAGATACCTGCCAGGACCAGAATTCCGCCAGGTACAGGGCACCCGCCCCGGCCACCAGCAACGCCAACCGATAACCAAATATATAAGTCGCCGCCAAGGCCGCCTGCAGTCGCTCCTCAGCAATTTCAATCCGGTAGGCATCGATGGCCACGTCCTGGGTAGCGGAGGAAAACGCCACCAGCAATCCGCAGAGCGCCATCATCTCCGGTGCGTCGGTCGCATCCACATGGGCCATCAGGTAAAGCCCGGTGGCAATACCCGCCTGAGCCAGCAGTATCCAGCTACGGCGCTTGCCCAGCAGCTTGTCGAGCAGTGGCAGTTTCAGCCGGTCAACAATCGGAGCCCAGAACACCTTGATGGAATAGGTAATCCCCAACCAGCTGAAAAATCCGATCGTCGCCGTTTCCACCCCCACATCTGCCAACCGCGCGTTCAGGGTGGAAAACACCAACAGAAAAGGCAACCCGGCCGAAAACCCCAGGAACAGCAGGGCAATCACCTGCCAGCGGGTGTAGGTGTAGAGGGCATCCCTGATCAGGGCACTGCGATGACCCATGCGGATAATCCTGCCTCCCTTTGGGCAACGGGGTCAGACCCCTGTGGGTAAGTCGTCTTTTGACTTATCCACAGGGGTCTGACCCCAATACATTCAGTCGCGGAAATTGTTGTATTGCAGGGGCACGTCCAGCTCGGACTCTTTCAGCAGCGCAATGGCGGTTTGCAGATCGTCGCGTTTTTTGCCTTTTACTCGCACCTTGTCACCCTCGATGCTGGTCTGGACTTTCAGTTTGGCGTCTTTGATCATTTTAACGATCTTCTTAGCCATGTCGGTCTCGATGCCCTGCTTCAATTGCAGATGCTGTTTGACCAGCTTGCCTGACTTGCTCTCGCCATCTTCAGACAGCGCCCGGGTATCAATATTGCGCTTGGCGAAGGCCATCCGCAGCATATCCATCAGCTGTTCCAGCTGGAATTCCTGCTCGGCACTGATGGTGATGCCCTTGTCGTCCAATTCGATATCCGCTTCCACGTTCTTGAAGTCCCAGCGGTTGCCCAGCTCGCGTTTCGCCTGGTCAACAGCGTTGGTGACTTCGTGCATGTCGATTTCAGAAACTATGTCAAAAGAAGGCATGATGTGTTCTCACTTTTTACAATTATCCACGTCAGGGCAGGCACAAAACGCTATACTGATGCCCTTCGGGGTGAACTCTGGTTTCACAAGGTGCCAAAGCATACCAAGACCGGGGCGGCACCGCATCTGACAATGGACTGGTGAGCAGTAGATAACAATGCCAAATCTTGACCTTCCCATCCTCGTGGTAGACGACGCCAAATTCAGCAGCATGGTGGTGGGCCGCACCCTTCGCAATGCAGGGTACCGCGACGTGCGAATCGCTAACAATGCACCCGCCGCCCTTGAGTTTATCGACCAGCGCCCAGTGAGCGTGCTGATCGCAGACTGGCTGATGCCGGAGATGGACGGGCTGGAGCTGACCGACCAGGTACGCCAGCAGGATGAGCAGAACAACCACTACACCTACGTGATCCTGCTCACTGCCCGTGAGAGTGTGGAAGCGCTATCCGAAGCCTTTGACCGCGGCGTGGATGATTTTATTTACAAGTCAGACATGACCAAGCAGCTGATCCCCCGGATCTTCGCCGCCGACCGCATGGCAGATCGTCAGAACACGCTTCTGAAAGCCAACTCCCTGCTCATTGAAAACAACCGGGAACTGGAAAACAGCAGCATCATCGACCTGGAAACCAGCCTGTGCAACAACCGCTACTCCCGCGACAAACTCGGCAAATGCCTGCGCCAGGCTGAATCCCGCGGCGGAGCCTCAGCCTACGTGCTTTGCGGCATCCGCAACTGGCAGGAGCTCAAGCGCAAGCATGCACCCTCGGTGATGAGCGAACTGGCCGTCGGCATCGCCCGCCGCCTGAGCCATCTGATCCGCCCCATGGATTCCCTGTGCCGCGTGGGCGACAACCAGTACGCGATCATTGCCCACTTCCCCAACAGCGACCATTGCTCGACCACGGCGTTCCGCAGGGTATTCGACGGCATCAATCACAAAGCCCTGAAGACCACAGCCGGCTATATTTCCGTTGAGGCGGGCATGGTGCTTTGCCGCGCCGACGCCCAGCATGGGACGCCCTCTGTTCCGGAAATGGAGCGGGCAGCGGTTCAGGGGCTGGTGGATGCCTATGAGACGCGGCGGTTTACCGAGACAACACCGGAACTGGAGAAAGCCTGAAACACACTCCGTAACACCAAGACACACATCACAAACAGACTTCCCCGAGCGGAAGCCCTATTCTGCAATTGTGGATTTAAGCAGTATCCCCCATGGCGGAGGAGCCGAGTAGTACCTCCGCCGCCAAATGGGGAAACGGTCCACTGAATTAACGAATTTTTCAGGCACTTTCGTTCTTTCCTTGTTTTTAAGCCAGCTTTTTAGCTGGCTTTTTTATTGCTTCGAATGTGGCCTTTGCCCATTTGGCTTGGAGTTCCGCGATGATGGCACTGGGGAGCCTCCTCCAGAAAACGCCCGTGAATACATCCCTGTAGGGCTTGGTCGCGCCATCCATGGCGCTCCACATTTCTGGAGGAGGCTCCCCAGTGCCACCACCGCTTGTTAAAGCTCAAGGTTGCCCGCCGCGTTTCTCTTTTAGTTCTCCGATTCCGTTATACTTCGGTCAACAAAAATCCCAAGACGTTGCTGTAACCATGAAAACCCTCGGAACTGCCTCCGTTGCCGCCCTGCGCCAATACGTTCGTGCTGCCAAATCAGCCGGTGTTAATACCGGTGAGCTTTTCGTAAAAGCCGGGATGGACGCCAAGATCCTGGAAACCGACGACGGACGCATCGACGGCGAGCAATTCCAGGACTTCATCCGCCTTCTAAGCGAACAAACCGGCAACCCCATCCTCGGGCTGGAAACCGGTGACTTCGTGCAACCGGGTTCCTGGAGTGTGCTGGGCTACATCACCATGAGCTGCGCCACCCTGGGCGAAGCAGTCGCCAGAATCGCGCCGTTCGAGAAACTGGTCGGCGACATGGGCACCACCCACCTGACCGACAGCGGCGACCACATCAAACTCACCTGGGCCTGCAACTACACCGACCCGGTGGTCAGCCTCCACATGGTCGACAACGTCTTCGCCTCCTGGATCAACTACGCCCGCTGGATGGCCGATAACAACACCGCCTCGCCAGTGGAAGTCCTACTGAAACACCCCTCACCCGGCCCAGAACTGGAAACCGCCTACACCGAACGCTGGCGCTGCCCCGTCCGGTTTAACGCCAAAAAAGACACCATCGTGCTGCACAAAGACCTGCTGAACACCCCACTGCGCCATCCCGACCCCCTGCTCCGCAAAACCCTGGAAGCCCACGCCCTCAGCCAACTGGCATCACTCGACACCGACACAGCCCTGACCACACGGGTAAAACACAGCATCCGCAAACAACTCATGCACGGCATCACCCGGCAGGACATGGTGGCAGACAACCTCGGTATGACCAGCCGAACCTTGCAGCGCAAACTCAGCCAGGAGGGTGTTTCGTATCAGCAATTGCTGGATGAGGTAAGGCAGGTCATGGCCGAGGACTTCCTGACCAACAGTGACTTGGGGATACCGGAGATAGCACTGAGGCTGGGCTACAGCGAAACAACGTCGTTCCACCGAAAATTCAAGGCTGAAACAGGAAAGACACCAGGGGAATTCAGACAGCTAAAAGCGGTATAAACCGAAGGCAGAACGAGCAAGGCCTATTCAGGCTTTGAGAAACGTGGAGCGCCAGTATGGCGACTCAAAGAGGGCAATAGCGGGCTTCAGAGAGCCAGGCAGGAACGGCTTTTCAGGACTGTCGTTGGCCAAGGATGGCCAACGTCAAGCGCACATGGATGTGCTCGTAGCGTGTCCTGAAAAGCAGTTCCTGCCTGGCGTCTACTCCGAGTCCATCAGGCATGGGCTCAACCTTTAAAGCTTGCGGCCTTTACCAGCGGCAATCCGCAAACGAAGGGCATTCAACTTGATAAAGCCTTCCGCGTCTTTCTGATCATACGCCCCCTGATCTTCCTCAAAGGTCGCAATCTTCTCATCAAACAGCGAATCTTCAGACTTCCGGCCAACCACATCCACATTGCCCTTGTAGAGCTTCAGACGCACCGTACCGTTAACATAAGCCTGGGTCTGGTCGATCAGCGCCTGCAGCGCCTCACGCTCCGGTGACCACCAGTAACCGTTATAGATTACCTCCGCATAACGCGGCATGATGCTGTCCTTCAGATGCGCCACTTCCCGGTCCAGCGTAATGGACTCAATCGCACGGTGAGCACGCAGCATGATGGTTCCGCCCGGTGTTTCATAACAGCCACGGGACTTCATGCCCACGTAACGGTTCTCAACGATATCCAGACGACCAATGCCGTTATCGCCTCCCACCTTGTTCAGATGCTCCAGCACCTCATGGGGCTTCATGGCCTGGCCATCAATCGCGACGATATCACCCTTCTCGTAAGTCACCTCGATGTAGGTCGGCGTTTCCGGGGCCGCTTCCGGAGACACACTCCAGCGCCACATATCCTCCTCGGCTTCCGCCCAGGGATCTTCCAGGTTGATGCCTTCATAGGAAATATGCAGCAGGTTTGCATCCATGGAGTAAGGAGACTTGCCCTTCTTCTTCTCCACCGGAATGTTGCGCTCGTCGCAATAGGCCAGCAGCTTCTCGCGGGAGTTCAGATCCCACTCGCGCCAGGGCGCAATCACTTTCACGCCCGGCTTCAGCGCATAGGCGCCGAGTTCGAAACGCACCTGGTCGTTGCCCTTGCCGGTGGCGCCGTGGGAAATCGCATCGGCGCCGGTTGCGTTGGCGATGTCGATCAGACGTTTGGCGATCAGCGGGCGTGCGATAGAGGTACCCAGCAGGTACTCACCTTCATAGATGGTATTGGCGCGGAACATCGGGAACACGTAGTCACGCACGAACTCCTCGCGCAGATCCTCAATGTAGATTTCCTTCACACCCAGCGCTTTAGCCTTCTCACGCGCGGGTTCCACTTCCTCGCCCTGGCCGATGTCGGCGGTAAAGGTTACCACCTCACACTCATAGGTATCCTGCAACCAACGAACGATTACCGAGGTATCCAGGCCACCGGAATAGGCCAGCACCACCTTTTTAATATCAGACATGCCCTTGCTCCAGACTGAACAGAATGGATGTATCGAAAATAAGGCGCATATTGTACGGGACAGCGGGGGGAATGGCTATTGAGCGGAAAGGAGGGTGGCGTGTTTGTATTTGCTCGCGGCCTTGCCATAGAAAATCCGGTGGAGCTCGCCCCCGGCCTCCATCTGCTTGATGGCGGCGCTGAACTTGCGGGCCACCTCCGGTCGACTTGCGACCCGAGACATGTAAAGAGTGCCTTTCATACCCGGCACATGTTGGCTGGTTCGCAGCATATCCCGGTCCAGGTTCCGCGACGAGAGAGTGCGATAAATGTTGTGGTCGCTGGCCAGGATTGCTGAAATCCGCCCCAGGGTCAGTAAATCCACAGCCTGACTGATGGCGTTCACAGGCACCTTCACAACATCGGTGTCGCCCTCAAAACTCTCTCCCAGATAGGTTCCACGAATGTAGGCCACCCTCTTGCCTTTCAAATCTCTTAGAGTGAGCGGGTAATCAGACTCCGCCATTGCGGCCAACAGAATGTTCACCTGGATCACGGGAGAGACATTGACTGCCTCAATATCCAACACGGGGCTCTGAAACAGAATGCTGAAATTAACGGCGCCTTCCTGCAACTCGACAATCGCCCGACGCAAAGGCCTTAGCCGCGGTTGGACGGGAATGCCCGTGAGCTCGGAAAGCCTTTCGGCAACCTCAATCAGGCTGCCCTGGAGCTCCCCGTCATCAGTTTCATACGCCCAGGGCCAGACATCGGGGATGGAGAAGGTAACCGTTTCCTCCGTTGCCGCTTCGGTGACCGATGCAAACGAAATTCCTGCGACTAAAATCGCAACCAGCAACCATCCGGCTATCCATACCGGAAACCGGCTAACGAACGGCAATCACACAGCCTGCTGTTGCAGCGAAGCAGCTTCTTCGCGGATACCGTCCCAGCCGTCCTTGATAGAGCGTAGCAAGTCGGCAACCTCATCAAGCTTGGCTACGTCGTTTTTTGCGTTTGCTTCAAACAGGGTGCGCTCCATGTAGTCATAGAGAGACTCCAGGCGCACAGCCAGATCACCGCCCTTCTCGAAATCGAGGAAGCCACGCAGGCCGCCAATGATCTCGATGGCCTTGGAAATCAGCTTACCTTTACCCTCGAAATCCTTCGCCTGCATCCGGGCCTTGGCCATGTTGATGCGCTCCAGGGCTCCGTTGTAGAGCAGCTGGATCAGTTTGTGGGGATCTGCATCGGTGATGCTGGTTTGGGTGTTTACCCTTTGGTAAGCTTGTAAACCGTTCATAATTTACCTCTTCTTTCACCAGCAAACGCCAGTTTGTCTGTATTCGGGCCAGCCATATCCAGTATGGCTAATTTAGTTGTCTCGATTATTTTGTGGCGCCAGGGCAGCCAGCTGCTGGCTTACGTAATCACGGGTATTGTTCAGCTGAGCGATAAGAGAATCTGCCGCACTGAACTGACTGACCAAACGCTCCTGGTAGGACTGGATCCGGCGGTCCAGATCCACTCTATCTTCCTGAATACGCTCAAGGTCACGGTTAAGGCTCTCAGTGCGAGAGCTCAGGCCACCAGTTTCACTCAACATACTGGTTATGGTATCTACCGCTTTTTCACTCACACCTTCAATAAAGGAAATCGAGCCCCGGTCCCCGGTCGTTCCGCCGGTGATTCGCACCTGCAGGCCAGCAGCATCGCCACCAGCACTATTGGAAAGAAACAATACCTGGCCATCGCCTTTGGCAGTCTGGCCATTGATCGTACCCTGAACATCTTCCCCTGCTGAGCCGGTAGCCGTAGACAGGTTGGTGCCTGTAGACGTAATTCCGCTGAGCGAACTCAGACTGACATTGGATTCACTGCCAAAACGGCTGGAATTGAATGTCAGGCCACCCGCGTCATCAAAATCTACCTGCACCGAGCGCCCCGCTGACCGCAGTGCATCGTTATCGCTCAGTGC
Source organism: Marinobacter sp. ATCH36 (assembly GCF_023555055.1). GTDB lineage: Bacteria > Pseudomonadota > Gammaproteobacteria > Pseudomonadales > Oleiphilaceae > Marinobacter. The sequence goes on from NZ_JAMJPL010000004.1 coordinate 194,350, forward strand.
CGTCTGGAGCGCTGCTGCCAGCTCATCCGGTGTATAATCTTTGGCTTCAAGCGAAATCGTTGCGTTGGTTTCACCGTCCACCCGGAAGGTCAGGCTATTACCATCAGCCACGGTGATCGTATCGCCGTTAGCCATGCCATAGTTCAGTGAGCCGCGAGTAGCCATCTGACTGATGGCAATATCATAATCTCCCGGTCGCGTATTCGAACCGCTGCGAACAAACTCAACCTGGGAATCGCTCGCCCTACCCTGCTCTGCGAAGAGCGCCGTAACGTCGTCAGGGTTTTCCAGCAACTCCGCCTGAAACTTCTGGCTATCAAACTGCAACTGACCAGTACGGAAGTCCGTGGTGATACCTACGTCCGCCAGACTGCGAACATTTGCGTCCTCAAGGCCAGGTATCACATCGGTGAGAACACGCTTAAGCTGGTTCTGAATATTTCGGACCGTTGAGTCGCCAGTGAGGATACTCCCCTGGCCGGTTTCGCTATTGAAGGAAGACAACTCGGAAATGGTGGACTGCAACGCATTGAACTTGTCAACGAATGCCTGCACACGTTCAGCTACGGCGGCAGTGTCTTGCTCAACCTTTACCGTTGACTGACCTTCCGCTGTCAGGTTGAAGGTAAGGCCGTCGACAACATTCTCAATAGTGTTCGTCGAACGGGTAACTGCAACGCCATTGATCTCCATCACCGCATCTTTTGCCGCGATGGTTTCCCGAAGACCAGAGTCAGCATCCATGGAGTCATTGAACGCAAACCGGGAAAGACCAGCTGCGTCGGTGTTATTGCCATCGCTATCGGCAGCAGAGATGCTGACAGCATTCGCCGTACCGGTTTCTTCTGCAGACAGCACAAGCTGGTAACCGTCACCGGTGTCAATCACACCGGCAGACACACCTGCATCAGCGTCATTAATGGCATTGGCAAGGCCCTGGAGCGTATCGTTGCTGCCGTCAATCTCGATATTGGTGACCTTGTCACCCACAGACAGGGTCAAGGTGCCCTGGCCTACACTGGTCGAATCCCGATCCGCAAAACTGGCGCGCGTCGCCAGCGCCTGGGACTGGGCGAGGCTGGTCACATTGACACTGTAAGAACCACGGTTAGCCACACTGCTATCCACAGAGACATCAACGTTACCACCAGAAGATGTAGCCGAAAACGATTTCATCGCGTCCGCCGAACCCAACTGGCGCATTGGCAAACGCAACTCGGTGACAGCACTTCTCAGGGTGCCATAGGCGGAAATCAGAGCCTCTGTACGCTCTGTTTTCTGGTTCAACCGCTGCTCGGTAGGCTCACGCTCCGCCGCAACCAGCTGCTCAACCAGATCGGAGTTCAGAACTCCTGACCCAATACCCAATGATGAAATGCTTGCCATAACCATGCCTCCTCAAGGGGGCTCAATTCGATACTGTTCAGTTTATCGGCAGAAAGCGGCAAAACTTTGCCTTTTTGCCCGGCCAATTTGTAACACTGCGTAAACAGAAACACCGCCGGCCCCTCTCGGGTACGGCGGTGCCGGAAATCCATTATTTATATCAGGTCAAAAGCGGCAAGCTTTCACACCTTGATATTAAATAACGTCAGCGGTTCATCCTGCTGCAAGTTTTCTGCCAACCTCAATGCAACCTCATCCGGAATCTGGCGAATCACTTCCTGAGTAGACTGATCGACCACTTTCACAATCGTCTGTCCCAGATCATTATCCACTTCAAACTGCAGATCCCGCTGGACGTTCTGAACAAAATCGTTCAGTTGCGATACCGCTTCATCCAGTTTCTCCCGCTGCGCTTCGTTGCGATTCTCAAGCCGCTCGGCTTTCGAAGGCTCCTGAGCCTGGGTGGGAGACTGAGTGCGGTCCGCACGGCCAGCCGATGAGGGTGCAACCTGGGCTGAGGCATTCCTGCCTTCGGCCTGAGATGACGAAAGTGCCCGAGCCGGAGCCTGCTCACTGGATCGAACCAGCTTCAAATCCGGGCTGTTCAGGTTAACGTCATTCATAGCTCACCTCGCTATCCTTAACGGCGTTAAACCGGGGCGTCTCTTTATCAGACAAACCCCGGCTTTTACCGCTATACCCCGATTACTGCAGGAGGGACAGAACCTGCTGTGGGCGGGCGTTCGCCTGCGCCAGTACAGAGATACCAGCCTGCTGCAGTACCTGGGACTTGGACAGCTTCGCAGTTTCTGCGGCGAAGTCGGCGTCCAGGATACGGCTGTTGGCGGCGCTCAGGTTTTCTGAGGTTGTGGCCAAGTTAGTAATAGTCGACTCAAATCGATTTTGCGTCGCACCGAGAGTGCCTCGAAGAGAGTTCACGGTATCAAGGGCCCGGTCGATATTGGCTATCGCGTCATTGGCGCCAGTTACTGAGGAGATGTCAATGTTACCAATAGAGTTAGACGTGTCGAGCGCTTGAGTTCCGCTACTAAAGCCTTGACCTTGAACCCCTGCGTCAGCCTGATCTGCCGTAATTTCAAAAGACTCATCACTGTCTAGAGACACAGTGCCCGTAACAATATTATCAATCGCTCCACCAGAGGCATCGAGATTTGCAAAAATCGCACTATCTGCGGCGCCGGTACCACCAAATGCGATATTTCGCCCATCCTCGGCTGACAAAACAAGCTCATTCGAATCATTTAGCGACGCTTTGACACCGGTCTGGTTGCTGACCGTGTTGATCGCATCTCTAAGAGATCCGCTTGTATCGCCATTCGTCACCTCTGAAACACTGATGTTCACACCATTGATCGTGAAATCACCAGCATCAATACCAGCCGTTTCCGCAGTAATGGCCCCCAAATTCGTCTCAGTTGCGTTCGCCTCAGCGGTAACGCCAGTCGTGCCTGCAACCGCGTTAATTGCATTCGCAAATGCAAGTGCGGAGCCTGAGTCGCCAGCGGTCGACACGCCGTCAGATTGGGTACTTATTGCAGTCCCATTTATTGAGAGATCCAAAGCTGCATTACCCGTGATTGTGGCTGCTGCCACATCGTCAGCAAGCGTAGTTCCAGTGGAAGTCACTGTTGCATTGGCCCCCAACGCATCAGCTTGCGCATCACCAATAGAAACCGAGATCGTCTGGTTGGCGTTTGCGCCTACCTGAAATTGCTCGCCGTCGAAGCTACCGTCCAGAATATTTTGGCCGTTGAACTGTGTAGTCGTAGCAATTCTGTCAACTTCTGATACCAACTGATCAACTTCTTCCTGCAAAGAAGCTCTGTCTGAAGCAGAGTTGGTCCCGTTCGCTGCCTGCAGCGCCAGATCACGAATTCGCTGCAGGGAGTTTACAGTCTCCTCAAGCGCGCCTTCAGCAGTTTGCGCAAGAGAAATACCATCGTTGGCGTTACGCTGGGCGACATTCAAACCTGAAATCTGAGACTGAAATCTGGTTGAAATGGCCAGTCCAGCCGCATCGTCTTTGGCAGAATTGATGCGCAGGCCAGAAGACAAGCGCTCCAGAGCCTGATCATTAATTCTTTGCGAACTATTCAATTGATTCTGCGCGGAAAGTGACGCGACATTGGTGTTAATACCGAGAGCCATATTGCTTCTCCTTCGACTGGTGTCGTTATTTCATGGAAAAGGTGTGGCGCCCGTTTTTGGTTTGGGAGCGCCTCCCTGTTGCAATGCTTAACGGCGCTTGATTTGGTTCCTTTAGAAAAAACGACCAAAAGATTGTAATAGAATGTAAAAGCGGCAACGTTATTCCTGTTTTCACGTCATGGAAATGCCAGAAACCTGCTCACCGGACGATTGCTGGCTAAATTTATGCTATGCATTTCAATCAACTAAGCTAAATCTGAAAGAACTGGCACACCCTTCGCTTACTTCCCTGCAAAACGGCAAATAAACGACTTTCCGCCGGCAAGGCGCCCATTTTGATCGGGCACTGGGTTACCGGCATCTCTGAGCAGGGAGAAAAGATATGCCTCAGATCATCAACACCAATATTGCGTCGCTGAATACTCAGCGCAATCTGAATGCGTCGCAGGGCGATGCCAATCAGGCTCTGGAGCGCCTTTCCTCTGGTCTGCGCATCAATTCTGCTAAAGACGATGCCGCAGGTCTCGCCATTACCGAGAGGTTCACCTCCCAGGTTAAAGGGCTCAACCAGGCCATAAGAAACTCTAACGATGGCATCTCTCTAGCTCAGGTAGCAGAAGGCGCACTTGGCGAATCAGGCAACATTCTTCAACGGATTAGAGAACTAGCAGTTCAATCGGCTAACGCGACGAACTCCGCATCAGATAGACAAGCTCTCCAATCAGAGGTTAATCAGCTGAAAGAAGAACTAGAGCGGATCGCAACTACAACAGAATTCAACGGTCTCAAGTTGCTGGACGGTAGCTTTCAAGCTCAAAACTTTCAGGCAGGTGCCAACGAGAATCAGACAATAGCCGTATCGATTGAGGGTGCAAGAACGACTGATCTGGCGAACAACACCATAACGGCTCAGAACACGATCCCCAGATCCGGCGCTGGTTCCACAACTGCCGCCAGTGCTGATGGCTCTGTAACCAACACCATTGGTGAACAAGATCTTACAATCTCCAGCTCCATCGGTGAAGCAACAGTGAACATTGATGAGGGCGATACAGCAGAGCAGATTGCTGCAGCCGTAAATAACGCGACTGAATCCACTGGTGTACGAGCCAATGCAAGAACCACTGCCGAGTTCTCCGAATTGGGTGGAACAGGCGATGGAACCGGCACGGTTTCAATGACCATCTCAAGTGGTGGCCAGAAGGCAACCATCTCTGCTCAAATTTCGGATACGGATGATCTTCGATCACTTGCCCAGGAAATCAATGCTGCGTCGGGTAAAACGGGGATTACAGCAGAGGCAGATGACAGCGGAACTCTTAGACTCATTCAGGCTGACGGTAAAGATATCGTAGTCGAAGAGTTTTCGACCAATGCCGACGACACTACTGTTAAATTCAAAGGCAGTTCGGAAGATGCAGCTGACGCAATAACACTGGATGCCTCCGATGATAGTATTGACAGCGCTCGTGCATCCGGCGAAATCTCGTTTGACTCCTCATCATCTTTTGCGGTGACATCAAGCGCTAATGCTGGCGCCGCTCAGGGCAGCATTCTAAGTGTTGATGCAGGAATTTCTGTTGGCTCAACACCTGAAGATGTAAGCACTATTGATATCGGTTCATTCCAGGGTGCCACAGACGCATTGGCAATTGTTGACGCAGCGATAGAACGAATCAGCGGGATTCGTGCCGACTTGGGTGCTGCACAAAACCGTTTGGAGTCCACTATCGCAAATTTAAGTACGACTTCCGAAAACCTCTCAGCGGCAAGGTCCCGTATTCAGGATGCGGATTTCGCAGCAGAAACCGCCGAACTAGCCCGCACCCAGGTCCTCCAACAGGCCGGCCTCTCGGTCCTGGCCCAGGCCAACGCAAGGCCTCAGCAGGTGTTGCAGCTGCTACAGGGCTAATCGCCAACTTCAATGAAGTAACCAAAACAGCCGGACCCAAACCCGGCTGTTTTATTTTGGGGTCAGACCCCAAGACATTTCGCTCAACCAAATGCACTGGGGTCTGACCCCAGCGTATTTGCAGTGGCCTGATCGGCTCGGGGGTGGGGGTACCTTTTCTGCCAGAAAAAGGTGTCTGAGCGCAGCGAGTTCTTTTTCCAAAGAAAAGGTACCCCCACCCCCGGGCCAGCCACCGCAACCATCAGGCAACGCCCCAGCACCAGGTCAGAAACTGGCACACCTTTCGCAGTAACACTTCCAAAGCACTGCAAAACGTCAAAAAACTGCAGACCATTGCCGCTCAGATTGCCGCGGCGGGTTTTACGAGGTGTCCCATGCAAGCACAGCACAACGTTCACGCCACCGACGCACAGAAGGCTCACATCGCGCGGCTTCTGCTGCAAGCGAACTTGGCCTATGGCGAATCCAACAGCCCGATATCGCTGGCTCAGCGGATTAAAGCTCGGTATGAGTGTCGTGGCTATCTGAACGAAGTTCTGGCACAAGAACCCTCTAATGCGGATGCCCTCGGCCTGCTGGGACGGGTGGAGATGGACGATGGGGGCCTAGATAAAGCACACACCCTGTTCACCGACAGCCTCAGCCAGAACCCCGCGCAACCGCAGCAGTTCATCAACCTGGGCTACTGGGCCATCAAATCCGAACGCCCGGCCCTGGCGGAGCAGTATTTCATCCAGGCCCTGGAGATGGACCGGCAATCCGCCGCCGCTTTCTGTGGGGTTGCCCATGCCAAGCGTTTACAGGGCGAGTTCGATGTCGCCTACCTGCATTACCGCAAACTGCTGGAAACCGGCCTGGAATGGCCATCCATCTACAGCGGCATGCTCACCTGCGCTGAACACCTGGACGTGAAGAAAGCAGACACAAAGCTGGCCCGGGACGCCATCCTCTTGTTAAGTCATGACGGCCTGCCCCACCAGGAAATCGGCCGCTTCGTGGCGGCAATCATCCGCCAGCAATACGACCTGGACAACCCGAACGCACAGGTGGCTCTGGATGCCGCCAGCGACGACGAACTGCTGATCCTGGCACTGGAAAAAACCCTGATGCCAGACCCAGCCGTGGAAGAACTGGTCACCCTGCTGCGTCGCGCCATTATCGCCGAAGTGGCACAGACCGTGGAGTTGCGGGACGAGCTCCAGCCACTGGCACTGGCGCTTGCCGTATACGCAGACCGTACCGGCTACGCCCTGACCGCGGAAGACGACGAGGAACGCCTGGTCTCAGCCATCAACGACAGCATCTGCGCGCAACTGGCCCTGGGAGAAGAGCAGGACGGCATGATCGGTTCGCTCATCATTAGCGCGTTGTACGGCGCCATGTTCCACCAGAAGTTCGCCGTTCAGCTTGGTCGCTGGAACCTGGTGGACTGGCCGGTCGCGATGCAACCGGTGATGGCCGCCAGCTACTACAACCGCGCCTCCGAAGAAGCTATCAAACAGAATTTCGACGAGAAAGCCGAAGAGCTTTGCCTGGAAAAAACCGACGTACCCCAGGCCTGGCCCAACTGGTCGAAACTCGCCTATCGCACCGAATCCAGCCTGAAAACCACGATGGCTACGGAGCTGGGCATGAACACAGACCAACTGCCTGGCACCCTACGCATCATGGTCTGTGGCGCCCAGTCCGGCCAGCGCGCCATGGAACTCGCCCACTACTTGAAGGACGTGGAAGTGATTGCCGTGGACGAATCCCTGGCCAACATTGCCAAAGCCACTCGCCTGGCCGGCGAAATGGGCATCAACAATATCGTCTTCTGGCCTTGGTCCATCGCCCAGCGATTTGTAGCGGATGATCACAAGGTGCATTGGATAGAAATCGGCCGCCTGCCCTCGGCGAATATGACCGATGTATCTCTGGCAGCCCTGGTCAGCTCAGCCACCGGAAACGGCGCCGTGGTGCACATGCACACCGCCGTTAACGAACAGACCGACGGCGACCAACAGATCCGCCGCCTGATCGCCCAACACAACCTCAAGCCCACCCGCACCGCCCTGCGCCAGTTGCGTAGAATGGTATTGACCAACCGCCACGACCCGATGTGGCAAGCGCTGTTGGAAGAAACCAACTTCTACGGCCTCGGCGGCTGCCGTGACCGCTGGTTCTGCGAGCAGGACACTGCGCAACTGAAAGAACTGATGGCGCTGGTGAGTAACGAAGTGGAATGGAAACTGGTGAAGGCCCGGGATACCGACGGCCACAGCCTTGCGACTAAGCCCGTGCAGAAGCAAATCCAGGCCGAAGCCCTGGGCAGTGAAGTGCAGAGCCTGATGGGGCAAGGATTGTCAGTGTACTTTCAGCGCCGACGCTGATCGGGGTCAGACCCCCGGACATTTGGCGGCATCAAATGTCTTGGGGTCTGACCCCAAAAGTTCGTCCAGGTGGGCCAGAACATTTCTCTGGTCCTCATTTAACGGCCCCTTCAGCCGCCTCTGGACATAGACTTTAAGTTCGGACAGGCCGGCTTCACATTCGTCGAAAAGCCGCTCCGCCTGGCCTGCCGTCAAGTCACAAACCTGAATACCGAACCGGAGCAGGTGCTTTCTGTTCCACCATTTTTTACTGCCCATCAGCGTCAGTGCAGCAACGTCATGACGGATGTAGGCCGTGGTGCTGACCACGTCGTAAGCCGGCGCCAATCGCACTGACGCAACATTTTCATAGATCAATCCGAAGTTCTTGAGATGCCCGTCACCGTTCTGGAGACGGTTGTTCATGACCACCATCTTGAAAAACTGCCGCAGAGATTCGGCTTTGAAACGCGGGTTCACAAACGTCTTTATGGTTTTGGCGACCTGCTCGTAACTACCACTGTACTTGTCATCCCTCGACTTTGCCTGCAGCACACACATATCCTCAAATCCCATCGGTAGTCCCTCCTGCGTCAGATCGAATCGCTTCATGATAAACAGCGACTCGTCCTCCGAAAGATAGAACTCGGGAACGGGAATACCGGCGTTTTTCAACGCCAACATGCAACAGTACTCATTGAGCGCCAGGGCGGGATACTCCGCTCCCGAGGATTTAACGATATAGTCTTCGAGTTTCAGCGTTGCCTTATTTTCCACCCGGGCCAGAACCTTGGGCTGCACACCGCTCAGCGCAGACCGCAGTGCAAAACGCTGCACCAGCTCCTCGAATAAACCGTCGTTATTGCCGTAAAGCAGGTGATCAAGCTCCAGATCATCGGGCAATCCGGAATCTGCTACCCCATAGTGGACGCGCCCCCGAATACTGGGCGCCAACAGGCTCAACACGCCGAAGTCGTCCGTTTCCGTCAGCTTGGCAAACTGTTTTTTGATCACAGAGAGCAGGTACCCTTCCGGCAAGTGCATCTCAAAAACGGGGTGCAACCGGGGGTGAACATAGTCCCGAAAGCGGACAGGCATGGTCAGTGATACGAACTGATCAGGGCTGGCATCCGGGGCATAGCTGAAAACGAACTGCTGATCCTCCCCGACCAACGTACCGGCAGCGCCGCCCTCAACACGGACATTCAGCTCATTGCTCATCCCTCAGCTCCTCCAGCGTAGGGAACGGAGATTTTTCCCGAACAGACAACTCATAGCCAAGGTAGTCCAGTATCTTGATCACCTTACGAACACCAACATCGCCAGACCTGCCATTTTCAAGCGCATTGATCGTTGCACGGGACAGGCCAAGGTGGTCGGCCATGACTTGCTGGGACACGCTCTGCTGACGCCTCAGAGTTGCGATTGTTTTTCCAAGAGTCGACAAATCCACAGAATCGCACCTATAGCTAATATACTTTACATTTAAACCTAAATATTTTTATTTGTAAAATATATTAACCATAATTAAAGAATGGGGTCAGACCCCCGGACATTTGGCCGCATCAAATGTCTTGGGGTCTGACCCCATGTTTAGACGTAGGGAATCAAAGACTCGCCATATAGATGCAACTCCTCCAGAACATGCCGTCTTTCCGGCGTCAGTTCCGGGTCCGCGGCCAGGCGTTGCAGTTCATGGGCGTAAGCTTCCAGTGATCGCCAACCTTTCTTGGGATTCATCAGGCGCTGGCTGCGGAATTCTTCCCAGCGGTCCATTTCTTCGCCGATCAGGGTATTGGGATAGTTCCTGGCGCGGTAGCGGAACAGCAGTTCATCCAGTCGGGCGTCCTCGAACCGTATTTCCTGCTCACCCAGCGTCTCCACCGGTTGTTGCAGCAGCCAGTTCAGTTTTTCACGGTCGGTTTTGCTGATAAAGCCGCCAGCGTAGAGCTGTTCGTCCGGGTCGGTCAGGTCGCCTTCGTGGGGCTGGTCGAAGGCCTGGGCGATGCGGGCTGGCAGGTCCGGGGCTTTGCGGAGGATGGCCAGGTGCTCACGCAGCTTGTCACCGTCCAGCGCCAGTTCCGCCAATCGGTCTTCGGAGAGCGACTTCAGCATGGTCGCCGGAGCCAGTACCGGGCACTTGTTCAACTGCACACCTTTCAGCGGAAAGCGGCTGGTGCCCTCCCCCAGTTCCGCCTGGGAAGTAAACACCCGCTCACGGATCTGATCAGGCGTGGCGTGGATCAGTTCGCTGGGGTCTTCCCGCAGGTCGTAAACAATCACCAGGTTCTTGTTGGTCGGATGATCCGCCACCGGAGCCACCATCGCGCAGCAGCCCCGGGTGGCCGGGTACTTGGCGGATATGTGGAAGACCGGTTTCATGCTGGCGGTATCCAGCATGGCGCGGGCGGAATGTTTGTCTTTGTTCTGCAGCACGAAATCGAACAGTTTGGGCTGCTTTTCCTTGATCAGCCTGGCCACGGCGATGGTGGCCTCCACATCCGACATGGCATCGTGAGCTGCTTCGTGGGCGATGCCATTAGCCGCTGTCAGCTCCTCCAGCCGGAAGCTGGGGCTACCGTTTTCTTTCTTTGGCCAATTGATCCCATCCGGCCGCAACGCATAGGTCAGCCGCACCATGTCGATGATGTCCCAGCGGGAGTTGCCGTTTTGCCATTCACGGGCGTAGGGATCCCGAAGGTTGCGGTACAGGGTGTGGCGGGTGACTTCGTCGTCGAAGCGCAGGCTGTTATAACCCACGGCACAGGTTCCGGGCTGGCTGAAGGCTTCATTGATCTGGGCGATAAACTCCGCCTCGGGGAAGCCATCCTCCAATGCCTTTTGCGGTGTAATGCCGGTAATCAGGCAGGCTTCCGGCGATGGCAGGTAATCATCGGCCGGTTTGCAGTAAATCACCAGCGGGTCTTCGATGATGTTCAGGTCCGCGTCTGTGCGCACACCGGCAAACTGGGAGGGGCGATCGTGTATGGGGTCGACGCCGAAGGTTTCGTAATCATGCCAGTAAAAAGAGCGGATCAAGGGACTAAGCTCCTGCTGAATGAGTTTAACGCAAGCAGGAGTTTAGCATTTAAAACAACTGGGTACCCATATCCTGCCGATGCGTCTGCAGGCGCTGCACACCCTCGCCCATCAGTTTGCTCATCTCTACCGTCATGCTCGTGGGCAGATTGATAAACACCCCTTCTCCGGCATTGATGACATTGGCGCCATCCGGACTTTGCCACTCCACCCCCTCACGCTGGAAGCCGATGAAGAAATCATTGGTGAAGCCAGTGGTGCCATCGGCGTTCTCTTCGCCCACGATAATGGACTGAAGATGCGTCAGAGGCGCACAGTTGGTGGGGTCGGCACCACAATTCGTGGCGCCATCATCGATTCCAATATGACTGGCCCGATACTTGGTGGCCTGGCTGTTCTGATCAAAAAGCGTGGCGTCGTACGTCTGGTCACCGTCTGTCAGCTTCAGGCCAATGTTACCGCTGAAACTGCTGGTCAGCGATGATACCGACCCCCTCGCCTGCGCGAACCCCATGCGAAATCCGGAGAGCTTGCCCTCCTCGGGACTTTCAGCCAGTTCGATAAACGGTTGATATGCTTCGAAGTACACGGTGTCACCGGCCTTGTAGGTACGACCGTTGAATTGCTCGCCATCATTCCGGGCAATATGCCCAAGAGCCACGTGCTGCGCGGCGAAGTCTGTGCCGCTATCGATCTCGCCGAGTTTCACACCATCCGCATTGACCCGGGTTTCCACATCCATGCCCAGTGTCATACGGGTGAACTGATGGCTTGTAGTGTCATCGCCGATGTTCTCGATCTGCATAAAAGCCTGCCCGGTCACCTCACCCATTGTTTCGTCAGAAATGGGCTGCAGTTCGGCCTCGGCACCGGGCGCAATACCCAGGCAGAACAGGGGAACGGCAGCGTATCCATACGCCTGCTGTCTCATAGTGGTCGTCTCTGAAAACTTTTATCGTTTTATTTGCTGTACACACTGTAACCGTGGCCGATCGGCCAATGAGTGAGCAGAGTCACAATCAACGTTTACAATTCAGTAATACTCGGCCAACTTTGAACACAGTCACATAACACTTGGCTTAAAATACTTACAAATTCTGACCGAACGTTACGTATCGTGTAGCAAACGTATACATGAAATTCACGGCTGGTATAATTTCGCCTCTTATGATTGACGCTCAACGGCCTCCTCAATGACCACCCGCATACTGATTTGTGACGACTCCGCACTTGCCAGAAAACAAATGGCCCGTGCCCTGCCAGAGGGGCTGCGTGGAGACGTCAGTTACGCAAAAGATGGCCTGGAAGCACTGGAGAAACTGCGACGGCATGAAGCCGAGCTGATGTTCCTGGATCTGAACATGCCGGAAATGGACGGTTACCAGGTGCTCGAACAGGTCCGCAAGGAAGACCTGCCCGTCATGACCATCGTGGTTTCCGGCGACATCCAGCCTGAAGCCCGGGAGCGGGTGAAAAAACTCGGCGCGATCGACTTCATCAAAAAGCCCACGGAAACCGATACCGTTCTCGACCTGCTGGTGGAATACGGCGTTTACCGCCCGGGCGACATTGAAGACGCCGCGCTGCAGGATACCAACCTCCACAACACCGGCAGCATTACCCCGGAAATCTCTGTTTCCCTCAATGACTACCTGCAGGAAATCTCCAACGTGGCCATGGGGCGGTCGTCGGATCTGCTGGCCCGCCTGTTAAAAGTTTTTGTAAAACAGCCTATTCCCAAGGTGGCTTTTCTGGCCAATTCAGAGCTGCATATGGCGATATCCTCGGTCAACGACAGCGACACCTATTCCGCCGTGTGCCAGGGTTTTACCGGTGCCGGTATTGCCGGAGAAGCACTGCTGCTGTTCGCCGATGCCAGCTTCAGGGACATGGCAGAAATGCTCCACTACGAGACCTTCGAAGGCGAGGCTGTCAACGTGGAGGTGCTGATGGACATGTCGAGCATCCTCTTCGGTGCATTCCTCAAAGGCATCGGCGACCAGCTGGACCTCAAGCTCAGCCTTGGCCACCCGACTGTACTCGGCCAGCACCGGCAGATTACCGAACTCCTGGAGCACCACAGCACCCGCGAAGAACAGCTACTTTGCATTGAGATCTGCTACACCCTGGAAGACCGGGCCATTGAGTGTGACATGCTGATCCTGCTTACCGAGGATTCCGTGCCCTTCCTCGAAGACCGACTTCAATACCTGGTGGACTGACCTATGGCCATAGACGAATTTGAAGCGAGCTCCTTCCACTGGCTGGTGGACATGCTGGAATCCGTGGAAGTCGGCCTGGTCGTGCTGGATCTGGACTTCCGGGTGCAGGCCTGGAACGGATTCATGGAAAATCACAGCGGCATCACCGCCGGCAAGGTCCGCAATCAGGTGCTGTTCGATGTGTTTCCAGACATTCCAAAAGCCTGGCTAACCCGCAAAGTAGACGCCGTCGCATTGCTCAACACCCGGGCCTTCACCTCCTGGGAGCAGCGCCCTTACCTGTTCCGGTTCCGCAATACCCGGCCCATCACCGGCACCGAAGAATACATGTTCCAGAATCTCACCATCAGCCCGCTCCTGGGCATTACCGGGAAGGTCGAAAAGGTGTGCCTGATGGTGTATGACGTCACTGATATCGCCAGTAACAAACGGGCCCTGGAACGGGCCAACTCACAACTGGCCAAACTCAGCATGACCGACCGCCTCACCGGCCTGATCAATCGCGGCACCTGGGAAAACCTCATCGACGCCGAGTTCGAGCGCTACCGGCGCTATGGCAACCCCACCTGCCTGGTGATGTTCGACATCGACCACTTCAAACCGGTGAACGACACCTATGGCCACCTGGCCGGCGACGAAGTCATCAAATACACCGCCAAAGTCATGCGCGACAGCCTCCGCCAGTCCGACAGCCCCGGTCGCTACGGCGGCGAGGAATTCGGCATCATCCTGCCGGAAACCGACGCCGAAGGCGCACAGGTAATTTGTGAACGCATCCGCGAAACCATCCAAAACAGCACCGTACAAACCACCGCAGCACCGATTCAGTACACCGTCAGCATCGGCATAGCGCCGCTAACCGACGTACCGGAAAATCACATGCAATGGTTACAACAAGCAGACGAAGCGTTATACGCCGCCAAGGAAGGAGGAAGAAACAGAGTGGTAGTTTTTGGCGAGTAACTGCAAGTTGGATTAGAACCGTAAGTTGGATTAGCGCCAAAAGGCGCGCAATCCAACACTAGCATTCAAGTATAAATCAACAAATCAATCCTGCTGCCAACCCTGCACAGTCTCTTTACCATGCTTCTTCCGCCACTCATTCAGAACCTTGTGGTTACCACCACGGGTCTCAACCACTTCACCGGTGTGCGGGTTCTTATAAGTTTTCATCGGGCGCTTGGGACGACTACCAGTCGCAGTATCAGCCTTGGCACCAGCAATGGAGGGATCAATTGCACCCAGAATCTGAAGCACGTCTTTTGGCGACTTGTCGTACTTCTTCATCAGCTCACGAACCTTGTTTTCAAACTCAAGTTCGCCCTTCAGAGCCTGATCCTGTTCCAGTTTGGCCAGTTCTTCAGAGAGCTTTTCCATAAGCTGTTTTTTCTGGTAGTAATCGTTAATCTTTGCCATGGATATAAACCTTAATTAAATTAACTGCAAATCAAGTGATCGAGAATTCAAAACTGATAATAATGGATAAATGGAAACATGGCAAAATAATTCATTTAAAAAACAGTCATTCATAAAAAAACCAGCCCGAAGGCTGGCTTTATTTAGAGAATGTTTTGATTACAATCTCAAGTCCGCCTCACCCAACGGCAACACACCTTTCAGATCAAACAGCACCCCATTGTCTTTCAGATATTCCCGCAATTCACCGGAAGAACGCTCCGCATATTCCCGATGCGGCACGGCCAATAAAACCGCGTCATATTGCGCTTTCTCCGGGTTCTGATGCAATGAAAGTCCATACTCATGCTCGGCCTCTTCATTATTCGCCCAGCAATCCGTAACATCTACATTGCAACCGAATTCAGTCAACTCTTTAACCACATCAATAACGCGGGTATTGCGCAAATCAGGACAATTTTCTTTAAAGGTAAAGCCCATAATCAGAACCCGGGCATTGGCAATGGTATGCCCCGCCTTAATCATGGCTTTCACCAGTTCAGACGCAGCATAAGGGCCCATATGATCATTCACACGGCGGCCAGCCAGGATAATTTCCGGGTGGTAACCAATAGCCTGGGCCTTGTGAGTCAGGTAGTAAGGGTCCACACCGATGCAATGCCCGCCAACCAGGCCAGGCTTGAAGGGCAGAAAGTTCCACTTGGTGGCGGCAGCAGCAATCACTTCGTGGGTATCAATCTTGAGTTTCGAAAAGATCATCGACAATTCATTCATCAACGCAATGTTCAAATCGCGCTGGGTATTCTCGATAACCTTGGCGGCTTCAGCCACTTTAATAGAACTGGCTTTATGGGTGCCGGCGGTAATAATGCCCGCATAAAGCTCGTCCACTTCAGTGGCAATTTCAGGCGTTGATCCCGAAGTCACCTTTTTAATCGATGTTACGCGATGCTCTTTATCACCCGGATTAATCCGCTCTGGGCTGTAACCCGCATGGAAATCCTGGTTGAACACAAGTCCGGATATTTTTTCCAGGATGGGAACACACACCTCTTCCGTGGCACCCGGGTAAACCGTGGACTCATAAATAACAATATCGCCACGCTTGAGTACTTTCCCCAGACTTTCACTGGCCTTAACCAGCGGTGTTAAATCCGGGGATTTAAATTCATCAATCGGCGTTGGCACCGTCACAATATAAATCTGACAATCGCTAATATCGTCCAGCGAATCCGTAAACGACAGCCCCTTCGAAGCCGCCAATTCCTCACGGGAAACTTCACGGGTAAAATCGACACCATCTTTTAGCTCAGCTATACGCTTGGCATTGATATCAAAGCCGACAGTGTCACGCTTTTCCCCAAAAGCCGCTGCCAAAGGCAGACCAACATATCCCAGGCCGACTACGGCGATTTTTTTCATAAGTCCAACAATCCTTAATTAACGAATAACGGGTTCAAGCCAAACCGGGAATCATTATCCCCGTTAGCCCAATAGAATGAAATTGTCTTTTCAAAGCCTCTTTGGCATCCGCATCCCCATGCACAATCCGAATCTCCGAAGGGGCCGGCTCAATCCCGCTGACAAACCGCACCAGATCCGATTGCCCCGCATGGGCTGAGTATCCTCCTACCTGATGAATCCGGGCACGGATATCGTAACGCTCACCATCCAACTCCACCCAGCCGCCACGGGGCCCATAGTTCAGGATATCCCGACCCGGGGTGCCTTTAGCCTGGTAGCCCACAAACAACACATCATTGCGTTCATCAGCCAGCATGGCTTTCAGATAATTCACCACCCGGCCGCCGGCGCACATGCCAGAGCCGGCCAGAACCACGCAGGGGCGATGTGAATTCGCCAGATAGTTGACGGCGTTGAGATGGTCTTCGTGACTGTTAATGACAGTGAGCTGTTCGAAAGAAAGCGGATGCCGGCCCTGCCTGACCAGCTCGGTAGCTTCGGCATCCCAGAAGGGTTTGAGGTCGCGGTAGATTCTGGTGAAAGTGGCGGCGAGTGGTGAGTCTACGACGATTTCCAGTTTGTTCCAGGTGAACTCGGTTATGGGGTCTGACCCCGTGCCAAACTCCCCAATCAAACTCTCAATCTCATACAACAACTCCTGCGTCCGCCCAATACTGAACGCCGGCACCAACACCGTCCCGCCATCCTCAAGCGCATGCTCCAACACCGCCTTCAAGCGATACCGCCGATCCTCCCGGCTTTCATGGTCCTTGTCACCGTAGGTGCTCTCAATCACCACCCGGTCGGCACGCTCCGGCGGCTGTGGCTCCGGCAACAACGGCGCATGGGGTGCACCAAGGTCGCCACTGAACACAATCCGCTCCGACTCACCATCGCATTGGGCCTCGCACTCCACATAAGCCGAACCCAGAATGTGCCCCGCCCTCTGCAACCGAACGGAAAGCGACGCCTCCTCACCGTTTCCACCAAAGACAGAATGCCACTGCCCGTAAGGTACCGGCACAAGCCGCGAACGAATCAGCCCCAGCACCCGTTCAATCAACGTCCGGTCCCGGGTAAAGCCAATCTTCAGCGCATCTTCCAGAATCTCCGGCAACATAATCGCCGAAGGCTCCGAACAGATAATCGGCCCCTCAAAACCGGCGGCAAGCAGATAGGGAATCCGGCCTACATGGTCTATGTGTACATGGGTGACCACCAGCGCACGGATGTGGCTGATAGGAAAATCAATGGAAAGATCTAAAGCAGTAGCGCCGTTGCCGGCTTCCTCGCCCTGGAAAAGGCCGCAATCGATTAGAATGCCGGAGGGCTTGGTGCTTGTGGGGTCTGACCCCGAGGGGTCAGACCCCTTAACCGTCAGCTCATGGCAAGAGCCCGTTACCCCTGTCACCGCTCCGTGGTGTTTAATGTCTATCATAGTCCCTTACCGTTTACCCTGAATGTTCCATTCTCAGACGGACACATCATTTAATACGACGCTTCGCCTTGGTATATACATCTGCTCTCTCGCGCTTCCCTACCGCTACAACAGTCACAGTTACCGTCTCGTCCTCAACCTCATAGACGAGTCTGTACCCGACACTTCTCAGTTTGATTTTATAGCAACTATCAAACCCTGAAAGGGCATCAGAAGGAACGCGAGGAAGCTCCAGTCGTTCTGCAAGCTTCTTTTTGAACTGCTTTTTAATAGGTTCAGCGAGCTTTTTCCATTCTTTTAAGGCAGACGCCTTAAAGGCAAGTTGGTACTTAAAGCTCACTCAAATCAACCCTGACACTTTGTTCCGAACGGCGCTCGCGCACGATTTCAGCAAGGCTCTGATCGTCAAGGCGCTCCAACATGGATTCATAAACATCGGCCGGCACACAGTAAAAAGCAGGCTTGTTCCGGTTGAGCACTGCCACAGGGAAACCATCCCCATCACGAACCGTCGCCATAGGGTTCTTTTTCAGCTCAGACACACTGGCAGTCACTTCAGAATAGATTGGGCTGGTCATAACAACACCTCAAGACCTGTTAACTGGTCTTATAATACGACAACCATAGGGATGATACAAAAAAGAGTTATCGCGAAAGGTACGGTCGGCCCGGGGGTGGGGGTACCTTTTCTGCCAGAAAAAGGTGTCCGAGCGCAGCGAGTTCTTTTTCCAAAGAAAAGGTACCCTGCCGCCGGGCCAGGCAACTGTCATTCAACGAACCCCCTTCATCCGCTCCAAAGCCGCTTCAGTAAGAAAAGCAGACCGGGACCGGGCTTCTTTAGAATGGATCTTAACGTAACGGTCAATCTGCCGGAGCACCAGACTGGGTACGGTGATATTAATTTTCTCCGCCTTTCCCAGGAAAGGCGTCACATCAACCTCTACAAAACCCCAGATTGCACCTTCAAAATCCGGATTGTGACGGTGCTCAGAAATGGGCTGTGCAGAAGGAATTTCTTCGCCAGATTCCGCCAACAGCTCTAAATGGCCCAGAATGGCTTCACGTGCATTATCCAACGCCTCATCTTCATTGTCGCCCGCAGAGAAACAGCCCTGAATATCTGGCACTGTAACGCCGAAGCTCTTGCCATCATCTGTATGCAACGCGACTGGGTAACGCATAGTACCTTCCTCGACTTTCTATAGCCTTAGGGCCAGACAATCACTGCCAGCCATCGTTCTCCAGCTTTTCCTGACATCAGAGCTTTTCATGCAAATCCCTTTGCTTTAGTGGTTACTATAACCACCATCTAGAATTTGTCAACACTATACCCACCACGCAGTGAGCTGTCGTGGATGGATAGGGGTGTCAGCCTCAAAGGTTCAATCGGCCCGGGGGTGGGGATACCTTTTCTGCCAGAAAAAGGTGTCTGAGCGCAGCGAGTTCTTTTTCCAAAGAAAAGGTATCCCCACCTCCGGGCCAGCCCCCGCAGCCTTCAGGCTGCATATATACCGACAAAAGGATAAATTGAAAATATCCCCCAAAGGGTATAATCTCACTTTAATCCGCCATAAGGGATAAAGATGAAAATCACATCACCCAAACTACTCGCCCAGGCGTTAAAAAACGCGCGCACGGACAAAAAGCTGACTCAGCAAAAAACAGCTGAGCAAATCGGCATTAAACAATCAACCGTCTCAGGCCTCGAAAATCAACCAGACAAAGCCAGAATCGAGACCCTGTTCAAACTGCTGTCCGCGCTGGAACTGGAACTGCACGTCACCGAACGCGACAACGAAAAACCAACCACAAACTGGGATCAGGAGTGGTAACCAGTGAGTAGTCTCACCGTGGCCCTCAACGGCATCCAGGTCGGCCAGTTAAAACTGGAACCTTCCGGTGCAATGACGTTTCAATACAGCAAAGACTGGCTGAATCGCCCTGGCGCCAGGGCCATATCGCTGTCGTTACCCTTGTCCGCACAGCGTTACAGTGGGGCGTTGGTTTACAACTTCTTCGACAACCTTCTGCCAGACTCAGATGTCATTCGCGGGCGAATGCAGGCACGGTTCAAAATACCGACCAGCCACCCCTTCGATTTACTATCACGCATTGGAAGGGACTGTGTGGGCGCCATACAGCTCTACCCTTCGAGTTCCTCGGTTCCCTCGATCAATAAGGTGGACGCCGAACCACTCCATGAAAGTGACATCGAAACCATTCTGAAAAACCACCAGAACAACCCGCTGGGAATGACCGATGACAATGAGTTCCGCATTTCCCTGGCGGGCGCCCAGGAGAAGACAGCGCTGCTTTGGTTCAAAAACCAGTGGCATCGTCCGTTTGGCGCTACCCCCACCAGCCACATACTGAAGTTGCCGATCGGGTTTATCGGACAAAGCAACATCGATTTGCGGGAAAGCGCGGAAAATGAATGGCTTTGCCTGGAAATTGCCAGGGCCTACGGACTACCCACCGCTCAATCGGAGATTGGTCACTTCGGGGCCGAGAAGGCGTTAATCGTCGAACGTTTTGACCGGCGCTGGTCAAAAGATAAAACCTGGCTGATGCGCCTGCCCCAGGAAGACTTTTGCCAGGCACTCGGCATAGCACCCGCACTGAAATACGAAAGCGATGGCGGCCCGGGCATTCGTGAAGGTATGCAACTGCTACTGGGCTCTCAACAAGCTAACCAGGACAGGGACAATTTTTTCAGGGCCCAGATCCTCTACTGGCTTATGGCAGCCATCGACGGCCACGCCAAAAACTACAGCCTGTTCCTGGAAGCCGATTCCGCCTACAGAATGGCGCCTCTTTACGATGTACTGTCAGCCTATCCACTCATGGCGCAAGGCAGTATTCCGGCCGAAAAAGCCAAAATGGCCATGTCCCTCAAAGGACATAACCGCCACTATCACTGGGCCAGAATTCAACCCCGCCATTTCCTCAGCACTGCGCAACAAGTGGGCTTCTCGACACAGAAGGCGAAGACCCTAATGGACGAAATGGCTCAGAAAACAGAAACCGTCATCGGACATATCGATTCCATACTTCCAAATGACTTTCCGAACCACATCAGCCAACCCATTCTTGAGGGACTTCAGAAACAGACAGAGAAGCTGAAAACGGGATGAGCACTAGAAGGCCTGATCGGCCCGGGGGTGGTGGTACCTTTTCTGCCAGAAAAAGGTGTCTGAGCGCAGCGAGTTCTTTTTCCAAAGAAAAGGTACCCCCACCGCCGGGCCAGCCTCAAAACTGTCAGGCTAAGAGGTGTCGGATTACGCTTCGCTAATCCTACCTACGGGATATCGTCAAAACGCCCAGACGAAAGGGATCAGGGAGATGGCCGTAGCACCTACCAGAAGGCTAAGCGGAAACCCCAAACGCACATAATCCATGAACTGATAACGCCCCGGGCCATACACCATCAGGTTGGTCTGGTATCCCAGCGGAGTAATGAACGAAGCCGAGGCCGCAAACATCACCGCTACCGCAAAGGGCAGGAAATTCACACCCAACTGCTCAGACACCGCCAGCGCAATAGGAAACATCAGCACCGCCGCCGCATTATTGGTAATGACTTCGGTAAACGCCGCCGTAAGAATGTACACCAGCGCCAACGCCAACCAGGGCGTCAGCGGACCAAACAACCCCAGCAAACCCTCGGCTACCCATAGCGCCCCGCCCGTCTCCGTCATGGCCGTGCCCAGGGCGAAAGACGCCGCAATCACCACCAGCACTGGCAAATCCACACTACGGCGGGCACGGCTGGCGGTAATACAGCCAGTCACAATCATCGCGCCCGCTGCCAGAAACGCCGCTTCGATAATCTGCAGCAACCCCAAGGCACTGGCCAGCACCATCAGCAACAAAATACCCAACGCCCGCGGCGCCTTGCGGAAATCCGGCGGCGTGGAATCATTCAGCGCGCTGACCAGCAGAAAGTCCCGACGAAAGCGATACTGCTCCACAAACTCATGGCTGGACTCCAGCAGCAGGGTATCCCCCATCTTGAAGGTAATATCCCCCAACTTACCCGGCACTCGGTTACCTTCCCGGGAAACCGACAGAATCGCCGCGTTGAAACGGGTACGGAACCGGCTTTCCCGCACCGTCTTACCCAGCGCCGGGAATTCCTGCCCCAGAACCACCTCCACCAAGCAGCGTTGATGGTTGGCCAGCTCCAGCTTATGGATACTGGCCTGGGCGGGCTTCAGGCCCTGAATCCGCCGCAACTCACTGGCGCATTCCGGCGCCCCCACAAAATACAGCTTGTCACCGGGCTGCAGCATCCGGTCCGGCTCTACCGCCGTAATCAGCCGGCCACCCCGGTCGATCTCCGTCAGGTAGCCGTAATTCAATGCCCGCAAACCCGCCTGCGCCACCGTCTTGCCCACCAGAGGCCCGGTAGCGTCCACTTCAACCTCAACCCCGTATTCCCGAACCTGCTCCAGCTCCTCCTTCATGCCACCCCGGTCCGGCAGCACGCGGGACGCCACCAGCACCAGGTAACATCCGCCCACCAGCAACAGGGGCACCCCCACCCAGGCCAGTTCAAACAGCCCCAGATTGATCCCCAATCGCGTCTGCAGCATGCCGTCCACCACCAGGTTGGTACTTGTGCCGATCAGCGTACAGGTACCACCCAGAATGGCGGCGTAACTCAGGGGTAAAAGAAGGCGGGAGGCAGGAATACCCAAGCGCTGGGCCCAGTCCTGAATGGCGGGAATAAACATGGCAACCACAGCGGTGTTGTTCATAAAACCGCTGAGAATACCGGTCGGCGCCAGCATCCGCAGCTGGGCACCCTTCTCGGTTTTCGGATGCCCCAGCAGCAAACGTGCAATCCACTGCACCGCGCCGGTCTCCTTCAGCCCAGCAGCCACCACATACAGCGTGGCAATGGTAATCACACCCGGGTTCCCAAACCCCGCCAACGCCTCAGCCGGCCCCAGGATGCCGGTAATCAACAGGAACGCCAGGGCCGCCATCAACACCAGGTCGGCGGACACCCGGGTAATCACCAGGGCGGCGAGGACGGTAAACAGGGTAAGCAGCGTAACAATGGCTTCCCATGCCATAGAAAATTACGCTCCAGTAGCTTGCGGCGGGGTAAAAATCAGTTGTCGTTTAAGCAGATAGTCGATCAGCCGGTTCACACACTCATCCACCGACATCACCGAGGTATCCAGGCGCACCTCCGGCCGCTCCGGCACCTCATATGGCGAATCGATCCCCGTAAAGTGCTTGATCTTGCCGGCGCGGGCCTTCTCATAAAGCCCCTTGGGGTCCCGCTGCTCACAGGTCTCAATCGGGGTATCCATAAACACCTCGATGTACTCCCCGGCCGGGAAAAGGTTGCGCACCAGGCGCCTGTCACTGGTAAACGGCGAAATAAATGCACTGAGCACAATCAACCCGGCATCGGTAAACAGCTTGCTGACCTCACCAATACGCCGGATATTCTCAACCCGGTCCTCATCAGAAAACCCCAAGTCTTTGTTCAGCCCGTGCCTGACATTATCACCATCCAGCAGAAACGTATGATAACCGCGCTCATACAGCGCCACATCCAGCGCATTGGCAATGGTGGACTTACCAGAGCCGCTCAAGCCGGTAAACCACAAAAGGCAAGGACTTTGATTCTTCGGAACCGCCCGGTCCGCCCGGGTAACTTTCTGGTGATGCCAGACAACATTTTCAGACATTAAACAGCTACCTTGCTATTGGAAAGTTAAATCGGCCCGGCGGGGCCAGCCACACTGGAACTGTACGCCCATTGGACGTACACTACCCCAATACAACGTTATTATTAAGGAACTCCAAATGCTTACTACATCACCACCCGACAACAACCCGGAAGCCCGGAAGCGCAACACCGCCCGCTTCAACTTCCGCACAACCGAACGGATCAAGAAAACCGTTGAGCGTGCGGCGGCATTGATGGGGCAGGACACATCAACCTTCGCCATTGATGCAGTTTACCAGCGGGCCATCGAGACGATACAGGCCCACGAGGTAACGCACCTCAAACCTGAGGACCATCAGGCGTTCTTTGAAGCCCTGGAGCAGCCCCCTGCCCCCACAGACAAACTGCGCGCCGCTTTCGCCCAGCATAAGGAAAAGGTTGAGAAGCGCTGATGCCGGGTAACATTATTATCGAGCCGCTCGATGCCCACAAACATGATCGAGCGGCTTTTTCGTCAGGGGTTGAGCCCGTTGATAACTTTCTACACAAAACAGCCGGCAAATTGATGAAGGGGGGTACTGCAAGGGTCTTTGTAGCGGTCAACCCTGAAGACTCCCCCACAACCATTCTTGGCTTCTACTCAATTAACGCGCATAGCATTGAATATAAGGACCTTCCCGGCCGCTACCGGCGATACTCCCTGCCTGACGGCAACATTCCTGCCGCCTTCATCGGCATGATGGGGGTCACCAGAACAGCTCAGTGGCATGGCCTGGGAAGTTTGCTCCTTGCTGACGCACTCAAGGGAGCCTACCTGGCCTCACACAGAGTAGGAACAGCCGTAGTTATGCTTGATATCCTCGATTGCTGCAACCCGTCAGCGATAGCCCGAAGGCAAAGGCTCTACGAAGGGTTCGGATTTCAATGCCTGCCCTCCCAACCCCTCAGAATGTTCCTTCCGGTCGCCACCATTGCTGAGGCGCTGTAGTGAGTATATGGGGTTCTTTAACTTCTGACCGTCAATGATCCTGAAACACATCCGCCAACGAATCCGCATCCAGTATACGCTCAGCCCATAGCTCTAACTGCTTCTGATCAGCCGCTTCAAGCCGGTGCCGGGTTTGTGGGTCCAATGAGCCGAAGCGACGCTGTAACTGCCGGCTTAGTACGGCGCGTTCGCCATTCTCCATGCCCTTTTCCATGCCTCTTTCCATGCCCTGGGCCATACCTTCTGCCCTTAGCCGTTCACTCAGGCTTGCCATGGTTTTATCCTCCTGCGGGTACTGCGCTTTGTACTGTTCCATTTCATTATCATCCAGGGCTGAGTAGATGTCGATGAAGTCAATGTACTCGCAAATGATTCAACAGCACCCGAAGTATCGACAAAAATCCGAATGCAACTTCTGAAAGCGTGCTGGAGCCAGCGCACCATATTTTTTAATAATTACATGCTTTGAGATGACAAATGTCTTCCTGACCATAATTTTGGAAGGCTTAGGAAGCACCCCCTCGACCAGATCAGCAGCCTCCAAAAGGAACTCGTCAGCATGCAACGTATTAACCTTGCTACTCACTGGAATGCCAACAAAATCATCAAATGGAAGGTTGTCCCGAAAAACGACAACCGGCCTTCGCTTACTAGCGCCAAGATCAGAAAAATAAAATTCGCATAGCACGAGCTCTCCCTGCTCTACTTCCATACTTCATCCTCTGCTGGATCCTTCCATTCTTCAACATTCCCCGCTGCATGGTTTGAGAGTGCACGGAGCTCTGAATCCGAGCTTTCACCCTCAAGCAAAACCACTATTCGAGCATGGGTATTTTTCAAAAGGGCGTATTGCTCAGGTATCTTGACTACACCATCACGAATATCAGCTTCAAATTCGACAGCGTACATACATCCCTCCACCGGCAAGACTTTAGGTCCATCATAACAGGGAAAGTCCCTCATAATACGACCCGCTTCACCACTGCCCTGGGAAACGAAAAATTAACCAACAGCCCAAGCTCTTTCCCGGTAGCCTTCAGGTAGTTGATCAGCTGCGGCTCTGCCGACAGTGGCATCTTTTGCTGGGCTTTGAGTTCGATGATAACCGAGTTCTCCACCAGGAGATCCAACCGATGTTCGGCAATGGGCTCGCCTTTGTAGCGAATAACCACTGGCACTTCGCTCGCCACAGCCAGCCCGACCTGCTGCAACTCCCGAATCAGTGCTTTCTGATAAACCGACTCCAGAAAGCCTGCGCCCAGGTGCCGATATACTTCATACACACAACCGGTAATGCGATAGCACAGCTCTTTTTCCTTGAGCATTATACATCCCTATTTTTAAGGACTTTTTTTAGCCACTAAATCCACGAAATAACACGAAAGTAAAACCAGAAATCACTCACGTTTCCTCGCGGATCTCCCAGTCAATGAATCCGTTATCTTTGTCCTTTTTTCGTGTTCTTTCGTGGATTTCGTGGCAAAAAAACATCATTAGTCCCCACAAATAACCTCTAATTCAAGAGATACCGGCGCGCCCGGGGCGAGATTCCTAAACCGACAACCGATGCACCTTGTCATCCTGGCGGCCCTCAGCCACAACATCCGACTGCCCGTTACACCAAACCAGGTCCTCCAGCTCGCTATTCGGCGCATACCCCGTCTTCGCGTTCTTCAGCACCTCGACAATGGCACTACAGTCAAAAGCCTGACTGGCGCGCTGCAACTGGCCCAGCAACTCCTCCACCCGCTCCCAGGACAAAGACACCTCCCGCGCCATCATAATGCGTGGGTGAGACGTACCCTGCGGGTCATCACCAATCAGCAACTCCTCAAACAGCTTCTCGCCTGGGCGCAGGCCAGTGAAAACCACCTCAATATCGCCATCCGGCTGGTCCTCGGTTTTCTCCTCCAGCCCCATCAGGTGAATCATCTTACGGGCAAGGTCTGCGATGCGCACCGGCTCGCCCATATCCAGCACAAACACCTCACCACCCTGCCCCATACTGCCGGCCTGCAGCACAAGCTGGCTGGCCTCGGGAATGGTCATGAAATAGCGAATGATGTCCTGGTGAGTAACCGTTACCGGCCCGCCGTCACGAATCTGGTCACGGAACAGCGGCACCACAGAGCCGGACGACCCCAGCACATTGCCAAACCGCACCATGGAAAACACGGTTCCACGCTGCCGCTCCGCCAACCCCTGCAACACCAGCTCCGCCAGGCGCTTACTAGCCCCCATCACATTGGTGGGGCGAACCGCCTTGTCGGTGGAAATCAGCACAAAACGCTCAACACCAGCAGCAATAGCCGCCTCGGCCGCGTGCAGGGTGCCGAACACATTGTTCTGAACACCCTCAATAACATTCTGCTCCACCAGCGGCACATGCTTGTAGGCCGCCGCGTGGTAAACGGTTTCCACCTTAAAGCCCTTCATCACCGTCTCACAGCGTCGGCGATGGGCCACATTGCCCAGCAGCGGGTGAATCTGCACCTCCAGGCCCTCAATACGGTTGATGGCCTGAAGCTCCCGCTCAATGGCATACAACGAAAACTCGGACTGCTCGAACAACACCAGCACCCGCGGGCGATGCTGAATAATCTGCCGGCACAGCTCCGAGCCGATCGAACCGCCCGCCCCCGTCACCATCACCGCCTTGTTGTAAAGGCTACGGGCCACGATGGCCGAGTCCGGCCGTACCGGATCACGCCCCAGCAAGTCATCCAGTTCCAGATCGCGGATATCATTGATTCGCGCCTGCCCCGCCACCAGTTCCGACATGGACGGCACCGTCTGCACCGGGATGGACAGGGGCTCCAATTGCTTCAACAGCTGTTTACGGTCCACTTTCGAGTCCACATCCAGTGCCAGAAGAATCCGCTGCACGCGAAACTTTGGCAGGTGCTTGGCAACATGATTGATACTCACCACCGGCAAACCGTTGATCAGCGATTTGTGATTAGCGCGCTCAAAGGTGACAAACACCACTGGGCGGTATTCCATGCCCTGCTCCAGCGCCGAGGCAAGCTGCATACCGGTCTCGCCGGCGCCGACAATGGCCACCGCCTCTTTTGCCCGTTGTCTGGGGTGGTTTACGATCATGCGAACGCCGAGGCGGGTACCGCTTACAAACAGGAAGGCCAGCGCGCCGTAGATGATGGGAACGGAGCGGGGAACAAACACCTGAAGGAGATAACCCAAGACAATCAGTGATATGGCGGAAAGCGCAACCCCATAGATAATGGTAAGGAACGCCCGATCCCCCAGATACCGAATCACCGCACGGTACAAGCCGAGGCGGATAAACACCGCAATGGTAAACACGACAGTGATAGCGGCCACCACCAACTGATCACGGTTGGGCACCCATAGCTGCTGCTCCAGCCTCAGGGCATAAGCTGCCCAGATAGCAGCAAATAGAACGACCATATCGGAGACCACGGATATGATGCGCTTCTGCACCCTTGGCAGATTCAGAAAGGTTTTGATCATGATCAGTCCTTTACACGATCACCGGCGCCTTTTCCGAGCACCGTTTGAACAATGTAGCGAAAGTAGTTTTTCAGATTCAGACTCGCTAACATCTTAGCATCGGTTTCCGCCAGCAGACATGGCGTGGACATGTCAATATCATTAATTTGCGCTAGGCCGGTGATACCGGGGCGGGCCTTAAGCACGCCCCTAGAGTCCCGTTCGGCAATCAGCTCTTCCTGGTTGAATAAACATGGACGAGGGCCAACAAGGCTCATCTCTCCTTTTAACACGTTCCAGAGCTGAGGAAGTTCATCCAGTTTGGTGCGGCGGAGGAAGTGGCCGAATTTTGTAATCGAACCGGCGCTAGCCAGGTGGCTGGCAACCGAAGCAGTGTCTCTTTTCATGGTGCGAAACTTCACCAACGTGAACGGCCTTTTGTTACGCCCTACCCGTTGCTGAAAAAAAACTGGAGAGCCCGTATCAAATAGACCGATCACCACCAACAACAGCAATACAGGCAAACCGAACACCAGCCCGAACAAGGCAAACATCAAATCCAACAAACGAATCACAAGAAATCCTTATTATTCGGGAAAGCAGCGTTTCAGCCCTTCTTCCACACTCAATGGCGGCTGCCAGCCAAGCAGGTTACGGGCTTTGGATATATCCACCTGCAATGAACCCAGCAACCGCTGTGCAGTAGCTCTTTTCCCAAGCAGCAGAGCCCCGAACTGCAACAAGCCAGCAGGGAAAGGTATCAAGCGAGAAGGCTTACCCATCGCAGCAGCGACGCGACATAACAGGTCAGATGTGGACAAATCCTCCCCATCCGCTGCGAGAAAAACCTGATTGGCTGCAGCCGGGTGATCAATACAGGTGATGATCAAATCAACCAGGTTATCCAGCGATATCAAAGACCGTTTATTATGTATAGCGCCTAAAGGCAGGGGAAAGCCTTTTTTAACCAGTTTCGCCATGTTATTAAAATTGCCTTTCACTCCGGGTCCATAGACTAAAGGTGGACGAATTATCACAATCTCCATCCTCGTCTTCCGAGCAATAGCAAACAAAGCTTCCTCGGCATCTGCCTTGGACTGTCCATAGGGATCGCTAGGGGCAAGTGCATCTTTAGCGGTAAAAGGTACTCCAGGTTTCGTGAACTCACCATTCACCTTAATGGAACTGAGAAATACGAAACGTTTAACACCCGAACGGGCAGCTTGCTCTGCGAGTGCGCATGTTCCCTCAACATTGGTGCGTCGGAATTCCCATAGAGGATCCACAGCATCATCGTTCATTACATGAACGCGCGCAGCGAGGTGTACGATAACGTCCACTTTTCCCAGATCAAGTGTTGAATTTAAAGCACTGGAAGAAAGTTCAGGCACAGTAACTGTCTGTGAAGCGAAAGGAACCGGGATGAAGTTCCGTGTCAATGCGACAATTGGCCAGAGTTTCTCCTCACTTAAACACTGAACAAGACGGTTACCGACGAAACCAGTTGCCCCGGTAATCAGTATTTTATTGCGTATCACCATATGATGGGCTCACTAACCAATCAGGAGCGGGGGCCGAAGCGTCGCATAAGCTGGTAAGCCCAATGCTCGAAGCGGCCGGGCAACATTGACCTTAAGAACGGCGCGAAACACGCCACACGCTTCCAGTACGCCAATCCCAGTGCACTTGCACCTCGATAACCAACTCTACCCTGCTGAAAAGCTAATCGAGGCGTCTGTTTTCGTAACATGCTCCAATCGAATCGATAGTACAACAAGACCTGCGGGATATTCGCAAAGGTTGCACCGTGGCGGGCGCAACGAAACCAAAGTTCATAGTCTTGGCGGCGCCGTAACGAATTGTCGTATCCACCCAACGATTCAATAAGCTGCTTACGAAATATGACCGTAGGATGAAGCAGTGGACATGTCCAAAGCATTGATATAATTGCAGCATGTTCCAATGGCACTCTTCGCGTCGCACCAAGCTCACCATTACGGTTTACCTCACGCGCAAAGGAGCCAGCGATGTCAATTTCCGGATTGGCATACATGAACTCCAATTGGCGTTCGATGCGATTGGGAGCACACATATCGTCCGCATCCATCCGGACCACGTATTTATAACTGCAGTGTTTAAGCCCAAGATTCAAAGCTGAAGCTAGCCCTTGATTGGAGTCGTTTCCGCACCGCCGAATCGGAAGCTGGCACTCATGGTAGTGAATCATTTTCTCCTGAAGATCGGTGAGGGGGCCATCATTTACGAGAATCACTTCGGCAGGCATCATCGTCTGCTGGGCAAGGCTTTTCAGCGCCTCGTTCAGCAAACCTGAATCATCGCCTGAGTAGACAGGAAGCAGGACGGAACACGGCATAATTGCTAAGCCCCCGCCCCCAGTGTCATTAGTTCGTCGTAAAGATTCTGATAATTGACTGCCATGGCACGAGCACTCAGTTCATTTTTTGTTAACTCAATGGCGGACTGCCTCATGACCTGAATGTCGCAATCCATCATGGTGCGAAACCCCTTTTTGAGGCTAACGGCATTGCCTGTCTCAAAGCTCACTCCAATGCCTGGCTTCATTTCAAGTAACTGATGGTGGGGTTCAATATCTGAAATAAGGACAGGAAGACCACAAGCCATGGCTTCAAGCGCGGCATTGGGAAGCCCCTCTCCCATTGAGGCAGAAACATAGAAATCACTAGCTTGTAGATAGCTCCTAACATCCGATACCCGACCCTCAATACGAATATTACCGCAACCTTGAGTAAGGCTTCTGGCAGCATCTTCGAGTGGGCCAGCACCAATTAGAATCAGAAGCTGTGAACAATCATCACCGAACGCATTTTTAAAGCCTTCAATCAAAGTAATCGGATCTTTACGCTGGGAGAGATGGCCAGACACAAGCCATATCGTCGCGCTAGACGAGAAACCTAAATGGTTGCGAATTTGTTGTTTTTCAAATTCGTTTACGGGTTCAAAAACATCTGTATCCACCCCGTTCATAACTGTTGTAACGGTCACATGTGGAACCAATTTGCGAAGGTTCTCCGTGACTGGCCTTGAGACACCAACAGTAAGATCAAGCCTTTTTAGGCAACGGGTATGAACGAAAGACATTAATTTTCCAAGCGATCTCCCATACGTTAGCGGGTAATCAAGCTGTGGATAATTTCTAAGCGTTGCAATGCGCGAGATGTGTCTATAAGCCGAACTTGATACCATCGCATCCGCCCGGATACCTTGAGTATGAACCAGTTGTGCTCCCGTTTGTCGAATAACATCTCTCACATATTTATTCGCGCGAAAAGCCCCCTGCATTCGAGACAAATCAAGGACTTTCACATCCACCCCATGGGAAAGGAATTGATCTTTCAACGAGTCTTTAGGTTCCGGTGATAACGTCACGATCTGAGGTTTATATCGAGTTAAGTCTAGGTTCTTTACTAGATTCAACAGCTGGGTGGTCGGCCCAGTGCGCTGCAGTGTGCTTACTACGTAGACAACAATAGTTGGAGGCATGTTACAAAGTCGCTGTTAGAATCGATGAATAGGAAACCCGCTCCCGGGTTTTTAGATAGAACCAAAGGATCGCATATCCAAACACGGCGAAGACACCGACAACCTGTTCCTTTTGTTTTAAGGCTGGAATGAAACTGGGTAAGAGAATCGTGATAGCCGGCACTGTTAATAGTTCCCGAATGCGCCCAGCAACGATCCCATAATCAAGCACCAGAAAAAACAACGCCGTACCGTAAACATAAAGTGGAATTAGAGATTTGTTAAGTGGCCAGGCACTCGTTAAAGGACGATAGAAAAAAAGAAAAATGCAGGAAAGTAGAATATGGAGAATGTAAGTGCCACCAAGAATTCGTATTCCGCCAACGTCTTCCCTCAAAGCATATTTTATGAGGCGAGACGAATCGGGCACGCCAGCAAGGCCCGCCAACTCAACAATCATCAGGCCGACTCCGCCAGTTAGTGACACCGCAATAGCAACTACCAGCACAACTGGCATAATCTTAATATTTGGGAAATAGCGAATCAGATAGAATGGCAGAGCTATAGCTGCGGATACATGGAATAGTACGCCCGCGAAAATACACAGACAGAACTTCCTAAAAGAACCCTTCTGAATATAGAGCATGCTTAGCAGCACAAATGTTGCCGCCATGCCGGATCTAGCTCCACTGTGATCTTTCCAAAACCACTCCTCCGCGAAATAGATGAGAAAAGACAGAATAAATATGGGAGACGTTTTAGAAAAAACATAAATCTTAAGAGAAACACTGAGAACAGCCCACAAAAAGACGAACACCGCATATGAATCAGTCAACTCCCGAACCAGGAACGCGAGAGCTGCGTAACCAGACTCAATCGGAGTGTTCTCTCCAGCTTTGTAAATAAACCAATTAAAATCCGACAATGTATCGGTACTATAAAAAATTTCTTTGTAGCTATAGTAATCGGAGCCGACGCCAAACCTTAACCCTAGTAGCGCCGTCAGGCAAAGCAGGGTATAGCCGACGAGGAGGTTCGGAGCCACCACATAATGCGCCCTGCTGTAAAGATAGGCTGACATGAGCAACAGCAGAACGCCAGTATAAGGAATCATAGGCAGGGATTTTCTGTCCACAGGTTGCCGAGCCACTCATCATATGCCTTATCAGAAAACCGCCCCCTTCCAGATTCATTTGCAAACGTTATCTCACCGAAAAAGATCGCTCCTTCCACATTGTAAAGATCCACTCGCGCATATGAGAAGGGTGATGCAAGATCTTTAGCAATATCTAGCATACGATCAAAGTGGAGGGGACGGGGTACCTGTGTATAGATTGCAGGATAGCGTACTGAAAACGGTAGCCAATTAAGCTCAGAGTCAAAAAAAGACCGAGTGTGATTGGTAAACCTGTCAAAATCTACATGAAGAATGATCGTTGGATCCTGATCCACACCGTGACTAAAAACATGGAACTTATAATCACATAATTGAACGCCTGGACCAGTTTCAATCTTACTCTCAATCAGGTATTTAGGAGTTATATCGCTGTACCAATTCTCGCATTGCAGCTGGCCGAACTTGGATTTGAGTCGAGAATTTACAGCCGCACAAACACTCCTCAGTTGCTCATCACTCCAAGTGCTATTCACAAAAAAGGGCGCGCCAGAATCGTGGTTAGTCTTCAATACTACCTCTCCGTGCTCCGCAATAGTTCTCCTCAAAATATCGAGACTAAGCTGCTCACCTTCGGCTAAATTTCTCAGTACAACTAAATCCGGGTGCCTGCCAGCAACGTAAATTTTTGCCCCAATTTTGTCAGCGCATTTTGAGAACAGTGGGTTCGACCAATTGAGCTTCCTATGTAATGTTTTCTCGTTAAAAGTCACTGGGCATCGGTGCCTTGGAAAGTAACCCGTGTTAAAGCGAAAACGTATTTGCTCTCGCAGAGTTAAAGGTAGGGCTAAATAAACAGATTTTAGAAAATTATTGAATGAACTCATGGTGTAGCTCAGCATTGTCAAAGAAACGAAACAGAACTGCCTGAATTAACGCGGTTTTTGGTTTATGTTGCGAATGGCTATTCCTCGACGTCTAAAGCATCTAAATATTGAAGAGCAATCCCTTTAGAATCGAAACGCCCTACAGCCTCACTCAGCAAATAAGAAGGATGAGGAGTTTCCAGTTGCCGCATAATCTCATTGGCTAAAGCGGTAATATCGCCAGTTGGGACAAGCGAACCGAAACGACCCTTATCGAGAATTTCCCGCATAGCGCCTTTACTGTCGAAACACACCACTGGTGTACCACACGCCATTGCCTCCGGCATCACATATCCAAATCCTTCCCAGAGTGAAGTCTGAACGAAGACGTGCGCACAGGCGAATTCTGAAAAAGGTGCAGTAAGAAAACCAGTGAGCTCAACGGTACCCTCAAGCTGGAGCTCTCTAATCATACGCGCCAAGGTATCGTAGTGCGGGCCATCCCCAATAATTTTCAGAATTACATTCGGGTACTTCTCCCGAACCTTCACTACAGCGCGTATCGCATCCTCAAAATTTTTCATGGGAACGAGCCTTCCGCAAGCCACTAAAGATGGATGCTCAGTTTTCTTCGAATTTTCGGCCTCAGCACGAATGGATTTAAGATCCAGCGGATTGTAGATAGTCTTAATTTTGGATGGTGAAAGACCCAGATATTCTACCAAGTCTTTTTTTGTTTCTTCCGAATTGGCAATAATGCCTTCCGCTCTATTGTAAAAAATCTTCATAAGGATGAAGATCAACCGATCACTCGGGCTAGGTTTATCGAAGAAACGGTCAAGAGTAGCGGCTTCTCGAATAAAGAGTTTACCCCGCCCCAGATTAAGGAAGTTTGCTCCAACACAAAACAGATTAAGTTCACGAACAGTCGACATAATGGCACGATCTTGATTCCTACGAAGATACCGTACCATGAAGAAAAACGATTTAATTACACCTTTGATGCGCCCTTTAGAAGATACCGGGTATAAGACGATTTTACGTGCGCGATTTGATAGCATTTCTCTGTAGGGCCCGGTATCACGGAGCACAATAAAGTCGACCAAATGCCCAAGATCAAGAAAAGTATTCGCTAGTGTAACCATTACGCGTTCCGCACCTCCACCAGAAAATGAAGGGCTAATTAATGTTATTTTTGACATATTAATCTAACAATTTTTCGGGAAGGTCTTTGTGTTGTGATTCTTCAGTGGTCTTGTTGTTATCTTGCCCCAAACTCTAATATTTCTCTGCTCACCCCGCAAGATCCCTGAAAAATGCCTTTAAGCCACCAGTAGTGCCGTAGCCCCCATCGATAAAATATCGAATCACCGATATGTACCTGGGAACCATTGACATCCGTCGCATCTCAAAACGTCTTTCCATCCATGCCGTCCGGTTTTTTGTTACCTCCAACAGCTTATCTAACCCGGGTTGATAAGCGTAGGGCGCATCGATTCCTATATTTTTAATACCAGCTTCAAATATTTTGGCTTGCCTGATATCCCGTTGTTCTATAAGCGGTGTATCAGGATCGAAGATTTTTTTGGATGAATGCAGAAAAGCACTTGTTCGCGAGACTCTCGTTGTTCTGTTGGCAATAAACTGCGACTCATTGGACTCATGGCGGCGATAATACTGGAGAACCTTTTCATCCACTAATTTTGCATCCAGTCCATCCGCAATTTTTACCAGCCAACTGTCATGGGCGCGGAAACCCTCGGGGATGGGTAGACAGAAATCAAGAAGCTCTCGCCGAATTGCGCAGCAACAACCCATAACAAACCTATCAAGTGGCAGACCGGCATTACGGATCTGTCCAATTTTTGTTAGCCCTACCTCATTTAGCTCCCCGTCCGTAAGCGCTGCATCATTCATCACCACCAACGCTCGGGGATTACTCTCAGCGATGTCAACCATGTGTTCAATTTTTTCTGGAAACCAAACATCGTCCTGGTCACACAGGAACACCAGATTTCCAGTGGTTTTCATTAATGCTGCATTGAAGTTGCCGCAATAACCGAGGTTCTTTTTGTTGCGGTAAAACTCCACAGTGAACGGCGAGGTTTTAGCGAACTCATTGACGATAGCCTCCGTTTCGTCGATTGAGCAATCGTCTGTGATAATAAGTTCATCTGGTTGCCTGGTTTGGCTTATGAAGCTGTCAAGCTGGGCTTGAAGGTATCGGGCACCGTTGTAGGTGGCCATTGCTATGGATATTTTCATATTATGAACATAAGGCAATTAAAAAATATTTATTTTCATATATCATATGAAAAAAACGAGAAGTCTTCTTTGTAAAAATCAACGACTTCATTATAGTGCTTATTAAATTCCGTCTCTATATCGCGATCTTTAACAGAACGCTTTTCTTGTCGCTCCGGCAATAATCTCGAAAAAAATTTCCTCTTTACAAAGTTACTTTGACCTCGAATATATGAAAGATCTATGAACAATTTCTTTGCTTTATCTATTCCATTATCTTCTAATTTAAAAACCTTCATGCGTTCATTATCTAACAGAAATTCAGTTTGTGGACGGATATGATTATCATAGAGGTAGTGATTTTTTGAATATCTCTCAAAAGTGTCATTAATCCACTCAGTAACGCTAAGATCAGTTATTCTTTGAGATCTTTGCCAATAATATTCAGACTTTAATCGAGAAAAAGGATTTCTTACTATTGTAAATATCGCATCAAACTTATCTGGGTTCAGCAAAGACTCTAAAGGTTCTGCGTGCAGATGCTGAAGAGTAGCCTTGTAATGCTCAAGATTTTGCAAAGATTCACCCCTTACTGAAAAGCTTTCCCTCCATCCAAAATCTGAACCAATCCGCTCTATACTGGAACCTGCGGATTTCGGAATATGTATGAATAAAATGTTCATTTCGTCTTTTGAAAAAATGGGCACGTAACACCTCCAAAATCCACTAAAGTGCTGTCGGACGTATATCTAGTTTTTTTACAACGAAATACGCCAAAACAAGGTTCCAAACTACGATACTTATTGAGACAGCTATAGCTGCTCCCACAGCGCCGAAGTTAGGAATTAGCACGATACACAGCAAAACATTCACGAGAACAGCCATCACTTGACCAAATAATGTGTACCTCTCATTACCGCTCATTGACAGAAGATGCCCGACAGACCCGAAGAAGACATTCAATAATTGACTCAATGAAATAAGTACAACTGGATAGTAGGAAATCGTTGCATAGTCCTCCCCAAAAGCCAATCCAACCAATTCTTCTCCACCTAACACCAGTGCCAAGGCCACAGGCAGTGATAGTAAAAAACTTCCTTGCGCGCATTTCCGTGCCAATTTCTGTAGTTTTATTTTATCATTCTCACGGTGAGCCCGAACGATATAAGGCGCAATGATCATATTAACCAACGTCAATGACAATATCACAAACTGACCACCACGCTCGGCAATTCGCATAGCGGAAACCTGTTCGTCAGAACTTAATACACCGAGAAAAATGATGCCAATTTGTGCATTAAAAGTGCTCACCAGCGCCAATAAACTAAAAGGTACGAGTGATCGCCACCAATCGGCCCATCTATAATCCGGTTTCAATTCATTTGCTTGAGCCGGGTGCACTCTTTGAAACATCCAGCTGGCAATAAAGAATACAATAATCGAACCACTAACCTGTCCCCAAATTGCTGTTCTTGTATCCAAGAGCCCGAACCAAGCTGCAGTTGCAAAGCATGCTAACATTATAATTGGCTGAATAAACTGTTGGGGTATTTCTGCATATGCAGGCATACCTAAGCCTTTGATAGCACCGTTTCGAACAGCTCCGAGACCGAGGAACGGTAGCATTAGGACTGCGATTGGAACTAAAACCCATTTACCGTCCTTCGGCACCAACTCAAAACCAACTCCAACTATCCAGAATATTCCCAGGATCATAGCTGAAAAAACCAGCACCCAACCGTGGGCGGCTCTGAGCGCGCCCTTGTAGAGTGACCAATTGCCTGATTGAACGAATACCGCCACTTCTCGCGTTAAAAGCTGCGGCATACCTCCGCTGACAGGAATCGCCAAAAGCGGAATCAGTGCCATGATAAATGCGTAGCGCCCAAACTCTTCAGGCCCTAGTACTCGAGCCAAAATTATGCTCGTCACCAGTCCTACAGGGATTGAAACTAATTTCATCGCCCCAACACCCATGAAACTTTTTATTAATTTCCTTTTAAGGCTCAAACAAAACTGTCCAGAATATTCATGGGTGGTAGTCATTTGTCGCTTGGGGTAAAGTTCAAGTGCTTTTTCGGGGTATCAATCAATAGTAGAGCTTTAATTCTGTCTGGGCATCCTCAAAACAACTCCCTTGACTATCTTTTTTAGAAATCAATGGTTTTTCTGCATCCTTCAGCCCCCAACTTATCTCTATACTCTCATCAGACCAAAGAATCGAACGCTCGTACTCTGGCGCATAAAAGTCGGTGCACTTGTACTGAAAATCCGCCGTTTCACTTGTCACCAGAAAACCATGGGCAAATCCTGGTGGCACCCAAAGCATGCGGTTATTGTCTTCAGACAAATATTCCCCTATCCACTGGCCAAAGATAGCTGAATTTGTGCGCAGATCTACTGCTACGTCGAGCACTTCACCGCGTGTTACCCGCACCAACTTCCCCTGAGGCTGTTTGATCTGGTAATGAAGTCCGCGCAAGGTATTTTTCACCGAGCGGCTATGATTGTCCTGAACGAAGGTGGCGTAAATGCCCGCCTAGCGGAACGCCTTTTCATTCCAAGTTTCCATGAAAAAACCACGTTCATCGCCGAACACATCGGGCTCGATGAGTTTTACGTCTGGAATTCTGGTTTCGATAATTTTCATAGAATTTGCTTATCTGGTTTTGACAAGTTTTTTCAAGTACGCTCCGTAACTGTTCTTTTGGAGGTTTTCTGCCTCCGCCAGTAGCTGCTCTTCGTCGATAAAACCCATCCGATAGGCAACTTCTTCAAGGCAGGCAATTTTCAGGCCCTGACGTTTTTCCAGTGTTTCTATAAAGCCGCTGGCTTCGTGTAGCGAATCGAAGGTTCCGGTGTCCAGCCAGGCGAAGCCTCGGCCCAGCAATTCGACGTTCAGATCTCCCCTCTCCAGATAGGCTTGGTTGACACTGGTGATTTCCAGCTCCCCTCTGTCCGAAGGCTTGACCTGTTTGGCGAGTTCAACCACGTCGTTGTCGTAGAAGTAAAGGCCGGTTACTGCGTAATCGGATTTAGGAATGGCAGGTTTTTCTTCGATGGTAATCGCCCGGTGATTATCATCGAATTCCACCACTCCGAAGCGTTCGGGGTCAGTAACCTGATAGCCAAATATGGTAGCCCCCTTGTCACGGGCGGCTGCGGTTTGCAGGAGTTTACTTAAGCCCTGTCCATAATAAATATTATCACCCAGTACCAGGCAGACGCTGTCGGCGCCTATGAACTCTTCACCAATAATGAAAGCTTGGGCAAGGCCATCCGGACTGGGTTGTGCTGCATAGGTCAAGTTGACACCCCATTGACCGCCACCGCCAAGAAGGCGCTTGAACCCATCCTGATCGTCGGGGGTAGTTATGACGAGAACATCCCTAATTCCTGCCAGCATGAGGACGGACAGGGGGTAATAGATCATGGGCTTGTCATACACCGGGAGAAGCTGCTTTGATATGCCTCTGGTGATGGGGTACAGACGGGTGCCGGA
Source organism: Marinobacter sp. ATCH36 (assembly GCF_023555055.1). Taxonomy (GTDB): domain Bacteria; phylum Pseudomonadota; class Gammaproteobacteria; order Pseudomonadales; family Oleiphilaceae; genus Marinobacter. The sequence continues at coordinate 233,122 of NZ_JAMJPL010000004.1, forward strand.
GCCGCCGGCTAGGATAATCCCTTTCATTTACGTCTCCAGGTATTCGCGCAGAGTCAGCGCGAGCTGACTTTGCCAGTGCGGGAGCTCTACGTTCAGGGCGTTTTTGAGTTTACTCATATCCACCCTTGAGTTCAGCGGCCGTTTGGCTGGTGTTGGGTAGTCACTAGTTGGGATGGGATATGTTTTTGTGTTCTTACCGGCCAGGCCAAAGATTTCTTTTGCGAAGCCATGCCAGCTGGTTTCACCTTCTGGGGCCAAGTGGTATAGACCTGTTTCAAGTTTGCTGTGGATTGCCAGGGTAGTTATCTGCGCGATAAGCCTGGCGGGTGTTGGCGCGCCGATCTGGTCTGCCACGATGTTGAGTTCGGTTTTGCTTTCGGCCAGTCGCAACATGGTTTTCATGAAGTTGTTGCCGCGGGCACTGTAAACCCAGCTGGACCGAAAAATAAGATAATCTGCGCCACTTTTTTCAATAGCTCGATCCCCATTGAGCTTGGTTTTACCGTAGTGGCTTACCGGTCCCGTAGGGTTTGTTTCCTGCCATGGCGTTTCGCCGGTGCCAGGGTAGACATAATCGCTGCTGTAGTGGACCAGGCGTGCGTTATTGGCTTTTGTGTAGGCCGCAAGCTGTTCGGGAAGGCCTGCATTGAGGCGCCACGCTTCGGATTGGTGTACTTCGGCGGCGTCTACGGCGGTCCAGGCGGCGCCGTTTACAATCAAGTCTGGTTTTTTGACGGCCAGGTAGTTAGTGACTGCTTGTTCGTTCAACAGGTTCAACTCGTCCCTGCCCGGGGCGGTGATGGTGCCCAGAGGAGAAAGGGTGCGGTGGAGCTCGAAGCCTACTTGGCCGGTTATGCCGAGCAATAAAATGTTCATGTACTTTCTCCCAATCGCTCGCGTTGGTAGCTACCATCCTGTACATGCTGACACCATTCGAGGTTGTTGAGATACCACTGCACGGTTTTTCGTATGCCGGTTTCGAACGTTTCTTCCGGTACCCAGCGCAGTTCTTTCTCGATTTTGCTGGCGTCTACAGCGTAGCGCATGTCGTGGCCGGGGCGCTCCATTACATAGGTGATCAGGCCTCGGTAATGTGATTTCTGTGGGCGCAGTTCCTGGAGGATGTCGCAGAGGGTGAGCACTACCTCGATGTTCTGTTTTTCGTTATGGCCGCCGATATTGTAGGTTTCGCCGGGTTTGCCCTCGGTCACCACTTTATAGAGGGCGCGGGCGTGGTCTTCTACATAAAGCCAGTCGCGGATCTGCTCACCTTGCCCATAAATGGGTAGTGGCTTGCCTTCCAGGGCGTTGAGGATTACTAAAGGAATTAGCTTTTCCGGGAAGTGGTAGGGGCCGTAGTTATTTGAGCAGTTGGTTATCAGGACTGGCAGACCGTAGGTTCGGTGCCAGGCGCGAACGAGGTGGTCTGAACTGGCTTTGCTGGCGCTGTAGGGGCTGCTTGGGGCGTAGGGGGTGACCTCGGTGAAGAAATCGCTCGATCCTTCAAGGTCGCCGTAGACTTCGTCTGTGCTTATGTGGTGGAAGCGAAATGCGTCTTTTCGTGGTGATTTCAGAGTATTCCAGTAGGCTCTGGCGGCCTCCAGTAGGGAGCAGGTGCCTACTATGTTGGTTTCGATGAAGGCTGCGGGGCTTTCTATGGAGCGGTCTACGTGGCTTTCGGCGGCCAGGTGCATGACGGCGTCTGGCTGGTGTTGGGCCAGTACGCGGTCAACTTCGGCGCGGTTGCAGATGTCTACCTGTTCGAAGGCGTAACGCTCGCTTTCGCTCACTTCGGCAAGGCTTTCGAGATTGCCTGCATAGGTGAGTTTGTCGAGGTTGACGACTTCATCCTGGGTGTTTCGGATGATGTGGCGGATCACTGCGGAGCCTATGAAGCCGGCGCCGCCAGTTATCAGGAGCTTCATGGTTAGGTCGTTTTTTAGTTTCGGCGGAATGTGCTGGCCTGGTTGTCGAATTTCGCTTTCTATCCGACCTTGTAGGTTTGTTGGGCTATCACCAATTTTGGCCTCTTGGTCTTATTCATTACTCTCCAACACCTTCCCCAAGCTGCTCCCTGACCAGCACAATAAATTCAGAGAAAAACGCAAGAAACACTCCCATCATTCCACCAAGAACCGCCGCCAAAATAACAATCAGGCTCTTGCTGGCGCCCTTGCGCTCGGCACTTTTCCGGCTGACCACCAGCGATTCCCCCGGGCTCAGCCCTTCCAATTTGCCTTCCAGCTCAACCCGCTTTTCATAGGCTTCCGCAATAGCAGAACCGGTATCTTGACCTCCCTGCAATGATTCTAATGCCCGGTCTATGGCGTCGATGCGGCTCTCCAGGCTCTGCTTTTCGCGGGTCAGCAGCGCTTGCTGGCGTTCTTTTATCTGGTCGATCAGCTTTTCGTGGGTTTCCTCCACCAGCGCAGCGTTTTCCGGTGATGCTTCAGAGGCCATCCGTATCAGGCCAGTGTCTTTCGGGTTGGAAAAACTGATCTCAAACGGTAGCTTTGCGTCTTCTTTCTGGCGGTGGGTGGCATGAATTTCAGGGAACCAACGGTTTTGCAGCGTTGCGATGGTTGTCGCTGGGGCTTCAACTGTTTTGCCTGAACCCACTTCGGCCATCTGATAAAGGCTTACGTATTCGTACTTTTCCGGCACCAGCAATAATGCATAGGCGAGCCCAGCTAATGTTGTCGCGAGAAAAACCACGTAAAAAACGCGCCGGCGCCGGATAAAGGTGGTGGCCAGGTCGACAAGGCTGATCTCGTCGTCGTAGGTCGGGCGTCTTTCGGGTGTGTTGTCCATTCACTAGAACCTGTTATTTGCTGGTTGATTTTTCGTTCAGGCACGCTACCGCCCCACCTACCAGGATTCAGTGCGTTGGGGCTCAATACGCTTGGCTATACAGACGACGAAAACAGGAGAAGCGTTCCCAACGGCATCCCAGCCAGGTAGCGTATAGTTTGTTCAATAATGAGGCGCAATTCTACGGCATCGCAGCTTACAGGCAAGCCGCGACCCGCCGTTCATTGTAAATCGGATCAACGATTTTGGTTAATTATTGTTAAATGACTGGGGGCGGGGGCAAGAATTTAAGCGGATTGTCGGGTTACGCTTGCTAATCCTACTGGGCTGCTCCGGCACCAATAATCGGGTGAAGATTGCATCTGAAAAGCTTGATTACGGCGGAGGAGTTTACCAAATGCCGACTCAAAACCCCCAAACCAACGGAATCAACCCCACAGCAACACTCCCCACCAGCAAACTCAACGGCAAACCAATCCGCATATAATCAGTAAACTGATACCGCCCCGGGCCATACACCATCAGGTTGGTCTGATACCCCAACGGCGTAACGAACGAGGCAGACGCCGCGAACATTACCGCAACCGCGAACGGCAGGAAACTTACCCCCAACTGCTCGGAAAGCGCCAGTGCTATCGGGAACATCAGCACGGCGGCAGCGTTATTGGTTATCAGCTCGGTAAAAATGGCAGTCAGCAGATAAATCAGCGCCAGCGCCATCCACGGAGTCAGCGCCCCGAAGCCCAGAAATCCGTTGGCAACCCAGATCGCCGCTCCAGTTTCTGTCATGGCATTACCCAAGGCAAAAGACGCCGCAATCACCACCAGCACCGGCAAATCGACGCTGCGCCGGGCCCGGCTGGCGGTAATACAGCCGGAAACAATCATCGCCCCTGCAGCCAGAAAGGCCGCCTCCATTATCTGCAAAAGGCCAGAAGCGCTCACCAGCACCATCGACGCCAGTATCCCCAGCGCTCGCGGCGCCTTGTGGAAATCCGGTGGTGTGGAATCATTCAGTGCGCTGACCAGCAGGAAGTCCCGCCGGAACTGGTACTGCTCAACAAACTGGTGGCTGGCTTCCAGCAGAAGGGTATCCCCCATCCGGAAGGTAATATCCCCCAGCTTGCCAGACACCCGTTTACCCTCGCGGGACAACGACAGAATCACCGCATTAAACCGGGTACGGAACCGGCTGTCCCGAATGGTTTTGTTCAGTGCGGGAAATTCAGGCCCAAGCACCACTTCAACAAGACAGCGCTGATGATTTTCGATATTCAGCTTATGGACACTGCCATTGGCGGGTTTAAGGCCCTGAATACGCCGCAGCTCGCTGGCACATTCAGGCGCACCCACGAAATAGAGCCGGTCACCAGCCTGCAACGTCCGGTCCGGCTCAACAGCGGTAATCAGCCGCCCTCCGCGATCAATCTCTGTGAGGTAGCCATAACTCAGAGCCCGCAAACCCGCCTGGGCGATGGTTTTGCCCACCAAAGGCCCCGGCCCAATCACCTCCACTTCCACCCCATACTCACGTATCTGGTCCAGTTCTTCACTGACACCACCGCGGTCCGGCAATATCCGGGAGGCAAACAGCACAAGGAAGGTACCACCCACGAGCAACAACGGAATACCAACCCAGGCTAACTCGAACAAACCCAGATTGATGTCCAGGCGGCTCTGCAGCATGCCATCCACCACCAGGTTGGTACTGGTACCAATCAGCGTACAGGTTCCGCCAAGAATGGCGGCATAGCTCAGGGGCAGCAGAAGTTTTGAGGCGGGAATACCCAGGCGCTGGGCCCAGTCCTGAATGGCGGGAATAAACATAGCAACCACGGCCGTATTATTCATAAAGCCGCTGAGAATGCCGGTGGGCGCGATCATCCGCAACTGGGCACCCTTTTCGGTTTTGGGATGCCCCAGCAACAGGCGGGCAATCCACTGCACCGCCCCGGTTTCTTTCAATCCGGCCGCCACTACATACAGTGTTGCGATGGTAATCACGCCCGGGTTACCAAATCCCGCCAGCGCCTCTGCCGGCCCGAGGATTCCCGTAATCAGCAGGAACGCCAAAGCCGACATCAGAACCAGATCAGCAGACACGCGGGTAAGCGTTAGCGCCGACAACACCGAAAACAGTGTTATCAAGGTGACTACACCTTGCCACTCCATGGAATTAATCCTTGCGGGTAATCAACTCGCGCTGAAGCAGATAGGTGATCAGGGCCTCGATGCAGTCGTCTACCGACATGCTTGAGGTATCCAGAGAAACCTCCGGATGGGAGGGAGCCTCGTAAGGCGAATCAATACCGGTAAAATGCTTTATCTCCCCAGCCCGCGCCTTGTGATAGAGCCCCTTTGGATCACGCTCTTCACAGGTAGCCAGAGGCGTGTCCATGAAGACCTCAATAAACTCGCCCGCCGGGAAAAGCTTCCTTACCAAACGCCGATCACTGGTAAACGGCGAAATGAAAGCACTCAATACAATCAGGCCGGCATCGGCGAACAGCTTGCTCACCTCACCAATCCGCCGAATATTCTCCACCCGGTCCTCATCGGAGAAGCCCAGATCCTCGCACAACCCATGGCGAACATTGTCACCATCCAACAGGAACGTGTGATAACCACGCTTGTGCAGGGCCACATCCAGTGCATTGGCAATCGTCGATTTGCCAGAACCGCTGAGGCCGGTAAACCACAGCAGGCAGGGTTTCTGGTTTTTATTCACGGAACGCTCGGCACGGGTAATTTTGTGATCGTGCCAGACAATATTTTCAGCCAAAACTTTTCTCACTTTTAAACAGCCTTACATTCCCACTCGGGATAATTCTCCCGAATAAACCGGTTCAGGTTCCGCTCTGCTTCCGTGTATTCACGCGTCGGTGCATTACCGGAATCGTCCAGAGCCCGCTCCACCATGCCGGCCGCAACCGTCACGTTAGTCAGCTTATCAATGAGGATAAAACTCCCCGTACCAGGATGGCGCTGATAATCCTCCACGACCACAGGCTCGGACAGTTCCACATCACACCGGCCGATGGCATTCAGCTCAAGACCGCCCTGCGTCTCCGCATAACGCTCCAGCGTGTTCACATCAATCTCTTCAAGCACCTCATTCACGTAACAGTTGGTCACCCGTGTGCCGATCTTGATGCCGTATTCACGGCCGGGCTTCAGTGCCTGCTCGTTCATCCAAACGATTTGAGCTGCAAAGCGGTTGCCCAGAGCTGGCTGGCTGTTAGCGTGCACCAGAAGATCGCCACGGGAAATATCCACCTCGTATTCCAGAGTCAGCGTAATGGCATCCCCCGGCCAGGCCCGCTCGATCTCGCCTTCATAGTTGTGAATGCTCTTCACACGGGACGTCTTCCCAGAGGGCAGCACAGCCACTTCATCACCCTTGTGCACCACACCGCTGGCAAGCGTGCCGCAATAGCCCCGGAAGTCCAGGTTCGGGCGATTCACATACTGCACCGGGAAGCGCAGGTCAGTGACGTTCAGATCTTCCAGAACCTCCACCTGCTCCAGAATGTTCATCAGGGTTTCGCCGTGGTACCAGGGCGTTTGCTCGCTGCGGTTCACCACATTATCGCCATTCAATGCAGAGATCGGCACGTAGTAAACATCTTCCAGCCCCAGCTGGGTGGCCAGCTTCTGATATTCCTCGCGGATGTTGTTGAACACCTCTTCGGAGAAATCCACCAGGTCCATCTTATTGATCGCCACCACCACATGCTTCAACCCCAGCAGGCTGACAATAAAGCTGTGCCGGCGGGACTGGGTCAGCACGCCTTTGCGGGCGTCGATCATCACCACCGCCAGATCACAGGTAGAGGCTCCAGTCGCCATATTGCGGGTGTACTGCTCATGGCCCGGGCAATCGGCAATGATGAACTTGCGTTTGTCGGTGGAGAAATACCGGTAGGCCACATCAATGGTAATACCCTGCTCCCGCTCGGAAGCCAGGCCATCCACCAGCAAGGCCAGGTCCAGCGACTCGCCGGCATTACCCTGGCGCTCGCTGTCTTTGTGCAGAGTAGCCAGGTGGTCTTCAAAAATCAGCTTGGAATCAAACAGCAGGCGGCCAATCAGCGTGGATTTGCCGTCGTCGACACTGCCACAGGTCAGAAAACGCAGCAGGTCCTTGTTCTCATGCTGGTCCAGGTACGCGAGGATATCGGATTCAATTAATTCAGAGGCGTGAGACATTAGAAATACCCTTCCCGTTTCTTTTGTTCCATGGACGCAGCGGAATCGTGATCAATCACCCGCCCCTGCCTTTCGGAGGTCTTGGTCAACAACATCTCCTGAATAATCTCCGGCAAGGTCGCTGCCTCAGACTCAACCGCCCCGGTCAACGGATAACACCCCAGCGTACGGAACCGCACCTTCTTCATCATCGGCTTTTCACCCGGCTCCAGCGGCATGCGATCGTCATCCACCATAATCAGAGTGCCGTCGCGCTCCACCACCGGGCGCTCCGCAGCGTAATACAGCGGCACAATGTCGATGTTTTCCAGGTAGATGTATTGCCAGATATCCAGCTCCGTCCAGTTGGACAGGGGGAACACACGAATGCTCTCGCCCTTGTTCACCTTGCCGTTATAAAGATTCCACAACTCCGGGCGCTGGTTTTTCGGATCCCAGCGGTGGAACTTGTCCCGGAAGGAATAAACACGCTCCTTGGCCCGGGACTTTTCCTCGTCCCGGCGAGCACCGCCGAAAGCGGCATCAAAGCCGTAATGGTCCAATGCCTGCTTCAAAGCCTGGGTTTTCATCACATCGGTGTGCTTGGCACTGCCATGGGTAAACGGCCCAACGCCCTGGGCAACGCCTTCCTGGTTAGTGTGCACAATCAGCTTCAGCCCCAGCCGCTGTGTCAGTTCATCCCGGAACTTGATCATCTCCCGGAACTTCCAGGTAGTATCCACGTGCATCAGCGGAAACGGCGGCTTACCCGGCGCAAAAGCCTTCATGGCCAGATGCAGCATCACGGCAGAGTCTTTACCGATGGAATACAGCATCACCGGGTTATCAAACTCGGCGGCCACTTCGCGGATGATATGGATGGATTCCGCCTCAAGTTGCTTGAGGTGGGTTTTCTTTGGGGGGATTAAAGTCATTTCAGTATCCGTGCAATAAATCAAAATTTGAAGGCAACAAAGGGGTCTGACCCCGAACGGGGTCAGACCCCACCCTTCTTCTCAATTCAACTCCAAGCGCCAGACATAGCACCAAGAAACTCATCCAACTGATCAGCTGGCAACGCATTAATCCCGGCCGCCGCCTGGCGCCCACCTCCGGTGGGAAACTGCCGGGCCACTTCATCAGCACCGCTGCGATTATTCAGGGGCGCACGAATACTCACCAGATACGTCTTATCGGCTTGCTCCGTAACAATCGCACAGGCTCTGTCGGGATTAAGGTTGGCCAGCTCATTACCCAGCACACCACTGACACGGCGGGCCCAAGCCTCACCCGGCAATTTCACCACCAGAGATGTGGCGGTCTCCGCCAGTACAGAAGCAGCCAAGCCCTGCGCCATGTCGGCCTCGTAGCCATCCCGCAGTTGCTGCCAGGCAGCAGGCTCAGAATCAATCAGCTCAAGGGGATCAGCAAACGTCACGAATTCCCGGTACAAATCCGCCGGGTGAAAGTGCAGGTCCTCAATCGTGGCGCCATAGCCGTTGTAGTTGATACAAACGCCGAGAGTTTTAAGCGCCTCAGTCTGATCGGATGACAAACCGGCCCTGGCTGCCAGGTCCTCACCAACCGCATTGAGGTTATCGCCAAACGCAGCCGCAATCGCCCAGTTATGGAACCGGCTCTTAAGGTGCTGATCCACCAGCAGACTGGTGCAGGTCGTAGGTTGAGTATCGATCAGTGCGGTGAAATGGGTATGCTCCGGTAGGGTATCACCGGCGAAGTGGTGGTCTACATAGAACACACGGCAACCGGCAGCCAACAGAGCATCCACGGCGTCCCGGTTTTTATCCAGGCTAACATCCAGGATGTTGACCTGAGCCGGCTCGCTTCCGGGAACATGCCGCGCGAGGGTGGTATCGCGTTTTACGCCAGTGATTAGAACTGATTCGCAAGGTTCAGCAAGGCGAAGCTGAATCAGCGCGCAGATGCCGTCTGCATCGCCATTAAATACGTCGTAGGTTTGCATAGGTTCCTTGTCAGATATAACTGCTTTTTTCGCCGAACACTCGAAACCGCCAGGCTCGCCGAAGCGATCTTGAAAAACGCAGGAGGATACCAACCCTGGGTTCAGAGGTCGCCCGGGCTTGGCGGATTTCACGGATTACCGTTTCCACCGTTGTGTATTGGCCCGTCACCCGGCTGATGTAGGTGGGGTACAGAATCAGTGCGCCCGCAACAAGTGCCTCTAGCGATAATGTCCGAGTGCGGCGTTCACAGGGATCGATATCGTCCGTCAGCCCCCAGCCACTGTAAAATGGTTGGCCATAGCAGATCACAGGCACGCCTCTCACAAGCGCCTCAAACCCGGCAAGGGAGGTCAACGTGTGCACCTCGTCCACCAATCCCAGCAGGTGCGCCATGTCCTGATCGACCACAACCTCATCGCACCAGTTCATGCTGTTATCTTCACCTTGCCCCTGCTTTCGCAAACCAGCCACCACATCAGGGTGGGGTTTATAGATAACCCAGGCATCCGGATTGGCACTGCGAACGCGCTTGAGAAGCTCCAGATTGCTTTTCACGAGCGGCGAACCATAACGGATGGAAGCATCAGACTCCACCTGCCCCGGCACCACAATGACTCTCTGGTGACCCACCGGACGGGCCCAGTTTTTCAAGCCCAAGTTGTATTTTGTGGTACCGGATTGTGCCAGCGTTTCGATAAGCGCCCTGGCCCGGGCGAGCAACGCCTCATCGAATTCTCCAGTCTGAAGAATCTGCTCCAGCCTGGAAGGCCGCGTGGCATCGTAGTACATTCCCACATCATCAAATACCCAGGATTGCGGCTGCACCAGATCCGCACCGAGACCAACCGAACGGATAAACCCGTCTTCAACCCGAACCACCGGTTCGCGAGATTCCGCCAGCCCCCAAACGACCCGAGTCGTCCCTTCGGGTGGCGGGCTATCCCGCTCATCCACCAACTCGCTGCCGGCCAAGAACCGTCTCAGGGCCTTGCGTTTCCAGAGCGAAACTCTTGGCGAATAGAGCTTTTCGGGAAACCGCTCTCGCTCAACCCGCTGAAAAGACAGCCAGCTCAGCACTCGTTCCGGCTGACAGAGTTCCGCTTTTTCCGGATCCACATACCACGGGTACTCCACAAGCGCTGCGTACACCAGCGCTTCCAGACGCACCGGCTTGCGGAAGCCCGGAGCAGGCAGAGCATCTTCGGTCAGCCCTCGCCCGGCGTAAAACGGCATCCCGAACACATGCACGGACTTACCCCAAAGCAAAGCTTCAAACCCCACCTGAGACGTTACGCAGAATACAGCGGAAGCTTGTTCAATCAATGAAGGCGCATGCACATTTTCACCAATCCAGGTTACACGCGGCGATTGGGCTTCGGAAGACTGGCTGAAGTAACCCGATTTCCGGCCCGCAACCACATCCGGGTGGGTCTTAAGCAATACTCTATGGCCGGGGAATCGTTCCAGTGCCGCTTTCAGCATTGCCTCAAAACTGCTGGCATCGGCCTGGCCAAAACCAACAGAGGCATCGCCAGCGGTCTGGTCCACCACCAGCACGTAAGGCGCCAACTGCCCGTAGTGACGTTCCCGAGCATGGTTGTACTTGGAAACCCGGCCCTCACGCCACAGTCGCATCAACAAACGGGCGCGGTCGGCCTGTTCCAGTGAAACAGGCTCCGCCAAAAGCCGGTCCAGGCGGCAGGGCCGGCTGGCGTCGTAGTAAATCCCCTCATCATCCCCGACCAGCGACAACGGCGGATGCTCCGCGCCCGGCTCTACAGAGCGAAGAAACCCATCCTCCAGGCGAAACACGGGAAGGCCCAGTTTAGTGGCAGCGGCTTCGGCTTTTACTGCTGAAGGCTTTCGGCCCCAGGCCAAGACGGCACTGGCGGATCGTGATGAAACACCGGCGCGATAGCGCTTTACCGGCATACCTGTGAAGATTTCCAGGTTCGGAATCTTGTGGAGAGCCGGGGAGGTGGTCAGGTAGTGATTGTTATCTTGTTGCACGAAGCCCACTGAAACACATTATTGAATGATTGCCTAGGCGTTGTCATAAAGCCCACCCCGAACCTCGGGCGAATCCAACAGCCTGAGAATTTCCCGGCTCCACGCCTCCGGGGACTCCATCGGGAGCATCACGCCGTTAAACCCATGCTGAACCAGGCGCTGGTAAACCGGCGTGTCTGCATACACACCCACGGCGCCGGCAGCGGTTATATCAAAAAACTTGGTGGGCGCACGGGCAGCGTTGAACGGGGTATCCAGCAAGGGCGCCAGGCCAATGGTGCGCCCGGGGCGCTGAATAAAGGCTTTGTAGGCGGGCCAGCTCATGGGGTGAACCACGTGCACACCAGAAAGATGGGCAAAGCGATCCCGCACTTTCCTATCGCCTATTACCTCAAAACATACATCGCTGCGGGCGGCCAGTACCCGCTCCACCACCGGCTCAAGCCACTCCAGTTCACCCCGGTGCGAGGCAGACCCGTGGTAGAAAATGATTTTCATGGCCGGGTCGGTAAACTCCGGGACCGCGCCGTGTGGGTTTCCTGGCTCCAGAACCGTTGGATGCCAACCGGAATACTTCTGCGCCAGCCAGGGCGATGACACCCATAGCTCCGCCCCAACGTTTTTCAACCACCGCCGATGACGCCACGCCAAGCGGAACAACTTGCGCTGATAATGCCACGGCATACCCCGAAAGGCGCGAAAGTCGAACAAATCATCATCCATGAAGAACACCAACCTCGCGGGATGCTGTTGCTTTAACAAAGCTTTCCAGGCGGGGGGCACGTAACGTACGAACACCACAGTGGCGTTTGCCAGACTTTGCGCTTCCGGAACTTCATGGAAAGAAAAAAATCGGGCGCCTAAACCTTCTGCGCGCAGCAGCGGGGCAATAAAGAAATCCGTTGAGGGATTTTGGCTTTGCTGAACAACGTAAACCGGAGTCACCCGATATCCTGAATGTTTTGCTGGTATGTTTGATCAAGCTGCTGCTGTATCAACCGGGTGGTCTCTGCGCTTACGCCAAGTTCTGTGGCTACCGAGGAAAACCCGGCCAAGGCATCCAGCACGCGCTGCATTTCCTGGCGGGCCTGTGACCAATTGGCATAACCCGCTTCGGCCGCCAGTTTCTGCAGCGCTTTTGACGGAGGTTTTTTACCGAAACCTGCATACGCCGTGCTGTGTTCCGCAAAACGGCCGGGGCTGAAGGTCACATCGTAAAACGGCGCCGGACGCCAGTCGCCATCATCACCCTGCAGGAAAGCCCAGTTCTTGCTGTGATCATCCTGGTTCAAGGCGAACAAATTAAACACCGCCCGCAAAAACTGTAACTGCGAAGCCCTGGCACCACGGCATAACTGGCCGCTGGCCTTGATCAAATCTTCATAATCCAGGCTCGGTGCGCGGAAATCCGCATCCAGCAAACCACAGGCGCTGTGCAAATGAACACAGCCCAGCACATCATCCGCGTGCCATACCCGGTCAAACCGCTCAACCGCCAGCCACGCCCTGGCGCCAGATTCTTCCGGAGCCGCAAGCAACTGCCAGCGCGGTGGCTGCAAACCCGCTCGCTCTGCCAGCGCCAGGTAAACCGCCTCACACAATCCTTCTTCGTGCCCCAAAGGCAAGTTGGCCGAAGTAAACTTCACCAGCCAGGCTTCATCTCCTGCCACTGCACGGGTACGGCAAACATCGTACTCCCCTGCGGCAAAATACAACTGCGCCTTTGGCCGGGCACCTGCCGAGCTGCCTGCCGTAACCAGCTCCGCCAGTACATCCGTCGTTTGCCCATCAAACACGGCCTGCGCGTGGAGCCCCAACTCAGCCATGTCGAACAGCCTGGAATTTGCCGCAGGCGCAAAATCCGCCACCGGGGTATAACTCAGCGCACCACTCCCGCTGGCCCCCACAAACGCCAAGCGGTCCATCGGCGTCACCTGCGACGGCAAAACGCCCTGCTGGCGAAAAACCCGATCCATCAACAGCAACCCCCAACCATCAGGCAGGGAATCGGCGAATACCCCGTGCAAACCGCCGTGCGGCTCTCGCGGTGCGAGCTGCACGCTCGCATCCCACTTCAGGGTGAAAGGAGAAAGCGGGCTGAATTGCGCCAGATAGCTCGCATCATACTGAAAAAACACACCCTCCCGGTTCTGCGCCAATCCACCAACCCGAGCTTGCTGACCATTGCCGAATGTACGCCAAACGGTCAACTGTCGAACAGGCGCAAAACTCACTGGGCAAGAACCTCATCCAGAGTCTGCGGCAGCGGCTTCTGTTCGCGGCCCTGGGCCAGGCTTTGCACACGCTGAAGATCGTCCACACACTGCCACAGCAACAAAAATTGCCGCAATGAAATCTGCCCTGTCGTTTCAAATTTCTTGATCGTTGGCGCCGGCACCGTGCTGCGCTCTGCCAGCGCCGCCCTGGACCACTTCAGGACCTTCCGACGTTGTTGCACGTAACCTGCCAACGTAGTTTGAACATCCCGCCCCGACACAAGATTCAAAATTAGACTCCCCCATATCCAAAACAGGCATTATTATACCAAAATAGATACAAAGATATCCAAAAAAAAGGCGGAACCCACAGCATCTGCTTGTTCTCTCCGCCGACTACTGCACATCCGGCAGATCGGCGAAACCTTCAGCCACAGCCTGCTCTATTTCAGATGCAAGGCCAGCCTGCGCCAGCACCGGAAACTCCTTCATCAATTTGCCACTGACACGGCCATGCTGGCGTATTGCCCGGATCATGCGATCGATATGTTCATCGGGGCCTTCAACCCAATCCTTGATCGCCTCGCGTGTGCGGTACCAGGCCCTTTGAAAGGCGGCCTGATGGTGCATCTCGTGCTCCAGGGTATGGCCAATGATCGCGAACAAGTATTCCGCTTGTTCGGTCAAGTCCGGATAGCGCCAGACAGACGCCGCCTCGTCATATGCATTAAAAGCAAAGTCCGATTCAATGCCATCTGCATACGCCACGCGTTCATGGGTAAAATCGACCGCATCGCGGTAAGCCGACATCAAAGGCCGAGAATAGCGCTCAAGAATTCGGTCATACTCAGCCCGTCTCACCGCCGATGATGTTATCGCCGCTGAAATCGGCAAAATGAAGGGCTCGGGCACCACGCCGTCGCGGCGGAGGGTATCATTCACCAGAAAACGGGAGATTCGCCCATTGCCATCCGCCAGCGGATGAATAAACACAAACCCGAAACTCGCCACGGCAGCACGCACCAATGCCTCCCCCGGTTCGGTTCGTGCCAGAAAACACTGCAACCCATCCAGCATGCCTGGTAACCATTCCCAGTGCGGACACACATAATGCACAATCGCGCCGTAGTCGATCGAGTTACTCCCAACGAAAACCGGCGACTGGCGCAGGCCCGTCCGAATCGTAGTCGTCCCCAGGATAGCCGACTGAAACTCACTCAGGGCACGCTCATCGAGGGGAGAGTCCAGCCGGCCACAGTACTGCTCCATGGCGGTGGCGAAACGGCGTATGCGGTCCTGGTGCTGCCCTTCGTGCTCTATCACAAAACTGGCACGGCTCTCTTTAATGGTCAGCCACACCGCGCTGCGACGCACAATATCCGGGCCGAACTCGCCTTCCATCGCTGCAAGCCGGTCAGCGATTGCGTATTGGCGGGCTTCCGCCAACAACGGCGTGCGCCGAACGAGCGGGCAGAATTCAGGGGTCCCTGGCAGGTTGTCATTAATCCGCCAGCGGCGGTTGCGACGCACACCAGTGGCCGCCGTGACGTAAAGTTGGGGATCCAGAGCATGACGATAGTTGCCGCCAACACCCTCCACTTTCAGGGTATTGCTCGTCAGCCACTCGTAGAGAAACCCGGCACGCCGGGCATACTGGCCGGTAGGTTCGGAGCGTATCCATTCAGCAAGCGCCTGTGCGGGCAGCGCTACAAACAACCGTGCCAGGAATTCCAGCACTACACCTTCGTGTTTCAAGGCGAACGTGAGATGCGCACCCAGCGTACTTTGAGGACGCATCGCCTCTGTGTAATATTCCAGGCGGCGGCCGGCCTGGTCATAGGTTTGGCGCCTACGCCCAATACGGCTCTCCACCGGCAGCGGCTGGGTCGCCTGCACGTTATAGCGTGCCGCCAACCAGGCATAGCCGATTTCATCACCCGCTATCGTGCTCAAAATGATTATCCTGCCAAAAAAACGATTAAAAATGCCGGCTATTTATAAAAAACAATTCTAGCAGGTGCTGGCAACATAATCCCAATGGATATCTGAACACCGCAAGCATGGAGTAGGCGAATTAATCAAAACCCGGCACGTAATAATCTGTGCACTGATACAGCGAATCAACCAGACGGGGAAGGTAGCGGGCCTAATGGCTGAAGCGCTGCCCATCCCAGTGCATCATGCCCTCGCGGGCTGACCATGACTGAATTCATAAAGCGGCCCCAACATCTTGATTACGCAAGATACGGACAATAAGAACTCCAGTTTGATCAATCCTGTAGTAAATTGAATGACTCTGATAAACACTGAACCTGAATCCTGGCTTAATATGTTCAATGGCAGGATATAAATCAGGCTGCGCTGCGATCTGCTCAAAGCGCTTTTCCAAGCCATCGGCATAAGCATCCGCTTGCCTCAGACCAAAATTCAGTAAACCGAACAAATAGACAGATTCAAAATCCTCATCCGCTCTTTTACTGAGCCGGTAGTTTACCATCTGCTTCCAGCCTCTCCCTGGCCGCCTGGCGAATTTCCTGCGGGGTACGATTGCTGATACCACTTCGCTCACCCTCCTCAAGAGCTGCCCGAAGTTGTTCAACCCCCGCATTACGAGCCTGATCCTGGCGGATCAAATCACGAAAATACTCGCTGTCGTTGGTGAATCCGCCATTAGCAATACGAGACTTAACCCAGTCGCCTTGTTGGTCGGTCAGTGAAATTGTCTTGCGTATGGTCGCCATATCTTCACCATGCATCAATGTTCATACGATCGATGCAGAATAGCACAATTATTCAAAACCCGGCGCATCCCGAAACAATAACCCATTACCATCCTTCTCAGACACCCGTGGCGCCTCACCCTTCAGCGGCCAGTCAATCCCCAGATCCGGATCATCCCAGCGAATGGAATACTCATCCCCCGGCGCATAATAATCCGTGCACTTGTACTGAAACTCTGCCTCATCGCTGGTCACATAAAACGCATGAGCAAAACCGGGCGGAACCCACAGCATCTGCTTGTTCTCTTCGCTCAAAGTAGCACCTACCCACTGGCCAAAGGTGGGCGAGCTTTTGCGCAGATCCACCGCCACATCAAACACCTCACCACGGGTCACCCGAACCAGCTTGCCCTGGGGGTTTTCAAGCTGGTAGTGCAGGCCACGCAAAATGCCCTTGGCGGACTTGCTGTGGTTATCCTGCACGAAAGTGTAGTTACCGCAGTGCTTTTCAAACTCGCTCTGGCGGAAGGTTTCGAGGAAGAAGCCACGCTCGTCCCCGAATACTTTGGGGGTCATCAACACAACATCGGGAATCTTCAGTGGTTGGTAGTCCATTCGAATCTTCTCACCCTTGTTTACAATAAAGTTTCAGCCTGCTCAAAAATCTGAGCCAGGTGTTCCTCGTTCACAAAACTCTCGGCGTAGACCTTACACAATTTCTCCGTTCCGCTCGGTCTGGCTGCGAACCAACCGTTTCTGGTCGTTACCTTAACGCCACCAATGGCTGCGCTATTGCCTGGCGCCGTCGTAAAGACTTCCATTACGCGATCGCCCGCCAACTCCGAAAACGGCAAGTCTGCTGGTTTGAGTGTTTTCAGGCGCTGCTTTTGCGCCTCCGAGGCAGGAAAATCCTTGCGGCGATACACCGGGGCGCCGTATTTCTCGGTCAATTCCTTGTAATACTCACTGGGCAGCTTGCCCGTTTTTGCCCGGATTTCTGCGGCCAAAAGGCAAAGGATGATGCCATCTTTGTCGGTGCTCCAGGGCTTGCCGTCCATCGTCAGAAAACTCGCACCCGCGCTTTCCTCTCCGCCGAAGGCCAGGCTTCCTCCATGAAGGCCCTCTACAAACCACTTGAAGCCAACAGGAACCTCGTAAAGCCCCGCACTTCGGCCGGCCACCACCCTGTCGATCATTGAGGAGGACACCAACGTTTTACCCACTTTCAAATCCGGCGACCATTCCGGCCGATGGCTGAGCAGATAATCGATGCACACGGCCAGATAATGGTTCGGGTTCATCAGGCCGCCAGCATCCACAACCCCATGCCGGTCCGCATCCGGATCATTGCCGAACGCCAGGTCAAAGCGATCCCGGATCTTGAGAAGGTTTGCCATCGCTGCCGGGCTGGAACAATCCATACGGATCTTCCCATCGTGGTCCGGCGGCATAAACGCAAACTCAGGGTCCTGCTGGCGATTGACGATCTCCAGGTCCAGGCAATAGGTCTCGGCAACAGCCTGCCAAACCGCCAGTGCCGAGCCGCCCATGGGATCAACACCAAGCTTCAGACCACTCTCGGCAATGGCCGCCATATCGATCACCTGCGGCAATGCACGCACATAGCGCTGCACGTAATCCCAGGGTTCTGGAGCAACAGCGGCACTGCCAAGCGGAGAGGTTTTTACGCCATCAAGGCCCGCTGCCAGAATCTCGTTTGCGCGTTGCTCGATCCAGCCCGTGGCGTCCGTGCCTGCCGGCCCACCATCCGGGCCATTGTACTTGATCCCTCCGTCTTCAGGCGGATTGTGAGAGGGCGTGATGATCAACCCGTCTGCCAGACCAGCGGGGCTATCGGCGTTGTGGGCCAGAATGGCGTGGGAGACAAGCGGTGTAGGCGTATAGCCACCATTGGCATCGACTCGTGTAACCACCCCATTGCCGGCAAGCACTTCCAGAACCGTATCCATGGCAACGCCGGACAATCCGTGGGTATCTTTGCCAACATAGAGCGGCCCGGCAACACCCTGGCGACTACGCCACTCCACCACCGCCTGGGTTATGGCGAGGATGTGAGGCTGGTTAAAACTCCGATTCAGCGAGGAACCACGATGGCCCGAGGTGCCGAAAGTGACGCGTTCTGCGGAGTTTAACGGGTTTGGTGTATACTGCTTATAGGCGGAAAGTAATTTAGAGATGATCATATGATAGTCGCTTGAATTTCGGATCAGAGCGGACGAAGAGAGAAATCTTCATGGATCAGCGTCAAGTTTGAATTGTAGGCGGGATCAATGAACAAAACATCGCCCCACCGCTTGCGCATATAATCTGCCTCACCATTGTGGCGATCCCGTTTTTCCGGCGTATCGTCAGCGCCACGGGAAACCGATTCATGATGATATGCCTCTGCAAAGGGCGTCCATAAATTTCGATACCCCGCCTCACGGACTTTGAGGCAAAAATCAACGTCATTGAATGCGATAGCCAAGTTGTCTTCATCCAAACCACCGACTTCAACAAAAACAGGTTTTCTAACCAACAAACATGCACCTGTTACCGCCGACATATTATGAACCAGGTGCAAACGTGAAAAATAACCATCGGCATAACGGTCAAAATACTTGTGAGAATGCCCGGCTACTCCTCCAATGCCCAGAACCACCCCGGCGTGTTGAATCGTATTATTCGGGTAATACAATTTGGCTCCCACACACCCTATTTCCGGGCGGGCTGCATGCCGTACCATCTCGCACAGCCAGTCGGCATTGATAGGCTCGACATCGTTATTTACCAGGCCAATAATCTCACCGCGCGCCTGCTCTGCACCAAAGTTATTAATAGCCGAGTAATTGAACGGAAAATCCCAGCGTAAGACCCTTACCCGCGGATCCTCAGACACTTCAGCCATATACTGCAGTGTTTGCTCGCAACTGGACTGGTTATCCAGGATCAGAACCTCGAAATTCGAATAATCCGTTCGGCTGAGCAATGCATCCACACAGGGTTTGAGAATATCAACACCATCACGGGTGGGAATCAGCAAACTGACCATGGGAGGCATTTCCGGCAACGGGTATTTCACGCGATAAGTGTTGGGTACCGGCCCCTCCAGAACGGATACCCCGGGGATATTTGAAACGGCCTCAGACACGGCATTCAGGCCTGCTTGCGTTGTATAGAGCTTCTCACCGCTGGCCCTAGCAGTGGATCCTTCAAGGGATCGCCAGTGATAAAGCACTTCGGGAATATGAACGATATACCGTTCATCCAACCCATTCGCAAAACGCAAAACCAAGTCGTGGTCCTGGCTGCCCTCGAAACCCTCACGAAAACCACCAATCTGCCGAATGCGCTCGGTTTGATACACACCAAGATGGCTGATGTAATTTTGACCAAACAGCAGTTCAGGATTCCAGTCAGGCTTGAAGTGGGGGTCAAAACGCTGGCCGAACTCATCCAGCTTATCTTCGTCGGAATAAACCAAAAGCGCATCCGGGTGTTCGTTCAACGCTTTGGCAACCCAAAGCAGTGCATCAGCCGCTAGTTCATCATCGTGATCCAGTAAAGAAATGAAGTCGCCCTCCGCAATTTCCAGTGCCGAATTACTCGCGATACTAATGTGCCCGTTCACGGACCGATGCACCACATTGATTCGCGTATCGAGGGCTGCGTAATCATCGAGAACTCTTCTTACCTCGGGATCAGTCGAAGCATCGTTGGCAATACAGAGTTGCCAATTTGGATAGGTTTGATACAACACCGACTCTATCGCCAATTCTAAAAATGCGATAGTCGGGTTGTACACCGGCACAAGCACGGAAAAAAGTGGCCGCTTCACCATACTATCCAAAAGTGCTTTGCGCTCCATTTTCGACATCTGATCCCGGGCGGCCAACCACTCATTGTAATCGAGCGTTGAGCTAGTCTTGGCGAAGGTTTGCTCGTAATGCTGCGAAAGCACATCATCGGACGAGGCCGTACTTTTCTCCCGTGCAAGTTCCTCCAATCTTGCCGGAACTTTCGACGGCTTTAGCCCCTTATAAGCCGGGTGAAGATTGACCAACCGCTGATATATTCGCTTGCTTGCAAATCGCCAGGGCGCCCAGGCAAAACGCAGGCGCGCCAACGAAAACTCACCGGTGCAATCGATGGGGTCAAACCGAAACCGTCGAGTACCTTTCGGAACTTTGACCAAGCGTTTTGTTAAGCGGCCCCGTTTCAAAGGGAACACACAGCTACAGGCCTCAGTGAAACCTTCACCAGTATCAAAATATAGCTTTGCTACAGCACTGGTGGCATTGGTCGGTACGTTAACCTCCACCATGTAAAAGCCACTTTTCATCAACCGATTCCGGGTAATAAATTGCGGGTCCGGCCCAACAGCTACCAGGTGATGGTTACTGGCAATACTGGCTAACTCAACCTGAGCCAGAGGCTCGAGATCTGCGGCAACATTCCGCACAAGAGGTGAACGGTTTAGAAGGGCAACAAGTACCTTACGAACAACCTGCCTTACTCTCAACTTATAACTCCTGGCTGCGGCAATAAAACATCATTTGGCATTACTCAAAGCACGTGCAATGCGATCGTGCTCTACCGACATTTTTCTGAACCAAGTCTCTGCCACGGGTATTACCTCATCATTCAAATTAAATTCCCGGAAATACGCATCGCCTCGAACATGGTCTTTGCCAATCACTGCATCGCCCTTATATTTCTTTTTGCCGATAAATTCCTCTTCAGACTTGAGCGCGTAGTGATTAACTCGCAGCCCGGCATTGCACACAGTGAGCGAAACACCTGTGGTCGCACCCTTACGAACCGGCTCTATTCCTTGCTTGAAATTTGCGAACTTCAGCTGTTCACCCTGAGTGTTAACGTACACATACCCTGGTTTCAGCGCAGCTCTATGAGGGAAGACCTTGTTTACCGCCTTCGGTCGATAAACCGATTTCAAAAAGTAATTCCGGTGGCGAATGTCACTCGCCGCATGACTAAAGCGCTTTAATACGAACCCATCTCCTCGTTTTTTCTGGTTGCCCGTTCCATAAACCCGCCAATTAATTCCAAGGGCACCAACGTCCGGGTCCTTAAAGCGTCTACGAAGATAATCAGCTGCCGTATAGGAGCCTTGCGGCATCAAAAACTCATCGGCGTCGATAAAACCAATAAGATCGAAACTCTCCTCATAGTCTCTCAGAACTCTCTGATATGCCTCCTGTTGTGCACCAGCTTTCGTTTCGATCGTATGAAGCCTCAAGAACTTCAGCTTTTCCAGTTTAGAAAGTAACTCCAAAGTTCCGTCGTCTGAACCATTGTCGTAAACAATGAAATGGTGGATACCCTGAACTCGGTGCCATGCTAACCATTCCAGAACGTAGTCAACTTCATTTTTAAAGATCGCACCGATAGCCACAGTTGCCTTTTTCCTGAACAGTTTTGAAAACACTGCAAATGTATTATGCATCTGAAAATTCAACTTCCGCGAGAACCTGCCCGGTCTCAGCAACCACCGCGCTCACCAACGTACCTGGGTCAACCGGAGTCGGGAAATTCAAATGAAAGCCAACGTATCCTTTTCGAGGGGGGCCGAGCTGCAACAATCCCGGGCGAAGATCCGTGGCTTTAACTGTGGCGCATTTCTTTTCATTCAGGAAAACGTCGATTTCAACTGGGATCCTCTTGTCCGCAAACCACGCCCACCCTTGTACGCTCTTCTTGTTTACACTTTGGATGGTGCCATGGACAAAGGGGAGCTTGTCATCAAAAAGCTGCTTTCGCTGATTAAAAATCCTTACTCCCCGTCCATAAAGTTCGATGTCTTGCTGATTGAGTCCATGCAATTCATCCAACTGTTCTTGCGGAATTTGATAATTTTGCTCTCTGTCTTGCCGCCCCATATTCATGACGGAGTATTCAATCTTTGATGAATAGGTGTCATTCAAAATATCCAGACTAACCTGATAGTCCTCCGTTAGCCCCAGCATACCAATCGACTCTAATGGCACATGATGCAATAGTTTGGACAAACGGTTAATGAAACCAGGCTTCCTGTAAAAAGACGGAAAATCACCCTCATAATTATAGTTTCTAACAAAGTGATTATATTCAGACATCACTCTTTGAATCGGGTCTCTTAAAAAGGTCACCGTTTGAGAAACACCAAATAAATGCACATATTTTATTGCGTGCACGTGTCCACTAAGAAAGCTGTATGAATGCTGTTCAAAAATCTGATCAAAGACAAACGGATCTTTATTTTCATAGATGAATTCAGTCACCAATTCTGAGGTTTCACTGGATTTTAGCGAGTAATCATAAACCACGTTACCTGATCCAAAATAGTTTTCAGCCGACTTCCGAAAGCTTGTTCCGGCAGTTTTAGGAATATGAACAAAAAAGATTGGCAACATCTGAAAAGCAGCACCTTCTTTCAATAATTAATCGAAGCCGTTTCGGACCATTATGGTAGATATATAGTCATAACCTTGGATACAGAATCCTGCTAAGGATTCGATCTTCCAACCAAGGATAAGAAAAATCCTGCAAAATATTAATATCAACAGTGTAAGTTAGCTGCGCCCATAACGATCCTCAAACCTCACAATGTCATCCTCACCAAGATAAGAACCACTCTGAACCTCAATCAACTCCAACGGAATTCGACCCGGATTTTCAAGAGAATGTACCTTCCCAACAGGGATGTAGACGGACTCATTCTCAGTAACCATAGTCGTGGCATCATCAACTGTGACGGATGCTGTACCAGAAACAACGATCCAGTGCTCTGCCCGATGATGATGCATCTGAACAGAAAGCTTTTCTCCCGGCTTAACCGTTATACGTTTTACCTGGTAACGAGTGCCTTTATCGACCGAATCGTATCTGCCCCACGGGCGGTATACTTCCCGATGAAGACGATATTCTGGGCGGTCACTTTGCTTTAGGGTGTCAACCAGGTGTTTCACATCCTGCACGTGATTTTTATGAGCGACCAGCACCGAATCTTTCGTCTGAACAACAACAAGATCGTTCACCCCAACAGTCGCCACCAAGGCATTTTCGGACATGACCAGATTATTTGATGATCGGTGGTTTAGCACGTCACCCAGATTGGCATTGCCGTTCATGTCCTTTTCAGCGATGTCCCAAATTGCTGACCAGGAACCTACATCGCTCCAGCCCGCATCCAAGGGAACCACAAGCGCTCTTTTCGTGTGCTCCATGACGGCGTAATCCACAGATTCCGACGGGCACGCAAGAAATGCCTTCTCATTAACTCGGATAAAATCCAAGTCTTCGTTCGCATCGTTAAACGCCGACTCACAAGCCTCGAGGATATCTGGCCGGAACGTTCTCAGTTCTTCCAGATAGGTATCTGCCCGGAACAAAAACATGCCGCTGTTCCAGTAATAATTGCCGCTATCAAGGTGATTCTGTGCTGCTTCGGCATCGGGTTTCTCTACAAACTCTGCTACCGAATAGGCACAGTCCCTGGGTTCTCCCCGACGGATATAGCCGTACCCGGTCTCGGGATGGGTCGGAACAATTCCAAAGGTTAATAACTCACCCTCATTTGCGAGCGGAACTGCGCTCTTTACGGAGTCACGAAAGGCGTCAGGATCGGAAATGGTATGGTCTGCGGCCAAAACCAGAAGCAGGGCCTCAGGGTTCTTTTGTCGAGCGGTCAAAGCCGCTAAGGCAATAGCCGGCGCCGTATTTCTGCCGGCTGGCTCAAGAATAATGTTGTGGTCGAGGTGGCCCAGTTGCCGCATTTGCTCGGCCGCCAGAAACCTATGCTCTTCATTGCAGATCAAGAGTGATTCTGCAACGTTCAGGCCTTCTAGCCGACGCACCGTTTCCTGCAACATTGAGTGCTCACTGCCCGTGAGCGACAAAAACTGTTTTGGGTATGCCTGGCGGGACATCGGCCATAGGCGGGTGCCGTTACCGCCAGCCATAATTACCGGGTAAATCATCAAAACATCCTTTGGGTAATAGAACAGTTACTGCCACGCCAGCACGATTCGGCGGGCCAGATCTTTCCTTGCGGCTAAGTCGGGGACGGTGGCGAGTGTTTTTACAACCTGTGCTCGTACCTCAGGGCGTTGGGTACGTTGCCGAGCCCACTCTTTGTAGAGTTTTTGACCCGCGGGGTAATCAATTTTCATCAGCAGCGTCATTCGCTGCTTTTCGAGTAGCTCAGGCCTATCTGCCTGGGCCTCCAATAATTTCAGCGCCTCTTCAGTCTTGCCTTGTTGATCAAGCACATTAGCCAGCGCGTGGAACATCAGTGGCTTAGTGTTGCCACTATCTATACCTTTTCGCAGCAGTGCTTCCGCCTCCTCATACCGAGCAAGAACCAAATAAAGATAAGCCATGCGAACATGGAAAACCGGATTTGCCGGATTGCGGGAAAGCGCGATTCTATAAAAATGTTCCGCCCCCTCGAAGTCGAACTCCGCTTCGCGGCAGGTGCCTAAAAGCATATAAATATATGGTGGAGTTTTTCCCGAAAGCAAAACCTGATTCAACGCATTCTCGGCCTTATCGACATGGCCCCGAGCCTTCAGTGCAGTAGCAAGCTTTTCCCACATCTCCGGATGGTGAGTAGCTTCGAGCTTTACACGTTGCCAAAGCTCGTCAACCGACAGTTTTACCAGTGGATTAATACGAGCGTAATCAAGTAGTGCCTCAAGATCTTCAGGAATGGGGCCAAGCCCAACCGTTGGTTCAACCTTTTCTGCTGCTGACAGCAAGCCCTCATACACTGAAAGTTGATCGCATTTAAGCTCAACATCTGGAATCCAGTTTGGCTCCTCATTTGGGGCGCGGTGGTCCGCAAACTGAAGCAAGGCCTGCCAGACTTCTTCCATCTCGGCAATTTTGGATTCTGGGAGCCTCTCTCGCACCGACTGCTCTATCCGGTCGTGAACCAGCGATTTCTTTATAGGACTAGGGACACTCTCATCTAGGTCTAGATCAAACCGATCGTTAACCAGAGCTGGGAGATTGAGCCCCGAGAGCACGGCCTGATGGGTTATTGTTAACCTCTGATTAACCGGGCAAGACCGCAGAAATTCGAGAATATTCCGGTTGTAGGTTAACCACATGTCCGCAGCTAGCAGAGGATTGAACCAAAAGCTGCCATCTATTTCACTAGGGCCTTCGGAAAGCGAAATTGATCCGCTGTGTCGGCGGCAGAGAGATTGAAAATTTCCAGACCAATGACGCACTACCACTATGTATCTGCCACACGACCCTGCTGCTTTACGCCATTCTTCTAAGAACAGGCAAGCTCTGGGGTCCTTTACTCCGAAATATTTCTCCTTAGACAATTTTTTTCGATAATAGAGATAGCGAGTAAAGAAATCCGACAACCAACCTTCTATTGGCCCTATATTACCCTCACACCTCCAATCAACCCCATTCACCAAAAGGGCACCGTCATGCAAGTTAACAACCGCCATATCTTCATGGTGGCCCAAGGGGTTAGACAAGGCGCCGGGCATCAAATAAGCGCCAACGAAAAGTCCGCTGTTCTCAAGAATGCTTGACAGCAAAGAAGTCGCAGAACGATGAAACCCAACTATGAAAACAGAATTAGTGCCAGCCATCGACCAAATCTTTAGGTTTTAAAAACTCAAAATCTCCAATTGTTTAAATTAAAAAACTTCTGCTAAAAAAAACCCGACGCATTCAACATGGGCATTCCTAAATACATCAGTTTTTAATTAAACGCGCACCAAACCTGAACAAAATTACGGCTACTTAAAGAGAGCGAAACGTTCATCATGGGTTGTTTTCGCATATTCAATCACATCAAAAACATCCGTCGAGGACAGTGCATCAAATACCATCGGTAAAACGGCGCCCCGATCTGAAAAATCAATACTAGAACCAAAAGCATCGGCATATTCTTTGAGGTTATTCACCTCCGCGAGACGTAGCGCAAAATTGTTCAATTCTCTGGCTTCATCGTTTCCAATGAACGTATATCTTTTCTCATCATCTAAAAACTCAAAATCTGGATTCGAGAGAACCGAGACTGCAGTTTTTCGATCTATCCTAAGACCGAACTTTTCGTTGATCTCATCCAAAAAATGCAAAAATAATTGTGACTTATATGAAAATTTAGAAGTATCCCTCAAACCAAGAAGCGCTTTTTCCGTTACATTCTGATTTATACCTAGTATAGACGAGAAAACATCAACAACGTCAAACTGTTTCGTATAAGCCAGTATACTCAAGGACTGTGCGTGCTGCGCCTTCATTTTCGCCACTCCCCTCAAAAACATTTCGAACCATTTTCTTCTGGACTTAATGTAAACGGAAATGTCGCCTTTAAAGCTTCCGAATCTCACTTGTTGGCAATACATGCTATCCAAAAATGAATCAAATCGGCGGAGCACAAGATAAACCTTCAATTCAGAGATTTTACCGCAGCGATCAAAAAAATTTGAAATATTGCCAATATCGCTACCAAATCCATTACTGAAGCTCTCGGATGATATAACGGAACACTTATCGGAACAACCGAAATTAATTAACTCGTTATAAAAATCATCGATTGGAGAGCCTGAAATAACCGAATTTGCAAGCTTATGATGAGCAATCCCGGCTTTAAATTTATCAAAATAATTTATGTAACCTTTATTGCCCAACTTATTAAAATAGAACTGGGCAAGGGAGGTTCCAGTTTTAGGCATACCGCAATGAACAATGAGTTTCGTCATCACAAATCTCTTAAAAAATTTTTTTGAATTTTGCGCGATTAAGAACAGCCCTGACCTTAACCCGAAAACAGTATTAACCTTTTATTGAATACCTTTTTTCGTCTCAACCCTTAAAAAAACTTTTTGACCTTCAGTGTCAACAAAAAATGCGTTCCAGTAAGGAGGATGTGAAAGCGCTCGCATACGATTTATAAAATCCCCGATCCTTACTTCCTCATCAAGATCTATCAATTGCAGCGCACGAAAATCTGAGACGGAATTATAATTACCTTTATCTTCGACCAACCTTCCGAGAGGTTTAGAGCTAAAAATCAGATTATCTATATTAAGTCGAAGAAGCTCCTTCTCCTTTTCCAAAACTCTACGATAAACAGTCTCAGAGACATCGTCTGAGTATATAGGCACCATCGCTTGGTCTACAATTGGACCGCCATCAATATCCGCGGTCATACGATGTATTGTGCATCCAGCCGGCAAACCATTTATAATTGAAAAAGCCTGAGGATACCAACCTTTATTGAACGGATTATACCCAGGATGAACATTATAACACGGAACAGAATTAACCAGTTCTTCGGGAAAAATTTGTTTACTATGACAGGAAATACCAATGTCGTAGCCGGAATAGACATTTACATTATTTTTTAGATTTACCGGACTGGCCCAATCGAAGCCGCTTGACCGCAGCGGAGAAACCGGTGAACAAAAATAATCCACATCAACCATTGAACTTTCGTCAAGCAACGCCTTTATGAATGACGCCATTTCACAGTTATCTGAAAGCACGAAAACTTTTTTTCTTTCAAACACAAATTAGCCTCCTAACTTAAATATATATAAATAAAACCCAGGAATTCCCTTTTATCTTGGGTTTAAAATTTTTCTTTTTACGTTCGCAGAATCATTCAACACGCACAAGCCTTGGTAAACGGTGATTGCGGCCATGCTAAGCATCAACATAAGATATAGGTCACTATTAAAAGAGGTTTATTTTACGACAGATTAAAAAAAATATCCAAAAGCTCACTTAAATAAGACACCGTTTGGATTTTTTTAAAAACACAAAAAATCTTTACGTGATTGCAAAAGGCATAATTCTACCAACTCGTATTTCCAAGAAAACCAAAAAACGTTCATTTTTACTTTTAGGTTGAAGAAAACCTTGTTGAACTTGGAAAAAAATACCTACACTATTAAAAAATTAAGCCATTTTCTTTTAAATCGCTCCGCGAATTTCAACTATTGCACGCTCTGCAAGATGAGGTGAACTAAAGCGCCGAATGAAAATTTCAAGATCTCGCCCTGTAAAATGCTCTTGATATTTCGCAAATACAGCCAACGCCAAGTTTGGATGGTTTGGTGCAAGCCGATTTGCAATGCCCACAGGGCGAGCACTTGCGAAGCGACGTCGCTTAGAAACAATGCCTTTAATCTCACGCAGATCATTATTTATACAACAGAATAAAAGATCTGAAAGAATTTCAGTTCCGCGAAATGCGTTTATTAGACCGTGCCCAAAGTTAGGCGAATGAATTAAATCGACTAACAAAGCACTACTGATCCGCAAAGCATGTTCATAGTCCCTCTTCGAATACTGATCCACAATTAAGAATGCTTTGCCACTATAATCCCCCTCTGCAACTTTCATATCTTTATTATTTTCGGGGTTAAAGTGTCGATTGAACCTTGGGTCTTTAATATCAAATGGATCTATTGAGAACTGTGGTGAGAGCGATAAAACACTCGATAAACTTAATGCGTCTCCATATTTGAGTACAGCATAAGCGCCCATTGAATAGCCATAGCCAACCTTATTTTCGGTTTGGTATTGAGGATGACTTTTTATCAACTGAATTGCTTTAAGTACCGACGCAGCTGGGTACCAATTTTGAGCCTTCGCAGTAAAGCCGAACGCAGGATATCCAATTTTCTTTATTGGTTCACCAGACCATAAAAAAAGACTGTTATTGGGTCTAGAAAACATTCCACCAAATGTGAAGATCAAAGAATTATTTCTTTGTCCATTCTGAAAGCAACAGGTTATATGATGATCTTCATAAATTTTTTGAATCGTCAAAATTTTCAAATCCCTTTACATTAATTTTACTATTTCATCTTCGGAATTTTAAAGTAAATATCGACGTAGTCACGATGATTCAAAGCATCCTTTATAATTCAAAGTTGAGACACCGAGAAATAAAGTCTTTTGGCAACATTTCTTGGAGAATGGTTATTAATGCAAGAAACCTGCTTTTCAACTAAAATATTGCGGAATTGATCATCTTTAAAAAGTGCCTCAACTTTAGACCAAAATATATCCTCATCTTCTGGATTATAGAGAGCTTCATCTGGTAAAAAATTATCTGCATCTGTACCAAGGGAGACGAGACAAGGAACTTTTTCGATAGCGGCTAAAGCTATTCCCCAGCCTCCACCGTTCAAAAGAGGTAAATGAACATAGGCTTCACAGTGCTCATAAAAGCTCCTCAAGTCGTCCACAAACTGGTAAAAATGGAGGTAGCCTTTATCGTAGAGATCATTTAAAACTTCAGAGTTGAGACATTTTGATTTATCTTTTACCCCAATAAAAACCCAGATTATATTATTTTTAATTACGAAGTCACGGAACTTAGTTAAGAATCTATCATTGTACCTCTGTAACGCAGACTCAATTCGTCCGTTTCCTAATGTAGTTACGAAGACCTTCCGGTTTCCTATACAGACGTCCGTTTTGTTTCTTACTAGAGACTTACTTTCAGGAATAAGGGGAATTGGATGCTCTATATAAAAAAACTCTCCTTGATCATTCCCTCTATTTTCAAATTTTCCTTGCGAAAAAATATATTTTGAATACTTACTTGGCTCATTCCCAGCCTGGAACTCGATTGCAAACAATTTAGATATTTTTGCTAGTCCTTTTAAAGGAATCTCTGATTGAAAAAAACCGAGCCAGAAAAATGTTATTGAAGGTCTGATGCATAATAGTGTTTCACAAATATCACTAAGATAATTATCTTGAAATGGGTCTTTAAGATTTATTTTCATGTTACCAGGTAATGTCTGTCCTATTACAGAGCTTACCTGGCCCATCAAAATTACTCGCCAATCTTTTGGCAAAGCATGTAAGTTGAATTCAAAATCTTTGGTAGCACATTCATTAGTCACAACCAAATAAACGTCAGTTTCCGGAAACTCTAAAGCGTAGCCATAGGCATATGATATGGCCTGCCTCCAATGACTACCTACGTTTTTCAGTGGCTGCGCATGACCCAACAAGAAAAGTACGCTATCGCGTTCACTTTTCTTCTTATCTGAAGGCTCACTCAAAGCTTTTTCAGCCAATAGCTCTAGGCGCGTGGAAAAGAAATTGACCCATCTGGTAAATTCTTTTTTTTTGTTTTCATTAAAGAACAGAAATTGTGGACGTTGGTCTGCTAATTTTGAGGTTGCATAAAGGCCACGATAGTCAAAATTTTCTCCACCTTTAACAGAAAAAATCTCGTTAGAATAATCAACAAAAAACTCATTGCCTAACCCATAAAGATTAGAAAGCTTAACAGCTAGAAGAAAGTTTTTTGGAATCGTCCAATTAGATACTCCCTCTTTTTCAAGGAGCTCCTTAAACCTGAAATATCTGAGCTGTCCTAAGAAAAAATCTCGAAATTCGGGGGTATCACAAACCTTGAGGACTGAATATTGGTCTTTGTCTGTAAGAAGCATCAGAAAGAGCAGAAAACGCTCGGCCAAGTCGGAATTAGGGCGGATACCAAGAGATCTGCCAGCTCTTAAGATTTCTTGGTCATAATTTAAAAGCAAATTTTCAGCTTGAAACCGTATAATCTCAGCTTGCATCTTCAATTATCCTGACTATAGCTTTTTGATCTTCAAAAGATAAATCTCCGTAAAAAGGTAAACAAAGCACCTCATTGGATACTTCAGTCGCCTCCTTTAAATTTCCTGAGCTTGAGGTAGGGCTGCCCTTATAACAAGGATATTCGCTAACCAAAGGATAGAAATATTTTCGCGAAAATACATTGTTGACTTTGAGCGCATCAAATATTTTATTCCGTCGATCCCCCGGTGTTGTCGATGATTCTATCCGCACACAAAAATATTGATAACTATTAGTTGTGTCACTTGGCATTAAGAGAGGCACCACAGTCTTGACCGACGCTAACAAATCAATATAACCTTTCCGGATTTTTCTTCTCTTTTCCTGCTCTTCTAAAACCAATTCAATTACTTCAAGACCTAGCGAGGCCTGAAGTTCGCCCATTTTGCCGTTAATCCCGGGGAGTATCACCTCTTCTTCATTTTTAATTCCGAAGTTTTTTAGATATTCTATTCTTTCTTTGAGGTTGGGGTCGTTATAAACGAGCGCCCCGCCTTCGCCCGTATGGAATAACTTAGTAGGATGGAAACTGAACATCGAAATATCACCATACTCTGCTATTGGTCTACCTTTATACTCGGTAGTAAAGGCATGGGCAGCGTCATAAATCACTTTCAAACCGTGGCGGTTAGCAATATCCTGTATTTCTTCTACATGGCAAGGGATGCCATAGACATGAGTCGCCAGAATCGCTGTAGTTTTAGCAGTAATCAAACTTTCTATTTTTTGAGGGTCAATTGTTAATCGCTCAGGATGAATGTCACAAAAAACTGGCGTTATATTGTTCCATGCTAAGACATGGGTCGTCGCTGGGAAAGTAAAGGGTGTAGTAATCACTTCACCCTGAAGGCGAAGACTCTGCACTGCTACCATTAAAGCAATGGTGCCGTTGTTAAAAAGTGAAATGTTTGTTGCTTTGATATAGCTTTTTAGCTTGGCTTCAAGCTCTTTATGCTTAGGTCCGTTATTGGAAAGCCACTTGCTTTCCCAAACACTCTCAAGCTGCGCATAGTATCGCTCCAAATCTGGGAACAAAGGGCGTGTTACCATAATTGGCTTTTCAAACGGTTCCATTTTTACCTCTTTCCTCTAAAAGCAGGTCGTAGAGCGACAGATCGTCTTGGTTCGCCTCCATCAGCTTGACGAACACTTCTGGCGAAATCCGCTCTTCAAATTCTTTGAGCTTCTCGCTCACAGTTTTCTTGATATCGCGGGTGACGTTCTTCTCAACTGGCTTCAAGCGTATGCCCTCGAAGCTTTCGTTCTGCAGCAATTGCTCCAAGCGGGCCATTGAGTCAACGAATAACTCGACAATGCCGACGAATGGCAATGTCTGCACCGCCTTCTTGGCGCGGGTAAATTCGTCGCCCTGTTTCTCACCAAACATCATCGCCAAGCGCTGCATATGGAAGTTGCGGCACTGGCGGTCGTTTGGCAGTGCCAGGCGGGTCTCGATATAGCCGGAGAGATCGGTATTGCGCGCCAGCACAGCGCCGAAGCTGTCGCCACCCTGTTTGGTTTCAAACGTATAGGCAGAAGCTATTCGATCAATGGGGTGGCGTACGAAGATGACGGGCAATACCTTTACCCCTTCTATCTGAGGGGGAGGAAGGAAAGCCGTATGCGATGAGAAAACTTTCGCCTGGGGATTCTCCGCAATCCATTTTGCGACCTGCTCCCTGTTCTCCCTCGGATTCCCGGGAAACTCTTTGGTGACCCATTCACCATCTGCAAAGTTTTCTTTAAACGCCGCGTCCAGGGACGTGCCAGCGTTTTTAAAGAGGTGGTAGTGCAGGATTACTTTTCGCATATTCTTTCTTCCGGAGTTCTTTCACCTTAAACCTACCAGGTGACCATGAATCAATAGCTCAAGCGCTCAATAACGCCCTGATGCGATTGGGAGGGTACACGCCAATGCCTTCCAGAACGCCTTTCATCCCCTTGATCCCGTTGCTCAGGCTAAAGTTATTTCTCGCCAACGCCAATGCATTTTCTGATATCTGCTGCCAACGCTCTTCGTTTTCGTAAAGTTCTTTAATTGCATCAACCCAGGCTTGGGGCTCTTCTACAATCATTGCGCTGACACCATGGGTCAATCCTGTTGCTTCTGCTGCTACCGGGCTAAGCACCTGAGGAACACCTGATGACATTCCTTCCAGTACTTTACCCTTGATACCAGCGCCGGAAAGCAGGGGCGCAACAATCACCCGATGGGTTTCAAACACCTCATCCAGATTTTCTACAAACCCTTCCAGTATCACATCATCCGCCTCAAACTTTTTAAAGTTTTCCGGCATGCCGCTACCGTAGACATGGAATTTAGCGCCAGGTAGCTGCTTTCGCAGGAGTGGCATCACTGTTTCGACAAAAAATTCAACTGCTTCAATATTTGGCAGGTGCTTAAAGCCGCCAAGGAAGCCAATGCCGGCCCGCTTTTCAAACGGTGTTTTATGTCCACGGCCATCCAATACCCATGGGCAAATAAAGAGATTATCGCCTTTAAGGTTGTGGCTGAGGATCACTGCGTGCTCTGTCGGGTTATAGGAGAGGATTCCATCTACTTTCCGCATCAACGTCAGTTCCCTATCCCGGGTCGCTAGTGGGCCCGAGAGGTCGGACTTTTTAGCGGCCAGGGCTGCGCGCAGTTCCCTGAGGAAATGAAGGTCTGCATTATTGAACAATACTTTGGCTTTGGTGTACTTGCGTATTGTGGGGAGATGCCGTTCGGCAACGTCGTAGCGGGTGATGTAAACAATATCGAACTCATCACCGCGTTCGTGAAGAACCTGATCAATGGAAGTGCTAAAAGGTGCGTAGAAAGTTTCAATCCCCATGCGGTGGAGATTATCAGTGTATTTGCCCATGTGAGCCATGTTTTCAGCCACAAAGCTGACCTTGCAGCCATTGGCCTGGAGCATCCGCATTTCCTGAATTGCTGCGTAAGAACCTGCGTCATGGTCGGGGCGCGGAACTGCGTAGTCGATCATCAAAACCCGGTAGGCAACGTTGCGATCTTTATTGAAGCGAACGTTATCCAGGTATGCCTGGCCGTTGCCCATATAGGCGTCTACCCATTTGGCGCGGAATTTCGGAGCATTAATGGCCTGGTTTTTCTTGATACCTTGGGTAAGGTCCCGACCGTTGCTCATGCCTTCAAAATGTACAACCACCGAGTGGGGCACATATACGGTTTTGAAACCAGCATCCCTGATCTTAAAGGCAAGATCTGTATCTTCATAATACGCTGGTGCGAACTCGTCACTGAAGCCGCCCACTTCTTCCCACACCTTGGTGGGTATCATCAGTGAGGCACCGGAAAGGTAATCAGCCTGACGGGCGTAGTTCCATTCCGGCGCCTCTGCGTTCTGCCCATTACCCAAGTTCCATGGATTGCCTTTATCCCACACAATTCCGCCGGCTTCCTGAAGCACTCCGTTCGGGTAAATCAGTTTGGAGCCGGTCATACCCACATCGTCGAAACGCGCAAATGTGGCTATCTGCTCATCCAGCCAGCCTGAGGTTACTTCAGTGTCATTGTTCAGCATCACCAGGTATTGGCCTTTGGCCTCTCTCGCGGCTTTGTTGCAATTTCGCAGGAAGCCAAGGTTTTGCTCGTTTACAATAACGTCCACGTTCTCAACGATATCAGCAAGTTCTGTGGTCTTGTCGGTGGAGCAATCATCAACCACGACGACTTCAAAGCTTGCTTTGTTCCAGGCCAAAATAATGGAGGCCAGCGCATGGTAGGTCAGCTCGAACTTGTTGTGTACCGGGATTACGATAGTCACGTCTGGGTTGGCGACTTTTGGGAGCTTTAGCTTGGGGTACTTCTTGCGGCCCTGCCACCCCTCAACAACCAGGTCGTGCGCGCAAATAACGTTTTCGGTTCTTACACGAGCTTCGGCAGCGTCCGTCATCTGGCTTATTTCTTCGAGCTGCTTGCGTAGAGAAGCGTAACGATAACCAGCTGTTTTCGAGAGTGCTGCGTAATTCAACTCTTTTGCGCTGCCTACAAGGTGTTCCCAGGGAGTCTGAATGTTAGGGAACACATCTAGATAGGTGGCTTCTGCAATGGGCCCTCCCACCGTCGAGACCGTTAATGCATGGAAATTGCCGTCACAAATGATTGTAGGTAACGCAATATTGAACTTATATATACCACTGTCACTGAGCACGGCACCGCTCTCACCAACTTTCTCTCCGTGCTCATTGGTTAGTATTAAGCCTATGCTTTCATCTTCGAGGCTTGGAGCATGAATGGTGCCGCGCAGGTGTGACCACTCGATATGTTCAAAACTGATTTCAAACTTTCGCAGGTTTTCCAACGTTAACGGCTTTGCCGAAACCATTTTTCTTGAACTCGACTCCAGCAGCATGAGTTCAAGGTTTTCTTCACCATCTGGAATAGAGATTTTTATGCTGAAGCCGTATTTCCCGGTGCCAATATCCTGTTTTTTCAGGTCTTCCCTAAAACCACTCGCCATACCACGCCCCAGGATCTTGCCTGACTTGGTAACCACCTCCAGATCAAGGCTTTCCTCAGGGGCACTGGGGCACCATGCCCAGCCGGTGACATGCCCGTCTTTGAAAACATCGATACAGCCCTCGTAGTCTATCTCTTTTGGCTTAGTTACTTCTGAGGAAAAGATCTTCTTCATACAAATAATCCATTAATTAATAACAATTCTTCAGTTCTTTTTGGAATTCAGCGCCGGCTGATCAGCAGCGCTTCCAAATAAGCTCCGTAATTAGTTTTTCTCAGCTTTTCTGCACACTCAGCCAGGAATGCATCGGAGATCCACCCTTGTGTCCACGCTATTTCCTCTAGGCAAGCGACTTTCAATCCCTGCCTGTGTTCAATGGTCTGCACATAGCTACTGGCTTCCAGCAGACTGTCGTGAGTACCAGTGTCCAGCCATGCGAAGCCTCGCCCAAGCCGTTCTACATTAAGATCGCCACGTTCAAGGTAGGCGTTGTTTATGCAAGTAATTTCCAGCTCGCCTCGGGTGGACGGCGTTACGTTTTTAGCGATTTCTACCACGTCGTTATCGTAAAAGTAGAGGCCGGTTACCGCGTAACTGGATTTCGGCTTCGCTGGCTTTTCTTCGATAGACAGCGCAGTACCGCTCTCATCAAAGTCCACAACACCAAACCGTTCGGGGTCTCTGACCATGTAGCCGAATATAGTCGCGCCACTGGTTTTGGCGGCCGCACGTTTTAACTGATCGGAAAAGTGCTGGCCGTGGAAGATATTGTCGCCCAGCACCAGGCAGACGGAATCGTTGCCGATGAATTCCTCACCGATGATGAAGGCCTGTGCGAGCCCGTCCGGGCTGGGTTGCTCAGCGTAACTGAAGTTGATGCCAAACTGATTGCCGTCACCCAGTAGTTTCTCGTATTGAGGCAGGTCGTCGGGGGTGGAAATAACCAAGATATCGCGTATACCTGCCAGCATTAGCACCGAGATGGGATAGTAGATCATCGGTTTGTCGTACACTGGCAGAAGCTGCTTGGATACGCCGTGGGTGATGGGGTGTAGACGTGTGCCGGAACCTCCGGCGAGGATGATGCCTTTCATTTGTTCTCCAGGTATTCGCCCAGGGTCAGTGCCAGTTGGCTTTGCCAGTGTGGTAGCTGGATGTTCAGGGCGGTTTCCAGTTTGGTCAGGTCCATCCTTGCGTTCAGCGGCCTTTGTGCTGGTGTCGGGTAGTCGCTGGTGGGGATGGGGTGGGCGTTTTCGGGGCCCATGGTTAAATGTTCACCGTGGTCGTTGGCCAGGCGAAAAATTTCCTGTGCAAAGCCATGCCAGCTGGTTTCTCCGGCAGGGGCCAGGTGGTAAAGCCCACCGGCTATGTTGCTGTGGACAGCCATGGCAGTTATCTGGGCAATCAGCCGTGCCGGTGTGGGTGCGCCGATCTGGTCTGCCACTATGTTGAGTTCGGTTTTGCTTTTGGCCAGCCGCAGCATGGTTTTCATGAAGTTGTTGCCGCGGGCACTGTAGACCCAGCTGGTGCGGAAGATGAAGTGTTCTGCACCACTTTGCTGGATCGCCTCGTCGCCGGCCAGCTTGGAGGCACCGTAGACGCTCAGGGGCCCGGTCGCGCTTGTCTCTTGCCATGGCTGATCGCCATTACCCGGGTACACATAGTCGCTGCTGTA
Source organism: Marinobacter sp. ATCH36 (assembly GCF_023555055.1). GTDB lineage: Bacteria > Pseudomonadota > Gammaproteobacteria > Pseudomonadales > Oleiphilaceae > Marinobacter. The sequence continues at coordinate 269,839 of NZ_JAMJPL010000004.1, forward strand.
GTGCACCAGGAAAGCGCCCTGCTCTGCGGCGAACCTGGCCAGCTGCTCAGGCAGGCCCGCGTTCAGTCTGAAGGCTTCACGCTGATGGTCTTCAGCGGCATCGACTGCAGTCCAGGCGGAGGCGTTGGCGATCAGGTCTGGCTGGTGGGCTTCCAGGTAGTCGGCTACGGCATGTTCGTTGGTCAGATCGAGCTCTGCCCTGCCTGGGGCGGTGATGGTGCCCAGGGGGGAGAGGGTTCGGTGGAGCTCGAAGCCGACTTGGCCGGTTTTGCCTAGGAGTAGGATTTTCATTTTTAAACCTTTTTTTGCCACGGACACTCACTGACGCTCACGGACGAAAAGAAAAACCAATTAATGTTTTGTCCGTGTGGGTCCGTGGCTATAAAACAATTCTTTTAATAAACGCTTTCGGGAAAGTGAAGTTTACGAGCATGCCGACTGACTTTCCGGTGGCTTTCAGATAATTGATTAACTGGGGTTCCGCTGAGAGCGGCAGCCGTTGTTGTGCTTTCAGTTCGAGAATAACCAGGTTGTTAACCAGTAAGTCCAGACGATGTTCGCCTACCAGTTGGCCTTTGTAGGTTATGTTGAGTGGCACTTCTGATTGAACCGCCAGCCCCCTCTGCTTTAATTCAAATTCAAGCGCCTTTTGATAAACCCCCTCGAGAAAACCGGGGCCCAGCACTTTATTAACCTCAAAAATCGCCCCACGTATCCTGTAGGTAATATCTTCTTCCCTAATCATTTTTCTCTCTTCTCGTCCGTGAGCGTCAGTGAGTGTCCGTGGCAAAAAAGACTTTAAGCGTTTACTCCCAGCCTCTGGCCTTGGTAGCTGCCGTCCTGCACCCGTTGCCACCAGGTTTTGTTGTCCAAATACCACTGTACGGTTTTGCGCAGGCCGGTTTCGAAGGTTTCTTCGGGCTTCCAACCCAGGTCTTTTTCGATCTTGCTGGCGTCTATGGCGTAGCGCAGGTCGTGGCCGGGGCGGTCTTTTACGAAGGTGATCTGGTCGCGGTAGCTGGTTTCTTTGGGGACCAGGTCTTGAAGGACATCGCAGATGGTTTCCACCACTTCCAGGTTTTTCTTTTCGTTGTGGCCGCCGATGTTGTAGGTCTCGGCTATTCCGCCCTTTTGCGCCACCAGAATCAGAGCGCGGGCGTGGTCTTCTACGTAGAGCCAGTCGCGGATTTGGCTGCCGTCGCCGTAAACCGGTAGAGGTTTGCCGGCCAAGGCGTTGAGGATGACCAGCGGGATAAGTTTTTCCGGGAAGTGATAGGGGCCGTAGTTGTTGCTGCAGTTGGTGATAACGGTTGGCAGGCCGTAGGTGCGTTGCCAGGCTCTGACTAGGTGGTCTGAGCTGGCTTTGCTGGCTGAATAGGGGCTGCTTGGGGCGTAGGGGGTTTGTTCGGTGAATAATGGCAAATTGGGTTGTTGGGGATCTTGTCGGATTTCGCTTTGCTCTATCCGACCTACGTTTTCGGCCAGGTCGCCGTAGACTTCGTCGGTGCTTATGTGGTGGAAGCGGAAGTTGTTGGCTTTTCCCGGGTTGTTGGTTTGCAGGGTTTTCCAGTAGCTTCTTGCGGCTTCCAGCAGGGTGTAGGTGCCGATGATGTTGGTTTCCATGAAGGCGGCGGGGCCGTCTATGGAGCGGTCTACGTGGCTTTCGGCGGCCAGGTGCATGATGATGTCTGGCTGGTGCTCGCTGAATATCGCGCTCATGGCTTCGGCGTTACAGATGTCGGCCTGAACGAAGCGGTAACGGTTGTCGCCCTCTACGCTGGCAAGGGATTCTAGGTTGCCGGCGTAGGTGAGTTTGTCGACGTTCACTACCGTATGTGCGGTGTTTTTGATCAGTTCACGGACAACGGCGGAGCCAATAAAGCCGGCGCCGCCGGTGATCAGGAAGGTTTTGGTCTGGGTCATAGTCTTACTTTAAGTGGACTGGATTAAGATCTAGCAGGCGGAAAATCGTTTTGTTGATTTCGCGCACGTCGAAACGCTCTCTTGCCAGATGGTAGCTGGCCAGGCCCATGGGGCGGATAAGCTCTGGCTCCTGAATGAAGCGCAGCATGGCTTTCTCCAGCGCGGCCTGGTTATGTGGTGGAACCAGGAAGCCGTTTTCACCTTCTACGACGGTTTTGCGGCATCCGGGCATGCTGGTGGTTATAACCGGCCGCCCCATGGCGAGCGCTTCCTGGGTGCTGCGGGGTACGCCTTCCCGGTAATAGGTTGGCAATACGAATACACTGCTGTCTGCCAGCCACGGCACAACGTCTTTCACCAGGCCCGGATAAATAATCAGGCCTTCTTCTACAAGCTGTTTCAGCTCGTCGCGGTTTATCGCGCCCGGCTTGGCATCTGGTGCTCCCAGCAGGATAAATTCCGTTTTCGGGTAGCTGCGCCGAAGCGCGCGGGCAGCTTCGATGTAATAGCGCACGCCTTTTTCATGCAGCAAGCGGCCTATGAAGATGAAGCGCACGGGGTCGGTAATGGGTGGACGGAAGGAATACCTTTCCAGGCACACACCGATGCCACCCAGCATTTCTGGCTCTGGCGAACGAATACCAAAGCTTTCAAGGTCTTCTTTATCGCCCTGGTTCAGTACCAACAACCGGTGCGCCATTGGGAGGCTGAAGCGGAACAGGCGGATCATTAACTTGCGGACAAAGCGCTTGCGGAAACTGTCGCCCTTCGGCCCAACGGTAAATATGCGGCCCAGGCCCTCTATTTTGGCGACCCTAAATGGCACGCCCGCCATTTTGGCGGCGATTGTTCCGTAGATGGAGGGTTTGGAGAAGTAGCAAAAACTGAGGCTAATGTTGTGTCGCTTGAAAAGCCGATAAAGCTGCCACACCGCGGCAATGTCACCCAGGGGATTGGTGCTTACCTGCCCCATCCGGTAAAGCACTGGCTCCGCGCCCATTTCCCGTATCGCTGCCCTGGTCTCCTTGGTGTAATCAGTAGCAAACGCAAATACCGTATGGCCCGCTGTTACCATTTCGCGGATAAGCTCACCACGAAATCCGAGCATGGTGTCCACCAGGGTACCCACAATGGCTATCCGCTGGTGGTTTACGGGAGACTCGGCCTGCTCCTGGTTTGCGGCTACTTCGCGCCGCTGAGCAGGTTGATACCCTTTCTCGCCGCTTTCTTTAAGCTGTCTTGCCAGGTTGTTGGCTGTTCGTGCCATTGTTTCAGCTCTTGGAGAATGCGTTCCGGCGATGTGTACTGGCCTGTATACCGGCTGACGTAAAGCGGGTATTGCACCAGGGTTGAATACGCCAGTTCTTCCAGTGTTAATTGTCGATGGCGCCGGCGGCAGGAGACCTTGTCGTTGGTCAGCCCCCAGCCTGCGTAGAACGGTAGCCCATAACAGGTTACCGGTTTATTTCGGATGATCGCTTCAAAACCCGTGAGGGACGTCATCGTGTGGACTTCGTCGACGTCATCCAGTAACGCGGTGATGTTCAGGTGAGCAACACTTTCATCAACGTAGTCTTGCGTTCGGCTCTCTTCGCTGCCCGGCTTTCTTGCCCCGGCAACCACATCCGGATGGGGTTTGTAGATAATCCACGCATCAGGATTTGTCTGCCTAACGGCTTTTACCAAAGCGAAGTTAGTGTTTACTTCTGGTGCACCGAAACGGATGGATGCATCACTTTCGACCTGCCCGGGCACCAGAATGACCCGTTGGGATGTTTTAGGCCTGCTCCATTCGCCAGAGCCAGTGTTGTACTTGCTGATGCCGGCCTGCCTGATTTGTTCCAGCAGGTTCCGTGCCCGGTTTTTTTCTCCGTCGGTGTATTGATGCCCGGATAACAGGGATTCCAGCCTGGACGGGGCAGTGGCATCGAAGTAAAGGCTCTGGTCATCCAACACCCATGAGAGGGGTTGGGCAAACTGGGCTCCAAGGCCCACGGAACGAAGGAACCCGTCCTCGAGCCGCACCAGGGTAATGTTCTGCGCCAGGCTTTCACTGATATCTTTCCGGCCCCAGATCAGGGCAATCGCACCCGCTGGAACCTGATTCGCCCCGCGCACGTGGTTGATTTTGCTGTTCTGGATAAATCGGGCAAGAGTGCTGCGCCAGTGGGGATTAAAACCGATGGCATAGGCTGATCGGTTGCCCAGGCCCCGATGTTCGCAGAATGACTCCCAGCTGTTAAACGACTCCTCAGGCACTTCAGCCATCATACCCGGCCTTTAATCGCGGTGATCCCGAACCACGGAAACAATCAGGTGCACTATGCCGGCGATCACAATGGCCATAATCAGGAACACGGTGATGTTGTACAGGCGTTCCGGTTTGGTGGGGAATTCCGCGAGGGTTGGGTATTCCAACACTGAAATCTGCTTTAGCTTGCGGGAGGCCTCCACGCGTGTGGTTTCCAGCGCTGTCAGGGCATTGGAATAGAGTTCCAGGGCAAACTTTGCCCGCATTTCCAGGGTTTCGTACTCGGCGGATACCCGGTTTAGCGACTCGCCGTCTTCCCTGGCCAGCTTGCTACGCTCGATTTCAATTTGCTGTTCCAGTGCTTTGGCTTCATTGCGCAGCCGCTTGATCTCCGCTGCGCCTTCACTCTGGTAGCTCAGTTCGGACTTTATTCTGGCCTCAAGCAATGCGAGCTCTGCCTGGAGGCGGGACACGGTGGTGAATATGGCCTCAACGGTTTGTGTGGGTGCCACAAGGCCGTATTCGTTCTGGTATTCCAGAATGGTGTCCCGGGCCGCGAATAGCCGCTTTTCGAGTTCTTTTGCCTGCTGGTCGATGAACTCGACCTGCTCCTGCGCGAGCCGCTGCCCCATGAGGTTCATGTGCTTTTCGCCCTCATCCAGCAGTGCCTGGGTCATGTTCTGGGCCATTTCCGGCGTGTACGCCTGTACCTCTATTTTCAGCAAGCTGGAGTAATCATCAAACGTGATCTTGATGCGCCCCTGCATGTAGTCGTAGAAGGTTTCAATGGGTACATCCGTACCGTCTAACCGGGCAACCCAGTCGATATCCGGGCTACTGAAATGCTCACGAAGGTCCAGTTTCTTATCAAGCGTTTTGAGCATGTGAACGGATTCAAGATGGTCTTTAAGCAACAACAGGTCGCCAGAGCCACTAGTACCGGAAAGCAATGACGACACATTAAGAGAGGCCGGATTGATTTCTGGCGACTGAAGTACCACGTGAGCGCGGGAAACATAACGATCAGTAGCCACAATGCCCCAGTAAATCGCAGCAATAGCGATGGCGGCAAAAGCGACAAGCCAGAAAGGGTTCTTCTTGAAAAAGCGAATCATTTACCGAGGCTCTCGTGGTATTGGTTTATGGCGTCTTTGATGTCATCGAACCAGAGGGCCTGGCCCTCCTGAAGCAGAATGCCTGCCTGGCACAGGTCTTTGAGCATGCCTTCCTGGTGGGACACCATGATGATACTGGCTTGGCCTACCCGGTCTCGGAAGGCTTGGGTGGCCTTTTTTTTGAACGCGACGTCGCCGACGGCCGTGGCTTCATCCGACAGGTAGACATCGAAGTTGAAGGCCAGCGACAGGCCAAACGCAAGGCGGCTGCGCATACCGGAGGAATAGGTTTTTACCGGCTGGTCGAAGGCTTTGCCGATTTCTGCAAAGTCCTGCACTTTTTCGATCAGGTCCGGAATGCGGTCGTTGCCGCCGTGGATACGGGCAACAAACTTGACGTTCTGGCGGCCGGTCATTGAGCCCTGGAAACCGCCACCCAGGCCGATGGGCCAGGATACCCGGCAATGGCGGGTAACACTGCCGCGATCTGGTGTGTCCATGCCGCCTATCAACCTGAGCAGAGTGGATTTGCCAGCGCCGTTGCGCCCAACGATGCCAACGCTGACGTTCCTGGGAATGGTGAAGCTGATGTCGTTTAGCACCCAGTCACCGCCAAACGGGCCGTGGTAGCGTTTGTACAGATGGCTGACTTCAATCATTCGGACATCAGCCTGGATTTGAACCTGACCTGTAGCAGTAGCCCCAGGAGTAGGGCCCCGACAACCCAATAGCCGAGGTAGAGCACGCTCACTCCATCAACCATGCGATAGCCTTCGAAAAATCCAGATCGCACAAACTCAATCGCGTGCACCAAAGGATTGTACATAAGGTATTCCCGGATGCCGTGGGGGAAATACTGGATCGGAATCATGACGCCTGACAGGAAATACAATGGCAACATAATCATCGACAGGAACTTTTGCGACTCTGGAAGCACCGTCACCAGTACCGAGCTAATCAGCCCAGTGCCCATGCCGAACAGCCAAATAAGCACCCAGAACCCCATGACTTTCATGGGGTCTACCGGAATGATGTCCTGGCCCAGCAGCGTAAACACACACACCAGAATGATCATTACGATAGAGCTTAAGGTGCCTTCAAGGCCCGAGCGCACCAGAACTGTATCTGCTGGGTGCACCTGCCGGTAGGCGAACAATGCGCGGTTCGCAGAGATGGCGTGCATCCCTTTGGTCATCTGGTTGCGAAACAGAATAAAGGACGTAACCCCCACTACCAGCCAGGGTATGAATTCGGCACCGGGAATGATTCGCACACGACCGATCATGGTGCGAACCCCCACCAGTAGCAATACGTGGGCGATGGGTTCGGCTAGCAACCAGAACCAGGCGATGCGGTCCGCCGTCACCCTGGCCATGGCCTCGCGCAGAAACAGGGCGTGCCAGACGTGGGCGGTTACCTGCCAGGGGTTGCGGGAAGTTGCTTCAGTCACTAGATATCCAGCGCTACCTTGGTTGCCACTGCAATCTGATAAAGAATCTGGGTGACGGTAGAGGCAATCTGCAGATTCTTGGTTTCCACTTTTGGCATCACCAGTATCTGGTCACCCGGGCGCAAGGGTACATCACTGGCGCGGCGGACCTCACCGTTCTGGCGGGCGACAAGAATATGGTCTTCATCGGCGTGCTGGCTGAAGCCGCCAGCGCCTTCGATGTAATCCATCGCATTCTTGCCAGCCACGAACACCACTGATTGCGGTATGTAGACTTCACCGGACACAAGGATGGAATCCGTGCGCTGGGGCAGTGTTACGACGTCTTTATCCTGCAGGCGGATATCAACCAGTTCGCCTTCGTTGGCAACAACCAGCCGGCCGTTGGGTTCCACTTCCCTGGCCCGCTGAACAAACTGGCTGATGAGTTCGGCTTCCTGAATGCGAATTGCCGACTCTTCAGCGGTTGAAGACGACGCGCCGAGGTAGGTGGTTTCAAGCCGGCGCAAACTCTCTTCCAAGGCGGTACGCTGCTGTTCGGCGACGCTTTCGCGGCGTATGGATATGCTTTCAAAGGCGGTTTCGTTGGGGTCGACAGCAACAGCGTTCAGCAGTTCATGCAACGTAGTGCCTTTGGAGAGCACGAAATAGGAACTACCGAGGTAGGCACCCTCTAGCTGGACGACGATTTCGTCCGAACGCTGATCGGCCAGGAATACAATTTCATCGCCATTAGAGATCTCTTTTTCTTCAAATTTTTCCAGTTCCTGGTAGTCGAAGAACGGCCCTGACCTGCGATCGCCTCTCAGCAATACATGCGACACGCCGGATTTCAGCTGAACCAGATCGACCAGGCTCTCGCCGTTCAGTTCGTCTTGCAATAACTCGAAGTGATGCGGGCGCCCGACATCCCCGGAAACCAGAACTGACGGACCACGGGGCTCAACCAGCACCGTGTCGCCTTCCTGAAGCTGTGGATGATTCAATGTGCCGGTGCGAAGGAAATCGTAAAGATCGACCCGGGCGATGGTTTCACCATCACGGATCAGGCGGATCTTGCGGTAGCTGCCCAGCTCGTCGTCCACGCCTGAGGCCTGGTCCAGTAAGTAGAGTACGGAATCACTTGGCACGCCGGCATAACGGCCGGGTTTCTCGACATAACCCGTGACAAAAACCGCGACTGGCTGAACGCCTTGCAGGTTTGTGTAAACGTTGACGTTGTTCGGATAGACCTCTTGCACGGCTTGGCGAACGACAGCATCCAGCTGGCTGTGGCTCACGCCTTCGACCTGCACGGGCCCAACGGCTGGAATAAAGATGTTGCCCTGGGCGTCGACCGGCATTACCTGGTCAATATCCACCGCTCCCCAGATCCGCAGCGTGACCTGGTCCCCGGGAAGTACACGATAATCGGGGTTCAGACCATCCGAGCGAAGGCCGCGGAAGCCACCACTGAACAGTTCTGCACCAAAGGGGCGGACTTCTTCACGCTCTTCATCTGTTAGAACCGGGCCGTAAGTGGCGCCGGTTTTCCAGTTGGTGTTGGATTGGGGCTCCGAACTGCCGCCTTTGGAAGCCGAATCGGGAACGGAGCCGCTTTCCATGGCCTGTAGCACTTGGTCGCGCTGGCTTTGGGGGATGTCGCCGAAGCTTTGGCCGGCTGCCATTGTCGGGGCCAGCATGGCCAGAATCAGCAGCAGGAGGCCGTAACCTGTCCTAACGGGGCGTTGGTTAGTCATTTGGCGCCTCCACTGCGTGCGCTATGCCGGATTGCTTTGGTGGCGCCCCAGGTACCATTGGCGTATTCGCAGACATTAACGGGCTTTTTTTCCTTACTTTCGGCACTCATTTCGGCCGCCAGGCATCGTTTGCCTGACGCTGCGAAATAGCGGCTTTCGACAACAAGTGCGGTTGCAACTCCCCAGGGCGTGTCACCGACCTGAACTGTCTGCCCAGCGACGGCGTCTTCAAGCCTCGGCCCGGCTTCATCGGGAAGATAGGTAACCGTGGACCCCGTATACCCCCATTTCTGAGAGGAATCTGCCGGGTGCACACCGCCCGGATAGGACGCGCAGCCCCCGAGCACCAGGAAGGCGCCTATGAAAGCAATGCATCTGGCACTGGTCATCTTTGTTTTTTCAGACATTAATAGTAGTAGCCGCTTATCAGTGTTTGAATCAGAAGGCATATCGCCAGGACGCAGAGGCGGACCATTGGTCTCGCTCTTTGCCCCCTATGAGCTCTATCTTTTCATCGGCGAGCATTGCCTGCAGGCTCAGCGTTCCAATGGGTAACGGCTGGCTGTACGAGGCCGACAGTGTAACGAGTTCCCGGTTCCAGCGCGGGACGCTGTATTGTACATTCGGATCCGGGTTGGAGACACGGCTTTCATCTTTTCCGGCGAGATCCAGCCAGGATAATGACAAGCCAAGTTGTTGGCCGGTTTCAGTAAAGTTGAATACCCCAAGGGTTACTGCCTGGGCGTCGGCTTCTATGCTTGTTGCCAGGTTTCTTCCCTTGTAACGATAGCCAGAACGGTAAACCCTGTGCTCATAGGACACATCCGGCATTGGGTCGCCGAGCAGGTTGTCAGCGAGTGTATCAGCACCTTCCAGAAACCACTGCTGATCCATGCCTGCGATTCGCGTTGTCCAGTCCGTACCCACTAGCCAGGATTTGCGGGCGGGGAAGCCCCCAGCCTCGTCTTCACCCATCATCTGGGCATAAATACCCGCCGTTTGACCACCGACTGGAAAACCATAGCGAACATCAACAGCGCCGAGCTGGTTGCTTGGGTCTTCAGCAGCATCCCGGGGATTGTCGTTACCGATAATGGCATCCCAGAATGTTTCGCTGCTGGCTGAGCGACCTTCGCCACCGATTATGAAGGTGCGCGACAAGCCGATATCGAGCCCCTGGACCGGGCGAAAGGTAACGCGGGCACCGGCGAGGTAGGCATCCGGCACGTGGCGTTCTTCCTCAAGCTGGCCCAGGAAGGCTGTAAATTGCCAGGGGCCAATCCAGGAAAGCCAGGGCGTATCAAATGCTTTCGGGTTGTCCCTGTTGATCCAGAGTGCTGGTACTGGCCGCGCGTTATTGGAAAGTATCAGGCTGGATTGCCAGCCAGGGCCCCACCAGCGGTCGATATAGCCGGCTCCGACCACCCAGTTCGCGGCCAGGCCTGCTATATAGGAGCCGTCGCCTCGCAGGCTTTCGTCGTCTTCGGGATCTGCCGCATAACCTACTTCAAGCTTTGCAGCCAGGTGGTCGCTTTGCCATTCCATACTCGCGCTTGACTCAACCGACTCTCTGGGCTGCGCTTCAAACCCTCGCAGGAAGAAAGGGTCCGTTGTGCCCGCAATCCTGATTTGGCCTTCCCGGCCGTTGCGCCGTTGTTCAGCCGGCCGCATCATCGGCCAGGTGGTTACGGTGCGGTTGAGCTCCCCCTCATCCGCCTGAGCCTGGAACGCATGCCGTTCCTGAATACTACCGGTTGAAACCCAGGGCGCGGCGTAAAGGCTTGGTGAGAAGATCGCGCCAGTCAGGCACGCTACCGCCCCACCGACCAGGGTCCAGTGTTTTGAGGTCATAGGATTTATTTTTTAACAAAGGGAGATAGAGACAGGGACGAAAACTGCAGCAATGACGTTCCCGGACTCAATCCCTGTCTGGCTGAAAGTTAGTACATCTTGGAAGGACGCAGATTCTACGGCATCTTGAACGGCAAGCAAGTGACAAAACTGCGGACATATGGTTTCAGGCTGTTATCGGTGTAATTTTTTGTGAAAGCTTCGTAGATGCATATGAATTGGGTGTTTATTGGGGGTTGGTGGTTAATGGGGAGGGGTTGTCGGATTACGCTTTGCTAATCCGACCTACTGGTGCTTTTGGTGTGGAGCGCAGAGAGGGGGACTTTGACGGTTTGTTGCTTCTGCATGAAGCTGATCAACACAATGGCGCGCTCCTCGCCGTCGTAGGCCTGGAAGATGGCGCTGATGCCTTTAAACGGACCATCGTCCAGCTCCACCTGCTGACCGGGCTTGATACCGCCCTGCTCTGCCACCGCATCCAGGCTATCTTTGACGTGCTGAATGACATCATCCGGGATGCCCGCGGGCTTGTTCGCAAAACTCACCACACGGATAACACCCCGCGTAGAGCGCAATTTCGCCCACTGGGGATCGGTCTGTTCCAGATTCACAAACAGGTAGCCAGGAAACAAAGGCTCCAGCTTCTTAGTGCGCTTACCCGCCCTGATCTTCTCAACCGTGACTTTCGGGTAGAAGCAGACGATATCCTGATTTTGCAGGTGCGCCAGGGCACGGTCGCCCTGCGCAGGTTTATGCTGTAACGCGTACCAGGTCATTTATACCCTTGAAACCAATTTGGGGTCAGACCCCAATGCATTTTGCCATACCAAATGTCTTGGGGTCTGACCCCAAATTACAATCCCCCATGGCGGCTCCAGAATTCCGACGGTGTGATGACGGGATAGCTGTCAGCCAAAGCGAGCAGGTCTTTGTCATCGGTGATCAGGTAATTCACACAGTGGTGCCGTATACCTGTCACCAGCGTTCCCAGCATTGGCGTGTCGTTCATATCTCTTGCTGACTCTCCGGGTAAATCCTCAGGTTCGATAACCTCTGCGAGAAAAGACAGAATATCCACAAGGTCATCAACTTCCGCGTCCGACAACCCATGGCGGTGGCGTAGCCGGGGAAGAACTCTGCGAACTTCATCAAGGATGTAGTCTGAAAGAAAAACCTCGATATGCCCGCTGCGCCAAGCCTGCATGATCTTTCCTGGAACGCTGGACGTGTACGCCATGCCGGAAAAAATGACATTCGTGTCGAGTACTACCTGAATGGATGCCATCCCTGGAATGTTCCCTATTTGTCTGCGGAGCGTTCGTTCCTGATCGCTTCTTCAATTTCCCGCATACCCTCGTCCTGAGGTACAGCGGCAAACCCATGTTCCAGGCGGGAGCTCAAGGCCTCAAAGCGCGCCTCCATCCTTCTGATCCGCCCAAACAGGCGCGCATCAACCAAGGCAGCCACCGGTTTGCCGTCTTTTTTTATCAAGACACTATCGTGACGGTACTGGACCTGATTAATCATCTCGCCCAGATTCTGGCGAAATTTCACTGCACTGGTTTCCGTTATCATAATGACCTCCAACCATATCGACCATACTGATCATATCACCAGTCGGGGTCAGACCCCAGTGCATTTTGCCATACCAAATGTCTTGGGGTCTGACCCCAAACCTATGATGTTGAGCGGGTGTGGGCGTTTTTCGAGGCCGAAACTGACCATGGAGTCATGCGACGTGAGCAATTTGCTCTTCGATGCTCTTTGGCAGCGGGATTGGAAGAAATAAATCCTTCGGATACAGGTAACTCTCACCGGATTCATCGATAACGCGGATCATATCCAAATCACTGGCCGCAGAGTCCTCAACAACTTCATAGAGCTTACGAGGCTCCAGGGAAGCCTCGTAGCCTGTGTTTTTTGTGCATACTACAAAATGGTGAGACATAGCTTTATTCCAGGATTTGCTTAATTTTAAACTCTCGTTTACCAATACCGGAAGCTTCGTACCAGTGGATTTCAGCCTCCAGGATTACGCCGCTATCAAGGCAAATTGTCGCATTGCCTTTGCGTTTTCGCCAATGAGCATCGCCGTATACCCGCTTTAGGCGCTTAAGTTCGCGGATACCAGAGCCTTGAGCGAATGTTTCTGGCTGCCGGATAGGCCCGGTAATTTTAAAATTCACGATTTGGCTCTTCCATGATTCCTACACCAGTCGGGGTCTGACCCCAGTGCATTCAGGTGTCGATGAGATTTTTCGCCCAGTCCGGTATGGTTTCCTGGCAGGTGCGCCAATGCCCAGCTTCCCAGACCGCAACCCGAAGATAAGGCCGATCAAGACTGCTGTTATCGACAAGATGAAGCTCGTCCGCCAGCCCTATGCATTGGCGAAGATTCACCAGGGTTCTTGGAATTCGTGCCTCAATTTTGGCCTCCGGCACATTATGCCCTCCGGATTTCACTCTGGATGCCACCCGGGCTTTATTCAGTGAGGTCAGTTCCAGGTGAAAATAAAACAGCCGGATTCGAAAACCAGCGGCCTTGGCAACGCCTACAAAATCGACCTTCGACGGATGAGAGAAGACGGTCTCAAAACAGAAGCTTTGACGCTCTTCAAGCAGTCGATGCCGTTCCTTTTCCGCAATCAGCGCTGCTTCATAGCTGTGTTTCTCGGGGGCATCCGGCCATAGAGTGCGGGCAATGTTGTCGGCGTTTACCAGGGGGATCCTGCGGCGGGCGAGAAACCGCTCATGGAAAGTTGTCTTGCCGGCACCGTTACCACCAACCAGCAGCCATAGTTCAGGCTGCACGGTTACCCAGTGCCTCGAAACGCCCGTTGCGGAACTGCCCGACTTCCCGCGTACCATCTGGATAGAGTGCTTCCAGATAACCGGGTTTGTCATCAGAGGCCTGATACACCACACGCCCATGGGCAATGGAGCGACTCAGCTCGCCGCTTTCGCGAGCCTGATCCACCTCGGCCCACAAATCCTCACTGGTGAGCGGCTCAGCCACCACAGGCTCTACCCTGATCTGGCGAATACCCTGCACGATGGCAATCAGGTCCTCGGCACTCACCTCACCAGCAACAGCCCGACCAATGTCCGCCCAGTATTCGATTTGCTTGGGGGTCGAGCGCCGTTGAACCGCACCCTCGGCAGCAGCCTGGCGAACCAGTGTATCGTCGAGACGAACGGCAGTTGTCATGGCAGCCTCCTGTAGCGTGGCCAAATATTCATTGCATATTACCACAGCCGTTGCATCTTGCAACACACTTACCTGGGGTCAGACCCCAGTGCATTTTGCCAGGCCAAATGTCTTGGGGTCTGACCCCAACCGAACTCAGTACCAGTCGCCGGATGCCACGAAGTGCGGGTTCAGTACATCTTCCTTGCCGTACTGCAGAGGCTTGCGATCCATTGTTTCCACCTTGCCGCCGGCAGCTGACAGCACGGCATGAGCTGCGCCGGTATCCCATTCACAGGTTGGCCCCAGCCTTGGATAGATGTCCGCATGGCCTTCGGCGATTTTGCAGAATTTGAGAGAACTGCCAGCCTGGACCAATTCGTGTTCGCCCAGCTTGTCGATAAAAGCGCGGGTTTCTTCGTTAAGGTGGTTTTTGCTGGCCACTACGCGTTTGGCCTCTTTCGGGACGGCTACGCTGATGCGATGCACTTTGCCAGTACGGTCCCGCTTGTAGGCGCCCTCGCCTTTCAGGCCCCAGTAGGCTTCTTTTAATGCAGGGGCGGTAACAACGCCCAGAATCGGCTCGCCGTTTTCGATAAGTGCGATGTTGACGGTGAACTCGCCGGTACGCTGGGTGAAATCCTTGGTGCCATCAATCGGATCAATCAACCAGAACCTGTGCCAGCTTTTACGCTCACTCCAGGGGATCTCCGCACCCTCTTCCGATAGCACGGGGATATCATGACTGAGATTGCGTAAGCCCTCCGCAATTACCCGGTGGCTGGCAATGTCTGCTGCCGTAATCGGCGACTCATCGGCTTTGAAATCCACTTTAAAGTCCGTCATGTAGATGCTCATGACCTTTTCACTGGCGGCATCGGCAATCTTGAGGACATCCGGAAGCATGGAGCTGTAGTGCATGTGGGTTAAATTCCTGAGTTAATTTGGGGTCAGACCCCAGTGCATTTTGTTGGGTGAAATGTCTTGGGGTCTGACCCCAGAGCGAAGTCACAGTTACGGCACCAACTCTGCAAGCGAAATGGTCTTGCCCACATGTCGGTTGCTTAGCTTCTCATCATCTGTGACAAGAACAAAATCGCCGACGATAGCAGTGGCAGAAATGATGCTATCGGGAAGCTTCAGTGAGGTTGTTCTTCGAATCTTTATCGCCGCATCCTGTATCGGCGCTTCCAATTCAATGACAGGGATCTTTTGAAGCACTGCTTCCAGTTGCCGCTCATCGTCCCGTGTGAGAGAGGGCCAAGACAGGAGCTCCAGCTTCGTTATGACAGAAACGGCGTAGCTGTTAAGGGGTAATTTTAGTTTGCGATTAATTGCATAGATGATGGCGTTAGTATCAAGCAGATATTTACCACTCATCCCTCATTTCCCTCTGAATCTTTAGAGCATCGATGTTCGAGAAGGCTTGAACCTCGCAACCACTCAGATCCAGAGATAGTTCTTCGATTTCTGGCTTCAGATCCTCTTGCACCATAATCACTACCCTGGCATGGCCATCTTTAAGCTGCCGATATTTCTCTGGGATTCGTAACACGCCATCCTTTATATCCGTTTCAAACTCTATCGCGTACATCCAAGCCTCCAGATTTCGCTCTTAAGCGACACATTCCGCATTGTCGCATTCCTTCCTCTTGTTCTCCAGCAACCGGGTTGATTTGGGGTCTGACCCCAGTGCATTTAGTAAGGCTAAATGTCTTGGGGTCTGACCCCAACTTGAAATTGGAACTCAATTGCGGCAGATTGTTGCTTTTACAAATCAGTTCACAAGGAATGTGAAATGCCCCGCCGCCAAAGGATTTGCCCGGCCGGGATGCCCCAGCATGTGATTCAGCGGGGTAATAACCGGCAGGTTTGTTTTCAGGATTTTCCAGACAGAGCCGCCTACATAGCGTTTCTCTCCCGCTACCGGGAAGAACATGAGGTGGATATTCACGCCTGGGTTTTGATGAGCAATCACACCCACCTATTAGTGACACCACGAACGGATCAGGCGCTATCAGCGTTCATGAAGGCCCTCGGCCAGCGCTATGCGCAGTACTTTAATTACAAATACGAGCGATCTGGAACCCTCTGGGAGGGGCGATTCAAGTCTTGCCTTGTGGATACAGAGAGCTACTTCCTCCAATGCCAGCGGTATATCGAACTGAACCCGGTGAAAGCGGGGATGATGGAGTATGCCGGAGATTACCAGTGGTCTAGCTACCGTTGCCATGCCTACGGGCTGGGGGCGAAGTGGCACACGCCCCACGCTTGCTACCTGAATTACCAGCCGGATCCGGACAGGCGTTTTGAGGGTTACCGGTCTTTTGTGGCTACTCCGTCGCCGGAGGGCACGGACGATATGATTCGATACGCGGCCATTGCCGGCAAGGCGTTGGGGTCTAGGGAATTTCAGGAGAGGATGGAGGCTCGGTTTGGGGTCTGACCCCAGCTCCTAACCTAGCCTCTCAATATCTTCCGGGCTGTGGTCTTGCAGGTACTCCTGCAATGCCTTATCCATACGGGACTGCCAACCGCTACCCGTGGCTCGAAATTTAGCAACAACGTCGGGTGAGAGCCGAATGGTTATCCGCTCCTTTGTGATCTCTGCTTTTGGCCGCCCCATGGGGCGAAGACGCCGGAACTCCTTATCCGTAAGCTCCCGGGTGTCTGGGTCTGCCGCTATGCCGGCGTTAATATCTGCCTCTTCCTGATCCGACGGCAGCTCAAAATCCCGTCCCGATTTAGATTTTATCTGCATAAAGCCTCACCTCTCGTCGATTTGTCTTTCGGAGACGGATTAATGCAAGCGTCCTCGGTGGCCGACATCAACCCCCGTTCTATTAAAGCCGCTTCGGAATTTAGGCTCAAACCCCGGTACATTTGGCCAGATGAAATGTCTTCGAGTCCGACCTATAAGACTCTTGGCAACTTGTCAGGGCAACCAGTCCTCCCGACTATGCCTCACACGAATAATCAAGATTCTCTGGTACGTTTCCTGCCGATAGATGACCAAATGAACACCTACAGGATGTATACGTACTACTGGTCGAAACTCTTTACGCTCTGCTGCCGCAAGGGGGTTAGCCGCAAGAAACTCAAAACACTCCTTTAACTTCGAGTGATACTCGTCTGATTGCGCCAACCCAAATTTTTCAATCCCATCCAAAAATATGCCAATGACGTCCTCTTCAGCTTTACGACTGAGCACATATTCCATTATGTTTGTTATCCTTTCGCCAACTCCATAGCCCGGTTACGCAGCCCATCCATCGACTGGTTACCCTCGCCACTCTCCAACCCTTCACTAATCCGCCGCTGCATATTTTCGATTTTCTCTGCCCGGTCTTGATCTCTCCGGATCAAATCCCGCACGTAATCGCTGGTATTGGAATATCGGCCAGACTTTGTCTGCGTTTCCACCCACTCCTTCATTGGTTCCGGCAATGAAACGTTCATTGTGGCCATAGACACCTCTCTGTTTGCTTGCACTTCATGACAATTATTGCCAATTTTTGCCATACATGGAAGTCTGACCAAGGCATGGATTTTGGGGTCAGACCCCAATGCATTTGGTCAGGCGAAATGTCTTGGGGTCTGACCCCATAAATGTCTGCTTGCATAAGCTCCGCGCTTTATTACACTATTAATAACAAAACGCGGATTAAAACTATGCAACCAATACAGCGACTGGAGCGATGGTTACTCACTTCCCACTCGGCCAGCCCCGTGGGCCTGTATTCAACGGCATCGTTCCGATCACTATTCCCGGACCTGAGCCAGGGAGCGTATCGGGCGCTACTTCACCGTGCAGAAAAGCGCGGGCTTCTGGAACGAGTGTGCCAGGGCATTTACCAATACGCGGGCGCACCCGATAACAGCGGGCTGATCCTGTTCCATGCCGCCGCGCTCTTGCGTACCAGACACTTTAACTACATCAGTCTGGAAACCGCGCTCAGCGAAGCAGGACTGATCTCCCAAATACCCATGGCCTGGATTACCCTGGTAAGTACTGGTCGCTCGGCCACGGTCGACTGCGGTCGTTTCGGCATGATCGAGTTTGTGCATACGGAACGCGCAATGTCTCATATCATTGATGAATTGAGTTATGACGCCGACCGGCACCTGTACAGAGCTTCGCCCAAATTGGCGTTGGCGGACATGCACCGGTTCAACCGCTCTACAATTGACCTGATTCCGGGATCTGACGATGGGACTATTTGACTCACTGGTTGACGAAGCCATACGGAACCAGAGCGGGCTTTCCGTGCTTCGCCCGGTGGTGGAGAAAGAGATACTGCACCACGACATTCTGCGCGAATTGAGCCACGCAGACCTGCTCCAGAGACTCACATTCATTGGCGGAACCTGCTTGCGGGCCTGCTACGGCTCCAACCGCCTAAGTGAGGACCTGGATTTCACCGGCGGCGCCGGCTTCAACAAGGCTGTACTGGACAGGCTCAAGGAAACGCTCGAAACACGCCTGCAGGAGAAGTATGAACTGCCCATAACCGTAACGGAGCCAAAGGCAGAGAAACAGGGGAACGTGGATACCTGGAAGCTTAGCGTGAACACGCAGCCTGAGCGGCCAGACAGGCAGGCACAGAAAATCCATCTAGACATCTGCGCTGTACCCAGTTACCAGGTAACACCAAGGACTCTTCGAAATCACTACGGAATCAACTTGGGCACTGAGTCTCTCATCATCAATGCCCAGACGCGAGAAGAAATCTTTGCCGATAAGCTGGTGGCATTTGCCATGAGACCGGGGCGGCTAAAACATCGGGATCTCTGGGATATCGCCTGGCTGACCCAGGGTGGTGTTGTACCGGCGTATGAGCTTATCAATGCGAAACTGGCGGATCACGGACAATCAGAGACCGCCTTCCTTGAACGCGCTGAAGATCGACTGAAGATGCTTGAACTAGAACAGCAGCAAAAGGATTTCATATTCGAAATGTCCCGGTTTATTCCGCCAGACCGACTCAACCAAACAGTCCGGCAGGACGGCTTTTGGTCGTATCTGATCAACACCACCACGGAAAAGATCCGCGAAGCGCAAAAGCAGCTCGAGGGCAAGCCATCACGTAACAGTGCTCCCCCATTTCCAATGTAAGCCGGGGTCAGACCCCAGTACATTTGACCAGGCAAAATGTCTTGGGGTCTGACCCCAAATTGCCCACGGAACCAGAGCGGGCTTTCCGTGCTTCGCCCGGTGGTGGAGAAAGAGATCCTGCACCACGACATTCTGCGCGAATTGAGCCACGCAGACCTGCTCCAGAGACTCACATTCATTGGCGGAACCTGCTTGCGGGCCTGCTACGCCTCCAACCGCATGAGTGAGGACCCGTATTTCACCGGCTGCGCCGATTTCAAAGAGCTGTGTGAACTGGGGTCAGCCCCCACACTCTCGGTGGCACTGGGAAACAGCCGCTCTTTTGGATAGCATGGTGGACTGGAGCTTAAACACTGCGAAAGGAAATAAAATGCCAGACTCCGATATTCGTTGGCTTCAACGCTTCAGTAATTTCAAAAAAGCGTTCAATCAGCTCGATTCCGCCGTACAGTTATGCAAAACACGGGAATTGTCCGATCTGGAGAAACAGGGGCTGATTCAGGCATTCGAGTATACGTACGAATTATCCTGGAATGTGATCCGGGATTATTTTCGGTGGCAAGGCAACACGTCAATTACAGGCTCCCGGGATGCAATCCGCGAAGCGTTTGCCAACGGACTGCTGGAGGAAGGTGAAGGCTGGATGCGAATGCTGCAAGATCGGAACCGCACATCGCACACTTATAACGAAGATACGGCACGCGCAATACTGAACAACATACTCATGCAATACCACAGCCTGTTCGAGAAACTACAGACACGCATGGGCGATGAGGTAAAGAAACATGGCCTTGCCTGAAACAGCCGAACCTGTGGATACGTTCGGACTCCCAAGCCACGTGATGACGGAATTAAAATCCGTATTCGCCAGGCACCCTGGAATAGAAGAAGTTACCCTCTACGGCTCCCGAGCCAAAGGAAACTATCGATACAACTCCGATATTGATCTGATGCTAACCGCACCCGGGCTTTCGCGGCCAGAGTTCAATGAAATCGAACTCGAGATTGATGACCTATTACTGCCCTGGAAGGTGGATCTGGCACTGAAACACCAGGTTGATAACCCCGCCCTGCTTGAGCACGTCAGACGAGTTGGCACTCCGGTTGGGTAGCTTGGGGTCTGACCCCACTATAGTACAAGGATAACTCCATGAAGCTGAAATTCCTCGGCGGTGCGGGCACGGTTACCGGTTCACGCTATTTACTGTCGGATGAGAAACACCGGCTCCTGGTGGACTGCGGGATGTATCAGGGTGTCAAGAACCTGCGCAAGCGCAACTGGGCGCCTTTCCCTGTAGAGCCGTCATCCATCAATGCGGTGGTTCTTACCCATGCGCACATCGACCATACCGGCTACCTGCCCGCCCTGGTAAAGAATGGCTTCAATGGAAAAATCTACTGCACCAAGGCCACCCACGAGCTATGCAAAGTTTTGCTGCCCGATGCCGGCTACCTTCAAGAAGAGGACGCCAAATACGCCTTCCGCAAAGGATTCTCCAAGCACGACAAGCCGGAACCGCTCTTTACTGTGAAGGACGCACACGAAGCCCTGAAGCACTTCGAGTCTGTGCACTTCCATGAAAAAATCGAGCCAGTGAAAGGCATGGAGGTTACCTTCACCCCGGCGGGCCATATCCTGGGGTCTTCCTGCGTGCATGTGCACCACCGGAGCAGCGACCGCACGGTGGTATTCAGCGGCGATGTGGGGCGCCAGAATGACGTGATCATGCGGCCACCGGAGCCAATCAGCAAAGCAGACGTGCTGGTGTGCGAATCTACCTATGGCGACCGGCTACATGGAGAAACTGACCCGGAGAGGGTACTGGCAGAGATCATCACCAAGACCGCAGGGCGCGGTGGCATTGTGCTTATGCCCTCATTTGCCGTCGGCCGGGCGCAGATGCTGTTGTACCTGATTCACAAGATCATGGCCGAAGGCCGGATACCGAAAATGCCGGTCTACCTGAACAGCCCTATGGCGATAAAGGCCACCGAGATCTTTTCCCGGCACCACAAGGAACATCGTTTAACCGGCGCACAATGCGACATGATCGACGAGAATACTGAGTTTGTGCGCACCGTGGACGAGTCCATCGAGCTCAACAGTGTGCGCTACCCTTGCGTGATCATCTCGGCCAGCGGCATGGCCAGTGGTGGCCGCGTGCTGCACCATCTGAAAACCCTGCTGCCGAATCCAAGGAACAGCATTGTGTTTGCCGGCTTCCAGGCCCCGGGAACCCGTGGGGATGCCTTGGTGAACGGGGCCGAATCGGTGAAGATTCATGGGGAGTACTGGCCGGTTAAGGCGGAGGTTCATAATCTGGATTCACTGTCTGCACATGGAGATTATGAGGAGATCTTGCAGTGGCTAAGTGAGGGTTCGCTGAAGCCGGAGAAGGTTTATATTACGCACGGTGAGGTTGTGGCTAGTGATGTGATGAGGAAACGGGTTAGAGACCGGTTTGGGTGGGATGTTGAGGTGGCGGAGTTGTTTGAGGAAGTGGAGGTATGAACATGGGATCAGATGACCTCCTATTGCCAGTTTAGGTGCATTAATGTTTTCTCTCGTTGTTGTTGAAAGCGTATACACTCAACGCTATGGAAGAGCGCGGCGAGGATCAACCCACCTAACGGCCAGTCATCAATAAATCGGAGCAAAGCCAACGGTGCTGCAATCGGCATAAACTTCAACAATCTGGCCATCAATCCACACAGCTAAGGCATCTGCCGTGCCCGTAGCACTGCTGCCATACCGGACTTCCGAAGAACCATCGCTGGAAACGCGGATGCGCCCCTCATTTGGACAGGCTTGATAGTCGGAGATGCCGACTGGAGTATGTGTCGATATCTGGACATACCCTCCAACCGAAGAGTCAATCAGCTTGCCGACCATCGTAAACTCGGCGTCAAACTCTATCCCTTCCAAACGCGTTTCAGCGTTGATCAGAGCGACGTAGCGATTTTAGGGGATGATTACAATGCAGTGACCATTTCTACCAATACCCAATTCTGACACTGGGCTGAATTGCTAAAAGAGGAAGGATAGTCAATTTTTAGAAAGACCGAATCTGGGAGGAAGCTGTGTTGTCATCCCAAATGGCTAAGGAGGCTAATGTGTCCATGATCAATTATGTACCACAACCCCGAATTAGACGCCGCCAGAAACGACAAAGGCCCGGGGTCGTAACCGCCGAGCCTTTGGGGATTAGGTCAGGCTATGTTGTGCCTGTCCTCGATGATTTACGGTCTGCAGTTTGCAGGAGCCCAATTTGCCGACGCATTGGTGGCAGCATCAATTGTGGCTGAGCACGCCCACCCCTCAATCATATCGCCCGCTGCCGCAATAGCCGGATCAGGCGTTAGAACGATATCAAATCCGGCCATATCATCAAAACCTTCGGCTGTAATCACGCCAGTGTCATCTGCAGCAGTAACTCTTTCAACATACTGAGTTATGTTTCCGCCAGCAGCAGCAGGTTCGTTATTACATGAACTGTAATTAGCAAAACCTGATTGATTAATCTCTGTAACGCAGGTTCTTACACTACTAGCCGCCAATACCACCTCAGAAGCCTTAGCACGATTAGTGTAATCCTGATACGCAGGGATCGCCACGGCTGCGAGAATACCAATAATCGCCACAACGATCATCAGTTCAATCAGAGTAAAACCCTGCTGACCCTTCTTCATTTGAATCTTTTGCATAAAATCAACCTCTAGCGTTGTCGTTCCTCGTTTTTACCAGCTCCGGGGCGGTGGAGCATTGCCCCGGGTCCGCATTGAGCCCACGGTAACCTAAGCAGCCACCGTGCCAATTGCAACATAATGTTAAAAAAAGTCGGCTATTCAGTAACTTGCCATCCCAATGCGACAGAGACCACACAGGCTCACCAGGCCTGGCCGTCGCCCCAAGACGTCCAGAAGTGACACTTTTTGTCACCCACACTATCACCTATCGGCATGCATGTTCAGCACGCTGTCTTTGAGAAACATCAACCCTGAGACCCACCCTGCTTTCCAAACCCAGGCCATACATCTAAACTCTGGTACATAGAACTCATATTCAGCCACTTATAAGACTTTCCTCAGAGCATTTATGGCGAGCAGCAACCGAAACGTGACGCTAACGGGCCTTGCCCGTCGATTTGTGGACGATGGGCTTCTGGATGAAGACACCGCCAAAGACGCCTTTATTCAGGCATCCCAGAACAAGATCCCCCTGATTACTTATCTGGTTCAGAACGAACTGGCGAACAGCAGCGGCCTCGCCTTTTCTGCCGCCATGGAGTTCGGGGTGTCAGTGCTGGATCTGACCTCTTTCCTGCCGGAAATGATGCCGGAGAAGGTTGTCGACGAAAAATTGGTCCGCAAGCACAACGCACTGCCACTTTATAAGCGAGGCAATCGGTTGTTTATTGCGGTTTCGGACCCGACCAATATCCAGGCGCTGGATGAGATCAAGTTCAATACCGGCCTGAGCACCGATGCCATTCTGGTGGACGATGCCAAACTTCGGGCTGCGATAGATAAGTATCTCGAATCCCAGGACAGCAGCATGGGAGACCTGGACGATGCTGACCTTGAGGGCGTAGAGACTGAGGGTGGAGAGCAGGAAGACGACGCTGTTGTTGCTGCCACAGACGTAGACGACGCGCCTATTGTTAAGTATGTCAACAAGATGCTGCTTGATGCTATTCGCGGTGGCGCATCGGATGTGCACTTCGAGCCTTATGAAAAGACCTACCGGGTTCGTTACCGGACTGATGGCATTCTTAAAGAAATGTCTCGCCCCTCGATCAAGCTGGCGCCAAAGATATCCGCCCGCATAAAGATCATGGCGCAACTGGACATCTCTGAGCGCCGGGTACCCCAAGATGGCCGGATCAAGATGAAGCTGTCAAAAACCAAGGCCATCGATTTCCGGGTAAACACCCTGCCCACCCTTTGGGGTGAGAAGATTGTTCTGCGGATTCTGGACCCGAGCCAGGCCCAGATGGGCATTGACGCGCTTGGTTATGAGGACGACCAGAAGAAGCTTTACATGGATGCCCTTGAGCAGCCCCAGGGCATGATTCTGGTAACCGGGCCGACAGGCTCTGGTAAGACGGTCTCCCTTTATACCGGCCTGAACATCCTGAATACGCCTGAGCTGAATATCTCTACCGCCGAGGACCCTGCCGAAATCAACCTGGAAGGTGTTAACCAGGTTAACGTAAATAACAAAGTGGGACTGGGTTTTGCGGAAGCCCTTCGCGCGTTCCTGCGACAGGACCCGGACATTATCATGGTGGGCGAGATACGGGACCTGGAAACCGCCAACATTGCCATCAAGGCCGCCCAAACCGGCCACCTTGTTTTGTCTACCCTTCACACCAACAGCGCCGCAGAAACACTGACGCGGATGATGAATATGGGGGTACCTGCGTTCAACATTGCAACGTCGGTTAGCCTGATCATTGCGCAGCGGCTGGGCCGTCGTTTGTGTAAATCCTGCAAACAGCCTGCAACCGTTCCCAACCAGATCCTTTTAGAGGAGGGGTTCACACAGGAACAAATTGATACAGAGTTCACGTTGTACCGCCCCAAGGGCTGTGATAAATGCACTAATGGATATAAAGGCCGCGTCGGGATTTACGAGGTGGTCAAGATCACCGAAGAGCTGGCAAACATGATTATGGAAGAGGCCAGTTCCATTAAAATTGCAAAGCAGGCTCAGGCCGAAGGCTTCCGAAATCTGCGGCAATCCGCCCTTAGGAAGGTAATCGAGGGTGTGACCAGCCTTGAGGAAGCTAACCGCGTGACGAAGGATTAAGAAGTATGGCTGCGAAAACAGAAAAACTTCAGGCATTTGTCTGGGAAGGCAAAGACCGCAAGGGCAACAAGTCCAAGGGCGAAGTATCCGGCACCAACCTGGCGCTGGTGAAAGCGCAGTTGCGTAAGCAGGGCATTATTCCGGACAAGGTCAAGAAAAAGCCCAAGCCGTTGTTCGGGGGCAGCAAGAAGATCACGCCATTTGATATCGCCTTGTTTACGCGGCAGATGGCGACGATGATGAAGGCGGGTGTGCCTTTGGTTCAGAGCTTTGACATTGTCACGGATGGTCTGGAGAATCAGGGACTGAGAGACTTGATTGCAGCGGTTCGTAACGATGTTGCCTCCGGTACCAGTTTTGCCAACGCCCTTCGTCGTCACCCCAAGCACTTCGACAACCTCTATTGCAACCTGGTGGACTCCGGTGAAAAAGCCGGTGCATTGGAGCAGATGCTCGACCGGATTGCGATGTATCTTGAGAAAACGGAAACCCTCAAGAAAAAGGTCAAGAAGGCTATGACCTATCCGATCGCGGTTATCGTGGTCGCTATTGTTGTAACCGCTATTCTACTCGTTAAAGTGGTTCCGCAGTTCGAAAGCCTGTTCCAGGGCTTTGGTGCCGATCTGCCTCTGTTTACCCAGTTTATTATTGGGATATCGGAATGGATGCAGAAGTGGTGGTTTATTGTACTGCTGGGCATCGTGGGCTTTGTATTCTTATTTAAGGAGGCCAAGAAGAAATCGCTCAAATTCTCGGACCTTGTTGATAAATATGTCCTGAAACTGCCGGTGGTCGGTGAGATTCTTGATAAGTCTGCCGTTGCCAAGTTTGGTCGGGTACTTTCGACTACCTTCGCATCCGGTGTTCCGCTGGTGGATGCCCTTGAGTCAGTTGCTGGCGCGACCGGTAATGCGGTGTATCGCGACGCTGTAATGAAGATTAGGGATGATGTGTCCAGTGGTACCCAGTTGCAAGCGTCCATGAAAACGACCGGTGTGTTCCCGGTGATGGCCGTGCAGTTAACCTCAATCGGCGAAGAGTCCGGTAACCTGGATGAGATGCTGGAGAAGGTTGCTGACCACTACGAGGGTGTTGTTGACGATATGGTAGATAACCTGACTGCCTTGATGGAGCCGATGATTATGGCGGTTCTGGGCGTCCTGGTGGGCGGCTTAATCATTGGCATGTACCTGCCAATCTTCCAGATGGGTCAGGTAGTTGGTTGAATTGTGCCATTTTGTCGGATTACGGCCCTCTCGGGCCTAATCCGACCTACTCTAGTGAAGATTTCGACTCGATCGCCGCTTCCCGCATTTCGGATAATCTATGCTCACTCTAGACACCTTGCTTGCCACGCCCTGGCTACTTTATATCGTTGTTATCTTTGTCTCCCTCTGCATAGGCAGCTTCCTAAACGTCGTCATCCTCCGCCTGCCAAAAATAATGCAACAAGACTGGCGCTGCCAGTGTGAAGAGTTTCTGGAATTACCGGAGGAACAACGAAAGGAAGAAGAGACGGTCACACTCTCCAAGCCGGCGTCCACCTGCCCTTCCTGTGGCCACAAAATCCGCGCCTGGGAGAATATTCCGGTGATCAGTTACCTGGTGCTGCGTGGAAAGTGTGCTTCCTGCAAAACCGGTATTTCCCCGCGCTATCCGATTATTGAGGCCATTACGGCGCTGTTTTCGGTGGTGACGATATTTATCATCGGGCCAACTGAGGCGGCGCTGTGGGCGTTGTTGCTGGTGTGGGCGCTGATTGCGCTGACGGTGATTGATTTTGATACCCAGTTGTTGCCGGATAGCATCACACTGCCGTTGTTGTGGCTCGGGTTGGTATTGAATTACTTTGGCGTGCTCACGGACTTTAACGGTGCCTTCTGGGGCGCTGTGGCCGGGTATCTGTCACTCTGGTCGGTGTACTGGTTGTTCAAGCTGGTAACGGGCAAGGAAGGCATGGGCCATGGGGATTTCAAGTTATTAGCTGCACTCGGTGCCTGGCTGGGCTGGGAGTTGTTGCCGGCGGTGATTTTGTTGTCGTCGGTGGTTGGTGCCGTGGTGGGGATCAGTTTGATGGTGTTCCGCAAGCATGGGCGTGAGGTGCCGATTCCGTTTGGGCCGTATTTGGCGGCGGCGGGGTTGCTTTGTCTCTGGTTTGGGGCAGAAATTCTGGCCGCGTGGCATGGGTATTTGGGGGTTTAATGGCTGTCGTTGGGCTCACTGGCGGTATTGGTTCCGGTAAATCCACTGTGGTGCGAATGTTTGGCGCCCTTGGCGTGCACTGGGTGGACGCGGATGATGTTGCCCGTGCGGTTGTGGAGCCTGGCACTCCCGCACTGGAGCAGATTGCGGAGCATTTCGGGCGTGACATTCTGCTGCCGGACGGTGGCCTCAACCGCGCGGCACTACGGCAGGTTGTATTTGATGCGCCAGAGGAACGGGCCTGGCTGGAAGGGTTGTTGCACCCGGTGATTCGTGAGGAATTGGTACGTCAGCTGCAGCCGGCGGACTATGCCCTGCCCTATGTTTTGCTGGTGTCGCCGTTGTTGCTGGAAACGGACCAGCATCAGCTGGTGGACAAGGTGGTTGTAGTCGATGTGCCCGTGGATGTGCAGCTTGAACGAACCATGGCCAGGGATGATAATGCGCGGGATCAGGTTCAGCGAATCATTGACGCCCAGATCCCCCGTGAAAAACGGCTGCAAAGGGCTGATGAGATAGTGGACAACAACCGGCCCGTTTCAGAGGTTGAACATCGCGTTGAGGCGTTACACAAGCAGTTTATGGTGGCGTTTGACCGCTGACGTTCGTTATCTCCGCACTATTCTCCGTGTTTGTGCTGCCCTGCTTGCAGCGGTTCCCGGTATGTCTACGGCTCAGGATCGACTGCTTACCATTACCGACCCTGTGGCAAAGGATGTTCTGATCCCTGAAAACCTGCCGCCCTCATTTTTTACCTTTTCTCCGGACGAATTCTGGGCCGAGCCCAACGATTCCTATTGGCTCAGGTTCAGCAACTGGGTTCTGACTCAGGAACGCTCCCACAGCGATCGCGTTCAGGCGCTGGGTGAATGGGCGGACCGCACGCTTTCCGGCAGTACCCAGGCGTTGCCGGATAATGAAAGTTATCTGCGCGTCGGTTTTGCCACCGAATCGGAATACGGCGACCCGGCCCAGTTTGATCCAGAAGCGCGGTTCCGGCTGGATATTCCGACGACTGAGGAAAAACTGCGGCTGGTTATCGAGAGTGAAAGTGATGAGCTTATCCCCCTTTCCGAGCGGCGGCGGAGTCGACAGCTTACCGAGGATGAGCGGACCGATACCCAGGCCACCGGTGCGTTTCGCTTTCTCTCGACTGTCGGCGATGCGATCAATCTGAGTAATGATTTGGGTGTGCGCCTGCGTTTGCCGCCTGATGCGTTCTGGCGGGCGAAAGCGGAAAAGAGCTGGCAGCCGGGGGAAGACTGGAGGCTGGCGGTGGAGCAGCGAGTGTATTACTTTCACCAGGATGGCTGGGGCACGAGGTCGTGGTTTGGTGCCGGGCGGAGCCTGGGCAATGGTTGGAATACGCTGATTTCGTCGGAGGTGGAGTGGGTTCACGATGAGCGTAAATTCGAGCTTTCCCAGACGGCGAATTTTTACAAGCGGCTGAATAACCGGTCTACCATCAATCCTCGGGTGGGTGTTCTGGGTGAGAGTCAGCCTAGTTGGCGGCCTACGTCGTATTTTACGGATGTGACTTATCGGTATCGGTTGCACAGTGACTGGTTGTATGGGGAAATCATTCCGGCGTTGGAGTTTCCGCGGGATGAGAGTTTCAAGGATCGGGGGTCGTTGGTTTTGCGGATAGAGTTGTATTTTTCTGGCAGTATTGAGAGGCCCTATTAAGGTGCTACTCATCAAATTCTGTGCTTTCTGGCCGAGCTTCAACCGATGTGCCCTTCCAAAACACGCTACGAGCACATCCATGTGCGCTTGACTTCGGCCGTCCTTGGCCGAAGACAGTTTTGGAAGGGCTCACCGCCTGAATCTCTAACTCGAGTTACCTAAAGCTTCTTACTTTTATGAGCCGTCATCTTTCTCGTCCTGCCAATGAGGCGTTAACGCTTACGCCGATTGCCCTTACCCGCTCATGTTTTCGGGACAAGTTCGGGGTGCCCCGCCAGCCGGGGTTGACCCGTTTTGCCCATGCCGATCTGGTGATTCAACCGCCGTTTGATCGGGAGGATGCGTTTCGGGGCCTGGAGTCGGCGAGTCATTTGTGGTTGACGTTTCAGTTTCATGAGGCGGTTAGGGCCGAGTGGCGGCCGGTGGTTCGGCCGCCGCGGTTGGGGGGAAATAAGAAGATCGGGGTGTTTGCCAGTCGGTCGCCGTTTCGGCCGAACAGTCTGGGGCTTTCGGTGGTGCGGAATGAGGGGCTTTGTCGCGATGATGGCGGGCGGTTGGTGTTGCGGGTTGGTGATCATGATCTGATTGACGGTACGCCAATTCTGGATATAAAGCCGTATCTGCCGTTTGCGGATTCGGTGCCGGAGGCGTCGCTGGGGTGGGCGGATTCGGCGCCTACGGAGCGACTGCCGGTGGTGTTTCTGGATGAGGCAGAGCAGCAGCTTGCGGGATTGCCGGCGGTTGAATATCCGGATCTGCGGGGGTTGATTGAGGATGTGGTGAGTTACGATCCAAGGCCTTCGTTCCGGCGGGGTCGGGATGAGGAGCGGATCTATGGGGCGCATTTCTATGATCTGAATGTGCGTTTCCGGTTTGTCCATAACGAATCACAGGAGCGTGTCGAAGTGCTAACCGTCTGTTAAACTGCAAGTCGGTTATTTTATCGACACGACACAGGGAATGCGTGCCTTGCCTCCGATCCGGTTATTCAAACGAATAGGTGTACGGCCACTGGCTGCCAGGCTGTTGGTTTATGTGCTGTTGTTCAGTCTGATCCTGTCGCTGGCGGCAACGGGTGTGCAGATGATTGGCGAGCTCGACCGCCGTACGGAGGAGCTTCGCAGCACTCAGGAGCGTGCGGCAGAGCTTGTTTCCGGTGCGATGAGCAACAATCTGTGGCTGATGAATTACAGTGAGGTGGCCAACAGTCTGGACGACATGCGGGCCATTCCGGTGATTCAGCACGCCCGGGTGATCACCGCCGCGGGTGAGGAATTCAGTACCGGCACCTACCCGGAGGGCCGGGTGATCTCCGAGTCTTTCCCTCTGGTGTTTAACCGCGCGTCTCTCGATAACCCGGAAGCCATGGGTACGCTTACGGTAACCTCGTCCGTGGAGACGGTTTACAACGAGCTGATGGAACGCGCGTTGCTGACGCTGTTGTTCCAGTCGATGATTGTGATGCTGGGTACGCTGGGGCTGCTGATTATTGTTCGGCTCACTTTGTCGCGGCACCTGGAGACCATTGCTGATTATGCCGCGCGGCTGAATCTGGATGCGTTGATTGAGCCACTGCGGCTGCGCCGCAACCCCCCAAAGCGTGGGGATGAGCTTAGCGAGCTGGAGCAGGCCCTGAACACCATGCGCCTGCAATTGCTGGAGGATACCCGTTCCCTGCGCCAGACATCGATTCAGTCCCAGGATGAACGGGACGAAGCGGTGCGGGCCAACCACGCCAAGAACCAGTTCCTGGCCAATGTCAGCCATGAATTGCGGATTCCGCTGCAATCCGTTCTGGGTTACGCCAACCTGCTTTCCGACACTCCGCTGGACCAGGACCAGCGCGAGTATGTTCATACCCTGCTGAATGCCTCCGAGAGCCTGTCGTCCATCATCAATGACCTGCTGGATATTTCCAGCATGGAGGCCGGCAAGCTGGTGCTGGAGGACATCCCCTTCGATCTGCGGGACACCCTGAATGATCTGGTGCACATGCTGGGCGCCCGGGCCCGTGAAAAAGGCCTGGCCCTGGAATTGCGCATTGACGAGAACCTGCCCTGGGCACTGAGGGGCGATCCGGTGCGGCTGCGGCAGATTCTGTTGAATCTGACGTCCAATGCCATCAAGTTTACGGACTCCGGCCACGTGCTGATCAGCATTGAGGTGCTGGGCCGCCGCGACGACAACGTGCGGCTAAGGGTGGCGGTTGAGGATACCGGGGTCGGTATCAACCCGGAGGACGTTCCGCTGGTGTATGAGCCTTATGTTCAGCTGGGCCAGCGTTTCCAGCGCCAGCTGCCCGGGGCGGGCCTGGGGCTGACGATCTGCCGCCAGCTGGTTCATCTGATGAGCGGTTCTCTGGCCCTGGAGAGCAAGCCGGGGGACGGCTCCACCTTCTGGATGGAGCTGACGTTGCCGGTCGCCGCCGAGAGTGCCTCCCGTAGCCGGCCGGATACCAGCATGATCCGCGGCAAGCGCATTCTGGTGGTGGACTCCTATGAGCTGTCCCGCAAGATTACCCTGGAGATGCTGTCACGGCACGAGCTGGACATTGAAGCGGTTAAATCCGCCGGGGAAGCACTGACGTCCCTGCGCCTGGCCTCCGATAACCTCGAACCCTTTGATGCCATTGCGCTGGATGGGTTTGTGCCGGATATGGACAGCGATTTGCTGTGCCGCCAGATTCGCAGCAATCCGGAGTGGGGCCACACCCGGCTGCTGATTCTGTCGTCCAACCCCCAGCGCGGCGACGCGGAGCACTTCCGCCAGGCAGGAGCCGATGCGTTCCTGAGCAAGTCCCTGCGGGAATCCTGCCTGACACCGATCCTGCATCAACTGTTTGCGGATGCGGCCAAAGACGATCGCCGTTTCCTGACCCGTTTCTCCCTGCAGGCCGTCAGTGACAACACCCGCCGCCGGGAGCTGCCCTGTGGCCGCATGAAGGTTCTTTTGGTGGAGGACAACCCGGTTAACCGCACGCTCTCGCGCCGGCTGCTGGAAAAACTCGGCTGTGATGTGATGACAGCCAATGACGGCGAAGCGGCCACCAGCCTGTGGCAATGGCATCCCTTCGACCTGATTTTTATGGACTGCATCATGCCCCGGGTAGACGGCTTTGAAGCTACAAGGCGCCTGCGCCGGTGGGAGAAGGACCACAATCGCAGCCCCGTTCCGGTGGTGGCTTTGACAGCCAGCGCCATGGAAAAGGACGAGGAACGCTGCCGTGAAGCCGGCATGGATTCCTTTGTTGCCAAGCCTGTCAATATTGAAATGCTGCGGGCGGTTCTGGAACAATACTGCAAGGCGTCCGCATCCACCTGAACATCTCCAAAGGCTGTCATGAACGTAGAATGTCCCACCTGTAAGAAGTCCGTGGAATGGACCGAGAGCAATCCTTTTCGCCCTTTCTGCTCCGAACGCTGTAAGCTGATCGATCTGGGCGCCTGGGCGAACGAGGAATACCGGGTGCCTGCCGAAAACGTCTCGCCAGACGATCTCGACCAGGGTGATGATACAACCAGCCACTAAAAGCCCGTATTAACCGGCCCTTAACCCGTTTTAAGTTGAGCGCGCCGGGGCTGCCCGTTACCATTCAACCAAATCAATCCTGATCCGGTTACATTCAATCAATAGAGAAGGTATAAGAATGAAAGTGTCCCGTATTCCTTTTATCGTTCTGTCCCTTGCCGCAGCGCCGGTTTTTGCTGCCGATGCGGATCTGAGCCTGACCAACGACTCCGTAAAGGGCCAGGTGAATTTTTTCGAGACCAACTCTGATCTGCAGGTGGGCACTGGCTACACCTATCACGAAGGCAGCCGCCATATCGGCAACGTGGATTTCCACGCCCAGGGCCGCACGGCGCTTGGCAACCTGCCTACCACAGCGGGCATTGGCGTTCGTGCCATCGGCTGGGATGACGACCGTGTAGACGGCGGTGCGGTTGCCCTTGGCGGGTTCGCCACCGTGAACGTTCCCGACGTGCCGGGGCTGTCCTTCACCGGCGGGCTTCACTATGCACCGAGCATCCTGTCGTTCGGCGATTCCGACGACATGACCAGCCTGGAACTTCGGGGCAGCTACCGCGTGATCCGCAATGCCGAGCTCTTTGCCGGTTACCGCTACCTGAATACCAACTTTGAGGGCCGCGGCGACCTCAACCTGGATGAAGGTGTTATGGCAGGCATGAAGATCTTCTTCTGATCGGCAGGGCTGCCACACCCGAAATCGTGCCCTGCCTCACTCTTTGCCTTGGTCCATCTTGATAGACTTTTCGCTCACGCTTCGGGAATGGTTTATCATGCATGGACAACCTTTCAGGACAAACAACCAGGCGGGGCCTCTGGCTTCTTTCAGCGGCATCTGTATTCGCGCTCATCGCGGGTTGTGGTGGTGGTGATGATGCCATCGACGACGCAAGAGACCGCGACAACAGCTTCCCACCAGCCAAGAACGCCAACGACGATTTCACCTCCGGCACCACGGGCGATTCCAGCAATGCCTCCGGGCTTGAACGTAACGAAGTGCGGGTGACGATGGAAGTACCGACATCCGTTGCCCCGGACGGAGAGCCTACCCGCCGCAACCTCAGAATCATCGAGCCTGACACCATCACTGTCTACCGAACCGACCAGTCTCTCCGCGAGCTTGCCTCTGTAGACGCCCGTTCCCGCACGGAAAATTCCGGGCGCACCGTCATCGCCTTCAGGGGCGGCCTGCCCCTGGGCCCGGACGTGATCATAGAAGCAAGCTACGGCAACACCCGGCTGCGGGCCCTGGCTGCCGATGCGGACCGGGATGTGAAGATCAACCCGTTCTCGGAATACCTGGTTGCCAATGCGCTTGGCTCTTACTCAGCCGATGAGTTCAACCGGGTCATGGACTGTGTGAACGATGCCGACAGCACCCTGTGCCTGAATAAATATGTGTGGCCCACCCTCGCCGACCAGGTTCACGATTTTGAAATTGATATCCCCGATAACCTGGGTGCCCGGGGGGCAATAACGCTGCTGGAAGAGCGGGGAGACTTTGCCCGCTATGTGTCGTCCATGACCGATCTGGCGCTGCTGGGGGAGGAGTCTACCGGCAGGATCGAAGCCAGCTCCGCGGATTATCACTCAGTATTCTGGGGCGTGGAGCTGGGCCAGACCTTCCGGGAATCCAGTCTTGCCGGTTCCGGCCAGTGGGGCGTTCGCCTGGCACGTGAAGAGACAGTCACCGACCAGAACGGCACCGGTTATGTCTACCCGGGCCTGACGCTGACGTCCTTCGATGCCTTCAATATCAAGGTAACCTCCCTGGCTAGTGATATACCCTATGACCGCAAAACACTGGTGCATAGAAGCGACAACGAATTTTTCAACCGTACAGACTGGGACCGGAATACCCATTCCTCGTCTCCGGGGGCCGCAACCCTGGAAGACGATATCCGCCTTCTGGCCGGTCGCGCGCTGTTCCAGAGCATCACCGGCCGCAGCAGCTCGGAAATCATTGGCTGGACCCGCAATCCTTATCATCTGGACGCCTATGTGGGCGGTGGCAGCGAACAGCCTGACCGTTTTCTCAGTGGATATTTCACCGCCGGAAAGGCCATCGAGCTGCGTTCCGAGGGCGGTGAACTGAAGCGGGAACGTACCCTGGAGGACCATTATCTCTCGGTGTTTGAACTGAATCTGCTGCGGCAAGAAGGATTTGACAGGCAGCAGGCACTGAACGGGAAGAGCTACAACCTGGTTTACCTGGCCATCCGCATAGGCGACGAAAACCAACCCATGGTGGTAGAAAGCGGAGTCGGAGACTGGCAGATCAACGGCCAGACCGTCACCCAGGCGGCGACAACCACCGCGCTTCACAGAGGCAACACCGGAACCGTATCCGTCTCCCCCGGAACCCGCAACGCCAGTTGGGTGATCAGTGAGCGACGGTCGCGGGTCTGGGATCCCAACGATGGCAACCGTATTGTCAGCAACGGCCGCCTGAACCTTGACACAAACGCCGCCCCCGACCTGGATGAGACGCCCGACATTGCCATTGGCGCCGCCACCCCGGATGGCACGCTGCTGGGCTTCAATCTGGACACCAACGCCATCGGTGACGGCCTGATGGTGGCCGCGGAGCAAGCCGAAACCGCGCCGCCCACAAGCGGACAGTACCGGCTTCAGGGCGCAACCCTTGGCCTGTCACAGGGCCGCAACAGACTGGCGCATTTCGATAACGCCCTGCTGGTGATCGAATCGTCAGGCAGTGCGCGCCTGGAAGGCCGGCGGCTGGACACTGTTCACCGGGTGGATGCCGAAACCGTATCCGCCCCGATAGCCCGGGAACCAGAGGACGTTGCCCTCACCTATAGTGCGAGCAACGATGGGACGGCAACATTCACCAACACGGATAGCACTCTGACAATGAACGGATTCTTCACCAACGACCAGAACCAGTTTTTCCTGCAAATCAGAGACACCCAGGGCAATGAAGAAGTACTGGGCCTGGTAATGGCCACGCGCCTGCCGGACTGACTGGCACCAAACCGCCCGGGCGACGCGGCCGTATTACCTGTTATAATCGCTGTCATATCGATTACAACGAGAGGTTTTATGTCTTCTGGTATTCGGGCGTTTTTGCTGATTTTTCCAATGGTGGTGTTTGGTTTCTGGGGAGCACTGCACACTCCGGATCCTGACCTTGACCGGGACACAGCTGAAACAGAGGACGTCGCGCTGGCCACCTTGCCACCGCTGCCCAGTTGGTCCAAAACTGACCTGCCGGATTTCTCCAACTACCGCGATACCACTGAGAAGAAGGCGGCGTTTTTCTCGTTTCTCTATCCACGCATTGTGCTGGCAAACGCCCGCATTCTGATTGAACGCGAGTACCTGCAAAGCCTATCTAGCAAGGACGAGCTCAGTCAATCCGAACTGACCTGGCTGAAAAAACATGCGGAACGTTTGCGGGTGGATGAGGAACCGGGCAGCGCGGACATGTTCCGGCGGCTGGGGAATCGTCTCGATGTAATTCCACCGTCCCTTATTATGGCGCAGGCCGCCAACGAATCCGCCTGGGGCACCTCCCGCTTCGCCCGCCGGGGTAATAACCTGTTCGGCCAGTGGTGCTTTTCGAAAGGCTGTGGCCTGGTACCCCAAAGCCGCGTTGAGGGCGCCAGCCATGAGGTGGCCGATTTCGACTCACCGTATCTCTCGGTGCGCTCGTACATTCAGAACCTGAATCGTCACCCTGCCTACCAGAAACTTCGGGATGTCCGCCTTAACGCCCGCAACAGCGGCGATAATGCCACTGGTTCCAGCCTGGCTGCCGGCCTGCTTGATTACTCAGAGCGCGGCGAGGAATACGTGAAAGAAATCAGAAGCATGATCCGCTACAACAATCTGTCCTACTACGATGAGAAGTTCCTCAGTGTCCGGGATAGCAGCCAACAGGAACTGCTGGCGCTGGCCTCGGCCCGAGAAGAAGAGGCGCTTTTGCGAGGCAGTAAAGCGGATGCCACCAACGACAGCGAAGGCTGATTCAGCCACCCGATAATCGTCGAGACTTGTATTCCGGAGATACCTGTCCATGCTCAGTTTCTTGCCTGCACCAGTCAAAGGTGTGCTTGCAATCGTGCTTGTCCTGCTGAACACCCTGTGGCTTTTTCCGATTCTGATGGTCTTCGCGATTATCAAACTGGTGATTCCGGCTACCCCGATCCGAAAAGGCTGCACCATTGTTCTCAATCGCATTGCCTGGCTGTGGATCGGCTTCAACAATGTGCTGGCCGATGTGCTGCACGATATTGAATGGGACGTGCGCGGGGCCGAGGGCCTGAGCCGGGAGCACTGGTATTTCGTGACCTGCAACCATCAGAGCTGGACTGACATTCCGGCCATTCAGCATGTGCTGAACAGCCGTATTCCACTGCTCAAGTTCTTCCTGAAGCAACAGTTGATCTGGGTGCCTTTTCTGGGTATTGCCTGGTGGGCGCTGGATTTTCCGTTCATGAAACGGCACACCAAGGAACAGATTGCCCGCCGACCGGAACTGAAAGGCCAGGATGTCGAAACCACCCGCGCGGCCTGCGAGAAGTTTCGTTATACCCCGGTGACCATCTTCAATTTCATGGAAGGCACCCGGCTGACGCCAGCGAAGCACAAGAGCCAGAATTCACCCTACCGGCATCTGCTTAAACCCCGTGCCGGTGGCACCGCCTTTGTGCTGGAGGCGATGGGCGAATCACTTCATACCATGCTGGATGTGACGATCCTTTACCCGGAGGGCAAGAGCGGTATCTGGAGTTACCTGTGCGGGCGAGTGCAGAAAATTGTCATTGATATACGAACCCGGGAAATTCCACAGCGGTTTCTGGGCATGGACTACCAGAATGATCGCGACATCCGCGTTGATTTCCAGCGCTGGGTAAGCCAGCTCTGGGAAGAGAAGGACGCCCGGATCGAAGAGCTGAAACGGTCCGCCTGAGCTCTATAACAGCCCAAGCTCCCGGGCGCGCACGATGGCCTGGGTACGGGATTTGACCTCAAGCTTGGCGTTGATGCGACGGGCATGGGTTTTGACCGTGTGCAGGGAGATGTGCAGGCGGTCGCCAATGTCCTGGTTGGACAGGCCCTGAGCGATCAGCTCCAGCACGCCCTGCTCCCGTTCACTGATGGGCTCGGCCAAAGGCGCCTGCACTTTCATGTCGGACAGTCCGTAAAGCCTTCCCACGGACTCGGTAAAAGGCGTGTCTGGCAACTGCTGCCAGGTTTTTTCCAGCAGCTCCTGAAGTTCGCCCCTGAGCTCGGCAAACGGGCTGATGTAGTGTTCTTCCCCGGCCATGGTGATAGCCGTGGCGAGTAGCTTCTGGGCAGCCGCAGGGCCTTTCTGGCGCCAGCTGACGACGCTCTCCAGCAACCTTGAGTGGATATCCAGCCCGAACGGCAGTGTCTCGCCATTGTTGTGGCGGATATTGCTGACGGTTTGCGCCGCCTTTATATCGTCACCCCGTGCCAGTTCAATCCTCGCCTGCAGGCAATCGAGCATTCCCGGCATCATCGGGAACATTTCCGGTACACAGTT
Source organism: Marinobacter sp. ATCH36 (assembly GCF_023555055.1). Taxonomy (GTDB): domain Bacteria; phylum Pseudomonadota; class Gammaproteobacteria; order Pseudomonadales; family Oleiphilaceae; genus Marinobacter. The sequence continues at coordinate 307,229 of NZ_JAMJPL010000004.1, forward strand.
TACTTCCCGCCAGGGATTCAGACGCTCCATCGCATGGGCTGCCGTATCAGGTTGCCCCAACGACAGCCAGCCACTGATTTTCAGCGCTTCCAGTACCGGAACGTACACCGCCTGATCCACTCGCCAGGACTGCATGGTGCGCTCAGCACGGCCTATCCAGGCAAAGGCATCATCCATCCGGTTCTGGGTACGGCAGATAAGCACCCGGAGTGCCATGGCCAGCAGCAGCCCCAGGTCGCGGGTCTGTTCCGCATGACGTATGCAGGTTACCAGCAGGCGGTCCGCTTCCGCTTCCCTGCCCTGATGCCACAATACCATTACCAGGTTTAGCTGGAGCCGCGTTTCCCCAACCCGAGCCGGACGAGAGGATTCGTTCATCGCGGTATCCAGGCCGGTCCTCAGCAGTTGCTCGGCGTGTTTCAGCGAACCCTTGCCCAGCTCGATTCGCGCGTGGGCATACACCGCCAGAATTTCCGAACCGGCATCACCGGCTTCCCTGGCCAGCTTTGCAGCAATACGGTTGGCTTCCCTCGCCTCACTGAAATTACCCGCCGCACACAGGGCGCTGGAGCGAACCAGCTGCGTCACCAACTGCCCCTGCGTCGACAGTGCCTCCGCCTGCAACGCTCGGTCCGCCACCTCCAAAGCTTCGTCAATGCTGCCTTCACCACGAAGGATAAAGGCTCTCAGAGCGTCGATACGGCCCACCAGTTCAGGATAATTTCCCGCATCCAGATCACTGATCAGCAATCGCGCCTGGTTGAACTGTCCGCCAATGGCATGAACCCAGCCGTAGACGATTTTTAACCGCGCGCTCCTTTCCAGCAGGCCCGCGGGCAGTGACCGGCGCAGCCGCAGCAGCGAGGCCGTATCCTGACCAATCAGCAGCGCCTCTGACCCTTCCGAGGCAATGCGTACAGACTCCTCCACATCACCGCTTACCAGTGCATAGCGCAACGCCTCAGGGAACTGGTTACGCTCGCTGAACCAGCGGCTGGCCTTGAGTGCACGTTCGCGGGAGCCATCCAGCGCAGGTGTCTGCAGCCAGTCGTGCAACAGCGGGTTGAGGCGGAACCAGCGCCCCCTACCCGGAAGCGGGCGCAGAGGTATACCTGTCTCCGCGGCGGTGGATGGCCTGAATGCGTGGTCACATCCGGCGTCGGCCAGGGCGAGGAAGAGCTCGTCCGAGACAATCTCCATTTCCGCCATGATGCGCAAGGAACGCTGCTGCCCCGGGGTAAGATGAACCAGCACCGCATCCCTGAGGAAACGCTCAACACTGAAAGTTTCCTGGATCGGCAGCCGGGCTTCGGAGGAAGACTCCAGCTCTCTCTGGTATAGCCCCAGCGGGGTGATCCAACCTTCGGTCAGTGAATACAGGTGCTCAACGGCAACCGTCGTCAGCTGATTACGGCTGACGGCGGTCTGAAAAAACTCGAAGGTCTCAGCGCGGGTCAGCTCCAGGGACTCAGTGCCGATCCGGTGGAAGCGGCCTTCCAGTTCGTAGGTGTGGGTCTCAAAGGGCAATGGTTTTCTGGACACCAGTACGAGTGCCAGGCCGTCGGGCGTGTTGGCTGCAAGTTGCTGCAACAGGGCAATGGCGGCGGGATTGGCAACTGTGCCGATATTGTCGATCACCAGTACACTGGCAGTTTCCGACTCGTCGCTACCCTGATCGTTGCTTTCCCGATTATTCCAGTAAGGGTCAGACAACAGCATTGCCAGAGCATCGCTATAACTGGCCGCTTTTTGCTGACCGGAGGGCCGGGATGCAGTGCGAGGGGACGCCAATGCAATATCAAGCAGCGCCATGAGCCTGCCCGCATCATTCTCCTGCCCGGTCAGGCTCAGCCATCTCAGAGTTTCAGGACTACGGTCGGTTTCGCGGAAGGCTGCGCTTAATGCGTGGGACTTACCGTAACCTGAGGGTGCTTCAACGAACAGCACCTGCCCCGGCTTGATAACCGAGGTGATTTTTTCCGTAAGTGCCTTTCTTCTCAGGTAGTTGGGGACGGGCTCTGGCATCCGCACCCGCTGACGCAACAAATCCCTTATCAACTCGCCACGATGTACTCCACCCAGTGCCGACTGGAATTCATCGTTGGCCGCACAGCCATCATCAAATGATTTCACTCTTTGCCCCGTTGAAAACCCGGAATCCATGAGCGCGGCGGCCCATTGTCCGGCAAATGTGATCTCTGCCTTGTGGTAATCATGGCGACCTGCGTGGGTACGCCTTTAGTATGAGTAGGAAGAGATTAAACTAAAGGAGGGGTAGGCTGCAAAAACAAAAACGGCGGGCCAGAGCCCGCCGTTCTCAAAAACCGGAATAACTTCCGGGGGAACCCTTTGCTTTACCGCGTGCCAGCCCGGCGCAGAGCCGCCGGGGTGTATTCGCGGGAAGATCGCTCAACACCAAATGAATAGGGATTTGATTCTTCATTGGTCAAGCCCAGAACAAGGTAGCGACCAGACAGCAGATCGTACAGGGTCTCGATGGCATACCAGGGAACAATCTGATCATAAAACTGCATGCTGTGAGCCTCAGCCACACGCCAGAGCTCGCCGCGTCCGTCATAATGATCGATAACTGCTGCCTGCCAGGAATCTTCATCGATGTAGAAATCACGCTGAGCATAGATATGGCGCTCACCATCCTTCAGAGTCGCACGCACATGCCACACACGATGCAGCTCGTAGCGAGTCAGATCCTGGTTGATATGCCCTGCCTTGATGATCTGGTCGTAGCTCAGGTCGCGGTCCACCAGCTTGTAGGAGTTGTACGGAATGTACATTTCCTTCTTGCCGATCAACTCCCAGTTGTACCGGTCAGGCGCCCCGTTGAACATATCGAAGTTGTCTGAGGTACGCATACCGTCTGCCGCAGTACCCGGCCCGTCGTAGGCTACCTGCGGAGCCCGGCGCACACGACGCTGACCCGCGTTGTATACCCAGGCGCGACGTGGCTCTGCGACCTGGTCGATGGTCTCATGAACCAGCAGCACGTTACCGGCCAGACGCGCCGGAGCGGTAATGGCCTGCTTGAAATAGAACAGTACGTTGGCATCTTCACCCGGCTCGTAATCTTCCAGGTAGGTGCGCCATGTCAGTTCATCCTGGAACTTCACAACACTGTAGTTACCATTTTCCTGCGGCGTTACCTGGCCAACATTACGCTGGACAGAGCCACCGCGATAACGGGTGATATGGTTCCAGATTGCTTCCAGGCCATTTTGCGGGATCGGGAATGGTGTCGCCGTCTGATAGTTACCCAGGCCGTTACCATCCTTGATCAGCTCAACGGTAGTCGCATTCTCGACCGTCTCTTCCATCACCTGGTCCGGATAAGCGGCCGTACGATGCGTCTTATAGACCGGAATCTTGTAGTTATCGTACCGCTCGATCATGGCAACCTGACCCGGAGACAGCTTGTCTGAATACTCCTCAACGTTACTCTGATCGATGGTAAACAGCGGCTGTTCATCCGGGAACGGATGGACATAGATTCCGTCATTGTTATAGCCCGCCGGTGATGAGGTCAGGCCGCCATCCCATGCCGGGATTTCATCACCATTGCCAGCCTTCTCCGCGCCCATCGGCGTGAGCGAATCGCCCAGCTTGGCCGCTTCCTCTGCGGAAACCGCGCCGAAGGCGTTGCCCGCAAACATGGATGCGGACAGGATGCCAGTGGCCAGTAGCTTCTTGTTCAGTTTCATTTAAATTACCTCGTTAAACGAATTCAGGCCGAATCAGAATGAGTAGGAAACGCTCGCACTCACAAAATCGCGGTCGGTTAACTCGTTATACGGCTTGCCACCGAAAAAGTTTGTATAACCGATGTTGCCGGTTATGCGGTTCTGGTATACGCCCTGGAGCGACACCCCAATAGCCTTGTTACCTTCGTTGAAGTTACCGCCCGGCTGCGGTGCGTAGCCCTGCACATCATGGCTCCAGGCCAGCTGCGGTGACAGGTTGATGCCGGCAATCGCGCTCGGATAGTCCCAGACCAGACGCGTACGATAGCCCCAGGAGAAGGAAGTGGTAAAGCCTTCGTTGTTACAGTAGTTGGTATTGATGTTGGCACCGGCCGCACAGAAATCACCGGTAAAGTTCGCGCCATTAAGCGGGAGCTCGCCGATACCAAAAGTACCGGAACGGCCGTAGCGGGCTTCATCTTCGTCAGGAAGATCGTGCACGTAGGTCGCACCAAATTCGGTGATCAGAGACAGACGGCTGGCACCCATCACCTGGTCGAAGAATTTGATCAGTGTGAACTGCGCTTGTGACACGTTGAAGCGGTCATAACCATCGACGGGCTTGCCGGCCAGGTTTGCACCCGGGTTTTCTTCAAGACGCTGTGCTTCCAGCTTGCTCAGGATCTGACCGTCAGGGCCACGTTGTTGCAGGCCACCGAAGATCAGCTCAAACGCGTTCCACTGCAGCGGGACGTTGTCGCGGAAGCTGTACTCCGCGCCCAGAGACCAGCCACCTGGGGTCGTGGTGTTGATACTGATGCCATACAAATTTATGTTCTCCGGATACTCGATAAAGTAGCTGGGGAACGCAGCGTTCGGTTCGTTGGGATCACTCTGCTGTGTTGCACTCGGCGATGAAGGATTGTTCACCAGACCGCTGACGTACGGCAGACGGCTGTTGTACTTGATGTAGTAGAAGCCAATTTCTGAATTGTTCAGCTCAGGAACAAACCAGCGCACAGCTACACCGAACTGATCCTTGGCATCGGCCTCTTCATCGGCCAGACGCGGTGCTACGAAACCCTGGGCCAGTGCTTGCGAATCAGGCAGTGTGCCAGCCAGCAAAACCGGGCCACAGCCGTCAGGCGCAAAGTCGTTGGTTGAGAAGAAGGTGCCGCAATCATCCGGACGCACCGGTTCCCAGTCGGCCTGAACAAAGGCTTCAACCGTCACGTCCTGAGTGAGACCCACAGACGTGTAGAGCATCTCAACAGGTAGCAACGCATCTTTCAATTCTGAACCGGGAGCCCGGAAAGCCTGCACATCGATCGGGTTGACGGTGTTTATGCCACCCTGGATAAACGTGCTCTCGCCCCAGCTGACCACCTGTTTGCCGTAGCGCAGACTGACAGGTGTTTCACCCAGCCACCAGTCAGAGAAAACGTAGGCGTCAAGAATCTCGCCGCCTGATGCGCCCTTTTTGGCCTCTTCGTTCAAGGACCGGCGCTGCCCCACAGGGTCTACGGCCCGGTTCTCGTCTTTCAGTTCAAAGTCGTACCAGTAACGGCCGCGAATAAAACCACCAACGCGATCCAGATAGTCGCCACCAACGTTGTAGTTCAGGAACAGGTCACTGTTGCCCTTTACGATCTTGGAAACAGTATCCCCTTTTTCGAAATTCAGGTTACCGTCGTCGTAGTTGTTGGTAGAGGCACCAATGTTTGCCTTTGACCCACCTGGAGCGTACTCCGGGCCGAGATTACCCTGGGCAATCAACCTTTTGTCCGAATCCTGGGTCCGCCAGGTGGCACCAGCGGAAAGCGTGGTGTCGAGAGAGGCTTCGACGTCCCCCACATAAAACGAATAGGCAGCTGCCTGGCCGGACATTCCGGCGGCAACTGCTACGGCCAGCGGCAATTTGGTCCACTGCTGCCATTGCTGTGTTTTTCTTGTCATTGGAAGGCTACTCCATTGTTGTTCTGAGTCGCTGCTCTGATTATTGGTGTTCACGATGTTTGGAGGCTTCATGCACAGTGCTCGTGATGCTGGCACTATAGCTAACGCCATCGGACGCTTTGATCAGTCAAAAGTATGATTTTACGAATTACACCCCTCTCCGCGGCAGGCTTCCCTCGCACAGAATCACTATAGTCAACATTTTTGGTTGCAACCAGCCTGCCCCCTATCGGATTTAGCTTCGCCGCAAAACCTGAGAGTTGCCTACATCACAGCATTTCAATTGCCATAGCCGTAGCCTCACCACCGCCGATACACAGCGCCGCAACACCCTTCTTCTTGCCGTAATGCTTAAGGGAATGCATCAGCGTTACCAGAAGGCGGGAGCCGGTGGAGCCAACGGGGTGGCCCTGGGCGCAGGCACCGCCGTGGATGTTGACCTTCTCCGGATCCAGGCCGAGTTCGCGAGTCGGCATCATCGCGACCATGGCGAAGGCTTCGTTGATCTCGAACAGGTCGACGTCATCTTTGGTCCAGCCGGTTTTGCTGAACAGGGTCTCGATGGCACCCACCGGGGCGGAGGTGAACTCCGATGGATGCTGGGACTGGGTGCTGTGGGCAACAATCCTCGCCAGGGGTTTGAGGCCGCGCTTTTCGGCCTCGGATTCCCGCATCAACACCAGGGCAGAGGCGCCGTCGGAAATTGAAGAGGCATTTGCTGCGGTTACCGTGCCGTCTTTACTGAACGCAGGACGCAGGCTCGGGATCTTGTCGATATTGGCGTTGTGAGGCTGCTCGTCGTCTTCAACAACCACATCCCCTTTACGGGTTTTTACGGTAACCGGGATGATTTCATCTTTGAGCAGGCCTTTTTCAATGGCTGTCTTGGCCCGGGTAAGAGACGTGATGGCATACTCGTCCATTTCCTCACGGGTGTAGCCTTTTTTGTCGGCCATCTCCTGGGCGAACGCGCCCATCAGGCGGCCGGTTTCCGCGTCTTCGAGACCGTCAAGGAACATGTGGTCCTGGGGCGCCTGGCCCGGCCCCATGCGATAGCCGCTGCGCGCACCCTGAAGAATGTAGGGGGCGTTGGACATGCTCTCCATGCCACCGGCTACCATGATGTCGTTGCTGCCAGCCTTGATGACATCGTGGGCGAACATGGCGGCTTTCATGCCGGAACCACAGAGCTTGTTAATGGTGGTGGCGCCGGTGCTGTCCGGCAGGCCAGCCTGCCGCATGGCCTGGCGCGCCGGGCCCTGCTTCAGGCCGGCGGGCAGAACGTTGCCCATAATGACTTCCTGCACATCAGTTGGCTGAAGGCCGGCGCGGCGAATGGCTTCAGCGATGCTGATGGCGCCCAGCTCCGGCGCGGAAACTGCTGCCAGGCTGCCCTGGAAGCCGCCCATGGGGGTGCGTACACCGCTTACGATTACAACATTGTCTGTGGTCATGTTCTGGCCTCTGCGTTAAGTAAAAACTGGTTGTCGGATCCCCGTCACGCCCTGTGCGGCGCCTCCAGGTACTCCCGGGACTGCATTTCCAATAATCGCGATTCGGTACGCTCGAACTCGAACTCAAGCCGGCCGCCGGCGTAAAGGTCGGTAATGGCGGCTTCTGCGGAGATAATGACTTTCACGTTGCGGTCGTAAAACTCGTCGATCATGTTGATAAACCGCCGCGCCTGGTCCTCCCTGTCTTTGCCGAGGACGGGTACGTTGCTGATGATCACAGCATGAAACTCCCGGGCCAGTTCGATGTAATCGTTCTGGCTTCTGGGGCCATCGCACAGTGTTTTGAAGTCGAACCAGACCACGTCGTCTGCATGATTGACCGCCTTCAGCGTGCGGCCATTGATTTCCAGTTCCAGGCTGTGGCTGCCGGCTTCCACTGCGAGGCTGTGGTAGCTATTCTGCAGGCTGCTGTCTGCCTCCTCGTCCAGCGGGTGGTGGTAAAGCTCCGCCTGCTCCAGACTTCGCAGGCGATAGTCCACGCCACCATCCACGTTGACCACATCGGTGTGCTTCTTCACCAGCTCAATCGCTGGCAGGAACCGGGCCCGCTGCAGACCATCCTTATAAAGCCCGTCCGGCACAATATTGGAGGTACAGACCAGGGTGACACCCCGGCTGAACAGACCGTCCATCAGTGTGGCCAGTATCATGGCATCACCAATATCCGAGACAAAAAACTCGTCAAAGCAGATTACCCGGGTTTCGCCCGCAAACTGTTTTGCGACGAGCTCCAGCGGGTTCTTCTCGCCTTTCAGGCTTCTGAGCTCCTTGTGAACCCGCTGCATGAAACGGTGGAAGTGCACCCGCATCTTGCGATCAAACGGAAGGGATTCGTAGAAAGTATCCATCAGGTAAGTCTTGCCGCGGCCAACACCGCCCCAGAAGTACAGGCCCTTGACCGGTGCCTCCTTGCCCTTCTTGAGTTTGAGCCGGAGCTTAACCATCGGTTTTTCGCGATCCCTTTCCGCCGCCACCAGTTTGTCGTACAGTGACTGCAAACGGCGCACTGCGTCTTCCTGAGCCGGGTCGTGCTGGAATTCCGGCCGTTCCAGGTCCTGCTGATATCGTTCCCATGGGGTCATATGGATGCACTTTTGGGGTGTCATTAATGCGTTTCCCGAAGTATGGTCATTCATTACGGCGGCGTATTGTGGCCGATTTTGGCTATTTTCGCCATGTTCCGGAAGGTTCCGGCGCTCCCTCAGCAGTGACTGCAGGCCAGAGATACGATGCAATACGACGATTGGCGCACGTGCCACTCGTGTGCGCAGACGCTTTCGGGCGTTATACTCTGGGAAGGGATTACAACCGCATTGATAATAGCCAGCGGATCTGGCGTATTCAGCACCAGTCGGCGTAGTCACTGCACCGGCATGGCAGACTCATCAAAAGGACGACACAGCTTATGACAAACCTGATTCTGGCAGCTATCGCCGCATTGATTGTTGGCATTGTCATCGGGGTACTGTTTGGACGCTCTGGCCAGGGCTCAACCTTGCGGCAGCGCCGGGCTGAACAGCAGATTGAAGAACTGAGAAACGAGTACACCCGCTATCAGGCACAGGTTAACGAGCACTTCATGGAATCTGCTCACCTGCTGCGCCGATTCAATGACACCTATCGTGACGTCAACCAACACATGGCCCGCGGCGCCAACCGCCTGTGCAATGACGAAGACTGGCTGCTTGAGCTGGAAAAGGAAAATGCGCGGGCACGCCTGGAAGGCGCCGGCAATAATGAGGATGCAGAACCACCACGAGACTACGCACCCAAGAGCGACCCGAAAGAAAAAGGCACGCTGGCCGAGGACTTCGGGCTGGCCGACAAAGAGAAAGAGCAGAAAGCCTGACGGTTAAACGGGGTTTCTAGACAGGGTTGTCGCAGTCGATAAACCGGTGGCTCACCCCGAACGTTTCCTCAAGGGCCCGCGCCAGGACCTGAACCCCGTAGCGCTCCGTGGCGTGGTGGCCTGCTGCGTAGTAGTGAATGCCACATTCGCGGGCGGTATGAGTTGTCGGTTCCGAAATCTCGCCACTGATGTAGGCGTCGAGCCCGGCCTCTAACGCCTTGCCAATGAATCCCTGCGCGGCGCCAGTGCACCAGCCAACCCGAGATATCTGTGCTGGCCCTTCTCCTACCCTTAAGGGCACGCGGGCAAGCCGCTCACCAATCAGTTCCGCAAAGGCATCCGGGCTCATGGGAGCTTCCAGCTCGCCTTGCCATACCAGGCCGCCCAGCGGCCGAGGGTCACGAATGCCCAGCACATCTGCCAGTTGGCGATTGTTACCGTAGTCCGGGTGATCATCCAGCGGCAGATGGTAAGCCACCAGATTGATATCGTGGTCCAGCAGGCGCTTGATCCGCTCGCGTTTCATGCCGCGAATGGCCTGGTCCTCGCCTTTCCAGAAGTAGCCATGGTGTACCAGGATCATATCAGCGCCCGCGTCGATAGCCGCATCGATCAACGCCTGCGAGGCGGTCACGCCACTGATAATCGTGGAGACCTCTTCGGTGCCTTCAACCTGCAGGCCATTGGGGCAATAGTCCTGGAAATTGTCCGGGACAAGCCATTCATTCAGAGTGCGAAGGATCTCGTTGCGTGACGCCATGGGTTCTCACTACACCAGTGTGACGAGGCATTCGATCAGACGTTTGTTCTGATCCGCTGTGCCGGTGGTGATACGCAGGAAGTCGGAAATTCGGGGTTTGTTGAAATGGCGCACAATCACTCCCTGCTCTCTGAGCCCTTTGGCCAGGGTTTCACCGGCGTGGTCAGGATGACGGGCAAAGACAAAGTTGGCTTTCGAAGGCAGCACCTCGAAACCCAGCGCCTCAAGCTTCGACGTGACCCAGTCCCGCTCGCCAATGACACCCTCAGTGGTCGCACGGAACCAGTTTTCATCGTCAAATGCGGCAATGGCGCCTGCCAGGGCAAGGCGATCCAGGGGGTAGGAGTTGAAGCTGTTCTTCACCCGGTTCAAGGCTTCGATCAGCTCGGCGCTGCCGACGGCAAAACCAACTCTTAGTCCGGCCAGTGAGCGAGCCTTGGAAAGCGTCTGGGTGACCAGGAGATTGGGATACTGCCCCACCAGTTTGATGGCGCTTTCGCCGCCAAAATCCACGTAAGCCTCGTCCACTACGACAACATGTTCCGGATTGGCGGCGACGATGGCTTCAACCTTGTCCAATGCCAGGTAACGACCCGTGGGGGCATTAGGATTGGGGAAAATAATGCCGCCATTGGGCTGTTTGTAGTCATCGGGGTTTATTTCGAAGCTGTCAGTCAACGGTACGGTTTTGCCGTCGATGTTATAGAGGCCGCAGTAAACCGGGTAGAAGCTGTAGGTAATGTCCGGATACAGAACGGGCTGTCCGTGCTGGAACAGGCCGTAGAAGATATGCGCCAGCACTTCATCAGAGCCGTTACCAAGGAAGACCTGATCGCTCTGAACTCCGTAATATCGGGCAATGGTGCTTTTCAGGGCATCGCCTTCGGGGTCCGGGTAGAGGCGCAGATTATCGTTCAGCTCAGCAGTAATGGCTTCAACAACTTTCGGTGACGGCCCAAAGGGATTTTCATTGGTATTCAACTTCACCAGATTGGCCATTTTGGGCTGTTCCCCCGGTACATAGGGGGTCAGATTTTTGACCAACGGGCTCCAGAACTTGCTCATTTTTTACCTGACTCCTGAGGGATCGGGCGGTGCGGATGGGCTCCCGGGGCACGCTACAAGCACATCCATGTGCGCTTGACTCCGGCCATCCTTGGCCGGAGACATCCCCGGGAGCCCATCCACACCACCCTCGCAAACTTGGGCAATGGCATTCACAAGGTCGGATTACCCAAAGGCGTAATCCGACAACAAAGCCTACTCTTTGATCCTGTACTCCGCCGATCGAGCATGAGCCGTCAAGCCCTCACCGCGGGCCAGAACCGAAGCGACCCGGCCCATCCGGTCCGCGCCATCGGCGGAAAACCCGATAATGGAGGACCGCTTCTGGAAGTCATAAACCCCCAACGGCGAGGAAAAACGAGCAGTACCTGACGTCGGCAACACGTGGTTGGGGCCGGCGCAGTAGTCACCCAGGGCTTCTGCGGTGAAGCGGCCCATAAAAATGGCGCCAGCATGGCGTATCTCTTCAACCAGACTTTCCGGATCTTCCACGGAAAGCTCAAGGTGCTCGGGCGCAATTCGATTGGAAACCTTCGCCGCCTCGGAAAGATCAGCCACTTGAATCATTGCAGCACGGTCGGTCATTGAGGTGGCAATAATCTCCGCCCGCTCCATGGTTGGCAGCAGTTTGTTAATACTGGCTTCCACCGCATCCAGGAACTCTGCATCCGGGCTAATCAGAATGGATTGCGCCTGCTCGTCATGCTCGGCCTGCGAGAACAGGTCCATGGCAATCCAGTCCGGATCGGTCTGGCCGTCGCAGATCACCAGTATCTCGGATGGACCGGCGATCATATCGATGCCGACGGTACCGAAGACCTCGCGCTTGGCAGTGGCGACAAAAATATTGCCGGGACCGACAATTTTATCAACAGCGGGAATGGTTTCGGTTCCATAAGCCAACGCACCAACCGCCTGGGCACCACCCACACAGAACACGCGATCTACACCCGCAATTGCAGCCGAAGCTAAAACCATATCGTTAACCACACCATCCGGTGTGGGAACTACCATAATCACCTCACCAACACCGGCAACTTTAGCAGGAATGGCGTTCATCAATACGGACGACGGATAGGCCGCCTTTCCACCAGGCACATATAAGCCAGCCCGGTCCACCGGCGTCACTTTCTGCCCCAACACCGTGCCGTCTTCATCCTCATACTGCCAGGACTTCTGATTCTGGCGCTCATGATAGTCCCGCACCCGGTCAGCGGCTTTTTCCAGGGCAACCCGCTGATCCTGGAGAATAGCGCCCAAAGCCTTCTGCAAGCGGTCCTGGCCCATCTCCAGCTCGGCCACAGAGCCAACCTTCAACCGGTCAAACTTCTCGGTAAATTCCAGGACGGCTGCATCACCACGGGTTTTCACCTGATGCAGGATATGACGCACCGACTCATTTACCTGATGATCAACACTGTCATCCCACGCCAGCAGCCTGGCCAGTTCACTATCGAAGTCACTTTGGGAAGCATTCAATCGTTTGATGCTGATCTCGGTCATCACTGAATCCTGTTCCGAATTGTTAACTCAAGTCTGTTGAAGGCAACGCCTTGGTATGGGAAGTGATCAGGGACGGCTTTCCAAAACTGTACGGAGCCATGGATGGCGGAGTCCAAGCGTCACATGGACGTGCCGAAGGAGCGTGTTTTGGAAAGCCGTCCCTGAGCGCTTCTTACTCCAGAGTCCGTCGCTTCTCAACAGCCGCGGACATCATCTCAATTATGGGATTAATGCCCGCATGTTTCATCTTCATCGAGGCCCGATTGACAACCAATCGACTGCTTATGTACTCAATAAGCTCTCTTGCCTCGAGACCATTAGCCTTCAACGTATTACCGGTATCCACGATATCGACAATCTCGTCGGCAAGACCAAGAATCGGAGCAAGCTCCATTGCACCATACAGTTTAATGATGTCAGCCTGACGGCCCTGGGCCGCGTAATATTGGCGCGCCAGGTTCACAAACTTTGTGGCGACTCGCAGGCGACCTTCCGGAGACTTGGTATCCTTCTTCCCCGCCGTCATCAACCGACAGCGGGAAATATTCAGATCCAGCGGCTCATAAAGCCCCTCGCCGCCATGCTCCATCAACACATCCTTACCGGTGACACCCAGATCCGCGCCGCCATACTGAACATAGGTAGGCACATCGGTTGCGCGCAGAATCAACACACGCACGTTCGGATCGGTAGTGGGAAACACCAGTTTCCGAGACTTGTTCACGTCGTCGACCAGCTCGATGCCCGCTTCTTTCAGTAACGGCAGAGTCTCGTCGAGGATTCGCCCCTTCGACAGTGCGATGGTGATGGATTCGGTCATGCGTCCTTCCGGTTTAATGTATTCAGGCTGGCAGGCGGCGGATACTGGCGCCCAGCAGCTGCAGCTTCTCTTCGATGCATTCGTAACCACGGTCGATGTGGTAAATACGGTCCACGATGGTATCGCCGTCAGCCACCAGCCCTGCAATAACCAGGCTGGCCGAGGCCCGCAGGTCCGTTGCCATAACCGGGGCACCGGTCAGGTGGTCGACGCCCTTGATAATGGCGGCATTGCCTTCAAGGGTGATGTCCGCACCCATGCGGATAAGTTCCTGCAGATGCATGAAGCGGTTTTCGAAGACCGTTTCCACGATGGTTCCGGTACCTTCTGCCACCGCATTCATGGCCGCAAACTGGGCCTGCATGTCAGTCGGGAACGCCGGATATGGCGCAGTCCGGATACTGACTGCCTTGGGCTGATTTCCCTTCATATCCAGGGAAATCCAGTCCTTGCCGGTATCGATATGGGCACCAGCTTCTTCCAGTTTCAGCAGTACAGCTTCCAGTAGCTCCTCGCGGGTATCCTTCAGCTTGACCCGGCCCCGGGATGCGGCCGCAGCAACCAGATAGGTGCCGGTTTCAACACGGTCCGGCAACACGTCGTAATGGCAGCCGTGGAGCCTCTCAACACCATTGATTTCGATAGTAGCGGTGCCATGGCCCTTGATGTCCGCACCCATGGCAATCAGGCATTCGGCCAGGTCCACCACTTCCGGTTCCCGCGCGGCGTTTTCAAGGATGGTTTTTCCATCCGCCAGCGCTGCGGCCATCATCAGGTTTTCGGTACCGGTTACGGTGACAGTGTCGAGGAAAATATGGGCACCCTTCAGGCGACCATTGGTTTTCGCCTTGATATAACCGTTTTCGACCTTGATCTCGGCACCCATCATTTCCAGGCCGTGGATGTGCAGGTTCACTGGCCGGCTGCCAATGGCACAACCACCAGGCAGAGACACTTCTGCCTCACCAAAGTGCGCCACCAGGGGACCAAGCACCAGTATCGAGGCGCGCATGGTTTTCACCAGCTCGTAGGGCGCATGGAACTGCTTGATGGTATTGGCGTGAACTTCAACGCTCATCTTCTCGTCGATCATCAGTTCGACGCCCATCCGGCCCAGCAGCTCGATCATCGTGGTGATGTCGTTCAGGTGCGGCAGGTTGCCCACGGTAACCGGTTCGTCCGCCAGCAGAGTGGCAGCCAGAATCGGTAGCGCAGCGTTTTTGGCGCCGGAAATCCGGATTTCGCCGTCAAGAGGCTTGCGGCCCCTGATCAGAAGTTTATCCACAATTATGTCCTGTTGTTTGCGGGCGTATCAGCCTTGGCGCGCGGCCCATTCAGCCGGGGTAAAGGCTTTCGGATGCAGGGCGTGAATGGTGCCGTCAAGAATATGCTGGAAAAGCGCCTTATTGATCATTTGTTGCCGTTTGATGGTCGGCAACCCTTCAAAAACGTCACCCACCACAACGACGAGATAATGATTGCCGTCAATCTGCACCTGAACTTCGCAATCGGGCAATGCCTCTTTGACCAGCTCGGCAACTTCGGTGGCTTCCATATATAATCCTCGGGCGTTTTTGAATCAGGGGCGAGATTGTAACCAATTATGGCGCCCGGGTCAGCTCTGGTGCTGGTTTTCACGGGGCGCCTGTAACGGTGCCTGCGACGGGAAGCCCGGCAGCTGTTCATCAAGGCCGCTCAGGGCCGCAAGTGAGCCGAGGCGTTCGCTGACACCGGTAAAATAAAGCGTTTGGCTGCGACCCCGCGCCAGGCGCTGCCAGCAAAGCAGAAGGGACAACACCACGCTGTGTGCGGTTGTCATTGCCGTGAGATCGACGGTCAGGTCCGCTTTGCTGCTCAGAATCAGTGTCTCACCCTCTTTTCTGAGGGCAACCACGGCCAGCGGATCGATCGCACCACTGACCGTCAGCCTGTCATTATCCAGGGTAACTGTTGCCTGAGCCGGCGTCATGAGTTGTCGACTTCGCCTTCCAGGTTCAGGGATTCGACAGCATCGCCCCAGCCGTCGATCACGACCTGGACCTGACCGCCATTCTTCTCCATTTCCTGGCTAAAGCGATCACGGAACGCCAGGCCAATGTTCACCCCTTCGACAATGACATTCTCCATCATCCAGCGACCTTCTTTTGCCTGGTACATGGAGTAGGTCACCGGATACCGGTTGCCGGAGGCGCTGATGACTTCCATGCGCACAGACGCACGCTCGTCATTGCCGGGATTGATGGTGGCGTCCTTCACTTCGATGGTGAAGTCATCCGTGCTCACCAGGGCCTGAGCGTAACTGTCGAACAGGCTGCGCTTGAATTTTTCCACGAACTCGTCGCGCTGCTCCGGAGATGTCTGCCGCGCGTAACGACCCATCACCCGCGCTGCGATCCGGCGGAAATCCACAAAGTCCCTGAGCTCTTCGTCCATGCTCCGGTAAAAGGCCTGCGGATCTTCCTCATACAAACCTTTTTCGTTGTTTAGCTTGTCGACAAGCCGCTGAGTGTTCTCATCCACATACTCGCGCAGATCCTCCTCCGGGCTGGCATGGACCGGCAGCGCCAGAGCGATCATCAGTAATGTAACGAGCAGCAGGCTGCGTCTCATCAGAACCATGGTTGTCTCCTGTTAACCACTTGCGGTCGTTTTACTGCCCGGAGGCAAAGTTGGATATCATTCGTTCAAGGTTCATGGCGGACTGTGTGGAGTAAAAGGTATCTCCGTCTCCCAGTGACTCCATGTCGCCACCCACCGAAATATCAATGTACTGCTCACCGAGCAGACCGGATGTACGTATTACTGCGGAGCTGTCGGCGGGGATGTTGTCCACACTCTGGTTCACATCAATGACCACCCGCGCCTGAAAGGTTTCCCGGTCCAGCGTGATCTCCCTGATTTCGCCTACCGTTACACCGGCCATGGATACCTTGGCACGGGGCGTCAGGCCTCCGGCGTCGTTAAAGTTGGCGTAGAGCGTGTAGGAGCTCTCCGGTGCTTTTGGCGTCAGTCCGCTGACCTGCAGCGCCAGAAACATGATGGCCGCGATACCGGCGAGCATAAACAGCCCTACGATGACTTCTGTCGTTCTCTGTGCCATTTGCGGCCCCCTGTGTTCTATTGATTCAGTATACCGCGATCAGAAGTCGCCAAACATGACAGCGGTGAGCACAAAATCCAGCCCCAACACCGCCAGCGACGAATACACCACGGTTTTGGTGGTGGCAGAGCTGATACCGGCAGACGTGGGTACACAGTCATAGCCCTGGTAGACCGCAATCCAGGAGCAGACAAAACCGAAAACCACGCTTTTGATAACGCCGTTGAGTACGTCCTTGGTGAAGCTCACCGAGGACTGCATATTGCCCCAGAACGAGCCCTCGAACACCCCGAGCCACTCAACGCCTACCAGCATGCCGCCCCAGATCCCGACCACCGAGAACACGGCCGCCAGGATGGGCACCGCAATGAATCCGGCCCAAAGCCTCGGGGCAATGACCCGGCGAAGCGGGTCCACTCCCATCATTTCCATACTGGAAAGCTGTTCGGTGGTCTTCATTAGCCCGATTTCAGCGGTCAGCGCCGAGCCAGCGCGGCCAGCGAACAGCAGGGCTGTCACCACCGGTCCCAGCTCCCTCACCAGCGTCAGAGCAATCATCTGGCCGATGGCCGCTTCCGAGCCGTAATCGCTGAGAATGGTATAACCCTGAAGCCCCAGCACCATGCCGATGAACAATCCGGAGACCACAATGATCGCCAGCGATAGCACACCGATCGAATACAGCTGTTTGAGCAGCAGCGGGAAGGCTACCGACGGTTTCGAAACACCACCCAGGACTCCCGCCAGAAAACGGCCAGAACGCCCCAGCGAGGCAAAAATATCGAGCCCCAGCCGGCCAATTGCCGCCAGTTTTTCCATTAACGGCTCCTCCCGGTAATACCCCAGTCCTGACCGGCATCCACGGCCGGGTAATGGAAGGGCACCGGGCCATCCGGATGGCCGTGCAAGAACTGCTGGACCTGCTCCGACGGATGCGCCTGAATCTCCTCCGGGGTGCCCTCGCCGATGATCTGGCCATCCGCCACGATGCACGCGTAGTGGCAGATGCTGAGGGACTCCTTCACATCGTGGGAAACCATGACGCTGGTCAGGCCCATTGAGCTGTTGAGATCCCGTATCAGCTTGATCAACACCCCCATGGCTATCGGGTCTTGCCCGGTAAAGGGCTCGTCGTACATGATCAGTTCCGGGTCCAGCGCGATGCTGCGGGCCAGAGCGACCCGACGGGTCATTCCCCCGGACAGCTCCGCCGGCATCAGATCGCGGGCTCCGCGCAGGCCAACGGCCTCCAGCTTCATCAAAACGATGTCACGGATCATGTCTTCTGGCAGGGAGGTATGCACCCGCAACGGGAAGGCGACGTTTTCGAACACGCTGATGTCGGTAAACAGGGCTCCGCTCTGGAACAGCATGCCCATTTTCTCCCTCAGGCGGTACAGAGCCTTGCGTTTCAGCCCCGGCACATCCTCGCCAGCCACCGTAATGGTGCCCGAGTCCGGCCGTAGCTGGCCGCCGATCAGCCTCAGCAGGGTGGTTTTTCCGGTGCCGCTCGGCCCCATGATAGCGGTGATCTTACCCCGGGGGATATCCAGGCTGACACCATCGAAAATACGGTGATCTCCGCGGGAGAAAACCACGTCTCTGAGCTCAATGTAGGGAGAAGTGTCCATACCTGTTTCCAGTAACCGCCCGGGTGTTACAGGGCCTGCCTCGCGGAACAGGCTGCGGCCCTCGATGTGTGCGTACATTATGCCAACCTGCTGACAACCTCAATCCATCCTGCACAAAATGAACTGATGTCAATGATCAGTTTTGCTGAACCTCTTGTCATGAAGGCAGCCAAAGCCCTTGAAGTGATATACTCTCGCCACGATGAAACGCATCAACATTCCAGACCCGGGTAGCCGATGACCACCGAAACCAGCCATAAGTTCAGAGAATCCGCCCTGCGGGCCATCGAGATCGAACTTGAAGCCATTCAGGCACTGACCGACAGAATCGATGATCACTTCGTTCGCGCCTGCGAAGTCATTATGGCCTGTAAGGGCCGCGTGGTGGTGACCGGCATGGGTAAGTCCGGCCACATCGGCAACAAGATTGCCGCTACCCTGGCCAGCACTGGTACGCCTTCTTTCTTTGTACACCCGGGGGAAGCCAGCCATGGTGACCTGGGTATGATAACCAGCCAGGACGTGGTTCTGGGCATCTCCAACAGTGGCAACACCAGTGAAGTGCTGACCATTCTGCCGCTGATCAAACGTATGGGCGCCCCGCTGATCAGCATGACCGGCAACGAAAATTCCACCCTGGCACGGGAAGCAGTTGCCAATCTGGATGTCAGTGTTGCCCTGGAAGCCTGTCCTCTCGGCCTGGCCCCTACCTCCAGCACCACCGCGACCCTGGTGATGGGGGATGCTCTCGCGGTCGCCCTGCTGGAAGCGCGTGGTTTCAGCACTGAAGACTTTGCACTATCCCACCCCGGTGGCAGCCTGGGCCGCAAGCTTCTGCTGCGGGTTTCCGAAATCATGCACACGGGTGACCGCATTCCTCGCGTGCAGGAAGACACTCCCCTCAGCGGCGCTCTGTTGGAAATCTCCCGCAAGGGCCTTGGTATGACCACGGTCATCAATGCCGGTGGCGACCTGGTGGGTGTGTTCACGGATGGTGACCTGCGCCGCACCCTGGACCGCTCCGTGGATATCCACAACACTCCGATTGCCGAAGTGATGACCCGCAACGGTCGCATTATCCACGACGACCAGCTGGCTGCCGAAGCCCTGAATATGATGGAAGAACTGAAGATCAACGCCCTGCCGGTGATTGCCCGTGACGGCAAGCTGACCGGCGCCATCAACATGCATGACCTGCTGCGGGCCGGGGTTATCTAATGAGTAATCTGATGAGTGATCCGATGGCAGGCCCGCAGCGGCTACAATGGCCGGTCGATCTGCTGGAAAAAGCAGCTGCCATCCGCCTGCTGGCGCTGGACGTCGACGGCATCATGACCGACGGCAAACTGTTTTTCAGCGCCTCTGGAGACGAGCTTAAAGGCTTCAATATCCTCGACGGCCTCGGGCTCAAGCAAGTGATGGCTGCCGGCATTGATGTTGCGGTCATTACCGGCCGACGCTCACCCCTCACCGAGAAACGAATGAACGACCTGGGCATTCCTCACCTGATGCAGGGTCGGGAGGACAAAAAGGTTGCACTTGTGGAGCTGGCCGGGCAGCTCGGCCTTTCCCCGCAGCAGATTGCCTATATGGGCGATGACCTGCCGGATCTGCCCGCCATCCGTTATGCCGGGCTTGGTATTTCAGTCCCCAATGGCTACTGGTTTGTTCGCCAACACGCGGATGTGTGCACCGCTGCCCCCGGTGGCAGCGGTGCCGTCAGGGAAGCCTGCGAATTGCTGTTGAGCGCCCACGGCCAACTCGAAGCCAGCCTGCACCCCTACCTGGAGCAGGAGTGATGTCCGCCCAGCCCTTACTTCACCGCCCCTGGGTAAGAACACTGAGCCTGGCTGGCACGATAGTGGCGCTGTTCTTTCTGCTCTGGCAAAGTGACGAGCCATCGGAGCCAACAGAAGCGGCATCCCTGCGGGGCGAATCCGAGCCCGATGGATTCGTGGTTAACGGCCATTATCTGTCGTACGACGAAACCGGCCGCCTGACAACGCGGTTCCGCAGTCCGAGGATTGAACAGTTCGAGTCCCGCAGTGAAACCGTGATGGACTCCCCCCGGGCGACACTTTATGGCCAAGGCGGCGACCCACCCTGGCAGGTTGAGGCCACTGAGGGGCGCTTTCTAGAAACCGACGACCTGGTTCATCTGACCGGGGATGTAAAGGTAATCCGGGAAGCCGAAGGTGGCCGCCCGCTGACCCTGACAACAACGGCTTTGACGATGAACAACCGTGATCGCACTGTGTACACGGATAAGCCGGTGGAACTGACCGACGCCGTCAGCCAGACCACGGCTACCGGCATGAAGGCCTGGATTGATGACCGCATTCTTGAACTCGAATCGCAGGTGGAAGGACGCTATGAGCCTGGCAACTGAATTTTTGCCCAGTGGCAAGCCGTTTTGGCTCGCCGCGAACCCGGTAGTTTTGACCGCCGTTTGTCTGGCGCTGTTTGCGCCGGCATCTCTGGCGTTCGACCTTGAGTCAGACGCCCCCATCAGGGTCAGTGCTGACAGCGCGCGGCTCGATGACGGCCAGGGCGTAGCCACCTACACCGGTGCAGTGGAAATGACTCAGGGCCGGACAAACCTGACTGCAGACAAGGTTGTATTGTACCGGGACGAAACTGGTGTCAGCCGGATAGAAGCAACGGGCCAGCCCGCACATTACCGGCAGCCAGCGACGGAAGGACAGGGAGAAACCGACGCCCGCGCCCTCAACATCACCTGGTCGGCCGCTGAAAGCCGGGTCACGTTCGAGCGCGAGGCCGTGATTGAACAGGACGGCAACCTGTTCCGCGGCGATATTATCCACTATGACAGCGCCGAGCGCATCGTGACTGCCGAAGGCGCCGATGACGACGGCGAAGGTAGTGGTCGCGTTGAAATGGTCATACAGCCACGCAAGAAATCAGACGGACAGGATACCGATGGCAGTTCTCAGAGCCAGTAACCTGGCAAAAAGCTATAAACAGATTAAGGTTGTTATCGACGTTTCCCTGGAAATCCGCAGTGGTGAGATTGTCGGGCTGTTAGGCCCCAACGGGGCCGGCAAAACCACTTGTTTCTATATGATCGTGGGGCTGGTTCCCGCCGACAATGGCCGGATCACCATCGACAACCAGGACATCACGCCGCTGCCAATGCATGGCAGAGCCCGCAAAGGTATCGGCTATTTGCCCCAGGAAGCGTCGGTATTTCGCAAACTGACGGTTCGCGACAATATCATGGCCATCCTCGAGACCCGCCAGGGGCTCAACCGCAGTAGCCGGGATGCCAAGCTGGAAGAACTGCTGGAAGAGTTTCACATCACTCACATCCGCGACAGCCTGGGCATGGCCTTGTCTGGCGGCGAACGTCGGCGGGTGGAAATCGCCCGGGCCCTGGCCATGGAGCCTGCATTTATTCTCCTGGATGAACCTTTCGCGGGAGTGGATCCGATCTCGGTGAGCGATATCAAGCACATTATCCGCCACCTGCGGGATAAAGGCATTGGCGTGCTGATCACCGATCACAATGTGAGGGAAACCCTCGACATTTGCGAGAATGCCTATATCGTCAGCGGAGGGCATATCATTGCCTCGGGTAATTCAAACGATATACTGGCCAACCAACAGGTCAAGGAAGTGTATCTGGGCAACGAGTTTCGCCTGTAGTACACTCGGCAAAGAACTTGCTTGGCACGGCAAGTAGCCAGCATACAAAGAGTTTTTTTGCAACCACAACTCCCGAATCAGACCGAGAGATACCGAGTGACGGACTCTGAATCATGGTTATGAAAGCCTCATTACAGTTAAAGCTGGGTCAAAGCCTGACCATGACGCCCCAGCTGCAACAGGCAATCAGGCTTCTGCAGCTCTCCACCCTAGACCTCCAGCAGGAAATCCAGCAGGCGCTGGAATCCAACCCCATGCTGGAAACCTCGGAAGACGACGATAACCAGAATCCGGAATCGACCGAAAACGAACATGACAACGAGGAATCATCATCGGCCGAAGAGTCGAACGCCGCCTCGGAATCCTCCCCTGACTGGGACGAATCCGAAAACGGGCCCGACTGGTCGTCGGAGACCGACAGCCCTGACACCATTCCCGATGATCTTCCGGTTGATACTGCCTGGGACGACATTTACCAGTCGGCCCCGGCATCATCGGCCCGTAACGACGACGAAAACGACAACGATTTCGAAACCCGCAACTCGCCCACGGAAACCCTGCACGATCATCTGGAGTGGCAACTCAACCTGACCCCCATGAGCGAACGGGACCAGGCTATCGCCCACGCGCTGTTGGATGCGGTTGATAATCACGGGTACCTGACCTCGCCCCTCGAAGAGATCCATTCAGGGATGGTGGAGGAGTCCGATGAGGATCCACTGGAACTGGATGAAGTGGAAGCGGTACTGCACCGCCTGCAGCATTTCGACCCGCCCGGCGTCTTCGCCCGGGACCTGCAGGAATGCCTGCTGATCCAGCTCAACCAGTTGCCCCCGGATACACCCTGGCTGGCTCAGGCGCGGCTGGTTATCACCCACTACATCAGCCTGCTGGGCAATCGCGACTACGCCCAGCTGCTGCGCCGCAGCCGCCTGAAGGAAGATCAGTTGCGGGACGTGCTGGCACTGATTACCGGGCTGAACCCCAGGCCGGGCGACACACTGGACCAGGCGGAACCGGACTACGTTATCCCGGACGTCATCGTGCGCAAACACAATGAACGCTGGCGTGTGGAGCTGAATCCGGAAATTGCACCGCGCATTCGCGTCAATGCCAGCTATGCTTCACTGATAAAGCGTGCGGACAGCAGTGCCGATAACACCTATCTGCGGGATCAGCTGCAGGAAGCGAAATGGTTTATCAAAAGCCTGCAAAGCCGTAACGAAACCCTGCTCAAGGTGGCCACGCGGATTGTCGAGCACCAACAGGGGTTTCTGGATCATGGCGAGGAGCACATGAAGCCGCTGATTCTGTCGGACATTGCCCAGGCGGTGGAAATGCATGAATCGACCATTTCCAGGGTAACGACCCAGAAATACATGCACACGCCACGGGGCATTTTCGAGCTCAAGTATTTTTTCTCCAGCCATGTCGGTACTGACGAGGGCGGAGAGTGTTCTTCCACGGCCATCAGGGCGATGATCAAAAAGCTGATTGCAACGGAAACCCCGAAAAAGCCATTGAGCGATAGCAAAATTGCAGCCATGCTAGGAGAACAGGGTATCAAGGTAGCGAGACGAACCGTGGCCAAGTACCGTGAGGCAATGCACATCCCTCCGTCCAACGAGAGAAAGCGACTGGTGTAGTAAACATCCGATAACAGGAGAAGCCTATGCAACTCAATATTTCAGGCCATCACGTAGAACTGACCCCCGCGCTGAAAGATTACATAACAGGCAAGTTTGAAAAGCTCGAACGCCACTTTGACCACATCAGCAATTGCCAGGTCACCCTTGAGGTGGAAAAAGTGCGCCAGATGGCGGAGGCTACGCTTCACGTGATTGGTGGTGAGATTCACGCAAAGGCCGAAGACAGCGATATGTATGCCGCCATTGATGCGCTGGTGGACAAGCTGGACAGGCAGATCCTGAAGCACAAGGAAAAGAACGTTGACCGGATGCATGGAAACGGAGCCCGCTAGGGAATCCAGCTTCCTGCATAACAGTTAATCGAGCTGCGGCGCTGGTTAAATTATAAAAGGTGCCGCAGCCTTTTTTTACGGAACTGCAGTCGATTCATGACCGACACATCCCTGACTATCGAGAACATTCTCGCGCCGGAACTGACCCTATGCAGGGCTCCCAGCTCCAGCAAAAAGCGGGTTATGGAAACCATCGCCGAGCAGATCCAGCAACATGATCCGTCGCTCAGTGATACCGAAATATTCAACAACCTGGTGGCCCGGGAGCGACTGGGGAGTACGGGTATTGGCCAGGGTATTGCCATCCCCCACTGTCGCCTGGAAGGGCTCGATCGCGTTGTGGGGGTTCTGCTGACACTGGAAGAGGGCGTGGCCTTCGATGCCATCGACAATCAGCCGGTGGATCTGGTGTTTGCCCTGATTGTCCCCAAGGAAGCGACCAGTGAACACCTTGAACTGCTGAGCCAGCTGGCCGAAAAGTTCAATGAAAAGGCATTCTGCGATCAACTCCGCCAGTGCACCGATGCGGACTCTCTCTATCGCCGGATGACGGCCGAAGGAAGCTGAACCACTACAGATTCGAGGTGAATGGGCTATGAAACTGATCATCGTCAGCGGCCGATCGGGCTCCGGTAAAAGTACAGCGCTGCATGTGCTGGAAGACCTGGGTTTCTACTGCATCGACAACCTGCCCATCGGGTTGCTGTTTCCACTGACACGGGAAGCCGCCAACCAGAGCTCACCGGGCCGGCTGGGCAAAATGGCGGTCAGCATCGACGCTCGCAACCTGTCCGGCGAACTCAGCAACTTCGAAGACATCTACAGCAGCCTTCAGGAAACCGGCGTCACCATTGAGGTAATTTACCTGGATGCCGATGAACAGTCCCTGCTCCAGCGATTCCACGCCACACGACGAAAGCATCCGCTGAGCGACGACAAGACCTCACTGCGCGAAGCGATCGGTAATGAGAAGAAGCTGCTGGAACCTCTGTCGAAACTGGCCGACCTCTATATCGATACCACCGGCCTGTCCATGTACGAACTGAGGGACATGGTCAAGCAGCGGGTGGCAGGGCGTCGCCAGCAGGAACTGGCGCTGTTATTCCAGTCTTTCGGCTTCAAGCATGGCGTACCGCTGGATTCAGATTATGTGTTCGATGTTCGCTGTCTGCCCAACCCTTACTGGGACACCAGCCTGCGACAGTTTGTCGGCACCGATCAGCCGGTGATCGACTTCCTGGAAAAGGAACCACTGAGTCGGAAAATGGTGGAAGACCTGACCAGCTTCCTGGAAAGCTGGCTACCCTCCTTTGCCGACAGCAATCGCAGCTATATGACGATTTCCATCGGCTGTACTGGTGGCCAGCACCGTTCGGTTTATGTCTGCGAACAGCTGGGCCGTTATTTCTCGGAAAAATACAACAATGTGCAGGTTCGGCACGCCGAACTCCCACACTTGCAGAGCCGGGAAAGCTGAACGGTTTATGATTCGCCGCCCCGTTACCATCATCAACAAACTTGGACTCCATGCCCGCGCTGCGGCCAAACTGGTTGCAACGGCATCGGACTTCGAGAGCAGCGTTCAGATCAGCCGAAACGATCGCAAGGTGGACGCCAAGAGCATCATGCCGGTGATGATGCTGGCCGCCAGCCAGGGGACAGAGGTAGAACTGATTGCAGACGGGCCTGACGAGTCCGAAGCCATTGAAGCGCTGGCAGCGCTTGTTGACGATTATTTCGGCGAAGGCGAATAGCTGCCAGCACGACCACGGCATTCACCTACAACTCTTTCTCACCTGTGTAACCTAACTCCGCTATAATACGAGAGTTTTCTGACTGTGGGTGATCCATGACCGATATTCTGGAAAAAAGCCAGGCTCGCCAACGCCTTCGCTCTCTGAGCGAAGCGCTGGACAGTGGCGCCCTGAAACAGGTTGCCCGCATCCTCAACGGCGGCCTGAGCCCCAGCGATATTGCCCACCTGCTGGAGTCCTCGCCACCCCGCCAGAGGGCGCTGCTTTGGAACCTGGTGGACAAACAACTGGAAGGCGAAGTTCTCCAGTACCTCAGTGATGATATCCGTGGCTATTTCCTGAGCCAGCTGAACGCCCAGGAACTGGCGAACATCATTGAAGATTTTGAGTCGGACGACCTGGCCGACTTGCTGCAACAGCTGCCGGATACGGTGATCCAGGAAGTCCTGGACACCATGGACGAACAGGACCGCCAGCGGGTTGAGGAAGTGCTCTCCTACCCGGAAGACACCGCCGGCGGCCTGATGAACACCGACACCATCACGGTGCGCCCGGACATCAGTATCGACGTGGTTCTGCGTTACCTGCGCCGTCACCGCAACCTGCCACCAATGACCGACAGCCTGATCGTGGTAAGCCGGCGGGACGAATTCATCGGTATGCTGCCGATCACCAAAATGCTGGTATCCAACCTGGCGGCGACGGTGCGGGAAGTGATGGACACGGATATCGAGCCGATACCGGTCACCCTGTCCGACACCAAGGTTGCCACCCTGTTCGAACGTTATGACCTGATCTCGGCACCGGTGGTCAGCGAGGAAGGCAAGCTGCTGGGTCGCATCACCATCGATGACGTGGTTGACGTTATTCGCGAGGATGCGGATCACTCCCTGATGAGCATGGCCGGCCTGGACGAGGATGAAGACACCTTTGCGCCGATTTTCAAGACCACCCGGCGCCGGGCTGTCTGGTTGGGCATCAATCTGATTACTGCCTTTACGGCGTCCGCTGTGATCGGTCTGTTCGAAGCCACCATCGAGAAAGTCGTCGCCCTGGCTGTACTGATGCCTATCGTGGCTTCCATGGGCGGTATAGCCGGCAGCCAGACCCTGACACTGGTCATCCGCGGTATGGCCGTGGGGCAGATCAGTGGCGCCAACGTCGGCTGGCTGCTGAACCGTGAGTTTGTGGCCGGCGTGCTGAATGGCTTGCTCTGGGCAGTGGTGGTAGCCTCGGCTGCTACGCTCTGGTTCAAGGACATCATGATCGGTGCCATTATTGCCGCCGCGCTGATTATCAACCTGATTGCCGCAGCTCTCGTGGGCACTGTGTTGCCCCTGTTCCTCAAATCCCGCAACATTGATCCGGCGCTGGCCGGTAGCGTTATACTGACAACCGTGACGGACGTGGTGGGCTTTATGGCGTTCCTTGGTCTGGCGACGATATTTTATGGCTGACAACACAGGCACTTCATGAACGACACCCAAGATGACTCCCCTGAATACTCAGGCCCCAGCAAATCCCAACTGAAGCGGGACATGCATCAGCTGCAGGATCTGGGTAAGCGCATGCTGGAGCTGAGCAATGAAAAGCTCGACACACTGCCCATCAGCGGGACCCTCAGGGCGGCTATCGAGGAGTCACGCCGCATCCGCCAGAACGAAGCCCGGCGGAGGCACCTGCAGTACATCGGCAAGATCATTCGCCAGGAGGACAACCCTGTAGGTCTGACCCGCGCCATTGATGCGTTCGATGCCGGCAGCGAGGAGCATACCCGCCGCCATCACCTCGCCGAGCGCTGGCGCGACCGGATGATCGAAGAGGGTGATTCTGCCGTGGGTGAATTCCTGAATTACTGCTCAACGGCTGACATCCAACACCTGCGCAACCTGGCCCGGAATGCCCGTCGGGATGTGCAGAACGAGAAGAACACCGGCCAGCCAAGAAAACTGTTCCGCTACCTGCGGGAATGCATTGACGACGTCGAGGCGGCCGACAGCTGACTAGTGTCACCGGACACTAGAGCTTGCGGTGCTCCCAGACCGGCATTCGCGCCCGTATCTCCCGAAGCCGCTCCATGTCGAGGTCAGCCGTAACTACCCCGGACCCTTCGCCGATCTCGGACATTACGCGCCCCCAGGGGTCGACAATCATGCTGTGGCCGTAGGTGCGCCGGCGCTCACTGTTCTGGCCACCCTGCCCCGGCGCCACCATCCAGAGCTGGTTTTCAATGGCACGGGCCCGCAGCAGCACATGCCAGTGGGCATCGCCGGTGTTCCAGGTAAAGGCACTGGGCAGCGACACCCATTCGGCGCCCTGCTCGCGCAACTTGCGGAACAGCTCGGGGAAGCGAAGATCGTAGCAGATGGCCAGCCCCAAGCGCCCGGCGGGGGTGTCAATCACCACCACATCTTCGCCGGGCTCAAAGGTATCTGACTCCCGGTACTGGCCCTGGGCGTCCTCCACCATCGCATCAAACAGGTGGATCTTGTCATAGCGGGCAACTTCCTCGCCCTGGTCGTTATAGACAAGACAGCAGGCCCTGACCCGATCCCTCACGGTAGAGCCGTCCGGGCGTGAAGCAATCGGCAGTGACCCGCCGACAATCCAGATACCCAGTTCGGCGGATTGCTCTGCCAGAAAATGCCGAATCAGGTTATCCGGGTCCGCCTCGCGACGACCACAACCAATCATCTGCCGCGTTGCCAGAACGGCGAAGTTCTCCGGTAGCACCGCCATGCTGGCGCCGGCAGCTGCGGCCTCTGCCAGCAAACGCCCCGCTTCCCTGAGATTTGCAGCAATATCATGGGTACTTACCATCTGAATGGCCGCTACCCTGTTTGCCTGCCTGTTCACCGCCTGATGCGCCTGTGCTGACATCTACTGCCCTCCGGGTAAAATCATTACTGACCGGTATCAAATACCCGCCTGAGCCGAACTTCCGGCTCATCCCAGCTTCCACTGACACTATAAGTTGCACTGGTCAGTTTACTCAATGGGTCGCCCAATACTTTATCGAGCACAAACAGTGCACCGCCGATGGGCGCGCCCGCCCCCATCAGCAGTGCCGCCAAAGGCAGGTTCTGGGTCAGAGGCAGAACCACCACCATGTTCATATCGAGTGATTCTTCCATCATGTTACTGGTACCGGTAAGTTTGAACGCTCCGGACGGGCCAACCACCTGAAGTTCCGGGTCCAGCGTCAGCAGGCCGTTGATCATGGTTGCCTTGCCGGATATTGCATCAAATGCCACGCCGGCCTCGTACAGGTCGGAGAAATCCAGCTTCAGCCGCCGCCACAAGGTGTCAGAGTTCAGCAGATTGAAAACCCGGAACAGCTGCGCAGTGTTGTTGCCCTCGAGAATGACTCCGTCGTCGAAGCGCACACTCACTGACCCGCTGAGCCCCGACAGGTCAAACGTATTGGGCCGCCCCGGCCAGTCGATATCCATATTCACAGCGGTGCCCTGGCTGCGAAACGGAATCTCGGTGCCAAACAGATTACCCAGATCCGCCAGGGACTCCCCGGTGATATCGCCGACGAAACGAGTGGTTTCCCGGTCTCCGGCGATGCTCCAGGTCAGTTGTCCGTTCAAAGTCAGTGTTCTCAGGATGCCCGATATATCCCGAACCTGGAGCCGTGTGGCTTCGGGGCGAATCGCCATGGACCAGGTTCCGGCGTCGTCTTCGTCGAGCTGCAGGCTGGTGATGCGAAGGTCGATATCCGGCCAGTTCTCCATTCCAAGCTCCCTGAAGGCGCGAACTTGTTCTTCCGGCCCAGGCAGCGGAGCCTCCGCATCCTGAACTTCGTCGCCGCCCCGGGCCAGCTTGAGACGCTCCAGATCCACAATGACCGGGCCGTCATCCACTGGCCAGTAAATAATGCCTGTCAGCCACTCCGACTCCGATTCAACAGACCACTGCCCGTTGATCTGCTGCGCGGAAACGTCTACGCCAGTCAACCGCTGGTCGCCGATAAAGAGATTGCGGAAAGCCAGCTCCAGATCACCCGGCTGCCACAACAAATCCAGGTTCAGGCGATCCGGCCAGTCAACGGAGACTTTCATTCCGGCGTTGCTCGCGGGCTCTATTGTTGCGGTCAGAGGCGCCTCTTCGTCGGCATCCTTTGCATATGGCTCCGGCCAGTTGATCGCAAGTCCGGACAGATCCGAGTACAGCTTCACTGCAGAAGTTTTACCGGGCGCGACATCCAGAGTGGCCAGGTAGCTGACCTCCCCACTCAGCCCAAGATCTGTTCCCTCCGGCAATGCGGTCCGGGCCAACAGATTGCCGATATCGAGGCGACCATACTGGCGGATATCGAGTCCGTCGCTACCCTCAGCGCGCCGCAACCGAACCGTCACTGGAGCCCCCATGAAACTCGCCTGAACAGGCGTGTCGGAGAATCCATCGTCGGTACTGAAGCTCAGATCACCACTGATCCGGGTCCATTCCAGGTCGGCCGGGGCGTAACTCAGTGTGCCGGCATTGGCGCGGACGGTCGCGTTTATGTCAGGTGGCGAATCGGAATCCAGCAGCAGACCAAGCCCCAGGTCAAGATAATAATCGCCATCCAGCCGGATACTTTTGCCCGCTTCCCCGGTCATTTCGCCCAGTGGACTGTTCTCCAGCCAGTAAGCCAGCGCTTCACCTTTAAAAGGTGCGGCGACATTCACATAGACGCGAACATCGCTGCCTTCCGGCTCAACTCTCACCTGCCCCGGCTGAAGCTCCAGCCCGCCGGTTCGTCCGGAGTCCACATCAACCCGAGTACGGCCATTCTGAACATGAACCGTGCCAGAGGCGTCAGTGACCTCCGGCCAGCGTTCGTCGTAGCGAACGGTCGCATTCTGAAAGCGATAAACCATGGAAGACACGAACGAACCGGGCGGGGCGTTACGGTTAACCAGCCCGTGACCAAAATATTCCCCGTCGGTCACATCCGCAGCCTCTATCGCCGCGGTCAACCACTCATACAGGCCGGGATCCACGGCCTTGACAGGCACGAAGTCCGCAAGCATTTCAGCGGTCCCGTTCTGAACCCCCACCCTGAGGCCGAGACTGTCTTCCCCCTCACGATCCATACGCAAGTCGAACGCGCCAGTCAGGTCCGTGGCATCGCCATAAACCATACCGATGTCGTCAGAGTAGATCCGGGTTATGTCTCCCTCGAAACGCCAGGCCACGCCCGCGCGGAAATCCCGCAAATCCCAGGGGCCACGGAACAGATCAGGAAAGCCCAGTGTCAGTTCATCGCTCCGGGCCTCTACGTAGCCGCCCTGGTTATTGACGACCAGACTGCCATCCAGACCCGACACTTCCGGCGCTCCGCCATAAGCCCGGACATCAACATCGTTCAACAGCGCCGTCAGCTCAAACTGTCGGCTCCCATCCGAAGGCAGGTTGAGCAGAAGTTGATTCAGCCTTCCGGCCGGTCGGTAGTTTTCGAGAGCAGTGGTGGCCCTGGCTGGTAGCAGGTTCAGACCAGTTACCAGCCGCCGAACAGGTTGCAGCGAGAGTTCGTCGGCGATGATTCTGGGGCCGGCCTGATCGTGCCGGAAACGCACGCTGAACGGAGGAACGGCGTCACCATTCCATTGCCACTGCAGTTTTTTCAGGTGGAATTCTCCGGTAGCGTACCAGGGCTGGTTTGCAGGATTTTCCTGTGAAGCACCTGATGTACCCTGCCGGCGCCAGCCAAAGCTTGCACTGATATCCTCGAGGGGCGCCAGGGATTCGCTGCCAGTACCGATCTGGAGGTAAGGCGTTTCCACCTTACCGCTGACCTGCTCCATCACGCCGTCACGAAAGGTCAACCAGACCTGGCCACCCAGATCAAACCCTTCCACCCGTATATTCCGCCAGGCATATTCTTCAATGAGTCCGTCGAACAGCCGCCCGGAGTTGATATCAGCGTAGATCTGGCCGGTAAAATCGCCGCGGAAAAAGTGCCGGCCGACCAGCCCGAAACTGGCCAACTGCTGGGTAGTACCGGGGCTCATGGCCCGGCCTGATGCGTGAAACAGACCACGCTGATAGACCAGATCCAACTGGGGGATCTCCACATGCCTCAACTGGTCATTGTTATCCCGGACACCAAGATGAACCCGGGTTATTTTTACGGAGGGGTCGGAAAGCCAGGTTCCGGCAAGGTCAAGCCAGCGCTCAATGTCGTTGACCACCGGCCCGGGGATATCAACGCCTTCAACCATCACTTCTCCGCGCCGGGTCTGGTTGACCGTCAGCTCGAGCCCGTCCGCTTCAAAGTTGGTAAACACAATGCGCAAACGGCTCAGGGATGCCAGAAAATCAAGGCCGATGCGAACGCTCTGCAGCGAGCCCGCCGCATCATCGCCTTTGCCGTCGGACAGCAGCACGATTTCGCGGGCAATGATGGTCGGGTTGAGCCAGTTCCAGCTTGACGACAGGGAACCGATACGCACTTCCTGGCCAAGCTCCGAAGACAGCACCTGTTCGATATTGGCGCGGTAATCGTCTATATTCTGCGTGAGTTGCCGGCCAAGACCGGCGTACAGTGCGAGCAGGACAATGACCGCCAGCAACAGCCACCAGATCAGGCTGGCAAGGCCTGAAAGCAATCGAACAATAATATGTCTGTTTTGTTGATCAGCGACACTGGATGCCATCAGGGGTAACCGCCACGCCTAGTGAATACCTGCCGATCCGGCGTTACAGCAGCACCACATCATACTGCTCCTGACTGTAGAATGGCTCAACCTGGAAGCGAATGGTTTTACTGATAAACGTCTCGAGGTCTGCAACGTTATCGGATTCCTCATCCAGCAAGCGATCCACCACACTCTGAGAGGCCATGACGAGATAGCTTTCTGCATCATAGGCACGATTGACCCGTAGTATCTCCCGGAACACCTCGTAACAGACCGTCTCACTGGTTTTCAGGAAACCACGACCATCACAGATCGGACAGGGCTCACAGAGTATCTGGCCGAGGCTTTCCGTGGTGCGTTTTCGGGTCATCTCCACCAGGCCCAGCTCCGAGACTCCGGTAATCTTGGTTTTGGCATGATCCCGCTCCAGCATCTTTTCCAGCATCCGGTGTACCTGGCGCTGATGCTCGGCATCCTCCATATCGATAAAGTCGATGATGATGATACCA
This sequence comes from Marinobacter sp. ATCH36, assembly GCF_023555055.1. Classification (GTDB taxonomy): domain Bacteria; phylum Pseudomonadota; class Gammaproteobacteria; order Pseudomonadales; family Oleiphilaceae; genus Marinobacter. The sequence continues at coordinate 339,661 of NZ_JAMJPL010000004.1, forward strand.
CCCAGGTTGCGCAACCGGAGCTGACGGCTGATGGCGCGGGCCGCCTCCAGGTTGGTTTTGAAGATGGTTTCTTCAAGGTTGCGATGACCCACAAAGGCACCCGTGTTGATATCAATTGTGGTCATTGCCTCGGTCTGGTCAATGATCACATACCCGCCCGACTTCAGCTGAACCTTGCGGCTCAGGGCTTTCTGAATTTCGTCCTCAACTGAATAGAGGTCAAAAATGGGGCGCTCACCGGGATAGTACTCCACTTTATCGGAAAACTCGGTGACGAATTCATTCACAAATTCCATAACCCGCTCGTAACTCTCCCGGCTGTCGATGCGCACTTTTTCAGTCTGGGGGCGAATCAGGTCACGAATAGTGCGGATAAACAACGGCAGGTCCTGATAGGCCGCAGCCGGGGCCATGCTGCGGGTAATACGCTCCTCAATCGCCTGATTGAGGCGATGCAGATAATTCATATCACCAAGCAGATCCTCCTCCGACGCGCCCTCTGCGGCAGTGCGGATTATGTAGCCACCGCTCACCTCGGGGTCGGCAGCAGCGCCCTCTTCCAGAAGGGTTTTCAGACGCGAGCGCTCGTTTTCGTCCTCGATTCGCTGGGAAATTCCCACATGGCTGACACCAGGCATAAACACCAGATAACGGGAGGGGAGAGACAGCTGGGTTGTCAGCCGCGCTCCCTTGGTGCCGATGGGGTCCTTGGTGACCTGCACCACCAGTGACTGCCCTTCTCGAAGCAGAGTGCGAATATCGGGGACAGATTTCGGGCCATCGGAGGATTCATTGGGCGGCTGCTGAACAGGCACCACATCAGAGGCGTGAATGAACGCAGCCCGCTCGAGACCGATATCCACAAACGCAGCCTCCATGCCGGGCAGCACACGAACCACCTTGCCGCTGTAGATATTGCCCACAATGCCCTTGCGGCTTGTGCGCTCAATGTAGGCCTCCTGGAGCATGCCGTTCTCCACGAGAGCCACCCGGGTTTCCACCGGAGTAACGTTGATCAGTATCTCTTCACTCATTGCGGCTCTCCTGCCTGCTGTTCCAGCTTTCCCAGACCGGGTATCCGGCGCCGGCAAGTAATTCTGCGGTTTCCTGAAGGGGTAAACCAACCACGGCGCTGTAGCTGCCACGGAGTTCCTCTACAAAAATACCACCCAGCCCCTGAATACCATAGCCGCCAGCCTTATCCATAGGTTCTCCGGTCGCTACATAGGCGTTTATTTCTTCGTCCGATAGCCCGCGAAAGCGAACATCCGTAACCGAAACCCTGGACTCACAGGCATTAACACTGGCAATGGCAACGGCAGTCAACACCTGATGGGTCGTGCCTGACAGTCGCCTCAGCATGTCAGCGGCGTCCTGACTGTTCTGTGGTTTACCGAGAATCCGGCCCCCGAGAACGACGGATGTGTCCGAGCCGATCACTGTGGCACTGGGTTCCGCCGCCTGGACCGCCAATGCTTTCCCCCGTGCCAGCCGCTCAACATAATGCACTGGTGACTCACCGGTGCCCGGAGTTTCATCAATATCAGCCGGGCGAACATGAAAGGACAGCCCGATCTGCCGCAGCAGTTCGGCCCGCCGCGGCGAGGCGGAGGCGAGAACGATCGATGCCATGTAACCTTCAGGCCTCCGTTATCCCAGTTTCCGATTGAGGTTGTCCAGGAGCACGCAGACGACAGGCCATATTATTGCGCTGGTCAGTGCCGGCCAGAGATAACTGAAGCCCGAGTCATCCGCTCCCAGGGTCTGCTTGATGAAATGTACCAGCATCTGGTTGATACCCAGCAACAGGAACACCATAAGGCACTGCTGGGGCAGAGGGTACATGCGCAACCGCTGATGAATAGTCAGCACGAGAAACGCAATAACCCCCATGGCCAGGGCGTTGACACCCAGCGGTGTCGCCTCCAGCACATCCAGCAGCAGGCCCAGACACCAAGCCAGAAGGATGCCAAACTGGGCGGGCGCCCGGAAGGTCCAGTAGAACACCATCAACCCCAGCCATTCCGGCCGGAACTCGAACCAGCCGACCGGGAACAGGGAACTGCTGAGTACCAGGGCCAGCACAATGCTCATGGCGAAAACGGGATAACTGATCACCGACAGCATCAGCGCACCTCGTCCTGTTGTGCCGGGCTGGCCTCAGCCGCAGTGGCAGTATTCCCGCCTTCATCAGTTGCTTCCTGTTCCGGCGAGAACACAACCAGTAGCAAGCGGCTCTTGGTCAGTTCCGCGAGCGGTGTTGCCTCGATTTTCACAAACGGCTCGCCCGGTTCTTTGGTAATACTGTCCACTTCCGCAACCGGATAGCCTTTGGGAAAACGCCCCCCAAGGCCGGAACTGACCAGCAGGTCACCCTCGCGGATATCCGCGGTATCGGGTACATGCACCAACTCCAGAGTGCCAGTATCGCCATTGCCCAGAAGAATCGCCCGCAAGCCGTTGCGAACTACCTCAACCGGTACGGCATGGCTGCTATCAGACACCAGCAATACCCTTGAGGTAAAACTGCTGGTTTGTTGAACCTGCCCCATCAGGCCGTTGGCATCCAGAATCGCCTGGCCCACTTCAACGCCGTCGCGGCTGCCTTTGTTGATAACGATTTCATGGGAGAAAGGATCGGGGGAAACGGCCACCACCTCACCGACAATAACGCGATCGTCCAGCACTTCCGAGGAATTCATCAGCTGACGCAGCTCATTGTTCTCGGAAGCCAGAGCCGCGTATTTCAGGGCCCGCCGCTCCAGAATCAGGAGGCGGGCACGAAGTTCCTCATTTTCTGCCTGAAGATCTTCCTTGGAGGTAAACAGACTGGCGACCCATGCGGTCAGCTCAGAGGGTGCGTTGCCAAGCCAGTGAACCGGTGCCAGGCCCGTGCCTATAGCGCTGCGAACCGGTGTGAGCTGGTCAAAACGGTCGTCAGCCACAATCAGCGCCATTGAAAGCACAATAACGAGCAACAACCTGAAGCCGGGAACGGGACCCTGTACGAAGATGGTTTTAATGGCGCACGCTCCCCCTGCCGCAATCCCTGCAGGCATCCATACGACAACCGCCGCCATGAGGTTTCACGAGCGGCGGCCGGGTAGAGGCAATGTCGGGGCGTAAAGCCGGGGTCAAGGTCAGCCCTCCTGGGAGAACATTCCGATTCCACCGCGGTCAATCACTTCCAGCGCCTTGCCGCCACCACGGGCGACACAGGTAAGCGGATCTTCGGCAATGATCACCGGCAGGCCGGTTTCCTCGCTGATCAGTTTGTCCAGGCCCCGCAGCAACGCACCACCGCCGGTCAGAACAATGCCGCGCTCGGCTATGTCGGACGCCAGCTCAGGTGGTGACTGTTCCAGCGCGCTTTTCACTGTCTGGACGATCTGCGCCAGGGACTCCTGAAGGGCGTCGAGGATTTCCTCGCTGTTCAGGGTGAAGGCCCGCGGCACGCCTTCAGCCAGGTTACGACCGCGAACGTCAATTTCGCGGATATCCAGGCCTTCATAGGCACAGCCGATTTCGTGCTTGATACGCTCGGCGGTGGAGTCACCAATCAGGCTGCCGTAGTTTCGGCGCACATACGTGACGATGGCTTCGTCAAACTTGTCACCACCGGTACGAACGGATTCGGCATAAACGATGCCGTTCAGGGAGATAATCGCAATTTCGGTGGTACCACCTCCGATGTCCACGATCATGGAGCCGCTGGCTTCCTCGACCGGCAGACCTGCGCCGATGGCTGCTGCCATGGGCTCCTCAATCAGGAATACTTCCCGTGCGCCTGCACCCAGGGCGGACTCGCGGATGGCCTTGCGTTCCACCTGGGTGGATTTGCTGGGCACGCAGACCAGAACCCGGGGGCTGGGCGTAATAAAGCTGTTCTCGTGCACTTTGTGAATAAAGTGCTGGAGCATTTTTTCGGTGACGACAAAATCTGCGATCACGCCGTCTTTCATCGGGCGGATGGCGGTAATATTGCCCGGTGTGCGACCCAGCATGCGCTTGGCTTCGGCACCGACGGCGGCGACCATTTTCTGGGAACCGTGGGTTCGTATGGCCACCACTGAGGGCTCATTCAGTACAATGCCGCGGTCGCGCACATAAATAAGGGTGTTGGCGGTGCCCAGGTCGATGGACAGGTCGCTGGAGAATAATCCTCGGAGTCTTTTCAACATTCGTGTAGTTTCAACCTGAGAGTTGCAGTCGCAAAAATTATGCGGCAACTTTAGCAGCGAGCACCCCTGCAGGCAAGGCACCATCGGGGCTCCCGAGGGGCCTTTCACGCTTTTCGCCTTTGTTTTGGCCCCTCCCGCGATTGTTCGAATCTGTTACCATAGCGCTTTTATTCGTTTGGCTGCGGTGAAGGGCCGTTCGTCAGGTACTTTCCAAAACACGCTCAAGCACTTCCCTGTGGCGCTTGGGCTCCGCCATCCTTGGCTCCGCACAGTTTTGGAAAGTACCTGACGAACGCCCCCGGACAGGTGAGTGCCCCTCATTGAAAAACCGTATTATTAAAGACATTTCACATAGTTAAACCTGGGAGGCAATGTGACCATTTCCCGTGAAGACATTGAGAAAGTCGCTGTGCTCGCACGCATTCGGGTGGATGATGAGCAGGTTTCGGCGCTGGAGAAGGATCTGGGCAACATCCTAGATCTGGTGGACCAGTTGAGTGCGGCGGATACCGATTCGGTGGAGCCCATGGCCCACCCGTTGAATGCGGTTCAGCGCCTGCGTGCCGATGAGGTGACGGAGACCGATCAGCGGGAGGCTTTCCAGGCGATTGCGCCGGCTACCGAGAATGGCCTCTATCTCGTGCCACGAGTTATTGAATAAAGAAAGCGCATCGAGTGATCTGACGAACAGCGACGTAACCAGGACGTGTCATGCATAACAAATCCGTAGCAGAGCTTTCCCGCGAACTGGAAAGCGGCAAGATTTCCAGTGTGGAGCTGACCCGGGAGTATCTGGGCCGCCTCAAGAAAGAGGACGAGCAGCTCAACAGTTTCATTTCCATTACCGAAGAGCAGGCCCTGGCGGATGCCCATGCGGCGGACGAGCAACGGGCAGCGGGCAAGGCCACGCCGTGGACTGGTGTGCCGTTTGCCCACAAGGACATTTTCTGTACCAACGGCGTGGCGACGACCTGCGGGTCAAAGATGCTGGCCAACTTTGTGCCGCCCTACGATGCCACCGTCACGGAGAACTTCCGCCAGGCGGGGGCAGTATGTCTGGGCAAGACCAACATGGACGAGTTCGCCATGGGCTCGTCGACCGAGTCCAGCTACTTCGGTGCTACCACCAACCCCTGGGGCCTGAGCCGGGGCGAGAAGCGTGTGCCGGGCGGCTCTTCCGGTGGTTCAGCAGCAGCAGTTGCGGCGCGACTGGTACCGGCGGCGACGGCGACGGATACCGGTGGCTCCATCCGCCAGCCGGCCGCGCTGTGTGGCGTGACCGGACTGAAGCCGACCTACGGCCGTGTATCCCGGTACGGGATGATTGCGTTTGCTTCCAGCCTGGACCAGGGTGGCGCCTTGGCGCGCTCCGCTGAAGATGCAGCGCTGATGCTGAATGTCATGGCGGGGTTCGACCCGAAGGATTCCACATCCCTTGAACGGGAAGTACCGGACTACACTGCAACGCTCAATGAGCCGCTGAAAGGCCTGCGCATTGGCCTGCCGAAGGAATACTTTGCCGGCAACCTCGACTCGGCCATGGAGCAGCAGGTTCGCAGCGCTATCCGGGAATACGAGAAGCTGGGCGCCACGGTGAAGGAAGTGTCCCTGCCCCACGCCAACCTTGCGATTGCCGCCTATTACGTGATTGCTCCGGCAGAGGCTTCCGCCAACCTGTCCCGCTTTGATGGTGCTCGCTATGGCTACCGTTGCGACGATCCGAAAGATCTGATGGACATGTACACCCGCACCCGGGCAGAGGGCTTCGGTGCCGAGGTGAAGCGACGGATCCTGGTGGGCACTTACGCGCTGTCCGCCGGTTATTTTGATGCCTATTATCTCAAGGCCCAGAAAGTACGCAGGCTGATCCAGCAGGATTTCATTGACGCCTTCAAGGAAGTGGATGTGCTGATGAGCCCGACCACGCCCTCTCCGGCCTTCGTTCAGGGCGAGAAGTCCAACGACCCGGTCACCATGTACCTGGAGGACGTGTTTACCGTGGCTATCAACCTGGCGGGCATACCAGCCATGTCGGTGCCGGCGGGGTTTATTGACGGCCTGCCAGTTGGCCTGCAGATTATCGGGGACTACTTCTCCGAAGCAAGATTATTGAACGCCGCCCATCAGTTCCAGCAGGTGACCGACTGGCACCAGCGTGAACCGCAGTAAGCCCGAAAAAGGAGAACGACTATGCAGTGGGACATTGTGATCGGGCTGGAAATTCACGTTCAGCTCGCCACCCGAACCAAGATTTTTTCCGGCTCCAGCACCGCCTATGGCGCCGAGCCCAATACCCAGGCCAATGCGGTTGACCTGGCGATGCCCGGCACCCTTCCGGTACCGAATGAGCAGGCATTCCGCTACGCGGTAATGTTTGGCCTTGCGGTGAACGCCGAGATAGAGCGGCGCTCGGTGTTCGAGCGCAAGAACTACTTCTACCCGGATCTGCCCAAGGGCTACCAGACCACGCAACTGGAACGCCCCATCGTGGGCCCGGGTTATGTGGATATTGATCTGGCCAACGGCAAGAGCAAGCGGGTGCGCATTCACCACGCCCACCTGGAAGAAGACGCCGGCAAGTCCCTGCACGATTCTTTTTATGACGAGCTTGGTCACGGCATGACCGGCATCGACCTGAACCGCGCCGGCACCCCATTGATCGAGGTGGTGACCGAGCCGGACATGACCAACGCCGAGGAAGCGGTGGCCTTTGCCAAGAAGCTCCATGGCATCGTGACCTCGCTGGGGATCTGTGACGGTGATATGTCCCAGGGTTCCATGCGTTTCGATGTGAACATCTCCCTCAAGCCAAAAGGCTCCGAAACACTGGGGACGCGCACCGAAACCAAAAACCTGAACTCTTTCCGCTTCATGGAACAGGCCATTGCCCATGAAGTCGAACGGCAGATGGATATCCTCGAAGATGGCGGCACCATCGTGCAGGAAACCCGACTTTACAACGGCGACCGGGATGAATCCCGCTCCATGCGCACCAAGGAGGAAGCCAACGATTACCGCTACTTCCCCTGCCCGGACCTGCTGCCGGTGGAAATCGACGATGCCTTCATCGACGAAGCCCGCAACAGCCTCCCGGAACTGCCGGATGCGCGCAAAGCCCGATTTATGGAGCAATACAGCCTGAACGACTACGACGCAGGCCTGCTGGCCGGTGACTCAAGGCTTGCCGCCTTCTTCGAAGCTGCCGCCGAGCGCGGCAAAGATGCCAAGCTGGCAGCCAACTGGGTCCAGGGCGAATTCTCCGCGCGCCTGAATGCGGAAGAGAAGTCTGTTGACGACTCGCCCATTTCCGGTGCCCAACTGGGTGACCTGGTGGTGCGCATAGCCGATAACACGATTTCATCCGCGGGCGCCAAGAAGGTGTTTGAGGCGCTTTGGGCCGGTGAAAACGATAACGTAGACGCAATCATCGACGCCAAGGGCCTGAAGCAGGTATCTGACACCGGGGAGCTGGAAAAAATGGTGGACGAGGTTCTTGCCTCCATGCCGGATCAGGTAGCCCAGTATCAGCAGGAATCCGACCCCAAGAAGCAGAAGAAGATGCTCGGCGGGTTGATGGGACCGCTGATGAAGGCCTCCAAGGGTCAGGGGAATCCCAAGCTGTTTAATGAAATTCTGGTTCGGAAGCTTGGGGGGTAGCTCTCGGGCTATGGGCTGTGGCATCTGGCTATGGCCCTAGCCTGGCTTCTATGGAGTTAACGGCACGAGGCAGGAAGGGGGTTCCAAAACACGCTCCTTCGGCACATCCATGTGACGCTTGAGCTCCGCCATCCATGGCTCCGCACAGTTTTGGAACCCCCTTCCTGCCCCGCGCCTGTCTGGCCTGGCAGATAAATCTACCATAACTGCAACCGACCTACGCTTAGCAGCTTGGGCGTTATCTCGGAGACGAAAGGCGTTGGCGGGTGGCTTCTCCCAAAAATGTGCGGAGCCATGGATGGCGGAGCCCAAGCGCCCATGGATGGGCTTGTAGCGTTTTTTGGGAGAAGCCACCCGCCAACGCCCTCCCCCGCAACACACAGGCTAGGTACCCATCTCAGCGGCTAAAGAACAAGCCGACCCCACAGATCATGCTCGTCAGCATGCTCAACCACGGCCTGAACGATCTGCCCGGGAACCAGGTCGGTTTCGTCATTGAGGTAGACCATGCCGTCAATCTCCGGGGCATCGGCCTTGGAGCGGCCGATGGCGCCTTCCTCGTCGACTTCGTCGATCAGCACATCAATGGTCTGCCCGATCTTGGCCTGCAGGCGGGCGGCTGAGATCTGGGCCTGTTTTTCCATGAAACGGGCCAGGCGCTCTTCCTTTACCTCTTCCGGTACCGCACCTTCCAGCTCGTTGGCTTTGGCACCTTCTACCGGGCTGTATTTGAAAGCACCAACCCGATCCAGTTGCGCTTCGTCCAGCCAGTCCAGCAGATACTGGAAGTCTTCTTCGGTTTCCCCCGGAAAGCCCACGATGAAGGTGGAACGAATGGTCAGTTCCGGGCAGATCTCCCGCCATTTGCGAATGCGCTCCAGGGTCTTGCTGTCGTGGGCCGGGCGTTTCATGGCTTTCAGGACTTTCGGGCTGGCGTGCTGGAACGGGATATCCAGGTACGGCAGGATCTTGCCCTCCGCCATCAGCGGGATAATATCGTCCACATGTGGGTAGGGGTAAACATAATGCAAGCGCACCCAGACGCCCATTTCACCGAGAGCCTCACACAGTGACTGCATCTTCGTTTTCAGTGGACGGCCCTGCCAGAAACCGGTGCGGTATTTGGTATCCACGCCATAGGCCGAGGTGTCCTGGGAAATGACCAGCAACTCCTTGACGCCGGCATCCACCAGTCTTTGAGCTTCATCCATCACATCGCCAATGGGGCGGCTTACCAGATCGCCCCGCATGGAGGGGATGATGCAGAAAGTACAGCGGTGGTTGCAGCCTTCTGAAATCTTCAGGTAGGCATAGTGCCGTGGCGTCAGCTTGATGCCCTGTGGTGGAACCAGATCCGTGAACGGGTCGTGTTGTTTTTTGGGCGGCACGAACTGGTGCACCGCGCCGACGACTTCTTCATAGGCATGGGGGCCGGAGACTGCCAGAACGCCAGGATGCGTATCACGTATTTTCTCGGCTTCAACGCCCATGCAACCGGTGACAATGACCTTGCCGTTTTCGCTGATAGCCTCGCCAATAGCATCCAGCGATTCCTGCTTGGCCGCATCAATGAACCCGCAGGTGTTGACCACAACAATGTCGGCGTCGTTGTAGGTGGGCACCACATCGTAGCCATCCAGCCTCAGCTGGGTCAGGATTCGCTCTGAGTCAACGAGCGCCTTGGGGCAGCCGAGGCTGATGAAACCAACTTTACCGCCCTGAGAAGCGGAAGGATTTTTGTCTGTCATAACCTGCACGGAATCGTGGCGCCTGAGTTGACGCCAGGTGAATGTTGGCGCGTAGTTTACCTGAGCCGCCGGCCGCCGTCAGTGACCTCAAACAGGGAATTCAGACCGCCCGGAATTGACATGCATCATTATCAATGAAGCCATGTTCATATTCAGTTCACAAATCTGACAGCTTTAGCGACAGTCACCTTGCTGATCACCAAATAAACAACTAGACTTTCAGGGAGTTAAGACCGAAATAATAAGCGCTTGCCGTTATCCCGCACCCGTCACATTACGAAATTGTGACTGTATGCGGGTCTTTCTTGTGTATCTGACAAGGCGCGACAGCAAGTATAAAAAGGGACTGAACGATGGGTAAGGCAGCCTCCTTTAAAACAAGAGACGCCAGTAGAGTCACTATGAAACCAGTTGCCGCCAAGCCAAACCTTCGCAACCAGCAACGTGTTGATGTTGCCACTGAAGTCACAATTGAGAAACCCGATGGCAGCTGCCTGACCTGTGATGTGTCCAATATTTCGCGAACAGGAATCATGATCCTGTGTGACCGGGAAGCCATCAAAAAACTGGTTCCTGGCCAGAAAACCCCGGCGCCCGGTAACTGGATATCTGTCACGGCAACCTTCTCAGTTCCTGTTGTCGCCCAACAGCCGGTTTCGGTTATCGCCGGTGGCAATATCGTCCACATGCGCCGCATCGCCCGTGACCAGTTCCAGCTAGGCATCCAGTTCACCGAGTTCGAGGGCAACGGGTTCGAGTACGTCAACAATTACGTCGGCAAGCTCCTCGCCGCCTCGGTGCCCTGAACGCGAAATCCACCTTCTCCAATACTGCCCCACCGCTATATTGTTATAGCAGCAAACTCTAGTTACCTGGCTTCTTATGCCATGGCCTGATCTGGTATCATTGCGGGATTCACACGCCCAGCCTTTATCTAAACCACAGGCACGCAAACGCGGTAACAGGATACGATGACCACTTACAACCTGACGCACCTCAAACAGCTGGAAGCTGAAAGCATCCACATCATCCGGGAAGTCGCAGCCGAGTTCGACAACCCGGTTATGCTCTACTCCATTGGCAAGGACTCCGCGGTAATGCTGCATCTGGCCCGAAAGGCCTTCTACCCGGGCAAGCTGCCGTTCCCGCTGATGCACATAGATACCACCTGGAAATTCAGGGAAATGATTGAATTCCGGGATCGCAAAGCCAAGGAGTACGGGCTGGACCTGATCGTTCACAAGAACGAAGACGGCATCAGGCAGGGCATCGGGCCCTTCACTCACGGCAGCGCCAAGCACACCGACGTAATGAAAACCCAGGCTCTGAAGCAGGCCCTGGACAAGTACAAGTTTGATGCAGCCTTCGGTGGCGCCCGCCGCGACGAGGAGAAATCCCGCGCCAAAGAGCGGGTATATTCTTTCCGCGACGAATATCACCGCTGGGACCCTAAGAACCAGCGCCCCGAGCTTTGGAACATCTACAACGGCAAGATCAACAAGGGCGAGAGCATCCGCGTATTCCCGCTGTCCAACTGGACCGAGCTGGACATATGGCAGTACATCTACCTGGAAAACATTGAGATCGTGCCACTTTACTACTCAGCCAAACGGCCTGTCGTCGAGCGTGATGGCACGCTGATCATGGTTGACGACGACCGCATGCCCCTGAAAGAGGGCGAAAAGCCGGAAATGAAGTCGATCCGGTTCCGCACTCTGGGCTGCTACCCGCTGACCGGCGCCATTGAGTCCGAGGCAGACACCCTGCCGGAGATCATCCAGGAAATGCTGCTGGCCACCAGCTCCGAACGTCAGGGCCGCGTGATTGACCACGATTCGGCCGGATCCATGGAACAGAAAAAGCGGGAAGGGTACTTCTAAGATGTCACACCAGTCTGATCTGATTGCCGAAGATATTCAGGCCTACCTGAAGCAACACGAGAACAAGGAACTGCTGCGACTGCTGACCTGTGGCAGCGTGGACGATGGTAAAAGCACCCTGATTGGTCGCCTGCTTCACGACACCAAGATGATCTACGAAGATCACATGGCGAGCCTGAAGACCGACAGCGCCAAGATGGGCACCACCGGCGAGAAGCTGGACCTGGCCCTGCTGGTGGACGGCCTGCAGGCAGAGCGTGAGCAAGGCATCACCATTGATGTCGCCTACCGCTATTTCTCAACCGACAAGCGCAAGTTCATCATCGCCGACACTCCGGGCCATGAGCAGTATACACGCAACATGGCAACCGGCGCTTCCACCGCCCAGGTGGCAATCCTGATGATTGACGCCCGCCACGGTGTGCTGACCCAGACCCGTCGCCACTCCTACATTGCGTCCCTGCTGGGTATCCGTCACATCGTGGTGGCCATCAACAAGATGGATCTGGTGGACTATAGCCAGGAACGCTTCAACGAGATCAAGGATGACTACCTGGCCTTCGCCAACAAGCTGGGCCTGAAAGACATCCGTTTTGTGCCGATTTCCGCCCTGGAAGGCGACAATGTCGTCAACAAGAGCGAGCACACGCCCTGGTTCACCGGCCAGCCGTTGATGGATATTCTAGAAACGGTGGAGGTGTCCCACGACAAGAACCTGGAGCATTTCCGCTTCCCGGTGCAGTACGTTACACGCCCGAATCTGAACTTCCGCGGTTTCTGCGGCACTATTGCCTCCGGCGTGATCCGCCCGGGCGAAAAGGTGATGGCCCTGCCCTCACGTCGCACCAGCATCATCAAGGATGTTGTAACGTTTGACGGCGACCTGGAGGAAGCCTACATCGACCAGGCGGTAACACTGACACTGACCGACGAGATTGATGTCAGCCGTGGCGATATGCTGGTGAAAGCCGAGGACGAGCCGGAGGTGGGCAACCGCTTTACCGCCAACATCGTGTGGATGACCGATGGCCCGCTGGAAACCGGCCGCCTGTATGACATCAAGCTCGGCCCCACGTTCACCTCGGGCACGGTGAAGAAAATTCATCATCAGACCGACGTGAATACGCTGGAGAAGAACGACAATCCGTCTGCCCTGCAGCTGAATGAAATCGGCCTGTGCGAGCTGACCCTGAGCCAGCCCATTGCGTTTGACGCCTATCCACGCAACCACGCTACGGGCAGCTTCATTGTCATCGACCGGCTGACCAACGTGACCATTGGCGCAGGTATGATTGCCGGCACCGCGGGCACGGTAGAGTCGCTGGACCCGGTGACCAGCGAGGAGCGTGAGCGCCGCCTGGCCCAGAAGCCGGCTATCATTGCCTGTAACGGCAAGCAGGCGACGGCATTGGCCCTGGCGGTTGAGCGGGCGCTGTTCGATCAAGGTAAGACGTCTGTTGTGCTCAGCGAGGATAACACCGGTAATGCCGATGACCGCCGCCGCGCCGCCCAGGTGGTCAGTGCCCATGGCCTGATTGCCATTGCGGTTAATCTGGGTACCGATGTGGCTTCGGCTTCCGTTTCCGCAGATGACGATCAGGAAATCACGGACGCTGTTCAGTCGCTGATTCAGGATCTGATGCGTAGCAAGCGGGTTTGATCTGGATTAGCTGATTATGGCCCTCCTGGCCTGAAACCTTGGGGGCTGGTTCGGGGGTGGGGATGCCTTTTCTTTGGAAAAAGAACTCGCTGCGCTCGGACACCTTTTTCTGGCAGAAAAGGCATCCCCACCCCCGAACCGATCTGACCTGTTCGAATTCTTCACTCCACTCCAACCTTCCCCCACAACTCCATAAAAACCATTACAATGCCACCCGTGAACGCTCAGCCTCAGGCTCGATACGCTCACCTACCCGCTCACCAATCAAGGAACCGACGACCCAATGGCCATCAAGCAGCTTCGCACCCTCTTTGCCAGCCAGTATCAACCCGGGCAACCGGCACGGGTCCGCCCTGGTGAAGTCCTGACCGAGCCAGGCGGCGACTATGAAGCCCTTCACAAGCAGATGAAGCGCCTGTTCAACAGCAAGCCGGGCAAGAAGTACGGTCGGTTTTCCGAGGACATTGGCGAGAGCCCGTTCAGCAGTTGGCTAAAGGAGTATCGGGAAGATCGGCAATCCTTCGCGTCTCTGACGGATCGTCTGTTTGGTCAGTGGCAGGAGCTGCTGAACAGTGCCCAGGAGGAGTTCGAGGGGCACCTGATGATTGTCCATGAGGCTCTGGCGGATGCGGAGGTGGTTTATCTGTGCATTCTGGAAAACGACAGTGCCATGCGCTTCGATGCCCAGCAGACGCTCGATGCGACCGATATCCTGAGCCTGTCGCGACTGAATCTGGCGGTGCGGGTTGAGCTTGACGACTGGCTTGGGGACCACCCTGGTGAGAACTACCTTACGCTGGTTCATGCCCGTGGTTCCGGCGAGGGTGGCGATCTGTTTATCCGGTTGTCTGGTTTTACCAATCAGGTGGATGTGGAGAAGGAAACGCTGACGTTCATGGATGCGGTGGAGGCCTTTGCCAAGTCCTCAGAACCGGAGGAGGCAGGCAAGATTCGGGCGCGGGCCTATGAGTTTTCCAAGGAGCAGCATGCTCTGGGTGAGCCGGTGGCGATTGAAGCTCTTTCGGGCTATCTGGACGAGGACCAGCCGCAGCGTTTCAAGGAATTCGCCAGTGAGACTGCCGAGTTGCCGGAGAGCGGGGTACTGCATCCGGATCACCGCAAGGTGAAGAAGCTGGTGCGGATTGCCGGTTCTGGCGGGGGCATGAGCGTGTCTTTCTCGTCTGATCTGGTCAACCAGGCGATTTACTATGACCGTGACAACGATGCCTTGACCATTACGCGGCTCCCCAAAGCGCTGCGGGAACAGCTGCAACGTTATCTGGAAGGCCGCGAGGAATAACTTTTTGACCTGCCAACTTGGGCGACTGGCCCCGGGGTGGGGGTACCTTTTCTTTGGAAAAAGAACTCGCTGCGCTCAGACACCTTTTTCTGGCAGAAAAGGTACCCCCACCCCGGAACCGAGCAAGCCACGAGTTAGTGCCCATCCAGAAACACCGTTTTCCGGTGATCTGACGTGCTCCAGGAAGAACCAGTGTGAGTGAGAAGCTAAAGGATACCAGCGATGCCTGAATTATTGGCGTCATTGGTTGTTATTTGGT
>NZ_JAMJPL010000005.1 GCF_023555055.1 Marinobacter sp. ATCH36
ACTCAGCCGTGAAACAGACCAGCGCCGATGGTAGTGTGGCTTCTGCCCATGTGAGAGTAGGTCATCGTCAGGCTCTTAATACCGAAAAACCCCGTCAGCAAACGCTGCCGGGGTTTTTTATTGGCGGGTGAAAAGTGGGTCAATGATATTCAGGGCAACCAGATCTCGAACACTCCGCCTCCCAAGCTGCCACCATTGTGAAGCCGAATTGACCCTGTCCGGTCTCCGTCACCGTGCAACTGGGCTACGGACGACGCGAAGAATAAACCCAGGCTTGTGCTCCCGCTCTTGAAATCCAGGGATTTGAATCCCGGTGTGCCGCTGTGTTGCATGCTTTCCGGATACCCATCACCATCATCCTCAACGCCAATCACCAGAAACCCCTGCTGCTCCGACGCCGTCAGTTTGATTCTGGTGCTGGTGTATCGTATGGCGTTGTTAATGGTGTTGTTCAGCACGCCGGTCAGCAAATCCTCATCGAAAAACCCATTCTCGTCATCAGCCTCTATCTCCAGCCCTATTCCCAGACCTTCTAGAAGTGGTGTGTGCCGCGCCATATGCTCAGAAAGGAAGTCGGGGACGAAGTGCTCCTCAATGTGAGCCGAGAGATTATTTTCACCAAGCCGATAGATACCGAGCAGTTGCACCAGATCATTGTGCATGCGCTCAGCCTCGTACTGTAGTGTATTGAAACGTGAGGACTCTCCAATCAACTGGCCCTGTTCCTGGCGTAGTTCGTCGAGAGAATTCAGAAGCATACCGAGGGAGTTCTTCATATCGTGAACGGCTGATGCCAGGACCATGGAGAAATCGATACTTTGCGCTTCCTGGAATTCCACAGGAGTGTCGTGGTTATTGGTGCTCATGACATCATTCCTTTCAGTTTTTTGTCCAGGGACATCAGCCGACGATACTGTCTGTGTTGCTCCGGTAATCCCGAAAGTCTCGAAAGGTAAACGTCGCAGCGCTTCAACAGATCAGGATCGCCTGGTGTTTCCTGATACTGTTTCATCAATACTTGTACCAGGTTGAGGTTGAGTGAGGCGTGAGAAGGGACTATTTCGAGCGCCTGGCTGAACGTGGCGACAGCCTCATCCAGCTTTCC
Organism: Marinobacter sp. ATCH36; assembly: GCF_023555055.1. GTDB lineage: Bacteria > Pseudomonadota > Gammaproteobacteria > Pseudomonadales > Oleiphilaceae > Marinobacter. The sequence continues at coordinate 1,106 of NZ_JAMJPL010000005.1, forward strand.
TGCCTCAAATGCCTTTATGCCATCCCGATTAAGGGATCTTGCCTGCAGTTTTTGCCGGAATCCTACCGGCTCATCGAGCAAATTCTCGATCTTATGCAGCAGCGTCGGGTTATCATGGAAACGGTTGGCGAGTGATGCCAGCAGGGACTTTGCTTCCTCGTCCCGGCCTAGTCTGAACAGTGTCTTGGCATAATCCAGGCCGACGTCGGGATCCATCATGTTCGGATCGTCCAACTCCTCGGCGATGCTCTCGATAGCTTTCCGGGCTTCGCCCATGCGTCCCTGACCGACGTGAACCCGTGACTGAACAATGCGGCTCCGGACCTTGATAATATCCTTATCAGCGAAGCGTTTTTCCATGCGACGCAGAATGGTGAGGGCTTCGTCGGCATGAGCCGAACCTTCGTCAGAAGTATCACCTTCGCTAAGATCCGATAGCGACTGCCCCATTGCCAGGTAATGCTCGTAGCTGTCGTGTATAGAGTAGGTGCCGAGAGCGACGGTTTGCCGCCATGCATCTGAGGCTGTTGCCATATCCTGGTTGGATGCGGCGAGTGTTGCAAGATGCTTTTGTCGCAACAGAGCATTCGGAGAATGCTCTGCGGCCTTTTCCAGAATTTGCTGTGCCTGGGTTGGGCGCCCCTGTCTTTCCAGTGCCTCGGCCAGCAGATCGTAGGCTTCCATGTAATCCGGGTGTTTCGCAACCAGATCCTTCAGGGTGATAGCGGCATCATCATAATTCTGGTTGGCTAACAGAATTTTGCCACGGCCCAACCTGGCCCATGACAGGTCCCGCTGCGCCAGCACGTCATCGTAGATTTTCAGAGCATGGCTGAAGTCTCCCACCTGGAAATAGAGATCGGCGAGTGTTTTCGTCAGCCATGTCTTGTAACGGGGTTTTGCCGGAAGCGTCTGCAGACACAGGGAGATGGCTTCAGGAAAGTTTTCGCGGTCGATTTCCCGATTAATGGGAAGCAGGGCATTGCGTTGCGAAATCAGCCCGCTGAGGCGTTTTTCCAACATGGTGCGGTTGATTGGTTTTGTCAGATAGGCGTCGGGCTGGTATTCCCTTGCGCCCATAACCATCTCTTTCGAGGTTTCGGCGGTAACCATCAGGAACAGCGATGATCGTTTCAGAAGTTTCTTGTGTCGCAGCTCCTCCAGAATGTGCTGGCCGTCCTTGCCTTCCCCCAGGTTGTAGTCGCAAAGGACCACATCGACATGATTGTAGGAGCAGTACTGAACAGCAGTGGAGGCATTGGGCAAAAGCTCGATTTTGTCAGCCCCACAGCTGCGTAACATCTGCCTCATGGAAAGACGAAAATTCTCAAAATCATCGACAACGAGAAAACTGAGTTTTGCGAAGGTATTGCCGATAGCATTGTCTGTTGAGACGGTCATGGGCGCTTCTGTTTCAGTAACTTGTTAACCACTGCCCTGAGGGCCGCTGGTTTTACAGGTTTGTAGAGAATCTGATAGCCCCGGTTAATGGCATCTTCCCTGACGTCCGGAGCCATGTAGCCGGTAATGAGTATGCCAGGTATATCATTGGTTGCCTCGTGTCTCAATGAGTCCATGGCGTCAAGACCGTTACGGTTATCATCAAGCTGATAATCCGCCAGTATGATGTCCGGCTCGGTTCCGTTCAGCTTGTCGTGGGCGTCCTCAAGGCTTTCGGCGGTTGTGACGTCACATTGCCAGTTGTCCAGCAGGGCACTCATGCCGTGCAGGATGGCAGGGTCATTGTCGATACACAGCACGTGCAGTCCTCCCAGGCTGGAGACGCGCCGGGATGCGGCTGCCGGCTTGGCAGCATTCTGCTCGGTGTGTTCAGGGGGAGCGACCGGCACAGTTATGCTGAACACACTGCCCAGGCCCTGAACGGAGCGCACATTGACCGGATGGTTGAGCATGCCGCAGATTCGATCGACGATGGCCAGCCCCAATCCCAGACCTTTTTTGTCCCGGCCCTGCTGGAAGCGGCGAAACTCCTCAAAAATATGGGCGAGCTGATCATCCGGGATACCGGGGCCGGTGTCCCAGACCTCAATGCGAATATAGCCTTTGAGACGACGGCACCCGAGCAGGATCTTTCCACTGGGGGTATAGCGGATGGCATTGGAAAGGAAGTTCTGTATCACCCGTCTGAGCAATTTGGAATCAGAGCGAATCCAGGCACTGCTGGGTACGACGTGCAGATCCAGCCCCTGATCTTTGGCGATGGCGGAGAAATCGGTTGCCAGGTGACGCATGATCTCATTGACCGGGAATACACCAATGTCCGGTTCCAGCGCGCCGGCATCGAGTTTGGATATGTCCAGCAGCGTACTGATGATTTCCTCGGCAGCCCCCAGAGAACTGTCAATATGCTCCACCAGTTCGCTCATTTCCGGGTCACGAGCCTTGCCGGCCAGCGCTGATGTGAATAATCGCGCAGCGTTCAGTGGTTGCAGCAGGTCATGACTGGCGGAAGCGAGAAAGCGGGTTTTGCTCTGGTTGGCCTGCTCAGCAACGGATTTGGCCTTGAGCATCTGCTCATTGATGACCTGCAACTCCTGGGTGCGTTCCTTGACCCGTTGTTCCAGATAGATATTGGTTTCCTTCAGCGCCTGTTCGGTGCGGCGCATGGCAGTGATGTCCTGGAATGTGGTTACGTAGCCGCCACCTGGAATCGGGCTGCCGTCAATTCGCAGCACGGTGCCGTCCGGTCGCTGACGCTCGTAGGACATGGCAAGGCCTTCCCGCATCTTGCTGCAACGGTCGGTAATAATCTCGTCGATACGCCTTGCCGGCAGGTTTGCATTGGTCAGGTTGTAGCGCATCAGGTCTTCCACCGGCCGGCCGACCCGGACAAAACCGGCGGGATAGTTGAATTGCTCGAGGTAGCGCTGATTCCATACCACCAGCTGTTGCTGATGATTCACCACCGAAACGCCCAGGCTGATGTTCTCAATAGCGGACTGCAGCAACTCCCGGCTGAAGGTCATGGCCTGGGAGGCTTCATCGACGATACTGACAACGTCCTCAATCTGCATGTCCCGACCGGTCAGGGTCGACTCAAGGACGACCCTGGCCGTTGATGCGCCGATAACTGAAGCCAGCTGACGCTCGATAAACTTCATAAGATGTGATGAAGCCGGGCGGTGAAGGTGCAGGCGGATCGCGTTACGCCGCTCGTAGTTGCGGAAAATGGCTTCCGCCCGCTCCTCTCCCATAAAGCGGTCGGCAATAGCCTGGAGATCCGAGGTAAGGATCTCGCCCTGCCAGCTTTGTTGCTGGGGTGTTTCAGCTTTAGGCTGAGGGTCCTGAAAGAAAGAAGCGATCTGGATTTTTTCACGCACTCGTTGGCGGGTGAGCATGGACAGAACAATGTAGGTGATGCTGTTAATGCCAAGGCTCCAGATGATGCCATGGCTAATCTGGTCCAGCTCGGAGCCGAAAAGGGCCGTCGGCCTGGTCCAATTGATTCCCCAGATACCCTGTTCGATCAGGGTATCACTAAGCCAGCCGGTGGAAGCGAGCGCAGGTAACAGCAGAGTATAGCACCACATCAGGAAGCCCAGCCCAAGCCCCCATACTGCACCGGTGTGATTGCCCCTGCGCCAGAGTATGCCGCCCACCAGGGCGGGACCGAACTGGGCTGCGGCCGCGAAAGAGAGGAGCCCGAACGCCGTCAGGCTGTAATCTTCCCCGGCCATTCGATAGAAACCGTAAGCGGTAAAAAGAACAACGAAAATGGCAACCCTGCGGATGCTTAACAGCAGGTAGCTGAGATCGGAGCGTTTGTTCATGCCCGGCCGGAAAAATTTCAGCAGGGCAGGCATGATGATCTCGTTGCTGACCATGGTGGCGATGGCCACGGAACAGACAATCACCATGGCTGCGGCCGCTGATCCACCCCCCAGGAAGGCCAGTATGGCGAGCCATTGTTCGCCCGCGGCAATGGGCAGGTTGAGAATCAGTATGTCGGGGTCCGAGAACGCGAATTCCGGTGACAGAAGTCCGGCTGCAGCGATGGGCAATACAAAGGCACTGGCAATGATCAGGTAAATAGGCATGGCCCATCGGGCGGTTTCAAAATCCCGGTGATCGGTGTTTTCCACCACCATCACGTGAAACTGGCGTGGCAGGCAAATGATGGCGAGCATGGCCACTAGCGTCTGGGTAATGAAGGCTGGCGCCTCAATGCCATCCGTGGTCAGAGTTCCCATCAGTCCGGCATCACGGACATTGTCCCACAGGTCGCCAAATCCGCCGTAAATGCCATAACTGACAAACAGCCCTACAGCCACGAAAGCAACGATCTTGATGAGTGACTCGAAGGCAACAGCCTGAATCATACCGCGATGGTGTTCTGTGGACTCAAGGTGCCGGGTGCCGAACAGAACAGTGAACACCGCCAGAACGAGGGTGATGTACCACGCAGAGTCGTTCCATGCGGCGGTGCTCAGCTCAGTGTGAGCCGCTCCGGAGTCGGACAGAACGTTGAAGCCCATGGATATGGCTTTTAACTGGAGCGCTATGTAGGGAACGCTGCCGATGAGGGCGAAGATCGCGACCATGGCCGCCAGGGATTGCGATTTACCATACCGGGAGGCAATGAAGTCGGCGATGGAAGTGGTGTTGTTACGTTTACTGATGAAGATAATGCGGCGCAACAGTGGGGCGCCGAACACGAATACCAGCAAGGGCCCCAGGTAGATGGGCAGGAAGCCCAGTCCTTCCTGTGTCGCACGCCCGACAGCACCGTAGAAGGTCCAGGAGGTGAAATAAACCGCGAGGGACAGAGCGTAAACATGGGTCCTGGCCCAACGGCGACGATACAGCCCGGGGTGACGGTCGCCAGCCCAGGCAATGGCAAACAGCAGCGAGATGTAAGTGATCGAAATGAGGACTAACAGCCAGCCACTGAGCATAAACAGGCTTTCCCAGAATACGGTGATCGGACGTCAGGCTCGGAACCGGTACTTACCGGTCGCAGGCAAGTTCCAGTAACCGGTCGTCTTCGGACAAGGTTCGGAGTGCGCTGGTATCCAGGCTTTTTTCGCCCTTCAGGGGCACCAGTTCACTCGTGTCACAGTTTAGCAGATACATTTTCTGGGATACCGCATCGGTATAGGACTGTTCAAACCGATAAAGACTGAAACGGACGATATTCTGATCGGGGTTGTCCTGTACCACGCTATTGGTATCCAGGACGGTAAAGGCGGTCACCTGCGGCACCACATAGGCCCATGGCCGCCAGGGTGCGCCGTACTCCTCGGTGCTGACGACGATGGCTTCTTCAGGAAGCTGTGTCTGTTTGAGTTCAAACCAGGTGTACTCCATGTATATCAGGTAGCCCAGCATACCTGCACCAGCGAACGCGGGAATGATCCACTTGGGGGCCTTCTTGCGGGTGATGGAACGTATACTCAGGGCGATACCGGCAGCGCCAAGACCACAGAATACGGTTGCCACAAAAGTCCAGAACATAAGATTGTTTCCTTGAAAAAAAACGGGCTTCCCCTAAGAGGAAGCCCGTTCAGGTTCAGCCTGTCAGATTCTCATCTGTCATTGGCTGACGTGTTACTTAGTGGTCATAAGATTTGCCGGCACCGCGTGGGTAACGGACGCTTTCGACCAGTTCCTGAATCTCAATGGGCGGCTCTTCGGTCGCGTGAGAGACCGCAAAGGCTACCGCAAAGTTGATGATTGCACCAACCGCACCGAACGACAGCGGGGAAATACCCAGCAGCCAGTTGTCCGGAGTGTTGGCCAGGTTGTTGGTCCCAGGAATGAAGAACCAGCCAAGGAAGATAAAGATGTAGACCAAGGTTGCACCCAGGCCGGCCAACATACCCGAGATGGCGCCAACATTGTTGATGCGCTTGAAGAAGATACCCATCATCAGCGCCGGGAACAGCGAGGCTGCCGCGATACCGAAGGCCAGAGCCACAACCTGCGCGGCGAAACCTGGTGGGTTGGCACCGAGGTAGGTGGCCAGCACTATGGCGACGGCCATGGAGATACGTGCCGCCAGTAGCTCTCCTTTCTCCGATATATCGGGTTTGATGCCGCCCTTGATCAGGTCGTGACTCACCGCGGACGAGATTGCGAGCAACAGACCAGCCGCTGTCGACAATGCCGCTGCGAGACCACCGGCTGCAATCAGGCCGATAACCCAGCCTGGTAGGTTGGCAATTTCAGGGTTGGCCAGTACCAGGATGTCGTTGTTATAGGTGAATTCGTTACCTTCCCAGCCGCGGGCTGCAGCTGCTTCAGCGAACTCGGCATTGCCCTCGTTGTAGAACTGGATTCGACCGTCATTGTTCTTGTCTTCGTACTGGATCAGGCCGGTAACTTCCCACTCCTGAATCCACTGGGGCCGTTGGTCATACTCGATGGCCTGACCATCAACGCCATCCGGATAGATGGTGGTCATCAGGTTCAGCCGAGCCATGGAAGCAACCGCAGGTGCAGTCAGGTACAGCAGGGCGATGAAGACCAGGGCCCAGCCAGCTGACCAGCGCGCATCTGCAACCTTGGGTACGGTGAAGAAGCGGATGATAACGTGTGGAAGACCAGCGGTACCGATCATCAGCGACAGGGTAAACAGAACCATGTTCAGTTTATTGTCCACGTCAGCCGTGTAATCCCGGAACCCCAGTTCGGTAATGACCTGGTCCAGTTTCTCCAGCAGCGGTATGCCAGACTCCACGTGGGTAGAGAACAGACCCAGCGGGGGCAGCGGATTGCCAGTCAGCTGCAGTGAGATAAACACGGCAGGAATGGTGTAGGCAATGATCAGTACGCAGTACTGGGCCACCTGGGTATAGGTGATGCCTTTCATGCCACCGAGTACCGCGTAGATGAAGATCACAATCGCCGCAATGATCAGGCCCATGGTGGAATCTACTTCCAGGAACCGCGAGAAGGCCACACCGGCACCGGCCATCTGGCCGATAACGTAGGTAACCGACGCCACGATCAGACAGGCTACTGCTACAAACCGCGCATTCCTGCTATAGAAGCGGTCGCCGATGAACTCGGGAACCGTGAACTTGCCAAACTTGCGCAGGTAAGGGGCAAGCAGCATGGCCAGCAGTACGTAACCACCGGTCCAGCCCATCAGGAAGGTTGAGTTGGCATAGCCGCCGGCGGCAATCAGGCCCGCCATGGAAATAAAGGATGCCGCGGACATCCAGTCAGCACCGATAGCGGCACCGTTGGTGATTGGATGAACGCCGCCACCCGCGACGTAGAAATCACTGGTGCTACCGGCACGTGCCCAGATGGCGATACCGATATAGAGGGCGAATGAACCGCCTACAAACAACAGGTTGATGACAAATTGACTCATTCGAACTTACTCCTCATGCACGTCGAATTTTTCATCGAGCCGGTTCATACGCCATGCGTAATGAAAAATCAGCGCGATGAAGGTAAGAATCGAACCCTGTTGGGCGAACCAGAACCCGAGGTCTGTTCCGCCGATAGGGATACCGGCGAGCATGGGGCGAAGTAATATCGCAAATCCATAAGATACCAGGGCCCAGACAATCAGGCTCCCGAATATCAGACGAAGATTCGCCTTCCAATAATTCACAGCATCGTAGTCATGACCTGACATAGGATCACTCCTGTCTTGTTGTTGTGGAGGTTGGGTGGGTTTTCCGTGAGGTGTTTTTTGTAGAGAAATTATTATTCATATAGTTCTTCTCCGACTTGTTGTCCCTCCTGACTTTACCCGTCAAGCAATATATAGATATTGGCAAAAGGTCTAATTCTCAGTTATTTGCCCGTGAAAACGTCCATAAATGCGACACTGTTCCTAATATCAGTTTGGCCGATGCATGTTTTTCAGTTGACGGTAATACTTCAGTTTTCCAACAAGGTCCTTTAGCGTGATGAGGTCATTTTTTTGTGCTTTATTGATCACTGCGAGGGTGAGCTCAGCGGTGACCATGGCATCGGCTGCAGCGTGGTGTCGGGCACTGACTTCCAGGCCAAAGAAGTCCGCCCAGTTGTCGAGCCCACGACCCCCGGTTTTTGCGTCAGGGAAAAAGGCGGGAAGCATCTCTGCCACGTCGATCCAGGTGTGAGGTTGAGTGTAACCAAGGATCTGTTTGAGGGTTTTTTCGAGAAATTTCTGGTCGAAGGCGGAATGGTAGGCAAGAATCGGGTCGCCATTCATCCATTCCAGCAGATGCAGCAGCGCGTCTTCCGTTTCGTGGCCCCGGGTCAGGGCTTCCGGGCCGATACCGTGAATAAGGACTGTTTCACTGATGTCCAGTTCGGGACGCCTGAGCACCAAATCAAACTGGTCGCCCAGATCGACGGAATTTTTGTGGATGGCTACGGCGCCGATAGCAATTACTTCGTCCTTGGCTCCGTTGAGGCCAGTGGTTTCAAGATCAAGCACAATCAGCCTGCAATCAGACAGGCGCTGATCGCCGGCCGTCTTCGGGGTTGGCAGGTGTTCACGGTCGGGCCCGCCTGTGCTACCGGCCCTGAGTCGCTCAATCCAGTCTTTGATCTGCTCCAGCATAACGGTTGGCCCGGCGGTCAGAGTTGATAGGTCAGTTCCAGTTTCTGCTGCAATCGCTGGGCCTGGCGGAAGGATTCACGGAGGATCCGCCTGTCCAGCGGATTGAGGTCGTCCGGGTTGATGTAGTTAGACAGGGGCTCATCCCGTTCCAGCATTTCCTGGTGTGCTCTCATGCGGATTGCCTGAATCAGACTGTAGGCCTCCTGCCAGGCATTGGCATCCTTGGGGTCGAAGACTCCTTTCTCGGCCAGCTTGTTCATCCGCTCCAGCGTATTGGCCTCGCCAACACCATTGGCAAGCGCGAATACCCGGACAGCCTCTACGAACGGCGCCAGTCCCTGACGTTTGAGGTCAAGGTTGCGCTTCTTTCCATCCTCCTGCACGTAGCGAAAGTTGCGGAACATGGTTAGTGGGGGCTTGCGGGTGATGGCATTGCCTGCAAGCATTTTCTGAAAAAGTGCATTCTTGCGGATACGTGCGAGAACCTTGTCCAGCAGGAGTTCCAGCGGCTTTGTCGGACCAAATACCGCTCTCATATCGAGAAATATGGACGAATAGACCAGGTTTTGCGGGGTGGATGCATCGATAAACCGGATAAACCAGTCATCCCATTCCTGCCCGCTGAGGCAAAGTTTCGGATTGCTGGCCATGATATTGCCTTTGCACAGGGTAAAGCCGCATTCCGCCAGTTCCTTGTTGATAGTTTCGGCAAAGGGCAGCAGTTTTTCCCGCACCTGGTCCTCTGTCATTCCTTCCGGTGTTTCGAACAGAATGCCATTGTCCTGGTCTGTCAGCAGAGTTTGCTCCTGACGACCCTCACTGCCAAATGTCAGCCACGTAAACGGTATGCCGGGGTCGTTCTTCTTGATGTTGAGTTCCAGCACGCGCCGCACGGTGACATCGTTCAGAGTGGTGATGATCTTCACCACCTGGCCGGAGTCGGCTCCGTGGGCGAGCATGGAGTCTACCAGTCTGGAAACGTCGGTTCTCAGGCTGACCAGAGTCCGGAGATGGCTGGCAGTGCCGATGGTGCGCGCAAGATTGACAAGATCCACCCGTTGCAGTGAGAAGAGGTCTCTTTCTGAAACCATGCCGATCAGGCGGTTTTCATCATCCACCACACAGATATGGGCGAAATGATGCTCGGCCATAAGCATGGCTGCCTCAAAGGCATCAGCCTGAGCTGTCAGGCAACAGGGATCTTTGGTCATCACCTGGCCGATAGGGGTGTCCAGCGGGCCCTTTTCTTCCGCCACCATGGTGCGCAGGTCCCTTAGGGTAAAGATGCCAGTGGGGTGCCGTTCGTCATCCGTTATTACAATACTGCCGACGTTGTTCTCATGCATGCGCGCGACGGCTTTGCGTACCGGAAGATCCGGGGAGCAAACAATGGGATTGCGAATGGCGTAACGCTCCAGTGGAGTGTCCAGCGAATTGCTGGATCCTATGGACGCCATGGCGCCGCTCTGGATTCGCTGGTTCACCTGGTCGAGCAGGCTGCTTACGCCACGAAGACAGAAATCGCGGAAAGGATCACTCTCTGAAAACAGCATTACGAAGGTGTCGTGTTCAATGCTGAGGCAGAAAGTGTCCCCGGAAGCGCGGTGCAGTGTGCGGGTAGGGCGCTCGCCGATCAGGGCGGCCAGCGGAAAACACTCGCCCTGACTGATTTCGAATGTGGTTTCTGTCTCACCGTCCTTGTCACGGGCGCGCTCGCCGCGAATGCGCCCCTGTTTGACGATGTAGAACCGTTTTACCGGGCCGTCTTCAGGCGATAGCACGACATCGTCGTCTGCATAGAACCTCAGGGAGGCGTGTTCTGCAAAATGGGCCAGATGTGAGTCATCCATGTTGGAAAATGGCGAATGCTCACGCAGAAAAGTCATGATGGCACGGGTATTCTGGGGGCGTTCGCTGTCCTGGGGTGAGGCTGTCATAAACGCGCTCCGTTGTCGTTGTTATGAGCCTGAAGTGTAGACCAACAATTGGCCGGCAGGCCCTAAGATTTTTGTCTGATAGCCAATTATTAACACCACAGCGGGTGTAGGCTGAAGGCTCGTCTTTATGATAGGGGAGGCGGGTGGTAAAGTCCCTCCAACCCGACTGCAAGTGATATCGACATGACGACCAAAGATGAGCGCCTGAGCTTTCTGGAGGAGATGAAGGACGTCCGTCGCATCCGGAAGTCCAACAAGGCCGATGTAAAAACTCCAAAGGAGCTGACGCCGGGGCACCTCGAACGGCAGCGGTCAGCCATGGATCAGCCGCTCAAGGACCGTAACCCGCTCACCGCTGATACAGTGGAGCCGCTGACAGCGCACGATGTACTGTGTTGGCAGCGCCCTGGTGTCCAGCACGGGGTGTTTCGTAAATTCCGTCTTGGGCAATATCCCATTGAAGCACGCCTTGACCTGCATCGCATGACCGTTGAGGAAGCTCGCAGGGAGGTATTCGGCTTTGTTTCAGATTGTGTCCGCTACGGGCTGCGGTCCGTGATTATCCTGCACGGAAAGGGTGAGCGGAACCCGGACGGTATCGCCCAGCTCAAGAGCTACATCGCTAAATGGCTACCGGAGCTGGATGATGTGCTGGCGTTCCATTCGGCGCAGAAACGTCACGGCGGCACGGGTGCCGTCTACGTCATGGTTCGCAAGGGAGACCGTGACAAACAACACAACCGTGAAATTCACGGTGCCTGAGCATTATCAGCCAATACCGATGAAATCGGTCCGGAGGTAAGAGTGAAGCAATTAATGTTGGTACTTTTCGTGGTAGCAGCCCTGGCCGGATGCAAGGACCGAGTTATCTGGAACGATAATGGCAAGGTCGAAGAGGCGACAACGGACCGTGAGGTCTGGGACTCCGAGGGTAAAATGCCGAGCGGCGAACGAAAGATCTGGACCGACAAGGACGGTGAAGACGTCGTCAAGTAAGGCCGTTCCGGCTGAAGCAACAATAAAAACTCAGCCGGGGCCGTGGCTCCGGTCTACCTGGGAGAGTATTCATGGCCGTGCGCCTGACTGTGAATGGCGAAAAACGAACCGTTGAGGTTGAAAGCGACACCCCCCTGTTATGGGTCGTTCGCGACGAACTTGGGCTTAAAGGAACCAAATTCGGGTGCGGCAAAGGGCTTTGCGGTGCCTGTACCGTGCATTTGAATGGACAGCCAGTGCGCTCCTGTTCCACGCCGGTGGAAATGGCCGAAGGTGGAGATGTGATCACTATCGAAGGCCTGACAACTGATGGCGATTTGCATCCCCTGCAACTGGCCTGGGTGGAACACGGAGTTCCCCAATGCGGCTATTGCCAGTCAGGCCAGATCATGAGTGCTGCTCACCTGTTGCAGCACAATCAGTCGCCCTCCCGTGAGGACATTGTAGCTGCGGTGAGCGGTAATCTGTGCCGTTGCGGCACTTATTCACGCATTGTAGCTGCTGTTGAATCCGTGGTCGAAAACCGTGCCGCCCAGTCCAGTCAGGGAGAGGCCTGATATGACCATGAATCGACGCGATTTCCTTAAAGTGACTGCCGGCACCTCTGGCGGGCTGGTAATCTCGCTGTCACTGCCGGGCTGTGCCGGAATACAGACCGGATATGACGAAAAAAGCGGCGACTGGAAACCCGACGCCTGGCTGGAGCTGACTGCCGATGATCAGGTCTATTTCACCCTGGCCCGGGTAGAGATGGGGCAGGGAACCTACACCGGCCTGACCACGCTGATTGCTGAAGAACTGGAGGTGGCACCTGCCGGCATCAAACCCAGGTTTGCTCCGGTCGCTTCCGAGTACCGCAACCCTCTCTACAAGCTGCAACTGACAGGCGGAAGTATCAGTGTAGCGACCAGTTGGCAGCCATTGCGCGTTGCCGGGGCCTCTGCCCGGATCATGCTGATCAATGCCGCAGCCAGTGTCTGGGAAGTCAGCCCCGGCGATTGCCGGGCAGCTGAAGGTCGGGTGATGCACCCGAATGGCAACGACAGCCTGTCCTATGGCCGGTTGGTGGAGTTGGCGGCGAAACAGAAAGTCCCGGATGAACCCGCTCTGAAACCCCGCAGCGAATGGAAATACATCGGCAAGAACCGGGGTCGCCTGGATGCCGAAGCCAAGTCAACCGGCGCGCCGATCTACGGCATTGATGTGGAGCTGGAAGGCATGGTGTTCGCGGTGGTTACCCGCCCGCCCCGCTATGGCGCTCGCGTGCGGTCTTTCGACGATTCCGAAGCCCGCAAATTGCCCGGTGTACTGGACGTCTTCCAGATTGAACGGGGCGTTGCGGTGGTCGCCGACAAATACTGGCGGGCTCGCAAAGCTCAGGACGCGGTGACCATTGAATGGGATAACAGTGAAGCCCTCAGCGTGTCTAACGACCAGGTTTTTGATTCCTATCATCAGGCGGCCGATGAGGACCCGGGTGAAAGTGAGCGTAGGGAGGGCGACTACAACGATGCGGTTGAGAGAGCCGAACGCCTGGTGGAAGCCAGTTACGAGCAGCCCTACCTTGCCCACGCCACGCTGGAGCCAATGAACGCAACGGCCTGGTACCGGGATAGCGGGATTGAAGTCTGGGCACCGACCCAGGCGCCGGATCTTGGCCGTATCGCGGCAGCCCGCGTGACCGATCTGTCACCGGACAATGTCACCATTCATACCACGTTTCTGGGCGGAGGTTTCGGGCGCCGCCTGACCAATGATTACATCGAGGAAGCTTCAGCCGTTGCCTTCCGGATGCGCAAGCCGGTCAAGCTGATCTGGTCGCGGGAGGAGGATACCCGTCATGACCTTTACCGCCCGGCCATGCTGCACCGGATGCAGGCCAGTGTCAGCGGCGACACGGTTACCGGCTGGCATCACCAGATCGTGGGACCACAGATACTGGACTGGTACGTGCGCAATGCCGCTCCTGCGCAGTATCCCTGGGCACCAAAGTTCCTCTACAACACCCTGGGCCGGGTAGGTCTGATGGCCGAGGGCATCGCCACACCAAAGGACCATTCCGCGATTGAGGGAGCCATCGAGTATCCATACCGGGTGCCCAATCTTGATATCCGCCATACTCACACGGATCCCGGCGTACCGGTCAGTTGGTGGCGGTCGGTGGGCTTCTCCCACAACGGCTTTGCCGTGGAAACCTTCATGGATGAGCTTGCCAGTGAGCTGGGCCAGGATCCGTACCGGTTCCGGCGCTCGCTGATTGACCATGAACCCAGGCACTTGCAGGTGCTGGACCGTGCTATCGCGCTGTCACAGTGGGGCAAACCAGTAGCGGAAGGACGGGCCCGTGGTCTGGCTCTGTACCGGAGTTTCGGCACCTATGTGGCCCAGGTCGTGGAGGCCAGTGTCGAGGCCGGGGAAATCCGGGTACACAAAGTGGCCTGTGCTGTTGATTGTGGCCAGGTAGTCAATCCGGATATTGTGCGTGACCAGATCGAGGGAGGTGTAATCTTCGGTCTCACGGCAGCGCTTTATGGCGATATAACCTTTGAAGAAGGCCAGGTTAAGCAGAGTAATTTCCACGATTACCCGCTAATGCGGCATGATCAGCGCCCGGAAGTCATGGTCGACATTGTTGACAGCGAAGAGGCCCCGACCGGCGTGGGGGAGCCCGGTGTACCGCCGGTGATCCCGGCACTGGGCAATGCCTTGTTTGCACTGTCCGGCAAGCGTCAGCGCAAACTGCCGCTGAAAGCTCAGGTGTAATCTGCCGGATGGCCAAGGGCGCTCACGAATCTGTTTTCAGCGATGTCCGGACCTGATTGCCGTTCGTCACCATTTGCGGGTGGCCCGCCCATCCTTATAATGGACACTATCAAGCGCTGAACCGGCGTGTCTGTTCCGAGGTGCCTTTTGTTTGACGTAACCAGCTACGCCATTGCCGCGCAATCAATTATAGAGGCCGGCCACTTTCTTTACGGCCAGGGCTGGTCCCCGGCTACCAGCAGTAACTATTCGGCGCGGATCGACGATGAACATATTGCCGTTACCGTCTCCGGTCGCCATAAAGGTCAGCTGGTTGCCGGCGACGTGATGGTGGTGGATCTGTCAGGGAAGGCTGTTCAGAGCAATGCCCGCTCATCCGCTGAAACCGGGTTGCATACCGTTCTGTACCAGACTTTCCCGGAGGTGGGTGCGGTTCTGCATACCCACTCGGTCAAGGCAACCGTGCTGAGCCGCCTGCTGCCACCGGGAGAGCCGCTGACACTGCGGGGCTATGAGTTACAGAAAGCCTTTTCAGGTATAGATACACACGAATCGGAGCTGACGATACCGGTTTTCGACAACACCCAGGACATTCCCGCGCTGGCCCGGCAAACTGGGGAATGGTTCCAACAGCATCCGGAACAACCCGGCTACCTGATCCGCGGGCATGGTCTTTATACCTGGGGCAGGACCATGGCAGACTGCCTGCGCCATGTTGAAGCCTTTGAATTTCTTTTTGAATGCGAGCTTGAAACCATGAGGGTCCGCCGATGACTACCTTGAGTATTTTTGACCAGAGTGCGCCCGAATCCCCACGCGTTGTCACCGAAGATGCCGGAAAAATTGCCAACTTGCTGGCGGAACACGGTGTGCGCTTTGAGCAGTGGGCCACCAGGGACCTGCCCGCAGATGCATCATCGGACGACATTCTCGGGGCCTACTCAGGAGAGATTCAGGCGCTCAAGGATGAATGCGGCTTCCAGGCGGCCGATGTTATCAGCCTGAATCCGGACAACCCCCAGAAGGATGCCTTCCGCAAGAAGTTTCTTGACGAACATGTGCACAGCGAGGATGAGGTGCGCTTCTTCGTCCGTGGCCAGGGTCTGTTCTACCTGCACTTCGGTGATCAGGTGTACGCCGTGATGTGCCAGAAGAATGACCTCATCAGCGTGCCGGACGGTACCCGCCACTGGTTCGATATGGGTCCGGAACCTGCGTTTACGTGCATCCGCCTGTTCACCAACCCGGAAGGCTGGGTCGCGGACTTTACCGGTGAAGACATTGCCAGCCGGTTGCCGCGCTATGAACGCCTTGCAGGAGCAGCAGGATGATCCGCGTTGTGCTGACAGACATCGAAGGCACCACCAGTTCGATTTCTTTCGTTCACGATGTATTGTTTCCGTACTCCGCGACGCATATGGCGGATTTTGTGCGGGAAGCGGAAGCTGACAGTACGGAAGTGCGGGAGCAACTGGACGCCGTGGCACAGACGTCTGGCGTTGCCCGGGATGATGTTGAGGGGCTGATCGGCGTACTGGAGACCTGGATTCGCGAAGACCGCAAGGAGACGTCGCTGAAGACGCTACAGGGCATGCTCTGGGAGCAGGGTTATCAGCAGGGGGCTTTCCGGGGCCACGTGTATGAAGATGCGGCCGAATACCTTCAGCGCTGGCATGATCGCGGCTTGCGTCTGTTCGTATATTCTTCCGGTTCTGTGAAGGCACAGAAGCTGATATTCGGATTCAGCGAAGCAGGGGACCTGACGCCATTCTTCTCCGGCTACTTTGATACCCGTGTCGGCGGCAAGAGAGAGCCTCAGTCCTACAAAAACATTCTGGATCAGCTCGGGGTGGAGCCGCAGACAGTGCTGTTTCTCTCCGATGTGGAAGCTGAGTTGCAGGCCGCTGACAGCGCTGGACTGCGGACGATCTGGTTGATTCGGGAAGGGGATCTGCCGGAAACGAAATGGGCGGTGGCCAGGGATTTTACCGACGTCGACCGGTTTCTTCTGCAACGCTGATCCGCTCTATGTGCCTTCTTCTCTGAATACCACCTGAGCAGGAGGCCCCGTGCCTGACATCCGCAAACTGATAGCGCCTTTTCTTTGCATCTACCTGACGGGTTGTGCCCCGGACTCCGATGTGCCGGAGATGATGGATGATTATGTGGCGCAGGTGGCCGAAGCTCTGGAGCTCAGCCCCGAATTCTCTGAAATTCGCCCGGTTGCACAGATACCCCGCCGGCGTGACCGGGTCCTTGAAATGCCTGATCTGGACATGGGCATGCTGGATTTCTTCTCCCTCTATGGCTGCGAACTGCAATATGTGGTTGGCGAGAGGAACTCGATTATGGGCAAGGTGATGCAACCCCTGAATCGATTGCGGTACGAAGCCCGTTTTATACGTGCGGCCGAAGACTGTCTGCCGAAAACGGAACGGGAGGGTATGAAGGAAACGCTGGAAGAGGCCATTGAAAGTAAAGCTGAAACACTTCATGTGGCCGTGTGGAATGCAACCTGGGGCGTGGAGGAAGTAGAGCGGCTCTTCACCCGTTCTGAGGGGTATTATCCCGGGGAGTCTGATGAGACTCCGGTTGCTGCGCTGGCTGCCGACGTCGAACGCCTGAACCGGACGGTGGCGGGCCTGCTGGGTGGCAATTCAGATGAATCCCTTGATTACATCGGTGAGGTACACCAGCGCTGGCAGGCTGAGCACCGGGCGGGCCAGTTGATGAACAGTGTTCGGCTGCTGACTACGCGCCTTGATGACGCGTCGTCACTGCTGGCGGCGAGAGCTGAAAGCGCCACATTGTGCCCGAGCGGTGAGCCAGAAGATGCCCCCGCCGGACTCCTGAATGCCTACGCGGATGGTTTCGAGGGACGCGTGAAGAGCTATCTGGCAGGTATTGGCCAGGCCCGGAAGACGCTGGCAAAGCCTCTGGATAAACTCGCGATCCTGCAAGCGGATACCATGCCAGACGCTTTCCGCGACTGGTACGGGGAAAATCTTGACACAGACGGTGCCCGGAGCCTCTGGGGGCAGCTGGACCAGGCTGTCGAGACTCATACCCGGCAGTGGCAACAGGTCTTCGACCAGTGCGGCCTGTCACCGCAAGCATAAAAGCCGGGGCTGATCAGCGCTGGCTTTCCGGGGTAACCCGGAGGATCTCCTCGACAGTGGTGGAGCCGGCTGACACTTTCTGCGCACCGCTGAGCCGCAACGACTTCATGCCATCCTTGTAGGCATCCACTCGCAATTGCTCCAGTTCGCATTGCTCGGTGATCTGTCGGATCAGGTTGCCGGAGAGCTGCATGATTTCGTACACCCCCGCGCGGCCGTAGTAGCCGGTGTTCCGGCATTCCAGACAGCCAACCGGATGATAGACCTGTTTCGGCGTTGTTGCTTTCCAGGGGCGGGTCAGGCTCTGCCAGGCCTGTTCGTCCACAGGGCCGGGTTCCTTGCAGTGAGGGCAGAGGGTTCTGGCCAGCCGCTGTGCCATCACGCCCAGTACCGTGGCGCGAATGAGGTAGGGAGGAATGCCCAGTTCCATCAGCCGGGTAATGGCGCTGGGGGCGTCGTTGGTGTGCAGGGTGGACAGCACCAGGTGCCCGGTCAGCGCGGCTTGTACCGCCATTTCGGCGGTCTCCAGGTCGCGGATCTCGCCAATCATGATGATGTCCGGATCCTGCCGCAGCAAGGCCCGCACCCCGGAGGCGAAGGTCAGCTCGATATTGGTCTGCACCTGCATCTGGTTGAAGGCCGGCTCCACCATCTCGATCGGGTCCTCAATGGTGCAGATGTTCACTTCTGGGGTGGCCAGTTGCTTGAGGGTGGAATACAGGGTTGTGGTCTTGCCGGAACCGGTAGGCCCGGTGACCAGCACGATGCCATGGGGGCGATCGGTAATACCCTGCCAGCGTTCCCGGTCTTCCTTTGAAAAGCCCAGTTGCTCGTAGGATTTCAGCAACACTTCGGGGTCAAAGATCCGCATTACCATTTTCTCGCCAAAAGCGGTGGGCATGGTGGCCAACCGCAGCTCTACTTCGCTGTTATCCGGCTTTCGGGTTTTGATGCGGCCATCCTGGGGTCGGCGCTTCTCTGCCACGTTCAGTCGGCCGAGAATTTTCAGGCGGCTGGTTACCGCCATGCCCACCTGATCCGGAAATTCGTAGACGTTATGCAGCACGCCGTCGATGCGGAAGCGCACCTGAGTGACGTTGCGCCGGGGCTCGATGTGAATATCAGACGCACGCTGGTCAAAGGCGTATTGCAGCAGCCAGTCGACGATCTTGACCACGTGCTGGTCGTTGGCATCCGGGCTTTCACTGGCGCCCAGATCCAGTAGCTGTTCGAAGTTCTGGGCACCCGCGGGGTTCGCAGATTTGTTGCCACCGGCCTTGCTGACTGAACTGGCCAGTTGATAGAACTCGACGGTATACCGGCGAATATCTTCGGGGTTAGCCACCACCCGACGAATGTCCTTGCGGAGGGCTTGGCGCAAGTTGCCTTCCCAGTCACTCTTGAAGGGCTCGGGACTTGCAATCAGCACTTCATCCTCGCCGATTTCAACCGCAAGAATGCCGTGCCGCTGGGCAAACGCGTAGGACATTACCCGGGCAATGGCCGGGGTGTCTATCTTCAGGGGGTCGATGTGGTAATAGGGCTGTTCTGCCCAGTCTGCGAGCCAGTTGGTCAGCTTGTCCAGGTCCAGCGTGCGGCCTGTCTTCTGGCTTTCCAGTCCGGCCTTGGCCACCAGTTCCAGCGGGTGGCGCTGGCTGGCGGGCCCGCCGGTGCCGGTCTGGATACCTATATTGGCAGACAGGACCCGCTCTGCGTCTTCCTGCTTGATCTCACCACTGGTTACCAGGGCGGTACAGATGTCCCTCAGGGTGAGGGTGCTTCTGTGGGGCGCTGGTGGATGAGTACTGTCGGCCATGGTGCGTTTCCTGTCAGGTTTCTGAAACCGGTTGTGGACGATTCACCTTAAGGTGGACCATGGCCACTGTAAACAACAGGAAAGTGAGCACCGTCAGTATGATCGGGGCGATTGCACCCTCGCTGAGCCAGGCGGACACAACGTGGCGGGTAAAGTAGAAAATAACCACAAAACTCAGCCATATGTAACCGCGGTTGTGGCCGCGAAACACGGGCACCGCAAAAACCAGGAGCGGGATCAGTTTGATGCTGAGCATTAGGGTGACCGAGACACCCTCAGTCTGTACCGGATAAAACGTTGTAACGACCAGCGTCACCAGGGTCGCAAGATAGAGCGCAATGGTCAGTCGGGCCGTGAAGCGTGCTTTCGGATTGTGAAGCATTCGGGATTCCGTTTTGAGTAATGGGCTGTCAATCAATAAGTTTTACGGCGAGCCGGGCCAGTCGTTCGCCGAATGTCTGGCAGATCGTTTTTTCGTGGTCGGTCACTGCCTGCTGCTCTCCGGTGCCTGCCCAGTGGGATGGACCATAGGGTGTGCCGCCGGACGCCGTCTCATTCAGCGCGTTTTCCGAATAGGGGACTCCGCATAGCACCATCCCGTGGTGCAAAAGTGGCACCATCATGGTCAGAAGGGTGCTTTCCTGGCCGCCATGGAGACTGCCGGTGGAGGTAAAGGCGCCGGCGGGTTTGCCAGCAAGGGCGCCGTTGAGCCAGAGGTCGCCGGTGGTGTCGAGGAAATACTTGAGTGGCGCCGCCATGTTTCCGAAGCGGGTAGGGCTGCCAATAGCCAGGCCGGCGCAATTGGCCAGGTCGTCTTTGCTGACGTAGGGAGCTCCCTCGTCCGGAACCCGTGGCAGCGATGCCTCAGTGTCCGGCGACACACTGGGCACCGTGCGAATTCTGGCATCAATGCCCGCCACACGGGATACACCCCGGCTGATCTGGGTCGCCATCTCCGCAGTCTGGCCTGTGCGGCTGTAGTAGAGCACCAGAATGTAAGGGGCATCAGAAGCCATCAGGCGTCTCCGTAAAAGAAGGTTGAAGGCGCTGTCGTGTTGTGGAAAATTTTGGTTGGTTCTGTCATGGTTCTCCATCTTTCCGGGTCAGCTGGACCGAATCTCAATCTGAGCGCAGTAGTCTAACAGGAGGGCACCCTGTGCAATACCCTGCCAAATCGCGTTATCCCACCGGGGTATACGGTGCCGGGTTCTTGCTGGCTTTTCTCATGCTGGCGGGCTGCCAGAACCATGAGTTTGAAAAGCCGGATGGAACGGTACTGCAGTGGGAAAGCTTGCGCGGACACTGGGTACTGGTTAATTACTGGGCGGAATGGTGTAAACCCTGCCTGGAGGAAATCCCCGAGCTGAACGATCTCGACAGATCTCCCACCATTGTAGTGCTGGGTGTGAATTTTGATGATGTACAGGGCCAGGATCTGGTTGATCTGGGCAGAAAAATGGGAATTGAATATGGCATGCTGGCCGAGGATCCCGGGCCTAAATTCGGGTGGAAAACTCCGGTAGGGCTGCCCGCCACCTTTGTTGTAAACCCCGAAGGCGAGTTGGTTGAGACCCGCTTCGGCCCCCAGACCGAGGAAGACATCCAAGAACTGATCGGGCGCTGACCCGGCCCGAAGCCGTCATTAACAAGCAGGAATACCCCGACGCTATGTCACAAACATTTGTCCATCTCCGCGTGCACTCCGAATACTCCATGGTCGATGGACTGGTTCGGGTTAAGCCGCTGATCAGTCGGGTCGCCGAGCTGGGTATGCCAGCTGTTGGTCTGACAGAGCAGTCCAACATGTGTTCCCTGGTGCGTTTCTACAAAGCTGCCATGGGGGCCGGTGTGAAACCGGTCATTGGCGCAGACCTCTGGATAGAAAACCCGGAAGAGCCGGACAATCCGTTCCGGATAACCCTGCTGGCCCGTGATAATGACGGCTACCTGAACCTCACGGAAGTGGTCTCTCTGGGTTACACCGAAGGACAGCGTTTCGGCAAGCCCATCGTTCAGCGCAAGTGGCTGGAAAGCCGGGCCAAAGGCCTGATTGCGCTGTCTGGCGCCCGTATGGGCGATGTTGGTAAGGCGCTGATGGCCGGCAAGCTGGAGCTTGCACGCCAGCGTGCTGAATACTGGATGAAGCTTTATCCCGAATCGTTTTACCTGGAGTTGCAACGGGCGGGACGGCCGGGAGACGAAGACTGCCTGCATCTGAACGTCGAGCTGGCGGAGGCACTTTCCTGCCCGGTAGTGGCCACCAACGACGTTCATTTCCTCCACGGGGACGATTTCGAGGCCCATGAGGCCCGTGTCTGCATCGGTGAAAGCCGCACCCTGGATGATCCTCGACGGGACCGGCGGTTCAGTGACCAGCAGTACCTTCGCAGTGCAGAAGAAATGATCGAACTGTTTTCGGATATTCCAGAAGCAGTGGAAAATACCGTGGAGATCGCCCGCCGATGCTCGGTTCAGGTACGCATGGGTGAATACTTCCTGCCGAATTATCCCATCCCGGAAGGGATGACCATGGACGAGTATTTCCGAAAGGTGTCGGAAGAAGGTCTTGAAGAGCGACTTGCGAAGACCCTGAGTAAAGACGACCCGGACTACGACACAAAGCGCGAAGCCTATTACACGCGGCTGAATTTCGAGCTGGATATCATTACCCAGATGGGCTTCCCGGGCTACTTCCTGATCGTTATGGACTTCATCAAATGGGCCAAGAACAACGGCGTGCCAGTGGGGCCTGGCCGGGGTTCCGGTGCCGGCTCCCTGGTGGCCTATGCCCAGTTGATTACCGATCTTGATCCACTTGAATACGATCTGCTGTTCGAGCGCTTCCTGAACCCGGAACGGGTATCCATGCCCGACTTCGACGTGGATTTCTGCATGGAAGGCCGTGACCGGGTGATTGCCTACGTGGCAGAGAAGTACGGTCGTGAAGCGGTTTCCCAGATTATTACCTTTGGCACCATGGCCGCCAAGGCCGTTGTGCGGGATGTGGCCAGGGTCCAGGGCAAGTCCTACGGACTGGCGGACAAGATGTCCAAGATGATTCCGTTCGAGCCCGGTATGACTCTGGAGAAAGCGCTGGAGCAGGAGCCCCAGCTTGGTGAATTTCTGGAAAATGACGAAGAGGCCCAGGAAATCTGGGACATGGCCCTGAAACTTGAGGGTGTCTGCAGAAACGCCGGCAAGCACGCCGGGGGTGTGGTGATCGCGCCCACCAAGATCACTGATTTCTCGCCGCTTTATTGCGACGACGAAGGCGGCAGCCTGGTGACCCAGTTCGACAAGGGTGATGTGGAAGACGCGGGCCTGGTGAAGTTCGACTTCCTGGGCCTGCGAACCCTCACCATCATCGACTGGGCCCTGAAGATGATCAATCCCCGCCGGGAGAGGCAGGGCAAGCCGGCACTGGACATCAACGAAATCCCGCTGAATGACGTACCGTCCTTTGACATGCTCAAGAAAGCAGAGACAACGGCAGTCTTCCAGCTGGAATCCCGGGGCATGAAAGACCTGATCCGGCGCCTGCAGCCGGACTCTCTGGAGGACATGATCGCCCTGGTGGCCCTGTTCCGTCCGGGGCCGCTGCAATCAGGCATGGTGGATGACTTTATCGACCGTAAGCATGGTCGCCAACCGGTGTCGTTCCCACATCCGGACTACCAGTACGATGGTCTGAAACCGGTTCTGGAGCCCACTTACGGAGTTATCCTGTACCAGGAGCAGGTTATGCAGATCGCCCAGGTGATGGCAGGCTACAGCCTGGGTAACGCTGACATGCTGCGCCGCGCCATGGGTAAGAAAAAGCCCGAGGAAATGACCAAGCAGAAGCAGTTCTTTCTGGATGGCTGCGAAAACAACGGAATCGATAAGACCCTGGCAGAGAACATCTTTGACCTGGTAGAGAAGTTTGCGGGCTATGGCTTCAACAAGTCGCACTCGGCAGCCTATGCACTGGTGTCTTACCAGACCCTGTGGCTGAAGGCCCATTACCCGGCTGAATTCATGGCGGCGGTGCTTACCGCGGATATGCAGAACACCGACAAGGTGGTCACGCTGGTTGAGGAATGTCGCAGCATGGGTCTGGAGCTGCTGGTGCCCGACGTCAGCCGCTCCGAATACACCTTCACGGTCAACGAAGACGGCGCCGTCGTGTACGGCCTGGGCGCCATCAAGGGCTTGGGTGAAGGCCCGATTGGCAGCATTCAGGCTGGCCGTGAAAACGGAGAACCCTACCAGGACCTGTTTGATTTCTGCCGCCGGGTGGATCTGAAAAAAGTGAACAAACGGGCCATGGAGGCGCTGATTCGCTCTGGTGCCATGGACAAACTGGGAGCCGGGCGCGCTCAGCTGATGGCCAGCATCGATAAGGCAATTCAGCAGGCGGGCCAACAGTCCCGCAACGAATCCGTGGGCATGACGGACATGTTCGGCGAGATGCTGATGGGCGGGGAGGACGGCGATCCCTATTCCGACGTGGCGAATGTGCGTGAGTGGCCGAAGAAAGAGCGCCTGAAAGGGGAGAAGGATACCCTCGGAATATACCTGACCGGCCACCCGTTTGATGAATACGAGAAGGAAGTACGGCGTTTCGTGCGCTCGTCCATTGCCGACCTGAAGCCAGCACGGCAACCGCAGCGTGTTGCCGGCCTGGTGGTGGCTCAGCGCTCTATGAAAACCCGCACTGGCTCCACCATGGCGTTTATTACCCTGGATGACCGCAGTGCCCGGATTGAGGCAACGCTGTTCTCTGAAGCGTTTTTTGAAAACAGGGAGTTGTTGCAGTCCGATCAGGTAATTGTGGTGGAAGGACAGGTCAGCCACGATGATTACTCTGGCCAGATGAAGATGCGGGTCAATTCTGTGATGGATGTGGGCACGGCGCGTCAACAGTTCAGCCGCGGGCTCAAACTGGCCATTCGTGCCGACCAGCTTCAGAACGGCCTGCTGGACAAGCTGGACTCCACTCTGCGGCCCTTCCGGTGTGAAGGCAGCCCGGTGTGGATCGAATACAGCAGCGACAATGCCTGCACCCGTATTGAGCTGGGTGAAGCCTGGCGGGTTCAGCCTGATGATGATCTTTTGCAGGAACTGAAATATCTGGTGGGAGACCAGTCCGTAGAACTGGTCTATGATTGATATTGTCCGGCAAGGTTCATCCCGGGTATGGCGGGCATACTGAAAGATTACGGTTTTGTCAGAAAGCGGACTCATACCAAGGTACGCTTTAGCCAGGGCCCGGGCGCTGCTATCTTTGTCCAAAATTCTGGTTTGGCGAATTACATTCTCGCCTTGCAAGCAAATGATGGAACATCATGAACCCTAACTATCTGGATTTCGAACAGCCTATCGCCGACCTTGAAGCCAAGATTGAAGAGCTTCGCATGGTGGGCAATGACACCGACATCAATATTACCGATGAGATCAACCGTCTACGCAAGAAGAGCGTAAGCCTGACGGAAAGCATTTTCTCGGACCTCAAACCCTGGGATGTATCGAGACTGGCGCGCCATCCACGCCGGCCTTACACCCTCGACTACGTCGAGATGATTTTTGACGATTTCGACGAGTTGCATGGTGACCGTCGGTACGCCGACGACCAGGCTATTGTTGGAGGTACTGCTCGCCTGGACGGCAAGCCGGTGATGGTAATCGGCCACCAGAAGGGCAGGGAAGTACGCGACAAGGTAAAGCGCAATTTTGGCATGCCGCGCCCGGAGGGCTACCGCAAGGCCCTGAGGCTGATGGAGATGGCCGAACGCTTCCGCATGCCCATCCTGACGTTTATCGATACGCCGGGCGCCTATCCAGGCATCGGTGCCGAGGAGCGCGGCCAGAGTGAAGCGATTGCTTTCAATCTGGCAGTGATGTCTCGCCTGAAAACACCAATCATCTCTACCGTTGTAGGTGAGGGTGGCTCAGGTGGTGCGCTGGCGATCGGTGTCTGTGACCAGCTCAATATGTTGCAGTATTCCACCTACGCGGTTATCTCGCCGGAAGGCTGCGCTTCCATTCTCTGGAAAAGCGCAGAATTTGCGTCCCAGGCAGCTGAGGCCATGGGGGTTACTGCTGACCGGCTCAAACATCTCGGCCTGGCTGACAATGTGATCACCGAACCGCTGGGTGGCGCCCATCGTGATCCGGATAAAATGGCGGAATCTCTTCGCAAGACGCTGTCGAAAGGCATTGCCGAACTCTGTCGTCTGCCGACAGAAGAACTGGTTTCCCGCCGCTATGAGCGTTTGACACGATATGACACGGGCCGGTAGCACCGGCTCCGGACGTGACTGGCCGGCGGCCCTCTGTGCCCCGGTCAGGAACCTGCCTTCCCATTCACGGTTGCGGATTGCACTTAGCGGAGGAATGGATTCTGTTCTGCTTCTCCATGTTGCCGCCAGGCTCTACGGCGCAACCGGTCAGTTGTCTGCCGTCCATATAAATCATCAGCTGCAGCCCAATGCCAGGCAAACTGAGCGTTTCTGTCAACAGCTCTGTGGTGTACTCGGTGTGCCTCTTGATATCCGGCGCGTGACTGTAAATGCTGCAGATCAGGACTCGCGTAACTCTGCCAGTGGTATTGAAGAGTCTGCCCGCAATGCCCGCTACCAGGTGTTTGAGGAAATTCTCACACCAGGTGAGTTGATGTTGATGGCTCACCATGGTGATGATCAGGCTGAGACGGTGCTGTTCCGGTTGCTAAGAGGAACCGGCGTGATCGGCCTGGGAGGCATGCCACGCTCACGACCTTTGGGAAAGGGTAGGCTGTACAGGCCGTTGTTGGATTTCAGTCGCCGGGAACTTCAGGCCTGGGCTACGGAAAATGGCATCGACTGGGTGGATGATCCAAGCAATATCGATGAGCGTTTTGATCGCAATTTTCTTCGCCTGGCTGTCATTCCGCTGCTCAAGACGCGCTGGCCATCATTGATCAACCGCATACGGCATAGTGCTGATTCCTGCCGTGAGAGCGACGAATTGGCCGGAAGACTGGCCGGCATTCGTTTTCAGCAGTGCGCTGATGAGCAGGGTGCTCTGGCCGTTAAGGCACTGGGGAGTCTTGCCGTGGCGGAGCAGAAAAATCTGTTGCGCTGGTGGATCAGGCACTTTCATCAGGAACCACCGGCGATGGCCGACTGGCCGCAGGTGTTGGGTGATTTGCTGAATGCCCCGGCAGATCGTGAGCCGGAGTTGCGGGGCTCTGGCTTTGTTATCCGCAGGTACCAGGGCTATCTGCATCTGGTGCCGGTCCGACAGCCGTTGCCCTCTGACAGGCTTCCTCTGGTTGCGGGTCAGCCGCTGGTGTGGGGCGAATGGCGAGTAACGCTGACAGCGTCCGGCGAATGCAAAACCGGAGCGCCGGAAATACGAGTATCTACGAGGGCAGGGGGAGAACGCATTCGGCCAAACCCCGATGGCCCCTCAAAATCCCTCAAGAACTGGCTGCAGGAAAATAATATTCCGCCTTGGGATAGAGCCAGGCTGCCTTTGCTCCTGGAGGTAAAGAATGGCAAGGAAGAGCTGGTCGGGGTTGGCGATTTATGGCTTTCCGGCAAATACTGTGGGGGCGCCCCGGCAAGTGGTTGGCGGATTGTTGTGGAGCGGGAATGACATTGAGAAGATGAGGTCTTTCTGGTAGTCTGGCGTCCCATCTTGAGATGATAATCTCCCTCCTTCACCGAACCAGACAAATCACGGAATCTGCATGACGCGTTATATTTTCGTCACCGGCGGTGTCGTGTCCTCCTTGGGGAAAGGTATCGCATCGGCCTCTCTGGCCGCGATCCTCGAGGCACGCGGCCTGAAGGTCACTATTCTCAAGCTGGATCCATACATCAACGTGGACCCCGGCACCATGAGCCCGTTCCAGCATGGTGAGGTTTTTGTCACCGAAGATGGCGCGGAAACTGATCTTGACCTGGGGCATTACGAGCGGTTTATCCGCACGCCGATGTTGCGCCGGAACAATTTCACCACGGGTCGAGTTTACGAAGAAGTTATTCGTAAAGAGCGCCGTGGTGATTACCTCGGTGGCACGGTTCAGGTGATTCCCCACATTACCGACGAGATCAAGCGCCGAGTCGTCGAGGGCGCTTCCGGTGCCGACGTGGCAATGATCGAGATCGGCGGTACGGTGGGCGACATCGAATCACTGCCTTTCCTGGAAGCCTGTCGTCAGCTGAAAGTGGAAGTAGGCCCCCAGCGTGCGCTGTTCATGCATCTTACCCTGGTTCCTTATATTGCAACTGCCGGTGAGATCAAGACCAAGCCCACCCAGCATTCAGTCAAGGAAATGCGCTCCATCGGTCTGCAGCCGGATATCCTGCTGTGTCGTTCCGAGCACGAGGTAGACGCCAGCTCACGCCGCAAGATTGCCCTGTTCACCAACGTGGAAGAGCGGGCAGTCATCCCGCTTCAGGACGCCAAATCCATCTACGCCATTCCACGCATGCTGCACGAATTCGGTCTGGATCAGCTGGTCATCGAGCGTTTCGGGATTGATGCCAGCCCGGCGGATTTGAGTGAATGGGATGCGGTGGTCGAGTCCCTGATGAATCCGGAGCATGAAGTCACTATCGCCATGGTCGGCAAGTACATGGAACTGCTGGACGCTTACAAGTCCCTGATTGAATCGCTGCTCCATGCGGGTATCAAGACCCGCACCAAGGTCCGGATGAACTACATTGATTCTGAGGACATTGAGCGTGATGGCACAGGTGCGCTCGAGAGTGCTGATGCCATACTTGTACCGGGTGGCTTTGGTGAGCGCGGAGTGGAAGGCAAAATCCGCACCGTGCAGTACGCCCGCGAAAACAGGGTCCCTTATCTTGGTATCTGTCTGGGTATGCAGGTAGCTGTTATCGAATATGCTCGCAACGTTGCAGGTCTGAAAGACGCCCACAGCACCGAATTCCGTGAGCACACACCGGAGCCGGTGGTGGGGCTGATTACCGAATGGCTGGATGCCAGTGGAGAGAAGGAAGAGCGCACTGAAGAATCCGATCTGGGTGGCACCATGCGTCTGGGCGCACAGGACTGCGTGGTGACAGAAGGCTCTACCATTGCCAACTGTTACGGACGCAAGACCATCCGTGAGCGCCACCGTCACCGCTTTGAGGTCAACAACCATTTCCTGCCGCAACTTGAGGGCGCCGGCCTGAGAATCTCCGGCCGCTCAACCGACGGCAAACTGGTAGAAGTCGTGGAAGTGCCCGACCATCCCTGGTTTGTGGCCTGCCAGTTCCATCCGGAATTCACCTCCACTCCCAGGGACGGTCATCCGTTGTTCAAGGGCTTTGTCGAGGCAGCACTGGCCCGTAAAAAGGAATCCTGACCATGGCGCAGAGTACGGTTAACGTCTCGGGAATCGAAGTCGCCAACGATAAGCCGTTCGTGCTGTTCGGTGGCATGAATGTGCTGGAATCCCGGGAAATGGCCATGGAAGTGGCCGAGGCGTATGTCGAGGCCACCAGCAAGCTCGGCATTCCCTACGTATTCAAAGCCTCCTTCGACAAGGCCAACCGCTCTTCCGTCCATTCCTTCCGTGGTCCCGGCCTGGAGAAGGGCCTGCAGATATTGGCGGACATCAAAAGCAAATTCGGCGTTCCCATCATCTCTGACGTCCACGAGCCTGAGCAGGCCGCACCCGCTGCAGAAGTCTGCGACATCATCCAACTGCCGGCCTTCCTGAGCCGTCAGACGGACCTGGTCGTCGCCATGGCGGAAACCGGTGCTGTTATCAACATCAAAAAGGCCCAGTTTCTGGCACCTCAGGAGATGAAGCACATCATCAAGAAGTGCGAAGAGGCGGGAAACGACAGGGTGATCCTGTGTGAGCGGGGCAGCAGCTTCGGTTATAACAACCTTGTTGTGGATATGCTCGGCTTCGGCATCATGAAGTCGATGAATGTTCCAGTCATGTTCGATGTGACCCATTCATTGCAGATGCCTGGTGGGCGTGCTGATTCCGCTGGTGGCCGCCGTGCCCAGGTAACTGATCTGGCCTTGGCGGGTATGTCCCAGGGCTTGGCCGGTCTGTTCCTGGAGGCCCATCCCGATCCGGATCAGGCCAAGTGCGACGGCCCCTGTGCTCTTCGCCTTAGCCAGCTGGAACCATTCCTGGCGCGGGTGAAAGCCGTTGATGACCTTGTTAAAAGTTTTGAGCCACTGAATACCGCCTGATTGGCGGTTTTTGCGTTCCAGAAGGACTATGGGAGTGAGCGGGAACGGCTCTACGAAAATGTGCGGAGCCATGGATGGCGGAGCCCAAGCGCACATGGATGTGCTCGTAGCGTTTTTCGTAGGGCCGTTCCCGCTCGCTCTTGCTCCCAATTTGAAATCAAACTTGGAGACAGAGACGAATGACCAAGATTGCCAATATTAAAGGCAGGGAAGTACTGGACTCCCGTGGAAACCCTACGGTTGAAGCTGATGTGATTCTTGAAGACGGAACCGTTGGCAGCGCCTGTGCGCCTTCTGGCGCTTCCACCGGTTCCCGTGAAGCACTGGAACTTCGGGATAAAGATGCAAGTCGCTACTTGGGAAAGGGTGTACTCAAGGCAGTTGAAGCGGTAAATACGAAAATCCGTGATTCTCTAATTGGCAAAGACGCGGCCGACCAGCGGGCCCTTGACAAGGTCATGTTGGATCTGGATGCCACTGAAAATAAGGCGAATCTGGGCGCCAACGCGATTTTGGCCGTCTCCCTGGCCGCCGCCAAGGCCGCTGCCATATCTCTGGGTAAGCCGCTATACGCGCACATTGCGGACCTGAACGGCACCTCCGGCAAATACAGCATGCCAGTGCCGATGATGAATATCCTCAACGGTGGCGAGCACGCCGATAACAACGTTGATATCCAGGAATTCATGATCCAGCCGGTGGCGGCCAAGTCGTTCGCCGAGGCACTGCGTATCGGTGCCGAGATTTTCCACGCGTTGAAGAAGGTTCTCAACAGCAAGGGCCTGAACACTGCGGTCGGTGATGAAGGTGGCTTTGCACCGGATCTGCCTTCCAACGAAGGTGCCCTGGCGGTGATTCAGGAAGCGGTGGAGAAGGCCGGTTACAAGCTGGGTACCGATGTGACTCTGGCGCTGGATTGTGCGTCTTCCGAGTTCTATAAGGATGGCCAGTACCAGCTTTCCGGTGAGGGCAAGTCTTTCGACTCTGCCGGCTTTGCCGATTACCTGGCCGGGTTGTGCGAGCGGTATCCCATCATCTCCATTGAAGACGGTATGGACGAGAGCGATTGGGAAGGCTGGAAAGTGCTGACCGAGAAACTGGGCGACAAGGTGCAGTTGGTGGGTGACGACCTGTTCGTAACCAACACCAGGATCCTGAAGCAGGGGATCGACAGGAGCATTGGCAACTCCATCCTCATCAAGTTCAACCAGATCGGCAGCCTGAGCGAAACTCTGGATGCCATCAAAATGGCCCAGGATGCCGGGTACACGGCGGTTATTTCCCACCGGTCCGGTGAGACCGAGGACACCACCATTGCCGACCTGGCCGTAGCCACCTGTGCCGGCCAGATCAAGACTGGCTCCTTGTGCCGCTCCGACCGGGTTGCCAAGTACAATCAGCTGCTTCGTATCGAGGAAGCCCTGGATGGCAGTGCGCCCTACCGTGGCCTGAGTGAAATCAAGGGCCAGGGCTGACCTTCCCGGGGTCAGGATTACCTGTCGGGCGGGATACCGACAGGTAACGGATCTGAAAAGGCCATCGTGGTTCTGGAATGTAGAAGCACGATGGCCTTTTTGTACAACTGGTTAGCAGAACTTGTTGCTAAACTACACTAAGGTCTATACTGACTGTCCGGCTGTCACATCGTAAACGGAATTCGCAATGAAGTTGCTTTGGTCCATCATGATAATTCTTATTCTTCTGTTGCAGGTGCGCCTGTGGGTTGGAGAGGGGAGTTTTGCCCAGGTATGGGGGCTGGAAAAGTCCGTAGCCGAGCAGCGCGAGGAAAATGCCGAGCTGGCCGTCCGCAATGACCGCCTTTATGCCGAGGTCCGCAATCTCCGCGGAGAGAAAGGAGCGGTAGAGGAGCGGGCGCGCATGAACCTGGGATTGATCCGTAACGATGAAACCTTCTTCCTGGTGGTTGAGCAGTAATCAGCCAAAAACCAGACCTTGCAAAGCCGACCACGTTCATGAGTAAACCCCGCTACTGGCTGATCGTCCCCGCTGGAGGTTCAGGCAAGCGAATGAAGGCCGATTGCCCCAAACAGTATCTTCGGCTGAGTCAACGCTTCGTTGTCGATATCACGCTTTCCAGTTTGCTGGATAACGCTGCTTTCGCCGGGTGCGTGGTTGCTACAGGGCCCAATGACCAATGGTGGCGGGAAACAGATGCCAGCAAAGACGGTCGTATCAATACCTGTATTGGTGGTGCCGAACGTTCAGAGTCAGTACTGGCTGCTCTGGAGGCGCTTGCTGATCGTGCGAGGGATGACGATTGGGTTCTGGTTCACGATGCTGCTCGGCCCTGCCTTCATCCCGATGATCTCATGCGGTTGTTAACCGAGCTGAAGGATCATCCGGTGGGAGGCTTTTTGGCAACGCCAGTGACGGATACCCTCAAGCGTACCGGGCCTGGAAGCCATGAGGTTGAGGCAACAATAGACCGTAGCGATCTCTGGCGCGCACTGACTCCCCAGATGTTCCGTTTCCTGGCACTGAAGCAGGCACTTGAGAGTGCCATAGATTCAGGATATCCGGTAACTGATGAAGCTTCCGCAATCGAGTTTGCCGGGCAGGCGCCCTGTATCGTGGAGGGGAGACCGGATAACATAAAGATTACCGTACCTGCCGATCTGGCCCTCGCCGGCTTTATCTTGAAAAGGAAGTGACACTATGCGAATCGGACAAGGTTTTGATGTCCATGCATTTTGCGAGGGCGACAATGTCACCCTCGGCGGCGTCCGTATTCCCTTCAGCCAAGGGCTCAGGGCGCACTCTGATGGAGACGTGCTGCTGCATGCCCTGGCTGACGCGCTGCTCGGTGCTGCGGCGCTGGGAGACATCGGGCATCTGTTTCCGGATACCAGTGATGAGTGGGCCGGTGCGGATAGCCGGGATTTGCTGCGCCGGGTGATCGATCGCGTTATGGATGAGGGATTTGTGGTTGGTAATGTGGACGCTACCATTATCGCCCAGGATCCAAAAATGGCTCCCCATATCGAAGCTATGCGTCTCAATATTGCTGAGGACCTGGCCATTCCTGCCAGCCGGATCAGTGTCAAGGCAACCACAACCGAGAAGCTGGGCTTTACGGGTCGAGGGGAGGGGATCGCCTGTCAGGCCATCTGTCTGCTTGAGGCGGTATCCCCATGATCGACGTCGCGGACACAACCCCGGAGAAGTCTGAGTGGCGACTTGACTGGCCTACCTCAGGCGGCAGTCGGGTGGCCAGCGCGGTGCTCAAGTCCAGTCCCGAGGACTTTTTCGTGGATGAGGACCTGCCGTTGCCGGATGACCCCGAGCGCGGTGGTGAGCATCTCTGCATTCGTCTGGAGAAACGTGGCGACAATACCGATTATGTCGCACGTCAACTGGCCACTTTCTCTGGCTGTCGCCATTTCGATGTGGGCTTTTGCGGGCTCAAGGATCGCCACGCCGTTACCCGCCAGTGGTTCAGTGTTTACCGCCCTGGCCAGGAAAGTGAAGATGCCGAGTTTGTCACGGAAGTGGCACGGAATTGGCGCGTGATCCAGCATCACAGGCAGTCGCGAAAGCTGCGCCGGGGTGACCATCGGAGTAACTTTTTCGAGTTGGTGCTGCACGATGTGGTCGGCGACCCGGATGCCATAGACAGGGCCCTGGGCAGGCTGCGGGACGTGGGGTGTCCCAATTACTTCGGACCACAGCGATTTGGTCATAATGGAGCCAATCTGGACCGCGCCCTGACAATGGACCCTTCAAAGCTGAATCGTCGCGGTGCACGCAATGCCAAAAAGCGGGGAAGAGGGCGTTCAACCTCTGGCAGTGGCGACAGTAAAAACGTATTGTACTTTTCGGCGGCACGTTCCTGGTTATTCAATGAGGTGCTTGCCTTCCGTGTACAGAACGGCAGCTGGCTGGAACCTCTCGAAGGTGAGCCCGGCGCCGGTGAGGATCAGGATATAATAATTACGGGTCCGCTTTGGGGTGACGGCGGAACGGATGCAGTCTCGGTGCAGGGCGAGATCGAGCGTGCGGTGGTTGCCAGGCATCCTGATCTGGCAGCGGTTTTTGCCACGACACGCATGAAGCCTGAACGTCGGCCACTGAGAATGGTGCCGGAAGGGCTTGAGTGGCAATGGCAGGATAGTGACCAGTTGCAGCTGAAATTCCGGCTGTCGCCCGGGCAATATGCGACGAGTCTGTTGAGCGATGTGTTCGACATAATCGATGCCACCATTAGTACGGGTAATCAAAGCTAGCGGAGAAAATTGTGCGAATTCTGTTGTCCAATGATGATGGCGTTCATTCACCCGGTTTGCAGGCTCTTTACGAGGGGCTTGCGGGCTTGGGGGATCTGGAAGTCGTGGCGCCGGATCGCGACCACAGCGGCGCCAGTAACGCGTTAACACTGAACCGGCCGTTAACGGTTGAAGATCACCCGAACGGTTTCCGTTCGGTGGATGGCACGCCTACAGACTGCGTTCATCTGGGGGTGAACGGTCTGTTCGACAAACCTTTTGATAGGGTGGTGTCGGGCATCAATACCCACGCCAATCTCGGAGATGACATTATCTACTCCGGAACCGTTGCTGCTGCCACAGAAGGCAGGAACCTGGGGTTGCCGGCTATCGCAGTGTCATTGGTCAATGAGGGACGCTTTCATTATGAAACTGCGGCGCGGGTCGTCCGGGTGTTACTGGAAAGTCAGGATCCGCTCACTCTCGGGCCCCGCTGCATTCTCAATGTGAATGTTCCTGATGTTGCCTGGGAAGAGATAGCGGGCTTCCGCGTTACCCGCCTGGGCCATCGTGGACGGGCCGAGGGCGCCGTCCCCATGACGTGCCCGCGGGGCAAGGCCCGTTACTGGATCGGCGCCGCTGGCGAAGGCAATGATGCCGGCCCGGGTACTGATTTCAACGCTATTCGTGAGAATTATGTGTCGATTACCCCTGTTCATGTGGATATGACCAGGCACGAAGTGCTTTCACCCTTGCGGGAGTGGGTTGGGCTGCTGTCGGAACGGGAGGGGCGCTGATGGTCGCAGCAATTGATGGTATCGGCATGACATCACGCCGAACCCGCATGCGGTTGATACAGAGGCTGAGGGAAGCTGGTATCAATGATGAGCAGGTGTTGCAGGCGATGTCTGATACCCCGCGTCATATCTTCCTGGACGAAGCCCTTGCCCACCGGGCCTACGAAGACACGTCATTGCCCATCGGTTACAGCCAGACCCTTTCCCAGCCTTACATTGTGGCGCGAATGACAGAGGCGTTGATGCGGCACAAGCCCCGCAAGGTGCTGGAACTGGGTACCGGTTCCGGTTACCAGACCGCCATCCTGTCCCGGCTAGTCGATCAGGTATTCAGCGTCGAGCGAATCAAGCCACTTCAGGACAGGGCACGGGACAGACTACGCCAACTTGGCCTGCGCAATGCCATGCTCAAGCATGCCGACGGTGGCATGGGTTGGCCGGATCAGGGTCCATTTGACGGTATTATTGTCACAGCTGCTCCCCGGGAAATCCCCTCCGAGCTCAGGGAGCAGCTTGCGGACGGTGGTGTGATTGTTGCGCCAGTTGGGGAAGGAACCCAGATGTTGGTGGAAATGGTTCGCCATGGTGACCGGTTTGAAACCACAGATATCGAGCCTGTCAACTTTGTCCCTCTTCTGGGCGGGGTTGTGCGGTGACCCAAGAGCCCCAGGTACAGGACTCGACCGAACCGGCACGTTCCCACCGTCCTTTCGCAGTGTTTCTGCGGGGCATGGCCATGGGCGCTGCGGATATTGTGCCTGGTGTTTCCGGTGGAACCATTGCTTTCATTACCGGCATTTACTTCCGGCTGCTGGAGGCCATCGGCGCGATCCCCCAGGCAGTTTTCACGCACCTGGTCCGGGGCAGGGTAAAGGCGTTCTGGGACGCTTGTGACGGCACTTTTCTTTCGAGCCTGCTGCTGGGAATTGTCGTCAGTATTGCGACGCTGGCATCCGCCATCAGTTTTATCCTGACCGAATATCCCATTCTTATCTGGAGTTTTTTCTTTGGTCTGATTGTGGCGTCTGTTTGGCACGTGGGCCGTCAGGTTCGTTATTATCTCCCCGTGCTCATTCTACCGTTTCTTGCCGGGACGATATTTGCCTGGTGGGTGACTACCTTACCCGTCAGTCAGATCGCACCCTCGCCCATGGTGTTTTTCGGAGCCGGGGCCGTGGCGATCTGTGCCATGATACTCCCGGGCATTTCAGGTAGCTTTATTCTGGTTGTTCTGGGCATGTATGTCCCTGTACTGGATGCTATACGTGCATTGGATTTCGGAACGCTGCTGATCTTCGTTGCCGGGTGCCTCCTGGGGCTGCTGTCTGTTGCCAGGCTCATAACCTGGGCGTTCAAGCGCTTTCACGATCCGGTTCTGGCCCTGCTTACCGGCTTTATGGTGGGCGCACTGAACAAGGTCTGGCCCTGGAAAGAAACCCTGAGTTGGCGGACCAACAGCGCTGGTGAGCAGGTGCCCCTTAACGAGTCGAGCATCAGCCCGCTGGGCTATGCTGAGATGACAGGACATGACCCGCAACTGGTGGTCGCTTTGATCTGCGCCTCAGCGGGCCTGGTGCTGGTATTGCTGGTAGATTGGGCCGGGGGAAAAAGAGCGGCCTGACAATCATCATCCTCAAACATGGATTCAGATCAGATTTGCCAAGTAGTTCACAGGTTTATCGAGACGAAGTGTTACTTTTTGCTCATGAAAGGTGTTTCGACCGGTAACAAACACAACAAGCAGGTAACTTGGTTTCCTGTCCAAAATGTGCAATAAATTAGCAGGTTACTCACAACACTTTATAAACTGCCGTATTTTTTATACGAATTTCCAATAACGGGCATATTTTTATTCTTTTCAAATTAGTGCGTGGGTTTATTATCACTGCAAAGGCAGCTCTCCCGCGGCTCCCCTCCGGTGCCCCTGTTTTCCCGTGTTCGAAAAAGCGGGGCCCTCATCGCGGCTTACCGTTGTTACTGCTCAGCCTTGTAATGGTTCCTTTTCTCCTCAGTGGCTGTAACACCCAGGCCCTCTATCAGGACGACATATACAACCCGCCGGTGTATTGGGGCAGGCATGTGGTCAAACCGGGCGAGACCCTGTACAGCATTGCCTGGCGGTATGGTCGCGATTATCGGGAACTCGGCGATGCCAACGGTATATCGCCCCCGTTTAACATCAAGGCAGGGCAGGTTCTCAGGCTGGATGTTCGCGGGAATGTCACATCGTCCAGAGATAATCGGAGCAATACGAAACCCGCGGCCTCTTCTTCACCGAAGCCGTCTGCTCCGAGCGTTTCCCGTCAGAAGACACCTGAGTCTGAGCCGAAGCCGTCAGTTTCGAAAGCACCGGACAGGTCGTCGCCGTTGACGGGGCAGACCCAGACCGTCGCCAGCGTCAATTGGCGCTGGCCGCACGTTGGCACCGTAATTGCAGGTTATTCGACATCCGGGAAAGTCAATAAAGGTATTGATATTGCTGGAAAAGAAGGGGACTCTGTAAGAGCAGCGGCAAGCGGTAATGTCGTCTATGCCGGAAGCGGATTACTTGGATACGGCAACCTGATTATAGTGAACCACAGTGAGCACTATTTGAGTGCTTACGCACACAACCGGAAGATTTTGGTGCAGGAAGGGGAGGATGTAAAAGCCGGACAGGTCATCGCTGAAATGGGAAACAGTGGCTCGGATCGACCCAGGTTGCATTTTGAAATCCGGAAAAATGGCAACCCTGTAGATCCCGCACACTATCTCCCACCCCGATGAGGCGGATTTCCGACACAAACCTGCTACCGGTAGCTAGCAATAAATGTCCTGAACAAGAAATCGAATAACAGCAGGCGCTCGCAATAACAAGAAAACGTGAGCGAATATCCAGGATCATTGAAAGGCGGGGCAAGAGTTATGTCAGCAGAGCATGAAGAACTCATTATCGATCGTGTATCCGACGTCGAGGATGCAGACGATCAGCTGTTAGCAGAAGACAAGGTAGAAGAGAAAGAGACCGCGGAAGTTGAAGCGGTTGAAACAGAAGACGATATTCCGGCCCAGGGTCGCTATTTCACCAGCCAGAAGCAGCTCGATGCCACTCAGCTTTATCTCAACGAAATCGGTTTTTCCCCCCTTCTGACACCCGAAGAGGAAGTCTATTTTTCACGGCTTGCCCGTAAAGGCG
Source organism: Marinobacter sp. ATCH36 (assembly GCF_023555055.1). Lineage (GTDB taxonomy): Bacteria > Pseudomonadota > Gammaproteobacteria > Pseudomonadales > Oleiphilaceae > Marinobacter. The sequence goes on from NZ_JAMJPL010000005.1 coordinate 38,653, forward strand.
AAGAATCCGGCCGAAAGCGGATGATTGAAAGCAACTTGCGGCTGGTGGTCAAAATTGCCCGTCGCTACGTCAACCGCGGTCTGACGCTGCTGGACCTGATCGAGGAAGGCAATCTGGGTCTGATCCGGGCTGTGGAGAAATTTGATCCGGAACGGGGCTTTCGATTCTCCACCTATGCGACCTGGTGGATTCGGCAGACCATTGAGCGGGCGATCATGAATCAGACCCGTACCATTCGTCTTCCCATTCATGTGGTCAAGGAACTCAACCTTTACCTGCGTGCAGCCAGGGAACTGACCCAGAAGCTGGACCACGAGCCGTCTGCGGAAGAAATTGCAACAATGGTCGATAAGCCCGTAGCCGACGTAAAGCGAATGCTTGGGCTGAATGAGCGGGTTGCCTCCATGGACACACCCATCGGTAGCGGTGGTGAGAAGTCCCTGCTGGACACCGTTGCAGATGAAGGCGCATCAGACCCGGCTGACCTGCTGCAGGACAATAACATGTGCTCCTGCGTCGAGAAGTGGATCGACCAGCTCAGCGACAAGCAGCAGGAAGTTCTCTCCCGCCGGTTCGGATTGAGAGGGTACCCTATCAGCACTCTCGAAGAGGTTGGCCAGGAAATCGGCCTCACCCGCGAGCGGGTAAGGCAGATTCAGGTTGAGGCTCTTCGTCGTCTTCGCGAGATTCTGGAAAAAGAAGGTCTGTCAGGAACCATGCTCTTCAAATAACAGGTTCTGCCTGACAAAAAACCGGCCTGCTGTCAGCGGGCCGGTTTTTTTTGCGCTGCCAAATGAGAACCAGCCGGCGTAAGCGTCGGTTTGCTCCCTGTTAAACTTGCACGGCTGGAGGGGGATAAGGGTGTCGAACTCCGGCAAATAGTGACAAGACATTCAATAATAACGATCAATAAGGACGGGACGATGAAGAAGGCCTTATCAACAGGATTTGCCTCACTACTTCTGACAGCAGCACTGTCAGCCCCGGCTACCGCTCTGACGGTGGAGGGTGTAGACCTGCCGGATACCTATTCGGCTATGGACACCGAGCTCAAGCTGAATGGCGCGGGCACCCGCTCCAAGTGGTTTATGGACCTCTACATCGGTGGTCTTTATGTGCCAAAGACGATTAGCGATGGCCAGGCCATTATTAATGCGGATGAGCCCCAGGCGATTACCTTGCATATCATCTCCGGAATGATCACCAGCGACAAGATGAAATCAGCCACCATGGAAGGGTTTGAAAACTCCACCGATGGCGATCTGTCTGCCATTCAGAACGATGTCGATACCTTCCTCGATGTATTTTCCGAGGAGATTAAGGATGGTGACGCTTTCGACCTGGTCTATCTGCCCGGTGAAGGTGTCCGTGTCCTCAAAAACGGGGAGGCGCGTGGCACCATTGGTGACCTGGAATTCAAGAAGGCACTGTTCGGCATCTGGCTGTCTGATGAGCCCGCACAGGAGGACCTGAAAGAGAAAATGCTGGGTCAGCGATAATAGCCCGGTAGCGTGCCAGCTTCCCCGGTGGGGACGCTGGTTCTACTCCATGTAATCCCTTTTCTGTTTGAACTCACAAAGATCCTCGATAATGCATGCCCCACATTTGGGCTTTCGGGCCGTGCAGGTGTAACGGCCGTGCAGTATCAGCCAGTGATGGGCGTCCAGCAGAAACCCCTTCGGCACTACTCGCATCAGTCGCTTTTCCACTTCCACGACATTCTTGCCCGGGGCAATACCGGTGCGGTTAGAGACCCGGAAAATGTGGGTGTCCACTGCCATGGCTGGCTGCCCGAAGGCTGTGTTAAGAACCACGTTGGCGGTCTTGCGTCCTACACCCGGCAGTGCTTCCAGATCTTCCCGTTTGTCAGGTACTTGCCCTCCGTGGTTTTCGATCAGGGCGCGGCAGGTTTTGATGACGTTTTCGGCCTTGCTGTTAAAAAGCCCGATGGTTTTTATGTACTCCTTCAGCCCGTCCACTCCCAGCGCCAGTATCTTCTCAGGCGTATTGGCGACAGGATAGAGTTTTGCCGTCGCCTTGTTCACTCCCACATCCGTGGCCTGGGCGGACAGAATCACCGCGATCAACAACTCAAACGGGCTGGCGTAGTTCAGTTCGGTGGTCGGATTCGGATTGGCGTCCCGAAGCCGGGTAAAAATTTCAATGCGCTTTTGTTTATTCATTAGTTCTCAATCTAATGCAGCCATGTATTCAGGAGATGTTGCCGGTAACCCGGACCCGCCTGCTTCCGGAGGTTATCGGTGCTGGCTCCCTGGCCTTGCGGCGCTCTTCCAGGTGGTTGTCGATGCCATTTTTGAGGGCAATGAGCAGGCCCAGCCCAACAAAGGCGCCGGGGGGAAGAACCATGAAAAGCATGTCCGGATAATTTTCGAACGGACGTATCACCCAGTCAGCAGCAACAGGGCCGAGCAGCAGGTTCATGTCTACAAGCAGGCTTCCCTGGCCGATGAGTTCCCGCATACCGCCGAGTACGATCAGAACCGCGAGGAACCCAATTCCCATCATGGTTCCATCCAGCAGGGCGGCGCCTGGTGGGTTTCTGGAAGCAAAGGCATCCGCCCGGCCCAGAATCGTGCAGTTAGTCACGATCAGTGGTATGAAGATGCCCAGTATCTGGTAGAGCTCGTAGGTGAATGCCTGCATCAGCAGTTCGGCACAGGTTACGAACGAGGCGATGATCATCACAAAAGCTGGCAGGCGCACGGACTCACTGACGAAATTGCGGATCAGCGACACTGCAAGGTTGGAGCCCATAAGCACCATCAGGGTTGCCAGGCCAAGGCCTATGGCATTAACAACGGTGCTGGTCACCGCCAGCAATGGGCATAGCCCGAGCACCTGAACCAGTGCCGGATTGTTGTTCCAGAGTCCGTCGTGGATGATTTCGCTGGATGGTTTGGTTGCCATGATCAGGAATGCTCCGTATTGGACGATTCGCCGGCAATCGCTTCCGGGTTCAGTGTCTTGTCCCTCAGGGACGGTTCCTCATTGAGCCGCTCCCGGATGATCTCGCGATTCTCGCGGAAATAAAGCAGCGCTTTCTGAACAGCCTTGACGACGGCACGCGGGGTGATCGTGGCGCCAGTGAACTGGTCAAAATCGCCACCGTTTTTCTTCACGTTCCACTCCCGGTGGGGCGGTTGGCCCAGAGACTTGCCTTCGAATTCCTTGATCCAGTCCGACTTTTTGGTTTCGATACGGTCACCCAGTCCGGGGGTTTCCCGGTGGCTGGTTACCCGGACGCCGAGGATGGTGCCCTGCATATTGACACCAACCAGCAGATGTATGTTGCCGGAGTAACCGTCGGGCGCGACGATGGGCATGATCATGCCGACCGGTCGATCATCCTGCCGGGCTACCCAGACGGTCAGGGGATCTGGCCGGGTCAGGCGCTCACTGGCGGGCAGTTGCACGGTATCTCTGAGCAGGTCGTTCGTGTGCTGGCTTTCCGGGATAATTTCGAACAAGGCCTGTGCCTCCGCACGGGCGGCTTGCTCCTGTATTCGTTCTTTGGTTATCGCCTGTGTCAGGGCAATGGTGCCACCGGTAATAACGGCAAACAAGCCAAGCCCGATGGCGCTGCGACGGACAGATTGTGCGATGGCTGTCATGTGTTACCCCTGACTGCCCGGAACACCACGGCGGGGCTTGTGATGGCCATAGGTCCGCGGTGGTGTGTAGTGGTCGATGAATGGTACGGCAAAGTTCATCAACAGAACGCTGAAGGCCACGGCGTCCGGGTAGTTGCCCCAGGTGCGGATCAGGTAGATCAGGATGCCGATCCCTGCGCCGTAGATCAGTTTGCCCTGATGGCTGGTTGCCGCAGAGACCGGGTCGGTGGCAATAAAGAAGGCCCCAAGCATGGTGCCCCCGGCCAGTAAATGCAGCGACAGGGGGGCGTACAGGTCCGCGTTATTGCCGAAGGCGAGGCTCATCAGAATAAGGCCACCGAGAAAACCGACCGGAATATGCCAGGTGATGATGCGCAGGCCGATCAGCAACAGGCCACCCGCAAGGAAAGCGGCATTCACCCATTCCCAGCCTTTGGCGATGCCATCACCGAACGTCGGGTGAGCAAGCACCTCGCTCGCTGTGCGGGTGGTGATTTTGTGCTTGTACTCATCAAGGGGCGTTGCCATGGTCCAGCCGTCAATTGCGGTCTGCTGGCCCGAGGCGATGGTTGCCAGAGTTTCGCCGAAGCCCGGGGCACCTCCCCAGAGCATGGCCGGTTCTGCCCAGTTGGTTGTCATGGCCACGGGAAATGAAACGAGCACCAACGCATAGCCTACCATTGCCGGGTTGAAAGGGTTGGAGCCGAGACCGCCATACAGCTGTTTGGCAACGACAACAGCGGAGATGACTGCAACCGCCGATACCCACCAGGGCGCAAATTGCGGCAAAGAAAGGCCGAGGAGCAATCCGGTAACAGCGGCGGTGTTGTCTCTGATAAAAAAGCCGATTGGTTTTTTCCTGATCCGAAGTAAAGCTGCTTCCGAGGCAACGGCAACGGCAACGCAAAACACCACATTGATCAGATTGCCCCAACCGAAAAACAGGGTCTGGGCGAACAGGCCGGGCAATGCCGCGATCATGACCCATAGCATCACACGGGATGTTGGTCGGGCCCTGTGGGCATGGGGTGAAGACTGCTGAACAAACGCCATGAGTGTCGTGCCTGATTCCGTTTAGTCGGTGGACTGGGATTCGGTCGGCCGGGTGGCCATCGTATTTCGGGCTTCGGTCAGTGCCTCGTCAGCCCGTTTTACCCGGTCGTGGTTTTTCGCCACGGCGCGCTCAAGCTTCTCCACGTTATCCGCCTGTTGCGCCTTCGCTTCATCAAGCATGCCCTGCATGGTTGCCAGTTTGGACTGGGCCTGGCTGAGTTGCTTTTCCAATGCCTCTATATCCGGCTTTTCCGCAGTGGGCTGGCCTGCCGGTGACGGCTGGCTTGCCTCGGCTTTTGCCTTTTTGCGGGCCAGGGCCTGCTCGACCAGAGCAGATTTGGCCGCTCGTTCATCAACTGCCTCACCGTCAGCTGCCGCTTTCTTTGCCTCGGCCTGTTTATTGGCCTGTGCTTCGGCCGCAGCCTTTGCCCGTTCCTTGCGACGAAGCTCTTTCTCTTCCTTCTCCCTTTCGAGGCGTGCCTGGCGCGCTTCGAAACGCTCGCGGGCACGGTCGGATTTCAGTTGCTCCGCGCGCTGAACGCGAATTTCGTCCTTGGCAAAGCGATAGTACTGAACCAGGGGGATTGAGCTCGGACACACGTAGGAACAGGCGCCGCACTCGATGCAGTCGAACAGGTTCAGGTGCTCCGCCTTTTCAAATTCAGTGGCCTTGGAGTACCAGAAAAGCTGCTGTGGAAGCAGCTCCATGGGGCAGACTTCGGCACACTCACCACAGCGGATACACGGCTGCTCGGGCGGTGGAGCGGACAGCTCGGTGGCAGTGGCGGCAATGATGCAGTTGGTGGTTTTAATCACCGGGACTGCTTCGGTTGAGAGCGTGTAGCCCATCATCGGTCCGCCAAGGACCAGTCGGCTGAGTTTATCCTGTTGCACGCCAGCCTGCTCCAGCAGGTACTCAATGGGTGTGCCAATCAGAACCTCGAAATTACCCGGTTCGTGAACCGCTTCCCCGGTGATGGTAACAATCCGGGAGATCAGTGGTGTGTCCTGGTAAACCGCCTGTGCCACGGCAACGGCGGTTCCGATGTTTTGGCACATAACCCCGATATCCGCTGGTATGCCGCCGCTGGGTACTTCCATGCCGGTCAGAACCTGAATCAGTTGTTTCTCGCCGCCGGATGGGTACTTTGTCGGGATAACGGCAATTTCAGTCTGTGTGCCCTCGGCTGCCTTACGCAGGGCGGCAATGGCTTCCGGTTTGTTGTCCTCCACGCCAATAACGCAGCGTTCCGGACGTAGAATCCAGGCCATGACCTTGAGCCCGGCAACAACCTCGTCGGCTTTTTCCCGCATGGTCATGTCATCGGCGGTGATGTAGGGCTCGCACTCAGCGCCGTTGAGAATCAGGGTGTTTACCTTGCGATCCCGCGGAGGCCTGAGTTTGATATCGGTTGGAAAGCCCGCCCCTCCCATGCCGGAAATGCCAGCGTTCCGGATAATCTGCAGAACCTGGTCGCGACTGAGGGTGTGAAAGTCGCCCACGGGATTTCGGGAACACCATTGGTCCTTGCCATCGGGCTTCAGGGTAATGCACCAGTCAGCCATTCCAGAGGGATGGGGAACGGGATGTTCCATAATACTTTCTATGACACCGGATGTTGGCGCATGCACGGGAACGCCCATGCCGGTTTTGACATCGGCGATCTTCTGTCCCTTGAGGACCTGGTCGCCGATCCCAACAATCGCTTGCGCCGGGTCGCCGATGTGTTGCTGCAGCGGCAATATCAGTCGCTCCGGAGTCCCACAGCGGCGAATCGGGCGAGCCGTTGAAATGTCTTTGTGTTCCAGAGGATGAATGCCACCGGAGAAATCCCAAAGCTGGTTCATCAGGCACTGGCTCCCTGGCGGTCAGTGGCAATGAGTCTCGGTGCCGGCGGTGTCCAGGTCCAGGTGCGGATATCCGGTTCCACAGTCACCATGTCGATGCAATCGACAGGGCAGGGCTCCACGCAGAGGTCGCAGCCGGTGCATTCGCTTTCAATGACCGTGTGCATATGTTTGGCGGCTCCGAGAATGGCATCGACCGGGCATGCCTGAATGCATTTGGTGCAGCCGATACACTCGTCCTCCCGAATAACAGCAACTCGTTTGACCTGTTCGGAGCCATGCTCGGCATCCAGGGGTTCCGGCTCCACATCGAGCAGATCCGCCAGGGCCTTGATGGTGGATTCACCGCCGGGAGGGCATTTGTTAATGGGGCCGCCTTCCGCGATGGATTCAGCGTAGGGGCGGCAACCCGGATAGCCGCATTGCCCGCATTGTGTCTGCGGCAACAGCGCGTCAATCTGGTCGGCCAGTGGGTTGCCTTCCACCCTGAAGCGTTCGGCAGCAAAGCCGAGCAGGCCACCAAACACAACAGCGAGGGCCAGAAGAACCACAACGGCAACAAGAATGCCTGTCCACATAATCGCGCTACTCCTAATCCTGCTGCCCGGTCAAACGGTGACCAGGCCGCTGAAGCCCAGAAACGCCAGTGACATCAGCCCCGCTGTTACCAGCCCGATGGCAGCCCCCCGAAACGCCACCGGCACATCCGCGACGGCAATACGTTCTCGCATGGCGGCAAACAGGACAAGAACCAGGGAAAAACCGGCGGCTGCACCGAACCCATACAAAACCGACTCAACGAAATTGTTGTTCCTGTTTATGTTGAGCAGAGCAACCCCAAGGACGGCACAATTGGTCGTGATCAGGGGGAGGAAGATGCCCAGTACGCGATAGAGAAGCGGGCTGGTCTTGCGTACCACCATTTCGGTGAACTGAACCACCACGGCAATTACCAGGATAAAGGTAATCGTCCGCAGGAAGGCAAGGTCCAGTGGTTCCAGCAGGTAGGTATAGGCAAGGTAACTGCACACCGACGCCAGTGTCAGCACAAACGTCGTTGCCAGGGACATCCCCATGGCTGTTTCCAGCTTTCCGGAAACGCCCATGAACGGGCACAGCCCCAGGAACTGAACCAGCACAAAGTTGTTCACCAGAATGGTGCTGACCAGAATCAGCAGATAGTCGGCCATTCGCCTTGCTCCATTGACCCGCCTGCCGGTCGTTACATAATACGCATGCCGGGTGTAGCACCAGAATCCGGAGACAGAATAAAGATATCCTTGCCTCCGGGGCCCGCTGCCAGAACCATTCCCTCGGACATGCCAAACTTCATTTTCCGGGGCTTGAGGTTGGCAACCATCACCGTCAGGCGCCCCTCAAGATCTTCCGGCTTGTATGCAGACTTGATACCAGCAAACACGTTGCGTTCGCCATGCCCTACATCAAGGGTGAGGCGAAGAAGTTTGTCGGCTCCTTCCACGTGTTCCGCTTTGACAATTTTAACGACCCGAAGATCCACTTTCGCGAAATCGCCAAATTCTATTTCATCAGCAATCGGCTCGAGCTCGGAATCTGGCGCTGGTTGTCCGGTTGCCGCGGGCAGTTCTGCTTTGGAGGCGTCCAGCATTTTTTCGATCTGTGCCATCTCCACCCGGTTCATCAGTGGTTTGAACTTGTTGATGCCGTGGTTCTCCAGCCTCTGGTCCCGCTTGTTCCAGTCCAGAGGGGCGTTCAGAAACGCCTCGGAAGCTTTTGCGGTTTCCGGTAGCACCGGCGCCAGGTAGGTCATCAGCAGATGGAACATGTTGATGGCGTTGGTACAGATGGCCTGCAGGTTATCGTCCTGGCCGTCCTGTTTGGCGATTACCCAGGGCTGCTCGTCGTTGACGTACTGGTTGGCGATATCCGCCAGTTCCATAATCCGCCGCATGGCACGGCCGAATTCCCGGGACTCATAGAAATCCGCGATTTCGTCACCCGCCTCAATGAACTCTTTCAGCTTGCTGTGCTCGGTGACCACGCCAAGCTGGCCGTCAAAGCGCTTGGTGATAAACCCGGCGCTGCGGCTGGCGATGTTCACTACCTTGCCCACCAGGTCTGAATTAACCCGTGCGGCGAAATCGTCCAGGTTCAGGTCCATGTCATCGACGCTGCCGGTGAGCTTGGCGGCGAAGTAATAGCGCAGGTACTCGGGATTGAGATGGTCCAGATAGGTACGAGCCATGATAAAGGTGCCCCGGGACTTGGACATCTTTTTACCATTCACCGTGACAAAACCGTGGGCCCACACCGCACTCGGGGTGCGGAAGCCGGCGCTGTGCAGCATGGACGGCCAGAACAGGGCGTGGAAGTTGATGATGTCCTTGCCGATGAAGTGATAGACCTCGGCGGTGGAGTCCGCTTTCCAGAAATGCTCGAAATCGATGCCTTCCCGGTTGCACAGGTTCTTGAAGCTGGCCAGGTAACCGATGGGGGCATCCAGCCACACATAGAAATACTTGCCCGGCGCATCGGGAATCTCGAACCCGAAGTAGGGCGCGTCGCGGCTGATGTCCCACTCCTGAAGGCCGGCATCCAGCCACTCGGCCAGTTTGTTGGCCACCTGGGGCTGCAGGGTGCCACTGCGGGTCCAGTTGGCGAGAAAATCCGCAAACTTCGGCAGGCGGAAGAAATAGTGCTCCGATTCCTTGTCAATGGGTGTTGCGCCGGAAACCGCCGAAACCGGGTTGATCAGCTCCGCCGGGGTATAGGTGGCACCACAGGCTTCACAGTTATCACCATACTGGTCTTCGGTCTTGCACTTGGGGCAGGTGCCCTTGATAAAACGGTCCGCCAGGAACATCTGCTTTTCAGGATCGTACGCCTGGGTAATCTTGCGGGTGGCGATATGGCCGTTTTCCTGCAATTGGCGGTAAATATATTCCGAAAACTGCCGGTTCTCATCGGAGTGGGTGGTGTAATAGTTGTCGAAGCGGATATGGAACCCGCTGAAATCCTGCTGGTGCTCGTCCTTGATTCGGTCGATCAGGTTCTCGGACGAGATTCCCTCACGCTCTGCCCGCAGCATGATGGCGGTACCGTGGGCGTCATCCGCACAAACGTAGTAGCAGTTCTGGCCACGCATTTTCTGATAGCGCACCCAGATATCGGTCTGAATATACTCCAGCAGATGGCCCAGGTGGATGGGGCCATTGGCGTATGGCAGGGCGCTGGTTACCAGAATATCGCGCTGTTGCTGTGAACTCGCTTGCGTCATGTTTGGTCCGAACCTTCATTCGTCAGGAGTTGGGCGTACGTGTTTGCCGGCCTTGTTCAGGGTCAAAACTCCTTATGGCCAGAAACGGGCTCAGATGATACCTTCCAAGCAAAGTTTTTTCATCCGAAACACCTGCTTTCAGCGCTTTATCCCGGAGAACACGATGGCACAGATTTCACAGCAGGCACTTGAAACCGCCGTAAAACAGTACCGCGACCCCTACCTCGGGAAGGACCTGTACGAACTTGGCGCAGTGAAGTCACTGAAGGCAGATGACAGCGGCAGCGTCACTACCATGATCGAGCTGCCATACCCGTCTAAAGGTATCGCCGGTGCACTGAAAGAACTGCTCACCAACGCCCTGGGCGACGTCGAGGGCGTTGCAAGTGTGGAGGTCCACGTGGGGCAGCGCATCTACTCCCATAAGGGCCAGAAAGACATCCAGTCCGTACCTGGAGTGAAGAACATCATCGCCGTTGCCTCCGGCAAAGGGGGTGTGGGTAAATCCACTACCGCCGTCAACCTGGCCCTGGCGCTGCAGGCCGAAGGCGCCCGCGTGGGCATCCTCGACGCCGACATCTACGGCCCCAGCATCGGCATGATGCTGGGCGTGCCCGAAGGCAAGCGCCCGGACACCCGCGAAAACAAATACTTCGTGCCCATGGACGCCCACGGCCTGCAGGCCAACTCCATGGCCTTCGTGGTGACCGACAAAACCCCCATGGTCTGGCGTGGCCCCATGGTCAGCGGCGCCGTCATGCAGCTGCTGCAGCAGACCCTGTGGAACGAGCTGGACTACCTGATCATCGACATGCCCCCCGGCACCGGCGACATCCAGCTGACCATCGCCCAGAAAGTCCCGGTCACCGGAGCCGTCATCGTCACCACCCCGCAGGACATCGCTCTGCTGGACGGCAAGAAAGGCATCGAAATGTTCCGCAAGGTGGAAATCCCGGTGCTGGGCGTGGTTGAAAACATGAGCGTCCACATCTGCAGCAACTGTGGCCACGAAGAGCCCCTGTTCGGCCACGGCGGCGGCGAACGCATCGCCGAAGAGTACGACACTACACTTCTCGGCCAGCTCCCGCTGCACATGACCATCCGTGAACAGACTGACGGCGGCACCCCCTCTGTGGTAGCCGAGCCAGACTCGGAAGTGGCAAGGCGCTACAAGGACATCGCCCGCCGGGTAGGCGCCGAACTGTCCACGAGAGAAAGAAATCTCACCGGTTCAATCTCCAGCGTTTCAGTAACCGAACACTGATCCACGCGGAAGGTCAGATCGCGGCTTCGGAGAGGACGGGTTTGAAACTGTGAAAAACATGGATGTTTTTCTCAAGCCTACATGGACGTATTAACGGCGTGTTTCAAACCCGTCCTCTCCGCAGCCGCAGCCCCCAAGTTCGAGGTGGAATTCAGCGCTCAAGGCTTCGACAGCCATTAAGTGAACAGGTAAACTACCGCCTCTCTTTTTTATGGATACGAGACGTCACCCATGAGCATTAAATCCGATCGCTGGATTCGCCGGATGTCCCAGGAACACGGCATGATCGAACCCTTCGAATATGATCAGGTCCGCGAAACCGAGAAAGGCCGCGTAATTTCCTACGGCACCTCCAGCTACGGCTACGATGTCCGCTGCAGCAACGAATTCAAGATCTTCACCAACGTCCACTCCGCCACCGTGGACCCGAAGCATTTTGACGACAACAGCTTCGTTAACTACACCGGTGACGTCTGCATAATTCCGCCGAACTCCTTCGCATTAGCGCGCACCGTGGAATATTTTCGTATCCCCCGCAGCGTGCTGACCATCTGCCTGGGTAAATCCACTTACGCACGTTGTGGCATCATCGTCAACGTCACACCACTGGAACCCGAGTGGGAAGGGCAGGTCACACTTGAGTTTTCCAACACCACCAACCTGCCGGCCAAGATCTACGCAAACGAAGGCGTGGCACAGATGCTCTTCTTTGAATCCGACGAGATCTGTGAAACCAGCTACAAAGACCGGGGCGGAAAATACTTCGGACAAACAGGTGTGACCCTGCCGCGGACATGAGTGGCTTTACCATCAGGAGAGATCCACAGTGAATGCCAACCAGTTTCTCAAGGCGGTATCACAACTGCAGGGCTGGCGGGAATACACCTTCCTGATGGCTCTCGCGGAGCGCTCCTTCCCCAACTATGCTCTGTTCGCGGACGCCGTTGAACTGAAAACCGGCGCGAAAATGCGCCAGTTGCTCGATCTCGGCTGGGAAATGCTGCAAAAAGACTTTTCCGAGGCGGCCATTCCCCAGCTGTTGGCAAAACTGGAAGCCCTTTCACCGGACGTCAATGCTTACGATGCGTATGGTGTTTATCCCGCCTTCGATTTCTGCCAATTACTGGAACAGGCATTACTGAACCGGCTCAATCCGGGCAAACATCGCGCAACCGAAGCGTCACAGATGGCCACGGCAACAGTGATGAACTTCATTGAACTGTCCGAGGGCGAAGATCTGGACGAGGACGAGCTGGTCCGACTGCTGGAGCAGCACCCGCTGATGAAAGAAGACAAGGTCTTCCAGCGTGACCTTATACTTGCCCTCAAGCGCCAGCGAACCCCGACCAGCCAGTTTGTTGAGCGTATCCGAGAGGATGCCGCCAACGAAGGCGTGAGCAACCTCGGCATTTCTCTGAGCGACTGACCGGCGACGCTGCCGGCTCTGTCCTACACTTTAAGACTACAACCTGTTCTGAACCGGTATAGACAAACACCATGAAACTTTCTTCGTTTGGTCGAAAATTTACTGCGGATTCAGGCATTACGTCCCTGATGGATGACCTGGGTAATGCGTTGGCATCCGGCGATGACATGATCATGATGGGCGGAGGCAATCCCGGCCATATTCCCGAAATCCAGGAGCGGGTTCAGCAGATACTGGCGGATATGGCCAGGAGCGAAGGGGACACCCGCCGGTTGGTGGGTATCTACGATCCGCCCCAGGGCGAGAAACAGTTTATTGCCTCACTGGCGGAGCTGCTGAACCGGGAGTACGGCTGGGGCCTGAAGCCGGAGAATATTGCCCTGACCAATGGCAGTCAGGCGGCCTTTTTCATGCTGTTCAATATGTTCGGCGGCGACTATGGCGACGGGGTGCACAAGCACATCCTGTTACCCCTGGCGCCGGAATATATCGGTTATGCCGACGCGGGTATCGAACCCGGGCTGTTTCACGCCGTGCAACCTGACATTTCTTTTACCGACGCCCACGAGTTCAAATATCGCGTGGATTTCGACGCGGTTGAAGTCACTGGTGAAACGGGTGCTATCTGCGTTTCCCGCCCCACCAATCCCACCGGAAACGTGGTCACCGATGACGAACTGGCCCGGCTCGAAGCCATGGCGCGCCAGCACAATATCCCGCTGATTGTGGATGGGGCCTACGGCACACCTTTCCCGAACCTGCTGTTTGTGGATGCCACGCCGCACTGGAATGAGCAGGTGATTCTTTGTCTCAGCCTGTCCAAGTTCGGTCTGCCGGCTGTGCGCACGGGCATCGTTATCGCTGCCGAGCCTGTTATCAAGGCCTTGTCGGGCATCAACGCCATCATGAACCTGGCGACGGGCAGCTTTGGCGCCATGCTCGGGGAGCCTCTGGTGCGTTCCGGGGAGATCCTGTCTCTCAGCCGCGACGTGGTTTGCCCATTCTACAAGGCGAAAATGGAACGGGCTGTTGCCGTGTTCCGGGAAGCCATGGGCGAAGACAGTTGCCGCTGGTATGTCCACAAACCCGAAGGTGCCATGTTCCTCTGGTTGTGGTTCCCTGATCTGCCCATTACCAGCCTGGAGTTATACCAGCGGCTGAAGGAGAGGGGGGTGCTGGTGGTTTCCGGGCACTATTTCTTCCCGGGGCTGCCGGAAGATGATTGGCAGCATCGTCATGAGTGTTTGCGGGTTACCTACTCACAAGATGATGAGCGGGTTGCTGCGGGGCTGCGAATCATTGCGGACGAAGTGAAGGCCGTCTGGGCTGCAGTTGAGACCAAAGAAGAAACCCGGGCTTAGGCTGCGGCCATTAGCGGCCGACAGTGGCCTCGTCGATGGTCAGCTCATACTCGCTGCCATCCGGTTCCACCTGCAGGAATCGAATCAGCAGGTGGTCCCGCTCCGGCGCGAACCACATCAGTGACTGCCGTTTGCTGTCGCTGTCGCGGACTTTCTCGGCTTTCAGAGTTCTGATTTCCTCACCGTTCGCGTTCAGGGTTTCTTCATCAACGACGGCAAAACGGTCGGTGTCGTAGTCGCCCTTGTCAATCACCCGGTATTCCATCTCACGCTTGCCGGCCTTGATGTCCTGGCTGAGCTGCAACTGGTAGCCCATGGGGTCCAGGGCGCCTTCTTCCAGTTGCAACGAGAAGCTGTCGCCACGGTGGTGCCCGCTGACCACCATCTTGTCCCAGTCGAAATCAATGGCCTGTTCCCTGTTCTTGATAAGGAAACCGGAGAGCTTGTAACGGTAACGCAGGGGGACCACCTGATTGTTTTCCCAACGGAAGGTCAGGGATTCATCGATATCGGCAATAAAAGAATTCACATCCGTGCGAAAGCGCCAGGTGCCGTCATCCCTTTGTTCCAGAATCCGGCGGGCACTGCCATTGAGCGAAATGCCTTTGTCCATGGACGCGTTGTAGCTGAGTTCCATGGGCTGGAGAGAAGTCTCCCCCGTGCCTTCTTCGGCCAGCAGGGGTGTGGCGTTAAAGAGCAGCACCCAGGCCAGTAGGGTAGGCAGGACTGCGGAGCGGTATTTCAGGGGCATAGTGTATCTCCGGTTGCTCAACGGCAGGTGTACCTGTCTCTGGACAGTCTAACGCGCCTGATTGCTCCTGGAGATGACGATAAAGTCACCCGGCTGTCGCCGCTGCACTGTCGTCCGGAAGAACCAGAGGTCTGTTCAGCGGCTGACCATCGAATACCACATAGTCGGAGCCAAGCTGAATGCGCCCTTCACAGAACCAGCGTACAACGATGGGGTAGAGCACATGCTCCTTCCGCTGGACTTTTTCGGCAAGCGACTCCGGGGTATCTTCCGGAGTTATATTGACCTCTGCCTGAGCAATAATGGGGCCGCCATCCAACTCCTCGGTAACATAGTGAATAGACACACCATGGACCTTGTCGCCTGCCTCCAGTGCACGTTGATGGGTATTCAGTCCGGTGTACCTCGGCAGCAGTGAGGGGTGAAGGTTCAGCATGATGCCACGCAAGGCCTTCACAAAATCCGCGGTGAGAATACGCATGAATCCTGCCAGCACAATCAGGTCCGGATTGTGGCGCCGAATTTCCGCCATCAATGCTCCGTCGAATTCCTCTCGTGATCCATACAGGGTGTGGTCCACGATGAACGTGTCGATATTTGCCTGCGCAGCGCGCTCAAGGGCAAAAGCCTTGGGCCGATTGCAGCCGACGGCAACAATCTGGCCGGGAAAATCACGCTCACGGCTGGCGTCAATCAGCGCCTGCAGGTTGGTGCCACTTCCGGACGCCAGAACCAGAATGCGGGGTGCGGTTACCGGATCTGCTTTCATACCGACAGCAGCCCCGGCGCATAACGAACGGATGCCGCGGACGCAGAGTCTTCCGCTGTTTCAATGACGCCAATCTGCCAGACTTTCTCTCCCAGCGCATTCAGAGTATCGAGCGCCAGTTCACGCTGATTCGCCGGAATACAGACAACCATGCCGACGCCGCAGTTGAAGGTACGATACATTTCCTCACTGGCGACGCCACCGGCATCCTTCAGCCACTGGAAAACCGGTGGCAGCTTCCAGCTGTCAGTGTCGATAGCCGCCACCATGCCGTTGGGAAGGACCCGGGGAATGTTTTCTGGCAAGCCGCCGCCGGTGATGTGGGAAAGCGCGCGAACATCTACCTCACGGACCAGCTGAAGCAGGTTTTTCACATAAATGCGGGTCGGCGCCATCAGCGCATCGGCGAGGGTTACGTCGGCAATGGTCTGGTTCAGGTCGGCATTGCTGACCTCCAGAATCTTGCGGATCAGAGAGTAACCGTTGGAATGCGGGCCGGATGAACCCAGTGCCAGTAATACATCACCGGCCTGCACACGGTTGCCGTCGATGATTTCGCTACGTTCGGCGACGCCCACACAGAAGCCGGCCAGGTCGTAATCGTCACCTTCGTACATGCCCGGCATTTCTGCAGTCTCACCGCCCACCAGGGAGCAGCCTGCCTGCTCACAGCCTGCGCCGATGCCTTCAACTACCTGGGCCGCCACATCTACGTTCAGCTTACCGGTGGCGTAGTAGTCAAGGAAAAAAAGAGGTTCCGCGCCGCCCACCACGAGATCGTTAACGCACATGGCAACGAGGTCGATGCCGATGGTGTCGTGCTTCTGAAGCTGCATGGCAAGCCTGAGCTTGGTGCCCACGCCGTCTGTGCCGGACACCAGAACCGGCTCATTGTAACCCTGCGGGATGGCAACCATGGCGCCAAAACCACCGAGCCCGCCGAGCACTTCCGGGCGGCGGGTGCGGGCAGCTGTGTTCTTGATCCGGTCGACGAGTTCGTTTCCGGCGTCAATATCAACGCCGGCGTCACGATAGGTCAGGGAGGGCTTCTGTTCGCTCATGGTGTGCTTAACCGTTTGGACAGTGGGTCAGGCGGCGAATTTTAACAGGTGCGGAGTGGCGCTCCAAATGCAATTGCCATGTTTGCCGCCGTGTTGGCGTTAAAGGCTTGTATTGACTTTCTGCAATCCGGGTTAGCTACTCACACCAGGGGGCTTGGTGTATCCTATGCGCCATTCAGACGAATTGCAGGGTGTTTCATGCCAGATTCAGGAAAAATCTCGATGCAGGCAGCGCAGATAATCCGTCGGTCAGTGGGGTTGTTCGGTCTTCTGGTGCTGATGGTCACTCCAGCGGCTGCGGTTACGGTAACCGGGCTCTACTCGGTGGAAGTGCCGGTGGCAAGTTCACAGACGGCAGACCTGGAGCAGGGTTATGCGGATGGCTTGAGCCGGGTCTTCGTGCGTGTTTCCGGTACCCGAGAGGTGCTTGGTAGTGAAGGTATCGATGCACTGCTGGATGATGCCGAGTCGCTGTTGCAGTCCTATCAGTTTCTGCGATCGGGCGAAGGCAGACACCGGCTGCGGATGTCGTTCGGCGCTGTCGGGGTCAATCGTGCTCTGGCGTCTATAGACGCGCCGGTCTGGGGCGCCAATCGCCCGCTGACCCTGGCGTGGATCGCCGTGGAAGAAAGCGGGCGTCGGTCCCTCGTGCACTCTGACGGGGAAGGTGGTAACGGGAATGATCAGTGGCGGCAGATCTTTGAGGCAGCGGCGGTTGACCGGGGCCTGCCGGTGAGCCTGCCTCCTGCTGACTTCCGTCAGGACCGGGAGTTACTTTCCGATATCTGGGGTCAGTTTACTTCCAATGTCCGGAGTGCGTCCGAAGAGCTTGAGCATGACCTCATGTCGTTGGTGCGGATTAGTCGTTCAGGGTCTCAATGGCGTGCTGGCTGGGTTTTTGACGGCATGGGGCTGGACAGCACCGAACAGTCAGTGACCGCCGATACCAGAGACGAGCTGGCCGCGCAGGTTATCGGGCGCTGGGCTGAAATGTTTGCGGATCGCTATGCGGTAGCCGGAAGTGACGTGGGCGAATCGC
This sequence comes from Marinobacter sp. ATCH36, assembly GCF_023555055.1. GTDB lineage: Bacteria > Pseudomonadota > Gammaproteobacteria > Pseudomonadales > Oleiphilaceae > Marinobacter. The sequence continues at coordinate 56,113 of NZ_JAMJPL010000005.1, forward strand.
CGCAGCTGGATATCGTAGTGCATGGTGTTACCAACCTGACGGACTACGCCCGCGTCAGCAGTGCACTCAGGAATCTGTCTCCGGTAATGGAAGCAGGTGCTACCCAGGCTCGAGACGACCAGCTGAAGCTGCGGGTTGTGTTTTCCGGAGAAATGGAACAACTGAAACAGTACATAGCCCTCGATCCGCGCCTGGTGCCCCTTTCTGACGCGGAAGTCTCGCGGATTCCCTCCGGCGATGGAAACGATTCAGATGCGGCAGAAGCTGACCAGTCTGCCCTTCAGGCCCCGGAAGGCGGTGTCGCCCTGGCAGAAGACAGTGCCGAGAATGGCAACAGCGCCGCCAACCCTCTGTTCGTGTATCAGCCGTTGCTGGTGGATGAAGAGGAGTCGGAACAGGCATTTGAGTCACTCTACCAGGTGTTGCATTATCGCTGGCAGCCCGCCTCGATCGTTGATTCGGAAAACGGAGAGTAAATTCCGGGTGCTGCAACGAAAGGGAGGCGTGTCATGATGACGCACCGCTGGCGCTGGATTCCCAACGCCCTCACGTTTCTGCGAATAGTGATGATTGCGCCTTTCGCTGCCGCCCTTATGGCCAAGGAATACCGCTTTGCACTGTTAATATTCTTTGTTGCGGCGGCCACCGATGCATTCGATGGTTTTCTTGCCCGTCATTTTGATTGGCGGACCAGGCTGGGTGCCATTGCCGATCCCCTGGCCGACAAAGCATTGCTGATTACGGCTTACCTGATGCTGACCCTGACCGGCGTTTTACCGCCATGGCTTTTCTGGTTGGTGCTGGGCCGGGACCTGTTGATTGTATGCGGCGGACTGGCGTTCCACTACGCCATTGGCCGGTTTGATTTGCAGCCCAGTATCCCCGGTAAAATCAATACACTGATACAGATTCTGGTTGCCCTTGCGATCATTATTTTGCTGGCGGGTTTTCCGATGCAGCCCTGGGTTATTGATGCTGGTACTCTGCTGGTAGCTGCTTCTGCGCTGTTCAGCGGGGCACACTATATCGCGGTCTGGAGTCTGAGGGCGTGGAGGGTCAAGAGACAGTGAGTGCTTCGCAACTGGTGTTGGGGGTAAAACTGCGTGATGACGCCCGGTTTGACAACTTTCACGGAGATAGGAATGCAGCCGCAGCGGTGCGCCTGCGTGAGGCCTGTGAGCAAACGTCCCCAGTGCCGGTTGTTGCAGTCTGTGGCGATTCCGACACTGGTAAAAGTCATCTTTTACAGGCTGTGTGCCATCTTGCCGAACAGCGTGAGCAAAGTGCTGTATGTGTCAGCGTGAAGGAGCTATTGCCGTTCGGGCCCGATGCGTTGGCCGGGTTGGAAAACCAGTCGGTAATCTGCCTGGACGATCTTGATCTCATTGCCGGCCTCGAAAGCTGGGAAGAAGCGGTCTTCCATCTGTACAATCGGGTCAATGATCGCGGCAGCCTGTTGGTCGTCAGCCTTTCAGAGGTGCCTGGCGTGTTGTCGTTCCTGTTGCCGGATCTGATGTCACGGCTAAGCCACGGGCTGACCATTCAGCTGGGCATAAACCGTGACGATGACCGGCTCCGGATTCTGATGGCCCGGGCAGAACAGCGAGGGCTGGTCCTTGGCGATGACGTCGCGGCATTTATTCTCAGGCGCGCCCCGCGAAAGCTTGCTGATCTGCTGGCAATGCTGGATCGCCTGGACGAAAATTCATTGCGTGCCCAGCGCCGGCTAACAATACCGTTCGTGAAGTCGGTAATGGGTTGGTAGGGTGAACGAATACAGGGAAACGGTCGGGGGAAAATCATGAGGCGAGTAGTGTTTAATCAGAAAGGTGGTGTTGGCAAATCCAGCATCACCTGTAACCTGGCGGCCATCAGTGCTGCCAGAGGCAAGCGCACGCTGGTCGTCGATCTTGACCCCCAGGGCAACTCAACCCACTACTTGCTGGGCAAGCCGGCGGGGGAGCTCAAGGACACAGTTGCAGACTATCTGGAACAGACGGTGGCGTTTACGGTGTTCAACCGTCGTGCTGACGAATTTGTTCACGCGTCGCCCTTTGACAATCTGTTTGTCATGCCGTCCAGCCCGGAGCTGGATTTTCTGGAGCGAAAGCTGGAAGCCAAGCACAAGATCTACAAGCTCAGAGAGGCGCTCAAGAAACTGGGCGAATCCTTCGATGAGATCTATATCGATACCGCTCCGGCATTAAATTTCTATACCCGTTCGGCACTGATTGCGGCACAACGGTGCCTGATTCCCTTTGATTGTGACGATTTTTCCCGTCAGGCTCTCTACAGCATTCTCCACGAAATTCAGGAACTGCAGGAAGATCATAACGAAGATCTTGTAGTGGAGGGGATTGTTGCCAACCAGTTCCAGCCCCGTGCCAGCCTGCCCAAGAAGCTGGTACGTGAGCTGATAGACGAGGGGCTGCCGATGCTGCCGGTGCGCTTGTCCAGTTCGGTGAAGATGAAGGAATCCCATCAGAGCCGGCAGCCGCTGATTCATATGGCGCCCAAGCACCCGTTGACGCGGCAATACGAGGATCTTTACCGCGTGCTTCACGGCGAAACGGTTGAACTGGAGCCACTGGCCGACTGAGCATTAACTATGTCAAGAGAGTCCGACGATATCACCCGCGTGGCGGACAGCCTGCTGCAGATCGAGATCGAGTTGCGGCGAATCGATGCCTGGGAAAGCGAGCCGCCCCCTGCGGATGCGTTGCAAAGCACAAAGCCATTTGCGGTGGATACCCTGGAATTTACGCAATGGCTTCAGTTTGTGTTTGTTCGCCGCATGAAGGTGATGATCGAAAGCGGGCACTCATTGCCCGAAGTATCGGGAATGGCCCCCATGGCTGAAGAGCATTTCCGGGGCAGGAGCGAGTCCGGTCACGGCCTGATTCGTGAACTGGAGGAGATGGACCGCCTGCTATCCGGGCAGTCCTGAGCTCTCAGCCGGCGGTTTCCAGCCGCATGGACAGGTCCGCGGCCCGCACATCCTTGGTCAGTGCTCCGATTGAGATGTAATCCACGCCCGTTTCTGCTATCGGTACCAGCGTATCGTTGTTGATACCGCCGGAGGCCTCCAGTTTCGCGGCGCCGGCTGTTCGGGCAACCGCCTTTTTCATGTCTGCCAGAGAAAACTCATCAAGCATGATGATGTCTGCCCCAGCGGCAAGCGCCTGCTCCAGTTCATCTGAATTTTCGGTTTCGACTTCCACAGGGCGCCCCGGGGCAATTCTGTGCGCCTCCGCGACTGCGTTGGCGATCGAGCCGCAAGCAGCAATATGGTTTTCCTTGATCAGGAACGCATCCCAAAGGCCAATGCGGTGGTTGTGGCATCCGCCGCAGGTTACCGCGTACTTCTGGGCCAGACGTAAACCGGGGAGAGTTTTCCGGGTATCAAGCAGTTGCACGCCAGTATGTGCGACACGTTGCGAATAGGCGGCACATGTTGTGGCGACCCCGGAGAGCATCTGAAGCCAGTTAAGCGCCGAGCGCTCTGCGGTGAGCAGACTGCGGGCCGGGCCCTCCATGGAAAACAGCAACTGGTCGGGATTTGCTCTGTCGCCATCGTTGACGTTCCAAGTCAGGGTAACCCTCGGATCCACCTGTCTGAAAACCTCCTCAACCCAGGCGCGCCCGGCAATGATGGCCTCCTCACGAGTGATAACCCGCCCCCGGCTTACCCGGTCTTCCGGTATCAGCATGGCGGTGATATCACCGTCTCCGATATCTTCCCGAAGGCTTTGGGCGACAGATTCGATACGGGACTGACGAAGCAGTTCGGCTGGGATCATGGTCTGGTTCCGGTCGGTTTTCAGGGTCTTGAGTAGCGCATTCGATACGGGCCGATGATTCTAAAGCCAGGCAAGGGATTCGCCAAACATAAGTAAGCCGGAATGCTAAACTGTGACCGCCATCACTTAAACACAAAAGGTGACAAAATCTGACACAAGGTGACGTGGGTAGAGCATAAGATGTGCAATAACACATCTCTCCAGTCAACGTCCGGAGTAGCCGAATGGCGCAGGATAACAAGGTTGTAAGTCTTAAAGCCCAGAAGTTGCCGGACAGGTTTTCCCTGCCGGGCTCTCTGGTGCGCCTGCGTGACGTATCCGGGCAGTCCCTGAAATCGATGATGTCCGGTTTTTTTGATAAGGCTGACGACGCGCTTTTCGAGCTGGCGGACAAAGCAGCTACCAATCAGGACCAGACTGCCTATTTTGATGCAATGCGGGAACTCAGGCTGCGTCGCAAAAACATGACGGTTTCGGTGCTGCAATACGTCAGCCGCGCATTCAATGAGATTGGCTCGTTCCGACCTGGTGCCGGCAGCGGCAGCCTTGACGAAGTTGACCAGGATTCTTTGGCCCTGGTGGATCACTCCGACCTGGAGCAGCAGGTAGCGATCGACAACCTCATCAACAAGCTACGCAATCAGCACGCCGAAGCAATCAGACTGCTGAATGTCCGGGTGTCGCACCTCGTATCGTCGGTAAAACTTGATGACAGCCAGATGCCACTTAGCCCGGAAGTCATCTGTGGGGGTGTCGCTGAGGCCTGTTCCGACCTGGAGATCGACATTCGCGCCAAACTGGTGGTGCTGAAGCTGTTTGATCGTCTGCTGGTCGGAGTTCTGGGCGATGTCTACAAAGATGCCAACAAAACGCTGATTGCTGAAGGCGTATTGCCAGACATGCGCCGTGCTCCGGTTGGTGGTCGTTCACCTTCCGGTAAATCGGCTCCGGCGCCCGAGCAGGGTGGTGGGGTGTTGTCGGCGCCCTCCGATAATGCTCATGCCACTTTTTCAGAACTCAGTGCGCTGCTACACCAGGGGCAGGGCCATAGCGATGCAGGCGGCATGCCATCCGCAGGGGCCGGATTGCTGGATACCAGTACCCTGATGTCACGGTTGAGCGACGTTCAGGCGCAATCAGTGCATTGGGGAGAGGGCGAAGTGGTGCCCTTATCCCAGCAACTGCAGCCGGTATTCAGGGCGGAAACAGGCGGAAGACTCAATGCCGGCCAGGTAGATAGCGATGTTATCAACCTTGTCTCCATGCTGTTCGATTTTATCCTTGAAGACCGTCAGCTCCACCCGGTCATGAAAGCGGTAATCGGCCGCTTGCAAATTCCGGTGTTGAAAGTGGCCCTGAGTGACAAGAATTTCTTCAATCGCGGCGGGCACCCGGTCAGGAAGCTTCTCAACGAACTGGCAATGTCCGCTATTGGCTGGACTGAGAAAAAAACGGGCCAGCGTGATCCTTTACGGGAAAAAATTGAATCTGTTGTTGATCGTGTGCTGAACGAATTTACCGACAACGTGGAGATATTCAGCGAGCTGCTCAGCGACTTTGGTCATTTCATGGATCTGGACCGCCGCCGGAGGGAGCTGGTGGAGCAGCGGCTCCGTGATGCTGAAGAGGGCCGGGCCAAACAGGAAAGGGCTTCGAAAGCTACGGAAGCGCTGCTGAACGAGCAGATGACCAGCCGGGACCTGCCGCCCCAGGTCGTCACCCTGTTGAACGAGGCCTGGTCCAAGTACCTGCAGTGGATCGTGTTGCGCGAGGGCGAAGACAGTGAGCGCTGGCAGGCAGCGACTGCATTGACTCGCCGATTGGTCTGGAGTGTCGATCCAAAGCCGATTGAAGACGATACCCGCAGCGAATTGCTACGGGCAATTCCCGGCATCGTGGATGGATTAAGGTCGGCATTACAGGAAATAGCCTGGGATCCGTTTGCGACCGACGCAGCCATTCGCGACCTTGAGCTGGCTCACGTTGACGTATTTCAGCGCCTAGTGACCACGTCCCGGCGCCCGGAGACGGTTGAAGAGCCGGAGCAGACAGCAGCGCCCGAGGCGGAGCCTCCTGTTATCGAGCCGGAAGACGCACAGCTTATCGAACCCGAGGAAGCTCAGCCGGCAGAAGCTGTAGTACAGACTCAGGAAATCATTGAACCGGCTCAGGCCGAAAGTCTCGATTTACAATGGCTGGACCGAGCCGACAGCCTTCGTGTCGGTTCCTGGATCGAACTGATCCGCGACAGTAGCAAGATCCGCTGCAAACTGGCGGCTTTTATCAAGGCGACCGGAAAATATATTTTTGTCAATCGCAGTGGTGCAAAAGTGGCGGAATACCAGCGTGAGGATCTGGCCTCAGCCCTGGCGGCGGAAGAAATCACCATGCTCGACGATGGCCTGATTTTCGACCGCGCCCTGGAGTCCATCATCGATAACCTGCGCAGCAGTCGCAAGGACTGACCGGCGACTGACTGGATAGCAAGGCGGGCCACTTTGTGCTTCAATCACAGGCACAAACGTAACAAAGGCGGATGGTTGTGGATCGTCCGCCGTCGGCTCGCTGGAAACACATTGTCTGAACAGAACGCATCCCGTTGTCCCCTTGACCCTGCTGATCACCTGGCTCACGAGCTACGCCTTACCGGGCGTGTAGCCGCGGCCCGATGGTGCCCGTCGCCCAATTTTGGCCCGCGGCCAGAAGGTGCTGCTATTTCCCTGCTGGTGGTACATAACATCAGTCTGCCGCCAGGGCAGTTTGGTGGCGATGCCATAGAGCAGTTTTTCTGCAATCAGCTTGATACCTCCGCGCACCCCTATTTTGAAACCATTGCCGAAATGAAAGTTTCTTCGCATTTGCTGATTCGCCGCGACGGTTCACCGGTACAGTTCGTTAGCCTCCTGGACAGGGCCTGGCATGCGGGCCGGTCCTGTTTTCGGGGTGAAGAGGAGTGCAACGACTTCTCGATAGGAATTGAACTCGAAGGTGCGGACGACATTCCCTACACCTCAGCCCAGTACAGAACTCTGGTAAACCTGTCGCAGCTGATCATGGCGGCCTGGCCGGAAATTGCCCCGGACAGAATTACCGGCCACAGTGATATTGCACCGGGCCGAAAAACCGACCCCGGCCCGGCGTTTGACTGGGCTCATTACCGGCAGATGCTGGATGCCCGGCAGCAATCAGGAGGGATGGGCTGATGGTACTGGTCGTGTTTTTACTCGCATACCTGACCAGGCGCAAGCTGGACGCGGCGAATGCCTGGTCCGGGGATTCTCTTTGGCGAGCTGCCTTTCGCGCAAACAGTAAAGTACCGGCCGGGAAAGAATCGGTGAAATGGAAGGGGCTGGTCATGGTTGCCGTGCCAGCTGCATTACTTGCTGCCGGGGAGTGGTACCTGGGGGAAGTGGGCTGGAGAATGGCCGCTTACCCTCTGGAATTTGTTCTTCTGGTCATGCTGATGGGGGCACCCGGGTGGCGGTCGCCGCTGGAAGCCTACAGTGCGTCCTGGGCCAGGGGAGACATGCAGGCTGCCTGGCATCATATCAAGGATTTTCTACCAGCCAGAGAGCGAGGTTCAGCCGTCTCTCCAGACGAAATGCACCTGATACTGTCACGCACGTTGATGGTCAATATTTTTGAGCGCTTCTTCCTGGTTGCCTTCTGGTATGTGGTTGGTGGCCCGGCAGCTGCATTTTTGGTACGCGGGGTTATCGCATTGCGTGATCACTGGCCGCAGGCCGCTGCCAGGCCTGGTTTTGCCATGCTGGCAGAGGTGCTGAACTGGTTGCCGAGTCGCATTCTGTCGTTCACGTTTGGCCTGGCCGGAGATCTTGCCGGCTGGATGAGCGAGGGGAAACGTGTTCTGGCCGGCCTGTCGCTGAAAACAGATCAGGTGTTGATGGCGGCGGCGAATGGCGCTTTGACGGGCTATGCGCTGGACCCGGGACGGTTTTCGCAGATCCACCCGGACGAGTGGGCAAATTATGGCCGTCGCAGTCTGGAGGCCACCCGCGACCTGTTGAACCGCAGCATGCTGGTATGGATCTGTGTGCTTGCTCTGCTGGTAATCGCGGGGGTTCTATAGCGTTGATGTTTTAACAAAAATTACATTTATACGCCGAAAAACACTCAAGTTTGTAGTACTTTAGTCGACAATATAAACAAATAGAATAACGTTTCTTTTTTCGACGCCTTGAGTGAGGGTAAATGTGAATCAGCTTATCAAGCCGGCAGTGTCGTTGATGAACCGGCTTCCGATGTTCTACAAATTCAGCCTGATCAGCATTCTGTTTCTGCTCCCCATTGTCGCTCTTTCCTGGCTGGTCATCAGTGAGCTCAACCGGTCGGTGGAAACCATGACCCGGGGTGTCGAAGGCCTGGAACAGCTTGAGAAAGTCGATTCACTGCTGCAGGCCTCACTGGACTACCGCGATTTCCGGGCACCCGGAAAGACCAAGGATAACGGCGAGCTGCTTTCCAGGTCGGATCAGTCGGGCCGGCAGATTGACCGCATTCTGGAGGAGCTGGCCGAAGCTGATGCAGAGTTTGATACCTCCGGCAATTGGGCTGAACAGGTTGCTATGCTGCGGGAAGAGTGGCAAACGCTGAAATCAACCGACAGCTATCAGGGCAATATTGATCCCCAGTTCAAGTATTACCAGGAGTTTGTGCAGAAGGTCCGTGCCATGCTCTCCGCAACCATTGAAATTTCCGGCCTGGGTCAGGACGCTTCGCGGGAAAACCTGCTGCTGCTTGGGCTTCTGCGTGAGGCTCTGCCAGATGCCGAAAGTATTATCGGACGGGCCCGATCGTTTGGCATTTTTGCACTGGTGGAAGGGCAGGTGGGTTACGGCCTCAGTGATGTGTTGAATGAAATCTACGACCAGCTGACCAACCGCGCTTCGCTTCTTGGTCCCGCGCTTGCAGTGGCAATCGATACATCGCCTGCACTGGCGGAAAAGTCCGGGAATGCCGCTAAAGGTATTAAGGGTAGCCTGATCGACATTCGGAATGAGCTCGATACGAATGTGATTACGCCCATGCGGCTGGAACTGCCATGGCAGGAATTCAATAGCACGGTTGAGAATCAGCTCGTTCATTACGAGACCCTGACCGCGGGTATATTCGATGTGGTCAGCGAAAACCTGAATGCACGTCTGAATGGCGAGATTCGTCAGCGCCAGTTCATTGTTGTCGCCCTTGTGATCGTGCTGCTGGTGGTGGTGTATCTCTACGTCGGTTTCTTCATGTCAGTACGCACCGCGATCAACCGGTTCAGCCAGGCGGCCCGTAACGTGGCGGCGGGCGATATGACGGCCCATATCGAACTGGATAACCGTGACGAGCTGGGTGAACTGACCACCGAGTTCAACAGCATGACAGACCGGATTGCCGAACTGATCCGGTCTGTCAGCACGACGACATCGGATGTGGATCGCCAGGCAATTCGGGTTAATGACACTGCCGCCGCCAACAGCGAGGCGGTAGCCCGTCAGATGGAGGAGTCCGGGCAGATTAACGAAGCCATGAGCCAGATGGTGGAGGCTGTCCATGAAGTGACAGAGAGTGCCCACAGGGTGGCTGACAGCGCCGGTGCGGCCGAGCAGGACACCGAGCAGGGACGCAAAGTGGTCGCCGATACCGTCGAAACCATTAACCGTCTTGCCACTGAAATTTCCGCTGCGGTTGGGGTAATAAACCGGGTTAACGCGGACAGCGACAACATCAGCCAGGTGTTAGTGGAAATCAAAGCGATTGCCGAGCAGACAAACCTGTTGGCCCTGAACGCCGCCATTGAGGCAGCCCGTGCCGGGGAGCAGGGCCGTGGGTTTGCCGTGGTTGCGGACGAGGTGCGTTCGTTGTCCCAGCGTACCCACAAGTCCACGGAAGAAATTGAAGGTATGATTTCCCGCCTGCAAAGCGGTGTCAAGGAAGCTGTTTCCGCCATGACCAACAGCCATGACGTGACTGAAGCTACCGTCAGGAAGTCCTCTGAGGTCACCGAGGCCCTGGACAGAATTGCCCAGGGAATCTCGACCATCGTGGATATGAGTCACCAGATTGCCCAGGCCGCAGAAGAGCAGTCTGCAGTAGCGAAAAACGTCAATACCAACGTTGAGCAGATTAGCGTGTTGGGCCATAAAACGGCAGAAAATGCCGAAGAGACACTGGCGTCTTCCCGTGAAATGTCTCAATTGACGGCCTCTCTGCAGCGGCTTGTGGAAGCCTTCAAGGTCTGATTGGTGATTGGGGTAGCTTTCGTACCTGATCCGTCAGCATCTGATTCACTGGCACGTCGATTCCCTGCGCCCGGCCCCGGCGCGCGATATAGCCGTTGATGAAATCAATTTCTGTGGGCCGGCCCTGTTGCCGGTCACTCAGCATGGAAGATGTGTTCTTTGCGGTAGTTCGGGCAACCGCTTCAATACGCTGACGAATGGTTTCGGGCGCCAATGGCCTGCAGCCTTCGGCGGCGAGGACAGCGGCCATTTCGGTGCACAGGGCGTCGATATGCTCAAGGTAGAGTTGCTGGTTCAGGATGTCGCCATTGCGGCAATTGAGAATCGCAGTAAAGGCGTTGATACCGGCATTGATCACCAACTTGTCCCAAAGTCTCTGGTGAATATCGGCTTCCGGGTGGATAGTCAGGCCACTGGTGGCGAGAGCCTGCACTGTCGGCGTTAAATGCGGCCTCGCCTTTTCTGTGATGGCGCCAACCCAGGTTTCTCCCTTGCCGGCGTGGACCGTATGGCCGGGCTTCGGGCGGTTAGCGCCTTCGGTTGTGCTGGCTGCCAGCACAGGGTGGTGTGGCCAGCGCTCTGCGACAGCCTGCTGATTACCCATGCCATTCTGAAATAGCACAATGGGCGTGTCCGGAGGAAGGTCGTGCAGATGCGGCTCCAATGCGCTCAAAGTGTCGCCTGCCTTGGTCGTTACCAGCAGCAGCGAGGGGTTTTCTTCGGGGTTGTTCAGCCATGGCACGGAAACGGGATGTACAGAACCATCGAATCGTTCGAGGTTATAGGCCAGTGGTTCTGCGGTGGAGCCGGGCCTGGGCACGAAGGCGACTTTACCGGTCGGTAAATAGCCCGCCCATAGTTGGCCAAGAGAACCAGCCCCGAGAATAGCGATGAGGCCATTCCCGGGTGGCTGTTGATTCTCCTTGCGCCCGTTCATGGACTACATGGCCTCGATGGCGACCCGCTGCTCGGTGAGACGGCTCATGCTGCCCTGGGCATCCCGGAGTTTTTCCTTCTCTTTTTCCACCACGTCGGCCGGGGCTTTGGCGGTGAACTTCTCATTGCCCAGCTTGCCTTCGAGCCGGCCAACTTCCTTCTGCAGTCGCTCGAGTTCCTTGTCCAGGCGTTTGAGTTCGGCATCCTTGTCAATCAGCCCGGCCATGGGTACCAGGACTTCCATCTCACCAACCAACTGTGTGGCAGACATGGGGGCCTCACCTTCGGTGAACCAGTCCACGGATTCCAGTTTCGCCAGGGATGCCAGGAACTGCCGGTTTTCATCCAGCCGCCGCTGGTCTTCCGTTTCCTTGCCGCGCAAAAGAACCGGAATGGCCTTGGCTGGGGAGATGTTCATCTCACCACGGATATTCCGAACCGCAACAATCACGCCTTTCAGCCATTCGATATCGGCGGCAACGTCAGGGTCCTGCTTGCTGGTATCCGGCTGGGGGAAGGGCTGCAGCATGATGCTATCCCCGGTCTTGCCAGCCAGCGGTGCGATACGCTGCCAGATTTCCTCGGTAATAAACGGCATGATCGGGTGTGCCAGGCGGAGCACCGCCTCGAGAACGCGAACCAGGGTGCGGCGGGTACCGCGCTTCGCCTCGGCACTGGCGTTGTCGTCACCCAGTACCGGCTTGGACAGCTCCAGGTACCAGTCGCAGTATTCGTTCCAGATAAACTCGTAGAGAGTATAGGCTGCCAGGTCGAAGCGATACTGGTCCAGATGGCGGATCACGTCCTGTTCGCAGGCCTGTAGTTCGCTGGTAATCCAGCGGTCTGCCAGGGATAGTTTCACCGGCTCATCGTTGACGCCACAATCTTCGCCCTCGGTGTTCATCAACACATAACGGGCAGCATTCCACAGCTTGTTGCAGAAATTGCGATAACCTTCCAGGCGCTTCATGTCCCAGTTGATGTCGCGGCCGGTGGTGGCCATGGCTGCCAGGGTAAACCGCAGTGCGTCGGTGCCATGGGCAGTGATGCCTTCCGGGAATTCCTTTTTCGTGCGCTTGCCGATTTTCTCGGCCAGCTTCGGCTGCATCAGGTTGCCGGTGCGTTTTTCCAGCAGATTTCCCAGGTCAATGCCGTCAATCATGTCCAGCGGATCAATCACATTGCCCTTGGACTTGGACATCTTGTCGCCGTGTTCATCGCGAATCAGACCGGTTACATAGACGGTCTTGAACGGTACCTGCGGGGTGCCGTCCTCGTTCTTCATGAAGTGCATGGTCATCATGATCATCCGGGCGACCCAGAAGAAGATGATGTCAAAACCGGTCACCAACACGTCGGTGGGGTGAAAGGTTTTCAGGCGCTCAGTGATCTCCGGCCAGCCCAGGGTGCCGAAGGTCCACAGGGCAGAGCTGAACCAGGTGTCGAGAACGTCATCGTCCTGGTTGAGTTGCAGGTCAGCAGCCAGGCCATGTTTCTGGCGCACCTCTTCTTCGCTGCGGCCGACGTAGATATTACCGTCGGCGTCGTACCACGCGGGAATGCGGTGGCCCCACCACAGCTGACGTGAGATACACCAGTCCTGGATGTCGCGCATCCAGGCGAAGTACATGTTCTCGTACTGCTTGGGGACGAACTGGATGCGACCATCTTCCACAGCTTCAATGGCGGGCTTGGCCAGAGTTTTGGCGTCTGCAAACCACTGATCCGTCAGCATGGGCTCGATGATCAGGCCGGAACGGTCGCCCCGGGGCACGTTCAACACGTGGTCTTCCACCTCGTGAACCAGGCCTTTTGCGTCCATGTCGGCCACGATCTGTTTGCGTGCGTCCTCACGGGTCAATCCGGCATAGGCGGCTGGCAGGCTGCCATCTACCTCGGTGTTTTCAGTGCCGTCGGCATTGACCACTTCGGCTGCGTCTCGAATGCTGGCGTCCTGGGTCATGACGTTCATCATTACCAGGTTGTTGCGCTTGCCCACGGCGTAGTCGTTGAAGTCGTGGGCCGGAGTGATTTTTACACAGCCACTGCCTTTTTCCGGATCGGCGTGGGTATCGGCAATGATGGGAATCCGGCGGCCTACCAGGGGCAGGTCCACGAATTTTCCGACCAGGTGCTGGTAGCGCTCATCATCCGGATGGACCGCCACGGCAGTGTCGCCCAGCATGGTTTCCGGGCGGGTGGTGGCGACCACGAGGTAATCTTGGCCGTCCTGAGTTTTCTCACCATCGGCCAAGGGGTAGCGCAGGTGCCAGAAAAAGCCCTTCTCCTCCTTGTTCTCCACTTCCAGATCGGAGATAGCGGTGTGCAGTTTCGGGTCCCAGTTGACCAGGCGCTTGCCGCGATAGACCAGGCCTTCATCGTACAGACGGATGAAGACTTCCTGCACCGCCTTGTAGAAGCCGTCGTCCATGGTGAAGCGTTCGTGGTCCCAGTCCACGGAGTTGCCCAGGCGGCGCATCTGGCCGGTGATGGTGCCGCCGGAGTGCTCTTTCCAGTCCCAGATGCGTTTGATGAATTCGTCCCGGCCCAGGTCGTAGCGGGTCTTGTCTTCTTCGGCGGCCAGTTTACGCTCGACCACCATCTGGGTTGCGATGCCGGCGTGGTCGCTGCCTACCTGCCAGAGGGTGTTGCGGCCCTGCATGCGTTTGAAGCGGGTGAGCGTGTCCATGATGGTGTGCTGGAACGCGTGGCCCATGTGCAGGCTGCCGGTGACGTTGGGCGGCGGAATGGCGATGCTGAATGACTCGCCTTCGCCGGAGGGGCGGAAGTACCCTTTGGATTCCCAGTTTTCGTACCACTGGCGCTCGATGTTTTCTGGCTGGTAGGTTTTTTCCATGGGTTTCTTCTGGTGACCGTTTGGTTGATTCGCAAGGGAAATTCGAGATGGGTGATTATACATGCTCACTTGGGTTGCGGCGAACCTTGGGAGGAGGGGTACGGGGATGGTTTATATTTCAGGCTGGAAAAGAACTCGCTGCGCTCAGACACCTTTTCCTGCCTGAAATATAAACCACCCCCATACCCTTATTAAGTCCGAGTTATCTCAACTGTGTTCAAAGGTCTCACTTGGGTTTGATTGTGAGTCTGCTTTGCATATCTAGGTTTCCAGACAAAACAGGGACAGACCTTGCGCTGCTCTGGAGATACCGGCTAGGCCCACAAGAGTGGGGTGGTGGTGTTATTTCCCGCCAGGAAAAGATGTCTGAGCGAAGCGAGTTCTTTTCCCAAGGGAAATAACATCACCACCCCGCTCCTCCGCCAAACGAGCAGTCCTACAAAAGGCTCAAATTCTCACCGCTTCCTCTGATCATGCACCCGAGGCTCAATCCCCAGCGCCCGCAATTGCTTGAAATGCGACCGCGCCTGCCCCAGCACAGACTCATCGTTATGGGCCACCAACGCCAACCGTTTGAACCGGTCTGCATCCGCCGGCAGCGTGGCCGACAGAATGATCACGGTGTCCCAGTCCTCAGCCACCGGTGGGCAAAGCAGTATGCCAACCGGGTCGGTGCAGGCGGTGGCGGAGTCAGGAACAATACTGTGGGGAATAAAGGCTTCCGGGCTGAAGTTCCAGAGCAGGTCGTCCAGTTCCTGGGCATGCTGCATGGTATCGCAGACGATGCCCACGCGGTCTCCCTGCTGTCTGGCCTTGGCGACCAGCCTGGCAGCGTGAAGGTTACGGGCAGAGGGAGCATTTTGGGAGAGGATGTGGAACCAGTAGGACTGGTTCCTTTCATCCTGTGAGCCGTTGTTACTTTCCGGCATGGGACATCAGGTAGTCGACCAGCAGGGGTACCGGGCGACCAGTGGAGCCTTTGGCCTTGCCGGAGTTCCAGGCGGTGCCGGCGATGTCCAGGTGCGCCCAGCGATAATCCTTGGCGAACCGTGACAGGAAGCAGGCGGCGGTGATGGAACCGGCCGGGCGACCGCCGATGTTCTGCATATCGGCGAAGTTACTGTCCAGCTGGCTCTGGTACTCATCCCAGAGTGGCAGGCGCCAGGCGCGATCGCCAGCCCGCTCGCCAGCGGCCAGAACTTCGTTGGCCAGCTCGTCATCATTGCTGAATACAGCGCTGGCCTGATGGCCGAGGGCGATAATGCAGGCGCCGGTCAGGGTTGCCATGTCCAGCACGGAGGCCGGGTTGTATCGCTTCACGTAGGTCAGTGCATCGCAGAGTACCAGGCGGCCTTCGGCGTCGGTGTTGAGGATTTCAACCGTTTGACCCGACATGGTAGTAACAATGTCGCCAGGGCGGGTTGCGCCGCCATCGGGCATGTTTTCGGCGGCGGCAATGACGGCCACAATGTTGATCTTGGGTTTCGTTTCAGCAATCACCTGCATGGTACCCAGTACACTGGCAGAGCCGCCCATGTCGTACTTCATTTCATCCATGCCTTCGCCGGGCTTGAGGCTGATGCCGCCAGTGTCAAAGGTGATGCCTTTGCCAACCAGTACGTGGGGTTTGTCTTTCGCTTTGCCGCCGCTGTATTCCATGATAATGAATCGAGGCGGCTGGGTGCTGCCCTGGCCAACGGCAAGAATGGTGTTCATGCCCAGCTTTTTCATCTGCTTCTCATCAAGAATTTCAGTCTTGATGCAGTCGTGTGCTTTTGCCAGTTTTTGCGCCTGCTCAGCCAGCCAGACCGGATGGCATATATTGGGAGGGGTGTTGCCCAGGTCACGGGTGAAGTTCATGCCGCGGCCGGTGGCCAGGCCGAGGTTGAACGCATCTTTCATTGCCTTGCCCGCGGAGGAGGCAGCAACAGTAATTTTTCCCAGTTTGCGATCTGACGGCTTTTCACTCTTGAATTCGGTGAAGCGGTAAAACTGCTCTTCCAGGGTGCGGCCAATGAGGCTGAGGCGTGCCGCTTCCGAGCCGGTAGCGTCATCGCCGGTTACGAGGGTGTCACCGAGGCCAACCAATACGTGTTTCGACGGGCCGTCCTTGATCTGGCCGGCCATGGCAATCAGTGCTTTGCGATAGTTGGCGGGAGTGCGGTCTTTGTCCGCTCCGGTGCCCACTACCAGCAGGCGTGCCCAGGGTTGGCCGTCAAGAGGCATTTGCAGGGTGGTTGCGTTTTTACCGGTGGCGTCCCCGTTTTTATGCAGGGTCTTGATCAGTCCGCCCAGGGCTTCGTTGGCCTGTGTGGTGGAGGCGGGCCAGTCGCCTTTTTCCGGCAGGGCGACAACAAGGCAATCCGCTTTGATATCGGAAATGGGCTTACTGCTCAGGGTAAAATTCATGGCAACTCCCGTTGATTGTACTGATGGAGGACAGACCCGGACTCGGGTTTGCTGTCCGAATGCCTATAGCATTGGGGTTCGGGGGCAAATTATCAAGCGCTGACAGCTTGTTAACGCCTTTGTAAAGCCGGTGCTCTGTCATTCGGCTCCAAGGTTACTTAGAATACGGCGAACTCCGAATTCCATCGACTCCGGTCGCGTCCGGCTCTGAGAGACCGAATTGAGCATCGTTTTCCGATACCTTACCCGCCAGGTGATTATCAGCATGCTTGCCGTTTCCGGCATTTTGCTGATGGTGTTCATGAGTGGCCGGTTTATCAAGTATCTGGCCGATGCCGCTGCCGGCGAACTGGCCGGTGATGTGTTGTTCCAGATTATGGCCTACCGCTTCCCGGGGTTTCTGGAGCTGATCCTGCCGCTGGGCCTTTTCATCGGTATACTGCTGGCTTACGGGCGCATGTACCTGGAAAGTGAAATGACAGTGCTGTCTGCCTGTGGTATCAGCGACAAGCAGTTACTGGGTAAAACCCTGATTGGCAGTATTCCGGTGATGCTGACGGTCGGGCTCATGAGTCTTTATGTATCGCCCTGGGGCATGAAACAGGTCGAAGGCATTTTCAATGAGCAGCGCCAGGCGACGGAATTCGAAATGCTCGCGCCCGGGCGTTTTCAATCGCTGTCTTCCGGTGATCGTGTTACCTACACGGAAGGGTTGAGTGACGACAAGCGACGGCTTGAAGGCGTTTTTATTGCCGAGTACAACAAGAATGGCAAAGGCCTGTCGATTATCACCGCCCGCGAAGGTTCCCAACTGGTTGATGAGGAGACCGGCAGCCGGTTTCTGGTTCTCGAGGAGGGTGCCCGCTTCGAGGGGGTTCCCGGTCGTCTTGATTACGATGTGACCGGTTTCGATGCTTACGGACTGAAAATTCGCAGTGGTAACGCCCGGGACAAAGAGCTGGAAGAAGGGCTGAGCACGTCGGATTTGATGGTGTCCGATAACCCGGAACACCGTGCGATGCTGCACTGGCGTTTTACACTGCCGCTGATTGTGCCGATTGTGACCTTGTTGGCGGTTCGGCTCAGCCGGGTGAATCCGCGCCAGGGACGTTTCTTTCATTTGCTTCCGGCAATGCTGGTTTATATTACCTACCTGGGCCTGCTTATTGTGGCTCGTGACGCCCTTGAAAACGGGAAGGTTCCAGAGTGGGTTGGCCTGCTCTGGGTTCACGCAATCTTCCTGGCACTGGGTTTGTGGCTGCAATTCGGCCCCGCCTGGCTGTACCGGCGGCGCCTGATTCGGGAGGGTCGAACCCGTGCGTAAGATCGACCGATATGTAATGAGCACCGTCGGCGGCGCCATGTTCCTGGTGATGCTGGTGGTACTGTCGCTGGATCTGATTTTTGCGTTTATCGCCGAGCTGGATGACGCCGAAAACAACTATCAGATGCTGCAGGCACTGACGTTTGTATTTATGACCTTGCCCCGCCGCATTTACGACTATTTGCCGCTCGGCGCGTTTATGGGGTGCCTGGTCGGGCTTGGGGCTATGGCGAGCTCTTCCGAGCTGACAGTGATTCGTGCTGCTGGCGTTTCCCTGAAGCGTATCGTCTGGTCGGCGATGAAACCGGCCCTGGTGATTGTGTTGATTGGTGTGTTGATAGGCGAATACGTCGCGCCCCCGGCAGAGCGGATGGCCCAGAGCCAGAAGGCGATGGCCCAGGGTGCGGGCGAGAACGTTGCGTCGGCTTCCGGTATCTGGCATCGGGAGGGCGAGGTGTTCATGCACCTTAACGCCGTTCAGCCCAATGGTGTGCTGCATGGGATATCGCTGTTTCGTTTTGATAATGAACGCTGGCTGGTGTCTGTCAGTTTTGCTCAAAGAGGCATTTATCAGGGCGACTACTGGCTGTTGGAAAACGTTACCACCACCACTCTGACTGACGACAAAGCCACCCAGGAGAAACACCAGGCACTACGCTGGGAAACCGGATTGTCTCCGGATGTGCTCAGTGTGCTGATAGTAAAACCGGAAGACCTGTCCATTTCCGGCCTTTATACCTATGCCAGCTATCTGGGTGAGCAGGGGTTGAACGCCGCGAATTACTGGCTGGCGTTCTGGAAAAAAGTACTCATGCCTTTGGGCACAGCGGTGATGGTTCTGGTGGCGATTTCGTTCGTGTTTGGTCCGCTGAGATCGGTCACCATGGGCTTTCGGGTGTTCACCGGCCTGATTGTGGGGCTACTGTTCAAGTACATGCAGGACCTTTTGGGGCCCATGAGTCTGGTTTTCGGTTTCAATCCGGCGCTGGCCATTGTGCTGCCGATCGCCATTAATGCGGCAGTCGGTGCGGTTCTTATGAGAAGGGCTGGGTAGCTATTTTTTGGGTGCCTTGGGCACTGCTGCCACGATGCTACCGGATGCGCGATCGGTCAGGGACAGGCCGTTTATGGGATAGAACAGCGCGATAATGGCCGGGATAGTGACGAATAAAGTGGCAGCGTTGAGATAATAGGCTCCCAGCAAGGCTACGAACAGAATTGCGGCTGCGGCCGTGTATCGCTTCAGTGCCTGCGTCCAGGAAACGGACGTGCCATCCAGATTTTCAATACGGATGCGCCAAACCTGCATGCCCAGCGTCTGGCCGTTTCTGGTCCAGAAATATCCGAAAAACAGGTACAGGGTCAGGAACAACACAAACGTAAGCGCCGGGTCTGCGCCAAGGCTGCCGGCCTCGGCCATTTCCTCGTACTTGTCCCAGCCGGTTATCCAGCCTGCCACAAGGGTGTACGCCCAGGTGGTTACCAACAGCACCGCAATACTGATCAGGGCATCATAGACCACAGCCATGAGACGCTTGATAAACGCGGCGGGGGGTAACAGTTCCTCAGCACTATGAAAGCGGCGGGGCATGGGGTCTCCTGTGATGTTTCACGTTTTTCCTGTTCTCGGCGTGTGCTAGAGTAGCGGATTTGCACGCGCATGTAAGTATGTGTCTTTAAACGTGGACCCGCACGGGTTTATAGAAGGGTATCAAAGGGCTATGAAAACCGCAGAGTTGCGACAGGCATTTCTCGATTACTTCAAACAGCAAGGCCACACCATCGTATCAAGCAGTTCCCTGGTGCCGGCAGACGATCCGACTTTGTTGTTTACGAATGCGGGAATGAACCAGTTCAAGGATGTGTTCCTTGGCCGCGAAGAGCGCGACTACAGCCGGGCGACTACCTCGCAGAAGTGCGTGCGGGCGGGCGGCAAGCACAACGACCTGGAAAATGTGGGCTACACCGCACGTCACCACACGTTTTTCGAAATGCTGGGTAACTTCAGCTTTGGTGATTACTTCAAGCGCGAAGCCATCAACTTTGCCTGGACGTTCCTGACCGGTGATGACTGGCTCAAACTGCCGAAAGATAAACTCTGGGTGACGGTTTACGCCTCTGACGACGAAGCATTCGATATCTGGAACAAGGAAATCGGTGTTCCGGCTGATCGCATCGTGCGTATTGGCGACAACAAGGGCGCCCCGTACGCATCCGACAACTTCTGGCAGATGGGCGACACCGGGCCTTGCGGCCCCTGTACCGAAATCTTCTACGACCACGGCCCGGACGTTGCCGGTGGCCCTCCAGGCAGCCCCGAGGAAGACGGTGACCGCTACATAGAGATCTGGAACGTGGTGTTCATGCAGTACAACCGTCAGGCGGACGGTGAAATGTTGCCGCTGCCCAAGCCGTCAGTGGATACCGGCATGGGGCTTGAGCGTATTACCGCCGTGCTGCAGGGGGTTCATAGTAACTATGAGATCGACCTGATGCAGGATCTGCTGAACGCAGCTTCTGACATTCTCGGCGGTGTCGACACCACTGAAGCTTCACTGCGGGTGGTGGCAGACCACATCCGCTCCTGTGCCTTCCTGATTGCCGACGGCGTGATGCCGTCCAATGAAGGCCGTGGCTTTGTGCTGCGCAGGATCATTCGCCGTGCAGCGCGCCACGGCAATAAACTGGGTGCAACCCGGGCGTTTTTCTACAAGTTGACTGGCGCCCTGGTTGAACTAATGGGCGATGCCTACCCGCAACTGGTCAGCAGCCGCAAGCAGATTGAAAAGGTGTTGCTGCAGGAAGAAGAGCAGTTCGCAAAGACCCTCGATAAAGGCCTGCGCCTGCTGGAGCAGGATATTGCGGAACTCAAGGGGACCGAAATCCCCGGTGAAACCATTTTCACCCTGTATGACACCTACGGTTTCCCGGTTGATCTGACCAACGACATCGCCCGTGAACGTGGTCTGACCCTGGACTACGAAGGCTACGAGAAGGCCATGGAGCGCCAGCGTGAGCGCGCCCGTGCTGCCAGTAAGTTCGGCATCGATTACAACGCCGCCGGGCTGAATATTGAGGGCTCCACCGAGTTTACCGGTTACGAACATATCGACGGCCACGAAACCATTCGCACAGTCATTGTGGATGGCAAGGAGGCCAATGCCCAGGCAGGGGATGAGGCGGTAGTGGTGCTGGAACGCACGCCTTTCTATGCGGAATCCGGCGGTCAGGTGGGTGACACCGGCCTGCTGACCTGGAGCGGTGGTCGTTTCAAGGTAACCGATACCCGGAAAGAGGGCAGCAACCATCTTCACATAGGAACTGTGATTGAGGGTGAGCTGTTCCCTGGCCTGGAAGTGGATGCGCGCATCGACCACGCTCGCCGCGAGCGAACCAAGAAAAACCATTCGGCAACGCACCTGATGCATGCCGCGCTTCGCAATGTACTTGGTGAGCACGTGTCCCAGAAAGGCTCACTGGTGGACCCGGACAAGCTGCGCTTCGACTTTTCCCACTTCGAGCCGGTAACACCGGAACAGTTGCGGGAAATCGAACGTCAGGTCAACCAGCAGATACTGGACAACACCCCGGTACAGACCGAAATTACCGATATGGAGCAGGCCCAGGCCAAGGGCGCCATTGCCCTGTTTGGTGAAAAGTACGGCGATACCGTGCGGGTACTGAGCATGGGTTCCGATGATTATTCGGTAGAGCTCTGTGGTGGTACCCATGTGGGTCGTACCGGTGATATCGGCCTGTTCCGCATTACCTCGGAAAGTGGCATTTCTTCCGGTGTCCGCCGGATCGAGGCGGTGACCGGTTTTGGTGCTCTGGAATGGGTGGAAGAAACCGAGCAAACACTGCGCGAGGCCGCAAAACTGGTGAAGGGCTCCCGTGAATCGTTGGTGGAAAAAGTTCAGCAAACCCTGGACCGTAACCGCCAGTTGGAAAAAGACGTCAGTGCGCTCCAGGCGAAGCTGGCCAGTTCTGCCGGAACCGACCTGGCCAGTTCTGCTGTTGAGGTCGGTGGTCTGAAGGTGGTTGCTTCGGAAATGGAAGGTGCCGACCGCAAGGCACTGATGGAAACCGCAGACCAGCTCAAAAACAAGCTGGGCGAGGGTGTCGTGGTGCTTGCCAGTGTTGAGGACGGCAAGGTCACGCTGGTGGCCGGTGTGACCAAGTCCGCTACTGACAGGATCAAGGCGGGTGATCTGATGAAGCACCTGGCGGCGCAGGTTGACGGCAAAGGCGGGGGGCGCCCCGACATGGCCCAGGGCGGCGGTAACGATCCCTCGAAGCTGGCGGATGCGCTGGCTGGAGTTCCGGCCTGGGTAGAGAAAAATATTGCTTAACTAACTGTTTTGGAAACGGGCGGGCGTTTATACTCTTGCCCGTTTGATCGTCTGAGGCAGGCCCTGTCCTGCCATTTGTCCACGTTTGGTATCGGGAAAACAATGGCGCTCTTGGTTCAGAAATTTGGTGGTACGTCGGTAGGCACCACCGAAAGAATTGAAGCGGTTGCTGAAAAAGTCAGCCGTTTTCGCAAAGAAGGTCATGACGTGGTGGTTGTGGTCTCTGCCATGAGTGGTGAGACCAATCGCCTGATCGGGCTGGCCAACGAAATCATGGAAGAACCTACGCCCCGGGAAATGGATGTGCTGGTCTCTACCGGAGAGCAGGTCACGATCGCCCTGTTGTCCATGGCACTGCAGAAGCGTGGCTGCGATGCCCGCTCCTACACAGGTGCGCAGGTGCGGATTCTGACTGACAGCAGCCACACCAAGGCGCGCATCAAACAGATTGATGAGCAGCGCATGAGGGAAGACCTCGATGCCGGCCGCGTGGTTGTGGTTGCGGGCTTTCAGGGTATAGATGAGAACGGCAGCATCACCACCCTGGGGCGTGGCGGGTCTGATACCACCGCGGTTGCCCTTGCTGCCGCATTGAAGGCTGATGAATGTCAGATCTACACTGATGTGGATGGTGTTTACACCACCGACCCAAGGGTCGTTGACAGTGCGCGCCGGCTCGAGCGGATCACCTTCGAAGAAATGATCGAAATGGCCAGCCTGGGTTCGAAAGTTCTTCAGATTCGCGCGGTGGAATTTGCAGGTAAATACAATGTTCCTTTAAGGGTTCTTTCCAGCTTCCAGGAAGGCGAAGGCACCCTGATTACTCTTGAGGATGAAAGCGCCATGGAACAACCGGTCGTCTCCGGCATAGCCTTTAACCGTGATGAAGCCAAGCTGACGATTTCCGGTGTGCCAGACACACCGGGTAGTGCTTTACGTATACTGCAGCCAGTCAGTGATGCCAATATTGAAGTCGATATGATCGTGCAGAACGTCGGCGCCGATAACCGCACTGACTTTACCTTCACCGTGCATCGCAATGACTTCAAGCGTGCCCAGGCTGTTCTGCAGAGGGTGTCTGATGAGCTGGGGGCCAGAGAGGTCAGCGGTGACAGCAAGATCGCGAAGGTCAGCATCGTAGGTGTAGGTATGCGTTCTCATGCTGGAGTTGCAACTAAAATGTTTGCGGCGCTGTCCAACGAGGGCATCAATATTCTGATGATCTCCACGTCCGAGATTAAAATCTCTGTGGTGATCGACGAAAAATATCTTGAGCTGGCGGTTCGGGCGCTTCATAGTGCCTTCGAACTGGACACGCCCGGGGTGGAGGAAGCCTGATAGTCAGTGGGCATATTTGCCTGTTTTCTCGGGTTTTCGTTTAACAAGGGAATCATTTGCAGGCTTCTGCCCTTGCAAGTGCGTATAAGTGATTATGCGTGTTTTGAGCAGCAAGTGATCCCACTATAAAAGTAAGCAGTATACATTTGTCGGAACAGGTAGCTCTGGATAAGGGAGTAAAGGAAATGTTGATTTTGACCCGCCGTGTTGGCGAGACCCTGATGGTCGGTGATGACATTACTGTAACCGTGCTTGGGGTGAAGGGGAACCAGGTACGAATTGGTGTCAATGCCCCGAAAGAAGTGGCGGTACACCGCGAAGAAATCTATCAGCGTATTCAGAGCGAGAAAGGCTCTGAAGAGCCGGAGCCCGGTAACAGCTGAAAGCGATGAAGCCGTTCGAGGAAAACCCGAACGGCTTTTTTGTACCCGGGAGCGCGTGGTTTGAAAAAACTCGTGTCAACCCTATGAAATCAGAAAAATTATGGTAGTATACGCCCCGTTCTCAAGGAGAGGTGGGTGAGTGGCTGAAACCAGTTCCCTGCTAAGGAACCGTACGAGCAATCGTACCGAGGGTTCGAATCCCTCCCTCTCCGCCATTTCTTTTCGGAGAATACTAAGAGAACGATACTGAATTAGGAAGGCTTGATGCGCGGCTGTAGCTCAGCTGGATAGAGTACCTGGCTACGAACCAGGCGGTCGGAGGTTCGAATCCTCCCAGCCGCGCCACTTTCGAACAGAATTCAAGGTTTCAAGCGGCTGTAGCTCAGCTGGATAGAGTACCTGGCTACGAACCAGGCGGTCGGAGGTTCGAATCCTCCCAGCCGCGCCATATCAAGATCAGAACGCCTCAGCTTGTGCACCTCACAGGTTGAGGCGTTTTGCTTTGTATAGCTGGGAGGATTTGAACCGAAAGAGGTTCGACCGAAGCAGACGCAGTGTGCTGAGGAACGTCGGAGCAACGCGACGACGGCCCCGAAAGGGTGAGGGCCGCAGGCCCGAATAATCCTCCCAGCCGCGCCATATCAAGATCAGAACGCCTCAGCTTGTGCACCTCACAGGCTGAGGCGTTCTGCTATGTAAAGTCGGGATCATTTGAACCGGGATGAATAGCGGCCAGTCAGCTTCAGAGCCTGAATCGGGAGACGAGGCTCTGAAGCTCGCTGCTAAGTCTGGCCAGCTCGTTGCTTGAGCTGGCCGTCTGATTGGAGGAAGTTGCGGACTGGTCAGTAACGTCCCGGATACGGGTAATATTCTGGCTGATTTCTTCAGCAACCGATGTCTGTTGCTCCGCTGCGGTGGCAATCTGGTTATTATACTGCTTGCTGTCTTCAACGGCCCTGGCAATACGCTCTATGGTTTTACCCGATGCCGTGGCACGTTCCAGTGTATTGGCGGCCATGGTGGTGCTTGAGCCCATTGCGGATACTGAGTTGCCCGCGCTGTTCTGCAGCGCGGTTACCAGCGTTTCGATTTCCTGGGCGGATGTCTGGGTGCGCTGAGCCAGAGAGCGAACCTCATCGGCAACCACCGCAAACCCCCGGCCCTGCTCACCGGCTCTGGCGGCCTCAATGGCTGCGTTCAGGGCCAACAGGTTGGTTTGCTCGGCAACGGACTTGATAACGTCCAGGACTGTGCCGATGTTTGCGGTTTCCTTTTGCAGTCCCTCGATCGTTGCCATGCTCTGGCTGACTTCTCTGGCGAGATTGTTGACCTGGTCGACGGTCTCCCTCACCTCGCGTTCACCATCGGTTGCCTGGTTGGCCGCATCGGTTGCCACTTCAAGAGCCTGCTCAGCGCTTTTTGCAATTTCGGCAACGGTCGCGGTCATTTCGTTCATGGCAGTCGCGACCTGATCGGTTTCCTGTTTCTGGCGATTGATGCCATCGCTGGTCTGGCTGGTTACGGTTGACAGCTCCTCGGCCGAAGCAGCGATACTGGAAGCGCCGGACTCTATGCTTCTGACCAGTTCCCGGAGGTTCGTCACCATGGTCGCGAGGGCAGCCATCAGGCGACCGATCTCATTGGTACCGGTAGCGTCTATATTGACAGCCAGGTTACCGGACGCCACCTCTGATGCAGCTGCAACCGCCTGTTTGATTGGCGAGACAATGGCCCGGGTAATTAGATAGGCCATCAAGATACCAAGCACCAAAGCGATGCCCGTGGCACCGAAGATGAGGCCGGATGCTTGCTGGCGATCAGACTCCATCTGGTCGGACTGGTGTGTCCTGAGGCGGTCTGCGGACTTGATGGCACCGCGGGCGGTGCTGACCATTTCGTCGGATAATCGGCGTTCGGAGCCGGTCAGCGTCACAACCGTCTGGAACCCTTCGACGTAGGTGTCGAGAGCTGCGTTGATCTGGGCCTTTTCTTCGTCGGTAATACTGGCGGATTTCAACGGAGCCTGGATCCTTTTGGCATCGTCGAGGTATGCCTTGACGCTGGCTTCGTCATTCTCGATAAGGAACTTTCGTTCGGATCGACGCATGTCCTCGAACATTGCCGAGGCAAAAAAAAGCGAGCTATGAGCTTTGAGGGATGACCCGAAGATCCTGGCGCTGGTTTCAAGGCGATTGAGAGCCTCTTCCCGTTCGCTGATGTTGTCCTCAACCTTTCCCATCAATTGCTGATAGTTTTTTACATCAGCCTGAATGCTGTTCAGCGTGCCGATATCCTCGTTATCGGTGAGCAAGGGTCTGATGTCGTTGGTCAGCTCGATAACCCGGTCTCCCTGCGCCCGGGTTCTTGTGACCGCGTCGGCTTCTCCGGTCAGAAGGAAATTCTTTTCCTCCACACGAGCTTCTGTAAGGCCGGTATTCACTTGCCCGAGCATGGCAACGATGTTCGACCTCTGGCTATACCTGTCCAGAGCCCGGTCACCAACGACGCCTACTATAATGGTCAGTAACAGAAGGATGGAGAACCCGCCTGCCAGCCTGGTGCGTATGGTCATGTTGGTGAAAAGTTCTGGAGCGCGCATCGTTCGTTTTCCTCGGATGTGGGATTCGCCGGCCCTGCCTTTGAATCTGCGGGGCTGGTTCAAAAGCCGGGCAGCTTTTCCGATACGCCCCGAAAAATAAAGGTGGATTTATTTGACTTATATTAAGTCGGTTTACGGCTGCGCACTCCAGAACTTTACAGTTACAGTTGATTGCTGGATGTTTTTAGCTTGATACGGAATGGTTTGGCCTACAAGTCTGCGGGTATCAGAAAAGGCCTTCTGTCTACCACATCAAATCATCCGGAATCTCATAACCCGCATAGGGGTCATCATCTCCCTGATCATCGCTTTTTCGGTCATGCAGCACCACAACAGCGCTCTCATCCCGTTCCATGACTTTCCGGGCGACGCCCTCAGCAACAATTTCGTAGGCGTCGCTCACCAACACAATGGCCAGCCGGCCCCGGGAAAGCTGGTCCACCATGGTGTCGTCCACAAAGATTTTCTTGATCTTTTTGTCATGCACGAACTGGTAGGATGTCTCACCCCGGGAGCGGTCAAGACGGTTGGTTTCCACCAGTTGCCGAATTTGCGCCTGTATGGCCTTTTTCTCGGCTTCCTTCTGGCGCTGGAGGTTCAACTGCCGGTCTTTCTCTGCCTTCTCTTCTTTTGCCTGCCGCGCTCTGACTTCGGCTTCGTTGACTTCAACGGCGCCCTTGGGTTGCTGCTTGCGTTTCTTGTGCTTCTCATTGCGAATGGCTTTGGCCTTCTTCTCATCGGCCAGGCCGGCTTTTAACAGCTGATCCTGTAGTGATGGCATTCATTGCTCCGTGACAGTTGGCTATTTCTGGTAAACTGGCACCATTATACGCCCGGAACGCACCCGGTCGAACCCATCCTTTTTTCGCTATCTCCAGGAATATATATGCCTTCATTCAACCAGCTGGGTCTTTCCCGGCCAATGCTCGCGAACCTGTCGAGGCTTGGCTTTGAAAACCCGACCCCCATCCAGGCCGGCACCTTGCCTCATGCGCTTGAGGGCAGTGATCTGATTGCCATGGCACAGACCGGCAGCGGCAAGACGGCGGCTTTCGGTATCCCCATGGTGGAGAAGCTGAAGCCGCGAAGGTTCGTAGTTCAGGGGCTGGTGCTGTGCCCAACGCGTGAACTGGCAGACCAGGTGGCCAAATCCCTGCGAGAACTGGCGGTGGCAAGGGATAACGTAAAAATACTTTCGTTGTGTGGCGGAGTTTCAATTGGCCCGCAGATAGGCTCACTCAGCCACGGCGCCCATATTGTGGTGGGAACGCCGGGGCGGATTCAGGATCATCTACGTAAGGAGACTTTAAAACTGGACCAGCTTGAAACCCTGGTTCTGGATGAAGCTGATCGGATGCTGGATATGGGCTTTCAGGAGGCCGTGGAAGACATTATCAGCCAGGCGCCGAAAAAAAGGCAGACCCTGATGTTTTCCGCCACCTGGCCGGAAAATATCCGCAAACTCAGTGAGCAATACCAGACCACTGCGGTGGATGTGAGGATTGATAGTCAGGCGGTAGAGTCCGACATTACCGAGCGGTTCTATGAGATTGCGCCGGGGCAGCAGGTTCAGGCTCTCGCAGCATTGCTGTCGATGCATCAACCTGCCTCCTGTATTGCCTTCTGCACGAGGAAGCAGCAGTGCGATGAAGTGGCCAGCGAACTGAACGGTCTGGGGTTTGCAGCCTTGCCCCTGCACGGTGACCTGGAACAGCGGGAGCGTGACAGCGTTCTGGTGCGTTTTGGCAACCAGAGCTGTTCGGTACTTGTTGCAACTGATGTTGCCGCCCGTGGGCTTGATATCAAGTCCCTGCCGTTGGTGGTGAACGTGGAGCCTGCACGCGACCCGGAAGTGCATACCCACCGGGTTGGAAGAACAGGGCGTGCAGGGGAGCAGGGCCTGGCCGTAACATTCTGCACGCCGTCTCAGGCACACAAGATCAACCGGCTGGAGGCAGAGCGCAAACAGGCAGTGGAGTGGGGAAGTACTGCAGACTTGCTGGCAACGCCTATGAAGCCGTCTGCCCCGGCGATGAAAACCCTGTGCATTGCGGGTGGCCGCAAAGACAAGGTCAGGCCGGGCGATGTCCTTGGCGCGCTTACCGGTGAGGCCGGGCTGCCGGGCAAGGTGGTCGGGAAGATTGATCTGTTTGATTTTCAGTGTTTCGTTGCCGTTGAGAAGGAATCAGCGGCAATGGCCCTGAAAAGGCTTGAACAAGGCCGCATAAAAGGCCGAAAAATGCGCGTACGCTATGCATGAATGAGAATTGCTTTTACCTTCCTGGGCCCCGTCATTATGGGCCAGGGCGCTGGGAAACTACCTATTGAAACCTGCAATTAGGTTGCTCAGCGGGTCGGAAACCGGTAAATTACGCGGGATTTTGCCCCCCGGATTGGCTGGTCTGTGGATGGTTTCCGCGGATTTGCAGGCGATACGGGAAAATCAACAACTCAATACAGGTAGCTATTCGTTATGAATGAGCTGATGTCACAAGCCATTGATCTGATGGTCGCAGGCATGGGGTTTGTCTTCGCATTCCTGATCATATTGGTGTTTGCAACCCTGCTCATGTCAAAACTGGTACTCCGGTTTGGCCCGGCTGAGCCTGAGCCTGCGCCGGCCCGAACTTCACGTGCAAAGCCTTCAGCGCCCTCGCCAGTTGATCCTGACACCGCTGAAGCGATTAAAAAAGCGATTGCACAATACCGGTCACGCCACAAGAAGTGACCTGGCAGACAGATTAGAACCTTTAAACAGAAGGCTGACACGATGACTGACACAAAGAAACCGCTGGGGATTACGGACGTTATTCTGCGTGACGCCCACCAGTCCCTGCTGGCCACCCGCATGCGGCTTGACGATATGCTGCCCATTGCCGAGAAGCTGGATCAAGTAGGCTTCTGGTCTCTGGAATCCTGGGGTGGAGCTACCTTTGATTCCTGCATCCGCTATCTGGGCGAGGATCCGTGGGAGCGCATTCGTGAGCTGAAGAAAGCCATGCCCAATACCCAGCAGCAAATGCTTCTGCGGGGTCAGAACCTGTTGGGTTACCGTCACTACGCGGATGATGTGGTGGACCGTTTCTGTGAACGTGCCGCCGACAATGGCGTTGACGTGTTCCGTATTTTTGATGCGATGAACGATCCCCGTAACCTGGATCGTGCCATTAAGGCCGTTCGCAAGACTGGCAAGCATGCCCAGGGCACTATCGCCTACACTACCAGCCCGGTGCACACCATCGAGATGTGGGTAGAGCTGGCGAAAGAAGTCGCCGACATGGGTGCGGACTCCATCGCTATCAAAGACATGGCGGGTATTCTCAAGCCCTATGTGGCTTTTGATCTGGTCAGCCGTCTGAAGAAAGAACTGGATATTCCGATTCACATGCAGTGCCACGCAACCACTGGCATGTCCACTGCCACCGCCATCAAGGCAGCGGAAGCCGGTATCGATAACGTGGATACCGCCATTTCCTCAATGAGTATGACCTATGGTCATTCGCCCACCGAAGCGGTGGTGGCGATTCTTGAAGGAACCGAGCGTGACACCGGTCTCGATCTGAACCTGCTTGAGGAGATTGCCAGTTACTTCCGTGAAGTCCGTAAGAAGTACGCGAGATTTGAAGGCAGCCTCAGAGGTACTGATTCCCGCATCCTGATTGCCCAGGTACCGGGTGGCATGCTGACCAACATGGAAAACCAGCTGAAAGAGCAGAACGCGGCCGACAAATTCGACCAGGTTCTGGATGAGATTCCCAAGGTGCGTGAAGATCTGGGCTTCATCCCGCTGGTAACACCAACCTCCCAGATTGTTGGTACCCAGGCAGTACTGAACGTTCTGACCGGAGAGCGCTATAAATCGATCTCCAAGGAAACCGCAGCAATCCTGAAGGGCGAGTACGGTGCTGCCCCGGCGGCTATGAACAAGGAGCTGCAGGACCGTGTTCTGGACGGAAAAGAGCCCGTTACCTGCCGCCCGGCTGACCTGATTGAGCCGGAAATGGACAAACTGACCGACGAGCTCCGGGAAATTGCCAAGGAAAAGAACATAAAGCTGGCTGAGCAGGAAGTGGACGACGTTCTCACTTACGCCCTGTTCCCGCAGATTGGTCTGAAGTTCCTTGAAAACCGTGGTAACCCGGACGCCTTCGAGCCGGTCCCCACCAAGGAAGACGCCGCTGCAGCATCGGTTCCCGCCAAGAAAGGTGGCGCTGAAACCTACACCGTAGAGGTAAACGGTAAGGAATACGTGGTGGCTGTCAGTGAAGGCGGCGAGATCAGCCAAATCGAAGGCAAGGACGGCTCCGGCGCATCGGCGCCTGCGGCTTCCTCGCCCGCTCCAGCTGCTCCTGCTGGCGGTGGTGACCCTGTTCCGGCGCCGTTGGGCGGCAATATCTTCAAGGTACTGGTTTCCCCGGGTGACGCTGTTGAAGAGGGTGATGTACTGATCATCCTCGAGGCCATGAAAATGGAAACCGAGGTGCGCGCACCCAAGGCCGGTACTATCGGCGAAGTCTTCATCAAGGTCGGTGATGCCGTCTCCGTTGATGATGAAATGCTGACAATCGCATAAGGGCCAGCATTCCATGGAAAAATTACTGACGTTGTGGACGGGCAGTGGCCTGTTCAATATAGAGCCGGGCCAGGTGGTGATGATCCTCATCGGCCTGGGGCTTCTGTATCTTGCGGTTCGCAAGAAGTTTGAGCCATTGCTGCTGGTGCCGATTGGCTTCGGTGGTATTCTGGCAAACATTCCGGAGGCGGGGCTTGCCCTGTCTGCGGCGGAAAATGCCTTGCACTTTGCCAAGCCTCAGGTTCTGGCGGCGCTGGCGGGTGTGCTGGACGTGTCTTATCAAGCTGGCCAGGCGGTAACGCCGGAGGTCAAGGAAGCGTTCAAGGCGGCGTATAACGACGCCAGTTACGCCACCATCAGCATGGCCAATGCGGTTGCCCAGGATAACGGCTACGGCAACGGCATGCTCTACAACTTCTACACCATTGTGATTGGTAGCACTGTTGGTCCGCTGCTGATCTTCATGGGTGTGGGTGCGATGACGGACTTCGGCCCGCTGCTGGCAAACCCGAAGACACTGCTGCTGGGCGCTGCCGCTCAGTTCGGTATTTTCGGTACCGTGCTGGGTGCTGCATTGCTGGACTGGCTGGGCATCCTTGATTTCACCATCCTGGAAGCAGCTGCCATTGGTATTATCGGTGGTGCGGACGGCCCCACGTCCATCTATGTGTCCAGCGTATTGGCGCCTCACCTGATTGGTGCAATCGCGGTTTCAGCGTATGCTTACATGGCGCTGGTGCCAATGATTCAGCCGCCGATTATGAAGGCGTTGACGTCGCAGAAAGAGCGGGCCATCAAGATGACCCAACTGCGTCCGGTGACGAAGAAAGAGAAAATTGTCTTTCCTATCGTGGTGCTGGTCGCTGTTGCCCTGTTCCTTCCGGATGCGGCTCCGCTGCTGGGTATGTTCTGCTTCGGTAACCTGATGCGGGAGTGTGGCGTGGTCGAGCGACTGAGCGACACCGCTCAGAACGCGCTGATCAATATCGTGACCATCTTCCTGGGGCTGTCCGTCGGTTCCAAGCTGATGGCAGACAGTTTCCTGGACGCTCAGACATTGGGCATCCTGGGGCTGGGTATTGTGGCCTTCGGCGTTGGCACGGCCTGTGGTGTTCTGATGGCAAAGCTGATGAATACGTTCGTCAAAGAACCCATCAACCCACTGATCGGTTCCGCCGGTGTATCCGCGGTGCCGATGGCAGCACGGGTGTCCAACAAGGTCGGCCTTGAGGCCAACCCGCATAACTTCCTGCTGATGCACGCCATGGGCCCGAACGTGGCCGGTGTTATCGGCTCTGCGGTGGCCGCAGGTGTAATGATCAAGCTTCTGGGCTGATCGTTCTCTGCAGTGCCAAATGAACCCCGTCACACGGCGGGGTTTTTTAATGAAAATCCCGCGAACTGACGGGTAAGGCCTCAATCAAATGGCTTAAATCCGACAACCTCCCCGCCATCACGTGAACAATATCACCCTCTCTTTCCAGCACTCCCTTCACATGTAACAACCGCGCCGTTATCAGCGGCTTGCGCTGCCGCCGTGCCGTCTCCAGCCAGACCACCACGTTCACATTACCGGTTTCGTCTTCCAGGGTGACAAAGGTAACCCCGGAGGCAGAGCCGGGTCGCTGGCGGCCGGTGACCAGGCCGGCAACCTGGACGGGGATTCCGGCTTTGGTGGTTTTGAGCTGTTCGGCGCTGAGGCAGAATTTGAGATGGCCCTGCTCCCGGAGTAAAGCCAGAGGATGGCGTTGCAGGGTGAGGCCCTGACTGGCGTAGTCGGCCAGTACATTCTGGCCTTCGGTGGGCTCAGGGAGGTGGGCGCAAGGTTCCGGCTGGTAGCTGGCTGGCACTTCTTCAGCAAAGAGTTCCGTGGGCTGTTCATGGTCGAGCAGTTGCCAGTAAGCCTGATGGCGATTAGCGGTGAAGTCCGGCATGGCATTGGCGCCTGCAAGAAGCTCCATATCCCGCTGGTTCAGGCCGGCCAGGTGTCGCAGTTCGCCAGCGGAGCGGTAACCTTCTGGAGGACGATACTGACAAAGTCTTTCGCCCCCGCTGCTGGACAGGCCCTGTATCAGCCTCAGGCCCAGGCGTAGGTGGCGTTCAGGGCCAGTTAGGGTGTGGTCCCACTGACTATGATTCACATCCGGAGGCAGCACCGTGACGTTATGGCGTCGGGCATCCTGAACCAGTTGGGATGGTGAATAGAACCCCATGGGCTGGCTGTTGAGCAGGGCGCAGTAGAAGGCGGCCGGGTGGTGACGCTTGATCCAGGAAGAGACATACACCAGCAATGCAAAGCTGGCAGCATGGGATTCCGGGAAGCCGTAACCGCCGAAACCGCAGATCTGCAGATACAGCCGTTCGGCAAAATCAGTATCGTGCCCCCGCTCCAGCATGCCGTTCACGAGCTTGTCCCGGAAGGGAGTCAGATCACCGTGGGACTTCCAGGCGGCCATGGCACGGCGGAGCTGGTCGGCTTCACCGGCGGAGAAACCGGCGGCCACCATGGCGAGTTTGATGACCTGTTCCTGAAAGATAGGCACCCCCAGGGTACGCTCAAGAACTTTCCGCACGGCGTCGTTAGGGTAGTCGACCGGTTCCAGGCCATGCTTGCGGCGCAGGTAAGGGTGCACCATATCGCCCTGGATGGGGCCAGGGCGCACGATGGCAACTTCGATCACCAGGTCATAATAGGTGCTTGGCTTCAGGCGTGGCAGCATATTGATCTGGGCGCGGGACTCCACCTGGAAAACACCAATGCTGTCGCCTTTCTGAAGCATGGCGTAGGTGGCCGGGTCTTCCTGGGGAACGTCCTGGATAGTGAAGGGTGCGCCTTTTTCTTCGCTGATCAGCGCCAGTGCCTTGCGGATGGCGGTCAGCATGCCCAGAGCCAGCACGTCCACCTTCATCAGGCCCAGGCTTTCCAGGTCGTCCTTGTCCCACTGGATCACCGTACGGTCCGCCATGGCGGCGTTCTCAACCGGTACCAGTTCGGCCAGCGGGCCAGCGCTGATCACAAAACCGCCTACATGCTGGGACAGGTGGCGGGGAAAGCCGAGCAGGGTATTCACCAGGGTAAAGAACTGGTCGGCCACCTTGGGGTTGCGGGTGAGGTGTTTGTCGAGAATCTGCTGGCGCCAGTCGCTGGCCCTGTCCCGCCAGTCGATACCCTCCAGTAATTGCTCCACCATGGCCGGGTCAAAACCCAGGGCCTTACCCACGTCGCGAATGGCGCTGCGTGGCCGGTAACGGATCACAGTGGCAGCCAGGGCGGCCCGTTCGCGGCTGTAGCGCTGGTAGATGTATTGGATAACTTCCTCACGCCGCTCGTGCTCGAAGTCCACATCGATGTCGGGTGGCTCGTTCCTGTCTTTGGAAATGAACCGTTCGAATAGCAGCTCCACCCGTGCTGGATTGACTTCGGTAATGCCCAGGCAATAACACACGGCGGAGTTGGCCGCGGAGCCCCGGCCCTGACAGAGGATGCCCCTGCTGCGGGCAAAGGCGACGATGTCATGGATGGTCAGGAAGTAGTGTTCGTACTTCATCTCCGAGATCAATGCCAGCTCTTTGCGGATGAGACCCTGAACGCTCAGCGGGGTGCCTTCGGGGTAGCGCCGGCGCTCGCCCTCACAGGTCAGCCGTTTCAGGTAGGCTGCTGGTGATTCTTTGTCCGGGACCAGGTCCGGCGGGTATTCATAACGCAGGCTGCCGGGCTCGAAGGTGCATTGCCGGGCAATGGCCAGGGTTTCCCTGAGCCAGGCTTCCGGGTAAAGACGCTGCAAAACCGGCAGTGGCCGCAGATAGCGCTCCCCGTTCTGAAACAGGCAGTGGCCGGCATTCTCCAGGTTGGTATGGTTGCGCAGAGCGGTCAGTACGTCCTGCAGGGGGTGGCGATCCCGGCTGTGCATATGCACCTCGCCGGTGGCCGCGACCGGGCAGCGCAAGTGCTCAGCGAGCCAGCGCACGCGGGCCAGCTGCAGCTCCTCTCCGGCTTCAAGGGTTCGGGCGGCAGCTATCCAAAGACCGGGTTCAAACAGACGCTGTATCCATTCGCCGCAGGCCAGGGCCTGCTCCGCAGTTGTTTCACCGGGAGAGGGAGGCAGCCACAAACACAGGCAATCATCCAGCGTGTGGGTTTCAATATCCCGGAAGAAGAGCCGGTAATGGCCTTTTTCCGCGCGTCGTCGCCCGGTGGTGATCAACTGGCAGAGCTGGCCATACCCTTTGCGGGTACGAGCCAAAAGAATAAAGTGGGGAACAGCGGCCCCTGGAGGAGCGTCTTCAAGCTCAAACCAGCTGCCGGTGATCAGCTTTACCGGGCTTTCTTTCAGTGCGGCCCAGGCCCGGGGGATGCCGGCTACGGAGCAGGCGTCGGTAATTGCCAGGGCGGTGTAGCCCAGTTTGTCTGCCTGTTCTGCCAATTCATGGGGATGTGAGGCTCCGGTCAGGAAGGTGAAATTGCTGAAGCAGAATAATTCCGCGTACGTATCCTTGCTCATCAGCCAAACCACCCGTGTACAAACCAGCCGTCCCGCACATCCCTGAATACCCAGGCAAGCTGGCCGCTGGCCAGTTGTGCAATGTAATAATCCCTGTGTACCCGCTGGCCATCCCACCAGCCACCACTAATCCGTTCCGGCCCCGAAAACCATACGGGCGGGGTTTCGGTAAGCGGTTGTGGGCCTTTAAGCAACCATAAAGGGCGGCGGGGGAGTTGGGTGTAATCCGGCAACCGGTTGTTATGCCCACGCAGCACTTCGGAGGCGGACCAGGCCCTTTCAGGGCGGTGATCTGCCTGTGGGGTTAGCTGCCGCAGGGCATTGTCACCCAACCGCGCCTGCAGGCGGCTGATCAGGGTGTGCCAGGCTTCGTTCAGATCCTGTGTTTCCCCCAGAAGATCCTGGCTAGTGGTTGCTTCCCGCCCCAGGAAACGCTTGACCAGCAGCACCAGCGAGATCACCGGGGCCCTTAGCGGGTGTTGCTCCAACCGCAGCCGTATCAGGTTCAGGAACGCGTCAGCCCGGTGCTCCGGCCCGGACGTGCGAATTCGCAGACGGGTAGGCTCCTGGTGACGATGCTTCAGAACCAGGAGCAGGCTGTCGGTATCCTGCTGACGCCAGCAAAGGTCTTCCTCGAACTCGGAAAGGATGCGCTGAAGCGGAAACAGCAGGCTCTGGGACTGTTCAATTTCCTGCACAAAGTCGGCCTGCTGGCGAAAGTAATGGGGTGGTTGCCAGGGTGTTTGTGGGTCTGCCCGGTTACCCTGGATTTTCTGGGCATGGGCCAGGGTTTCCGGCGACAAACGGCGGGCCAGTTCATTGGGTGGTAGCGCAAGCACTTCACCGAAGGTCTTCAGGCCAATCCGTTGCAGCCGGGTACGGGTTTTGTCATCAAACCCTGCAGCCAACAGCGACATCTGCCCCAGTATGCGCAGGATGTGGCCCTTATCCGCCGTGCATTCGCCCCTGCCCGTGCGGGCAATCAGCCGTGCTGCCAGTGGCGTATGACCGATGGCAACCCAGGCATTAAGCTGTCGCTCGTTCAGGCCTTGTTCCACGGTTTGCCAGACCGCTGACAACCCACCATAAAGCCGCTGCAGACTGCCCACTTCTGCCAGCAGACCATCAGGTGGCACCAGTACGATATGGGCCGCAAAGCGGTACAACCAGCGAGCCTGGTCTTCCAGTATTCGTGCTTCCTGCTGATGGTCCGCCCTTACCATGCCCAGTTCGGGTGCCAGGCTGATGGCGGTTTTCAGGCGCATGCCAGCCTGCACACCCTGGGCCTGAGCTTCCGGGCAGGCCTGGATGACTTTCTGGCCGGACCCTTCCACAACGGCCAGCGCCCCCTGTTGTTCACGGGAGCGGCGAATATGGTCCAGCAGCAGGTGAGGGAAGTGCAGGTACAACCAGAGCATGACGTGCCTTACCCGGCCCGGCCAGACCATGGGCCCTGAACTACCCGGGGCGATTCCCGGAAAGCCAGGTCGGCCCGCTGGTTCATCGCCAGAGAGCAACACTGCCCGGGCCAGCTACCGCGGCGTTTCAGCACATTTACCGTGAGATCCTGCTGGTCTCCGGGAGCCAGTTCCAGGCGCAGTGCTGCCGGGGAGTTCTGTTCGGCGTAGCGGCGTTCACGGAACAGCACGCACACATTGCTGCCGGCTTCAGCCGCCAGTTGTAAGCGCCGTACCTCCCGCGCGACCAGCTTTCCGGGCCAGGCCATCACCAGGCCGGTTACCGGCGAGCGCAGGCAGTTCTCCAGCGTCCACAGGAAGTCGCCTTCGTCTTCAGTGTCAATCAGTATCACCTGGTCCAGATTGACACCCTCCCGCGCGAGGGCAGGTGCGTAGGGCATGTGAGGCGGATTAATCCAGAATACGGTTTTGCCGCTGTGAGACAGCCGTTGCATCAGGGGCAGCAACAGGTGCAATTCACCGATGCCGGGCGTATCCAGCAAACACTCACTCAAGGCACCTTTGGGCCAACCGATACCACCAAGCTGGTTGTCCAGAACCTGGTAACCGGTTGGCTCCGCCGATTGGACCGTGCGGATATGTTGGTGGCCCTGCCAGACGCGTGCATCCTGCATCAGCGTGTTCAGAATCTCGCTCATGGATAGCTCTCAATATACTGTTTAAATATACAGTATTCTGAAAGGCAGGTGATTTCAAGCGCCCGGTTGATAATCTGGCTGAACGAACCCACGCTTGTAGTACAGCCATCAACCATGGAGGTTGAAATGAGTGACTTGAAAGAACACAGCTGTGAAGCCTGCAGCCCGAACGCCCCCAGGGCGACCGAGGAAGAAAAACAGCAGTTACACAAAAATGTTCCGGACTGGGAAATCCTGGACATTAACGACGAAGAGCAACTCCACAGGGTCTACAAACTCAAAAACTTTGTTAAGGCTCTGGAGTTCACCAACAAGATCGGTGACCTGGCGGAAGCCGAAAACCATCACCCCGTGATTGTTCTGGAGTACGGAAAAGTCGCGGTAAGCTGGTGGAGCCATGAAATCGGCGGCCTGCACAAGAACGATTTCATTCTGGCAGCGAGAACCGACGCTGCCTTTAACGACCTGCAATAACCCGAACCGCGGCGGAATTCAATTTCCGCCGCGCTCCTTCCGGAGATCATTAACAGAATGATTGAAGACCGCACCGATAACCCCCTGACTCTGAAACTTGGGCACGAGGAACTGATCATTCGCCGCCGCTACGAGGTGATCAGCATCATCAACGACTTTTTCATTGCTATCTGGTTTCTGGTGGGCAGCATCCTGTTTCTGTTCCCCGAGTACGAGAAAGCAGCAATCTGGCTGTTCATTATCGGCAGCTTTCAGTTCCTGGTTCGCCCGACTATCCGGCTTATCAGCCACATCCATGTTCAAAGAATTCCCGCCAGTAACTGGCAGAGTTAGAAGCCTTCCTTGATTCGAAGGCCTGAGCCATACACCAAGCGCGCCACTAATTGAGATTCATCCCGAAAAACTCCATGAACTTCGTTTTGGCAGGCTTACAACTCTATGAAAAGCATGAAATAGTGCGTAAATAACGATTCTGAATAAACGAACAGGCGCTTAGGATAAGGTTCAAAAATCGACGCCTATCTACAGGCCGGTTATGTTTTGAAAATTGGTAATGGTCTGATAAAAAAAGAAAGTTTGACGGTGACAATATGAGGCAGTGTGAAATAGGCGCGCCTGGAATAGATGTCATTTGTCGTTGACTGACAACCCGGCTCTTGGCGGTGTTGCCGCTCCAGTTCTTTATCCAGTGGGTCGAGCATGATGTTAGCCAGCAGATGCGTCATCAGCAGGTCGTGATTGACCCGGTCGAAGAACTTCGACAGGTCCACATCCACGGTAAAGCGCCTCCCTTCCTTGAGAACACTTTGTACCCGTCGCACCGCCTGGTGCGCGTTCCGGCCCGGACGGACGCCGTAGCTGTCCGCTGAGAATTCCGGGTCGAACAGGGGCACAAATGTCAGAGCGAAAAGGAATTCCCTATCAGAGCTTGATCAACTTATACCTCCGAGACTGTGCGGCCAAGCATAGGGATCTCAAACTTCCGTGGCAGTGATAGTTATCAAGGCCAGGCACGGCGACGCCTTTTTCGTTGCGGCTTCGTCTCCACTACAAAGGCGCGCATGCTGGCAGCGTTATGCAGAACGTTCGTCTTGACGTACGTACCAAAAGGCGTACAATTGATGAAAATCTGAGCACGCAAGAGGTTCGTCATGACTGGAATTACAGCAACTGAGGCGCGCAGTAACCTTTATCGGTTAATTGACGAAACTGCCGAGTCCCACCAACCAATCGTCATTATGGGTAAGAGAAACAAGGCCGTCTTGGTATCCGAGGAGGATTGGTCGGCCATTCAGGAAACACTTTATCTGCTCTCCGTACCAGGTATGCGTGAGTCTATTCGTGAGGGGATGGATACCCCCGTAGATGAATGTGATGAGGAGTTGG
This sequence comes from Marinobacter sp. ATCH36, assembly GCF_023555055.1. GTDB lineage: Bacteria > Pseudomonadota > Gammaproteobacteria > Pseudomonadales > Oleiphilaceae > Marinobacter. The sequence goes on from NZ_JAMJPL010000005.1 coordinate 95,407, forward strand.
ACTGGTGACATGGAAGTTGATTTACACCAAGCAAGCCCAGAAAGATGCAAAGAAGTTGGCTTCCAGTGGCCTGAAGCCCAAGGCCCAGGAACTGTTGGCACTGATTTCAGAAGATCCGTATCGGAAACCGCCCCCGTTTGAGAAACTCATTGGTGATCTTGCGGGGGCCTACTCACGCCGGATAAATATTCAGCATCGTCTGGTTTACCAGGTGGTCGACGACGAGCGGATGGTGAAAGTTCTGAGGCTCTGGAGCCACTACGAATAATGCATAACAAGCCGCTGTTGCCGGACAATTTTTCCACCGCTGCGCGGTTCCGAAATTGCCGCAAAGCTCCGCGTTCGCCCTCAATGAAGAGAGCCATGCAATAATCTGCATGGAGGAAACATCATGAAGCGTCCAATTCGTATTTCGCTCTCTTTGCTCGTAGGCTTCCTGATGGTTTTAGGTCTTTTTGCGCAAACCAATGCTCAGTCCAGTCCCTACATGAGCGCCGAGGAATCTGACCCTAAACGGTTAGGCTGGATGACGGGTTTCCCCCCGTCGCCTGGGAAGTTGATTATGCAGCCGGAATCTGATTTCTTTAGCTTTCCAAAGCTGCGATGGACGGTATGCCACATTCGGGAATTGATGCCAACAAAGCAAGTGAATAGAGGGATCGGCCCGACGGTTCCGCTAGATTACGCAATCGATGACAGTATTGACGCCGTGACTTTCACGCCCGCGGGTGCCGGAAAATCGATGACATGGAAGGAGTCACTGTCCGCGAATTATACTGACGGCATTCTCATCCTCCACAAGGGGCGAGTCGTTTATGAGAAATACTTTGGCTGTCTCGACGAGATGGCCAAGCATGCCGCCATGTCGATGACCAAGTCCATTACGGGACTCCTGGCTGAGGTCCTTGTAGTTGAAGGACGGCTCGACGATAAAGTAAAGGTCTCCTCAATCCTCCCGGATCTTAGAGACAGCGCGTTTGGCAGCGCAACGGTGCGTCAAATCATGGACAGGCGCTCCACCAGACTGCTATTACGCTGCGCTCCATAGCGGTAGCCTTTAACGATAAGGAAGCATGATTATGGCCAGTACAGTCCTGGAGTCGACGATCTAATGCCCAAACTGTGGCCACGAGAAAACGGAAACCATGCCTACCGACTCCCGCCAGCATCCTTAACAAGTACGTGGAAGGTCGCTTGCATGGCGGGCGTTAAATGCCGGTGATAGCCAGGTCCAGAATGCACAACGATCTGGTCTCTGAAATGGGAGAGGGAACCAACAGGGCCTTTGAGATGCTTTTCTGGAACGGAGGAAATTTGCGGGGTTAACAGCCCGAGTTTATGCGCATGCAAGCATTTAACCAGTAGCTGTTGTCGGACGTGCCTACTTTGGCGCCCCGGCACGCCGCAACGCCAGAGCATTATCTGAAGGCGCTGAGAGGAAAGTAAATGAAGGGAAGTTGCCTTTGTGGAAGTATCGAGTATGAAGTGGATCGGCTAGATACCCCGATTCAGCACTGCTCTTGCAGAACATGCCAAAAAGCGCATTCCGCGGCCTTTAATACGGGAGCAGGAGTGCTCCACGAGCATTTTCGGTGGACGAAAGGCGTAGATATGCTCAAGGGCTTCGAGTCTTCACCAGGCAAACTGCGCTATTTCTGCTCAAACTGTGGTTCCCAGCTAGTTGCAACAAAAAAGGGAAGTCCTCGTCTGGTTCTGCGCGTGGCGAGTTTGGATGAAGACCCCTTTTGCAGACCCGAGCGCAAGATTTGGAATTCGCACGAAGTGCCGTGGCTGGAATATGGCTCGCATATCCCGGCATATGCCGAGTGGGAACCGGGACATTGAGCAGTCAGATAACAAAGCAATGCACGCGATAATCGCGTGATTGCGACGTTACATAGTGAATCCAGCCCTATCGATGCTCGAAGATTCTGAGTTCATAAAGTTTCTGGGGCCGCTTCGCGCCCTTGCCGCTGGCGATATGCCGAGGAAGGAAAAGCACGGTGAAAACGATACTTCTTGGGAATGCCGGAGCCGGTAAAAGCACTCTCTCAAAGAGATTGATTGCCAAACACCCAGCCGCTCGCCTGTCTCTTGACGAAGTGGCATTTTGCGAGGGGACGCAGAGGCGGCCACTCCAGGATAGCATCGCCGATGTAAGGGTTTTCATCGCCGATCATGAGAGCTGGATAATTGAAGGGTGTTACGCAGACATAATCGAGCCGATCCTGGGCGAGTGCGACGAGCTCATTTTTCTGAACCCGGGAGTTGATGTATGTATCGCCCATTGTCGCGCACGCCCTTGGGAGCCAGAGAAATTCGGCTCAAAAGAAGAACAAGATAAAAATTTGGAAAATCTTATCGAGTGGGTAGCTGCTTACGATACCCGGTCAGATGAGTATGGTCTCCGTCGGCATCGGGTGCTTTACGAGGCTTACAAAGGGAACAAGCGTGAACTCAATCATACGAGTGAGTATGAATCGGTATAACCATCGCAGGCGCGGCACTCGGTGGTAAGTAGGGGCTGGCGTATAATGTGACCGACTGACCAAGACGAAGGGCGGTAAAAACTGGATAATGGCGGCCATTCAAGGTTACGACCTGCAAAATCCTCCAATCCGGATGCTTCGCCATGGAAATCAACGTCAATTTTCTCGACAACCTCAGGCTTGAAGCCAAGTTTGACGATTTCACCGTCGTTACTGATCAGCCCATCCGCTACAAGGGTGATGGGTCGGCGCCCAGCCCCTTTGATTATTTTCTGGCTTCTTCGGCTTTGTGTGCAGCCTATTTTGTGCGCGTTTATTGCCTGGCGCGTGATATACCCACCGAGAACATTCGCCTGTCCCAGAACAATATTGTGGATCCCGAGAATCGCTACAACCAGATTTTCAAAATTCAGGTAGAGCTTCCGGAAGACATCTCCGACAAGGACCGGCAGGGCATTCTGCGGTCCATTGACCGGTGTACGGTCAAGAAGGTGGTGCAAACCGGCCCGACCTTCGAGATTGAACCGGTTGAAAGCCTGGGTGCGGACGCCCAGGCCTTGCTGATGACCAAACCGGAGGGCGGTACCAGCACTTATATCGAGGGCAAGGATCTTCCCCTGGAACAGACGATCGCCAACATGACCCGTATCCTTGAGAATCTGGGCATGAAAATCGAGATCGCTTCCTGGCGCAATATTGTGCCTCACGTGTGGTCTCTGCACATTCGTGACGCCGCCTCACCCATGTGTTTTACCAACGGCAAGGGTGCCACCAAAGAGAGCGCGCTGTGTTCGGCCCTCGGTGAATTCATCGAGCGGCTGAACTGTAACTTCTTCTATAACGATCAGTTTTTCGGGGAAGACATCGCCAACAGCGAGTTTGTGCACTATCCGAACGAAAAGTGGTTCAAGCCCGGCCCTGATGACGAGCTGCCCGAAGGGATTCTGGATGACCACTGTCTGGCTATCTACAACCCGGAAGGGGAGCTGTTCGGCTCCAACCTGATCGATACCAATTCCGGCAAGACCGACCGCGGGATTGTTTCCCTGCCTTTCGTGCGTCAATCGGATGGCAAGGTGGTCTATTTCCCTTCGAACCTGATCGAGAATCTGTACCTCAGCAATGGTATGAGTGCCGGGAATACGCTGCACGAAGCTCAGGTACAGTGCCTGTCGGAAATCTTCGAGCGGGCGGTGAAGAAGCAGATTATCGAAGAAGAGCTTGCGCTGCCGGACGTGCCCCGGACCGTTCTGGAGAAGTATCCTGACATTCTGGAGGGCGTGGAGGCCCTGGAAGCACAGGGCTTTCCGACTCTGGTCAAGGATGCATCCCTGGGTGGCCGCTTCCCGGTGATGTGCGTCACCCTGATGAACCCGAGAACCGGTGGTGTCTTTGCCTCCTTTGGTGCGCATCCCAGCCTGGAAGTCGCACTGGAACGCAGCCTTACGGAACTACTACAGGGTCGCAGTTTCGAAGGCCTGAACGACGTGCCGCCGCCTACGTTCAATAGCCTGGCGGTCACCGAGCCCAATAATTTTGTGGAACACTTTATCGACTCCACCGGTGTTGTGTCCTGGCGCTTCTTCAGTGCCAAATCGGATTACCCGTTCCACGAGTGGGACTTTTCGGGCACCAATGCGGAAGAGGCGGCGTGCCTGTTTACTATCCTCGAAGATATGGGCAAGGAAGCCTATGTGGCCGTCTATGAAGAACTCGGGGCGCCGGTATGTCGTATTCTGGTGCCAGGGTATTCCGAAGTTTACCCTGCGGATGACCTGATCTGGGATAACACCAATAAAGCGCTGGACTACCGGGAGGATATTCTGAATCTCCACTCCCTGAGTGATGATCAGCTGGCGGATCTGGTGGAGCGCCTGGAAGAGAGCCAGATGGATGACTACACAGATATCATTACCCTGATTGGTATCGAATTTGATGAGAATACGGTCTGGGGCCAGCTCACCATCCTGGAACTGAAGCTGCTTATTTACCTGGCCCTGCAACAGCATGAGGAAGCCCTGGAGCGGGTGGAAGCCTTCATGCAGTTCAATGACAACACGGTAGAGCGCAATCTGTTCTACCGGGCGGTAAATGCAGTGCTGGAGATTACCCTTGATGACGAGCTAGAGCTTGATGACTACCTGATCAATCTCCAGCGTATGTTTGGTGAGGAGACCATGAAGGCCGTGGTAGGCTCGGTGAATGGCGATGTTCGATTCCATGGCCTTACCCCGACCAATATGCAGCTGGAAGGGCTGGACAGGCACCTGCGCCTGGTCGAAAGCTATAAAAAGCTGCATGCGGCCCGCGCGGCGGGGTAAAACTCATTCTGTGGAGTAGATTCTTATGAAGAGAACCCTGTTGGTGTCGATTTTCCTGGCCGTGGTCAGCTTCAATGCCTGGGCTGAAGAGGTCGATTACGACAAGCGCAATCTGCATATCTTCTGTGCAAGCCATTTAGCGCTTCTCAGTGACTCGCTCACCGAAAAAGGTGATGACTACAAGGCACTGATGTTCATGTCAGATACCCATGGTGATGAGGCCAGAAAAATGGGCGCGAATGACACACACTTTTCCGATGTAACGGGTTATCTGCAAAAGGTGCGCAACAATAACAAAGGCAAATGGAGCAGGCTGACTTCCCGGAGCAAAGAGGTTTGCCTGCCAAAGTCATGAGGACACCCTGATTCAAGATGAGGATTATTGAATGACCGACGATACCTACACGCCGCCGAAAGTCTGGAAATGGGATGCCGAGAGTGGTGGCGCCTTCTCCAAAATCAACCGGCCAATTGCAGGACCCACTCATGAGAAAGAACTGCCAGTCGGGAAGCACCCGTTCCAGGTGTATTCACTGGCAACTCCCAATGGTGTGAAAGCCACCATCATGTTCGAAGAATTGCTGGAGAAGGGCATCAAGGAAGCGGAATACGATGCCTGGCTGGTTCGCATTACCGAAGGTGAACAGTTTGGCAGCGGATTTGTGAAATCCAATCCCAACTCCAAGATTCCGGCCATGATGGATCATACCCACCAGCCTGCCGTGCGAGTGTTCGAGTCCGGATCCATTCTGCTGTACCTGGCCGAAAAATTTGGCGAATTCCTTCCGAAGGATATCGTAGCCCGCACCGAAACCATGAACTGGTTGTTCTGGCAGATGGGCAGTGCGCCTTTCCTGGGTGGCGGGTTCGGCCACTTTTTCGCCTACGCGCCGGAAAAATACGAGTACCCGATTAACCGGTACACCATGGAAGTGAAGCGCCAGCTGGATGTGCTGGACCGCCAATTGGCCGATAACCGATATATTGCAGGGGATGAATACACCATTGCGGATATGGCGATCTGGCCCTGGTACGGCGCCCTGGTCAAAAACAAGGTGTACGAAGCGGCCGAATTTCTCGAGGCTCACACTTACACGAACGTTGTGCGTTGGGCCGATGAAATAGCAGAGCGCCCGGCGGTCAAACGCGGGTTGATGGTCAACCGAACCTGGGGTGACGAGAGCAAGCAATTGCACGAACGGCACGACGCCAGTGACTTCGAACTGCGCACCCAGGACAAGCTGGAGCCTTCCGGAGAAAAATAATGGCTGCATCGGTCACCTGGTGGAAGGTAGCCCTCGCGTTTGTCGTTGCGCTCGTAGTGGGCTCGGTGCTTGGCAGTCTTGTTCAGACCCAGTTCAACCTTCAGGCGCTGGAAGGCCTGGGGGTTGAAATCAGCATGGCAAAACGGCTGGAAACCAGTGTTCAGGATCTGGTTGGTTTTGCACCTCTGTATGCCATTCTATTCGGCATCAGTTTCCTGTTCTCCCAGGGTGCTGCCTCGCTGGTGGCCAGGCTGGCCGGCGAGTCCGGACGTTTGTGGCTTTACCCGCTCGCTGCGGCAGTGGGGCTTTGGGTGACGTTGTGGTTGGTGGATACTCTGGCTCCTATGCCCACGCTTATTGCTGCCACCCGAGAGGCCGGAGGTTCGATTGCCATGATTGTGACCGCTGCGATTGCCGGCTGGCTGTTTGCGGTGTTGGTTATCCGTCTGGCCCGCCGGAGTAGCGGGGTCTCCGCCATGCCGATCATGGCACTGATGATTGCCGGTGGGCTGGCCCTGCCGGAGTCAGACGCCGTGGCTGATGAGCAGCCAGACTACCAGACCGAAACCCTGGCGGAGGGCCTGGAGCATCCCTGGTCACTGGCGTTCCTGCCAGATGGAAGGATGCTTGTCACCGAGCGACCGGGCCGGTTGCGTCTTCTGACTGCGGAAGGCGAACTGGTACCGCAGCCCCTGGAAGGTGTGCCGGAGGTATTTGCATCTGGCCAGGCCGGTTTGTTTGAGGTGCTTCCCGCCGCTGATTTCGAACAGAGCAGGGCGATTTACCTGAGTTATGCCTGTGGCACTGCAGAGGCCAACCACGCTTGCCTGGCCAGGGGTGAGCTTGACGATAAAGCTCTGAAGAACGTGACCGAGATTTTCCGGGTGCAGCCGTCCAAGAAGGGGAGTGCCCACTATGGCGGGCGCCTGGTATGGCTGCCTGACAACACGCTGGTATTAACCCTGGGGGATGGCTTTGATTACCGGGAGCAGGCCCAGCGGCGGGAAAATCACATTGGCAGTATTGTTCGCCTGAATCCGGACGGTACAGTACCTGAGGATAATCCGTTTGCCGACAGTGACCGGTATCGGGGTGAAATCTACAGCTATGGCCATCGCAATGTGCAGGGGCTGGTCTACGATAAAGAAAAGGATCGTCTTATTGCCCACGAACACGGGCCCCGTGGGGGAGATGAGATAAACGTGATTCGCCCTGGGGCCAATTATGGCTGGCCCATTACCACCCATGGGCTGGATTATACCGGCGCGCGGGTGACCCCGTTCAGTGAGCGGGAGGGCATTGAGCCGCCAATGTTGCACTGGACACCATCCATTGCGCCTTCCGGCATGACCGTTTACGACGGTGATCTGTTCCCCCGGTGGCAGGGCAATTTGCTGGTTGGTGGATTGGTGACCAGGCAAGTGCATCGTGTCAGCCTTGAGAACGGCAGGGCGAACGAGGTCGGTGTTCTGTTTGGTGAGCTCGGCGAGCGCATCCGGGATGTGCGCACCGGTCCCGACGGTGCGGTTTACCTGCTTACCGACAGTGCTGATGGTCGTGTTCTGAAAGTCACGCCAGAGTAGAAAGGAAGCCCATGTCAGACCTGAAAGATCCGAGAGTTCTGTTTGCCGCCGAGCGCACCCTGCTGGCATGGAACCGCACCAGCCTATCCTTTATTGCTTTCGGCTTCCTGATTGAAAGGGCGGGGCTACTGCTGCATGTTCTGGCGCCGGAGAGTGTGGGGGCTGTGAATGCCATGCTGGGGTTCTGGATTGGCATCCTTTTCATTTTGCTGGGGGCTTTTGCTGCGGTGTGGTCTTCGCGTCAGTTCCGGGCCCTGTTGCGCACCCTCAGCCCGGCGGAGTTCCCCACCGGATACGGTTTCCGGTGGGGGCTGGCGGTCAACATGGTGGTGGCGTTTCTGGGGCTTGTGCTGGTGGGTGCACTGTTTATCGGCCGCGGGTAGAGGCGCTTACCGCGGCCTGCGGTCGCCTTCCATGATCTTGGCCACAAACACCGCTTTGCCGTACTCCTCGAATGACCACTTCATGGTATCAGAAAGCACACGCATCACCTCATCGTACTCCCCGAACATCTCCGTGCTCATGCGCCCGGGATAGACCTCCAGGCCACTTTTCTCCAGGCGTTCGATAAGTGCCCGGATGGGCGGCTTATAATCATCGGCGAGCGGATAGCAGCTCAATTGCACTGATAGATACATAAAACCTCCCGGGTCAGTAACCCATGGCTGATGATGTGCTGCGGCGGGGGTCTGCGCCGCCATACAGTGTTCTGTCGGTGTCGATCAGTATGCTCTGGATGGCACCCATGGCGCTACCAGTCACCACCTTATGGCCCTTTTTCTCCAATAGCTCCACGGTGTCAGGGCTGATTCCCTGCTCGATGCGGATTTCGTCCGGCAACCACTGATGGTGAATCCTTGGCGCACTGACCGCAGACTGTATGTTCATATTGTGGTCAATCACATTGAGGAGCACCTGCAAGGTGGTTGTGATGATCCGCGAGCCACCAGGGCTGCCGGTAACGAGGTAGTTGCGGCCATCGCGCCGGACGATGGTCGGCGACATGGAGCTCAGCATGCGCTTGCCGGGTTCCACCTTATTGGCTTCACCGCCGATGAGTCCATAGGCGTTGGGCTCACCAGGCTTGGCGCTGAAATCATCCATTTCATTGTTCAGCAGGAATCCTGCCCCAGTCACCGTAATGCCGGAGCCATAACTGAAATTGATGGTGTAGGTGTTGGAAACGGCGTTGCCCCAGCGGTCGACAATGGAGAAGTGGGTGGTTTCCGGGCTTTCAAAGGCGCCTGGGTTGCCTGCGCGGATGTCGGATGACGGCCGCGCCTTGTCCGGGTCGATGGTTTCGCGTAAAGCCTCTCCGTAGGCCTTGCTGGTCAGGCCCTTCAGGGGCACATCCACGAAGTCGGTATCGCCCAGGAACACGGCACGGTCGGCATAGGCCAGTTTCATGGCTTCTGCCAAGTGATGAATGCTGGCGGCGGAATTGTGGCCGTAATCGGCGAGCGGATAGCCCTCCAGGATATTGAGGATCTGCACGATATGGGTACCACCGGAGGAGGGCGGTGACATGGAATAAATGTCGTGGCCACGGTACCTGCCATGAACCGGCTGGCGCACCTGGGGCTGATAGTTTTTCAGGTCACTCAGGGTAATCAGGCCGTCGTGGCGCTCCATTTCCTCCACAATCAGTTGTGCGGTTCGGCCTTCATAGAAACCCTCGGTGCCCTGATCGGCAATGCGCTGGAGGGTGTCTGCGAGTTCTGGTTGCCGGAAACGTTCGCCCGGTTGCCAGGCGTTCCCGTCATTTTTGTAGAAAGTGCTCAGCGTGGCGGGCCAGCGTTGCAGTCGTTCACGAGCCTGCTCCAGGCCTTCGGTGAATCGGGCGGGTACTGTAAAACCATCCCGGGCCAGTTTTATCGCTGGTGCCAGTGCCTGTTTCAGGGGCAGGGTGCCGTGCCTCTCCAGCGCCAGAGCAAGGCCGGCGACGGTGCCGGGCACCCCGGCAGCCTTATGGGTGAAGCGGCTGCGGTTCTGTACCACATTGCCGTCTTCATCCTGGAACATCGTTTCCATGGCAGCAGCAGGCGCTTTTTCCCGGTAGTCGATGGCTTCGACGGCATCACCGTTACCGGGCGCATAGAGCATGAATCCGCCCCCGCCGATATTGCCCGAGCGGGGTTGAGTAACTGCCAGGGCAAAACCGGCCGTTACCGCCGCATCCATCGCGTTACCGCCTTTCTCAAGAACCTCCAGTGCCACTTGAGTTGCCAGTGTATGGCTGGTGGCGACCATTCCGTTCATGCCTTTGACCGGGTGGTGGCGTTCGCCCTCAAGAATGGCGTCGGCCACCGCTGGTTGTAGTGGCAAGAGTAATGCAATGGTAATGATCAGGTTCTTAGCCAGTGAATAGCCCGGCTCGGCTTTTCTGTTACCTACCTGTAGGGGGTGTCTATCCATGTCAGTGCGCCTCGTTTCTGATGCTCAGATAGGCTATCATAGCCGGTCATTTTTAGGGGTGTGAACCTGCACGCCCGCTTTCCCGGATCAGATTAAGGAAAGGCTTCCATGGAGCATACCTATCGTCTTGTGATTTCCTGCCCGGACCGGGTGGGAATCGTTGCCAAGGTCAGTAATTTCCTGTCGACCTATAATGGCTGGATTACCGAGGCGAGCCACCACTCGGATACCCAGGCAGGCCGGTTTTTCATGCGGCATGAAATCAAGGCCGACTCCATTCCGTTCGGCCTTGAGCAGTTTCGCATTGCCTTTGAGCCTATTGCCCGCGAGTTCGATATGGACTGGCACATCGCTGACTCGGCGCGGCCCAAGAAAGTGATCCTGATGTGCAGCAAGGAATCCCACTGTGTGGCGGACCTGCTTCATCGCTGGCACAGCAGGGAGATCAATGCCGAGATTGTTGCCGTCATCTCCAACCACGAAGATCTCAGGCGCATGGTGGAATGGCACGAAATACCCTATCACTATATTCCCGTGGACAAGAGCAACCGTGACGAAGCCTTTGGTGAGGTTGAGGGTCTGATCGAGGGCTATGAGGCGGACGTCGTTGTTCTGGCGCGGTACATGCAGGTACTGCCCGCCAGCCTTTGCGAAAAATACGCCGGCCAGGTCATCAATATTCACCACAGCTTTCTGCCATCGTTCGCGGGTGCAAGGCCATATCATCAGGCATACAGCCGGGGTGTGAAGCTGATAGGTGCCACCTGCCACTACGTGACCCAGGATCTGGATGAAGGCCCCATTATCGAGCAGGATGTGATCCGCATCAGCCACAGTGACTCGATCGAAGATATGGTGCGCCTGGGCAAGGATGTTGAGAAAAATGCCCTGTCCCGCGGGTTGAGAGCGCACATTGAAGACCGCGTGATCACCTACGAAAACAAGACTGTGGTTTTTGACTGACGGACACTGCCACATACCCCGCTAAAGGGTTGAATGTGGTAGTATTGGCCGCTTATTAAAGAATAACTATGGGGTGCTCTGAAGGGCCCTGAAACGACTTCCAGCAAATGCAAAGGAACCTTTCTCGATGGGTGAGTTAGCCAAAGAGATCCTGCCGGTAAATATTGAAGACGAACTGAAACAGTCCTATCTCGATTACGCCATGAGCGTTATCGTTGGCCGGGCCCTTCCAGACGTACGGGACGGCCTCAAGCCGGTGCACCGCCGCGTGCTGTTTGCCATGTCCGAGCTCAATAACGACTGGAACAAGGCTTACAAGAAGTCCGCCCGTGTGGTCGGTGACGTTATCGGTAAATACCATCCCCATGGTGATTCCGCTGTTTACGACACCATTGTCCGTATGGCCCAGCCATTCTCCCTGCGATACCCGCTGGTGGACGGCCAGGGCAACTTTGGTTCCATCGACGGTGACAACGCAGCCGCCATGCGTTACACCGAGATCCGCATGGAGAAGATTGCCCACTCCCTGCTGGCGGATCTGGAAAAGGAAACGGTGGATTTCGTCCCCAACTACGACGGCACCGAGCAGATCCCGGAAGTGCTGCCTACGCGGGTTCCGAACCTGCTGGTTAACGGCTCCTCCGGTATTGCCGTGGGCATGGCGACCAATATTCCGCCCCATAACCTCACGGAAATCGTGAATGGCTGCCTGGCGCTGATCGACAATCCGGACATGACCATTGATGACCTGATGGAGCATATTCCGGGGCCGGACTTTCCCACCGAGGGCATTATCAACGGCCGCGCGGGCATTGTTGAGGCCTATCGCACCGGCCGCGGGCGTATCTATATCCGTGCCCGCCATGAAATCGAGCACGACAAGAAAACCAACCGCGATGCCGTCATTATTACCGAGCTACCGTACCAGTTGAACAAGGCGAGGCTGATCGAGAAGATTGCGGAGCTGGTTAAAGAGAAGCGCCTGGAAGGTATTACCGAGCTGCGGGATGAATCCAATAAGGAAGGCATCCGGGTAGTGATTGAGTTGCGTCGCGGGGAAAACCCGGATGTGATCGTCAACAATCTCTTTACTCACACCCAGCTTCAGACGGTCTTCGGCATCAATATGGTTGCCCTGATCAACGGTGAGCCGAAGATCCTCAACCTGAAGCAGATGCTGGATGCGTTTGTTCGCCATCGCCGGGAAGTGGTTACCCGCCGGACTATTTTCGAGCTGCGCAAGGCTCGGGAACGTGGCCATATTCTGGAGGGTCTGACGGTTGCGCTGGCAAACATTGATGAGATTATTGCCCTGATCAAGGCATCTCCGGGCTCTGCCGAGGCAAAAGAGAAACTGATGGCACAGGGCTGGGCGCCCGGTGACGTTCTGGCGATGCTCGAACGGGCAGGTGAAGATGCCTGTCGCCCGGATGACTTGCCGGAGATATTTGGCCTGCGCAATGGCCTGTATCACCTCTCGCCGGAACAGGCCCAGGCAATTCTGGACCTGCGTCTGCATCGCCTGACCGGTCTCGAGACCGAAAAGCTGCAGAACGAGTACAAGGACATTCTAGAGAAAATTGCCGATCTTCTGGAGATTCTGGGAGATCCGGACCGCTTGATGCAGGTTATCCGCGAAGAGCTGGAGGCCATCGTTACCGAGTTTGGCGATAAGCGGCTTACCGAAATTACCAGTTCCAAGCGTGACCTGACCATTGCTGATCTGATCGACGAGGAAGATCTGGTGGTAACCATCTCCCACGGTGGCTATGCCAAGACCCAGGCAGTTGAGGATTATCAGGCCCAGCGCCGTGGTGGCCGTGGCAAGGCTGCGACCTCCATGAAAGATGAGGATTTTGTCGAGAAGCTGCTGGTCGCGAACTCCCACGACACCATTTTGTGCTTCTCCAACCGTGGCAAGGTCTACTGGTTGCGGGTATTCGAGATTCCCCGCGCCAGCCGTGCGTCCCGTGGCCGGCCGATGGTGAACATTCTGCCGCTGGAAGAGGGTGAGCGTATTACCACCTTCCTGCCGGTGCGTGATTACCCGGAAGACCAGTATGTGCTGATGGCGACGTCGGCCGGTGTGGTCAAGAAAACACCGCTGCCGAACTTCTCTCGCCCGCGTAGCAGTGGTTTGATTGCACTGTCTCTCGATGAGGGCGATACCCTGATTGGTGCGGCCATTACCAAAGGGGATGCCGAAGTAATGCTGTTCTCCACCGCGGGCAAGGCCGTGCGCTTCAACGAAGAAGCGGTGCGCCCGATGAGCCGGACAGCCCGTGGTGTGCGTGGTATCAAGATGCCGGAAGGGCATCATGTCGTCTCGCTGATTATTCCCGAGGAAGGCGCTGTGCTTCTGACGGCCAGTGAAAACGGTTACGGCAAGCGCACTACGTTCGACGAGTTCCCGACATACAGCCGGGGCAGCCAGGGCGTTATCGCCATGCAGTGTTCCGAGCGAAACGGTAACCTGGTGAGGGCGTTGCAGCTGTTTGATGGCGACGAAATGATGCTGATCTCGGACAAGGGCACGCTGGTGCGTACCCGCACCGACGAAGTGTCGGTTCTGAGCCGTAACACCCAGGGCGTTCGCCTGATCAAGCTGAGCCAGGAGGATGAGCGCCTGGTGGGTGTTGAGCGTATTGCTGAAACCGATGCGGAAGATGAGACCGCTGTGGATGGTGAGGACGATGAGCAGGGCGTATAACTTTTGTGCAGGCCCGGCGACCTTGCCGGAGCCGGTGCTGCGGCAGGCGCGTGATGAAATGCTGGACTGGCGCGGCACTGGCATGTCGGTGATGGAAATGAGCCATCGCGGTGACGAGTTTGTGGAAATCGCTGAAACCGCCGAGAAAGATGTTAGGGAATTGGCCGGTATATCAGATGATTACGCTGTACTCTTCATGCAGGGTGGCGCTTCAAGCCAGTTCTCGACCATTCCGCTGAATCTGCTGGGCGACAACACCTCTGCCGATTATGTGAATACCGGTATCTGGTCGAAGAAGGCGATTGCCGAGGCCAGCCGTTATGCACAGGTGAACGTGGCGGCCAGTAGCGAAGCCAACGGGTTCACCAGCATCCCCGATCAGGACAGCTGGAGCACCCGTGCCGATGCGGCCTATCTGCATTACACGCCCAACGAAACCATAGGCGGCCTGGAGTTCGATTTCGTGCCGGAAAGTGGTTCCGTGCCCCTGGTTGCGGACATGTCGTCCACCCTGCTGTCACGCCCTCTGGACGTGTCGAAGTTCGGCCTGATCTACGCTGGCGCCCAGAAGAACATCGGCCCTTCTGGTCTGGTGGTTGTCATCATTCGCAAGGACCTGCTGGGTAAGGCTCTCAAGATTACGCCGACAATGATGAACTATCGGGTGATTGCTGATAACGATTCGATGTACAACACCCCTGCAACCTATTCCTGGTACCTCGCCGGCCTGGTGTTCAAGTGGCTGAAAGAGCAGGGCGGCGTCAAGGCTATGGGCGAGATCAACCATCGCAAGGCCAGCAAACTGTACAGCTTTATTGATGACAGTGATTTTTACGCCAACCCGATTTCCCCGCGATTCCGCTCCTGGATGAACGTACCCTTCACCCTTGCGGACGACGGGCTTAACGAGGCATTCCTCAAAGGCGCGAACGAGCGTGGTTTGCTGAACCTGAAGGGGCATCGCTCAGTGGGTGGAATGCGTGCCAGCATCTATAACGCGATGCCCGAAGCAGGTGTTGATGCGCTGATCGATTACATGACGGTGTTTGCGAAGGAGCGGGGCTGATCATGAGCAATGATGAGCAGGCCCGTCTCGGGCAATTGAGGGACGAGATCGACCGGGTTGACCGGGAAATCATGGACCTGATCAGCAAGCGGGCCGAATGTGCCCAGGAAGTGGCTCGCGTAAAGATGGAGGCCCATCCGGGGGAGGATGTGTTTTTCTACCGCCCTGAGCGGGAGGCCCGGGTGTTAAGGCGCATCAAGCAGAGTAATCCCGGCCCGCTCTCTGGCGAAGAGATGGCGCGCCTGTTCCGGGAAATCATGTCTGCCTGCCTGGCGCTGGAAAAACCCATGCACATCGCTTTCCTGGGGCCGATTGGTACCTTTACCCAGGCAGCGGCGCTCAAACATTTTGGTCATTCCGTGATCAGCGTGCCACTGCCGGCCATCGACGCGGTTTTCCGTGAGGTGGAATCCGGCGCGGCTCACTACGGTGTGGTTCCGGTGGAAAATTCCACCGAGGGTATGATCAACCATACCCTGGATATGTTCATGTCCTCGCCACTGAAAATCTGTGGCGAGGTCCAGTTGCGTATTCATCACCACCTGATGGTGTCGCCCAAGCATAAAGACCAGGACATTGTTCGCATCTACTCCCATCAGCAGTCCTTTGCTCAGTGTCGGCAATGGCTGGACGCCCACCGCTATGGCATAGAACGTGTCACTGTCAGCAGTAACGCAGAAGCGGCAAGGCGTGCAGCGGAAGAACCGGGCACGGCTGCCATCGCCGGCGATATGGCGGCGGAGCTTTATGGCCTGGAAGTGCTGGCGACCAGTATTGAAGACCGTCCGGACAATACCACGCGCTTCCTGATCATCGGGCGTGAGGAAGTGCCGGCCAGTGGCAATGACAAGTCGTCCATTCTGGTGTCCATGCGTAACAAGCCGGGTGCCTTGTATCAGCTTCTGGAACCGTTCCACAAGCACGGTCTGAGCCTGACCCGCATTGAAACCCGGCCGTCACCAAGCGGAACCTGGGCCTACGTTTTCTATATTGATTTTGAGGGTCATGTAGAGGATGAGCAGGTCAGCAAGGTGCTTTCCGAGATTGATGAAGAGGCGGTGGAGCTGAAGCGCCTTGGCTCCTATCCCATCGGGGTTTTGTAAAAAACACGAATTGCTGAGGAAGGGTTACATGTCGATTGATTACCAAAGCCTGGCGGTCAAAGGTGTGCAGGCGCTATCCCCCTATCAGCCGGGCAAGCCTATCGACGAGCTGGCGCGGGAGCTGGGCCTTGACCCGGAAAGCATCATCAAGCTGGCCAGCAACGAGAACCCGCTTGGCCCCAGCCCGAAGGCCCTGGCGGCGGTAAAAGACGCCCTGGGTGAACTTTGTCGCTACCCGGACGGCAACGGTTTTGACCTCAAGCAGGCGCTGTCTGCGCGTTATGGCGTCAAGCCGTCACAGATTACCCTGGGCAATGGTTCCAACGATGTCCTGGAAGTGATCACCCGGTGCTTTGCAGATCAGGCGTCGGAAGTGGTGTTTTCCCAGTATGCTTTTGCCGTCTATCCGCTGGTAACCCAGGCTATCGGAGCCACTGGCGTGTCCGTACCCGCCAAGGATTACGGCCATGATCTGGATGCCATGGCCAATGCCGTCACTGAACGCACAAAGCTGGTATTCGTTGCCAATCCCAACAATCCTACGGGTACGGTTCACGGTGCAGAGGCTATTGAGGCATTTCTTGATCGTGTTCCCGGGCGGGTCCTGGTTGTTCTGGACGAAGCCTACTGCGAGTACCTTCAGGGCGAGGGTTATGTGGATGGCCTGTCACTGCTGGCGCGTTATCCCAATCTGATTGTCACTCGTACCTTCTCCAAGGCCTGGGGGCTGGCATCATTGCGTGCGGGTTATAGCATAAGCTCATCTGATATTGCCAATGTTCTCAATCGGGTACGTCAGCCTTTTAATGTAGATACTCTTGCATTGGCGGCAGCGACTGCGGTATTGGATGATGAGAATTACCTGCAACGCTCCCGCGAGGTCAATGCCGAGGGCATGAAACAGCTTGCGAGTGCTTTCGATGAAATGGGGCTGGACTACATTCCCTCTGCCGGCAATTTCATTGCGGTAGATGTGGGTGAACAGGCCGGAGAGGTCAACCAGTTATTACTCGAACAGGGTGTGATTGTAAGGCCGATTGGCGGCTACGGCATGCCCAGACACCTTCGGGTATCCATCGGCCTGCCCGAAGAGAACGACCGCTTTATTGAAGCCCTGGCCCGTGCGTTGGACACCGTGTCATCCGCTGAATGCGGGAAAGGAGTCTGAGGTGCCTGAGGTTCAGCCACTGTTCCAGCGAGTTGCAATTATTGGTCTCGGCCTGATTGGTGGTTCACTGGCCAGGGCCATCCGCGAAAACGGCCTTGCAGTGACGGTTGTTGGGACGGATAAGCGTCAAGAAGAGCTGGCTCTGGGCAAGGAGCTGGGCATAATCGATGAGGCCGCTGGATCCATTGCCGAGGCGGTGGCTGGTAGCGATCTGGTGGTCCTGGCGGTGCCTGTCAAGGCAACGCGAACCGTGCTGGAAGAGATTCGGCCCCATCTGGGCAGCACGACGGTGCTTACGGACGTTGGCAGTACCAAGACCAGTTTTGTGAACGACGTGCGTGAAGTTTTCGGCGATCTGCCTGCCAACGTCATTCCCGGTCACCCAATTGCCGGTTCCGAGAAGAGCGGAATCCGCGCAGCCGATCCCGGGTTGTTTGCCAATCACAAGGTGATCCTGACCCCGGCGGACAACGTCAGCAAGCCGGATCTGGAGAAGCTGAAGGCTCTCTGGGGAGGTTGCGGCGCCATGGTGCTGACCATGTCCGTGGCCTATCACGACGAAGTTCTGGCTGCGACAAGCCACTTACCGCACCTGATTGCCTTCTCGTTGGTAGACACCCTGGCAGGTGAAGATGAGAATCTGGACATATTCCGCTATGCGGCGGGTGGTTTCCGGGATTTCACCCGAATCGCGGCCAGCGACCCGGTGATGTGGCACGATATTTTTCTTTCCAACCGTGATGCGGTGCTGCGGGTGATCGATCATTTCACTCATGACCTGGACCAGCTTCGCACCGCCATTGCCGATCAGGACAGTGCAACCCTGCTGCGGGTTTTCAGCCGCGCCAAAGCGGCGCGGGAACATTTTTCGAAGATGCTTTCAGGACAGGCTTACGTGACAAAAAACAGTCAGAAACAGGTAACGTTCCGTCTTCAGCCCGGCGGCCGTATTTCTGGAGAAATCCGTGTGCCGGGCGACAAATCTATATCCCACCGATCGATCATGCTGGGTGCCCTTGCTGACGGCATCACTGAAGTGAAGGGTTTCCTGGAAGGGGAGGACAGTCTTGCCACGCTTCAGGCCTTCCGCGATATGGGCGTGACCATTGAAGGGCCGGACGACGGTTTTGTTCGCATCCATGGTGTCGGCATCAATGGCCTGCAGGCCCCGCGTGGTCCGCTTTATCTGGGTAATTCCGGTACCGCCATGCGTTTGTTTTCAGGTTTGCTGGCTGCCCAACCCTTTGATTCCGAGCTGACCGGCGACAAAAGCCTGTCCAAGCGTCCCATGGGCCGTGTTGCGGACCCGCTGAGGGCGATGGGCGCGGTGATTGATACCGCTGAGGGCGGTCGGCCACCGCTGAAGATCCGCGGTGGCCACGCGCTGGCAGGTATTCATTATGAGATGCCGGTGGCCAGTGCCCAGGTGAAGTCCTGCCTGTTACTTGCCGGGCTTTATGCGGAAGGTGTCACCTCGGTAACAGAGCCAGCGCCAACCCGGGATCACACCGAGCGCATGCTGGAAGGCTTTGGCTATCACGTCCATCGCGACCTGGCCACGGCCAGCGTTACCGGGGGTGGGCGACTGACAGCAACCGCCATCGACGTACCGGCGGATATTTCTTCAGCAGCCTTTTTCCTGGTGGCTGCAAGTATTGCCCCGGATTCCGAGCTGACTATCCGCCATGTGGGTATGAATCCGACCCGCGTAGGGGTGATCAATATCCTGCGTATGATGGGGGCGGACATCGAAGTGCTTGAGGAACGTGTGATTGGCGGCGAACCGGTTGCCGATCTGCGTGTTCGCTCGGCGGAACTCAAGGGTATCGATATCCCGGAGGACCAGGTGCCCCTGGCTATTGACGAATTCCCGGTACTGTTTATTGCCGCCGTATGTGCGGAAGGCAGAACCGTGTTACGTGGGGCAGAGGAGCTTCGCGTCAAGGAAAGCGATCGCATTCAGGTAATGGCCGATGGCTTGACCATATTGGGTGTGGAAACCACCGTTACCCCGGACGGCATCATCATTGATGGTGGCCAGAACCTGAGTGGCGGCACCGTCAACAGCCACGGCGACCACCGGATTGCCATGGCATTCGCGGTGGCCTCATTGCGCGCCAATGGCAATATTGAAGTGACCGATTGCGCCAATGTTGCGACATCCTTCCCGGATTTCGTGGGTTTGGCAAAGCGTACCGGTATCAATATCTCGACCGAGGGGGCTGAGTAATGGTCGAAGACAAGGCACCCGTGATCACCGTGGATGGCCCTGGCGGATCCGGCAAGGGCACCATCACCCAGATGTTGGCCCGGAAGCTTGGCTGGCATCTGCTGGATAGCGGCGCGCTCTACCGTCTGACCGCTCTTGCCGCTGCGCAGAACAGTGTGCCTCTGGATGATGAACCTGCACTGGTGGAGCTTGCTGCCAACCTGGATGTTGCCTTCGAGCCCACACCCCCAGGTGAGCCGGCAAAGGTGTTGATGGGTGGCGCTGATGTGACGGCAGATATACGTACGGAAACCTGTGGGGACAACGCTTCCAGGGTGGCGGTAATGCAGCCGGTTCGCGATGCACTGCTTCAGCGCCAGCGTGATTTCCGTAAGCCTCCGGGGCTGGTTGCGGATGGCCGCGATATGGGCACGGTGGTGTTTCCGGATGCTCCGGTGAAGATCTTTTTGACGGCCAGCGCCGAAGAGCGTGCGCAAAGACGTTACAGCCAGTTGAAGGACGCTGGGGTCGATGTTAATATTGATGCCCTTTTAGAGGAGATACGGGTGCGCGATGAACGGGATATGAACCGCGCCGCCG
This sequence comes from Marinobacter sp. ATCH36, assembly GCF_023555055.1. Taxonomy (GTDB): domain Bacteria; phylum Pseudomonadota; class Gammaproteobacteria; order Pseudomonadales; family Oleiphilaceae; genus Marinobacter. Next base: position 115,299 of record NZ_JAMJPL010000005.1, read on the forward strand.
CCCCGCTCAAGCCTGCAGACGATGCGCAAGTCATTGATTCGACGGGTTTGAGTATAGAAGAGGTGCTAGTCAGGGTTATGGCCGCAGTAGGCCAGGCCTGACTACACCTTTTTGTCGTTGAAATTCCGGATTCGGCGTTATCGGCCAGCCACTGGCTGAATCCGGATTGAAACTAACAGACCGTGTTGCTGGTAGCACGGAGTAAACTTGCGTTGATCACATAGGACACATAATGAGCGAGAGCTTTGCGGATCTTTTTGAAGAAAGCCTAAAAGAAATTGACATGCAACCGGGTTCCATCGTCCAGGGAACTGTCGTTGACGTCGATAACGACTGGGTCACCGTTAACGCCGGGCTGAAGTCCGAAGGCGTTATCCCCGCCTCCCAGTTCCTCAATGAAAAAGGCGAGTTGGAAGTTGCTATTGGCGACGTTGTTGACGTAGCTCTCGACGCTGTTGAAGACGGCTTCGGCGAAACCCGTCTGTCACGTGAGAAAGCCAAGCGTGCAGAAGCCTGGAAGGTACTCGAAAAGTCCTTCGAAGCTGAAGAAGTGGTTAAGGGTATTATCAACGGTAAGGTCAAGGGTGGTTTCACCGTCGATCTGGCTGGTATCCGCGCCTTCCTGCCTGGCTCTCTGGTAGACGTTCGTCCGGTTCGCGACACTGCGCACCTGGAGAACAAGGAACTCGAATTCAAGGTTATCAAGCTCGACCAGAAGCGTAACAACGTGGTTGTTTCCCGCCGCGCAGTTCTGGAAGCTGAAAATAGTGCCGAGCGTGAAGCTCTGCTCGAAACCCTGACCGAGGGTATGGAAATCAAGGGTATCGTCAAGAACCTGACAGACTACGGTGCATTCGTGGATCTGGGCGGTGTTGACGGCCTGCTGCACATTACCGATATGGCCTGGAAGCGCATCAAGCATCCGAGCGAAATCGTCAATGTGGGCGATGAGATCAGCGTTAAGGTTCTGAAATTTGACCGTGAGCGTAACCGCGTATCACTCGGTCTGAAGCAGCTGGGTGAAGATCCCTGGGTCGACATCAAGGGCCGTTATCCGGAAGGTACCAAGGTTACTGCACGCGTAACCAACCTGACCGACTATGGCTGCTTCGCTGAACTGGAAGAAGGTGTTGAAGGCCTGGTTCACGTTTCCGAAATGGATTGGACCAACAAGAACATTCATCCGTCCAAGGTCGTTCAGGTAGGCGACGAAGTGGGCGTGATGATTCTGGATATCGACGAAGAGCGTCGTCGGATCTCCCTGGGTATCAAGCAGTGTGTTAACAACCCTTGGGAAGATTTCTCCAGCAAGTTCAACAAAGGCGACCGTATCTCCGGCAAGATCAAGTCAATCACTGACTTCGGTATCTTCATCGGCCTGGACGGCGGCATTGACGGCCTGGTTCACCTGTCAGACATCAGCTGGAACGAGACTGGCGAAGAAGCCGTCCGTGAATACAAGAAGGGCGACGAAGTCGAAACCGTTATCCTGTCTGTTGATCCCGAGCGTGAGCGTATCTCCCTGGGTATCAAGCAGCTGGAAAGCGATCCGTTCGCCGAGTTTGTACAGCTGAACGACAAGGGCTCCATCGTTAAGGGCACGGTATCTGCTGTAGACGCAAAAGCAGCCACCATCACCCTGAACGATGAAGTTGAAGCTGTTCTGAAAGCCTCCGAAATCAGCCGCGACCGTGTTGAAGATGCACGTAACGCACTGAACGAAGGTGATGAAGTAGAAGCGAAGATCATCAGCATTGACCGTAAGAACCGCGTTATCAACCTGTCTGTTAAGTCGAAAGACGTTGAAGACGACAAGCAGGCACTGGAAGGTGTACGCGCGAAAACGGCTGAGTCTTCCTCTGGTGCGACCACCATCGGTGATCTCATCAAGGAGCAGATGCAGCAGCAAAACGCCAACAAGGAATAAAATTTCCGGTTGGTACGAAAAAAACGGGCTCTAAGAGCCCGTTTTTTTTGTGTTTTTTTCTGGTTTGGCTAAACTAGAGGAAAGGAGCTGGTAACCGGCTATCCGATAATAATGTAAAGAGGGATGAGCCCAATGACGAAATCTGAACTGGTAGAGCTGATTGCGTCCAAGCAGACGCAGCTTTCAGTGAAGGATGTGGAACTGGCTGTAAAAACCATTATCGAACACATGTCCCAGTCACTGGCGGATGGCCAGCGAATAGAGATTCGTGGGTTCGGCAGTTTTTCATTGCACCACCGCGCTGCCAGAACCGGGCGAAACCCCAAAACGGGTGAAGCTGTTCAGTTACCGGCGAAATTTGTTCCGCACTTCAAGCCTGGCAAGGAGTTGCGGGAACAGGTTAACGATAGCCTGAAAAAGGGTTTTTGATTACCCTGACAGGGAAAGACTTTAACCAGGTCCTGATTTAAACACTCAGGTCCGCTTGGAGCGTTGCGACTATGGCCGGATTACAGAAGGTCCTTCTCATTCTGCTGGTGTTGTTCCTGGTTCTGGTAGCGCTTGTCTTTTCCCTCAATAATCAGATGGCTGTATCCCTCAACTTCCTGCTTTTCGAGACCCAACCGCACGGTGTTGCGGTCTGGATCATTATGTCATTTGTGATCGGCGCTTTGATCGGAGTTCTGATTACTATGCTTGCAACCGTTCGTACATCGGTTTCCCGCCGTAACCTAGAGAAACGACTTGCTCGTACCGAGCAGGCATTGGAGAAATCCAGGGCCCAGAACGACCGGACACTTTGATGGATATAGTGCTTCAGTGGCTGCTGTTAACGATTGCGGTGGCTGCAGGTTGGTTTGTCGGGCGAATGGGTAACACGAGAGAACGCTCCAAAACGCCCATCTCGGATGAAGAATCCGTCAAGGACAGGCTGCAATTCCTGTTCACCAACTATTCCGACCAGGCGGTAGAGAACTTCGTTCAATCCCTTGCAGTGAACAAGGAAACGGTGGGCCTGCACTTATCCATTGGTGCGCATTTTCGCCATAAAGGTGAAACCGATCGCGCCATCCTTATTCACCAAAACCTGCTTGCACGTCCTGAACTACCACCCCGTTATTCTCAGCAAGTGACTTACGAGCTCGCTATCGACTACCTGAATGCAGGCCTGCTGGACAGGGCAGAGGCTCTGCTCCATCAACTGATGGGAGACAGGGGGTATGGCCGTAAAGCGTCACTGCAGCTGATTGAGCTATACCAGCAAGAGAAGGAGTGGGGCAAGGCCGGCCAGGTAGCCCGAACCCTGACCACCGGTGAGCAGGACAGCGGCATGTACAAGATGCTGGCTTACATCACCTGTGAGCTGGCGGAAAACGCCCTTAAACACGACGACCGCTGGATGGCCCAGAAGCTGGCGAAAGAGGCATTGGAATACGACGGTTCCTGTGTCAGGGCCACGTTTATCATGATGAAGCTTCTGGTTCGGCAGGGAAGTTACCGGGATGCGGCGAACCAGAGCCTTAAAGTCTTCGATCAGAACCCCGAGTTCAGCTCCGAGGCTGTCGACCGTTTAATGAAGCTTGAACGGGAACACGGTGACGTGGGGCGCTTGGTCAAGAAACTGGGAAAACTTTACGAAACGTCGCCCAGCACCAGCCTTTTGCTGGCGCTGGTAGAGGCCGTTGAACGAACCTCGGGTCGCATGGCTGCCATTGAGCTGCTGCGTCGCGAACTCGAGGTTCGCCCCAGTGTTCGCGGTTTGTTGCGGCTGGTGGAACTGGCAGGCTACGAAAAGGGCATGACCACCGACGAAGGCCGCCTGGTCAGTCGTATTGGTCACCTGATACTGGCCAATCGCCCTGTTTACCGGTGTGTGAACTGTGGCTTCTCGGGCCAGCAGCTGCACTGGTTATGCCCGAGCTGTAAGCATTGGGAAACCGTTCGCCCGATCCAGGGTGTGGAAGCCGAATAACCCGAACCTACGACATTCTGCAGGAAACCGACTGTGCCGACCGCCGATAATCCCCGAATCATTGTTGCTCTGGATTTCCCCTCCGATCAGCCTGCACTGGCACTGGTTGACCAGCTGGACCCGGCCAAATGCCGTCTGAAAGTCGGGAAGGAGCTCTTCACCCGTTCCGGACCGGCCCTGGTTCAGGGCCTTCAGAATCGCGGCTTTGAAGTCTTTCTGGACCTGAAGTTCCACGATATCCCCAACACCACCTCGGCGGCGGTGGCGGCCGCTGCCGATCTGGGTGTGTGGATGGTAAACGTGCATGCCTCCGGCGGACAAAAGATGATGACCGCCTGCCGTGACCGCCTGGAGAGTTTTGGTAAAGACCGGCCATTGCTGATAGCCGTCACCGTTCTGACCAGCATGGGTCCAGAAGATCTTGCTGGCATCGGTATCACCGATTCCCCGCAAGCCCAGGTTTCCCGCCTGGCAACACTCACCCGCAACTGCGGCCTGGACGGCGTCGTCTGCTCCGCACAGGAAGCCCCAGCACTGAAGGCAGAGCAAGGCGCCGATTTCAAACTCGTCACCCCGGGCATACGTCCGCTGTCAGCGGACAAAGGCGACCAACAACGCATCATGACCCCCACGGATGCCCTCAACGCCGGTTCCGACTACCTCGTCATCGGCCGCCCGATAACCCAGGCTGCTGATCCGCTGGCTGCGTTGGAGGCTATTCACTCTGAGATGGTTGGCCTCTGATTCCGTGGGGCATGCTAGTTCGGCCCCAGCCTTCTGGTGTGGTGCTTTGGTGCGGTGGGGCCTCCCTCTCGAAAACCGCTTCTAGTACATCCATGTACGCTTGGGCTACGCCATCCCTGGCTCCGCACATTTTCGAGAGGGAGGCCCCACCACACCCGTCTGAACCGTTCAGATATCGTGAAAACCCATTTAATTGGAATCTTGAGAACAGATCCACTGAGAGACAGTGCAGGCGATAACACAGGAGATAGAACCGGCGGGGTAGGACCACCATCCCAAAAATGTGCGGAGCCAGGGATGGCGGAGCCCAAGCGCACAGGGATGTGCTTGTAGCGTTTTTTGGGAAGGTGGTCCTACCCCGGCGAGGCACTTAACTGAAAGGCTAGGGCCCAACCCAGAAGACAAGCACCATACCGGAACAATAAACGAAAAAAGCCGCTAATCCAGAGGACTAGCGGCTTTTCGTAATAGTGGCTCCCCGAGCTGGGCTCGAACCAGCGACAAACGGATTAACAGTCCGTTGCTCTACCAACTGAGCTATCGGGGAACGTCGTCATGTGACGAGGCGCGTATATTAAGGTTACCCCAACGCCTCGTCAACCCCTTGCCGGAAATTTTAGTCCAGGGCCTTCTTCAGGCGCTCAATAGCCTGCTTCAGTGTGTCCAGACCGGTGGCGAAGCTCAGGCGCATATGGCCCGGCGCTCCGAAGGCGGAGCCTGGAACCAGTGCCACGCCGGCTTCTTTCAGCAGTTTCTCAGCAAACTCCACGTCATTGCTGACCTCTGAGTCCGCATCAATGGCACCCTGGAAGCTCGGGAACACATAGAAGGTACCGTCACCATGCAGGCATTCAACGCCGGGCAGGGCGTTCAGGGCTTCCACCAGGTAGTCGTGGCGTTCCTTGAAGGCGTTGACCATTTTCTGCACGCATTCCTGCTGGCCGTCCAGGGCTGCAACAGCTGCTGCCTGGGAAATGGACGCCGGGTTGGAGGTGCTCTGGGACTGGATCTTCTTCATGGCACCGATGATCTTCGCCGGGCCTGCGGCATAGCCAATGCGCCAGCCGGTCATGGAGTAGGCCTTGGACACACCGTTAAGCACGAAGGTGCGATCATACAGTTCCGGTGTCGCGTTCAGGATGTTGCAGAACGGTTGGCCGGTCCACAGGATCGGCTCGTACATGTCGTCGGTGGCGATCATGATCTGTGGGTGCTTCTTCAGCACTTCACCGATGGCCTTCAGTTCGTCCAGGCTGTAGGCCATGCCGCTGGGGTTGGACGGGCTGTTGATCACGAACAGTCGGGTACGCTCGGTGATCGCATTTTCCAGCTGTTCCGGGGTGATCTTGAAGCGGGTTTCCGCCGCTGTTTCGATGATCACTGGTTTGCCTTCGGCCACCAGAACCATGTCCGGGTAGGAAACCCAGTAGGGTGCCGGAATGATCGCTTCGTCACCCTTGTTGAGGGTTGCCAATGCGAGGTTGAAAAAACTCTGCTTGCCACCACTGCTTACCAAAATCTGGTTGGCTTCGTATTCCAGCCCGTTGTCCCGTTTGAACTTCGCAATGATCGCCTTCTTGAGAGCGGGCGTACCATCCACGGCGGTGTACTTGGTCTGGCCGTTGTTGATGGCTTCGATGGCCGCCTGCTTGATGTGATCCGGGGTGTCGAAGTCCGGCTCGCCGGCACCAAGGCCAATGATGTCCTGGCCTGCGGCGCGCAGTTCCGCCGCCTTGTTGGTGACTGCGAGGGTGGGGGATGGCTTGATCGCCTGTACTCGGCTGGAAAGTTGAAGGTCCAAGCTTGTGCTCCTTAAAGCTGGGTCTGATAGGGCTGCGGCGGCTGAAAGGTAGTGGATTACACCACGTTCAGGCTGCCTTGAATGGAACAAATGGTACCATGAAGCCCGCGTGACGATAAGTTTCTCTAACCCGATCGATCGGAGGATGTCTCCCGACTATGGCCACATCAGAAACCGGCGCACTCATGAAAGACGGCGCGTTCAAGGTGGATTCCCCGTTCCAGCCAGCGGGTGATCAGCCGAAAGCCATTGAAGGACTGGTGGATGGTATCCATTCCGGGCTGGCCCACCAGACACTGCTGGGTGTAACCGGTTCGGGCAAGACGTTCACCATTGCCAACGTGATTCAGCAGGTGCAGCGTCCAACCATCATCATGGCCCACAACAAAACCCTGGCTGCCCAGTTGTATGGGGAGTTCCGGGAGTTTTTCCCGGACAACGCCGTTGAGTACTTCGTTTCCTATTACGACTATTACCAGCCGGAAGCCTATGTGCCGTCTTCCGACACTTTCATTGAGAAAGACGCGTCCATCAACGAGCACATCGAGCAGATGCGCCTGTCCGCCACCAAGGCTCTGCTTGAGCGCCCGGATGCCATCATCGTGGCCACGGTGTCGTCTATTTACGGCTTGGGTGACCCCCAGTCTTACCTGAAAATGATGCTGCACCTGGACCGGGGTGACCAGATCGATCAGCGCTACATCCTCCGTCGCCTGGCGGAATTGCAGTACACCCGCAACGACATTGAGTTTCACCGTGCCAACTACCGGGTGCGCGGCGATGTAATCGATGTGTTTCCGGCGGAATCCGAAAAAGAAGCCATCCGTATTGAATTGTTCGATGACGAAGTGGAAAACCTGAGTTACTTCGACCCGTTGACCGGGGAAGTCCTCCGCAGGGTGCCAAGGGTTACCATCTATCCCAAGTCTCACTATGTCACGCCCCGCCAGACAGTGCTGGACGCCGTTGAGCACATCAAGGTGGAACTGGATGAGCGCCTCCAGCAACTGCGGGACAACAACCGCCTGGTGGAAGCCCAGCGGCTGGAAGAACGCACCCGCTATGACATCGAGATGATGCTTGAGCTGGGCTACTGCAACGGCATCGAGAACTACTCACGCTACCTGTCCGGACGTCGACCGGGCGAGGCACCGCCCACGCTGTTTGATTACCTGCCACCAAACGCGCTGCTGGTGGTGGACGAATCCCACGCTACCATTCCCCAGATCGGCGCGATGTATAAAGGCGACCGTTCCCGCAAGGAAACCCTGGTGGAATATGGCTTCCGGCTGCCCTCGGCCCTGGATAACCGGCCCATGCGTTTTGACGAGTGGGAAGGGATCGCGCCGCAGATGCTGTTCGTGTCAGCTACTCCCGGCAATTACGAAGCCGAACACTCAGGGCAGGTGGTTGAGCAGGTGGTCCGCCCAACCGGCTTGCTGGATCCGGAAATCGAAGTTCGCCCGGCCTCTACCCAAGTGGACGACCTGCTCTCGGAAATCCGGCTGCGCACCAACGTTAGCGAACGGGTGTTGGTGACCACACTCACCAAGCGCATGGCGGAAGACCTCACCGACTTCCTGATGGAACACGATATCCGGGTACGCTACCTGCACTCGGACATCGACACGGTGGAGCGGGTGGAAATCATTCGTGACCTGCGCCGGGGAGAGTTTGATGTGCTGGTGGGTATCAACCTGCTGCGTGAAGGTCTGGATATGCCGGAAGTGTCGCTGGTTTCCATCCTCGACGCCGACAAAGAAGGCTTCCTGCGATCCGAGCGCTCCCTGATACAGACCATCGGCCGAGCCGCCCGTAACCTTCATGGCAAGGCGATTCTCTATGGCGACCGGATTACGGGTTCCATGCAGCGGGCCATCGACGAAACCGAACGCCGCCGGGCCAAGCAGGCTGCTCATAACGAGGAGCATGGCATAACGCCCAAGGGCCTGAACAAGAAGATCGCGGATATCATGGAAGGCGCCGGTGGTGGCAGTGGCCGCGGACGTCGCAAGGCAGAGCGTCCGGGCGAGAAGGCCGCCGAGGAAGCAGAACGCTACCGCGCGAAGATGGGCAATCGCTCGCCGGAGGAGATTCTCAAGGAGATCACCCGTTTGGAAGACGATATGTACAAGGCCGCCGCCGATCTGGATTTCGAGACGGCTGCCCGGTTGCGGGATGATATTTCGGAGCTTAAAGAGGCTGCTTTGCGCACTGGCTAGGAAGAACGCTTGGGCCCAACAATAACCGCCGCCTGCAACGGCTGGTTCTTGCCGTAACGGGACATGCGGTCAAACACCCGGCGGTCGACCGGCAGGTATTGCTTGTCGGCGACGGTTTCGCCAATCTCGGTGTCTATCTCCGGGTCGTGGAGATAAACAAACTGATCGTCGATGGCGCAGACCGTTACCCAGTGCGGTACACGGCTGCGGTTCAGTTGCCAGGTGCTGATCAGGATAACCGGTACCCGGCCATCGTGGAGTGCGGCCTGCATGCCATCCAGGGTTAAAGGGTCGTGATGGAGTTCGATGCCGGTCTGGCCGATGTCGTGCAGAAATCCTTCATGCACCAGCTCCAGTACCCGCTTCTTATCGTCATTGCGAACCGTGTCCTTGAACAGCGCACCTTCCTTGCTGATATAGGCGCTGGCATGGAAACCACGGTGCCAGGCGGCGAGTGCCAGGCCATGGGGGCCGCAGCCGCCGTGGCCGGCGAGCATGAAGATGGTGGTCGCTTCGCGCCAGAGTTTCAGCTCCTCCAGGGTAGTCATCGGCTGCTGTTCATCCAGCGTTGCCATGGCCATGATCAGGGCGGCTGGCCCACAGGAAAATTCCGTGGTCTGGGGGTAATAGGGTACCGCCGGAAATTCCCGGGATGGTTCGTAGAAGAGTATGCGGCGTTCGAACCGCAGGGCGGTGCCGTGGTCTTCGTAGTAGTCACGGTAGGTTCCGAACTGGCGATAGCCGAGGCGGCGGTAAAGCCGGATTGCAGGGGCGTTGTCTTCCCGCACTTCCAGCCGCATGACGATACGGCCGGCGTCCACGGCGGCGGCTTCGGCTTCGCGAACGAGCTGCTCGCCAATGTTGCGTCCACGCTCGGACGGCAACACAGCAATAGAGTAGATCCGCGCCAGCCGGGTGGCAGCACTCATCAGTACCAGGCAGTAGCCCACCAGTCCCTCGCTGCACACAGCAACAATCAATCGGTCCCTGGGCATCTCCAGAAAACGGCGGAAGCTCCGGCGCGAGATGCGATCGTCGCTGAAACATTGGTTTTCCAGCTTTACCAGTGCGTCCAGATCATCGCCGGTGGCGTGACGAAATTTTAGTGAGGTCATAGTGTCAGGACTCTGGAAAACGTAATAAGTGACGGCTTGGCCGGTGTCAGCTGTGGCGGCTATTATGAGTGAGAGCCGACATTGCCGGTAGCGCGCAATTATGCGTAAAAGCACGCATTTCCTGCTAATTGTAGGCCAACACATTCCGGCGTATTGTTGCGACATTGTACAGGCCGGGTCATTACACCCTTGCCCTGTTCCCTTTCCGCTTTCCGGCACTGCCTTCATGGAGGAATGCCACTGATGTCACGATTGTTGATTGTTGTTGACCGGGCCAAGGACTGGGCGCCTTATTACCCCAGTGAAGACGTGCTGACTTTCGACCAGTATTTGCAGTTTACGGCGCCAGCTTCCAGCCGGGTGCGGGTGATCAACCTGTGTCAGAGTGCCCGCTATCTCAGCCGTGGCTATTACTGCTCGCTGCTGGCCGAGGCCCGGGGCCACCATGTTGTGCCATCGGTGATGACGCTGAACGATCTCAGCCGCAAGGGTCTGTTTTCCCTACAGTTGGACGAACTGGACGCCAGTGTTATTAACTGGCTCGAGGCGTCTGGTTCCGAAATCGATCCGGCGGCTGACGACAAGAATGCTACCCATGAAGTGCGCATCCGCACCTACTTTGGCCAGGCTGAACATGCAGACCTGAAGCCGGTCGCACGTGCACTGTTTGACCGTTTTCCGTGCCCGGTGCTGGAAGTGGTGTTCCGTCGCGGAAAAACCTGGCAGATTGTGTCCATGAAGCCGGGATGTCCGGCTGATCTCAAAGGCAAGGAGCAGGACGCGTTTGCAGCGGCATTCGACCGTTTCAGTAGCATGGTCTGGCGCAAGCCCCGTTCACGCCGTCGCTATCGCTTTGATCTGGCCATGCTGGTTAATGCGGAAGAGGAAATGCCGCCCAGCGACAAGGAAGCGCTCGAGAAGTTCGAGAAAGCCGGCAGGAAACTGGGTATTAATGTCGAGAAGATCGGCCGCCGTGACTATATGCGGCTGCCGGAATACGACGGTCTGTTTATTCGTGAAACCACGGCCATTGATCATCACACATACCGTTTTGCCCGCAAGGCAGAGGCTGAGGGCATGGTAGTGATTGATGATCCGGTGTCCATTCTTCGCTGCACCAACAAGGTGTACTTGGCGGATCTGTTGAAGAACAACAAGATTCCGACACCCAAGACACTGATTCTTTCGAAAGACCAGAAAGACAGTGCCGAACAGGTAATGCGTGAACTGGGTTTTCCTGTGGTCATCAAGATTCCGGATGGTGCCTTCTCAAGGGGCGTGACCAAACCAGAGGATGAAAAGTCCCTGCGGGCAGGTCTCAAAGAGCTGTTCAAACAGTCTGCCCTGGTGCTGGCTCAGGAATACCTGTACACCGATTACGACTGGCGCATCGGCGTTCTGGGCGGCAGGGCCATCTACGCCTGTAAATACTTCATGGTCAAGGGCCACTGGCAGATCTACCAGCACGGTGGTGCGGAAGTCGACAGTGGCGGTTTCGAAACCATGCCTACCTATGAGGTGCCGAGAAATGTGATCCAGGCGGCGCTGAACGCCACCCGCTTGATCGGCAATGGCCTCTATGGTGTGGACATTAAACAGTCGGGCAATCGGGTGGCGGTGATTGAAGTAAACGACAACCCCAGCATTGACGGTGGGGTGGAAGACGGTTTCCTCGGAGGCGAGCTGTACACCCTGATCATGCAGGAATTCCTGTCCCGCATGGAGGATAACCGACGCCGTTAGATTACCGGTTGATTATCGGTGTGGGCGTGCCAGATTCTCAGGCTACCGAACCAGGCGTACTTTCCCAGCTCCCGGCTGATCCGCTGAGCGTCCGGAAGCGCTTCGGATTCGGGGATCTCCATAAACAGTTCCATGTGCACCTTGTTGCGCAGGTAGTGCAGCCTGAGACGGCTATTCGCTGGCAGCTTTTCGATGTGCCAGCTTAACCGTTCACGGATCTCTTCGCGGGTGGGTAGTTGTTCTGAGGTGTGGGGGTGGTCTTCATCATTTTCTGCATCAATATGGAAATTGATGTCGAGGATATTGTCCAGCCGCTCACGCATGGCGGAAACTACCTTCATGCCAATCTGGTGTCCTTCGGACACGCTGATTTCCGGGCGCACGACCAGATGGATATCCAGCATAATGTCATGCCCCATTCGCCGGCTGCGAAGCTCGTGAACGTTCCGCACGCCGTCGATGTTCATGGCGACTTCACGAAGCAATCGGGTATCTTCCGGCGAAAGGCCGGTGTCCACCAACTCTTTGACACTGTCCCAGGTAAATTTCCAACCGATATGAATAATGATGGCGGAAATAACAACAGCAGCCAGAATGTCCAGCCACACGTAGCCGAGCATGGCACCGGCTGTCGAAAACAGCACGATCACCGATGAAAATGCGTCCGTACGGCTGTGCCAGGCGTTGGCAATGATCAGGTCCGAGCGAATCCTGATGCCAACGCGACGGGTGTAGCGGTAGATCCACTCCTTGCTGCCAATCGATACGGTCGCGGCTACCAGAACAGGCCATTGCGGGAGTTCGACAGCGCCTTCTCCCATGAGCCGAAGGGTATTGTCCCATGCTAGCGCAGCTCCTACCGCGATCAGAAAACTACCCAACACCATGGTTCCCATGGTTTCAATGCGCTGGTGTCCATAAGGGTGGTCTGCATCCGGCCCCTGGCGGGATACACGCATGACCCCCAAAACCACGAAATCCGACGCGACATCACTGAGCGAATGAATGCCGTCCACGAGCAGAGCCTGGGAATGGAAGAGTGTGCCGCCGATTATTTTTATGGCACCCAGAAAAGCGTCCAGAAGCATGCCGATCACGGTCACTCTCGAAGCGGCCCTGCGCTCTTCTGACAGGTTTTCCCCATGGCGTAAGGGCGGGGTCTGGTGGTCTTTCAAAATTTTGCTCCCATGGCTTGGAAAACCAGTATACCGATATTATTGCCAAGCTTTGCAAGGATCTTCCGATGACCAATCTGGATGATTTATGCACATCGTCGGGAATTGGCTTCAAGCTAGCCTCTGGTGTGTCATCTGCTTTACGAATCAGAAAAAATGAGTCAACTTGCTGATATATATAATAAAATAAACTGGTTAAAAAATGATCAATCTGTAGACTGGCGCGGATATCAAGGGTTCGACGGCGTTGCTCCGCGATTTTCAACAGGGTTATCCACAGATTCCGTGGAAAAGGTCACAACACCTTAACGCTACAGACATTTTTCTGTCATATGAGTCGCGTAAGGCGATGCTGTGGAAAAGTTCCGGTATACTCCGCGTCATTCTCGATCAGGGAGATTCTGTATGTATGGGATTATGCGTGAATTGTTGTTCCGACTGCCACCGGAAACCGCTCATGATCTGACTCTGTCTGGCCTGGATATCGCTGGAAAACTTGGGCTGCTGAAAGCGCTGGTCAGCGAGCCGGATCCGCTGCCCGTACGGGTGATGGGAATTGATTTTCCCAATCCGGTTGGCCTTGCTGCAGGCCTGGACAAGAATGCAGATCATCTCGATGCTCTGGGCGCACTGGGTTTCGGATTTATAGAGGTGGGCACCGTTACGCCACTTGCCCAACCGGGTAACCCCAAGCCGCGCATGTACAGGCTTCCCGAGCATCAGGCAATTATCAATCGAATGGGTTTTAACAACCAGGGGCTGGAACATTTGCTGGCGCGGGTGGATAAGCGACGCTATTCCGGTGTGTTGGGTATTAACGTGGGGAAGAATAAGGCGACGCCCAATGAGGAATCCGAATTGGACTATCGCAAAGGCATCGCAGCTGTGTATTCCCGTGCGGATTACATTACCGTGAATGTGTCATCTCCCAATACGCCCGGGCTGCGGGACCTTCAGTTCGGGGATTCATTAAAGGGGCTGATGCATGCCATCAAGGACGAGCAGGCGCGCTGTGAAAAAACGCATGGCCGTTACGTGCCGTTGGCGGTGAAGATTGCTCCTGACATGGACGACGAAGGAATCCGCTTTGTCGCCGCAGCATTGAAAGAGTCAGGGCTTGATGGAGTGATTGCAACGAATACAACCATCAGCCGTGACGCAGTTGCCGGGCACCGGCACGCGGAAGAGGCAGGTGGACTGAGTGGAGCACCCGTGCGGGAACCTTCAACACGTGTAATCCAGGCCCTCTATGCAGAACTTGGTGAGGTGCTGCCCATTATCGGGGTAGGTGGCATTACCGACGGTGATAGTGCAGCGGAAAAGGTTCGCGCAGGGGCAAAGTTGGTGCAGGTATACACCGGCTTTATCTATCGCGGTCCGGCGCTGATCAGGGAGTCGGTCGAGGCGATTCGTCAACTGGGGGTAAAAGCAGGCTGAAAACGGCAGGGCCAATAATAAAGTGGGCCCGCTTAGCGGGCCCGTGCGGGGAACTTACCCCGTGGCGCTTCATCGCATGATACGGGTCGGGAGGACCCGTTTGGTTTGCTCTGAGTACTGCGTCAAATTGTATGTTGTTAAAAGATCAGATTAAAGATTCGGGACTTTGGCAAATAGCGTCATGCCGTTACGTTCGACAGTCTGTGGATACCGGATACGCCGGTCATGCCCTCCCATTGATCTGTGCGGCCTTCTCGCCACCCGTTGAGCCATTCCTGGCGAACTTCCGGTTGTTCCAACGGGCAGCTGTCTTTTGCTTTACCGGACACGCCGGCCAGATAGCCCCGTTTGTATGCACGAGCGTACATGTCTCTTTTCTGTCTTTTCATGCCGTTCCTCACTAATGGATTAACAGAACAAGCGTGTACACATCTGCAGTGGCCGAGACTCTGGGCAACCCTTCCGGGGTAACCCACTATTGTCAGGTGTGGCCAGAGCAGTCAGGATCCTGTTAACAGAGAGCGTTTTTTGGCTCCCCGGAACGACGCGTCACTTACAAGGTAAGACCAAGCCGACGCCGTTGTACACTAATTATTTAATCTATATGAAGCTTTTCTTATAGTTGTGTGACATAAAAAAACCGGTAAAACCCGGGACAATGCGCTATTCCGCGACTTTAGCTCCATCAGCAACGACCCAGGAGTCGAACGTGTCAGACCTTAACTTTTTCGTAACCTGCCCCAAGGGCCTGGAATATTTGCTGGAGGACGAGTTGCGTACCTTTGGTATGGATCCGGTCCGGAACGCGCCGGCAGGTGTCTGGGCCAATGGCACACTGGAGAGCGGTTACCGTGCCTGCCTGTGGTCGAGGCTGGCCAACCGGGTCATTCTTCATCTGGCGGATGTGGACGCAACCTCCGGCGATCAGATGCTGGGTGGTGTGACGGATCTGGAGTGGCAGCAGCACATTCCCGTGAATGGCAGTTTTCGCGTCAACTTTGTAGGCCAGAACGAGGCGATCCGTAACACCCAATTTGGTGCCCAGCGTGTAAAGGACGGCATTGTTGACCGCTTGCGCAGCGCCAGCGGACAGCGGCCTTCTGTGGATGCGAAAAATCCCGATGTCACCGTCTCCGCCCGACTGAATCGCGGCAAATTGTCGGTAGGCATTGATCTGAGCGGCGACAGCCTTCACAAGCGGGGCTACCGGACAGAGAAGGGTGCTGCGCCTTTGAAAGAAAACCTGGCGGCTGCTTTGTTGACCCGATGCGGCTGGCCGGAGATTGCAAAAGCCGGTGGTGATTTCGTCGACCCCATGTGTGGTTCCGGCACATTGGTGATTGAGGCCGCGATGATGGCTCTGGATATGGCGCCGGGCCGTAAGCGAGAGCGCTTTGGCTTTGAACGCTGGCCAGGCCATCAGCCGGACCTGTGGCTATCGTTGCGCCAGGAAGCAGAGAAGCGCGCATACGAAGGTAAGCAGGGCATCGAAGGCCGTATGCCCTTATTCCATGGTTTTGATCAGGACCGCAGTGTGATTCAGACTGCAAAACATAACCTGCAGCGTGCAGGCCTTGAAGGCATCGTAACCGTTGAACGGCGGGCCATCGACGAATTTATCCGTAATGAGAGCTGGGCCGAAACTGGCCTGGTGTTGGTAAATCCTCCCTACGGTGAGCGCCTGAGTGAGCGCAAGGAGCTGGGTAGTCTTTACCGAAGCCTGGGCGAAGCGGTGAAGTCTGCATTGCCGGGCTGGCGGCTGGGGGTGTTCACCGGTGCGCCCGAATACGGCAAATCCGTAGGCCTGCGCAGCTACAAACAGTATCGCCTCTACAATGGCAAGTTGCCGGCTCAGCTATTGCTTTTTAACGTCGACGACGTCAGCGCAATGACGCCGCGAGAGCCGGATGTGCCAGGTCAGTTGACCCCCCGTATTGCCAATGAAGAACGTGCGGCCATGCTGCGCAATCGGCTGAAGAAAAACCTGAAGACGGTGGGGCAGTGGGCCCGCAAGCAGGGCATTGGTTGCTACCGACTGTACGACGCCGATATGCCGGAGTTCGCCCTGGCCATTGATATCTACGAAGGGCGCGTTCACGTCCAGGAGTATGCGGCGCCCAAGTCGGTGGATGATCGCTCCGCAAGGGAGAGGCTGGCAGAAGCAATGGCGGTTATTCCCGAGGCCATCGGTGTTGAGAGGGAAGCGATGGTCTGCAAGCAACGTCAGCGCCAGGCCGGCACCAGTCAGTACGAGAAACAGGCGGCCAGCGGTGAGTTTTTCAATGTGCATGAACATGGCTGCGTACTGAAGGTAAATCTCAAGGATTATCTGGATACCGGTTTGTTTCTGGACCATCGTCCGGTGCGGCATTGGATTCAACAAAATGCGACCGGCAAGCGGTTCCTGAACCTGTTCTGCTATACCGGTGCAGCCACGGTTCACGCAGCGGTGGGTGGAGCGACCCGCTCTCTGAGTCTGGATATGTCGAAAACCTACGTGAACTGGGCACAGGAGAATCTTGCGCTCAACGATGTGGATGCGTCCCATCATCGTGTGGAGCAGGCAGATTGCCTGGCATGGCTGGCGGCGAGGACCTCCGGTGATCAGCGCTTTGACCTGATCTTTATGGACCCGCCTACCTTTTCGAATTCAGCCCGAATGGCTGGCGTACTGGACGTTCAGAAGGACCATGGCAGGCTGATACGCCAGGCTATGCAGCGGTTAACGTCCGAGGGACTGTTGGTTTTCTCGACCAACTTCAGACGCTTCAAGCTGGATGAGGGCCTGGAGGAAGAGTTTGCGATTGAAGAGGTAACCCGCGACACACTCGACCGGGATTTTCAGCGTAATGCGCGGATTCACCGGTGTTGGCACATCAGAACTCGTATTTGAGGCCTGTGGAGAGCGGTCGTCCGGGGCGGTCTCCCGGGCCTTGCCGAGGGTTGTCAGCCCGGCCTCGCCCTGCTAACAGAGGTGTATTAGTCGAAAAAACCTTCCTCACGGGCAATCAAAAGCAAAGCGTAAACGCCGTTTTCAGGTAGCTGGGGTTCCAGGCCTTCGTCTGACAGCAGTTGGCGACGGCGATCGTCCAGTTCCTCTCTGGAAAGAGTGGTGATAAGTTCTTCCACACCGGCGATTTCGAAGGGTGCGTCCATACTCACTGCGGTAAAGATCAGGTCCACCAGAGTTTCATCCGGGTCCAAACCGTCGACGTAAACGGTCTGGTCGGGCAGGTCCTGGTGTAATTCCTGGGCCAGCTCAATCAGCGGCACGCCCTGTTCTTCCAGATAAAGCAGGTCAATGTCACCCAGGTCGCCGTCTTCCGGTATCCACTCGTCGGCCGGGGCAATGACGACGGTTTTCATCTGCCCGTCGTCAAGCGACCAGGCCATGGCCACTGGAAACAATGTGTCGTCGGTCTGGCAGTATTCGATATCAAGAAAACGTGGTGCAGGCAATGTACACTCTCCGGGTAGCCGGGCCGCACTCAGGCAGCCGTTTTGTACGGATATGACGTCGGGCGCCATCATGCCATACTGGCGCCGCAATTATCAGTTTATCAGGGACATCATGGAACACGCCGAATTTAACAACCATTTGCTCGAATTTCTGAATGCTTCACCCACACCATGGCACGCTGTTGCGACTATGAAGCAACGGCTGGATGAGGCCGGCTTCAAAACTCTGGACGAGAGGGAGGACTGGAATCTGGAAGCGGGGCAGGGCTACTACGCCATCCGCAATGGCTCGTCCATTGTCGCGTTCCGGACAGGCCGCCGGGACGCCGCTGAGGCCGGCATTCGCATGGTAGGCGCACACACCGACAGTCCGTGCCTGAAGGTAAAGCCGAACCCGGAACTGCGCCGCAAGGGCTTTTTTCAACTGGGCGTGGAAGTCTACGGTGGAGTACTCCTTAACCCCTGGTTTGACCGGGACCTGTCCCTGGCCGGGCGAGTCACCTATGTGGATGAATCCGGCCGCGTGAATGACACGCTGGTGGATTTCCGCAAAGCCGTGGCCTACATCCCCAGCCTGGCAATCCATCTGGACCGGGAAGCCAACAGCAACCGCACGGTGAATCCCCAGACCGATCTGCCGCCGGTGCTGATGCAGGTGCCGGAGGATGACACTACCCGCTTTGCCGATCTGCTTGTCGAGCAGATGGCTGAGGAACAGCCGGGCATCAGCGTTCGCAAGGTTCTGGGTTATGAGCTGGGTTTCTACGATGCCCAGCCAGCGTCAATCGTGGGTCTTCGTGAGGAATTTATTGCCTCGGCAAGGCTCGACAACCTGCTGAGCTGCTACATCGGGCTGCAGGCGCTGATCGAGTCTTCAGGTGAAGAGCCGGCTTTGCTGGTATGCAATGACCATGAGGAGGTGGGCAGTATGTCCGCTGAAGGTGCCCAGGGGCCCTTTTTGTCCGCAGTTCTGGACCGCTGGTGTGGCAAAGGCCGCGCCCGTGCCATTGCGCGCTCCATGATGATCTCTGCCGACAATGCCCACGGCGTTCACCCCAACTATCTGGACAGGCATGATGAGAACCACGGCCCCATCCTGAACCAGGGGCCGGTAATCAAGGTCAATCACAACCAGCGCTATGCCACCAACAGTCGCTCAGCCGCATTGTATCGCCACATCAGTGATGAACTGGACTTGCCATACCAGACCTTTGTAGTGCGCAGCGATATGGGGTGCGGTAGTACCATTGGCCCGCTGACCGCCGGAAATCTGGGAGTGACAACTCTGGATATAGGGGTGCCGCAGTTCGGTATGCATTCTATTCGGGAAATGGCCGGAACCAGGGATAGCGTAACGCTGTTCAGGGTGCTGCGGGAGTTTATGCAGCGAGGGGAAGTGCTGTAAGTGGCTCCCCGAGCTGGGCTCGAACCAGCGACAAACGGATTAACAGTCCGTTGCTCTACCAACTGAGCTATCGGGGAACAAAGTCGGAATGGCGCGCATGATAGGGGCTTTCCCTGTTGGCGTCAAGCCCATGAATTGGAAGGTTAAATTTTGTACTATCACTTCCTCGACTACAAACCACCTCTCTGGTTGCGTAATGGCCATATCCAGTCGGTGTGGCCTTCACTGTTCCGCAAGGTGGCTCTGGCAGAGCCGGAACGGGAAGTGTTGGCCACCGATGACAACGACGAGTTGCACCTGGACTGGTATCGTCAGGGCAGTGACCGGCTGGCGGTGTTGTCCCATGGCCTGGAAGGACATAGCCGTCGCCCTTACATGCTGGGTCTGGCACGTGCGTTATTCAACGATGGTTGGGATGTGCTGGCCTGGAATTTCCGCTCCTGCGGTGGCGTCATGAACCATCAGCCACGCTTCTATCACAGCGGTGCGACAGGCGACCTGGACCGGGTCGTGAAACATGGCCTCGGGCAAGGGTATAAAACAGCGTTTCTCTCCGGCTTCAGTATGGGCGGCAATCTTACCCTGCTTTACCTGGGGCAGCAGTCAGAGCGGGTGGACAGCCGCATCTGCGGAGCCGTTACCTATTCCGTACCCTGTGATCTCGCCGGCAGTGCCGATACGCTGGCTTTGCCCAGTCGACGCATTTACATGCAGCGATTCTTGCGGGACCTGCAGGTGAAGATGGAAGAAAAATCGAAGCGGTTCCCGGACCTCATTGATACAGAGGGCTTTGAAAGTATTCGTAGTTTCCATGAATTTGATGATCGGTACACAGCGACGCTGCATGGTTTCCGGGATGCACAGGATTATTGGGCGAGCTGTTCGGCACTCTGGAAGCTGAAAGATATTCGCGTGCCATCGCTTGTGGTCAATGCCGCTGATGACCCGTTTCTGTCGCGGCAGTGTTTTCCCGAATCCCGCGAGCAACTCGGGCCATACGTGCGGCTGGAATCACCACGGTGGGGTGGGCATGTCGGCTTTGTCGAACGTGCCCGGGATGGCTATTACTGGTCGGAGCGCCGTGCCGTGGCGCAGGCAAGGGCTCTGTTGGTATAGGCCAGAGTGGTTACTGGCGCAGCATGGGCTCCAGCACCGGCCAGACATTATCGAGTAACTGGCCCTGTGCCTCTGCTGTCGGATGAATATCGTCGTCCTGCATCATGCCTTCCTGGTCGTAGATACCATCGAGGAAGAAAGGTACCAGCTCGGTCTCCTGTTCCTCCGCCAGTTCCGGATAGATTTCTGCGAAGGCGCTGGTATACCGCTGGCCATAATTCGGAGGAATCTGCATGCCCACGAGCAACGCCCTGGCACCGGCCTCATTGACCTGTTCAATCATGCCGGAGAGGTTGCGGCGAATGACCTCAGGCGGGAAACCCCGAAGGCCATCGTTGCCCCCGAGTTCGATTATGACAATGTCTGGCTCGTTTTCATTCAGCAGTCTGGGCAGGCGCCGCAGGCCACCATCGGTGGTTTCTCCGCTTATGCTGGCGTTCACCACCTGCCACTGATCAAGGCCTTCTGCGTCGAGTCGCTGCTTCAGAAGGGCAACCCAGGCTTCCTCGGTCTGCACGCCGTATGCTGCACTGAGGCTGTCACCAAAAATCATCAGTGTGTTCTGGCTGGCCTGCGCTTGCACACCGACACAAATTAAAGCGACGAAAACTATTGATCTCAGGCGTAAAAATACCGTATGCATAGAGTAGTTGATTCCAATAAACCCGTTGTGGAGAACCCGTGAGCGACCTAAGTGAGCACCAATCGGATAGTCAGCGCACCATCCTGAAAGTCAGTGACCTGACCCATAAGGTTAGCCTTGAGACTGATACGTTGACGATCTTGCAGGGGGTCAGTCTGGAAATCAACCGCGGTGAGTCGGTAGCGATCGTCGGGCGCTCTGGTTCTGGCAAGACTACCTTGCTTGGTCTGTTGGCCGGGCTTGATACGCCCTCGGCGGGCACGGTTGAGCTTGATGGTTCGGTGATCAGCCAACTCAGTGAGGATGAGCGGGCGAAACTCCGCTCCCGCCGGGTCGGCTTTGTATTCCAGTCGTTCCAGCTGTTGCCGGCCCTGACGGCGCTGGAAAATGTCATGCTGCCACTGGAGCTTGGCGGTTTTGACAGCCCGCAGGCAAAGGCACGGGAACTTCTGGAGCGGGTAGGTCTTGGTGAGCGGCTTTACCACACGCCCCGACAGCTTTCCGGTGGTGAGCAACAGCGGGTTGCCATCGCGCGGGCGTTCGCCTCGGAACCCGCCATCCTGTTTGCGGATGAGCCGACAGGCAATCTCGATAACCGCACGGGTGCCGATGTATCGGATCTTCTGATGACACTGAATCGTGAGCAGGGTACTACTTTGGTAATGGTCACCCATGATGAGCGACTTGCCGCCCGCTGCGCCCGCCAGTTCAATATCGAAGCCGGTGTCCTGACGGAGCCTTCCATCGTGGAACAGCCGGAAGCGGTGAACTGATGGCAGCGTCAAAGAAGTTAATGTCAGTCAGGCGCGATTGGCGTGAGAGGGACGTTCGTGTTGTTCTGTCAGCTCTGATTATTGCCGTCGCCACTGTTGCCACTATTGCCCTGTTTGCGAGCCAGTTACAGCGCACACTGGTGTCGTCTGCCAGCTCCTTCCTCGCCGCAGACCGGCAACTGGAAGCAGAGAATGGTCGCCCCATCCCGGAAGACTGGATGAAGGAAGCCGAACAGCGGGGCCTGGAAACCGCCCGTATGGTCGAGTTTTCCACCATGGTTTACGGCGCCGACAATTTTCAGCTGGTTTCGATCAAGGCGGTCGATAACGGATACCCGCTGCGCGGACAGGTCGAGTACCAGCAGGGTACGGATGCACCGAGGCAGACAGTCGGGCACGGGCCGGGCCCCGGAGAGGTGTGGGTGAATCCGCGCCTGTTGCGGTTACTGGAACTGGAACTTGGCGACAGCCTGGAGGTGGGGAATAAGGCATTGACCATCGACGGCTTGCTGGTTCGTGAGCCGGATGGTGGCTTCCGTATGTCCTCGCTGGCACCACGGGTGATGATGCACGTGGATGATGTGGAATCCACCGGGGTGATTCAGGAAGGCAGCCGGGTAGAGTATGTGTACCTGTTTGCCGGTGAAGAGCCTGCCCTGAACAACTACTACAGTTGGTTGCAACCACAGCTGGAACCCAGTCATGAGTGGGAGGGGGTGCGCGATGGCGAGACCTTTTCCGAGTCGCTTGAGCGCGCCGAGCGCTTCCTGCTTCTGGGCGGCAGCCTGGCGGTGATGCTGGCGGCGGTTGCTGTTGCGGTGGCCAGCCGCCAGTACGCGCTGTCCCAGAGAGATACCGTTGCGTTGCTTAAAACCCTGGGTGTGAGTAGCAAGGGAATTGGCCGGTTGTACATTCGCCGTCTGGCCCTCTGGGGCATCGTTGGCGCCATCGGAGGACTGCTGGTAGCCTTGCCCCTCTATTGGCTGCTGTCCAGTGTGCTGGGGGATGTTCTGGATCAGCAAATTGACTATCAACTGGACCCCAACGCGCTGGCACCAGCACTGTTGACGGCGCTGGTCTCACTGTTTGCCTTTGCCTATCCGCCCATTCGCCGACTGCGCAATGTACCGGCGATGCGAGTGTTGCGAAGCCAGCCGGGTGAATCCGGCCGTGAAGCCCTTCCGGACCTTGTTATTGCGGTAGTAGCCGTATTCGGGTTGGTATGGATGTATGCCCGCGAGGTTTCACTGGTGCTGTCTTTGCTGGGCGGCCTTGCGTTGCTGCTGGGAACGCTGGCATTACTGGGATGGCTGCTGGTCAGTACCCTGCGCAGAATCAGCGGTGGTGGCAATGCCTGGAGGCTTGCACTAGTCGGGTTGTATCGCCATCGCCGCGCGAGTCTGTCCCAGATAGCCGTATTTGCCATGACACTAATGCTGGCGGCCACGTTGATTCTGGTCAGGACATCATTGTTGGACGACTGGCAGGCGCAGTTGCCGGAGGACACCCCGAACCACTTCCTGATCAATATCGCTCCACAGGCAGTTGAAGACGTTGACGACTTCTGGGCCGAGCGTGGGCATCCCCTGGAGCAATTGTACCCGATGGTCCGTGGCCGGCTTACCGAGCTGAACGGACAGCCTGTCAAGGAGGCGGTCACCAAGGAAGAGAGCGTAGGGGCTCTGAACCGTGAGCTCAACCTGACCTGGATGGATACTCTGCCGGAAGACAATGAGATTGTGGCAGGACAATGGTTCGAGTCCGGACAGACGGACGGTGTGTCCATTGAGGCAGAACTGGCGGGTAAACTCGGGGTTAATGTGGGTGATGAACTGGGTTTCACCATTGGTTCGGACAAGGTGACTGAAACCGTGACCAGTATCCGCACTGTTCAGTGGGACAGTATGAAGCCCAACTTCTATATGGCATTTCCACCGGGAGGCGGGCTGGAAGACATGCCCGCAACCTGGATTACCGCTTTTTTCCTTCCATCGGACATGAAAGCGGAACTCAATGAATTTTCCCGCAGCTTCCCTACGGTCTCGGTGCTGGAGATCGACCATGTAATTGAACGCATTCAGGAGATCGTACGGCAGGTTACCCAGGCGATCGAAGCCATACTGGCGTTGATTCTGGCTGCGGCACTGGTGGTAATGGCAGCGGTAGTCAGTGCCACCATGCAGGACCGGCAAAGGGAGGGTGCGCTGCTACGAACCCTGGGCGGCAGGCAGTCTCTGCTGGTGAGAAGCACCATGCTGGAATTCGCTCTGCTGGGTTTCTTTGCCGGCGTGCTCGGGGTTGCGGCGGCGGAAGGCGCTGTCTGGGCGCTGCAGTTCAGGATGTTTGAAGGGAAGTTCCGCTGGCACTGGCAGGCCATTCTGCCAATTCCGCTGATCAGCGCCCTGGTATTGGCGCTGTTTGGTCGCTGGCAGTTGAAACCAGTGCTGAGTGTCTCACCGATGCTGTTGTTGAGGCGTCTGGAATAGTGCAGCCTCCCCGGGCAAGCACTTGGAACAGCAGGGGGAGTTAGCGATAGTTGGCGAGAATCTTATCCAGCTCGCCATTCTCCCTCATGGCCTCAAGCTCGCGGTTAAAGGCGTTGGCAAAACTCGCCCAGTCTTTTCGGAGCATCAAGCGAAAACCGTATTGGCTCAGTTTTGCTGAACTGGTACGGAATTCGTTCTGCATGTTTTCGTTACGCAGGATCCACCTGCCAACCAATTGGTCTGCAACCGCTGCGTCCATTTCGTCTCCGTGAAGCACGTATCTGAACATGTCTTTGTCACGGGAAACATCAAAACGCCTGATTTTGCCTGACGCAAAATGGGGCTCCAACGCAGGGTAGTGATAGCCAAGATGCGTAACCACTGTGAGTGAAAACAGGTCCTCGGGCACTTCAAACTCCAGGTTGGAGTTTTTGGGCACGAACAGTACTTCCTCAATATCCACTATGGGATCCGTAAAGGCGAACTGATCAGGGTTATCCGTCCACTCCTTTGCGCGAGTTGTGGCGTCGATATAGCCTTCAACAAGCATCTGGTCCACGCGTTTGCGAGGCACCTTTTCAGCAATAACCCGATAGTCCAGTCGGTCCGCAATCTCAGTGACGACATCCCACATGATACCGGACTGTTTTCCATTGTCGCTGATCAGGTAGGGTGGGTAGCCATTGGGAGAGATATTAAACCGGAACGACCGTTCTGCCTCCTGTGCAGAAGCGTGGTCAGTGGCGACTACACAGGTTGCTGGCAGCAACGAAAAAGCAAACGCCAGAGAGGCGATGACTGTCGGCAGAGGCCGGCTGGGTGATGCGTTGCGCATAGATGTAAGGCTCATAATTCATATTAAGAACTAATCCGGCTACATCCCTGCCAGCGAGAAAGAATTGTCACTTGTTCCCGTGCTGATTTCAATGATTTGATTGGAATGTTTTTACGCCCAGGCTTTTTTCAGAACGGCTCGGGCATCTTCCAGAGTTACCTCTTTCGGATTGAACATCATGGACCCGTCATCCATGGCCAACTCGGCGATGGTATCCAGCTGGTGCTCTTCCACGCTGCCGGTTTCCTTGAGGGTGCGCGGAAGTTTGCAACGTTTGAAAAGTTCATCCCGCAGCTTGCGAAGGGCAGAAATACTGGCCTCTGCGCGGCGGTTGCCCGGTGTAGCAGCATAAACTTCCGGGCCCTCGAGATAAAGCAGGAGTTCTCCCAGGGGGCCCCGTATTGTCTCCAGATTGTATTCCAGAACGTAAGGCAGATACAGGCTCATACAGAGCCCGTGGGGCAGGTGACAGATGGCGCCCGTAGCGTGTCCTAGGGCATGAACCAGTCCTACCATGGAGTTGGAGAAGGCAATGCCGGCCATGGTCGAGGCTTGCGCCAGTTCCAGCCGGTTATCGCTGTCCTTCGGGTTGTCCATTACCTTCAACAGGGACTGACTGATTTTCTTGATAGCCGCCGTTGCGTAGGCATCGCTGAGCGGGTTCTTCGCCATGCAGGTGAACGCTTCCGTGGCATGGGTCATGGCGTCCATGGCGGTGGCCGCGGTTATGTGCGGTGGTAATGTCAGGGTCATCCGCGGGTCAATTACCGCAGCATTGGGTAGCAGAAACGATGACGTAAAGGGCAGTTTTACAGACTTGGCGGTGTCGGTGATCACCGCAACCGACGTAACTTCGGATCCGGTGCCGGCAGTAGTTGGAACAACAAGGAATGGCTTCAATGGGTGCTTGATGATGCCCGCACCGCTGTATTCGGCAATGTTGTCGCCACCTTCCGACACCAGGATGTTCACGGCCTTGGCGGTATCAATGGCGGAGCCACCACCCACAGCAATGAGAGAGTCGCACTTTTCGCGCCGATAGATACCAGCAATGTCCTTGACCACCCCGGTAGAGGAATCCGGCGGGACATCATCATAAATACTGATAATTTCCAGGCCGCTCTCTTCGCAGGCAGCAAGCACGGGGTCGAGCAGGCCGGCGGCGCGCACGCCCTTGTCGGTCACGATCATCGGGCGTTTGGCGCCCAGGCCGGTCAGTTCGTAGGGAATATGTTCCAGCGCCGCTTTGCCGGCAATTACCTTAACCGGGCAGAAAAACTCATAGTATTGATTGGTCATTATGCTCTCACCGTATCGACAAAATTGGATGCTACCTTGAGGTAAATACGCGCCGCACTGAGGAGTTTCTCGGGCAGGTGCAGATTGGAGGGGTATTCCTTTACGGCACGTTGCGCCACCAGCTTGGGTAGAATGAAGGTTTCAAGCCGGTTCAGTATCCGGGTCATGCGGATTGCATAGCTGATATCGCCATCCACCAGCATGCGGTCGTTGGCAAAAGCGACGGATGTTTTTTCCTGGAACGACAGCACCAGGAAGGCATGGGCAATGTGCTTGAACTGGATAGACAGATCAGTTTCCCGGGGTGCCGAGTCGCCATGGTAGTGGAAACGACCGTCGCCGATATGCTCCACGATGAAACGGGAGCCATCCGGCATCACCATCATCTCGAACAGGAAACCTTCGGGCAGGCCGCGGGCCTCCTTTTGTACGGCAGCGTCAATTTCGCTGACGGCCTGGAGCGCCCGCCCCATGACCTGGAACATCAGCTCTACATAAAGCCGGCGAGCCTGGAAGACCATCGGCTGGATACGTTTTGCGAGCATGGCAATCGTCCGCTTGTTGTGTGATTACCGTAATCTTTAGAGTTATTGCTCTAAAAGTCAATGCGGACGATGACATCAGTTCTGCGTCAGTTTGGCCAGCTTCTGTTTTGCTTCCTGGGCAATCTGTCCCTCAGCCTTCGCTGCGGTGCTGTAATACTGGATCGCGTTGTCCCGGCGATTCTGCCTGACCGCAATGTCACCCAGGCGCAGGTAAGCAATCGAGGTAGGAACGGTTTCGTTGGCCTTGTTCAGTCGCTCCTTCGCCTTATCCAGTTTGTTAAGCCCCAGGGCATTGAGACCGCTGTGCAACTGGTAGGTAAACATCTCCGGGTAAAGGGAGGTAGCCTTGTCAAAGTCGGCTTCGGCCTTTTCGGGCTTTTCCTGTGCCTTGTATATCCGGCCGCGCAGAGAGTAGAAAGCGGCCTCGTCCGGCTCGATTTTGATGGCCTCATTAATTTTGGCAATGGCCTGATCAAACTTGTCATCGCTTGCCAGTTTCATGGCTTCGTCTTGAGCGTCGTAGGCAGGCTGTATTTTGCGCAGGTATGCAGTTTTGTTCTGGTATTCTTCACGACCGCGGTAACCGCCTGCGCCGATCTTGTCGACCAACTTCTGGTTTTCCCGGACGCGCTTCATCGAAGGTGGGTGAGTGGCAAACATGCCCTCGATAAAGCTGGTTTCGCGGCCTTCGGAAAGCTCCACAAACAGCTGCTGCAGCTCGACCGCAGCCTGTGGATCGTACCCGGCTTCTTTCATGTAACGAATGCCGTAATGGTCTGACTCCAGTTCATCGCCCTGGCTGTACTGCGCCAGGGCAAGCTGGGCGCCCATGGCAGCGCCGCCCATGATCAGCCCTGCCCATTCGTTATCCGAGAGGGCAAAACCCAGCCCCGCCACACCGGCACTTATCAGCATTCCCTGTTGCATGCGCTGAACGCTGTGCCGCGCCGCCGCATGGACGATCTCATGGCCGATAACGGAGGCCAATTGGGCTTCGTCTTCAAACTCTGTCAACAGGCCACGGTTGATGGCTATTTTACCGCCGGGAAGTGCCCAGGCATTCGGAACACTGCTGTTCAACACCACAAATTCGTAGGGGAGATCCGGGCGATCACTGACTTTGGCCAGCTTCTGGCCGATCTCCGCAACGTACTGGTTCAGATCCGGGTCCAGGTAGAAGCGGCCACCCTGTGTCTGTTGGGTGGGTTTGTACTGTTCGCTGCCGATAGACAGTTCCTGGCTTTCAGGGATAAGCGAAAGCTGCTTCTTCCCGGTGACGGGATTGGTGGCGCACCCGGAGAGAACGGCGAGCATAATAATAATGGTGAAGTATCGTAATCCAGCGTGGATAGTCACGAGTAAAGCTCCTGGTTCGGATTTGCCACTTTTATACCACATCCGGGCCTCGTGCTGCGTTACCACAGTTCGAGGCCTGCCGTGTGGAGGCAGCATGGACGTTGCGTTATTATTGGCGCTTTTCACCTGACGAGCCAGACCCTATGAACAACGCCATGCGAATGGAACGGGTTCGCCGGTTTATCGGAACTCTCAACCAGAGCCGCGAACTTGGTATGACCGTAACATCGGCAAAAGAGGGCCAGTTGACCCTTTGCCTTCCCTATAGCGACCGCATCATCGGCAACCCGGATACCGGCGTGATCCACGGTGGAGCCATTACCACGCTGATGGATACGACTTCCGGCTCGGTAATTATGTGCACCCTGGATGACTTCGAGCTAAGCCCGACGCTGGATCTGCGGGTGGACTACATGCGTCCCGCCGAACCCCATAAGCCGGTATACGCCCGCGCCGAAACCTACAGGGTTACCCGCAATATCATCTTTACCCGCTGTGAAGCCTTCCAGGAGCCTGGCGATACCATTGCCAACTGTGTGGGCACGTTCATGAGGATTGGCAAAGAGGCGATGCCCAAATCTTTTCGTGATCTGATCGACGGAGGCAAAGAATGACCAATCCGGAAATCCTCCGTTACACCCAGGAAACCGGCGATTTTTCCCGAATGCTGGAAAGCATCCCTTACGCCCGCTTTATTGGCCTGGAATGCAACCGTTTCGGTGACGACCTGATCTTCCGGCTGCCGGAAAAAGAGGAAAACCTGGGCAATCCCGTCCTGCCGGCGATTCATGGTGGGGTGATCGGTGGCTTCATGGAGTTGTCAGCGGTTATCTATCTGATGATGTCCCAGGAAACCCTGCGCATGCCCCGCATCGTGGATTTCTCCCTTGATTACCTGCGCGCCGGCCTCAACCGCGAGACCTTCGCCGAGTGCCAGCTCACCCGCCAGGGCAACCGCGTGGCCAATGTGATGATCACCGCCTGGCAAAAATCCCGTTCCCAGCCCATTGCCACGGCCCGGGCCCACTTCCTGCTGGAAGACTGAATTCAGCTTGTCGGGGTTGAAATGCCCCCGGTGACCCCCATTTCTGGACCCAGCACTTTAGGCATTGGTGCAGGCAAGCAGTTGAGGATGGGTTTACGAAACACGCCTCAAGACGTCCGTGTGCGGCTCGGGCTCCGCCATCCATGGCTCCGCACGGTTTCGTAAACCCATCCTCAACTGCTCGCTCCGGCCTGGGTGCCAGAACGGAAATTACTCCACAGTTGGGTGGGGTGGCTGGGTGATCCTTTCCAAAACCGTGCGGAGCCATGGATGGCGGAGCGGAGCGTACAAGGACGTATTCACAGCGTGTTTTGGAATGGATTACCCAGCCGCACCGCTCCTCCGAACCTTAATACCAGGAGACAAAACAAGCCATGACAGTTGAATCGCAGAAAGAGACGTTGGGATTTCAGACTGAGGTTAAGCAACTGCTTAACCTGATGATCCATTCCCTATACTCCAACAAGGAAATCTTCCTTCGTGAACTGATTTCAAACGCTTCCGACGCAGAAGATAAGCTCCGCTTTGCCGCCCTGAAAGATGACTCCCTGTTTGAAAACGATCCCGAGCTGAAAATCCGTCTGGATTATGACGCCGAGAAGAATACC
This sequence comes from Marinobacter sp. ATCH36, assembly GCF_023555055.1. Classification (GTDB taxonomy): domain Bacteria; phylum Pseudomonadota; class Gammaproteobacteria; order Pseudomonadales; family Oleiphilaceae; genus Marinobacter. The sequence continues at coordinate 145,005 of NZ_JAMJPL010000005.1, forward strand.
GTCTCTCTTTCCGATAACGGCATTGGCATGAACCGGGACGATGTTATCCAAAATCTGGGCACCATCGCCAAGTCCGGCACTGCCGAGTTCCTCAAGCAGCTATCCGGTGACGAGAAGAAAGACAGCAAGCTGATCGGTCAGTTTGGTGTCGGCTTTTATTCTTCGTTCATCGTGGCGGATTCCGTTGAAGTGTTTACCCGCCGCGCTGGTGCGCCGGTTGAAGAAGGTGTGCATTGGGAATCCAAGGGCGACGGCCAGTTCACCATTGAGAATGTGGATCTGGACGAACGCGGAACGAAAATTGTTCTGCACCTGAAGGACGACGCCAAGGAATTTGCGGACGGTTTCCGCCTGCGCAACCTGGTGAAGAAGTACTCCGACCACATTTCGTTCCCGGTGGTGATGAAGTCCGAATCCGAGGAAGAAGGCGAGAAGGGCAAGGACGAGACAGTCAACGACGCGACCGCTTTGTGGACCCTGTCGCGCAGCGAGATCAAGGACGAAGAGTACAAGGAATTCTACAAGCACATCTCCCATGACTTTGAAGATCCGCTGACCTGGTCTCATAACAAAGTGGAAGGCAAGCTTGATTACACCAGCCTGCTGTATGTTCCCGGCCGTGCACCGTTCGATCTGTACAACCGCGAAGCGCCCCGTGGCCTGAAGCTGTATGTGCAGCGTGTGTTCATCATGGACGACGCCGAGCAGTTCCTGCCGCTGTATCTACGCTTTACCAAGGGCGTGATCGACTCCAACGATCTGTCGCTGAACGTCTCTCGCGAGATTCTCCAGAACGACAGCACCGTGGACAGTATCCGTACTGCGGTTACCAAACGGGTTCTGGATATCCTCTCCAAGCTGGCCAAGAAAGAGCCGGAGCAGTACCAGCAGTTCTGGAACGAGTTTGGCACGGTGCTGAAGGAAGGCCCGGCGGAAGATTTCAGCAACCGTGAGAAGATCGGTGGTCTGCTGCGTTTTGCCTCCACTCATACCGGTGAAGAAGCCCAGAACGTGTCTCTGGATGAGTACATCGCCCGTATGAAGGAAGGTCAGAACAAGATCTACTACATCACCGCCGATAACTTCATGGCCGCGAAGAGCAGCCCGCACCTGGAAGTATTCCGCAAGAAGGGCGTTGAGGTGCTGATCCTCTCTGACCGGATTGACGAGTGGATGATGGGTTACCTGAACGAATATGACGGCAAGCAGTTCCAGGATGTAGCCCGTGGTGATCTGGACCTTGGCGAAGTGGAAACCGAGGAAGACAAGAAGCATAAGGAAGAAGCAGCCGAGGAACACAAAGCCCTGGTGGAGCGCATCAAGACCGCGCTTGATGACCGTGTTCAGGATGTGCGTGTTACCAACCGTCTGACCGATTCACCGGCCTGCCTGGTGGTTGGTGACTTCGACATGGGCGCGCAGATGAAGAAGATCATGGAAGCTGCGGGACAGAAGGTTCCGGACAGCAAACCCATTTTCGAGATCAACGTCGATCACCCGCTGGTTCAGCGCCTGGAAAACGAGCAGGGCGAGGATCGCTTCAAGGAATTGTCTGCTGTGCTGCTGGACCAGGCTACACTGGCCAGTGGTGAGCAACTGCAGGATCCGGGTGCCTATGTAACCCGCCTGAACCGGTTGCTTCTGGAACTGGCCAACTGATCAGGATCCCATGCAGCAGATTACTGTGGACATTGAAATCAGCCCTGATGAGTGGATAAAGCTCTATCAGGGCGTTGCCACCGATGTCCGCACCACGGCCCGGGACGGACGCTCTGTCCGGTTCCCGGCCCGTATTCTCTCCCGTTTCTATCTCAAGGACGGTATTCGCGGCAGCTTCCGGATTCTGTTTGACGATGCCGGCAAATTTACGTCCATTGAACGACTGTGATTTTCTGACTCTCCCACCATTAATAAAAACTCTCACAAATTTATTTTTAATTAATTATCTTGTTGCCTTTGCCTCGCGCTACAGTGAATGTGTTCTTTATAGGCACTCGCTATCCCGGGTATTGGAATTACTCAGAGCAGAGCGTTTTTTCTATCCTATAGTTAGTGGTGCCTAATTCGAAATAGAGCGGTTTTGCCAAACCCAATGAGGAGAGAGACATGACAGACAACAATAGCTCAGGCGGAAAGTGCCCGGTAATGCACGGGTCCAACACGCAGGAGAAAGCTGATGTTGTTGCCTGGTGGCCGGAATCCCTGAATCTGGACATCCTGCATCAGCATGACAGCAAGACCAATCCGATGGGTGAAGATTTCGACTATCGGGAAGAGGTCAAGAAGCTTGACCACGAAGCGCTTGAAAAAGACATGCACGAGCTGATGACCAACAGTCAGGAATGGTGGCCAGCAGACTGGGGCCATTACGGCGGCCTGATGATCCGTCTGGCCTGGCACGCTGCAGGTACTTATCGTCTGGCCGACGGTCGTGGCGGCGCTGGTACTGGCAATCAGCGATTTGCACCGATCAGTTCCTGGCCTGATAACGGCAACCTGGATAAAGCCCGGCGCCTGCTGTGGCCGCTCAAGAAAAAATACGGCAACAAAGTGAGCTGGGCCGATCTGTTCATTCTGGCTGGCAACGTTGCCTACGAATCCTTTGGCTTCAAGACCTTTGGTTTTTCATATGGCCGTGAGGACATCTGGCATCCGGAAACCGACATTTACTGGGGTGCTGAAAAAGAATGGTTGGCGCCCTCTGATAGCCGTTATGAAGACGTCGAAAAGCCGGACACCATGGAAAACCCGCTCGCCGCGGTTCAGATGGGCCTGATCTACGTGAACCCTGAAGGTGTGAACGGCGTGCCGGATCCGCAGAAGACTGCCGAGCAGGTTCGTGTCACCTTCGCCCGAATGGCGATGAATGACGAAGAGACCGCTGCACTGACCGCAGGTGGCCATACCGTTGGCAAAACCCATGGTAACGGCGATGCGGATGCGCTTGGTCCGGAGCCGGAAGGTGCTGATCTTCACGAGCAGGGTCTTGGCTGGCACAACCCGAACCTGAAGGGTAAGGCGACTAACGCGATTACGTCAGGACTTGAGGGTGCCTGGACCACCAACCCGACCCAGTTCGACATGGGTTACTTTGACCTGCTGTTCGGCTACGAGTGGGAGCTGAAAAAGAGCCCGGCTGGTGCGAACCAGTGGGAGCCTATTGATATCAGGGAAGAAGACAAACCGGTGGATTCCACCGACCCGTCTGTTCGTCGTAATCCGATGATGACCGATGCGGACATGGCGATGAAGGTCGACCCGAAGTACCGCGCCATCTGCGAGAAGTTCATGGCTGATCCGGAGTACTTCAAAGATTGCTTCGCCCGCGCCTGGTTCAAGCTGACTCACCGGGATATGGGTCCGAAGTCCCGTTACATCGGCCCAGATGTACCGGCTGAAGATCTGATCTGGCAGGATCCCGTGCCGCAGGGCGAGACCAACTACATCGAAGAAGTGGTCAAAGAGAAAATCGCCGCAGCCAACCTGACCATCAACGAGCTGGTGTCTACCGCCTGGGATAGCGCCCGCACATACCGTGATTCTGACATGCGCGGTGGTGCCAACGGTGCCCGCATTCGCCTGGCTCCCCAGAAAGACTGGGAAGGCAACGAGCCAGACCGTCTGGGCAAGGTGCTTAAGGTTTACGAGAAGATCTCTGCCGATACCGGCGCCAGCGTCGCAGACGTGATCGTGCTAGGTGGTAACCTGGGCGTCGAGATGGCGGCGAAGGCTGCTGGCCACGAAGTGCATGTGCCATTCCTGAAAGGTCGTGGTGATGCCACCGACGAGATGACGGATGCCGAGTCCTTTGATCCGATGGAGCCGTTGGCCGACGGATTCCGTAACTGGCAGAAGAAGGATTATGTGGTCAAGCCGGAAGAGATGCTTCTGGATCGCGCCCAACTGATGGGTCTGACCGCGCCGGAAATGACCGTTCTGCTCGGTGGTATGCGGGTTCTGGGCACCAACCATGGTGGGACAAAGCATGGTGTATTCACAGATCGCGTTGGCCAGCTGACCAACGACTTCTTCGTGAATCTGACCGACATGGCAAATGGTTGGGAGCCTACTGGCAAGAACTCCTACAACATCGTGGATCGCAAGAGTGGCAACACCAAGTTCACCGCGACCCGTGTTGACCTGGTGTTCGGTTCCAACTCGATCCTGCGGGCTTACGCCGAGGTGTATGCGCAGGACGACAACGAAGAGAAGTTTGTTAAAGACTTCGTTGCAGCCTGGACCAAGGTCATGAACGCCGATCGTTTCGACGTCAAATAAGACCTGAAAGTGAATGGGTACCCCGGTAACGGGGTACCCAGCTACCAACTTCCCGCCAAATTCCTTACAATCCTCCCCGCCTGATTTTTGATCAGCCGCAATCTGTCCAGACTTCTTCTCTACTGGAGCATTCATGCGAATCATCCTCGCCCCGATGGAAGGGCTGGTCGACGCACCTATCCGTGAAACTCTGACCAAAGTCGGTGGTATTGACCGGTGCGTGACGGAATTCATTCGCGTGACTCACGGTATGCTACCGCCAAGAGTGTTCTACAAATACGCCCCGGAATTGCACAACCATTCAAGAACGGAAGTGGGTACGCCGGTCGCTGTTCAGCTACTCGGCTCAGACCCACAGCAGATGGCTCGTCATGGTGTAAAGGCGGCCGAACTGGGAGCGACCCAGGTTGACATCAATTTTGGTTGCCCGGCCAAAACCGTCAACAAGCACAAGGGTGGCTGTGTACTGATGCGTGAGCCTGAGCTGATGCACGGGATTGTCGCCGCAGTGCGCCAGGCGGTGCCTGCGAACGTGTCGGTGACTGCAAAAATGCGCCTGGGGTACGACGACCGCTCCATGGGCGTTGCCTGTGCCCAGGCCCTGGAGGCCGCGGGTGCTGAAGAAATCGTCATACACGCCCGAAGCAAAGTCGATGGCTACAAACCTCCCGCTTACTGGGAAGAAATTGCCCGGGCGCGGGAAGCGGTGAAAACCCACATCATTGCCAACGGTGAAATCTGGACCGTCGCTGATTACTGGCGATGCCGTGAAATATCCGGCTGCGAGGATGTGATGATCGGCCGGGGCCTGATTGCCCGGCCAGACCTGGCCCGCCAGATCAAGGCAAGCCAGCGAAGCGAGACAGTCGCGGATATGACCTGGCCTGAAGCCGTTGTGCTGGTTCGTGAATACGCCACCGTGTTGCAGGGCTGGCTGGAAGACCGCTATGTGACCGGCCGCATCAAACAATGGCTCAATTTCCTGCGCCAGGGTTTTGCAGAGGCTGAAGCTCTATGGCCCGAGGCACGCAAGATCCGCCAGGTGGCACCGATGATGGCCTGCCTTGAACAGCGGGTGCCTGTTACCGACTCCCGCGCCGCCTGACGTTCGCTCCCCGACGTAAATTCCTTCCACTGACTACACTGGTATCAACGGCACTAACGTTCGTATCACTGTGGGTACCAACAACAAGACAAGTGGAGAGGACGATTACCATGTTACAGGGACATTTCCGCACCGCCCTGGCTATCGCCGGAGCAACCGTATGCTTTTCACTGGCAGTGGCCATGCCTGTTCAGGCCGACGAGCATGTCGTAAAGGTCACACCTCTTGGCAGCCACGATGGTGAATTCTGCAGTCGCGACCGGGCGCTGGTGTTCGAAGATCCGAACGGCACCCGGATTCTGTACGATGCCGGAAGAACCGTCGCCGGCCCGGATGACCCGAGGTTGGGCAAGATTGATGTGATTCTGGTGTCGCACATGCACGGTGATCATGTGGGTGATCAGCGAATCAGTGAGACCAATCAGGGCAGCTGCGGCTCTCCCGACACGGGCGTGTCCACGTTACCGCAATCCAATACCGTGGATATCGCAGTGAAGAAGAATGCGAAGATCGTCACCGGTAGCGAAATGCCGGCGTTCTTTGCTGCCAAGTTGAAGGAAAGCGGTGGCGACCCTGCAAATTCTCTGCTCGTGCGCTTTGGTGGCGAGCGGAAAGTCGGGGGCGTGGCCATCACCACAGTGCCGGCTGTGCACAGCAATGGGGTATCCCCGTCGTTTCTCACCGGCCCGCTGGCGGAGTATCTGAAAGCCGCGGGCGTAGGCGCCAGTGTCGGGGCGCCTACCGGTTACGTACTGACATTTTCCAACGGGCTGGTGGTGTATCTGTCCGGCGACACCGGCATCACCGCCGAACAGAAACTGGTGGTCAACGAGCACTATGGCGCCCAACTGGTGGTCATGAATATTGGTGACACCTTTACCACCGGGCCGAAGGAAGCGGCTTACGTGATTAATGACCTGATTCGTCCGGCAGCCGTCATTGCGTCCCATGCGAATGAATCGGCCACGGAGAAGGGTGCAGTGCGCAAGGACACCCGCACCGAACAGTTTGTGAGCCTGTCTTCGGTACCGGTGCATGTTCCCCTCAGCGGGAAAACCATGAGCTTTAACGGCAGTGCAAGCTGCACTGAGGGCTGTTGATGCAAAAGGCTGACCGTCGGTCAGCCTTCCATATCTGTTGAGTAGCGCCCCAGAGTGGCCAGGCTGTTGAGCTTCGCCCGTTTCAGAAGAGCGGCCTGGGCAGCGGATTTGTTCGAGGAAATGCCTGCCCAGGCTTTTTGAGCGGGTTCCTGAAGGGCGCGACCATAGGAGAAACTCAGTACCCATGGCTGCGATGCGCCACTGTTTATGGCATTGAGGTTCAGGGTTGCCTCTTCAGGTGTCTGGCCGCCGGAGAGGAAGTTGATGCCGGGAACCGCTGCCGGAACCACCCGACGGAACACCCGCAGGGTATGCTCGGCCACTTCTTCGGGGCTGGCTTTCTTGCCATTGGCGTTACCGGGCGTAACCATGCTTGGCTTGAGGATCATGGTTTCCAGTTCAACGCGATGGCGCCGCAGGGCCCGGAACACCTCACTGATGACCGCCTCATTGACGTCGGCACTGCGCTCAATGGTATGGCTGCCGTCAATGAGCACTTCCGGCTCCACGATAGGCACGATTCCGCAGGACTGGCAGATGGCAGCATAACGGGCCAGAACCTCGGCGTTGGCCTCAATCGCCGCGATACCGGGGTTGTTGTCAGTGATGTGGTAGACGTTCCGCCACTTGGCAAACCGGGCGCCCAGCGTCTTGTATTGCTCAAGGCGCTGGGCCAGGCCGTCAAGGCCCTCGGTAATCTCATCGCCCGGCGCATTCACCATCGGCCCCTTGCCCTTATCCACCTTGATGCCGGGAATAACGCCGTTGCTCGCGGAAACGGAGGGGAGCGGCTTGCCATCGTCGGACTTCTGGCCCAGGGTTTCCTCAAACAGAATAACGCCGCTGATATAGTCTCCCAGTTCTTGTGTGTTCAACATCAGGCTACGGTATTCGCGGCGGTTCTCTTCGCTGGACTCAACACCCACGGCCTTGAAGCGTTTGGCGATGGTGGGGTGGCTTTCATCGGCCGCGAGAATACCCTTGCCGGCTTGGACCAGCTCCCGGATGGTGGCGTTCAGTTCTTCCTGAATGGTCATAGTGAGCTCCTGAAAAATCCGTGACAGTCTGCGTGTGCGTTTTGGGCTGTTATCTCATTGTAGACGGTGAATGACGCTCTGGAATTTGATCTGCGCTAAGGCAGAAACCATTCCCTTGATTTAGGCTGTAAAGGATAACAAAAGGAAAAAGGGAAGACCTGTTTATGAAAACCGTTGTCAGTGTGAGCCAGGGATCCGCCGAATACGATTACGATCTGGAAACCGAGTTTCTGGGCCAGCCTTTCCGCATCATCCGTATTGGCACAGACGGTGACTTGTCCAAGGCAGAAGCGACGCTGGAATCCGTGCATTCCCAGGCAGACGCCATCGGCCTGAGCATGGTTCACGACCATTACGAAGTGGGCCGGGAGCAGCTCGAACACCCGGATACCGCCCGATTGGAGGCCTGCGTTCCGGACAAACCGGTCACCACCGGCGCCGGGCTGAGGGCTATCCTTCAGGAATGGGCGGTTCGCCATACCCAGTCGGAATTGGGGCATTTCTTCGACAACGCCCGGGTGCTGTTCATGAACGGCCAGGCTGGCTATCGCATTGCCAGGGCGCTGTCTGAACACACCGACAACCTGTTTTTTGCGGATCCGTACATGGATTTTGGTGTTCCCAGGCTGCTGACATCAATCAAGCAGCTGGAGACCTACACGTCACTGACCGCACCCATCATGTTCCGGCCCACAGCGGTGAAGGCCGTCGAAACCCTCTTGAGGACGCCGTTGTATCGCCTTGGTGAAGGTCTGGTCAAAGGGTCTCTGCACCAGGCTGTTTCCGAAGCTCACGTGATTGTCGGCGCCATCGGAGACCTGGAGCATTTCAGCCAGAAAGAGCTGGATGGCAAGACCATCATTACCTCCCGCGTATCCGATTCCGCCCTCGACTGGATGCGGTCCCGGCGCGTCGCCATGGTGGTGGACTACAGCCCCTGGCTGGAAGGCAGGCCAGTGGGTGTCAACGTGATGGAGGCAATGATCAGCGCCGCACTTGCCCGCACACCGGATCAACTGGGGCCGGATGACTTTCTGGATGTCATTCAGAGCCTTGGCATCGAACCCCGCATTCTGTACCCGAATGGCTATCGCCGGGTGAACCGCTTTGCCTTCGTGATTCATCCGCTGTCACAGCAGTACCTGACCAAAACACCGCCCCTGGACTGGATTGCCAGCGTGTCGCCACCAATGGTGATGAACCTGGTTGAAAAAGCCGTGGCCTACACGCCGCCGTTCATTTACTCGAAAGTGTCAGGCATCAGATCGCCTGCCGGTGACGAAGTCGAGGGCTGGCTGATTACGGTGGGTGGTACCCCAAAAGAAATCATGGCCCATGACCCTGAGTTCACCTATGCGCGATTACTGCAGGCAGCGAAACTTGCGAAAAAACTGGGGGCCCAGGTTATGGGTCTCGGTGCATTTACCAAGGTAGTGGGTGATGCAGGCATTACGGTGGCCAAGCGCGCGCCCCTGCCGATCACCACCGGTAACAGCTACAGTGCCTCCGGCGCGCTCTGGGCGGCCCACGATGCCATGAAGAGGATAGGGCGGGTAACCATCGGCCCAAGTGGTAAAGCGGCGGGCAAGGCCATGGTGGTCGGTGCCACCGGTGCCATTGGGTCTGTGTGTGCGCGTCTGCTGGCCAAAGCCGTGGATGAAATCTATCTGGCCGCACCGGAGCCGGCAAAGCTGCTGGCCCTTAAAGAGAGCATTGAACAGGAAACCCCGGGCGCTATCGTTCATGTCGCCGGCTCTGCCGAGCGGGATCTGGCAGACATGGACATGATCGTTACGGCCACATCCGGCGCCGGTAAACGTATCCTGGACATCATGAAAGTGAAACCCGGCTGCGTGATCACCGACGTGGCGCGGCCATTGGATATTTCCGCCGAAGATGTCGCCAAACGCCCGGATGTACTGGTGATCGAATCGGGTGAGATTCAATTGCCGGGTGAAGTGCGTATGAAGGACATTGGCCTGCCAAAAGGCATTGCCTATGCCTGCCTGGCAGAAACCATTGTTCTGGCCCTGGAAGCACGGTTCGAAAACTTTACCCTGGGCCGCAACATTGAGTGGGAGAAAGTGCGGGAAATCTACAAGCTGGGCCTGAAACACGGTATGAAACTGGCCGCCATCTCCGGGGTGAACGGGGTGTTCACCGAGGAAGATTTTGAAAGGGTCCGCACCCTGGCGGCCAGCAAAGATATTCAGGCAGAGGGATCAACCACGCCGGCGTAACGCACCTCGCGTTAAAGCCCCTGAGCACCCCTGCGCAGCCAGTCGTGCACGAAGGCAAGCTTATGGCGGGCAAAGCTGGACAGCACGAACGGATAAAGGTCCGACAACCCCATGGATCGGTTGACATGGTTCACGCCCACGGCAATTGAAGCCGCAATGTGAATAAGGCGCTGGGCATCAGGCTCTGAGTAGGGGTCCCAACCGGGGCCCGGTACTTCGGATGACGTCAGGCCTGAGGCAAAAAAGCTGTCGGTCAGGTCTGTCAGGTGGAGCAGATGAGCAGCCGTTTCCGCCCAGTCCTCATGAGGATGGGCGGAGGCATAGCTGGTCAGGTAATACTGTTTCCAGTCCTGCGGCGGCCCGTTCTCGTAGTGGTGCTGTAACGCACCGGGATAGCTCATTCGCTCATCCCCAAACATTTCCCGGAAGGCATCCAGAAAGTCCTCCCGCAGGCTCAGACGCCACCAGAGCATATGGGCGACCTCATGGCGCATATGGCCGATCATCGTCCTGTATGGTTCGTCAAGCGCCTCGCGGCGGGCTGTGCGTAGCACCGGGTCTGCCTCGGCCACGCTGATTGTGACCACGCCCTGGGCATGGCCCATGGGAACAGGGGTAGGTCCCTCGGCAAGCATGTGAAAAACTGGCCTGGCGCCCGGATCTTCGGGCCGAAACCAGTGCCAGCGCCCCAGGTTATCAAGCATCCAGCGTTTGGCGGCTTCGGTTTGCGCCCAGTTGGGCATGGCATTGGGAATGGACGGATCCGGCGCCAGCGCAGTCATGGCACAGGAGCGACAGAAGGCACCTTGTTCGGGAGCAATCCAGTTACAGCCAATCACATTCCGGTTGGCACAGAATGGGGGCATGGGCAGGAAAGCCCTTGCCTGGGGGTCATAAGCAACAGGGGTTCCGTCAGCGGTGGCAAGATTATCAAACCAGAGTGAGCCGGAACCGACCGGGTTGGCGAAAACGCGCATAAATAAGTCATCCAGCTAAGTGAAATTCGAGTATAGGAACTACCGGTGCCCGGTGTCCAATACAGTGGAAGGCCGGGCGCACTATTCCTGCTTTCGCGAAGGCCAGAAGTGGGCAATGGCAGGCTTCACGCTAATGCCATGAACCAGTATCGACAAAGCTACCACCACCAGTGTCAGGTGAATTAACTCCAGAGCTATGCTCTCTGGCAGACCATGTTGGATGGCATACATCAGATAATAGAGCGAGCCAATACCTCTAACACCGAACCAACCGGCCATGTTCCGCAAGCGCATTGGCTCCTTGCTCGCCAGCAAGCCCAGATGAACACTGACAGGACGAGCGACGAAGAACAGAAATGCGGCAAAGCCCACAGCTCGCAAACTCCAGGAGTCCCAGAAAAGCGATCCGCCGATCAACAGGACCAGCACGATCTCAGCCAGTTTTTCGAGATGCTCGTTGAACACCAGTGAGCTCTGGTGAATGTGCGCGATGGGTTGTGGTTTATCACCGGGTTGTGCTTCGCCAGATGTGGCGCTTGAATAGCTTTGTTTGAGGCCGGTCAGCTTCAGTTCAGTGTGCCTCAAGGCGACGGCTGCGCTGAATACCGCCAGAAACCCCCAGGCCTCCACCAGCAGGCTGATGCCATAGGCAAAGGCAATCAACCCAAGGCCAAGAAAACTTTCCATAAACTCAGTGCCGGCATAGGTTGTGCGCATTTTCTGAACCAGCCAGCCAACACCAATGCCGGTCAAAATACCAATGCCAATGCCCGCGCCGCTGGCCCAGACCACATCCAGCATAATCCAGCGCCAGCCGGCATCGCCGAGGTCGTGCAGGCCCAGCAAGCCAAGACCCAGCATCACAAAAGGAAAAGCGCTACCGTCGTTGATGCCGGCCTCGCAGGTCAGCCCGAACCGCAGTTGGTCCGGATCATCCGCATGCCGAATCTGAACCTCTGTGGCCAACACGGGGTCCGTGGGGGCCACTACCGCACCCAGTAAAACGGCGGCGCCAAGAGGCAAGGCGAGCCAGTAATAACCAAAGAGCGCTACCAGGGTTACGGTCAGCGTCATTGAAACAACGGCTAGCCTCAGCGGCGTGCGCCAACGCTTGAAGGTGACCGGAGCGGGCATCTTCACACCGGTGCAGTAGAGCGAAATCAGCACCGCGATTTCTGTCAGCAATTCCAGCAATGCTGACTCTTCCAGCGGATTGAAATGAAACAGGTTGAACCCCATCGGCCCGACCACGAACCCGAAAAGCAGATAAACAATGGCCGATGTGGCGGGAACGGTTTTGATATAGGAAGCGGTAAAGCCCACTACCAGCAGCAGTGAGCCAAGCAGGATAAACCAGGTGGCAGTGGTCATAAGTGACTTATTGGCGAAAAATGTTGCGTAAGGTCACAGGAAAACCCGTGCCGATCCAATCAGTAAATACCAGTGTGCAATTGCTTTCATGTTAAACTAATATTTGTTAAATCCAGTGAAAACGTCGGGCAGTTCAGGCAGTCACCAGACAGGTAGTGTTCTCACTAATCCCAATGCCGAAAAAGAGCCTAAAATGCTTGATGCACTTGACCCACTGCAGAACAGGCTGCTTGCAGCGCTGTCTGAAGACGCCCGCGCGCGTATATTCCCGAAACTGAAACTGATCGAATTGTCCCTCGGGGACGTGATTTACGAGTCTCACCAACCCATTGAATACGTTTACTTTCCCGTCGACTGTATTATTTCTTTGCTTTACGTGATGGTGAATGGCGCTTCCGCCGAAATTTCCGTAGTGGGCAAGGAGGGCATGGCTGGCGTCGCGGTTGTCATGGGTGGCGAAAGCACGCCAAACCGGTTGGTTGTGCAAAGCCCCGGCCATGCCTATCGACTGCCTGCCGCTCATCTGAAACAAGAGTTCAATAATTATTGCGAGATACGCATCATCACCTTGCGCTTTACCCAGGCCCTGATCACCCAGATGTCTCAAACCGCCGTCTGCAATCGTCATCACTCCATCGACCAGCAATTATGCCGCTGGTTGCTGTTGTCACTGGACCGTCTGGAAGGCAACCAACTCAATATGACCCAGGATCTGATTGCCAATATGCTCGGCGTACGCCGCGAGGGCGTAACCGAAGCCGCGGGCAAGCTTCAGAAACTGGGTGTTATTGAGTATCACCGTGGGCATATCACCGTGCTTGACCGTGCGACACTGGAATCGCTTAGCTGCGAGTGCTACGGCGTGGTCAAACGGGAGACCCGCCGCCTGGAATCAGATATGTCAAGCTCTAAATGGAGCTCTTCTGGTATTTCCCGGTCTTGACCCGGTACATGGCGGCATCCGCATGAGGTAACAACGCCTCAAGGGTTTCGCCGTCGTTCGGAAACAGGCTGACACCGACACTGAGCGTGAGCGACGCCCAATGGCCTTCCTGCCGCAACAGCTCGCTGGCTGACTCGCGCACCTTGTCGACCACCGCAAACGCCTGCTCATGTTCAGTGAGGTCGCTTAACAGCACCACAAATTCGTCACCACCGTGGCGGCATACATGATCCGTGGAGCGCACGCAGCCCAGCAGTTTCTGACCCAGTGCCTGCAAAATGGAGTCGCCAACGCTGTGCCCCAGGGTGTCGTTTACTTCCTTGAAGTTGTTCAGATCGATGAACAGCATCACCATTTTCTTTTCATGCCGCCGGGCCAGCGCTGACGCCTGCTCGAAGCGCTCGGCAAAGGCATAGCGGTTGAGCAGGCCAGTGAGGGAATCATGTTGCGCCATGTACGCCATTCTGGCCGTATTTTCAGCGGAATAGCGGGAATCGTGAAACTTGACCAGGGCGCCGTTTACTTCGCCGTTTGCGTTGAGCAGTGGTGTGGCAGCATCCTCGATCGCCAGCTCACGGCCGTCGCGTGTTTTCAGCAAAGCACTGTTGTGCAATGCCACGGGCGTACCGGTATCCATGACATGACGTGCGAGATTGGCCCGGGTCACCCGGGAGGTTACGTCAATGACCTGAAATATCGCCTCCAACGGCTGCCCGAGCGCCTCCTGGCGGCTGAAACCGGTAAGGGTCTCAGCCGCCGTGTTCATGTAGATAATGTTCGCGCAGGTATCCGTTGCCAGCACACCATCGCCAACAAAATCCAGCATTGCGTACGCCTGCGCTGCCTCATTAACACAATAGGTACTCTCACGGGCGGCTCTAAGCTTTGCACCTTTTCGATCACCGTTCCGGATAGCAGGGGGTGCGAAATCAACCGCTCTGAAGGAACTCAACATCCGCCTGCTCCCTAGTTCTCAATAATGACTTCAACACGACGGTTCTGCTGGCGACCCGTGGCGGACTCGTTGCTGGCCACAGGTCGTTCGAGGCCGAGGCCCGACACGTTGAGCCGGCGGCTCTGCACACCATGGTCGATCAGGTAACGACGGACCGATTCGGCTCTCTGCAGGGACAGATTCTGGTTGAACTGCGCACTGCCGATGTTGTCGGTGTGGCCTTCAATCAGAACGCCTTTTTCCGGATACTTGTTGAGAAAGTCCACCAGCTTTTCCAGGTTGCGGTTGGAGCCGCCCTGCAGCTCGGCGCTGCCGGTGGCAAACAATACGTCACCCAGAGTGAGCACCAGGCCCCGTTCGGTGGCTTCTGCCTCAAGCTCGTCGATCTGCCTCTGCATTTCTTCGGCCTCTTTTGCGGACATGGCTGCGGCCGCAACCTCAGAGCTGCGGGCACTGTCTGCGTCTGCGCGGGCTGCGTCTGCCTCACGGGTGCGGGCTGCCAGCCTGGCGGCATCGCGTTGCTCACCCATGCGTTCCCGCTCCACTTCCATCTGCCGGGTTGTGCCCGTTGCCCGGGCGATTTCCACCATGCGGTCTGCCATATAAACACGGTGGTCGGACAACGCGGTTTCGTCGTTATCAAGGGGCTGTTCTGCAAGCTCTACTGCCGCTTCGGCGTCACGCAGTTCGATACGCGCGTTACGGGCCATTTCAGGGTTGCGTTGCAGTTCTGTCAGTTTTTCACGCACCTCAAGTGCGGCGGGCGGGGTTTCTGGGGCCATGGCGCATGCGGTCAGCAAAAATGTAGACAGCACAATGGTGGCGCCGGTTTTGCCGCCAAACGGTTTTTTCAATAGCGATATAGTGTTCATTTCTGCTCTCCCTGGCGATCCATTTCCACATCCAGGGCATCGGCGCCACGCCCCATTTCACGATTGATTTCCGCCGCCTTGGCGGCTTCTGTTCTTGCAACCGCAAGCTTCGCTGCCACGCGGGCTTGCTGAGCCATCCGGTCTGCCTCGGTCATGGCTTCTTCGGCAACCGCCTTCTCCGCCATAACGAGCTTTGCACGGGCTTCTTCCAACTCGGCACCCGCGTATTGCCGGGCGTCTGCCTGTTCAGCTCTGGCGATTGCGTCTCTGGCAGCGTTTAACGAATCGGTTGGCGGTAACGGTGCCGAGGCACAGGCAACCAGAAACGACGTCAGGGCGAGTGTACAAAGAAGAGGTATTCGGTGGTTCAGAAAGGTTGCAGAAAAGTATTTCATGGTATTGCTCCCTGTTAATTCGGAGCTGCCCGTCACCCCAGGAGGGTACAGGCACTGACGAACCGGATTGGCTCGCAGATTCTCCTTATTTCACCCAATTTAACAATTGGAGACCAGGGTTTCGGTACGCTATCGCACACAGGATGCTGAATGTCGCTATTGCGTTTCAGCCCCTGTCTAAAGCGTGTTTCGCACGGTAGTATGGAAGCTGTTTAAGGCGATAAGCCCCAACAAAAGGAAAGGCTGATGACTACCAGTGGTGAAAGTTCTTGGGAGGAAAACCGGGCCCAGCTCCGCGTAAATGCCGAAGAGCTGATTCGGGACGGCGCTGCCACGGCTGCAAAAATGGGGGGTGGGGCCCTGGGCGTTGATGCGCTGGCGCTTTTATATCGTCGGGCCGGTGATCCTGACTTTGCTGCCGATGCGCTGAAGCTTCTCCATGAACTGCAGACTCATCAGGTGGAGCTCGACCTTCTGCTTGAACAGCTCCAGGCCAGTGAAACCGAACTCACCGAAGAACTGGCCCGTTACCAGTCGCTTTATCAACTCGCTCCGGTTGCTTACCTGGTTGTAGCGCGCGACGGCCGGGTGATTGAAAGCAACGCCGCCGCAGGCACGCTGTTGGGTTTTGCCGCGGAACATTCTGACGAGCAGACGCTGACCCAATACCTGGCATCACCGGGGCGGGCAGATGTGGCCAACCTGATAGAGACACTGGAGGTGCCGGGCACGGTTGCAACCTGTGTGGCACAACTGGCTGGCCACCCCGATTTACAGGTTTCAATCAGCGCCAGCGTCACCCCATCCGGAGATAAGGTCATGGTGGTGGTTTCTCATTGCCAGGCTCCGGACAAGAATCCCGCCCGGTCCTAATGCGCATTGTCGGAATCGGAGCCTCCGCCGGCGGCCTGACAGCACTTGAAGAGTTTCTGCGCCATACGCCAACAGACACTGGCATGGCGTTTATCGTTGTACAGCATCTGGACCCCACGCAAAAAGCCCTGTTACCGGAGTTGTTGCAGCGCGTGACCACCATGCCCGTGCAGGAAGCCGTGCAAGACGCGGAGATTCTGGCCAACTGTGTCTATGTCATACCCTCCAACGCGGAATTGACGGTGGAGAAGGGTCGGCTGAAACTTGACCAACCCCGGGAGCCCCGGGGCATGCGCCTGCCCATTAATGTGTTGTTTTCATCCCTGGCCAGTGCCCGCAACGAGCGGGCGATTGCTGTGGTGCTTTCCGGCATGGGCTCTGATGGCACACTGGGCCTGCAGGCCATCCGGGCTACAGGTGGCCTGGCGGTTGTGCAGGAACCTGGCTCTGCGGAGTTCGACGCCATGCCGCGAAGTGCCATTGCCACCGGTTGCGCAGACATAATTGCTCCGGCCAATGAGTTGCCTGGCCTCATACTCGCCTACACCAAACGTGTGACCGAGCCCGACCAGGCTGGGCCATCGGCGAAATTGATGGAGCCGATCAAGGCCATTACCGCCATACTGCATCACCAGACCCGGCACGACTTTTCCCTGTACAAGCCCAGCACCCTGTTGCGCAGAATCGAACGCCGTATGGCGATTCATGGCATTGCAACCCTGCCTGATTATGCGCGATACCTGGAAAACAACGACCAGGAAGTAAAGCTGTTGTTCAAAGAGATGCTAATCGGGGTGACGTCTTTTTTCCGCGATGCCGAAGCCTGGGAGTACCTGTGCGAGCATGCGCTTGAGCCCCTGATCGGGCAACTCGAACCCGGCGCTGGCCTGAGGGCGTGGGTGGTGGGCTGTTCTACCGGCGAAGAGGCCTATTCGCTGGCCATGGTGTTCACGGAAGCATTGGAACGTTTGCAGCCCGGCAAGCATGTCAGCTTCCAGATTTTTGCCTCGGACCTGAGCCTGGAAGCCATCACCGTGGCCCGGGCGGGTCAGTACCCCGCCAGTATCGAAGGCCAGGTATCCGGGCAGCGCCTTGCCCGGTTCTTCACAAAAGACGACAACCATTACCGGATCAACCAGACCATTCGCGACAAGGTTCTGTTCGCCCAGCATGATGTCATTCTGGACCCGCCCTTTACCAAACTCGACCTGCTGGCCTGCCGCAACCTGCTGATCTACTTTGACCCCATGCTGCAGCGCCGGCTTCTGCCGCTGTTTCACTACAGCCTGCGGGACAAAGGCCTGCTGATGTTGGGCAACTCGGAAACCGTGGGCAGGTTGAACCACCTGTTTGAGCCGCTGAAGCAAAGACTGCGGATTTACCAAAGGTTGCCCCACGATTCCATCAGTGGCTCCAGCTTTCTGTTGAAATCGTTTCCACCCCTTTCCACTCTATCCAGGGAGCAGCCCATGTCGGCGTCCACCTTTCCCTCCAAAGGCAGCCAAAGTCTGCAGACTGCCGCCGACCACTTACTACTGCAAGGCTATTCACCGGCGGCTGTGGTGCTTAACCGGGATGCCGATATCGTCTACATCAGCGGACGCACCGGTAAATACCTGGAACCAGCCGCCGGCAAAGCCAACTGGAATATCCATGCCATGGCGCGGGACGGTCTGCGTACGCCGCTTTATACGGCATTGAAACAGGCTGCCATACAGCGAGACCCGGTCGAGTTGCACAACCTGGCGGTGGAAACCGGCGCCGGCGTGCAAAAGGTGGATGTAACGGTGCAGGCACTGAGCGAACCGTCAGCCCTTAAAGGCATGACCATGGTGGTATTCCGTGACCACCCTGCAGCCGCTCGGCGCAAACGGTCGAAGCAGGCTCCGGCCACGGCGGCCGATCAGTCCGATGAAATCCTCCGTTACCAGCAGGCCATAGAGCAGTTAAGCGAAGAGGCCCGGCTTTCCAGCGAAGAACTTCAGGCCTCCAACGAAGAGCTGCAATCCACCAACGAGGAACTTCAGTCCGCCAATGAGGAACTGACGTCGTCCAAGGAAGAAATGCAGTCAATGAACGAAGAGCTGCAAACCATCAACACCGAGCTGCAAACCAAACTCGATGACCTGGCACTGGCCCAGAGCGACATGCAGAACGTGCTCAACAGCATTGAAATAGCCATTCTGTTTATGGACCAGAGCCTTAACGTGCGCCGCTATACGGCCCGGGCCGCCAGCATCATCAGCCTGCGGGAAAGCGATGTGGGGCGGCCGCTCAGCGAGCTGACCACGATACTGAAATACCCGGAACTGGAGGATGATGCCCGCAATACACTCAATACCCTGGTGGTCTCTGAAAAACAGATTGCAACCAGTGAAGGCCGCTGGTTCTCCATCCGCATCATGCCTTATCGTCGCCTTGACAACGTTATCGACGGTGTGGTCATGACCATGGTCGATATTACGGCTACCAAAGAGCTGGAGTCGAGCTTGCGGAAGGAGTCTGCGTTGCCGCCGAGTTCGCGCTAGGCTCGCTCGCCCTCGCCTTGGTGGTTTAGCGAACAGACCGGGCGGCTCTCCCGAAGTACGTTGGAACCTCATCCTGAAATTGATGTTAGGCCGTAGTTCAGATCGGTTCCGGCAATGACGCTGGTGCGGAAAAGCCCTGATGAGGTGCAAGGAGAATCCAATGAAAAAATTACATTCATTCGCGTTTTATGCATTAATGACACCGGCCATCGCGCTGGGCTCCAGTGCCGCTCTTGCTCAGCAGAGCACCGGCTCGCAAGTCGAGCAGGATCAGACTGGCGTCCAGAAAAACCAGAACGACATGAAATCCACAACCAGTACCTCGCAAACTGGTCAGTCTGGTATGAAGAAGGATCAGTCTGGCATGCAGAATAAAGGCTATATGGGTTCTGCACCGGCGAACGGCATACACGCGAGCAATTTGATTGGTGCCGAAGTGAGCACTACTGGCGACGAAGAAGTCGGCCCGGTGAATGACCTCATTATCGATCAGGACGGCAAGGTTGTTGGTATCGTGATCAGCGTAGGCGGATTCCTCGGCATGGGCGAAAAAGAAGTCGCCATTGGCTGGGACGACGTTCAGAAGTCCGGCAATGCCGATGAGATGGAGCTGCGCATTGACCAGACCCGCGAAGAACTGCAGTCTGCGCCTGAATTTGAAACACAGCAGTAAACCCGAATAAACGCAGAGGCGAAGGCCTCTGCTGTTTCAGGCATCAACAGGCGCCATGTGCGCCATCGTTTTCTAGAGGGAACCACTATGGGCATTATTATATGGTTGGTCATGGGCGGCCTGGTAGGCTGGGTTGCAAGCATGATCATGGGCACCAACGGCCAGCAGGGTATTATCCTTAACATCGTGGTTGGCATCATCGGCGCACTGATTGGCGGATGGCTGATCGGGCCACTGGTTGGCGCCGGCTCCATCAACGAGGGCATCACCGTCATGAGTTTCGTCGTGTCGCTGATCGGCGCAGTTATCCTGCTCGCTATTCTGAGGCTTATCCGGGGCAACTCTGTACGATGAGGGGTGTGGCCAGCCGCGCGGAAGAACCGCGTGGCTGGAACTCGCATCGCGTTTATGAATCCGTTGCCCTGGGGTTACTGGTGCTTGCCGTAGGCTATCAGGTTGCAAAGATGTTTCCTCACACACTGCTGATGTCCAGGTACACATCAACAAAGTGCTCTTGGCGGTCGTCGATCAGCGGAATGCGCATATCGGGTTGCTCGGTACCGTCCACCGTCACGCGGTTTACCTGCCCCGATGATTCACCCATGCATGTGACGGTGATGTGATAGACGGTGTCTCTGTAGCGGTAGTGGATCTTATAGCCATCCCAATCGGCCGGGACGCAGGGCGCAATCCGCAGATGGTCCACTTCAAGCTGTAGACCCAGCAGGGTTTCCACAGTCAGCCGGTACATCCAGCCTGCCGCCCCGGTGTACCAGGTCCAGCCTCCCCGGCCAGTGTGTGGCGACACGCCATAGATGTCCGCGCACATCACGTAGGGCTCGACCTTGTAGTGATCGATGGATTCAGGCGTGCTGCCGTGGTTCACAGGGTTGAGCATCGCGAACAGTTCCCACGCTCGCTCGGTGTCGCCCAGCATGGCAAATGCCATCGTGGTCCAGATCGCGGCATGGGTGTATTGGCCGCCATTCTCCCGCACACCGGGGATATAGCCCTTGATGTAGCCGGGCTCCAGGTCTGATTTGTCGAAGGGCGGGTCGAGCAGCTGGATGATCTGTTTGTCGCGCCGCACCAGGCGCTGGTCAACCGCCATCATCGCCTGCCGGGCCCGAAGCCTGTCGCCACCCCTGGAGATAACCGCCCAGCTCTGGCTGATAGAATCAATCTGGCATTCCTCGTTACCGGCCGAACCCAACGGAGTGCCGTTGTCGAACCAGGCGCGCCGATACCAGGCGCCATCCCAGGCCTCGGCTTCGATATTGCTCCGCAGTTGTGTCGCCTGGGTGCTGCATAACTCGGCAAAAATCTGATCATTCCGGTCGCGGGCCAGGTCGGCAAACAACTCAAGATTCTCTACCAGGAACCAGGCCAGCCAAACGCTCTCGCCACGGCCGTCCTTGCCGACGAGATTCATGCCGTCGTTCCAGTCGCCACAGCCCATCAGCGGCAGATGATGGGGGCCGAAGCTCAGGCCGTACTTGAGCGCACGCACGCAGTGCTCGTACAGGCTGGCCGCTTCAGATGAACGCTGCGGCTGGTCGTAGTAGGCCTCCTCCTCTGCATACAGTTCTCGCCCTTCCAGGAAGTGGATGGACTCGTCGAGCACCCCGGTATCGCCAGTCGCCCGCACATAGCGGCAGGTGGCATAGGGTAGCCACAAATAGTCATCAGCAAAATGAGTTCGTACGCCCTGTCCGTTGGGTGGGTGCCACCAGTGCTGCACGTCGCCTTTGAGGAACTGGCGACCGGCGTGCCGGAGTAGCTGCTGACGGGCGATCCATGGTGTTGCGTGGATCAGTGCCATGGTGTCCTGCAGCTGGTCGCGGAAACCGTAGGCACCACCCGACTGGTAGTAGCCGCTGCGTCCCCACAGCCTGCACGACAGGGTCTGATAAACCAGCCAGCCGTTGGCCAACACGTTCAGTGCCACATCCGGCGTGTCGACATTGACTGCACCCAGGGTGTGGTTCCAGTGCTCCCAAACCGCTTCCAGCGCCTGCCGCGCGCCCGCCTGACCGCCATATTGCTGGACGAGATGCCGGGCCTCGTCGGCGTTCCCAGCCGCCCCGAAGACAAAGACAATTTCATGTTCCTGGCCTGCCTCCAGTTCGACCCGGGCCTGGATCGCGGCGCACGGATCGAGACCGGCCCCGGTCCTGCCCGACAAACCCTTCCGGCGCATCGCCGCCGGATTTGCGAGCGCACCGTTGCGGCCGATGAACTCGGTGCGGTTGCCGCTAATCGACCGCTCGCGCTCGCTGGTCTGAACGAACACTACCCGGTTGGCACATTCGTGACCGTAGGCATTGCGGGCGAACAGCGCGCCCGTATGCAGATCAATCTCGGTGACAATGTGCATCAGGTTGGCGTGCCGCCACTCGCCGAGCACCAGCTCCCAGTAACCGGTAAGGGAAAGGTTGCGCGCACGGTTAGACTGGTTATGCAGCTTGACCACCAGGAACTTGACCGGTGCGTCCATAGCGACGTAGGTATACTGTTGCGAGGCGATGCCGGCCTCAAAGTGCTCAAATACGCTGTAACCGAATCCATGCCGGCACACGTAGCCGGATCGGCCGCGGGCAGGCAGCGGGGTCGGCGACCAGAATGCGCCGGTTTCCTCGTCGCGGATGTAGAGCGCCTCGCCGCTGCTGTCGGAGATCGGGTCATTGTGCCAGGGAGTCAGGCGGAATTCGTGTGCGTTTTCCACCCAGGTATAGGCGCTGCCGCTCTCACTGACGACAGTGCCAATGTGTGGGCTGGCAATTACGTTAGCCCAGGGCGCCGGCGTGGTTTGGCCGGGCTCGAGAGTGATGACGTATTCGTGGCCGTCGGGTGTGAAGCCGCCAAGGCCATTGCTGAAAATGCGCTCGCGCGGCTCCAGGGGATAAACCGTTTCGGTGCCGGCCTGCTGCGAAGGCTTGAACAGGTCTGATGGTCTTTCTGGCGACATGCGGCGATCCACCTGCTCGATCAGGGTCTCGGCGGTGTCGCTGAAGACGATGCGGGCAACGGTCTGCAGCAGTACGCGCTCGTCCTCGGAAAGCTCTTCGGCACGCCGCACGAAGATCCCGCCCGGTTTATCGATTACCTGCGCTTCGGGCCCCGCATTGATAAGCCCCATGATCAGGTCCTGCAACTCCGCCCGATAGCCGGAGAAACCCTCGTTCACGATCACCAGATCGGCGGCCAGGCCCTTCATGCGCCAATAGGCGTGCGCCTGCACCACCTGCTTGACCAGATCAATGCGGTTGAGATCGCCAATGAATAGCAGGACGATGGGCAGGTCACCGGAAATCGCAAAACGCCACAACCCGGGCTGTCCCAGCTGGTTGCGGGCGACGATATCGGGCGCCGCACGGCGCAGGGCATTGCCGTAAATGACAGAGTTGGCCAGGCGACCAAATTTCTGGGCATCGGCTTCGGTGATATTAAGGTGCCGCAGCACCTCCTGACTCTGGAACCAGGCCATCTCGAAAGCGCGCTCGACGAAATGGCGGTCGCAGTATTTCTCAAGCAGGGTCAGTGCGGCCTCCCGCGTGTCCGCGACCCCGGAAATGATCTGCACCCTCGCCGATTCATCGGGAGCCAGAGTCAGCGTGCTGCGGATTGCCACACAGGGGTCAAGCACTGCCCCCTGGGTGTTTGACAAGGTTGACGGGTGGTCTTCGCTGTCCATTACCATCGGATTGGCTGCGGTGCGGCCGCGCCCAATGAAGCGGGCCCGGTCGGTCTCACAGGATGGTTGGTCGGCGACCGAGCCCGGCGCGGCCAGCAGGTGAAACATCCAGGGCGCCTGCTCGCCTGGCGTACGGGGGCGTCGGGTGCAGAGAATTGCCCGTTGCCCGGGCAGGATTTCAGTCTGCACGAACAGATTGCTGAACGAGCGATGTGCCAGGTCCGCGTTCAGCGGCGCCAGCACCACTTCCGCGAAGCTTGTGACTTCAATGTGGCGGGTGCGGGACGACTGGTTGGTGAGCTTGACGCGACGGATCTCTACGTCGTCTTCCGGTGACACGCTGAGCTCGGTGTGCGCTTCGATCGCGTGGTCGCGCCGCCGGTACTCGGCCCGCCCCTGAACAAAAATCGCTTCGTAGTGATCCGCCGGGCGCAGGGTCGGCTGGTGCGCCGTCGACCAGTACTTCCCGTTGTCGCGGTCACGCAGGTATATGAAGGTGCCCCAGCCATCGGAGGTAGCGTCCTCACGCCAGCGGGTGACAGCCAGGTCGCGCCAACGGCTGGTGCTGCCACCGGCGTGGGTTGCCATGACGTGATAGCGGCCGTTCGATAGCAGGTGAACTTCGGGGAGTCGCGTTTCGGTGTCGGTAAACACACGCATGGTTGCGCCGGCTTCTGCACTGGGCGGGCGAGCGGCGGCAATGGCCTCGGCCGCATGCGGATGCAGGGTGTCGCCCCGCTTCGGTACCCGCTCCTGCAGCAGCAGTTCGGTTGCCCGCGCGAGCGGGTCGGACATGAAGCGGCGCTGCATTGGCTGGTTGAGCAAGACATGGGCAAAGGCCAGCAGGCTCATCCCCTGGTGGTGTGCCATGAAAGTCTTCACGATGGCGTACGGTTTGCCCCGCGGCACACGCGAGGGGGTGTAGTCGATAGCCTCGTAGAAGCCGTAGGCACCGAGGAACTCCTGACCCGCCAGAGCCTGCAGATTGCGGCAGGCTTCCCGCGGCATCACCGTCAGCGCCAGCGCGCTGGCATAAGGTGCAATCACAATATCATCGCTCAACCCGCGCTTGAGGCCGAGGCCAGGTACGCCGAAGGCCCGGTACTGGTAGACCTGATCGTAATCGGTGGCGTTGTAGCAGGACTCGGAAATCCCCCAGGGTACCGCGCGTTGACGGCCGTATTCGATCTGGCGCGACACGGCGGCCTTGCAGGTCTGATCCAGCAGGGTGCTCGGGTAGCTGGGCATTATTAGCTGCGGCATCAGGTATTCGAACATCGAGCCACTCCATGAAATCAGGCTGACGTCTCCACCATGGCTGGTCAGCAGGCGGCCGAGCCTGAACCAGTGCTTCTGCGGCACCTGTCCCTGCGCGATAAGCAGAAAACTGGCCAGGCGCGCCTCCGAAGCCAGAAGGTCGTAGCAGGCAGGATCGCGTCGGCGTTCACTGACATCGTAGCCGATGGTCAGGAGGCCACGACTGGCATCGTAGAGAAATTCGAAATCCATCTCTGCCAGCACGCCGCAACGATTCATCAGATCATCGATGAGGTCGAGCTGTGCCTGCGCGCCTGCTCCATCGGTGCGGTCGTTTGAGGCGGCCAGCTTCATCCGGGTCGGGAGCCCATCGCCCTGCCACGAATCGGGCATCAGGCTTCCGAGTTCATCACGAAGCGTACGGAACTGCTGGTCGAATGCCCGCGCCCAATAAACCAGCTCGCCATCAATGTCGACATCCACCGGCAGCCATGTAAACAAGGCCTTGTTGGTTCGCAGAATCTGGTCCAGCGCGCTGACGGCGGCAGCCAGCGTTAGCGGCTGACCTTCCTGCATGAGGTCCCCCAGGTTGCCTTGCAGCACACGGATGTGTTCCGCCAGTTCGGGGGCCGGTGAGGCAGGCAACTGGTCGGCCAATACCTGCAGGGTGTCCTGCAGGCCTTGCAACGCGCTGAACGCCAGCACCGGCTGGCTTTTCAGCTCAGCCAGCCCCGCCTGCAGGGTGAGAAGGCTGCCGGCAAGGTTGCCACTGTCCACTGAAGAGACGTATCGCGGGTGGAGCGGTTGCAGCGTTCGGGTGTTGTACCAGTTGTAAAAATGGCCGCGGTAGCGTTCCAGCCTTTCCATCGTGGTGAGGGTATTGTCGATGCGTTGCAGGCAATCTCCTACCGTGAGATAACCGAAATCCACCGCAGCCAGGTCGGCCAGCAGCGCCATGCCAATGTTGGTAGGTGAGGTTCGCGAGGCGATGGCCGGCGCAGGATAGTCCTGGAAGTTGTCGGGCGGCAGCCAGTTATCATCAGGGCCGACGAAGTCGGCGAAGTAGCGCCAGGTACGGCGGGCCGCGGCGCGCAGGAAAACCTGTTGCTCGACGCTCAGGCCCGGGCTGGGGGCGATCAGCGGCTGGCTGATCCACCAGCCGACGACGGGCGACACCAGCCACAGCAGCAGGATGGGGCCTGCGACGAGCCCTGCCGCCAATGTGCTCCCCGCCATAACCAGAGCCACGCCCACCACCACCGAAAGAGCCGGCGAAACCCACATCTCCCGGATAAAATCAGCCAGCGACCGGCATGCATTGCGGCGGGCGTAGCCGGGCAGTTGCCACATCAACAAGCCCCGTCGCGTGAACGGCATGCGTGCGCCCGAGCGCCAGATCGCTCCCAGGACAATCCGTGTGTCATAGGGCAAAAAGGCCAGGATCAGTAGAGCAAGCGCGATTGGACGGCCGGCGGACTTTCCGGTCAGGCTCAGGTGCATCAGCCAGTCACATTCTTCAGGCTTGCGAACCAGTTCGATCAGGATGGATAGCACGGGAGGCAGGAACACCACCGCAATCACCAGCAGGGTCCATACCCACACGGGGCTCGGGCCAACAAGCCATCCCCCCAGGAGCAGGGCAAGCATTGCTGGCGCCACCAGGCTGCGCCGCAGGTTGTCGAAAACCTTCCATAGCGACAGCGCCGACAGCGGATTCGCCTGCCGCTTCGAGCTGGCGTCATCTGCGCCGGGGGGCCCTGGTACTCGCGGCAGCAGCCAGCCGACAAGCTGCCAATCGCCGCGTATCCAGCGGTGGCGCCGGCTGGACTCGGTAGCGATACTGGCCGGTTGCTCCTCGATGAGGTCGACATCGGTCACCAGGGCTGAACGGGCGTAGCCGCTTTCCAGCAGGTCGTGACTGAGTATGAGGTTCTCCGGAAAGCGTCCGTCAACGGCCTTACGAAACGCATCGACATCGTAGATGCCTTTACCGATGAACGAGCCTTCTCCGAACACATCCTGGTAAACATCCGACACCTCGCGCGTATAGGGGTCGAGGCCCGAGTCACCCGCGAACAGTCTGGCAAAGCGTGACCGGCCGGCACTGGTCAGGCTGATCGAGGCGCGCGGTTGCAGGATGGCGTAGCCTTCGACGATACGGCCCCTGGCGGGGTCGTAGACCGGCCGGTTAAGTGGATGCGCCAGGTTGCCGACCAGGGTGTGTGCCGCGTCGCGAGGCAGTTGCGTATCGGTGTCCAGGGTGATGACGTACTGGATAGACGCAAGGATGGACTGATCGCCGACGATGTCCGAAAAAGCTCCCTGCCCCTCGCCCCGGAGCCGGGCGTTGAACTGCTCGAGCTTGCCGCGCTTGCGCTCGTAGCCCATCCACACCCGCTCGAACGGATTCCAAAGCCGCGGACGGTGAAACAGGTAGAAAATACAGGGGCGATCGTCGCCGTAGGTTTCGTTAAGCGTCTCGACCGCTGCGCGCGCATAGGCGAGCAAGACCGCGTCGCCGGGCAGCGTTTGCTCGGGTGCATCGGGGTAATCTGTCAGCAGGGCAAAGTACAGATTGGGATCGCGATTGCCCAGATAGCGTATTTCCAGGGCCTCGATCAGCTGATCGACCTCCTGTCGGCTACCCAGCAGGGTGGGTACCACCACCATGCTGCGGTGATCGGCGGGAATACCCTGTGAGAAATCCAATCGTGGTAATGCCCGGGGTGGCAAGAGCAGCGTTACCGCCAGGTTCACCAGCGCGATCGCCAGCGCCGAGGCGCTAATCATGGCAGTGATTGCAAAAAACCAGTAGCGCCAGTCAGAGGGCGCGAATCCGTCAAGCGGGTAAAGTACGCCAGCTGTCGTGAGCAAAGTCAGCAACAGAATAAGGCCCAGGTATAGGGGCAGGCGGACAGGCCAGCTCGCCCGTTTCAGGCGGGTCGTCAATGACGGGCGGCAGCCGACTGCGTGCTCCAGATGCGGGCGTCCCCGGTCGACCAGATAGTAGCCGACATGCGCGCTGCGGTCGTGGCGGCCCCGTTGCGCGGCAGTCGCCTGCGCGAGAACAACGGCTTCCCGTGCCACCGCCATTTCGTTACACCCGCTGCCCCGGGCGACGTCCTCGATGACGTGCCGGTAGCGGTCGCGGGTAGCGAAATCCTGGCGTGCGTGCTCTCCGGAGGGGTCTTCGCGCAAGGTTTTTTCCACGACACTGAGCGACTCGACGTAATCCTTCCAGTCCATGGCGCCGATGAAGCGCAGGCTGCCAATGCTGTTGGCGATGGATATCTGGTTGGCCGCGGCCGTCCGTCCGGCTGCCTCCGACAACTTCGTTGCAGTCGTACCCTGTTCGCGCAGTTTGTGCTCGACCCAGGTTTGCACGAAATCCATGGCAGGCCCCTGCGCCTGGAGCCGGTCATAAAACTCTTCCACAAACGACGCTGTCAGCGGTATATCGGCATGGGCAAACTCGGCCAGCAACTGGATCAGCAGCTTCGGTTCGCTTTCGGCCGCGGCGAGCATGCGGTCCGCCCACCGGATAGCAGCGTCGCGCTCCTCGCGCCGTTGGGCGATGCGCACGCCGACGCGGCGCAGATTTTCCAACAGCGCCAGCTTCAGCATGATGGGGAAAGCCCACAACTCGCCCAGCTTCAGGGGCTCCACGGTCTGGTAGGCGGCGACGAATTCGGTGACGTTGTCGCGGTCGACGCGACCGTCCATGTGGGAAATCAGTTCCAGCGCCAAGTCGTAGATACGGGGGAAACCGGCCGCCTGGCCATCTGCCAGACGCGGCAATTGCCGACTGTACCCGCGCGGAAGATGTCGCCGTGCCAGGCTGATCTGCTGCTCGATCAGATAGAAGTTGTCGAGCAGCCAGGCCTCGGTGGGTACGATCCTTTGCCCCGCCGTTACCGCTTCCGTGACGACGTCGTAGGCCGCCAACAGAACACGGGCATTGTCCGCCAGACGCGAAAGTAACCTGTCCGCACCCGGGTGCGGATCGATTTGATGCTGCTCCCCCAGGGTCACCGCATGACGCTTCAGTTGCTCAATGCTGAACAACTCCGCGCGCAATACCTCGGTATCCCGGTCAAGGCGAAGCCCATTCCCAGTGCGGGTCAAAAATCTGAACACATTGATGGTTATTGCTCCTTGATAATCCCTTTCGAGACTATGTAAGAAGTGCTCCCCGGTCGGTGCAGTAACACACATAAGAAGCCTGAGTGGGATAGCGCACGGTGACCGCGAGGTGGCAGGCGTAGGCTTTATTGGCTGATGCCCGTTGACAGGCTGAGAGATAGCGCTTATCGCATAGCAGTATCAGATAGCGGGCGTTCCTTATGATTCTTTCTACTCTTTTTTCGGCAGCCTGAAATATGCAGAAGACTATACGATTATCGGATTTTATCCGGGTAGAAATAGAGCCAATTCTTCAGGATTGGGAAGAATTTGCCACATCCATCCTCCATGCCAGGCATATGGGCAAGGTCGGGCTGCGCGACCACGCCAGGGAAATGCTTCTGGAGATTGCTGACGACCTTGATTCAGGCCAGAGCGAATCAGAGCGCGCCGCCAAATCGAAGGGCAGGGGGCCAGAGGATGAGGAGGAATCATGGGCAGAGGTGCACGGCGAGGACCGACATACCAGCGGCTTCAGTGTTATGGAGACCGTTTCCGAGTTCCGGGCCCTGCGAGCAAGCGTGGTGTCATACTGGACCAAAACCCATCCAATCATTGCCGGCCAGCAGCTTGAAGACCTTACCCGCTTCCATGAAGCAATAGATCAGGCCGTTGCCGAATCACTGGAACAGTATGCGACCGCCAAAGAGATGGAAACCCGGCTGTTTGGTGCCATTCTGGTGGCGTCGCCGGATCCGATTTATGTGCTGGATCTCAGGGGCCGATTTATTTATGCCAATAAGGCCACTGCCGACCTTTTCGCTCTGCCACCCGATGCGATCATCGGAAAGTCCAATTTCGACCTCGGGTTTCCCTTTGCTCCGGACTTTAATCGAAATCTTGAAAAGGTGATTGCTGACCAGGCCACCTACCGGGGTAAATTTTCTCACACGTTTGCTTCCGGCCAGGGTGAACGGTTCGACTATGTGCTTGCGCCGGTGTTGGATGAAGATCGAAACACGGAAGCGATGGTCTGCATTTCCCGGGATATTACCGAACAGGCCATTGCCGAAGAAACCATATGGCATACTGCTCACCATGATTTTTTGACCGGGCTTCCTAATCGCCGACTTTTTCTGGACCGGCTGGAACAGGAGGTCAAGCACGCAAAACGCAGTAGCCTGCCCCTTGCGCTACTGTTCCTGGATCTTGATGGCTTCAAGGAAGTCAATGACTCGCTCGGCCATGAGGCAGGGGATCGTGTGCTGTGCGAGGTTGCACAGCGCCTTGCTGATTGCGTCCGGGAAGACGATACGATTGCCCGTCTGGGCGGCGACGAATTCACCGTGATTCTCACTGCCGCCAGGCAGCACAAGGATGTTGAGGTTGTAGCCCAGACCATTATTGATGCACTCGCAAGGCCTTTCCAGACCAAGCATCAGCCCGCGCGGATTTCCGTCAGCATTGGAATCTCGCTCTACCCCGAAGATGCGTCTGATCCTCTTGCTCTGCTGCAAGCGGCAGATAAAGCCATGTATATTGCTAAAGAATCCCGGTCAAACCGAATGTGTTTTTATAGCACGTCTGAGGAACGAAACAGACCTTTGTCTCCCTGGTAAAGGTTTGAAAATGTCGCCTTTGTGCCTATCGTAGGTATCGTCACGCATCATTGCGGTTTTCATAGTGCTTTAACCGGTTGTAAAGGGTTTTCATGCTGACCCCGAGAATATTGGCGGCCTTCTCCTTCTTACCCCGGCACTCGTGCAGGGTAGCAAAGATCAGGGTCTTTTCTGCCTCTGCCACAGAGGAGCCAATACTTACGGTCACAGAGGGCCCCTGGTTGATCTGATTGTTCAGAGGATGAACGACATCGTCTGGTATCTCATCCGCTGTGATTAATCGATCGGCCATGATGTAGGCTCGTTGGACCGCATTTTTCAATTCGCGCAGATTGCCCGGCCAGGAATGTTTCTCAAGTATCCGTAAAGCCGCGTCTGAGAAATCAATTTTGCGCCCATCCTGTTCATTGAGCTCCCGCAGGAAGTGTCTGGCGAGTATTCGGATGTCCTCTGCTCTTTCCCTCAGGGGAGGAAGCGCGATGGGAAAAACCTGCAGACGATAGAGTAGGTCTGCCCTAAACTGGCCTTCTCTCACTTTGGTTTCCGGACAGCAGTTGGTGGCTGCCACGATGCGGACATCTGCCGCTATCTCACCATCACTACCGACGCGGTTGAATCGACGGGTTTCCAGGACCCGCAGCAACTTGACCTGCAGGTCTACAGGCATCTCAGTGATTTCATCGAGAAACAATGTCCCGCCACTGGCTCGCTCAAAGACCCCTTTATGTTCTCTCACTGCTCCCGTAAAGCTGCCTTTCTCGTGACCAAACAGCTCACTTTCTATCAACTGGGGAGAAATCGCGCCGCAATTTACGGGTACAAAAGGGCGGTCCCACCGATCACTGAGCCTGTGGATTTCCTGGGCGACAATCTCTTTGCCTGTGCCACTCTCACCACGGATAAAGACGTTGGCGGTGGTTGGGGCAACCTTTCTCACCTGGGCTGTTATCTCCTGCATTTTGACTGAAGTGCTCGAAGCCATGCTGAACTCCGCTGCGGCTGTTTCTTGTTCCGGACCTACCACTGCCTTCGCCCTGCTGTCACGTTCGATAACCACATTGACCCCCAACGCCTGATAAAGTCGCTCACGGGTGACGGGTCTGGCGAGATAATGGCTTGCACCTTGGCTCAGGCACTGCCTGGCAAACGAGTTACTCTCCGCCGGGCCAACGACAATGATCGTTGCAGAGTACTCCATCGCCAATCTGATCAATTCCAGTTGTCCAATCGTCTCCCTGTCTATATCCAGTACCAGGCAGATAGGGTAAGCACTGCGCAGAATGTGCCTGGCATGGCTCTCCACTTCCGTGTAGGTGGTGGTGAAATGGAGGTTGCCAACCATCTCTGCCAGGCCCCGACCATTGTTACTGACAATAAGTAAATGCGGTGGGATCGCAGAGCTATCATTATTTGAGAGAGGTATAGTTTTTGCCTCTACGAGCTTCATGAATTGCTCCTTTTCACATCGATGCGTCCCAATGCCGAATGGGCCCATTCCCTCAACTCAAGCTAACACGGCGGCAAAGCTCGCTTCTGTGCGATTGCCAACGCAGCTGCAAACACACGAACCGACCAATGGATTAGCAGCAATTCGGTAAATTCGGGTAAGCACCAAGAAAATTTGACGGACCAAAACCCCTTTCCGCGGCCCGATTGGTACCACTATTTCCGAACCCCTCCTGAGTCGCCCGACGATAATCTCACTAACTTATTGATAAAGCGGGCTAGAAAAATAAATTCTGAGAGCAACTATCCCCGGCTATCAGGCGTGGCACGGGGCTTGCGAGATGAGTGATGTCACCGGGCACGAGCCCGGAATCTAAAATCTCTCAAAGAGGGAATAATCATGTTTAAACAATTATTAATTTCAACAGCGATTTCGGCTGCGCTGTTCTCAACTCCGCTGCTGGCGGCAGAGAAGAGCATGGGCAGTGACAATCCGCAAACGACTGGCCAGGGCAACGTTGGCAACATTGGCACCAACGACGCCGGAGGCCAAGCGAGCACATCTGCGCACGGCGCGGATTTCGATGAGCTTGATCGGAACAAGGATGGTGAGCTTGATGAGGATGAGCTCAACCGCTTCGGCGCCACTGCGGCAGGAAGCTCGGACAACCAGGGCGATAAAGACCGCGGTGAACGTATGATGAAGCAGTACGACCGTGACGACGATGGAAGTGTGACCAAAGAGGAGTTTGATAGCGGGTCCGAATCCAAATCGGGGACGACCCTGGAGCAGTGAAGGCAGTGATCTGAAGCGACATTGTCAGATAAACCGGAGGGCGATCGGTCTCCCTCCGGCTCGCCCCATTTAGGCCCCGGTTCATTCCCTCTCTCCCCAGGAACCGTTTGAGTAGAATTTTCCGATTGCGTGCACATCTTGCCATCTTTACCTCTATCACTTCCTCCCCGACGCATTGCTTTTCTCTCGTCTGGACCTGTGCAGTGCGGCATCACCGGCTGTGGCACGGGCTATGCAACGTTTATCTGTGTTCAAACGCGAGAAGTTTGAAATGTCATCCAGCATCTCAGGAGAAATACTATGGAACCAAACGATCCGAATGCTCATCAAGGCAGGGGTACGCAGCCACCGCCTAAATCACCGCCATTGCCTGGTACATCGTCACAACAGGCGGGCGCAACCGGGAATGAAAAGCGTTCCGAGCCAGGCGCCGAATCCGGTTCCGCCGAAGGCGGTGCCAGCGAGCTCGCAGTTGAAGTGAAGAAAGCCGCAAATGCCAAGGTTAAAGAAGGTACGGACATAGCTAAAACGACCGTTTCCAGCACCGTCAGTCACGGTGCTGAAGCGATAGGTCGAGCAGCAGACACTTTCCGGGATCAGGGAGAGGAAACTTTGGCTCAGACAACGACCTCCATCGCTTCCGGGCTGTCTGAATACGCCGAACGGCTTGAAAAACGTACCTCCGAGGATTTGATTCAGGATCTGGCGCGTCTGGCTCGCCAGAACCCGACGATTTTCGTGCTTGGCAGTGTGGCTATTGGGATCGCTTTAAGCCGGTTTCTCAAAGCATCTTCAAGATCGACTGGTGAGAATCGCTGAGCAAACAAGAGCTCTCTAACAAGGAATTCCAGGAGGTTAAAATGGCTGATGCCGCTCAGAATGGAAATCTCGATTCGTCCAGGCCAAACAGTGCCTCACAAGCTGCCAGCCAGCCCGAGGACAAAGTGCGATTTTATGAATTGTTCCGACATCTAATCGACGATCTCGCTCTTCTTCTTCGCAAAGAACTGGCTTTGGCGGGCTCGGAAGTGTCCCACACACTCACCGATACCAAAAAAGCAATATCGGGGCTTCTCAGCGGCGTGATGGTATTGAATTCCGGATACTTGGTCCTGCTCGCTGCTGCCACGTTGGGTCTTGGAGAATGGATGGAGCTTTGGATGGCCGCCCTGATTGTTGGTGGGGTAGTGACCGTTATAGGGCTGATTATGGTAACGACGGGCAAGAAGAAGCTGGAATCGTCCAGCCTGAAGCCGGAACGCACCATGGACAGCGTCAAGAAAGATACGGAATCAGTAAAAGGAAAGGCGTTATGACGACTGCAAAAGAGCAATTTAAAAACGATCTGAAAAAAGATCCTGCGGATCTGGAGCGTGAGGCTGACGGTGCACGTGAAGATCTTGAGGGTACAGTTGACAAGCTGATGCATCAGCTTTCTCCCACGGAACTGCTCAATCGGGGAATTTCAATGGTCCGGAACACAGGTGATGTTGACTTCATTCGCAATCTCGTCAATCGGGTGGAAAGCAATCCGATTCCAACCGTGCTTGCGGGGGTGAGCCTGATCTGGCTGATAACCGCCTCCAGCAGCCCCAATTCATCCTCCCGTGGCTCCGCCGAACGCACCAGGGACGCCGCCGAACGTACACGGGAAGCTGGCCATAAAGTGGCCGAAGGTGCCAGTGATGTTATGCACCGGGTAAGAGACAGCGGCCGCCACACTGCCGAAAATGCACGTAGTGGGCTTCGTGATGCGCGCGAGGGGTATACTCAGCTGCTACGTGAACAACCTTTGTTGGTTGGAATTCTGGCAGTGGCAGCCGGAGCCACTCTGGGAGCCCTCCTGCCACGGACCTCGACGGAGGATCGGGTGATGGGAGATTGGAGCGACAGGGGAACAGACGCTATCAAGGAGAAAGCAGAGGAAAAGCTGCAGGATTTGCAGGGAAAGGCTTCCCCGGACAGTGCAGAGAGCTACGATACACCAGCAGGGGGCATGCCCTCAGCGAAGACTACGAATAAGACTACATCTAGCTCTACAGGTGGAGAGGACGCCCCGGCAGCAACCGGCGCTGGGCAATCGGCCGCGCCGCCGCCTCCGGCCTCACCGGGATCAGGTTCAGATTCCGGCAAGACTCATGGTGGAACTAACTATTAGTGGATGGCCTACTCAATTGCAGTGATTGGTAGTGGCATAGCGGGACTGGCGGCGGCCTACGGGGCTCGTCGCGCAGGCCACGATGTCACCGTATTCGAAGCCCGCGACAGCCATGGCATGGATGCCCACGCCCTTGCAATGGAGGACGGCCGGGTCGATGTGCCTCTGCGAGTAATGAGTCCCGACGCCTGGCCCTGCGTGCTCCAGCTGGCCAAAGAGGTGGGTGTGGGCACCTTCAAGGTACAAGTGCACGCCTCCTGCAGCTGGACCAATCGCTACACCTGGTTTCGCAGTGGAGAAGTGCCGGTTCTTGGCTGGCCTTTTCTTGGCTCGTGGCGCTACCTGAACACCCGTGCGCTTCGCATGGGTTTGGGTATACGGCAACTGGGACACCTGACGCGCAAGCTTCAACACCCATACACCGACGCAACCCTGGGCGAAATCCTGGAGTACCACGACTTCGACCCCCTGTTCTGGCGTGGGCTGGTATTGCCCATTCTTACCACCATTTGCACCTGCGAAGAAAACCATCTACTGAACTGGCCGGCGGCGCAGCTGCTCTCGTTGCTCCATGGCATTCTCTACGGCAAAGACCTTTACCGCCTCGAGGGTGGCACCTCAGCTCTGGTTCAGGGGCTGGCCAAAGGCCTGCCACTGCATTCCGGCAGCCCTGTGACAACGGTTGAAGAAAGCCGCGAAGGCGTGCAGGTCTACAACGAACGGGGCGAAGGCGGTGTATTTGACCGGGTGATCGTTGCTACCCAGGCCAACCAGTTGAGCTTTCTGAATGACACGCAGTTTGGTGAAGAGCGGGAAACCCTGAAAAATATCGGATTTGCCTCGGGCGAACTCTGGGTCCATCAGGACCCACGCTTCATGCCTTCAAAGAAACATGACTGGACCGCGCTGAATTTCCAGATGGATGAAGCGCTGGAAAAGCCCATGTTCACTGTATGGGTCAACAAGGTGGAGCCCACTCTCAGGAACAGCGCGCCTGTGTTCCAGACCTGGAACCCACTTTACGAGCCGTACCCGGACACTGTGCTCGCGCGGGTTCCGCTGGAACGTGCTGTCGTTCACCGCGGCACTGCCCGGGTCCACGATGCCCTCGTCCGCTGGCACCGCCAGCCAGGCCGCAAAGTCTTCTTCTGTGGCTCCTGGGCTTACGAAGGGGTGCCACTGCTTGAATCCGCCGTGCGCTCTGCAAACGCCGTGGTGAACAGCATCGCAGTACCTTATGGAACCGTCCGCCCGCGCAGTGACTGGCAAAAGCGCCGGTAAAACTTACCTGACCAAGTGTAAGACTGACCTGAATTTTTCGTCGCTCTACCGACAATTCTATCGTCCGGTCATCCACCGCTGGGATTCATCGGCCTTTCAAACAGACAGTTAGTGGCAAATTCGGCACTTTCGGCACTTTACCGACCCTATGTTCCAACTCTGGCACACAAGCTGCAAATCACCATGCTACCTATACGATTTTGCGAATTCTGACGGCTCAGGATGCGCAAACAACCCTTTTACTTTTATTTTTCGCGGAGAACCGGCATGAATAACTCAGGCAACCATCGATCAACGTCATTTATTTCCTCTCACTCCAGGGAACTGGGGCTCTTGCTGGGTATAGTGGCGGTCACCGCAGGAATCGCTTTCTATTGGCGTCGCAACGCCGGAACCTTGAGGGCACTGAGCTCTCCTAAAGATGTAAAGCTTGAGAGTCACACCACTATCAATTGCTCTCCTGAAACGGTTTACCGGTTCTGGAAAGATTTCAAGAACCTTCCCCAAGTCATGAGCTTTCTTGAGCGGGTCGAGCGTCAGGAGGGAGACGTCTACCACTGGGTCGCCCGGGGTCCAGCAGGCCCTGGCGTTGAGTGGGACGCGGAAGTGGTTGATGACCAGCCGAACAAGCTATTGGCCTGGCGCTCTCTGGAAGGCTCGGAAATACAAACCTGGGGAACCGTGCTTTTCAACGGCCGTAATGACAACCGGGGAACCGAGGTGGCTGTAGCATTCAATTTCAGCCCGCCGTTTTGCCGAAGGAAGAGAGCCCACAGAAATGAGCAAGTTGTGAAAGCGGTCTGCTGGCGCGGAACTGATGATGGGCATGCTTCAGGGACAGGAGGCAACATTCGATGGAGCAGGCAGTAAGCGCGCAGAGAAAATATCATGTCGCCCCTTCTCACGATTTGAAGCTCGCATGCTGCCATTTCCATCATGGCGCCATTCCGCTATCGACTTTGGGCCCGGTACTCATAGCCTCTCCCCATCCAGACGATGAAACTTTAGGATGCGGTGGACTGATCGCCCGATGCGCAGAAATTGCATGCCCTGTCTCCGTGTTGTCGATGACCAACGGGGAGGGTTCGCACCCGGGTGACACAGCATGGCAGGAAAAGCTTGGTAACATCCGTAAACGCGAGCAACACCGCGCTTTGAAAGCCCTCGGATTGAAGGAACCGGACATTATCTCACTTGGACTGTCTGATGGCGGGATGGAGCAACTGACAGGTGCTATGTACGAACGCGTTGTAGCGGTGATTCAGGATGTTATTCAGTCACGCAGCATCAGAACCGTGTTTGTGCCAGCCATTGACGATCGCCATGCCGACCATCAGCAGACGGCCCGCTTTGTTACCGAAGCCGTCGCAACGCTTTCTGTGGCACATTTTTTCAGCTACCAGATCTGGCCACCTGAACAACGGCCTACTCAGGTGACCGCCAATGAGGTGGAGTATTGCCTTAACATTTCAGACATTGTCGGTGTGAAGCACCGAGCTATCCGGAAGCATCAATCGCAATTAGCTCCGATCGATTCTGCCCATACGGAGGGCTTTCGCATGCCCCAAGAACTTTTGAAAGAAAAGCTGAAAGCTCACGAATCCTACGCACTGGTTCGTGATATGCCCGCCTGGTGCGGTCGATTGAATGAGGAAGCCATTCTACCCCAGTAACACTTCTCGGAGTCCGCAGGATAATGCTAGCGAGGCCTTTGCGTAGGTTAACGCACAGACGCGCGATTGATTCATAGACATTCTGATCTGTACTACGGCAAAGGAGTTTTGCTATGAGCCAATCCAATGATGCCTTTCCTTCGCGCCTGAAAGAGTCCGAAGATCGGATCGATCCCTTTATCCGAACCAATCCGGTGATTCATTCCGGCAATGAATACCGATGGCATGGGCCACTGGATGAAGTCGCGTTATCGAAGTATGAGCGTGACGGCTTTCTATGGTTCGAAGGGTTCTTCAATCAGGAACGGATGGCGCCATTCTTTGAGGAACTGCGTCAGATGGCGCAGGACAAGGAACTTCTGGCATCTGACCAGGTGATCCAGGATCCCAATACGGGTGACATCCGTTCAGTATTCGCCATGCATGAGCTTTCAGATCATTTCAATCGCCTGACCCGAGACCCTCGCATCCTGGGCATGGTCAGGCAGCTGCTTGGCGGTGAGGTCTACATTCATCAATCGCGGATCAACGACAAGTACGGATTTGAAGGCAGTGGGTTTTACTGGCACTCGGACTTCGAAACCTGGCACTGTGAAGATGGAATGCCCCGCATGCGGGCGGTAAGCGCCTCGCTGATGCTCACGGACAACAACGAGTTCAATGGACCGCTGATGCTGATTCCCGGTTCCCATCACTACTTCATCCCTTGCGTGGGTGAAACGCCGGACCTCAATTGGCAACAATCCCTCAGGTCCCAGCGGCTGGGGGTTCCGGACCAGAAAGCACTGGCTATGATGGCCAATCGCGGCGGTATTCAGGCTCCGAAAGGGCCGGCAGGGTCGCTGATGCTTTTCGAGAGCAACACTCTGCACGCGTCGAACAGCAATATGTCCCCCTGGCCCAGGTCTAATCTGTTTTTTGTCTACAACAGTGTCGACAATTTATTGGTAGAGCCCTATGCCGCCAACTCGGAACGGCCCGATTTCCTGGGGGCACGTAAGAACACCGCACCTCTGACCATGTATGATGATTTCCCGGAACTTGCCTGACCAAATCGGGGCCCGGGCTAGTAAACGCGGTCCCGTCGTAGTGGAGGCAGGGTGAATACACAATTGTTGGCAGTGTCTGGAATTATCGTTCTCGTCATCGTGATGGTTGACGTTGCATGGACGACCCTCACTACGCAGGGGAGTGGGCCAATTACCAGACTGATTACCATCGCCGTCGATTCAGCCTCGGCAAAGGCCCACGCTGTCTTTGGTCGTCGTGCCGTACTGGTTACCGCGGGGCCCATTGCCATTGTGGCAGTAGGGTCTGTGTGGGTGCTGTCCCTATGGTCCGGATGGCTGCTTATTTTCAGCGCTTTTCCGTACGGAGTGATCGAGGCACAAAGCGGGCAAACAGCGAATTTAGCGGATCGCATTTATTTTGTTGGCTTCTCTGGGTATGGGGGATTTCAAGCCGGGCGGAGAGTTCACGCGCCTTTTAACGGCGCTGGCGGCGTTTAACGGGCTGGTCTTGGTCACCCTGATTATTACTTATGCGGTGCCAGTGGTTCAGGGGGCGGTTGCGCGGAGAAAGCTGGCGTTCTCGATTTCTTTATTGGGCAGTAGCCCTCAGGAAATGGTTTGGCGAGCCTGGCAGCACAATAATACCCAGGGGTTTGAAAACGCGCTTGGGCAGATTTCCTCGGACTTGATTCAGTGTTCGGAGCAACGATTAGCTTATCCGCTGCTTGATCTGTTTCATTGCAGGCAAAGCCGCTTCTCTCTCGGTGTTCAACTGGGCCGCCTGGACGATGCACTCAGTTTGCTGACAGAGGGTTTGCAATCAGACTACCGGTGGAATTCGTTTACGGTGGATAATACTCGAAACGTTATCTCCCATTATCTGGACAGGTCCGAGCAAAAGAGTAACAACGCTGACGTAGGCGCGCCACCGTTGCCTGCCATTGGACTCCTCAAAATCAAGAACGTACCACTGGCGGATAATCAGGATGATGCGTTCGACCATCAGAAAAACCGACGGGTTCGTTTACACAGGCTTGTTCGCCGGGAAGGTTGGGAATGGTCTGCCGTTGAACGGGAAGACTCGGATGCGCTCTAAAGCTCACTGATCTGTGAATAGATGCACTAACCGGTTATGGCTGATTCAGTTTGTAGGCCAGCACATAATCGCCAAGCGTAGTCCCGACCGAGCCGTGCCCGCCTGCAACCAGCACCACCATCTGTTCTCCCTGGCTGTTCAGGTAGGTCATAGGGGTGGCCTGGCCCCCTGCCGGAAGACGGGCTCGCCACAGTTCCTCGCCATCGGTCAGGTTGTAGGCGCGAAGATAGTTATCGACAGTGGCGGCAAGGAACACCACACCGCCGCGGGTGATGATGGGACCGCCAATCCCGGGAACCCCCAGCTCCAGAGGAATCGGGATGGGCGCCATGTCTTCAATGGTGCCGTTCTTGCGCTGCCAAACGATCTCCCCAGTACGCAGGTCAGCACCTGCCACATAGCCCCACGGGGGGCGTTGGCAGGGGATGTCCAAAGGAGACATCAAGGGCATCATTTCCACTGCGTATTCCGCTCCTACATTTTCGTTAATACCTAATTCACCCTGGTTTGTGGCACCCATGGGCGTGCCGCCGTCTTTTGGCACCAGGCGCTGGATAAACGCCATGTACAAGGGCATCCCGAACATCACCTGGCGCTCGGGGTCCACAGCAATGCCCCCCCAGTTGAAAACACCGAAATTGCCGGGATAGACGAGGGTGCCCTGTACTGACGGCGGCGTGTATATGCCTTCGTAGCGCAGGGACTGGAATTTGATGCGACAGATCATTTGATCGATGAGACTTGCGCCCCACATATCGGATGCCTTCAGGGTTGGCGGGCGGAAGCTCAGCCCGGAAATCGGCTGGGTCGGCGCCGCATAGTCGCCTTCAATGGTGCCCTGGGGAGTGCGCTGCTCGGTGATGGGGATCAGTGGTTCACCGGTTTCCCGGTTCAACACGTACACATCCCCCTGCTTCGTGGGTACCACCAGTCCCGGTTGCACACCCTCGGTGGTTTCGATATCCACGAGGCTGGGCTGGGCCGGCGTATCCATGTCCCAGAGATCGTGATGAACGAACTGCTGCACCCACGCCACCTGTCCGGTTTCCAGGCTGAGCGCGACCACTGAGGAAGCATAGGTTTCTTCTTCCGGGGTCCGGTACATGCCAAGCTGGTCCGGCGTGCGATTACCCATCGGGAAATAGACCAGTCCGAGCTCTTCGTCAGCGCTGGCAATGGACCAGCTATTGGGAGAGCTGGTCGAGTAGGTTGCCTTTTCACTGATGGGTTGCGTCTGTTGCGGTCGTGCAGGGTCCCAGTTCCACACCAGCTCGCCGGTTTTAACGTCGTAGGCACGAATAACCCCGGAAGGCGAGTTGATGTCGTAGTTATCATTGACAGAACCGGCAACCACCACCACTCCATTGGCAACCACCGGGGGTGACGTAGAGTAATAAAAGCCGGCCTGGGTGTATGGCATGTTATGGAGGAGATCCAGTGAGCCGTCATCTGCAAAATTGCTGCAGCGGGCGCCGGTAACCGGATCCAGAGCCAGTAGCCGGGCATCGGATGTGGGCAGAAAAAGCTGGGAATCACATGGCCCGCTGGTCTGGTTTTCCGCAGGGATCTGAAGGGTTTTTACCTCCGGGAGATCGTCGAATTCCGAGCTGGGCGGCAAGTAGGATACGCCCCGGCACGTCTGATGCTGGCGCTGGCTTTCCAGCGGCACTTGCGCATCATAAACCCAGCGCTCCTCTCCATTGTCTGCATTCAATGCCACCAGCCAGTTATGAGGTGTGCACAGGTAGAGCGTGTTGCCTACTTTCAGCGGGGTGGCTTCGTAGGTGGTCTCGCCAATATCATCGGGCCCTTTGCGGTCGCCGGTCTGGTACTCCCAGGTCAGTTCCAGCTCGCGGACGTTTTCGGGCGTGATCTGGTCCAGCGGCGAATATCGTTGACCGAGATTGCTGCGCCCGTAGCTGAGCCAGTCGCCCTCCGGGACATCCCCGAGTCTGGGGTTCGGGATCACCGAATCGGTGGTCAACTCACCGTCAATGCGGTGAGCATCGTAGGGGATGCTCGCCACCGTAAACAGGCCGACGGCCACCCAGGCAATGGCAAGAGTTATTGCCCCCTGCCGATGCTTCGCCGAGCCCGGCAAAAGCAACGGAATGGCCAGCAATAAAAGGACACCCAGCCGGGACGCCAGCGGCCACCAGTCGAAGCCGGCCTCCCAGTATGCCCAGATGGCAGTGGCAACCAGCAGCAGGGCGTAAAAGGTCTGGGCGAGCGCGCGCTGGGATTTCAACAAAAGCGCGATGATTATCAGGGCTGTACCGGCAAGGGCGTAGAACCAGCTGCCACCTAGAACGATGAGCCAGCCCCCTCCTGCCAGCAGGGGAAGGCCGAACAGAATGAGTGCTATCGAAAGTAAGATCATGAGCCTGTCCCTAGTGTCACAACGATCTGACCTTATGCTGCACCTGCCGTGTCAGGAACGTCTGTGCACTAGGCCACACTGCAGCTGCTGAGCGCATTGCAATACCGTCATTAGGTAATCAATCCACGCCCTGCTAGCGTTACAGGCAAGGTGATCGCTGTCCATCACCTGTAAACACCCCGGATTGCAAGAGCGGGGTCCCCCCTCAGGAGTTCAGCAAATACAGGAGTTCAACATGATTCGTACACGTGTGATTCGCACAATGGGCATTTCCCTTATTGCCGGTGGTGCCATAGCCTTTGGCCTGCCAGCCTATGCGGCCCAGGGACTTTATTCTGCAGATGACTTGATGGATGCCGATGTCTATGACAGGAACGGTGAGGAAGTCGGCGAGGTAGAGAATGTCCTCCTGGATGACAACATGTCGGTTCATTCACTGGTGATCAAGACCGGTGATGTGCTGGGCCTGGGTGGCCGTGATGTGGTAACCGAGCGCGGCACCTTTACCTTGCGTATGGAAGAAGACGACAACAACGAGTTTGACGATCTGGATTACGAAATCCATATGGAAGCAACCCAGGATGAGATCAAGGCGCTACCAGAATACGATGAAAGCTGGTGGAACCAGACCAGTGACGCTATGAGTCAGGCCTGGGAAAACACCAAGGAAACCAGCCGCAGCGCCTGGCAGGACACCAAGCAGGCGACTTCCTCTGCCTGGCAGAACATCAAGCAGGGTGTGGACAGTATGTCTGATGGTGCTGAGGATGAAGTTAAAAACTGATTCGTACGGGGGAGTTCGGCTCCCCCGAGACGGACCTCGTGGCCGAGGAAGCCACTCTGCCCCAGTATTACCTCACGGCATCCCCACGCTAATGCTAGCGAGGCCCTCGCGTCTGAAAGAGTCCGAAGATCGGATCGATTCCTTTATCCGGACCAATCCCGTGTCTCATTCCGGCAATAAATACCAATGGCGTGGGCCACTGGATGAAGTCGCGTTATCGAAGTATGAGGGTGACGGCTTTCTATGGTTCGAAGGGTT
The DNA here is from genome assembly GCF_023555055.1 of Marinobacter sp. ATCH36. Taxonomy (GTDB): domain Bacteria; phylum Pseudomonadota; class Gammaproteobacteria; order Pseudomonadales; family Oleiphilaceae; genus Marinobacter. The sequence continues at coordinate 187,926 of NZ_JAMJPL010000005.1, forward strand.
CTTCAATCCGGAACGGCCCGATTTCCTGGGGGCACGTAAGAACACCGCATCTTTGCCCATGTATGATAATTTCCCGGAACTTGCCTAACCAAATCAGGGCCTGCGCGAATTTAGACGGCCTTGTTTTAGTGGAGGCAAGGTGAACACACAATTGTTGGTAGTGTCTGGAATTATTGTTCTCGTCATTGTGATGGTTGACGTTGCATGGACGACTCTTACTACGCAGGGGAGTGGACCAATTACCAGACTGATTACCATCGCCGTCGATTCGGCATCGGCAAGGGCCCATGGTGTCTTTGGTTGTCGTGCCGTCCTGGTTACCGCGGGGCCCATCGCAATTGTGGCAGTAGGGTCTGTGTGGGTGCTGTCCTTGTGGTCCGGATGGCTGCTTATTTTTAGCGCCTTCCCGTACGGAGTGATCGAGGCACAAAGTGGGCAAACAGCGGATTTGGCGGATCGCATTTATTTTGTTGGCTTTACCTTGTCTACTCTGGGTATGGGGGATTTCAAGCCAGGCGGAGAAGTTACACGCCTTTTAACGGCGCTGGCCGCGTTTAACGGGCTGGTTTTGGTTACCCTGATTATTACTTATGCGGTGCCAGTGGTTCAGGGTGCTGTTGCACGGAGAAAGCTGGCGTTCTCGATTTCTTTATTGGGCAGAAACCCTCAGGAAATAGTTTGGCGAGCCTGGCAGAACAACAATGCCCAGGGGTTTGAAAACGCGCTCGGGCAGGTTTCTTCGGACTTGATTCAGTGTTCTGAACAACGATTAGCTTATCCGCTGCTTGATCTGTTTCATTGCAGGCAAAGCCGTTTCTCACTCGGTGTTCAACTGAGTCGCCTGGATGAAGCGCTCAGCCTCTTGACAGAGGGATTGCAGCCAAGCTACCGATGGAATTCGCTTACGGTTGAAAATACTCGCAAAGTTATCTCACATTATCTTTACAGGTCTGAGCAAAAGAGTAACAACGGTGACGTAGACGTGCCCCCGTTGCCTGCAATTGGAATCCTCACAATCAATAATGTACCACTGACGGACAATCAGGATGATGCGTTCGATCCATTGAAAAACCGCCGAGTGCGTTTGCACAAGCTTGTTCGCCGTGAAGGTTGGGAATGGTCAGTAGTGGGACATCAAGCCCCTGGAGTTGTGGAAAGCCAGAGAGTTCGTTAGCGAACAGACAGATCCCTCCTGCGGTCTGAGAATCTAACAAGGTTAGCGCCAACCGCGCTCCCCTATCCGACCCGGAAGGAGCGACCATGTCGACAATCACCACCATTAATCCTGCGACCGAAAAAGCAATCCAGACTTACGACGTCATGACCGAAAAGGAGGCGACGGAGCGGCTTGAGGCCTGCCATGCGGCGTTTGGCAGATGTTACGCCTGGAATGCCCGCCTACGACGATGAAATCTTCGGGCCTGTTGATGTCAACGCGATTTTCATCCGCCTCAATACGCAGCCGCTAAAGCCCAGGAGGCAGTCTATGGAAAGGCTTCAGTTGAATGGCGAGGGCAGGGTAATCATGCATATTGCACTGCAGGGCTGCATCAGGGCTGGCTCCATCCCCTATGGCCTTACCGCCGATACTGGCGGTCATATCCGGTATTTGCTCGAACTGGTAGAAGCCCTCGCTCAATGCCCTGAAGTCAGCCACCAGATTATTGTGACCCGAGCCTTCGACGCGCCTCATCTGGGTGAGGAATACAAACATCTGAAAGAGACCCTGAGCAAGAACGTGACACTGTGGCGTTGCCGGGGCGCCTCCTCCGTCTACCTGCCAAAAGAGGAGTTATGGCGGGAACTCCCCCACCTGGTCAGGGATCTCCTCGCCCGGATCAAGCAGTCAGGACTGCAGCCAGGCCTGATACACGCCCATTATGCGGATGCGGGAGTCATGGCACTGCTTGTAAAGGCAGCTCTGGGAATACCCTATGTCTTTACCGCTCACTCCCTTGGTGCCACCAAGGCCCAGCACAAACCAATCGACGCCCCGGTAGACAAGACGCTCAGGCGCCGAATCCGCCTTGAAGAAATGGCCATCAAGGGCGCGGACAGGCTGATCGCCAGTTCGGAACATGAGATCCGCATACAATATGGCCTATACAGACACCACGACATCCGCAAGGCGCGGGTGAATCCTCCCGGCTGCGACTTGCAAATGTTCCGTACCCTGGCCCCTGCGACTGCCGCCAGAGAGGTTGACGCTGAGTTGAGGCGTTTTCTCCGCCGCCCTGATCGTCCCTGCCTGCTGGCTATTGCCCGCCCGGTGGAGAAGAAAAATCTTTACGCCCTGGTGAAAGCCTATGGCGAGAATCCAAAGCTTCGTGAGCAGGCTAACTTGGTGATCTTCGCAGGCACCCGCAGTCAGATTCAAGCTGGCGAGCCCGAAGCCCGGCAGGTCTGGCAGCACCTTCTGGAGCTAATAGACGACTACGACCTATACGGCGACGTCGCTTATCCCAAGCACCATGACCTCAGCCATGTGCCGGCCATTTATCAGTGGGCTGCCCGGCGTCGCGGGGTGTTCGTTAATCCAGCCCTCAACGAGCCATTCGGTCTGACCCTGTTGGAAGCGGCTGCTGCGGGCCTCCCCCTGGTTGCCACACAGGAGGGCGGGCCAGAGGATATCGTAGGCCGGTGCCAGAACGGGCATCTGGTTTCACCTACTGACATCCACGCTATTGCACAAGCGTGCCATCACCTGCTGAGTGATGACCTTGCCTGGAAACGTCACAGCTTACGTGGCAGCCAGAATGTCAATTTTTACACCTGGTCGCGGCACGCTAGCCAGTATCTGCAGGATGCAGGCCTCGCACGCCCCGAACGACCGTCTGCCCCTCACGCCAGACCGGTCACGCAATTGATTGCGACCGATATGGATGCCACCTTGCTGGGCCATTGGGAGGGCCTGGCTAAGCTCCGGAATTGGCTGACACAAAACCCGCATTATCTGTTCGTGGTAGCCACTGGCCGGACGGTGAAAGACGCAATGGCTGAGATGGCGGCCTGGTCGGCGCCCCTTCCGGATTTCCTGATTGCGGATGTCGGCTCCTCTATTTATAGGATTGACCGCCACGGCGAGCCGCAATTGATAGCAGACTGGCACCGGCGCCTGGATGAAGGCTGGCGGCGCGAAGCTTGTCGCAGAATCCTCGATAAAGACGAATCCCTCACGCCGCAGCCCGTTTCCACTCAGTTCGCTTACAAACTCAGCTATTTTCTGGACGACTCCCGGATCAGAGCGTCGGATTCGTCCGCTAAGCCGGTCATAGAGCGTATCGAGCAAACCCTGCTAACGGCCGGGCTGACTGCCCGGGTGGTGCATTCCCACGGCAATCTCATCGATATCCTCCCTGCGTGTGGTGGCAAAGCCCGCGCCGTCGGGTTTATCTGCGAGCAGTTCGGGCTGGGTCGCCACCAGGTGGTGGCCGCGGGTGATTCCGGTAACGACGTTGATCTGCTGCACTATGCGGGCCTTGGTGTTGCGGTGGCTAACCACACCGCAGAGCTTGAGGCACTGCGCGGATGCAGGAACATCTATTGGGCTCAGACTGACTGCGCGGCAGGCCTCCTGGAGGGGCTGCGCCACTGGCATGAGCTTAACAATAGCCTGCCAACGAGCAATGTTCCTGACACTGCCGGTTGCGCCGGTTCAAACCCGGTTCATACCCCTCATTCCCGCCCGGTCCCCGCTTTGAAAATCGGGACCCGGGAAATCAAGGCAGGAGCCTGATATGTCCGCGCAACAATTTCCCACCCATGATATCGAGCTCTCCCAGCGGCCCATTGGTTATTTCGTGCATCATCATGGGCACGGGCATGCGAAGCGCTGCCAGGCTATTGCCCATCAACTTTACCCACGTCCAGTGACTATTTTTTGTGCCATACCGGAAATCTTTTCAAGCTTGCCGGAAAATGCCGAAGTTATCCAGATACCGGATTTTCATGGCAAACAGGCCCGATCCGAGCAACTGCACAAAGAACCCACTTGTCTCGCCCTGGATTGCGCGCCGGTGGGTGTGTCTGCCATCCGGGGAACCGGTGGCATTATCGCCGCCTGGCTGGCCCGTAAAGATCCCGCCCTGTTTGTGGTGGATGTTTCGGCTGAACTCGCATTACTGGGCCGAATCTGCAGCGTGCCGGTGGTTAAAATCCGCATGCACGGGGACCGTCAGGATGCGGCCCACCAAGCCGCCTATTCAGCCTGCGCTGCCATGCTCGCGCCTTTCAGCGAACTACTGGAGCAGGACGATTGGCCCGACCACCTGCGCAAGCGAACCTTCTATACCGGTGGTCTGATCGACACCCGGGAGGCGATACCCAGCAAGGCAGAAGCGAGGCAAAAGCTAAGCCTGCCAGACACTCAGCAGATCTTTGTGGTGGTCGCCGGTAATGGCGGCGTGGGCATTCCGATAGCGCCGGTCACCCTTGCGGCACGGGCCTATCCTGATGCGCTCTGGCTTACGGTCGGTAAGAGTGTGCGTTACGGCCACGAGACCGATTTTTCCAATCTTGTGGATGTAGGCTGGGTGGATAACGTCAACGATTACCTGGCTGCGGCCGATCTAGTGGTGGCAACGCCGGGCGATACCCTGACGCATGAGATCGCACGGATCGGACGCCCGCTCATCTGTATTCCTGAATGGTGTTATTACGACGAGCAAACCTGCAAGGCCCGGGCCCTCGCGGCGAAGAACCTTGCCGTCTACTCGCCCACTTGGCCTGGCAGTTTCGCGCAATGGCGAACGCTTGTAGACAAAGCGTATCAGTGTAATGTTGCCAACCAATCCCAACTGGTGGACAACGACGCTGCCAGTCGCGCCGCCAAATTTCTCGAGGATCTGATACAAAAACTCTGGCGCAACAGTGCCCCGGACGAACTCATAGCGGGGATCGTCTATGACCAATGCTGAGCACCGCCCCGCTGCAAGCGTACTTACCCTGGTCCGGGGCCGACAGGCTCATCTTGACGCTTTGATTGAAGGCCTGAAGAAGCAAACCTGCCTCAACATCGAGTTGGTTATTGCCAGTATGCAGCCGGAGCCCCCGGTCGTCTCTTCGTTCTTGCCCTTTCCCGTGAGCATAATTTATGTGCCCGGCGCAAGACTTCCCCTGGCTGCTGCCAGAAACGCCACAGCCGCGCAGGCTCGCTCCGATCGACTTATTTTTCTGGATGTTGACTGCATTCCATCACCTACGCTGGTGGAGAGCTACATCGAACAACTGCATGCTTCCGGCTGTTGCCTGTTAGGCGAAGTACGGTATTTGCCCGGTACGCTACCACAAGACAAAACCGGGCTCTCGTTCAGCGACCTGGCCGCCCACGCGAAACCACATCCTGCGCGCCCCTGCCTGCAGGGTGAAGGTTGGTTTCATGAGCCCGACCCCCGCGCTTTGTGGGGTCTGTCCTTCGCCGTGACCCGGAGCCAATATCAGCGTGCAGGCGGAATGGATGAGGAGTACCTTGGTTACGGCGGTGAGGAAACCGACTTTGCGGAGCAACTCGCTGCAGCCAGTGTCAGGTTGGCCTGGTGCGGAAACGCCCTGGCACTGCATCAGCACCATCCGATGCATTCGCCGCCGCTGGACAGGTTTGACGATATCCTCGGCAATGCCATTCGTTTTCATGACAAGTGGGGCAGCTGGTGCATGGAATACTGGCTGGACTATTTTGTTGATTACGGCCTGATCGAATGGTCCTCAACCACCGCTTCCATCAAGGTAATCCGCCAACCCACGCAAGCTGACATTCAGGCCTGCCTGCAACCGCCGGAGGTCGCATTCGCGTGACAGCTCAAAAATACGGCTCGTCGCCAGAGTTCTTCGAACGTCTTTATCAGGAGGCCGAAGACCCCTGGAACTTCCGCAACTCAGACTACGAACGCCAACGTTATGCTGCCATCGTGGACAATGTCAGGGACCGACAATACCGGTCAGCTTTCGAGCCAGGTTGCGCCATTGGCGAACTTACAGTGCTGCTCGCACCTTTCTGCGAGTCGCTGGAGGCGATGGATTGTTCATTAACCGCCGTAAACACCGCTCGTCATCGGTGCCGGGATTATCCCCAGGTCCAGGTTCACCAGGGCGCATTACCTGAAGATCTGCCCGTACGGAGGTTTGATCTGATCGTGTTCTCGGAACTGGGCTACTACTTTAACCGGGACGATCTGGCATCCCTGGTCATTCAGCTCTGGTCGAAACTGGAACCGGGCGGACGCCTGATTGCCTGCCACTGGCTCGGACATTCCGATGACCACCAACTCCATGGGGCAGAGGTTCACAAGATAATGGCTCGCATACTTCAAGAACGCGGGGACTTGAAAGACACTGACCGCGGCTACGCCCTGCAACGCTGGGGTAAGGGAAACGATGAGCACCTATGACAACACGATCACCCATATACTGGCGGATCTTCCGGAGCGCCCGACTGCAGCTGACTACCGACGCGCGGCTCAAAATCTGCTGCCCTACATGCGTGAGCATGTGCCCCCCATGGGGGAGGGCGATAGCATCGCCCGATTACGCTTCCTGACTCTGGTTGCCCGTCGCGACCTGAGTCTGGCGCGGCTAATTGAAGGTCACCTGGACGCAACCCAGATTTTACGGGAGGCACAACGCACTGCCGACAGCACCAAACTTTATGCCATCTGGGCCTCGGGAGGCCCGTCGGATACCACGAAGATTACCGGCGAGCCAATGGCGGGCGAACTCAAGGGTAGCAAAAACTTCTGTAGCGGATCGGATATCGTTGATCACGCTTTGCTGCACGTGAATGCGAGCGACCAACTGATTGAGCTTGATATGCGTTCGGTAGCGTCTCGGGAACGCCTCAAATTCGAGGAGGGTCAATGGAAGTCGGCGGCGTTTTCGCAAACCCATACCTGGACGGTGACATTTGATAGCCTGCCAATCACTCGGGCTAATCTAGTTGGTGAATGCAAGTGGTACTTCGAGCGGCCGGGCTTCTGCCTTGGCGCCCTGGCACCGGCGGCATGCTGGGCAGGCGGGGCCATGGGGCTGGTCGATGCTGTGCGCGACAGAACGCTCAAGGACGGCCATGCCAGGGCCCATCTTGGCGCCATGGTTGCTGCCACCTGCAGCATGCAGTCGATGCTCAGCTGGGGTGCAGGGCAGGTCGATGCCGATCCGGGGAACACAACGGGAAACATGTTTCCAACGGCGCTACTGGTCAGACACCATATCGAACGGGCCTGTACTGAAATCCTCGATCGCTTTGGCCGTACCCTGGGCCCTCGCCCTTACGTCTTTGAGACCGACAATGCCCGCCGAATTGCAGAACTCACGGTGTATATTCGCCAGTGTCACGCGGAACGGGATCTGGAAGAATTGGGAGGCTACCTGGAAAACCATCGCCAGTTTCCCTCAGCCTGGTGAATCATCACATTTCTTCATGAACCTGGCCATAGGCCAGCATCGCGAATAAACCTGTACCGCCGATAATGTTGCCAATGAGTACTGGAGCAATATGGTAGAGCAGGGCGGTAAAGATATTCATATCCCCATTGAGCACCAACGTAAAAATTTCGTTAGACCCGGCAATCACATGGGTAAAGTCACCTGCCGCGATCAGCCAGGTAAACATGATGATAATCAGCACTTCGGATTTTTGCGCTGAAGGTAGCATCCACACGATAGCCGCTATGAAAAAGCCTGATGGAATACCGCGCAACAGTGTTTCGGCGGGGCTCAGCGTTGCCAGGTGATGGGATATCTCCAACATCGCCCCGAGAGTGTCGACCGTAAGAATACCCCCGTGCACGCCGATGGCGGCGGTAATAAGTGTGCCACACAAATTTGCTGCAAGCACAATGCCCCAAAGGCGCGCGATGCAATAGAACCCGTTACGCGTTGGCTGGGCCAGAACCGGCAGTACGACGGTGATGGTGTTCTCGGTGAACAGTTGAAGCCGGCACAGGATCACGAGGACAAACCCGAACGAGTAGCCCAGGCTTTCAAGTAAAGTCAGGTAAGGGTGATCTGAGCCCAGATTGGCGCGGATAATGGCCTCGACGAGGACCGAGGTCGAAATCCCGAGCCCCGCTGCCACCCCGGACCACCAGAGCGACATTTTCGGACGTTGTAGCTCCTCTTCGCCTTCGCGCAGGATGATGGAGTAGAGAGCCAACGACGACAAGCTGCCATGTTCGGCTACGGTGTCACGTTCCTTCGGAGTCAGCGACTTTTCGCTTGACGTCGGTGTCTGTTCGCGGGATTCACGATCCTCGGCCTTGGCGCGAGACTCCTGCTCGTCCACGGCTTCCTTCGCTTTCTTTTCGGAGGAGTGTTCAGGCACGTCGGGTATTCAGCCCTTGATGAAACTGGACGGCATCCGCCACAGCCTCGCAGCCAGGGTCATCCGGCATGACATTGCACGCATTGACCGGGTTTCCTGCCAGCACCTTTACGACAGCATGAGCGCTATCGGCCAATGCCTGAGCGTTGTAGCCGCCCTCAAGCAGAAGCACCAGACGGCCGTCGCAGAGCTCATCTGCCAGGTCACTCATGCGCTGGGCAAGAATGGCAAAGCCGGTCTCATCCATGGCGCAGACCATGTCGAGGTGATGGCAATCGAAACCCGAGGAAACCAGCAGAATATCGGGCTGGAATGCCTTCGCTGCCGGCTTCACCACTTCGTCGAACACCTTCAGCAGTGCCGCATTGCCGCTGCCCAGAGGCAGCGGGACGTTGATTTGAGAACCAACTCCCGCTCCGCTCCCGGTTTCATACAGTAGGCCGCTGCCCGGATAGAACGGCGCCGCACAGTGGCTATCAACCACCAGCACGGAAGGATCGGAGTAGAAGATTTCCTGCGTGCCATTACCGTGGTGCATATCCCAGTCCCAGACCATCACTCGCTCATAGCCAAGTCTCGCGCGCGCATGGGCAGCGGTAACCGCAAGGTTGTTATACAGACAAAAGCCCGAGGCGTGGTCGGAATGGGCATGATGGCCTGGTGGCCGCAGGATACAGAACGCCCGCCGGGCCTCACCAGCCGAGATGGCCTCGCACGCGCTGATTCCCGCTCCGGCAGCCAGGCAGGCCGCTTCAATACTGCCCGGCGACACCGCAGTGGTATCTTTGGCCAGCCAGCAGGATTCACCCTCTAAAGACTCAATATGCGCGACATAGGTCTTGTCATGAACCCGCTCAAGTTGAGCCGTGCTGGCCGCCGCCGGCAGCATCCAGCGAACCCCTTCAATTGGATCAAGCATCAGTCGGTCGACGATCGCAGTCAGTCGGTCCGGGCGCTCCGGGTGACTGTAGGTTTCCAGGTTGCTGTTAGGATATTGCAGCGCAATCATTGCCTTGACAGCGTCGGTCCAGGCGGGATGGCTGGGGTCCCATCCGTGCGGGTTGTGGCCGAGCATCCGCATGTCGTAGTAGACCAATACTGGTGTTGTCATAGCTATCATTCGATTTGGAGCCGTCAGCACGGACGATTGCCGTTGCGAACTGGCATGTTCGCAAACGCTCTGTCTATATGAGCTTATTAGACGGGAGTCCGGTATTCAGTACGTCAACGCACATAGCTAATAAATCATTCCAACGTTCCGATAAAGGGTAAAGTCTGCTACCGAACGGAAGGAAGTCGACTGCGACTGGTAAAATAAATGTAGGAATTGCCGATTGCGAACAGGATTATTTTGAGACATCGCTACGACGGGATCGGTTATGGGGCGACCGTGGGTTTTGGCATGACAGTTCTCTTTACAGTTTTTGTGGGGATCATTGCGCGCACACTGACGGAACGCCGTCTGAATCGTCAGGTAAAGTTTATGAGCGAAGAATCCGATACAGCACAGCCCTCAGAGAACAATGATATTTCCGCTGTCCGTGAATTACCGGATACCGATATCAGAGATCTCCGAGAAAGCGAAGTTCGCCATCGGGAGCTGTTTGAAGCCAACCCTCATCCAATGTGGATCTTTGACCTTGAAACTCTTGCATTTTTAGAGGTCAACGAGGCTGCGATCAGAGCGTATGGGTACAGTCGAGAAACGTTTCAGCAAATGACACTTCTGGACATTCGTCCTACGGAAGATTTTTCACTGGTTGTTGATAGCATCGCGAACACTTCCGGACGGCTTAACGATTTGGTGAGGGCACGGCACTATACCAGTGACGGCCGGCTGATCGACGTCGAAGTCAGCTTCCATTTTCTTGAGTTTAACGGTCGGCAAGCTGCGCTGGCAGCGATCAACGACGTTGAAGAGCGTAACCGGGCCCAGAATGCGCTGCGCACGCGCGAGGCGGAATTCCGGACGCTTGTTGAAACCATGCCGCAAATTGTATGGGTTACCCGCCCTGACGGCTGGCACATTGACTTTAACCAATGCTGGCTGGATTACACTGGGCTGACGCTTGAAGAGAGCCTCGGATTCGGATGGAACCCACCCTTCCATCCGGAGGATCGGAGCCGTGCGGCTGAGCGGTGGCTTGAGGCGACGAACAGTGGCGAACCCTATGAGATTGAATACCGGCTACGTCGGTGGGATGGGGTTTATCACTGGATGCTCGGCAGAGCCGTTCCAATGCGCGATGCTGAAGGCAACATCGTAAAATGGTTTGGCACTTGCACCGACATTGACGATCTGAAACGAACCCAGGAGCGCCTGGATGAGGCTCAGCTCGTCGGTAAAATCGGGGATTGGGAATACAACCCCCACACCGAAGAAACGGTCTGGTCACCGATACTGTATAAGTTACTCGGAAGAGACAGTCGACTTGGCCCCCCAGAAACCCTCGATGAGTGTGCGAGCCTCTTCCACTCTGAAAGCGCTTCTCTTTTGAAAGAAATGGTGAGTCTGGTAACCGAATCCGGCCGCACTCAAAGATTTGACCTCCGAAGAAACGAGGGTGACGGTGAAGACACTTACGTTCAGGTAATTGCAGTACCAAGAAAGCATGACAGCGGTGAGGTCGTAGGCCTTTTCGGCACGGTTCAGGATATTTCGGAACGAAAACAGGCCGAACTGGCGCTGTACACCAAGGTACAGCAACAACGGCTCATTGCAGCACTTGGCCGGTTTGCGTTATCAGCTGCGTGTCTCGACGAGGTGTATACGGAAGCTGAATTGACCATTATGCAGGGTCTGAAAGTGGAGTTCAGTGAGGACTCGCGATTCGCTCTCTCCGAACTAATTGCCTCTCATGGTGTTGCCAGTAGGGTCGACGTTCTGGTTGACGCATTTGAACAGTCTATTGGCGTGTTAGGCGCGCACTCCGTTGAGACCCGTAAATTCTCAGCCGATGATGTTGGTTTTCTGCAAGAGGTTGCCAATATCCTCGGTGCTGCAGTCGAGCGCCAACGAGCCAACGAGAGGCTTAGTCACATGGCCCTTCACGATCCGCTGACGGACTTGCCAAATCGTTCGCTCTTAACTGATCGTATCAACGTCGCCTTGTCTGATGCTGAGCGTCATCACAAACAAGTGGCACTGCTTTTTCTGGACCTGGATCGGTTCAAGCATGTAAATGATGTATTTGGGCATGCCCTGGGGGATCTGCTTCTTCATGAGGTTGCAAAGCGGCTGTCACGCTGTGTGCGCTCCGAGGATACGGTAAGCCGGCAAGGAGGCGACGAGTTCGTTGTCGCACTGGCAGGGATTGAGAACGAACAGGATGCCGCTGTCATTGCCGATAAGCTCCTCACGGTCATTACCTCTCCCTTCATTCTGGAGGAAACCGAAATTATTCTCGGCATCAGTATCGGGATAGCGTGTTTTCCCCGCCATGGAAAGGACGTGGTAACTCTGCTGCGTAACGCAGATGCGGCAATTTACGTCGCCAAGGAGTTGGGCCGTAACCGTTATCAGTTCTACCAACCTGAAATGAATATGCGAGCACTGGAGCGCCTGACCCTTGGGAGCGACTTGCATCAAGTCGTGGCACGTAATGAGTTGTTTCTGATGTACCAGCCACAATTTGCCCTCAGTACTGGCGATATTCTCGGCGTGGAAGCTCTCGTTCGATGGCAGCATCCCTCTCGTGGACTTATCTCCCCTTGCCAATTTATCCCGATTGCGGAGGACTCCGGCCTCATTGTCCAGATTGGCAACTGGGTTTTGGAAGCGGCCTGCGAACAGCACGCTCGCTGGATGTCTCAGGGCTTAACAATGGGTTCAATGGCGGTGAATATTTCTGCACATCAGTTTCGCCAGGCTAATTTTTGCGATCTGATAAGCGATGTGATTTCACGCACAGGAATACAGCCTGACTTACTGGAATTGGAAGTCACGGAAGGCGTGGTCATGCAAGGCATTGACGAAGTTTTGCACAAGCTCAACATACTTCGTGGATTGGGGGTAACGCTTGCTATAGACGATTTTGGGACTGGCTATTCAAGTCTGAGTTACCTGAAGCAGTTTCCACTCCATCGCTTAAAAATAGATCAATCATTCTCTCGGGAACTGCCGGGGGACCAGGGGAGTAGCGCAATTGCCAAGGCGATTATCGAAATGGGGCACAGTCTTGGTCTGGATGTGCTGGCCGAGGGGATTGAGACCAAAGAACAGGAATATCACCTCAAAATGCTAGGCTGTGACGCGGGACAAGGCTTTCTATACGCCAAACCACTTTCGGCCGGGGATTGCGAGCATTACCTCCGAGGAGCTTCGTCCTGTGGTTAAAGCGCTGAAAACGCAGCCTCTGTGCGTACCGCATTGATATCGTCAGAGAGTGTCAGGGCGGTTTCCGAATAAGTCAGTGCCCGCCGTGAATGTTTTTTAGCGGCGCCAACCACCTGGGGATCGTCGGTTTCGGCCAGGGCCCAAAAGGCTTTCTGCAGCCGGATGGACACCTCAACCATACCCGCACCGTCCCGGGCGATGGCGGTGAAGGCATCGTCGAATAAATCATCGACCTTTAACTCTGGAACCGATACACGGTCATAGGTGATGGCCTGTACCTCCTCTTTTTCAAGCGGGGATTGCCAAAGTGTAAACAGTCGCACAAATGTGCCAATGACGTTAATCGCGGTTCCCGGGTCATTGATGCCCGGCGAAAGTGCCTTATCGGCGATCTCGGACAACGCAAGCAGCCCAAAGCGTGGATCATCTTCAAAGGTGCGGTTTGAGCTGATGGTGAAGGCGCTGGAAAAGGCATCCGGATCGAACCCCCGACAATCTTCGGTGCAACCTTTAATACTGAGCAGAGGCAGGTGTGTGTGGACAAAGGAACCGGGCAGCGCGGTAACCATTACATGACAATTGAGCGCCTCAGCGCTGGATTGTAGCGTCTCCAGATCAATATGCTGCACATAACCCACTGTTGGCGAAAAAATCGCGATGCCCAGTTCTCTGGCCTGATGGGGCAGAACTTTCAGGGCACCTAGCGTCGGCGCATGGCGGCGGCGATCCAGTGCGTCGCTGGCAGCCTTTTCCACTTGTTCAATGGTGTTCACCACACGGCCCAGCCGGGCGATTCTGTCCACCCAGCGAACGAATGTGATGATGACAATGGCAAACACCAGAAGGGTAAGCACGAAAATCGCAAACCGGCCGGCGGATTCAAACATCTCATTCTGGATGGCTATCAGGGAAACAATACTGAAGATGAAGGCACCGATAAACGCAGACAACGCGTTCTGGGTAACGTCATCCGCAATAACCAGCGGTATGGAACGAGGTGTCGCGCCGGCGCTGGCGGATGCATAAGCGGCCACCATGGACCCCACCGCAAAGGTAGCAATCACCAGCATGCTGGACGCCATGATGGACAGCAGGGATTCGACGGATTTCAGTGTGACGTCCGGTAGCATTCCGGAAAGCCCTACATCGTCAGCCAGTTTGGCAACGAATGTGCCACCAATAGAAAGCACGCAAAGAATTAGTGGCTTGACCCACAGTCGCTCTCTAATCCGGCTGAATACAAACCGTAGCCTGTCTAGGGTCAAGGCGCCGACTTCCTCATATTTTTGCGCTGGTTTTTCGCCCGCGCAGCGGCTGAATTCGGGGAGCCGTTGACTCCCACGAGGGTGGAACCGCTGCCACCCGGCTTGACAACGCTGAATGAACCATCAGTCTCCAGTATGACAGCGTGCACGTTTTCCAGCGAATCTATTCCGGCCGAGCGGACTGCTGCCCGGACCTCATCTTCGTTCACGCGCGCCTGCATCAGCGCCGCTGGAAGGAATTTGCCACTGTACAGCAACATCAATGGCTCTCCCGTCGCCAGCTTCCGAACCCACCGCGCCCTGACACTGGACCAGGTGACTGCGAACTGCAGGCTGATGAGCAGAGCGAACGCCAACAACCCTTCAGCCAGGGCGACATCCTTGGACAGCAGGACCGTCGCCAGTGTCGAACCCAGGGCGACGGTCACTACCAGGTCGAAGGCGTTCATTTTTGACAGCGTTCGCTTTCCGGAAACGCGGAGAAAAACAACCAGCGCAATGTAAGCCAGCACCCCGACAATCAGGGTGCGTAGCAGGCTGTCCCATCCACTAAAAAATAGGTTATCGATGCTGCTGCCTCATTTGGTTGGTGGATCCATTTCGCGGGATGAATGGCGATGCGCCGAGACTGCGTCGATGAAAGCGGGTGCGATTTCGGCTGCATCCGCGCTTTCCGCCAGGAGAATACCCGGGTCTTTCCCGGCGGTTGAATCGATGCCTGCCATTTCCAGCAGCTTCCGTCCGGCGCCCAGAACAAGAATCGTTTTGCAGTGCTTATACTGATCTTTGACAAACTCCATGGGGTCACCATTATCCAACAGTGCCTGGATCGCTTCGGAACCATCGGGTAATACCAGCGCGTCGAAGAGGAATCCCGGAGCATTTTCCATCGATTTATCCGCTTCTATAGTCTCGCCGGAATTGCCGACGAAATTGCCTACCCTTGGCCCGACGAAATGAACCACTGCCCCCGCATTGGTCAGAGCACTGTGCAGACTGGCAAGCGAGGCATAATGCACGCCATTTTCAATCAGTACGGCAATCTGGCGTGTGCGGACACCGCATTCGCCCGGCAGTGCAGTCAGCGAAAGGGCGGGAGATTCAGTGACTTCAGGGGGTGGCGGATTATCCATTGCCTTCGGCATGGCATCGGGCACCGCCATGCCCAGACCGTCGGCAACTTTGGCAGCCAGCTCCTGCGAAACATTCACCAGCGAGGACAACATCCGCTCACGTATGGCCGGAACGCCGACTTTGCTGAGCTCGAAGGTGAATCCGGCTGTAATATGCGCCTGTTCGACCGGTGTCTGGCTGTTAAAGAACAACGTGGCCTGGGCATAATGCTCGGCGAATTTCTCCGGTTTGCCACGAAGTTTATCTTCCGCGTTGGCATCGGGGAAAGACACGAATCCCTCTGTGCCGGCCTGGAAGGGGCAGCCGCCCGCCAGTGAATTGGGTTCGTAGGCAACCCGCCCGCGGTGCACTGCCTGACGGTGAAGTCCGTCGCGCTGGTTGTTCTGTACCGGGGCCAAGGACGCGTTGATCGGGATTTCGTGGAAATTGGGGCCACCGAGTCGTATCAGCTGTGTGTCGGCATAGGAATGAATGCGGCCGGCGAGCAAGGGATCGTTTGAAAAGTCGATGCCCGGCACCACGTGGGCCGTGCAGAACGCCACCTGCTCGGTTTCCGCGAAGAAGTTATCAGGGTTGCGGTTCAGTACCATGCGCCCGACGGGCGTCAGCGGCACCAGTTCCTCCGGCACGATCTTGGTTGCATCGAGCACATCGAAGCTGAAGCGTTCCGCCTGTTCCTCGGTGAAGATCTGCAAGCCCAACTCCCATTCCGGGAATTCGCCGGCCTCGATGGATTCCCAAAGATCGCGCCGATGAAAGTCAGGATCCGCGCCGGAAATTTTTACTGCTTCATCCCAGACCAGTGAGTGGGTGCCCTGCAGCGGTGTCCAGTGGAACTTGCAGAACACTGATTCGCCCTGTTCGTTTACCAGGCGGAAGGTATGCACACCAAAGCCTTGCATCATCCGATAGCTGCGAGGTATCCCGCGGTCCGACATCACCCACATCAGCATGTGGGTGGATTCCGGCATCAGTGAAACAAAATCCCAGAAGGTGTCGTGGGCCGACGCCGCCTGCGGCATGCCGTGATGGGGTTCAGGCTTGAGCGCGTGGACCAGGTCCGGAAATTTCATCGCATCCTGAATGAAGAATACCGGTATGTTATTGCCGACCAAATCCCAGTTGCCCTGGTCGGTATAGAACTTCACCGCAAAGCCGCGGGCGTCCCGGGCGGTGTCTTTCGAGCCACGTTCACCGGCGACGGTGGAAAAGCGCGCAAAAACCGGCGTTACCTTACCTTTTTCAGCGAACGGGGCCGCGCAGGTGTATTTGGTGAGCGCATCATAGGCTTCGAAATACCCGTGCGCGGCTGAACCGCGGGCATGGACAATGCGCTCGGGGATGCGTTCGTGATCAAAGTGCGTGATTTTTTCCCTAAGAATGAAATCTTCGAGTAACGATGGCCCGCGCAACCCTGCTTTGAGGGTGTTCTGGTTATCGCCAATGGGCACACCCTGGTTGGTGGTCAGCGTTTGATCACTCGGGTCGACTTTAAAAGCCTCAAGCGGCGCGATGGTTGCATTGGTCCCGAGCTTTGCTGGGCCGCCGGTTTTTGCGGTTCCGGCTTCCTCAGTGGTGGTGCTCGCGGTCAGCTTGCTGGAGCCCGGTTTTGCCGTCTCCCCGGCCGGTGGCGCTATGGCGTTGTCGTGGCCGTGCTCGAGTTTCTTGATGGGGTTATGGGGTATCGCAGCGACGAAATCCTGGCTTGCGCCGGCCTGCTTTGCAACGATGTCGTTGGTTTTGAGCACACCGGGCGCTCCCTTGGCTGATTTCTTTTTGGTCGCCATGGATCCTCTCCAAGTTGGGTGAAGGCTAGGGGTGCATCATCTGTGCGAACCCTGGCTGTCAACTATGGCGCTGTTGGCGGGAGCGCTCTGTGCGCCAACAAACGGAGCGGCAAAAAATTTTGCGTTTCGTCGATGGCGAGTATTACAGGCATCGCTCACGGTGAGTGCGGCAGCGCACCGACGCGGCTTTTACTGCCGGGTGATTCTGGCGGGCGCACGCCCGAAATGATTGGTCGGGAGGATACCTGAGCACTACCGGGCTGCTACCGGGAGGTGACAGCATGAAAAAGACGAACCGCAGCCAGCCACGAGTGCACCGGACGACTCTTCGCATCGGACACATTACCCTGGCGATGGGCGTTGCCATGGTCACTGGGCTGGGGATTGGCCTGGCTGCACTGGCCGTGGATACCCAGTGGCTGTGGCCACCACCGGTCGAACTGGGTACCGTTGCCGACGCGCGAATCCTGCTGGGGTCGGTGATTGGTGGTCTGATCACGGTTGCGGTGTTCGGCCTGTGGATGCGCACGGTGGTGGTTGGCATGATGGCCTCGCATTTCTCCCCCCGCACACTGCTGATTTTCCTGGACGACAGCTTCCAGCGCCATCTGCTGGCGTTCATGTCAGCAGGTATCGTGGCGGTACTGGTCATCCTGTTGCGCATGCCAACGGAAGAGCAGGCCGCTGCTCCCCTTGTGAGCACCGTACTGGTGGTAGTGATTGCGCTCGCCGCCATGGCGGGGGTTTTACTGGCAATCCAGCATGCAACGCGGAGCCTGTCGTTGCCGGAACTGGTCAGCCGCCTTGCCGAGGATGCCGTCCAGGTACTGGATCGCCACCCAAAGGCCCGGATCGAACCCACAGATGTGCCGCCACCGATGGCCGCAGCGCGAACCGTCTTTTCCTCGGGGACCGGCTGGGTTACCGCCATTGATATCGACCGGATGCGCAAGGCGCTTCCAGTCGGCGGAGTTATTCATCTGCGTTGCCGGATTGGTACGTTTGTCACTCCCCGACATAAGGTCGCACTTGTCTCGCTCATAAAGGACGGCGGTGAAGTCGATCTTGATGCCATCGCCAGCGCTATCCGTCTTGCCCGCACCCGCAGCCCCGACAAGGATCTCGCGTTTGCCGTGAGCCAACTGGTGGATGTCGGTACCTTTGCCCTTCAGGAGCGTTGGGATACTTCAACGGCCCACGAAGTCATAGTCCATCTTGGCGCCGTGCTCGCGGAGATCGTTGACCGCGGGCTGCCGCGATTGCACGACCGCGACGCCGATGATCGCTGCATCTACGACGAAGCCAGTTGGGATGCCGCCGATCTTGTGCAGCAGTGCGTGGAGCGGCTGCGAGGTTCGGCTGCCCGAGATCCTGAAGTATCCCGGCATCTGATGCAGCTGCTCGGTCAGGTTCGACAGGTCGCGGAGGACCGCAAGTCAACGATGGTTATTGCGGAGGTCGATCAACAGGTTGAGCTGATACTGGCCCTGGCGCAGACCAGCGGCATGCTGGCCCACGATCGCATGCGGCTGGAGCGAGAAGCCGAATTTGTTGCCCGGTGATGGATAAGGAAGAAAAGATGGACCTGAAAAGCGGATACCCGTTCTGGGCGGTGAAGAATGGCCTGATGTATGCCTTCCCTCAGCTTGATGCCGACCTGACTTGCGATGTGGTAGTCATCGGTGCTGGGATTACCGGTGCGCTGATCGCAGATGAACTGGCGGGCCATGGACACGACGTAGTGGTGGTCGATCGGCGCGACGTTTGTTGGGGTAGCACCTCGGCCAGCACCGCCTTGCTGCAGTATGAAATCGATACCCATGCGACGGACCTCGCCAAACGCTATGACCAGGCCTCGGCGCTTTTGGCTTATCAATCCAGCTTGCGCGCAATCAGTGAGATTGAGGAACTGGCCCACGAGGTCGGAGATGTGGATTTCGCCAACTGCGACAGCCTTTACTACGCGAGTAATTGCTCTGATGTTTCAAGCCTGGCCGATGAATTCGCCTGGCGGAAGCAACATGGGTTTCCGGTTCGCTGGCTGAGCCGAGCTGCTTTAAAAGACGAGTACGAATTCAAGGCGCCTGCCGCCATCCTAAGCTCCGTGGCGGCGCGGGTGGATCCCTACCGCCTCGCCTCAAGACTGCTGAAGCGAATGCAGCGAAAGGGCGTGCGGGTATTCGATCGCACCGAGGTCACATCCATGACCGCCACGGCAGATTCGGTTCAGTTGATCACCGACAGTGGCATGTCGATAAAAGCGAAACACACCGTGGTTGCCAGCGGCTACGAGTCTCAACATTGGTTGCGCCAGCGCGTTGCGAAAAATCTCAGCAGTTACGCCTACATCAGCGATCCCGTTAATCCGGTGGAGCCGGGCTGGTTGGCAAACACGATGCTGTGGGAGTCTTCCAGGCCGTATATCTATTTGCGCAGTACCGGCGATGGGCGGCTGCTGGTGGGCGGAGAGGACGACGACCGCGACGTGCCGGCCCGTCGGGATCGGATGGTCGAACGTAAGGCGGCGACTCTGCAGCGTAAGGTTGGACGTTTGTTTCCTCACCTTCAGGCCCAGCCGGCTTTTGCCTGGGCAGGTACATTTGCTGAAACCAGCGACGGCCTGCCGCTGTTCGGTGAACACTCGCAGCATGGGCCACGTGTGCTGTTCGCGTTGGCCTACGGTGGTAACGGCATCACCTACAGCATGCTCGGCGCGGGCTTGCTGCGCGCGCAGATCGAAAAGCGCTCACACCCGCTGACCGGGCTGTTTTCCTTCGCGCGACTGGAATAACTGTATCCTGGTCAACATTCCTTTACCAAACTTCAACCGACATCTCCCGGCGCCGCCATTACTCTTTTGCCATGAATCGAGTATTGACGCTGCGGGAACGCCTTTTTCAATCAGGGAATATCATCATAATGCTGATAGTGGCAGGCTTCCTGCCGCTGTCGCCCCCATTGCTTGCCGCAGAAAAAGGGGAGGGCTACCGGCTGCTTGAGCTGGAAGGCTACCTGGTAAAATGGGGCGAGCATAGGCTGGGAGCAGGGGCAAAAATCAGCTACGCCTTTGCGGATGAAACGCTGCATTTTGATGATGCCCGCAATTGTGGCGTTCTGGCGCCGATGAAAGCGCTCTCCGGGCAGGATCTGCCCTTTGAGACACTAGTACAGGAGACCGCCGCCGCGTTCCGGGTATGGGAAGGTGCCGCTGACCTTTCATTTCACCGGGTTGCGGATGCCCGCGATGCAGACATCATTCTCGGGGCGCAGGGCCAGCCACGTCGGCGGGCCTTTGCCAACGTAACCTTTGCATCCCACGGGAAAGGGAAAGTGCGCGCCATCGACCAGGCACTAATATGCCTGAACCCCGAACAGAAATGGAAAGTCGGGTTCGGTGGCGACACGGAAATCTACGATATCCGCTACACGCTAATTCATGAAATCGGGCACGCCATCGGCCTGGACCATCCCGGCCCCTCCGGGCAGGTGATGGGCTTTCGCTACACCGAGAACTTTCCCGGGCTGCAGCCAGGTGATCTGCGTGGCATACAGCAGCTCTATGGGCATCGGGCCAGTGACAGCCAACTGGTCACCGGCACCGACCCCCGTCATACCGAGTCAGCACTATAACTGTGTTCAGAAGTTATAACCCAGACCCACGGTATAGGCCCAGATGCCGTCATCCTGGAACGCATCGGTAGCATCGTCGGTGTCGCTAAACAGGAATTGATACTCGGCGCGCGCAAGGAAATAGGTCTTGGTCTGCACGTAGTATTTTATCCCCGTTTCCAGACCGGCAAAGGCGCTGTCCTTGACTCCGTCCCCATAGATACCGCCGAGGCTCGCACCGACAAAAGGCCGCGCGCGGTCGTTGAGAAACTGATAGTCGATGTATCCACGGGTTGAGCCGTTCCAGAAATCATCCGTGACACCTTCACCCTCGATATCGGCGAAATTTACACTTTGGCGGACACCGGCTACCACGTCACGCCGCAGATACCAGCCCAGATCACCGGTCACGCCGAAGCTGCCACTATTGAAATCCCGGTCGTTACTGCCGGTGCCGGAGAGGGAGAATTCACGGTCACCCTCGCTCGGGCCAAACTCAGCGGATTGTGCGGACACTGCCAGGGGCAAGGCACCTAAAAGACAGAAAGTGATCGCCGCAGTCTTGATTCTGATCATGGGAAGCTCCTTGCTCACATTATTCAGATTGCATTTCCTTAATGCGCCCATTGGTATTGGACGCGGGTTGTGGCGCAGCAAAGGGTGGTACAGTGTTCCAATGTCAGCGCACACCTATAGGATGGGGGGTGGACCACCCGCCCGTCTGTTCGCAAGCACACACAGGCTCTGTGCGGTAACGCACAGAGCCCACACCACACCCTGGTTACGATCAGTTACATTCAACCTGTGAGATTTTCCGATGCTATTTCAAAGGAATGCCATCTTGATCAAGCCGGAACCCAAACATAATCATCTGTTAGCAGCGTTGCAGCCTGAAGTCCAAAGCCGTTTGTTCCCATACCTGGAACTTGTGCCTTTACCTTTGCGTGCCGTTATGTATGAGTCCAATCGGCCCATGAGTCATGTTTACTTTCCTACTGATTCCATAATCTCACTGCAGTACCAGATGGAAAACGGGGCATCGACTGCGATATCGGTGGTTGGAAACGAGGGCTTGCTGGGTGTCACCTTGTTTATGGGAGGGGAGACTACTCCTAGCCGGTCGCTGGTTCAGAGTGCGGGTTACGCCTACCGACTCCCCAGAAAGCACATAAAAGAAGAGTTCAATCGCCACGGTCAGCTTTTGCTATTGATGTTGCGCTACACCCAGGCGCTGATCACGCAAGTCGCCCAGACTGCCGTGTGCAATCGCCAGCATTCGATCGACCAGCAACTCTGCCGCTGGCTTCTGCTTTCCATTGATCGGCTATCACACCACCACTTGACCATGACACAGGAATTTATCAGTCATATGCTTGGCGTTCGCCGTGAGAGTGTCACCGAAGCAGCGGCGAAATTGCAGAAACTGGGCGTTATTTCCTATAAGCGTGGGATGATCACAGTGCTTGACCGTGCGAAGCTTGAATCGCTGAGTTGTGAGTGTTATCAAGTGGTGAGGAATGAATGCGATCGCTTACTTGATTACGTGCCACAGCGCCAGATAATCAAGAATACTGATGCTATTCCCACGGTGACGTTGCCGCTCCTCGGCACCGCAGGTAATTCCCATAATGTGAACGGGGCGCATTCCGCTGAGACGGTTATAAAAAACGGCCTGCGCTAGGGAGCGAGGCCGGTGCTAAAGGGCACTGCTTGCGGGTCCAGAGCCATACAGCCAGAGAGGGGCCGGTAACAGCCCCAGTTCAACGTAAGCCAAGAAAGGAAAGAATCACCACAACGATAACCACAACACCGACAATATAAATGATCTTGTTCATGGGGATATCCTCTTCCTCTGATTCCTGAATTCTGGTTGCGCCTCATCCTTGTGGCGCATGATGCAACATCCTGTTGCGGCTGTTCCATCGCCTCATCTGCAGTTAGATTAGGCTTTCGGTTATGTCCGGTCTGTTCGCTATCGCACTGAGTACGCGAATTCTCAGACAGGCCCGGGTAATCGCCCTGTATTCGGTCTAGTCCTTGTTTTGCATATCAGACTGGTTATCCTTTTTTTGCTCAGTTTGCTCAGTTTGCTCAGTTTGCTCAGTTTGCTCAGTTTTATTGTATTTGGATTTGGTGGCTTCCTTGTCTTGCTCAGAGCTCTGCGTTTCGGGGGTAGCATCGTGGCCCATGCTCTGCTCTCCCACATCCCTCTCATCGCTACTGTGTTGTTCGGCAAGCAAAGCACTTGAACCCAACGCTATGGCTGGTGTGATCAATGCGTAAAAGGCGAGTGAATAAAGCTTTTTCATAGGAATTCCCTTCGAATTAGATGTGCCAGACCAATGTGCTGGCTGCCGATGATAATCAAATCTAAAGAAGACTCCCCATGGCGCTCCATGGCGCCGGATGGGGATAACTCCAAACGCTATTTCAGCTCCATACTGTTACTGACCGATTTAACGCCCTTTACTCCACGGGCCAGCCGCACAGCAGTATCAATGTCATCCTGCGAATTTACGAAGCCTGACAGCTGGACGACACCCTTGTATGTCTCAACGTTGACTTCGGCGCTTTTCAATGTTGTTTCGTTGAAAATCGCAGCCTTGACCTTGGTGGTGATCACTGTGTCGTCTATATACTCACCGGTGCCCGAACTTGACTCTGTAGAGGCGCATCCGACGAACAAAGCCAGCAGCATCGCTACTGCAAGCATCGGGGCTGATCGCATTATCCGTTCCATATATTTTTCTCCTGTCGCCGCCAACCCCAGACATCCTGTAACCCCAGCGGAGCCGCGCCTCGGCGGTTGACTGACCGGGTGCATAACAAGACTAACGCGGCCCCAAAAGCGAGTCTGTTCGTTGGCCAACAGAATAAATGCTCCTGAAAAGACAGGACGCTCGCCCTTTCCAGGTCTGTGTTTGTTAACGCACAGACAGCGGCTCGGTTTCAACGGACGATAGTAGGGCAGTAGCACGCAGTTCCATATAACGCGGGCTTCCGTGCGTTTAATCCACTATCTGGCCGCAGGGTCAAAGGAGCGAAAATGAATAAGGACACGATCGAAGGCAACTGGAAAGAACTTAAGGGCAAAGTGAAAGAGCAATGGGGCAAGTTGACCGATGACCGCCTTGATCAGGTTGCCGGCAAGCGCGAACAGCTGGCAGGCGAGATTCAGCAGGCTTATGGCGTGACCAGAGATGAGGCCAATAAGCAGATCGAAGACTTCGAGAAAGCATCCAAGCGCTGATACTCGATATTGCCTGATCACTGCCTGCAGGGTATTGCAGGCAGTGTTTTATTTGTCTGGCCTGACGTTTCAGCGCTGGATATAGCGTTGCGGTATCCGCCGATTGCGCCCTTCATTGGCCCCCTCATTGCGATCCAGGGTATACAGAGAATCGCCGTCACGGGCCTTCCCCCGATACTGGACAGTTGAACGGACTTCCACCCATGTCGTAATGTCTTCCAGCTTCATAAAATCGTTCGGAGACTGTTGCTCCGGTGTGTCCGCGAAAACCAGGCTGAACACGAGTGCATGCAGAGCAGCGATGATTTTCCCGAAAATCCATACGACAGATACGATTGTGGTTATCAGGATGGCAGTGTTGAGGGTGGCGAAAGTGTAACGGAGCCTCCGTTGCTTGCCGGACTGCAAATCGACAGGCGTTACTTTCCCGGATTCCATGAGATTCCCTCTCTTAATGCATTTATCAGATTGCGAAAATGTCATGTTAGCTTGAGTGTGGCTGAGTGCCTTGTCGGTGCGTTAGCGCACTCAACTGCGCCTTTGTGTTGCGCAATCTACCTGTGTTGGGCAGCGCACCGACTGATTTCTATGCTTCGATTAACTTGAAGTTGTTACCCCGGCACGGACAAGTGCAGGGTGATTATTAGAATCGACACAAATCACGGGGGATCAGATTATGAACAAGAATCAGGATCAGGATCAGAGCAGCACAGGTCAGGATAAAGACAGTGGCACGGCCGCTGCCGAAAAAGCCACCACTGATAAGCGCCAGGAGGACAGGAGTAAACCCGAAAAGAGTGGTGAAAAGGATGGCGCTGTGCTGGGAAAGATCAATGATGATTGACAGATTTTGCGCCGGCCATTAAATAAGCCAGACAGGCATTAACCATGCCTCAGCGCACCCAGGCCTTGTTGCACAAACGACTGTTCAACGCTGTGGAGCTTCGCCGCAAATGGCCGGCCTCTTGCGCTCAAGGCAGAAGGGCCTGGCCCACTTTATAGCGCTTACCGCCATCGCGTTTGGCCACGTACATGGCATCGTCGGCATTGCGCACCAGCTGCAGGTCATCCTGGCCGTGCTCAGGGTAGACGGCAATACCCAGGCTTGGGGCAGTCATTAGCGTCATCCCTTCCAGAGTGTACGGCTCGCTCAGTGCTGCAATAATTTTATTCGCTACCACAATCGCGTCGTCCTGCTCGCTGATGCCATCCACCAGAATGGCAAATTCATCACCGCCCAGGCGACCGATGGTATCGGATTCCCGCACACACAGCCCGAGACGGTGAGCAACCTCCCGCAGCAGGTGATCGCCCGTGGTGTGACCAAAGGTGTCGTTTATCTGCTTGAACCTGTCCATGTCGAGATAAAGCACGGCCAGCCGCGTGGAATCTCGCCGCGCCTTTTTCAGAGCGCTTTGCAAACGATCCAGGAACAGTGCGCGGTTAGGCAGTTCCGTCAGTTGATCGTGCTGTGCGAGGTATTCCAGGCGAGAGTGCGTTCGCTTGCGCTCCACCGCTGCTGCCACCTGGCTCGACACAAACTGCAGCAGCTCTTTGTCCTTTTCTGTGTAACGCACTGATCCGCAGTAGCTCTGGACCACCAGAGCGCCGATGGTATCCGAGCCCGTCATCAGGGGCACACCAAGCCAGTCCAGAGCGTGCTTGCCGACTACCTTGCCAATCTCTGCGAGCAGCTGCTCGGCAGTATCAGGCGTTAGCAACAGGGCTTCGCCGGAGCGAATCACTTCCGCACTGAGGGTTCCGGAGTCCAGAGGTCGGTGTGGCGGCACGGGGTCGTGCTTATCCACGTAATAAGGGAAACTGAGTTGATCATTCGCAGCATCGTAAAGCGCCACGAAAAAATTCTCTGCAGGCAATAATTGGCCAATCACCTCATGCACACGCGCAAACAGGGCCTGCAGATCTCCGGCTCCGTGAGCCGCTTCTGATATTGTGTAAAGCGCTGTCTGTATCGCGTCTGCACGCTTGCGTTCAGTAATATCCCGGGCAACGCCTACCCGCACCTGTTCGGCCTCAAGCCACTGGGCAGACCACATGATGTGAACAACATGGCCGTCTTTATGCAGGTAACGGTTTTCATGATTGGGCGACGGGCGGCCTGCATTGATGTTCTTTATAAGTGCCCTTGTGAATGCGTGATCGTCCGGGTGCATGAAATCAAAGGCGGTCCGGCCAATCATCTCGTCGGGGCGATAACCGAAAACCCGTTCACTGGCTGCGCTCACTGAAAGAAAGCGACCGTCTATATCCACTACACAGACAACGTCCAGGAGCAAATCCAGCAGTTTATCGTTAGGTATGGGAGGGTTCTGGTTCATGGTGGTAACTATACTGTGAGCCCCCTTGGCTGCGCCAGTGCGTAAAAGACTATTTGAGAGTTTGGGTTAGCTGACGGAATGGGGCCGTCGGGTTATGTCAAAATCGTGTAAATCCCAACAAACAATGGGCATTCGGTAATCTTTGCCATTAAACACATGGTATGTTGTCGCCTCGCACCATCCCAGACAACACATTGAATCCTGTTAGCCATGGTTGAAGTAATGACCAAATCGCATTTACGGCTCCTCCCGATCGCTGCTGTTCTGTTTCTTGCTGCCTGTGCTACCCGGCAGCCCCCCACCCAGGCGCCGGTTGAACTTCCTGCTGCGTTTACTGCCACTGGTCAGCCAGAGATTCCTGATAGCTGGTGGCACTCATTTGAAGACGAGCAGCTAAATGAGCTGGTCGCGCAGGCCATGGACGGCAACCTGAGTCTCAGGGCCAGCTATCAGAGGCTGCAGCAGGCGCGGGCCGTGTCTGACCGACAGCGTGCAGCGCTCTTCCCGACTCTGGATGCCAGCGCAGGAGCCGAACAACAGGAATCCGACACTGTCGATTCCACCACGTTCAGCACCGGCCTGAGTGCCAGTTATGAGGTCGATCTCTGGGGACGCGTGCAATCCCTGAGTGAGGCGGAATCACTGCGCGCTTCCGCCACCCTGGCGGATTACCAGGCGGCTGCCGTATCCCTGAGTGGGGAAATTGCCAACACCTGGTTTCAGCTGGTGGAGCAGCGGGCGCAGCTCGCCCTGGCAGAGACCCAACTGGAAACCAACAGAAACGTCCTGACCGTGATTGAGTCCCGGTTTGCGATGGGGCAGAACAACAGTGCCGACGTGCTCCGTCAGCGTCAGCTGGTCAGTGCTTCGCGGGAGCGCCTGAGCAACATTGAAGGCGAAACCGCTGTACTCAAGCATCAACTTGCAGTTCTGCTCGGGCAGTCTCCGGGGCAGGCCAACTTGCCGGCAGAGGATACCTTACCGGCATTGCCACCTCTGCCGGAAACCGGTGTTCCCGCCGAACTGCTCCGGCGCAGACCGGATTTACAGCAGGCCTGGCGAGTGGTCCAGGCGGCTGACCAGGACCTGGCCGCGGCCATCAGCAACCGGTTCCCGAGATTTTCCATCGAGGTTTCCGTCAGTTCCCAGGCGAGCGATGCAGGGGATCTGTTCGACAACTGGTTGGCTACCCTGGCTGGTAATTTACTGGTACCTCTGGTTGACGGTGGGCAGCGCCGTGCCGAGGTACGACGTTCCGAGGCGGTGCTGGAAGAGCTTGTTCAGGAATATGGCCAGGCCGTCCTCGTCGCTATTCAGGAGGTCGAAGATGCTCTGGTTCGGGAACAGCAACAGCGCCGGCGCCTGCGAAGCCTCAATGACCAGAGCCAGCTGGCTGATACAACCTACCGGCAATTGCGTAACCAGTACTTGAACGGTGCGGTCAGTTACATCGAAGTCTTGACTGCATTGCAGGATCAACAGGACCTCCAACGCACAATCCTGACCACCCGTCAGCAATTGCTCACCACCCGCGTGGCGCTTTACCGGGCACTGGCCGGAAGTATCGAATCCGCGAACACAACGGAGCATAACGAAACATGAGCCAATCTATCGACGAGAACGCCGTCCGTCCGGAGAGAGGCAAAGCAGGCCCACTAAAAACCGCGTTCGTGTCGCTGATGATCCTGTTGCTGGGTATTGCGTTAATCTGGCTGATCTTCAAAACGGAGCCCACCGCCACCCGCAAAGACACAGCCCGCGAAACCGCCATGCTTGTGGATGTCCAGACCGTTAGCCGCGGACGCTACACAGCAACTGTGGAAGTGATGGGGCAGGTGGTCCCGGCACGGCAAATCACACTCGGGTCCAGGGTTGCTGGCGAAGTTATCAATCAGGCCGATGCTTTTACGCCGGGCCGCCGTGTTAAAGAGGACGTGGAACTGCTCCGGATCGATCCGGCGGATTATGAGGCCGCGCTGTTACAAAGACGCAGCGAGCTGCAGCAGGCAAAGGCAGACCTTGAGCTTGAAAAGGGCCAGCAAGCGGTCGCCCGGCAGGAATTCGAATTACTGGGCGACGACATAGAGGCGGTCAATGACGCGCTGATACTCCGCAAACCTCAGCTGGAACAGGCCAAAGCTCGCGTGGCAGCCGCCGAAGCTGCCGTGCAACAGGCCGAGCTTGATCTTGCCCGAACCCGAATCCGCGCACCGTTTCCCGCTCAGGTGCTCAGCCGGGAGGTAACCCTTGGCTCCCAGGTCAGTGCTGGCCAATCCCTGGGCCGGCTGGTAGGAACCGGCCAATACTGGGTTGAGGCGACGGTCCCACTATCGAAACTCCGCTGGCTGACCTTCAATGCCGATCCTGATTCACCCGGATCGCCCGTTGACCTGCACCATGACACCGTCTGGCCTGTCGGTCAGACCCGTGAGGGCCGGCTGACACAACTGATCGGCGAACTGGACGGCAACGCTCGCATGGCTCGGGTTCTGATCACGGTTGAAGACCCACTTGCCCTGGACCAGTCCGCGGGCAAACCACCGCTGATTCTCGGTGCCTTTGTGCGAGCCGAAATTGAAGGCCGACCGTTGGAAGATGTGGTGCGTATTGAGAGGGACTGGGTACGCCGTAACAACACCGTGTGGGTCATGGAGGAGCGTCAACTGGCGATTCGCGAGGTCGAGATTGCCTTCCGTGACGATGAGTACGCATTCATACAGGCTGGCCTGGAGAACGGCGACCAGGTGATCACCAACGACCTGGCCTCCGTTGTAAGTGGTGCGCGCCTGAGGCTGGAGAATGAGCGCACAGAGGGTGGTCGCAATGAGTGATTCACCTGAAGGGCGGGGCTGGGTCGGCCCGATTGAGTGGATGGCCCGCAACTCTATCGCTGCCAACCTGATAATGATCATGCTGCTGGCCGGCGGTTTCTGGATGGCCACGCAGGTGCAGAAAGAAGTCTTTCCAGAGTTCCAACTGGACCTGGTCCAGATATCTGTCAGCTACCCCGGCGCTGCCCCTGAGGAAGTGGAGCAGGGCATACTGCTGCCGGTTGAAGAGGCGGTTCAGGGCATTCAGAGCATTGAGGAAATGACCTCCACCGCGCGCGAGGGCAGCGGTAACATTCAGCTGGAACTGGTCTCTGGCACCAACCGCATGCAGGCCCTGCAGGACATCGAGCAGGCGGTTGACCGCATTCGCACCTTCCCGGAGCAGGCGGAGGAGCCGGAAATCCGGCTGGTAACGCCAACCCGGGATGTGATGGAACTGACTCTCTACGGCGATGTGGATATCTGGACGCTGCGTCAGCTCGGTGAGCAGGTGCGCAACCGTCTGCTCTCTGAGGACGCCATCACCCAGGCCGTTATAGATGACGTACCGGCCTACATGACCAGCGTGGAGATTACCCAGGAGACCTTACGCAAATACAACCTGACCCTTTCCGATGTGGCCAGCCGTATCGAGCAGTCCAGCGAGGACATACCGGCGGGCTCCATGGCCACGGAAAACGGCGATATATTACTTAGGCTCAAGGAGCGTAAGCAGTGGGCCGATGCGTTCGAGGACATTGTGATCCTTAATGCGGCTTCCGGTGGCTCCGTCACGCTAGGCGATATCGCCACCGTTCGCGATGGCTTTGAGGAGACCGGGTTTCATTCCCGTTTCAATAGCCTGCCTTCGGTGGAAATCGAGATCTTCCGAACGGGAGATCAGTCGCCTCTGGACATTTCCGAGGCTGTCGAACAGGTGATGGCAGAGCTGGAAGCGACACTGCCGGATGCAGTGAAGTTGCGCATTGACAGCAACCGCGCCGAACACTTTGAAGACCGCATGGACATGCTGCTAGAGAACGGCGTCATGGCCATGGTTATCGTACTGGTGATCCTAAGCCTGTTCCTGGAGTACCGGCTGGCGTTCTGGATCATGATGGGTATGACCATCTCTTTTGTCGGCAGCGTTCTGTTCCTCCCTGTAATGGATGTCAGCATCAACATGATCTCCATGTTCGGCTTTCTGATGGTGCTGGGGATAGTGGTGGACGACGCCATTGTGGTGGGCGAGAACATCTACGAATACCGGGAACAGGGCATGGGCTTTATGGAGGCAGCCATTCAGGGTGCCAAAGACATTGCCGGGCCAGTTACCTTCAGCATCCTCACCAATATTGTCGCCTTCCTGCCATTGCTGTTCATTCCCGGCGTCACCGGTAAGTTCTGGTGGCCGCTGGGTGTGGTGGTGATCCTGGTACTGGCTATTTCACTGATCGAAGCTCTGTTCATTCTGCCTGCTCACCTGGCCCACAGCGGCAAAGGCAGTGTGACCATCTGGGGGCACTGGATGCACAGCATACAGAGGGTGTTTTCGCGGGGATTCCAATCCGTCGTGGACCGTGGATACCGCCCGCTGCTGGATCTGGCCCTGCGCTTCCGCTACATCACACTGTCGGCGGCCCTCACTATCATGGTGGTGTCCGGTGCCTACGCCGTGAGCGACCACATGGGCATGATCATGATGCCAGAGGCGCCGGCGGATGAGATCGAGGCGGGTCTCCGGTTACCTGTTGGCACAACCCCCCGGCGCGCGGGAGAAATGGCCATGGCCATAACCCATGACACCCAGCGGCTTTTCGAGGAAAATAACCTGTCCCGCAACGTGGAGGGCATTAAAACCAACGTCCGGGGACAGCGATCCATTGATGTCGAGCTTGTGCTTCTGCCGGGGGACGAGCGCGATATGAGCGTCAACGAGATTATTGAACTCTGGCGCAATGAGCTGGGTGATTTCAAAGGTGTCGACCAGATTACGTTTGAGGCAGAGCAGGGCCCGGGTAGCTGGCGCGACGATATCAGCGTCGACCTGAGCCACACCGATATCGACATTCTTTCCCGCGCCAGTCAGCGATTCGTTGAAGAGCTTAAACAGGTCAGCCAGACCCGCAGTGTTAACGATAACTACAGCACCGGGAAGCCCCAGTTCGACATCAGCCTCACCGATGAGGGCCGGGCGCTCGGGCTGACCGGTGCCTATGTGGGCCGGCAACTGCGGGATGCTTTTTATGGCAGCGTCGCCCTCCGTCAGTTGCGGGGCATCAATGAAAATGAAATACGGGTGAGGTTGCCGGAATACCAGCGGCAGGACTTGCACTATCTGGACAACTTCGTGATCCGCACGGCCGACGGCCAGGAAGTGCCCCTGATGGACGTGGCCGAGGTCACCATCAGCGAATCCCTGCGCTCCATTGACCGCCGCGATGGCCGTCGCGTGATTACCGTCGGTACCGACGTGCAACCCAAATCCTCAATCAGTCAGGTACTGGAGCTGACCCAAACCGAGATACTGCCACAACTGCGCGCTGATTTTCCCGGCCTGACCTGGACCTTCCAGGGCAGCCAGGCTGATCTGCGGGAGTCTACCACGGCTTTGTGGGGTGGTTTTGGCCTTGCGATGGGTGCGATCTTCGCCTTACTGGCGGTAGCTTTCGGCAGCTATCTGCAACCGTTAGTGGTTATGCTGGCGATTCCGTTTGGCGCGGTGGGTGCCATCATTGGCCATATGATCCTGGGCATGGAGCTGTCTCTGGTCAGCATTATGGGCATTGTGGCCCTGTCAGGCGTTGTGGTGAACGACTCATTGATCATGGTTTCTTACGCCAACCGGCAGCGTGATCGGCTGGGGCCGGCTCAGGCGATCTATGAAGCCGGCCTGCGCCGTTTTCGGCCTATCGTACTGACCACACTCACCACCTTCGGTGGCCTGACGCCGATCATTACCGAAACCTCGCTGCAGGCCACCTACCTGATTCCCATGGCGGTTTCCCTGGGCTTCGGTATCGTTTTCGCCACGGCATTGATCCTGTTCCTGGTACCCTGTCTTTACCTGGTACTGGAAGACATCAAGGCCTTTTTCGGCGTGCGCCATATGGCGGGGGCGACCGGTTGATTCTTAGCTGTGACTATCGGAGAACTGCGCCAACATCTGCTCAACCGCGGCTTTGGCGTGAATCTCCGTTGTATCGTAAAGCGGAACATTCGTGTCTGTCTGCTGGATCAGCAAGCCGATTTCAGTACACCCCAGAATGACAGCCTGAGCACCACGTTTGGAGAGCGAATTTACGATCTCCAGATACGCCTCCCGGGAGGCCGGGTTGATCTCCCCCCGGCAAAGCTCCTCGTAAATAATACGGTGAACTTCATCTCGCTCGGCCTGATTCGGTGTGATTACCTGAATACCGGCTTCTTCCAGCCGGTTGCTGTAGAACGTCTGCTCCATGGTAAAGCGCGTGCCGAGCAGCCCCACGCGTTCGATACCGTCCTGCGCCAGTGCCTTTGATGTGGCGTCTGCAATATGGAGCAGGGGAATACCGATGGCCTTTTCAATCTCGGGGGCCACCTTGTGCATGGTGTTGGTGCCGATCACCAGGAAGTCCGCGCCGGCTTTCTGTAACGCGAGGGCGGCCTCCGACAGAATCCTGGCCGTTGCCGACCAGTCGCCCTGATGCTGGAGCGCTTCAATCTCAGCAAAATCCACGCTGTAGAGCACCAGCTTTGCGGAATGCAGCCCGCCTAGCCGGGTTTTAACACCTTCGTTGATCAAGCGGTAATAGGTTTGGGTCGATTCCCAGCTCATGCCGCCGAGCAGGCCAATGGTTTTCATAAGGGGCTATCCTTGCTCCGTTCAGTCAGTAACAGGAATTCGGCGAGGAATCCGGATTGATTTCCCCCGCTACCTCTTCAGGGTCAATTCCATGGCTGGTAAGCACCTCCCGCACAAAATTCACCTGGGCCAGAATTCTGTCGGTGTCGTCGCCGTATTCAAAGCGGTTGATCTCGACCGGCTGGGGCATAAAGGTGAATGCGGTTTTGAGGGCGGTGAGAGTGTCTTCGTCTGCCATAAAAAATAGCCTCGCTTTCAAGTATTCAGAATGATGTCGGGCAATCAGTACGCCGGGTTCGCGGCAAACTGCTTTCGGTATTCCCGGGGCGATAGCCCGGTGTAACGGATGAACAGGGTCCGGAAATGCCTCACATCACTGTACCCGACAGCATAGCTGATTTCCTGCACCGAACGCTGGTCGTTCTCCAGCAGGTGCCGGGCCACGTTGACTCGCAACCCGTGCAAATAGTTTGTCGGGGTTTCTCCCGTAACCTTTTTGAAGCGTCTGGAAAAGGTGCTCTGGCTCATATTGGCCTTGGCGGCAAGCTTGTCGGCGCTGACAGGCTCATCAAAATTCTGCAGTAACCACTCCTGAACCCGCGCAATGCGCTCGTCATCGTGGTCGATATTTGGCGGGTCCGTGGAATAGCCAATCTGCCAGACACGGGGTGTTTTCAGTACAAGGGCCCTGGCAGTCTCCATGGCTAGCCGGTGGCCACGCAGTTTTTCCACCAGATACAGGCTCAGATCCACCGCCGAGTAAACACCACCGCCGCAAACGATATTCTCCGAGTCGGTGAGTATCCTTTCTGGCTGCCAGTTTACCAATGGATAGCGTTGTCGACAGACATCAACAAGACCCCAGTGGGTGGTTGCGCTCTTACCGTCCAGCAGTCCGGCTTCCGCAACAAGAACCACGCCAGCACAAGAGGCGGCAATCACCGAGCCCTGCCGATATTGTTCACGCAACCAGGGATAGAGGTCTTTGTGGGCCAGGCAGGCGGCTTCGAAGTCCACACCGATAGCGGCTATAACAACCAGATCCGTCGCGGTGATATCCAGAACCGAGCAATCGGGCGTCAGAGCAAGGCCAAAGAGGGTATTTACGGGCTTGCCATCCAGGGATGCCGTTCGAACCTGAAAGCAGGGGTGGGGTGGATCATGCAGCAAATTGCTCCACAGCACACCTGCGCTGCGAAATATCTCCACAGGTGCCACAGCGGTGGATGGCGCTCCACCCTCGACGAGAACCACAGTAACGTCCATCGTCCGTCCTTGTCGCTAATCGGCTGTATCGTCGAGTCCAATATGCCAACAAGCCGTCTGTAACCGCAAGGTGACGGGTACTGAATAGCAAAATCACCCCCCAAATTTGGTTGATCTCCCTCTGCATTGATTGCGCAGCAGTTGCGAGACTGTCATTGAACCAACTGGTAAACACAGGGGACGAGCCATGACTAACAAGCAGATTCATCAGTGTGAATGCTTTTGCGGCGCCGTGGGTTTTACCGTTCGTGGCGAACCAGAGGCCATGGGATATTGCCATTGCAGTTCCTGCCGACACTGGTCGGCTGCCCCGGTGAACGCCTTCACGTTATGGTTACCTAATACTGTGGAGGTTACCAGGGGAGCGGATCATATAGGCAGCTATAACAAGACCAAAGCCAGCAAACGTATGTGGTGCGGCGCCTGCGGCGGCCACCTGTTTACTGAACACCCGGAGCTGGGGCTGATTGATGTGTACGCAGCCATGTTGCCAGAGCTTGCCTTCGAGCCCACGGTTCATGTGCATTACCAGGAAGCGGTGTTACCCTTGCAGGACGGATTGCCAAAGCTGAAAGATGTTCCAGAGGAAATGGGTGGGTCAGGCGAATACCTGTCTTGACAGGTATTCGCCTCTGTCCAGTCGTCCTCAAGACACTGCCATCGTAAATAGAAAACCGATATGGCGACAAGCAGCTCTACTCCAGATCATCGCGACGCCGTTACCCTTCTTGCCCGGGCAGGTTATGGGGCCCGGGGTATTGTCTATCTTCTGGTTGGCGGGCTGGCTGCCATGGCGGCGTTCGGGCAGGGCGGCCAGACAACCGGCAGCCGTGGCGCTCTGCTGCGTCTGTTACACGCGCCCCTGGGTGACGTGCTGCTGGGCGTTATGGTTATTGGTCTTTTGGGGTTTGCCCTGTGGCGGAGCGTTCAGGCTGCAAAGGATACCGATCACCACGGCACCTCTGCCAAGGGCGTCCTGATCCGGGCTGGTTTATTTGTAAGTGCCATAACCCATACCATGCTTGCCGTGTTTGCGGTCAGTCTGATTTTTAGCCTGGGTGGTTCCTCCGGTGATTCGGGGGGCGGGTCTAAAGACGCTGCTACCTGGCTAATGAGTCAGTCCTACGGCAGATGGCTGGTGGCGGCGGTAGGGGTTGCACTTGTGGCAGCCGGTATCGCCCACGAAATGAAGGCAATCAAAACGAAATTTGACCGCCACTTCAGTATGCCGACGCAAATTCAGTATTGGGCTTATCCTGTTTGCCGTTTCGGCCTGATAGTTCGCGGGGTGGTGTTCGTAATAGTTGGCGGCTTTTTTATCACCGCTGCCTACCAGCTAGACCCGGATGAGGCCGGTGGTATTGCCGAAGTGTTCAGCGCGCTGCGCGGGCAGGCATTTGGCCAGAGCCTACTGGCGCTGGTTGCTATTGGTTTGTTTGCTTTTGGACTCTACAGCTTGCTGGAAGCGGTATACCGCCGCATCAATCCCTAGACCGGAATACATTCTGTTATGGCGTTTCAATCCGAGCGGGCACAGCGATGGTTTCAACGGATAAGCACTTCCAAACACATGCTGTGGTTCCTTGCGGTGGTGTCTTTCCTGGAAACCATCATCGTTCCCATACCCATAGAACTGGTGCTGATTCCGCTGATGGCCATCAACCGGGATCGCATATGGCAGTTGGCGGCGGTTACCACCCTTGGTTGCCTGGTAGCGGCATTGGTGGGCTATGGAGTGGGGATGGTGCTGTATCAATCCGTGGGCACCTGGTTTATCGAAACGACGGGAATGCAAAGCGGCTACCAGTCCTTCCAGACATTTTTCGACCAGTACGGCTTCGTGGCCATACTTGCGCTTGGCATAGTGCCGGTTCCCTTTCAGATCGCCATGATCACGGCAGGCGTGTCCGGCTACCCGATTTATCTGTTTGTGCTGGCTGCCCTGATCGCCCGCGGTATTCGCTATTACGGTCTGGCGTGGCTGATATTACGGTTCGGCAAGCGCGCGGAAGATTTATGGCGGCGCCATGCAGTGACCGCCAGTCTCGCTGCAGCTGGTGCTTTGGTCGCCATCTCTCTAGGACTGCAGGCCGTGGCGAACAGAATGATCTAGGAGAGCAGGTCAGTGATTGCGATAGATGTTTGAAAACTCCTCGCAGGACTCACCGACGGTGGGGGTGTAGATAATCGGGAGCATTTCTTCCAGGTGATCTTCCAGTAGACGGAAGAACAGCGTTTCATTGTCGTCCTGAATCGCACGCAACGTAGTTCGCTCTTTCCTCGGAAATACCAAAAGAATCTGGGATAATGACGTTTCCTACGACATGCATTTGAATGAGCGGATCCATGGCATCGACCGTTAGACGTCCTAAAATATCCCGGGGTTTTACCCTTATTGAGCTGGTGATGGTTATTGTCATCCTTGGGATTCTAGCAGCGTTTGCGCTTCCTCGTTTCGCTTCACTTTCCTCTGACGCCAGGGAAGCAACGCTTGAGTCTGTAGCGGGAACCATGAAGAGCACGATCGGGATCGTAAAAAGCAAAGCCTATGCGCAGGGGCTCTCACGCTCGGCCGCGAATCCCGGCGGCTCGAATCAGACTGGTTATATCATTGAGACTGAAGCTGGCAGGGCTGAGGTAGACTGGCGTAATCTCTGCCCGGAAAGCCGGGCCGAAACAGCGGATGCATTGACAATGCTGGATTATATCTCCGTTGATGAATCCGATACGCTCCTGAAAACCTTCGTAAACAACGAGGTCACCAGGGTCGGGTTTAACCTGCCATCGGATCCCGGCCCCGGATGTTATGTGGAATACGATTCGTTCGGAGTTCCCGACTGCACGGTAACTAAAGTCGTCGGTGGCTGTTGATCAGGGCGTTTGACCTCTCCCCCCCTATTGAACGCTGAGCGTCAGTCGATCGGTTTACCCGCTGTACCGGAATCAATCATTCCCTGAATTTCTTCCCTGGAATACCCGCACTCCGCCAACAGGGCGCTGGTATGCTGGCCTAGCGTCGGGGCGCCCTGTAGATACTGATCTGCAGCCGAAGAGAATCGCGCCGGGGCGCGAGTCTGGCGAATGTGGCCGGCTTGGGGGTGATGGTAGTCCACCAACAGATCATTCGCCTGAACCTGAGGGTGGTCCAGCATTTGAGTGCGCGTCAGTACCGGGGCGCAGGGCACCTGTTCCTCTTCGAGCCTGGCAAGCCAGTGCTCGGCAGAATCTCTGCGGATAACGGACTGGATAAGTTCCAGCCGGTCGTCGATGTTCTGCTGTCGCAATTCTGCAGTCAGGAATCTCGGGTCCTCGGCCCATTCCGGCCGGTTGAGCGCGCGGATAATTGCCTGCCATTCGCGGTCATTCTGCACCGCGATGGCGATGTATCCCGTGGTCGTCTCGTAGATCAGGTCCTGAAAGCTGGCAGCCTCCTGTTGCGGTACATCTCCCCGCACAAAGGTCTGGCTGCCCATGTCCGAGCTCCACAGAAACGCGATAATGGCGTCCAGCATGGACAGGCGCACGTGCTGACTTTCGCCGGTACGCTCACGGGCAAAGAGGGCAGCGGTGATGGCCTGGGCGGCGGTTACGCCGGTCAGCTTGTCCGGCAGGATGGTTCTGACCAGTTGCGGGCGCCGCCCATCAGCGCCGGCCTGCACCGTGGCCAGCCCTGACAGGCCCTGGATGAGCGGGTCGTAAACCGGGCGCTGGGAATAGGGGCCGGTATCCCCGAAACCACTGATCGATACCATAATCAGGTTTGGTGCCACCTTGCGCAGTTCGTCTTCACCCAGCCCCATTCTTTCGATCACACCGGGGCGGAAATTCTGCACAAACACGTCGGCGGTGGCCACCAGCTTCAAAAGCGCGTCACGGCCTTCAGGTTCTTTCAGGTTCAGCGCTACCGACTTTTTGTTGCGATTGTTGTTGAGAAACGACGCCGACACATCGCCCTGCCGGTTGGCCGCAGACCGGGTAAAATCGCCACCCGCCGGATTCTCGATCTTGATCACCTCCGCGCCCTGATCTGCAAGCATCATGGTGGCCAGAGGGCCGGATATCATGGCTGTCAGGTCTATTATGCGGATTCCTTTGAGAGGGCCGGTCATCCGATTGCTCCTGTTGTTACTGATGCTGAGGCTGTTCAGTCCGCGCCAAATACATGGCAGGCTTCTTCCACGATGATTCCATGACGCTTTGCCAGGTTCATCCGATTGTCATCGTAGCCGCCGCCGATGACTGTAGCTACCGGAATACCGTGACGTTTCAGTTCACTGAGTACCTGATAATCCCGTTCCCGAATGCCGGACTCGGAAATGTTCAATTTACCCAGAGGGTCTCCCTGAAATACGTCTACCCCCGCGTCGTAGAGGACAATATCCGGCGTCGATAATGCCAGAGCCTTTTTGAGTGTGTCACTGACGGTTGCCAGGTAGTCTTCGTCACCCATGTCGTCCGGCAGGGCCACATCCAGATTGCTGACCTGTTTACGAAACGGGAAATTGCGTTCGCAGTGAATAGAGCAGGTGAAGGCTCTCGGCTCATTGGCCAATAGTGCGGCGGTGCCATCCCCCTGATGGACATCACAATCAAAAATGAGAACTCGCTGAATACCTCCCTGTCTCAGAAGCACGTTGGCGGCTATAGCCAGATCATTGAGAATGCAAAAGCCGGCGGCGTAATCGAAATGCGCGTGATGCGTGCCCCCTGCGAGGTGGCAGGCAATGCCGTAGTATAGCGCTAACTGTGCCGTCAGAACCGTACCGGAAGGCGCCAGGAAGGTGCGCCGGACCAGGCCCTCGCTCCAGGGTAGATTCATCTGCCGTTTTTCAATGGCAGACAGCCGATTATTGGCGAAGCGCGAAAGATAATCGGGGCAATGAGTGTCGGTCAACCAGGCTTGGCGACACGGCGCGGGACGGAAGCTGTTGCTGGAAGTCAGCAGCCCCTTCGAACGCATGTAATCTGCAAGTAGCCCGAACTTCTCCATGGGAAAGCGATGCTTCTCTGGAAAAGGAAAACTGTAATCGGGATGGTGAACTACGGGTACGGGCATGCATGTTTCCGGTTACGATAGGTTCCGCGGGAATGTACGGGCTTTTTTGCAGATGGGATTGCAGTTCAATCACACTGCACCGGTCATAAGAACTGCACGTACCTTAGCTCAAAGTCTGTCATTCAATAAAAGGTGCTTTCGTGTCCACCAGCGTCCAGATGAGCGATATTAACCTTGCTTACCCAACAGAGTCAGGCACCGTTGCGGTGCTTAACGATGCCTCACTCACGGTCCCACCCGGAGAAACACTGGCCATTACCGGACCGTCTGGCAGCGGGAAAACCTCGCTGCTTTTGCTGCTCTCCGGCCTCCAGCGCCCGGACAGCGGCGATATCCTGGTTGGCAGCCAACGCCTTGGCGATATGGATTCCAATGCCCTGGCGGACTGGCGCAGTGAGCACCTTGGCATCATCTTTCAATCCTTCCATTTGCTACCCGGGCTGACCGCGCTCGGCAATGTCAGTCTGCCGCTTGAGATTGCCGGGCAGGCGAGTGCCCGCGAGCAGGCCCTTTCGATGCTGGACGCAGTCGGGCTGAGCCACCGGCTTCAGCATTACCCGGGGCAGCTTTCCGGCGGTGAACAACAACGTGTCGCCATCGCCAGGGCTCTGGTTCACCAGCCGAGCCTGCTTTTAGGTGATGAGCCTACCGGCAATCTGGATCAGCAAACTGGCGAAAAAGTACTCTCATTATTGTTTGACCTTCACAAACAGAGCAAATCTACGCTGGTGCTGGTGACCCATGACGAGCGCGTAGCGGGTCGCTGTCAGCATCGCGTCAGGATGGAAGGCGGTCGTCTTTATGAAGCGTGAAACCGCCACCAGTCCTCTGTGGATGCTGAAATTCGCAGTTACCGATCTGCGATCACGCATCTCCGCACTCAAAATCTTTCTGGCGTGCCTCATCCTTGGCGTGACACTGGTCGCAGCCACCGCCAGCCTTTACCGAGTTATCGAACAGAGCCTGCTGGCGGATACCCGCGCGCTGTTGGGCGGCGACGTCGAGCTGGATGCCAGTGAGCCGCTACCGGATGAGGTACTCGACTGGATTGGCCGTACCGGTAGCCTCTCGCTGGTCCGGGAATTCGACACTATTGTCAGCAGCAGCGATGGTGAGGGCTTTTTTCGGGCTGAAATACTGATTCCCGATGCGGCCTATCCGCTCTACGGCGAGCTGCAGCTGACGCCGAAAGAACCACGGGAAGAACTGACCGCACGGAAGGATGGGGTTTGGGGCGCCATTATCGACCCCATGCTGGCCGAGCGCCTGGGCCAGTCTGTTGGCGACGAGATCGAGATCGGAGCCGCTACCTTTCGTATCAGCGGCCTGATTGAGGGACAGCCTGACCGCAGCCTGAATGCCAACTGGCGCGGACTGCCGGTGATGATTTCTGAACAGGCGGTCGAGGCAACGGAACTGATCCGGCCGGGCAGCCGCGTGGATTATGAATACCGGGTGCAGACTGATCGTGACCTGAATACCTGGCTGAGCGAATTCGACCAGGCGTTCCCCGATAGCCGCTGGGACATCACCACGTTTGCCGAACGCAGCGAACGCATCTCCGAGCGGCTGGACCAGATTGCCACGGCACTCATCCTGATCGCATTCACCACGCTGTTTATCGGTGGTCTGGGTGTCGCCAACAGCATCCATGCGTATCTGGACGAAAAGCTTGGCACCATTGCCACGCTGCAAACCCTGGGATTGCGCCGCAAACCCTTGGTGGCGATCTACCTGCTGCAAATCGGCATATTGGGCAGCCTGGCCGGCCTTGTCGGCGGTGGAATCGGGCTGGGGCTATCGGCAGTGGCGATCAGCCTGGCCGGCGATGCCTATGCGATATCCGGGCCTGACGGGGCAGGGGACTGGCTGTCCCTCTGGTTCGT
The DNA here is from genome assembly GCF_023555055.1 of Marinobacter sp. ATCH36. Taxonomy (GTDB): domain Bacteria; phylum Pseudomonadota; class Gammaproteobacteria; order Pseudomonadales; family Oleiphilaceae; genus Marinobacter. The sequence goes on from NZ_JAMJPL010000005.1 coordinate 228,825, forward strand.
ACCGCTGCTCCTGAGTTGGCTTTTTGCCGTGCTGACAGCCTATGTTTTCGCGCTACCGGCGCTGGCCAGGGCACTGGCCGCCCCACCAGCGGGGCTGTTCAGGGGGCAGGTTCAGGCTGCAAGCCACGAGCCGCGCAAGTGGCGAGTCGCCAGCTACCTGCTGCTGGCGGTCTACATTGGCGCCACGCTTTTCTGGTTGCCATCCCCGCAACTCGGGTTTCTGTTTCTGCTCGCGGTGATCGTGCTCTGGGGATTCCTGGAAAGCCTGATCAAAGGGTTGCGCCGTGGTGCCAAAGCACTGGAAAACGGCGGCTTTGCCGATAGCAACTTCGCCCGCAGGCTGGCGTTGGCAAATCTGCACAGGCCGGACTCGCCGTTGCGGGCCACACTGCTGTCGCTGGGCACGGCGCTTACTCTTGTGGTGGCTTGCACTCTGATGGTCACCACGCTTTTGCGAGCGCTGGAAACCACTATTCCCGCTGAATCACCTGCGTTGATTCTTTACGACGTTTTTCCGGATCAGATGGAATCGCTGAAATCTGGCCTGGAATCTCTTGATCCGTCCAGCAAAACCGAGCTGTTGCCGCTGGTTCGCTCGCGCCTGGCAACGATCAACGGCAAGCCCATTTCGGAGGTCCTCGCAGACGATCCGCAGGCAAGGCGCGAAGCCATGGGCGATGAATTCAAACTCAGTTATCTGTCCGGAAACCCGGAGGGCCTGGAACTGGTTGAAGGCGAGTGGTGGAATTCATCTGCGCCAGAAGGCGAGCCGGCCTTCATGGCGATGGAAGACCGGGAGGCCAATGAATTGGGGCTGACGGTTGGCGACCAGATAGAGTTCACTGCCCAGGACCAGCCAATTGCCGTTCAAGTAAGGGCCATCTATCGGCAGAAAGGCCTTCAGACGCGGTTCTGGTTCGAAGGTATTCTTCAGGACGGCGCGCTGGACAATTTGATAGGGCGTTACGTCGGCGCGGTCTATCAAAGCGATCCGTCGGCAAAACAGTCGCAGCAATGGCTGGCCAAAAACGTTCCCAACGTGATCACTCTGCGCACCGCCGACTGGCTTGAGACGGCCGGCAACCTGCTCAACAAGGCCGCAGCTGGTCTTGCCGCGGTTGCAACGGTCAGCCTGCTGGCAAGCCTTCTTGTGTTGTCGAGCGTGGTCAGTGTCAGCCGCAGACGACAACTCTATGAGGCCAACCTGCTGCACTGCCTCGGCGCCAGGCATCAGGCCATCCGGCAGTCCATGCTGCTTGAAACCGGTTTGCTGACCTTTCTCGCGACTGTTTTCGCCACCGCGCTTGGGTCTCTGATCGCGCTGCCAGTGGCCGACATAGCATTGAAACTGCCTGCCGGCGATCTGTGGTGGCTGGGCGCGCTCGTTGCAGGCGTTGTCAGTTCGCTGGCTCTGCTGGGTGGCCTGTTGCCAACCCTGAGGGCGATGCGGCTTAATCCGGCGCTTTTGCTGCGGGATAGTTGAGTTGGATTATTTACCGATGTCTCTGGTTTGGGCATTAAACACGTCAACGATGGTCTCGCAAAGCCATTTATGCCCGGACTCTGTTTCTGAACCCTGGTCCCAGCAAAGGTCAAAAGAGAAAACCACCTCTTCGAGAGGAAGAGGTGCGGACTTGAGATTCTTCAAGCGGGGGTCGAGCGACAGCAGGTGCTTCGGGGCAATGGCGATCAGGTCGGTGTTCATCAACACGTCCGGAATCGGATCCCAGCTTGATACGATCAGGGCTGAATGCCGTTCAAGCCCGCGTTGCGCCAGTGAATCATCGATCACCGTTGTGCCGGTGGAAGCCTGTGACAGCTTTACGTGGGGAAGGCTGGCGTAGAGTTCTGCCGTCATGGGTTCGGACGCGCTTGGGTGATCCGGCCGCATGATCACCACAATATCATCTGCCATCAGTCGTTTACTGCGCACGGCTTTGGGCTTCAGGCGGCCCGGTGTCAGTCTGATTTGTGCATCCACCCGGTCCCATGGGCTGTCGGTGGACACGGAAAACGGCAGGATATCAATGGTGATACCGGGTGCCTCACTGCGGATTCGGCTGGAAAAACTCGGCAGGAAAAACCCCGACACATAGCCCGCCACCTGCATGCTGAAAACCCTTTTGGATTCTGCGGGCACAAACTGCTGCTGTGCGCTGATGGCGCCAGAGAGGTGCGATAAGCCATCCTCAACCTGAACAATAATTTCCCTGGCCCTGTCGGTAGGCTCCAGCCCCTTCGCGGTTCTGTAGAACAACTGGTCATTCAGCATGGTGCGCAAGCGCCCCAGGGCGTGGCTGACGGCGGAAGGGGACAGCCCGAGTTCGTTTGCGGCTTTGGAAATCGAACGGTGCTCCATGATGTTGGTGAATATCACCAACAGATTCAGATCAAAATCTCGCAGGTTTACCATTGTGGTGGCGTCTCGCAGCTCTGGTTCTGTTTTTATGCTGCGAGTATAGCGGAATGTCATGGCATCAACCGAAGGTTTCCGGCAGCCAGAGTGTGACGGCCGGTACATAGGCTACCAGGCCGATAACGGTAAGAAGCACCAGCATGAATGGCCAGATATGGCGCGCGACTGTTTCCACCCGCAGGCCGCTGATGCTGGAGGCCACGAAAATGGAATAGCCGACCGGCGGGGTGACCATGCCTACCGCAAAGTTGATGACTACCATGGCGCCAAGTTGAATGGGTTCCAGGCCAATCTGCTGGCCCAGGCCGATCAGTACACCGCTGAGGATGACCATGGCGGAAATATTATCCATCACGGCGCCGAGCAGAAGCAGCATTACGTTGATGATCAGCAGCAGAATGATCGGGTTGTCGGTCAGCAGCAGCAACGCTTCGGTCAGTCGGGCCGGGATCTGTTCACTGGCCATCACCCAGGAGAATCCATAGGCAACGGCGACGATGAACATGATCACGCCGGTGGTTCGCATGGAGCTGATCAGAATGGTGGGTATCTGTTTCCAGGTCAGGTCGCGATAGAAAAAAAGACCGATCACCGCGCTGTAAAACGCGCCTACCATGGCCGCTTCCGTTGGCGTGAACATGCCGCTGTATATACCACCCAGGATGACAACGGGGGCCAGTAATGCCCAGATTCCGTCTTTCAGGGCCAGGAGGATTTCCTTGCCGGTGGCGCGGTTTTCCCTGGCGACTTTGTGATGGCGGGCGTAGAGAACACTCACAACGCAGAAGCCGGACGCGGCGATCAAACCCGGAACAATGCCTGCCAGAAACAGCTTGGCGATGGATTCTTCGGCAAGCACGCCCCAGATCACCATGGGGATGGACGGGGGAATCATTTGCCCCAGGGGGCCGACGGCCGTGGCCAGTGCTGCGGCATACCCCCGCTGATAGCCGCGGCTGTCGAGTTCATCAATCATGATGGAGCCCACGGCAGCGGTGGTGGCAGGGGCGGAACCAGAAATGGCGCCGAAGAAAGTGCCTGCGGCGACGGTGGACATCGACAGGCCACCGGTCAGGTGCCCGAAAAACTTCTCGGCAACCCGCACCAGGCGCCGCGACAGGCCACCGGCGCTCATTACCTCGCCGGCCAGTATAAAGCCGGGAATGGCCAGCAGGCTGGTGACGTTACTGCCCGCGATAAACTGCTGGGGCAGAATCATCGGGTTGATGTCGGCCATCCAGATTCCGATGGCGGCCAGTGATCCAATGGTAAACGCGATGGGTACGCCCAGTGCCAACAGCACAATCAGGCCAACTACCATAATCAGGCCGATTTCACCCATCATTTTACTCCGCTCGGTTTATGGATTCGGGTTGGGCGGATCAGAAGTATCACTGCATGAATACTGATCAAAAGGCCGCCGACGGGCACGGCCGCATTTTTAAGCCAGACCGGATAGCGCACGGCAGGGGAAACCTGGCCCACCGTGAACTCTGCAAAGTTCCACCCTGTCCACAGCATGAGCAGGCCGAACCCGAAAACCAGCAGCATGATGGCGCGCTCAAGGATTTCGGAGATCAGGGGTGGCAGGGCGTCTATCAGGAGCGTGACACGCACATGCCCGCCTTCCCGGACCAGCGAGCTGGCGAACAGGAAGACAGTCCAGGTGAATGCAAGTGCTGCGATTTCGTCGCTCCACACCAGGGCGTCTTCAAGGGCATACCGATAGAAGACGCCAAGAAGGAGGCTCGAAACCATGATCAGGGCGGCCAGAGCCCCGACTAACTGTGACCCGAAGGCCAGGCCGCGTCCCAATTTATCGAGGGAATCATACATCTGGTTTCAGCCGCTCTTATTCGCTGACTTGCTCAAGGGTTGCGTCGAGGATATCCGCACCGATCTTGCTGCGGTATTCGTCGTAAACGTCGGCCACTCTGCTGCGGAAGGCTTCCACATCGTCAACTTCGTTCACCGCCATGCCGGCTGAGCGAATCTGGTCCAGAACGCCGTCGTTGTTGGAGCCAACCGTTTCACGCTGGCGCTGGATAGCGCGTTGGGCAGCCTCTTTCACCATTTCCTGCTGGTCTGCCGAGAGCTTGTTAAAGGTCTGTTTGGACATCAGCAGTGCCAGGGCGTTATAGGTGTGACTGGTAAGCGAAAGGTAATCGGTCACTTCCGGATACTTGTTGGCAAAGATCACCGGCAGCGGGATTTCCAGGCCATCAACCGTTCCCTGCTGAACCGCCGTGAATACATCACTCCAGGCCATGGGCACCGGGTTTGCGCCGATGGCGCGGAAGCTGGCAATGAACAGGTCACTGGGTTGAACCCGCAGCTTCATCCCTTTGAAGTCTTCCGGTGTGCGAATCGGACGTTTATTGTTGATCGCGTGGCGGAAGCCTGCTTCCGGGAACCCCAGCCCGACAATGCCCTTGGAATCAAGCTTGGCGAGCAACGTCTGGCCAACCTCTCCATCAAGCACCTGGTGGGCCTGCGCGTTGTTGGCATACAGGAACGGCAGATCGTTCAGCTGGAATGAAGGCTCCAGAGTGCCTACCTGCGTGCCGGTAATCACACCTGCGTCCATGGTGCCGAACTGCATTGCCTGCAGCATGGCCGTGTCGTCGCCCAACTGGTGGTTCGGGTAAAACTGGACGTTGAACTCGCCGGGTGCTGCAGATTCAAGTTCTTCCGCAAAATAGTGGGCCGCAATCGCGTAGGGGTCCACTTCGCTGTCGGCAGTGGTCCATCCCAGTTTGATTGTTGTTTGCGCATGGCTGACTGCCGCTGCGCTGATCAGAACAGCAGCGGTTATGCTGCCAAACAAACGGGAGGTGAAGAAGGAATGAGTAGCCATCAGAATGTTCCTTTATTTTGTAATCGGTTTTAAGGCCGTTCTGTAGTCATTTCTACATGCTTGGATTAATTTTTTTATCCGATTCAGATCGGTAAAAATAATATAGGGTAAAGAAAAAATAAGCGCAAACTTAATATCATTCAGCTTGAAGTGCACAGGATTCACGATAAGTGTCATGAATTTCATGCATCGAAGAATGCATAAGATTGAATATATAATAATTCTTTCAATCGACTTCTTTAACGGCTATATTCAGGAAAAATAATGCTATGACGTTTCAGATAAATAGCCTGAGGACTTTTTATGAACACAGAAGTGCTATGTGAAGTTGAACGCCTGGAGAAAGACCTTTTATGGCCTGGCGGGAAAAGGCTGGCTATTATCTTTAATATAGCCTTTGAAATGTGGACTCCTGGTTCCTCCTCAAGTGTTAATCCTATGGGTAATGTGCTTTCTGATGATATCAATGACCCAAATGCTGACAGTTACGGTCGCTATAATGTCAATCGTGGCTGCAAAAGATTATTTGATATCGCGGAAAGCCACAAAATAGCTACAAGTGTTTTTACTTCGGGATTGGTGGCAGAAAATCATGCAAATGAACTAAAAAATAAATCCGATTTTGGTCATGAAATAATTGGTCATAGTTATGGGCAGAATTTACTATTCCCTTATCTGAATGATCAGGAGAGAGAAGACAATATAACCAGATCAACTCAACTGATTGAAAGTGCAACCGGGGAACGGCCCCATGGCTGGATAAGCCCGCGAATCACTTCAGATCTTGATGTTCAGCGTAAGCTCTCCCAGCACGGCTATAAATGGCATGGAGACGCCCTGGACGACGATTTACCCTATCTTCAGAAATTCGCGGATAGCGAAATAATGGCGATTCCGGTAACCATTGATTTCAATGATCTTCCCCATGCAATGCGATTCGGAAGAACTCCGGAACAATTTGTACAGATGTTCAATACCACGCTGGATAAACTGCTGGCCAGTAGCCGTGAAACGCTCATTCTGGACGTGATTGTCCATGGCCACTGTTATGGCCGACCTGCCGGAGCCTGGGCTTTCGAGGAAATTGTAAAAAGGTGCACGCAGGAAAAAGACCTGTGGCTGACAACAAGAGGACAGATCTACAATTACGTGCGCCCGTTCTTTGGTGCCTGATATCTTGCGGGCCTTTTCACCAGCTCTCCCAATCTCTCCCCGGTCGCAAGATTCCGAAAAATCTGGGGAGTCATGAATGGCGCTGAGCCGTCCACATCGGGCGCTCCCGAACCCGCAGCCAGATCGCTACCATTCACGGTTCGCGTTTCAAAAGACAGCCGTGTCAGGCTTGTGGTGTTGGGTACGCTCGCGTGCAGGTGGGCGCCTGAAAAGCACAGCAGGTCGCCGGGCAACAAACTGATCGCCAGGGCATCACCCCAGTCTGGCGCCGTGTTCGCTGTCGGCAGCAGGGGGTAGGCGAGAGTTCTTTTCGTTCGGTGCGCCTGCATCATCTCCTGAAAATTCCAGCCAGCACTGTTGTTCTCGACAAGTTGTGTAAAAAATCCTGGGAAAAGCGCGAGCGTTCGCTCTGGCGTTGTCTCGAAGAGAGGAGCCCACCAATTGATCTGTGCCGGCAGGTTGGACCCCCAGGTGTCCCTGTGGGCGCAAAGCGGACCTGTCCGTCCGCCCTGAGTATCCGGCCCGGGTGGTTGGACACGAACAAAAATGCTGTCGCCGTATGTTTTTTCCAGATCGGTATCGATGGCCGACAGCACCCGGCGCCAAGCCAGGTCGACCTGGCTGTCGCTTTTGACTGACGCGCGCAGTGCCTCCGCGGCCTGATCAATCTCGGCGGGAGACATCGAATTGTGAGCAGAGGCCGGATCTTTACCCAGATAGTTGATGCAATGGGTGCGCAGCCTGTCGGTGAGCTCCACTACGGCATCAAAACCACGGAAAACAATCAGGTCGCCCTGATAAATTCTGGCGTTGCGCTCGGCCTCTGGAATAGGGAGTGCCAAATGGTATAAAGCGGTCATGGTCCGGTTTTCACCAAATAACAGTGTTGTTTGTATCTCGGTTTTCCACGGGCTTTGTCTCTTGTAACCGGGAATCTCAATCCTCAATGTTAATTGCAGTATCGCACCGGACAAAAGAAAGGCCAGTTTCCGTGGAACCAGTTACCAAGAAACCCTGCATCGACATCTGCGAGTTCAATAAGAAAGAAATCTGTAAGGCCTGTGGCCGTACCGGGCAGGAAAAGAAAGAATGGAAGCAGCTTTCTGCCGATGAAAAACACGCCATCTGGACCCGTATCCTGGACTCACACGGTTCCGGTAAGGGCAAGAACCCAAGGGCCTTGCGGGAACTTTTTGAAAAGGCCAAACGCAAAAAGCGGAAAAAGGCCTGATCGCACCGGGTTCCCTACTGATCCGGCACAGGCCGCAAGGTGTGCTATTGCTGTGGAGCAGCTGAAGGCAGGTTGCCTCCCAGCATGTTTTCAACCACTGCGGCGTTATAGAAGGCCTCGACGGTCTGTATCTTGTCATCCCGGACACGGAACCAGACGGCAAGCCGCACATCCCCGATTGGTTCAAAGTAGGTTCGGTAATCCAGAATCGCGAACACGTGTTCTCCGTCGGCACTCAGCTGACGGACGATCAGGTCTTTCTGAATGGCTGCCATACCAAACTGGTAGCCCAGCATGTCATCCCTGCTGAGGAAGCGCATATTCGGTCCCACGTATTCAAATCCATCAGCAACCAGCAACTCCTTTGCCTCATCAAACCGATGCGCATGAATGTCAGCGATGAACTGCGCGACGATGTCCTTTGGCTGCATGGATAGACTCCATTTTCAGGTTGAAGATGATTACACATCGTGAAAAATATTATGGGGATCAACCTTACCACGATGGTCTTTACGCAGGTATGCCAAGGCGTACAACTCGAGTTCGGTTTGCGTATAGTAAAAGCCCTTATAGATGATCAGCGGCTCATAACGCGCCAGACTGATCACCTGGGTATGGTTTATTCCGTGGTGTGTCGAGATGACACCTTTGCGTGACAGCTCCTTGTGGAGCGCGTCCGGAGACCTGCCCGCCGAGTAATCACTGAAAAGTGGGTCTGCAAGTTCCGCAAGCTGTTTACTGAGTGCCGTTCCGGGCGCGACTATGTCGCCGCGCTCAGGGCCTTGCCCGTTGAGTATCAACCACCTGCAACCGCTGACGCTGAGCCATGTCACCGCAGCACTGAGACCGATGAGAAGGGTGCGCCTATCCATGGGCATTTCCTTTTAAAGTGCCGGCAAGGTGTGCGCCCAGGCGCAACGCCATTGCCACAATGGTATAGGTCGGGTTGGATGCGCCGCCAGCTGGAAAGACCGACGATCCGGCCACGTAGAGGTTATCGGTGGTATGCACGCGGCAGTTGCTGTCGACCACGGAATCGGCCGCCGACAGCCCCATTCGTGTAGTGCCCATCAGGTGTCCACCATCATGCACCCTGAATTCGGGCTGCAGGACAGAGGGGCGTCCCAATCCTGAGCGCAGGAGTGCCTCGCCGAACAACCGCCAGCTCTGACGCGCCAGATCATGGTAGCGGTAATGGAAATCAACCCGTGGCATTGGGATACCAAGGTAATTGCGCTGGTCACTGTCGCCTACCGAATTCCTGAAATCCGGGGCAATTTCGGCCCGAATGGAAACCGGGGTATGAAGCATCCCGCGCCGTTCGCCCAGCAGCACGGTCCGGGTCATCTGCTCCAGATTGAAATCCGCGCTGAAAGAAAGCACTCCATTTTCGATGCAATAGCTGTCTGATAACTGGAGCGCGTTTACGATGCGCGGATCTTTTTTTATGCCACTCGGGAGCCGGTCCCGGTCCAGGTAAATGTCCGCCACCGCGTAGATGTGTGGATGCTCCATCAGGCCCAATCCGACGGGCATCTGCTCAACGATATCTGAAAGCTGCAGCAACCGGGGATTGCCCACTCCACCGCAGGCAAGTACGAAGGTTTCAGCCGACACAAATGTCGATGAGAGCCGGGGTGCGAGTGAGTCCCGCAGCTCCAGAGCTGTGACGGTGTGCCCCCGTGTTATCAGGCGCACAGCGGTGTTGCCAAGTATCAGGTCAACGCGGGGATGGTATTGGAAAAAGGAATGGTACTTTTTATTGAACCGGACCGGCGGGCTCAGGTAGAAGGGTTTGTAAACCAGTTCCGATGTTCCTTCAATGGCTACCGTCGGCAGTCGATAGGCGGCGTCTGGCAACTCTAGAATACGGGCGGCAGCCGGATACCACCGGCCAATTTCCTGATAGGAAATAGGCCACTCCTGAGCTGCGAAAGCTCTCTCCTCCAGCACGGCACAAAACCCACCCCAGATGGTCGAGGTGCCGCCAAAGCAACGTTGCGTGTGCATGGGAAAGTAATTGTCGTTCAAATCGCCATGTAACTGGACGCTCGCCAGGGTCTGGATGGTTGGGAGTGGCTCCAGTGATCCACTTTCGATGACAGCGATTTCAAGGGAAGGGTCTTTGGACAACTCAAGTGCCGTAGTGATGCCGGCGGGACCGCTACCAACGATAATAATGTCATAGTGACGGTACTTCGGTTGATTGAGAATCATAGAGACAACCTTCCTCGTCACAATCCCTCTGGGCTTGTTCAACTCTGGCTTTCAGAGGTTCCCCTGGGGCTACTGATGCGGTCTCGCCCGCTCCGTTTTGCTTCGTAAAGCGAGTCGTCCGCAGCCTTTAGCAGCGATGACAGGCTTTCAGAATCTGTAATTCTACCGCTGGCGAGGCCCATGCTCAGAGTAACCAGACCAGAACCAGTGGCGGGGTGGGGAATGGCACTTTCTCGCACACTGTTCCTGATTCTCTGCGCCACCTGCTGAGCCAGTGACAGTGGTGCATCCAGCATCAGGATCAGGAATTCGTCACCGCCAAGCCTTATCGGGTAAGCCTCGCTCAATCTCAGACAGCTACGAATCAACTGGGCCAATTGCTGAAGGCAAAGGTCACCCTGCAAGTGTCCCAATGTATCGTTATAGGGTTTGAACTGGTCAATATCCATCATCAACGCCGTCACCTGGTGATAGCGACCCTTACTCACCAACAGCTTGCGCAAACGTTCCAGGGCCCGGCGATTGCCCATCTCGGTCAGCACATCGGTTTCGGCCTTGACCAGCGCATTCTGGTATTCCTCTTTGAGGGCAGTGGTAATGTTCTTTGCCTGAGTGATATCCACACCGATGCCCAGCAGGCCTACCTCCGGAATCAGTGTTTCTGTCATTAACAGCCAGCGGCCATCCCAGGCATCAATTTCAAACTGGCGATAAGTCTGGGAGCGACGCTTCGCCAATGCCGCCTGAATCCACGATTCAATATCGTCAGTCTCGATAATCAGGCCCTGGCCCCTGGCATAGTTGTCACGCATGATATCGGGCCAGGTGGGGTGCGTACCCCGCGTGTGGCAAATGAGGTCGTAATACTGGTCATTGGCATAGAGCAAACGCTCCTGGTCATCGAACAGGAACACCGTTGCACCACTTTTATCAAATAACTGCGCTATTCCCGGCAACGTATGAGTTGGCGGTGAACTAGCATTCGACGGAAACGTCACTATTACTGCCCCTGCTGCTTTCTCTCGCCGTGATCTCGATTCTCTGCCTTACCAGCCGAACCATCATATTTCAAGATACTACGCTAAATTCGATGGTGCGATACCAACCGCTTGCCATATTGCGGGGTTGCCTGATGCCAACACTGCGCGCAATACGGCTGAATCCGCTACTGTTGCAGCGGGGCGGGATGGTTAATGGGAACTGCGGATTTTCGACCAGACTGGCTCGATAAACACCGCGGAACAGATGATCAGCATGGCAGTGAGCTGGAAACCGGTGACCGGCTGAGACAGAAAGTACCAGGTCAGCAAGGCTGCAATCACCGGTTTTAGGAAGAACAGGTAGCTGCCCCGGGTAATATCCGGTACCGCCGCCAGGCCACCGATCCAGCAAAACTGCGTGATCACGGTGTTGAAAAGTACCAACACCAGCATGGCTGACCATTGTTCGGTCGGGCGTTCTAACAGGGTAGCTGGGTTAACCCAGTCGCCCCAGGCCACGCCGACCAGCAGCCACAGGCCGATGCCGCCGACCAGCGTAGTGAGGCTGGTAATACGAAGGGCGCCATAGCGGATGATGATTGGCTTTACCGCAACGGTGAAGCCACCGACGAAGATGGCGCAAGCCAGCGCCATGAGCACACCGATAAAGGTGCTGCCGCCCTTTGCCAGGTCCAGCAGATAGCCATCCGTTAGCAGCAGCGCGACTCCAAACAGAGCCGCCGCCCCGGTAATAATCTTCAGAGGCGTAAATGGCTCCTTGTGGAGATAACGGTTTGTCAGCCCCACAATGATTGGAACGGCGGTCACCATGGTAGCGACCTGGGGTACCGTGGCGTAATCCAGGGCCCAGTGGAAGAACAGGTAGCCCACGGTCACTCCGGCAATGGACAGCATCACAATGCGCACGGGGATTTCCCGTAACGGGGTAATCAGGTCCCGGCTACCGGGTGTGACCAGTGACAGCAGAACCAGCCCGATACCGCCGAGCAGGAATCGCCAGGAGGATAATTCCGGCCCGGCCATACCGGTCACCACGGCGGCGAACTCGCTGGACCCGTGACCGAGCACCCCGATGAATACGGCAAGGTAAGCGATGCTGGGGAATCTGTTCCACAAGCTCATGACGGGAATAACATAGTTAAACTCTTCACAATGGTTGCGCTCTCAGCTTCAGGGATCAAAAGCGCACCTTGTCTCACATCGCCCTTGCAAACAACCCAAAGGGCAGGGCCTTTAACACATAACTGAGTGGTGTCCAGGGCCACCAGGGCACATAGGCGCGGCGTTTTTCGGACTCAATGGCTTTTACCAGTGCCTTGACGCCGGTTTCCAGATCCACCCGGAAAGGCGCGTTCTTCGTATCGCGGTTGATATCCGTAAGAATGTAGCCGGGAAGAATGTTGCTGACGTTGATGGGCTTGCCCCTGGTATCCAGTTGCAGGCCTTCTGCCAGTGAAGCCACGGCGGCCTTGGTGGCGGCGTAGACGTTAATGGGGCCACGGAAACCGCGAACGCCGCTGACCGACGACATCAGTACCAGATGGCCGCTGTTCTGTTCCCTGAAAATCTCCATGGCCGCCTCACTCTGGGCGATGGCAGCGATAAAGTTGGTTTCTGCCGTTTGGCGATTGGCGGCGAAGTGCCCCCGGCCGATGGGCTGGGAACTGCCGATGCCTGCGTTCACCACCACGCGGTCAAGACTACCCAACTCATCCCTGAAGCCCCGGAAAACCTCGAATACCTGATCGTAGTCGCACACGTCCAGGCCTCGAACCAGCACCCGAATGTTGGGGTAGGCCTGCTGCAATTCCCGCTGCAATGCCTCAAGCTTATCCGCCCGTCGCGCGCACAGTGCAAGATTGCAGCCCTTGGCGGCCCATTCACGAGCCATACCTTCGCCAAGACCAGTGCTGGCACCGGTAATCAGAATGTTTTTTCGCATTGGTTACGCCTTGTTTCGGTCGGGTAGATGAGACGCAGATTATCATGATTGGCGAATGCGGGTTACACCAGCCTATACTTCAGAAGGTGCTGCACTGACTACTTGAATCCAGGAAAGGAGCAAAGTCATGGATGTGCCCACGTTTGACGAGCTCAGGGATCTGCTCCAGCGTGACCCGGAAGGGTTCGAGATATTACGCGCGGCATTGATTGAAGACTGTATTCGCCGCAGCTCCACGCGCAACCAACAGCGGTTGCGGGGCCTTCAGTTTGTGATCGATGCCCGGCGCCGGATAGCTGGCAGTCCCATGAAGGCACTGTTGGATATCCAAACCATGATGTACGACTCGTTGCTCGCTCTGCAACAGACCCTGCTTATTCAACGGCGCACCTCTGAACCATCCGCGCCACTGAGTGCACGCGTCCTGCATTTTCGACGGCCCCAATCGCCGCAGCGCTGAGACTGTCCCGGTTTTTATTATTCAATGGGGTATCAGCATGAAAGCTGCCGGCCTGTTTCTCATGTTATTCGCCGTATACGGATGCACCGGAAAACCCTATGCCGTCGAGCCAGCCGCCGAGGCTGACAGCGCTCCAACACAAAGGGTGTACGTTGTGGGCCACGGCTGGCATGTGGGGGTTGTTGTTGCCGCTGACGAACTCAACCCATCGATTCCCGGCCTGAAGGAACGGTTTGGAGAGGCTGGGTATTACGAGCTCGGGTGGGGCGATGAGGGGTTCTACCAGGCCAGCGAGATTACGGCAGGCGTGACTCTGCGGGCAATCGTCTGGTCAAAGGGCACCGTGATGCACGTGGTGGCACTGCCGGTTTCTCCGGATAACTACTTCGCCGGGAGTGACGTCGTTGACACCTGCCTTACCGCTGAAGGTGCCGATTCCCTGATAAAGTACCTGTCCAACAGCTTCGCCCGGGATGCCAACAACAACCTGGTTGAACTCCAGCGGGGAATCTACGGAGACAGCCAGTTCTATAAGGGCGAAGGCCGGTACCACTTGCTCAATACCAGTAACAAATGGACCGCCAAAGCCCTGAAGAGCGCAGGAATGGAGATATCGCCAACGTTCAAACTGATGGCCGATAGTGTGTTGGCGTTCGTCGAGGAAAATCGCGAAGCCTGTGTCAGGTAGCGCAGACAAAACCATTAGTCCCCGGTGAGCAAGCCTGCGTCACGGCGAACCTGATCCATAATGCGCTGGCTCGCAAGGGTGCGCTCATGGGTCATCAGATTGCTCTCAGATTTTCCCTCTGCGATACATCTGACCACATGCCTGATCTGATACTCAAAGCCGTTGACCTCGAACGGACAATCAACGGTCTGCACACTATCGTCATTTGCAACCAGTTTGATCTTTTTTGCCTGCCAGAAATTGCTGGGAATAACGATCCGTCCCTTGCTGCCAAACACAGTCAGTGCGTTGTCGTATTTGTTCCTGAAGCTGCAAAGCAACTGGCTGACTCTGGCACCGGGATAATGCAACTGGATGGCGCAGGTTTCATCGACCCCGGTTGGCCCGAGATGGACCTGAGAAACGATATCTTCGGGGTCAGCCTGCATAAACCACTGCGACGTGGCAACGGTATAGATCCCCATATCCAGCAGAACGCCCCCGGCCAGGTCTGGATTCAGCAGGCGGTCATGAGGTTTGCGCGGCACAACGAAACCGAAAGATGAACGTACACCGCTGATCTCACCAACGCTCTCCCGGGCCAGCCAGGTATTGGCCTGTTGGTAAGCGGGCAGAAACAGCGACCACATAGCCTCCATCACAAAAACCCCTTTGGCTTTGGCGGCCGCGAACAGGCGCTCGGAATCGGCAGCGGTCACGGTCAGAGGCTTTTCGACCAGTAGATGCTTGCCGCAGGCTATCGCCGCCAGAGCCTGTTCCAGATGAAAATTATGCGGGGTGGCAATGTAGATGGCATCCAGACTGTCATCCTCGTACAGCTTTGCGTAATCGTCGTAGGCGGTCTCGATCTGATGCTCATCAGCAAACTCACGACAACGATCAGCGTTACGACTGGCAACGGCCTTGAGCGTGCCAACGCCCTCTGCCTGCATTGCCCGGGCAAACTTCCCGGCGATCCGTCCGGGCCCTACAAGCCCCCAATTGATACTCATGCTTATTACCCCGTGTCGGAACAGCTTTACATTCAGAGGCGCAATTTCGACGCAATGAATGGCGCACAAGCCGTAATGGTAAGCACGACAGGCCAGATATTTCCATCCTTGAAAGTGTAGGCTTCAAGCAACACCGGCCAGGATTTGCCCTGAGCCAGCCCAAACGAAAACTCGAAAACCAGCGTGAGCGCAAGCCACCCAAAGCCTACCGCCCATTGTTGGGAAGCCTGGTTCAGGCGCAGCCAGGGAAGGGCCAGGTAAGCGGCGCCAATAATGAGGACGGAAAGCAGCAATCCGCTCAGAATGAACGCGGCCGGAATGCCGAAGGCGGGGAGAAGAACAATCTCGCGAATGAGACCGTTCGTGATGGCCAGGGCAAGAATGCCGAACCATACAAGCAAACTTTTTAAAGCGATCATGAAAATTGCGTTTACCTCAGTTGGCTGTCCTTGCTGCCACGGCGGCTAATGCCGCTCGACCCGTGGCCAGCCTTCTGCTGAATTCTGATCACCACAAACTCAGCGGGCTTGAGCGGCGCGAAGCCCACCAGAATATTGACGACCCCATGAGTAATGTCGCTTGCGGTAGTCGTCGCGCGATCGCATTGGACCAAATAGGCTTCTTTGGGCGAACTCCCCTGGAACGCGCCCTGCCTGAACAATCCCTGAAGGAAATCGCCAACACTGAGTCGGATCTGTGTCCAGAGCTGGTCATCGTTACGCTCAAACGAGACCCATTGAGTGCCCCGCATGACGCTTTCCTCAATGAACAGGGCGAGCCGGCGCACGGCCACGTACTTCCATTCAGATGCCGGCGCGTCAGCACCGCGGAGAGTGCGGCTCCCCCATATTAGCGTGCCATAACGCGGGAAGGTGCGGATGCAGTTGATACCACGCGGGTTAAGCATCTCGTTCTCGGCGTCGGAAAGAGACAGCTCCGTGCCCAGGGCCCCACTAATCGACGCCTGTATCCCCGCTGGCGCCTTCCATACGCCTCGGCGGCCATCTGTCCGAGCGTAAACGCCGGCCACAAAGCCGCAGGGCGGAAAGGTTCGGGCACGGTTCTCATCGAGCGGGTCCGCGGCCTCAACCCAGGGATAGTAGAGTGCCGAGTTCGAGGCGTCTGCGTTCGCCATCGAAGCGTTTGTGGCGGACATCGTAGAAGCAGAAGCACCCTTGCTACTGTCGACAATGAGAAAGGCCCTTCGCTTTTGGCAAAAGGTTTGCAGCGAGTCCACAACCGTCGGGGAGGTTTCTGCCGGCACGCAGAGGATGTTGAATAGATCTACCTGGTCCAGCAGGTAGATTCCGCCATCCTTCGCCAGCGGATCGAGCTTGTTCTCAAAGGCTGGCTCGTTGGGGGTGAGTGGCGCGCCGTCGGAACCTGGCGTCGTAAAACCTGTCGCCGCCGTGCTCTCGGGTGGTTTGGTGTGGCTCCCAATCATCTCTATCGAAATGTAGGCCGACGCATCGTTGACTATGCGCTTCACAAAACGAGGGTCTGTTTCCCACACTGACAGGTCATCAAAGCGCTCCACGGTATGCGCCTGCTGTCCGGAGGGTTGATAGATCACTGCGAGAGAGAATCGCGTTGCGTCGGGGCTGCCGGTTGTCGTCTCGATCCTGTAATCGTTGGCCCAGGCTCCCGGTGATGCGGCAGTGACTGTCAGCGTAGTGCCGAGAGTCAGCGAAGCCGAGACGGCATCATCGCCGAAGAGCCGAACGATGTAAGCATTACCGCCGCCATTGGCAAAGAAATGCTGGACCGCGTAACCAAGAAAGCTCCGCGAATCCAGCCCGCCAAAGTGATTCTGGAAATCCTGAAAGCTCCGGACCCGCTGGGCGCGATCTATAGGGCCCCGGGCCGCCCAACCAACGAACGCCGTGACCGATGTGTCGACCCCCGAGATCGAGGGCACCATCTCTGGGGTTTCCTGGATGTAAACGCCCGGATAGCGCGTAATGGCAGGTTGGCGCAGTTTGCGGTTCTTGCGGAGCTGAACCTGTTTTTGCAGACGCGGGGACATAGTGAAGGCTCTCCGAGAGATTTGCCGTCTCACTCTAACTCCACCAGCCTGCCCAGCTGGCCGATGAACGCCTCGTCCAGATCCTCGCGACGGTTAGCGGCGAGAATAGCCAGCCCCTGGAACTGCTCGGTACGCTGCAGAAGGTGGTTGATTTCGATGTTGGCGTAGCGGTCGTGGGCATCCTTGACCTCGGTTCGCTTACCGAACAGCGCGTCAGCCTCATCGAAAAACAGGATGGTGTCTGCCTTTTGGGCAGCGTCAAAGACCCTGAGCAGGTTCTTCTCGGTCTCGCCAATATACTTACTGGCTACGGCGCTGAGATCGACACGGTACAGCTCGTGTTCCAGGCTGTTGGCGAGCACCTCGGCCGCCATTGCTCTGTGCCTGGCGGTTCCACCGACGACCAGCAATCCTCTTGGTGGCTTGCGACTGCGTATGGCGGGTGACCCCGAACTCTCATCCAGCCTGGGAGGTTCCCGCATCTCCGCAACAACCTGATGCAGGATCTTGCGCCCCTCATCCGACACAGTCAGGTCGCTCCACTGAGCGACGGGATTTATGCGCTGAGTCAGGTCATCAAGGCCGGAACTCATCCCAAGGTGTGTGTGGCGTGGTGAACTCTTTTTGCGGCTCATGAAACACCTCCTTGTTAGAGGCTAACCTGACTATACAAAGTGTATACGATTTTAGGGTGGTCTGACCCCGTTATTCGGAGAGATGTTTATGCTGAGAACCTGATCCTAAGCCCAGGCATTGCAACGCCATAAGGGGCCTGGTGTCCTATCAACCAGTCCGCGGTTTTAATTGTTGAGATGTTAATCGTATAAATTCTCTGACCTTAAAAGGCAAATAAGATCGCGCTGGATAGATAGCATGTACAGGAAAGCTGCGCAAAGGCTTGTCCGGCAACAAACTGACTAGCCTGCCGCTTTCAATGTCTTCAGCAAATACCCATCGCGGGCCAAGGTGTATGCCTTTGCCGTCAAGCACAAGTTTCCGTATAGCAGAAACGCTGTTGACCATAATGTTGCTTTTGATTTTCAAGTGCGAGTGGCGACTGCCATCGGCAAACTCGATGTCGCTTCTTGCCTGAATCGGGGAGTAAAGAATAAAGTTATGCGCTTCCAGGTGCTCCGGGGATGTCGGCGCTCCATGCTCGGCCAAATAGCCAGGGCTAGCCGCCAGCACTCTGTCGTTGTATCCCAGTCTTTTTGCAATCAAGTCGGAATCTGGCAATTCGCAGATTCGCACAGCGACATCCAGATTGCTTTCAAACAAGTTTTCAAAATGGCTACCCAATAACAATTCCACGGACAACTCCGGAGCCTCTTGTTGCAGCTGGTCAATTACCGGAACAACAAATTTAGTGCCGAAATCCGCCGGTGCCGCAATTCGCAACTTGCCGCTGAGTCGACTGACACCGCTTTTGATTTCCTCTTCCAAAGCAGCCTGATCATCAATGAGTTGGCGTACTCTCTCGTAATAGAGTTGCCCAAGCTCAGTCGGAGTGGTGCGTTGTGTAGAGCGGCGCAACAGTTTGACTTGAAGGCGGTCCTCCAGCGCGGCAATTTTTCGACTGACAGACGAAGGCTCGACCTGTAGATATTCGGCAGCCTTTTTAAAACTGCCCGATTCCACAACTCGGAGAAACATTTGCTCGGTGCTGCTCATAGTTATTGCATTTTTGGCAATTAATAAATGCAAAATACCACCCTTCCTGCTCTCCATCCAATCGAATAGGCTGAATCGACGGTACCGGCCACGAACTTTGTGCCGCCCCCTCTTCACTAAATGCAGGAGAAAATCATGTCTAAAATCGATCTGAACGGAAAAGTTGCGCTTGTATCTGGTGGCGCCAAAAATCTCGGTGGACTTATCAGCCGGGAACTTGCAGCAAGCGGCTCCAACGTAGTGGTTCACTACAATAGCGATGCGACGGAGCGAGACGCGGACGCAACGGTCAAAGCAGTGAAAGAGCTGGGATGCAACGCGATTGCAATCCAGAGTGACCTGACCAAAGCAGCCAACGTATCGGCACTATTTCAACAGGCCAAGGACCACTTCGGCGGCATCGATGTGGCAGTCAACACCGTGGGGAAGGTATTGCGCAAACCCATCACCGAAACAACGGAAGCCGAGTTCGATGAGATGATGGCCATTAACGCCAAGTCCGCCTACTTTTTTATTAAAGAGGCCGGGCTGCATCTGAATGATAACGGCAAACTCATCACGATTCTGACCGCCTTGTTGGCCGCATTTACCGATGGCTATTCAACCTATGCTGGCGGCAAGGCACCGGTGGAACACTTTACACGTGCCGCGGCCAAAGAGTTCTTCGCACGAGGTATTTCAGTCAATAACATTGCACCAGGCCCTATGGAAACACCATTTTTCTATGGCCAGGAAACCCCGGAACGCGTGGAATTCCATAAGTCGCAAGCCATGGGCAATCAGCTGACCATGATTGAGAACATCGTTCCGATTGTGAAGTTCCTGGCAACAGAGGGATGGTGGATCAATGGCCAGACACTCTTTGCCAACGGTGGCTACACAACACGGTAGACAATCAGTTGTTTGTCACCTCTGGTTCTCAGCAACCCGGGGTGACATTCTCGTTTAAAAAGTCCGGACTGACTGGAGAACAGCGTGAGAACACTATTATTCATTTTCGGCGGCATCATCCTATGGGCGGTCATTACTGGGCTTGCGAAATTTTTTAGCAATCAGGCGAGCAGAGGCTGGATGCCGACGGTCATTTTCGCAGCCATCTGGTTACTGGTCACTGGCTGGAACGTTTGGGTAGGGATGACACAAGCTGGCTATACGTTTATGGAAGAGTTGCCAATTTTTTTGTTGACCTATTCGCTTCCGCTTGCGACCGCAGTCGCTATAAAGCGCAAAATCACACCGTAAAAGCGCTGCATTCGTAACGAAGTGGAGAAAATACCGTCCGGTGGAGGGCCGCCAGGCTTGTTCCTCGGGAGCGATCTGGAAGCGATTCATGTATAGCACAAAAAATACCACTCCAAGTAAACCCCAGCCAGACCCCAGAAAGACACCCCAGGCAAGGAACCAGAACGCAAACCCCAAAAAGTAGGGGAGGAATGCGTTTTTCAAGCATGAAAGAAACCTATGAATTGGCTTCGTAACTGATCAAGCCCACCTCAGCGGCTCACTCAGAGCAGATTCAGTGTTGGACAAAGGGAGAATTAAGCCTCTTCCTTCAAAACCAGACTGACAAGCTTGTGAACGAGCGGCGACACCACAATTATGGTGGGAAAGGCGACCGCAAACGCAAAAAGCCAGGCATTCAGCCAGATTGAAACGATATTGCTGACCCAACCCACGTTAAAAACACTGATCACCAGCGACATGATGCAGGACATCAACAGTGACATGAAAAACGAAAACACGATTCTGTGATACTTGCGGTCAATCATTCTTTATCTCTTCAAAACATTCGTAGAGCTCGGTAAGGATTCCCCAGGGCAGTTCAGACTCTTTATCGTTTTTTCCTTCAGCCAAATCGTATCATCCTGGTACGGATGTTCTCTCCAATCTTCCGTCACCTCAATACAAAAACCGGGCAAATCAGAAAGGCCTTGTTCCCTTGGTCGGAGTAGGCGAGGGAGTAGGTAGCCTGCATCTCTGCGGATCGTTCATTGACGGATTCAGGTGAGGCAGTGCCATCGCCCCAGAAAAAGTTGATGGCAGCAGAGAAATACTCACGGTCACTGTGAACCATGATCCAATTCCTTTGCTGAGAACTTGACCCTAAGCCCAGGCATTGCAACGCCATGCAGTTCAGATTGCCAGGCTTCTCCCGCTTGAATGGAATTCGCGGTGGTAATCGTGCCAGTGGTTACAATTTCTCCCGCGTGCAGAGGTGCGTAGTTGCCTTGTTTAGCCAGTACCGAGACCAAATGGGCAACGGCGGCGAGCGGATTGCCCAAGACGTTCGAGCCCTTGCCAGTTTCGATGTGTCGCCCGTTGCGAGACAAATCGAGCGAGAAGGACTCAAGTGCAGCCACTGGATCGCTCCCTAATTGAGCAAGCGGTAGTGATGGCCCGATCAGCAGCGTGCCGTGGGGTGCCCAGTCGGCAACGGTATCAGGGGTCTGGCGCCTTCAGCCTGTCGTGCATCGTGAATAAGATTCGCGACCTCGTAGGCGGCCGGCAGATCGAAAGCTGGCAGACGATCTGTGATTGGCTGAATCTGGCTCGTCGAGTCTTGCGCTGCCTTCACTTCGAGCGCAAGTGCATGAAGGTCGAGTGGGGTCTGCATCGTGGGTTCTCCGGTTGGTCCAATGCCCGCAGTATGCACGGCTTTGGAATGGAGGCGAAGCAGCGTTGGAAAGGACGGCGCCATGCCTGCGATGGTCATACCGATTCATACTCACTCGTATGATTGAGTTCACGCTTGTTCCCTTCGAAAGCCTCGTAAGATACATACATCAACTCCAGGGTTCAGAAAAATTAGCTCGTCGCACTCGCCCAGGATCGGCTCGATTATGTCTGCGTAACAACCCTCAATTATCCAGCTCTCATGATCGGCAATGAAAAGCCTCACATCAGCGATGCTATCCTGGAGTGGGCGCCTCTGCGTCCCTTCGCAAAATGCCACTTCGTCAAGAGACAGGCGAGCGGCTGGTTCTCTGGCAATCAATCTCTTGGAGAGCGTGCTCTTACCAGCTCCTGCATTCCCAAGAAGTATTGTTCTCACCATGCTGTTCCTTCATTTTTGGTCCCGCAAAACCCGATGAATTCGTCAGACCTTGCATTCGCGATGACGAATCGGGATGGACTGTCAAGCGTCGCCTGCGCGCTCTTGTTGGCCAGCCACTTTGAATCCTTCGTGGAAAGTGACAGTGCCTTGGGGAATATTCCCGTCGAAAGACATTGTGAGAAAGACTTCCGGTGGAACTCCTTTTTGGACAGGTTCTGGAACGTTATCGAATCCTAACTTCTTGTAGTACTCCGGATGCCCTACGAGACAACAGCCGCGAGCATGCATCTCCCTCAGTTGTGCCAATCCTTCGCGGATCAGGGCCTTGCCAATGCCCCGACGTTGGTATTCCGGCAAGACCGAAACAGGTCCAAGTCCGTACCAGCCCGGCCACCCATCTCCGCGACCAGCGATACCGTGAGGGCATTGCCAGCACGTAGCGCCTCGATTATAAATTGCTCAGTGTGGTTGCTGATCTCAAGCGTATTGAAGGCAGCTATAGTCACTTCGCTAATTGCGCTGACATCGACACTTGTTCCATTCCTGATAGTGACATCGGGTTTCATGGGGCATATTCCTTTGACCAACGCCCGTCTCACGCGCCGGTTTGGAGCCGCGAAACGGTGGAAAATCGGTGGCCGTGCAGCCGATTTTTAAATCCTTAAACGTACGACATTATGAGCATGGACAACACCCTGTCCCGGTATTCGTTACTCTCACCATCAAAAGGGAGGCAGATCATTTTTTATCAGCCAGGCCCGAAAAGGCGCCGCCGAGTTCTGGAGCTCGATCTGGGTCAACCCCAATCGTTCGGGCCTTACGGGGTGAATTTGGCCGTAAAGCTGCTCTGCATTATTGCCGTCTGCAAACCCGGCACGATTTGCAGTTTCTTGAGGTGCGGCAAACACAATTCGGGGAATGCGAGCCCAGTGAGCAGCAGCCAGGCACATGGGGCAGGGCTCGCAGCTTGCGTACAAAATAGCTTCCGGCATATGCGCACTCCCGAGCATCTTGCCGGCCAAGCGTATTGCCGCTACCTCGGCGTGAGCGGTGGGGTCGCACTCCAGCTTTGCCCGGTTACCAGCCCGGGCAATAACCTTGCCGTTGTGAACCACCACAGCGCCAAAAGGGGCTCCACCATCGTCGACCGATTCGATGGCTAGGCGAACGGCTTCCTGGAGAAAGGCTTTGTCAGTGTCGTCGGTCAGGGAATAGCTCACGTTCGGCCTCTCCTCATTGTTGGATCTTGCCCCTGGGCGGCTAGCGAAGCTGACTGTCCTTGCTGCCTCTGCGATTGATGCCGCCTGAATGGGGGTGTTCCTTTTCATGGGCCGACTGGCAATCAATGCACAACCGGACACCGGGAATAGCCTTGCGCCGGGCCTCCGGAATCAGAGCACCGCACTCATCGCATTCCTCGGCGCTTTCGCCTTTGGCTAGCTGGCTGCGCGCGCGCTGGATTTCGTCTTCAACACTGGCGTCGATCTGTTCCTGCACCGCGCCATCCCTTGACCATCCACCTGCCATGGGCCCTCCGGAATCTGTGTGATTGGCAACATTCAACAACACCATTCGAGCGCGAGCGCTCAAACGTGGCCGAAACCGATTTTTCTCGGAGACGGGTTTGCCTTTCGGCCTCCGAGCTTACTTACGATGAAGTGCTCTGTAGCGTTCCTCGAGTTCGGCACGAATGGCACGGCGCTCCTTACCGTTGGCAAATCGCCGGATCTGATCATCGGTGCGTGGAACCAGCTGCGGCACGGCGACGGCTTTGCCGTTGTCATCAACCGCCACCATGCTAAAAAAGCAGCTGTTGCTATGACGGACCAACTTGTCGCGGATGTTCTCGGTGACCACTTTGATGCCGATCTCCATGGAGGTACGGCCGGTGTAGTTCACACTGGCCAAAAAGGTGACCAGCTCGCCAACGTGGATGGGCTGGAGGAACATCACCTGGTCGACGGACAGTGTAACAACATAGGTCCCCGCGTAACGGCTGGCGCAGGCATAGGCGACTTCATCCAGATACTTCAGCAGGGTGCCGCCGTGCACATTGCCGGAGAAATTGGCTTTGTCCGGCGTCATCAGGACGGTCATGCTCAGGCTTGTTGAATTGTTTTCCATGGCGCTTCTCTGGTGGTTTGCTATCCAGTATAGGCGACAGTGGGCTAAATCGGATGATCACGAAAACTGGATCTGTCCCGGTTTTCTAAGGGAGAATCAAGCCTCTTCCTTCAAAACCAGACTGACAAGCTTGTGAACGAGCGGCGACACCACAATTATGGTGGGAAAGGCGACCGCAAACGCAAAAAGCCAGGCATTCAGCCAGATTGAAACGATATTGCTGACCCAACCCACGTTAAAAACACTGATCACTAGAGACATGATGAAGGACATCAACAGTGACATGAAAAACGAAAACACGATTCTGTGATACTTGCGGTCAATCATTCTTTATCTCTTCAAAACATTCGTAGAGCCCGGTAAGGATTCCCCAGGGCAGTTCAGACTCTTTATTGTTTTTTCCTTCAGCCAAATCGTATCATCCTGATACGGATGTTCTCTCCAATCTTCCGTCACCTCAATACAAAAACCGGGCAAATCAGGAAGGCGCTTGATAAAGGTTCTTGGATAACCTTCGGGCTTTTCACCAATGATGGCGGAATCCGAGTTCTTCAGCGTGACGGCTGGTTGCTGCGATGCACAACCAATAAGGCCTATGCCCAAAAGTACGGTGAGAATGCGTTTCACAGTGTGGATCCTTCGAGACGTTCAGTGCCTGATACGCGGCGGAGTTGTGCCATTGAACCAGGCTGTTACTGCTTGTTTACCTTGGCTCTTGCCGCTGGCTTTCTGGCCCGAAGCGCCGCATCGAATGCCACGGAGGCCCATTCCTTCGCCTGTTCAGCATCCTCGAAAATGCTCTCGGGTGCCATGTAGTAAGACATCTTAATCATGGCGCCATTTTTCTCGTATTCGAACTGATCCAACCCAAGATCAATGAACCGTTCAACCGATTTCTTATCGACCTTCAAATACAGCATATCGTCTGCGACGAGACCAAACATCAGGCCGTCGTGATACACACCATAGCCGCCGAACATGCGCCGAACGGAAACAGGACCAAACTGGCAAAATACATCATTCAGGTTTTCGACGAATTCGCTCATTTGGTCCATTGTCCCGGTTTTTAGAATAATGCCTATGCTGAGAACTTGACCCTAAGCCCAGGCATCGCAACACCATGCAGTGCAGATTGCCAGGTTTCGCCCGCTTGAATGGAATACGCGGTGGTAATCGTGCCAGTGGTTACAATTTCTCCTGCTTGCAGTGGCGCGTAGTTGCCTTGTTTAGCCAGTACCGAAACCAAGTGGGCAACGGCGGCGAGCGGGTTGCCCAGGACGTTCGACCCCTTGCCCGTTTCGATGTGTTGCCCGTCGCAGGACAAGTCGAGCGAGAAGGACTCAAGTGCAGCCACTGGATCGCTCCCCAATTGAGCAAGGGGTAGTGACGGCCCGATCAGCAGCGTGCCGTGGAGTGCCCAGTCGGCAACGGTATCAGGGGCCTGGAACTTCCAGCCGGGGTAGTGCGATTGCACTATTTCAAACCCATGCGCCACCCAATCGATGGCGTCCAGAACGCCGCGAAGTCCATCTTCGACCCGAGGAGCTGAGTGAAAGCGAAGAACGATTTCGGGCTCGATCTTCGGCTCGGCAAATTTGCTGAGCGGGCATGTTGCGACTGTGTCTGTCAACTGAACGACCGTTGTGTCGTAGATGTACGCCCAGATCGGCTCTCGAACCCCAAATTTTGACCACATATCCGGGTTGGTGAAACCGATCTTCCGGCCAACGGGTCTGGCGCCTTCAGCCAGCCGTGCATCGTGAATAAGATTCGCGACCTCATAGGCGGCCGACAGATCGAAGGCTGGCAGACGGTCTGTTATTGGCTGAATCTGGTGCCTTGAGTCTTGCGCTGCCTTCACTTCCAGTGCAAGTGCGTGAAGGTCGAGTGGGGTCTGCATCGAGGAGGCTCCGGTTGGTCTAACTCAGAGATTTGCGGCAATTTCGGAACCGCAAAGCGGTGAAAAAATTCTCCGGCAATTCTTAATCGATAAGTCAGCGTGCTTGCGGGTTTTTTGGTCTCGACTGGGTACCACGAAAGCCTTGCTTAGGTTTCTTTTTCAAATCTACACCTTGAAAAATCCAGCGAAAAGCTTGCTTCCCACCGACCAGTTCTTCATGGGACCACTGTCCACCTGTAGCTTCAGAAGCCCCCCAGACCGAAGGGGGGGCGATAACAATGGGCGTAAAGCTATCATTCATTCGGGCGATTTTATTTGCCGTTTGAGGAGCCTCGTATCGAACCAAAACCTCTTGCGCGGCCCATGGATTAATACGGATCACCATACATGCTTTTCCGACTCTCTCATCAGCTTGAGATAGGTGGCGAATGAATTTCACTATTCCCTGCTCAAATTTTTCAGGACTATCAAGCCCCCCTGACTCCACGATTGTCTTGCGTAGCTTATTACGGAAACCTTCAATTCGATCTGGGTTAAATACCCACTGACAGGTCTTTTTCCAGTTCCAGAACCGCTGAGCATAAGTTTTTTTGAACTTCTGAAACTCCCCACGAGGCTTAATCAATTCACTAACAAAAGGTCGTATTGACTTCCTATTACGGCGCCATCTCCAGCCAACAACGCAAACTTCATGCGCCATTTTTCTATCTTTTTTTGGCAACTTTTTGAACGCTTCGCCAAGGCGGCGCTCTAGGGTATTAACAACTGATCCACAATCCAGCCACTGCATATCTGGTCGGCATGAATACATGTAAAGATTTGAGGATGATAAGCCAGTTAATACGTTGGCCATCCAGTGATCTGCCGGCAACCCCTCCAAGTAACCTCGACCTGTATATCCTATTGCAACAATACCGTCACGAGCATGGTAGACAACTGCTTTATTTGCTTTCTCATCAAACGCTTTAATCGGCCCCCCTGCTCGAGCCTGGGTTGTTAGTAGACGATCACTAACTAGTGCCCATCCAGAAACTCATAATTCATTGATTTCTGGTTAATATTATTGATCAGGCATAAAAAAATCCTCTTGGATCTGGTATGTTTTAAGCGCGAACCAAAACCACCAACCCAAGAGGATT
>NZ_JAMJPL010000006.1 GCF_023555055.1 Marinobacter sp. ATCH36
AGTTGACCAAATAACAACCAATGACGCCAATAATTCAGGCATCGCTGGTATCCTTTAGCTTCTCACTCACACTGGTTCTTCCTGGAGCACGTCAGATCACCGGAAAACGGTGTTTCTGGATGGGCACGAACTAGGCGGCGGTGGCACTCAGGTGAGTGACCTGGACTACGAGGCGTTCCTGGCCAGTGGCGATCCCGAATTCGAATGGCAGATGCCTGCCGATGAGTGGGATGCCATTTCGCTGTGCTACACCTCCGGCACTACCGGCAACCCGAAAGGGGTGGTGTATCACCATCGCGGGGCCTATGAGAACGCCATGGGCAATCAGGCGGTGTGGTCCATGGGTATGCACCCGGTGTACCTGTGGACGCTGCCGATGTTCCACTGCAACGGCTGGTGTTTCCCCTGGACTATTACTGCCTTTGCCGGTACCCACGTGTGCCTGCGCAAGGTGGACCCGGAGAAGATTCTGAACCTGATCAGCGAGCACAAGGTCAGCCACATGTGTGGCGCGCCGATTGTGTTGAATACATTGCTGGGCGCTTCGGAGGCCCTGAAATCCAGCTTCAGCCATACCGTGCAGGCGATGACGGCTGGCGCCGCGCCCCCGGCCAAGGTAATCGAGGCCATTGAGGCGATGGGCATCCAGGTGACTCATGTTTACGGCCTCACCGAGGTGTACGGCCCGGTAACCGTGTGCGCCTGGAAATCCGAGTGGGACGACCTGCCAGTGGAAGACCGCGCCCGCATCAAGGCGCGGCAGGGGGTCCGGTATCACACCCTCGCCGGCATGATGGTGGGAGACCCCGAGAGCATGGAAGCTGTGCCCAAGGACGGCAAGACCATCGGAGAGATTTTCCTGCGTGGCAACACGGTGATGAAGGGCTATCTGAAAAATTCCAAAGCCACGTCTGAAGCCCTGCGGGGCGGCTGGTTCCACACCGGTGACCTGGCAGTGTGGCATGCGGATGGCTACGCGGAGATCAAGGACCGCCTTAAGGACATCATTATCTCCGGCGGTGAGAACATCTCCACCATCGAACTGGAGGATGTGCTCTACCGCCATCCAGATGTTCTGGAAGCGGCGGTGGTAGCAAGACCGGACGAGAAGTGGGGAGAGACTCCCTGTGCCTTTGTGACCCTCAAACCGGACGCCGGGGATGTCAGTGAGGAAGACATTATCGCCTTCTGCCGGGAAAGAGTCGCGAAGTTCAAAGTGCCGAAAACGGTGGTGTTCAGCGAACTGCCGAAAACCTCCACCGGCAAGATCCAGAAGTTCGTGCTGCGGGAAGACGCCAAGAAGCTCTGACCGCCAATTGTGAGCGTCGGGGCCTACAGCTGTTATGGTCCCGACGTGTCAATTTTTATCAAATTTCCTGCCCGGTTATGTCATGGCGCCCAGGAGGTGACTGAGACAGACTGATCCCATACCCAAATTCGAGTAGTTCACCGGTGGACCCAGGGTTGCGCCGGTGGCGTTAATATCAGGAGATAGTTATGGAATTTCAAGGTGTACCAGCCATCGTAACCGGTGGTGCCTCAGGTCTTGGTGAGGGTGCAGCACGAGCGCTGGCCGCAGCTGGCTGTAAAGTCGCGATTTTCGACCTGTCGAAAGAGAAGGGCGAAGCCGTAGCGAAAGACATTGGTGGCGTATTCATCGAGTGCGACGTGTCCTCCGCCGAAAGCGCCGAAGCCGCGGTAAAAGCAGCCCGTGACGCCCATGGCCTGTGCGGTATCGCCGTTAACTGCGCCGGTATCGCCCCGGCTGCCAAGATCCTCGGCAAGGAAGGCCCCATGCCGCTGGAGAACTTCAACAAGGTTATCCAGGTCAACCTGATTGGCACCTTCAACATCATGCGCCTGGCCGCCGCCGACATGGCCCAGCGCGAACCCAACGCCGATGGCGAACGGGGCGTGGTGATATCCACCGCATCCGTGGCTGCTTTTGAAGGCCAGATCGGCCAGGCGGCCTACAGCGCTTCCAAGGGTGGCGTTGTCGCCATGACACTGCAGTCCGCGAGGGAGCTGGCGCGGGAAGGCATCCGCGTTAACACCATCGCTCCGGGCATTTTCATGACCCCGATGATGGCCGGTATGCCCCAGGAAGTGCAGGACAGCCTGGCCGCTACCCTGCCGTTCCCCAAGCGCCTGGGCAAGGCCGAGGAATTCGGCATGCTGGTGGACCAAATGGTACGCAACCCGATCCTCAACGGCGAAGTCATCCGCCTGGACAGCGCGCTGCGCATGGCGCCCAAGTAATTGGATTTTAAGGCAGGAGACAATCATGACCAGCGTTGTTGATAAAGAAGAACTCGAGATGTTCCGGGAATCCGTCATCAAGGCCCTGGAAACCGAGGTAACCCCACACTACGAAGACTGGGAGCACTCCGGTATCGTTCCCAGGAAACTGTGGAACACCCTGGGCAACGCCGGCATGCTCTGCGTCGACGTGCCCGAAGACATGGGTGGCTGTGTCGCACCCTTCCAGTATTCCGTAGTGGTGGGTGAAGAAATGGCCCGCATGGGCTTCGGCGCGCTGTCCACCAACGTCATGGTGCACTCCGACATCGTTGCCCCTTACCTCAGCCACATCGGTAACGAAGAACAGCGCCAGTACTGGCTGCCGAAGATGGTCTCCGGCGAAGCCGTCGGCGCCATCGCCATGACCGAACCCGGCGCCGGCAGCGACCTGCAGGCCATTCGTACCAGCGCCGTGAAGGACGGGGAGGACTACATCCTCAACGGCTCGAAAACCTTCATCACCAACGGCCAACACGCCGACATGGTGATCGTCGCCGCCAAAACCGACCCCAAGGCCGGCGCCAGAGGCATCAGCCTGTTCCTGGTAGACACCTCGTTACCGGGCTACAGCAAAGGCCGCAACCTCGACAAAATCGGCCAGCACTCCGGCGACACCTCGGAACTCTTCTTCTCCGACATGCGCATCCCCGCATCGGCATTGCTGGGCGAAGAAGGCCAGGGCTTCATGTACCTGATGCGCGAACTCCCCCGCGAACGCCTCGTCATCGGAGCACTGGGAGTCGCAGCCGCACGCGGCGCATTGGACCTCACCATCACTTACGCCGGGGAACGGGAACTCTTCGGCCAGAAACTGGCCCAACTGCAGAACACCCGCTTCGAAATCGCTCGCATGGAGACCGACTGCCGCGTCAACCGCGCCTTCGTCGACGAGTGCATCAGCCTGTACGAAAAAGGCGAACTCGACGCCCCAACGGCGTCCATGGCGAAATACAGCGCCACGGAAATGCAGTGCCGGGTCGCCGACGGTTGTCTGCAGTTGTTCGGTGGCTACGGCTACACCAGCGAATACCCGATTTCGAGAGCGTTTATCGACGCGAGAGTGCAAAGAATTTACGGCGGTACGTCTGAAGTCATGAAAGAAATCATCGCAAGGTCTGTTCTAGGCAAGGCGTAAATCGAAAAGCCTAAACAGACCGGTAGATAACTCAACAGTTGGAGGCTGAGTGACGATCACCCCATCCGGGACCGTAAAAAACAGGGATGTTTTTTACGAGCCTACAGGGACGTATTAACGGCGTGTCCCGGATGGGGTGATCGTCACTCGGCCCGCCCCGAGTCAAAGAGGATATGAGAAATGAGCAACACTGAAGTGGTAATAGCAGGCTCCGCCAGAACCCCCATGGGTGGCATGATGGGCGATCTGAGCTCCGTGCGCTCCCCTGATCTGGGCGCCACCTCCATCAAGGCAGCCATCGAAAGAAGCGGCCTCCAGCCCGCCGACATCGAGGAAGTCATCATGGGCTGCGTACTGCCAGGTGGCCTCGGCCAGGCACCGGCACGCCAGGCCTCCCGCGCCTCCGGCATCCCCGACTCCAGCGGCTGCACCACCATCAACAAAATGTGCGGCTCCGGCATGCAGGCCGTCATCATGGCCCACGACCAGATCAAAGCCGGCACCAACACCATCATGATCGCCGGCGGCATGGAAAACATGAGCCAGGCCCCGTACCTGCTGCCCAAGGCGCGCGCCGGTTATCGCATGGGCCACGGCCAGATCATCGACTCCATGTTCCTCGACGGCCTCGAAGACGCCTACGAAGGCGGCCTCATGGGCGTATTCGCCCAGCGCACTGCCGACAAGTACGATATCAGCCGTGAAGCCATGGACAACTTCGCCATCGCCTCCCTTGAGCGCTCGCTTGCCGCCATCAAGAACGGCGGATTCGCTGACGAAATCACCCCGGTGACCGTCTCCGGCCGCGGCGGCGACACCGTCGTAGACACCGACGAACAACCGGGCAAGGCCAAACCGGAGAAAATCCCCCAGCTGAAACCGGCCTTTGCCAAAGACGGCTCCGTTACCGCCGCCAACTCCAGCTCCATCAGTGATGGCGCCTCCGCCATGGTACTGGCCACCCGCGAAGAAGCTGAAAAACGCGGCCTCACACCCCAGGCCCGCATCATCGCCCACGCCACCCATGCCCGCCTGCCGGCCGAGTTCACCCTCGCGCCCATTGGTGCCATCGAAAAGGTACTGAAAAAAGCAGGCTGGAGCCGTGACGACGTGGACCTTTTTGAAATCAACGAAGCCTTTGCTGTGGTAACCCTGGCGGCCATTAATGAGCTAGGTCTGGATGCCGACAAGGTCAACGTTCATGGCGGCGCCTGCGCCCTGGGCCACCCCATTGGCTCCTCAGGCTCGCGGATTATGGTGACCCTGATCAACGCCCTGAAGCAGCGTGGCCTCAAGCGCGGTGTGGCATCCCTGTGCATCGGTGGCGGGGAAGGTACTGCCGTGGCGATCGAGCTGCTGTAAAAGAAAGCGGAGAACTACTGGTCCTGCTTACGGTAGGCCAGTGGACTGAGCCCGGTCCAGTGCTTGAAGGCACGTGAAAAGGCACCGGGCTCAGTAAATCCCAATTGCGACGAAATCTCCGACACGGTCAGATTCTGCCGCGTGAGCATGATCACTGCCTGGTCCCGCCGCAGGTTGTCCTTGATCTTCTGGTAAGAACTTCCTTCCGCCTTCAGTTTCCGTGACAGGGTATAGGCTGTCATGTGTAGCTCTTCGGCCATCTGCTCCTGAGTGGGTAATCGCTCGTCCTCAACATTCTCCAGAATCTGTCTTACCCGGGTGGTCAGGCTGTCGTCCTCATCAGTCCAGATCAACAGATTTCGGGGTGACTGTTCGATAAACGCATCTAGCTCTTCCGGTGTGCGGGTGACAGGCATATCCAGATAGTTGTGGCTGAAGAACAGGCTGTTGCGGGCGCGGTTGAAATGGCACCGGCAAGGGAAAACAAACCGGTACTCGTCGAAGTGCCCCGGCAATGCATGCTGGAAAGTGGCGTTGCTGAGCACGATTTTGCGGCCAATCAGCCAGCCTACCAGGCGATGCCACACCAGCAACAGCCACTCCACCAGGAAATTGTCCGGGTCCAGCTCCGGGTGGCGATGGGTGATGCTCAGCTCCACCTCCTCGCCGCTGGTATCCAGATCGATCACAATGTCATCGGAAAACAGCCGGTAACAGCGAATGCTCTGGCGGATAACCTCCTCCAGGTTGGTACTGTGTACCACCAGTGACCCCATCAAGTGGAAATGCCCGACTCGGCAGGGCTTTGTGGTGCGGCCCATGAATTCGTCATCCAGCTTGCCCCATACCAGCCGGAAAAGACGTATGAACTGCTCGGTGGGTACCCGCGCCCGGGGAGGGTGGATGAACTCCGGGTCAATGCCGTTTTTGCGTAGCAATTCATCGGAATAGCCCCCCGCCTGGTCCAGGCCGTAAAGGACGGCCCTGGCGTAGTGGGATGAGAAGGTGAGGTTCTTCATCGGGCGTTCATCTCGGGTGGGGCTGCCGGCTGCAAAATCTTACAATTTCGGACGTTCCAACATGTTATTGTCGGCGTCATATACTTTTCGCAAAGTTCCAGACAGGTTACAAGGTTATGGCCGAGGGCACCAAACACCCCCAGAAACTGTTGCTGTTTTATCTGACAAGCCATAGGCCCTTTGGGCTGGGTACTCTGAAAATCCGCGAGATCATGCCGTTTGTTCCGTTGACCAAACTGCCTCACAGCCATTCGGCGGTGGTCGGCACCATGAGTTTTCGCGGCTCGGCGGTACCGGTGATCGACATGGCCGCGGCGATTGGTTCCCAGCCGCTGACGGTGGAAGAGCGCAAGACAGCCTCTATTATCATCACCGATATCCAGCGCAGGGAAATCGGCTTTCTGGTGCGCAGCGTTCGCAAAATTGTAGAGACGGACTGGAAGGATGTAATGCCTCCCCCCAAAAGCCTTGGCGACCGCGCTTTCATAACTGGGCTGGTGACTATTGAGGATCAGATTGTCCAGTTGCTGGACGTCGAACTGTTGCTGGCGCGGGTGTATCCGGAGTCCGTCAATCCGTCCGAGGTGGTCCTGACCGACGTTCAGCGCGAGACTCTGAAAGGCCTGAATATCCTGCTGGTGGACGATTCCCAGGTGGCACGCAAACAGCTTTCCGATGCCCTGGACGCCAAGGACGTTACCTATTTTGTGACCACCAATGGCCAGGATGCGTTGGACCTGATGAACAACGCCAACAACGATGGCAAACCCATTGATATCCTGGTGAGTGACATTGAAATGCCCGGGCTGGATGGTTATGAGCTGACCTTCAACGTGCGGGACAGCAGTTCCCTCAAACAGCCCTACATCATTCTTCACACCTCGTTGAACAGCGAAATGAGCGTGAGCTACGCCAGACAGGTGGGCGCCGATGAGGCTCTGACAAAGTTTGATGCGGAAGAGTTGTTGCACGCGATATTGCGCGGAGCGGAGCGGGACTGAGCTTATTGGTCAAGCGCGGCCTGTTTCCACACGCGCCAGAAATTCTCCGATATGCTCGAATGCCGCTTCCGCTTCCGGTAATAGTGGCGTGAACAGGTGCCACACATGAACCATGTCGGGCCAGGTTTTTATTTCCACCGGTGATCCGGCAGCCCTCGCTTTCTCCACATACCGCCGGGCGTTTTCCGCCAGCAATTCCGATTCACTGACGTGAATAAGGGTCGGTGGAAGGTTGTGCAGTCTTCCTCGCAGGGGGGATGCAATCGGGCTGGTGGGTAATACCCGCAGGCCCAGAACCGTTCCCCACCACAACAAGGGCACGGGTACCCGCGACAGTTTCTTGACCGTTGGCCCCAGCATGGGATCGGTTTTCAGATTGGCGCGCTTGCCCAGCGACGTGAGCATCAGCTCGGTAGAAGGCGATAACGCGATAGCGGCATCCGGTTGTGGCAGGCCATGGTCCCGTACCCAGGCAATCAGCCCCAGGGTATGGCTGCCGCCGGCGGAGTCCCCGGCAACTACAAGGAAATCTGCCGGTTCTGTTCCGTCCGGGCCGTTCTCGAGTATCCAGCGGTAGGCCGTTCGGCAGTCGATAATCCCGTCCAGGTAGCGATTTTCCGGCATTAACCGGTAATCAACGGCGAAGACAGAGGCACGGGTCAGCCGGGACAAGCGGTCGGTGATGGCGCGATGGCTTTTGGGGCTGCCGGCGATCCAGGAGCCGCCGTGGATGTAAAGAATCCGGCGGTTGGTTTGTGCGCCGGGCGCAATCACCCACTCGCCTTTTGGGGCTCCGTTTTCAGGCCGGCGGATTTGCGAGACCAGTTCCAGATCATCGCTCATTCCATCCATGTATTGCCGCAACGCTTTTACTCGAGCGCGCCCCCGGAGACGGTCAGTTGCGGTGTGCATGCCCTGGACCTTCTCAAGCACTTGTTGGTGCGCTTCGCTCTGTTGCAGGCGCGTGGCCGTCTCGCTTTCATTTCGGCCACCGGATTTGCGGCGCAGCAGATACACTGCAACGGCAATAAGCATCACCGCAGCCAGGCCAAACCACATCATTACAAACCAGGCGATTCCGAAAATCATGGGCAGTCCGTGCGTGATTTTATGGAGAGTGGCTTGCGAAGATGCTGACAAACCTGCTCTATTAGCTTACCGGAACGATATCATGGCTTGACTGTCTGTGCTCATCACTTTGAAATCACTGTGCAGGCCATAGCAGAAGCCCGGACCCCGGGTAAAACGGTCTGGTCATCGCTATACTGTATACCCGGTTCAGCGGATTGATTGCGCTGGCCGCGTCCTGTCTGCACGGTCTAATCCATTAATGGGAGCCTCATGAGTCTTTCCCCTGACACCCTCACGGCAATAAAAGAATTGATCCCGGCCGCGCGGGTCTATGACGACCCGCTGTCGACACTGGCCTACGGCACTGATGCCAGCTTCTATCGGCTGATTCCGGGCGTCGTGGTGAAGGTGGAAAGCGAGGATGAAGTCGTCGGGGTACTGAAGATCGCCCGGCGCTTTGCGGCTCCCGTCACCTTCCGTGCCGCAGGTACCAGCCTTTCTGGCCAGGCCATCAGCGACTCCATCCTGCTGGTACTGGGTGATCAGTGGAGAGATCACGAGATTCGTAATGAAGGTCGCCAGATCCGTCTGCAGCCGGGAATCATTGGTGCCCAGGCTAATGCCTGGCTGGCGCCATACGGCTATAAGATCGGCCCTGACCCCGCGTCCATCAATGCCTGCAAAATCGGTGGCATTGTTGCCAATAACGCCAGTGGCATGTGCTGCGGCACTGCCCAGAATACCTATCATACTCTCGCCAGTATGCGCCTTGTGCTGGCGGATGGGGCAGTGGTGGATACCGAAGACTTCGCCAGTGTGAAAGTCTTCCGGTCCAGCCACGCCGGGCTACTTGCGGAACTGGAAAAGCTGGCGGCTGAGACGCGGGCAAACACCGAGCTGGCGGACCGTATCCGCCACAAGTATCGGCTGAAAAACACCACCGGCCTGTCACTCAATGCCCTGGTGGACTACAGCGACCCAATGGATATTCTCACCCACCTGATGGTGGGTTCTGAGGGCACCCTGGGGTTTGTAAGCTCGGTGACCTATAACACGGTGCCGGATTATCCCAATAAGGCCACGGCACTGCTGGTTTTCACTAATGCAGACAGTTGCTGTCGCGCGGCGGCCCTTCTGCGGTCACAGCCGGTAGATGCCGTAGAGCTGCTGGACCGGCGAAGTCTGCGCTCCGTTCAGGACAAGCCCGGTCTTCCGGGATGGATACATGGATTGTCGGATAACGCCTGCGCCCTGTTGATTGAAACAAGAGCTCCGGACCAGGCCGTGTTGAAAGAGCAACTGGTAAAGATCAAGGCCGCTCTGGCGGACTTCCCGGTTGAGGAAAAGGTGGATTTCACCACTGACCCCAAGGTGTCGGATCTGTTGTGGGCCATCCGCAAGGGTACTTTCCCGGCCGTAGGTGCGGTGCGCCCAACCGGTACCACGGTCATTATCGAAGACGTTACCTTCCCGCTTGACCAGCTGGCCGAGGGCGTCAAGCGACTGCAGTCGCTGTTTGTGAAACACGGCTATGACGACGCCATTATTTTTGGCCATGCCCTGGAAGGCAATCTTCACTTTGTGTTTCCCCAGGGGTTTGATGACCCTGCCGAGGTGGCGCGCTACGACGCCTTCATGAAAGATGTCTCGCAACTGGTGGCGGTTGAGTTCGGCGGTTCTCTCAAGGCCGAACACGGTACCGGTCGCAATATGGCACCTTTTGTGGAGCTGGAGTGGGGGCACGACGCCTGGGAGCTGATGTGGAAGATCAAGGGCCTGCTGGACCCGGACAACCTGCTGAATCCGGATGTGGTTCTTTCCAGGGATCCGGACATCCACCTCAAGAACCTGAAGCCGTTGCCCGCCGCCGACCCATTGGTGGACAAGTGCATCGAGTGTGGGTTCTGCGAGCCGGTATGTCCCTCGGAAGGGCTGACCTTGTCGCCGCGCCAGCGCATTGTGATCTGGCGTGATATCCAGGCGAAGAAGCGGGCCGGGGAGGATACCTCCGAACTGGAAGCGGCCTACCAGTACCACGGCATAGATACCTGTGCGGCCACCGGCTTGTGCGCCCAGCGATGCCCGGTGGATATCAACACTGGCGACCTGGTGCGCAAGTTGCGGGCACAGAAAACGGGCCACCACGGCACAGCCAATTGGGTGGCGGGGCATTTTCCGACTGTGTTGCGGGGCACGCGGTTCGTGCTTGCCATGGCCTCTGGCGCGGAAAAACTCCTCGGCGCTCCGAGGCTGGCAAAGCTGAGTGCAGGGATGAGTAAAATTTCGGGGCAGCGACTGCCACAATGGGATCCGGCCATGCCACAGCCCATCCGTTTTGTTCCGCCGGTACCGACGGCGGATAGTGGCGCACCAAGGGTGGTATACCTGCCCGCCTGCGTCTCCCGTGTGATGGGGCCGGCCATTACTGACGCTGAGCAAACAACATTGCAGGACAAAACCCGCCAATTACTGAAGAAGGGCGGTTACCAGGTGGTTCATCCCCAGGGGCTGGATGCGCTTTGTTGTGGCCAGCCTTTCGCCTCCAAGGGTTACCCGGAACAGGCAGATCGCAAGAAATCCGAGCTATTGGATGCGTTGCTCGCCGCTACGCGTAATGGCAAGGATCCGGTGTATTGCGATACCAGCCCGTGCACGTTGCAGATTCAGGAAGCGGCGCGCGAGCTGGGCCTTGACCTGTACGATCCGGTGAAATTTATCCGCGAGAAGCTGGTTGATCGTCTGGTGTTTAAGCCCGAAGAGACACCCATCGCCATTCACGTTACCTGCAGTACGCAGCATCTTGGTGAGTCCCAGGGGTTGATCGATATCGCCCGACGCTGCAGCACCAATGTGGTGATTCCGGAGGATATTCACTGCTGCGCTTTTGCCGGCGACAAAGGGTTCAATGTGCCGGAGCTGAACAACCATGCACTGCGCACGCTGCCGCGCCAGATAGAAGGTTGCACTGAGGGGATCTCCACCAGCCGTACCTGCGAGATCGGCCTGAGCCGGCACGGCGGGATTGATTACCACGGGCTTGTTTACCTGGTAGACCGGGTGACACAAGCCGCGACTCAATGATCCGGCTTATCGACCAGCCGGGCGCGTACACGGGGCAGGTGCTCGGGGTATTGCTCCTGGATAAAGGTAATGAGGCCCTCGCGGATAGCGCAGCGGAGGTTCCAGAGCGCCGAGGAGTCTATGGCACTCATGAACAGGCGGACCTGGATGGTGGTCTCTCCGGCGTCTGTGACCTGTACGGTACTGATGTTCCCGTTCCATTCCGGTGATTGTTGCAGCAGTCTGTTGAATTCTGTTCGTATCGGCTCAACTGGCATGCCGTAGTCAACATTGATGAATACCGTCCCGGCCAGCTCGGTGTCGTTTCTGGTCCAGTTCTGGAACGGGTTCTCGATAAACCATTGCAGCGGCACAACCAGCCGCCTCAGGTCCCATACTCTCAGAACAACGTAGGTGGCGGTTACTTCCTCCACCCAGCACCACTCGCCTTGTACATAAAGAACGTCATCAATGCGAAAAGGCTGGGTCAGCGCGATCTGCATCCCCGCAAGCAGGTTGCCGAGCACTGGCTTGGCCGCGAAGCCCAGAATGATGCCGCCGATACCCGCTGACGCCAGCAGGCCGCTGCCGAGGTGACGAACCGGTTCGAAGGTGACCAGTGCAGCGCCCATGCCCACGATGACAATAAGAATATTCAGTACCCTCACCAGAAAACGTGTCTGCGTTTCTACCTTGCGGGCACGCTTCCACTGGCCTTCCAAGACCGGGTTCAAAGAGACGATGACATCTCCGATGGCAGAGGTGCAGCGCACCAGGGCCCAGGTGACAGCGACAATCAACAGCAGCGTGGCGGCGTGTTGAAAGGTGGCCAGAAATGGCAAGTCAGGAGAAGCAGCCTCCAGAATCCCGTTCAGAACCAGCAGGGCCAGAACAACGCCTAAAGCTGGAGCCGAGGCATCAAAAAAAAGGCGCGGAACGGTCCTGCTGCGGGTCAGTCGCTGAATAATGGCCAGCACACCTTTAAAAACCAGCAAGGTGACAACCACCGATAGCAGGGCGGTCAGTCCAGGATAAAGCCAGCCCTGGAGGCCGGTCTGGAGCGCGTTGAAAATGGCAGAATCAGTCATGGGTTATCGATTTTGAATCAGCAGGTGAGCCAGTGTGCGGTTCCATTCAGTGTAAACTGCTTTTGTGCAGCGTGATATGGTTGCCGTGTTCTCCTCGGCTAAGAGAAATTCTATGAAAGTGATGCTACTGGGCGCCACCGGCCTGACCGGCGGTAAAGTCCTGGAGCGGTTGCTGGCGAATGACCGTGTGTCTTCGGTTGTCGCGCCGGTGCGCCGCGAAATTGCACTGACTCATGAAAAACTTGAGCAGCACGAGATGGATTTTGACAGGATTCGTGAACACGGCGAACTGTTCGCGGTGGATGTCATCATCTGTTGTCTTGGCACCACTATCAAGAAAGCCGGTTCCCCGGAACAATTCCGCAAGGTGGATTATGGTTATCCGCTGAAAGCGGCGGAGCTGGGCCGGGCAAACGGCGTGAAAGCATTTATCCTGATGTCCGCCATCGCCGCTTCGTCTTCATCCAAGGTATTTTACAATCGGGTAAAAGGCGACCTGGAGGAGAGCGTAAAAGCCTTGGGCTTTCCGTTGCTGTCCATTTATCAACCCAGCCTGCTTCTGGGCGAAAGGGACGAGAGCCGGACCGCTGAAGCGCTCGGTATGAAAGCCATGCCCCTGGTTAACCGGGCGCTGATCGGCCCGCTGGAGCGGTTTCGTGCGATTGAAGCGGATATCGTGGCCGGGGCGATGGTGAACGAAGTGTGTGGTTTGTCACTTGATCAGGATTCCGGGCCGGATGTCCGGGTGCATGAGTACCCGGACATTGTGGCGTTGGCGAAGGCCTGAGCACTCACCCGAAGATGTCTTACAGTTCTCTTCTCGCCTTGCGGCAAACTTGCAGTGCCTTCAGGGCATCCACCTTCAGTGGGAGCCTGAGTGCCCACTGAATATCCGTCCTCTCAAACCCGATATCTGACAGTATCTGATCATCCTCATCCAGCAACGGTACAAACAGCCGCCGAAAATGATGTCGTCGACGAAAGATCTTGAGCCAGAACTCGAGTGTTGCCATGAAGGCGAGCGGTGGTGTTGCTGGCATGTACAGCTCCAGTTCTGGTGGATTCGCCGGGGAATCCGGTAGCAGTTCCGGGCGACGGAATTCCTGTTGGTTGGACATCTTGAGGGTCTCCTGGTCGACGATGGGCGTGTTCCAAGCATGCAACTTCACCTTTGATCAAACAAACGAAAAGATTTAACATCTGAGTTAAGAAAAACTGAAAGGTAAAAAGATGGACGGTTCAAGACCTGTGATCACCCGTGAGGCTATCCCCCTGCTGGATACCGACGTTTTGAGAACCTTCGTGGCGATTGCTGAAAGCGGAAGTTTTACCCGGGCTGCCAAGCAGGTCTTCCGCACGCCTTCGGCTCTGAGCATGCAGATAAAGCGGCTCGAGGAAATCCTCGGGCATGTTCTGTTTGTCCGTGAAGCCCGCCACGTTCGCCTGACCCCCGAGGGTGAGATGTTGCTGGGCTACGGGCGGCGTCTGTTGCGGTTGAATGAGGAAGCCATGCAGCAATTCCTGAGGCCCACCCTGGAAGGCAGGGTAGGTTTCGGTACGTCAGATGATGTGGGTAGCCGTATTCTGCCCAGGGTGCTTGCACAGTTTGCACGGTCTTATCCGGCTGTCCAGGTAGACGTAGTGGTTGGCTCAAGCCAGCAGAATCTGGTGCGCCTGGACGCTGGCGAACTGGATATGGTGCTGGTAACGATCGGTAATGAGGGTCAGGAATGGCGGGGAGAAGTCGTACACACGGAGCCACTGGTGTGGACGGGGCGCGAGGGAGGTATAGCGGCCAATCGTTCACCCTTGCCAGTGTCCCTCGCTAACCATGGCTGTGCCTGGCGTCGAATGGCCCTGAATGCATTGGATGAAGCCCATATGCCCTATCGCATCGCCTATACCTGCGATAACTCCTCCGGCCAGGAGGCAGCTATGCTGGCGGATCTTGCAGTCGCACCTTTCCCCATCAGTCTCGTGCAGCCACCATTGCGAAAACTCGACAGGGAGGGGCTGCCGGCCCTTGCGAATTACCAGATCGCACTGGTGCGCGGCGGCAGCAATCCGGTTAACGATGCATTGGCGGGTCATGTGAAAGAGGCGTTTGCTGATTTGAGATGAGGGGCCTGTCAGCAGCGCAATATTCACAACAATCTGACAGTTCGGATCAGTCGCAGTAGTCGATTTTTAAAATTTTCTTGAATATTTCGAGCGCTCGTTCTATTTTTGGATGACGGAGGTCGAAATATGAACAATCCCAATAACACGAACTCTGGCAATAACAACTGGTCTCTCCGCCTTGACGGCAAGACTGCATTGGTCACCGGCGCCGCTGGCGGACTGGGTCATAGCTTTACCCGATGCCTGCTGGAGGCCGGTGCTACGGTCATTGCCAGTGGCCGCCGCCGCGAGGCGCTGGAGTCCCACAGAGACGAGTTTCCCGAACATGCCGATCGGATCCATGTTGTAACCATGGATGTGACCGATGAAGCCAGCGTCACTGAAGCCTTCGATACCATGGCCGACGACATCGCGGTCCCGGATGTAGTGGTTTCCAACGCTGGCGTGGCAACCAGCAAGAAGGCACTGGACCTCAAGGGTTCGGACTGGGACCGGGTGATTGATACCAATCTCAAGGGCTGCTGGCTGGTTGCCAATGAGGCGGCACGTCGCCTCTCTGCAATCAACCGGGGCGGCAGCATCATCATGATTTCTTCCATTCTTGGCCATCGCGTTGCTGGCAATGTGGCGCCTTATGCTGCCGCGAAGGCCGGGGTCGAGCAGCTGACCCGTGCCCTTGCGTTGGAATGGGCCCGTTATGGTATTCGCGTCAATGCGCTGGCACCGGGTTACATCGAAACCGACCTGAATCGCGATTTCTTCGCCAGTGAACCCGGTCAGAAAATGATCCGCCGGATTCCCCAGCGCCGTCTGGGTCAGGCTGATGACCTGAGCGGCCCCTTGATGCTTCTGGCTTCAGGACTTTCCGACTACATGACTGGCAGCACCCTCGTGGTGGATGGCGGTCATCTTCAATCTTCGCTGTAAGGAGCGGGCTGTGGACTTTAATCTGAACCCCAAGAACGAGTCATACCGAAAACATATACGGGACTTCGTGGAGCAGGAGCTGTTGCCGCTGGAGCAAAATCCGGACGCCTATGATGAACACGAAAATATTGCGCCCGACCATCTTGAGAAGATGCGTGCCAAGGCAAAACAGCAGGGCCTGTGGTGTTTGCAGATTCCCGAGCACCTGGGGGGAAAGGGCCTCGATATCTCTGGTATGGCGGCCTGCTACGAAGAGATGAATCGTTCGATTTTCGGTCCCGTGGTGTTCAATTCCGCGGCACCGGACGACGGCAACATGATGGTATTGGCGAAGGTGGCGACTGAAGCCCAGCAGGAGCGTTGGCTCAAGCCCATCGTGGAAGGCAGGGTAAGGTCATCGTTTGCCATGACTGAACCTGCCCCCGGGTGCGGCTCGGACCCCGGCATGATGCAGACCACCGCCACGCGCAAGGGGGATCGGTGGGTCATCGATGGCCACAAGCACTACATTACCGGTGCTGGTGAAGCCTCCCACTTCATTCTGATTGCCCGCACTTCCGACGACACCCGCAAGGGCCTGTCCGCCTTCCTGTTCCACAAGGATGACCCGGGCTGGGAGATCATCCGTCGGATTCCGATCATGGGGCCGGAGGAGCACGGCGGCCATTGCGAACTCCGCTTCGATGGCCTGGAAATTCCCGACGAGAACCGGCTTATGGAGGTTGGAGACGGCCTGAAGCTCACCCAGATTCGTCTCGGTACGGCCCGCCTGACCCATTGCATGCGCTGGCTTGGCCTTGCCCGCCGCTCCCTGGAGATTGCCACCGAGTACGTCGATAACCGCGAGTCGTTCGGCCAGACCCTGGCTCAGCGTGAAGGCGTGCAGTGGCTGCTGGGCGAGGCTGCGATGGAGATTCAGATCGGCCGTCTGCTGACCATGCACGCTGCCTGGAAACTGGATCAGGGAGACTTCGCCCGCAAGGAAGTGTCCATGGCCAAGGTTGCAGTGGCCGACACCCTGCATAAGGCGGTGGATACGGCCATTCAGCTGTGCGGTGCGAGGGGTTATTCCAAGGATACACCGTTGGAATGGATCTACCGATATGCTCGCCAGGCGCGGTTGGTGGACGGTGCCTCGGAAATTCACAAGATGGTGTTCTCGAAGACTCTGCTGGCGGAGCGCACGGACTTCTGGCACTGGGGAGTGAAGGCCTGATGTCTGCGCTCGCCGACACCTTCAGCACGTTCATTGCCGGGCAAAGTGGTGCCAGGAGTGCTCGGGTTATCGATTTCGACAAGCTCTCCGGGGGCGCGATTCAAGACAACTTCGGGTTGACCCTGGAGCTGGAGGGCGGCACCCGGCCGGGGATTCAGGAATTCGTGGTCCGCCAGGACGCCCCTTCGGGGGTCGCTGAGAGCCTGTCCAGGCCCCAGGAATTCCGGGTGCTCGAAGCCGCATTCAAAGCCGGGGTTACGACTCCGGAGCCGCTGTGGCTGTGCGAAGACACCGAAATCAGCGGGCAGGTATTTTACGTCATGACCCGGGCAGCGGGGAGCGCTTCTCCGCGCAAGCTGGTCAAGGCGGATTTCACTGAAGAGCAGCGCCGGAATATTGTGCGCCGGCTGGGTGCTGAGCTCGCCAGATTGCACACCGTAAAACCACCGCAGGAGTCACTGCAGTTCCTCGCGCTTCCCGATTCGGACAATCCGGCCCTAAGCAGGGTTGCGCTGTATCGCCGCTATCTGGAAGAAATCGGTGAACCCCATCCGGTCCTGGAGTGGGCGCTGAACTGGCTTGAAGACCACGCGCCGGAACCAGGCCCGACGGTG
Organism: Marinobacter sp. ATCH36; assembly: GCF_023555055.1. Lineage (GTDB taxonomy): Bacteria > Pseudomonadota > Gammaproteobacteria > Pseudomonadales > Oleiphilaceae > Marinobacter. The sequence continues at coordinate 16,916 of NZ_JAMJPL010000006.1, forward strand.
CTTTGCCACTGTGACTTCCGGACCGGTAATTACATGATGGACGATGATCAGCTGACTGCCGTTCTCGACTGGGAGTTCGCCGCCTGGAGTGATCCCTGTGAGGATCTGGGCTGGCTCTGTTGCCGCAGCTGGCGGTTCGGTCGTGATGACCGGGAAGCTGGTGGCATCGGTGACAAGCAGGATTTGCTGGACGGCTACCGGGAAGTCAGCGGCGTCGGGCTTGACCCGGCTGCGGTCAGTTACTGGGAAGTCATGGCTCTGGTGCGCTGGGCCATGATCGCGCTGCAACAGGCGGGACGACATATGTCCGGTGAACAGCGTTCCCTGGAGCTGGCTCTGACTGGCCGCATGGTGGCCCAGATGGAGATCGATTTGCTGAATCAGATTGAGGAACTGGAGGACGGGCGATGATTAATCAACCGGAAAGCCGGGATCTTCTCACCGAGGCTCGCCAGGTACTTCTGGATTCGGTAGCCCCGGAACTGGCGGGAGAGCGCAAATACCAGGCATTGATGATCGCCAATGCCATGGGTATGGCAATACGGGAGCTTGAACAGCGCGAGCAGGGCGAGCCCGAAGAAACCGATCAGACCGTACGTGCCTTCCTGGCGGAACGCTCGCTCGCTGTCACCTCTGAGGAGGCTGAGCCAGCCCTTGCCCGGGTCATTCGGGAGCGTGGTCTGGATGGAGCCGACCCGGCCCTTCGCGCAGTGCTCCGGAGGCTCACGGAAGCACGGTTGCGCATCAACAACCCCGGCTATCTGAAACCGTAAACCATGGATAGAACCATGAATAAGTACAGCAATCTCGACAAGACGGCCGCCAACTTCTCCGCGTTGACGCCGCTGAGCCTGCTCCAGCGTTCAGCGCAGGTCTACCCTGACAAGCGGGCGGTCATCGATGACGACCGCACGCTGTCGTACCGGCAGTTTTATCGGCGTTGTTGTCAAATGAGCGACGCACTTCACCGCCGCGGCATTAACCCCGGCGATACCGTGGCTATCCTGTGCCCGAATAGCCACGAGATGCTCGAGTCGCACTATGCCGTTCCCATGACCGGTGCGGTGCTCAATGCGGTCAATATCCGCCTGGATGCCGCAACGCTGTCCTTCATCCTTGCACACGGCGAAGCCCGGGTGCTGTTCTACGATACCGAGTGGGAAAACCAGGTCAGGGCCGCGATAGCTGAGCTTGAAATACCTCCGTTGCTGATTGCGATCGAACGCAAAGCAGGGGCGAGCAAGGGTCTTGCCGATCTGGACTACGAGAGTCTGTTGAAAGAAGGAGACCCGGAGGCTTCCTGGCAACGGCCCACCGATGAATGGGAAGCCATCAGCCTGAATTACACATCCGGTACCACCGGCAACCCCAAGGGCGTGGTCTACCACCATCGCGGCGCCTACCTGGCGGCGATGACCAACGCCATGGTTTTCAACATGACCGCCGAGACTGTCTACCTGTGGACCCTGCCAATGTTCCACTGCAACGGCTGGGCCTATACCTGGGCTATTACCGCAGTGGGCGGCACTCATGTCTGCCTGCGGGAGGTGGATGCTCTTGAAATCTACCGCCGGATCGAAGACTACGGTGTGACCCACATGTGTGGTGCTCCAGTGGTAATGAACATGATGCTGGAGGAGCTCGGGCGTGAGGGGCTGACGCTTTCTCGCCCCGCTCACTTTGCGCTGGGGGGTGCAGCTCCACCCAGCAGTGTTATCCGAAAGGCAGAGGAGATCGGCTTCCAGGTTACCCACCTGTATGGCCTGACCGAGACATTCGGCCCTTCCACACTGTGCGTGCCCCAGCCGGAATGGCACCAGCTTCCGCTGGAAGAGCGGGCGTTGAAAATGTCCCGCCAGGGCGTTCCCACCCACGGTCTGGACGAGGTTGCAGTGCTGGATATGGCCAGTGGCGAACCCGTGTCCGCAGAGGGCAACGCCATGGGTGAGATCTGTATTCGTGGCAACACTGTGATGAAGGGTTACCTGAAAAACCCGGAAGCTACCGAGACGGCATTCAGCGATGGCTGGTTCCACACTGGTGACCTGGCTGTGATGCACCCGGATCACTATGTCGAAATCCGTGACCGGGCCAAGGACGTGATTATCTCCGGTGGCGAGAACATCTCCAGCCTGGAAGTGGAGGAGGTTCTCTACCGCCATCCGAAAATCTCAGAAGCGGCAGTGGTGGCAATGGCCGATGACAAATGGGGCGAAGTGCCCTGTGCATTTGTCAAACCCGTTGATGACTGCGATGAACTTACCCCCGAGGAGGTTATCGCTTTTTGTCGAGAGAATATGGCGCGCTTCAAGGCGCCGAAAAAGGTGGTGTTTGGTGAGCTGCCAAAGACGGCCACTGGCAAAATCCGCAAAAACATTCTGCGGGACTCTCTGTCCTGATGATGGGGCTGACCATGGTCAGCAGGAGGTTGTGATAGAGCGAAAATACAGTCTGAACGAGGAAAGCCTGGCCTGATATCGGGCCTGCAAGTTCCAGTGACAACAAAGACAAGAACACAGGAGCATTGACATGAAAAATGTAAGCATCAAGAATTTTCTGGTTGCGATGACGGCAGCCGCGACACTGGGTACAGCTGGAACCAGTTATGCCGAGGATCCGATCCGGATCGGGGGCATGTACATTCTTTCCGGCAGTGCGGCCACCTACGGTGAATTTGCCCAGCGGGGTATCGACCTGGCAGTGGGTGAAATCAACTCTTCCGGCGGCATTCTGGGGCGTCAGGTCGAAATGATCTACGAAGACACCCAGGGCAAGGCGTCGGTCGCTATACAGGCCGCCCGCAAACTGGCTTATTCCGAAGGCGTTGATGCCCTGGTCGGGCTGGACAGTTCAGGCGTTGCCCAGGGGCTGGTTCCTACCATACCGGCTTTACAGAAACCGCTGATCATTACTCACGCCGCCACGCCGGATGTCACAGGCAATTTGTGTAATGCCTTTACCTACCGCATCAGCGTAAACGTGGCACAGAATATGAAGGCCGCCGCTCTTGTGGCTTCAGAAACCGACGCCACCAACTGGACCACCATCGGTCCGGACTATGCCTTCGGCCATCAATCCTGGGAGTTCTTTGGTAACTATCTCAAGGATATCAAGCCGGATGTGAATCTGATGTCGGAGACCAACTTCCCGCGCTTCGGCGCCGAGGATTTCACCCCCTTCATTGACCGAGTCATGGATTCTGACGCCGAGGGTGTTCTGATCTCCGTCTGGGGTGGTGACCTGGTGAACTTTATTCGCCAGGCCAACAACCGCGGATTCTTCGAAAAGGACCTGGAGGTTATGTTCACCGTCGGTGCTGCGACTGAAGTCCTGACGGCCCTGGGCGACGAAATGCCTGAGGGCGTGCATCTGTCCACCCGTTACTGGTACGAAGCCTATGACAACGACATGAACGCCCGCTTCGTGAAGGCTTACCTTGATGCCTACGGCAACCCACCCAGCTATAACGCACAGGGTGCCTACGCCGCGATTTATGCCTACAAGCAGGCGATGGAAGCAGCGGGTACCACTGATGGCCCTGCGGTTGCCAAGGCTCTCAGCGGCATGACCATGGAATCCCAGAACGGCACGGTTACCTTCCGCAAAGGCGATAACCAGGCCATGGTCAGCCCCAACTGGGGAGTTTCCGGCCCTATGCATCCGGAGCACGGCATCCGCACGTTGACCAACCTGCAGATCTTTGACGGCGAAGAAGTAGCCCGCACCATCGAGGAAACCGGTTGCAAGCTTTGACCTGACGGTTGTTTTTTATGCTTGCCGTGGCGCCTTTCGGGGCGCCACGAAACCGGCCTAACCTAATTGAGGTAATCCATGTCTGGCATCGGAGCGGCGTTGCTGAATAGTCTCGATATCGGGCTGCTGCTGTTCATCATCGCAGTGGGCCTGAATATCATATTCGGTGTGCTTAACATTATTAACTTTGCCCACGGGGCACTCTACATGCTGGGGGCCTACCTGGCCTTCACCCTTATCAACCTGGCGGGTATGCCTTTCTGGGCGGCCCTGCTGCTGGCGCCAATAGGCGTCGTCATTCTGGCGGTAATCATCGACCGGGTCCTGTTGCGCTTCATCTATTCCCGGGATGTGGCAGACAGCCTGCTACTGACCTTCGCCATCCTGCTGATGATCAACGAGAGTGTGCGGATGATCTGGGGTAGTGGCATTCATGTGGTACAGCCACCGGATCTGCTTTCCGGTTCGGTGCAACTGCTGGGCAGTTCCGTTGCCACCTACAGCCTGTTTGTAATTGTTATTGGCCTGCTGTTGCTTGCGGGTCTCTGGTACCTGTTCAACCGCACCCGCATCGGCCGCATCATGCGCGCAGCGGCACTGGACCGGGACATGGCCGAGGCGCTTTGCATCAACACCCGTCTGGTGGTCACCGGTGTTTTTGCCTTTGGTGCCTGGCTGGCCGCCGTTGGCGGTGTGATGGCGGCGCCCATGCGTGCGCTGGATCCAGGCATGGGCGACAAGATCATTATCGAGTCGTTCATTGTGGTGGTGATCGGGGGTCTGGGCAGTTTCCCGGGTGCCTTGATCGGCGCCCTTATCCTGGGACTGATTCACGGGTTTGGCGGACGTTACCTGCCGGAAGTGAACATGCTATTGCCGTTCGTGGGTATGGCTCTGGTTCTGTTGTTCAAACCACATGGCATTATGGGTAAAGGGGCTAACGCATGAAGACCAAAGTTCTTATGGCCATTCTGGCTGCGGTGATTGCGGGGCTGATTGCGGTGCCCTGGATTGCTTCCTATTTCTATGTGTTTATCTTTACCGAAATCCTGATCCTGGGCCTGTTCGCCGCCAGCTTCAACCTGATCTTTGGCTACACCGGCATGCTGAGCTTCGGGCATGCGGCCTTCTTCGGTATCGGTGCTTACGCCATGGCCCTGATACTTATCCACCTGGAGTGGCCGTTCCTGGTCAGTCTGCTGGTTTCCATGGGTGCGTCTGCGCTACTGGCACTGGTGATTGGCTTCCTGAGCGTACGGCTCAATGAGGTGTACTTTGCCATGCTCACCCTGGCTTTTGGCATGATGGTTTTTGCCATCGCCTATCAGTGGCGCTCGGTGACCAACGGCAGTGACGGCCTTGCCGGGTTTACCCTGGGGTCTTTCGGGCTCGGCCTTGATCTGACCCTGGCCAATCCGTCGGTCTATTACCATGTGGTGCTGGGTATCGTGGCAATTGCCTCGATCGTGCTTTACCTGATCTGTCGCAGTTCTTTTGGTATGACGCTCAAGGCCATTCGACAAAATCCCGAGCGGGTATCCTTTGCCGGGCTGAACGTACGAACCTACCGTCTGGTGGCTTTCGTCATCGGGGGTACTTTCGCTGGCCTGACCGGCGGTCTGATCGCACCGTTTCTGCGGGTGGCGAGCCCGGAACTTCTGCACTGGTCCATGTCTGCCGAACCGATACTGATGGCGATCCTCGGCGGTACCGGGTACTTCCTGGGTCCGTTCATCGGGGCTGCGGCGTTTGTATTGCTGGAAACCGTGATCACCACCTATACCCAGGCCTGGATGCTGGTTCTGGGTATCATCCTGGCGGTGATGGTGATCTTCTTCCGCAAGGGGCTGCTGGGCACCGTCATTGACTGGTGGATGGAGGTGAAGAAATGAGCAATCCGGTCCTTACCATTGCTAACCTGACCAAGAGATTTGGCGGAGTCACCGCGGTCTCCGACATCAATCTGGAAGTCATGCCCAAGGAAACCATCGCCATTATCGGTCCTAATGGTGCCGGCAAGACCACCTTCTACAATATGGTGTCCGGGCGGATGCGGCCAACTGAAGGCAATATCGTGCTGGACGGCAAGGATATCACCGGCCTGCCACCCCACAAGATCAGCCGGCTGGGCGTATCCCGGTCCTTTCAGATCAATAACATATTTCCGGAAATGACCGTGCAGGAGAACGTGGAAGTGGTTCTGTCGGCCTATCATGGCCACAGCCGCAGGCTGTTCAACATTGCTTCCCGCAATACCGAAATCCAGCAGGAAGCGGTCGAGTTTCTGAAGCGCCTGGGGATTGAAGACCTGAAGGGGCAGCGTGCCGAAGTCATCAGCTACGGCGACAAGCGATTGCTGGAAATCGCCATGGTGCTGGCGACACAACCCAAGCTGGTCCTGCTGGATGAACCCACCGCCGGCATGACCCCGGATGAAACCCGGCGAACCACCCGGCTGATCAAGAAGCTTGCGGATAGTGGCGACTACACATTCATGATCACCGAGCACGATATGGACGTGGTCTTCAACCTGGCGGACCGGATTCTGGTCATGCACCGTGGTGAAAAGCTTTTTGCGGGTTCACCCGAGGAAGTGAAGAATAATCCGGAAGTTCGTACCGCCTACCTGGGTGAGGAAGACGATGAGGCAGTCGAGGAGGCCAACCAATGATTCTTGATGTTCGCAATATCCAGACGTTCTACGGCGAGAGCCAGGCGTTGCAGGGTGTTACCCTTCAGCTTGAAGCTGGCGAGACGGTTTGCATACTCGGCCGCAACGGCGCGGGAAAGAGCACCACTCTGAAAAGTATTATGGGCCTGACCCCTCCGCGGTCCGGAGAGGTGATCTATGACGGCAAGCCGGTGCAGGGCTGGCCAGCCCACCGGATTGCTCGCGCCGGCATCGGTTATGTGCCGGAAGATCGCCGTATATTTCCCGGGCTGACAGTGCGGGACAATCTGGATGTGGCCGCCTATCAACGCAAAGGCAGTACTGCCCGCTGGACGGTTGATGGCATCCTCGATAAATACGAGATGCTGGGTGAGCGGGCGGATCAGGACGGTGCCACCCTGTCAGGTGGCCAGCAACAGATGCTGGCGGTAGCGCGCTCGCTGATGATTCAGCCCAGGCTACTGCTGCTGGACGAGCCCAATGAAGGCCTGGCCCCGGTCATCGTGCAGCAGATTGGTGAGCTGATTGATGATCTGAGCCAGACCACAACCATCCTGTTTACCGACCAGAGCGTGCGATTTGCTCTCAAGCATGCCCAGCGGGCCTATATCCTCGAGAAGGGCCAGGTGGTGCACGAGGCGACCAGTGATGAGTTGCGGGCTGACCAGGCTACCCAGGACCGATTCCTGTCAGTGGCATAACCTGGCGTATAATCCCCGCCGCAGGAGCAGAGGGGCGTGGTAGCTATGATCAAGAATTACGAAGCATTCCGTGGTGAACTGAGCATGTCCAAGGAGGATGTGATTCGTGATGTTTACCGTCAGAACAAGGAACGAATCAGCATCAAGAAGGAGGCGACGGCGGTCAAGAACCTGACCCGTATCATTGATTCGACCCTGCGCCTGGCCAACTTCAAGGGTTTCCATGCCATGACGCTGAGGGATCTGTGCGCGGATTCCGGATTAAGTATGGGTGGGCTCTATGCCTACATTCGCAACAAGGACGACCTGATTCACCTGATTCAGAGCCACGGGTTCATTATCACGCGCCGGACGCTGCTCCATTACACTGGGGAGGTCCGGGATGTGCGTGATCGTTTGTTCGCCGCGATCAAGGCGCATCTTTATCTGAGTGAGCTGATGCGGGCCTGGTTCTACTTTTCCTACATGGAAGCGAAAAGCCTGCCGACTGAAGAAAAGCGAGATGCGGTTGCCATCGAGCTGGAGATCGAAGAGATCTTCCTGGCAGTCATTGAAGACGGCATCGAAGCCGGGGTTTACCGCTCAAGAAACGCGCGTCTTGTGGCCTCAATGATCAAAGCCCTGTTGCAGGACTGGTACCTGAAACGCAGGAAATACCGCGATCAGAATGTTGCCGTTGACGACTACGCTGTGTTTGTCAGGGATGTGATTGAAAGCTATTTACTCTGAGGGTGTGGACGCCCTCCTGTGAGGACTGTGATGACTATCAGGTTGACGAATTCTGAACTTTTGCGCGAAAGCGCCTACATTAACGGCGAATGGGTCCAGGCGAGCTCGGGCAACCGGCTTGCGGTGACGAATCCGGCCAATGGTGAACATCTGGCTAATGTGCCGGATATGAATGCTGAAGATGCCCGTCAGGCCATTCGGGCGGCCGAAGCGGCGTGGCCGGATTGGCGTGCCCGCCCAGCCAAAGAGCGGGCAGGTATTATGCGCCGGTGGTTCGACCTGGTGATGCAACATCAGGAAGATCTGGCCCGGCTGATGACTGCAGAGCAGGGCAAGCCGCTGGCTGAAGCCCGGGGTGAGGTGGGCTACGGTGCCAGCTTTATCGAGTGGTTTGCCGAGGAAGCCAAGCGGGCGTATGGCGACGTTATCCCGGGCCATGGCCGGGATAAGCGTATTGTAGTGATCAAGCAGCCCATAGGGGTGGTGGCGGCGATCACACCCTGGAACTTCCCGGTGGCCATGATCACCCGCAAAGTTGCCCCGGCCCTCGCCGCCGGCTGCCCAGTGGTGGTGAAACCGGCGGAGGATACGCCTCTGTGCGCTCTCGCTCTCGCGGTGCTGGCGGAGGAGGCGGGTATTCCCCCGGGTATTGTCAATATCATTACCTGCTCGAAGGCCCGGGCGCCAGAGGTGGGTGAAGAGTTGACCACCAACCCGATCGTTCGCAAGGTTTCGTTTACGGGTTCCACACCGGTCGGCAAACTGCTGATGCGCCAGGCCAGCGGCACGGTCAAAAAGGTGAGTCTGGAATTGGGTGGCAATGCCCCGTTTATCGTGTTTGACGACGCCGATCTCGATGCCGCCGTGGCCGGACTGATGGCTTCCAAGTACCGCAATACCGGGCAGACCTGCGTCTGCGCCAACCGTGTCTACGTTCAGTCCGGTGTGTATGACCAATTTGTTGAAAAGCTGAAAGAAGCGGTCGGTAAACTGGTAGTGGGCGCCGGTCTCGAAGGTGACACCCACCAGGGCCCGCTGATCAACCAGGCAGCCCTGGACAAGGTCACACGGCATATCGCCGATGCCACCGGTAAGGGCGCCAAGGTGGCGTTGGGGGGCAGCACACACGCGCTAGGTGGCACCTTCTTCGAGCCGACCATTCTTACCGATGTTACTCAGGACATGCTGGTGGCCAGTGAGGAGACCTTCGGGCCGGTAGCGCCGTTGTTCCGGTTTGATACCGAAGAGCAGGCGATTGCTATGGCCAATGACTCGGAATTTGGTTTGGCGGCGTACTTCTACAGCAACGACATCCGGCGTATCTGGCACGTGGCTGAGGCCCTGGAAACTGGCATGATCGGTATCAACGATGGGATCATTTCCACAGAAGCGGCTCCGTTTGGCGGCGTCAAGGAAAGCGGCCTTGGCCGGGAAGGTTCCCGGTATGGCCTGGATGAGTTCATGGAGATCAAATATCTATGTCTCGGTGGCATGCGCTAACCTCCCGCTAACAAGGACAACCTGATGTCAGGCACCCTGTCACACCTGCGTGTTCTCGATCTTTCCAGAGTCCTTGCCGGCCCCTGGGCCGGTCAGATGCTGGGAGATCTGGGTGCGGAAATTATCAAGATCGAGCGCCCGGGAAGTGGTGACGACACCCGTTCCTGGGGGCCGCCCTATTTCCAGGGGGCTGACGGTAGTGTCGAGCTTTCTGCCTACTTTCTGACTGCCAACCGAAACAAACAGTCCCTGGCGGTGGATATTTCTCATCCGGAGGGCCAGCAGCTGATCCGCAAACTGGTGGCCGAATCCGATGTAGTGCTGGAAAATTTCAAAGTGGGTTGCCTCAAAAAATATGGCCTGGATTATGACAGTCTGAAACGAATCAATCCGAAACTCATCTACTGTTCAATTACCGGGTTTGGCCAGGATGGCCCCTACGCGAATCGCCCCGGTTATGATTTCCTGATCCAGGCCATGGGCGGGTTGATGAGTATCACCGGGCAGCCGGAGGGCGATCCTGGTGCCGGGCCGATGAAGGTCGGTGTGGCACTGACGGACATCATGACCGGGCTTTATGCCACCATTGGTGTACTTGCTGCCCTCAGCCACCGGGACCGGACGGGAGAGGGGCAGTATGTGGAGGCTGCCCTGCTGGATGTGCAGGTGGCCTGCCTGGCCAACCAGGCAATGAATTATCTGACCACGGGTACAGCCCCGGCCAGGATGGGGAATGCTCATCCCAACATCGTTCCTTACCAGGATTTCCCTACTGCAGACGGTGATATGGTGCTGACAGTGGGCAATGATCAGCAGTTTGCCCGGCTCTGTGACGTACTCGGGCATGCAGAGTGGGCTGCCGATGAGCGCTTTGTGACAAACCGTGCCCGAGTGGCCAATCGCGGGGAGCTGATTCCGAAACTCAGGCAGGCTACGGTGATGCGGTCCACCGCTGAATGGCTGGAGGTTCTGGAGCGGGCAGGGGTGCCTTGCGGGCCAGTAAACACCCTGGATCAGGTATTTGACGACCCTCAGGTTCTGGCTCGAGGTATGCGACAGACTGTTCCCCATCCTTACCTGGGGGAGGTGCCAACCGTCGGCAATCCGATCAAGCTTAAACTGACACCTGTAACCTATCGCACGGCCCCGCCATTGTTGGGGCAACAGTCAGCCCCGATTCTCCGGCGCCTGGCTGGATTGTCCTCTGCGGAGATTGAGGATCTCAGAGATCGTGGTGTTATCTCTTGACCTAAGTTTTCTATAATTGGGTTAAAGGCGAGCTGGAGAGGTTTCGCGCTATTGAAGTGTATTCCGTGGCGCAAGGCCTGGGTGGCAGCCGTTGCCAGGAGGTTACATGTTTCACGACGCGTTACTGAAGCTCGTGCCTCTTGTTTTGCTGACTACCCTGGCGGTCGGTTTGCCGGATTATGCGGTGGCGGTGGAAGTCGCACGTGTATCCCGTCAAGGCCCGGACGAGATTCATGCCACGGTCTTGGTTCCGGCCCCGGTAGGTCGGGTACTGACGTTTCTCGAGGAACCTTGCCATTTACGACGATGGGTGCCAAAACTGGGTTCGCTGAGAATTCTGGCAAGGCCGCGCGAGAACCAGACTCTGGTGTATATGGCGACGGATTTTTCCTGGCCGATGCCCCCTCGCGACAGTGTCACTCTGTTTACCCGTCGCCAAGGCCCGCCGATAACTCTGGATATGCAATCTCGGCCAAATGCCCTGCCAGAGATGCCCGGCACCAGCGGGTACAGGGTTTTCCCTTCTTGCGCACCTCACGATTTCTGGCCAGTTTCGATGCGGGTGAGTTGTCAGAAGTAGCCTACCAGCGCTGGCTGATGCACCAGAATCACAAGGCTGTAGAAGGCCTGATGTTGGAATGGAAACGCCTGCCAGCGGCCACCCAGGGTCGGCTGAGCCATTACTGGCCGGGCAGCAGGGCAGAGGTGAAACGTGCGCTGGTTGATTGTGGTAAGGCACTTGTAGGACGTCAGGCTGAGTTACCCCGGTTAACTGGCTTAACTCCCGAAGACCAGTATCACACCTGGAAACGTTGGGTTGGCCTTTACCCTCTGACGGCCCTGCCTTTCTATCTGGGGGTTGTCAGCGAGCACGGGTACCTCCAGAAAAAACAGCGCGAGTTTGCCAATACCGGCCCTGAGACAATCGGGCAATGGGCGCATTATGGCCGGCAGAGGCCTTCCCTCTCGCCTGACGAGGCATTGGCTTTGCTGCGTCGGCAGGCGCTTGATGAGCTGGGCATACCGCTGCTGTCTCCTGCTACTGAGTACCAGCTGCTTGATGCTTTTATGCCAGCGCTGGCGGTCAGGCATGGGGCTAGCGGCCTGGCCGCCAATGATCGCCCACTGCGACTGATAGCCGACGCTTCCGGAGCCATTCTGCGGGATATAAGCCAACCCGCCATATATACCGATATCAGTTATGGGCGGTTTCAGGAGGAGATAACGATACAACTGAATTACAGTGTCTGGTTTGCGGAGCGCCGGGCTGATCAGTGGCTGGATATACTTGCTGGCCAGTTCGACGGAATTACCTGGCGGGTTCATCTGTCGTCATCGGGGTCGGTTCTGGGCTATGACAAGATGCATCAGTGCGGGTGCTGGTATCAGTTTTTTCCCGCGGGTGGCTTCAGGTCTCAGCCAGCGTTGCCGGTTACTCAGGAGCCTTTCAATATCGGGAGAACGCTGGATCCAGAGTTTCAACATACCTTGTGGCTGGAATCCAATACGCATCACTTGCTGGGTGTGCAACCTGCTGGAATACCGCAGTCCGTAAAGCCGTTAAAGGTATTGCCCTACACACGATTAAGAGCGCTAGCCAGCCCGGATGGGCGTTATTATAGTCCTTTTAACGCACAGGGGCTGGTTCCGGAGTCCCGGCGGCTGGAACGCTTCGTATTCTGGCCAACGGCCATTCCCAGCCCCGGCGCCATGCGTATCCACGGCACCCATGCCATTGCGTTCATCGGACAGCGACATTTTGATAACCCCCGAATACTTGACGAGTTGGGGGTGGTCTCAGAATTGTGACGTGTGGTTCAATAACCCTTAAAGCGCGGTTTCCGCTTGGCCAGGAATGCGGACACCCCTTCGCTGAAATCAGTCGTCCTGGTCATTGCCAGGAAGGCCTGGCGCTCGGCTTCCAGATGCTCAGCCAGTGAATTGCCGCCGCTCGCCTGATCAACGAGCCGGCGAAAAGCACCAAATGCCTGGCCAGGCCCCTCCGCTGCCTTGGCAACCGTCGCTGTGAGTACACTTTCGAACTGTTCGTCTGGGGCCACGGTGTTAATAAGACCCCAGTCTCTGGCCTCTGGGGCTGCCAGTGTGCGGCCCAGAATCATCATTTCCGAAGCCCGACCAGCCCCAACCCTGTGGGGTAGAAACCAGCTGCCACCGCAGTCAGGAACGGCGCCGATGCCATTGTAGGCGACCAGAAATTTCGTATTCTCCTCAGCAACAATAATATCTGCCATCATTGCAAGGCTCAGCCCCGCGCCGGCAGCGACCCCTTTGACTGCAGCGATCACCGGAGCATCCATACCGCGCAACAGCAGGATGGCCGGATTGACCGCGTCCAGTATGGCGCTGATGGTACCGCCTGCCTGATCAGGAGTTCCGGCCATGCTGGCGATATCCCCACCCGCCATAAAGGCTCGCCCCGCGCCAGTCAGAACCACGCATCGTACCCCCGGTAAGGCTTTCAATTCCTGAACAGCGGCACGGAAAGCCTCTGCCAGGGGCACGTTGATCGCGTTCAAAGCTTCTGGCCTGTTGAAGGTAAGTGTTGCTACACCGGTTCCAGGGTCAAAGTGGGTGATTACCAATTGTTCTGCCATATCGGGTTTTTCTCCCGCCGCAGTGCATCTGAAGAACCTTACGCTGCGTAAGGTGGTTAGTGTCTGTCGGGTAATAGAATAGAAGAGTTTGCCTATTGTTGCCTGAATGGACTACTTTAAGTCAGGGTCGGGGCATGCCCCGATGACAAGAAAAAACAAGAATTACAATCATCTTTAGGCGTGAGTTGGGTCGAGGCAATGCGTGTCAGCGCTCCTGTCTACCCGGCGCCAAGGGTGCCGGGAGGTGAAGTGAGCGTCCTCGATATCAGTAACCTGTCTTTGTCTTTTGGTGGTGTAAAGGCCTTGCAGGATGTCAGTTTCCGCGTGCCTGAAGGAACCGTTACCACTATCATCGGCCCGAACGGCGCAGGCAAAACGTCACTTTTCAACTGCATTTCCGGTTTCTACAAGCCCCAGCAAGGCACCATCAGCTATGAGGGTCAGGTGCTCTCAAGCGGTATCAAGCCGCCTCGTCGGGCCGCTCTGGGGTTGGCCCGAACCTTCCAGAATATTGCCCTGTTCCGGGGGATGACCGTACTCGACAACATCAAGCTGGGCGCCCATGTGCACATGAAAAGCGGCCTGCTCAGTGCTCTGGCGTATTTCGGCCCGGCCCGCAGAGAGGAAATGGTGGTTCGCAAGGACGTGGAACAGCGCATCATCGATTTTCTGGAAATTGATCATATCCGTCGCCAGCCGGTGGCGAGCCTCTCCTACGGATTACAGAAGCGGGTGGAGCTGGCCCGGGCACTGGCCATGCAGCCGAAAGTGCTGATGCTGGATGAGCCAGTGGCCGGCATGAACCGGGAAGAGAAAGAAGACATGGCCCGTTTCATTCTGGATATCCGGGAGGAGTGGGGCATTACCGTGCTGATGGTGGAGCACGACATGGGCATGGTAATGGATATTTCCGACCACATTGTGGTGCTCAACTTCGGCCAGGTTATTACCGAGGGCCTGCCGTCCGATGTTCAGAAGAATCCCGAGGTGATCAAGGCTTACCTTGGCAATAGTGACATCGACAGCCTGCGCAAGAAGCTTAATCCGGAAGGGGAGGCCGCCTGATGGATTGGTTGTTCTTCGGTGAAATCAGCCTCGCCGGCCTGGCCATGGGCGGACTTTATTCGCTGATCGCCCTGGGCTTTGTGATCATCTACAAAGCGACCCGGGTGATCAATTTCGCCATTGGCGAAATCATGATGTTTGCGGCCTATCTGTTTCTGGCCTTTGCCGGCGGCATGGAACTTTCGCCCTGGATTGCCCTGCCGATGGCGGTGATCGGTGGCAGTATTCTGGGCGGAGTGATCGAGAAGACCATGATCCGGCCGATGCTGGGTGAATCTCCCATTTCGGTGGTCATGGTGACCATCGGCATCGCCAGTATCCTGGTGGGCCTGGTGGAATTCATCTGGACTGCCGACCCGCAATTACTGCCCAGTTTCCTGCCACGGGAGCCGGTCTTCATCGGCCCACTCTATCTGGCGCCGAAGATTGCCTACGGATTCCTGATTGGTGCTGCGTTGTTGATCCTTTACCTGCTCTATTTCCGCTTCTCCCGGGGTGGTGTTGCGTTGAGGGCGACGGCCTCCGACCAGGCAGCGGCCTATTCCATGGGCATCAACGTGCGCCGGGTATTCAACATGGCATGGGTGTTCGGTTCTCTGGCCGCGTCGCTGGCGGGTGTGCTGGTGGCCGCCACCGGTGGCCTCAGCCCCCAGTTCGGAATCATCGGGCTGAGTGTGCTGGTGGTGGTGATAGTCGGTGGTCTGGACAGCATTCTGGGGGCGCTGATCGCTGGCGTGTTCATTGGTTGGCTGGAGACCGTAGCCGGCGCTTATCTGGGTGGCGAGTATCGTATGCCGGCGACCTTCCTGGTGCTGGCGGTGATTCTGGTTATTCGACCCTATGGCCTTTTTGGCACCCACGAAATAGAGCGAGTGTAAGATGCGCATCGGTGACGCAAAACAGAGCTACGAGGCCGATGAGGCGATCTGGACCACGCCTACCCAAAAAATGTGGTTTGGTCTGTTCCTGCTGATTCTGCTGGTGTTTCCGTTCATGGCCGATTCCTACCTGCTTTATCTTGGCTGCCTGGTGGGTATTGCCGTGATCAGCACTACCGGCCTGAACATCCTGACCGGCTTTACCGGACTGATTTCCCTGGGGCAAGCGGGGTTCATGGGCGTTGGCGCCTATACCGTGGCCTGGCTCTCGGTTAATACCGGCCTGCCATTTCCGATAACTCTGGTGCTGGCCGGGCTGATGGCTGCCGCTGTCGGTATTCTGGTGGGCCTGCCCTCGCTGCGGGTCAAGGGGTTGTACCTGGCTATTGCCACCCTGGCGGCCAGCGTGTTCCTGCATTTCATTTTTGCCGAGTGGGAATCGGTCACCGGCGGTATGGGCGGCCTGAGCCTGGAACCGGCGCACCTGTTCGGGTGGTCGTTCCAGAGTGATTTCATGATGTATTTCATCATCGTGCCGTTGGCGGTGCTGATGGTTCTCGCCGCCGCCAATGTGTTCCGGACCCGGATTGGCAGGGCCTTCATCGCCATTCGTGATCGGGATATTTCCGCCGAGATTCTCGGTATTGATCTTTTGCGCTACAAGCTGATGTCCTTCGCACTCAGCTCATTCTATGCCGGGGTGGCCGGTGGCCTGTTCGCTTATTTTTACCGGGTAGTCACACCGGAGAGCTTTCCTCTTTCCATGTCGATTTTCTATCTCGCGGCGGTCATCGTCGGCGGTATGGGTAATATTCTGGGAGGCATACTTGGTGCGGCCTTCATGACTCTGGTTCCGGAAGCTCTGAAATTGCTGACTGCGGCCCTGACGCCGTTTTACCCCAATGCCCCCGTGTTCATGTCGCCGATGCTGGAGATTATTTTCGGCGCCCTGATTGTAGGCTTTCTGATTTTCGAACCCCATGGCCTCGCGGAAATATGGCATCGCATTCGCCGTTTTTTCCGCCTGTGGCCATTCCAGAATTAACGGTTTTTGCAACACCAACAACAAGAAGCTGCAAGGAGAAGAACCATGTTCAGAAACGTTCTTAAGAAAGGTCGTCGGCTCGCCGGGCTCGGCAGCCTGGTTGC
The DNA here is from genome assembly GCF_023555055.1 of Marinobacter sp. ATCH36. Taxonomy (GTDB): domain Bacteria; phylum Pseudomonadota; class Gammaproteobacteria; order Pseudomonadales; family Oleiphilaceae; genus Marinobacter. Next base: position 33,225 of record NZ_JAMJPL010000006.1, read on the forward strand.
TGCCTTAACAGTAGCCGCCCCAACCATGGCCCAGGACAAGGAGCCCATCGTCTTCGGTGGCTCCATACCACTGTCCGGCGTATTTGCTTTTGCCGGCATTCACATCCACGCGGGTCTGACGGATTACACCGACTGGATTAACAGCGAAGGCGGAATCAATGGCCATCCGGTGAAGTATGTGATGGAAGATACTGCCTACGAGGTGGACCGTTCGGTGGCCGCTTTCAAAAAGATTTCCGGCAGTGAATCACCGGCGACCTATTACGGTGACAGCACCGGGTTCATGAAGTCGATCGCCTCGGAGCTGAACAGCCAAGGTAATACGCTGATGAGTGGCGCGTCCTTCGCGACTGCGCTGACGGATAATGAGCAGTATCCGTATCAGTTTATCCCGGGCCCCAACTACACCCAGATGTTTGGCATCATTCTGGAATACATTGCCTCCCAGGGCGAGGGCGGAGACATGCCCACGGTCGCGTTTGTGTACAGTGATACCGAGTTTGGCAAGGACCCCATCGAGAACGGCAAGGACCGGGCCGCAGAGCTGGGTATTGAAGTGGTTGAAGATATCGTCACCAAGCCCGGTAGCGTGGATGTCTCCGCCGAGGTTCTGAAGCTGCGCCGGGTTCGTCCCGATTACGTGGTATTCCACGGCTACGTGCTGTCCCCGATCAACGAGTTCATGGTACAGATGCGCCAGATGGGCCTGGACACCCAGTTCATGGGCACCTTCTGGTCCTCGGACAAGCTGATCATCGACAAGATGGGTGCGGATGCTGACGGCTACATGGGCGTCATGCCCTATAACTACTACGACAGTGAGGAAAGCGGGCCAATGCTGGATGCGCTTCGGGCCCAGGCCGAGAAGAGCGACCCGGAAGCGGGCTACCGCCCCACGGGCTACATGCAGGGCTGGTTCAATGCCATGGTGTGGACCGAGGTGGTCAAGCGCACACTTGATGCTGGTAAGGAACTGACCGGTGACAATATGGCCGAGGCACTGGCTTCCATCGAGGACTGGGATACCGGCGGCATCATCGGTATTCCGGTTACGGTCAGGGACATGTCTTTCCCGGTGGGCCGAATCTGGCGGGTCAATGCCGAAGAAGGCCGTTATGAGCCGGTATCGGACTGGATTCACCTCGACTGAGGGGCTGTATGGAAGCCTTACTGGAAATCGATAACATCGAGGTGGTTTACAACAAGTCAGTGCAGGTCCTTCGGGGCCTGTCACTGCGGGTGCCCGAGGGCGCAATTGTGGCGCTACTCGGCTCCAACGGTGCCGGTAAATCCACCACATTGAAAAGTGTTTCCGGCCTGTTGACCCTGGAAGACGGTGAAGTGACAGCCGGAGAAGTCCGTTTCCGGGGCAAGGATGTGAAGGGTACGGCTCCCGAGAAACTGGTGCGAAATGGCTTGTTCCATGTCATGGAAGGTCGCCGTGTGTTTGAGGATCTCACCGTTGAGGAAAATCTGATTGCCGCCACCTACGCGCTGACTGGCAACAAGCCATCCCTTAGCGACAGCTATGAGACGGTCTACAACTACTTTCCGCGACTGAAGGATCGCCGCAAGCAGCTGGCGGGGTACCTGTCCGGCGGCGAACAGCAGATGTTGGCCCTGGGCCGGGCGCTGATTGCTCAACCGAAGCTTATTATGCTGGATGAACCCTCGCTGGGTCTGGCACCGTTGCTGGTGGAGGAAATTTTCACCATTGTGTCGCGAATCAACCGCGAGCAAGGCACGGCGATTTTGTTGGTGGAACAGAATGCGGCGGTTTCTCTCGCGATAGCCTCATACGGATACATCATGGAGAACGGCAAGATTGTGATCGACGGCCCTGCCGACAAGCTTACCGCCAACGAGGATGTCCGGGAATTTTATCTGGGCGTGGGCGGCAAGGAAGGCGAAGCTCGCAGTTACCGTGACATCAAGCACTACAAACGCCGTAAACGGTGGCTTTCATGACAACACCTTCCATTCCCTACCTTACGCTCGCGCAAATGTTGCGGGCCCACGCCAAAGATCGACCTGAATCGCTGGCTCTGCGCCAGAAAGACTTTGGTATCTGGCAGGCCTATTCCTGGCAGGATTACTACCAGCGTGCCCGCCACTTCGGGCTTGGGCTGCGCGCCCTGGGCCTTGAGGAAGGTGGCCATGTGGCCATCATTTCGGAGAACCGGGTTGAGTGGGTCATTGCCCAGATGGGAATCGGGATAGTCCGTGGCATCTGTGTGGGTGTGTACCCGACCAGCCCCTGGAACGAGGTGGCCTACGTTCTCGAGCACAGCGATGCGGAAATAGTGGTGTGTGAGGATCAGGAACAGACTGACAAGGTTCTTGAGGCCTGGCCCGAGCTGCCCAAGCTGAAACACAATATCGCCATCGATATGAAAGGGCTGAGTTATTATCCGCGGCCACCCTCGTCGTTCGAGGATATTGAGGCCCGGGGCCGGGAGTTTGAGAATGCGCATCCCGGACTGGTGGATGAGCTGCTGGACAGCCAGCAGATGGAAGAGACGGCCCTGATGGTCTATACCTCCGGCTCCACCGGCCGGCCGAAAGGCGCAATGATTAGCTGGGGTAACCTCCATGCGGCGGCTCCCGGCCTTATTGAACTGCTGCAGGCGGACGAGCATGGCTCCAGCCTCTCCTACCTGCCGCTATGCCATGTGGCGGAGCAGGCGGTCACCAATATCGCCCCGATGTACGCAGGCAGCACCGTCAATTTTGGCGAGAGCCTGCGGACGATTCAGGAAGATTTGCGGGAAATTGCGCCGACCTTTTTTCTCGGGGTGCCGCGGATATGGGAAAAGCTGCATTCGTCCATTTACATCAAGATCCAGGAAACTGGCCGGGTACGTCAGGCGCTGTTTAACTGGGCGATCCGGGTGTGTTCGCCGATGGCATTCAAACCCCGGGCGCAGTGGAGCCTGAAAGAAAAATGCCTGTACAGCATCAGTTACTGGCTGGTGTTGCGTTCAGTGCAGAATTTTATTGGCCTGCGCCGGTGCACCATCGCGCTGACTGGGGCGGCTCCCATATCCACAGGGATCCTTGAGTTTTTCCGAACTATCGGTATTCCCCTGGTGGAGGTATACGGTCAGACGGAAAGTAGCGGTGTTGCAACCGCCCAGCCAGTGGATGACGTGCACCTGGGAACCGTGGGTGTCGCTATTTCCGGTGTCGAAGTCAAACTCGGTGAGCAGAACGAAATCATCATGCGCGGCGGCAGCATGTTCAAGGGTTATTACAAGAACGACGAGACAACCGCCTCCACTCTGAAAGACGGTTGGCTGCACACCGGAGATGTCGGCGAATGGCGGGATGGCCAACTCAAAATTGTGGATCGACTGAAGGACATCATTATTACCGCTGGCGGCAAGAATCTCTCACCCACCGAAATTGAAAACACCATCAAGGCGAGCCCTTATATTAAAGAGTGCATCGTGATTGGCGAGGCCAGAAAGTACGTCTCCGCCCTGATCCAGATCGACTTTGACACGGTTGCCAAGTGGGCCGAGCAGGAACGGATTGCCTACACAACCTTCCGCAGCCTGACTGAGCAGCAGCGGGTTAACGAACTGATCGAGTCCGAAGTGAACAAAGGCAATGAACAGTTGCCCCAGGTGGCGCAGATCAAACGCTTCCATTTGCTCACCAAGGAACTGGATCACGATGATGATGAGGTTACTGCAACGATGAAGGTGCGTCGGAGCAAAATCTACGAAAAATATACGGACGTGATTGAGTCGCTTTACGCTTGAGCAGAGGGGCTTATCAGTCGTTTCAGTATGACCCGCTCGAGTGCTTGGGCTGATGGTGACAGTGACCGATTGGCCAGTTTGATGATGCCTATCTGGCGGATCAGTTTGGGCTCATTCAGGGGCACGAAACACAGCTTGTGATTATCCACCGGAAAAGCCAGGCGGGGCAGCGTGGTAATGCCACTGCCGGCTTCCAGCATCGCGAGCAGGGAGATCATGTTGGAGATGTAGAAGTCGTTGTTGTCCACCAGGGTGGCGGCTGCGGTATTCTTCAGAAGCCGCGAGGTGCCGTTGGTGATAAAACGCTCTTCCTTCAATTCCTGCCACTGCAGGCTTTCGCGGTTTGCAAGCCGGTGATCCCGGTGCAACACAACCCCTATGTTGTCCTCGAAAAGGTGGGTGTAGCTCAGGTGTTCGTCCTGCGCCCAGACACTGCTGATTCCCAGGTCCACCTCGCCATTGGCAACCATGCGGCAGACAAACTCGGCGTTTTCGTCGTGCAGGTTTATGTTGATGTTCGGGTATTCGGCAATGAATGCCGCGAGAAATTCTGGCATCAGGCGGCTGGCAATCGATGGCACTGTAGCCAGTGCGACTCGCCCTTGCTGGCCTTGGGCGACGTACTGTAGCTCGTTGGCAAGTCGGTCGTGTTGTTTGATCAGCTCCCGGAATCTGGGCAGGCAATACTCACCGAACGGCGTTAGCTGCCCCTTCTGGCTCTTCTCGAATAAAGGCTGCCCCAGCCGTTCCTCCAGATCCCTTATTGCCATGGACAGGGCTGGCTGGCTTCGATGCAGCAGCCGCGATGCGCTGTGGAAACTGCCTTCCTCCGACACCGCCAGTACGTAACGCAGGGGCTGAATTTTGAGTTCGAGTGCCATCATTTATTCGCTTCGATATGGTTGCCCCTAATGATAAGTAATCCTTATCAAAAATGCCAAATTTTTGATTATGCTTATGCAAAAAAGACGGCTAGGCTTTGGGTACATATTAAGGAGATTCTCATGTCACAGTCCTATGCGCTCTACATTGGTGGGGAATGGGTCAAGGGCGAACAGCCTGCCCAACCTAACCAGAATCCTTCAGACCTTAGCGATATCATCGGCTATTACGATCAGGCCAGTGCTGCCCAGGTAACCCAGGCTATTGCGGCTGCCCGGGAGGGTCAGAAAGCGTGGGCTGAAACAGGGCTTGAGGCCCGTTACGGGGCGCTGATGGCTATCGGTAATGAACTGATTGCCCGCAAGGATGAGCTCGGTGAACTGCTTTCACGGGAGGAAGGCAAACCGCTGGCGGAAGGTAAGGGTGAAGTGTATCGCTCCGGCCAGTTCTTTCATTATTACGCAGCCGAAGTGCTGCGCCAGATTGATGACCGCGTGGCCTCGGTGCGCCCCGGTGTTGAAATCGAAACCCGCCGCGAGCCGTTGGGTGTCGTTGGCGTCATCAGCCCCTGGAATTTCCCCCTGGCGACAGCTGTCTGGAAGATCGCGCCGGCCCTGGCTTTCGGCAATGCGGTGGTTTTCAAACCGGCTAATCTGGTGCCTGCAAGCGCCTCGGCACTTGCTGAAATCATCAGTCGCCAGAGTCTGCCCCCAGGTACTTTCAATCTGATCAACGGCAGTGGCAGTGAAGCAGGCGAAGCATTGATTACCAGTCCCCATGTTCAGGCCATCACCTTTACCGGGTCGCTTGGGGTTGGTCGGCGGGTGGCCGCCGCTACCGCTGCCAACCTGGTGAAGTGCCAGCTGGAAATGGGCTCCAAGAACGCTTTGATCGTACTGGACGACGCTGACCTGGACTTGGCGGTTGATGCCGCTTTCGCCGGCGCCTATTCCGGTTCCGGGCAGAAGTGCACGGCCTCCTCTCGCTTGATTGTTACCGATGCAGTGCACGACGAATTCGTGGAGAAGCTTACCGCAAAACTTGCCGCAGCGAAGGTTGGTCCGGCAATGGCGGATGGCACGGTTATCGGCCCCATTGCCAGCGAAAGCCAGCTTGCGGCTAACCGTCACTGGGTTGATGTGGCGCTGGAAGAGGGCGCCACGCTGGCGTTCGGGGGCGAGGAAGTCAACGCCGGGACTGAAGGCTATTACATGCAGCCAGTGTTGTTTACCAACACTACTAATGACATGAGCATCAACCGGGACGAAGTGTTCGGTCCGGTGGCCTGTGTGATCCGGGTTCCGGATTATGAAGCGGCACTGGCAACTCTGAACGATACCAACTATGGCCTGACCGCCGGCCTGATCACCCGCTCCCTGCATTGGGCGTCGGATTTCAAGGCTCGCGCCGAGACCGGTTGCGTCATGGTGAACCTGGCCACGGCCGGCACCGATTATCACGTGCCTTTCGGTGGTCGCAAAGAGTCCAGTTTTGGTCCACGGGAACAGGGCCAGTACGCCCGGGAGTTCTACACCGTGGTGAAAACCTGTTACACCAAGGCCTGAGGACACCGCCATGTCACAGTCTGTTCTTACCATTGATGGGCTTCAGTACTCGAACTGGTCACGGGCCATATTCGAGGAAATGCGCGAAGGCGGTGTTGATGCGGTGCATGCCACCCTGGTGTATCACGAGAACTGCCGAGAGACTCTGCTGCGCTTTGGAGAATGGCAGCGCCGTTTTGAAGCGCACGCCGATCTGATCATGCCGGTTTACCAGGCCAGCGATATCGAGTTGGCCCGGGAGAGTAATCGGGTGGGCATCTTTTTCGGTGCCCAGAACTGCTCCCCCATTGAAGATGATGTTGATCTGGTCGCCATTATGCGTCGGCTGGGGCTGCTGATCATGCAGCTCACCTACAATAACCAGAGCCTGCTGGCCTGTGGTTGCTACGAAGCGGAAGACAGCGGTATTACCCGTTTTGGCAAGCAGGTGATCCGGGAAATGAACCGTGTCGGCATGCTGATTGATATGTCCCACAGTTCAGAGCGCTCGACCCTGGATGCCATTGAGCTGTCCGAGCGGCCGGTGATTATTTCCCATGCCAACCCGGCCAGCTTTCATGCTGCGAAGCGTAATAAGTCTGATGCAGTGTTGCGTGCGGTGTCGCAAAGCGGTGGCATTCTGGGATTCTCGGTGTATCCGTTCCATCTTAAGAATGGTCCGGACTGCACCCTGGATGAGTTCTGCGGCATGGTGGCCGATACCGCAGACCTGATGGGAATAGACCATATTGGATTGGGTACAGACCTGTGCCAGGGCCAACCGGAATCGGTACTGACCTGGATGCGCAATGGTCGCTGGACCAAGGCTATGGACTATGGTGAAGGTGATCAGTCGAATGCTGGTTGGCCTGCGCCGCTGTCCTGGTTCAGCGACAACCGGCATTTCAACAATATCGCGGAAGGTTTACGCCAGAAAGGGTTCAATCAAGAGGAAGTTGGAAAAATCATGGGGCGTAACTGGCTCCGGCAATTAACCGAAGGGACGCGGCCCGAGCCAGGCGCCGTGGTCTGAGTCTCAAACCTAGCCCCAACAACAAAAACAGGTAAACGCCATGACAAACTCAGCTAGCTCTACCGCGACTCTGGAAGCGGGTGTAAGGCGCTTTGGTGACCCGATTGTATTGGGCCTGAGCATTGGTTTCATTCTATTGTTTCTCGGCCTCTCCTTGTACGACATTGAGTGGACGGCCGGGCTGATTTCCAGCGGTTTTGCCTGGACGGCCCAGACTCTGGGTTCGTTCTTTCAGCTTCTGTTGTTGCTGACCTTTCTGATTGGCATGGGTGTGGCCATCTCCCCGGCGGGCAGTGCCAAGGTTGGCAACATGAATACGCCGGAGTTGAGCACGTTCAAATGGCTGTCGATCATCATGTGCACCTTGCTGGCAGGTGGCGGTGTGTTTTTTGCCGCTGGTGAGCCGGTGTATCACTTTGTGGTGACGCCGCCGGTGTTCGATACGGAAGCGGGTACGGCGGAAGCGGTGGCGCCTGCCCTGGCGCAGTCGTTCATGCACTGGGGCTTTCTGGCTTGGGCGATTCTGGGCACGCTGTCGGCGATTGTGCTGGCTCACGCCCACTATGTGAAAGGCCAGCCGCTGCAGCCCCGAACGCTGCTGTATCCGGTATTTGGTGAAAAGGTGATGAGCGGCTGGTTTGGCGGTGTCGTCGACGCTGCGTGCGTGATCGCCGTGGTTGCCGGTACTGTGGGGCCTATCGGGTTTCTGGCCACCCAGGTCAGTTTTGGCCTGCACGAACTCTTCGGGTTTTCCCAGGGGTATGGCACGCAGCTGCTGATACTGGTGGTGTTGGCCGGGGTCTACGTGACGTCGGCGATGACCGGCATTCACCGGGGCATCCAGTTTCTGAGCCGGTTTAACGTGTTCCTGGCGCTGGCGATTGCGGCGGTTATTTTTATTTTCGGCCCGACGCTGTTTTTGACCAACGCCTACACCCAGGGTTTCGGTGAGTATATCGACTCATTTTTCTCCATGGCTACGGTGACCGCCAGTACCGCTGAAGGCTGGTGGATGCAGTGGTGGACGGTGTTCTTCTTTGCCTGGTTCCTGGGCTACGGGCCTTTGATGGCCATTTTCGTGGCCCGCATTTCCCGCGGCAGAACCGTCCGCCAGATGATTCTGGCGGTGGGGGTGATGGCGCCGGTGGCTACCACCATCTGGTTTACGTTGCTGGGTGGTTCGGGCATTTTCTACCAGCTGACCGGGGCCATCGATCTGACAGGAGCTCTCAATAACTTCCAGTTTGATGTTGCGACGCTGACCGTTGCCCAGGCGCTACCGGGTGGCACATTGATGGCGGTGGCTATTCTGCTGCTGACCACCATATTCGTCGCCACCACCGGCGATTCCATGAGCTACGCCATTGCAGTGGTCAGTGCCGGGCACGATGAACCGGAGCCAATTGTGCGGGCCTTCTGGGGTGTTGCCATGGCGCTGATGGCAGCTGTTCTCCTGAATATGGGAGCCGGGCAAATCAGCGCACTGCAGCAGTTTATTGTGATCACGGCGATTCCGGTGTCCCTGATTCTGCTACCTACGCTTTACCTCGGCCCCAAATCCGCTTACGCCATGGCCCGTGAGCAGGGCATTGTGCCACCCAGGGGTGAGGTGGCACTGGTCGGTGAGCACACCGGCTCCGCAGAATCTGTATCGGGGAAATGAAGCATGGCTACCCAACTGAATATAAACACTGAGCTGAAACTGCGACCCGCCGCCAGGGTGATGAACCTGGTGCGGCTGGGTAGCCTGCATGCCAGCCGTCTGAGTTTCTCCCGCAGCCTGGTGCGCCAGATGGCGCGGGAAGACTGGACGGTAAGCACCGTTCGAAATGATCTGGACGATCAGGGCCATGGCGTGGTGATCTATCGTCTTGAGACGCCGCACCATATCTATCATGGTGTGGTGTTTTCCCGGCATCTGGACCCGGAACAACGCTCTGACAGAGTGATTGCCGAAGCCTGGGACGTCACCTTTGCCCTGGTTGAGGGGCCGGTAGACGATATTCTGCTGGAGCAGATGGAATCCAACGTGCCATTGCAGGAAGCCGGGCGCCAGAACCCCAGGTTGCTGGTGTTGTCCCGGGCCAATAAAAGCCTGCGCAATTTCGGATATTTTGTCGAAGCCCTGGCAGAGGGGCGCCAGCCTGACCCGGCCTGGTTGACCCGCGTGGGCTACCTGTATCGCACCACTGCGGTCTACGGCAACGGCAAGTTCGGCATCGCCGACTATGCCCGTCTGCAGAAAAATCCGGATTTTAACCGGCCGTTTTCGGCGCAGATGTTTGCGGTTTATCTGCTGCGGCACTTCTCCATTCATCAGGTGGAACACCTGGCCCGGTGTCGGGCTCCGGACCAGGCGGTGGGTCTGGCCCCGGCGCTGCAACGCTATCTGGGTATTGGTAACTCCACTGGCCTAGGCATGGCGCCGTTTCTGATTAACCATCCGCAGTTGATCCAGCAATGGGTGTACTGTCGCGAACGGGCGCTGGCCTGGGCTCGTGAACAGCCCCCCACGGAAGCATCGCGGCTTCATCTGATGACGCTGTTGCGCCGCGCCCACCAGCATTTTGTGGAAACGGTGACCGAGGACGCCGAGCAAACTCGGCGAAATGCGGCCACGGTGACTTCAATTGCGGCAGTTATTGTCTGGCTGGACCAGATGCAAGCGAGCCCCGCTTTATGGGATGAGCTTCTGAACTGGGCCGACGACAACTGCTCCCTGGAGGCGCAGGAGCTGATTAACACTCTGCTGATCGAACTCTATCCGGATGTGATTGATGCCGCCGAGGACGAGTTGGCGTGTGAGGAAATACTGGAATTGCAGCCGGAAATGAAAGCGACAGCCCTGAAGCAGATGATTGAAAACCGGTTTGCCTGGGCGCTGGATTACGACCCCAAAAATCCCGACCACAAATACTGGTTTTGGTATCGCTCGGTGGAAAAGGAAGAGCCAAGGCTCGGGGTGCGCGCAGAGGAACCCGGAGCCGAAAAAGAATTGCCATTGGCCATCGGGCCACGGATTTACCGAACTTACCAATTGCTGGATGCCTTTCTGGACCGCAGCCCCCGGGGATCGGTGGTGGAATTTCTGATGGCGCACCCGGGTCAGAAGGAATGCGTGCGGCGCATCCAGACCATGGGCGCCACCCCCTATGGTGAGATTCAGGCCAATCTCTGGCATCGGGATATGAAGCCTATGCATCTGCTGCGCACCAAACTATCGTTTTTTGGTGCCAGCCGGTTCGATCCCAAGTCTGACCGTTGGGTGCGGGTAACCCTGTTTCAGGGGGCGCCGCTGTTCCGTGAACTGTTCAGTGATCACGGCGCCGATATGGCGCGGCTGGCGGCACTGGATGACTGGAGTTTCCCGGTAGAGCCGGATTCGGATTCTTTATGAAAGTTTCATTTAACGAACTGCAGGGCATGGGCCGCAAGGCCTTCATCGGTATCGGTTTCGCCGAGGGCGATGCCATTGACGCGGCAGAAATGGTCGCCTGGATGGAAGCCCACGGCCTTGGTGGTGTGGCGGCACTCAAGAAAGGGCTGGCCTATCTGCTGACCGAAGATCCTGCCGACACTCCGACCCTGGTTTATCAGGACGCCGATTTCAGTGTGCTGGACGCCCACAACCACAGCATTCTGGGCAATGCCAGCCTGGCGGTGGAACTGGGTTATGCCAGAGCCCGGGCGCGGGGGTTATCCATTACCAAGATCCGTCGCTGTCACAACCGGGTGTTGGTGATTGGCTATCTTTCCCGGTTGGCCCGACGGGGCATGAATGTCACCGCCTTCTGGCGTAACTCCCACGAACCTTTAATAGAGCAGGTGGTTGGCTTCAAGGCCGGTCATCCGGTGCCGGAGATCTGTGTTTACAGCCTGGAAGATGTTCCGGACGACGTCGAAAAAAACGATGGTATCACCCTGATTATGGCCAACCACGTTGACCTGTTGCCAAGCCTGCGTTCGGACTATGCCCTGACCAACCTGATGCGGCAGACCGAGGAAGAGCTGGAAAATCAGCGAGACCGGGCCCTGGTCGAAGGCCTGGAAGTAGACGACCAGCTATGGAAAACCCTTAAATCCCTGGCCGACCGGTTGCTGGTGGAAGCCTCCGAGGCCTCCCGCGGCGGCGCAGGGGCTGGTAAAAGCGATGATGACTGACCGGAGAGGAACGGATAATGGCAACACCTGTTATAGCGACACCTGTTATTAGTCCCATTGCAACTGAGTTGCCGAAATCAAAAGCGCCTCTCGAATGGGCCGTTACGGCCAACGGTATCCTTTTTACCGCCCAGATTCCCATTGACGCCAGTGGCCAGGTGGTCGACGGTGGCATAGAGGCACAGGCCAGGCAGACCATGGCCAACCTTAAGCACACGTTGAACTGTGCCGGACCCGGCATGGCAGGCCTGACACAGGCGCTGATCTACGTCACCGACCGAGAGCACCTTGCGACCGTTAACCGGGTTTACGCTGAGTACGTCAGCGAACCCTATCCCAATCGTGCTGCGATTATTGTCTCCGGTTTTGCCCGGCCCGAGATGCTGGTGGAGATTGTGGCCTATGGAGCGGTTTAGGGTGCGGATGACCTGACTTCACGCCCCGCCCTCCTGGCACTCACCCGTCAATCCTGGCAAGGGAAGCGGCCAGGGCTTCAACCCGCTGATTGGTCTCCGCCACCAGTTTGTCGATTTCACCAGCGGAGACACTGGACTTCCTTGCCAGCGTTCGGACTTCATCGGCCACCACCGCAAAACCACGGCCCGCTTCCCCAGCGCGGGCCGCCTCTATGGCAGCGTTCAGTGCCAGCAGATTGGTCTGGTCAGCGATCGTGTTGATGGTTGACAGTATGCCGCTGATTTTACCGCTGACCTGGAGCACAGACTTCATGGCTTCCTGGGTTTCATTGAGAGCCAGGTGCCGGTCGGTGATATCGATGCCAAAAAGTACATAACGGCGGACCTCGCCACTGAAATGCTTCAGTGCCACTATCTGGTAGTCCAGTGCCAGTGGAGGCATGCCAGCCAGTTCCACTGAATCCCGACCACTGAACTCATTCTTGCTGCGCAAAGTGCTGATATTGTCTGGTGTTAGCTTCGACCAGAGCGCCCTGGCAATTTGAGCAACCTTGTCGTTGCCGTCATATTTATCCTGAATCAGCTGGTTGGCAGACAGAAAACTGCCATCCGGGTTGAACTCCATGGTGATCATGGAGCGCTCAATGGCTGTCAGGCGCCTGGTGAAGTCGACTGTTTCCTGCTTGCTTTGGGTAATGTCTGCTTCTACTGAAATAAAGCGCTCGACGCGACCCCGCTCATCGAAGACAGGCGCGATGGAAAGCGACACCCAGTACGGCGTACCGTTTTTATGGTAGTTGAGGATTTCGGTGTAAAAGGGTTCCTGGCGATCCAGATGATAGCGGATGTCTTTGATCGTTTCCGGGTCGGTCTCCTTTCCCTGCAGCATGGGGCCGGGTTTCTGTCCACGGGCATCTTCAAGACTGTAGCCGGTGAGTTTTTCGAAACCGGCATTGATGTACTCGATCTTGCCGTTTGCATCCGTAATGATGATGCCGCTGTTAGCCTGGTCAGCGACCAGTGACAGCATCTGCATTTTTTCCCGTTTTTCCACTTCCTCGGTAACGTCTTTGATAAACGCGGTGTAGGTAATGCGCCCGTCGAATTCGATTTTACTGATCGCAGCCTGGCCCCAGAGCCAGTTGCCATCTTTGCGCTGAAAATTGAGCTCTTTATAGCTGCCAACAATCCGGTTTTCACCGGTCTCGCGGTTACGGCTGATAAAACCATCATGCCGGGACTGGATGTCCTTGGGTACCAGCATCTTCACATTGTTGCCCAGCACCTCCGAGCGGTCATAACCCCAGACCGTCTCAGCGGCTTTATTGAAAAAGGTGACATTGTTGTTTTCATCAATCGATACAACCGCGTCCATCGCCTGTTCGAGGGTCTGGTTCATCATCTCGCGGGCATAGCGTTCTTTGGCAATATCACGCACGAAGACCGTTCGTTGCTGCGAGGTTTTGTTCTGACCGAGTGATACAGAAAGCTCGGCCCAGAATACCCGGCCGTCTGAATGGGTCAGCTTCGCTTCAATCGACCGCCCTTTGTCTCCGCTCACGGAATCGAGATCGGCCATTCTGAACAGCCTTGTGCACGGTTGGCCAATAACGCTGTCTCGCGAGTATCCCCACAACTCCTCTGCTGCGACATTAAAAAATGTGACTACACCACGCTCGTTAATGGACACGATCGCATAGGGTGCGTGCTCCAGGGCATGAGCCTGCCTGGACTTCGGAAACAAGCGGGACAAGAGAAAAAGCATGACGTGTAAACCCTTTGTTGGATAGACCTGGTGCGCTGGTTACCGCAAACCTGAAGGGGGAGCTTCTTCAATAGCGCGATACGGCGTTGTTATATATCGGCCGACAGTGCCAACACTTGAGTGATCGATACGAGTGCCGCTGGTGATCAGGTTAATCGGTGAGCGTAACGAAATGTAATAGCATCCGGCCAATCATCGTGGCCCTTTCACTTCGCAGGGGTCGTTTAACTGCTCGTTATTTGACCTGATTGTGGTCGGCATGCGTATTTTTGTTACCACAATAAATCATTGGGAGATTGGCTATGCATATGGCCACTGGAGAATTGAAAACTCACAAACACGACCCGATCGCTCTGCTGGAGATAGTATCAATGGAGGGGCGCTATTATATGGCGCGGTTTTACCTGCAAGGCCAGGGTTATGTGCTTACCGGTTCCGACGATAAGCCAGTTCTGTTTTCCGGTGCATGCGCAGTTCGTGAGTACTTTCACGATTTTCAAGTGGAGGCAGTTGAAGTGATTCCGCCTACCGGCACCGACGAAATGATCGGTATGCCGGATAGCAGCTCGGAAACAATGCGGGTTCCGTTTTAACTTTTTGACACATGGAAGCATATTATCCATGCATTGATTCATAGCGCTTCCAGCCGGGGCCAGAATTCCTTTCTTAATCGGGGCCATTCCATCTTGAGCCATGGGGTGTAGTGCTCCGGGTTTTTTGCCAGCTCCAGATCCAGGGTTTCAGGTGCCATGTAACACCAACTGGCAATCTCGTTATCGTTGACCTCAACCGGTCCGTCCGAACGTGCGATATAGACCGAGCATAATTCATGCTCCGCTCCGATGTCGCCGAATGATGCGTGATAACGGAATCGATAGACAAATTCGAGCCGTACGTTGATCGACAGTTCTTCCTGCAGGCGTCGTTGTGCAGATTGCATATCGCTCTCGCCCTGACGAGGGTGGCTGCAGCAGCTGTTTGACCAAAAGAGCGGCCATAGGAGCTTTTGCGAGCTGCGTTGTTGCAGAAGCAGCTCATTACGTCGGTTAAAAACGAATATCGAAAACGCTCTGTGCAGGCGGCCACGACCTTGGTGGCACGTCAACTTGGATTCATACCCCAGTACATTGTCGTCCTCATCAACCAGGATCAGTGGTTCGTTGTCGAAGGACACAATTCTCTCGCGGTTCCGCTTCATAGTTGTTGCTCCGAGTGGGCGATGCGATTAGCAGTAGTTATTTATGTGCTCTACAGGATTTTGGATTGACTTCGTTTTGGCGCTGACTGAATTTCAAACAATTTAAATCTGTCCCGAATCCAGCTCCATCTGCTCTGCGTATTACTAACCGTTAACACTTGATGGCCATCGAGCTGTGACCACATGCGCTGGTGTTTGCTGAGGTTTCGACTCGAAGCCTGGCCGCCACCTCGTGATCTGATTTCAGAGCTTAAAGGACGATAACAATGCTAAATATCGAAACTCTATCGTTGGATCAGTACAGCTTTATCGGTAATGCCTTTTCCTTCGGTCTGGCCGTTATGGCTTCGACGACTCTCTTCTTATGGCTTATGCGCTCGTCGGTAGCGCCTGGTTATCGGATGGCAATAACCATTACTGGTTTGGTAACGGCTATTGCGGCCTATCACTACCTGCAGATCATGCTGTCTTGGGACAAGGCAGTGGACGTGGCGGGCGGCGAGCTTGCTGCAACCGGCGAGCCGTTCAATCAGGCCTACCGCTATGTGGACTGGCTGCTGACGGTGCCGCTACTGCTGGTCGAGCTTATTCTGGTCATGAAGCTTAGTCAGGAGGAAACCTGGAACAGGGCTGTCAAACTGGGTGGCGCAGCCGCGCTGATGATTGTGCTGGGTTACCCGGGTGAAGTAGCAGAGGGTGGCGGTGCACGTTTCGGATTCTGGGTTCTGTCGATGATTCCGTTCATCTACATTCTCTTCCAGCTGGTTGTGGGTCTCAAAGAGTCCATCTCAAAGCAGCCTGAAAGCGTGAAGCAGTTGATCCACTATGCGACGTATCTGGTTATTGCCTCCTGGGCGTTTTACCCGATCGTCTATTTGCTGCCACTGCTTGGCATCACTGGCGGATCCGCTATTGTCGCGGTCGAAGTGGGTTACACCATTGCAGACATCGTGGCGAAAGCAGTATTCGGTCTGGTGATATTCACCATTGCGATGCGCAAGTCGGAAGCTGAGGGCTACAAAGTCGAAGGCACCAAGGCCTCTGCGAAGTCCTGAGGTCCGTGGGTACTTTTCGCGATGGATGGCACATCAGGATGAGTGTATAGCCGCTTTACAGTTCGCGCAGTTGCTTGCGCGGGTTAGGTAGTGGTTATGATGGCCAGGGACGGCATCCATCTGCAGCGAAATCGGCAAAGAGGAATCCAACAATGACAACCTCTTGTGGATCAGTGAGCCATGGCGACCTGAGTCAGGTGCGAGAGCTCGCGCTTGTTCAAGATCTCATGGCCGATTACCTGAACCGCCTGATGCCCGGGCCTGCGAATTCTGCCGGCAATTACCAGCTGAAAACAGGTGGAAGCTTATTGAGGGCTTGTCTGGCACTGGCCAGTGGCAGAGCTTTTGGCAGCTCGAAAAATTATCGCGTAGCAGCAGCGGCTGCCTGCGAATTTATTCATAACGCATCCCTGGTTCACGATGACCTGCTTGACAGGGATGCGATCCGGCGAGGGGCGCCCAGCGTCTGGAAGCAGTACGGGGATGGCATAGCGCTCTGTACAGGCGATCTACTGCTTTGCGCCGCGTTCGGTGTTGCGGCAGATCTGGACGACCCACGCGAGTCCAGGCTACTCAGCCAGCATACCGCCTCCATGGCTGGCCGAATTATCGTCGGCCAGAGTGTGGAAATTGCCCATTCAGGGAGTCAATCGTTACCCACATTACGTGCCTACCTTGAGGCCACCACAGCGAAAACGGCACCTCTCATCGAGTTGCCACTGATAACAGGTGCAGCTGCAGGGGGGGCCGACCATGACACCCAGACCTGCATTCGGGAGTTCGCCTCCACCATTGGCCTGGCCTATCAGATCATTGACGATCTGGATGATCTGGACGCCAACCGTCAGTCGCTGCATGCTTTCCATGCATGGCACCACCATCGGCATGGTGGAAACAGTCATGCTGAAGGGCGAATAGAAAGGGCGACTCAGCATGCCATTGCTTCTCTCAAAAGGGGCAGGCGCTTGCTGGAGCAACTGGAAGGCATTGCGACAAATTCTCTCGAGCCCACCATCGGTCCGTTGTTATCGAAACTGGAGCAAAGGGCACTGGCACATCGCCTTAGTAACCAATCAACCGAAGAGCCCGACGCTTATGAACGCGTTGTCGCAGGGTAACTCGAAGCTTCAGGCTTTGGTGGTCGGCGCCGGCTTTGGCGGCCTTGCCGTGGCACTTCGCCTACTTTCCCGCGGCTACGCGGTCGACCTTTTGGAAAAGCATCCGGATCTGGGCGGCCGGGCGCGCACCTTTGAGCTTGACGGCCATAAGTTTGACGCTGGCCCAACGGTTATCACGGCGCCTTTTCTGTTCTCGGAGTTGTTCGAGCGGTTCGGAGAAAAACTGGAGGACCACGTAACCCTGCTGCCTGTGACACCTTTCTACCGCATGGAATTTGTCGATGGCAGCCATTTTGATTATGGCGATACCACCGAGGCCATCGTTTCGGAAATCGAACGGCTGTCGCCGGGGGAAGGTATTCACTACCAGAATTTTCTGGAGGCAGCGGAAGCCATGTACGAAAGAGGGTTTGTGGAACTGGCAACACGGCCCTTTACGCGGGTTACCGACATGCTGGAGGTGTTGCCGGACCTGGTTCGTCTGCGGGCAGACAGAAGCATCTATCAATTTGTATCACGCTTTTTCCAGGATGAGCGTTTGAGGAAAGCGTTCTCGGTGCCCTCGTTGCTGGTGGGCGGCAATCCATTCCGCACCTCGTCGCTCTATGCGCTTATTCATGCTCTGGAACGCAAAGGCGGCGTCTGGTACGTCCAGGGTGGCACCGGAGCTCTGATTGATGCGCTGGCCAAGCTGTTTGAACGCCATGGCGGGCGTCTGTTTACCGGGCAGTCCGTGAATCGTCTGGAAATGACAGGATTAAAAGTAAGTGCCGCCCTGACTGAACAGGGGGACCGGTTTGATGCCGATCTGCTGGTCAGTAACGCTGACCCGCTATACGTCTACGACAACTGGATCGCCCGGACGCCTCTGCAGCAACTGGCTGATAGCCATCGGGGGCGCCTCAAACAATCCATGGGGCTGTTTGTCCTCTACTTTACCACCCAACGGACATACCCGGAGATTGAGCATCACACCATCGTATTCGGAGAAACCTTCCGGGAGATTCTCACCCGGATTTTCGATCAGCACGAAGTGCCGGATGATTTGAGTCTTTATTTGCATCGCCCGGGTGCAACAGATCCTTCCATGGCGCCGGACACCGGGGACGCTTTCTACGTTCTGGCGCCTGTGCCGAATCTTCAGGGCAACCAGAACTGGGAGCAGCTGGCGCCGATTCTGGAACAACGAATTATCGAAATTCTTGCCCGGCGACTGATGCCGGACCTGCCGCAACAGGTGCGTGCAAAGCGCAGCATTTCGCCGGTCTATTTCGAGAGCGAGCTCAACAGCCCTTATGGCAGTGGATTTTCCATCGCCCCCACACTGACCCAGTCTGCGGGATTGCGATTCCATAACCAGTCCCCCCGCTATCCGAATCTTTTCTTCGTCGGGGCAGGGGTTCATCCGGGTGCCGGTGTGCCCGGTGTGGTCTGCTCCGCCGGCGTGGTGGAAAGGCTGGTAGATCGGGCCTTTACTGCGACGAACGTGTCCTTTAACGAGCCTGATGATGTCCAGATGAGCGGTGCCAAATGAAGTTGTCGACTGTGGATCCGGAACAGGGAGTACTAAGCACGGAGGTACTTCGCCGTCATGGCCGCAGTTTTTATTGGGCCGGGCAGTTGCTCAGTGGCGAGCAGTTGTCGAGTGCTGCCAGCCTCTATAGCCTTTGTCGCGGCATTGATGACCTTGCAGATGACGCACTGACGGATTCGGATAAGGCGTTGGCCCGGCTGACCCTATCGAAACTGGACCGGGCACTGGCAGAGCATTGTCCGCCGCAAGGAGATCTGAGGGCTGTTTACCGGCAGGCCCAGCAACTGCTGTCAAAGGAGCCATTGGCCCTGGGGGCCCTGCGGGACATGATTGGGACGGTACAGCAGGATCTACAACCGGTGCGCGTATCCAGCCATCGTGAACTGCTGCAGTACGCCTATGGTGTAGCTGGCACCGTCGGCGTCATGATGACCTGCCTGCTGGGAGCGCGTGAGCGAAACCGGGCCTTGCCCCATGCGATCGATCTTGGCATTGCCATGCAACTGACGAACATTGCGAGGGATGTTCTTGAAGATGCGCAACTGGGCCGGGTTTATCTGCCGTCTGATGGCGCTGCCGGCCCCCTTGAACCGGCAGCCCTTGTAGCACGCGATACAGAGTCCCGGCATCAGGCCTGGTGGGGCGTGTGCGAGTTGCTCACACTCGCAGAGAGCTACTACAGCAGCGGGTGGCAAGGCCTGGTCTTTCTGCCGATTCGCGCCCGGCTCGCCATAGCAGTTGCTGCACAGGTCTACCGGGAAATTGGCAGGCAGATTCTGCGGCAGGGCGAGCAGGTTTACTGGCAGCGCCGCAGTGTGGTGAGTCGCGGGCTCAAACTGTGGGTTACCGTGAAAGCACTGGCGCGGCTGATGAGTGGGTCTACGAATCACCGTCAGATTGACCACGATTCCAGCCTGCACCGTGGCCTGAGTACCTGCCTTATCCATTGCCAACAACGGTTCTGACCGATGGCCACCGAGCAAGAATTCGATTGTGATCTGGTGATCATTGGCGCGGGACTGACCGGCCTGAGCCTGGCCTGTTGGCTACTGGACTTGTCCAGGCAAACAAACCAGACGTTGCCCAGGGTATGCCTGCTGGAACCACGCATTGAATACCACAATGACCGCACCTGGTGTTTCTGGGACAGAGAGTCTCATCCGTTTCGAGAATTGATCACCCATCGGTGGCCTCACTGGCAGGTGAGCAAGGGCGCGCGCATTGTATCGCAATCGAGCAACCAGACACCTTATGCAATGTTGCCGGCTGGCGAGGTATACCGGCACGCGTTGGCCTGTATTGAGTCCTGCCATGCGTTCAGCCTGCGGCAAGGGGTCACTGTGCTGGAAGCCAAAGAGTCTGCCGACAGCGTTCTGGTATCAACGACAGCCGGACAGTGGCGAACCCGAGCGGTTATCGACACACGCCCGCCGGAGTCGTCTTGTTTGAATCAGTCCCTGGGCTTTTGGCAAGTGTTTACCGGATACGAGATCCATCGTCCAGGACACGGCTATGATGAACACATGGCCAGGCTGATGGATTTTCAGCCCTGCGAGAGGCACGTCTGTTTCGTGTACCTTCTGCCCCTGGATGCGGATAACATGCTCGTGGAGTGGACCGAATTCCATCCGGGCGTGGAACTGCCGGACTGTCGCGCCCGTCTGGACGCCTGGCTCGATGAGCAGAACATCGGAGACTATACGGTGAAGCGATTAGAATCCGCCGCACTGCCGATGTTTCCGATCACCCGGTCCCGAGATCCTGGACGGGTGATCAAGGCAGGCGTTGGCGCCGGTTGGATGCGTGCAGCAACGGGCTATCACTTTGCCACCTGCCAGCGCAGCAGTGCTGAATTGGCTCGTCAGATTCTTGATGCCACAGCCAGCGGGCGTTGGCATTTGCAACCGCTGCAGGCTCGCACGCATTGGCTGGACTGGATGGACAGGGTTTTTCTCAGAGCGCTGCGACAACATCCTGAGGCGGCGCCTGACTGGTTTCTGGATCTTTTTGCCGCCACCACCGCTGAGCAGATGGCGCGATTTATGAGTGATCAACCAGGCTGGCGGGACGCAGTGTCGGTGGCAAAAGCCTTGCCAACGGGGCCTTTTTTGCGGGCGACGGTGTTATGACCCTCGATCGATCTGAAACAGTTGGCGGTAATCTCTATCGAAGCTCCCGGGGGACCTGGCATCAGTGGTTTGTGCTTGCCACATCGCTAATCGCTGTAATGGTTGCCATCACGCTGCCCCACATGTCCCTGGAGCAACAGTTCTGGATCATCCTTTTACCGGTAGCCTTGTTCGGCTTGTCCCACGGCGGCGCTGACCCGCTCATTCTGAGGCAACTCGTGGCTGAGCGCCCCCGCGCCCTGGCCCTGGCTTTTATTCTGTATATCTGCGCATCCCTGGCGTTTATCAGCCTGATCTGGTTTTTTCCGGTATGGGCGCTTGTCGTATTTCTGGCATTGTCGATCTGGCATTTCGGATTTACCGATCTGGCCTATCTCAGCCCGTCAGGTAATGCTGTTTTGCTCTGGCTGAGTGGCAGTCTGCCTTTGCTGGGTCCGGTTCTGGGGCATCCCCAACAGACCAGTGAGCTGTTTGCGTGGCTGATAGGCCGTGAGGCTGGTGAGGTTCTGCCGGCACTGACGGTGGCTGGCCCGATCGCGGCGGCACTATGGTTGGCCGGATTCGGATTTCTGGTTGCTCGTCACCACCGCTATATCGGGCTCCGGGTATTGGCCGAGCTCGTGCTAGTCGGCGCGGTTGTGTTTTTATTGCCACCCTTGCTGGCGTTTACCTTTTATTTCTGTCTCATTCACAGTGTTCGCCATTTTCTGGCTGTTGCAGACAATCAGCTTGTTAAAACCGACATTAGACAGGTGGTTGGCTTTCTGGTGAAAAATTCCGCTCCTGCAACGATAATCGCTATCGGGCTCGCGCTGGCTACATGGGGTGCTGTTGTCGTCTGGAATCCCGCTTCCAGTCTGCTGGTTGAAGCGGTGAGAGTGATGTTCTGGGGGTTGGCGGCGCTGACCGTTCCCCATGCCTTTGTCGTCAAATGGTTTTGGGATCGAAGTCACGGTGCTCTGTAGGCGGGGGTTCTTATTGATTCTTTTCCCGATTCAGTTCATACACCGCCATATTAACGGCAGATGCCAGGTTCAGGGATTCAATGGCGGCAGCACCGGGGATCGTGAACCGGTGGGCACCAAGCCTCGTCAGCGCCCCGGTGGGTACGCCACGGGCTTCGTTGCCGAAGAGGTAGCAGTCATGATGCTGGAAATCGGGGCTGGTAATGGTATCGCCACCGATATCCAGGCAGGCAATGCGAGGGTAACGGCCCGTTAGTGTATCCAGACTTACCTCGGTCTCCACGGGTACATGGAAGATCGCCCCCATGCTGGAACGCACCACTTTCGGGTTGTAGGGATCAACACTGCCGGGGCTTAGCAGGCAGCGAAAGCCGCCGAACCAGGCCAGGGTGCGCAGAATGGTGCCGAGGTTGCCTGGGTCCTGAACCTCATGCAGGTATACGGCTTTTTCCCCTTCTGCGGAGGCGTCACCGGCAGTCGAAGGCAGTGGCACAAGTGCGAGTATGCCTTGTGGGGTTTTGGTGTCGGCCAGTTGAACCATCTGGCGATCGCTGACCAGATGTTGCGGCCAGGGGCCGGGCCAGTTTTCATAGGCACTGGTGACGAACAGTTCCGCCTGCTGCCAGTGCGGATTGCCGGCAGCGGCCTTTTCCAGTTCCAGCACCAGGTGTTCTCCCTCCACCAGGAACTTTCCCAGTGCCTGGCGGTATTTTTTCTGGTGAAGCTTCCTGATGTCGTCCAGCTTCACTGTGTGGTGCTCGCCTGAGTTGCCGATGCGGCTTCGATGTCCGCCAATATAGCTTTAGCGACGGCCTCCGCAACCTTGATGCCGTCCACCCCGGCTGACAATATGCCGCCGGCGTATCCGGCACCTTCCCCGGCGGGATACAGGCCTCGGGTATTCAGGCTTTGCAGGCTCTCGCGGTCGCGGGTCAGGCGCACCGGGGACGAGGTGCGGGTTTCCACGCCGGTAAGCAGCGCATCCGCCCGGTCAAAGCCCCGGATCTGTCGCCCGAACGCCGGCAGGGCTTCGCGGATAGCTTCAATGGCGTAGTCAGGCAAAGCAGACGCAAGATCGCCCAGGCGAATGCCGGGCTGATAAGAGGGTTCTACTTTGCCCAGTTTTTCCGAGGGTTTGCCGGCAATGAAATCCCCCACCAGCTGCGCAGGCGCACAGTAGTCGCTGCCACCCAGAACATAGGCTGTGGCTTCCAGCTGCTCTTGCAGTTCCACCCCTGCGAGGGCGTCGCCGGGGTAATCCTGCTCAGGGTGGATGCTTACGACAATGCCGGAGTTGGCATTACGTTCGTTGCGGGAATACTGGCTCATGCCGTTGGTGACCACCCGCCCCGGCTCGGAGGTTGCAGCCACCACGGTACCGCCCGGGCACATGCAGAAGCTGTATACCGCGCGGCCGTTGCTGGCGTGATGTACCAGCTTGTAGTCGGCCGCACCCAGCGCGGGGTGGCCGGCGTAGTTACCCAGCCGGGCATGGTCGATCAGGCTCTGCGGGTGCTCGACACGGAAACCGATGGCAAAGGGTTTGGCCTCAAGGAAAACACCTCGATGGTGCAGCATACGAAAGGTTTCCCGTGCGCTGTGGCCCAGCGCCATCACGACATAACGGCTCATCAGCCTTTCACCACTGGCCAGCTCCACACCCTGAACCCGGCCATTGTCTGTCAGCAGGTCGGTAACCTTCTGCTCGAAACGGATTTCGCCTCCCAGGCTGATGATTTCCTCGCGCATGCGAGAGACCACACCCGTCAGGCGAAAGGTGCCGATGTGGGGCTTGCTGACAAACAGAATTTCTTCCGGTGCGCCCGCTTTGACGAATTCCGCCATGACCTTGCGACCGTAGAATTTCGGGTCCTTGATCTGGCTATAGAGCTTGCCGTCGGAGAACAGGCCGGCACCGCCTTCGCCGAACTGGACGTTGGATTCCGGTGATAACCGCTTTTTGCGCCATAGGGCCCAGGTGTCTTTGGTGCGGCGGCGAACATCCTTACCTCGTTCCAGCACAATGGGTCGAAATCCCATCTGTGCCAGCAGCAGGGCCGCAAACAATCCGCAGGGCCCCAGCCCCACAACGATCGGGCGCTCCGTCAGCCCGGCAGGGGCCTGGGCAACCGGGTAGTAGGCCGTGTCCGGTGCTGGACGAATATGGGTGTCATCGGCAAACCGTTCCAGCACCGCTGCTTCATCCTGAACGGCCAGGTCAATTATGTAGACGAACTTGATCTCGCTGTTCTTTTTGCGGGCATCGTAGCTGCGCTTGAACACGGTGAAGTGCAGCAGTTCCGCATCACGGAGCTGCAGGCGCTGCAGAATAGCCGCTCGCAGGGCTTCCTCCGGGTGATCAAGGGGTAACGCCAGTTCGGTAACGCGAATCATGATGCTTCCTGGCCGCCGGCTCATGGCCGGACGGTTTGCGGTTTTAAAAGTGTGCCCATTGTACTGCTGCACAGGAGGCTTGTCAGGCGAGAGGCTGCTTTTGCGGGGGGGGTATGGGGCGGCGTACAATGCGCTTTTTCCCTCAGTGAACAGAAGGCAACCCCATGGCCCGTTCCAAAAGCAGTAACCGCTGGCTTGAAGAGCACGTCAACGATCCCTTTGTGAAACAGGCGCAGCTGGATGGCTATCGCTCCCGCGCCAGTTACAAGCTGTTGGGGATTAACGACAAGGATCGCCTGATCCAGCCCAACATGCTGGTGGTGGATCTGGGATCTGCACCGGGGGGCTGGTCCCAGGTGGCTGCCAAACTGGTTGGCCACAAGGGGCGTGTGGTGGCTTCGGATATCCTGCCCATGGACCCCATCGCCGGGGTTGAATTTATCCAGGGGGATTTCACCGAACAAACGGTGTATGACGAAATCATGAACACCCTGGAAGGCGCCCGTGCAGACGTGGTTATCTCCGACATGGCACCGAACATCAGCGGAGTGAATGTGGCGGATCAGGCTGCATCCAT
Source organism: Marinobacter sp. ATCH36 (assembly GCF_023555055.1). GTDB lineage: Bacteria > Pseudomonadota > Gammaproteobacteria > Pseudomonadales > Oleiphilaceae > Marinobacter. The sequence continues at coordinate 57,763 of NZ_JAMJPL010000006.1, forward strand.
GTACCTGGTGGAACTGGCACTGGACATGGCCTGCGAGGTACTGAAACCGAAAGGCAGTTTTGTGGCCAAGGTATTCCACGGCGAAGGCTATGACGAGTATGTCAAAGCTGCGCGTGAGTCCTTCGACAAGGTGGTGATACGCAAACCAGACTCTTCACGGGCGCGATCCCGGGAAGTGTACCTGGTGGGGAAGGGCTTCCGGGGCCCCCGCTCCTAAACAAAAAAGCGTGGGGCCCGGAAGTTATTCGCGATGCGGCCGGCTCAGGGATTCGTGCCGGTTGCCTCTATTTCGCAGTTGAGGATTCGTACTCGCGAATCATGCCAGACAATTGATCTTTGAGATTGAGGCGCTGTTTCTTGAGGTCCTCCAGGTGCTCGTCAGAGGTGTTCTCTGCGCCCCCTTCGAAATGGTGAACGGAATGATCTACCTCGTGGTATTCCTCAAAAAGCTTTGCGAAATGGTTGTTGCTCGTTTTCAGCTGATGAATGGCTTCTTTTGATTCGGGAAACTCGTGAATAAGGTCGTGTTTTTCCAGCGACATAAAGACAATCTCTGTGATTGGGTGGATTTAAGCGGTTCAGTATTGACCATTCAGGCTACTCGGATTTTGATGCTCGTCAATATCCACTCCCGCGGATATAAGCCCTCCACACCGTTATTTGCCAATACCCACTGCCAGAGCTGGATATCGCGAGCATTGAAGGCACCAGCACAGGACAGCAAATAATAGAACCACTGATTCAGTCAGCGGTTCCTAACGAAGCACGAGCAGCGTCAATCGCGTATGTTTCAGCAGCGTGGAGGTGGTGCTGCCTACCAGCATGTGCCGCAAGCGGGAGTGACCGTAAGCACCCATGACCATCAGGTCGATGTCGTTTTCCTTGGCGTAAGCAGTGAGAGTAGCGTCCACGAAGGTTTCCGCTGCCAGATGGGTTTTTACATCGACGTTGGCATTTTCCAGCGTGGTTTCGGCCCAGGTAAGCTGCTCCCTGTGCTCATCGGTTTCCGCTCCCACCAGCACAACATGGCATTCCAGATGATGGAACATGGGGCTGCTGGCGATGGTGTTGATGGCTCGCACCATGGTGTCACTGCCATCAAAGGCCAATAAAGCTTTTGTCGGCGCTGTGAACTCGCGGCCTACAATAAGGGTCGGGCGCGGATTGGTGCGGATCATCTGTTCCAGATGGCTGCCAAGGCTTTCCTCAGTGGCGGACTCGCCCCGCTTCCCGACCACCAGTACCCGCAAGTCGTCCTGCAAACCGGCCAGTGTCTCCATCAGGTTTCCACGTACAAGCTTGCGACGGGCGTCGGGCACACCGGCGTTGCTGGCTTCTCCGGCTGCAAAGTCAAGCAGCAGTTCTCCCCGTTCCCGGTTCAGCGCCACACGCTGTTGGTCAAGCGCGGACAAGCGGGTCAGCATGCTGTCGGATTTGCTCGGTGCGTCTTGCTGCTGGTTATCTTCCGCGGCTTCCATTACATGCAACAGAGTAAGCGGCGCGCCCAGTGTTTTGCTGGTCCAGCTTGCGGCGTCTGCCACCGCCTGTGCGTAGTCTGAACCGTCAAAACAGGCAATTACCTGATTGTTCATAATAATCTCCTCGTCCCGGCTCAGGTTCCTGAGTGACCGGATTGGTGGCCACGCTGGTCCGTCAGGGACTCAATACGTGCGTTCAGTTCCTCTACCACGCGGCTTAGCTTTGCCACCTGGTCATCGTCTTGCGGAAGGCCAGGTTGTTGCAGTGAGTCCAGCCTTTTAGCCAGCGAATCGATGGAGTCTTTCAGGTCGGTCTGCTGATCACTGATCTCGGTAATCAGGCGCTTGGTGTTACTGCGGGTCAGCCATCCTTTGATGCCAGTAAAGTGCAGGAAGCGCTCTGACAACAGCATGGCAGCCACGAATACCAGTGCCACCGCCATCATGGTGTAGGAGAAGTAGACTGTGCCGTCGCCAAAGGTGCGGGATACAAAACCGAGTAGCACCGGAGACAGGAACTGCCCGGTATAAATGGCACTGACCAGCAGCGCAGTTGCAGTTGAGGTTGCGGTACCGGTGGTAATGCGGGTTGCGCTGTCAAAAATCACCGGTACGGTGCTGCCATAGCCGAAACCGAGGATCAGTACACCCAGCCCGAGGCTGAACAGCGATTCGTGGACAAAGGCAATCAACACGAAGCCAATGGCCATAAAACTGACCTGAAACGGCACAAAGAAGCTTTTGAATTTGCGCCGGAAAAACGCCAGGCTCAAACCGCCCAGGAAACCACCCACCGAACAGGTTGCGATGATGATGCCATTGGTGATGGTATTGGTTACATCCAGCTCTTTCAGGAACAGCGCCATGTTGGAGGGGATGCCAAAAAACACTACGAACGTGAGCACCATGTAGAACGCCAGCAACCATACCCTGGGGTCAAGACGGTTGTTGACGGACTCTTTTACATAGGGCGCCGGCTTCTTGTTTGGAATCAGGAACAAAACGATAAAGAAGATGATGGCACCCATGCCGTAGGACATGAATGAATACTGCCAGCCCTGAGTTGCCAGGAAGCCGGAAACCACAATAGCAATGATACCACCCAGATTGGTGGCAGCACTTTGCAGCCCGAGGGTTGCGGTACGCTCTTCGCCCACGTAGTTATCGGAAATCAGGGTGATGGAAATCGGAATCATCAGGCCCACGGAGATGCCCAGCACGGCACGGGTCGCCAGCATGAACCAGATATCCGGGGACAATGCTCCGCCAACACCACCAATCAGGTAGAGCACCAGGGAGACAAGCAAAATTCTTTTCTTGGAGTAGTAACGGACCAGGTAGCCGGAAACGAAAGCAAATGGCACAACCATACCGGCGTGCAGGGAAGTCAGAACGTTAATCTGCAGAGGCGTTGCCTCCGGGAAAGCGGCGGCGATAGACGCCACGGCGGGGGCTATCATGGCCCCTGCCATCACGGTGATCAGCGACACCGAGAGAATTGCGTATTTAAGCACTGAGTCTGTCTCCAGTATTTCAGTTAGTGAAAAACGATGAAGTACAGAAAAAGATAAGACCGGACAGGCGGGAGTATCGTTTCTGGCGAGTAGCTGGGGGCAACGAACGGGGCCGTGTGCAGAGCACATGGAAAAGTGCGGTGAAACCAAAAAAACCGAGAAAGGGGACAGGCTTGTTGTTTTTGGAAGACACCTGCCGGTGATTCCGGCAATAAGGCGAGCGGAATTATACAGACCAGGAAGATAATGGCAACCGGATCACCCCGGCGCCACAAAAGCCGTAGCCTTCCCGACCGTTGTCAGGGTGAGCTGGTGCATGGCCCGGGTACACCCCACATAGAGCAGGTTCCGGTCCATGTCAGTGTAGTAGTTGGCTTCGGTAACCTCCGGCAGTATAACGTGATCAAACTCCAGGCCTTTGGCCAGGTGAGCCGTGCAGACGATCACGCCCGGTGCAAAGCTCTGGCTGTCTTCACTGAGCAGTTGTAACCTTTCGCTTTCGCCTTCCAGTGCTTTATGCATTCGCCGGGCCTGCTTCTGGGTCTTGCAGATAATACCCAGGGTGTTAAAGCGGGAGTTCTCAAACTCTGCAATCCGGGCCTTGATGGTATCGATTTCCTTTTTGCGGGAACCGAAGCTGAGCACTTCCGGTTCCTCGCCGTGGCGCTCGATGATTTCCAGATCCGGGTTCGGGGAAATGCGCTGGGCAAAGCGGGCAATCTCGTAGCTGGAGCGATAACTCTTGTTCAGGGTCACGCAGGTCGCATCCCGAAACGCCGTGCGGATATCGTCGGTCGCCGACGAGCTGTAGGGGTTTACCGACTGGTAGGCATCGCCAAGGATGGTTTTCTTGCAGGAAAACAGGCGGGCCATTACCGCGTACTGTACCGGCGTGTAATCCTGCATCTCATCGATCAGCAAGTGCTTCACGTTGCGATAGGGTGAACGGATGCCCTCAAGCCGCATTTTCAGGTAGATCAGAGGGAACACATCAGCGTATTCCAGTTTGCTGCCTTTGGCAGGCCTGAACATCTCTGGCTGCCCCGCCCACTCGAAGAAACGCTTGTAGGTTTCCCGGAGCGTGGATTGTTTGACCATGCCCTTGATCGCAGCCTTCAATTCCTTTCGTTGCTCGGGCATCAAATCGTAGTTGTACTGGATGCCAATCTTCTGCTCCATCTCCCTGGCCACCTGATTTATCCGGGCCGTGGTATCCAGGTTGCGGTGCTTGCGGAAAGTCTCTTCCAGAAGCCAGCCAGGCACCAGGCGGCGGGCAATCCACAGGTCTTCGGTGACAAAGCGGTTTTTCTCCACTTCGTCGGCATACCGCCCGAGTTGCTTCAGAAAGTCCGGGCTGGCCTTGTAGCGCAGCCGGCGTTTGACCTCATCGTCGTTCTTTTCAAGAATCTCCGCAGTCTGTTCAAAAAAGGTCTGGAACTGGTACTGGTCCTTCAGCAGCTCCTTGGCCAGGGTTTCCATGCCAATTTCATTGACGGTTTCTTCGCCCAGTTCCGGCAGAACGTTGGAGATGTAATCCGCAAATACACGGTTGGGCGAGATGATAAGGATGTCTTCGGAAGTCAGTGTGTCTTTGAAGCGGTACAGTAAAAACGCGATGCGGTGCAGCGCAATGGAGGTTTTACCGGAGCCGGCCACACCCTGAATGATCAGGGTCTTGGCCTGGTCATTACGGATAATTGCGTTCTGGTCCCGCTGGATGGTAGCCACGATGTTCTTCATGCCATCGTCTGTGGCGCGGCCGAGCTCGTCCTGCAGCACGTCGTCCACCACGTTTACGGCACTGTCGATCATCAGCTCAATCTGGCCATTACGGATGCGGAACTGGCGTTTCAGCTGGATATCACCGCTGACTGTGCCGTCCGGCGCTTCGAACCTGGCCGGGCCGGTCTCGTAATCGTAGAACATCGAGGCGATGGGTGCGCGCCAGTCGAACACCACGTGTTCCTTGTCGAACTCATCGTAGAAATGGTGCACACCGATGTAGACGGGCCGGGCCTGGCGTTCATCTTCTGCCTGAAAGTCGAAGCGCCCGAAATAGGGCGACTGCCGCAGTTTGAGCATCCGCTTGCGCTGGTCGTAAACGAATTCGCCGGTGGTCACCGCCTGCTGGATGGAGTCCCTCGACGCAATCTTCTCGATGTGGTCCATCTCGTCACGGTTGTTCCAGAGGTATTCCTTCTGCGACTGGATGTCTTCCTGATAAGCCTGAAGGCGGTCATCGGCCTCTTTAAGCGCGCGCTCGAGGCGAGACTGAACCGATTTCAGTTGACGCGCTTCTTCCTGTTTCGCGCTGGAAGGTTCACCGTTGGTGTTGCTCATGGTAATCAGTGTCTCCGTTCCGGCATGAAGTTCCGGTTTTACATCAGCTCCCGCGAGATCTTCTCCAGCATGAATGTTTCCCGCTGAATTGACTGGCCCATGGTTTTCTCCTGACGGCCCATCACCTTGCGGTTATGGCTCATCGCCTCGGAAACGGAAATCCAGACGGGCTTCATGCCGTTAGCAATCTCATAGCTTTCCATCCGCACATCGGCGAGCTCCGGGGCTACATCACACGTGAAGAAGTGGGAAGTCATGTGCATCAGGTCGTATTCTGGTTTCCAGTGCGGGCGGTATTCCTCGATGAAACCGTAGTGATCTTTCACCTGCACATCGCGAGCGCCGGTTTCTTCTTCGAGCTCACGCTTCAGCGCAATGGTAATTTCCTCGCCTTCATCAATACCGCCACCGGGCAGGCTGAAATCGTTATAGCGCTCGGTAAACAGCAACAGAATCTTATCCTTCCGAAGTACAATACCGCGCGCCGCATGGCGCCTGAGTGTGCGGCCTTCTCGGGTAGTCAGGTCGGGGTGGATTAATTCCTGGAGCAGTTTCATGGCAGAATTCCGGTAAGCTGGTTAAAAAAGAACCGCGATTCTACCGGTGGAGGAAAGAAATTGCACCGCCCGGGCGGAAAACTTGCCCCGGGCGGTTGATGGCCATTATCACGCGTCTTTTGGGTAAGGCCTCAGGCCAAGCAGTATCTCGGCCTTCTCGGTGAGAGGTTGATCCAGCAGTTGCTGATCGGTATACGCTGCCAGCTGCTCACGAAGCAGCGCATAGACCGCTTCGCGATCCTGGCTGGTGTCGAGCTCAACGCATTTGCCTTTACCCTTGAAGAGTTCCACCGTGGGCAGAGTCTCGGCTTTGAAGGTATCGAATCTTAGCTTCATGGCCTCGACGTTGTCATCCGCCCGGCCGGAATAGCGTGCGCGGCCAAGAATGCGCTGCTCAAGGACTTCAAACGGGCACTCGAAGTACAGCATGGTGGGGAGTTCCGCTTCGCGACCGAAGACCTCGTACCATGCCTCCAGGTTGGACAGCGAACGGGGGAAGCCATCAATCAGGAAGTTGCGCTTTCCGGTAGTGCGGGTGGTCCGCTCCATGGCATCTTTCAGCAGGCGCACTACGATTTCATTGGGGACCAGCTTGCCGGCGGCAATGTACTCCTTGATGATTTCCGTCGTCGGGCCACCGGCTTCCTGCTCTGCACGCAACAGGTCACCCGTGGACAGGTGCGTCCAGCCCAGCTGGATTTCCGCCAGTTCGCACATGGTGCCCTTGCCAGCGCCTGGGCCACCGAGGACGAAAACCACATTCGGCTCCGGGCAGGGCTTTCTGGGATCGACGTAGAAAATCTCGACTTTGGGAGCCGGCGCAATGCCCATTTTGTAGACGTTCCACTCGCGATCCGTGGGCGGCAGCTCGTCGTCACAAGTCAATTCGTAAGCGAGGTGACCATCAAGGCGGCAGATGCGCCAGGATTTATAGCTGTTCGAGTAGGAAATGGCGGGACTTCTCGCGCATTGTCCATCGGCCCGGTCCCAGGCCATTTTGCCGTTCCAGTAACCGGGGCTGGACACAACGCCGGATTCAGACTTCGTGGGTGGTGCTTCTGACGGTACATAAAGGCCGTCGACCTCGGGTAAGCCAGATCCGGATACTTCGATAAACAGGGTGTTCGGTTCAGATTGTATTGTTTCGGTCATGTGTACTCTCATGTTCGTTAAACGACTTATGAGGGAGCGTTTGCCTGCAAAAGCGACCTCGACGAATTGGCGTCGGTGGGGGAGGGATTGTACCAGAATAGAGCGGTGGCTTCTCCTGATGTGGCTTCAAGTATGATAATTGCATGGATGATACCGACACTTTATCAAAACGCGCTGTTTGCTCAGCGCTTTCCCTGAGGAAGCTCCATGGCGGGTTATTTGCGAGTATCGGTCGGACAGCATTCGGATGCCGGCGTCAAACCGAGCAATCAGGATTTTCATGGCGTGCATATCCCCGAGGGGGCGGAACTTGAATCCAAGGGCATTGCCATGGCGCTTGCCGACGGGATCAGCTCCAGCGATGTGGCCCACATTGCCAGTGAGACCGCCGTTAAAAGTTTCCTTGAAGACTATTTCTGTACCTCCGCTGCGTGGTCGGTGAAGAAGTCGGGCAACCAGGTCATCAACGCAACGAACGCCTGGCTGCATTCTCATACCAATAATAGCTGGGCGCGTTACGATAAAGATCGCGGGTATGTCTGCACCTTCACCGCGCTGGTGATCAAATCCACACGGGCTCATTTCTTTCATGTGGGTGACTCCCGGGCCTATCGGGTACAGGGGCGCTCCCTGGAACAGCTGACCCGTGATCACCGCCACTGGACCTCGCCTGACAAAAGCTATCTCGGGCGGGCTCTCGGTGTGGATGACCGGGTTGAGATTGACTATCACACGTTGCCTGTGGCTGCAGGCGATACCTATGTGTTGGTGACGGACGGCATCTACGAAACGCTGAGCCCCACAGAGATAACGGCTGCTATTGCCGATCACACGGATGATCTGGATGCGGCTGCACGCAGCATCGTAAAAGCGGCCTACGATCAGGGCAGTGATGATAACCTGACCATTCAGATACTGCGTGTTGATCAGGTGCCCCAGCCCAAACTTCATGAGCTGCACCAGCATGTGGCGGAACTGCCGTTCCCGCCAACTCTGGGAGCGCGCAGCCTGATCGACGGTTTTGAAATTGTCCGCGAACTGCACATGAGCAGTCGCAGTTACATTTATCTGGCCCTGGATACCACAACAGGTGCGCCCGTGGTTCTCAAAGTGCCGGCCATTGATGTCCGTGAAGATCCGGTTGCCCTGGAACAGTTCCTGGCTGAGGAGTGGGTTGCGCGCCGTGTTGACAGCCCCTATGTGCTTCAGGCCCGCGAGCGCTCACACCCCCAGAATTATCTCTATGTGGTGACCGAGTATATCGAAGGCCGGAGCCTGACTCAGTGGATGCGCGACAACCCTCGCGCCAGCTTTGCCAGGGTGAGACAGCTTGTGGAGCAGATGGGCAAAGGCCTGCGTGCGTTACACCGACAGGACATGATTCATCAGGACCTGCGACCTCAGAATGTGATGATCGACAGCGTCGGCACTGCCAAGCTGATCGATTTTGGCGCGGTAAGGGTTGCGGGCATTAGCGAGAGCATCGGGGCCGGCGATGAGCCAATTCTTGGTACCCAACAATACTCGGCGCCAGAATATTTTATGGGCGAGGGTGGCTCGGTTCGCTCGGACGTTTTTTCTCTGGGAGTTATCACCTACCAGATGCTCACAGGGCGCCTGCCATACGGCCCCGAGGCTTCCCAGGTTCAAACCCGGGCTGATCTGAATCGCCTTAAATACGGCCCGGTTTACCACTACAACCGAAGCTGTCCGGTCTGGATCGACGGGGTGTTGCGCAAGGCTTTGCACCCATATGCTGACAGGCGTTACGCCGAGGTCTCAGAGTTTATCCATGATCTTTACCACCCCAGGCGCGAGTTTGTGAATGCAGTAAGGCCGCCCCTGCTCGAACGCAATCCGGTCGTTTTCTGGAAAGGCGTTTCCTTCCTTCTGGCGGTTGTTCTGGTTGGGCAACTGGTCCTGCAATACCGGTGACCAAAAAAATGATGCCGGGCTTTTTGCCCGGCATCTGTCTGTTCGAACCTGCTCAGCCTCTTTTTCAGGAAAAGGTTTTCTTCGCCTGAGTGCGAACGTGGGTGGTGTACAGAACCAGGCCGACCAGAGTCAGACCGCCCACCAGGTTGCCCAGAACCGTCGGGATCTCATTCCACACGATGTACTGGTACAGGGTGAATTCGCCACCCATCATCAGCCCGATCGGGAACAGGAACATGTTCACAACGGAATGCTCGAAACCGAGATAGAAGAACACAATGATCGGCATCCACATAGCCATGATTTTGCCGGAAACGTGGGTGGATATGGTGGCACCGACCACACCCATGGAAACCATCCAGTTGCAGAACATGCCGCGCAGGAAAAGCACCAGCCAGCCTGCGGCACCGGCATCCTGATAACCTACGGTCCGGCTTTCGCCGACTTCCATCATCTTCTGCCCCACCGCGTTGATCGCCTCGGAGCCACCCATGGAGAAATTCAGATAGCCAAAAACGGCAATGAAAAGCGCGCCGCCAAGATTGCCGAGCCCGACCAGGCCCCAGCACTTCAGCATTCGGGGCACGGTGACGCCCGGGCGCTTATCCAGCAAGGCCAAAGGCACGAGCGTGAAGACCCCGGTGAGCAGGTCGTAACCCATCAGATAAAGCATGCAAAAGCCGACCGGGAACAGCAGTGATCCTAACAGGAAGGAACCGGTCTGAACCGCGATGGTGACGGCGAAGATCACTGCCAGCGCAAGCGTTGCACCTGCCATGAAGGCGCGAATCAGGGTATCTCGCGTACCCATATAAATCTTGGCTTCGCCGGCATCCACAAGTTTGGTGACAAACTCGTTGGGTTGAAGATAAGACATATTGATAATCCTCTAGAAGGAAAAAGACGATGAAAACTATTGATCAGTCGTTGAAGCCGCCCCGGGGAAACGGCGGCCCGCATAGCCCTTACCAGCGTTTGAAAGGAAGAAATTTGCCATCCATGGTAACCACAACGCGGTCGCCCTTGGGGTCTTCCACTTTCTCCACATACATTTTGTAATCGATGGCACTCATGATGCCGTCGCCGAATTTTTCGTGGATCAGTTCCTTCACGCTGGGGCCGTAGATCATGGTTGCTTCGTAGAGGCGATAGATAAGGGGGTCCTGGGGAACACTGTCGCCCCAGTGTTTGGAGGGGCAGGTCTGTAGCGCCTCCGCGACGTCTTTTTCGAGGCCGAGCGTGGAGCACAGAGCCTTGGTCTGGTCCTCAAGCATGGTGTTCATGCCAAAGCAGCAGGATGTGGTCCACACCGGGGACATACCGATTGCCTCGGCAATCTGCTCCCAGGTCAGTCCTTTTTCATTTTTCGCTTTCAGAATGGCAGCGGTCATCAGTTCATGATTCATAAAACGCTCCTCAGTGTGTTGTGCGTCATTGTGGTTTCGGTGCGCCGTTATGGTGCAAGAAACAGCGCTAGGCCTTGCCTGCTGGCAGACGCATTGAGTTCGTATCTGTCACACATCAGAAGTGCAGTTACCGTGCCAGATGACTCTTATTTCCGTTCAGCGCGATAAAACAGATAGTTAGAAATTTTTAAATGCGTCGGCCGACTACGAAAAATCGTGATTTACGAAATCCTGTAGTTCCGGGCTACGACATTACGTAGTTGGCATACTCCTTGAGTCCCCATCCATGGCATGTATAGAACCTGGTTGGTGAGACGATGAACGCGAAACTTGAATTTCCATACGCGGGCAAATGGCTGGATGCCCTGCCTGAACCTGCGCTGGTGATGGACCCAGTTCAGGACCGAATTCTGGAGATCAATGAACGGCTGCTGAACCTGCTGGGATGGCCGACCCATCATCGGCTTGAAACCACTCGCGTAACGGAACTGTTTGGTGGTCAGGTGCCGCAACTGATTGTCCTCACCGATGAGGCTCTGGCCTGTGGGCAGGCCTGGAGCCGGAGTCTGACGGTGGCAAGGACCGACGACACAGTGATCCACCTTGAGTTATCACTGGCTCGGGTTGACGATGCTCAAGGGGAGCCCAGGATTCTCGTGCTTTTGCGGGATCTGGAGACTTTGCGGGAGCGCCGTGAACGTCACGAGATCAACACCTACCATCATGGCGGATTGTTGCACTGGCAGCGTATTGAGACCCTGTTCCGCGACATTGAACGCGAAAACCACATGATTCTGGAAGCCGTGGGAGAGGGGATTTACGGGCTTGATGCTGAGGGGCGGGTGACGTTTATCAATTCCGCCGCCGAGCGCATGTTGGGGTGGTCAAAAGATGAGATGCTGGGCCGGATGATGCATTCGACAATTCATCATTCCCACAGCAATGGTGAGGCTCACAAGCTTGAGGACTGCCCAATTTACAAAGCGTTCAAGGATGGCGCCGTTCACCGTGTCAGCGATGGCTGCTTCTGGCACCGCGACGGCTTTGGTTTTGCGGTTGAATATACCAGTACCCCCATTGTCGATAACGGACAGCTTGTGGGAGCGGTCGTGGTGTTTCGGGATACCAGTCAGCGTCGGAAGGCAGAAGATGATCTGAAGGCCGCACTTACGGAAGTGAAATCCCTCAAGCACCGGCTGGAAATGGAGAACGCCTATCTGCAGGAGGAGCTGATTGCCGAGCAGAATGCCCATGAGATTGTTGGCAAAAGCGAGGCGGTGAAATCGCAATTGCGCCGGATTGAACTGGTTGGCCCTACCGATGCCAATGTTCTGATAACCGGTGAGTCGGGTACCGGCAAGGAGTTGATTGCCCGCGCCATTCATAACACCAGTAAACGTTCCCAACGGCCCCTGATCCGTGTCAATTGTGCGGCGATCCCGGCGGAGCTGTTTGAGAGTGAATTCTTCGGCCATATCCGGGGCGCTTTTACGGGGGCTGTGAATGATCGGGTCGGTCGGTTTGAGCTGGCTCATGGTGGCACCCTTTTTCTGGATGAGGTCGGAGAGATTCCGCTGCCGCTTCAGGGCAAATTGTTGCGAGTTCTGCAGGAGCAGAACTTCGAGCGCATTGGCGATACCGAAACCCGCCATGTTGATGTAAGAGTAATTGCAGCCACCAACCGGGACTTGCGTGCGGAAATCAATGCGGGCCGTTTCCGGGAAGATCTCTATTTCCGTCTGAATGTGTTTCCTATCGAATCGGTTCCCTTGCGGGAGCGCCCCGAAGATATTCCGCCCCTGGCCCAGCTATTTCTCAAGCACGCCTGTCGGAAGTTCCATCGCCAGGGCCTGGAGCTGAGCTTCGCTAACGTAGAGAGCCTGCAACAGTACAGTTGGCCGGGCAATGTCCGGGAGCTGGAAAATGTCATCGAAAGGCAGGTGATTGTGGGCGAAGGGGGAAAACTGAGGTTTGATTTACCTCGCGATAACACTGGGCCAGGTGCAGGAATTGTGGCAAGGCAAAGCGACTTTACCGTGAAACCCCTCACGGAGGCTGAAAAGCGTCAGCAGGACCGTGAGAATATGGTAGCGGCCCTGCGCCAGTGTAAAGGTAAAATTTTCGGTGATGATGGTGCGGCAGCGCTTCTTGGAATCAAACCCACGACCCTGGCTTCCCGGTTAAAGCGTCACGGGGTTGAGTCGGGTCGGTTTCGGTGACGGCGCAAAAGAATGAGGGATGGTTAAGCAAGTTCGGTTGTGATTTAAAACGGTGTGCGCTGGCCAGAGTCAATGGTAGTGTTATGGAACTGCAGTAATAACACACATCGCGACAAGGAGGTTGTCAGCGATATGAACTGGCTTCTTGTTCTTCACATCGTTGCGTTGTTGTTCTGGGCTGCCCTGCTTGTGTACCTGCCGGCGTTACTTGCAGGAACCGTTTATACGGCGTCTGCCTCGGCTGCCGATACCGAGGACACTCTTTCGGCCCGTGAAGGGCTTCCCCGCCTACTCTTCACTCATGTTGCAACCCCAGTCGCCCTGCTTTCCATTATCGCCGGTACGCTGGTATTCGTTGTCCATCATAATATTGGTATCTGGTTGATCATCAAACTGACACTGGTGACGTTGCTGGTATTCAATCATACCTTGCTGGGATTGCTGATTCTGCGGGCTGAGGCTGGCAATGGTAAACCGGTACGCGGGTGGTGTCTGGCGTCCGCCGTGGTTACGTGCCTTTTAATAGCTGTTGTGCTCTGGGTAGTGCTCGCAAAACCCGGGTTTGAGGGCACTTCATGAGAACTGACGAGCAAACCAGGCTTGCCACCTGCTCACGGATGTTCGCGACGCTCAGTCATCTTGTCAGGGGAAACGCCAACAGCGTAATCGTATACCAACTCGCCGCCCAACAAACTGGTAACCGTGATCAACAGACCGGCCAGCAACGAGAGGTAAAGTCCCCAGGGCAGAATCAGCAGCTCTGGTTCACCCACCCTGAGGAACCAGTTAAGCGTCGCGACGGAAAGCAGCATCACGGCCAGCACTGCGTGACACCACGCGGTAATCAGCCGACGGATCTGTTCCACGATGATAAGATCCAACAGTCCTACCGAACCGGAAACCCAGCCCCCAACCACGCCGACACCTGCAAGCCAGACACCAGCGCGCGCCCAGAAGAAATCCCCGGTCAGTACGTAGCCGATGTCTGTGGCGATGAGCAACAGCAGGGCAGCCACCGGGAAGTGGATCAGCATGGGATGAATCGGGTGACCCAAAATCGACATGCGACTGACAATCTGTCCCTTGGCCATAATCATCCCTTAACTATTCCGGCACAAAACAGCGGCGCCCGACGAGCGGAAATAAAAAGAGTAGCAGCCTTCACTGGCCTTGGCACCTGCGGATTACTGACCGGGTGTGAAGGGGCGTTCTCAATACTCTCGCCAGTAGGCCCTAGCGCCCATTCCGCTGCCTGGTTGTGGTGGGGCATGTTGGGCTGGTTCTCGCTTGTGCTGGTGGCGGTTATCATGCTTTGGCTTTATGCCATCAGACGTTCGCCCGGGGCCACCTCGGAAGCCCGTGCCAGGCAGGTGCAGAAGCGCTGGATTATCTGGGGCGGCCTGGTACTGCCGATAACCAGTATGGCGGTGATTCTGGCATTTGGCATTCCCGCCGGTCACCGGATGCTGCCCTTGCCGCTTGATGAAGGCGAAGTCCTGAGAATAAACGTGACAGCGCACCAGTGGTGGTGGGAAGTGTACTATCCCGAGTCGGACATCACCCTGAAAGATGAGTTACACATCCCCGCCGGTGTGCCCCTTGACCTGCACCTCACCAGCGCTGACGTCATCCATTCGTTCTGGGTGCCAAGACTGGGTGGCAAGTTGGATATGCTGCCCGGTCGCACCAATGTACTGAGACTGCACGCCGACGAGCCCGGCACCTACCGGGGCCAGTGTGCGGAGTTTTGCGGAACACAGCATGCCCACATGAAGTTTACGGTTACCGCTCACAGCCCTGAGGATTACCAAACCTGGCTTAGGCAGGAGGCTAGCGATGAGTAACCTGCCAGATCAGGCCAACTGCGAACGAGAGGAACGGCTGGAGCATGTCTGGGCCAACTTGCCCGGTTGGGGGGCTCTGGCGGCGGTCAACCACACCTCGGTAGGGCTCCGGTTCATGGCCACCGGCATGGTGTTTTTTCTGATCGGTGGCGTGTTGGCAATGTTGATTCGCACCCAACTCGCGCTGCCTGAACAGGAGATCATCGGAGCCAGCGTTTACAACCAGATTTTCACCATGCACGGCACGGTAATGATGTTCCTGTTTGCCATTCCAGTGCTGGAAGGAGCGGCCATGTACCTCGTGCCTAAGATGCTTGGCACGCGGGATCTGGTCTTCCCCCGGTTGAGCGCCCTAGGTTACTACTGTTACCTGTTTGGCGGGGTGATTATCCTGTCCAGTCTGGTGTTTGAGATCGCACCTGACGCCGGCTGGTTTATGTATACGCCTTTGAGTAGCCACACCTATTCGCCGGGGCCGGGTTCGGATTTCTGGTTGCTGGGCATCACCTTTGTGGAAATTTCCGCGATTTCTGCCGGCGTGGAACTTGTGGTGTCTATCCTGCGTACCCGGGCTAACGGCATGTCCCTCAACAAGATGCCGATTTTCTGCTGGTACATTCTGGCGATGGCTCTGATGATCGTGTTTGGTTTTCCGCCGCTGATTCTGGGCAGTGTGTTGCTGGAGCTGGAACGCGCGGCAGGCTTTGTCTTTTTTGAAACCGTCGGCGGTGGTGATCCACTGCTGTGGCAACATCTGTTCTGGTTGTTCGGGCACCCGGAGGTATACATTATCTTCCTGCCGGCGGCGGGGATCGTTTCCACGCTGATTCCGGTGTTCGCCCGCCATCCGCTGGTGGGGTACCGCTGGATTGTGCTGGGCATAATAACCATGGGCTTCATCAGCTTTGGCCTGTGGGTCCATCACATGTTTACCGTGGGTATCCCGCAAATGGCCCAGGCGTTCTTCTCGGTCGCCAGTATGTTGGTCGCGATTCCCACGGCTATCCAGATTTTCGCCTGGCTGGCGACACTGTGGCAGGGCAAGGTGGTATATCACCTGCCGATGCTCTGGATTATCGGGTTTCTGGTGGTGTTCGTGTGTGGCGGACTGACCGGGGTGATGCTGGCACTGGTGCCATTCAACTGGCAGGTGCACGATACCCATTTTGTGGTGGCCCACATGCATTACGTACTGGTAGGGGGCATGCTGTTTCCGCTGATCGCCGGTTTTTATTACTGGTTGCCTCATGTTTCTGGCCGCATGCCCTCCGATAAAATGGGCCGCTGGGGGTTCTGGCTGTTTTTCGGGGGCTTCAATGTCACGTTCCTGCTAATGCATCTCACCGGGCTGTTGGGTATGCCCCGGCGGATCTACACTTACGAAGCTGGGCTGGGGTGGGACTGGCTGAACCTGGTGTCCTCCATTGGTGGCTTCATTATGGCCATCGGTGTGGCAGTCATTATTGTTGATATCGTGCTGCATTTCCGCTTTGGTCGTCGTGCGGAACAGAACCCCTGGTGTGCGGATACCCTGGAATGGGCCATCCCGATGCCGGTGAATGCCTATAACTTTTCCAGCCTGCCGAATATCACGACCCGTCACCCGATGTGGGAGAACCCTGAGCTTATAGAAAGCATTGCAGCCGGTGAGCACGGGCTGGCGGAAGTGCAGAACGTGCGGCGGGATATATACGGCTCGGATGCCGTCACCGGAAAGGTTCGGGAAGTGGTGCACCTACCCACCAACTCCTGGCTGCCTCTGTTGACGGCTGTGGTGCTGGCGGTGGTGTGTATCAGCCTTCTAATCAAGGCGTATCCCGTTGCTTTGGCAGCAGCGTTACTGGCGCTTGTGCTGGTGTTGCGTTGGGGCTGGGATAACTGTGCACATCCCAGGGCTGCGCCGGTGCGCGAGGACGATCCGGTGGACCCACCGTTGCATTCCCGTACCTGTGACGGCCCCGGGCTATGGGGCATGGTGGTGAGCCTGATGGCCAACGGCACACTCTACGTTTCCCTGTTGTTTGGCTGGTTTTATCTCTGGACTGCTGCGCCTCAGTGGTCGAGTCCCGAACAGGGTCGGGTGGCATTGATTCCCATGGCGATGAGCGGGGTGCTGCTGTCTCTGGCAGTGATGATCTACCGCAATGCCGTCGCCGGGCTGCGCAAAGGTCAGGCTGACGGCCTGACTCTGAAGCTTTGGGCGGCGGCAGCCCTCGGGTTGGTCCACTGGTGCGTATTGATCTGGATACTGCAGACCTCTGAGTTGCAGCCCACTGAGTTGGCTCACGATGCTGTATTGATGGTGGCGCTCTACTATTTGCTGCTTCATAGCGGGCTTGCGGTGATTTTCACGATATTACAGGCTCTGCGGGTGAAACTGGGTTATGTCGGCCCTGAGCTGCCTTATGAGCCGGTCGTGATTCAGCCGTTCTGGGTGTATACCTTCGGCGTTTTCTGGCTCAGTTTTGCTGCCTTCCTGCTGTTGCCGATGGCATGGGGTGCATGATGAAACCCTCTCCGTTTCATCCGTTGAACCTGGTGTTGGGGCTGATTATCTGGGCACTGTGGTTTGTGCTGCTTTATGGCGGGCTGTCGGTGGGCTGCGCGTTCGCGCCGCCGGGGGCTGAAGCGGGTGCCTGGACCTGGATAAACGCTGTTTCCCTGGCTCTGGCGTTATTTGTGTCGGGCTATTTACTGGTGTGTGCCTATGGTTGCTGGAAGGCTTCGCCACCGTCCCATGCTGTCGAAGTTGAGCCCATCAAGACCTTTACCAGCAAAACGTCTGCTGCGGTTTATCTGGTATCGGCGCTTGCCTCGCTTGCACTGGGGCTGCCCGGAATCCTGCTGCCGCCATGTGTTTGAGTAGTCGCAGTAAGCTGTTGCTTATTATTGTTCTGCTTGGCCTGGCGACGCCGGTTTTCGGTCATAGTCCAATTAGCAGTGGAGGCGCGGAGCAGTTCACCGCGCTGCTCGGCATGGTTATGTTCGGGATGGTCTGGTTAACCTATCTGCTCGGCGCACGGCGGGTAACGCCCCATGGGCTGCAAGCCCTGGGCTTTCATAGCACCATGGTTATCGGCTTTGTCGCCCTTTGGGGACCCCTCGACCATTGGGCGGAAAGCAGCGCTGCAGCGCATATGGTCCAGCACATGATGTTCATGGTGGTGATTGCGCCTTTGTGGGTGTTATCTCGGCCTTTACCTCAACTCGCGTCGGGTAGCGGAAGGGTGCTCGCTCCGGTGTGGCAACCTATGCTCAAGCTGGTTCAGCATCCGGTTTACATGGCTTACCTTCACGGTGTGATGGTCTGGCTCTGGCATATTCCCCGGTTTTACATATTGGCACTGGAGAATCCCTGGTGGCACCTGGTGGAGCATGGGTGTTTCCTGATCACCGCAGGCCTGTTCTGGTGGGCGGTATTGAAAAGCACCCAGCGCACGGTGGGCTGGGCCTTATTTGCACTGCTTTTTACCCTGATGCATACCGGCTTCCTGGGGGCGATGCTCACGTTCGCTCAAAGCCCTCTCTATGGAGCCGGTCGCAGCTTGCAGGATCAGCAACTGGCAGGATTAATTATGTGGGTATTGGGGGCTATACCGTACCTGCTTGCCGCCGGTTTGGTAGGGTGGCGAGGGTACTGGCAAATGCAACGTCGATGGGGCGGCTGACCGCCGGTGGACTCGAACAGCGGCATAGCCTCTTTCGATTCCACCGTGGCTCAAGATGAGCTTACCCGACGCCTACTATCGAACCTCAATTATGCCAAACGGACCCGGTAACGAAGAACGCCAGCCTCCTCTTCACGTACCCATTCGATCTTGTGACCGGTCAGCTCACAGAATACCTGCAGATCTCGACGGCCGCTGGGGTCATCGGCGAGGAACTCAACCTGCGTTCCGCTGGGTAAATTCTGAATGCGTTTCTTGAAACGCAATATCGGGAGTGGGCACACCAGACCGATGGCATCGATCTGGTATACTTCTGCCTGATCAGTCAAGGCGCACACTCTCAGTGCTGGTCTGCTCGGCTGAGGACCAGCCGAACTCATTCAGAACGACCGGTGCGAGAGCGGCGATCACCAAGGCGGCGAGAAATCCGGAAATCATGACTTTCACGATGATCCTCCTTTGCCCTGTCTGGCCTGAACCTCTTCTACCCACAGGTCGTGGTGTTGGCGGGCCCACTCCAGATCTACCTGTCCGTTACCCATGGCATCAAAGGCACCTTCCATCCCGACCGAACCGATGTAGATGTGAGCGATGATGGCCAGCATCATCAGGAACGCTATAATCGAATGCCAGAGGTTGGCGTACTGCATCTCTTCGTGCGGCGCCAAGGCTGTCGGGAAATCGGTTCCCAGGATGCTGTTCATGACCTCAAAGGTCGAAGCAAACATGGGCATCTCAAACGGAAACAGCAGCGACAGGCCTGACAGGGATACTGAAAAGCCCAGCACCATCACAGTCCAGAAGATGATCTTCTGGCCAGCGTTAAATTTCTTTGATGAGGGATGGGACTTGGTAAAGATGCCACCTCCCGCCTTGAGCCACTGCCAATCCAGCTTGTTGGGGATGTTGTGCGCCACCCACATGCAGAACGTCATCACCAGGCCCAGCATAAAAGCCCACGCAATGTTGTTGTGAATCCATTTGGCACCAACAGCCAGGGTAGAAAAGGCCTCATGCCCGATCACAGGGATCAGGAAGCTTCGCCCCATGAGGGTGACCAGCCCCGTCAGTGCTAACGCGACGAATGAGCCGGCCAATAACCAGTGGCCAAACCGTTCGATGGCCTTGAATCGTTCAATCTTGGTGCCGGAAGGACCACCGTCGATCATGATTTTGCCGCGAACAAAGTAGAACACCACGAGCAAGGCTATGAATCCGAGGATCGCTCCGCCGCCATAAGTGATGATGGGGCCTTCCCGTAGTTTGTACCAGGGCATGCCGCCATCCTGGATCAGCACATCGGCCGCGGGGCCTCGGGCCTGGGTTTTGATGTCAGCTTCGTTATAACGAACGCCGCGCCAGGTATCGGCGTCAGAGACTCCGCCCCGGGTTCCCAGTTGTTCGGTGATTGCAGCAGCATCGGAAGGATCCCCCAGGTTTTCAGAGCGGAAGCTGTCATCCACTTCCAGCTGTTTCTGACGGGCCATGATGTCTTCCAGGGTTTGAGCGCCCCCGGTGGCAGTCCGGTCAACCTCTGAGGCTTCTTGCGCAAAGCCAGGATTGACTATCAGCGTCGCCAGTACAAAAACGGCGGCACCCAATGTTTCGAATTTCATGAAAGCACTCCAACGGAACCAACAAAAAGAATTCGTTGCCAGAATCAGTTCCGGGGCCCTGAGGCCCCGGAATACAACAGCCTGATTTATGCTCCCTTCTTCTCGTAGGCTGTGCCCCATCCCCATGCACCGGAACCGAATCCACGGTTCACTACGCGCTGGCGATAGATGTCCGCCACCTCGTTGCCATCACCGGCCAAAAGGGCTTTGGTCGAGCACATTTCCGCACAGATTGGCAATTTGCCCTCCGCAATACGGTTGCGCCCGTACTTGGAAAACTCGGTCGTTGAGTTGTCTTCTTCAGGACCACCTGCACAAAACGTGCATTTGTCCATCTTGCCACGGCTGCCAAAGTTGCCCGCTTGCGGGAACTGGGGCGCGCCGAAGGGGCAAGCATAAAAACAATAGCCACAACCGATGCACAGATCCTTGGAGTGCAGCACCACACCGTCTTCCGTCTGGTAGAAGCAATCCACTGGGCAGACGGCCATACAGGGCGCGTCTGAACAGTGCATGCAAGCTACCGAGATTGAACGTTCGCCGGGTTTTCCATCTTCGATGGTGACGACGCGTCGACGGTTGATGCCCCAGGGGACTTCGTGCTCATTCTTGCAGGCCGTTACGCAGGCATTGCATTCGATGCAGCGCTCGGCATCGCAAAGGAACTTTGCGCGTGCTTTTCCTTCCAGTGCCATGTTATGTACCTCTTATTATGCTGGCGAAATCGAACACAGGGTGCACTTGGTCTCTTGCATCTGCGTGACCGAGTCGTACCCGTATGTCTGAACGGTGTTAGTGGATTCGCCCAGGACATAAGGATCAGCGCCCTTGGGGTACTTGTGCCGCAGATCCTTGCCTTCCAGATGTCCGCCGAAGTGGAACGGCATGAAAGCAACGCCCTCGCCGACCCGCTCGGTGACCATCGCCTTCACCTTGATGCGCGCGCCTTCCGGGCCAGAAACCCAGACGTCGTTGCCGTCGCGAATGTTCATATTGTTCGCGTCGCGCGGATTCACCTCGATGAACATGTCCTGCTGTAGTTCCGCCAGCCAGGGGTTTGAACGTGTCTCGTCACCACCACCTTCGTATTCCACCAGTCGGCCGGAGGTCAGAATGATGGGGAAGTCGTTGCTGAAGTCCTTCTGTTGGATTGATTCATAAAGGGTCGGGACACGCCAGAATGTTTTGTCAGCATAGGTCGGGTAGTCTTCGACCAGGTCGCGACGATTCGTGTAAAGCGGCTCGCGGTGTAGTGGCACCGGATCCGGGAAGTTCCAGACAATGGCGCGGGCTTTGGCGTTACCAAAGGGCGCGCACTCGTGCTTGATAGCTACACGCTGGATACCGCCTGACAGGTCGGTCTTCCAGTTGGTCTCGGGGCCTGCAACAGCATCAATGGAGGCTCGCTCATCTTCCGTAAGATCGCCGTCCCAGCCCAGATCCATCAGCATCTGCATGGTGAACTCCGGGTAGCCGTCCTTGATCTCGGAGTCCTTAGAGTAGACGCCGTCAGCGAGCAGGTTCACGCCGTCACGCTCAACACCGAAACGAGCGCGGAAGGTGAGACCACCCTTGGACACCGGGAGCGACATATCGTAAAGGTTCGGTGTTCCTGGGTGGTTCATCTCGGGCGTGCCCCAGCATGGCCATGGCATACCATAGATATCACCATCGCAGGGACCGCCCACTGCACGCAGTGTGGTCTTGTCGAAGTGGTGCTGGTTCGCCATGTGCTTTTTCAGGCGCTCGGGTGACTGGCCGGTGTAGCCGATGGTCCACATGCCGCGGTTGAACTCACGGGTGATGTCCTCAATCACCGGCTCGTTGCCTTCAATGGCAATGTTGCGGAACATGCGGTCAGTGAAGCCAAACTTGTCGGCAAACAGTTTCATGATTTCGTGATCGACCTTCGAGTCGAACAACGGCTCGACGACCTTCTCACGCCACTGCAACGAGCGGTTGGAAGCGGTGACAGAACCTGAAGTTTCGAACTGTGTGGTCGCCGGTAGCAGGTAAGCACCCTCTTTGCGATCGTGCAGCACTGCTGAAACGGTGGGGAAGGGATCCACTACGACCAGCAGGTCCAGCTTCTCCATGGCTTCCTTCATTTCCAGCATACGGGTCTGCGAGTTGGGCGCATGGCCCCACAGCACCATTGCTCGGGTGTTGTCGGGCTGCTCCAGATTTTCCTTGGCTTCAAGAACGCCGTCGATCCAGCGAGACACCGGAATGCCTTTCTCATTCATCATGGCTCGGCTCTTGCCGTCTTTGTCCCACGTGGCGAACCGACCTTTCAACCAATCCAGGTCCTCTTCCCAGACCCGTGCCCAGTGAGCCCAGGAGCCTGCAGCCAGACCATAGTAGCCGGGCAGGGTGTCGGCCAGCACGCCCAGATCGGTAGCGCCCTGAACGTTATCGTGACCGCGGAAGATGTTGGTGCCGCCACCGGAAACACCCATGTTGCCCAGCGCTAACTGCAGCACACAGTAGGCACGAGTGTTGTTGTTGCCGTTGGTGTGCTGGGTGCCACCCATACACCAGATGACCGTGCCCGGGCGGTTATTGGCCAGGGTACGGGCAACCCGCTCAAGTTGCGCGCCGGGAGTACCGGTGACACGCTCGACTTCTTCGGGGTTCCAACGCTTCACCTCTTCACGGATGTCTTCCAGGCCATACACCCGGGTGCGGATGAACTCTTTGTCTTCCCAGCCGTTCTCAAAGATGTGCCACAGGATGCCCCAGATCAGCGCAACGTCTGAACCGGGCCGGAAGCGTACAAACTCATCAGCATGAGCCGCCGTGCGCGTGAAACGCGGGTCGCAAACAATGAGTGGCGCGTTGTTTTCTTCCTTGGCTTTCAGGATGTGCAGCAGGGATACCGGGTGGGCTTCCGCAGGGTTACCCCCGATCAGGAAGATAGCCTTGGAGTTGTGGATGTCGTTGTAGGAGTTTGTCATCGCACCGTAGCCCCAGGTATTGGCTACGCCGGCTACCGTCGTTGAGTGACAGATACGGGCCTGGTGATCGACGTTATTAGTGCCCCAGTAGGCCGCAAATTTACGGAAAAGGTAGGACTGCTCGTTGTTGAACTTGGCGCTTCCCAGCCAGTAGACCGAGTCCGGACCGCTTTCGTCGCGGATCTGTAGCATCTTGTCGCCGATCTCGTTGATCGCCTGGTCCCAGGGGATCTTCTGCCACTGACCGTTGACCATTTTCATGGGGTACTTGAGACGGCGCTCGCCATGAGCATGTTCGCGTACCGAAGCGCCTTTGGCGCAGTGTGCTCCAAGGTTGAATGGGCTATCCCAACCCGGTTCCTGCCCGATCCAGGTGCCATTCTGGACTTCAGCCTCGACGGTGCACCCTACCGAGCAGTGGGTACACACTGACTTTTTGCGAACGACGTCGCCACCCCCGGTTGACGGGGTTGCGGCCTCGACGCGACCAGACGTCAGTGACAGAGCCGCCAGACCACCCACCGTGACACCGGAGGCGGCCAAAAAACCACGACGATCCATGGTTTTCGCAGCGAGGGATGAAAGTAAAGATCCAGCACGGGAGCCTTTCGCTACCCCGTTGGTTTTCTTCCTTAACATGTCAAATACCTCTCTCTTATTATTCTCGTTTTGCGGGAGGTGCAATCATCCAAGAGCCTTTCGCAACCTTGAATGATTCACACGTCCTTAAAAGCGAGCCGACTCAAAATATTTACGTGTGTGCTCAGTGTCACGCAGACCACGGCTTTTGGGAGCGTCTTTGACGACATTGGCTGCGGCGTTCGGTGCAGCTGCAACGGCCACGGCAGCGGGTACTGCGGTTGCTGCCATTCGCAGGAAGTTGCGACGGCTGTTTTCACGCTTTTGGTGTTCCATAGGAAACCTCCACCTGAGTTAAGGGATCGGACAGATCCCGCTTATTGGATTGAAAACGCATCCGCTTCCACGGCCATGAAAGCCCGGCCCAGCGATCCCACAGGGGCATAGAAAACGGAAGCTTGCGCCTTCTCCAGATCGGTAAAAAACAACGCCGCCCACTTTGCAAGGTGAGCGTCAAAAAAAGCTTTTTGCGAGGGCAGATCACTGTCACATACGAATTCGCCGGTAATGATGCCCGCCATGATTTCGCACAGCGTGCCGATATGATCTTCAGGTTCCTTAACATCGGAACGGGCTTTGATGCCTCTGGCCATCAGGTCGCTGCGCAGGTTCGCCAGGGGCTTCTCGTTCAGAAAACCGGTCAGGTAATAACTGGCGTAGGGCAGGAGTTCACCACGGCCAACGCCAATAAACAGATTGTTGAACTCCCGCTCTGCGTCATGGGGCGCGGTGCGTTCTGCAAGCGCTGCCAGATTTCTGGAGGCGGATCCTAAAGGCGTGTCATCTCCCTGCAGGGATGACAATCCGCGAAGCAGGTCATTCGAAGGTGGGCCGCCAAGCAGGACGCCCAGCAACTGATACATCTGGGCACGGGCGCGATCTTCATTGGTGATCGAGCGCGGGCACTGAACTTCAGCAGTGTTAGCCAATTTTTCTCTCTCAGTTTTTTGTTTAATTTTTAATCATTAAATTTATAGCCCCGTTTTCACTCGGGCGCAACATTGGTTCTGTCTACTGACTCAATAGTCAAAACGCATTCGCGGGCGGTAGCGGGGTGTCGGTTCCAGCTCATTTTCCGCAACCAAGGGATCTGAATGACGGGAAGTGTTTAAGGAATCATCAGCGATTTCAGGCTGCGATGTCTCAATGGCTTCGGCAGGTGCAATCGCCTCGGAAGCTTCAGCCTGCTGCTCGACTTGCTCTTCGACTTTTTCATCGCGCCTGGCAGTTTTATCGAATAAACCCTGGCCTACCTTGTAAAGGGTCTTTACGCCCTTGGTTGCCGTAGCGGCGTCAGTGAAATCCTCGTCGTAGTCATTGAGGCCGTCCAGTACCGCCAGTACCGGGTTCGATTTCCAGAGCGCGCGGAGGGCCTTACGTCGCAAAAGTTCAGGAATTTCTTTGCGCATGAAACCGGTAATGTCGGTACCCAGTTCGATGGTGTCCGGATCGGGCAAACTGTACTTTTCCAGCACTTCGTGCTCAGTCAAAGCCTGATTAATAGAGAGTTCTTGCTCTTCAGGCGGTGATTCGGGTTCAACCGATGGAGTAGGGGCAGGCTCAGATGGCTTGCTGGCTTCTGCTTTTTTACGCGACCAACGCTGTAACCGAGACTCACTCATCATTGCACCCTCGGCTTTTTGATGTTGGCGGGGGCGCGAAAGACATCGCTCTCTTGCCGGATACGCGGATCGCCTTTAGCGTCTTCCGTACCATCGACGCGGATCTCATCACGACGGCGCTTCTTGAAGGGTTCTTCGATGTAGTGCATATCGACAAACTCCTTGATCCAGGCCGCCAAAGACTCGGGAATCGGCACGGGCTCGACGATACTCTCACCGCTGTCCAGGGCATCCAGCGCCTCGTGGGCACTGGCGGTAACGGTGCTGACAACCCACCCCGATGGAGACTGGCTGTTTTCATCTTTGTCCATTACAACCCAGACGGAGGGTACGGTCATGTTCAGGGATACGAGATAGCCCTCTACGTCGGCGCGAAATAGTTCCATTCCCACAGTGCCTGCGTGGTAATCGACCACTTCGCCTTCGCGGACGAGCTCCTTCCAGAACGCCTCCGGGGCGCCCGGTATAACCGCTACAGGCTTCCAGGTGGCGTGCGCCCAACGGGTCACGCCAGGCGACCGGCGAACGACAGCGCCGACTTTTAACTCTCGTTTCCAACTATCTGTGCGACTGCTCATGGCAATTCTCTTTTGTTATCTCTTCAAGCTAGCAGGAGCGCAAAAATTATCCAATTATCCGATTGTCCAAATACAAAGCGCTGTGGCATGCTCGAAATGTGTCACTGACACGTGTACGTATAACAACAACGAAAAGAGTCAAATCCTGATGACGGCACACAAAACCCTACTGTTATGCACCTGCGATAAAACCCAGTCCTTTGATCCCAAGGCGCTGCAGACGGCTGCGGGCGCCGGGCAGGTGGTTGAAGTGGACCAACTGTGCGGCGCCGATATGAGAACGGCGGCCGAGCACTTCAGTGGTAGTGACGAGTTGCTCATTGCCTGTGGCCAGCAGGCCGCCCTGTTCGAGCGTTTAGGCGAAGACGTAGAGGCCGAGACCGGGCAATCCGCTCCGATGAGTGCTATCGACATACGGGATCGCGCTGGCTGGAGCTCACCGGGTGCAAACCCCAGGCGCCTGCATGCCAAACAAGCGGCCCTGATCGCCGCGGCGCAGCTACCGGCTCCGATGGCACCCGCGAAATCAATCCAGTCCAGCGGAGTGTGTTGCATTGTCGGGCCTACCGAGCAGGCCGTCAGGATGGCTGAGCTGGTACAGGACGAACTCGGCGTCACTTGTATCGTTAATGACGCGGGGCTCGTACAGCTGCCCTCCGCCAGTTATGACGTCGCCAGAGGTCGATTGACGGCTGCCGCTGGCGCGCTGGGCAATTTCAAGCTGGAATTTGCCCAGTTGCAGACGCTGAACCCCGCTGGCCGTGGCGACCTGGGTTATGGTGAAGTTAAAGCCACCGCCCGTAGTGAGTGCGACGTGTTTATCGACCTGCGTGGCGGCGCGCCAGCGTTTCCCAGTTATCAAAAGCGCAACGGCTATTTCTGGGCCGATCCGAACAAAACCGGAGAGTTGGAGCGTATTGCCCTGACTGCCAGAGAGCGGGTAGGTGAGTTCGAGAAAACCGTCTATTTCAGGTTGGAAGAATCGTTGTGTGCGCACTCGCGGGCGAACAAAACTGGCTGTACCCGTTGCCTGGACGTCTGCCCCACCGAGGCGATCTTTTCGTTCGGAGATCACATCCAGATCGACTCCGACATTTGCGCCGGCTGCGGATCCTGTGCGGCGGTCTGCCCGACTTCAGCGGTGACCATGAACGAATCGCCCTTCGAGGCGCTGACCAAAGCCGTCGACGTCATGGCGAGGGTGTACCGGGAGCATGCCAACGAAGCCCCGCGCCTGGTTTTTCATACCCTGGGCGCCGGTGCGGACGCCATTACCTATCTGGCACGATATCATGACGGGCTGGCAGACGATCTGATCCCGATGGGGCTGGAACATACCGATCGTATCGGCCATGCCGAGATTCTGGCCGCGTTGGGAGCGGGTTACGCCGAAGTGCTTATATTGGCAGATAGTGAGGCAGACCGCCGAGCGGTTGCCGCGGAAGTCGAGCTTGCCCAGGCCATGCTGACAGGCACCCACAACTCTCCCAGCCGGATCCGTGTGGTTGCTGCCGAGGAACTCTGCGACGCTGGAGACAACGCCGGGCGAGTGAGTGAGCCGGTTTTACTGGTTGGCGGGCGCCGTGATATTACGCGGGTAACCGTCGGCGCGATGGCTGAGAAGGTCGACGCACCGATTCCATTGCCGGTCGGCGCACCTTACGGCGCGATCGAGATCGATTCCGACAAATGCACGCTCTGTTTGGCCTGCGTATCCTTGTGCCCCACCGGTGC
Organism: Marinobacter sp. ATCH36; assembly: GCF_023555055.1. Taxonomy (GTDB): domain Bacteria; phylum Pseudomonadota; class Gammaproteobacteria; order Pseudomonadales; family Oleiphilaceae; genus Marinobacter. The sequence goes on from NZ_JAMJPL010000006.1 coordinate 85,022, forward strand.
CCTTGGTGACCATCCGGACCGGCCAGAGGTTCAGTTCACGGAAAACGCCTGCGTTCAATGCGGTATCTGCCAGAGCACCTGCCCGGAGACAGCCATTACTCTGAAACCCCAGTTGGATCTGTCGAAAGAGGCGCTAAGTGCACGGGCATTGCACGGCGAGGAGCCGTTCGAATGCATCAAATGTGGCACGCCGTTTGGCGTCGCCAGCACCATTAACCGCATCGTCGAAAAACTGGAAAATCAGCACTGGATGTATAAGAACGCTGATAATGTTCAGCTCATCAAGATGTGTGACGATTGTAGGGTGAAATCGCAATTCCATGGTGACAAAGCTCCCATGGCAGGGGGAGAGCGCCCCCGGGTTCGCACCAGTGATGACTATCTGGACAGCTAAATACAGCAGGACAAAAAATGGTTGAATACACCGAAGTAGGCAAACCGAACCTGATCGGAACTGACGCGCCCCGGCCCCAGGACAAGAACCCGAGGGGCGTTGATCGCATCATTGCCATTGCCTCGGGCAAGGGCGGCGTTGGCAAGTCCACAGTGTCGTCCAATCTGGCCGTTGCGCTGGCGTCGAAAGGCCTCAAGGTCGGTCTGTTGGACGCTGACGTCTACGGTCCCAGCCAGCCCCGTATGATGGGGGTGTCGGGCCGTCCATCCAGCCCCGATGGAAGTACCATCCTGCCCCTGCGCAATCACGGCGTGACCCTGATGTCCCTCGGGCTGATGACTCCGGATGATGAAGCCATCGTCTGGCGCGGGCCCATGCTGATGGGCGCCCTCCAGCAAATGATGAACCAGGTCGACTGGGGCAGGCTGGACGTGCTTTTGGTGGATCTTCCCCCGGGCACCGGTGATGTCCAGATGACCCTGAGCCAGAAATTTTTTGTAGCGGGTGCCATTGTGGTTTCGACACCTCAGGACATTGCGCTGATGGACGCGCGCAAAGGCATCGATATGTTCAACCGGATGGACGTGCCGTTAATGGGCGTGATCGAAAACATGGCGTCGTTCGTGTGCGATGGCTGCGGTAAAGAACATCATCCTTTTGGATCCGGTGGCGCTCGCGCGGAGGCACAAAAAATTGGCGCCCCCTTCCTGGGCGAGATTCCGCTGGACCTGGATATCCGTATCGGTTCGGATGGTGGCGTCCCGATTGTGGTGTCAAAGCCGGAGAGCCCGCAGGCACAGGCCTTCCAGCGCATCGCCGATGAGATTGTGGCCTCTGACGCCTACGCCCGGGCCATCCAATGATCGAGTCACCCCAGTTTCCGCCGTTACTTACGGGAGAAATGGTGCCCAGGCACACGGATCCCTTTGATAAAGCCGTCAGCCGGGCCATCGCAGGTGTGGATTCCGGCACTATATTTTACTCCGAGGCGGGCGACAACTTGCGTGCGGCCCTGGTACTGGCGCCGGAAACGCCCCTGGAAGAAGCCATTCTGGCGGTCTATGTTGCCCAGGTAGGCCTGGCCGAGAGCCTGGGCGCACTGGCCCCACCGGAAGTGCCGGTGCAGTTTCAATGGCCCGATCGTATCAAGGTCAACGGAGCGGTCTGTGGCGGGGTGCGCTTTGCGGCGGATGTGTCAGATCCCGGGGTGCAGCCAAACTGGCTGGTCATCGGCATTGATGTGCCTTTCAGGAACTTGAGCGACTCGCCAGGCGAAAACCCGAATCAAACCTGTCTGCACGAGGAGGGCTGCGTCAATATCACTCCCATGGCATTGCTGGAAAGCTGGTCCAAACATACCCTTCTATGGCTGACCTACTTCATGGACAGTGGGTTTGAGCGCGTACACAACGAGTGGCGGCCACGCTGCGACACCCTGGGCAAGATGATCGACCTGCCAAAGCCCGGCATCTTTGTCGGGCTGGATGAGAAAGGCCGTATGCTGTTGCGTCAGGATGACATGACCGAGACATTGAGTTTGATTGAATTCGCGGAGCACGTATGAAACTGGCCCGAACCCTGCGACTGGATGTATCCGATGAAAACGTGTTTGAAACGCCCGCACCCAGCGGAGAATGGGCCATCTCGGGTGGATTCGAGTTTTCCAACTGGACCGAAGCGGATCTGAAGGGTAAAGCCCGCCAGGCGTTCACCAATGGTTGGTACAGCATAGAGTCTGGCGGGCGCGCCAGTTTTGTGGGTGTCTGCAACATCACCGAAGCCGAATTGGAACAACTGCGCCAGTCCCTGGCGCGAACCTTTGTCGAAATATACGGCGCGCCGGATATAGACACGGCCTACCCCGTTGCCTGCGAAGAAATCGACCAGATGCGCAGCATGTGTGAGGACTTCGAGGACAACACCCTGCTGATGGTCAGCCGCACCCTGACCGAACTGGGTGTTGAGGAGACCTACCGCACCCGCGCCCCGCAGGATGCCTCGTTGGAGGCCTTTGCCGTGCATGGCAGCGTCGATTGATTCTGCGCTATAAGAATCAGAGCCCGAAACTGCCGTAGGGAATAAACCGCACGGGCGTCCCCGGCTCTATCTGCTGGGCACTCTCATTTAACTCCACCAGACCCTCGGACCAGGCCAGACCGGTCACGCGGCCTGAGCCTTCAGAGCCGAAGACCTCAACCTTTCCATCACGGACCCGGGCGCGCAACATCTCGTTGCGCCCCGGCTTCTTGTTCTTGGTGAAGTTGGCTGGCATCGCATAGGCTTGGGGTTCGAACCATTTAGCTCCCGCCAATAGCGCCATTGCCGGCGCACCAAAGCGCAGCGCACAGACCCAGGCGGCAACGGGATTGCCAGGCAACCCCACCACGGGTGTTCCCCGGAACATGGCTAACGCCAGGGGGCGACCCGGCTTGATCGCGATACGCCAGTTGCTGATGTCACCGTGGGCTTTCAGCGTTTTCGATACATGATCCTCGTCCCCCGCGGAAATACCGCCACTGGTCAGGATCAGGTCGCACTGCTCAGCGCCGCGCTCCAAGGCCGCTTTAACGTCCTCGGCACGGTCCAGTACATGGCCCAGGTCCACCAGCTCATAGCCGAGCTGCGCCACCAGGGCGCTCAGCATCGGGCGGTTCGCGTCGTAGATCTGCCAGTCGGTGACCGCTGCGCCTAGAGGTTTCACTTCGTCACCCGTGGACAGGACGCCGACGCGTAGCCGCTGGAAGACATCGACCGACTCGATACCCACACTGGCAAGAACTGAAATCTGGGTGGGCGTCAGGCGGGTGGACGCGGTGAGGATCCGGTCCTGCGCCTTGATGTCCTCACCGGCTTTGCGCAGGTTCGCTCCTGCTTTTAACGTGCCGTTCAGATGTAGTTGCCCGTCTATGACCTCGCAGTCCTCTTCCAGGGCCACCGTGTCAGTGCCAGCCGGTATGACGGCGCCGGTTAAAATCCGGATGGCATGGCCTTCGGGCACATGGCCGGTGTACGGCTCTCCGGCGGCACTCCGGCCATCAACAAGAGGCATGGAGCAGGGCACTTCAGTCAAGGGGCCGGCAAACGCATAGCCATCGACCGCGGAATTGCTGCTGGGGGGATGGGCGCGAGGCGCATAAACGTCGCTCGCCAGTATCCGGCCATTGACCTGTGACAGCGGGATGCTCCGATCCACACCCACCACTGGGTGCAAACGTGAGCGTAACCGCTCCAGGGCTTCGTCCACCGGCGTCCAGTTCACACCTGGGGGCAGGGCAAAACAGTCATTACGAAGCTCGCTCATAAAGCTCCTGTACTCAGAATAAAGTCAGCTATTCCGGGTGTATCGTTCAGATCAAAACTGGGGCCCGCAAACTCCGAAGTATAGTTCGTGGCCACGGCGATGATGGTGGGGTCGTTGGGATGCAGGGGGCCACGAGGGCACTCCTGCCTGTGCACTTCAATCTTGGGGTGTGAATGGGTTTTGAATCCCTCGACCACAACCCAGTCGCAAGGGCCCAGCCGGGCCAGCAGCTCATCGAGCGTCGGCTCTTCAGCGCCGCGCAGTTCGTGCATGATGGCAAAACGTTGCCCACCGGCCAGGATGACTTCCCGCGCGCCGGCGTCACGATGACGGTAGCTGTCGGTGCCTGGCTGGTCCACGTCCACGCCATGGTGGGCGTGTTTTATCGAGTTGACCGTTAAACCCCGGCTCGACAGCTCACCAATCAGGGCGCTGGCCAGGGTGGTTTTGCCGCAGTTTTTCCAGCCCACGATGCCGATAACATTCACTTCAGGTGCTGCTCCGCCCAGGCCAGGTCTTCCGGTGTGTTAATGTTGAAAAAGTCGTCCGGGCCAAACACCACCAGCGATTCGCCCTGGGCCTGGGTCCACTGACGGATCTTGCGCACGCCGTCGTTCAGGGCGGCACGAAGTTCATGCCGCAATGCGACCTGCCAGCGGCCAAAGGTCGGCTGGGGCAGTCGGCCGCGCTCCGGGTCAGGCGTGGCTGCCAACACTACCGGGGTCTCAAATTCGGCCAGTCGTTGTGCCAGGTCCAGAGGGAACGAGGGGGTATCCGCAGCGACGCTGATTAGCCATTCATGGCCGTGTTCGGCTGCCCAATCCATGCCCGCGAGCACGCCGGCCAGCGGGCCGGGAAAATCGGCGATGGAGTCGGCCACCACGGGCAAACCCAGATCATCAAATCGGGTCAAATCTCCATTGGCGTTCAACACCACGGCGTCAACCTGGGGTGTGATTCGATCGATCACGCGATGGATCAGTGACTGATCGCCGAGCATCAATCTTCCCTTATCACCGCCGCCCATTCTGTTTGCCTGGCCACCGGCCAGAATTACTGCGCACTCAGTCATGCTGAGCTCCCTTGCGACGCATTTTCTTGTCGTCATCCGGAACCTGCGAAAGGTCCTGATCGAACACCAGGCGGTGCTGGCCGCTGAGGCAAGTGAATTTCTTGCCCCGCATCCGCCCGATCAGTGTCAAACCGACCTGCCGGGCAATATCAACGCCCCAGGCGGTAAAGCCTGACCGGCTGATCAGGGTCGGGATGCCCATCAGTGAGGTCTTGATCACCATTTCGGAGGTCAAACGGCCCGTGGTGTAGAGAACCTTGTCGGCCGCCGGGATCCCATTCAAGTGCATCCAGCCTGCGATTTTATCGACGGCATTGTGACGCCCTACGTCCTCCATATAAGCCAGGATCTGGCGGTCCTGACAGAGCGCTGTGCCATGAATGGCGCCGGTTTCCATATACAGGCTGGGCGTGTGATTAATCTGGTACGAGAGATCGTAGAAGGTGCTGGTGTGCACGGGTGTATCTGGTAGTGACAGCCCTTCAAGCCCCGCCATCATGTCACCAAACACAGTGCCCACGGCGCAGCCGGAGGTGCGGGTTTTCTTTTCCAGCTTGTCCTCGACGTCAGTGACATCTGCTGTGCGGACCACCGCAACTTCCAGTTCTTCGTCGTAATCAATCTTCGTGACCTGATCGGTTTCTCTGAGCATACCCTGATTCAGGAGGAATCCGAGGGCGAGATACTCCGGGTGATCGCCTATGGTCATCGCCGTAACGATTTCCTGGCTGTTGAGGTAGATGGTCAAAGGGCGCTCTTCGATCACGCTGATCGACTTCGATTGACCGTTTTCATCAACGCCCTCCACCGTGCGGGACAGTCGAGGGTCGGTCGGATTCGGCAAAAGGGTTGTCATCGTCATTGTTGTTGTAGCTCTTTCAGGAACACCATTAACCCGAATGCTTACGCAAGGCGACAGGGATCAGCCTATCTGGCATTCGGGAAAAACAGCTGTTGTCCGTCCACCGTGAAATCGGCAATTGCTTGCTGGCCCTGCTCTGATACAAGCCATTTGTGCCACTGCTCAGCCAGATCCTGCTTGAGGTGTGGATGCTTTTCTTCGGAGAGTAGCAAGCTTCCGTACTGGTTGAACAGCACTTCGTCGCCTTCAAACAGCAGCGTCAGGTTCTGGCGGTTTTCAAAGGCCACCCAGGTGGCGCGGTCTGACATCACGTAGGCATCCATGGCGGCGGCAGTGTTGAGCGTTGGCCCCATGCCACTGCCGAGTTCACGGTACCAGCTGCCATTGGGTTCCACGCCAGCGTTCTCCCACAGGCGCAACTCGGCGCGATTGGTGCCACTGTCATCGCCGCGTGATGCGAAGGGTTCCTCGGCTTCTGCGATAGCCGCAAATGCTTCGGCGGCGTTTTTCGCATCTCTGACATTTGCCGGATCATCGGTCGGGCCAATCACCACAAAATCGTTGTACATAACATCGGCGCGCTCGCTGGCATAGCCGTTCTCGACAAAACGCTGCTCGCCGGCGGTGTCGTGTACCAGTAGGGTGTCGGCGTCACCGCGGCGGGCGATTTCAAACGCTTGCCCTGTGCCCACCGCCACCACTCGCACTTTGATACCGGTGGCGTTTTCGAACTGCGGCAGGATGGCATCGAACAGCCCCGAGTTTTCGGTTGAGGTGGTTGAGGCGAGGGTGATGTAGTCATCGGCGAAAGCGCTGGCCGCCAAGCCCATGCTGGTCACGCCTGCAAGTATGAGCGCGCAGGTTGTTTTCATCTCGTTGTTCTCTTGTTTTGGTTTCAAAGCAACGCTCTATTCGTCCAGTTCTCCAGCAATAAACGCTTGCGCCTCTCGGGAGACGGGGGCGGTGAAAAAGGAGTCAGCAGGGGTGTGCTCGCGCACTTTTCCGCCGGAAAGAAACAGCACATCTCCGGCGAGGCGTTTGGCCTGGTGCAGATCGTGGGTGGTCATCACGATGCGCGTTCCCCGCTGGTAAAACTCATGCACTGCGGCTTCTACGGCTTTAATCGCCACCGGGTCGAGCGCGGAGGTGGGTTCATCCAGAAACAGCACCTGGGGGGAAAGCACCCAGGCGCGCGCCAGTGCAAGGCGCTGCTGTTCGCCGCCGGAAAGCACGCGCGCGGGCGTATCGGTAGAGGCCGTGAGGCCAAAGCGTGCAAGCGCTTCACGGGCGAGCTGTTTACGTGCATTGCCCGGAGTTTTATTCACGGCCAGCGCGTGAGTGAGGTTGGCCAACGCCGAGCGGCGCAAAAGTATCGGGCTTTGGAACACCATTGCCTGGCGGGGGCGTTCCTTGCCTGACCACGACACCTGCCCCTCATTAGGCGGAAGCAAGCCGTGAGCCAGTCGCAACAAAAGGCTCTTGCCGGCACCGTTTGGCCCCATTACAAGGGTGGGGCCTGCCCCCTCCAGGGTGAATGAACATGGCCCGAACAGCTGCTTACCCTGGTGGCTGAAAGCGACGTCATCGAAGCGCAGCGCCGGTGGCGGAAAGATCGCAGGTGAGGTGGTAAGCGGTACGTTTAAAGAGGTCATCCAATCCGCCTTTTGGCCGCTTCACCCAACAGATAGGCGCCGGCATTAATCAGCATCACCAGCGCCAGCAGCACAATTCCCAGCCCCAACGCCAGGGGCAGGTCGCCCTTACTGGTTTCCAGCACAATGGCTGTGGTCATCACCCGGGTGACACCGTCAATGTTTCCGCCCACCATCATCACGGCACCCACCTCGGCGCTGGCGCGGCCAAACCCGGCAAGCAAAACGGTCAGAAGCGCAAAGCGGGCATCCCACAACAGGGTGGGCATCATGCGCGAACGCGACATACCCAGTGAGATAAACTGTTCCCGGTACTCACCCAGAAGCTCCTCTACCTTCTGTCGCGAAAGTGCGGCCAGAATCGGCAGTACCAGCACCACCTGCGCAATCACCATGGCACTCGGTGTAAACAGAAGCCCCCATTCACCCAGTGGCCCGGCGCGGGAGAGCAGCAAATAAACGGTGAGACCGGCTACCACCGGAGGCAGTCCCATCAGGGCATTGAGCGCAACAATGATTCCGCCTCGCCCGGGGAAGTGCCATAGCGCCACCGCCGCGCCCAGCGGAAACCCCAGCACAGCTGCGATCAGTACCGCCAGAAGCGAAACCTGCAGTGAAAGCGCCACAATCTGAAACAGGGTGGCGTCCAAGTTTAAGAGTAGCGATAGCGCCACATAAAACGCATTACTTTCCACAGCTGCGTCTCCTCAATATTGAGCATCGTGGCGCTTCCAACTACGCTTTGCACAGCGTGTTGAAATTCATGCAGGCTTAAACAGTCTAACGCGTACCCCCCGGCAGCAGGAGAAACCGATGCCTCTTCCCGCTTACCTCACCACGGCCGAAGCTGCCGAATATTTACGACTGAAAGAGCGAAAAGTCTATGATCTCGTCAGCCAGGGCGTGATTCCCTGTGTACGGGTGACAGGAAAACTGTTATTTCCGCGTCAGCGCATAGACCTGTGGTTGATGAACCATCTGGAAGGGGACGACGCCGCAAGCAATCCGACCCCGCCAGTTCTGGCGGGTAGCCAGGATCCGCTGCTGGAATGGGCCGTGAAGGAGAGCAGTGCAGAGCTGGCTTTGCTGTGTCAGGGAAGCGGTGATGGTGTACAACGATTAATCGACGGGCGCGCGATGCTCGCCGGTATGCATATCTGGCATGCTGAAAGTCAGCGTTACAATGACCCTGCCACGCTAGGGCTGAGCGGGATGCGCGATCTGGTGCTGATACGGTGGGCTAAACGCCAGCAGGGGCTCCTTGTAGCCTCCGAAAACCCTCATCGACTAGCTCGGCTCGAGGATATTGCCTGCCCCGGAATACGAGTCGCGCATCGCCAGCCCGATGCCGGCGTCAGTCATTTGTTGCAGAGCTTACTTGCTCGTCACCGCATCGACGCCAGGCAACTCACGTGGGCGGCGAACCCATCGCTTAGCGAGGACGACCTGGCCCTGGCCATTCGCCAGGGCGAAGCGGATATCGGTGTGGGAATCGAGGCCGCTGCACGGCGCCAGGGGCTGGCCTTTATCCCGCTCCAACAAGAGCAATTTGACCTCGCCATGCGCCGGCGTCACTACTTTGAACCGGCCCTGCAACGCTTATTGGCATTTGCCCGTTGCGAGCGCTTCGCGCAGCGTGCCGAGGCGCTGGGCGGTTACGATATCAGCGAATTGGGGCAGGTGGTATATAACGCCTGAGCGGCGCTAATATATAAGCGCATCACTGAGGACCCTGAATGCCTTCAATACAAAAAAATCTAGTGAAGGATGCCAGCGGAGCACTAGGCGATTTGGGCACCTTGCTGCCGCTGAGCCTTGGCGCTATCGGGTTGGCGGGATTGGCCCCGATACCGGTACTGCTGGGATTTGCCGCGTTTTATATCGCAACGGGGCTGTACTATCGTCTGCCGATACCGGTACAGCCCATGAAAGCGGTTGCTGCCCTGTTGCTCACAACCCAGGTGAGCGCGCAGAGCCTGGTGGCAAGTGGCGTGCTGATCGGGGTGATATTGCTGTTATTGGGGGCGACGGGCTGGATTAATCGGGCGGCACGTCTCGTCCCGGGGTCGGTTTTAAGCGGGCTCCAGCTTGGGTTGGGGTTGTTACTGGCCAGCATGAGCGTCGGGTTGATGGCCACGTCATTGCCGGTGGGGTTAATCACTTTGTCGGTGCTGTTAATAACCCTGAAGATATTCCCCAGCTGGCCAGCGGCGTTAATAGGGCTTTGTGTGGCAGTCGCAATCGGCGCATTGATCGGGGCACCGGGACCAACGCTTGATATCCCCAGTCCGGTTACGTTCTCGTTGCCTGGGCTGCCGGGCATAAACGACTGGCAACAGGGGTTTTCCAAATTAGTGTTGCCCCAGTTAGCGCTCACGTTAACCAATGCCATCTTTCTTACCGCGCTAATGACAGAGGACTACTTCGGCGAGCAATCCCGTCGCGTTTCGCCAGCCCGGCTTTCCGTGAGTACCGGGCTTGCCAACCTGTTAATGGTGCCGTTCGGCGCATTGCCTATGTGCCACGGGGCGGGTGGCTTGGCGGCGCATTACCGCTTCGGCGCCCGCACCGGCATGGCTCCTGTTCTACTGGGAACAGGCTTGCTAATGATTGCTTTGATACCGGGCGGCCTTTCATTCATTACGGCCATTCCAACGGCTGGTCTCGGGGCCTTGTTGTTGGTGGCCGCGGTCGAGCTTGGTTTGTCCAAGCGCCTCTGGACAGCGAAACCGTCTTGCTGGCCTGTCATCGCAATAACCGCACTGGTTACCTTCTGGGCCGACCCGTTCTTCGGCTTTTTGGCCGGGGTGGCTGCGGAAACATTTCGGACTGCCTGGGTGCGCAGACAAAAAATCGCCTAAAGTAAAAGTTATCACCCAGGCGACAGGGAATAACGTGGAGGGCAGCGTATGCCACAGATTCTGAAATACCCCGCAGGGTGGCGGGTACTGCATTGGATAATGGCGCTGATGGTTCTGACGTTGATACCCATTGGACTCTGGATGGCTTCACGCGCGGAAGCAGACATCTGGGGGGCGCTGACGAACACACTGTACAGTGTGCACAAAGCCATTGGCTTCAGCGTTCTGCTACTGATGATCCTGCGGATCGTAGTGAAAATCCGATTGAAGGGCCCGCCTTACCCGGATGAAATGCCACACAACTTGCAGATTGCCGCCAAGAGCGTACACCACCTGATGTATCTACTGTTGGTGGTCACACCCTTGTTTGGCTGGGCCGGTGTGACGGCGTATCCGGCTCTGACCATACTGGGCGATTTCCAGCTTCCTGGCATGCCTTTTGTGCCACAGGACGAAGACCTGGCTGCCCGCCTGTTTTATATACATGGGTGGCTTGCCATAACCCTGAGTGTACTGATCGTCGGACACATTGCGGCAGCTTTGCGACACTTGCTTCGCAAGGATGGGATTTTCAATCGGATGGTTTGAACAAAAGTGTGGGAGCGAGTTTGGGCGCCTTTTGCGCAGGTCTACTCAGTGCTTGGAGATAAAGCCATTATGGTCCTCAGAAGCGATACGCAGCCGGAACCGTGCCAAAGGAAAGTGCATCTTTATTAGCTTCAACCTGACTGGTCGTCGCCCTCAGCCTGATAGCAATCTGGATTCCAGGTGAATGCCAGCCAATCCTCGCGCCATCTCCTGGTAAATCCCGCTGCCGATATCATCGCGAAATAGCCTGCGGGCGTGAAAGGCATGGAGTTCGCCAATCACATCGGTGCCTAACTGGTTATCCCAGCCATTCGGGTTGGTGCTGCCGGTCAGTTTGTAGATCCATTTTTGTGTTGCTTCGGCGCCGGAATTCGGCCCAACGACACCCAAACCGATGCCATATCCGGTCAGGGAATCCGAACTCCAGCTCCACAGAGTGATTGAGCCGGAAAGGTAGCCAACATAAGGCAAGTCGTTATAGATCGGGCCCGTGGCTTCAATGTTTTCGGGCGTAACCATTAATTGGGTCAGGCTCACCGTCAAGGCATGATCGTTGCCCGCCTGACCGATAACGGGCAGCCAGCGCCTGTTCATGGGGTTTCCTTTTATTTAAATAATGGCTCGTTGTCAGGGCAGAGGCCCCGGAACAGGGTGTCGACCAGGCATTCCGCTTCGGCGCCCAGGTCGTAGGCGTCCGGGTTCCTGAGCCAGTCGAAGTAAATGCCCAGCATCTGGGTATGCAGCGAACGGGCGGCCTGCCTGGCGGTCAGTGACGGATGGGGTGGGTGGTTGCTGAAAAACCGCGTCAATGTATCGATAGCTTCCTGCGCCATTTCATCCTGCAGTCTCAGGCCGTGTTCCGATTCTGTGTGGTGAAACAGGATCTTGTAGACGCGGAAGTGGCGTTTATCCTCGACGAGAGTCTGAAGCGCGTAGATACACAGGTTTCTGAGCGTTTGCAGATCGCCGGTCTGTGCGTCGGCGGCGTTTTCCGTCATCTCTGCCATCGGCAGTCGAACACGCTCGAGCATGGCGTTGAAAACGTCTGATTTATTCTGGAAATGCCAGTAAACCGCGCCGCGGGTGACCTGCGCTGTGCGGGCGATTTCCTCCAGTGAGGCTCGGGCCACGCCCTTACTGAGAAAGACCTGTTCTGCCGCATCCAGTACAGCCTGGCGCGTGACTTCGGCTTCCGCCTTGGTTTTTCTGGCCATGGTGAATATCCGTCTTTGCGAGTGTAGGCCCCGCCGTTTGGTGCGTGCCGGCCCGTTTGTCTTGTGCATTATCATGCCAAAGTTTTTTGCATACATCCATGAATGAATGTATCGTTCCAGCAATTCGAACGCGTCTTACCCGAGGAGAACTCCTTCATGCCATCGCATGCTGCCCTGCTGTATTCCACAAAGCCACTCCGTAAAATCTTATTGTTGTCTTCGCTGATGGCCGGTCTGGTGGCCTGCAGCGGTGACAATTCTGAAAATGCCGGTGAGGGTGGTGGCGGTGGCGGACAGCCCGCTCCGGAGGTCATCGTGGAAACGGCTGAAACAACCGACGTGCAAGTCCGCCAGGACTACGCCGGTCGGGCTCGCGGAGCTCGGGAAGTAGAAGTCCGCGCCCGGGTTCAGGGCATCCTTGAGGAACGCCTGTATCGCGAAGGCCAGATTGTCAGTGAAGGTGACTCCCTGTTCCGCATTGACCCCAAGCCCTCGGAAGCCGCATTGCAGGGCGCAAGGGCTCAACGCCAGGTGGCTGAGGCGGATCTGCGTCAGGCTGAGCGTGAATGGAACCGTATTTCCTCGTTGTACGAGCGCAATGCAGTCAGTGAACGCGATCGTGACTCCGCACGTTCTGCTCTGGAATTGGCCCAGGCCAACCTGGCCGTTGCCGAGGCAGGCGTTACCGAGGCTGAGCTGAACGTTGGCTATACCGATGTCAGGGCCCCGGCTAACGGTGTGACCAGTCTTGAAGATTTGCCCGAGGGTAGCCTGATTGACCAGGGCACGCTGCTGACCACCATCGTGCAACAGAATCCGGTGCATGTCCGGTTTGCGCTGCCGGAGAACGATGCGGCGATACAGCGAACCGCTCGTGAGGCAATGACCGATGCCGCCAGTGCAAAAGATGTAGACGCCACGCTGATCATGGCAAACGGCGAGTTGTATGACCGCACCGGCAAGGTGGATTTCACGGCCTCCACCCTGGACCCTCGGACGGGTACCGTGTCCGCCCGGGCCGTTTTCCCCAACCCCGACAACCAGATTATCCCCGGGCAGTTTGTAAGGGTTAGGGTGCAGCTTCAGAACCTTGAGAGTGTTGTAACGGTGCCGGAAAAAGCGGTGACCGAAGGCGCAGAAGGGCCGCGGGTTTTCGTGCTTGATGATGACAGCACTGCCCGTGCACGCCCGGTCCGGCTTGGGCCTGTTGTAGATGGGCGTCAGGTCATACTGGAGGGCCTGGAAGTGGACGAAACCTTTATCACCAGTGGCCTGGTCAATCTCAGTGACGGGGCCGAGGTAAAAGCCAGGGATGAAGGCGAGGAGGCCAAGTAATGCTGCGCACCTTCATTGACCGCCCGATCTTCGCATCGGTTGTATCCATTATCATTGTTATTGCTGGCGCCATCTCGCTCCTGGGGTTGCCCGTGGAGCAGTACCCCAATGTGGTTCCGCCCCAAGTCGTGGTTGATGGCCGCTACCAGGGTGCCAGTGCCGACGTTATATCGGACAGCGTTGTGGCACCGCTGGAACAGGAAATCAACGGTGTGGATCAAATGATCTACATGGAGTCCAACAGTACGGACTCCGGCAGTTTTCGCGTCACGGTCTCGTTTGAAATCGGCACCGACCCGGACCAGGCCACTATCAATGTCAATAACCGTGTGCAGCAGGCTCTGGCGAGACTGCCTCAAACTGTTCGCGATCAGGGCCTGACGGTAGAGGCCAGGTCCACATCGATACTGCAGGTTCTGACGTTGTCGTCCCCTGACAAAAGCATGGACGTGGTGGAAATTTCCAACTACGCCCTGCTGAACGTGCTGGATGAACTGGTGCGCCTGCCAGGTATTGGTAACGCCTCCTTGTTTGGCGCTCAGGATTACTCCATGCGAGTCTGGCTGCGCCCGGACAAACTGGCCCAGTACGAGCTGACACCAGCGGATGTGGCCGCCTCGTTGCGGGCCCAGAACGCCCAGTTTGCGGCCGGCCGCATCGGCGCCGAGCCGGCGCCGGAAGGGCAGGCTTTCACTTTCAGTGTGTCGGCACCCGGACGACTGACCAGCCCGGAAGAATTTGGTGAAGTGATCCTTCGCAGTGACGAGGATGGCGCCTCGCTGCGGCTCAAGGACGTTGCCCGAATAGAGTTGGGTGCCCAGAATTATGACTTTGCCGCCGTGTATAACGGGGATGATACTGTGCCCCTTGGGGTCTACCTGCAACCAGGCGCTAACGCGCTGGATGCTGCGGACGCTGTGGCTGAAGCCATGGAGGAAATCAGCGAACGCTTCCCCGAGGGCCTTGAGTATGACGTGCCATACGACACCACCCGATTTATTGATATTTCGATCCAGGAGGTCATTACCACCTTCATTATCGCCATCCTGCTGGTTGTAGTGGTGACCTTTCTGTTCCTGCAACACTTGCGGGCAACGCTGATACCACTGGTGGCTATCCCGGTTTCCCTGATCGGCACCTTCGCCGGCATGCAGGCCATGGGGTTCTCCGTCAACCTGCTGACCTTGTTCGGGTTGATACTGGCCATCGGTGTGGTGGTGGATAACGCCATCATCATTATGGAGAACGCCGAACGGCTGATGAAAGAGGAGGGGCTCTCTGCCTACAATGCCGCTGTGGCGACCATTCAGCAGGTTTCCGGGGCGGTGATTTCATCCACACTGGTGCTGGTTGCGGTGTTTGCACCGGTTGCTTTCCTGGGCGGGCTGAGTGGCGAACTCTATCGGCAGTTTGCCATCACCATCGCCGTGTCGGTGGTGATTTCGGGTGTTGTGGCCCTGACCCTGACACCGGCCATGTGTGCACTGTTGCTGGGTGGCCAGTCTGACAAACAATGGGCGCCATTCCGCTGGTTCGATGCCGGCTTTAACCGGATAACCAACGGGTTCTGTGCGGTTGTCGACTGGCTGCTACGCCATGCCGTGGTGGGCGTCCTGTTATTTGCGGCCATGATTGGCGGGGTTGTGCTGTTGATTGATCGAATGCCCACAGGTCTGGTACCCCAGGAAGATCAGGGCTTCGTGCTTACCGCTTATTCGCTGCCTCCGGTGTCGTCCCTGAGCCGCACGTCGGATTTCCGCGACGATCTGGTTGACCGCATGATGGACGTACCCGAAGTTCGCGATGTGGTAGCGTTTTCCGGTTACGACATTATATCCAGTGCGCTGCGAACCAACAGTGGCGTTGCGTTCGTGACCCTGGAAGACTGGGCCGAACGCACCGGTGATGGTGAGGATGCCGCTAGTGTGGCGGGCAAGATCATGGGTGTTGGTGGCGCCATGCCCGAGGGGTCAGTCATGGCTTTCACGCCACCACCGATCCAGGGACTTTCGACAACTGGTGGGGTAGAGGGCTATATCCAGGCAAGGGGCGGCAGGACACCCGACGAGATCAAGGCCATTGCCGACGAGTTCACCCGGAAGGCAAACGAACGGCCTGAGCTGCAGAACGTGCGGGTGACGCTGGATACCGGAATCCCCAAGTACCGCGCCGATGTTGACCGGGAGAAGGTTTTGGCCGCGGGGGTGCCCGTTGACCAGATCTTCACCACCATGCAAAGCACCTTTGGCGGGCTCTATGTGAACGATTTCACGCTGCAGGGCCGAAACTGGCAGGTAACGCTGCAGTCGGAAGGTGAGTTTCGCAGCCATCCGGACGATCTGCGCAAGGTGTTTGTTCGGTCCGATTACGGCGAGATGATTCCCGTCAGCTCCCTGGTAGACCTTGAGCGCACCAGCGGCCCGGACATTCTCAATCGCTTTAACGTATACCCAGCGGCCAAGTTGTTGGCGGACCCGGGGCCAGGGTTTACTTCTGGCGATGCGCTCGCCGCTTTGCAGGAAGTTGGTGATGACGTGTTTGACCGCAACACGCTGCTGGGCTGGACTGGTGAAGCTTTCCAGCTTCAGGACTCCGCGGATTCCGGCGTGCTGGCGTTCGGCATGGGTCTGTTGCTGGTTCTCCTCATTCTGGCAGCACAATATGAGCGGTGGGGCTTGCCGGTAGCGGTCGCCACGGCCGTTCCGTTCGGGGTTTTTGGTGCGATCCTGGCAGCCATGCTGCGGGGTTTCCCCAACGACATCTACTTCCAGGTTGGCTTGCTGGTATTGATTGGCTTGGCGGCCAAGAACGCCATTCTGATTGTGGAATTTGCCGCCCAGAACCGTAAAACCGGCATGTCCGCAGCGGAAGCCGCCAGTGCGGCAGCCAGGCAGCGCTTCCGGGCGATCATGATGACCGCGCTGACCTTTATCGTTGGCTCCCTGCCGCTGGCGTTCAGCACCGGCGCCGGTGCTGTCAGCCGACAGGAGATCGGCACGGTGGTGGTTGGTGGCATGATCGCAGCCAGCACACTTGCGCTGTTCTTTGTGCCGCTGTTCTACAAACTGATTGAGGATTTCGGGGACTGGCGAAAGGGCTCGAAAAGCGGCTGATCATCTTTTTCAGCTATGAGCTCCACATTTGCATGGGGCTCTTCGGCTGCAGGGACATTAATAGGAAGCCGTCCGATTAAACAGTGGGCGGAGTATTTGCCGCTCGCGACCTCAGATGCTCACTACATGGATTGTGGCAAGCTCGGTCTGAAGTCCAAAAAAAAATAAATCCAGGTGCAACTTTATCTGAAGCCGGCTCGTACCCCGCTTTGGACACTCGGTTTGTGAACCGGGCGGTAAATACAATAACAAGGCAGAGCCGCACCTGGGGCGGCTCCCGCCAGGAGAAAGCAACATGCACAGAACAAAACGCTACAAGCGATTACCTCTCGCATCGGCGATGGCACTGATCATCGCGGGGACGACGCCGGTTCATGCCGGCCTGTTGGGTGGACTGCTCGGCGGCGATGGCGAAAGCGCCGGCGACGGCCAGCCTTCTGAAGTCAGTGGAGACGTCGGCTTCTTCAGTGAACCCTTCGCCGAACCCACTATTCAGGTGGATGGTGAACAGGTCGCCACCAGTGATCGTTGCATCGTCGATGCCAGTGGCTCCCTTCAGTGCAAACCTGCGGCGGGTACCATTGCCGTTCTGGGTGGCAATCGCTTCCTGTATCTCAATGCGTTAGAAGGTACCGAAAACGCTGAGCTTGCGGTTATCGCCCAGTTCGGCGAGGTCTCTGTAAATGACCAATCCCGCGTTATGACGCTGGACGAGAATGACCAGCCAAGCTGGGTAGAGCCATCTCCAAGCGACGGCGGTGCTAACCCGGACGGCAATGAAAGCACCACGCTTACCGGCGGGCTGCTCGATACGGCGAATAACACAGACGTGAACGACGGTGCGCTGTTCTGTGCCGACGTGGTGTTCCTGCCAGACGGTAAAATGATGGCGGTCGGTGGTACCGACTACTATTCCGAGCCGGGCATCGACGGTCTGCCGGTCGGTGTTGTGGAGCTGGAGGGCCTGAGGTCTTCTCGCATCTTTGATCCAGCCACCAATACCTGGTCCCAGAGTGGCGACATGGAATTCGGACGCTGGTATCCGAGCCTGGTGAGCCTGGCCAATAGCGACGTATTCGTGGCCAGCGGTGTCACCAAACTGCTGAAGCCGGTCTACCCGGAGGATCCGATCCAGTCTGGTCGTAACGTTGCACAAACCGAAACCTACAACCTCGAGACCGGCACCTGGAGCAACAACGGCCCGGCGGCACAGCGTTCATTACCTCTGTTCCCCCGCATGCACCTGTTGCCGAACGGGCACGTGTACTACAACGCCGGTGGCCAGGCATTTAACCCATTCGGGCAGGCCTACGACCAAGCCCTGTGGAATATAGTCGGAACCTACAACCCTGAGTCCAAACAATGGACTGACCTCGGCTATGCCGGCCTGCCGCTGCGGCTTAACGAGATCGGCCTGCAGGCGCTGAGCACCACGCTCAATCCCACCAACATCAATCCGGATCAGGTGGAGCGTCTTTTGGGTGATCTTGTTGGCTCGACCCTTGACGACCCGACCGCTGCCATCGGCCAGCTGCTCGAAACGCCGGTTGATGACCAGGCACTTGAGCGGGCCATCGGCTCTGGCATGCGCGGTTCGACCTTCTCGATTCAGCTTCCGCTGCGTCCGGATGCGAACGGCGGTTACCACGAGTCAGAGTTCCTGACAGCTGGTGGCGTACCAACTTATGTGACTGCAGGCAGCCCGGGTGGCTATCTACCGATTTCCTCGTCGCGCATCGATACCGTCACCACCAACGGCGATGACATGGCCTACGAGTCACGTTTAACGGGCTCGCTCAACCAGCCGCGCTGGTACGGTTCGGGCGTGATGATGCCAGATAACAGCGTCATGGTATTTTCCGGTGGAACACGCGATGGCGTGGTGGCGACGGGTCTGGAAGGTGCGATCATTCAGTCCGAACGATTCGACATCGAAACCGAGACCTGGAAGCCGATGGCTTCAGCCAACCGCGAACGGACCTACCACAACACGGCAGTGCTGATGCCTGATGGGCGGGTTCTGATCGGCGGTCACTCACCCATCAATACTGCCTATCTGTCTTTCATAAACATGGACGAACTGGGGTTTGCGGACTACGCCGGGCGTGACCCGTCATTTGAGATCTACACGCCGCCTTATGCCACGCGTGATGATCGTCCGATGATCGAGAAAGCGCCTGTCGCATTGATGACCAATGGCGGTGTTTTCGACATCAAGACAGATCGATCGGACATTGACCAGGTCTTTCTGATCCGCCGCAAAGCAACTACCCACCTGATCGACGGCGATCAGCGTACCGTAGAGTTGCCGATTGTAGACAGCAGCAGCAACAAGGTAAGGGTCAAGATGACCGGCAATCGTGCCGTTCTGCCAGAGGGCCAATACATGCTGTTCGTAAGCTATGAAGCGGATGACGGCATGCGTGTGCCTTCGGAGTCTACGCCGGTCCGCGTGCTGGCCGATCCAAATGCGACAGACAGTCCCCTCGTCCAACAGCTTGAGCCGGCGCCAGCCGAGGCCGAAAGCAGCGATGGCGGACTGATCGGCGGCCTGCTCGGCAGTGTCGGCAGCGGTGGCTCATTGCTGGACCCAATCCTTGATCTCGGTTCAGGGGCTACCAGCGCCGTGCCGACCTTGGGCCAACTTCAGGATGGAACGCCTCAGCTGATGAACGAACTCGGGGTTGCTCTCGATGGCGGCGTCTCAGTGCTGGGAGATACCATCACCAGTTTGCCAGGTGCAACTGAGGGTCTGATCGTTGACTTCACGGATCAGAGCAACGGCGGATGATGCGTTATCTCAACCATGGCCGGCCCCCGCGGGGCCGGCTTCTCGTCGCATTCTTAACCGCCACCCTGACCCTGCTGTGGGCAGCGACTGCCCACAGCCATGGTAGTGACTCGGACGGGGACAAAGGCAGCATACGTGCCGTGCTCGACCCGATCCCGCCGGCTCTGTCGCAACTGCGGGTGCAGTTGCGCAAAACGCTGGCGCCCCAGCTGCTGGTAGCAAATCCCACTGATAAGTCATTAACGATCCACGATGAAGCAGGCCGGCCCTTCCTGCGCATTGGCCCGGAACATACCGAAGGGGATCTTGGCGCGGCGGCTTTTCACCGCACCAATACACTCATGGCGCCCGGCGCAATTCCCGCCGAAGCGTCCGAAGATCCACGCTGGGCGGTGGTTGAAGCCACACCGAACTGGGGCTGGTTCGATCTGCGGCTGCGAACGGAAGTAGTCGACCTGCCCCATAAGGTGATTGACGCAGGGGAGCGTTCGCCTGTGGGTCAGTGGTCGATTCCGGTTCGACTGGGTGACACCGAAAGCCTTATCTCCGGCCACTTCGAGTATGTGCCCGCCCCAGCGGGAATCGCCCAGGCGAAGGTGGTGGATATTGGTGCCTTGAAAGGTCAGGCGCTGATACGCGCCATGCCCGGCAGCGACCGACCGGGGCTTTTCCTGTCCTATCGCGGCGACTCGTCGCTAGTGCTGATGGGCGAGCAGGACGAACCTTTCCTGCGCTTTTCATCACAAGGCGTCGAAGCCAATCGGCACAGCCCGACCTGGGCCAACGTTGCCCCTGCCGGCGCTCCCTCTTTCCTCGATAATCAGGCGGGTGCCGAAGCGCGCTGGGCAAAGGTTTCGGACGGCCAGAGTTATGGCTGGATCGAACCGCGGGCAGCTTATGCCGACAGGGTCGAAAACCCGAAACGCCCCGGTGTGGTCAAGCGCTGGCAGATACCAATACGCATCGGCGATAGCAGCAGCCGTATCGAAGGGCTAACCGAATGGCTCCCCGTAGAGTCGATTGCCGGCAAGTGATCGCTGCGACGACCTCGGGCAAGCCTGTACTGAACAGCTCGGTCAGGACGAAACCTCCTGACAAACCGGGCAGTAATACAATCGCCGGCTCGCCATCATGGTTTTGACAATGGCCGAAGCACAATCATGGCAGCGTTCCCCGTCACGGTTAAACACCGTGTGCCGGCGCTCGCCGAAGGTCCAACCTTCCCGTTTGAGCCGCTCTGCGCGCTCTGGCGAATTGGTGATGCCTTTTAATCGATAGGCCCGCTCAACCAGGGTGAATATGGCCTTGGCCAGCCGGATTTGTTGCTCTCTATCCAGATCGCGGGGGCGGGCCCAGGGAGAAATCCTGGCCGCGAACAGGATCTCGGATCGAAGATAATTGCCAATGCCTGCCACAAACCCCTGATCCAACAGCAAGCCACCGAGGTTACGCCCTCGGAAACGCGTTTTCTCGAATACAGACAACAGCTGATCAATGTTAACTGCCTGATTAAGGGGGTCCGGCCCAAGCCGGGCAAGGTAAGGCACTGTGTCCAGCTCATCCGGCCGAATCAGTTGAATGTCCGATGCGCTGTAGAGCCGGGCTGCTTTTTCCGGGCCGATAATCGCGAACCTGAGCTGTCGATTGGTCTTCGGCTCCCGGTCGGGCTTGCCGATTCGCCACTTTCCGTAAAGCTGATTATGGCTGTACACACACCAGGGGCCATCTTCATCGGATGCCTCAAAGAACACCAGTACAGCTTTGCTTCGGGCTTCCACCCGTTCGACTCTCCGCCCCCGAAGATTATTCTCAAATGCTTTCAGATGCTCAAAAGCAAAAAACACGTTTTGCGCTGTCTCACCGGCTACAGCCTTGCTGATGTCATCGACCATACGACGTATTTCCGGACCCTCGGGCATACCCTCTCTCGCTTTAAGCTACCGACTTTCCCGCACGGGGGCTGGCCTTGAGCTAATCCCTACGTTGTAAGAGGCAATTCGGAGTTGTCAGGCTGCAAAGTTTTAACGGTGGGTATCAAAGAAAGCCCTTTGCCCAACTTGATCGTAGGGTTTATCTGTCAACCGCTGATGAAGGACAGCCGAAATGGAATCTGTCGCACTTTTGTTCACCGCCGCGCTGTTTGGCGGGATGGTACTGTACTCGGCCGGATTCGCAGGGTTTTTATTCGCGGTGTTGCCGCCGGATACAGCCGGAGCTTCAATCCGACGGGCATTTCCTGTGTTTTACCTGCTGGTTATCGTAACCTCTTTGCTCGCGGCGATTTTCGTTTGGAGCAGCGATATCTGGAGCGCTGTCTGGCTGGGAGTCATTGCGATTTCAACGCTGCCAACCCGGCAGGTATTGATGCCAGCAATCAATCAGGCGAGTGATTCGGGCAACAAGACAAGGTTTGGGGTTTTACATGGTTTCTCCGTGCTGATAACCCTGGCCCACATCGTGATCAGCGGCTGGGTGCTGATCCGGTTCGTGTCATGACAAACAAATCGATTACGCCACTACATTTTCCTGGACGGGCAAGGGGCAAAGACCTGAGGTCAGTTTTCGCGATACTGGGATGGTGACGGAAATTCGGGTAGGGTTTTGAGGGTGATAACTTGTTGATTTAAGAATTAAATGGCCCGCCCGAGAGGATTCGAACCTCTGACCTCCGCCTCCGGAGGGCGGCGCTCTATCCAGCTGAGCTACGGGCGGGTGTCGTAATCAACGCGTTGGCGTCAATTTCGAGTGCGCAATCTTACGTGTGATGGATTGTTCTGTCCAGCTCTCTGGGGTTTTTGGGGTAGTAACGCTCGGGCAGCCGTTCGATATGTGGAAAGAAACGGGTGTCTTTGTAGGGCATCTTCATAAAGCCGGAAACGCCAAGGCCGGTGATCTGGTCTACGGCAGAGAGGATTTCGCCCAATAGCTGGCTGAATTCACCCTCACGGTCCGGGTCCAGCAGCCGGTAGTGGCTGTGGATCTTGAGGTGGCGGGGCAGGGCTTCGAAGATGATCATGCCGGTGTGGTGGATGTCGTTCAGGGACTCCAGTGCGGTGATGATGGTTTGCGGCAGCACCAGGAATTCTTCCGGGTCGGGGCCGTCTTCGAAGTAGGAGTGCACACGGGATTCGTCTTCTACTTCCGGGGCCGCGCTGACTTCGTAGCGCAGTTGCATGCCGGGTTCTGTTATGAAGGGCTGGTCCGGTTCGTCTCGGTCTATGTGCAGGGTGTTGCGGGCATTGAACAGGCAGCTCTTGAAGATCCCTTGGCGGTAGATGGCCTGGGCCAGGTTGACCATGTTGTTGACGGCGCGGATGAAGGCGCCCTTCAGATTGGGGTCGTGCAGGTTCAGTGAGGTGTCTATGTAGACGCCATCGGTTTCCCAGCGCACGGCGAGGCCGCCCTCGACGGGGTATCGCCCCAGCCTGCTGACGGCTGCCAGGAAGGCCTTTTCTGTTTCCCCCATGCCCTGCATGAAGTTCTTGTAGTAACGGTCCAGCTGAACGTCGTTGACGTCGTTGAGGGTTTCCGGAGCACCTTCCTGGCGCAGGAAGGATTTGCGGGAGCTGTACACCACGGTGTCTATTTCATGGTCTGAGGGCCGTGTCCACACGGGTACCAGCGGCGCAAGCGGCGGCTCTGGCAGGTCGATCATCACCGTGCGCGCCATTCTTGGCATTTCCTGCAGATAGTAATCGCCGGCCTGTCGACGGGTTTCCGGATCCGGCGACAGCATGCCGTCGAGCATGCGGGCAAACTCCATGGGCAGCCCGAGGGAGGTGGATGGAATCGCCTGATGGCCAAAACGGCACGATTGGCCGGAAGCCAGCGCATAGAGTGTTCCGGCGGCACCCTGTTCATCGAAGCGGGGGGAGGACAGACCGCCGTTCAACTGCTCTTCGCCAATAAAATAGACATCCCCCAGCCGGGCATTGGTCTGCTGCAGGTTGTCGGACATCAGTTCCATCACATTGGTGGTAAGGAACTGCTGGTTGGCGTCGAGCTGCGCGAACACTGACGAGCCCCAGTCAATCAGGGCAATGTTTTCGGTGCTGGCATCGAACACCAGGTTGGATGGTTTGATGTCACCGTGCACGATGGGGCGCCCAGAGGGGCCGTTCTCGCGGCGCAGGTTGCGAAGGATATCGGCCAGCTGGCCGGCGATGCGTATCACCACCCGTGGTTTCAGGCGGCCTTCCCGCAAGGAAACTTCTTCCAGGTTCAGGCCGGCGGCCCGTTCCATCACCAGGATGGGCTGGTTGTGGGCCCGTTGATAGGCAATCAGCCGGGGAACTCTGGGGTGGCGGACCTGTTCGAGGATGTAGGCTTCGTCCTCTAGTCGGTCCTGCAGGTGTTGGGGCAGATTGACGCGGGTGAATTTGAATACGTGTTCCGGGCCCGTGTTGTCCGGAGTCGGCAGGCGGCCTGCAAACACGAAGCCGTAGGCACCCTTGCCGATCAGTTCAATATCCCGGTAGCCCAGTTGGCGGAGCTGGGTGGTACAGAGCGCCACCCAGTCCTTGAGCTTCTTGGCATCGTCATGGCTGAGCAGGTAGACCGACTGCTCTTCGGGTATATAGAACTGCTGCAGTTGTGTCTTCTGCTCAGCCATAGGTCCTCAGCCCAGATGCAACAGCATGGATTGCGGCGATTCCAGGTAGCCTTTCCAGCGGTTGCAGAAACGGGCAATGGTGCCGCCATCGATGATGCGGTGATCGCCCGCCCAGCTCACGGTCATGATCGCCCGTTCCACCACCTGGCCGTTGGCGTCGAAGCGTGGCAGTTTCTGGGTCCGGCCCAGGGCCACAATCGCGACTTCCGGCGCGTTGATGATGGGCGAGGCGTAGGTGCCGCCGAGTGCGCCGATGTTGGAGATGGTGATGGTGCCGCCTTTCAGATCCTCCTGGCTGACGCGGCCCGAACGGGCTGCCTCGGTCAGGCGGGCGACCTCATCGGCTATGCCAAGCAGGGTAAGGCTCTCTACGCCTTTGACGTTGGGAACCATCAGCCCCGCCTTGCCATCTACCGCCATGCCGATATTGCACTGGGGCAGGTAATGGATCTCCGTAACGTCGTCGTTGACGCGGCTGTTAAGTACCGGGAATTCCTGTACCGCAAGGGCCATGGCCTTCATGACGAAGGGCATTAGTGTCAGCCGTGAGCCACTGGCTTCGGCTTCTGGTTTGAGCTGTTCCCGCAGTTTCAGCAGGTCAGTGACGTCGATGTCCTCGCTATAGATGAAGTGAGGGATCGTGGTTGCCGATACAGTCATGCTGCGAGCCATGGCGGCTTTCATACCACGGATCGGCTCGATGCGGACTTCCTGATCGCGCTCCGGCTTCCTGTGTCCACCGCCAGTTCTTGCAGGTTGGGATTCGCTGGTGTGCTCCTGGTCTGCGGGTTTATCCAGGTGAGCCAGTACATCGGCTTTAAGCACCCGGCCATCCTTGCCGGAGCCGGCGATATCTGCCAGGTTCAGCTCATGTTCCCGCACCAGCCGGCGAACAGCGGGGCTGGCGGGGATTCGCTGCCGGTTTCCCGTGGCGACCGGTTTTGCGGTTGGCGCCGGGGATTCCGGCGCTGGCCTTGATTCGGCTTTCGCCTCAGTGGGCTCGTCACGGTCGCGTGGAATAAACGCGAACAGCGGCGAGTGCACCCGGGCCATGGCCTGTTGCTGGTGATACAGTTTGGTGACGCGGCCGGCTTTGGGCGCGGTGATCTCCACCATCGCCTTGTCGGTCATCACATCCACTACCGGCTGATCTTCCTCGATCTCGTCGCCCTCGGCCACGCGCCATTCCACCACTTCGCACTCGACGATACCTTCGCCGATGTCCGGCAGGATGAAGTCTTCGGTGGCGTCGTCAGCCTCTGGTTTATTGACGCTGGCCTGCTGTTTTGTCGCAGGTGCTTCGCTGGCGGCCTCTGTGGCCGGATGCTGTGGCTCCGCAGACTGATCGTTGTCGCCACCTTCTTCCACCAGTTCGAAAAGCGGGGCATGAACCTTCGCGATGTCCCCTTCCTTGTGGTAGAGCCGGGTGACTTTGCCCCGGTAAGGCGCCGGAATTTCCACCAGGGCCTTGTCGGTCATTACCTCGGCTACCGGTTGGTCTTCTTCGATGATGTCTCCTTCTGCGACCAGCCATTTGACCAGTTCGCACTCCACGATACCTTCGCCGATATCGGGCAGTATAAAATCACTCATGATTGCTCTCCTGTCCTGATATCAACCTAGAATTCCATGCTCGACCTGATGGCTTCATGGACCTTCAGGTGATTGGGCAGGTGCTCTTTTTCCAGCACCAGCGGGAAGGGAGTGTCCATCCCGGTAACCCTTGCAATGGGGGATTCCAGGTACAGGAAGCAACGTTCCTGAATGGTTGCCGCAATTTCGCCGGCAAAACCGCCGGTCAGCGGGGCTTCATGGGTAACCACCAGGCGTCCGGTCTTGAACACCGAGTTGGCCACGGTTTCCACGTCCCAGGGCAGGATGGTTCTCAGGTCGATGACTTCACAGGAAATGCCGTCTTTCTCCGCCGCCTCGACGGCCTGTTCAACCACATCCATCTGCGCGCCCCAGCCCAGCACGGTCACGTCCGTGCCTTCCTTGAGAACTTCGGCCTCGCCCAGCGGCAGCCGGTAGTCCTCCTCCGGTACCTCGCCGACGGAGGCGCGGTAGAGCCGTTTGGGCTCAAAGAAAAGGGTCGGGTTCTGATCATGAATGGCGGCCAGCAACAGACCTTTGGCCTGATGCGGGTTGCGCGGTACCACAACTTTCAGGCCCGGCGTGTGGGCAAAATAGGCTTCCGGCGATTGCGAGTGGTAAAGCCCACCTGCAATGCCTCCGCCATAGGGGGCACGAATGGTCAGCCCGCCCACATTGAAAAGGTTGCCGGAGCGGTAGCGGAACTTGGCGGACTCGTTCACGATCTGGTCGAAGGCCGGGAAGATATAGTCGGCAAACTGAATCTCGGCTACCGGCACGGAACCCTGGGCCGCCAGACCGTTGGCAAAGCCGATAATGCCTTGCTCCACCAGTGGCGTGTTGAAGCAGCGGGCCTTGCCGTATTTCTGTTGCAGGTTGCTGGTGGCACGGAAAACGCCGCCGAACACACCCACGTCTTCACCGAAGCACAGTACCCGTTCGTTGGCGGCCATGGCGGTGTCGAGGGCGTTGTTGATGGCCTGGAGCATATTCATCTGTGTCATCTCAGGCCTCCTTCTTGGCTTGTTCCTTTGGCGTGTTCCGCACTCTTCGGGTATTCATCCGGATGCCGGCGAATATGCGCCTTGAGTTTGTCGAACTGCTCGGCCAGAACTGGCGGTACTTGGTCGTAGACATCACTGACCAGGGTGTCGAGCGCCGGTGGTGGACGTTTCTGGGCCCGCTTCATGGTTTCCAGAACCTCGCGGCGCATGTTTTCCTGAAGCTGCTTCTCGTCGTCCTCGCCCCACCACTTTTTGCGTTCGAGCCAGAGGCGCATGCGCAGGATCGGATCTTTCTCGCGCCACACGGCTTCCTCATCTTTGCTGCGGTAACCGGAGGGATCATCGGAGGACGAGTGCGCGGCCAGGCGATAACTCATGGCCTCAATCAGCACCGGACGGTTGTATTCAACGGCCAGCTTTCGCGCTTCCTGCGTAGCCTGATACATGGCCAGGATATCGTTACCATCGACCCGGATCACGTCCATCTTGTAGCCGTAGGCCCGGGGTGCCACGCCATCGGCGGCAAACTGTTCGGCGGCCGGGGTGGAGATGGCGTAACCGTTGTTGCGGCACAGGAAAATCACCGGCACACGGTGCACAGCCGCCATATTCAGGGCGGCGTGGAAGTCGCCCTCCGAGGCGGCGCCTTCGCCGAAATAGGTAATGGTGCAGTGGCCTTCGCCTGCCATTTTCTGGCCATAGGCGTAACCGGTGGCCTGGGGGATCTGGGTAGCCAGGGGCGACGAGATGGTCATGTAGTTGAGCTTGCTGGAACCATAATGCACTGGCATCTGGCGGCCCTTACCATAGTCCAGCTCGTTGCCGAACAGCTGGTTCATGAACTCGTCGATAGAGAAACCGCGATAGGCGAGGGCGCCCTGTTCCCGGTACTGCGCCATGATCATGTCGGCATCATCCAGTGCAGCGGTACTGCCAATAACCGCCGCTTCCTCGCCAGTGCACTGCATGTAGAAGCTTAAACGCCCCTGGCGCTGGGCGGCGAGCATGCGCTCATCAAGAATCCGGGTGGTGACCATCGCGCGGTATATGCGAAGGGCCTTGTCTTTATCGAGGTCAGGTGCCTTGGCGCCCTTATAAAGCGAACCGTCCTGCTTGAGCAACTTGAAGGTAGGAATACGGAATTCCGCACCATCGGTAAAAGCCGGGGAATAAACAACTCTGGATTTTGTTGTTGTCATAATCCTCTTCCTGGGGTAATGGCCTGAGGAACAAAACACCCCTTATGAGGGTGTCGATGTTTTTTTGAGTATAGCCAACCTGACAGAACCTGGTGCGGCTCCGGTCAAAATCCGCTAAAGTTTACCTTAACGTAAACTGTATGGTTCTGGTAGTCCCGGGCGAAGGAATTTTATTCGGGATAGAGGAGCTCAGGGGTAACGCTGACAACGGTCTCCTCGTTGCCAATATTCAAGGTTCCGTCCTGAACGGTGCACTGGAGGCTCATGCCGCGTTCGGAAAGGGCTGCGAGTGACTCTGTATCTTCCGGTGGCAGATTGATAATGGTGAGGTTGTTGAAGCGGGTCAGCTTGCCCTGGTGCTTTTCCCACCACGGGGGCACAGCGCGGCCGCCGTAAGTGTACAGGATTACCTGATCGGCCCGATTGCAGGCTTTACGCAGGCGGCTCTCGTCCGGCAGGCCGAGCTCGATCCACAGCTCGATTTCGTCACTCAGGCTTTTCTGCCACAGGTCGGGTTCGTCGTCGGTGCTGATGCCTTTGGTGAATTCCAGGCTGTCACTGGCGTTCAGTATAAAGGCGAGCAGGCGTATCATCATGCGCTCGTCAGTTTCTGACGGATGGCGGGCGACGGTGAGGTGATGGTCAGCGTAGTAGTGCCTGTCCATGTCAGCGATGTTAAGTGTCGCCTTGAAGATGGTTGCCTTGAGCGCCATTAGGCTTCCTGCATTGGTTTGGCTGGGGTGCTAGTGTAAATCAAATACCCAGTAGAGAAACAATAGCCATGTCGATGCTGTACGGTTTTCTGGTTCTGACGATGTACTTTATTGCCGGTGAGGCATTGAGAGTTTTGCTGTCGCTGCCGGTCAGTGGTGGAGTTATCGGTATGATTCTGCTCACCCTGTCGCTGATGGTCAGAGGCTCTATCAGCGAGAGCCTGTCAGGCGCGAGCCAGGCACTGATTTCGGTACTGGTGCTGCTGATCATGCCGGGGGTGGTAGGCGTGTTTTTTGTGGCCGATGAGTTTTCAGGGCAATGGTTGGCGATTGCTGTTGCGCTGGCGCTGGGTACCCTGCTGAGCGTGCTCACGACGTTATGGTTGATGCAGCGCTTCAGCGGGCATGAGGTGGATGGCCATGAGTGAGCTGTCTGCCCGCTTTCAGGAATTGCTGGGCCTGCTCTCTGCCAGCCCGGTTTTGGCAATCGCCCTGACGTTGGGGGCATTTTTTGCCGGTAATCGCCTGTTCAGGCTACTGAGGCGACCGGTTTGGCTTCCGCCGATGCTGATTTCAGCCATGCTGGTTGGCGGGATGATCGCTGTGCTGGCGATCGACTACAGCGATTATAGCGACGGTGCCCAGTGGCTAACGGTACTGCTGGGCCCTGCGACGGTGGCGCTGGGAGTGCCGCTGTACCAACAGATGCATCATATCCGTGCACTATGGCGCCCCATTTTATTTACCCTGCCGGTGGCAGCCATGATGGCTGCCGTGTATGCCGTGGTCATCGCCGGTTTGATGGGCGCCTCTCCGGAGGTTCTGGCGTCACTGGCGCCGAAGTCGGTGACAGCACCCATAGCGATCGGCATTACCGAGCAACTGGGCGGCTCCGTGTCACTGATGATGGGCGGGTTGCTGATTACCGGCATACTGGCCACGCTGTTTGTTGACCTGGTTGCCCGTTGGCTCTCCATCACCGACCCACGCATCCTCGGTCTTGCGTTGGGGTTGAACGGTCATGCTCTGGGCACGGCGAGGGCATTCGAAATAAGCCCTGCCGCGGGCGCTTTTGCCTCCCTGGGCATGGGGCTGACGGGCATTTTTACCGCGCTCATCCTGCCACTCGCTTTTCGGCTCATCGGTATCTGAGGGCACTGACACAATTATTTGCACAAAAACCGCTCAAAGGGGTTGCAAAGCCGCATGGTAATGACAATAATTATCACTACTTTTCATCGGCCCAGTGAGTAGCCCTGATGTACGTTTGCCTTTGCCATGGTGTAACAGACCGAGAAATCCGTGAAGCCGCCGATAGCGGTGTCAGCTCCATGCGCCAGCTCGGCAGAGAGCTTGGCGTGGGTACCCAGTGTGGCCGTTGCGCCTGCACCGCGAGGGAGATTCTGCGTGAAAGCCGCGCTCCGGAGTATCTTGCCATGGCGAACATGCTGGCCCAGCCTGCCTGAACTGTCGTTTCGTGCATTCATTTCCCATTTGTGATTTTTTCTCTCTCGATGAAGGGCTATCCTTGTAGGTAATTCAAAATCAAGCAAGGAGAACCGTCATCATGAAGGGCGACAAGAAAGTCATTCAGTTCCTCAATAAAGTGCTCGCCAACGAGCTTACCGCTATTAACCAGTATTTTCTCCATTCCCGCATGTACAAGGATTGGGGCATCACCAAACTGGCAGAGAAGGAATACGAAGAGTCCATCGACGAAATGAAGCATGCGGATCAACTGATCGAGCGCATTTTGTTTTTGGAAGGGCTGCCCAACCTTCAGGACCTTAACAAGCTGTTGATCGGCGAGAATGTCGAAGAAATGCTGTCCTGCGACCTCAAACTGGAAATGATTGCCCATAAAGACCTGAAAGAAGCTGTGATCTATTGCGAGCAGGTTCAGGACTTCACCAGCCGGGAGCTGTTCCGCGGAATCCTCGATAGCGAAGAGGAACATATTGACTGGCTCGAAACCCAGTTGGATATGATTGGCAAGATGGGCTTGCAGAACTACATTCAGCTTCAGTCTTCCTCGGGAGAGTAAACGATTGTGACAATGGATCTGTCCTGCTTTAAAGCCTACGACCTTCGCGGCCGCGTGCCGGACCAGCTTAACCCCCAGTTGGCGGAGCGCATTGGCCGCGCCTATGTGGAAGTCACCGGGGCCAAGCGTGTGATTGTCGGTTACGACATCCGCCTTTCCAGTCCTGAAATTGCCGATGCCCTGAGCTCTGGCCTAATGGCCGCCGGCGCCGATGTCTTTGATATTGGTCTGTGTGGCACCGAACTGGTCTACTTCGCCACCAGCCATTACAAGATGGACGGCGGCATCATGGTCACCGCCAGCCACAACCCCCGTGATCACAACGGCATGAAAATGGTGGGCCCGGACTCGCGTCCCATCAGCTCCGACAACGGCCTGAACAATATCCGCGACCGCGTGCCCGAGCCCTTCGCTGACGCGCCGAAACAGGGCAGCTACGAACCGTGGGAAGTCACCACTGCCTACATCGATCACCTGCTGGGTTATGTGGACGCCGGATCGCTCAAGCCAAAAACCATCGTGGTCAACGCGGGCAATGGAGGTGCGGGCCTGATCATCGACGAGCTGGAGCAACACCTGCCGTTTGATTTTGTGAAGATTCACCACGAAGCGGACGGACATTTTCCCCACGGTGTCCCCAATCCGCTGCT
Organism: Marinobacter sp. ATCH36; assembly: GCF_023555055.1. Classification (GTDB taxonomy): domain Bacteria; phylum Pseudomonadota; class Gammaproteobacteria; order Pseudomonadales; family Oleiphilaceae; genus Marinobacter. The sequence goes on from NZ_JAMJPL010000006.1 coordinate 116,020, forward strand.
GGAAGAAAACCGTGCCGCTACAGCAGATGCGGTGATTGAGTATGGCGCCGCCATGGGCATCGCCTGGGATGGCGACTACGACCGCTGCTTCTTCTTCGACGAAAACGGCCGCTTCATCGAGGGCTACTACATTGTCGGTCTGCTGGCAGACCAGTTCCTGCGCAAAACCGGCGGCGGCAAGGTCATCCACGACCCAAGGCTGACCTGGAACACCATCGACCTGGTCAAAGCCGCCGGTGGCGAGGCCATCGAAAGCAAGACCGGCCACGCCTTTATCAAGCAGCGCATGCGCGACGAAGACGCGGTGTACGGCGGCGAAATGAGCGCCCACCACTACTTCCGCGACTTCGCCTACTGCGACAGCGGCATGATCCCCTGGCTGCTGGTCGCCGAACGCCTGTGCCAGTCCGGCCAGACGCTATCCTCCCTCATCGACGCCCGCATCGAAGCCTACCCGGCCAGCGGCGAAATCAACCGCACCATCGCCGACCCACCCAAAGTCATCGCAGCGATTGAGGCGAAATACAGCGTAGGCGCCAAAAACGTCTCCCACATCGACGGTGCAAGCATCGAATTCGACGACTGGCGCTTCAACCTACGGATGTCCAACACCGAACCGGTTGTTCGCCTGAACGTCGAATCGCGTGGTGATATTCCGTTGATGAAGGAAAAAACGGCGGAATTGCTGGCGGAAATGGAGCGATTAAATACCGACGGCTAAGTCAAAGCTCTGGGGCTGGGCGGTGCGGCTTCCTCTCCTGAAACTGTGCGGAGCCATGGATGGCGGAGCTCAAGCGCCACATGGATGTGCTTGAGCGTGTTTCAGGAGAGGGAGCCGCACCGCCCAGCCTTGCACCAAAAGCAAGCGGTAACTCAAAGCCAGTCGTTCAGCATAATCCCGATACCAATCCGCTGAACCCGGTGATTGTAATCAATCAGACTCTCACCGTAGCCATTGTAATACTGGATATACCCCTTGATCGTATCCCCCATTGGAAAGCTATAACCCAGCTCAACCGACGTCTTGTTATCCTCAGAGCGCAAATTATTCTGCAACGTCAGCGACAGCGTCCGGTCCTCCGTCCACTTGTAGATTGCCCTGTAATTCGCGTGCCCCAGATACCTCTCGATATCCTCGTTGTCATCGTCACTGTCCGGTAACCGATACCAGGGCTGCACCATGAACAGCCAGCGGTTGTAGCTGTAAGCCGCTGAACCCATGATACGGTTCCAACTGCGGGAGCGAGGTTCCGACTGACCATTGGACGCGTGGTTAAGCCCCAGTGTGACCCCGTTGAGGGTGCCCGGGCCGATGTCGTAGTTCAACGCTTGCCGCAGAAAGATCTCAGGCTCGAAATTGGTTTCCCGGAACGGCGTTGAATCCTCCGTGTTGTATACTTGCCAGAACGACCTCTGGGTGTAACCGAACCAGAGCGTTGTCCGATCCTCCAGCCAGCCTGTGAGCAGCGGCACCTTGAAGCTGATCTGGTACTTGGCCTCCAGGTTATCGATACCGTGATCGTAACGAGTCGTGCCAAGCCTGGGGCTGGAGGGTACCCGGTTGGCATTCTTCATATAGCTGGCAGGCAGGATGTACATGGGCCGGTGGCCGACAAAACTGCCGGAGAAGGAGAAAATTTCCTTCTCGGCCTGCATGTAGCGGTTCACTGCAGCTGACATCACCCCGGCGTCCTCGTCACCTTCGCCGCCTGATTCCTTATCGTCTGGGGCCTCGACAGACTCAGAGATGGCATCGAGTTTGTCCTCTGGTGCACGTTCACGAGCGTCGGTGGGGTCATTGATGGCGTCATAGCAAGCCAGCCGCTGAACACCGTCCTCGATCAAGGCGCACTCTCCTGAGGATAATTCATCAAAACGCTGTTCTGCTCGCGTCTGATCTTCTTCCGCGCTGGCCAGCGGTGCTGCGCAGAGAAAAGCGATACCAGCGGCTCGCAGGGTCTGTATTCTGTAGGTGCTTGGCATTGCACTTGTCCTTATGCGTTAGAAAGGCTGATCCATGTGTTAGCGATGCCGTAGGCCCAGACGCCAAGCAAGGTCAACACCAGCAGGGAAAACACAATTTTGTGGCGTGTTCTGCGTTCTGCCGCTGCGGCTACCACCCAGCGCAGATACATCAGGCCAATAAAGCTGATAAACACCGCCAGGCTGGCAGCGGCGGGAATCAGCAGCCAGGCAGGACTGAGCTCGGCACCGCTCTCGGTGCGACTGGAAAACCATCCCATGGAAATTAGCAGTATGGCCAGTGCGGAAAACTCCGTGATCAACAGAGGTTTGCGCCATGGGTGGGCTTGCGATAGATTCGCATCAGGCATAAATTCCGACCTTCGAAGTCTGTTTTGTGTATGGTACCCGGAATAGGCGGGCAGAGCCCTCTGACTTACGAAATGGCAACGAAACTGGTTGAATCGATGTGTTCATTTTGAACTTTGGTTTTTTTGCCCCTCCGCAGTCGCTATAATGCGACCACTGATTATTATAACGCCCAATTGCGAGGTGCATTGTGAAGATGAAGAGAGTCCTGGCTGCCGTATTGCTTGGCTTCGGCCTGACGACAGGTGCCGTAATGGCCAACGTTGAAGATGAAATCCGCTCCCGTATTGCTCCTGTCGGCGACGTGTGCGTACAGGGGGAAGATTGCGGGCAGGAATCTGCGCCTGCTGAGTCAGCCAGCTCTGAACCTCGTTCCGGTAATGAAGTCTACGATGCTGCGTGTGCTGCCTGTCACACATCCGGCGCCGCTGGTGCCCCGGTAATGGGCGACTCCGGAGCCTGGGGTGATCGCATCGATAAAGGGCTTGAAACCCTTGTTGATCACGCCATTAATGGCTTCAATGCCATGCCCGCCAAGGGCGGCTGCTCCAGCTGTTCCGACGAGGAAATTGAAGTGGCTGTTGAGTACATGGTTGAACAGAGCGAATAAACTGTCGGCGTAGCACTGTTGAATCGAAAAGCCCCGCACGCGGGGCTTTTTCATAAGGGCTTGCATTTTTCAGCTTCCCAGATCGCCCAGCAGTGCGCTGAGCGTGGCCTTACCCTTCTTCTGGTTGGCCTCCACGTCCAGGTCACCAGTGCCCTCCCAGCGCAGGTCGTCTTCCGGCAGTTCGTCCAGGAAACGGCTGGGGATGGTTTCCAGTTTTTCGCCGTACTGTTTACGTTGGGCAGCGTAGGTGAGGGTGAGGGTCTCCTTTGCCCGGGTAATACCCACGTACATTAATCGGCGCTCTTCCTCGATATTGCCTTCCTCGATACTGGAGCGGTGAGGCAGGATTTCCTCCTCCAGGCCCAGGATGAACACATGAGGGAATTCCAGGCCTTTGGAGGCGTGCAGGGTCAGCAACTGGACCTTGTCGCTGTCATCTTCCTCTTCCTGCTGCTCCATCATGTCCCGCAGGATCAGGCGGCTGATGGCATCCTCGATGCCCATTTCGTCGGCTGTGCCCTTGCCATCATCCAGCATGCGCTGGATAGACTCCACCAGGTACCAGATGTTTTCCATGCGCCGTTGTGCCTGTTTTGGCGAACCGGAATGCAGGTGTAGCCATTCCTCGTATTCAATGTCGGTGAACAGCTGCTTGATCACCGGAATCGGATCGTCCCGGAGCAGGCGCTCACAGGTGCTGTCTACCCAGTGGGCGAACCGGCGCAAGCGGTCCAGCCCCTTTTCCGTGACATGGGTTTCAGCCCCCATGTCTCCCAGGGCCCGGAACAGGCTGACATCGCGGGAGCGGGCGTAATGGCTCAGCTGCTCCAGGGTGCGGGGACCAATCTCCCGGCGCGGTACGTTCACCACCCGCAGGAACGCAGCATTGTCATCCGGGTTCACCAACAGGCGCAGATAGGACATGGCGTCCTTGATCTCGTTCTTGGAGAAAAACGACTGGCCGCCGGAGATGCGATAGGGTATCTGGTAAGCCTGCAGCTTCATTTCCAGCAGGCGCGCCTGGTGATTGCCCCGGTAAAGCACGGCAAAGTCGCGGAAGGCCTGGCCTTTTTTGAGCTTCTGGTCGAGGATTTCTGTCGCCACCCGTTCGGCTTCGGCGTCCTCGTTGCGACAGCGAACGATGCGTAATTCATCCCCGATGGTGTGGTCACTCCACAGGGCTTTCTCGAACACGTGGGGGTTGTTGGCAATCACCGTGTTGGCGCAACGCAGGATGCGGGCGGTAGAGCGGTAGTTTTGCTCCAGCTTGACGATCTTCAGGCTCGGGAAGTCTTCCTTCAGTTGCGCCAGGTTCTCCGGCCGGGCACCGCGCCAGGCGTAGATGGACTGGTCATCATCGCCCACCACGGTGAAAGCGGCGCGCTCTGCCACCAGCAGTTTCACCAGTTCATACTGGCACATGTTGGTATCCTGGTACTCATCCACCAGCATGTAGCGGATTTTGCGGCGCCATTTCTGCAACACCTCCGGGTTGTTGCGAAACAACTGCACCGGAAGCAGGATCAGGTCGTCGAAATCAACCGCGTTGTAGGCCTTGAGGTACTCGTTGTAGTAGCGATAGATGATCGCAATGCGCTGCTCCCGCTCATCCGCGGCGCGGCTCCAGGCGTCCTGAGGGCTGCGCATGGCGTTCTTCCAGGACGAAATGGTCATCTGCACGTCCGACAGCTCGTCACCAGCATCGGCGCTGGCTTCCCGCATCATCAGGTCCTGCAGCAGGGCCTTGGCGTCTTCCGCGTCGAAAATGGAGAAGCCGGGGTGGTAACCGAGGTGCTCGTGCTCCTCACGAATCATGTTCAGCCCGAGGTTATGGAAGGTGGAGACAATCAGTCCGCGGGTCAGCTTGCGATCCACCAGTCGCCCGACACGCTCCTTCATCTCCCTGGCCGCCTTGTTGGTAAAGGTGACCGCTGCAATGTGCCGCCCCGGAATGCCCAGATGCTCGATCAGATAGGCCACCTTGCGGGTGATCACACTGGTCTTGCCACTGCCGGCGCCGGCCAGCACCAGCATGGGGCCATCCGCATACCGAACGGCTTCACTCTGTCGGGGGTTGAGCATGTTCACAAATATAGGCGCCAAACCGGATTTAAATGGATGAACTCAGAAAGCAGATATTCTACACCAGCTGGACATGCTGTACCTTGAGGATCTATCAGCTATTCTTGAGGAAACGGAGATGTTTGCTCACCAGGAACGGGACGCTTGTTGATGACCCTGGCAGTAAAATCGTTTAATTCCGGCCATGTGCGCCTGTTGGTACTGACACCTGAGTACTCGGACTATTTGTGGCTGGGTGCCTTGCTGGCAGGCGACAGCGAAATGGAGCCGGATCTGACCTGGTGTCCGGACCTGATTGATTGCGACGACCTGATTCGCAATACCCACTTTGATGTCATCCTCTGGGACTGCGTTTTCCATGGTGGTTCTGAAGATGCCTTCCTGCAATACCTGTCGGCGTCCAGTAACGAAAAACCGGTGCTGGCCTTGAGTGCAGAGCCGGTCGCAGAACGGGCGCCAGGGCTGTTGTCCAATGGCGCTGCGGATTACCTCTCTCGCCAGGGGCTCGATGGGTGGGGCCTGTGCCGGGCGGTTCGGTGCCTCTGGTACCGGCAACAGTTGTCCGAGTACGCGCACGGTCAGCTGGGCAAGGAAGTAGCCAGCGGGTTCATCAATCGCGACCTGTTTTTCGACCGGCTGCAGCAGGCATTACTGAGGGCAGAGCGAGCCAGTCAGCGGCTGGCGCTGCTGCACATCAACCTGGACGATTTTCGCAGTTTCAACGAATCCTTCGGTTACCAGAAAAGTGATCAGATCATGCTCAAGCTGGCGGAACGTCTGCGCCTGAGCCTGCGGCGAATGGATTCGTTGATGCGTATCGGTGGCGATGAGTTCGCAATTATCGTCGAGAAAGTGGAAGACTCACTGGATATCACCCAGATTATCCGCAAGGTTGTGAACGCCATCGGTGAACCACTGAGCATCGACGGCCAGAATGTGGTGGTCAGTGCCAGTCTCGGCGTGGCCACCTATCCCGAGGCCGGCGAAAGCCCGGAGAACCTGATGCGCAGGGCCAACCGCGCCATGTTCGAGGCCAAGCGCGATCCCGGCACCAGCTACCGTTTTTACGACCGCCAGTTGCACATTACCGCCGGTTACCAGCTGCGCCTTGAGGCGGATCTTCGCAATGCTCTGCGTGGCAACGAGCTGGAAGTGTATTACCAGCCTCGGATTGACCTGGCCTCCGAGGAAGTGCGCGGCGTGGAGTGCCTGCTGCGATGGAATCATCCGGAGCGGGGGCTGGTGGGCCCCGATGAATTTATTCCTGTGGCTGAACGCAGCGGGTTGATTGTGCCCATCGGCTACTGGGTCATTGAACAGGCGTGCAAGCGCCTGCAGGAGTCTTCGGAACTGGGGCATCCTGGGCTGGTGTTTGCGGTAAATCTCTCGTTCCGTCAGTTCCATGACCGCAAGATGACCGAGACCATATTTCGCATTATCTTCAACGCCAATGTAGATACCAGCTTGCTGGAGCTTGAGCTCACTGAAAGCGCCATGATGCACGATCCCGAATACGCCCAGCGATGTTTGCGGGAACTAAACCAGTTGGGCATCAGCTTCGCCCTTGATGACTTTGGAACCGGCTTCTCTTCCCTAAGCAACCTGCAGCACCTGCCTATCTCTCTGGTCAAGATTGACAAGTCCTTCGTCCAGGAGCTGGGCCATTCGGCGGATGCCGAACACATCATCCGCGCCATCATCAGCCTGGCCCACAGTCTGCAGATCAGCGTCGTGGCAGAGGGCGTGGAAACCGAAGGGCAGCTGGAATTCCTGCGCCAGCAACACTGTGATGAAATTCAGGGTTACTATTACGCCCGCCCCATGCCCTGGAGCGATCTTGTTCAATTCCTGGACAACCGTAGCCGCTCTGCTTGCCTGCAGCAATAAGCCGCTGTACCTTTGCGCTTTGACCCGTAAGCATCAGATGAGGTTGCATGAACAGTATCATCAGGCGCATTGCTGACGAACTGGGCGTTCGTGAACAGCAGGTTAATGCCACCGTGGAAATGCTGGATGGTGGCGCCACCGTCCCCTTTATTGCCCGCTACCGCAAGGAAGTCACCGGTTCGCTGGACGACAACCAGTTGCGTACCCTGGAAGATCGCCTGCGCTATCTGCGGGAACTGGACGACCGCCGCTCGACTATCCTTAACAGCATTGAGGAGCAGGGCAAGCTGACCGATGAACTGCGCGCCAGTATCGATGCAGCAGACACCAAGAACCGCCTGGAAGACCTCTACCTGCCTTACAAACCCAAGCGCCGCACCAAAGCCCAGATTGCCCGGGAAGCGGGGCTGGAACCCCTGGCGGATGCGCTTTATGGCGATCCGACACTCGAACCGGAACAAACGGCCGAAAGCTACCTGAACGAGGAGGCCGGTATTTCCGATACCAAGGCGGCCCTCGACGGGGCCCGTTACATCCTCATGGAACGTTTTGCCGAGGACGCAGAGCTGCTGGGTGAGCTGCGTGATTATATCTGGCAACAGGGTCAGCTCAAGGTCTCCGTGGTGGCCGGCAAGGAAAATGAAGGCGCCAAGTTCCGCGACTACTTTGACCATGTCGAGCCACTGAAAAAAATACCCTCCCACCGCGCTCTGGCGATTCTGCGAGGCCGTAACGAAGGCGTGCTGAGCTATTCCATTGTGGTGGGTGATGCTGAGGATGATCGCCGCCAGCCCCATCCCGCGGAGCAGCGCATTGCCGCACGTTGGCGCGTTCGCGATAACGGCCGCGCCGCCGACCGCTGGCTTGCGGAAGTCGTCCGCTGGACCTGGAGGGTCAAACTGTCCACCCAGATTGAGACCGACCTGATGGCCCAGGTGCGCGAAGCGTCGGAAACCGAGGCCATTAACGTGTTTGCCGCCAACCTCAAAGACCTGTTGTTGTTGGCACCCGCCGGCCAGCGCCCGACACTGGGACTGGACCCTGGCCTGCGCACTGGCGTGAAAGTCGCCATTATCGATGGCACTGGTCAGGTAGTGGGACATGGCGGCATTTTCCCGCACGCGCCTCGTAACCAGTGGGACCAGTCCATAGAGCAACTGGCCAAATGGTGCCGCCAATACAGCATTGAATTGATTGCTATCGGTAACGGCACCGCTTCCCGCGAGACCGAAAAGCTGGTGGCGGATCTGTGCAAACGTTACCCGGAACTCAAGCTGGCGCGGATTGTGGTCAGTGAGTCCGGTGCCTCCATTTATTCCGCCTCCGAGTTTGCATCACGGGAGTTGCCAGATCTTGACGTCACCATTCGTGGTGCCGTCTCGATTGCGCGCAGACTGCAGGACCCGCTGGCGGAAATGGTCAAGATTGAGCCCAAATCCATCGGCGTGGGCCAATACCAGCATGATGTATCACAGGTGCAACTGGCCCGGAGCCTCGATGCGGTGGTGGAGGACTGTGTGAACGGGGTTGGCGTGGACCTGAATACCGCTTCCATTCCCCTGCTGTCACGGGTGTCGGGGCTGAACCAGAGCATTGCCCAGAACATTGTCGATTTCCGTAACCAGAATGGTGTATTCCGCAACCGAAAACAGTTGCTTAAAGTGTCGCGCCTGGGTGAGCGTACTTTCGAACAGGCGGCCGGCTTCCTGCGCATTGCCAGTGGCGACAACCCGCTGGATCGTTCATCAGTTCATCCGGAAGCCTATGGCGTGGTCGAAGCCATTGCCCGCAGGAACAACCGCAAGGTTGAGGGCATCGTTGGTGACGCATCGTTCCTGCGCTCGCTCAACCCGCAGGACTACGTGACCGAGCAGTTTGGTCTGCCCACCATAAAGGATATTATTACGGAACTGGAAAAGCCGGGTCGTGACCCCCGTCCGGAGTTCCGTTTTGCGAGCTTCGAAGAAGGGGTGGAGACGCTCAATGACCTGAAGCCGGGCATGGTACTGGAGGGATCGGTCACCAATGTGACCAACTTCGGCGCGTTTGTGGATGTTGGCGTTCACCAGGACGGGCTGGTGCATATTTCCGCACTGTCCAATACCTTCGTCAAGGACCCCAGGGAAGTGGTCAAAGCCGGGGATATCGTCAAGGTCAAGGTGATGGAAGTCGACATCCCGAGAAAGCGGATTGCGCTTTCCATGCGTATGGATGACCAGCCCGGTGAGAAGTCCGATAATCGTACTGGCTCTGCTGGTAGCCGCAAGGAATACAGCGGCAAGCCTTCTGCCAGGAATGATCGCCAGAAGGGCGGGGAAAGTCCGCAACAAAAAGGTGCCATGGCAGGAGCGCTGGCACAGGCACTGGCATCAGCCCGGAAAGACGGCCGCTAACCGGCGACGTTACACACTATACTACTGGCGGCCGGTAATCCCGGCCGCCATCCTAGCAGGAGTCATTCATGGGTGAATCCCGCCATCAGCTTTTTCAACAGTTCACTGCCAGCCAGTGGACAGGGTTCAGAAAGGGCGTGGAAAAAGAAGGCCTGCGGGTCGATCGCAACGGTTTTATTGCCCAGACACCGCATCCGCGTTCCCTGGGCTCTGCACTGACCCATCCGCGGGTCACTACGGATTACTCCGAGGCCCTGCTGGAGCTGATCACCCCCGTGTTCGACACCACCCGGGGCATGCTTGACTCGCTCCGGGACATTCATCGATTCGTGCAGCATCACCTGGGTGACGAAGTATTCTGGTCCGCCAGTATGCCTTGCGAGCTGGATGGTGATGCCAGCATTCCCATTGCGGAATACGGCACCTCCAATATCGGACGCCTCAAGCACGTTTACCGCCAGGGTCTGGCAGTGCGTTATGGCCGCATGATGCAGAGTATCGCTGGCGCTCATTACAATCTGTCTTTACCCGACAGCTTCTGGAACCTGTGGCAACAGGCGGTTGGCAATCAGCAAAACCTTCAGGATTTCAAATCGGACCAGTACTTCTGGCTCATCCGTAATTTCCGTCGCCGCAGCTGGCTGCTGATGCTGCTGTTTGGAGCTTCCCCGGCACTGGATGCCAGTTTTGTTGCAGGCATGCGCCATGACCTGGCCAGATTCAGCGAAGACACATGGTACGGCCGCACTGCCACCTCCCTGCGCATGGGAGACCTTGGGTACCACAACAATGCCCAGGCCTCGCTGAATATCTGTTTTAACGAGCTCAAGACTTACACCGACACCCTGTTTCGGGCGATACACACCCCATGGCCGCCTTACGGGGAGATTGGCACTCGGCGTAATGGCGAGTTCATCCAGATCAACACCAGCGTGCTGCAGATCGAAAACGAGTATTACAGTGCCGTTCGCCCCAAGCGCACCACCGAGCGGGAAGAGAAACCAATTCAGGCCCTCGAGTCCCGTGGTGTGGAATACATCGAAGTGCGTTGTCTGGATCTTGATCCCTTCTCCCCGGTCGGGGTCAACGAAAGCCAGATTGATTTCCTGGATCTTTTCCTGCTGGACTGCCTGCTGTCTGATAGTCCACGCATCGACGACGATGAATGTGACCGGCTGGATGATAACTACCAGGACGTGGTGGCGAGGGGGCGGGACCCGAAACTCACGCTTTGCCGCGCCGGTGAGCCGGTAGCTCTGGGTGATGCGGCCTCGGGCTTACTGGATCGGCTGGAACCGCTGGCGGAACAGCTGGACGGCTGGAACGGTGACACGACCTATCGGCGCGCGCTGGATGACCAGCGAGCCAAGCTGGCGGATCCGCTTCAGATTCCCTCGGCAAGGGTTCTGGAGACCATGGAAAGTTCTGGTATGGGGCACAGGGAGTGGGGAATGGAGATGTCCCGGCGCCATCAGCAGACGTTGCGGGACGAGGGGCTACCGGATGAGGTGATGGCCGCATTCGAGAAAATGAGCAAGGAGTCACTTTCGGAACAGACTGCCATGGAGCAGGCTGATAGCCAGTCCTTTGATGAGTTCCTGGAGCATTACTTGCAGTCCTGAGATTACTTCTGAACGACAAACTCGGTAAATAAGACGCCGGTGATGCTTTCGCCGGTTTGCTGCTCTTCCAGTACCGCATTGATCCGACGCGTTGCTTCCTCCCGCAGTGCCTGCTGTCCCTCAGTGCCCGACAACCGGTCGGTATCGGTCTGCTCGCCAAACAGCATTACCAGTTCATGACGTAACCTGGGCATGTGGGCCAGAACTGCCGGACGCGTAGTCTCTCTGGATGCCCGTATGGTAATCGCAGCTTTGAGGTAGGTCAGCTTGGCACCGGGTTTGCCCACATGGGTCACGAACGGCGGGTCCATTTCGATGTAGTCGGTTATGCCCGGCTCTTCCTGTTGCTCCTGCCCGGCTTCTTCGTCTTCCTCGGCAAAAGCTGCGGACGCGAGGGGCAGCGAAAACAGCAGTGCCAGCAATAGGTGCTTTGGCTTAAGTGTCATAGGCTTGAAGTTCGTATTGGTTTAAAGTTACGTGGCTGGGCGCCTGCAGGCACCACCGATGCTGGGAGAATAGCAGGGTCGATGCAGGGTTGCAGCATCTGGTGGTTTCGCTGCCATGGCGGGACAAACTGTCTGACATGAATATTAATCAGAGGTGCGCTTTTGAATTCCCGAGCCGTTTTTTTTCTGATATTCCTGCTTTGTGCCGGCCTTCTTGGCGTGGCCTTTTACATGGAACATTTTATGGGGCTGGAGCCTTGCCCTCTGTGTTGGTTGCAGCGGTTCGGCTTTATGGCTGCAGGCCTGGTCAGCCTGCTGGCGGCGCTGCATGGTCCCGAGAGGTTCGGCGCCAGGGTTTACGGCTTTTTTCTGGTGTTGACTGCCGGCGCCGGTCTCGGAATTGCGGGGCGCCAGCTCTGGTTACAGAGCCTGCCCGCTGATCAGGTTCCCGCTTGCGGTCCGTCGGTGGACTATATGTTGGAGGTCTTGCCCTGGATGGAAGTTTTAACCACAGCACTCAGGGGCACCGGTGATTGCGCCGAGGTAACCTGGCGCTTCCTCGGGCTCAGCATTCCGGGATGGGCCGCTATCTTTTTTACTCTGGTGGTGATCACGGGGCTGATCATGCTGTTCCGGCCCCGAAAAAAGTCTGGCTGGATACGGAGCTGAAACGGTTGCGACGGACCGTCGGCATGGGGTAACTTGAGACTCGACTCAACAAAAAGAATCAAACCAGAACCCGGTAACCGGAGATAGGCGTCATGTTGGATAATTGCCGTAATGCCAGGGAGCGTTGGGGTGGAGTCAGCGAACTGATTGATCGCTGGCTGAAAGAAAGGCAAGAACTACTGGTGCACTACTGTGATTTGTCCGGCACCTCGGATTACTCGCAGACGGACGTGCTTAGTGCGAAATTCATCAGGCTTTGCGAAGTCCTGGTGGATTACGTATCGGCAGGGCATTTCGAGATATACGACCAGTTGGTACAGGAAGCCAGGGAATTCAATGACGGCGGCCTGGAACTGGCGGCAAGGCTTTATCCGAGAATCGAACAAACGACGGAAACGGCGCTGAACTTTAATGATCGTCTTAATGGCCAGTCACTGAGTGAAAGTGAAATCCGCGAGTTGTTCGAGCAGCTTTCGGAACTGGGGGAGACCCTGGAAAGTCGTTTTGAGATGGAAGATTATCTGATTGAGCATCTTCATAATGCCCACGCAGAGAAGGTCATATCGTCTGCCTGACTGGCACTCCTGACGGCTTCCCCCGGCCTCATCCGGTAAAGCGGGGGAAGAGAAGGGTGAACGTGATTATTCCGGATTGATTTCCAGCAGTTCCACGTCAAACACCAGCGTCTCGTTGGGTCCGATCCTCTGGTTTCCACCTGGTCCGTAGGCCAGTTCCGCCGGAATATAGAGTTTTGCCCTGCTGCCTTCAGACATCAGCTGCAGACCCTCAGTCCAACCGGGAATAACCTGGTTCAGGCCGAAAGTAACTGGCTCACCGCGTTCACGGGAGCTGTCAAAAACCTCACCAGAAATCAGTTCGCCAGTGTAGTGAACCTGCACCCGGTCTTCCGCAGTCGGCTTTTCGCCATTGCCTTCTTCAACAATTTCGTACTGCAAGCCTGAATCGGTGGTCTCAACGCCGTCACGCTCTGCGTTCTCGGCCAGGAACTCCTCTCCCGCCTCGCGGTTCTTGTTGGCGAGTTCGTCCGTCTGTGCCGATTCCTGTTCCTGGAGCTCGGCCTGGTAAGCCATCAAGGCCTCCTGAATTTCCTCCCGGCTCATGCGGGTCTGCTCTTCATCACCGGCGTGGCCATGCTGGATACCCTGCAGAAACTGGTCCATCTGCAGATCTGGCAGATCGTTGCCCATCCGCTCACCCATCACCAGGCCCATGCCATAGCTGACCTTTTCATCGGTGGATTCCAGTGCGGGATCTTCCGGCGCGGCATCCTGCGGAGAAGAGCAGCCGACCAGGGCGCCGGCAACAGCCAGTGCGATCAGGGTTTTGTTCATTGCCTGTTCCTTCATCGTGGTTTCTTTTGAATGATTACGAACGCACAGAAGGTAACGGGTTCTGTCGCCAGATGCCACTGAACATGTGTTAAGGGAAGGGTAACGGCAGTGTTAACTATCGTTGTGTGCGGTGTCGCTAGACAGAGAAAACGGAGCCCTGTAGGGCGACTGCCAGTCGGTCTCAGGGTCCGAGGCCGGCAGGCGCAAGGTTTCGTTGTCTGTCCGTTCTATGGCCAGCGCATTCCAGGGCCCCTGGGCCGGCGGTTTGTCAGCGTAGTGCCAGCTGCCGTCGCTGTCCTGCCACTTGAAGACAATATCAGGCCCTTCGGTGGGTACCGGAGAAGGGACCAGTCCCTCAAACGAGGGGATGTCCACATTCGCTTCTGTTTTGGCAGGCTTGGTTGATGTTTCCGCAGGGTCGTTAATACCAAAAAATACCAACGCAACAAGAACGCCCAGTGCGGGAAACGCCAGCCGGATAAGCCATTTCATCAACATGGCCTGTTATCTCCCTTTGCGAGTCTCGACAGCTCTCTGGCAATTGTGTCCAGCAAACTGCCGGTCTCGTTTTCCATATTAGTCTCCGGTGCCGCAGCGAGAAGGTTATTCCGGGCCAGACTGGCCGTGGTTTCTTCACTGGAGCCTGTTTGTATGTCTGAAACAAGGGCCCGGTAGGCCAGTGCCAGCTCAACCCGCTCTGCTTCCAGTTCGCTGCGGGCTATGTATTCCCTCACGATAACAGTGCGAGGGTTGTTTTTCGTTATGTATTTTCTCGCAGACCTCAATGGCGCTGTAACCTGGCTTCGCCAGTCTGTTACGGAGTCACACTCACGCCCGGAAAATCTGTGGCCGGATGATGCAAGCCACGCTGCGCAGAGGATCCTGGTAACGCTCCACCCCCGGCTCTGCAGCTCGAGACACGCTTCCCTCGCCCGGGTCGATTCCCAGAACCGCGAGGCAAAACGCCATAACGGGTTTTCCGGATCGGCATCCTCAGGTATCTTGCTTCCGCTACACGACATTGGACACCTGTCGGTTCCTTATTGAACTTTCCCTGATACCATTAAGTTATGCTAACGATAACCGATCTCAGTTTACAACGGGGTGGCGTCTGGTTGCTAGAAGCCGTCAACCTTACCGTCCAGCCCGGCCAACGGGTGGCAATAGTCGGTGCCAATGGCGCCGGAAAATCCAGTTTGTTCCAGTTATTGCTGGGGCAGCTGTCACCGGAGCAGGGTAGTGTGTCATTGCCCGGTGGTTGCCGGGTTGCCCACATGGCCCAGGAAGTGGCTGCCTCATCCCGGAGTGCCCGGGATTTTGTGCTGGATGGTGACCACGATCTACGGCGAATGGAAGCGGAACTGGCCGCTGCCGAAAAGCGCGGCGACGATCACACCTTGGCCCGCGTTCATGGCGAGCTGGACGTCCACGAAGCCTGGTCTGCGCCGCGTCGGGCGGAAACCCTGCTTCGGGGGCTCGGGTTTTCGGATGCCGATGCTGACCGGCCGGTTTCGTCGTTTTCCGGTGGCTGGCGGATCCGCCTGAACCTGGCCCAGGCATTGATGCGCCCGTCGGACCTCCTGCTGCTCGACGAGCCCACCAACCACCTGGATCTGGACGCCTGTCTGTGGCTGGAAAACTGGTTGCGACGGTACGAAGGCACCCTGTTGTTCATTTCTCACGACCGGGATTTCATGGATCGTGTGGCGACACACCTTGTGCATTTCGACCGGCGTCAGCTGGAGCTCTATACGGGTAATTACTCAGCGTTCGAAACCCAGCGCAGTGAACGTCTTGCCCAACAGCAGGCGGGTTACGAACGCCAACAGGCCAAGATCGCCGAGATTCAACGCTTCATTGACCGTTTCAGGGCCCAGGCTACCAAAGCCCGACAGGCTCAGAGCCGGGTTAAAGCGCTGGAGCGAATGGAGAAAATTGCCCCTGCCCATGTGGACTCACCGTTCAGTTTCGAGTTTCCGGTGGCCGATAAGGTCTCGAATCCTTTGTTAACCATCCGCAACGGTGCAGCCGGTTACGGCGAGACAGTTATTCTGGAGGGTATTAACCTGTCCCTGCTGCCCGGCAGTCGCGTTGGCCTGCTTGGCCCCAACGGCGCAGGCAAATCCACCCTGATGGATGCCCTGCGGGGTGAAAGCACGCTGCTTCGGGGGGAGCGGACCACGGGGGAGCATCTGGCTATTGGTTATTTTGCCCAGCACCAGCTGGAGTCACTTGATCTGGATGCCAGCCCTTTCCTGCACCTGCAACGGCTTTCTCCCAGGGCATCGGAGCAAAGCATTCGGAATTTCCTGGGGGGCTTCGACTTCCACGGCGATGGTGCGCTGAGTGCCATTCGTTCGTTTTCCGGCGGTGAAAAGGCTCGAGTGGCCCTGGCGGTCATCGCCTGGCAAAAGCCCAACCTGCTGTTGCTTGACGAGCCCACCAACCACCTGGACCTGGAGATGCGCCAGGCCCTGACCATGGCCCTGCAAAACTTCGACGGAGCGATTGTTGTGGTCTCCCACGATCGCCACCTGTTGCGCAACACGGTGGATGATTTCTGGCTGGTGAACGACGGCCGGGTGACGGAATACGATGGCGACCTGGAAGATTATGAACGCTGGCTGGCCGACCGGCGTAAGGACGACGCGGAAGCGCCCCGGCGTGAGAGCGGCAACGTTTCTACGGCTGATGCAGATACAGCGGTTGCCGGTGAGAACGCGGACGATCGCAAGGCCCGAAAGCGGGCAGAAGCGGCTATTCGCCAGAAGCTCAGCCCCTATCGAAAGCAGCAGGCTGCCCTGGAGAAAGAAATGGACAAGCTTCAGTCAGAATTGATGACACTGGAGCAGGACCTTTCAGAACCTGATCTCTATGCCGATCAGGGCAAACAGAAGCTGAAGGAACTGCTGGGCCAGCAGGCTGCCGCCAAAAGCCGACTGGCCGAGGTGGAGGCAGAGTGGCTCGATATCAGCGAAACGGTGGAAAACCTGGAAGCAGAACTGACGCCCTGATCAGTCGGGATACTAGACGTTTACTTTCAGGTTGAAATCCTGTTTTGCGAGATAGTCCCGTTCGTTTTCGAGGTCGGCCAGAGTGAGCGGCCGGTCCTCCAGCCAACCGGCAGGGAATTCCACGGCGAGACCATTGGTTGAAGGAGTTAAACGGAGCTCTGGTGGCTGCTCATGATTACGCGGGTGTTGCAGTAGGACCGCCAGGCGAACCAGTACGCACAGGTAGCGCAAACGGGGAATGTCTTCCGGGTCCAGGCCTTCGAAAATGGCGGCAGAGAACTTGCGCCGATGCCCACGAACCAGTGTTGCCAGGTCCCGCTGAAACTGCTGGCTGAAGCCGGGGAGATCGGAGTAACGCAGCAGGTAGGCTCCGTGCTTGTGGTACTGGCTGTGGGAAATGGTCAGACCGATTTCGTGCAGCCGGCAGGCCCAGCGCAACACCTCCTCATCAGCCGGCGTGTTCAGCACCCAGGTATCGGCTACCTGTTGCCAGGCAGCGATGGCCGTCTCCTCCACGGCGCCACCGTGCTCCTGATCCACATGGTAGCGCTCCTGCAGGGCCTGTATGGTGCGCTCCCGCACGTCCTCATGCTGAATCCGGCCAGCAATATCGTATAACAGGCCCTCGCGCAGGGCGCCATCGGCGAAGGTCAGTTCCTTTACCTGCAGCGACTGGAAGGCCCCCATCAGAATGGCAAACCCTGCCGGGAAAATACTTTGGCGGTCAGTGCGGACCCCAAGATCGCCCAGCTTCTCAACCTTGCCCATGTCCACCAGGCGTTTTCTTAGCTCGGTCATGGCGTCGAAAGTAATCTTGCCGTCAGTGATCTTGAGGCTGGCCAGCACACTGGCAATGGCCTTGATTGAACCGGATGACCCCACCGCACTCTGCCAGCCTTTGCTACGGAAATTCTGCCGGATATTGAGCAATTCCTGCTCGGCATGGGTGATCGCTCTGTCCATCTGCTTGCGGGCGATTTTTCCGTCTGGGAAATAACGATTGCGGAACGAAACGCAGCCCATGTGCAGGCTTTCCAGTTCCTGGGGCTCGAAACGTTCGCCGATAATGAATTCGGTACTACCGCCGCCAATATCAATCACCAGTCGCCGGCCGCTGTCATCGGACAGAGTGTGAGATACCCCCAGGTAGATCAGGCGAGCTTCCTCACGGCCAGCAATAATCTCAACGGGATAACCAAGCACCTCCTCTGCCCGGGCCATGAACTCCTGAGTGTTGCGTGCCACTCGCAGAGCATTGGTGCCCACCACCTGTACCGCTTCCGGCGGCATGCCCTGAAGTCTTTGCGCAAACCGGCGCAGGCACGCGAGGGCGCGCTCCTGAGCTTCGGCAGTAAGGCGGTTGTACCGGTCCAGCCCGGCTCCAAGCTGAACCTTTTCGCCCATTTTCTCCAGGGTGCGGATTTCTCCATGAACAAGGCGGGCAACCACCATGTGGAAACTGTTGGAGCCCATATCGATTGCTGCGAGGAGTTCTGGCGGGGTGGCGGAGGAGTTGGCCGTCACGTCTATTGAATTCCTTCTGACAGGCCCTACATAGAGGGAATAAAAGCTTTAAAGGCCGCCTGCGGGATACCCCGACAACGGTTGTATAATGACCAGTGCAAATGCGACAGCGAGCGGAAACCGCTAAAGCTGGTGTTTACTATAAGCGATATGCAGTGTAACGCAATGGTGCGCTATCGGTCAGTGTAATCCGAAGTACCCGGGCAGCAGGAAGCGCTTCACATAGGCCTGACCAATCGCGTAAAGTATTGGAAACCTTGACCACGAATCGGGAAACTGAAATGAGCGGAAATATCGTAAACGTTACAGATGCCTCTTTTGAGCAGGACGTACTGCAGTCAGACGTGCCAGTACTGGTGGACTACTGGGCAGAATGGTGCGGCCCATGCAAAATGATCGCACCCGTTCTGGAAGAAATGGCCGAAGAATACGAAGGCAAGCTGAAAGTCTGCAAACTGAACATCGACGAAAACGAACAGACACCGCCCAAGTTCAACATCCGCGGCATCCCAACACTGATGCTGTTCAAAAACGGCAACGTTGACGCCACCAAAGTGGGCGCACTGTCCAAATCCCAGTTGGCCGCCTTCCTGGACAGCAATCTCTGATTGCCACCAGTCGGCAAAAACCGCCTCTGAGCCCAGACTCACAGGCGGTTTTTTATTGTCCCGAAACAAAGCACGCGGAAGACTTTCAGGCGAGCAACAAATCAGGCAAGCAATGCCGGGCCACTCTTCCGAAAATGTGCGGAGCCATGGATGGCGGAGCCCAAGCGTACACGGACGTATTCAAAGCGTTTTTCGGAAGAGTGGCCCGGCATTGCTTGCCGTCTGGCCAAAAGATCCCAGAGAACTACTCCCAACTCTGTGACCGGTCCAGATCCGAAGCCTTCTGCTCAACCCAGTGCTCACTATCCCCGGTAATCTCCTTTTTCCAGAATGGCGCCGACGTCTTCAGAGCATCCATGATGAACTCACAGGCCGCAAACGCATCCCCACGGTGGGCACTGCAGACCCCCACAAACACAATCTGCTCACCCAGAGCCAGGTGCCCCACCCGGTGAATCACCCGGGCCTCACGCACCTCCCAGCGCTCTGATGCGTTAGCAATCAGCCCCTCAATGACCTGCTCCGTCATCCCTGGATAGTGCTCCAGGAAAAGCCCTGTCACACCCTTTAGATCGCCACTGTCACGAACCAGCCCGGTAAAGGTCGCAATGGCCCCGGTGCCGGAACCGCTGCGACGAAGTGCCCGGTATTCCTCTGCGGGATCAAAATCCTGCTGCTCAATACGAATCACTTCAGCCCCCTGTTACCGGCGGAAAAAAGGCCACTTCATCGCCCGGGTGCAACACCTTGTCCGGTTTGGTCATCAGCTGATTGACCGCAATCATTACCGGCTGCGCGCCATCCAGCTGAGCCCAGTGTCCGCCCCTTGCTGCAAGATCGCTCAACAACTGGCCGGCCGTCAGGCCTGGTTCGGCCTCGACTGTCAGTGAGGCGGTATCCAGTTCTTCCCGCAGGCGCGCGAAAAATTTCACGGTAATGGTTTTGTCTGCAGCCATGGTTATTCCAGCAGCTCCGCAAATGAAAAGTAGGTGACCGTATCACCGATGCCAATAGTCGTATTTTCCGGCACCACCGCCAGACCTTCAGCCCAACAGGCCGCGCTAAGCACACCGGAGCTCTGATTGGGAGAGGCGTTGACGACCGGGCCATTGTCACCGATACCTTTGCGCGCGCGGACGTACTCCCGACGAACCGAAGGCGTCTCAATCGAAAATCCTGCGGGCATTTGTTCACCGTGGCCCGAAATCGCAGTGCGTCCCTGGCAGGCGCGTATCAGTGGCATACCCACCACCAGGAAAGTGACTAGCACAGAAGCGGGATTGCCGGGCAGACCCAGCACCGGGGTATCACCAATGCTGCCAAAGGCCAGGGGCTTGCCCGGTTTCATGGCCATGCGCCACAGCGACAGGTTGCCGTCCTCCTCAAGCACTGCCCGCACATGATCTTCTTCACCCACGGATACGCCGCCGCTGGTGATGATCAGGTCTGCCTCGACGGCGGTGCGCTTGAAGGTGCTGCGGGTTTCATCACGGGTATCCGCCAGGGTCTCGCAGAGTACGACTTCACAACCGGCCTTCGCCAGCAGTCCCTGTAACGTATAGCGATTGGAATTGTAGATTTGTCCTGGCGCCAGGGGCTGGCCTGGGTCTACCAGCTCATCTCCAGTCGTAAGAATGGCCACTTTCAGTCTGTTGTAAACCTCAACTTCGGCCACCCCCATCGAACCCAGCAGGCCCATTTCCTGAGGCCGGATCTTGGTGCCTTTCGCCAGTGCCAGCTCGCCCCTGGCAAGGTCCTGTCCCCGACGGCGAATATTCTGGCCTTCGCTGACCAAGGCATCGATGGTAATACCGTCATCGGCAACCGAGACCCGCTCCTGCATGACCACTGAGTCTGCGCCTGCGGGGATTTCCGAACCGGTAAAAATACGAACCGCGGTGCCGGGCTGAAGGGATCCGGGAGCTTCGCCTGCCGCCACCCGACCGGATACCGGCAACATAGCGTCGCTGGAAAGATCTCCGGCCCGAACGGCATAACCATCCACTGCACTGTTATCGGCCGGCGGTACATCCGCGGGCACCGTGTAGTCTCGTGCCAGAACGCGGTCAAGGCTATTGGTCAGCGCTACTGATTCTGTGCCTGTAATCGGGCGGGCCTGCCTGAGAAGATGATCAATTGCATCGTCGACGGGCATCAGGTCTGAATTTGCCATGGACTATCGCTCCGCTCGCTCACCAATGGTTTCATAAATTCGGCTTAGGGGCTTGTCCGGCTTTCGCAGTGTGATCGCCGAGAAATTGCACGGGCCGTGGCGGCTGTCCAGCTGAGAGCTGAGAATGCCGTTCCAGCCGGTACGGCAGGCGCCGGTGGAGCCGGGCAGGCAGAAAATGACAGTATGGTTGGCCAGTCCGCCAAAAGCCCTGGACTGAATAGTAGAGGTGCCAATCTCGCTGGCGGACAGCCTTCGGAATTCCTCGCCGAAACCTTCAATGGTCTTGTCCAGCAGAGGGACAACGGCTTCCGGTGTGCTGTCACGTTCGTGGAATCCGGTGCCGCCGGTGATCACGACTACGTGCACCGCGGGATCGGCAATCCAGCTCGACATCAATGCCCGCACCAGATAGACATCGTCCGGAAGGATGCGCCGTGCAACCAGCTTATGGCCTGCTTCCAGGATACTGTTTTCCAGGAATTGCCCTGATGAGTCTTCTGCAACGCCACGGGTGTCAGACACCGTTAACAGGGCAATGTTCAGTGGTTTCAGTTCGCTGGTGGTGTCGCTGCTCATTGATGTTCTCCGGAGTCTGTGAAAATCATATTACCAGTATCCTCATAGGTAAGGATGATTGGAAGAGGAGTAGCCCATCAGGGGGATATGATCCGGCTCCGGGAAGGGTAGGCAATGGATCGTAATAGGGTAGATAGTGCCGGAAACTCGAAAATTGGCGCAAAAGTGCGCAGCATCACTTGACATTGGTATACAAGGTGGCTGATTATCCGTCTTGCCCGGTGAGCGGTTGTTCTTCCTGTCTCTGGCTTCAGTACCTTTCCGGATACCATCTACACCGATTGCTCCATCTGGCCAGCACCTAGACAACGTTTACCCGATCAATCCGTTCAGGGGCATCCCTGTCATTCCAATGTTCGTTTACTTCCATTCCTGACAATCTAATAACCTATGAATCTTACTGAACTCAAGCAGAATTCCATGCCCGAATTGCTCGATATTGCGCAAGAGATGGGCCTCGATAACCTGGCTCGTTCGCGCAAGCAGGATGTGATCTTCACCATTCTGAAGAAGCATGCCAAGAGCGGTGAAGACATCTACGGTGACGGCGTACTGGAAATTCTGCAGGATGGTTTCGGCTTTCTGCGCTCCGCTGACGCCTCATATCTTGCCGGCCCGGATGATATTTACGTTTCACCCAGCCAGATCCGCCGGTTCAACCTGCGGACCGGTGATACGGTTGCCGGCAAAATCCGTCCGCCAAAAGACGGCGAGCGCTATTTTGCGCTGTTGAAGGTCAATGAGATCAACTTCGACAAGCCGGATAACGCCCGCAACAAGATCCTGTTCGAAAACCTCACGCCATTGTTCCCTGATCAGCGCCTTATGCTTGAGGCAGGCAATGGCAGCACGGAAGACCTGTCTTCCCGAGTGCTGGATCTGGTGGCTCCCATTGGCAAGGGTCAGCGCGGCCTGATCGTTTCTCCACCCAAAGCCGGTAAAACGCTGTTGATGCAGAGCATTGCCCAGTCCATCACCCGCAACAATCCTGAGTGCCATGTGATGGTATTGCTGATTGACGAGCGGCCTGAGGAAGTGACCGAGATGCAGCGCACTGTGCGTGGCGAAGTCATCGCCTCCACCTTTGACGAGCCACCGGCGCGTCACGTTCAGGTGGCGGAGATGGTGATCGAAAAGGCCAAGCGCCTGGTCGAGCATAAAAAAGACGTGGTGATCCTGCTGGACTCCATTACCCGTCTTGCCCGTGCCTACAACACCGTGATTCCGTCCTCCGGCAAGGTGCTGACCGGTGGTGTCGACGCCCATGCCCTGGAAAAGCCCAAGCGCTTCTTCGGTGCCGCCCGTAACGTGGAAGAGGGCGGAAGCCTGACGATCCTGGCGACGGCACTGGTGAACACCGGTTCCAAGATGGACGAGGTGATTTACGAGGAGTTCAAGGGCACCGGCAACATGGAGATCCACCTGGATCGCAAGATTGCCGAGAAGCGGGTTTACCCGGCTCTCAACATCCGCAGCTCCGGCACGCGCCGGGAAGACTTGCTGATGAGTGAGGCGGATATCCAGCGTATCTGGATCCTGCGCAAGCTATTGCACTCCATGGACGACGACACCGCCGCCATCGAGTTCCTGCTGGACAAGCTCAAGGAAACCAAGACCAACGACGAGTTCTTCCAGTCGATGAAGCGCCGTTAAGTTTTCGTTTCGCCTTCCAGGCGCACTGAGCTTGGGGGCTGGCAACGCCGGGGATCTTCTCCCCGGACACGCCGTGAACCCATCCATGGGGGCTCGGCATTGCCATCCCTGGCAATGCACGGTCCGGGGAGAAGATCCCCGGCGTTACCGATCCAGCATCCCCCATCCCGTTCCTGCACCGAAGCCCAACCGGGGCCAAACCAAAACCAAAGAATTCGCGTACAATGCCGGAACCAACCGGAGTAGCCGATGAAATACAACGACCTGAGAGACTTCATAAACCAGCTTGAAAAGCTCGGTGAGCTGAAGCGCATTTCAGTGGAGGTTGATCCTCACCTGGAAATGACCGAAATCTGCGACCGCACCCTGCGGGCAGGTGGTCCGGCGTTGTTGTTCGAAAACCCCAAAGGCTACGATATGCCCGTGCTTGCCAACCTGTTTGGCACCCCGAAGCGTGTCGCCATGGGCATGGGGCAGGATAGCGTGACTGCCCTGCGTGACATTGGCAAGCTGCTCGCTTACCTGAAAGAACCCGATCCACCCAAAGGTTTCAGAGACGCCATCGAAAAACTGCCGCTGTTCCGGCAGGTGATGCGCATGAGCCCCAAGGTTCTCAGGTCCGCTCCATGTCAGGACGTGGTGATCGAAAAGGATCAGGTGGATCTTTACCAGATACCGGTGCAGCATTGCTGGCCCGGCGATGCAGGGCCATTGGTGACCTGGCCGCTGGTGATTACTCGTGGTCCCCATAAGGAGCGCCAGAATCTGGGCATCTATCGCCAGCAGGTGATTGGTCGCAACCGGCTGATCATGCGCTGGCTCAGCCATCGTGGCGGAGCACTGGATTTCCTTGAGTTCCAGAAGGCCAACCCGGGCAAACCTTACCCCGTGGCCGTGGCATTGGGCGCCGACCCGGCGACTATTCTGGGGGCGGTTACGCCAGTACCCGATACCCTGTCGGAATATGCCTTCGCCGGCCTGCTTAGGGGAGGGCGTACAGAACTGGTGCAGTGTGGCCTCAGTGATCTGCAGGTGCCGGCCAGCGCTGAAATTGTTCTGGAAGGGTTTATCTACCCCGACGATATGGCGCCTGAAGGGCCGTTCGGGGATCATACCGGCTATTACAACGAAGTGGACCAGTTCCCGGTGTTTACCGTGGAGCGGGTGACTCACCGCAAAAATCCGATATACCACAGCACCTATACTGGTCGGCCACCTGATGAGCCGGCGATTCTCGGTGTTGCGCTTAACGAAGTGTTCATCCCCATCCTGCAGAAGCAGTTTCCCGAGATCGTGGATTTCTACCTGCCGCCGGAGGGTTGCTCCTACCGCCTTGCAGTGGTGACGATGAAGAAACAGTATCCAGGCCATGCCAAACGGGTGATGATGGGGGTATGGTCCTTTCTGCGGCAGTTTATGTACACCAAGTTTGTAATTGTCACGGATGACGATGTCAACGCGCGGGACTGGAAAGATGTGATCTGGGCGATGACTACCCGAATGGATCCTTCCCGGGATACCACGCTGGTGGAGAATACCCCGATCGACTATCTGGATTTCGCCTCGCCGGTATCCGGGCTGGGTTCCAAGATGGGGATGGATGCCACCAGCAAGTGGCCCGGTGAAACAGACCGTGAGTGGGGTACGCCCATTACCATGTCTGATAACGTCAAAAAACGTGTCGACGACATCTGGGACAGCCTGGGCATTGAAGTTTCGCCCGACCGCCCCGACTGATATGGCCAGCGATGAAGTTCGTATTCACTTGTCACCGGCCGGGTTGTCGTATAGAGCGGCAGCTGGTGAGACGCTTCTGGCGGCGGCAAACAGGGCAGGTGTTGCGGTTCCGGCAGCATGTCGCAACGGTGTATGCGAACTCTGTGAGGCCCGCCTGATCGCAGGCGAGGCCGTGAACACCCGCAATCAACATACAATTCCGATCGCCGGGCGCCTGATGATGTGTCGAACCCTCGCGCTCAGTGACCTAGAACTGGAGATAGACGCCATTATGGCAGCCGGAGAAAACCACCCCCGCAAGTTCCAGGCAAAAGTGGTGGACGTCCGTTCCATCAGTCACGATGTATACCGTGTGGAACTGCAACTGCCCCGTCGCCGGGAACTGTCGTTCCATGCCGGCCAGTACCTGTCAGTGAACCTGCCGGATACCGACCCCTGCTATTTTTCCATCGCCAGCAGTCCGTCGGACGAATTGATCGAGCTACACATTCAGGCCTCGCCGGAATGGGTGTCTGCCCAGAAAGTGATCGATGCGCTGACCTCCGGTGGGGAAGTCACCGTTGAGCTGCCCCATGGCCGCGCCTGCCTGGCGTCGGTGCCGGATAAACCGTTGCTGCTGGTGGCAGCTGGTACCGGATTTGCCCAGGTGAAAAGCCTGGTGGATTATCTGAGAGAGACATCCTACGACAAACCGGTAAAGCTATACTGGGGCGTTCGCCGCCACGAGGATATGTATCTCCGGTCCCTTGCCCAGAAGTGGCAGGAGGACTGGCCGCCGTTCAACTTCCTGCCGGTGGTCGGAGATGATGAGGATAACGACTGGAGCGGCCACCACGACCAGTTGGTTCGCACGGTACTGGCTTCAGGTATGGACTGGAGTGATGTGGAAGTCCACGCCAGTGGTTCGCCGACGATGGTTTACACGTTGATGGATGCGTTGCTTGAAGCCGGGTTGCCACAGAGGGCGTTTTTCTCTGATGTGCTGGAATACGCGCCTAGGGGATGAGGCTGGCAAACCACCAAAGTCAGTCCGGGCACGGGTGGGGTACCTTTTCTGTCAGGGAAAAGGTGTCCGAGCAAAGCGAGTTCTTTTCCCAGAAGAAAAGGTACCCCACCCGGGACCAGCCCCACTTTGGCAGGCTACGAGGCCAGCAACCAACCCCATCAGGCCTTGGGCATCGGCAAATCCGGCAACCCACTGTCTTTCACGAGCCCCTGCATCAACAGCTTCACACTATTCTCGCCTTCACCCATATGGGCGTTCAGGCGGCTAAGCTCGGCCATGGTTTCGCGGCTGCGGCGTAAGCGCAAACTGGTTTCAAAGTACTCCCTGGCCTTGCCCCAGAGCTCGTTGCGCAGGCTCAGGCGGCCAAGTGCCAGTAGCAGTTCGGCGTTGTTGGGGCGGTCTTTCAGCCATTGTTCTGCAATCAGCAGCTGTTCGTCCGGTTTCAGGCCCTTCACCCGACCATAGAGGTTGACCAGGTCGTCACCCCAGTGATTGCGCAATACCTTTCTCAGAAGCGTTTCAGCCTGGGCCTCGTCCCCCAGTTGCGCCAGCAGGCGGGCGTACTCGCGAATGGTGTGCTCGTCGCGACGCAGGAATCCTGGCAGCTCGTCCCAAAGTTTCGTTAGCGGCTCCAGAGAGGCGGATGGCTCACCCGAATGGCGCCGGCATTCCGCGGCAGCTCGCTGCAGCAGGTTGTGCCAGACCAGCCGTTCCAGATCGCCCAGCTCTTCGCGTTCCATCAGGTTTCGCTTGCGGATCTCTGGTAGCAGGCGAGACAGCTCGCGCCAGTCTTCCAGGCGAACGTAGGTGTTTTTCAGCAGTTTGAGTACGAACGGGTGATGAGGTGCCTGCTTGCGTAGCCTCAACAGTGTGGCCAGTGCTTCCTCAAGCCGGTTACCGGCTAGTTGCAGTTGGGCCTGGGTAATGCCCACGGCCATGTCGGATCCCGGCGTGCTCTCAAAGGCTTTGCGCAGCAGTTCGTCGACCGCCTCGTGATCGCCGGATTCAAACGACGCCTGGGCAGCCGCGAGGTAGTTGATCAGGGGGGTGTCGGCGTGCTCTGCCGATGAAGTGAGAAGCTTGCGTGCCCGCGGCCAGTTACCTTCGGCGAGGGCCAGCAGGCCCTGGGTGGTACGGCGGCGAGCACGACGTTCGCTGCTGCGAGCCAGCCAGCCGGCAACCATGCCAGTGCCGTGGCGCAGGCGACGAAACAGGTTAATGGCCATCACGGACACCACCAGCAGCAGCACCAGTGCCGCCAACCCAACCCAGAAATTGGTTTCAATCAGGTAGTTGCCCAGGCTGATGCGGATATAACCGAGATCATACTGAAGCCCCAGGGAGAGACCGGTGCCTAACAACAAGGCGATCAGGATGATCAGCAGGATGCGGATCATGAGGCATCTCCCTGTTCATCGCCATCGCCATTGTCCAGCCTTCCTGCCAGACGTGACTTGAGTAGTTCCAGGGAGCGACTGATATCCGGCAGTTCCGGGTCGACGTTCTTTTCAGACAGTTCGTCCAGGCTTTGCGAAAGCGCGATAATGCGATCGTTGCTGCTGTCGTACCAGTTGTTGATGGCATTGCTGGCCTTGGTGAGGGAGCGGGAGTACAGCTCCTGGTGGCCGCGCAGAACCGCCAGTTCTGCTTCTTCCAGCATCAACTGGAGATTGAGTCGGGCGTATGCGCTCTGCTCAGGAGAAAGCAGTGGCTTGACTGGTTCGTCGAGTCTGCGCACAACAACGACCTGTGACAGGGTATCTTTTACCTTGTTCCATCCCTCGGCCATCAGGCCAGGGACAGAATCTGTGTTGCCGGCCGCGTTATCGCTTGCATCGGCGATGAACCCGGGGGCTCGGTCGCTGGCCAAGGCATCGTCCGTAAGTTGGTGGATGCTGTCGATGGCCGCTTCCAGCTTCAGGTAAAGGCCGGTGCGGTCAACATCGGCGATACCCTTGAGAGCAAGGATTTCCTTGGCCAGTTGCTGACGAACCGGATAGACGCCGATATCGTCAGACTCCGCCAGTACTTCGTCGCCGGACTCCAGTGCAGCCAGGGCCCCGCGGATATCCTTTTCAATCATCAGACGCTGGTTGGCCACTCGGAGCAGGTATTCAGCTTCGGCCAGCAGCCAGTCGGTGCGGGTGCGGTTACCGGCTTCCAGCAATTCGCGGGCATTGTGGTCGATCTGGCGTTGCTGAGTGGAAATCAGCTCACGCTGTTCCGAAAGCTTTTCCTCCAGTGCCTGCAGGCGCTGGCTTTGCTGGTTGCCGGTCTGGCCGTACATCCGGTCCAGTTGCTCGGTATCGCTTTCCAGGCTGGTGATGGATTGCTGCAGGGACTGGTAGTTGTTCCACTGCTGCCAACTCCACAGCGCCAGTGCTATTGCCAGCGCCAGTGCAAGCAACGTTATGATCCAGAGAGGCCACAGCCGTTGCCGTGTTTGCTGTTGTTTCGGGATTGGGGCGGGCAGTTGTGCTTTTGATTCTGTCACGGGCATCCTTACTTGGTGTTTCCGGAGCCTCCGTCCAGGCTGGCGAGTTGCTCGGCAACTGCAGCCACAATCGTGCTATCGGCAAGGCTTCCTGGTATACACGTTCGCCGAAGGCCGGCCAGACGTGCTTGTTCGGCAATCCGCTCAACAGGGACAACCAGCAAAGTATCTTCAAGATTATGGCCGGTATTTTCACTTAGCGCGATGAGATTGTTCAATGTTTCTCCCGACAGTGTGATGATTGCCTCGGGGGAAAAGTTGTTCAGCATCGCGATCAGCGTGGTTTTATCATAGTCGGGACGGTAACGGCGATAAAGTGGCAACACCGTGACCCTTGCACCCCGTTCTTCCAGCGTTTGCGGGATCAGCTCGCGGCCTTCCTGCCCCCGCACAACCAGCACCTTCTCATGATCCAGGCTGGCCAATTCAGGCAACTGTAGCAAATCTTCGCTGGTATGGCCGGTTTTCGGCTGTCGTGTGTTCAGACCGTAACCGGCCAGTACCGCTGCGGTTCCTGCTCCGACGCCATACCACTGGATGCCCGACGGTGTTTGTGGCCACCAGGTATCCAGCCACTCCAGCAGCAGGCTGGCAGCATAGGGGCTGACAGCGATCACACGGGAGAACTCATCCAGGTTCAGGATGAGCGTGCGGGAAGCGGGATCCTCCGGTAGCGGCTCACGGGCGATCAGAGGCAACACCTGCGCGTCGGCGCCAGCCTCCCGGAAGACCTCGGCAAGGCGGTCGGCTTCGGGTTGCGGCCGGCAGATCAGGATTCGCCGACCCACTAATGGCAGGGAATCAGGTCGGGGTGTGGCCATAGATTTCAGCCAGAACCTTGTCTGCACCCAGCGCAAGCAGGTCTTCCGCCAACTCGCGGCCAAGGCGTTCGCCTTCGCTGCGCGGCGCGCGGCCTTCCACCCGGAACACCTTGGTGCCATCTACGGCGCCCACAAGGCCTCGCAACCACAGGGTATCGTCATCCTCCAGCAGGGCATAGGCGGCAATGGGAACCTGGCAGCCACCCTGCAAGCGGCGGTTCAATGCCCGTTCCGCCTTGACCCGGTCCGAGGTGTCGCGGTGGTCCAGGGGGGCCAGCATGCGGATGAGCTCGGCATCGTCCAGCCGGCATTCGATTCCCAGCGCACCCTGGCCGACAGCGGGCAGAGATACACTGTCGGGCAGGCAGTAGCGGATACGGTCATGGAAACCCAGGCGCTTGAGCCCGGAGCTGGCCAGTACAATGGCGTTGTAATCACCGGCGTCCAGTTTCGCCAGGCGGGTGTTGACGTTACCCCGCAGGGTGCGGATTTCCAGGTCCGGCCGATAGGCGCGAAGCTGGGCCTCCCGGCGCAGGCTGGCCGTGCCTACAATGGCGCCATGGGGTAATGCGTCCACATTTTCATAGTCGTTGCTGACAAAAGCGTCGGTAGGGTCCTCCCGTTCGCAAATGGCCACCAGCCCCAGACCCTCGGGAAATTCCATGGGCACATCCTTCATGGAATGCACGGCCAGGTCCGCCTGACCTGCCAGCATCGCCTCTTCCAGCTCCTTGACGAACAGGCCTTTGCCGCCAATCTTGGCCAGCGGCACATCCAGAATCTTGTCGCCCTGGGTTTTGATCTTGACCAGTTCAACCTCCACATTATCGTGGAGCCGTTCCAGTTCAGACTTGATGAAGTCCGCCTGCCAAAGCGCCAGTGCGCTGCTGCGGGTTGCAATGCGAAGAGTTCGTTTTGACATGTTACTCGTTGCCGAATCTGAAAATGTTATGCCAAGGGTACCCTTTGTGGGGCTATTTGTAGAGCCAAACGTCAAGCCACGACATTGGTGCCAAAGCTAGCCGGGGCGGTGTTCCTTCAACCATTGCCTTACTGAAGCGGTATGTCTCCGGCTTACCGGCAGCCGGCCGTGATCGTCCGACAGGTCAATGACGTTCTGGCCGCCACCGTTTCTGAGTATCGCCTGGATAAAACGCACGCCCACCAGGGTATGGCGGTGAATCCTCAGTAGATGCTGGGGATAGGTGTTTTCAAGCTCTTTCAGGGTGTAATCGGTGACGGTCTCACCCCGGAGATGGTGGATGGTGACGTACTTCTGGTCGGCCTCGCAGTAGAGAATTCCCCGGATATCAATCAACTCCGTGCCGCGATGGGTGCGGACGGCCAGTTGTTCGTCGCTGTCTGACTCTCTTTCCGCCAACGCCTGCATTTGCACCCGGTTGACCCGGCCTGCGCGTTTCAGTGCCTCCACAAGCGCTTCCCGGCGTACCGGTTTGAGCAGATACGCCACGGCATGAACGTCGAACGCCTGAATGGCGTAATGGTCGTACGCGGTGCAAAAAATAATGGCCGGCGGTGCCTCGAGTGAGGCAATTCTCTCTGCCGCTTCCATGCCATCCATGCCGGGCATGCGGATATCCAGCAGCAATATGTCGGGAGACCGCTGCGCGATTCTTGCCAGCGTTTCTTCACCGTCGCTGGCCTCGCCGCACACGTCATAGCCTGGCAGGGCTTCCACCAGTCTGCGGATGCGCTCCCGGGCCAGGGGCTCGTCATCGGCAATCAGTACGCTACGGCTGCTCACATCGGCCATGCTTGCCTACCTGTTCCTTGTCGCGGGTTTACCATTGCTACTCGCCTTCTGCCAAGGTAAGCGAAGAGTGACGGTATATATATCATTCTGGTGGCTGTGCTTCAGCACCGCCGGCTCTCCGAAAAGAGCGTGCAGGCGTGACTGGATGTTGGCCAGCGCCATGCGATTGCCATTATGGCCACCATGATCCGGGGCCGGGCGGGGATTTTGCACCATCAGATAGACGGACGGGCCGTTACGGTAGACCTCAATTTTCACCGTTCCGCCGTTCGGACGAGGCTGAATACCATGATAGATGGCATTCTCCACCAGTGGCTGCAGGGTAAGCGGGGGGATGGCTTGCTGATCCAGGCCATCCTCGATACGCCAGTCCAGAGTCAGCCGGTCCTCCAGGCGTAGCTTTTCGATGGCCAGATAACGCCGGCACAGATCCAGCTCGGCAGACAGGGGGATCAGGCGGTCACCGGTTCGAAGGCTGGCGCGGAACAGTTCGGAAAGATCGAGTACAGCGTCTTCGGCCCGCTCAGGGTTTACCGAGATCAGGCTGGCGATAGTGTTCATGCTGTTAAATAGAAAGTGGGGGTGTATCCGTGCCTGCAGCGCTGTCAGCCGCGACTGCATTTCCGATTCCCGCTGCTGCTGCCACTGGAACTGCAGGTAAAAATAACGCAACACCATCAGCGTGATCAGTAGCGCCAGTAATAACTTCTTGGCCACTCCCTGCCAGGCTTCAACGCCGGGGCGGGGATGCAGAACGCTATCGGCAAACAGGCTGAAGGCCAGCACATCCATCAATACGATGGCGACAATTACAGCGGTGGCGCGGGGGATGGTCAGGCCCGAAAGCCATCGCCGTAACAGGCAGATCAGTGCGGCGCTGGTCAGAACGGTCCATTGCACGAACAGTGACAGCAGGCCGAAGTAATTCCAGTCAATCCAGTGGCTCTGGGCCTGAACGATGGACAAGACCAGCACCAGCAGTTCGCTGGTCACCACCAGCATGAAAACGGCCCGCACCCGGCACAGGTCCGGTACATAAAATTCGCTGTCGCTCAGCGTGGTTTCCCTGACCAGGCGTTCCCTGTTGTGTTTTACTGCCATTGAAACTGTTCCTGAATCCCGTGTTCCCGAATCAGAGAAAGGCAACTGTCCGCTACAGAATGCTATAATCTTGCAACTTTCAATTTACCCATTCCCGCAGAATGATGCCGGGCTGTCAGCAGGAAAGATAGACCATGACGGATCAGAACAAGAGCGCCGAGAAACCCTGGGGCGGTCGTTTTACCGAACCCACCGATGCTTTCGTGGAACGTTTTACCGCCTCCGTGGGCTTTGACCAGCGTCTTTACCACCACGATATTACCGGGTCCATCGCCCATGCCACCATGCTGGCTGAAGTAGGTGTGCTGACCGTTGAAGAGCGTGACACCATCATTGACGGGCTGAAAGCGGTCAAAGCAGATATCGAGGCAGGAACGTTCCAGTGGTCCGTCAGCCTGGAGGATGTTCATATGAACATCGAGGCGCGGCTGACCGACCGTATTGGTATTACCGGGAAGAAGTTGCACACCGGGCGCAGCCGTAATGACCAGGTGGCTACCGATATCCGCCTTTACCTGCGTGATGAAATCGACGTGATTGCAGAAGAGCTGAAACGCCTGCAAACCGGCCTTCTGGACCTGGCCGAGCGTGAGGCGGATACCATCATGCCCGGCTTCACTCACCTGCAGACCGCCCAGCCGGTTACTTTTGGCCATCACCTGCTGGCCTGGTACGAAATGCTGGTGCGTGATGCCGAGCGCCTGCAGGACTGCCGCAAGCGGGTGAACGTGATGCCTTTGGGTGCCGCGGCACTGGCGGGCACAACCTACCCGATCGATCGCAGCATCACTGCCAGGCTGCTGGGTTTCGATCGGCCCAGCGAGAATTCTCTGGACTCGGTCAGTGACCGGGATTTCGCCATCGAGTTCTGCAGCTTTGCCGCCCTGCTGATGACTCACCTGTCCAGGTTCAGTGAAGAACTGGTGCTTTGGACATCCGCCCAGTTTGATTTCATCGATCTTCCGGACCGCTTCTGCACCGGATCATCCATCATGCCCCAAAAGAAAAATCCGGATGTACCGGAGCTGGTGCGCGGCAAGACCGGCCGTGTGAACGGCCACCTGATCAGCCTGCTGACCCTGATGAAGAGCCAGCCGCTGGCCTACAACAAGGACAATCAGGAAGACAAGGAACCGCTGTTCGATACAGTGGATACCGTCAAGGGCTGCCTCAAGGCCTACGCCGACATGATTCCCGCCATTGAGGCCAGAGCTGACAATATGCGAGTGGCAGCCAAGCGTGGCTTCTCTACTGCGACGGATCTGGCGGACTACCTGGTCAAGAAGGGTGTGGCCTTCCGCGATGCCCACGAAATCGTGGGCAAGGCCGTGGCCTTTGGCGTAGCCGAGAGTCGTGACCTGTCTGAGATGACGACCGACGAGCTGAAGCGGTTTTCCGATGTGATCACAGAGGATGTGTTTGACGTGCTGACCCTGGATGGATCCGTGCAGGCACGTGACCACCTCGGCGGCACCGCACCGGACCAGGTCCGCGCCGCCGTTACACGGGCACGCAAAGCGCTCTAGCCGCCGATTTTCCCCGTAGTCAGGGCGACCTCTGCCGGTGTCAGCTCTTCCAGAGGGCGGGGCCGGTAAAGCCGGAAGCCCTGGCCATAGTGGATGCCCAGGGTACGTACCTTGCGCAGGGTATCGTCGTTCTCGATGAAGGTGGCCACGGTCATCTTTCCCGAGGCTGTCGCGATCTTGTGCAGGGCCTCCACCATCACCTGTTGCACCGGGTCATCGTTCAGGTGCTGCATGATCTTGTGGTCCAGCTTGATGATGTCCACAGGTAGCTTTGCCGCCAGGCTATAGCTTTCCACCGAAGCGCCAGCGCCGTCCAGTGCCACCCGACAACCGATGCGGTGCAAGGCGTCGCAGAGTACGGCGATATCATCCGGATACTGGGTTGCATGGGCTTCGCGGATTTCCATACAAAAACATTCCGGCGCGAAAGACGACCCTCTGAGGACGGACTCCATAAAGTCAGCAAAGGTATCATCCAGGACGCTGGCGAGGGACAGGTTGAAGCCACAGTACTTGAGTCGCGGTTCCAGTAATGGATGTTGCTCCAGCCAGGCCAGAGCCTGGAGGATTACCTGGCGGTCGAGGCGTTTGGCGAGGTCAAACCGCTCGGCCACCGGCAGAAATGTATCGGGCACTAGTAGTGGACTGTCCGGCGTATCGCCGGGTACGCGGGTGAGGATCTCGATATGGTCGCCCCAGGTGGCGCTGGCAACCGGCCTTAGCGACTGGTACTCAAGCCTGACATGGCCATTGTCCAGCGCTTTCCGGAGTTGCTCAAGCACCCCATGGGTTGCGCCTTCATCAATAGACTTGGGCATGGCCCGGGCAGCGTGGATGCGATTCCGGCCTGAAGTTTTCGCGGTGTGGCAGAGGTCTGCAGCCTGAGTAAGTAGTTGATCAGGGGCCATTGGTGAGTCGTTTTCCAGGAAAAGCAGGCCGCCGCTGGCCGTTGTCTGAAGTTGTTTATCCTGCCAGTCGAATACAAATCCGCGGATAAGCTCCAGGATGCTGTCCGCAATCTTGCGGGCCCGGGCCTCGGGGCAATTCTCGATTAGCAGTGCGAAGGTGTCACCGGCCAGCCTTGCCAGTGCATCCCGCTGCCGGACTTTAACGCCCATGTTGCTGGCCAGCTCGCGCAGATACCGGTCGCAGATACCACCACCGGCGATCTCGTTGAGATGATCAAAACCGTCCAGGTCCAGGAACAGTAGACTGTTGCCACCTTCACACATCGATTTCTGTTCCAGGGTGCGGTGGAGGCGGGCCAGAAAAGCTTTGCGGTTCATCAGGCCGGTCACCGGGTCATGCTGGGCCCGGTACTCGCTGCTGGAGGAATTCTGCAGCCGTTCGCTGATATCGCGGGCAACATGCACGGCGCCAATCACATCGCCCTGATCGTTGGTCAGCCGCTGATAATGAATTTCGTAAAGGGGTAGCTCCCGGTGTTGCTGGGCCATGGGCATTTCCACCACAAAGCTGTCGCGCTCGAAGGCCCGGGTCCACAAGCGCTCAATCAGTCTTCGTTCGTTGGGGTAGTCCTGCAGCAAAGTGTTGAGGTTGTTGCCCCGTTCCGGCGACTGGCCAAAGGCCCGCTCGAACTGGCGACTGAAGGCCTGATTGAAATGCAGAAGGTTCAGAGCGCGGTCCACCGCCACAACCAGATCGCTGGTGGCATTGGTGGTAGCGACGAGTAGCTGTTCGGCCTGTCTGCGGGCAAAGTGCTGTTGCTGCTCGTAGGTCTGATCAATCAGAGTTCCGCCCAGGCGCTGGGTCCGTTTGCCGGTTTTCAGCGCACGCCCCGTCAACTTGACCTGACGTGTTTTCTGTTTCGCGGTCAGCAGGTCCAGGGTGAGGGAAAAAGGCTGGCCGCTGCGGATGCATCGCCGGATCCGGGCGCGGATGCGGGCCTGGCTGGACTGGCAATAGAACAGCGCCTGCTCAGGCGTGATCCCGCTGCCGGGCCGCAACTCCAGCAAATGGTACATGCCGTCGGTCCAGGTCATCTCGTTGCTGTTGATATCCAGTTCCCAGAGGCCAAGGTTGGCCGAGGTTTCCATCAGCCGCATCAGCCGATGGTCAATGGGGGAGTGGTCACGTTGGCTGATACTGGCGCTGGCGGCCTGATCCGAATCACGGATGTCCATGCGCAGGCTGAGACCGGCGGTGAAGAAAAAACCCTCCTTGTGGCGGAAAGTGATAAGTATCGATTCGCCATTTTCAATGGGGTGGCGGTGGGCTGGCGCAAACGGATCATCCTGGCGGGCGGCAAGAATGCACTGCACCTTGCGCCCCTCCAGATCGCCGGAGTCGTACCCGAGAACCGATTCGGCATGGTGGTCGGCAAAGACAATAACGCCTTCGTCGTCAATGCGAATAAGCGTTCGTCGCTCGATGCCCGGGGGTATATCGGAGCGGTCTCGACGAATAAAGAATTCTTTCACGACACAATAACCTCAGCCAGACTGCTGGTTCTGCTTTTATTTTTTTGCCGGTTTTGCCACGATGCGTTCATCATACTGATAATACTGTCTGAAAGAACCTCTCCCGCGGAGTCGCCGTGACAGCCCATACCGCTCCTATCGCCCTGGACTTTGACGAGGGTATCGATCGAAAAACGCTGCGCCGGCTGCGGGACCGGTTCATGGCTGTTAATCAGCATCGCTGGGAGCGCGCCCGATCAGCCCTGACCTACCGGCAACAGGCGGTCCTTGAAGTGCTGCCTCTGGTGTTTCACCTGAACCATCCGGCGCTTCCCGGTTACCTCGACAATGACTGCCCCTACGGAGTGAGTCATTACCAGCCGACAGAGCCCACGTTGAATGCTGCCAGGCGGCTGGCGCGGACTTTCTCGCTCAAGGACGAAGGCCGACGAAAGCCGGACCTGGAAGCCCTGTTCCTGATGGGAAGCCCAGGGACCCTGGGCCACTCGGTAGCAAGTGATCTGGATATCTGGTTGTGTCATCGCCATGATCTGCCGGAGCGTGGGGTGCGGTGCCTCGAACGGAAGGCGGAAAGTCTTGCGAGCTGGGCGTCAACCCTGGGTGTAGAGCTCCATGTGTTCGTGTTCTCTGCAGCAGACTTGCGGGCAGGTCGCCAGCGCGCCGAAGTCACTGGCGAAAACTGTGGTAGCGCACAACACTATCTTCTTCTGGATGAGTTCTATCGCACCAGCATCCACCTCGGTGGCTGCTATCCGCTGTGGTGGTTGATTCCAGTAAACGACGAAGGCCGCTACGACGAATGTGCCCGGCAGTTGATCGAGTGTCGTTTTATCCGTGGTGATGAGTACATTGATTTCGGGCCAGCCGTGTCGATACCGAAAGAGGAGTTCCTTGGCGCCGGCGTATGGCAGCTGTACAAGGGCATTGATGCGCCCTGGAAATCGATTCTCAAACTACTGCTGATTGAGTGTTATGCGCGGGGAGAAAGTCAGCCGCTGTTGTCCCGGGTATTCAAGGCAGCGATCTATGCCGGGGAAACCAATCCCGATCGGCTTGATCCCTACGTATTGCTCTATCAACGTCTGGAACAGTGGCTGCTGAAAGAAGAGGCACCTGAGCGTCTGGCGCTGGTGCGACAGAGCCTCTACCTGAAAGCCGGGCTACCGCTGACCCGGTCTGCCCAATTGGTCTCGAGTTGGCGAACCCGCCTGTTGCAGGCGCTGGTTGATGACTGGGGCTGGTCGAATGCAGAAGTCGGGAATCTGGACAACCGGGTTCGCTGGCGTGCTGAGGATGTTGTCGCTTTGCGCAGAGCCGTGGTCGCGGAGCTTACCCACAGCTACCGCCTGTTATCGCGCCTGGCGCGGGACCATGGCACTCGCGCGGCCATCAGCAGTAATGATATGAATTTGCTGGGGCGAAAGCTCTATGCGGCTTTCCAGCGCAAGGCCGGCAAGATAGAGCAGATCAATCCCGGACTGGCGCCCTCCCTGGCGGAAGAGAACCTGGCCTTCCATCACCATTCGGAACAGGGCGGGTCGGCAGGTTATGACGGATGGCTGTTGTATCGGGATCTTGAAGATCCTTCGGATGCGTTCTGGCAACCGGTGATTCGCCGATCCGGAAACCTGACCGAGCTGATGGTCTGGTGTTACTGCAATGGCCTGTTGGGCCGATCTACCCGTCTGAACGTGCGTGCCGGTACCAGCACGGCGTCAGTAGCGGAGTTGCGTGAAATGCTGGATGCCCTCAGCTCGTTTCTGCCGTTTCCAGTGGAACCGGCGAGCCGGGAAACTCTGTCCCGGAGTGTCCATTCATTGCGGAACCTGCTGTTCGTCAATGTGGGGCTGGACCCGCAGGCCTATCTGACCGAGCGGGGGCTGCACAAACTCAGTGCCCGGCACGACTCCCTGGGCTTCAGCGGTGGCCGGGAAAATCTGGTAAACAGCATTGACCAGGTGACCCTGAACAGCTGGCATGAAGTCAGTCTGCAGCATTATGCCGCTGGCGACACCCTGATCCAGTGTCTGAAAAATGTGCTGGCGTCGGTGGCAGGGGCGCCGGACCGGCTGCCGGAAATCATGGTCCACAGCCATAACAAAGGCCACGGTGCGACCATAGCCCGTCGGGTAAAAGAGCTTTTCACCGATGTCATGCGTCACTTCTTTGCCGGTGGTATGGGGCCTCATCCGCTGCGTTATGTGATCGAGATGGACCGCCGGTTTTTCGTGTTGCGGTTCAATGGAACCGAGCCGGGGTTTGTGGCCCTGGAGAGCAGGGAAGCACTGATGGGCTACCTGGCCAAACCTCAGGAGAACTATGTTCCGGTGGTTTTTGATCCTCACGCTCTGTTGGATGACCTGCCGTTGCGGACGGTCTGCCATGCCAGTGAGCCAGGCAATATCCAGGTGTTTTACCGGCTCAGTGGTGAAAAGGCCCGTGTCTGGGTGGTGGATGAACTGGGGTCTGTGTTTTCCTGGGAACAGGCCTATGTCAATCGCCGCTACCTTTTGGTGCCGCTGCTGCGATTCCTGGAGAACCTGACTGAGCGGCGACAGTTGAGGCAACTCGATACCGTGGCGGATATCAGCGGAACACAATGCTATGAAGTGGTGCTTCCTGATGGCCAGTGGCGTGCCGAGCGGCGCCCTGATGCAGATAGCAGTGTGCCTCTTCCGGGGCTGGAGGTGCAGGCCATCGGTATCCAGGAGGGCGATTCACGGGTCCGTTTTGATATCTTCTGTGGTGACCAGGAATTCACGGTACAGGAATACGGCAATCAGCTGATTCCGGCGGTTGCTCATTATATTCGTTCCCTTCGTCATAGCCAGGAACGGTACCCCGCGTATCTGACCGACATTCATTTGCCCCACGATCTCGATCCCCAGGTCTATCAGCAGGATATTCAGACGATCCAGTACCTGTATTACCGTTCAGAACTGGAAAATGCCTTGAACCAGCACCTGTAATGCCCCTGAACAGTCCCTGTGACATCTCGCCGGGCATGGTCCCACTCAGGTATACTTCGGTCATTCAGGAAACAGGGGCAGTTACCGATGAAACCAGGACAGGCAATCATGTTTCTGCTGGTGATGGCCGGGTTTATTGCTGGCTGCGGTCAGAAAGGGCCGTTGTACCGGGAAGCACCCTCCGACAGCGATACCGCAACTGAACAGGCCAGCGACAGCGAACAGGGCCGGGACAATGACAACGGCGACAGCTAGTGTCCCGCCAACAGACTCAGGATTTACATGGATCACTTTAACTACCGTAATGGCGAGTTGTACGCCGAAGATGTACCGGTCGCGACGATCGCCGAGCGTTTTGGCACTCCGGCCTATGTTTATTCACGCGCCACACTGGAGCGGCATTATCACGCCTATGATGACGCCCTGGCCGGTCGGCCGCATCTGGTCTGCTATGCCGTAAAGGCCAACAGTAATCTTGCGGTACTGAACATTCTGGCAAAACTGGGTGCGGGCTTTGACATTGTTTCCGCCGGGGAGCTTGAGCGGGTAATCCGCGCCGGTGGTGATCCCGGAAAAACCGTATTTTCCGGTGTCGGCAAGCAGCGCTGGGAAATGCGCCGGGCGCTTGAAGCCGGTGTTCGCTGTTTCAATGTGGAATCCGACACTGAACTGGACAGGCTCAACGAAGTGGCGGGGGAGCTGGGTGTTATGGCTCCGGTGTCCCTGAGGGTGAACCCGGACGTAGATGCAGGCACTCACCCCTACATTTCTACCGGCCTGAAGGAAAACAAGTTCGGTATCGACATTGCTGAAGCGCCCGCAGTCTATGAGCGCGCGGCCATCATGCCCAACCTGGACATACAGGGCGTCGATTGCCATATCGGGTCGCAACTGACCTCGGTCACGCCGTTCCTGGACGCCCTTGACCGGGTGCTGGCGCTGATTGATACCCTGGCGGAGAAGAACATTGTTATTCGCCATCTGGACATGGGTGGCGGCCTCGGCGTTACCTATGACAGGGAGCAGCCACCACAGCCGTCGGACTATGTCACGGCGCTGTCGGAACGCCTCGGTGACCGGCAACTGGAACTGATCATGGAGCCGGGTCGCTCCATTGCGGCCAATGCCGGGATCCTGCTAACGCGGGTAGAGTTCCTCAAGTGCACCGAACATCGCAATTTCGCCATTATCGATGCGGCGATGAATGATTTGATCAGGCCAGCCCTTTACAGCGCCTGGCAGTCCATCATTCCGGTAACACCCCGCAGTGACGGCGAGGAGAAAGCCTGGGATCTGGTCGGACCGGTTTGCGAAACTGGCGACTTTCTTGGCAAGGATCGCAAACTGCGACTTCAGGCAGGGGATCTGCTGGCGGTCCGGTCCTCTGGCGCCTATGGTTTTGTCATGAGTTCCAACTACAACACCCGTAATCGCCCGCCGGAACTGATGGTGGATGGCGATCAGGTGCACGTGGTGCGCCGCCGGGAAACTCTCGAAGAGCAGCTTGGCCCCGAAAGCTGTTTGCCGGAATGAGAGAGGATGATGCTATGAATCAGCCTCGACGCGGGCAGGGTCCCGTGCTCAATTTTACCAAGATGCATGGTCTGGGAAATGATTTCATGGTGGTGGACGCCATCAGTCAGCCCTTCCGCCTGCGCCCGGAGACGATTCGTGAGCTTGCTGACCGGCACTTTGGCATCGGTTTCGACCAGCTGTTGGTGGTCGAGCCCCCGGGCCTGCCGGATGTGGACTTTCGCTACCGGATCTTCAACAGCGACGGTTCAGAAGTGGAGCAGTGTGGTAATGGCGCCCGTTGTTTTGCACGCTTTGTCCGTGACCAGCACCTGACCAACAAAAAGGTGATCCGCGTGCAGACCGCGAAGGGTGTGATTGAGCTCAGGGTCGGCCGTGGCGGTATGGTGACAGTAGACATGGGTGTGCCAGAGCTGAACCCCCCTGCCATTCCTTTCGCCGCCGATCGCCGCAAGGATGTCTATACGGTGGAAGTGGGCGCAGATACTGTCGAACTCAGTGCGGTATCCCTGGGTAACCCCCATGGGGTGCTGTTGGTGGATAATGTAGACTCCGCACCAGTAGGGGAACTTGGCCCCAGGCTGGAAAATCATCCGCGGTTTCCTGCGCGGGCCAATATTGGATTCCTGCAGATCGTTGATCGCACCCACGCGCGGCTTCGGGTTTTCGAG
The DNA here is from genome assembly GCF_023555055.1 of Marinobacter sp. ATCH36. Lineage (GTDB taxonomy): Bacteria > Pseudomonadota > Gammaproteobacteria > Pseudomonadales > Oleiphilaceae > Marinobacter. The sequence continues at coordinate 157,033 of NZ_JAMJPL010000006.1, forward strand.
CGTGGTTCCGGTGAAACCATGGCATGTGGCAGCGGCGCGTGTGCAGCCGTTGTTGTCGGTTGCATGCGTGGTTTGCTCGACAGCCGGGTGGATGTGGAATTGAAGGGCGGCCACCTGGTCATTGAATGGCAGGGCGAAGGGTCCCCTGTTATGATGGAAGGCCCTACATCCAGCGTGTTTGAAGGCCAGCTTCGCCTGCCGGGAGACCACCAGCCACCCCGGCGTCGCAAAAACGGGCGGCATGGCGATACAAGGCCGGGGCACCAGCGCCAACAGAATCGCCAGCGCCAGCCAGTAACATCAAAGCCCTGACTACCAGGAGAGCAGCATGACAGACCAAGCGGCCCACAAGAAGGCCGGAGAGCTCACGCCGGAAGCCGTTGCAGACTATCTGCGAGATAATCCCGACTTCTTTGTCGGGCAGGACGAGCTCCTGCGCAGCCTGACATTGCCCCATGACAGCGGCCGCGCAATATCGCTGGTGGAACGCCAAGTACATCTGTTCCGGGAGCAACGGGACACACTCCGCCGCGAGCTGGTCGAGCTGGTATCCATTGCCCGTCATAACGACCGCCTGTTCGAGAAAAGCAAGCGGCTGCTGATGCAGGTGATTGAAGCCCGTAATCTGAATGACATGGCGGCTGCCATCGACGATAGCATTCGGGGTGATTTTGGCCTGGATGCAGCGTCAGTCATTCTGTTCACTGATTCGGAGTTGCCAACGGCGGCGCAGGGTGCATTGCATGTGGTCACGCCGGAAGTGGCCAAGGCACGCCTCGGCGGCCTGCTGGAAGGTGATCGCGCGGTGTGCGGCCAGTTCCGCGAGAGCGAGCGTAGCTTCCTGTTTCCTGACCGGGAGGAGCCCATAGCATCGGTGGCACTGGTGCCATTACGACATAACGAACTGGTTGGTGTTTTCGCGGTTGGGAGCTGTGAAATCGGATATTTCGACCAGAGTATGGGCTCACTGTTTCTGACCTATATCAGCGATACCCTCAGCCGGCTGCTGCCACCCATTCTTCAGCGACACACTGCTGCAGTGCCGGTGACTGATGTGGTGGCGGAGTCTCGCTGAGTATGAATCCGGCCGCTGGTGAGGCGGGCACAGCGGCCGGGCTCTCAGTGCCGCTGGATGGATTTTTGCGTTATCTGGCATCGGAGATACGGCACTCACCGCGCACCTGCAGCAGCTACCGAGACGATCTCAAACGTTTTCTTGCCTGGGTTGAACAACAGCCATCCCCCGCCTGGCGGGATGTGACCAGCCATGACCTGCGGCGCTATGTCGCCCAATTGAGCCGCGAAGGGCTGGGTGGCCGCAGTATAGCCCGGCACTTGTCCGCAATACGTCGTTTTTACGAATTCCTGCTACGTGAGCACCTGGCCACTGATAATCCGGCTCTGGATATCCGGGCCCCGAAGGCTGGGCGCCGCCTGCCCAAAGTGGCGGACGTTGATCAGCTTAACCACCTGCTTGACGCGGCGCCCGACGATCCCCTGGAAATCCGTGACTTGAGCATGTTCGAGTTGATGTATTCGTCGGGGCTGCGGTTGTCGGAGCTCGCCGGGCTGAACCTTCATTCCGTGGATCATCGTGGTGGTGAGGTCCGGGTGCTGGGCAAGGGCAGCAAGGAGCGCATTCTCCCGGTAGGGCGCAAGGCGCTGGAAGCGCTTGCCCGTTGGCTTGAGGTGCGACAGGAAATAGCGTCTGAAGGGCAGGTCGCCCTGTATCTAAGCCGCCGGGGAGACCGGTTAAGCACCCGTAGTATCCAGTCCCGGCTCAGCCGGTGGGGTCTGGCCAAAGGGGCGGACCAACGGTTGCACCCGCATCTGTTGCGGCATTCTTTCGCCAGCCACATGCTGGAGTCCAGCGGCGATTTGCGGGCGGTGCAGGAACTGCTGGGGCATGCCGACATTGCGACCACACAGGTCTATACTCATCTCGATTTCCAGCATCTGGCAAAAGTATACGATCAGAGCCATCCACGCGCCCGCCGTGGGCAAAAGAAAGACCTGGAGAACTAAATGTCATCGGATTCTCCCTGGAAGGAAAAGTACCTGAAAGCACTCGAGGACTCGGAAGCGCGCGAGTCCAGTTGGGACCGTGAGAGGAATCAGCTTCAGCGCATGCTGGTTCGCACCAGCCTGGCGTCCGAGGGGCAGAATCCGGACCTGGACCGTTTACTTTCCGGATTGCGTGCGGAATTACGTAAAGAATCCCCGGAGTCCGGGAGCTGGCTCAATCTGCAGGACCGGATCGACCGCCAGGTGTCCGCACTTGACGAACAGAAGGCGGAATCTGCCAGCCGAATGAAGACAACTCTTGAACAGCTGGTATCCGGACTGCGTTCCCACTCATTGTTTGCCGCCAGTAAGGATCGCCTGCGGGATCTGGAAAAACGACTTTCTAAACCGGAAACGCTGCAATTTTACTTTACCGAGTGGTTGTCGGATCTTGCGGGAGTTCTGGAGCTCGGGCTTGCACAGAACGGAGAGCAGGTTGCCAGACCAGGCGTGTTTGACAGGCTGTTCGGTTCCCGCGTAGCCCCGCCTGCGAGAACGGAAGAGGGCAGTAATGGCGAGGTTTCCAAACCGGGCCGGGATGTATCGGAACTGGACCAGGATGATGCTGAAGGCGCCAGTCAGCGCCTGAGAATTGCCCGTCGGGTTGGCGAGTTGCTGGGCTATATGCTGGGCCAGGTATCTCTGGAGCCAGCCTCCGAGGCCAGAGCCAGGCGGCTTCAGGAGTTACTGCTGAACAGTGATAACTGGGATGAGTTGCGCGAGGGTCTGAACGGAGTGGCGGAACTGGTTGTTGCCGCCGTTACCCGAAGCCAAAGGGAGTTTGAAGCATTTCTCCGGCGCCTGGATGGGCGGCTGGAGTCACTGCGTCAGTGTTTTGCCGATCAGGCCACCGCCCAGACCGGTCGCCTGGACGCGTCCGAGGCGCTGGACCGTGAGATCCGGGATGAACTGCAGACGTTCGGCGAGCAGGTGAAGTCCAGTGCCGATTTCGACCAGTTGAAAGCGTCAGTGGGGCAGCATCTGGAATCGATCAGTGGCGCTGTGGAGCGTTTTCGCACCCAGGAGTCCGAGCGTGAAAGCAACCTGTCGCAACAGTTGGAGTTGATGCACGAAAAACTGGCGGCAGTTGAAGCGAATTCGGAGCAAATGCGCGAGGAGCTTGCGGAAGAGCGGCGGAAGGCACTGAGAGATATCCTGACCCAACTGCCCAATCGGGAAGCTTGGCAGGAGCGTCTTGCTTTCGAATATCAACGCTGGCAACGCTACGGCCACCCGCTGACAATCGGCGTGCTCGATATTGATTATTTTAAACGGGTGAACGACTCCTACGGCCACAAGGCCGGTGACCGGGTGTTGCAATTGGTGGCCAAGGCTTTGAGCGACCGGCTGAGAACGACAGATTTCATCGCCCGCTTCGGGGGCGAGGAATTTGTGGTGCTGATGCCGGAGACACCAGTGGATATCGCCAGATCGGTGCTTGACGGTATGCGGACGCACATTGCCGCATTGCCGTTCCATTTTCGTGGGGATCCAGTGTCGGTCACCTTTTCGGCCGGGCTTGCCGAGTTCGTGGAGGGAGACGACGAAGATGACGCTTTCGATCGCGCCGACAAGGCACTGTATCTGGCCAAGGACTCAGGGCGCGACCGAGTGATGATCAGTGCCGCATCAACGCGTCCAGCTCATCGATAATTTCCGCCCAGTCGGAGTCTTCTTCCAGGCCTTCTTCCAGAAAATGGGACTGGCTTTCCGACCAGAAGGGTGCATCCTGCAGGGCAATCTCGGAAGGAAGGGGTGAGTGTTTCGCAATGAAATTCTCGATGCTCTGTTTGTCAGAGGGCATGCCAAGCTGTTCAAACAGGGCGCTGAAGGTGTGGTTGCTGGTGTCCATCGTAAGGGTTCTCCCCGGGTTGATCCCCGTTTGGTCTGTGACTGCGGGCTCGACTACGATAATGCGGGTAACCTGCTGAATGCAATCAGAAGAATTTACGGGTATGGTTCCCTGAACTGTAGCCAAACCGGTGAGGATATCCAGTGAGGGGCGCCTTTTATTTTCTGTTGCTAGTCACCTGCCTGCTGGTTTCCGGTATGTCCGCGGCAGAGCCTCCCCAGCCCTCGCCGGCGCCGGTTCTGGGTAACCAGGATCTGCAGTGGCTGCAGGACCGGGATGCCTTCCACATCGGTGTCCGTGTCGCCCAGGTGCCCCTGGCATTCGACACCGGGGAGGGGGTGTTGGCCGGTATCCTCATTGACTACCTTAACCGGATTTCAGACAAACTGAATGTGCCGGTCGAACCGGTTGCCGGTGATGAAACGCAGCTTGATGATGGACTCAGGGACGGCAGCCTGGATGCCAGACTGACCACCCGTCTCGCGCGCCAGCCCGCGCCGTCTGATGTTGCCGTAACGTCACCGCTGATGAGCCTGACCTACGGCATCTTTGTTCACTCAGGGGACGCCGGAATCCGCAAACTGTCGGATCTTGAAGGTGCACGCATCGCCCTGATTACAAACGATCCCAATCAGTTTGCTCTGTTGGACCCGGTCGACAACCTTTCCCCGGTACCCGTAGCCAGCATCAGTGAGGCGGTCAGCATGCTGCTGTCCGGCCAGGCCGATGCCTTCCTGGGGCCGGTTCCGGTGGTTTCCGATTATCTCCAGTCCGCCATGGTGAATGGGGTGGGGATGGCTACGCTGCTGAATCAACGGTCGGTCGATGTCGTGCTTGAAGTCAACGCGGGCGAAGACCGGATATACCGGGTTCTCAATCAGGCCGTCCTGGCTATTGGCCATAATGAACATCGGGCCATTCGACAATCCTGGCTGCAAACAGAGTTACCGGAGGAGGATTCATCCGCCATTTCCCTGTCTGCCAGTGAAAGTGACTTCCTCAAACGGAATTCCGATCTGCAGGTGGCCTTCCGGCCCGACTGGCCGCCGTTCGAGTTCACCCAGGATGGTCAGCCCACCGGGCTTGTGCCGGATCTGGTGACCCGCCTGGAAGAAAAGCTCAGTATTCGCTTTAGCCGCGAAATTATGTCCGACAGCTCCAATGCAGAAGCGGCCCTGCGCTCCGGGGACGTGGACATCCTGCCGGCACTTTCCCGAACACCCCGGGTTGAGGAGGAGTTCCTGTTCAGCCGCGCCTATCTGACGGTGCCCATTGCCCTGGCGATTCGCGATGACGGGCGTTTTATCGGAGAACTGCGGCAGCTCAGGGACGAAAAAGTGGGCGTGGTCAATCGTCAGGCCGGGCACGATTACCTGCTGATCAATCACCCAGACCTCGACCTTTACCCCGTGAGGTCCATCGAGGAAGGGTTGCTGGACCTGTCCAATGGTGATCTGGATGTAATGGTTACGCACATTCCGGCAGTGAGCTATACGGTGGCAAGGCTGGGGCTTTCCAATCTGCGGATTACCAGTATCACACCCTATCAGTACGAGCTCAGATTTGCCGTCGACAAGGACCGGCCAGAACTGCAGCGTATTCTGAACAAGGCTCTGGGCAGCCTGGACGCCACTGAAACCGAATCCATCTACAATCGCTGGATTCACCTGGATATTGAACAGGAAACGGATTATACGGTGGTGCGTCGCATCGTGCTCATTGCCATTGTGGTGGTGTTGATCTTCCTGTATTGGAACCGCAAGTTGTCGCGGGAGGTGGATGAAAGAATCCGGTCTGAAAACGCTCTTCGCAGGAGTGAAGATGAGCTGCGGGCGGCAAAACTGGAGGCGGAGCGCCTGGCAAGGGAGGCAGAAGCAGCCAGCCTGACCAAGAGCGAATTCCTCGCCAATATGTCCCACGAAATCCGTACGCCAATGAATGCGGTTATTGGCTACAGTGATTTGCTAAGCAACACCGTCAAGGACCCCCAGCAACGTAATTACCTGGATGCAATCCGTGCGGGTAGCCGCAGTTTGTTAATGCTGATCAACGATATCCTTGATCTTTCCCGTATCGAGGCCGGCAAAATGCGGCTGGACTACTCGGCGGTTTCGGTGCGGCGGCTGCTCAGCGATGTGCGGCATATATTTGATCTGCGGGCGACCGAACAGGGTATTTCGCTTGAGGTCAGTGTTGATTCCAGGATGCCAGTGGCGATGATGCTGGATGAAACCCGATTGCGTCAGGTGCTGTTCAACCTGGTGGGTAATGCCATCAAGTTTACCCATGAGGGCGGTGTGACCGTTCGTGCCACCGCCACACCACGGAAATCCGCCGCTGGAGAGATCACCGGAGATGGCGAAACGGACAAGCGCAGGTGGTACCGCCTGGTGGTTACTGTTGCGGATACCGGTATTGGCATTCCCCCGGATCAACAGGAGCAGATTTTTGAAGCCTTCGAGCAGCAGGAGGGCCAGAACAGCAGACGATACGGGGGCACTGGCCTGGGGCTTGCCATCAGCCGTAAGCTGGTACGAATGATGGGGGGCGAGCTGAAAGTCGAAAGCGAGCCTGGGGCGGGGTCGACGTTTACCGTCAGCCTGCCCCGGGTGGAAGTGACTGAAGCGCAGGCCGAAGAAGAAGGCACTCCGCAGGAGTCAGAGCGTTTACTGGCCCAGACCCTGAGCATGCAGGAGCGCGGCTGGCTGCGGGAGCAGCTGGCCAGGGACTTTGGAGACGAATGGGAAATCGTTCGGGAAAGTGGCGACCCGGAACAGATGAAGAGTTTTGCAATGCGCTTGCTGGAATGGGGCAAGCGATTCCGGTCACCCTCGGTTACCCGCTACGGGGAGAAGCTTCTGGCCGACGTGGAAGCCTTTAATCTGGACTCGGTGAACAGTGCGCTGGACGCGTTCCCGCGCCTTTTGGGGCGGGACCAGTAAGGCTGCATCAGAGGCAGTCGTACTGGGATTTGCGGTCGAAAGCGACGGCGACCATATCGTAGCCGGAGTCGGACAGGGATTGAATAAGCGCTCTGTCCTTGAGAAGCGCCATGCAGACCTTATGAACACTGGCCTGTAACTGATCGCTGGCGGGGTCGGATTTGAAACGAAAGTCCACAACCAGATATTTGCGTTCTATATGGGAGGAGGCGGGAATATCTTCCCGCTCAACGCTCTCGTAGCCGATGTAGGTGGCTTGCTGATCCGGAAAAATCCCGCTCAGCAGAAGATCAAGATTGCTGGCGGCTGCCGGCTGCGAGGCCATTGCCAGCAACAGGGCAAAGGTGCCGGTGATGCTTCTGATGGGCATGGAGTCACTCCTGTGATGTGAGTCCGTGGAAGTTTGTAAGCATATGTAACGTTTGGTTACTGATGATTATCGCAGAGTCCTGCCGGTTTTGCGTGATTTGTTCACGCATTTTTCAATTGTTTGCAGTTTGCGGTAACACTCAACGGGTAGCCGCAAGTTTCCGCAGCGCGCCAGGATCAACTATTATGATTAGAAAATCTATGCAGGTAGAGGCAGGATGATGTTCCAGCTCGTTTTCAAAGGTGAGTGTGCGCCGGGAACGGACCCGGCAACAGCCAGAAGCAATGCAAAAACCCTGTTCAAGGCCACGGTAGAACAGGTTGACCGCATGTTCAGTGGTCAGCCGGTGGTTATCCGCAACAAGCTGGAAGAGGCACAGGCAGAGAAATACCGGGCGGTATTGCAAAAACACGGAATGGTGGCCTACGTACAGGCCATGGAAGGTGCCGCGCCGTCTTCGCCCTCCCGTCCTGCGCCTGGCTCCGAGACCCGGGCTCAGGCGCAACCAGAACCGCCACCTCGAACATCACCGGCGCGGGACACGGTTTCCGGCAAACCAGCCTCATCCGTTGCCGTGGAGCCCGGCGACCGTCTGCCGGTAGCCGGAGAGAAGGTTGACGCGATTCTTTCCGGGTCAGGGCTGAGTCTGGACCCCATCGGAGTAACCCTTGAAGAGCACAGGGAGGCGCCAGAGCCCATGTTCCAGCACCTGGATGAATGGACTCTGGCGCCCCCGGGCACAGAGCTCGGGGTCAAGCGAGACACCCCGCCACCGGTCGTCCCCGATGTATCCCACCTGTCGTTGGCAGAACAAGACCGTACCAACGACCAATAAACGACAGGCGGGAAGATGTCAGCCTTGAGATATCTGGTTGTGGTGGTTGCAGTGCTGACGGCTATACAGGCGCTGGCGGATGCCGACAGGCCGAAGGTAGGGCTGGTGCTCAGTGGTGGTGGCGCCAAGGGCATGGCCCATGTCGGCATACTGCGGGTGCTGGAAGAAATGAAGATTCCAGTGGATGTCGTGGTGGGTACCAGTGCCGGTTCCGCGGTTGGCGCTCTATACGCGTCAGGTATGAACGTTCACGAAATCGAAGAACGTTTTATCGAGATGGACTGGGTATCCAGCTTTCGCGATGATCCCGGCCGTGCCTACAGACCGGTCCGGCGAAAGCGCGAAGACTGGCGCTTTCCTGTGGCACCGGGAATTGGTATTCGCGCCGATGGTTTGCATCTGGGCGGCGGTATCATTACCGGGCAGAACCTGGGTTTCATTCTCAACGAACTTACCCGCAGCGCCTCACTGGTCGAAGATTTTGACCGGCTGGCCATTCCATTCCGTGCGGTTGCCACGGATCTGGAAACCGGAGAGCAGGTGGTCATCGGCAGCGGTAATCTGTCCGAGGCGATTCGCGCCAGCATGAGCATTCCCGGTGTCTATGCACCGGTCGCGCTGGATGGCCGCTTGCTGGTGGATGGCGGCGTAGCCAACAATCTGCCCGTCAGTGTGGCCAGGGAGCTCGGCGCCGAAGTTATCATCGCCGTGGATATTACCGATCCGCTGCTGGAACGAGAGGAGATTCGGGAAGCCTTTTCAGTGGTTGGCCAGCTTACCACCATGATGACCCGCCGGAATACCGAACAGCAGCTGGAACTTCTGACTGACCGGGACATACTGATCCGGCCGGACCTGGAAGGCCTGTCTTCGGCGGATTTCTATCAGGCGCCCGCATTATTCGAGCTCGGCGCCAGTGGTGCCCGCAAACACGCCGGCGAGCTTCGCCATTTGAGCGTGGAAGAGAGTCAATGGATTCGCTACCGCAGCCGGTTACAGATGCACTCATCCCGTCCTGGCCTGATTACCAGTGTTCGTATCGATGACCAATCCCGCCTGGCGGGGGATTTCCTGCGTGAGCGTATTCGCCAGAAAACCGGCGAACCGCTGAATGTGAATCTGCTGGAGGAAGACCTCAAGCGCATCTATGGTCTTGGCTACTATGAAACTGTTTCCTATTCCCTTGCGCCGTCGGGGGCGGGCGGAACCGAGCTGGTGATCCGGGTTCGGGAGAAAAGCTGGGGGCCGAACTATCTGTCTTTCGGGCTGAACTACGAGGACAACTTGGAAAACGAGACCCGCTTTAATCTGGCAACGTCGTTACGGATGACAGGCCTCAATGCTCTGGGGGGTGAGTGGGCAACCGGGCTTCAACTGGGCACTCAGCCATGGGTACGGACCGAGTGGTTCCAGCCCCTGGATTACGGATTCAAACGGTTTCTGACTCTGGGAGGTGAGTACTCACGGGAGAGCCTGAGCGCCTTTGACGGCGAAGGTGAGCGTATCACCGAGGTGGATATAACCAGCCGCCAGGTGGATCTTGCCGTGGGAACCGAGCTGGGGGTCAACGGAGAAATCCGCCTTGAGTACATGCGTGGATATGCCACCGTTGACGAGCAGGTGGGAGAGCCAGTGGCGCCCTCCGGCTCGATCCAGAGTGGCAATCTCAACCTGCGACTGGTCCATGATTCACTGGACGATGCCTTCCTTCCCAAATCCGGTGGCTTTGCGGGCATCCGGGGCCGGTTCGAGCGCCCTGGACTGGGGTCTGATCGTGACTTTGACTCGGTCAGGATCATGGCTCTGGGTACAGCAAGCTGGCGAAAGACCAGCATCACCGGACTGTTGTTTGGAAATACCGTAACGCGGGGGGTGGCCGGCATCGAAAACTCGGTTTTGCTGGGTGGGTTTCGTCGGTTATCGGCGTACAGCCAGGGTGAGGTAGCCGGCGAGGATGCTGTTCTTGCCAGTGTCTTTGCCAGGCAGGAGTTCGGTGGGCCGTACGTGCCCTGGTTTGCCGGAGTGGGTTTTGAATCCGGTAACGCCTGGTCTTCGCTGGGAGATGCCCGTTGGAATAATCTGCTGCATTCAGGAAGTGTGTTTGCCGGCGTTGAAACCTTTCTGGGGCCACTTCAGATTGCCACGGCCTACAACAATGAGGCCGAGTGGAGTGCATACCTGAGCCTTGGGTTCTCGTTTACCCGCCTGTTTGACTGATCAGCCAGCGGTCAGGCGCTGGCCGTTGCGCTAGTAATGGCTTCAAGAACCTGCTGGCACTGCTGTTCGGCGTACTTTGCCAAGATCGCCGCCATGCGTTCCTCATCCTGGTCGCGGATGGCGTCGATGGATTCACGCACGTGTTGCAGGTTGTCTTCCAGCACCCGATTGCCCCCGCGCTGAAAAGCGACAAAGGCACAGCGTTTGGCTGACGGCCAGAGATCCTCAATGGCCGACACAATGAAATAGTTGTCGGCATAGGCCAGCGATGCCTGAGTGTATTCTATGCCGAGCTCCAGAAATGCCAGCAGGTCATTGTTGTCGTGGCAGGCTTTCATGCGCTGATACAGGGATTCGAGCTTGTCCATGTCAGCGGGCTGCCACTGTCGCACCAGCTTGCGACCGGTATGGGTCAGATACAGTTGCAACACCTCGTAAAGACTACGCACGAAAAACTCATCCAGCGGCGTGACGAATGCTCCCTTTCGGGGAACGTTCTGCACCAGGTGGCGTTTTTCCAGTAACAGCAGCCCTTCGCGGATTGAGCCATGGCTGACGTCCATCTGCTTCGCCATGGCGCTCTCATAAATGCGCTCACCGGAGCGGAGCTGGCCAAAAGCGATGAGGTTTTCGACGTGGCGTGCAACCTGTTCGGTCAGGGTTTCGCGGGGCTTGAATGTGGTCATGGTCCTGCTTCGTTACGGCGTGTGCTGGCTCATTGGTTCCGGAATACTCTCACATTACCTGCGCCCGGAAAATGGTCACACTAAAAACCGGGGTTGCTGCTGTGGCCCGTTTCAGAGTAAGGGGGCGGCCAGGCGGATGGTTCTGCATGCCAGGCGGAAAGGAATCGAGCGGTCACGGTAATCTTTTTCCGACATCAGGCGACAGCTGGCGAGGTCTTGCTCCAGCATCTGCTCGATGCCGTCAACAAAGTCGCTGGCGGTGCTGATGGCGGTAATCTCAAAGTTCAACCGCATGGACCGGTTGTCCAGGTTGGCCGTACCAACGGCTGCATAACGGTGGTCCACAAGCACCATTTTCTGGTGCATGAAGCCTGGCTGGTAGCGATAGATGCCAATGCCGGCCCGGCAGGCCTGAACGAGGTAAGAGTAGGCGGCAAGCCTGATTAACACGCTGTCGGATTTTTCCGGAATGATAATGCGCACATCCACACCCCGCAGTGCCGCCAGTTGCAGGGCATTCATGATCTGGAAATCAGGCACGAAATAAGGGGACGCAATCCAGATTCGTTGCCGCGCATTGTTAATGCAGTTCAGGAAAAACAGGGTGCAGGTTTCGTAGGTATCGGCCGGCCCGGTCGGCAGAATCAGCACCTCCTGATCACCGCGTGCGGGCATGGTGGGCGTCCAGTTGAGCGTGGGGAATTCCTCGCTGGCCCAGTTCCAGTCTTCCAGCCAGGCCAGTTGCAGGCCGGTTACCGCCGGCCCGGTAATGCGGCAGTGGCTGTCGCGCCAGGGTTCTTCGTCCATGGCCGTGCCCAGGTACTCATCGCCAAGGTTAATACCCCCGACAAAACCCACTTCCCCGTCGCACACCAGCAGTTTACGGTGGTTGCGGAAATTCACCTGCAAGCGCATACGGCGAACATTGCCGTCCCCGAAGGAGGCGACGTTTGCCCCGGCTGCGGCCAGTTCCCTGAGATATTTCCGGGGTAACCAGACGCTGCCAATATCGTCGTACAGAAACCACACTTCGACACCCTGGGCGAGTTTGCGCTGAAGAATCGACTTGATGCGCTGGCCGATTTTGTCAGAACGGACAATATAGAACTCCAGCAGGATATAGCGCCGGGCATTTTCCATGGCATCGAACAACGCCTCGAAAGTGGCTTCCCCGTCCTTCAACAGATCGCATTGGTTGCCTTTGGTGAATGGCTGTCGGCCGAGTTTGCAGAGCACCTGGAGCTCATCATCAAAATGTTCATGATCCTGCTGGCTGATCGCCGCGGCCTGTTGCTCATAGTGATTCAGCAGGTCGGTGAGCGCGGCGTCGCCGGTGCGACGTGCCTTCAGGTAACCTCCGAACCGGTTGCGCCCGAACAGCAGGAACAGGGGGACGGCGATGTAGGGCAGGCCAATCAGCGCAAGAACCCAGGCAAGCGCACTTTGGGCAGTTCGGTAGGTCATCAGTATCCGGTAAATGCAGACGGCTGCGGTCAGGTACAGCAGCCCGATGACCGCGGCGAGCCAGGAAACGTCGGGCAGAGTCATTGGTGTCGGGCCCGATACTGCGCTGGCGCCATGCCGGTCCAGCGTTTGAAGGCGCGGCTGAAAGCACTGAGCTCGGAGAAGCCAAGCAGGAACGCAATTTCACCAAGCGCGTAGTGATCCGATGCAACGTAGCGCAGGGCCTTGTCCTTGCGAACCTCTTCCACCAGCTCGTGAAACCCCAGACCTTCTTTCTTCAGCCGGCGGTAAAGAGTCTGACGGCTCATATGACACTGCCCGGCAAGGGTATCCGCATCGATACGTTCGGTGGCCATCTGGCGGGATATCAGTCGTCGGATCTTGCGGCCAAAAGTACGCCGGCTTTGGAGCCGTGCCAATAGCCCGTTGACCTGTTTCAACACGGCTGAATAGACGTAGGGGTTGCGATGCGGAATCGGATGACTCAAATGACGACTGTTAAAGGCCAGCCGGGCGCTACCACTGCCAAAATACACCGGCCCCCCGAGTATTCGTTGGTATTCCTGTGCATAGGAGGGTTTGGCATGGGCAATCTCGGCCCACTCGGCAACGATGGAAGGATGGATGAAATGCCTTGTGCGACACAGGGCCGCGGCCATCGTTCGATCCATATCCTGCCGGCAATAGTGGCCGGGCGAATCTGCTTGCCAGGTGAGAATCGCCTGGTCGCCGGCCTGTTCGAAACTCAGTGTGACTGATTCATTGATCAGCCGATGCAGGCGAACATATTGGGTTACAGCCTCGCCCAATGTATCGCAATTGAAAAACACGTGCCCGACCAGCCCCATGCGGTCAGGATCGATTACCTGACCGGCGTGAAGGCCGACAGCCGGGTCTCCGGTAATCTGCTCGGCGTATTCCCAGAGGCGGTAGTGGTTGTCAGCGGGGATGCGAAGGTCCGGATCGGTCAGCTCATCACGGCGGAATCCCGATATCCTCTCCACGGTGCGAAGATCCAGCACTCCCTGCCGGTCCAGATAGTGAACCAGCGCCAGCGTACTGGACGCTGCAACCAGTGGCGATGAGGTGGCTTCTGCCTGTGGAGCGTTCACGGTCACCTTTGTTTATTGGTTAACTGGAATTAATTTATGCTGATACAAAATGTCAAGCCTGTGGGACAGCCTGTCAATGGTTAATTGCTGGAACAACGATAGCATTAACTTATAGAGGATTATCATCCCCACAGATTGAAGCAGGAGGTGTCTGCATGGAACTGAAAATTTTTGTGCCCAACAACGAACTGGAGCGCTCCAACATTGCCGCGCTCGCTGAGTACCTGAACAGCATGTACTACTGCTGATCGCCCATCGTATAGGCAATTGAACGACACCAAGGTTTATGACCTGATGCCGGGGGCAACCCCGGCTTTTTTCGTATACAGGACCTGTCCTGACCACGCCTGAGACCGCTTCCGCTTGTGCCTGTATCCACCGATGGTAATGTAGTCGGTTTACCGGTGTCACAGGAGGCCCTGTCTATGACTGTTGAACTCAACTACCGAATTTCCGGCGATGGCTCGCCACTGATATTGCTGCACGGCCTGTTCGGCTCACTGGACAACCTGGGGGGTATCAGTCGCCGGTTGCAGGATCAGTGGCAGATCCATGCCCTGGATCAGCGCAATCACGGCAGCTCTCCGCACACGGATACCATGGACTATCCCTCGATGGCGGACGATGTGCTGGCGTACATGGATGCCCGGGGGCTGGACAAAGCCGCTATCCTCGGCCATTCGATGGGCGGCAAGACTGCAATGCAGCTGGCGTTGAGGGCCCCGGAGCGCGTTGACCGGATTATCTCGGCAGATATCGCGCCGGTAACCTATCGGCCCCGTCATGATGTTGTTCTGGAAGGGCTCAAATCCCTGGACCTGGGCGCGATCCGCTCACGTCAGGATGCTGACAGGGCGCTGGCTGACTATGTTGAAGAGCCCGGTGTGCGGCAGTTTCTGCTGAAAAATCTGGTGCGCGTAGCCGACGATGAGCGCAACGATTATCCCGGGACTTATCGCTGGCGGCTTAACCTGCCAGTTATCGAACAGTGTTATCCGAAACTTGCCGAGGCGCCCGAGGGTGATGGCCCGTTCGAAGGCCCGGTGTTGTTTATCAAGGGCGCTGACTCTGCCTATATTCAGGAGAAACACCGCGACGAAATTCGCCGGCTTTTCCCCAATGCCGATTTGCGGATTATCTCTGGTACCGGGCACTGGTTGCATGCAGAAAAGCCCGACAGCTTTGCCGCGTTGTGTCGTCGTTTCCTTTCCGACTAGACAGTGTCCCGCCTGGCTGGCGGCGTGGTTACGAGTTTAGCCGCTGGCAGGGGTCTGGTAAGGTGGCAAGACTATATCTGACAGGAACAGGCATCATCTATGAAGTGGCTTCTGGGAGCGTTGCTGATCGGTTTTCTGGTGTTGGGCAGTTTTCTGTTGTCGCCTTCGCCTATCAACAGCCAGTCCTGGAACGCGCCCTCGCCCCAGCCACTAACCGGCGCATTGGCCCCGAACGAGCGCCTGCGGTTGGCAGATCTTCTGGCGAGGGGAGAAGTCCATGGCCCTGAAGACACCACCGTGGATGATAATGGCGTGCTTTACACCGGCACTGCAGATGGGTGGATTGTCCGGGTGCGGCCGGATGGCCAGGTTGAAAACTGGCTGGAAACCGGGGGGCGCCCACTGGGTATGGTGTTCGACCGGCACGGCAATCTGATCGTTGCGGATGCCATGAAAGGGTTGCTATCCATTACGCCGGACAAAACCATTTCCTTGTTGACCCGCGAAGCCGAGGGGCTGCCTTTTCGCCTTACCGACGATGTGGATATTGCCCCGGACGGCCGGATCTATTTTACCGACGCCAGCTCCCGTTTCCGCCTGCCTGATTACCAACTGGATTTGCTTGAAATGCGGCCACACGGCCGTCTGTTGCGTTACGATCCGAGTACGCGGCGAACCGAAGTGCTGCTGAGTAATCTGCATTTTGCCAACGGCGTAGCGGTGTCGCCGGATGGTGAATACGTGCTGGTCAACGAAACCTGGAAGTATCGCATCCTCAAATACTGGATTGGCGGACGCAATCCCGGCCAGGCCGAGGTATTCGCCGATAACCTTCCGGGGTTTCCCGACAACCTGGCCGTCGACGGAAAAGGCCGCTTCTGGGTGGCCTTCCCAACCCTGAGGAATCCTCAGGTTGACGCCATGCACCGGCAGCCCTGGCTCAAGGATCTACTGGCTAAATTGCCCGATTACTTCCTGCCAGAGCCTCAGGAATACGGGCTGGTTGTGGCAATGGACGAACAGGGCCGGGTGATTACCAGCCTGCATGACACCCGTGGTACCCATCTGCAGGAGATAACTTCGATTAACCCCCACAATGGCCACCTGTACTTTGGTTCACTTCACAACGACCGCATCGGCCGGTTAGCGTTGTCGGCCATTCCTGGCCTTGGAGAAGGCAATGATGAGTAATGGCAACCCGGTGAGCTGGGATCTTCCTGAGCCGTTTACCATGACTATTGATGTACGTGATGAGGATACTGACAGGCTCGGCCACGCCAACAACGTGGTCTATGTCCGTTGGCTGGAGGAGATCAGCTGGCAGCATATCGAGAGCCTGGGGATGACCTGGGAGTTGCACGAAAAAACCGGCAAAGCCATGGCAATCACCCGCACAGAGATTGATTACCTGTCTGCCGCCAATGCGGGCGACCGGCTGGTGCTGGCAACCTGGCTGACCGGCTTTGATGGCCGTTTTCGCTCGGCGCGCCAGTTCCAACTGGTTCGGGAGTCCGATGGCAAAGCCCTGGTACGTGCTGTATCCACCCACGCCTGCGTAAACATGAAGAGCCAGCGGCCGTCGCGGATGCCCGTGGAGTTCGCCGAGATCCTCGGTGGTGCGATGGTGCCGGGAGGGCACGGCTTTGATACCACAAGTTGAAGTTTCTGCTAGTCTGAACAAATAATTCTGTCCTGTCCCTGAAGCTGTCTGGAGAACATCATGGAAAACACCGTTGATACGAACGCTGGCAATGCCACGCGCCGGGTGGTCTATGACCGCTTTGGCGATGCCGACGTACTGCGGATCGAATCTTCTGCGATTCCTGAACCGGGTGCCGAGGAAGTATTGTTCAGGGTAGCCGGTGCCGGGTTGAATCCCATTGACTGGAAAACCCGCAAGGGGCTGGGCTTTGTCGCCCGGCAGATTGAAGATCACCTACCCTGGACCCCGGGTTTTGACGCCGCTGGCGAGGTAGTTGCGGTTGGTCGTGACGTAACCAACCTGGTACCGGGTGACCGGGTTATGGGCATGGTGGGCTTTCCCGCCCGCGGCGGGGGCTATTCGGAGCATGCCGTTGCCCGTGCTGACGAGCTGGCCATTGTGCCGGAAGAGCTCGACCTGGTGACCGCAGGTGCCTTGCCCCTCGCCGCGCTGACGGCCTGGCAAGCGCTGTTTGAAGTGGCGGAACTCGAGGCAGGCCAGAAAGTGCTGATTCATGCCGGGGCTGGCGGAGTCGGCCATTTTGCAGTTCAATTCGCACTCGAGCGGGGAGCCCATGTTATCGCCACTGCCTCTGCGAGCAATCGTGATTTTCTGGCCGCCCTGGGTGTCCATGAGGTGATTGATTACCACACCACCGATGTGGTCGACGAATGCTATGGCCTGGACGTGGTGCTGGACCTGGTGGGAGGTGAGGCAGGGAAACGTTCCCTGCACACCCTCAGCGAGCATGGCGTGCTGGTGACGATTCCTACGGTAACGGCAGATGAAATCATTACTGCGGCGGAAGGCCTGGGGCTAAGGGCACACGGCATGACTGTCCGCCCCGATGTTTTTCATCTTGATGAGATTGCCGAGCTGATCGAGGATGGCGACGTGCGGGTTCACATCGACGAAACCTTCTCGCTGGATCAGGTGGCCGATGCTCACCGCATGCTGGAGGGCGGGCACGTCAGGGGCAAGCTGGTTCTTGATTGCCGTACCCGCTGAGCTGCTCAGGCAGGAGCGGGTTCCGGAGCCTCTCCGGTATCCCGTTCCTTACGTTCTTTCCTTGCCTGGGGCGGCACCAGGCTGACCAGGGTCCAGTCTTTCTCGGGTTTGATACTATTCATGCTTTTGACGGGCGTGATGTGTCCGCGAGGGTCGAGCACAAACAGCACCATGGCCTGGCGGTCGTATTTTTCCAGAAAGTCGTCAAACGTGAATTCTTCACTGAGCTGGGTGGTTTTGACTGAATACCCCTGGCTGGCCAGGCTGGCAAGCTTGGCGTAGCTCACCCCGCCAAACAGTCCCCGTGTCATCTGGATTTTTTCCGCCGTCTGGTGCCTGGCTTTCTGGTCCTGGTCCCCTTCTGCCAGAGTCAGTACCGAGTCTTTGCCGAACCAATCGAGAAAGTGATACGTCGCCAGTGAGTTCATGTGCTTATAAGGAGAAATCACCAACAGGTTTCCAATGCCGGTCAGGTCGAGATGGGTGGAGGCATGCTCTGACACCGGGTTGCCGAAGTACACCTGCAGGTCCTCCATCCGCGCCTGTTTGACGTTTTCCCAGTTGGTATCAGCCAGCGTGACCGGCACCTCCAGTTTTTTCAGTGCCAGGCCGATTTTACGTGCCACCGGATTCGCGCCGAGGATGAGAAAGCCGTACTCCGCGGGCTCGGCCACTTTCAGCAACTTGGCCAGCGGTCGTGCAGTCAGGCTTTGCAGGGTGACGGTGGCAATAATCAGCATGAACACCAGCGGCACCAGGGCACCGGCACTCTCGTAGCCCAGTTTCTGCAGCTGGAATGCAAAAAGGGCTGATACCGCGGCGGCCACGATGCCCCGGGGCGCAATCCAGCTCAGGAACAGTTTGTCCCGCCAGTCAAGACTGGTGCCAATGGCAGACAGAAAGATGCTTAGCGGGCGT
The DNA here is from genome assembly GCF_023555055.1 of Marinobacter sp. ATCH36. Taxonomy (GTDB): domain Bacteria; phylum Pseudomonadota; class Gammaproteobacteria; order Pseudomonadales; family Oleiphilaceae; genus Marinobacter. Next base: position 175,420 of record NZ_JAMJPL010000006.1, read on the forward strand.
GCCACCAGCATCAGTAACGCAAGCACGATCACCAGACCCCACCCCAGTTGGGCGATGGCTGTAAATTCCACCCGCGCAGCCAGGATGATGAAAAGCGCGGATATCAGCAGCACACTCAGGGATTCCTTGAATTCCAGAATGCTGTCGATGGGTACCTGTTTCATATTCGCCATCCAGATACCCATGACGGTGACCGTTAACAGGCCGGACTCATGGGCCATCTCGTTGGAAAGCGCATAGACGCCGAGCATGAACGTGAGGGTGCCGGCATTATGCAGGTACTGGGGTAACAGGTGCTTGCGCAGGGCAATACCGTTCAGCCAGCCCGCCACTGCACCCAGCACAAATCCCACCGCCAGCGTTTTTCCAAAGATATACAGAGAGTGGCCGAAAACGTTGCCCTGGCCCCAGGACACGATACCTTCAAAAACCAGAACCGCCAGCAGGGCACCCACCGGGTCGATGATGATGCCTTCCCAGCGCAGGATATTGGCAAGTTTGGCCTCCGGTCTGACGGATCGCAGCAATGGGGCGATTACTGTTGGGCCGGTGACGATGGATATGGCGCCGAACAGCAGCGCCACCTCCCAGGACACATCCAGGATCCAGCGCGCCGCCAGGGTACCGATAAAGCAGGTAACGACGGAGCCGATGGGAATCAGGTTGCGGACCATCTTGCCGTGGCCACGGATTTCTTCATACCGTAGGGTCAGGCTGCCTTCGAACAGAATGATAGCGACTGCCAGGGAGATCACCGGGAACAACAGGTCTCCGAACACCTGTTCCGGGTTCAGAAAGCCGAGCAGTGGCCCCGCAGCAATACCTCCAGCCAGCAGGAACAGGATGGCCGGCATGCGCACGCGCCAGGCGAGCCACTGGCAGAAAAGGGAAAGCACACCAATGCAGGCAAGTAGAAAAACAGTGCTGACGGTCATAATGGCATCAGGTCCGTTGATTCATGGGTTGGTTCTGTCGTCTGATTCCGCCTTGCGAGCGAGCCTTGCAAGAAGCCTGGCTGCTGCAAAAAAACCGAAGCTGGCGGTCACCGGGCTGGCAGCGCCAAATCCTGAGGCGCAATCCAGTCTCACCGGGCCTTCGGTGGCTGGTTTCTGGAGGCAGACCTCACCGTCTCCTGCAGGATACGTGAGCTGTTCGAGGGAGTACACGGCTTCGATTCCGAAACGGCGTTTGGGGTTGCGTGAGAAGCCATACTCCCGTCTCAGCAGGTTACGAACCTTGGCCAGGAGTGGATCCTGGGTGGTCTTGCTGAGGTCGCTGACGCGAATCTGGGTGGGATCCATCTGGCCGCCGGCGCCACCAGCGCAGACCAGCGGAGTTTTCTGGCGTTGGCAGTGCGCAATCAGCGACGCCTTGGCCTTGACGCTGTCAATGGCATCAACCACCCCAGACATCTCCGGGGTAATCAGTTCACTGACATTCCTGGTGTTCAGGAACCCGAAGTGGACACGGATATCGGCTTCGGGGTTGATGCCCCTCAGCCGTTCCGCCATGGCATCCGTTTTGGTGCGACCATACTGGCCGGCAAGCGCGTGTAGCTGCCGATTGGTATTGGACACGCAGATGTCGTCCATATCGATCAGCGTCAGTGTACCGATGCCTGAACGGGCGAGGGCTTCGGCAGCCCATGAGCCGACACCACCCAGGCCGACAACGGCAATATGGGCATGACGGAAGCGCTCAAGGGCCCTGCGGCCATACAGTCGCTCTATACCACCGAAGCGGAAGTGGAAATCGTCACCCGTCATGCTGCAACCCCGCGCAAAAGCCACGATTGTAACCCAGCCCTGCCGTCCGTCTCTATTCCGCGAACGGTCAGGTATCGGAGAGAGCGATTATCAGCCACAAAAAAGGCCATGCAAGAGCATGGCCTGAAAGCAAGTATCAAAAAGTCGATCACGCCGCCCAGTGGTCGTCCTCGAAGGCCATGAGGGAGTCCTTGCCGCTCTCGATGTCCTGCTGCAGCCACTGGATCTCCGGCAGCAACTTCTCGAAATAGAAGCGGGCTGAAACCAGTTTGCCTTCCAGCAGAGGCGTGTTGCCCTCGCCGGCATCCAGTTGCTTCTGCGCTACGCCAGCCATGCGCGACCAGAGGTAAGCGATGACGGTCAGGGCCATCAGACGCAGGTATGGCGTTGCTGCCGCACCGGCCTGCTCCGGATCTTTAGGGGCATTGCTGGCGATCCACAGTGTGGCAGACTCCAGTGACTTGATGGCGCCCTTCAACTCCTCCCGGTGCGGGGCCTCCGGATTCTCCTTGAGGTAGGTGGTGAGCTCGGAGAACAGGGTGCGGACCAGTTGACCACCCTTGAGGCTGAGTTTGCGACCCACCAGGTCCATTGCCTGTATGCCGTTGGTTCCCTCATAGATGCGGGCGATGCGGCCATCCCGCACCAGTTGCTCCAGCGGCCAGTCGGTGGTGAAGCCGGAACCGCCCAGTACCTGCAGGCCGGTGTTGGCGTTGTTGAACCCTTCGTCGGTGAGGAAGGATTTCACCACCGGGGTCAGCAGCTGCACCAGATCGTCCGCGGATTCACGAACAGACTCATCGCCGTGGGCAACAGACAGGTCCAGTTTGTGTCCGGTGAACAGAGCCAGAGCACGCATGCCTTCATTCAGCACCTTCTGTCGCATCAGCATTCGGCGAACATCCGGGTGCACGATGATCGGGTCTGCCGGGCCGTTGGGGTTCTTGGCGCCGCTCAGGGAGCGGCTCTGCAGGCGCTCGCGGGCAAAACCGAGGCTTTCCTGGTAGGCCATCTCGGCCAAGCCCAGGCCTTGCATGCCAACCATCAGACGGGCCTCGTTCATCATGGTGAACATGGCACGCATGCCGTCATTGGGCTCGCCCACCAGCCAGCCTTTGGCACCCTCGAAGTTCATCACGCAAGTGGCGGAACCCTTGATGCCCATCTTGTGTTCGAGGCCGCCACAGTAAGCCGGGTTGCGATCGCCGGAATCCGGCAGCACCTTGGGCACGACGAACAGGGAAATACCCTTGGTGGTGTCCGGTGCGCCGGGAAGCTTGGCAAGTACCAGATGCACAATGTTGTCCACCAGATCGTGTTCGCCACCGGTAATCCAGATTTTGGTACCTTCAATGGCGTAGGAACCGTCATCATTGGGGGTTGCGCGGGTGCGGATCATGCCGAGGTCGGTGCCACACTGCGGCTCCGTCAGGCACATGGTGCCGGTCCATTCGCCAGAGATCAGTTTTTCCAGGTAAGTATCTTTCAGCTCGTCAGAACCGTGGGCATACAGGGCGCTGATGGCTCCGTGGGTCAGGCCCGGGTACATACCGAGAGACAGATTGGTGGAGCAGACCATCTCGTCTACCACGAACTTGAGGGTATGGGGCAGGCCCTGGCCACCGTATTGTAACGGTGCGTCGAGTGCCGTCCAGCCGCCTTCGACGAACTTGGTGTAGGCCTCGCGGAATCCGTCCGGTGTGGTAACGTCGTGGGTCTCAGGATTGTATTGGCACCCCTGGCGGTCGCCGGCCTGGTTGGTGGGCTGGATTACTTCCGCCGCCAGTTTACCGGCTTCGTCGATCACCGCCGAAATCAGGTCGGGAGTGGCGTCCGTGTATTTTTCCAGCTCGTGGAGCCTGTCCGCGCCAAGGACATCAAACAGCAAAAAGCGAAGGTCGTTCGCCGGGGCCTGATATTGCATGGAATTCTCTCCTCAATGCAGGTAATTGTGTCAACGCTACTATTCATACGCCCGTTTTAATCTCTGGTTCACTCTGGCGGTCGGTCTGAAGCTGAAAATATTCGTACCAATTCAGCGGGGCCATCAAATTCACGGGCAGGCCCTAGATGCCGGGAGGTTCTATGAAGCAGGTGTTGATTGCCGGGATGTCCGGGGCTATTGGCCTCGCACTGGCCAGGCGACTGTTGGAACAGGATTCAGAGTTATCCGTGGTCGGGCTGTGTCGTGACCCGTCGTCGGTTGCTTTGAGTCAGGAGCAGGTAAGTCGGGTCACACTGATTCCGTGGGATGCGACCCAAAACGGAAGTGCCCTGGATGTGGTCGAAAAGCTCAAGGCAGTCCTGCCACCGGAGGCAGGGCTGGACACGATGATCTACGCGGCCGGGATACTTCATGGTCCGGGCATGACTCCAGAGAAGCGACTGGAAGACCTGGATGCGAAGGCTTTTGCCCATGCGTTTGCAGTGAATGCTACCGGCTTCGCGATGCTGGTTCAGGCCATCTCCCCCTGGCTTCGTCACCGTGGCTTCAAGCGCATACTGGCTGTTTCTGCCAAGGTCGGGTCTATTACCGATAATGGATTTGGAGGCTGGTATGCCTACCGAAGCTCAAAGGCAGCGCTGAACATGCTGGTACGCAACCTGTCTATTGAATTGCCCAGAAAATACCATCCACTGGCCTGTGTAGCCGTGCATCCCGGAACTACACTGTCGCCATTGAGCGAGCCTTTTACCCGCTCATTGGCGCAACTTCAGGTGCACCAACCCGAGGAGACGGCGGACAATATCCTGCGTGTGGTAACGGGTTTGACCGAAAAGGATAACGGAACCTTTCTGAGCTGGGATGGCTCCGTTATTCCCTGGTAACCGGAAACGGCTGGGGCGGCAAACCGTCTCAGCGTATGAAAGGATTCAGTAACCGGGTGAAGGTGCCGGTGAGTTTTACGGGTGCGCTCAGTACCGACAGGGTGATGCAGTCTTCGCAACCGACGGCAACAGGCTTGTGCTCATCTTCCTGGTTGAGAACGACAAAATCCCATTGGTTGAACACGCCTTTCTGATCAGCAAACGCACCCTGAAGCACGATGGTTGTCTCGTCGCCACGGTGGGTGTGGGCAGGGGCCTTACCACCAGCCGCCAACTTCTGCAGCACAACCTGTTCGCTCTGGCCCGGGAATCGTTCGCTGATATCCAGCACACTGACATCGCCCAGCTGACGTTTCCAGGGCAGGTCGTTCAGGTTATCACCCAACAACTTCTGCAGCGGGCTCTTACGCTTGGCCTGCGAGCTGATGTACTGCTCGGTCATATCCGGCTCGCTGTCAATGCGCGACAGGATGGAATCGAACATGTCAGAGGAAACACCCACCTGGGGCTGGCTTTCCATCATCACAGCACCCAGGCTGTCGAGCGTGTCAACGCGGCTGCGACAGTGAGAGCACTGGTCCAGATGAAGGCGAATACACAACGCGTGGGGCTCACTGAGATTGCCCGCACTGTATTCCATCAGGGTTAATGTGTCTGGATGATGCCGTGTCATACGTTCTGATCCTGCAGAATCACTTTCAGTTTGTTCAATGCCAGGCGGACCCGACTTTTAACGGTGCCCAGCGGAATATTAAGCTCGTCGGCCACCATCTGGTGCGACTTGCTTTCCATGTATACCTTAGCAATAACGGTAATCTGTTCTTCCGGGAGGTGGCTGAGAGATTCCCTGACCCGTCGCTCTGACATCAGGCGGTGCAGCGATGTAACCGGCTCATCCTCGTTTTCACCGGGAATCTGCCACAGATCTTCGGTTTCGACCGGCATCTCTGCGCTGGTGCGCTTCATCTTGCGCAACATATCAATGCGTTGGTTGCGGGCGATGGTAAAAATCCAGGTGGATGCGGCGGCCTTGCGCCAGTCGTAGAGACACGAGCGGCGCCAGATCGATACAAAGACCTCCTGGACCAGCTCTTCGGCATGACTCGCCAGGCCGTTAGCCATGGCGTAGTACTTGATTTGCGGGCCAAAATGTTCGAACAGAGCATGGTAGGCCTGGCGGTCTTGGTTCTTTCCCACCTTTTCCAGCATCTGGCTCCAGGGATCCTTGCGGCCCTCGGCCCGTGCCGGTTTCTGATCCAGTGTGGTCACCGGACGCTCCTTGACTGTTGCATGATTTGAAATTGTTCTATTCATCATTCTATGCACTCGCCCCGAGTTTGTCAGTGTGTATATCTACGGGGCAGAGAGACAGCCGGATCAGCCTGGGGCAGTTTTTTGTGGCTTATTTTTTCGCTTTCCGGTCTCTGTTTATTCCTCCAGGTAGGTATATCCCTCCAGCCCAGCGCCAAGCTCTTCCAGAAGGCTTGTCTGTTCATTCATGGGTAGCCCGCTGGCCACAAATTTCTGCTCATAGGCTCGCAACAGAGCGGCTGGTTCAAAGTTTACGTATTGCAGTACCCGGGCTACGGTATCGCCGTGGATTGGTTCGCTTACCGTATGACCGCCGTCAACGTTGCGCCGCACATCCACCGAGTGGGTATCGCCGAACAGGTTGTGCATGTCGCCCAGGATTTCCTGGTAGGCGCCGGTCATGAAAAAACCCATAAGCATGGGTTCTTCGGGCGCGTCCTCCGGAAGCGGGAAAGTGGTTTCGACCCCCTGACCATCCACGTAGCGGTCAATCCGCCCGTCGGAGTCACAGGTAATGTCCTGTATAACCGCGCGCCGGTTCAGGGGTCGATTCAACCCGTTAATCGGCATGATCGGGAAAATCTGGTCAATACCCCACACGTCCGGCAGTGACTGGAACAGGGAAAAGTTCACGAACAGCTTTTCCGCCAGCTTCTCGTTGAGCTCGTCAATGATTTCCCTGTGTGCCCGGTTGGCTGAGTTCAGCTGGCTTCGGAGTGCCCGGCAGCAGTTGGTGTAGAGGGTTTCCGCACGCGCCCGGTCGGCCAGCGACAGCAGGCCATGAGCAAACTGGGTATGCACATCGGCCATGGCATGAAGTACGTCGTGGTAAATTTCCGCCAGGGAACGGGCGGATTTTTCGTCTTGCAGGCTTTCCAGATCCCGCCACAGATCCTGCAAGGGTGCCGGTGCACTTCCTGCGGGCTGCTCTGGCTGGCGCGTGTCGGGTACTTCCCTGTCGATCACGTTGGTGACCAGCACCGAATGATGAGCTGTCAGTGCCCGCCCCGATTCGCTGATCAGGTTGGGGTGGGGAGTGCCGGCCCGCTCGCATTCCGATTGCAGAATGTGAATCACGTTGTAGGCATACTCATGTACGCTGTAGTTCATGGAACAACTGCTACGGGAACGGGTGCCCTCGTAATCCACACCCAGGCCGCCTCCGATATCCACAGTGCCTACCGGCGCCCCCATTTGTCGCAATTCACTATAGAAGCGGGCGCATTCTCTCAATCCGGTCTGAATGTCACGAATGTTGGCAATCTGCGAGCCCAGGTGGAAATGCAGCAATTGCAGCGACTCCAGCGCTCCGGCGTCGCGCAGGGTCTCAACCACATCCAGTACCTGGCTGGCGGAGAGCCCGAATTTCGACTTCTCGCCACCCGTATTCTGCCAGTTGCCTTTGCCAATGGTGGCCAGCCTCGCCCGTACGCCAATCAACGGGGTCACGCCGAGGCGACGGGCCTGCTCGAGGATCAGTGGCAACTCGGACTGCTTCTCCACCACGATAAATACCCGGTGGCCAAGCTTCTGCCCGATCAGTGCCAGCCGTATGTATTCCCGGTCCTTGTAGCCGTTGCAGATAATTACCGAGCCAGGGTGTTGCGACAGCGCCAGCACCGCCATCAGCTCCGGCTTGCTGCCTGCCTCCAGTCCGATCTGGTTATCGCTGGCGGCCGGCTCCGCACACAGAAGTTCTTCAACCACTCGCCGCTGCTGGTTGACCTTGATGGGGTATACCGCTGTATAGGCGCCCCGATAGCCCTGTTCCCGGGCCACCTTGTTAAAGGCACCGCATAGCGTGTTAACCCGGTCATGGAGAATGTCGGTGAAGCGGATCAGAACAGGCAGCTGTACACCGTTGCTGACAAGGGAACGAGTCAGGTCCGGCAGGTTGATGTCCTCGCCACTGTGGCCCCTGTCTGGCCGGATCAGCACCTCACCGCGAGCATTCACATCGATATAGCCATCACTCCAGTGGGCGATGTTGTACACCTTGTGGGCGGTATTGCCGATTGTTTCACTCATTGGACTGTCCTGTGCCGAATCCGGAACCGGCATGGTGCCGGCGTATGGCGCTCATTGTATGGATTCCAATGGTCTGCTGAAAGAACTGCGCGGGAAAATCCGGCCCCCGACGCGATGATAGTCCTTTAGGTGTGCGAACTCCCCACCTACAATACCTCCAATACGAACAGGCCCCACAAGTAAATCCGGAGAGACGAAATGACTGCACTGAACGACGGCTGGTTTACCGAAGTATTCCAGGACCAGGGAACTGCATTTTCCCTGCAGGTGAAGAAAAAACTGCACGAAGAGCAGACCGAGTTCCAGAAACTGGAAATCTGGGAAACGGAAACCTTCGGCAACCTGATGGTATTGGACGGCTGCGTGATGCTCACCAGTCGCGACAACTTCCTCTATCACGAAATGATGACTCACCCGGCCCTGTTTACCCATAGGGATCCGAAGAAAGTTGTCATCGTCGGCGGTGGTGACTGTGGAACCCTGAAGGAAGTCCTCAAACATCCGGGCGTGGAAGAAGCCTGGCAGGTCGAAATCGACGAGCGCGTCACCCGTAACTCCGAACAGTACTTTCCTGAACTGTGTGAATCCAATACCGATCCCCGCGCCAACTTCTTCTTCGGCGACGGCATCCAGTGGGTACGCGACGCCGTGCCCGAAAGCCTCGATGTCATCATCATCGACAGCACCGACCCGGTCGGCCCCGCCGAAGGCCTGTTCGCCCTCGACTTCTACCGCGACTGCATGATCGCCCTGCGCGACGGCGGCATCATTGTCCAGCAGAGCGAATCACCGCTGCTGCACACCAACACCATCATCAAGACCATCCACGACGACATGAAAAAGGCCGGCTTCGACCACGTCCGCACCTTGCCGTTCCCGCAACCGGTCTACCCCACCGGCTGGTGGAGCTGCACCATGGCAGGCAAGGAAAAGCCGGTGGTGTATTTCCGCGAAGAAGACGCCGACCAGCGTCCCTTTGTGACCCGTTACTACAACGCCGATATCCACCGTGGGGCTTTGGCGATGCCGCAGTTCATGGTGGATGCGTTGGAGGATAAGGTAATGTCAGACGAGGGCTAGTCCCTGGCTGGCGGAGGAGGTGGGAGGCCGCCTTTCCGGGATCGTCAAAAACAGGGATGTTTTTGTCGAGCGTACATGGACGTATTCACCGCGTATCCCGGAAAGGGGACCTGCCACCTCCGGCATACTCCCAAGCTGTTAACTGCAGACCCCAATAAAAAAGGGGCACCCGCAGGCGCCCCCTTTTCAGATCCAGTGTCAGCCAATATTACTTGCTGCTGACAAACTCCGGATAGGCCTCCATACCACACTCGGACAGATCCACACCTTCGTACTCTTCCTCTTCGGTAACCCGGATACCCATAACCGCCTTGAGGATGCCCCAGACAATCAGGCTGGTTACGAAAACCCAGATGAAGATGGTAAGCATGCCGACCAGCTGGCCCATAAAGGTTGCGTCTGCGTCGGACAGGAGAACCGCGAAGATACCCCAGATACCAACCACACCGTGCACCGAGATAGCACCAACCGGATCATCGATGCGAATCTTGTCCAGAGTCACGATCGAGAACACCACGATGATACCGCCGATGGCGCCGATGATGGCTGCCAGTAGGGGCGACGGGTCAGCAGGCTCAGCCGTGATGGCCACCAGGCCAGCCAGCGCGCCGTTCAGGGCCATCGTCAGGTCAGCTTTGCCAAACATGATGCGGCCGACGATCAGGGCTGCAATGAGACCACCGGAAGCGGCCGCATTGGTGTTCAGGAACACGTTGGCTACCTCGTTGGCAACACCAATACCACCCAGCTTCAGGGTAGAACCGCCGTTGAAGCCGAACCAGCCCATCCACAGAATGAACATGCCGAGGGTAGCCAGGGGCAGGTTTGCACCCGGGAATGCCTTGATCTGACCGTCTGCACCGTACTTTCCTTTACGGGCGCCCAGCAGAATAACGCCTGCCAAGGCAGCTGCCGCACCAGCCATGTGCACAATGCCGGAACCGGCGTAGTCGCTGTAGTTAAGCTCGTACATGCCGAAAACCGCGTCGCCGTTCCAGGTCCAGGCACCCTGCATCGGGTAGATGAAGCCACACATGACAACAGCAAATGCCAGGAAGGCCCAGAGCTTCATACGCTCAGCCACGGCACCAGAGACAATCGACATGGCAGTTGCAACGAACACCACCTGGAAGAAGAAGTCGGAAGCACCGGCGTATTCGCCCATCTCGCCGAAGCCAGCTTCGTTGGAGGCAGCGAGAACGCCGGCAATGGCCGCGTCATCCATTTGTGCAACCGTGGTAACACCGCTGAGGAAGAGGCCGCCGCCATACATGATGTCGTAACCGCAGATCAGGTACATGGTACAGGCCACGGCAAACAGGGAGACGTTCTTGGTCAGGATTTCGGTGGTGTTCTTGGCACGCACCAGACCTGCTTCGAGCATCGAGAAGCCCGCGGCCATCCACATGACCAGGGCACCGCAAATCAGGAAGTAGAAGGTATCCAGTGCATACTGGAGTTCAAAAATATGATTAAGATTGCTTTCCATGTGAAGCCCTCCGCACGAGGCTTTTCAAGTTATAAGTTTTTGCGTTGGCTGTCTGATTGATCAGGCTGTGATCAAACCGCTTCTTCGCCGGTTTCCCCGGTTCGGATCCGGATGGCCTGTTCCAGTTCGGTCACGAAAATCTTGCCGTCACCAATTTTTCCGGTGTTGGCTGCCTTGGTAATGGATTCAATGACCTGGTCCAGCAGGTTGTCGCCGATAGCAACTTCAACCTTGACCTTGGGCAGGAAGTCCACCACGTATTCTGCGCCGCGATAGAGCTCGGTATGACCTTTCTGGCGACCGAAGCCTTTGACTTCAGTGACCGTTACGCCTTGTACGCCAATTTCGGATAGTGCCTCACGCACATCATCCAACTTGAAAGGCTTGATGATCGCTGTCACAAGTTTCATTGCTTTCTCCTTGGTAAAGCCGTCTCAACATATGGAACTCATCGGCCCGTTGTTGAGCTCGGGATGCTGCCACCTCGCACACCAATTGTGCGGATTGCGTACAAGGCTTTTAGCATCGTGTGTGCCAACGCAAAAAAATATATTTATATCAATATCTTAAGTACATGCTGATCCAAAATGGACCGCCATGATGCACCAATTTGGGGCCTGACTGTCTAAAGCGAACCAAAATGATGCACAAGACAGGGGCAGGCACTACAAGGTTGCCACAGTCGCATTATACTGCCGATACCGTACAGTATGGCAAAGCAGGCAATGTGTTACACTTCTGACTTTGGCACCGGTATCAGATCCGGACAGAGTTCGAGCCAGTGAGGTGATTTGTGAAAGGTCCGCAGGATTTCTTTACCCAACTCCAGGGCCAGTTTGGCCAGTTTGTTCCAGACATGGCCCGTGCCGCCCGAGAGGATTTCGAGGCCCAGGCCCGGGCAACGGTAATGACCGTACTATCGCGCCTTGAGCTGGTGACTCGTGAAGAGTTTGATGCTCAGCAGGCGGTACTGATGAAAACCCGGGAGAAAGTCGAGGCGCTCGAAAAGCGCGTGGCCGAGCTGGAACGGCAATCCCCGAACAGCTGACTGGCAGGAAGCCCGTCAAGCGGCTGAGCCGCTGATACCCGTCACCATGGAAGGTTTTTATGTTTGCCGTCGTCCATACCCGCGCCAGCATCGGCGTCTCCGCTCCATCCGTTACCGTTGAAGTTCATCTATCTGGCGGTTTGCCTGCGCTTTCCATTGTCGGACTTCCTGAAACCGGGGTTCGGGAGAGCCGCGAGCGTGTTCGTAGTGCACTGCTCAATGCCGGTTTCGAGTTTCCCGCCCGCCGAATAACCATTAATCTGGCCCCTGCTGATTTGCCCAAGGAGGGCGGTCGTTTCGACCTGCCTATTGCCTTGGGTATTCTTGCCGCCTCGGGTCAGATTCCGGCCGAAAGCCTTGCTCAATACGAGTGTGTGGGGGAGTTGTCCCTTGACGGTGCACTGCGCCCCCTCAAAGGTGTGCTTCCCGCTGTATTGGCCGCGCGTGGTGAGGGGCGGCAATTGCTGGTTCCCCAGGCTAATGCAGCCGAAGCCGCTCTTGCCAGCCAGGACGATGTGCTGCCGGCCGGTCATTTGCTGACGGTGTGTGAGCATTTGTGTGAGCGGGCACGTATTTCACCTGTGTCTGCGGCTATTCCGGAGCAAAGTGTCAGGCCTGGCCCTGACCTGGTCGATGTGCGGGGCCAGGCCGTGCCGCGCAGAGCGTTGGAGATCGCCGCAGCCGGAGGGCACAATCTGCTGATGTTTGGCCCGCCGGGAACCGGGAAAAGTATGCTCGCCAGCCGATTGCCCGGCATCCTGCCACCGTTGACCCTGGAGTCTGCGCTGGAGGTAGCCAGCATCCATTCCGTGGCTGGCATGCCGGTTGAAGACGGAGACTGGTGCCGGCCGCCTTACCGGGCGCCCCATCATACCGCCTCGTCCGTCGCCATGGTTGGCGGTGGAGGTAGCCCGCGGCCCGGTGAAATCTCGCTGGCCCATAGTGGTGTATTGTTTCTCGACGAATTGCCGGAATTCGGACGACGTGTGCTGGAAGTGCTGAGAGAACCCATGGAATCTGGTGAGATTGCCATCAGCCGTGCGGCCAGACAGGTGACGTTTCCGGCCCGCTTTCAAGTGATAGCGGCCATGAACCCGTGCCCCTGCGGTTATCTGGGGCATCCTTCGATTGAGTGCCAGTGTACGCCGCAACAGGTGCTCCGTTATCGGGCAAAGATTTCAGGTCCATTGCTGGATCGTTTTGACCTGCACGTTGAAGTTCCGGTGCAGAGTGGCGAGGTGCTGATGCAGCGCGAGGGGGAAGGGGAGTCCAGTACCCAGGTTCGCGAACGTGTCAATCAGGCCCGTCAGCGGCAGGTACAGCGGGGTTGTGTGAATTGCGCCCTGAGTGGAGCGGAGCTCCATGAGTATTGCCGGCTGGACCCGGCCGGTGAAGCAATGTTGTCCTCGGCGATGGAGCGCCTGGGTTTGTCCGCCCGGGCCCTGCATCGCATTCTTCGGGTGGCGCGAACCCTTGCAGATCTGGAGGGTGAGGAATGTATCGGGAATGGCCACCTGGTAGAGGCGTTAGGCTATCGCAAGCTTGATCGGCAGCAGACCAGGAATGCACAGGTCTCCGTGTAGTTGAATCTGACCCGGCAGGGGGCTGACGGGCACAGAAAGCTGGCTGTATAGTGGCGTCTGCAGCAAGTCACTCTGGTAAACTGTCGACATAACCCATTGAAGATGAACCGCGAAAGGGCGGTTGAGGACGTCAGATGACCGATCATAATGATGTTTCCGGCGATTCACCTGTTACCACACGCCGTGGTGTGCGCAGTTTTGTGCTGCGTCAGGGGCGGATGACAGAAGGTCAGAAAAAGGCCTATGAGCGCAGCTGGCCCAAGTATGGCCTGACCCGAGAGCAGGGCATGATCGACCCGCGCCAGGTGTTCGGGCGGGACAATATGCTGAATCTGGAAATCGGCTTCGGCATGGGCCAATCCCTCGCGGACATGGCGGAAGCAGCGCCGGAGCAGGATTTTATCGGTGTGGAGGTGCATCTTCCGGGTGTCGGTGCTCTGTTGAAGGAAATAGAAGACAGGGGGCTGGAAAACGTCCGGATCTATGCCATTGACGCCAACGACGTGATTGACCTGTGCCTGCCCGATGCCGCGCTCGATCGGGTGATGGTGTTTTTCCCGGACCCCTGGCCAAAGAAGCGGCACCACAAACGCCGGCTTATTCAGCATGAGTTTGTTCAGCGACTGCGCCACAAGCTTCGTGTGGGGGGGATCCTGCACCTGGCGACAGACTGGGAGAACTACGCGGAATACATGATGGAAATCATGACTGAGTCGGAGGGCTTCGCCAACACTCAGGAGCGTGGCCAGTATTCACCTCGCCCTGACGATCGCCCGATCACCAAATTCGAGAAGCGCGGAGAAACCCTGGGGCACGGGGTATGGGACCTGGTGTTTTACCGCACCAACTAACTAACACTTACCCAGCGGCGCTACCCGTGGGCCATCGGGCGGCGCCTGGCAGCGCGGATAATGACCAGTCCGGCAGCCCCGAGCATTAGCCCTGTAAACTTGACAAGTGCGCAGATGGTTGCAGACAGGCTGAGCATGTCCGTAGGCGGGTCCATGTTGTTCAGTAACAGGATATTCTCGCCCATGTCGGCGGTACCGGCCGCCACAAACAGGGCCTTGACCCAGCGGGCAACGTTACGCTCTCGTACGCCAGGGCGGTCGCGGGTCAGATGGTTGGTGAGGAAAATCAGCGTCACCAGGTAAGCCGGGACAAACAGGAAGTCCAGCCAGAGGGAAACATGGGCCCATAGCAGGTCACCCTGGCGCCAGCTCCGGATGATGGCCATGGATTGGTCTGCGGTGGCCGCCATCTGGAAGCTGACAATACCCTGCGGTGCTGAGCCCGTCTGCAATGGCTGGTTAATCAGCACCAGAATGATGAGCAGGGCTGCAGTTACCAGAAGACTCAGGTTAAGCCTTTTGGGAAACAGGGTCAGAAGGCGCGGCAGTGGCATCAGAGGAAGCGCTCCAGCAAGCTGTTCAGGTACCGCTGTCCGAGTTCCGTGGTCTGAATTCTTCCCGGTTCCAGCAGGTTTTCTGTTCTTAATGCCTCAAGTTTTACCGCAACTGTGCTCAAGGGTAAACCTGTACGTTCTGTGAACAGGTTTTCCGGTACACCGGAAGTCAGCCGCAAGGCATTCATCAGGAATTCCAGAGGACGTTCGTCAGCCTCGATTACCTGGCTGCCGGCAGTGCGGCTGCCAATCCGGTTCAGGTAGGCATCGGGTTGCCGGGTTTTCCAGAAACGCCGAATTTCGCCGTTGCGCAAGGTGATTTTTCCGTGGGCTCCGGCGCCAAGCGCCAGGTAGTCGCCAAACATCCAATAATTCAGGTTGTGGCGGGAGGCCATTCCGGGCCGGCTCCAGGCTGATACCTCGTAATCCGTGAAACCCTGTTGGTGCAGATAATCCGAGCCCTGGCGATAAATTTCCCACAGGTGGTCTTCGTCCGGTAATTGCGGCGGGCGGCTGTAGAACTCGGTATTGGGTTCGAGGGTCAACTGGTACCAGGACAGGTGTGGCGGCTCCCACGCCATGGCAGCCTCCAGGTCGGCAATGGCCTGTTCCGGTGTCTGGCCCGGCAATCCATGCATAAGATCCAGGTTGAAGTTATCAAAGCCGGCGTTTTGGGCCGCTTCAATGGCACTATGAGCCGCCTTGTCGTCGTGGATACGGCCCAGCGCTTTCAGGCGCTGGGCGTTGAAGCTCTGGATGCCGATGGACAGGCGGTTTATTCCCGCTGCCCGGAAGCCCTGGAATCGGTGTTGTTCTACCGTTCCCGGATTGGCCTCCAGGGTGATCTCGGCACCATCAGCGAAATTGAGGTGTTTCCGCAGCTGGTGGAACAGGCGCTTATAGAAGTCGGGCGACATCAGTGACGGTGTACCACCCCCGATGAACACCGTTTGGATGCGGCGGCCCTGAACCAGCGTCAGGTCGCTGGCGAGATCCTCCACGATGGCTTTCAGGTAGTGGTCTTCCGGGATTTCACCGGTCAGGACGTGTGAATTGAAGTCACAGTAAGGGCATTTTTTCACGCACCAGGGAACGTGTATGTAGAGGCTAAGCGGGGGTAGCTCGTTGTTCCGCCAGGTATCCGTGAGGGGCATGGTCACGCCGCCCCGGCACCCAGTTGCTCTAGGAGCTGGGTAAGCGCTCGTCCGCGATGGCTTATTCTGCCCTTGTCTTCCCTGGACAGCTCAGCGGCGCTGGTTCCAGTCTCCGGAACCAGAAATACCGGGTCATACCCGAACCCCCCTTCTCCCCTGGGGTGTGCCAGTATATGCCCGGGCCAGCGACCGTGGCAGATAACCGGTGTCGGGTCATCGGCATGGCGCAGGTAGACCAGTACGCAGTGAAACTGGGCGGTGCGCTGATTTTCAGGCACCTCTTCCATCGCCGACAACAGCGCCCGGACATTGTCCTCGTCGCTGGCGGATTCTCCGGCATATCGGGCAGATCTTACGCCTGGCTCACCACCGAGTGCGTCGACCGCCAGCCCTGAATCGTCCGCCAGGGCGGGTAAGCCTGTGATGCGGGCAGCATGTCGTGCTTTAAGTATGGCGTTTTCCACAAAGGTGACTGCCGGCTCTTCCGCTTCGCCAACTCCGAGTTCGCCCTGAGCAACGGGCGTCAGCCCCAGGGGTTTCAGCAGCTCGGCGAGCTCGGCAATCTTGCCTTTGTTGTTGCTGGCTATTACCAGTCTGTCAGTAGTTTCAGTCATCAGTCATTAAACAACGTGTGGGCGAAACGAATGGGCAGGTCTCCACTGCTTCCGGTGGGCCGGGCGGTTATCTGGAAGGTCATCAGTTCGGCGTTGCTGTACTGATATTCCGCGATGAAGTAGACAGCATTACCTTCCTGAATTCTGCGGAATCCCAGGAACTTCACCTGTTGCACGTCGTTCAGTACCTTGCCTTCCACTTGCCCTGATACTGGCTCCAGACCACCGGTTTCGGTTTCCTGCATGATGGAAATATTAACGATCCCAATGCTTTTGCTGCGATTGAGGTTGTTCTCGCGAGCAACCTCGGGTGCCAGGAAGGTGCTGGGGAACACGCTCCAGTGTACCTGGAATTCACCGAAATCCTTCGAGCCGGCGTGGCTCTGGGTGGCGAAAAAAGCCAGACAGGCCAGTGATACAAGGGCAAAGTAATGATTACGAATGGTCTTGGTCATGATCCCTCCCGGGTTATCCGGTAAATGGCAATTTGTCCCAACATGTTGGGCCACAGGCGGCTTAGCCAGCGATCCTGGTGTTCACCATCTACCACCGTACGAGTCAGGATGCGGAAGCCTTTGCGGTAACACAAGGCCTCAAAATCCTTGAAGGTGCACAGATGGATGTTGGGCGTGTTATACCATTTATACGGCAAAGTTTCGGATTCGGGCATACGGCCCCGACGCATCAGGTACCAGCGTAGCTTCCAGTAGGCAAAATTGGGGAAGGTTACTATGCCTTCGCGACCAACCCGCATCATTTCATCAAGCACCATGTCGGGGCGACGCACAGCCTGCAGTGCCTGGGTCATCAGCACAGTGTCGAAAGTATGGTCCTCGAAGTTGCCCAACCCCTGGGTATCGAGATTCTGTTCGATAACCGATACACCACGGCCCACGCAGGTTGTTATGTGCTCCTGGTTGATTTCCAGGCCGAAGCCGGTGGCCTGCTTTTCCTGTTGCAGGTAATCCAGCAGGGTACCGTCGCCGCAACCCAGGTCCAGCACATGGCTTCCGGGTTTGATCCATTGCTCGATGATTTTCAGGTCGGTTCTCATGCGCCGGCCTCCCTTGCTATCCGGTCCATGTACGCTTCGAAGATAGCGGTGTATCTGGGGGTTGGTATCAGGAAGGCATCGTGGCCCCAGGGCGCGTCGATTTCCGCATAACTGACCTTGCAGCGAGCCGAAATCATGGCATTCACCAGCTCTTCAGACCTTGCCGGTGTAAATCGCCAGTCGGTGCTGAATGACAGCACCAGGAATTCGCAGCGGGCGCCGCGCAGAGCTTTCGCCAGGTCGTTGTCGTGTTCGTAGGCGGGGTCAAAATAGTCCAGCGCCTTGGTCATCAGCATGTAGGTGTTGGCGTCAAATGATTCGGAAAAACGTTCACCCTGATATCGCAGGTAACTTTCCACCTGGAATTCGGCGTCGAAGCCGAACTTGTAAGCCTGGTCCCGCAACTCGCGGCCGAATTTTTCGCCCATGGAAGCGTCAGACAGATAGGTAATGTGCCCGACCATCCGTGCCAGCATCAGTCCGCGCCGGGGCAAGGTGTTGTACTCGTAGTAGCGGCCTTCGTGAAATTCCCGGTCTGACGTGATGGCCTGTCTTGCCACCTCGTTGAAGGCAATGTTCTGGGCGCTGAGGCGTGGGGTAGACGCAATAACCACGGCGTGTCGCAGGCGATCAGGATAATCCAGGCTCCATTGCAGGGCCTGCATGCCTCCCAGAGAGCCGCCAACTACCGCAGCCCAGCATTTGATCCCCAGCCGGTCGGCAAGCAGTGCCTGGCTGTGGACCCAGTCTCGAACGGTGATAACAGGAAAATCGGGTCCGTAGGGCTGACCGGTTTGGGGGTTTGTGCTGCCCGGGCCGGTACTGCCATGGCAGCCGCCCAGGTTGTTCAGGCTGACAACGAAAAAACGGTTGGTGTCGATAGGCTTGCCCGGGCCAATGCAGCTGTCCCACCAGCCGGGTTTCCGATCCTCCTTGCTGTGATAACCGGCTGCATGATGGTGACCGCTCAGGGCGTGACAGATCAGCACCGCGTTGCTGGCATCCTCGTTCAGTCTGCCATAGGTCTCGACCACCAGGTCATAACTTTCCAGTGTCCGGTTGCACGCCAGGGTGATCGGCGTGTCGAAGTGCAGTGTCTGTGGGGTAACTATCCCTACAGAATCCGTTGGCAAGGGATCGGGCATTGGCGCGACAGGTTCCTGATTCGGTCCATAGTATCTGCAAGAAGATTGAGGCAATGGCCGCGCCGGATAGCCCGTTTGAAGGCAGGCTCGATGAAATGGCCGGCTGATTGCCAGCCAAGCAGTTTAAAGGCCGGCCTGCGTGGCTGCAACCGCCGTTTCCGGCGCTTATCAGACAGCGCCGGAAATATTGACCACTTTCTGCTGGATCAGGGTTGGTGCCGGTTTGCGGATCTGCCTTTGCATGGCATCGGCCAGTTCCAGTTGTCGCTTCAGGTCGTTGATGGTGTTTTGCAGCCGTTCCCGCTCGGCGCGGCTGTCGCGGTCACTGCGCACCATGTCCCGTAGCCGGCGAATCTGATGTTCCAGTAACTGCTTCTGTTCCATGGAGTACTGCATGATGGGTAAGAGTGCCTCTGAAGGCCAGCGCTCTACATCCGTCCGCACCCGCAGGTGCAGCGTGCGCGCTTCCTCCACCATGACATTGAAAAATCGGCGCACCAGTAGTGACTGTTCTGTCAGCAGATTTTTCGGGCTGATACGGAATCGCCTGGCCTTCTTGCGTAGTTCCCTCACGGCAATCACGTGACGCCCCGCCCGCAGGGGGATAGGTTCCAGGTGTCGGGCACGGGTATCTTCGTTGTAGCGGCGATAGATGGCTGCCACCATTTTCTCTGCCAGGCGCCCTTCGCTGAGCAGGTTGGTCAGGTCACTTTCCAGTAATTCGAAAAAGTGATCCATGCCGTGATTCATACCGGCGGTCGTCCAGCTTTTGGACATCTTCCGGCGGGTATTTTCGGCGTGGGCCTCAAACCTGTCCTCGCTGACCAGCCCCTTGAGAATATCGCCCTGGGAGTCCATCAGCCGGCGACTGGAGCGCAAGGTGATCAGCTTCTTGTAATAGAAATCATAATCATGCTGGGCGCGGTCCGCCAGGCGACGCAATGCGTCCTTGTCCATGGTGACGCCGGCACAGGCTTCCAGCTCTTCCTCAAGTGCATCAAGCCGGGTCTGCATGGCGGCCTGGCTGTTCTGTAGCATACCCAGCAAGTCATTGATCAGGCTCTGGGTGATCAGCTGTTCCTTGTGCATCAGAATACGCTGGACAATCAACTGCTCCAGCTGGCCAATATTTGAGCGCCCGAAAAGCTCCTCATTACCTTTGACCCGGGCCACCAGGCCCTGCTTTGCAGAGAGCGGAATAACATCATTCTGGCGTATGCCCAGATGATCGGCGGTATAGCCGCGTACACGGTCGATTGCTTCCTGGGTATGCTTTTCGCCCTGCAGATCATCCCAGAGCACGTCGATCTTGTTCAGTACCGCAAAGCGCCCGGCGCGGTGGTCTGCATGCTCAGTATCGATATGCTCTTTCCAGATGGTCATATCACTGGCGGTAACACCGGTGTCGGCGCTGAGCAGGAAAATAATGGCGTGGGCACGGGGTAGCATACTGATGGTCAGTTCCGGCTCGGAGCCCAGTGCGTTCAGCCCCGGGGTGTCCAGAATCCGCAGGCCACGCTCAAACAGGGGGTGGCGAATACTGACCTGGGCATTGCGCCAGGCCGGAACCAGTACGTTCCCGGGCCGGTTGCGGTCATGCTCCAGCATGTCTTCATCAAATCCGAGGCCACGCGCTTCCTGGGGGTTGACGCTCTTGACCCGTGCCACTTCGGCCAGTACTTCCCGCATGATTTCAGGGTCGCGCTCATCCAGGTCATGTTTGACCCAACGCTCGGGTTGTTTGCGCAGTTGCTGCAGAGAAAGCTCGCCGGTGCGGGTTTCGATGGGAAGCAGCAGCAGGTAGTTGCTGTTGGATGTGCGATCGAAAAACAGCTCGGTTGGGCACATGGTGGTGCGGCCTGCCTGGGAGGGCAGCATGCGCTGGCCGTATTCGGAGAAGAACAGGGCGTTGATCAGTTCCGTTTTACCGCGGGAGTACTCGCCGACAAAGGCTATGGTGAGCTCGTCTTCGATCAGCAATTCCAGACCATGACGGATGCGATTGCTGACATCGTCCGAAAACAGATTATTATCCTGCAGCCACAGGCGATACCGGCCAATCTGGCGAATTAGTTCCTTTTTCCAGCCGTGGTAGGCCTCTACCTGCTGCGACAGGGTTCCTTGCTTGTTCATCGGACTATCCTTCTGCGCGACTTCCGGGCAACTGCTCAGGGCATTGGTTGGATAAAGTTGTGCCAAAAATATAGTTAATGTTACCGCAATGTTCCGGTAAGTCTGCGGGGCCGATCACAGATCTGTACGCCAGGGCTACGTGTCGATGGCAAAAAAAGCAGCTGATTCAATAAGATGAATCAGCTGCTGGAAAGGGTGTTTTATTGTCCCCATGTGTAACGGAATGTGTTTTTGGGAAGTAGTCTACATTCCGACGATGGATCCCATGCCGGCTGCAATCTTCATGTGGTCAATCACCACCGAAATCACGTTGAGGATCAGGAATACAATAATGGGTGACAGGTCCAGACCACCGAGGGATGGCATCACGCTGCGCACCGGCCGCATGACCGGTTCGGTAATCTGGGCAACCAGCTGGATGGCAGGATGGTTGCTTTGCGGTGCGATCCAGCTCACCACCACAACGGCGATGACGGACCAGAAGTAGATTTTGACGATCAGGTCCAGCACATTGAGTATCGACCAGCTCAGCAATGTCAGGGGGTTGATCGCCGGAATACCGCCGTTAAGCGCAAAAAGGATCAGAAAAAAGGTGATGGCCTGAATGATGACGGCCAGCACAAGCGCGGCGCCGTCGATGCCGCCCCAGCCGGGAATAAAGCGGCGCAAAGGGCGTAGCAGCGGATTCGTTGCCTTCACCGCGAACTGGGTGATCGGGTTGTAGAAATCGGCTCTTGCCAGTTGCAGCAGGAAGCGCAGCAACACGATGGTCAGGTAAAACGTCGAGGCAATGAGCAGAATGGTGATCAGAATGTCAGCCAGCATGAAGCCGTGTCTCCCTTTATCGGTTACTGTTTTTTGGCAAGTTCTTTGGCCATTTCCCCGGAGCGCTTATAGGCTGCCGAATAGGCTTGTTTCACCAGATCCCTGAGGCCACCCTGTTCAAAGGTCTGGATGGCCTGTTCCGTTGTCCCGCCGGGAGACATGACATTGCGCTTGAGTTGGCCCGGGTCATGCTCACTTCGTCCGGCCATTTCAGCGGCTCCGGCCATGGTCTGAATGGCAAGCGCCCTTGCCGTTTCGCTGGCAATGCCCGCGTCGGTGGCGGCTTCTTCAAGTGCTTCCAGCATCAGGAAGAAGTAGGCCGGACCACTGCCAGAGAGAGCAGTGACAGCATGCAGCAGCGTTTCGTCCTCGACCCAGAGAGCCGTGCCGATGCTATTGAAGACCGATTCAACCATGGTCTTCTGCTTGTCTTTCACCTGGTCATTGGCGTACAGGCCGGCCGCCCCCTTGCCTACCAGTGAGGGTGTATTTGGCATCACCCTTACCAGCGGCAGGCCACCGCCCAGCCATTCGTCCAGAGTGGACGCTTCCAGGCCGGCAGCGATGGATACCATCAGCGGGCGGGTATTCTGCACTACCGGGGCGATATCCTGACAAACATCCGCCATAACCTGTGGCTTGACCGCCAGAACCACCATATCTGCCTGCTGGGCGCAGTACCGGTTGTCAGTGGTAACGCTGACGCCAAACTGCTTGCGGATGGATTGAAGGTGATTGTCATCGGGGGCGCTGACCCAGATATTGGCGGCCTGGAAGCCGCTGTCCAGCATGCCACCGATAATAGCGCTGGCCATGTTGCCGGCGCCGATAAAGGAAATCGTTGGTGATGTGCTCAAGGTTCACTCCGCGTTTGGATCAGTAGTGGTCAATTGTCGATCTGCTGGTGATGATAACAGGAACTTCGCCTATCAGCCTCCGCTTACCGGGGGCCGAAAAGGGCGGTTCCAACCCTGACCCAGGTAGAGCCTTCTTCAATGGCCATTTCCAGGTCGTCAGACATACCCATGGAGAGCGTGTCCAGAGGGCCAGACGCAGGTGCTTCCTGCCGCAATCTTTTCAGGGCATTGGCCAGTTTGCGGAAGCTTGATCGCAAACTTGCTTCTGGCTGATCAGGGTCCGGAATCGCCATCAGGCCCCTGAGAGACAGGTTTGGCATCTCTTCAATGGCGTCCGCAAGTTCAATGAGATCCTCCAGTGAGCAGCCGGACTTGGACTCTTCATTATTGATGTTCACCTGAAGGCAGATATTCAGCGGCGGATGGGCGTCCCCGCGTTGCTCATTCAGCCGGTGAGCAATCTTGATCCGGTCCACGCTGTGAACCCAGTCAAAGGCCTCAGCAATCTGACGGGTCTTGTTGGACTGGACCGGGCCAATAAAGTGCCACTCAATGGTTGCCAGGTCGGCCAGGGCTTCCATCTTGTCCAGCGCTTCCTGAACATAGCTTTCGCCGAACGCACGCTGGCCGGCAGCGTGGGCATCCCGAAGGTCGTCTGCCGGTCTTTTTTTGCTCACAGCGAGCAAATTCACCGACTTTGCGTTGCGGCCGGCCTTCAATGTTGCTTTTTGTATGCGTCGGGTTACGGTCCCGATGTTGTCTGCTATGCTGCTCATAGTGCGAATCTGCCGACTCCGGTCTGTCACTGATATGGTGACACGTTACCCGCAGGTCACTGAAATGCCAAGTGAACCTGTTCGGGGCCTGCTGCCGGAAGCCGGCGCATACCGGGATAAAAGAAAAAAGCCTTCCGAGGACCCCTATGGATATTACTGAACTGCTTGCCTTTTCGGCCAAACAGGGTGCATCCGACTTGCACCTTTCGGCTGGTCTCCCCCCGATGATCCGTGTTGATGGCGACGTGCGCCGTATCAACCTTCCGCCCATGGAGCACAAAGAAGTCCACGGGTTGATCTACGACATCATGAACGACAAGCAGCGCAAGGACTACGAAGAGTTTCTGGAAACCGACTTTTCCTTCGAAGTTCCGGGCGTAGCCCGCTTCCGCGTCAACGCATTCAACCAGAACCGGGGCTCCGGCGCGGTCTTCCGTACCATCCCGTCAAAAGTGCTGACCATGGAAGACCTGGGCATGGGCCAGGTTTTCAAGGATATTGCATCGGTGCCACGTGGTCTGGTGCTGGTCACCGGCCCGACGGGTTCCGGTAAGTCCACCACGCTGGCGGCGATGGTCGATTACATCAACGACACTCGCTATGAGCACATCCTCACCATCGAGGACCCCATCGAATTTGTTCACGAATCCAAGAAATGCCTGCTCAACCAGCGGGAAGTGCACCGTGACACCCTGGGCTTCAACGAAGCATTGCGCTCGGCATTGCGGGAAGACCCCGACATCATCCTGGTAGGCGAGCTGCGGGACCTGGAAACCATCCGCCTGGCACTGACTGCGGCTGAAACCGGCCACCTGGTATTCGGTACTTTGCACACAACCTCCGCCGCCAAGACCATTGATCGGGTGGTGGACGTGTTCCCGGCGGAAGAGAAGTCCATGGTGCGCTCCATGTTGTCGGAGTCTTTGCAGGCGGTTATCTCCCAGAGTTTGATGAAGAAAATGGGCGGTGGCCGGATTGCGGCCCACGAAATCATGATTGGTACCTCAGCGATCCGAAACCTGATCCGCGAAGATAAGATTGCGCAAATGTACTCGGCAATCCAGACCGGTGGTTCGATTGGCATGACAACCCTGGATCAGTGCCTTGAGAAACTGTTGAAAAAAGGCCTCATCTCCCGCGAAGCTGCGAGAATGAAGGCGAAAATGCCAGATAATTTTTAATCTTTGCCGAAGGCTCGGCACTCTGTTCGGAGGGTGTCGGGCAGGGCTGGCCCAGGGCCAGCCCTGCCCGACGCCCAAACACCGAAAGCCAGAAACACAGGTAAAAAATCATGGAATTCGAAAAACTACTTCGTTTGATGGTGGACAAGGGCGGTTCGGACCTGTTTATAACGGCTGGTGTGCCGCCGTCCATGAAAGTGAACGGTAAAGTGTTACCTGTCACCAAGAATGCACTTACCCCGGAGCAGACTCGGGAATTCGTTTACGGTTCCATGAACGACAAGCAGCGGGCCGAGTTCGATGAGAGCCACGAGTGCAACTTCGCCATCAGTGCCCGTGGCATCGGCCGTTTCCGTGTCAGCGCTTTCTTCCAGCGTAACCTGTGCGGCATGGTGCTACGGCGGATTGAGGTGAAAATCCCGCAGATTGACGACCTTGCCTTGCCCGAGGTAATCAAGGAACTGGCCATGACCAAGCGTGGCCTGATCATGTTTGTGGGTGCCACCGGTACCGGTAAATCCACTTCGCTGGCGGCCATGCTCGGGCATCGTAATCGCAACAGCCGCGGTCATATCATTTCCATTGAGGACCCGATCGAATTCGTCCACCAGCACCAGGGCTGTATTGTTACCCAGCGGGAAGTGGGCATTGATACCGAAAGTTTTGAAGTGGCATTGAAGAACACACTGCGTCAGGCGCCCGACGTCATTCTGATTGGCGAGGTGCGTACCCGCCAGACAATGGAATATTCAGTGCAGTTTGCCGAAACAGGCCACCTCTGCCTGGCCACCCTGCACGCCAACAACGCCAACCAGGCGCTGGACCGGATTATCCAGTTTTTCCCGCCGGAGCAGCACAACCAGATCTGGATGGATTTGTCCCTGAACCTCAAGGCCATCGTGGCTCAGCAGTTGATTCCGACACCGGACGGGCAGGGTCGGAAAGCGGTTATCGAAGTGTTGATCAACACGCCTCTGGTCGCAGACATGATTCGCAAGGGCGAAGTGCACAGGCTCAAGGAGCTGATGTCCAAGTCCAACGAGACTGGCATGCGCACCTTTGATCAGGCGCTATACACCCTCTATGCCGAAGGTTCCATCACCTACGAAGACGCCCTTGCCCATGCCGACTCTGCTAACGATCTGCGCCTGATGATCAAGTTGGGTGCCGATTCCCAGGGGGCGGATAAACTGGCGTCCAGTGTCGACAAGTTGTCTATTCAGGACGACTGAGTGCTAATAAGACTTTAGTATTAGATAGATAGGCCCCTGAAACAGTAGGGTTGGCAATTGAGGCCATCGACTCACCCTGCGTATACTTCGCCGCGTCACCACACGGAGGAATTATGCGCAACAAAAAGTCCAACCTTTACTCTGCTATTAGGTACACCACACTCGCCGCTGCAGTCGCGCCGGCGAGTGCCCTGGCCGGCGGTTTCGCGCTCAACGAGCAAAGCGCCAGTGCCATGGGTGTTGCCAATGCCGGTACCGCCGCCAACCCTGAAAATGCCACCACCGTTCTGTTTAACCCTGCTGGCATGAGCCAGCTGTCCGGAACCAATCTGTCGTTCGGTGCAGCTGTGCTGGATATTGACGCGGAAGCCAAAGAGGGCGTAATCGCTCGTCGCAAAGATGGCACCACCTTTAGAGATGGCCGCGGTGGAGATATTGCTGATCCTGCTGTACTGCCAAACCTGTATATGACCCACGAAGTGAATGATTCCGTCGATGTAGGGTTTGGTATCCATGCGCCTTACGGACTTTCCGCAGATTACGACGATGATTTTACGGGCCGCTACTTTGCCGACGAAACGGAGCTGACCGTGATTTCATTCAGCCCATCCGTTTCCATCAACAATGGTGAAGGCCTCTCTATGGGGGCGGGCATCAATATCATGCATGCTCAGGGAAAGCTGACGAAGTTCCAGGACTATAGTGATCTGCAGGCACTTGCAGGCACTCCTCTGGAAGATGGTTATGCCGATATCGAGGGTGACGATGTAGCGGTCAACTTTCGCGTTGGTTTCCTGTATGAGCTATCAAAGCGAACGCAATTTGGTCTGACGTTGCAAACCGGAACTGAGTTTGAGCTAGATGGCGATGCAGAGGTTTCGAATGTTCCTGATCTCGCGCCGAACCCTGACCCTGTCACCAGCCCACAATTCCCTGTCGTTCCAACGGGCGGCCAAACTGACCAGTCTGAAAAAGTTACCGTACCGCTGGCTATTCCCGAGAGTGCTACCTTCGGTGTTCGCCACCAGCTAACTGACACCATAACCCTGCTGGGTGGCGCTACCTATGCCAAGTGGAGCCGCTTTGAAGAACTCGATGTGGTAAGCAGAGAAGGCGGGCAAGGCGCAATTTCTTCGGCTAGCGGCGATCCTATTTCGCACGTCACAGAAGATTGGCAGAATACCTGGCAGTTCAACCTTGGTGGTATCTGGCAGGCGACCCCCGAGTGGGCCTTCAAGACTGGTTATGCGTTTGACGAGTCGCCGGTTAATGAAGACTACGTGACTGCCCGAATCCCCTCCAATGATCGTCACTGGCTGACGCTTGGTGCACAGTGGAGTGATGATAGCAGTGGCTGGACCGTTGATGTGGCCGCTGGCACCCTGATCTTTGAGGATGATGCGAAGGTCAATGAATTTGAATACGACCACGACGACCCAACAGGCGAACCTGTGAACGCAAGCAACTATCAGGGCGAACATGAACTCGAGGCCTGGAGCGCAGGCATTCAAGTCAGCAAACGGTTCTGATCATAGTTGCCGAAGGCTGACCGGATATTTCGGTCAGCCGACCACTTGCCCGCGATAAATTCGCTTCGATCTTTGCGGCTGGGGCGTTTGCCCTTCCGCATCCATTTCTCTGCCAGCCTCTCGGTCTTCTGCGATGACCTGTCCACGGCTATTTCGCTTGACTCCCTCTTCGTCTTCTTCCGGTTCAGCAAGCCTGAGCTGCGGAACCTGCTCTGTCAGTGTGGCCCAGATGCGGGAGAGTTGGCTGGAGCGCGTTTTACGGGCGTAGTCAGCCAGTTGTTGTTCCAGGTGTTCATCGGTGAGATGCAGCTTTACGCCGAATTCTGTGTGAATCAGGCGTCGGCACTGGTGGACCAGCTTTAGTGGGCCAGGCTCCATCAGCCAGCTTCTTTGAGATGCCAGGTATGTCATGGTAACGGCCTCGGGAAAGATGTGTCACAACCTGGTCCCTGCCTGGTCAGGCAGGGACCGACAATCTTAATAGCAAGCGAATTTCATGCCGTCTTGTGAAAAAAGCGTGGTTGTGCGATTCCGTGCGCAAATGGTGGTCATAAATGGGGCGTTTCAGTGTCAGGCTGCTCCAAAATGGACATGTCTAGTGTGCTTCGTCCCAGTTATTGCCGACGCCGGCTTCCACCAACAGCGGCACGTCCAGCCTGGCAGCGGCTGACATACGCTTCTCGAGGCCTTCGCGGATTTTATCCACCGCTGATTCGCGCACTTCGAGAATCAGTTCGTCGTGTACCTGAAGGATCATCCGGGCGTCATTCTGATGATTGTTCAGCAGCCAGTCTTCCACGCTTACCATGGCCCGCTTGATGATGTCTGCTGCGGTGCCCTGCATGGGCGCATTGATGGCAGTGCGCTCCGCAGCCTGCTGCATCTGCTTGTTGCGGGCGTTGATTTCTGGCAGGTAGAGGCGGCGACCATAAAGCGTTTCCACGTAGCCGTCGTCGTGAGCCTGTTTGCGAATGTTGTCCATGTACTTGAGGACACCGGGATAACGCTCGAAATAACGGTCGATGTATTCCTGGGCCTGGTTACGGCCCACATCCAGCTGGCGGGCCAGGCCAAACGCCGACATGCCATAAATCAGCCCGAAGTTGATGGCCTTGGCGCTGCGGCGCTGGTCGCCGGACACATCCTCAACAGCAACGCCAAAAACTTCTGCTGCCGTTGCGCGGTGAATATCCTCGCCTTTCTCGAACGCGGTCAGCAGGCCCTTGTCGCCAGACAGGTGAGCCATAATTCGCAGTTCAATCTGGGAATAGTCCGCGGCCATGAGTTTGTACCCGTCCGGCGCCACGAATGCCTGGCGAATACGACGGCCCTGTTCACTGCGGATGGGGATGTTCTGCAGATTGGGTTCCGACGATGATAGCCGCCCGGTGGCCGTCACTGCCTGATGATAGGAGGTGTGTATCCGGCCGGTACGATGATGGATAAGCTCCGGCAGGGTGTCTGTGTAAGTGGATTTGAGCTTGCTCAGGCTGCGGTGCTCCAGTATCAGCCGCGGCAGGGCGTGCTCATGGGCGAGTTCCTGAAGCACCGGCTCCGCGGTGGAAGGCGCGCCTTTTGGCGTTTTCTTCACTACCGGCAGCCCCATCTTGTCATAGAAGATGGTTTGCAGTTGCTTGGGGGAGCCCAGGTTGAAGGTTTCGCCTGCTTCCTCATGGGCTTCCTTTTCCAGTTCCGCCATGCGCTCCGCCAGTTCCTGGCTATGCTTGCGGAGGGTGCTGGCACTGATCATCGCGCCCCGTTGTTCCATCCGGGAGAGCACCGGCACCAGTGGCAGGTCAATGTTTTCATACACTTCCCGCAGGCGGCCGGTTTTTTCCAGTTGCGGGCGCAGCACCTGATGCAGCCGCAGGGTGATGTCGGCATCTTCGGCGGCATAGGGGCCTGCCTGCGCCAGATCGATCTGGTTGAAGGTCAGCTGCTTGGCACCTTTGCCGGCAATGGACTCGAATGTAATCGTCTGTTCGCCCAGGTGCTGCATGGCCAGTGAGTCCATGTCGTGGCGGGAGCCCACGGAATTGAGAACGTAGGACTGCAGCATGGTGTCCTCGGCAATACCTTCCAGGCTGATGCCGTGGTTGGCCAGAACATTCTTGTCGTATTTGAGATTCTGGCCGAGCTTGGGCCTTTTGGGATTTTCCAGCAGAGGCTTCAGCTGTTTCAGTACCTTGTCCCGGTCCAGTTGCTCCGGGGCGCCCATGTAATCATGGCCGAAGGGTACATAGGCGGCTTCGCCTGCCTCGATAGCAAAGGAGACACCAACAACTTCTGCGTCCATATAGCGCAGGCTGGTGGTTTCGGTGTCGAATGCAAACAAATGTGCCTTGCTGAGACGTTCAATCCAGTTGTCCAGTTCTGCCTGGTCAGTGACAACCGAGTACTTCTTGATTGTTGAGGCAGACTCTTCGCTACGGGTGTTGTCGGCACTGCTCGTGTTGGAGGCGCCGTTGCCACTGCTTTCCAGCTCCGCAATCCAGGACCGGAGCTCGTATTCCCGGAACAGTTCGAGCAGCTTGTCGTCATCCTGGGTTCTCAGCTCAAGATCTTCCAGCCCGAACTCCAGTTCCACATCGGTTTTAATGGTGGCCAGCTCACGGCTCAGCGGCAGGGTTTCCTGGGCCTCGCGAAGGTACTCGCCAATTTTGCCTTTGACCTCGTCGGCATGCTCGATAATGCTGTCCAGGTTCTCCCAGGTCTGTAGCCATTTAACCGCGGTTTTGGGGCCGCATTTGTTAACGCCGGGAATGTTGTCTACCTTGTCGCCCACCAATGCCAGGTAATCCACGATCTGTTCGGGGGCAATGCCGAACTTTTCCACCACGCCGTCGCGGTCCATGCGTGTGTCGGTCATGGTGTTGATCAGGGTGACGTGGTCGCTCACCAGTTGTGCCATGTCCTTGTCGCCGGTCGACACCACCACATCAATGCCTTTGCTGGTGGCTTCGTCCGACAGGGTGCCGATCACATCGTCAGCTTCTACCCCGCTGATAATCAGTAGCGGCAAGCCCATGGCGCGAACCATGTCGTGAATGGGCTGGATCTGCACGGCCAGGTCGTCCGGCATGGGCGGGCGGGTCGCCTTGTAATCTTCGTACAGGTCGTTGCGGAAGGTTTTTCCCTTGGCGTCAAACACCACCACCATTTTCGAGCCCGGAAAATCCTGCTCCAGCTTCCGGATCATACTGATAACGCCCTTGATAGCTCCGGTTGGATGCCCCTTGCTGGTCATCAGAGGTGGCAGGGCATGATAGGCGCGGAAAAGGTACGACGAACCGTCGACAAGAACCACGGGCGGAGTCTGTTGTTGTGTCATATCAAAACGGATCCGGATTCTGATTGAAGCGTTGAATGGCTTGTGCAACTCTGACAGTACGGAGGCATTGGTTCGCAGTGTCAGGGCGGCTTTGAGCGTCTTTTAACAGAATGGAAGAGTAACATGAAAATGAAACGTATCGCGTGCTCGGGTCTTGTTTTGAGTGTGTTGGCGGCGCCGGTGATGGCACAGGAAGGCATGGATGACAGTGACGTTGTCCAGACGCCTCAGGAGCCCCTGGTGGTATCTGACTACCAGCCATCTGCCGACGGCCCCCAGATCGTGATCCGCCCCGGTGATGATGAAGTGTTCTATGAGTACCGGGTGAACGGCCAGCTGATGGAGATCAAGGTGGTGCCGGAAGTGGGGCCGGAGTATTACCTTGTGCCCGCGGACGGTGGCGGATGGATTCGCGAGAATGAAACCGACATGCTGGTGCCAAGCTGGGTTATTTTCAGCTGGTAATCGTTCAGGTCAGGTCAACGTGGACCACGTCGGAACGAAAGATTTCCGGGTTTAGTATGAACATTCTAATTTTAGCCCGTAGCATCTCCCATGTGATCACAAGTCGGCACAGATTCGCTGGCCGCCACGATGCAACCTTTTAACGTTATGCATCCACAAAACCAAGGAGATCCATCATGGGTAAACTCAAGAGCTATCAGGAACAACTTCAGGAAATCGTAGAGAAAGGCATTAACGCTGCAGAAGAGCAGCAGAAAAAGCTGTCTTCCAAGCCTTTTGAATACGCTGAAAAGCTGGAATCAGAAGCACGCGAGTACAGCGTAAAGAACTTGCGTACCCGTTATTACGGCTACAGCGAAAGCCTGTTTGACCAGCTGCGCAGCCTGAACAGCCGTGTCGGTAGCTTTGCCGCCGATCTGGTCTCCAAGCTCGAGAAAGAAGCGGCTGAAGGTGCAGATGTCGTTGCCGACGCAGCGGACGAAGTGACCAGCGTTGCCCAGTCAACCAAGGCCACTGCCCAGGCCAAGAAGCCGGCTGCACGCAAAACTACAGCCCGCAAGAGCACCAGCACAGCCAAGGACACTTCCGCCACTGCCTG
Source organism: Marinobacter sp. ATCH36 (assembly GCF_023555055.1). Lineage (GTDB taxonomy): Bacteria > Pseudomonadota > Gammaproteobacteria > Pseudomonadales > Oleiphilaceae > Marinobacter. The sequence continues at coordinate 206,853 of NZ_JAMJPL010000006.1, forward strand.
ATTCGCAGCCGGAAGTCTGGTAAACAAAAAAGGTCGCCCTTCGAGGTGACCTTTTTTGTGTTTGTGTTTGTGTTCCACTTGGCAGCCTGGCTGCTATTTCTCAGCCTCGTCTGGATCCAACGGTACCGTTCGTTCCTTGCCCGTTATTTCCTCAAGCCGTTCGATATCCTTTTCGAACTCTTCCCTCAAAGCCTTTATGTCGGCATTTTGCGAGTTGATTTCCCGTTCGATATCCCGAATCTGGGCTTCCAGTCGCCGAATCTTCTCAAGTGTTGACTCCGGAATGTCGCGGCCGGAGCGTTCAAGGTCTGCTGCCCGGCTCTGCTCGCTGTCCAACTGGCTGTCGATGACGGAAATGTTGCCCCGCTTGAGCTGGTTCAGTCCCTGAAGTTCGCGGATTTTTCTGTGCATTGCACGCACCGCTTCATCCGGGTGACTGAAACGTTCAAGAAGCTTTTTGTCCAGCCCCCGCTGTCGTGCCTCTTCGGCCTTGCGCTGTTCTTCAGCTTCTCTGGCGGCAATTTCCTCTTCCGTGGGCTCGGGGTCAATGGTTTCAATCACGCGACCGTTTTTACTGAGGATGTCGTAGCCCCGCCTGGAAGCCTCCCGGGGAATGGTGTTGCTGATAACAACCTGGCCGTTCTCATCCGTGTAACGGTACATCCTGGCTTCCGCAATTGTGGCAACCATTAGTGTGGCCACAGCAGATACAGCGATTGAAAACCTGGTCAGACGGTTCATGATGAAGAACTGGCGCTCCGCTAAATACGAATTGTGTCAGCAGGAAGCATAACAAAAGCTGGAAGATAAACCATGCTCGGTTTCAGACACCGTACTCGTCCCGGTATGCGGCGACTTTTTGAGCATGTTCGTCGAAACCGGGCCGGCTTTTCAGGTAATCAAGCACCTGGTCGAGTGTGATGATGCTGATAACCGGAATGCCGAATTCTTTTTTGACTTCCTGTATTGCCGAGAGTTTGCCCGCGCCGCGTTCCTGGCGATCAAGTGCAATCAAAACCCCGGCGGGCGTGGCACCTGCGGCGCGAATAATTTCGATGGACTCGCGAATGGCAGTGCCAGCGGTGATAACATCGTCAATAATCAGCACATTACCCTGCAGGGGCGTACCGACGATATTGCCACCTTCACCGTGGTCTTTCTTCTCTTTGCGATTGAAGGCAAAGGATTTGTTCTCGCCATTTGCGGCCAGGGCCATGGCAGTCACGGTCGCCAACGGTATGCCCTTATAGGCAGGCCCGAAAATAATGTCATAATCCAGCCCGCTGCGTTGAAGCGCGGCGGCATAAGCCTTGCTTAACTCAAGCAGATCTTCCCCGGTATTGAACAACCCTGCGTTGAAAAAGTAGGGGCTGGTGCGGCCGGATTTGAGCGTGAACTCGCCGAAGCGAAGAACATTACGGCGAATGGCAAATTCAATAAAATTTTGCTGATAGTCGTGCATGACAGGGCTTCTGGCGGGTGTGGATCTTTAATTAACGCGTAAAACCGGTATCATACACACAAACCGAATCAGGGAACACGTATGCGGGTAGTAACAATCAGCGTCAACGGCCTCGCTCAGGCAGTTGAAAAAGGTTTCTTTGAATGGCTGGCCAGGCAAGATGCTGACGTGGTCTGCGTTCAGGACCACCGCATGCGGGCCTATGAGATCGAGGATTACAACCTGATCCCGGAGGGCTACGAAGGCTATTTCATTGATGGCGAACACAATGAGGACGGCGGCGTGGGTATCTATACCCGGCATTTCCCCAAAGCCATCATGTACGGTTTCGCCAATGAGCAGGCGGACCGCGAGGGCCGGTTTATCCAGGCAGACTTTGACAAGGTGTCCGTTGCCTGCGTTCTTTCACCCTGCGCTCTTGGCCGTGAAGAAGAACTTATTGGTGAAGACGACCTGACGGTTCTTGATCACAAGGACGACTTCATGGATGCCTTTGGCCTCCACATGCAGAAAACCCTGCGCAAACGCCGCCAGTTCATCTTCTGCGCCAACCTGCAGACAGCCCACCACGTAACCGATGCCAGCCCGCTCTATCACAAACTGGACTTCTCCGGTTTTCTGCCCCATGAAAGGGCATGGTTAGACCGCCTGTTTGATGAAATGGGGTGTGTTGATGCGTTTCGGGATATCAACAAGCAGAGTAACCAGTTTACCTGGTGGCCAGAGCAGGCCGAGGGCTCACGCAAGAATGCGGGTATTCGGGTCGACTACCAGTTACTGACACCGGGTATCCGCAAGACCATCCGCGATGGCTGGATCGATGACAGCACCCGTTTTTCCGATCACGCGCCGGTGATTATGGATTACGATATCGAAATTGGTTTGTAAATTATGGAGTTAGCGGTCTCGGGAAGATGGTCCGGGAAGGCCCATCTTCCCAAGCCCGCCCAGACCTTGAAGCTAACGGCTACTAAGCTAAAGCCGCCTTCTGAGCCTCAAACAACTGCGAAATCCCCAGCTTGGCCAGCTTTAGCATACCGTCCAGTTCTTCCTGCTCAAACGGCGCGCCTTCGGCGGTTCCCTGAATCTCGATAAAGCCACCCTTGTCGGTCATGATCACATTCATGTCCGTTTCGGCTTCGGAGTCCTCCGGGTAATCCAGGTCCAGCACCGGCGTGCCCTTGTAAACACCGACAGAAAATGCAGCCACCATCTGTTTCAGCGGCGATTCCTTCAGCCGGCCTTCTTTCACCAGATGATTCAGCGCATCAACCAATGCCACACAGCCACCGGTAATGGCCGCGGTGCGGGTGCCACCGTCCGCCTGGATGACATCGCAGTCGATAGTGATCGAGTGCTCACCCAGTGCGCTCAGATCGACGGCGGCGCGCAGGGAGCGGCCAATCAGGCGCTGGATTTCCACGGTGCGGCCACCCTGTTTGCCCCGGGCGGCTTCACGGCCCATGCGACTGCCGGTGGAGCGTGGAAGCATGCCATATTCCGCAGTAATCCAGCCTTTGCCTTCGCCGCGCAGAAACGGTGGAACCTTGTTCTCAATAGAGGCGGTGCAGATCACCTTGGTGTCGCCAAACTCCACCAGCACGGAACCTTCGGCGTGGCGGGTATAGTGGCGTGTGATGCGAATATCTCGGGATTGTTCCGGCGTTCTTCCGCTCGGTCTCATAGTCATTCCTGGTATCTGTAGTGAGTGTCCGGGACTTTAGCCCCGGTCGATTGCAATATCGAAAGATTGCGGAGTATAACACGCAGCCAGGGTCGTCTGTTCGATGTTCGGGCAGTCACCCTGCTAGACTGATAGCTCGGCTTCTTTCCAAACGTGGAGTCACCATGATCAGAAGTATGACGGCCTTTGCCCGCCAGGATACCCAGGAAGATTGGGGAACGCTGACCTGTGAGATTCGTACGGTCAACCACCGTTATCTGGAACCGTCTTTTCGATTGCCAGAAGCACTCCGCGAACTGGAGAACAGCTTTCGCGAACAACTGCGTAAACAACTGCGGCGAGGTAAGGTGGATGTGGCCATGCGCCTGCAGACCACTGAAGCCACCGCTCAAGGGTTTGAGATCGACGAGGATGTGGCCCATGCCGTGAATGAGGCGGCTAATTACATCAACAAGATGCTGGATAATCCGGCTCACATCAGTGCCCTGGACATTCTCAGGTGGCCGGGCGTGCTGGCCTCCGCCGAGCAGGATTACGGTCCGGCCCGCAAGGCGGCAGGGGAGCTTTTTGAGCGCACGGTGAGCGAGCTGGTGACGGTGAGGGAACGGGAAGGAGAACGCTTACGCCCACTTTTTGAAGACAGGCTGGCCACAATGGACAACCTTGTTTCTGAGGTGCGAGAGCTCATGCCCGAATTGATTCGCGCCCAGGAAGAGCACCTGAAAAGCCGCTTCGAGCAGGCAAAGGTCGAGATTGATCCGGACCGCATTGCCCAGGAAATGGTGATGCTGGCCCAGAAAAGTGACGTCGCCGAAGAGTTGGACCGTCTGGACGCCCATATCACCGAAGTGTCAGAAACCCTCCAGGGTGATGACGCCATCGGGCGTCGGCTGGATTTCCTGATGCAGGAACTCAATCGCGAGGCCAACACCCTCAGCAGCAAAAGTATCGATGCCCGGGTGACCAGGGCTGCCGTTGATCTGAAGGTGCTCATCGAGCAGATGCGGGAGCAGGTGCAGAACATAGAGTAACGTGAGTTGGGTGCAGGGGCTGCGCAAACGCCGTATAATTCCGCCTCCATTTTTATTGTGTTGGTTGCGTGGTCCCGCGCCAGCTCAAATACCAGTCAAGCTCCGGAGTTGTCTGCGCCATGAGCCAGGAATCAGAACAAGGCACGCTGTATGTAATTTCCGCCCCGTCGGGCGCCGGCAAAACCAGCCTGGTGGCGGGAATGTTGGAGCAGGATGGCAAACTTGGCGTTTCCGTGTCTCATACAACCCGCCCCATGCGTGATGGAGAGCAGAACGGCGTCAACTACCATTTTGTCAGCCGTGATGATTTTGAGGCGATGATCACTCGTGGCGAGTTTCTGGAGCACGCCGATGTTTTCGGGAATTACTACGGCACATCCCAGGTCTGGGTGAAACAGACCCTCGCCAGAGGGCAGGATGTGATTCTCGAAATCGACTGGCAGGGGGCCGAGCAAATTCGCAGGCTGATGCCGGGGTGCGTAAGTATTTTCATCGTGCCGCCATCGCCGGAGGCGCTGGAAGAGCGGCTCACAGGCCGCGGTACTGATGCACCTGAAGTGGTTGAGCGGCGCCTGAAAGAGGCATCCGATGAATGCAGTCATGCCCTGGAGTTTGATTTTCTGGTGGTTAACGACAACTTCGATATCGCTCTCGAGGATTTGTTGTCGATCGTCCGGAGCCAGCGGTTGCGAATGCAGGTCCAGCAGGTCAGGCACTCCGGTTTACTGACGAGACTGTCAGCCGGTTGATCCGGTGCTTTACCTGTATACAAATTGAACCAGTCAGACTAAACTACTCGGTCTGCTCAAATCAGTCATTTTTGCTATTGTCGGGGAAGTTATGGCACGAGTTACCGTTGAAGATTGCCTTGAACACGTTGATAACCGGTTCCAACTGGTTATGCTGGCCACCAAGCGCGCCCGCCAGATCGCGACCAAGGGCTTTGAGCCTCTGGTTGCCGAAGAGAACGATAAGCCAACCGTTATTGCCCTGCGCGAAATCGCCGAAGGCAAGATCTCTCGTGATCTCCTCACCGAGGATGACGACGAGTAAGGTGCGAAACGGGAATATTTTCTGTTAACCCGTCGAAAGCATTGAAATCTGGTCTTTCGGTTTTATAGTGTATCTATAAGCATTACCGGAAGACCCTCGGAAGGACCCGAATGCATGCATTCGGGTTTTTTTATCCCTGAAAATCAGTATCCCCACGGAGGCGCGGTGTCGGCAGAGGCAACGGTTGATGTGCTGGCCAGTGAGCTCAGCACCTATCTTGATACCAATCGCATCAATCAGGTGCGACGAGCCTACTATTATGCCGAACAGGCCCATGAAGGGCAGATGCGCAAAAGTGGTGACCGTTACATTACCCATCCCCTGGCGGTTGCTCATATCCTCGCTGGCCTGAGGCTGGACCACCAGAGCCTGATGGCGGCCATGCTCCATGATGTCATCGAAGACACCGGTATTCCCAAGGACGCGCTGGCGGAGCAGTTTGGTGAAGATGTGGCCGAACTGGTGGACGGTGTCAGTAAACTGACCCAGATCGAATTCCGCTCACGGGCCGAAGCCCAGGCCGAGAACTTCCAGAAAATGACTCTGGCGATGGCGCGGGATATCCGGGTGATACTGGTCAAGCTGGCGGACCGCCTGCACAACATGCGCACACTGGGCCCCATGCCCTACGAAAAACGTCAGCGCATTGCCAACGAAACCCTCGATATCTACGCACCCATTGCCAACCGCCTGGGCATGCACTCCATCTGTACCGAGCTGGAAGATCTGGGTTTTTCGTCGTTGTACCCGATGCGCTCGAAGTACATATCCAAGGCCGTGGCGAAACTGCGGGGAAGCCACCGGGAAATTATTGACGACATCCGGGGCAAGTTACAGGAGAAGCTGGAAGAGCGTAGCTTGCCGGGGCGGATTCTGGGCCGGGAAAAACACCTGAACAGCATCTACAACAAGATGAAGTTCAAGCAGAAATCCTTCCATGAAATAATGGATGTGTACGCCTTCCGAATCATTACCGACACCGAGGACGACTGCTACCGCATCCTTGGTGCCGTGCACAGCCTCTACAAGCCGCTGCCGGGCCGTTTCAAGGACTATATAGCCATGCCCAAGGCCAATGGCTACCAGTCTTTGCACACCACCCTCTTTGGTATGCACGTGAATATTGAAATCCAGATCCGCACCGAGGAGATGGAGCACATTGCCAATAATGGTATTGCGGCCCACTGGATGTATAAAAACGAGTCTTCCAACGGGCTGAGTGTGAACCAGTCACGGGTAGACCGATGGGTTCAGGGCCTGATGGAAATGCGGGAGCGTGCAGACGACTCACTGGAGTTCATTGAGCACGTGAAGGTGGATCTTTTCCCGGATGAGATCTATGTGTTCACACCCAAGGGCAAAATCATGGAGTTGCCCAGCGGGGCCACGCCGGTGGACTTCGCTTATGCCATTCATACCGACATTGGTAACGCCTGCGTAGCCTGCCGGATCAACCGCAACCTTGGCTCTTTGAGCCAGCCACTGCAAAGCGGGCAGACCGTCGAGATCATTACGGCGCCGGGAGCGCGGCCCAATCCTGCCTGGCTCAGCTTTGTGGTCACCGGTAAGGCCCGCAGCAGTATTCGCCATGTACTCAAAAACCAGAAGCGGGCGGAGTCTCTGGATCTGGGTAAAACCTTGCTCAAGAAGTCTCTCAAAGGCTTCGGAACCAGTCTGTCCAAGATCAGCGAACAGCAGATCCAGGCAGTGGTCAGCCACAACCAGGTAAACAGCTTCGAGGATCTGGTCAGCGACATCGGCCTGGGCAATCGTATGGCCTACCTGGTTGCGCGGCAACTGGTCAGTGGTAGCGCCGAAGGTGAAGCTCCGAATGACGCCTCATCGCCTGACATGGGCAAGGCTGACAACAGTCCTGTCACCATCCGCGGTACTGAAGGCCTGCTGGTTCGCTTTGCCAGTTGCTGCAAACCAATTCCCGGCGATCCGGTAGTGGGAATCATGGATTCCGGAAACGGCATGGTCATCCATTCCGATACCTGCTCCCGTTTACCGGAGGATAATGAGGGCCGGGCGCGCCTTACCCATCTGAAGTGGGCGAAGGACATTGCCAACGAGTTTTCCGTTGAGCTTAGGGTAGAGCTGGAGCGCCAGCGCGGGGTCATCGCGGAGCTGGCCAACGCCGTAGCCATGGCGGACGGCAATATTGAGCGCATCAATGTGGAAGAGCAGAATGCCAGGCTGGGTATTGTCAGCCTGGTGGTGCACGTAAATGGACGCCGGCACCTTGCCAGGTTAATGCGGCGGATCAGGAATATTCGCGCTGTTACCCATATAAATCGGGTAAGGCACTGAAGCAGCTGTCGGGTTAAAAGGCCCGGGGCGCGACTTTCAGCGTGTTGACAGGCTGGTCGCCCAAGGGCGACGATTGGCGTTTTGCAATAGAGGGCCCCAAGCTCATGACCAACAAATCCATAATCCAGACCGAAAATGCGCCCCAGGCCATCGGTACCTACTCCCAGGCTGTCAAAGCCGGTGATACGGTTTACATTTCCGGACAGATTCCGCTGGTGCCGGAGACCATGGAGGTAGTGGCGGGCGACTTCGCCGCCAAGACCCGGCAGGTCTTCGAAAACCTGAAGGCCGTTTGCGAAGCCGCCGGCGGTGAGCTCAAGGACATCGTCAAGGTCAACATTTACATGACGGACCTGAGCAACTTCGCCACGGTAAACGAGATCATGGCTACCTATTTCCAGGAGCCCTATCCGGCGCGTGCCGCTGTAGGCGTGGCGGCCCTGCCTAAGGGAGTTCCTGTGGAAATGGAAGCGGTGATGGTGCTGAGCTGATCTCAGTACCCGCGAATCGGTGAGGCGGCCTGCTGCAGGCCGCCTTTTTCATTTCTGCCGGTCGATCAGTTCCCGGTAACCTGCCCGAAAATCCGGATAACGATAACGGAACCCGGATTCCAGCAATCGTTTGTTGCTGCAGCGTTTGCTCCCTGCGCGGCCACCCTTGCGGGCATCCGGCCCGGGAGCCGCACAGGGAATCTGCTCCCGCACCCAGGCTACGACTTCATCCAGCCTGACGGGTTCGCAGTCGCTGGCAAGGTAGCACTGATCCATGGGTTGTCCTTCCAGCGACCGGTTCACCAGGTGACAAACCGCTGCTACGGCGTCAGCTTCGTGAATCCGGTTGCTGAACGGGGCAGGGGATACAGGATCCATACGGCCGTTTATGACCGCTTCCAGAAATTGCTGGCGCGTAGGCCCGTAAATGCCGCTGAAACGTATAGTAGTGGCGGGATTGCCACTGTCCAGAGCGGTGCGCTCGCCTTCGAGGACCATCTGGCCACTGAAGCGGGCAGGTTCGGTCGGGCTGGTTTCGTCAACCCAGGAGTCGTCATTCTGGGAATACACACTGCTGCTGCTGATAAAAAACAGGCGATTCAATGATTGCGTGCCGAGGGCGGTCATCAGATTCTCAAGGCCGCGGACGTAGGCATTACGATAGCCCTCTTCGTCGTAACTGGAGGGCGTCAGGCAATAGATCACGACATCAAGATTATCTGGTAGCACCGACTGAACCTGTGCCGGGTCCAGCAGGTCGCCACCCAGGGCATGAACCCCTTGCGGAATCCGGGCGGGATTGCGACGTAAACCGAATACCTCTGCCTGCCGGGACAGCGATTCTGCAACAGCGCCACCGAGTTTGCCGCATCCGGCGACCAGTATGCGTGGTGTTTGCTTGTGTTCGGTGATTGCCATAGGCAATATCAATCCTTATGCTTTGTCTAATAAATTAACAGGGCGCTTCATGGCGCCATGAGCTGGATGACATCTGACCGGAGCCCACCATGACTCTCACCGAGTTAAGATACGTTGTTACCCTCGCACGGGAAAGGCATTTTGGCCGCGCCGCCGAGCGTTGTCACGTCAGCCAGCCTACCCTGAGTGTGGCGGTCAAGAAGCTGGAAGACGAACTGGGTATTCCCCTGTTTGAACGCAGCAAGAGCAGCATTCGTGTCACCGAAACCGGCAAGCGGATTATTGAGCAGTCGCAGCGGGTGCTGGACCAGGTGGGTGTTATCCGCGACATGGCGCAGGATGGCAAGAACCAGCTCAATGCACCGTTGAAAGTCGGGGCCATTTACACCATCGGGCCCTACCTGTTTCCGCATTTGTTGCCTGAACTGCGCCGTGCTGCACCGGACATGCCTCTTTACATTGAGGAAAACTACACGGCTACCCTACGCCAGAAACTGCGCCAGTCAGATCTGGATGCGATTATCATCGCCCTGCCTTTCGAGGAGCCGGAAGTGGTGACGCTTCCGCTCTACGACGAGCCCTTTGTGGTCCTTCTGCCCGGAGACCATCACCTGACCAAGCGGGAAAGCCTGACGGCCGAGGAACTGGCCCAGGAACAGTTGCTTCTGCTCGGTCCCGGCCACTGCTTCCGTGACCAGGTTTTGGAGTCTTGCCCGCCACTGGTGGATGCGGTTACCCGCAACCCCAACGCCAAGGCTCCGTCACTGGTTACCGAGGGCAGTTCCCTGGAAACCATTCGCCATATGGTGGCTTCTGGTCTGGGTATCACGGTACTGCCGCTTTCCGCTGCAACCGCCATGCAATACGACGAGAGTATTCTGGCGGTTCGGCCTTTTACGGCACCGGTACCCTTCCGAACGGTAGCGCTGGCCTGGCGGGTAACCTTTCCGCGTCCCAAGGCGATTGACGTGTTGTCGTTGGCAGCCAGCCAGTGCCGGGTCATCGAAAAAGCGAAGATTGAAACCCCGGCCGCTGCCGCAACCGCCTGAGCCAGGATATGACGTCACTGGAAGACATCCCGGTCACCACACTGAAAGGCGTCGGTGGTGCCTTGGCAGAAAAGCTTGCGAAGCTGGGTATCCAGTCGCTTCAGGACTTGCTGTTTCATCTGCCACACCGATATGAGGATCGCACCCGGATTATTCCCATGGGTAACCTGCGCATCGGCGACGTGGGGGTGGTGGAAGGTGAAGTGATGAAGGCCGACCTGGTAATGGGGCGGCGACGCAGTCTGCAGGTAACTCTGAAAGATAGCAGTGGTTTTCTGGTCATGCGGTTCTTCCACTTCAATGCTGCCCAGAAGAACCAGTTAACGGAGGGCGCGCGGGTCCGGTGCTTCGGCGAGGTAAGGCCTGGCCGTGCGGGTTACGAATTCTATCACCCGGAATATCAGGTCAATCCCCCGCCTATGCCTGCCCCCGGTGAAGCGACGCTGACGCCGGTTTATCCCCTCACCGAAGGCATCCAGCAGCCGCGGGTGCGCAGCCTGTGCCAACAGGCATTGGGCTACCTCAAACGCTACCCGATCCGCGAATGGCTTCCGGCGGAATTGCTGGCAAGCTATCAGTTGCCCGGCATCACCGAGGCGGTAGGGTTGGTGCATTCTCCGCCGGCCAGTGCGCCGGTGCATTTGCTGGTGGAGGGGCGACATCCGGCCCAGCAGCGACTGGTGATGGAGGAGTTGCTCGCCCATCAGCTCAGCCTGTTGCAGGTTCGCCAGCAAGTTCAGGCCAGGGAAGCCCTGCCACTGCTCCCAACGGGTGATCTGCCAGAGCGTTTTCTTGACCTGCTTCCCTTCAGCCTCACCGGTGCCCAGCGCCAGGTGATGAGTGAGATCCGTCAGGATCTGAGCCAGCCGGTTCCCATGTTGCGACTGGTTCAGGGGGATGTCGGGTCCGGTAAAACCGTGGTAGCCGCACTGGCTGCGCTGCAGACAATTGGTGCCGGCGCCCAGGTCGCTCTGATGGCGCCTACAGAAATACTGGCTGAACAGCATTACCAGAACTTTCGAGGCTGGCTGGAACCTCTGGGTATCCGCGTGGCGTGGCTGTCCGGGAAGATCAAGGGCAGGGCGCGTAAGGAGGCACTGGAGGACATCGACAGTGGCAATGCTTCGGTGGTTATTGGCACCCACGCTCTGTTCCAGGAAGACGTTGCCTTCAGCCGGTTGGCGCTGGTGATTGTGGATGAGCAGCACCGTTTTGGGGTACATCAGCGCCTGGCTCTGCGTGAGAAAGGCGTTGGTGGCACCATGGCACCACACCAGCTGATCATGACAGCGACCCCGATCCCCCGCACTCTGGCCATGAGTGCCTATGCGGATCTGGACACCTCGGTGATTGACGAATTACCCCCTGGCCGCAAACCCATTGAAACCATAGCCATTCCCGACAGTCGCCGTGATGATGTGACCGATCGGGTACGGAAAGCCTGCAAGGAAGGCCGTCAGGCGTACTGGGTGTGTACGCTGATAGAGGAGTCCGAGGCGTTACAGTGCCAGGCCGCAGAGGTGACGGCCCAGGAACTGGCTGAGCGTCTGCCGGACCTGAAGGTCGGGCTTGTGCATGGCCGTCTGAAGGCTGCGGAAAAGGCGTCCGTGATGGAGCAGTTCAAGAACGGTGAGCTGGACCTGCTGGTGGCCACCACGGTGATCGAAGTGGGCGTTGATGTACCCAACGCCTCGTTGATTATTATCGAGAACCCGGAGCGTCTTGGCCTTGCTCAATTGCACCAGCTTCGGGGTCGGGTAGGCCGCGGCGAAGAGGCCAGTTTTTGTGTGCTGATGTACCACCCGCCCCTGTCGCTCAATGGCAAGGCGCGGCTGCAGGCGTTGCGAGATAGTCAGAATGGCTTTGTAATCGCCGAGAAAGACCTAGAGATTCGGGGCCCCGGCGAGGTTCTGGGCACCCGTCAGACCGGCATGATGCAGTTTCGCCTGGCGGATTTCGAGCGGGACAAAGGCTGGATTGAGCCAGTGCGTGAAATGGCACCGGGGCTGATGAAGCAGCCTGCCCTGGTGCATGGCCTTATCCGCCGCTGGCTTGGTGAGCGAATTCGCTACGGCGACGTATAACCGCTGCGCTGGTTCGCGCCAAAAACTTGCAGAAACTAGGCTGAAGTCAAAGTCGGGTTGTTGTTTGTACCCTATACTGGACGATAACCAGTGTGCCCGACGCGGTACCGTCAACATTTTGGGAGAGACTTATGGAGCTACCTGTCGCAGTCCGGCAGGCACTGGGTGACTCGGCAGCCGGTGTTTCCCTGCGTGATGTAAGTCAGGCCAGGGATAACGAATTGTTGCGTATGGTGTTGCTCAGCGACGACCAGGGAAATCTCCAGGCCATCTGTCGGCAGGGGGATCTGCTTGATATCAATGCCCTGAATAAAGAGCTCGGTCGTGACCTGCGGGTACTGAAACGGCGGGAGCAGGTTCGTGTACGGGAGCGCTCCGGCCTCGCCGAACTGCCAGCGCTGCCTTCCCTGACCGGATGGCCTTCTGTGGTTGATACCCGGGTGGATGAGCTGGCCTCTGTTGCCATGGTTCTCGGTGACCAGAACCTGTGCATGGTGATGCCCGGTGATGAGTTCAGGGCGATTACCGCTGCCGCTGAGAGACGGGCATTTTCGGTTCCGCGAGACACCATAGCTGTCAACCTGAGCAGCCCTGAACAGGACCGGGATCAGTTGCATTCGGCCATACGGCGATTCACCACTCTGCGTATCCAGCAGCGCCTTGAGGACACTCTCGAATTGCCGCCGCTGCCAGAAACCGCGCAGCGCATCATTCATCTGCGGGTGAACCCTAATGCCGTCATGGGTGATCTGGTGGACGTTGTGGAAAGTGACCCCAGCCTGGCCGCCCAGGTGGTCAGCTGGGCGTCGTCATCGTTCTATGCCGCGGCTGGGCAGGTACGCTCGGTGCATGACGCGGTGTCGCGGATTCTGGGGTTTGACCTGGTCATGAACCTGGCTATGGGGTTGTCGCTGGGGCGCGCCCTGAAGCAGCCCCAGGACCATCCCGAAGGCTACGTCGACTACTGGCAGCAGGCTATCTGGCAGGCCCAGTCGGCCGGTATCCTGGCCAGCATGATGCCCCGCGGTAAACGCCCGATTTTCGGCCTGGCATACCTGTCAGGGCTATTGCATAACTTCGGCTACCTGGTTCTGGCTCAGGTCTTCCCGCCTCACTTCAAGCTGGTCTGCCGGGCCCTGGAAGCCAATCCTCATATGGACTCCTCACTGATCGAGCATTATCTGCTGGGTGTCACCCGCGAGCAGATCGCGGCGGAGTTGATGCAGAACTGGGGAATGCCAGACGAAGTCTGCCTGTCCATTCGTAACCAGAAGAATCCTGGCTATGACGGCCCTCACGCAGTTTACGGAAAGCTGCTATGGCTGGGCCGGCAATTGTTGACCCTGCGCGGTGTGGCTCTTGGGGCTGGGGAAGAAGTGAGCGTGGAATTTTACGAGTCCCTGGGGCTGGACCCACAGAAAGTTGAAGAACAGTTCGACGAACTCGTCGAAAACAGGGACAGCATCATGGCCATGGCGGGCATGATGAGCCAGTAACCGCAAAAAAGCCGGCCCGAAGGCCGGCAAGCTCACCCGCTTGTTGCAGATCAAACCAAACGTGTTCAGGAGAAAACAATCAGAGCCGTTGCTGGGTCAGTAATGGCAACGTTCTGAATTAAACTTAGCCAATCCGGAGGGAAATAAAAGCCGGCCAGGCTGGGGTTTTCTGAACGAGCGCCGTGTCATATATCGGTAACGTCTGAAGAGATTGATTTGTAAAGCTAATCATATTTCCTGGCTTCAGGAGCAATTACAAAACATTACAAAAATGGTTGAAGACCTGCCAGATGACCAGCCAGAAACTGGTCCAGCCCTAGAAGCGATGGTGGCGAATGGCCGTTGCCGCACGCCGAATCGCGTCGGCGTGCTCTTCCTCAACAGCCAGTCTTTCCCGGTCCATCTTCTCCACGAATCGGTTTTCGGTTTCCTGGCGTGTCCGGTGGGTGGGCATGTGCTGAATCAGGTCATGCACTTCCTGGAAGACCCGGAAAGGCGACGTCTCCAGCAATTCCGGGGCGACGTGATCCAGCAGGCCCTTGATACGCAGGCAGGCCTCGGAGTATTCCATCTGGTCTTCTTCCACGGCCATCGCCAAAACCCGAATACTTTCCACCATGCTTTCCCGGCGCTCCTTCTGGAATGCCTCGGATTTGGCCTGTCGTTTTCTGTCGTCCTGCAGGGTGCGGGACTGGCGAATAATAAACGCCACCAGTAAAGCGATAGCCAGCAGGCCGGCAATAATCAGTGTCCATTGAAGCCACTGGGGCATAAAATTCTCCGTTCAGAGGTTCAGGCCATTTTGCGAGTGGGCTCGGCGCGCCAGACTTTCACATTGACCACCTGTCCGTTAAGTACGGATGTACCAACCAGCGGATCTGTTTCCTGGTCGCTGATAACATCATTAATGCTTGCCCCGGCATGAGCAACGGCGACTGACTGCCGGGTACCCTCACGATGATGGCCCCAGCCATGGGGCACCGAGACCACACCCGCCATGATGTCGTCGGTAATTTCCACAGGTAATACTATCTTGCCTGCGGAAGAGGCGACTTCGGCCGAATCACCTGCCTGAAGTCCGCAACGGGCCGCATCCTGAGGATGCATCATCAGGGTACAGCGCTCTTTGCCTTTTACCAACCGCTGGCTGTTGTGCATCCAGGAATTATTGCTGCGAACGTGCCGTCGCCCGATCAGCAGCAAACCGTCGGTGGGCGGAGCTGATAGCAGGGAGTGCAGTCGCTCCAGATCCTGCAGGTAGCGGCGTGGGGCGAGGTTTACCTTGCTGTCCCGGGTGAACAGTCGGCCAGGCATGCAGGGGCGAAGCGGCCCCAGGTCCACTCCGTTGGGCAGTTGTTTCAGGGCACTGATGGAAAGCCCCTTGGGCAGATCCTGCCAGTGCCGGTTCAGCGGGCTGAGCTTAGCAAGGCCGCGCAATGGATGGCGCTCGGGGAGTATGTCCATGACCAGATCAACGGCTGGCTGAACCAACCCACGGGCACGACCAATGTCAGCACCATAGGGCCCCGCCCGCAACATCACGTCGAGAATCGGATCCGGCCCGATCTGCTTGAAAGCGCGCCAGCCCATTTCTGCTCTTACCGGCAGCCTGCCACCTTTGCGTTTTTTCTCGAGACGATGGGCCAGCTCGAGGAGGATCTGCCAGTCGTGGCGGGTGTCCTTGCCGGCATCAAACAGCGCAGGGCTGTACTTGGCGGTGTTACGCACCGCAAACATGCTGAAAATCAGGTCGTAGTGGCTGCGCTCCAGACCTGCTGTTGGTGGCAGTATGACGTCGGCATGGCGAGTGGTTTCGTTGAGGTAATAATCCACCGATACCATGAATTCCAGGCCGCCGAAGGCCTTATCGAGACGGCCACCGTTGGGGCTGGAAAGCACCGGGTTCCCAGCCACGGTCACGAAGGCACGGATCTGGCCATTACCCGGGGTCAGTATCTCATCGGCAATGGTGCTGGAGGGGTATTCACCACCAAACTCAGGTAACTTTTTCACCCGGCTGAAGCGCTTGGCAAAATGGCCCTTCTGGCCGGCCATTCCGCCCAGTGCGATCAGATCAATCGCGGGTTGGGTGAACATCATGCCCCCGGTGCTGTCCAGCTTTCCGGTCAGAATGTTCAGCACATAGGCAAGCCAGGTGGCAACGCCGCCGAAAGCCTGGGTGCTGGTGCCCATGCGGGTATAGAGAGCGGCTCGTTGTGTGCTGGCAAGCTGGCGGGCCAGGTTGCGGATGTCCACGGCCGGCATACCGGTGTGCTCACTCACCGCTTCCGGTGTAAACCCGAGGGATGCCAGCCGCACCAGGTCAACATCCTTGGTCCAGGGTTCCGCATGACCCAGATTAACGAGGTTCTCCTCAAACAGGGTGCGAACCATCGCCATCAGCAAGAGGGCATCTGTGCCCGGGCGGATAAAGTGGAATTTGTCGGCCAGCTTGCCGGTTTCGGTGCGGCGGGGATCCACTACTACCATTTTGCCGCCGCGGGCCTTGAGGGCCTTCAGGCGACCCCGGAAATCCGGCACCGTCATCAGGCTGCCGTTGGAAGCCATGGGGTTGGCGCCGATGCAGATGAAAAGATCGGTGCGGTCAATATCGGGGATGGGAAACAGGATCTGGTGACCGAACATCTCCAGGCTCGCCAGCATATGGGGCAACTGGTCGTTGGAGGTGGCCGAGAAGCGGTTCTGGGTGCCCAGCGCCCGCAGGAATGGCATGGTGGTCACCAGTGTGCCGTGGTTATGCACGTTGGGATTGCCCAGGTAGGCGCCGATGCTGTTGCGGCCGTGTTCTTTGCGTACGCTGTGCAGGCGGTCTGCTACCAGGTCGAAGGCGTCATCCCACTCCATTTCCTGCCAGCCATCGGCTGTGCGTCGTACCGGCTTGCGCAGGCGTTCCGGGTCTTCGTGGAGGTCCTGAAGGGCCACCGCCTTGGGACAGATGTGTCCCAGGCTTAACGGGTCGTTCTCATCACCCTTGATTGAGGCGATATGGCCATCCTTTACCTCAATCGCCACGCCGCACATGGCTTCACACAAATGACAGGTACGGTAGTGGGTGCCGTTTTCCATGGGTCTCTCCGAATAGGTTTTTATTGTCTTGCTCTGAGCACGGCCAAGCGGGGACGGTGTTCCGAAACACGCTGTGAATACATCCCTGTACGCTCGGGCTCCGCCATCCATGGCTCCGCACGGTTTCGGAACACCGTCCCCGCTCGGCCCCGGACTTTGGAGTTAGTTTCAACAGGCAACCAGATTAGCAGGAAATTAAGGCGAGGGGAAAACCGGTTGTTGGCCCATCAGGCCACAAAAAAGGCCAGCCCGAGGGCTGGCCATAAGTAGCGGAGCCTGAAGGTTAGTACTCTGCTGGTATTTCCTTGATTGGGTTGGAGATGAAGTTGAGGTATAGGCCGTTTTCCGGGATGACCAGGGGAATAAAGACGGCACCGTCTTCGTCTGCTGCGGGCTCGTTAAATAAATCCTCGCAAGCCCCGAGATCAAAACCAAGGAAGCCGATCAGGCAGGTGCCCAGGTCGAGGGCTCCGTCCAATACCTCGCTCTCGGTGGTAACTAGTGCCCATCCAGAAACTCATAATTCATTGATTTCTGGTTAATATTATTGATCAGGCATAAAAAAATCCTCTTGGATCTGGTATGTTTTAAGCGCGAACCAAAACCACCAACCCAAGAGGAT
>NZ_JAMJPL010000007.1 GCF_023555055.1 Marinobacter sp. ATCH36
CAAATAACAACCAATGACGCCAATAATTCAGGCATCGCTGGTATCCTTTAGCTTCTCACTCACACTGGTTCTTCCTGGAGCACGTCAGATCACCGGAAAACGGTGTTTCTGGATGGGCACTAACTAGGCGAAAACCGCCGAACGCTATGTTCAGTCTTCGAGATGGGTATGGAGGAGTGCAGGGGCCAAATTGGTTTGGGCCCCTGTGAATTTAAAGTTCTATGGAGGAACTGATCCGGATACTACATTAAAAGGCTTTTTCTACGCTGAACTGAGTAGCGGTTGGCGAATCCGATAACTCGAAAACGATTGCAAAGCCGTTGTCTGGCCTATCTTCATTGAGCGAAATGCCTAACTCCACACTCTCGCCAGCTTCTAGAACTCCTTCTCCTGGAGAGAGTGACGTCACCAGGGTTAATCCATTGAAGAATTCAGCTCCATCGATTTCAAAAGTCCGGTTCGATGTGTTGGTGATTGTTGCATAGAAGAAGCTCCCTGCCTTGACCTCCCCTGTTTCGTCATCGACTACGCGGATAGTAAGGCCTGAAACTTCAATGGCCTCTGAAAAAGAAGAGACAACTCTTAGCGTTACTTCGTCAATTGCAATGGTGTCTGGCACTTCGCCCATGATGTCAAATTGTCTGGCCGTAGAGCTGGTAGCATTACTTGTAAACTGTCCTGACACAGTGCCGCCTTGCGGTGAGTCCAATGTTAAATCACCACTGCCTGGTGTTAACTCGACCGCTGTCCCGTCCGCGATAACGCCATTCGCTTCATCGTTAGGCAGAACCGTAGCGGTTATGAGCGACTCGTCCGAAGCATTATCGAGAATAACGTTTGGAGTTGCCTGCAGTGTGAGAGCGCCGGGCTTGTTCGGGGCTGCAACAACATTCAATGGGCTCTCAACCTGGAAATCGCCAAGCTGAGCCGTAATTGTGCTCGCGCCCTCGGACAAAGCAGAAACAAGCCCCTTGCTGGGTACTACGTCGCTCACAGAAGCGACTGACGGCGCACTAGACTGCCAAGTTACTTGATCTGTTACATCTTTTGATGAGCCATCCGTATAGGTTGCGGATGATGTGAGTCGAGAAAGGCTGCCCTCGAAAATACTGGAATCTTCAGCTGATATGGTAATTAAGCTGAGAGCAGCCTCACCTACCGTTACCTTTGCGGTCGAAGTGATGCCATTGAGCTCCGCTGTTACCTCTGTCGAGTCAGTTGTAATGCCTTTTACGCTACCAGAGTTGCTGACAGTCGCTATGCCGTCATTGGCTGACGTCCATTGCACGTCCTCAGTCACGTCAATGACGACATCACCTTTGTATGTACCTTCCACCTGGATTGAATCAGTTTCACCCACTGCCAGTTCGACGCTCTGCTTCGAAAGCTGTAGAGAGAGCAGCTCGGGCGAGGAGATTGTGACGGTTGTTGCGCTACTTACACCATCCAGGCTTGCGGTGATAGTCACCGTTCCCTGTGCTTTACTTTCAATAAGGTTCGAAATGCTATCAGAAAATGCGGCTGTGTCAGCATCGGAAGATGTCCAGGAAACGGACGTGGATACGTCTTGCGAAGACCCATCGAGATAGATGACCTGTGCACTAACAGTGAGGTCGGTATAAAGTGGGATCTGACTGTTCGAGGGTGATAACTTTATCTCTTGGATGGTGTTCTCAACGAACTCCGCGGTTAACGTTCTGTTTTCCGATGCTTTGGCTTCTAGTGCTGGCTGATTCGAGATGGTGGACCCGTTTTCCTTCCATCCAACAAAAATGTAGCCCGAATTAGCTTCTGCCTTGAGCTTGAAAGTGCTCCCCTCCTGATATTCTCCCGCCCCGGTAACAGAACCTGCCATGTTGGGCATGACGGCTGTTTCGATTGAGAATTTTTCGACAGGGTCCGTAGTGGGGGTTGAGGAATCGTCACTTCCACCACCGCCCCCACAAGCGCTTAAGACGACAGAGAAAATAAAGTATAAAGCAATATTTAATACGACTATTGGCTTCTGCACAAAGCAACTCCTTGCTTTCAAGTTTTTTTATCCTGGTTACGATTTGCAAACGCTTATTCGCCGATGAGGACACATGTTCCGCTTATGGCCCGTAGCTCAAATGTCTCAGGTGCATCACGAAATTAGCGTATTAGAGGTTAAAATTGCAACAAGAATTAGTCGCCCAAGGCGACACACTCAAGAGATGCCTGCGGCGGAGCAACGTTGACCTTAAAAGGAATGGCTTCAGTCAGATATTTTAGGAAGGGGGTTGGGGGTGACTCCATCAGCGACACTCCGGCACACAAGTCCACCGCTTCGGCTGCTCCCTTCCGGGCCTGACCGGGTTCACGGTTTATCGTTGCGGAGGCACCAATGGAGCCACCATAACGGGCTTCGGGGCTAAATCCCTCAAAGCGGCGCGCATATTAGCAAAAGGGTCTGGGCACTACAATGGCAATGGCACTTCATCACAACGAAACCAGCAGGCGATGCTGTAACGGGTGCGATTGGCCGGCAGAACCTCGTGGGGAATCTCCTCGCTCATGAACAGGGCCATGCGCCCTTCAACGGGCAGCACCTTGCCACAAATCTCGTCCTCGTTTTCTCGATTGAACACCTGCAGAGCGCCGCCGTCGGCTTCCTGCCAATCTTCGTTCAGATACAGAACCAGGCTCACAACCCGGGAGGCCCTGCCCTGAAAACTGTCGACGTGGCGGCGGTAAAAATCCCCCTCGTGGTAGGTGGCATAATGGGCCTCAAACCTTTTAAGGCCCAGAAACAGGCGCTGGTTCAGCCCAACCCGGACCGACTCGAAGAAGGCAAACAGCTCCTCCTGCACCGGGGTCATGCCCTGGAGCCAGGCAATCTTGTCGCGGCGGACAGATCTGTCCCGAAGCAGGTCAGCACCCCGGCCTATGCGGGCTTTCGTGAGCGCTTCTGTTCTGTCCAGGGTCTGAACTTCATTACGCAGACCACTCAACAAATCCACACCCAGACGCGACGCCACGTTCTGGCTCATCCAGCCATGCTCGGTCAGGCCATCAGCAATCTCATCCAGCCATTGATCACTGACAACGGGCGCAACACTCTGGTTATTCATTGAACAATCTCCGGCAGGGACGATGGATTTTATGCCGGATTCTCGCCGTAAAGACAGTTTTAATTTACCCTGACTGTAAGGAAATGCCGTAACAGTCAGATCAGATCGTTCGACCACGCTAACAAGCAGTAACGAGGCAACAAGTGACACTGAAACCCGGGCACTGGTCCTTTACCCGCTGGGCAACCGTTGGACAACTGGAGGCTCTGGAAGTACACCATCCCCAATTCCACGCCCGCGTGTTTCTGCAGGGCGCCCACCTCACCCACTTTGCGCCTCTTGATGAGTCGAACTGGCTGTGGCTCAGTGACACCGCCTGCTTCCAGCCGGGCCGGGCCATTCGTGGTGGCATCCCCGTGTGCTGGCCCTGGTTTGGCGTTCCTGACAAGAATCCACCGGAAGTACGGAAGCGGATACTGACCGACGCCTCCCATGGCTTTGCTCGCACCGCGGTGTGGAAACTGGAAGATGTCCGCGAGACAGCCCAGGAAGTGGAAATCAGCCTGTCCCTGGACGCAAACGCCGATTTCGCCGATGCCTGGCAGGGGCGTGCGCTTTTGCTGATGACCTTCAATTTCTCGGCCGACGGCTGCCAACTGGTCCTGAGCACCACCAATCCGGGGTCAGAACCCCTCGCCTTCAGCCAGGCGCTTCATACCTACCTGCCTACAACGGACATCCAGCAGACCCGGATTGAAGGACTGGACAAGTGTGGCTACGTTGATTCCCTGCACGAGTGGAGCTATCACACCCAGCAGGGTCCGGTGCAATTTGAGGGTGAAACCGACCGCATCTATGAAAGTGGCGAGCCGCTGACTGTTTCGACCCCGGCGGGAAACCGCAAACTGACCATGATCGGCAGCGATTCCACGGTGGTATGGAACCCCGGGCCGGAAAAGGCGGCACGTTTGTCGGATTTTCCAGATGATGCCTGGCGGTCCATGCTGTGTGTCGAGAGCGCGAATGCGCTCAGTGATTATCGCGTTCTGAATGAAGGCCAAAGCCATACGCTTGGCGTTATGATTGGAAGAGTCTAAAACAACAGGGAGCCCACATGGGTCTGGCATCCTATCTGAAATCCAGGCTGCTACCGGCAGAGCTGGAAAGCCACATTGATCGCATACGTAAGCCGATTGGCACGCTCGGGTATGACCCCTGGGGCTACAACAACGAGGCCATGAAATACGGCCTGGCCCTTACCCGCCAGCTCTACGAAAAGTATTTCCGTGTCGAAGCCACCGGCGTAGAGAAGATTCCGGCTGAAAGCCCTGTACTCATCGTGCCCAATCACAGCGGGCAACTGCCGATTGATGGCCTGCTGATTGCCTATGCCCTGGCAACCCGGGAGAAAAACCCCCGCGTTCCACGGGCAATGATCGAGCGTTTCTTTCCCACCGTACCCTATCTCGGCAACCTGTTGAACGAATGTGGTGCCGTGCTCGGCGACCCGATCAATTGCGCAAAAATGCTGGCGAATGACGAGGCAGTGATTGTTTTCCCGGAGGGTGTGCGCGGCTCTGGAAAACTGTATCAGGACCGCTATCAGCTCAAACGATTCGGTAACGGCTTCATGCATCTGGCGATGAAGTACAAGGCGCCCATTGTGCCGGTAGGCGTGGTGGGCTGTGAGGAAACCATTCCTGCCATCGCCAACATCAAGCCCCTTGCTAAGCTGCTTGGCATCCCATACGCCCCACTGGCCGCGCCTGTGGTGTTGCCTGCCAAGGTGCACCTCAATTTTGGTGACCCGATGATATTCGACGACCTGGAAATCCCGGAAGAACAGATCACCGAACGGGTGGAACTTGTAAAAGCGGCAATCAGCGAACTGATCGATACCGGACTGAGCGAAAGGAAAAGGCTGTTCTGATGGGCGAACAACGCAGACCTCATATTCTTGTTACCGGTGCCGCCGGCGCCCTGGCGCAACAGGTAATCGACCGCCTGCGGGACAGTTGCGACCTGGTAGCAGTGGATTTCCGTGAGCAGGTTTATCTCGGTGATGATATTCCCAGCTACTGCATCGACTTCAACAAGCGCTCGTTCGAGGACCTGTTCCGGCGCTACAAATTCGATGGCGTTATTCACCTGGGCCGCATCATGTCCAGCCAGCTCACCCGCATGCGCCGCTATAACGCAAACGTACTGGGCACGCAAAAACTGCTGGACTTAAGCCACAAATACGGCATAAAACGGATCGTCGTGTTATCCACCTTCCACGTTTACGGCGCGGTTGCCTACAACCCGGCTCTGATTGATGAAGAAGCGCCCCTGAAAAGCGCCGGCCTGAGCGCGGACCTGATCGATTCGGTGGAACTGGAAAACCTGGCCAACATCTACCTCTGGCGGTATCCGGACCTGAACATCACCATACTGCGGCCCTGCAACATCGTTGGCCCCGGTGTGCGAAATTCCATCAGTACTCTGTTGGGTATGGAGCGGGCGCCGGTGCTGGCTGGCTTTTCACCGATAATGCAGTTCATCCACATCGACGATATGGCCGATGCCATCGTGCTGGCGTACAACAAACCCCAGCGAGGCGTTTTCAATGTCGCGCCGGAAGACTGGGTAGCGTATCAACATGCTCTCAAGCTCTGCGGCTGCCGGCCAATACCGATACCGTCCGTTCCGCCATTGCTGCCCAAAATGATATTGGGCACTCTGAAGCTACGAAGTTTTCCTTCGTACCTGATGGCATTTTTCAAGTATCCTGTCGTCATAGACGGCAGAGCATTCGCCCGGGAATTTGGATTCACTCCCCGGCGGCCGCTGAAAGAAATATTCCGGTTTTATCGTGAGAACAAAAAGCCGGTCTGAGTAATGGCACAAGACGCAGGACGCGAGCCATGTTGAACGATTTCAGCCTTATCAGTCATTCCGCAACAGCCATCGCCTATGGGCTGCTGGCGTTGGTTATTGCCACACGATACCTCAGGCGGGATACCGACCGCTCATTGCTGCTGGCGGCTGTTGTCACTGTTATCTGGGCCGGGTCACTGGTCACCCAGAGCCTGTGGGGCGAGCCCGGATTTTTCATCCGCTATCTGCTCGAACTGCTGCGAGACGCAGCCTGGATCACGGTGCTGTTTGCCCTGTTACGGGATTCTTTTCGCACAGCCAATCTTGTAGGCCGCCTGCGCAGGATCCTGGCGACCGCCACCATAGCCCTGATCGTCTTACTGCTAGGCTCCGGCGCGCTGGAATACGCCTTTGGGTACAGCCTTCTGGACGGCAAAACCAAGGTAGTGGGCCAGATCGCCGTCTCCCTGCTGGGCCTGTCCCTGGTTGAACAGATCTGGCGCAACTCGCTGTCGTTCGGCCGCTCCAGCATGAAGTATGTCTGCATCGCAGTCGCCACCCTGTTCGCCTTCGACTTCTTCATGTACGCGGATGCGCTGCTTTTCGGCCAGGTGGCGGAATCGTTCTGGAATGCCCGCGGCCTGGTTAACGCTGCGCTGGTCCCCCTGTTTGCGGTCAACGTTATCAACACCCGCAAGCAACCGGTGGACTTTCAACTCTCACGACAAGCGGTATTCCATGCCGGTACCCTGCTGATGGCCGGCGCCTACCTGCTGTTCCTGGCACTGGGCGGCTACTACGTGAAAACCCTCGGCGGTGACTGGGGCGAAGCCCTGCAGGTTCTTTTCCTCACAGTTGCGCTGGTGTTTCTGACCACTTTGCTCACCTCCCGGCGCGTAAGAGCCCGCCTGATGGTGTTCATCAGCCAGAACTTCTTCGACTACAAATACGACTACCGCGACGAATGGCTGAAAATGACCCGTGAAATGGCGGACCTCAGCGATAACCCACCACTCCCCGAGCGGGTAATCCGCATTCTCACCGGCCTGGTGGAGAGCAATGCCGGTGCCTTGTGGATCCGCGAAGACCGGGGGGATTTGATACTCAAGACCGCCGTCAACATGGTAACTCCGAAATACACAACGATCGATGGCAACTCGGAACTGGTTCGATTTTTCGGCGAGCGTGAATGGATTATCGACCTCCACGAGTACAAGAGCGACCCGGTACGCTACAACCTCCTGGAAATCCCCGACTCGATCTCGAAAATACCCGACGGCTGGCTGGTCATCCCTCTCTACCTGAGCAATGATCTTTACGGCATCGCCATGATCGGCAATCCTTACGCCCGGGTGGAGCTGAACTGGGAGAACTTCGACCTGATCAAGGTTGTGGCCCGGCAGACCTGTAACCTGCTGGCCCAGGCAGACGCCCAGAACCGGCTGTCGCGGGCGATGCAGTTTGAGGCCGTCAGCAAGGCCTCCGCGTTTATGGTGCACGACCTGAAAACGCTGATTGCGCAATTATCCCTGCTGGTCAAAAACGCTCCCAGGCACCGGGAAAACCCGGCCTTTATCGACGACATGATCAACACCACCGACCACGCCGTTCGCAAAATGTCCAACCTGGTGGACCATATCCGCAGACCAGCAGACGACACCATGGTGACCGAAGTGGTGGAGCTGACCGAGGTTGTCCGGCACCTTGCAGAACATTACTCTCGCCGTCAGCCGGCACCAAGAGTGGCTGGCGACTCCAGCAACATCCATATCAAAGCCGACCGGGAACAGCTCTACAGCATACTTGGCCACCTGATACAGAACGCCCAGGACGCCACGCCGGCGGATGGCGAGATAACCCTCACCCTCAAAAAGGCCAGAGGCAACGTGGTACTGTTCATTCAGGATACGGGCCAGGGAATGACCGAGGATTTTATCGAGTCCCAGCTGTTCAAACCCTTCGAGAGCACCAAGGGCCTCACCGGAATGGGCATTGGCGCTTACCAGGCACGGGAATTCGTACGCAACGTGGGTGGTAACATCGACGTCACCAGCGAACCCGGCCTGGGCTCGTGCTTTTCGATCCAGTTCCCGCTCGTCAAACCGGTCAAGGGCCAAGCGCCGGCTGAATTGGAGCCTGAACAGAATGCCAAATAATTGACGAAAACCAAATCAATCAAACACTATCATTGCAAAGTGTCAATGTTCGGTTAAGAATCAAGGGTAGAGGAATCCCCGCGAAACTTCACAATACAAAAAAGGATTTGTAGCCGTTGTGAGTAGACGACTTTTAATCGTAGAAGATGACCCGGGCCTGCAAAGCCAGATGCGCTGGTGCTTCAGCGAAGACCTGGAAGTAAACGTTGCCGCTGACAGGGAGACCGCTCTGGCGGCCCTGCGACGAAATGAGCCAGATGTAATCACCCTGGATCTGGGCCTGCCCCCGGACCCCGGCGGAGCGTCCGAAGGGTTCCTGTTGCTGGAAGAAATCCTGCGGCTGGCCCCCATGACCAAGGTCATTGTGGTGACCGGCCGTGAAGACAAAGAAAACGCCGTCAAAGCCATTGGCATGGGCGCCAGCGACTTTTACCAGAAGCCACTGGACGCCGAAATCCTCACCTTCGTGGTCAACCGCGCCTTCCGGCTTGCAGAACTGGAACGCGACAACCGCGAACTGGCCCGCCACCGCAACGGCACCAGCATCAAGGGCATTGTGGCTGCCAGCCCGCAGATGCTCACCATCTGCCGCACACTGGAAAAAGTCGCGCCCACGGACGTCACAACCCTGATTACCGGCGAGACAGGCACCGGCAAGGAACTGCTGGCACGCGCGCTTCACGACCTGAGCCACCGCGCTGACAATCCCTTTGCAGCGATCAACTGTGCCGCCATTCCGGAAAATCTTCTGGAGAGCGAGCTGTTCGGCTTTGAGAAAGGCTCCTTCACAGGCGCCACCCAGAGCAAAAAAGGCAAGATTGAAAGCGCCAATGGCGGCACCCTGTTCCTGGATGAGATCGGTGATATGCCCATGGCCCTGCAGGCCAAGCTGCTGCGGTTTTTACAGGAACGGGTGGTCGATCGTGTGGGCTCAGTGAAACCGGTTTCGGTGGACGTGCGGGTCGTGTGTGCCACCCACAGGGACGTTCAGGAACTCATCACCCAGGGCACCTTCCGCGAAGATCTTTATTATCGCATCAGCGAAATCACACTGGATGTACCAGCCCTGAGGGACCGGGAAGGCGACGCCCTGGTAGTCGCACAATCATTGTTGAAATCGCTGGGCAAACAGATGGACCGCCCCAACCTCGCCTACACGGAAGACGCGGTCAAAGCCATCAAGAGCTACCCCTGGCCTGGTAACGTGCGGGAAATGATCAACAAGGTGAAGCGGGCCACCATTATGGCGGACGGCAAGCGGGTAACCGCAGCTGATCTGCAGCTCAACTGCGATGAGGAAGGCCACGAGAGCCAACTCAACCTGCGCCAGGTGCGTGAAAATGCCGAGCGAGCAGCCATTATACAGGCACTCCAGTCCTGCAGTTTCAACATGGCCCAAGCTTCGCGCCTGCTAGGCATTACCCGGCCAACGCTTTACAACCTGACCGACAAATACCGAATAGAAACATCCTCTGAATCGTCGAGTGCCTGAGTAGCAGGCAGGGAATCCATAACAATACCCAGAAAGGAAAGGAACAGGGCTATGAAACCAGTGTTAGCAGTACGTGCCACCCTTCTCTCAGTTGCCATTTCACTGGCTCTCGCAGGTTGTGGCGGCAACGATAATGAAGAAATGAGTCAGGAGGAAATCCAGTATATCAGCCACCTGGACCAGTCTCGTTTCTTCCAGCGACAGGGTGAACTTAAAGCCAGTACGCTGGAGGCGCGTAGTGCGATCGAGATGCAGCCGGAGCGTATAGAGCCGTACCTTGTCATTATCAATAACCTGCTCACCGCTGGCGATGCCCGCAATGCCGAACGGCAGCTGGATCAATTGCTTTCGGACGTTGACGAACAGTCCATCAAGCAGCAGAACCTGAACGATGCAGCGCTGATTCGCGCCGAAGCCAAACTGATGCAGCAGGAGTATGAAGAAGCGCTGGCTGCCCTCGAAAAATTACAGGAGCCAGACCGTGTACACCAGCTCAAAGGTGAACTGATCAGGGGTGATGTGCATCTGGCAGCGGGCAACCTGGATGCAGCCTCGCAAGCCTACTCCGCCGCCCGAGACATTAATTCAAGCGAGGCGGAACCACTGATCGGGCTGTCGAAGGTGGCCTACCGCCAGGACAACCCGCAGCAGGGTGACGAGTATATTGCCGAGGCAGAAGCGCTGAACCCGGATAACGTCGAGCTTTGGCTATGGAAAGGCAGGCTGGCCCACGACGCGGGAGACTGGGCTGACGCGGAACAGGCATACGTCAACGCACTGGAGACCATTGGCCAGTACGACATAATGACCTACCAGAAGTTTGGAACCATGTCGGCGCTGATTGATGTGCTGCGGGAACAGGGCAAATCCTCGGAAGCCTTTGTCTACGAGGAAATCCTCGCCAAGTCTGCACCCGGCACCATCAGGAGCAATCTGATAGCAGCACAGGAGGCGTTCAACAACGGCGAACTGGATAACGCCGCACGCTACCTTGAGGAAGTACTCGCCCAGGCACCAAGCCAGGAGCAGGCCGCATTGATGCTGGGCATCATTCGCTATCGCCAGGGCCGCCCGCAAGACGCCGAAAGACTGCTGGCGCCGGTTGCAAATATCGGCGACTCGGAACAGGCAAGCAAGCTGCTTGCGGCTACCCGCCTCCAGATGCGCAACCCCGAAGGCGCGCGGGAAATCCTCGCCAATCTGGAAGACCAGGATTCAGACCCGGAAACCCTGGCGCTGGTAGGCATCGCCTCACTGGTCAGTGGCGACACCGAAAGCGGTGAACAGTTCATCGAAAAATCCCTGGAGCTGGCACCGGACAACAACAGCTTGCGGCTACGGTATGCGACGTATCTGGTGCGCACCGGCCAAACCGACAGAGCCATTGCACAGGCCGATCAGGTACTTGAGAACGACCCGGAATCCGAGCAGGCACGATTGCTGGTTGTTCAGGCCCACGTATCTGCCAACAACAACGACGCTGCGATCGCCGCTGCCTCCGACTGGGTAGAAGAACAGCCAGACAGTGTTTCCGCGCTGATTACCCGCGGCAATGTTGCTGCCAACGCTGAAAATATCGAAGAGGCGAAACAGTTTTACCAGAGAGCCGTGGACGCGGATAGCGAGAACCCTTCCGGGCTTAACGCCCTTGGCAATCTTGCGCGGATACGCAATGAAACAGACCAGGCAAAAGACTACTACCGCCGCGCCATCGAACTGTCCCCGGACAACCAACAGGCGCTACAGGGGATCTCTTCGGTAATGCCGCGAGAAGAACTGCTGCCCCTAATGGAAAAGATCCGTGAGCAAAACCCCGACGCGTACGGCCCCAGGTTGATATTGCTGGAATCGGCGCTGATCAACAACAACACTCAACGGGCCGATGAACTGACAGCAAGCCTGATGGAACGTGAAGACGAGTCCAACCCCGCCCCGGCGGAATCAGCGGTTGCCTCGGTCTATCACGGAATTGCCACCCAACTGGCCCAGCGGGACCGGCTGGAGCAGGCATCAGATGTGCTACGGAGGGGGCGTACACTCTTCCCGGAGAACGAGGAGATCGGCATTCAGGCAGCTGCGATTCAGTTCACCGAAGGCAATACCAAAGAGGCCCGCGACATCCTGCGAGACGTCAAACAACAACATCCCGCATCCGCAGCCCCCTTCAGCATAGAAGCCCGTTATTTTGAACAGCAGGAAGAGCATCAGGAGGCGGCAGAGCTCTATCAGCTTGCGCTTGAGAAGGAACGGACGGCAGAACTGGAAGTCGCCCATGCCCGAGCTCTCACCCGGTCTGGCCAGCGCACCGCAGCAATTGAATCCCTGGAAAACGCGCGTCAGGCATTTCCCCGCAATCCACAGGTGCTGATGAACCTGGCCATGATGCATCAGGAAAACGAGGCACCGGAAAAGGCGATACCGCCTTACGAGGAACTGCTTGAGGTAACCCCCAGAAACGTGGTCGCGCTCAACAACCTGGCGTGGATCTACCATCAGAAAGGCGATGACCGCGCCATGGAACTCGCCAGGCGAGCCTTTGAACTGAATTCCGAAAACGCCGCCATCGCTGACACTTACGGATGGATCTTGTTCAGGGCCGGACAAACGGAAGAAAGCCTGCCGGTTCTGGAAAAAGCCCACGAACTTCAGCCGGATTCCGAGGAGATTGCCATGCACTTAGCAGAGGCCTATCGCGCCAACGGCCGCGATGCGGATGCTAAACGGGTGTTGGAGAAGTTTGGGGGCCAGGGTTAGTAATGGCCTCCGATTGAATATACCCCTCGTTTAAAGCGAGGGGTTGCCCTGCTATTCAAGAGAAGTTAATTCTCGTCTATCTGTTTTCCAGCAACCTGCCTATCCACCGCAGCCACCACCCTTCCCACCGCTGAATCTATAATTGCTGACAAGCGACTTTTCCCATCACAGTCTTCACAAGCCACGGCAAACACAATCAAAGACGCATCACTCCGGGAATTGACAAAACCTCGGACCTGGGCAAGTTTCGCCCTCAAATCATCAGTCTCCCAAAAACCTTCGACGTAATAGGTATAGGCCACATGAATCACGTTGTCTGTCAGGCGATGGCGGAGCGTAACACCTTTGAAAGGCGCACCGTCCGGCCCAGACAAAGTAAAGAATGTATCAGGATGCCACTCCTCTCGATCATAAACCCGGTTCGAGTACTGAATCAGCTCGGCCGATTCGCGCTGGTAGTCATAGCTATACACCGCTGCAAAAAGAGACTCGCCAGGCCCGGACTGATCAGTAGCCAGGCTGCGGTCAAAAAGGGTCTGAGTATACACCCGGTCCGGATTCCGGACTTTGGGCCGCCAACCCTCCAGGTCAGATGAAAAAAGAGGACCGTAGCGTTCGCCGTCCAGCCGGAGCTCCAATGCCAGAGGGTCTGACTCAACAGTGCGATCCGGGGATGGCAAAGCTGCCCACACCAAAACAGGTAAGAGTGCAGTGACAACAACACCGACTTTCAGCCACGTAGAGCCTGCCGCTCCGAATGGCATTGCCGCCTTGTACCCATTGCCTTCCATATCATTAGCCTGTTCCCCCTTCAAAGACTCAAGGCGACGGCCAATCAGAAAAAGCGGAATCAGCGTGGCAGCAAAAACCCACCAGCCAAAACTTTCATGGTCTTCAATGAGACTGGTCTGCATGTTGGTTTCATAACCCATGTAAATGATCACGAAAACCCGCAGCCAGTTAGCGAAGAGTGCAAGAAACACGCTAGTGGTGAATAAGATCACACGAGCACGAAGTGTACGGAGATTGAGCTCGCCGTAAATAAGTGCCAACGACTGCCCTACCAACAGATATCGCAAACCTGAGCAACCATGGGCAATTTCAAAGGCCCCCACGCCGGTGAGATAAACAAATACCCCCTCAACTTCGAACTCAATGTTGAAAAGACCAAGCAGCAACTGATTGACCTCAGTCGTGATCAGTTGAAGCGTCCAGGCCAGAAAGTCCCAGACAGGCATAGCGAAAAACAGCAGCCCTACCGGTGCAATAAGCCAACGAACCTGTCTCCAACCCAAAAGCACCGCCAAGGCGCCAAGGATAAGAGGAACTGCCATCAAATGTTGGAAAGCCTGTACCCGCAGAAGATCACCAAGCCCATAAACCAGCAACGCCAAAATAAAGGGTACAAGCCAGAGAGGATAAAAACCGGGTACCAGAGTGCGTTGCCTCACAACTCGGAATATGAGAAACATGGAAACCAAGAGGAGAAGGAAACCGTGTGAATACGACTCGTCAAACTTAAGCCAGCGACTAAAGATACCTTCGAGCGTAGGCCAAAGAAGAAAAAAAAGGGAAGCTAAAACAATGGCAAAAGGAACCCAGGCCTGACCAAACCCGCCACTTCGAAGCCTTGTTTCGCTCATATTCACGATCCTTATGAGATATATAATACCAAGAATATTGTGCCTATACGGGGCGGCTTTTACTATGGCCGAATCTCATCCTTTGTCATCGCCGGGGTATCATTACGCGGTAGAGCGCTCGCCAAACAACCGGGTCCAGCGGCGCATGCCAGAATGCGCGGGCAATAGCGCTGATAGCCACGTCCCGCTCCCCCACACTGGCAAAATATCGCGCCTTGCGACAAAAAAAGCGCGCCAACCCCCAGCGACGATCGCGCAGGGATAGCACCTCACCATACCGCGCCAGGAATGTATTGATAATCCTCTCGTTTGCCGCGAACCGCCTATGCTTGTCAGAAGAAATCTGATATTCCATCACACGGTATGAGGCGACGATGCCCGGTTCGTAATGGAAACGGTACCTTGCAGAAAACCTCAGCCACAACTCGTAGTCATCGGCAACACCCACTGACGTATCAAACCCTCCCATCTCATCAAAACACCGCCGCCTCACCAGCGCCGTGGAAATACTTACACCGTTATCAGCCAACAGATACCGTGTGATCCATCCGGAATAACGCTTCATGTTTTCCAGGCTGCTAACCACCCCCTGTTCATCAATCATGGCCTCGTCACCATGGACAATATCAACGTCGGGATTTGCATTGAGAACAGCCAACTGTTTTTTCAGCTTGTCTGGTGTCCACAGATCGTCAGAATCCAGAAACGCGATAAAGTCTCCTGTCGCCTGCTCAAGTGCATGATTACGGGCATGACTCTGTCCTTGGTTTTCCTGGTAGAAATAACGAACCCGCCTATCAGCCAGAAAGGGCTCCAGCACTTCGCGGGTATCGTCAACAGAGCCATCATCCAAAACAATAAGCTCGAGATCAGCGTAAGTCTGCGCCAGAACGCTCGCGACGGCATCGGGCAGGAACCGGGCTCTGTTGTAAGTCGGCGTTACTACACTAACGACTGCCATTGCAGGCCCTCAACATCTTCCACTTCAGAGTAAGCGTTCATTTCACAACGTAGCTGGCTTACTTACCAAACACACTATCCGGGTTTTCAAGAACGTTACGGACATTATATATCGTATCGGAATTCCAGTTTGGCGGGTCCCAACGCATGTTCGTCTCAATAACCACTGGGCCGCCCTCTGTAATCGCAACGTCCCACCCCAAAGACCGGATTGGTTTAAAATGTTCAGCATTCTTAATGACTAATTCTTTTGCATTCTCCCACAATGGTATCGTAAATTGCTGAAACATTCGTTTGGTTCTTGGATGATCATCAAGCCTATACCACACCATATCCGGGCTTCGCGTTATCGCCGACTCAAGGAGCCCTGTTTCTATGTTTATCGGTGCTATAAAATTTCCGAGTGAACCATGTTGAAAATTGTCAATCGCAGCATCCCCACCAATGACCTTTAGAAATGCATCAACAATAAAAATCTTTCCACACTTATCGACATGGGTATAAATTCGTATCGTTTGAAGATGTCTTGTGCCCGAAAACTCGGATAATGCAGAGTGTGACTGAATTCGTTCCTGAATAATCCAGCTTGTCAACTCTGGCAAGTCAAACATATAATTTGCCAACTCTTGAACAGAGTCAAATTGGAGGTTGTTCACCACTATTCGGCCTTCACGGAGCGAAGGAACCAAGAGACCACGTCCGTAACTATGCCGGCACGGTTTGATAACAAGTTTATCCAAATCAAACTGAGATATAGTCTCACTCCAGGCGCTTTTGACCGGAGGCACCGGACGCCCTGAGGAAACACCTGGCGAATCGCGGAAAAGAAGCGCTAAGCATCTGGGCGTCGGTATCGTCTTTGCGTCGCAAAATGACTGAAAGATTCCCTTGTCCTCAGTTACCCAAAACCAGTCTTGAGGGTTGAGGCGCGACTGCAAGACAGAACATGTCCTTTTGCTTAAATAGTCTGAATATGGTCGTGCGTCAGAAGAAAATGCACCGTATTCAAGTGCCTCCATTGGACGCATCTTAGTTTTCCAAGTGAAGCGCAAGGCTTGAAAAAATGCACGTATTCTGAAGCTACCATGGTATTTAACACAGAGACCAGAAACTCTATATGCTTCTTTAATAAGTAATAAGTTATCTTTCTGTCGACGCCATAATTTTTTCATCTAGAATCTCAACGCCTTTTTTTTTGAAAGTAACGGAAGCCGGTGCGAATACTCTGATTTAAATATTTATCATCGATAAATTTTACAATTTTCCTGGTAGTAGAAATTGACAGAGTTCTTCGCAGGGCTCGCTCCATAAATTCATCGCCTTGCTTTATCGCAAACCTGAGCAAATCTTCAAAGTGATGACGATAATGCTGCGACGGGGATATTTTAGATACATCTTCAGCGGTAATAGAACTCGTGAAAGCATAAGTATCTATGCCAAGTATTTTCAAAATGATCATGGTTCTTATGCACTTTAAACACTGACCACAATTTCTGTCCGGATATTTCCAGCAGACAACCAGGTTGTCGAGCACAGCTTGTGATCGCTCAGCGATTCTTTGCAATTTTTCAGGGCGATCCAGGTCTGCTGTGTCATGAATAATCTCTGTTATCTCAGTAGACCAGAGATTGTCTGTCAAAGGATGTGTTCCCCAAGGACGCAGATTCCGATAGGTAAAGCTGGTAGGCACAATACATTTAGCTGGCTGGAGCAGTAAGGCAACGCTTGCCAGGCAAGCTCCATGACTCCAGTGACGTCCAACGCCGTACAACTGGTCAAATTCATAAAAATTGGTTTCTACAGGAATAAGTTCCTTTTCGAAAGGCGCCGACCAATCTTTTAGCCTCTGAACATTGACAGCAAACTCTTCAGGAGAAACGTGAAAGTCAAAGCCATTGATGTAAACCAGGTGGGTGATTTCACTTTCGTTATTTAAAAGTGTATAGAGGCCATCAACGCCACCAGAGAAAAAACTACAAACCATTTTGTTGCCAGCATGCGGTATCGCGGCCTGAAGATTAACGGTAAAAGGTCGTAAATCTGGTTTCCAACATCCGAAGATACACTGCAGGTTCTTCAAGTTTGCAAGGAGACGTGGTGAGGCCGTATTCGAGTCTTTAATCTCCAAAATTTGACCTGACTGAGACGCCGCAAAAAATGAAGCCGCCAAGAATGGTTCGGCTGAAGGCGCGACTGAAAACTTCTCAGGAAAGCGATACCAAAGCCGATATCCATCGATTAAGGCAGACACCTCTAGCTGCTGTCTCTCTACTTTGCGAGAGCTAATGTTGCTAATTATCATAAGCTTTGATTAATTCGCTTAAACAAAAAAACGAGATCGGCATCAAGCCTTCAGACCCGAATTTTCCTACTACAAGCCGCGATTTCGCCTTCACAAACGAGCAAGCCGATTTAGCGACTTCCGCAGCACCTCCGGGAGAAAAGCCTGCACCCGATAGATTCCTCGCATCAACGGATGGCGCGCAAACTGAACCGTTACAAACTGAACCGTTTCACCCTGGAAGCGACTTTTATAAAAGCTGTTCTTGCCGTAACCGGCGAGCAGATCGTAATAACTGACGCTCTGGGCACTGAAGCATTCCTCAATGGCATAACCGAGATGCAGAGTTCCCAAAGCCACTTTTCGATCAAAATCTTCCTGAAATCCCGCCTGTAAGTTGTACCTGCTAGGCCCCGCCAAAATATCGTAGAGAACTGAAATGGTCTCACCGTTCAATTCCAAAGTTGTCAAAGCCAGCTGATGAGGTTGAAGTCGCGCTATGACCTTTTTGTGAAAAGCGATCGCGTCGTCATCGAAACAAGGCTTTCCCCATCTATGCCGATGAAACTCGTTCAGATATTCAAAAAAAGCCGGTATCTGATCCTCGGTAACTCGTATTAAGACGAGCTCGCCTTTCTTCTGTTCGATGTATGCACGCCGATTATAAAGCTTCAGGCGAGTGTTAGCACCGAGCCTTCGGAGCCACTCCTGGAATGCCCCTTGTGTCGGTACGCGCACTCCGGAATCTCTGGCCCGAGGTACCAATGCGATTTTTCTTCCCCTGGTAGCAAAGCCCTTTTCCCAGCGAGAAAGCTCAGGTAACAGTTGATCACACACGATCATTTCATCCCAGCTGAGCTGAAAGACCTCCGCCAAAAGTGCATTTGTGACCACCGTTTCAAGCCCTTTCCTGATTATAAGACTCGAATACTCCGTGCGGACAGTCGGGCTAATATGCCAGGCATTACCCAAAAAGTGAGCGCGCCGAATTCGCAGCCCAAAAGGAGATGAAAAATCATGTAGATAAAACGGCGCGAGACCGACAAGACGTGAATTGGCGTCGTAAGCACCAAAGAGCGCCAGTTCCAACCCCAAGTTCTTGCCCCAGGTCTCCCACCAGGAAAAAAGCCAGGGCCAGCTCATAAAAAGCGGGTCCGCATCACTGGTTTCCAGCAACTCCTGCCATTTCTCCGCGAGCTTGCTAAAGTCATCAGCGGAAAGGCGCTCCACGGAAATATGGGGTTCACTCACAGAAGTGTCCGTGTTGAATCTCATTTTACCGCCTGCCTTTAAGCAAAATTGCGGCGAGACTGCGCCACGGTGCTATTACAAAAGGGCGATACTTCAGGGCCGTCGCAATATTTCGTATTGCCAGCCACTTTTGTCCCGAACTTGCGAGATAGCGTGCCTTGCGTGAGTAAAAAAAGGCGAATGCCTCATCAAATTGCGCTTCAGTCAACGCATCGGGGTAATTCTCTCGAAAGTCCCGAATGATTGACTCGTTAGCCTCGAAACGGGCTTCCTTATTAGAGGAGATCTGGTCGGCCATAACCCGATAATAGGCAAGATAGCGGGGCACGTACCTGAAGCGATATCGAGATGAAAATTTCAACCAAAGATCATAGTCATCCGCCACTCTGCGTTTGCCACTCATACCCCCCATCTCTTCAAAGCATCTACGACGCGCCATCGTCATATTCATACCGACGCAGTTATCCTTGAGCATTTGAAAGGCGATATACCCCGAGTGTCTTTTTATATTTTTCCGGCGAAGTTCGTTGCCCTGTTCGTCGATAGTGATGCCGTCTCCATACACAATATCAACGTCTGGAGTCTCTTCAAATTCAGCTAACTGTGATGCGAGATGAATTGGCAGCCAGACATTATCCGAGTCCAGAAAACAGACGAACTCGCCGCGAGCGTGCTTGAGCGCCAGGTTTCGCGCAACACTCTGGCCCTGATTTTCCTGGTAAAAGTATCGCAAGCGTTGATCAGTAAGAAACGGGCTCAGTACTTCTCGGGTATTGTCGGTAGATCCATCATCAACAATGAGATGCTCGAAGTTCTGATAGGTCTGATCCAAAACGCTTCGCACTGCCTCCGCGACAAAGTCCGCACGATTGTAAGTCGGCGTAATAATACTGACCAGTGGCTCATCCTTTAGCATTGCTCTATACCCACTTAAAGTTTCTTTGGCTTCTGTAGTCACGGCATCCACCTACTTGCATGGGCCCTGCACGATTTCCAGCTCTCCTGATTCCATTTCGGAAAGAAATTTATTTTCTTCAACCCCGGAATTTCAACGGAGAGGTGATACATCAGTTTAAAACTCTCATTACACGCCATAGAGTTCCTCACCGAACTAAAATTATTAACCCCGACAAAGCTTACCGACTGTTCAAACCCCTGCTCCGCCAGCAGTTTTTTACGCTGCAAGTCAAGAAACCTTTGCAGGCAATGGCCACGATATTCCGGTTTTACGTAGCTGAGGTGCAAGAGGCCAGAGCTCTTTTGAGTGAGGGGAACTTGCGCAAACGGAGGCCATTGTGCATTCCGACCCAAGGCAACCCAGCTCATTGCCACATACCTACTTTCGCACTTCGCAACGATGCATCTGTCTGCCTGCCCAAACGTGAGCGCAAGGTTTTTCCTTATCACTTGATCTGTTGATCCAAAGTACCCTCCCTCTTTGCAGAGATCGATCAACAATTCATCATCGGAGGGCTCTTCAACAATGTAAAAATCAACAGTCAGGGTTTTGGGGTGAACGTTCGAGCATTGCGACAAGAGCCCATTTTGCAGCGAATCAGAAAACAGGAAGTAGGCATCCAAATCGAAACGGAATGCCCGCCGCAGAACGCTACTAATACCGCTCATTTGGAATGCTTCCTTGAAAGCGCTTTTCTTAGATGTGCCCTAAACGGTTTTGTATCCCGCCAATCGAAATATAGAAACTGAAAATGGCGAACAAAACCAAGCGCTCTAATTAACTGGACGCTAGCCTTCAGCAGCCCGATCGACTTGGCGTATCGATAGGCTGACAACTCATCCACCCAAATGCAATTTGCCTTGGTCTTTTTAGCAAATCGGCCCTCTTCGTCAATTCCGAGATACTTTTTTACCAAAACTGCGGTAGGGTTGTTTTCATAACTCAATGCCACACCTGACTGATAGTCATTTCGTCCCACCGTTGGCTCAGTGACGAGAAACTTCCCGGTTCTTGGATCACGCTTGAATTCAATAGACCCGAGACCCGTCATTTTCAACTTGATGGCGATTGATCTTGCAAGGGAAATCATCTGAGGTTCTTCGATTAATCGGCAAACAGCCGTTGATCCACCCAATGGCGGCCATTGCCATAGCTTCTGACCGGCATACTCAGCTAACATCACACCGCTTTCATCAAAAGCGAAAAGCACGAAAAAGACTTCAGTGTCACCCCCGGGAATCCATTCCTGAAGGATATAACGGTCAGAAAGGCAGAATGGGTCAGAGGAACGAACAAACTCGTTCAACTCTTTCTCTGAATTCAACAAGAAAAACTTCTTATTTTTATGCACGCTATCCCACGCTGACGTGCGCACCAATGGTTTCAATATACAGGGGAAACTTAATTCCGCCGCTAAACCAATCAGACCATCAAGACTCGCCACAATTTTAGATTGTGGCACATCGACTCCATTCTCAAGCGCCCACTGATGAAACAGTGTTTTGTCCATCATTATTTCGCCCTCCAGTTGGGGAGGGACGGGCACCGTAAAATATCGTTCCAACTCCTCAAGTCGCGCCCAAGCGGAGATGACATGACTATCCTGGGAAAAAAGTAATAAAGGCCGGCCTGAAAATTCAGCGCTTTCTGCCATTTTTATTAGCTTTTCGAGCTGTTCGTCCGAGCTTCCGGGTAAATGAAGTACTCGGTCCCAATGATTGGATTGAATCGAAGGCGCATCGATATTCTGACAAATGCCATTAACCGTAACCGGTATGCCTCTCAGCGCTCGTGCGGTGGTAAGACCAGTAGGAGTATCTGCCCCGGTAATGATCACGCACGGAATTTCAGACATTCACGCGGTCCAGCCCGATGATATAGGGTTCGCACTGCCTTTATTGTCCAGCCATGCCTGAAACATCAAAATACCCCACAACTCGAAACTGTAGTCTTCCCGGCCTGAAAGATGTTCATGCCACACCTGCCGAACCATGTCGGCCTTCCAGTAACCCTGCTCACGCAGGCGGACTGGCTCCAGAAGCTCCTCCGCCCACTCACGCAAAGACCCTCTAAGCCAGGCCCCGACCGGAACCGCAAAACCCTGTTTCGGCCGGTCAATTAATTCCCGTGGTACATGGCGATAAAGCACCGACCGAAGCACCTGCTTGCCGACATTGCCCTGCATATTGAGCGACGCAGGCAGCCCCATGGCGAACGACACCACCCGATGATCCAGCATGGGTATACGGGTTTCCAGGCTACAGGCCATGGCGGCGCGGTCCACCTTGGTCAGTATATCGTCTGGCAGATACCAGTTCAGGTCCCGCCACATCAGGGTTTTCAGGTCATTGTCCGGCACCTGGGCCGTAACCGACCCCGTCAGTCCATAGCTGCCCTCGCCTGGCTCTACCAACGCCATGCCCGGATCTGGCCAGACAGACACAGACTGCCGGTAGAATTCGGACAAGCTCGTGGCAGAGGCAATAGCCCGGGCCCGCGCAAGACGAAACCGGATTGCTTCCACACTGCGCCCTCTCTGAGACGGCACCAGGGCACGGATAGCCTGAGCGGTCAAGCCGGACGGCAGCCGACCGGAAAGTGCTTTCAATTGAGACCCAAGCGAACCGCGCCGCTGCCAACCGTGTAACATGTTGGGATAGCGTGTGTACCCACAGAACAACTCGTCGCCACCATCGCCAGACAAAGCCACCGTAACGTGTTTGCGGGTCATTTCGCTGACCAAATAAGTCGGCAGCTGGGAAGAGTCCGCAAACGGTTCATCGTAAATTTGCGGCAGATGCGGCACCAGCTCCCTTGCATTCTGCTCCGTCACATAGAGCTCAGTATGGTCGGTACCCAAATGCCGTGCCACTGCTGCTGCGTGCACTGCCTCGTTAAAACCTTCTTCGTTAAAGCCAATGCTGAAAGTTCGAACCGGTTGAGCGGCCTGCTTCTGCATCAACGCAACGACTGTGGAAGAATCAACACCGCCAGACAGAAACGCACCCAAAGGGACGTCTGAAACCATCTGATCACCAACCACATCCTCAAGCAGCGTTTCAAGGTGGGAAGAAGCACCATTTAAAGACCAGTCCCGATCATCAAAAAACTGATCTTCCAGGCGCCAGTAGCGAGAGGGTTCAGGCAGTTCTCCAGGTACCAGCTGGTCCAGGTCCAGACTAATGAATGACGCAGGGAGCAATTTATGAATACCGGAATAGATGGAATGGGGCGCGGGAATCAGGTTATGACGCAACAACAGAGGTAACGCGCCACGGTTTATATCCCCTTTCCAGGCTGGGTGGCGTGCAAGGGCCTTGAGTTCAGAGCCGAACAACAGGCTGCGCCCCTGCCAGCCGTAATACAGCGGCTTCTCCCCCATCCGGTCCCGGGCGAGGTGAAGCTTGCGCTCGCTCCTGTCCACTAACGCAAAGGCAAACATTCCATTGAAACGTGCCAGTGCCTCCTCCACACCCCACGCCTCAAATCCCGCAAGCATGACTTCGGTATCGGAATGACCACGGAACCGGGCACCGGCAATTTCAAGCTCCGCCTTGAGGTCGCGAAAATTATAGATCTCACCGTTAAAAGAAATAACGTAACGGCCCGATTCAGATGCCATGGGCTGGGCACCAAGTTCAGACAGTTCGATAATCGACAGGCGGCGGTGACTCAGCCCCAAATGCAATTCCCCGTCAAACCAGACACCACCTGCGTCCGGCCCCCGGTGCCGAATGGCCTGCCCCATGCCATCCAGTATCGATTCACACTGGCCCCTGCTACCGGGCAACTCCGGCTCGGCAAATCCTGCGAAACCACACATTCAGAAAACTCCCTTTTTCATGCACCCCACCTGAAACGCGCAGGCACAAGTCGCATTAGCACGTTGCGTTCGTCTTTCCCGATGGAAATAAACCAATACAATACGCCATACACCACTCCGGATACCACAACGGCGGCGACAATATCCAGGTAGCCGGGCAACCCGTATTCAACCCGCCACCAGGCCAAGCCACCGCCCATAACCGTCACCGGAATAGTGGCCGGCAGAATCGCGTGCTTCACGTATTGAAACATGGTAATTCCCAAGTTATCAGCAACAACCTTGAGGAATATTGGCGTTACGACAAATACCGGTAACACTGAACCCAATGCCGCACCTATAACGCCATACTCTAAAACTAACCAGATGCTTAGGCCCACGTTAACAAGTGCTGCCGGGGGTGCCACCATCGCAAAAATCACGTGTTTGTTAATAGCGGTCAGATAACGGCTGGCAAATGGGTTGAGCTTTGGAACGACCATGTAGATAACCAATAGAGTGATAATTGAGTCGACCAAGGCTGGATCAAACTGACCACTCATCCATATGGCAATGAACGGCCCTCCTATGAGACAAATACCTACACCCATAGGGAGAACTAACGCCACCAGCAACTTGCTAGCCAGAAGATAGACTTTTCTAATTTTCGCCTGCTCGCCCCTTGCATCGAGATCGCTGAACAGCGGCATAAACGTATGACTCAACGTCATACTTATTGTTGCGATATAAGTCACCAGTGTGGCCGGTATCGTATAAACAGGGATCATTGCCGGACTCATGAGCGTTCCGATAACGATTCGGTCGGACATTTTATTTACTTTTCCGGCTGCACCCTGAATAAAAGATTTAGAACCAAAAATCAGCATCTCTTTGAATTTCTTTCGCGAAAACAGGCGCAAATTCGGATAGATTGCTCCCACCATTGGCCGCATAAGTATGGCGGAAAAAATGATTAGTTTAATCAGCGTAGTGACAGCGGCCAACAAGGCCAAAAGCGCCAAACCGTTTTGCGGGGTCATGTAGTGATATGCCAGAACTGAAACAAATATAATGGAAAAAATGTTAACCAAATTCTTGAAGTAGTAACGCTGTAATCCTTCAAGAAAACTTTCACAAACAAAGCCCGGGAACAGAAACATCAACTGAGCACCCACCAACAGCAGAAACAGTGTGTACTTGGTGTTACCTTCCATGTTTTCCGGGTTAAGTATGTCAGGGAAGGAAAGTGCCCAAAACCAAAAGAACAGCCCTAAAGCTAAACCAACCAGCGTCATAAATACGAGGCTGGTACCGTAAACAGTCAGTAAAGATTCCCGGTCATCTTGTGCGTTATGCATCGATGCAAACCGACTTATCGTAGGGCGCATACCTAAGTCCAGCATTCCCATATAGCCGACCAGAGCAAGTACCATTTCCCGCAAGCCATAGTCGTGGTGCCCCATCAGCTTTAGATAAATCGGCGCCATAATAAACGTCGCCACCATGCTAACCATAAGTTGTGCGACATTCGACCCGGTATTAATTAAAACTCGTTTTAGCATTGATTAAGCAATCTCGGTGAAGCGATTATGTTGGCAGTTATCAGACATTCGACTGTCAACGGCAGACATCATAAAAATAATAAAGGGCATTGGCACGGTGAGTAGCATTACAACTAAGATATTAGAACTGGTACTTGTAGGAATAAGATGAAACAAATCACCTACCCCTAGTAGCTGAAACCGCGATGTATAACTCGGCGAGGTGTCGCGCAGGACGCTCAATGCTAAAACGCGCTACAGCATCTGGTTGATAGGCCTCAAAGACTTGCCGTCTAAGCTCGATGTCATCAATCTCTGCCACCAAAGCCTCCGCTAACGCAGCTGAATTTCCGACGGGAACCTGCCTGGCAGGACTACCGTCAAGCACTTCACGAAGCCCGATAGAATCACTTCCAACGATCGGTACCCCTGCCGACAATGCCTCCATGGCAAGAAGTCCGCAAGCTTCCCAACGGGAAGGCATTGCAACCAGGTCAACCCCTTTCAAAGCACCCGGCATGTTATCCGTTTGAGGCATCTGGTGGAAATATTCACCCAACCCTAGCTCGTCAAGATAAGCATAGTCCTCCCGAATAAAACCACCCCAACCAAACGTGACTACATGAGGCATAGGACTTACTTTTAGCCGCATTTTAATAACACCCATTGCATCAACCAGAATTTTGAAGCCCTTGGGGCTCATGAAGCGACCAAAAAATCCGATCAGTGGAACATCAGTTGGCAAGCCAATTTCTTTCTTGATATCCAGAGCTTTTCCAAACTGGAAGAACTTGGCATCTACCCCGTGAAGGATTGGATGAACCTTGTCATCAGGGGTGCCTGGAAAGAACTCCAAAAAATTATGCTTCGCGTCCTCGGTTACGGTATGCACTGCAGTCAATCGATTAAACAATAGCCCCATCAATAAATGGTTTATGTAGCCTTTGAACCCAGTAAACAAGGGCTTGGTAAACATATCATGCCCAGTCATCAGGTGAGGTGTATTGTTACCAGTTAAAGCCAGTTGGGTAAGCAAGCCGGCCGAGAAACCATGAGAGTGCACAAGGTCATACGCGTGTTGGTTCGCCAGTTTTCGTACCTGTCTCACCAAACCGGTTTTGCCGGAATCGGCGGGGACTAGTTCAATACGGCCTGCTGGAAGGAATGTTGACAAAAAAGCTTCTAACCCCCCTTGATCTGGCGCTAAAAGGGTAAAGCTATAGCCCTCAAAAGCTGGCTGACCGTACACATAGCGAAAAAAAGTGCGAATGCCGCCTCCTGGCTGCAAAGCCGTCATCAAAACCTTCATTGGCCCGTAACTCCTTTCCCTACTTCCCCTAACTTCAAAACTTCAGAGGGAACACTTTCCTAGCTAGCTTTTTCACTGCCGGTAAGCACCTTTAGTGCCCTAATCGGATCAAGAGCCCCGGACCTTAGCAGATACCCTAGTGCAGTAATACTTTTGTTCTCACGCCAACAGACCTGTGCCATTCGAAAATTGAGTAATGCGCGCCGCTTGCGAATGGTAGATTTTTTATAAGGATACCGAGCCTGAGCACGGTGGAGAATCCTAAAACCATTCTCCCAGCGTTTCCGCTGGCCTTTATTACTAATCGAATCACTATGGCGACGATACTGAAAAACCTTGACTGGAATAAATGCGAACTTGGTACTCTCAGCTAGCCTGATCAACATGTCATGATCTTGTGCGGCGCGAAACCCTTCTTCGAAACCACCAATCCGCTCATAAAAAGAACGGCGCACTAATGCATTCACTGGCAAAGAAAAATAACAATCCAGCAACACCGCGTTTGGGTCATTCGGTTCAATATGATCCGGCGAGAGAATGTTATAGAGCCATCGCCCATTCTCATCTACCGCTTCACCCATTCCATAAACAAGTCCAACTTCGGGGTGAGCCTGCAGATACTCTGCCTGAGAGCGAAGCTTGCCTGGCAAGAAAATATCATCGCTATCAAGTATGGCTATAAGTTCGCCGGAAGCATTCTCAAGCGCCCGATTCAATGCAACTGATTGACCTAAGTTAGCGCGGTTTGGATGGGTTAACAGTTTGAGATCTCCCTTCTCCGCATATTCAAGAAGAATCTCGTAAGTTCCATCTGTAGAACCGTCATCAACGACGATAAGCTCCACTTGATCGTAGTCCTGAGAAAGAACCGATTCCACCGTTTCTCTAATATACTCAACTCGGTTGAATGCCGGTACCACCACGGAAATTAATGTCTTCCTTGAACCGTCCATTTTTCGGCCTGCTATCGGTTGGTTATTATGAAAAATAACGTTAGAATTTTAACATCTAAACACCGTCTTTTTCATGTATATACAAAATATTTTTATAGAAGGTTTTTGGCTCGTTAATCCCCAAAGTGCAACGGAATAGCAATACATTATCTCCGCAAACGGTCGGCTAAGGGATAACTGGAACTTGACTTGCTCCCCTGGCCCATTTGTATATTTTTATCACTGGTAGAAGTCAATTCCTGCTCAACGAGGCGCCCAAACGCAATCACCAGACCACCCAAAAGATACCAGTAGTACTGGGACAACCCCCAATAGTTCAGGCTGTATACCGCGTACATCCAAAACACCGCAATAAGACACTTATTCAATCGCGAGTAATAAGACCGGTCGCTTCTGTTCAAGGCTGCAAATTGCGACCGAACAACGGAAAGCTTACGGGCAATCTGGTAAAGAAAACGTAGAAAAATCACAAATCCGATCAAACCTAATTCAATCATCAACTCAGCATAAAGATTATGGCTGGCCTTCCGCTCTCCCAATTTATGAGTTTTTGCCTCAGGTGTCGTTCCAAGACCATGGCCCACAACAGGCCTCGTAAGACCCAACTTGAATTCTCCCACCATTCCTTTAAGACGCCCTTCGGCAGTGGCAGCTCCTGCGGTATCGCTATCAACCAGAGATAAATAACGATCCTTCT
Source organism: Marinobacter sp. ATCH36 (assembly GCF_023555055.1). GTDB lineage: Bacteria > Pseudomonadota > Gammaproteobacteria > Pseudomonadales > Oleiphilaceae > Marinobacter. Next base: position 27,689 of record NZ_JAMJPL010000007.1, read on the forward strand.
GAATGGGTGTCATCACACTCAGAGCACCTAGCGCAACCACCACAGCCAAAAAAATCAGCTTCATCTTGTGCTTTGATTTTTTGAACACCAAAAACGCAACAACCAACAGTGCAATGAACGCACCTCGAGACATGGTGAGTATCAGTGAGTACAACAGCGCCGGCATAATGGCCAGGTAAATAAGTTTGGATTTCCAGCCCAAAGGCCACAGCAGATAATGAAGGAAGGGAATGGCGGTAACGATCACAAAACCCAGCTCATTCGGGTTGATCACATCCGCCGGAGCTCCTGAGAGTCGACCCGCAAATTCTCCCCCACCCAGATGAGTGGAGCTCCCCCAGTACCCTTGCGTAATATGAAGATATAGCGGTTCCAAAACACGAAACACTTGGCATAATACGAACACGGCAATAAACCATCTCAGGCGCCTCTCCGTGTCGATAATCAGGGCGGTAAAGAATAGGAACACAACGGCTTTGATGAAGGGGTCAATGTTTGCGCGAACGACACTCCCGGGCCATTCCACCAACGGCAGGCTGATAACGAGATAACCAAACAGCACAAAGATTGCTTTGAAAATCGGGTCCTCAAAACGGCCTTTCAGCTTATCTCGCTGCAAGAACAATGAAAGACTTATAACGGCAACAACTAACAATGTGGGTCTGATGGCACCATAGCCAGGAATACGAGCAGAGAAGCGAAGAAAGAAATCGAGGATGAAATACAAATACAGAACAAAGCTGAACTGGCTTATAGTCGCTATATCCAGCTTTGCAAGGAAGGTTTGTTTTCCGTCCTGAGCTGAATTCATCATTCCTAGTTTCATGTTGCTGAATATCCCAGCCCAAGCTTTCGATCACCTTTTACGCAATGCCCCAAGAGCTCGAAGCCCGAAACAGCCTTGTGGAACTGAAACATATTGTCGCCGCTGGCGTGCCGACGCATCAGATACCTGTTGCTGATACCTTGGGCGTCTGGAAACGCCGTTACCGCTCCCAGGAATCCAGCCTCTCGAACTAGTTCCGGCAAGAAATACTGAAAATCCGAAGGTTGGCCGTTCGGGTAGCAGAATGTACGGTCCTGACGCCCCAGATGTTGATTCAACGCATCACGGCAACCGAATATTTCATCCCTTGCCTGAGACTCAGTAACCTGCCCCAAGGATGGGTGGGTTACTGTATGCCCTCCAATCTCAATACCAGCTTCTTGCATTTTCTTGAGTTCGTCCCAGCTTAACGGTGCAAAGGACTCCGGTATTCCATCCGGAAAGATAAGACCCAGCTCGTCGGCCAATGCGGATATAAATTCATGTTTCTCTTCATCGGGCAGCGAGAGGGCGTAGGCAATCGACCGCTTCCACAGCTCATTCCGAGATTCATCATTTAGAGCACCTTCGTTCACTGTGAAAGGACCAATAGTCAAGTTCTGGTTGATATGGGAGAGCTGGCCCAGAATCCAGGTAATCTTGTCCGGCCACAGCCATAGCTGCCTATCTATAAAGCCAGTTGTTGCAAACAAGGTTGCAGGCATGCCGAGACGTTGCAAAATGGGAAACGCATACTCGTAAAAATCCCGATAACCATCATCGACCGTAATCACCACTGCGTGCGAAGGCATGCGCCCATGTTCACGATGATATTTCATAAGCCCGACCAGGGAATAGGGATTGTAGCGTTTCCGAATATGCCTGACCTGCTGTTCAAAACACTCAGGGCTCGCCCAACCTTTAACCGGTGGATCTGAGAAACGATGGTACATCAAGATACGGGGCTGGTTTCGGCAGATCTGCCGGGCAAACTGGTATCCACCCAACGGACCAAGCTTACGGATCGATCTAGACAAGAACCCCATTACTTGGCCCTCTCGGGCACGACAAGCCCTTCATATATTTCCTGATGCTTTGCCACCATAGTCTCCATACTAAATCGCTCCCCGGCACGCCTGAAAGCATTGTCACCGATACGCTGGCGTAAATCACCATTCTTACTCAACACCTGCAGATGGCGTACCAGCTCAGCAATATCACCACAAGGATATAGGTACCCTGTGTTGCCGTGTTCGACCGCTTCTGGGTTTCCTCCCACATTGCTACAAACTACCGGCAGGCCTGCGTACTGGTACTCAACAATAGCATTAGAAAACCCCTCGGACTCTGAACATAACAACCCAATATCCAGCACCTTGAGACATGCTTTCACATCGGCCCTGGAGCCAAGAAAATGGACCTTTTCAGTTACACCCTGCTCTGAGGCCAGTAACCGTAGGTCAGTCTGATCACCATCCCCAATCAATACCAGATGCAGATCATGACCGCCTAAATGGAGCAGGCCAACTGCGGTGACGGCGTCTTCCATCCGTTTGATCGGCCTGATATTGGCAACCAGCCCAACAAACACGGCGCTAGGATGCGCTCTCCGAAGGCTCGCAAGATCGGCAGGTTCGTAATCAGATTTCTCCCCCGTCTCGTAACCATTATAGATAACGTGGACCTGCGACGGGTCGAACGGTTCGGACCTTACGGTAACTTGCCGCACCGCATCGCTGTTTGTGATGGCAATAGAAACAAATCTCCCGGCGATGGCCAGCATTGCGCGATAGGTCGGAGTGTACCAGTACCCCATGTCGCGCCGGGAGATAATCGTTTTAATCCCATTTAAGCGGAATACCGGCGGACATATAACGGAAGGGTCATTAAAAAAAACGTGGGCAAGCCGAACTCCAGAAGCCCGGAACTTCCGAGCAATTTTCCAAAGCGCTACCCATGTTAGCGGAGAGAATAAACGTGTGTGCCCCAGCACATGATAATCACAGGGAAAGCCCATTGCCTGCAAATATTCAGAATCGCGAAACACCAAAAGCATGGGTTCAAATTTCGAACTGTCCAACCCTTTAATCAGGTTGAACAGTTGGCCTTCCGTGCCTGAGTTAGGGTTACGGAAATGGTCAATGACAAAAAGGATTGGTTTGGGAAATACACCCTGCTGTGGCATTAACTATACGTCCTGCTGTTACTACTTTGCCCTAAACCCCTTCATTTCTTAGAACAACCGATACCGTTCGGGTCAGATCAAAGGTCCCTGAAGTAGAAAAATGCGGAAAATCGGTCACTTTACTACCTTCACGCCAATAGGTCTCTCTCCCTGGTGAAAATGGAGAAATACTTTTCCCTTGCTATAGGGTCAACGTTGGCAAGCGCGATCAGGAGTTTTTATACCTGCTCCCCAGTGCTGCTTTGGCCCTTAGCGCTAACGGAATCAACATATGCCATAAAATAGAAGAAAGCTCTCCTTCAAACAACTCAATCAGATCCAAGACCCGTTTTCGATTCAGTGCGCCCCCCGGCAGGTTCATACAACAACCTATTCGGACCACCTATTTGCTCATGTTTATCATCAAGCACCTCCAAGAGAAATGCAGCGGTCAGCCAGTCCCAACCAGTATTGTAAGATTTTCCTCAGCGGCAACAGACGAAATTCCACCGTTGAATGCAGTCTTTGCCGGTTGTTATAGACCATCATAAAGTCTACAACATCTTTCCTGGCCTGGAGTAGACTTTGATATCCCAAGGCCGGTACGCACTCTGACTAGCGGGCTCCAGAATAGCTTCTCCATCGGTGGATTATTCCAGCAGATGCCGCGCTGACTCATGCTTTGTGTCATTCGATAGCGCCGCAGTCTCTAACGGAACTTACGGCTAACATACGGGCTTCCCTGATCTGAGTAAAACAGAAATTTCTCCGCTCTACCACCACGTTGTTCCCACGCGCGATCCGGTGCTTTTAAAACCCAGTCTACACTTTTACTGAATGACATCTCTCTTTCAACAACCCAGCGGGGGCACTGATCCATGGCAACAGCGAGTTAGCTCCATCACCGGCCAATCCACAGCAGAGCATGAGACAGGGAATAGTCGAACTATCACTCCGCTTCTATTCGCCGAACCGGACGGGCACCCATAAGCGCATCCGGCTCTCCATCTAAACTTATGTAAAAGCCATAGCAACTTCGGAAAAGCGAGGGGGGCTACATGTATCTGGGCTCGTTCCTCAGGCAGGGATAACACAAAACCTCTCATCATAATTTGACCGTGATGGGCTGTGAGCCACCAACAACTATTTCAGAGGCCGCGTAGTCCTTACCTGGTAGCCAACCTTTCACTTCCGTGATATATATAATAATGATTTATTCTGACACTATATACCTAAACTAGGGGTTGGTCCGATATCAAATTTAAACTCCACCTTACAACCGTCCTTCTAAAGTAGAGATTTTATTAAACAACGTTACTTTACAATCAACGGTGTTGATGCAGGGGGAGATTTGCAGTCCTCACAAATTTCATAGCCCTGTTGGTTGACCTTGCCATCGTTGTCAAAAACGTACACATACAGACCGCTGAGGGTATCGCGGCTTTCAAACTGTCCAAGTACTAACTGAAATTCGATTTTTTCACTGCTCCATGAAGTTGGTCTTTGAATTTCATAATCGGTCAGGTCCGCATAGTTCGCAGCGTCCCCGATAGCGACTCGCTGCAGTGAGCTGTCAATATAGATGTCGTCTATCTCACCTTCTTGAAGTTTCCCAACTTTGCCATTCAGCCCAAGGAGCGCCACAGTCGGACTCCACTGTCCACCAAAGTCTTCCGAGGGATCGAAATCAAAACCAGTGAAATTGTCACCATTCAAGAAAAAATCAGCCCTGCCTTTCTCAGTATCTAACGCCACTTCTAAATGGTTCCAATCACCACCATTCAATGGTTTAGCCTCCCAATTAACCACACCCATACCAGTCTGATGCATTTGAGTCCACGAAAGACGAATCCCATCTTTCCCGTACGGGTCCTCCCAGATCCGAATATACTTTTGAGAACCTGGACTTTCATACCCTGACCCGGAGCCGCCTCTGCCCTCATTGGGGAAAATTACTGTAGCTCCCGACTCCGCCCCTCGAATTGTTTGACCTTTAAGCGCGCCGGAGTTCGAACCGGGAAACGAGGCATTGATCAAGTTATCTCTATCAATTCCAATGAACACACCAACATCCCGCCCATCAACCAAAAGTTTTTCAAGCCTCGAAAACGTCCCGGATTGAGTTTCACGCGAAAAAGCCCAATATGAGCTAGGATCAAACTTTGGCTTATACCACCAAGATATATACAGTTTTTTATTGTCTACCGGTGTTTCAAATCCTCCGTAGGCGTTAGGCCAACCCAGAAAATTATTCTCACCTTCAAAGTAGTAGTGAGCCTGAGATGATGGATATCTAGGCGCACGACCACTATCAATCATAATAGCTAAACTCGACTTCTCCCAAAGGCTAATTGTGGGATCAGAAGACCGTATAACCAATTCACCATCGTCCACGTTAGAATAAACCTCATTACGCCTACCATTTTCGTAAGCGTCCTCTACCTGGTCGAAAAGAACTGGCGCGGACTGAGTTTTCGATCCAAAACCGCTACCCATCACTATTATCGAATCTAACAATTTCGAATCATTAGAATCTAAAGAAACTGAACCAATTGACGGCTGCGCCAAAACCTGACCTGCCATGCAGAAAATACCGGACAAGCCGAGAACGGGAAACAACACTTTGGATACAGATATACACATCGCTTATTCCTCCTACAATTACCCGCCTAGCTTACCACTAACGTCAGTATAGAACGGTTATCAAATCACGCACGTACACTACTACACAAATAAATAAATTATATTACAAAAATTATCGAAAGACTGAAAAAATATAAAGCTAAAGGCAAACGATAAAATTCTGCGAGATCAGCACTCTAAAAAAATGAAGCGTAGACCAATTCGGACGAAATGGCTAACCTGGCAACGAAAAATATGCATATTCAACCTAATGGTGATGCTTAAAGTACCCGAACTTCTCAAAGTCATCCAAATACAAAGCATTAATCTTTCTTAAACTAATGTCATTAAAATGATGAATATATCCCATGTGAGGCAGAGGCTGGTTATCACTCATATTTAATTTTGGTAATTTTCGTATCGGCAGGCCGATCTTATCAGCAACGTATAGAAAATCATGCTCCAGGTTCTCATATTTTCCTACAAAATCCATTTTAAACTCACCTTTATCATCAACAAAGAAGCTATACTGCGTCCTAAGCAATACGTATTGCAAACAAGCTTCTTCGTCTAAAAATTTATTTACAAAATCGTTAACGTTATAAATACCGCGATTAAGCATATCATACTTTATTTCCAAATCGTTACTACCGCCATTCCCACCTCTTTGTAAGTAAAAAAAAACCGATGCAATACGATCATATGGATTCCTAACGAAGGAAAATTTAAAGTAGTCTTCTGACCTAGCGGGATCACGCCTATAATAATCTTTAATATTTGCATGATCCCGATGAGGCCTTCCATTCTGCAATGCAGTAAGTATGCTCGTACCCGCCGACTTAGGAATATGAATATAAATACATTGATATTTTTTAGTATAGCGTCTAAACGGGAATGGATCATAAACTGATATAAAAAATCTTTTCAAACTTTTATATATAAACATAAAAAAACCTACGAATTAAGAAAACTAATTGCACCTTTATTATTTGTAATACTTATCTAAATCATTAAGCATCTTATCTTGTGTAAAACATGAAATAAACTTCAGACGTGCTCGTCTTTGCACAGCCACTTTTCTTGACTCGTTCTGACTTAAAAAATTTGAAATTATTTCAATATCTCTAGTGCGCTCAAGACTAAGAAAAATAACTTCGATCCCGTCACTCAAATATCTCGGGAGGTCACCAACTGGTGTCATAAAAACTATATTCCTACCACGCATAGCCGAAACAATAGACAGACCAAACCCTTCATATATAGATGTGCTTATATAATAATCGTAATGTTCGGAAAGATACTGTGGCTCATGAACAAATCCTTTCAGTTTAACCAAACTACCTGCGGAACTCTGCTCAATTTTTTCAGATAGCGAATCGTATAAAGCGCCCTTACCGTAAATATCATATGTGGGCGCCACACCATTAAATTTCGCTGATAGATCTTTTATAAGAGATATTGCATAATCAAGATTTTTTTGGTCATCCAATCGACACACAGAGTAAAAACGATATTGGTCAGGCTTTTCATCGAAAAGCGATCGAACGGAACCTTCATCTGGGAGACCATTTACCACGATTTCGTAGTCAGAACCTGTAATACGTTTAATTGATTCACCGGATTCTTTTGACACACATATAATTTTGTATGAAACAACAGATTTCGAAACCCGCAAAATAAATCTTTTTATCTTAGACTTAATCCTATTATCATAAAAGTATGGATATTCGTTATGCACATGAAAGATAATTTTAGACTTCCTGAAAAATAGTAGCGCTACTAGCAATGGCATAAACGAATGCGCATGAATTATTTCTGGAGATATATTTCTAACCATTTTTACAAAATTAATAACACTTTCTTTGGCGCAGTATTTATCAACAATATCAGAATAATATTTATCAAAATCACTATCCTTCTCAAATAAAATAAACGAATGTCCCTTTAGCTTACAAATATCTCTGACGAGTGTAGTAATCCCACTTTTAGTCCAATGGACTAAGTGAACCACTCTTCCATCAACTTTTTGCATAGCACTCTAAGCCTTTTTATTAAAATTAAGGGCTCTTACTTCAACTTCAAAATCATCAGCAAGCCGGCGCCAAAATTCAATATAATAAGACTTAAATTCACCTACATCGTTCTTTAATTTTTCCTCATTACTACGGACTTCCCGAACCGCTGACATAAATGATTCAACATCTCCTGAAACATATACAGCGCCTCCTGAAAAGAACTTGGATATTGTAGAAGTATTTGAAAGAATCATAGGCTTACAAATTGCTACAGCTTCATAGGCACCACACGTAATCGTATATTCATTAGAAGTATAAACAATCAATGATTTAGATCGCGATATGAGATCAACATAATCGGATTCAGGAACAAAGCCTGTTAATTCAATGTTGTCTGGAAGGTCACATAACGAAATGTCACCTTTCAGAACAGCAGCTTCGTAATTGCCAGTAACGTAAAGCTTTTCGTTTGGCATAGCTCTAAACGCAGAAAGCACTTCATGTAAGTTTTCATCAAGGCCCATCGACGATATAAACACGAAATAGTCACCTTCCTTTGGGCTTTGATCAAAAATAGGAAGAGGGTCCGGTAAGACAAACGGTCGCCCGCCACATATTTTAATAAACTTGGCCAACACTAAATTAGTGACTATCGTAAGATCAGCCTTACGAATTGTGTAATCCGATATCGCATGGAAAATCCTAACCGTAAAGCCTTGATGGTTTCTTGTTTCAAACCTGAAACTTGAATGACGGTCAACAATTAGATTATATCTGAATATTGGCTTCAGAATTACACATAGAAAACTTAGCACCACCGATGGATTTTGACAAAAAACAAGTGTTGGCCTTGATTTAATTAAAAAGTTTACTGTTCTAAAAGTCAAAATAATATAACGCAAAATTCCCTTGCGCTTAGTTATCATTTCTGCAAGTCTAATTGAAAACGCATTAGACAGCGATCTAGTTCTTCGATGCCGTTCCCAGGTCACAAATACGGCGTTATCCACACAAGTCTCCTTCCGTTTACTGAAAATTGTTAAGGTTTGAAGTTGCTAACTACCGCCTTGAATTTCCCGTTACTTTCTTTTCCTAGTTCTTCGACCAAGTGGATTGTAATGGAAACATCTGCTCCGAGCCGCTTCTCCAATTCCTGCCTGAGCCACTCCGACTCTCGATTACCGTAGACATTAGTTGGCACGACCAGTACTTCCACATTTCCAAAGTGATCCTGTTTAATTTTGGCACTAACAATACCATTGCCACCTTTGAATACCGGATCTAGTCGACCCACAGGCGTTCCATCCTTCCGATAAACGACATCGTCAAGGCGCCCCTCAACTCCGAGTATGACCGGAAATGGCCGGCCACAAGGGCAACTAGTGTAATCTGAGCTTAAAGTTATCTGGTCACCCACCTCGTATCTGATCAAAGGCATGGCGCGATTCACGAACCCCGTTGCGAGTAGTATACCGGGCTTATTTCTAATAGGTTCACCATCTTTGGTTACAGTTTCCAACAATCCATGCTCTGGGTGACTGTGCATATTACCGTGCTCGCACTGCGAGGCAAAAAAGGCCATTTCCGTGCACCCATATTGATCAATTATCGGTGCGCGAAACGCTCGTTCTAGCACTTCCCTTTGGTAAGCAAGTAAAGTTTCAGCAGTTGTGAAAACCACTTTACATCGAATAGGCTCCAGATCATGCTTGACTATGAACCGGCCAAGTTCGTAAAGGCTTGAAGGGTAGGCGATAATCTCCTCTGGCCTATAGTTCCAAAGTTTTTTGTAATAGTGTAGAAGATTTGCTTCAGACAGATGATATGAGGACATCAATAAGTTGTTCTGAGCTAGGTCCATTCGCCAAAATGGAGGTTCATTGTTTGCAGTCGGCATTATGATTCGACCAAAAAAGGTTGCTCGCCTTCCACGCGCGGCCACACCGAACCAAGACCTCAATCTTGAGAAAAATGCGTAGTGATGACTTCTGCCGTCCTTGGTGCAATAGACTTCTAAAGGTGACCCTGTAGTTCCGCTGGTGTTTAGTTTTATCAAGCCACTGGCTGAATCCGAAACAAAATCTCTCGGGTTCTCTCTCAAAAATTCTTTTTTTACAATCGGGAAACGTAGGAGATCCGCGACTCCAGTAATATTTGAAGCCTCAATCTGACTTTCCTTTGCCCATCTTCGGTAAAAGGGCACCGTCTCGATAGCAATTTTTGCAAGGGACACAAATTGCTTGTCAACAAATTGATCCATTTCGGCCTGCGTGAAGTGCTGACTATTTTTCAGGCACTCTAGATATTTTTTTGAATTCTTATTGTAGCGCTCTCGGTAAAGTTTATAGCCATAAAGGCTGACCAGGATATTTTGTAGCTGCACCGGAGCACAATGGTAAATTTTTTCAAAGAGGTTATGCATAAGGTCCCTGTTCAGACATTTATCTTAAATAGAATCTCTCGTGTAGTGACCCTGACCCCTTTTAAACCCAGCCAAAACTGGAAAATCGGGCTCTATTTAAAGGTCGACCTTTACAACGCGGTATCTTTAACTACTTTTTTCTACCGTTTCAGGAAGGCCGCTTAATAAAATCTCGACTTATGTCTTATAACTCAACTTGCGTAAACGAATGCAGAGGCAGAACAGTCGAACGAGAATGTATCTCGGTTTCAGAATCATGATTTCTGTCCCACTACTATTTTGTAAAGTGACAAATAACTACTTGCCATTGCCTCTGCTGAGTAATTCTTCTGTACCGACAGAGCAGCCCACCCGGTTTTCTTTTTCGGCTCGGTATTGTGTAACTCCGTAATAATCGCAACTGCAAGCTCAGCCGGTTCAATAGAGTTCATGATTCTCCCCCCCTCGCCGTAGCCGAGTACCTTCGGCATCTCACCTACGGCAGACACCAGTACCGGCGTTTCAATGGCCATTGCCTCAAGCAGTGTAATGGGCAGCCCTTCAGTGAGCGATGGCATAACCAGCAACCTGGCCTGCTTGAGTAACGCGGGTACGTTATTGTAATAACCGGGCATTAATATCGCTTCGCTGAGGCCAACCTCGTCGATCAGACTTTCCAGAGCTTTTCTTTGTTTGCCCTCACCAACTAAGATCAAAGCTGCCCTGGGAAACTCGCATTTCACTTTCTTGAAAGCACGCAGCAGATGGCCGAAACCTTTCTCCCGGGATAACCGGCCCACGCCAACGATCACCGGTTCATGGCTATTGATAAACTGCTGTATGGAACTCTCAAGAGCATTCTCAGTTCGCTCTTTCAGTTCGGCTACGTTGAGGCCATTAGGTATTACCCTAGTGCTTTGAGAAGATAGCAAACGCTCCGGGATCTCGCCCTTCATTGATTCCCCCACAAGGACAACGCCGTCCATACACTTAATTGCAATGCGATCGATGAATTCATAAACCCACACCTTACTAAAGGGTTTGGCGCGAACATATCCATGCAGTGTCGCTATGGATGGAATCTGCCGGAGAAATCTCGGAAATAAACCAACCAGCACATTGAACTTGAAGCCATGAGAGTGGAGAAGCTGGTATTTTTCCTCTTGAGCCCACTTAAGAATACGCCACGCCTCCTTCAGATTAAGCCCGGGTTCCATCCTCCAGGGTGTTATCGGTAACGCCAGTCTCTTCGCTTCAACCTCGATCGGCTTTTCTGCGATGTGCGGTTCACCGGCACTCAGAATCATGGGCTCAAGGCCCTGCTTTTGCTGTTCCTGCACAAGGTTCAGAAGCATTTTTTCCGCGCCGTACAGGCCGCCGCTATCGATAAAGTGCAATACTTTCAATTAGAGCGCTCCCTTGGTAATTGCTCGGCATCCACTCCGCCATCGACTTTGGGCAATTTCTTAGGCTTTTTAGTAGCTCGTTCATAGAGAGGTTTAATCGCAAGAAATCTCTTTTCCAAGATATGGTATGAAGCAGCAGCTAGCACGCAACTTATCAATATTCCAGCTGCGAACTGCATCCACTCTGGTAGAAAATTCAGTTTGTTACCGGCCTGAATTCCCCACGTGTGCCAGAGGTAAATCGGATAAGAAATGACACCGAGGTAAACAGAAACAGGGTGGTTCAACCAATTCCAGAAATGGCTGTGACTTAGCCTAATTAGCTGTACAAGCAGAACTGCGAGCAATAATGCGTCAATGGTGAAGGCAGGCCCATAAACATAGCCACTGTTACCGACTTGCCGAGATAGAAAGAGAAGTAGGAGTGGAATTAGCGGCATCCAAAACTGTCTACTTACACTGTTAAAAATTACTAGGCAGCGTTTCTTCTCAAGCAGGAATGCAAGAGCGCAACCGATGGCTAGATTATCGAATCGTGTATCAAAGGCGTTATAAGCATATGAATTACCAAAATCAAGAATGCTGAAACTGAAGGAACGCCACAACATAACCACGCCGCTGACAACCAACAAAAAACCTAATGCGTATTGTTTACACTTTCCCATCAGAAGCAGGAAAAGTACTGGCCATATAAGGTAAAACTGTTCTTCAATTGCCAAGGACCAGAGGTGAGCCAAAGAAGAGCTCGAATGTCCCTCCAGAGCATTATGGTAGTTCATGAAGTAAAACAGGCCCGGCAGGATGGCCTCGTGGATGTCGTCATTACCCCGAAACAAATCCCAAGAAATCGACACCAATAAAAATACGTAATAAGCGGGAAAGATGCGCAGTGAACGGCGGATGTAAAAATTCTTGAGGGAGACCGTCCCGGCTTTCTCATATTCTTTGAGCAGGAGCCAGGTAATCAGAAAACCGCTCAAGACGAAAAATCCTGCAACGCCGTGCCGAGCTGAAAAGAAGTAACTACCAACGCCGGAATGCGCCAAAACGACCGCCATAACAGCTATCATCCGGAAGCCATCAAGCCCCGGAAGCTTTTTCGACTTAAGGATTGTTTCAAGTGCCGGCAGGCTCACGGATTAACCCTTCCTTGGATTCCAAGTGACCGTCTTCTCTCCCTTCATAACGGCAATGCACGCCTTATAGGAAGCAACATTCAGAAGCATGAAGTAGTAAGGAATCGAATAAACTACTGGCAGAGACTGGCCACCTACTTCCCTCTTGTGCCCGGACCAGGCCAGAATGAGAAAGGCAACGTAACCAATCGCTGCAAGACTGTATAAACCAGCGACGGGTTCCAGGAAAAGCGCTGCCAGTACAAGCGTGGCCATAGGAATACAAGCGGCATATCGCAGTACTTTGTAGGAGGCAACCTGCCAGGTAAACCACGAATCTCTGGTGGGGTTCAGCATTTGCTTCATATCATTCCAGTTAGCCCGGTCATGGATAGGCACCTTAATGCTTTAATATTACCGTCACCCTATTAACAAAAAACTCTCTCAAGATTGGGATACGACTCAAGAAATCCAATCCTTTTATACACCGATACCTTTGGTATGCGGCTACCAGATGATGCTCCTGGCAAAGCTTTTCGAATCTGGACAGGCTCATTTTGTTCAGGCCTGACTCCACCTCCTCGTACCGATTTGCACCATCATTTCTATATTTTTTTCTTACCCGCATGACGGCTTTCTCTGGAAAGAGAATATTCACCCAAGGCAAATTACAGAAAAAATGCATATGGCTTCCGTAAGGAGCATACCAAGGGGGGCCGAACGTAATCATTAGCTGTCCATCGTCATGAATAAGGCTCTTCATGCTTTCCAAAACTTCGCTCGGGTCCGTATAGTGCTCCATCGCATTTTGTGAAATAACCGCGTCATAGTTTCTGGTCTGATCTTTCAAACTAGAGGAAAACACCACCTTAGTTATATCCTCGGTGCACTCTAGGGCATACCTTTTGGCGTACTCTATGTATTCCACATTTAGATCCAATCCGAGCACTTTCTCGGCTCCCATGTTTGCGAGAGCAGCTGTCTGGAATCCGAGCCCACAGCCAAAGTCTACGATCGTCTTTCCTCTGATCCAGTTTCCGAAATCAGGAAATTCATTGCGCAACAGGTTTAGCTCTTTGCCAGTCAACTCCTTTTGTGTATCACTCTGAATCTCTTTTCCAACTCGTTCGGGGGGCAGGCTAAATGCTTCTATAATTTTTTCACTTATCATGATTTACCCCTTCCTTGGATTCCAAATAATCTTCTTCTCTCCCTTAAGAAAGGCAATGCACGCCTTATAGGAAGCAATATTCAGAAGCATGAAGTAGTAAGGTACCGAATATATAACGGACAGTGACTGGCCCTCCGCTTCCCGCTTGTGCCCGGCCCAGGCCAACACCAGAAAAATAACCAGCCCCAAAAAGGCAAGTGTGTAAATGCCCCTCGCTGGCGCCAGTAGCAGTGTTGCCAATGCGAGCGTGGCTAACGGTATGAACGCGGCGTAACGGAGCATTTTGTGGGAAATCAGCTGCCAGGCGAACACCGGGTCCTGGAAGGGGTTCATCAGGTGCCGCATGTCTTTGAGTGCCCATAAGGCGCGCAGGCTGACCCTTACCCTCATGCTGAATTCGCTGTCGCTGTCATTCAGTGCCTCTTCTTTCAGCAGGGCCTGTGGCTCGTAAACCACGCGGTAGCGCTGCTCCACCACTTTCAGTGGCTGTACAAAGTCTGGCAACTGGTCGGCTCTCAGCGGTTGGTATAGTTCTTTGCGCATGCCGTCGATGCCGCCGTCTACACCTACCACTGAACCAATACGGGTTTCCTGCTCACGTAGCCAGTTCTCGTATTTCATATAAGCACTGCAGCCATCCCCAATCAGGGAGCCGTCTTCGTTCACATAGACCATTTTGCCGGTTACGTAACCGACTTTCGGGTCAGCGAAATTGCTGCAGAGCTTGCTTACGGCCTGGAAATCCCACTGGGAGTTTGCATCAGAGAACAGAATGACCTCCCCGTTAGTCTCCGGCATCAGGGTATTCAGGCCTGCAGTTTTGCCTTGCCTGGGAATCTGGCGGAACAGGCGGACGGGAAAGCGGGCGGAGCTTGCAACACGCTCTATGATGTCATCGGTGCCATCGTCGGATTCGTCCGAGATCACTAGGATTTCCAGCTTGTCGGAGGGGTAGTCCAGTGCCAGCTTGTTCTGAAGGGTGGCTTCAATGTCTTTCGCTTCATTATAAGCGGCGATGAGTATGGATACTTTGGGCTGATGGTCGACATTCGTATTCACAGGGTTCGGTCGCAGCGTGGCGACTGCCCTTGCCATCAGCGGATATCCGAAATAGATGTAAAAAAGCAGTAACAAGGAGAGCCAGAACAACGCGACTAGCATGGTGATGACAATTCCATTTTATCATGGCCGGTGGTTGCCGGTTGGTCCTTGTCCAACAGTTGCTGGTCTCTCAGTACGTCCCCCATGGCCGTAAACCGGAAGTGGCCCAGCAACTGGTCCAGCCGCTGTTCGCAAATCTCCAGATTGTTGTAGTGCCGAAAGCGGGAGAACCATTTGACGTCGAGCCGTGGCTGGCCCGGGTCGACTTCCCAGGGGTGGAGATAAAACACGAATGGCTGCCCCTGGCGGTTGATGCTGCCTAGACCCCAGCGGCTGAACCAGTACGGGAATAGCCGGAAATAACCGCCACCAGCGATTGGCAGGGTGTATCCGGGAAGTTTCAGCGTACTCAATGGGAACTCGGCCAGTTCATAGTCTTTATCGGTGGTCAGGCGGTGGGGCCAACGCGGGGTGCCCGGCATACCGTAACGGTCGTGGTGAACAGGGAATATCGAGGAGTCCCACACAAACCCTTCCTCGGCCAATATATCCAGGGCCCAACGGGACTGATTGGTGATGGAATAGCTTGCTGCGCGGTAACCGGTAATAGGCTCGCCGGTTATATCCTCGAGGATCTGCTTTGAGCGCCGGGTTTCCTCACGGAACACTTCCGGCGTCTGGTTGTAAATCAGCTGGTGACTGTACCCGTGGCTGGCAACTTCGTGCCCGGCGTTCTGGATGTCGCGAACCAGTTGTGGGGATTTCTCCGCGACCCAACCGAGGGTGAAGAAGGTTGCTCGGGTTCTGTGCCTGTCCAGCAACTCTAGTAAGCGATGGGTGTTCGCCTCCACGCGGTATTCCATGGAATGCCAGTCATCACGATCAACTGCTTCCGCCAGGGCGGCGACCTGGAAGTAGTCTTCTACGTCAATGGTGAGGGCGTTGGCTATCCGGGTGGTGTCTGTGTGGTTTGTCATCACTGCGTCCCTACTCAGAAAAATCGATAGTTAAGGGAAACCGCTATCCAGTTCTCTTGATACTCTCTGGATTCAACGTCGCTGGTTCTTTGACGATGACCGACGGCGGACCGTATGTCCATTCGCGAAGTCAATCGGTAATCAAGCCCCACGGATAGAGCGTACAGGTCATCTTCAGAACCTTCGTCTTCAAATCGCTGGTGCTGATAAGCGGCGTCTGTAAACCAGGAAAGCAGTTCGGTTACCGGCCGCGAATACCGAAGGTCAATTCCGCTCAGCTCCTCGCGTTCACCAGTCTCAATATAATCACTACGGCTGGTGGAGAGCCCAGCCCTGAATGTGGAACCGTTGCTGAACCGGGTGTTGTAGCCTGCACGTATCGCCGTGACTTCCACGGCAGACGTTTGGGTGAGGTTGAAATTGAAGTCCTGAAACTGCAGGCCAAGGGTGGATGTCTGGTCTGTTAACCGGCGATTGGCGTTCAGGGTAAATTGGCTGTTGGGATTCAGATCCCGCACCAGGTTGAAGGTTCCGGTGACACCGTCGCTGGAGACCTCCCGGTTGCCAAGCCGGGTTTCCAGGCGGTTAACACCAAGTGAACCGTTTACCTGGGTGGTTGCCCAGACTTTATCGAAGGTAACAACAGCGGATTCACGATCCAGCTCTTCTTCAGTATCCAGCTCTGTGCGCTCTGCGCTAAAAGAAAGGCCGCCCTGTAGTGTTTCGCTGAAGCTATGGTTGTAAGCGGCAGTTCCGGTAACCCGTTCACTGTCAGGCTCTTCTGGTTCTTCAAATTGAGTGTTCTCGTAGGCGGCGGAGAACTGCAGCTGGTCTACCTGGGTTAATTGAAGAGTGTACACGGGGCCGGTGCGGAACACGTTCTTGCGGGTCAGGTTATCTTGATTGTCGGCCTGTCGGTTGTCCCGTGTTACCTCGCTGACCGTGTTGGAAGCCTGCCATGCCAACCCTCTGGCCAGCTCGCACTGCCCTTGCAGGGTGCCGGTGGTGAATACCTCGGAGTCAAAGGCGTCGTCGTGCCAGTAACTATAGCCAATTCCCATATCTGCGGCGGAGGTGCATTGGCCGGGGTCACTCAGGTGCTGAAAGTTCAGGTTTAACCGGGTTTCGAGATCGCTTTGCTCATTGGTCGGCGCACGACGGGCATTGTCGGAAAACCGGTTATCGATCCCACCAGACAGACTGTTGGTGGCTGCAAAAACGGGCCCTGCTACTATGAACAAGCCAGTGCCGATGGAGGCTATCCACCGGATCTTCCCTGATCCGAACATTTCATCCATTGATCACGGCTCCTACAAACTTCTCGGGGTCGAACGACTGGGCTGCGTTTTCCACTGCGGTAGCGGTTATCCTGCCGTGGGGCACAACCAGCATGGAGTAATCACACAGCTCGCCTAGGATGCGCGCATCCGGTGAATCACTGATGGGTGCAGTGTCCAGCACGATGAAGCGGTCCGGGTAGCGGCGGCGGATGGCCTGCAGGAACTGTTTCATGCGGAAGGAGGTAAAAAACTCCGCAGGGGTTTCCCGTTGGTTGCCGGCAGGAATAAGCCTCAGGCGCGGAATGCCGGTGGGGTAGATAATGCGCCCGATATCGTAGTCCGAATCTTCAAGGAAGTCAGTCAGGCCTGTGTCCGCCGCAAGGTCCAACTGGGAGTGCAGTGTGGGATTACGCAAATTGCAGTCGATGATCAGTGCGGTTTTGGACTGATCAAAAGCAAACGCTGCTGCAAGGTTGAGCGCCATGAATGACGTACCCGCGCCATCACAGGCTCCGCTGACGACCATCGTAAAGTTGTTGCCGCCGGACAATTCCAGCAGTTTGGTGCGCAAGTGACGGAACCGGTTAACCAGCTCCCGGTTCTTGGACTCGGGATAAATGATGCGCCGCTCGTCCATGTCATCGCGGGTGAGCCGACGGGGCTCCTGCATCTTGACGATCTGTTTACTGATAACGTACTTGTCGACCGCACCGGGGCCGAGTTCCAGGGAGCTGGGCACCAGCATGCGGGAGTCTTCCCACTGGGAGAAGTCACTGGCCTGCCCGTTATCGCCATGCCCTCTTTCGACCGCCCTTCCCTGTTTCTGCAGATCACTGGAACGTTCTCGCACATTGAAATCCGTTGTGCCTGAGCTTTTGTCCCGGGGCCGTTCTGCTTCCATTTCTTTCTTTTCCCTGTCCTGCTTTTGCTCTGTCATCAAATGACTCCCATCAGAGCAGCACCGGCCACGCCGACGTAGCCAGCGACAACCAATACGGCGCATACAGACACTGAAACGGTTAACCAGCGATCTTTACGTTTCTCGTAGGGTGTTCGTACCTGGGGGATTTCCGCCAGTACCGGCAAACCGATACCATCTTCCAGCTGTTTGCGGGCCCTTACTCGAGGGTCAACCTGCAGCACACCGGCTGCCAGACTGAACGGAGCCAGCGCTCCAAGAATCAGGCCTGCAGAGGCAAACAACTGAAACTGGGGCCCAACCGGATCAAGGGGGAATTGGGCGGTTTCATTGATTCGATAATTGAGGCCCTGGCCCTCAATGTCCAGGTGCATGGATACCCGGGCTTTTTCGCGGCGCTTGAGTAGGTCGTTATAGATCTGCTCGTTCACTTCCATGTCTCGGGTGAGCTCTGAGTACTGAGCCTTGTTTTCCTGAATGCGCTCCATGCGCTTTTCCTGTTCAGCGATCAGGCTCTTGAGAGAATTAATGCGTGTTTCCTGGGTACGGACGCTTGCACGGGTCTTTGCCACTTCCGCACTGATGTCCTGATACAGGGGATTGACCAGTTGATCTCCTTCGGTCGCTCTCTGGTCCAGTTCACCACTCTGGGATGCCCTGTTCCTCTGGTTCCGCAATTCAGCGATCTGTTCTTTCAGTGCAACGATGTCCGGATAGGTGTCGTGGTATCGCAGGCGCAAGTCGTCAAGCTGGGCTTCCTTCTCCCGGATTCTTCGGGTGTAGGCGTCTGCCGTGCGGCCCTGGTTGAGCATCGGTTGTACGCTCTGCAGTTCGGATTCCAGCGAATCGGCCCTCGCAATCAGCTCGGTCCGCTCCAGTTCGGCCAATTCCAGTTGGCGACGCAGATTGGCCATGCGGGAGTTCGCCTCACCTTCTGTGCCATCCACGTTCTCTGAGAGAAACGTCTTCAGCTTTTGTTCGACCTCCGCCAAGATAGACTCGTAGCTTTTCACCTGCTTATCAATGAAATTGTAGGCGCTGCGGCTTTCCTTGCGCTTGTTGGCTGAGTTCTCTGAGATAAACAGCTGCCCCAGGCGTTGCGCGATACGAAAGGCCTGCATGGGCGACTCGGAGGTGTAACCAATGCTGAAATAGCTGTCGCCACGGGGGCGAACATTCATGCTGGATCGCAGCATGCCAACCCGCCGTTCAAGGGCTTCGCCAGAAAGCTGGTCGGCATTCTGGCCAAATATCTCCCTGTCTTGTGCGATCTGCACCATTAGGTCCCTGGACCACAGCATTTCCTTGGCTGCCGATGTGCGTTCGCTGATCTCAGTGGTAACGGCACTGCCTTCCATCAACGGACGGATAATATTCTGGTCATCAACGAATATCACCACCTGGGAGTGGTATTTATAGGGATACACGAACCCCGCTCCCAATACGACGAAACTGACAACCGCAAACAAGAGAAAGGCCAGCCACTTGCGTGACCGGATCTCTCTGATCATTTCTGAAGGGAGCTGACTGAGTGGAAGTGCCATCTTTATTACCTATTGACCAGTTCCGAGGTTCGCTTCAAACAACGGTTACAGTTGATCTCAGAAGTTCCGTTCCGGTACGGCCAGGATATCCCCGGGTCGCATGCGGTAATTGGTGGAAACATCCCCCGAGTTGAGGATATCGTCCAGACGGACTGGAATCGCCACCATCCTGTTGTCCAAAGCACGGTAAAGCATGGCACTGTTCAGGTTTGCAAAAGGATTGGCGCCACCGGCACTAAGCATCATATCCAGCACGGTCATACCTGGCCTGTGAGGCACCGAAATCGGTTGATTTACTGCGCCAGTTACCCGAACCCGATCGCTGAATTCGTGACTGCCCATTGAGGTGACTACAACGGTTACCTGAGGCTCGCGAATGTAGCTTGCCAGGCCCTCCTCGATCTCATCAGCGAGTTGTTCGGGCGTTTTACCGCTAGCCATCAAATCACCCATGAGCGGCATGGAAATCCGGCCATCGGGCCTGACAGGAACGCCGAGGCTCAAATCCTGATTGCGCCAGACGGAGATCTGGATTGCATCGGTTGGGCCAAGCACGTATTCATCAACACTTGTTGAAGTCTGCAGGCTCAGAGCTTCGTTGATGGCTTGCTGGGAAGAGGACTGAGGCCCTGCACAACCCGCAAAAAACGCTACCGCCGTCAGGGATAGCAGGAGACCCTTCAGTGAATACTTCGATGACATTGCTATTCCTCTCTGGTTCCGTGTCTGTTTCCATGTCTCGGGGAGAGCTGGTCCCGAAACTACCGTGATCCTTTCTTGAACAATACCACTTCTACTGTCTGAATTATAATCAATAAGTCTAGCAGTAGGCTTTGATTCTTGATGTAGTAGAGGTCGTACCGGAGCTTTTCCCGGGTATCCTCTTCGTTATCTGCATAAGCAAAGCAAAGCTGGGCCCAGCCAGTCAAACCCGGCTTTACGCGGTGGCGCTCGCTGTAAAAGGGGATTTTCTCCGATAACTGCTCTACAAACACCGGCCGTTCAGGGCGCGGGCCAACGAAGGCCATGGTGCCATTCAATACATTAAAAATTTGTGGCAATTCGTCAATCCGCACTTTGCGGATAAATTCACCGACCCTGGTGACCCTGGCGTCGTTCTGGCTGGCCCAGACGGCGCCGTCTTTCTCGGCGTCGGTAATCATTGAACGAAACTTGTGTACTTTGAAAACCCTGCCGCTGAGCCCTACCCGCTCCTGGCTGTAAAACACAGGCGCCTTGAGGCCATCTTCTATTTTGATGGCGATCGCGGTAAGCACCATAAGCGGCAGACCAGCCAATAACAGGGTGGTAGCCGCCAGAATGTCCAGGGAACGTTTGCCAAACCCGAACACCGAGGAAACGGTAAACCCGTCGGAAAACACCAGCCAGCCGCGGGTGACCATTTCCAGAGCCACTTTCCGGGACTCCCTTTCATAGAAGCTGGCGCCGTCGACAATCTTTACGCCTTCCATTTTGCACTCCAGCAGGTCTTCCATGGGCAGGCCTTTGCGGCGGTCGTCTACCGCGACCACAATCTCATTGACCGGGTGCTCGATAATGTACTGCTGGAGTGTGGTGGGGATGTTCAGCAGGTAGGCTTCGCTGATCTCGACTGGCTCGTCTGGCAGGGGCACGAAGCCTGTCAGTATGAAGCCCTTGCGGTTGAATGGTGTTCTGAGGTCCTCATGGATCTGCCTGGCACGGAAACCGGCACCCAGCACCAGCACCTTTCGTTTGAACGTGTCCTTACCCACCAAGGAAAAAAAGAGTGAGCGAGCAATGCCCAGCAGGAAGAAACCGAATACAGACCCTGAAGTCAGTACATTGCTGGCACCGAGGTACCACAGCCAGTCTGGTGAGAGCAGGTAGGCAAACCCGCACAGCGGGACACTGACAATCAGCGCCATGATCGTGCGTAGCATCATGCCCGACATACCCTCTTCGATGCGGGACTGATGAACACCCAGTGCAACCATTACCAACAGGTTCATTGCCGCGAACACAGCCGCTGATGGCAACAGAAAATTCAGATTCTCAAAAAAGAAGGAAAGGTCACCGAAATAACGAAAGAATACGGCCAATGCGAACGCGAACGCGAGCACCAGGAAATCAATCAAGCCGAGGATGAGGTAAGGAAGATGAATGTAGTGTCTGAACAATCTGACGTGGGCCACGCCAACTCCTTTTGCTGTTCACAATAAATTCAAAACGCATCCGATGCGTCGTACCACTATTCGTGAACAAAAGTTTACTGCAAATTACGTTTACTGCAATGCTCGTTAGAGGAAAACTGCTCCTCTCATCCTGAAACGCGAAACGGCAGACCCGACCTAAACCCGGGCTGCCGCAACATTACGCGCTAATTATGCTTTGTTTCTGCGGCGTGCCAAGCCAAAGCCAAGCAAGCCCAGGCTAAACAATGCAAGTGTTCCTGGCTCAGAAACCACTTTGACATCTGAAACACCAACGACGAGGTCGTTGAAATCCATGTCGCCATCGAGTACATCCTCAAAGGCAACCAATATATCGGAACCGAACATTCCTTGATTTTGGGTTCCTGCAACATCGTACATAAGAGCCATGTCCGTTCCGGCTGAATTCAGCGATGCATCTGAATAGAACCTGGTGCCACTGCGCTCAAGATAAAAACCAAAATAACTGCCAATGTTTGCCGTGGTGCCATTGAGCTCCGCAGTTCCAGCGTTTACATCGAACGAAACTGTCAGATCAGAGGTAGGCGAATTACTGCCGCTAAAGATCTCAAGAATGTTCGTGCTGCCTACATCGTTCGGATTGAACGAGTTCATATCGTATATGCCGAAGGCATTATCTTCCGAAAACCCCGCAAACTCGAACAGCAAAAATGCCGTCACATCATCGTTAACACTGTTAGCATCAGTCAGCTCGACATAAGAAGCTCCAGTGTCCGAGTATTCACCAGCCGCTACCTGGGAGAATAATGTAGTAGTGCCGTCGTCTGCCTTAAGGTCCGCCAGGTCTGTTGGGACGGCGTGCGCCATACCAACTGTGCTCGCGAGAATTCCTGTTGCGAGGATTTTTGATACTGCATTCATCGTGCGTACTCCATTCCTTGTAATTAATCGCACCGAACTAAAAGCACTATTTGTGCCATGTGTGTTTTATGTTTTATTTCAACGGTATAAATACCACACCACTCATAGGTGTAAATTTAGCTGACATCTAAAAACCTAAATATCAGCTTGGGCCTTAGAGGGCGACACGATTAAACCTCAGCCTGGGCAACCTTTGGGCTCTACTCTAGGTAGAAATACACCTCACACGTAAACTTTTCGGTTCTATGTAAAATTTATCGACACCAGATGTAAACTGGAGGAAACACCGATTAAATACGATTAGAAATCATTAAATGACGAACAACCCAACGAAATCTTGCACCGGGGTTGATTCAAGCGCTTTCTGGTTTTTGCAAAGACCGTATATCTCGTCACACCGCTGACCAGGAAATCGTGTCGCGAGATTGTTGCGGAACTTGTCTTCCAGCAGAGGAATGCCGTCCTTTCTGCGGCGACGATGACCGATAGGGTATTCAACCGCCACATTATCCGTGCTGCTGCCATCCTTGAAGAACACCTGAATGGCGTTAGCGATGGAACGTTTGTCCTCTTCCAGGTATTCGCGGGTATAGCGTTCATCCTCCACCACTTCCATTTTTTCGCGGATCCTATCGATGACCGGATTCGCTTCGTGGAAGCTGTCCTCGTAGTGCTCTGCTGTCAGGCTGCCGAAGATCAGCGGTACGGCTGCCATGTATTGCAGGCAGTGGTCCCTGTCTGCTGCGTTGGCAAGTTTGCCTTGTTTGGAAATGATCCGAATGGCGGATTCGTGGGTTGTAATAACAATGCGGTCGATATCATCAAGCCGGTCTTTCACCCGCGGGTGCAGGGTGACTGCCGCCTCTGCCGCTGTCTGGGCATGGAACTCCGCCGGGAAGGAGATTTTGAACAGGATATTCTCCATGACGTAGGAGCCGAGATCCTGGGGTAAGGAAAACTGGCGCTTGTCTTCGGGTTTGAGTTCTTGGTCTTTGTTGGTTTTGCTGAACAGAACGTCGTAGAAGCCCCATTGGGGAGCTTTGAGTGCACTTGGAACACCCATTTCTCCACGCATCGCGATATCTGCCAGTCTCACTGCACGGGAAGTCGCATCCCCTGCCGCCCAGGATTTGCGGGAACCTGCGTTGGGGGCATGGCGGTAGGTACGCAAAGACTGGCCATCGACCCAGGCGTGAGAAAGCGCCGACAGGAGTTGCTCACGGTTGGCGCCCATCATTTTTGCGGTGACGGCAGTAGAGGCAACCTTGACCAGTACCACGTGGTCCAGACCTACGCGGTTAAAGGAGTTTTCCAGCGCCAGCACGCCCTGGATTTCATGGGCCATGATCATGGCTTCCAAAACATCTTTCATCGTAAGGGGGGCTTTGCCCTCTGCGACCCGCTTCTGGGAGAGGTGGTCTGCTACCGCAAGGATGCCGCCCAAATTGTCAGAGGGATGCCCCCACTCCGCCGCCAACCAAGTGTCATTGTAGTCCAGCCAGCGGATGATACAGCCGATGTCCCAGGCGGCTTTTACCGGGTCCAGCCTGAAAGACGTTCCGGGAACCCGGGCACCGTGAGGCACCACCGTGCCCTCTACAATTGGGCCCAGATGTTTGGTGCATTCCGGAAATCGCAGGGCGAGCAAGCCGCAGCCCAGCGTGTCCATCAGGCAGTTGCGGGCCGTGTTCCAGGCTTCTTTGCTTTTTATGCGGTAGCTGAGGGTGTAATCGGCGATGGTTTGTATCAGTTCGTCATAATCGGGGCGTTCGTTGACATCGAATGTTGCTGACATGGCAATAACTCCAAAGTATCTCAGCTGTAATGAGACTCGAAAAAAGACAACCTATTATTATTTCAGTGTTTTATCCAATCAAAGCACAATTTAATAGCACCAACTACTTCTTTGTGACAGTTTATCACTTAAATCATATTAATTTGTTTTAATAAATAGCTTACGTACTAACTCCATTAATTCTCTACAACTTATTGTTTGAGTTAAATTCTTACACTCAAATCGTTTTCAAAGTCGTAATGCTACAATATAGGTAGTCGAGCGTTATCTAGCCTATACTTTCGCGCCATTAGTGAACAATCCGTCAGTAAACTTTTACGACGTATTCATTAATATCTTGATAACTATTGGAAACGCAAGTGAATAGTACCGCTACCGAGTCTGCAATTACCGAATGGGTCACAATTCTGGGTGAGTCCGGAGTTGTCACTGGCCCTGCGGATCTTGGTGCTTCCACCATAGGCACGAAGCGCCTCATTCCCGCTGTACTCCGCCCGGAAAATCAGACCCAGATTTCAGAAATTTTAAAGGTTGCGCAACGTTGGCATGTCGCTGTCTACCCCGTAAGCACGGGCAATAATTGGGGCTATGGCAGTGCCAACCCGGTAGAAGATGACTGTGTTGTTCTTGACCTGAGCCAGCTCAACCAGATTTCTGATTTTGACCCTGAAATGGGCGTTGTCACGGTTGGGCCTGGTGTTACTCAGGGCGCCCTGAGGGATTTCCTCGATCGCCATGATGGCGACTACCTTGTGCCTGTAACCGGAGCGGGCCCTACTTGCAGTATCGTCGGTAACGCTCTCGAGCGTGGTTACGGCATCACGCCGATTACAGACCATTTTGCTGCGGTCACAAAAATTGAAGCAATCCTGCCCGACGGCACTCTTTACCGCACACCACTGAGCGATCTTGGTGGTGCGGAAGTCGACGGGCTCTTCAAATGGGGCCTCGGCCCTTATCTGGACGGGCTTTTCAGCCAGGGGAATTTCGGCGTGGTTGTAAACATGACCATAGCGCTTGCGCCGGCGCCTGACACCGTGACCGCATTTTTCTTTTCCCTGAAAGACGACGCAAAACTGGAGGCGCTGGTGCCCACTGTCAGGGCGGTGTTGCGCTCGTTGGGCGGATCAGTTGTGGCGATTAACCTGCTCAACAGCCAGCGCATGCTCTCAATGATGACGCCCTTCCCTGAAGACAGGGCTGTTGACGGTGTTCTGCCGGCTCACGAAGTTCAAAACCTCGCTAATCGTTATGGCGTTCCAGCGTGGAGCGGTGTTGGAGCGATTTACGCTTCAAAGGAAGTAGCCAGTGCGGCCCGGCGCACACTAAGGCGGCTTCTGGGCCCGGTTACCGACCGCCTTATTTTTATCAATCGGCGCAGGGTCAATATGGCTCGGACTTTTGCCCGCATGCTGCCTGGCAGGCTGGCGACGCGAGTCCTGGGCATGGCGGACACGCTCTCGGGAGCCCTGGAAATCATGCATGGCACACCCAACGATGTTGCGCTGGCGCTGGCCTATTGGCGATCGGGAACACTGCCCCAGAACGGTCAGACAAAAAACCCTGCACGCGATGGCTGTGGGCTCATATGGTTTGCTCCACTGGTTCCAATAAGAGGAAAAGATGTTCGCCGCTATATCGATATGATTGAACGAATTTGCCCGCAGTACGGGGTCAATCCGCTTATTACATTGACGACGGTAAACGACCGCTGCTTCGATTCTACCGTACCCCTGCTCTTCGATCGCGGGGACGCGGATGCGACAGCGCTCGCAAACGACTGTTATCGCGCATTATTGGATGCGGGGCAAAAGGAGGGCTTCCTGCCCTACCGCCTCAACATCGACGCGATGGATACCCTGAATAACGGTGGCTCTGCTTTCCCTGGACTTGCCAGTCAGCTGAAAGCGGCAGTCGACCCCAATTTTATCCTGGCGCCTGGACGTTACGTGCACAGGATCAAGCGTTCCGAGGTCTGATCAGCTGTTGCCTCGATACACCCGACATACGCCGTCACTGGAAGTAAGACGGCGCTTTTTCTCCAAGGACTATCGTTAAAACAGCTCCCTGAACGGGAAAGAATGAGGACCTAAAATGCACAACTTGAATGCGTTTCAGAATCAAACAAGAAGCACCAAGAACCAACAAATGCAGGAAGATGTCAGCACCATTTTCCATTCTGTCTTCGATGTTGAGTTGGCGACGTCTCCCGAAGCAAAAAACGAGGTCTACGAAGTTCGGTATCAGGTTTATTGCATTGACCGACCTTTCGAGGATCCCAGTTGCTTTGTCGATAAACGTGAGCACGACGCCTACGACCTACGATCCGCGCACGCTCTCATCCGACATAGTGCCACGGGACACAGCGTTGCTGCCGTTCGTATCGTGATGGCGGGCGATAACCCGGAACAGGCCGATTTTCCGATGGAAGGGCCCTGTGTCCATCGAATGGACGAACGCGCACGAAGGGCAATTGCAGGTGCGCGCCGCGAAGGAATCGCAGAAATATCCCGGATGGCTGTTAGCCGCGAGTTTCGGCGGCGTCTCAATGAAGACAAATCAGTTACGGGTGTCAGCGAGCAGGCTAGCTACAGCGATTCGTACAATGGCAAACGCGCCGTACCCTATATCAGCCTGGGGCTTTTCGCTGCGATTTTAAAGATGTCTGTAAAGCATCGCATAACGCACTGGATGGCCGTTATGGAGCCGGCGCAGTTACGCCTATTGAAGCGGTTTGGTGTGGAATTTGATCATGTGGGCCCGGTCATTGAATATCACGGCCTGCGCCGCCCGGCGTTTACCGAGGCTGCGTCTCTGATTGACGGTATCAAGAAACGTCGACCGGATGTCTGGTCGTTGATTACCGAAGGCGGGCGTTACCTGCCGGCGACACCGAATACCGATTAAAAGAAAGCCCCCGCTTTTTGTTTCAGCGGGGGCTTCTTATTTCAGCACTACCCTCTAAACGTTATAACCGTTCAGATGTTATGCCTTTGCTGCTTTTTTCCTGCGTGACAGGCCAAGCCCGGCGAGGCCAAGGCCTAGCAGTGCAAGAGTACCTGGCTCGGGAACTTCTCTAGCCGTAATCCTGAACGAAGTCTGGAATGAAGTACTTTCGCCCTCAGGAGTCAGGAGACCAAGACATCCAGAACCAGCACCCGCGGCATCACAGGCATCATTAGACAGCGACATCAGACCCGCTATGTCGAGGAAAACCGAGTACTCGTATCCTCCTTGCGTAAACACCTGTGGAGGAAGCGCTGCACCCGTGAAGGGAATCAATCCTTCGACGCTTACAATAGTGAAAATGTCAGCGCAGCCGCTTGCTCCTCCAGCGGATCCATCAGCACAGGGGTTCGCGCCATTCGGCGTTTCTGTGAATTTGGTGTTAAAGGTTATGGAGTCAAGAGCCTCGATAGCGCCATCTGAAGCCGGATTCGGAAACAACGTCAACGTTGAAGTCAGATCAAAGGATACCAGCGTATCAAAACTCGCATTGATAGATGTATTGTTGTGGGTGAACACGCCACCGTTTACACCAATAGGAGCAGTAACGTCATTAGTTTCAAGCAGTGGTAGACCGTCGGCCGCAGAATCCACATCAGTAATCGAGACAGACGACCGCTCAGTGGAACCGGGAGTGCTATTGCCCCATGAAATCACATTTGGGTCACTAGTATCCTGGCTACCAGTGTTGGAGCCCGCCTTACTGGTAAAGGCCGCACTAGTGAAATCGCTGTTCACCGTATAATCCCAATTGGCGATCGGTGCAGCCATGGCAGATGCCGCGCCTAGTGCTAAAGGTGCGACAAGCGTTGATAAAAGCGTTCTTTTAAGTGCAGTGTTCATAGCTATCTCTCCATGATTGTGAACGCTGGCTCCTGATTTTCAGGTATGCAAGTCAGCGGTATATTTCTATAAGCATCAGCCATACCATGTATTTAAAACCGTTGTAGTTAAACGACTTAAGTTTAAAATCTGATCATTGTAGAGATGCAGGTGTAAGCATCTTCGACATTAGATGGGCTAATATGCATCGCCTTAAGCGCCATGTGTGTTTTAGAGAGATATTCAGACAGCGTAGATTAGAACAAAAATATTTAAAAAATTCTTTTTATAACCATTCGTGTATTAAAAACACGTTTTACCAGAAAGCAGACGTAAATATGCGTAAATATTTCTGACGCAAAGAGGTCAATTTCGGTATGTAACATGTCGAGATAAAGGTGTTGAGTTTTTATACACTCGTTGTCTCAGATTTGTTACATCCAAAATCAGGGGATGGTTATTCGCCTGTTTTAGATAGGATATTTTCTGATTGGTTCTTTTATTGCTAAAACACATTCCGCATATCGCTGTTCAGGTGATGTGCAAAAGGAAATCTGTGAAAACCAAGGAGAACGAATCATGAAAGGATTTAACAATAAAGCAATTGCAGGCCTGGGACTGGTTCTGGCGATGGCTGGAAATGCCTATGCGGCTCCGATAGTCAACGTCAGCAATACCGTTGGCAACCTGTATAACACTGACGCACTGACAGGGTTTACCACCAACGGATCACTGATGGATGGCATGGAAGTGACCACCTGTTTCGACAGCCTGACCTGCGAAACTGTGAGTTTCGATGGCACTGCAGGTTCGTCAAACTTTGGTGAAGCTCTGGGCAGTGGCTGGAGCCTCAGCGTGAATGGGGACACTTTCAATAGCCCGTTCACCTTCAGCTCAAATGTCGACAACCAATTCGGCGGCGTCACCAGCATTTTTCTTAACGGTCGGCCCGGCAACACCATTTTCGATATTGTGTCGGGTAGCACCGGATCACCGAATTCGGCACTCGGTAAACCCTTTGCACTTACTGGAAGTAATCACATTGATGATGGTGCTACAGTTAATGTGGAACATTCTGACAAGCTCGCCATCGGTGGGGTTTTCTACGATGACCTGTTCACGACACTGGCCATTGATTTCGGTGACCTTACGTTCGCCGGAACCTTCAGCTTTCTGTCGGACACCGACAACAATGACTTTGCAGGTGGAAGCATTATCACACCTGTTGATCCCACTCCGGTTCCAGAACCTGGGACCCTGGCTCTGATGGGGCTAGGCATCCTCGGCCTTGGCCTAAGTCGTCGCAAGGCGTAACGCGCCTTCTTGCCCCGGTCCGCGAGACCTCTGCAGCGCTTCGCGGGCCTGGGCAGTAATTGAATCTACTTCAGAACGAATCGCCGGGTACAGCAACCCAGCCTTCCATAAGAACTTTTGCACTGCCACTCATAATAGCTTTGGTGGGCAGTCCACTGATTATTGACCAGGCTGGTTTCCGTATCTACACACTATCCACCCAACTCTGAGAATCTCGGTTGAACCCATTTTAGCTCCGGCCTCAATCTGTGACACATACGACTTGCCAATGCCGGCTTCTGCCCCCCTCCTACAACCGGCAACACTGACAATACTAGCGAGCGCCTGTTCATTTGCTTAACAGTTGTGTCGATATAAATTACATGTTGATGTCCGACAAAAAAATGTAACCCGTCTATCCTTCTGTTAAAAAACATTTTTTTAGTATTGGACTGGATATTGCTAACACATTCTAGAGCGTGCCTCCTGGCACTCCAATAAAGTAAAACAAAGGGATCTTCAAATGAATTACTCAACGAAAACTTCACTGCTTGCGCTCTCCATGGCTGTAGGCCTTGCAGGCGCCAGCATCACTCAAGCTGGCCCAGTTAACGAAAACTTCGAAGAGCTTGACGATAACCCGATTGCAGAATTCCGTGGCAATGGTAATAACACGTCCTGGAGCTTCGGCACGGGCAAAGACACCCAGACTACTGGGTCCTTTGATGAAAGTGGCTTCGTATGGCAATCCGGTGTTGCCACAAACTGGTCGTTCAACGTCTCAGAAAATACCTCGACTCTGACAGTTGGCGATTTCACTACTCAATATACCGGACTGACTGCAGCTCAGCTTAGTGCGAATACGCTTGCCATCCACGCCAAGGATAGTGTTGATTTCTCTTATGATTTTGGGAGTCTCGGTAGCGGCTCACTTTCGGGCGACGACGCCAACCGGTTTGGTGTCGACTGGGCCTATCTCGGACTCAGCGGTCTCGACGGGATTTCTGGTTCGGGCACCATCACGTTCCGGGATGACCCCATCGCAAACCAGTCTGGCACTGGCGTAACGTTCAAGATTGGCAACGTCGCTGAAGTTCCCGAGCCTGGCACACTTGCACTGTTCAGTTTGGGCCTGCTCGGCCTGGGCGTTGCACGTCGCCGTAAGGCAGCATAACTCTGAATAAAAATCTGAACTAGCCACAAGCGTGGCAGAAAAAAGGGTCAATGGAAGTTCCATTGACCCTTTTTTTCTCTTATTGAAAAGTCAGTTCAACTAGATTTTGGAACCCTCACCCAACCTTCCATAAGCACCCGTGCACTGCGGCTCATGATAGCTTTGGTGGCAGTCCACTGGTTATTGACCAGGGTGGCTTCGGCGCCTACCTGAAGAGTGCCGGATGGATGCCCGAAGGTGACCGAGGTGCGGTCTCCACCGCCGGCAGCGAGGTTAACCAGTGTTCCCGGAACAGACGCCGCTGTCGCGATTGCCACGGAAGCGGTGCCCATCATGGCATGGTGGAGCTTGCCCATGGACAGGGCGCGGACCAGAACGTCCACATCTGCAGCTTTGATGTTCTTCCCGCTGGAGGACACGTAATCCGCCGGTTTCGCCACAAACGCCACCTTGGGTGTGTGCTGGCGATTGGCCGCTTCGTCGATGTGTTTGATAAGCCCCATTTTAACCGCGCCATGTGCACGGATAGTTTCAAACATGGTCAGTGCTTTGTTGTCGCCGTTGATGGCTTCCTGGAGTTCTGTGCCCTTGTAACCGATATCTTCGGCGTTGACGAAAATGGTGGGAATGCCAGCATTGATCATCGTGGCCTTGAGGGTGCCAACACCGGGTACTTCAAGATCGTCCACCAGGTTGCCTGTGGGGAACATGGAGCCTTCACCGTCGGCCGGGTCCATGAATTCCACCTGGATTTCGGCTGCCGGGAAGGTGACGCCGTCGAGTTCGAAGTCGCCGGTTTCCTGGACTTCGCCGTTGGTGATGGGGATGTGGGCGACGATGGTTTTCTTGATGTTGGCCTGCCAGATGCGGATTGCGGCGGTGCCGTTTTCGGGCACCCGGTCTGGCGCTACCAGGCCGCTGCTGATGGCGAATGCGCCTACTGCTGCGGACAGATTGCCGCAGTTGCCACTCCAGTCGACGAAGGGTTTGTCGATGGAGACCTGGCCAAACAGGTAGTCCACGTCGTGGTCCGGCATGGTGGGTTTGGACAGGATGACGGTTTTGCTGGTGCTGGAGGTGGCGCCGCCCATACCGTCGATCTGTTTCTGATAGGGGTCGGGGCTGCCTATTATGCGCAGCAGGAGGTTGTCACGGGCTTCGCCTGGGGTTTGGGCGGCCTCTGGCAGGTCGTCCAGGCGGAAGAAGACGCCTTTGCTTGTGCCGCCTCGGATGTAGGTGGCTGGGATTCGGATTTGGGGGGTGCTGGGCATGGGGGTACCTGTTGGCTTGGTCAATGGGATTGGGGTCTGACCCCCTGGGGTCAGACCCCTGAGTCCTCTTCAGCTTGGTCAATGGGGGTGGGGTCTGACCCCGCAGGGTCAGACCCCTTTCAGACCCCGTTAGGCTGCCCCCTCGGACTGGAGGAAGTCCTCGGCGAAACGTTGCAACACTCCGCCGGCCTGGTAGATCGAGACTTCTTCGGCGGTATCCAGGCGGCAGATTACGGGCACGCGTTCGGTGCTGCCGTTTTTGCGGTGGATGACCAGCGTCAGTTCAGCGCGGGGTGCGGCGGTGCCTTCTACGTCGTAGGTTTCGGTGCCGTCGAGGGCCAGGGTTTTGCGGGTGGTGCCTTCTTCGAACTGCAGGGGCATTACGCCCATGCCCACCAGGTTGGTGCGGTGGATGCGTTCGAAGCCTTCGGCCACGATGGCTTCTACACCTGCCAGGGCAACGCCTTTGGCGGCCCAGTCGCGGGAGGATCCCTGGCCGTAGTCGGCGCCGGCAATGATGATCAGCGGCTGCTTGCGCTCCATGTAGGTTTCGATGGCTTCCCACATACGGGTTACCGTACCTTCCGGTTCGATGCGTGCCAGGGAGCCCTGCTTCACGTTGCCCTTTTCGTCCAGCACCATTTCGTTGAACAGTTTCGGGTTGGCGAAGGTGGCACGCTGGGCAGTCAGGTGGTCACCACGGTGGGTGGCGTAGGAGTTGAAGTCTTCCTCCGGCACGCCCATTTTGTGCAGGTACTCACCGGACGCACTGTCCATCAGGATGGCATTGGACGGCGACAGGTGATCCGTGGTGATGTTGTCTGGAAGCACTGCCAGCGGGCGCATGCCCTTGAGGTTCTTCTCCCCTACCATACCGCCTTCCCAGTACGGCGGGCGGCGGATGTAGGTGCTCATGGGCCGCCAGTCGTAATTCGGGTCGGTATTGGCATGGGCGTCCCGGGTGATGTCGAACATCGGGATGTAGGTGCTGCGGAACTGTTCCGGCTTCACGCTTTCCTTCACGATGGCATCGATTTCCGGGTCATCCGGCCAGATGTCTTTCAGGGTGACGGGGTCGCCATCCTGGTCGTAGCCCAGGGCATCTTTTTCGATATCGAAGCGAATGGTGCCGGCGATAGCGTAGGCGACCACCAGTGGCGGTGAAGCCAGGAATGCCTGTTTGGCGTAGGGGTGAATCCGGCCATCGAAGTTCCGGTTACCGGAAAGCACGGCGGTGGAATACAGGTCCCGGTCGATGATTTCCTTTGCGATCTCAGGGTCCAGGGCACCGCTCATGCCGTTACAGGTGGTGCAGGCAAACGCCACAACGCCGAAGCCGAGTTGTTCCAGTTCCGGCAGCAGTTTGGCTTCTTCCAGGTACATTTTGACGGTCTTGGAACCCGGCGCCAGGGAGGTTTTCACCCAGGGCTTGCGGGTCAGGCCCAGCTTGTTGGCGTTACGGGCGATCAGGCCGGCAGCTACCATGTTGCGCGGGTTGCTGGTGTTCGTGCAACTGGTGATGGCGGCGATGATGCAGGCACCATCCGGCATCAGACCTTCTTCCTTCTCCCACTTGCCGGCAATGCCACGCTCGGCCAATTCGGAGGTGGGCAGGTGCGCATGGGGGTTCGAAGGGCCAGCCAGGGTACGGGTAACCTTGGACAGGTCAAATTTCAGCACACGCTCGTATTCGGCGTTTTTCATGCTGTCTGCCCACAGGCCCGTTTCCTTGGCGTAGGTCTCAACCAGGGCTATCTGATCGTCTTCACGGCCGGTCAGCTTGAGATAATCGATGGTCTGGCCGTCGATGTAGAACATGGCAGCGGTGGCGCCGTATTCCGGGGTCATGTTGGAGATGGTGGCGCGGTCGCCCACGGTGAGGCTGTCGGCCCCTTCTCCGTAGAATTCCAGGTAAGCCCCTACCACTCTTTCCTTGCGCAGGAATTCGGTGATGGCCAGGACCATATCGGTGCTGGTGATGCCAGGCTGCAGTTTACCGCTCAGCTCCACACCGACGATGTCCGGCAGTCGCATCATGGAGGCACGGCCGAGCATGACGCTTTCGGCTTCCAGGCCGCCGACGCCTACGGAAATAACGCCCAGGGCGTCCACCATCGGGGTGTGGCTGTCGGTGCCGACGCAGGTGTCCGGGAAGGCAACGCCTTCACGATTCTGAACCACCGGTGACATCTTCTCCAGGTTGATCTGGTGCATGATGCCGTTGCCCGGGGGAATCACGTCCACGTTCTTGAACGCAGTCTTGGTCCAGTTGATAAAGTGGAAGCGGTCATCGTTGCGGCGGTCTTCGATCTGACGGTTCTTTTCAAACGCGTCTTTCTCGAAGCCGGCGTGCTCAACGGCCAGGGAGTGATCCACGATGAGCTGAGTGGGAACCACAGGATTGACCTTGGCCGGGTCACCGCCCTTCTCTTTGATGGCGTCACGCAGGCCGGCAAGATCCACCAGGGCAGTCTGGCCGAGGATGTCGTGGCAGACCACCCGCGCCGGGTACCAGGGAAAGTCCAGGTCCCGCTTGCGCTCGATCAGCTGCTTCAGGGAGTCCGTCAGCGCCTCCGGAACGCAGCGGCGAACCAGCTGCTCCGCCAGGATTTTGGAGGTGTACGGAAGTTTGTCATACGCGCCAGGCTGGATGTCCTCCACGGCCTGGCGGGTGTCGAAATAGTCCAGGTCGGTGCCTGGGAGGGGTTTGCGGTAATCGTTGTTCATCGTTTTTTTGCTCCTAGGGGTCAGACCCCGCATGGGGTCTGACCCCATTTAAATTGACCAGGTCTGACTGGTGCTCCGGGGTCTGACCCCAATTAAATTGACCGGGTCTGACTAGTGGTGGGGCTGAGGCCTGGTCAGTGTTTGTGGGGTCTGACCCCAAGGGGTCAGACCCCGGAGTAACATCTTAGGCCTGGTCAGTGTTTATGGGGTCTGACCCCGTTCGGGGTCAGACCCCGGAGTGAGACCTCAGGCCAACGGCTACGGCCGCTTATCAATCGGCACCCACTCCGCATGGTCCGGCCCGTCATAGTCGGCGCTGGGGCGGATGATGCGGTTGTTTTCGCGCTGTTCTTTGACGTGGGCGGTCCAGCCGGATACGCGGGACATCACGAAGATGGGGGTGAACAGTTCCGTGGGGATGCCCATGAAGTGATAGGCCGAGGCGTGGAAGAAGTCGGCGTTGCAGAAGAGCTTCTTCTCGCGCCACATGACTTCTTCGCAGCGTACCGATACCGGGTACAGCACGGTGTCGCCGACTTCGTTGGCCAGTTTTTCAGACCATTTCTTGATGATGGCGTTACGCGGGTCGGAGTCGCGGTAGATCGCGTGGCCAAAGCCCATGATCTTTTCCTTGCGCTCCAGCATGCCCATCAGGCCTTCTTCGGCTTCGTCCGGGGTTTTGAACTTCTGGATCAGTGCCATGGCCGCTTCGTTGGCGCCGCCATGCAGCGGGCCACGCAGGGTGCCGATGGCACCGGTGACACAGCTGTGGATGTCAGACAGCGTGGAGGCGCAGACGCGGGCGGTAAAGGTGGAGGCATTGAACTCGTGCTCGGCGTAGAGAATCAGAGACACGTTCATCACCCGCTCGTGCAGCTCGCTGGGCTTCTTGCCGTGGAGCAACTCGAGGAAATGCCCGCCGATGGAGTCCACGTCACTGGCTGTCTCAATACGCACGCCTTCATGGGCGAAGCGGTACCAGTAGGTAATAATGGCGGGGAACAGGGCCAGCATGCGGTCGATCTTGTCGTCCTGCTGACTGAAGTCGGTTTCGGTTTCCAGGTTGCCCAGCATGGAGCAGCCAGTGCGCATGACGTCCATAGGGTGGGCGTTTTTGGGGATATGCTCCAGCACCGACTTCACTGCGTATGGCAATTCGCGCAGGCTGGCTAGTTTTTGCTTATAGGCGTCCAGTTCCTGGCGATTGGGCAACTTGCCGCGCAGCAACAGGTAGGCGATTTCCTCGAACTGGGCGTGTTCGGCCAGGTCGCTGATGTCATAACCGCGATAGGTCAGGCCAGTGCCGGACTGGCCGACGGTACAAAGTGATGTTACGCCGGCTACCTGGCCGCGAAGGCCTGCGCCGCCTAGTTTTTTTGCTTCGCTCATCGTTGGTTCTCCCGGATGTTTCTCCGGGGTCAGATCCTTTCGGGTCTGACCCCATTGGCATGTTAGCGGGTTCTCGGGGTCTGACCCTTTGGGGTCTGACCCCATTTATATTGGCCTGTTAGCGGGTCAGTAGATTTGGGGTCTGACCCCGTTCGGGGTCAGACCCCTGAATCAGACCCCGCGCCGAAACAACTCATCCAGCTTCTGTTCGAAGTCGTGGTAGTTGAGGAAATCGTAAAGTTCCATGCGCGTTTGCATCAGGTCAACCACGTCTTTTTGGTCGCCTTTTTCGAGGATGTTTTCGTACACCGTCAGCGCGGCTTTGTTCATGGCGCGGAAGGCGCTTAGTGGGTAGAGCACCATACCGGCGCCGGCTTCTGCAAGTTCTTTGCGGTTGTACAGCGGTGTGGCGCCGAATTCGGTGATGTTGGCCAGTACTGGCACGTCCAGCGCTTCGGAGAAGGCTTTGTAGTGTTCCAGTTCGGTGACGGCTTCGGCGAAGATGCCGTCGGCGCCGGCTTCGATGCAGGCTTTAGCGCGTTCGATGGCAGCTTCAAGGCCTTCTTTCTGGAAGGCGTCGGTGCGGGCCATGATAAAGAAGTCGTCGTCTTCCCGGGCATCCACCGCGGCCTTGATGCGGTCGACCATTTCTTCCTGGGACACGATCTCCTTGTTGGGGCGATGGCCACAGCGCTTCTGGGCGACCTGGTCTTCAATATGAACGGCAGCCGCGCCGGCGCGTTCCATTTCCTTAATGGTGCGGCCGATATTGAACGCCCCACCCCAGCCGGTGTCGATGTCTACCAGCAGCGGAACGTCGGTGGCTGCGGTGATACGACGGACATCTTCCACCACATCGTTCATGGTCGTCATGCCCAGATCCGGCAGGCCGTAGGAAGCGTTTGCCACACCACCGCCGGACAGATAGATGGCCTGATGACCGACCTTCTCCGCCATCATGGCGGTGTAGGCGTTGATGGTGCCCACGATCTGGAGTGGGTGGTTTTCTTTCAGGGCTTTGCGGAAGCGTGCGCCTGGGGATGTTTTTTTGGTCATGGTGTTGGCCTCTTTTGTTTGGTCTGTCCCGGGGTCTGTCCCCGAACGGGGACTGACCCCAGTGAATTGACAAATTGTCGGTTTGGTTGGGGACTGACCCCGTGTCCTGATGAATTGTCAGTATGTTTGGGGTCTGACCCCGTTCGGGGTCAGACCCCTTTAGACCCCCGCAGTCCCGTTCTGGATCCTCTTTTCTATATTCTTCCTGGCCGCATTAATGTGGCGTTTCATCAGGAATTCTGCCAGTTCGCCGTCGCGTTGGGCTATGGCTTCTGCGATTCTTCGGTGTTCTCCCAGGGCCATGTGGGGCCGGCCGGAGGAGGTGCTTAGGCGATATCGGTACATCCGGACCATATAGTAAAGATCACCCAGCAGCATTTGCGCGAGTTTTGTGTTGCGGCTGCCGGTGGCGATGCGGTGGTGGAAGTCGTAATCGCCTTCGGCCTGGTAGTAGGCCTGGCCCTGGGCTTCTTCGATCATTTTTTCGTGGCTGTCGAGGGTGGCCTGGAGGTCGGCGATTTCTTCGTCGGTCATGCGTTCGGCGGCCTGGCGAGCGGCGAGGCCTTCCATGGTCTCGCGGATGCGGTACAGCTCCAGGAGTTCTTCGGCGCTTACGGAGACGACTTTTACCCCGGCATGGGGCCGGCGGACCAGTAGTCCACGGGATTCCAGACGGCCCAGGGCTTCCCTGAGAGGCCCGCGGGTAAGGTTGAAACGGGAGCAGAGCTCCACCTCGCCTATTTTCTCGCCAGGGGCGAGGTCACCTTTTACGATCGCTGTTTGCAGACAATCAAAGGCTTCGTCGGCACGGGTGTAGGTTTGGGTGGCTGCTTCAGACATTTTTTGTCAACAATAGTGACTTTAATTGCCGGAAATTTACGCCCATCTATCGTTATTGTCAACAATCCATAGATTAAGGATTAGCCAATTGTTGACATGACACCCTCATTTACCTAACAACTCCCCCACCGCACGTAAATTACCGACGTGGTCACACAGGGTTTTGATGATCATCAGCACCGGTGTCGCGATAATGAGCCCGACCGGACCCCAGAGCCACCCCCAGAACAACAGGCCGATGAAGATAGCAATTTCGTTGAGGCTGGAAACGCGGCTGGTGAGCATGGGGAGCAGCAGGTTACCCTGGATACTGGTTATCACCAGCGACACAGCGGCGACAAGTATGGCCATATCGATAGTGCCAAACTGAATGAATGCAGCCACTCCGGTACCCGCCATCACCAGAAACGGCCCCAGATAAGGTACAACACTCGCCAGGCCGGCCACCACGCCCCAGAAAACGGCCTGCTCCATCCCCAGGAAAAAAAACGCCAGCCAGGTGAAAAACCCCACAAACAAAGCGCCCAGCAGCATCACGAACAGGAAACGCCGCACCTGGCCGTGAAATTCGTTCATGATCCGTGCAGCCTTGCGCATGTCGCTGAATGCAGGCCCCGACAGTTTGACGACTTTGCGCTTATAGAGCCTCCCCGCCGCGAGCATGAAATACACCAGTAACAGTACGGAAAAAACCTGCGAAACAACCACCAGTATCGTTGAAGAACCCTCCATCAGGAATTTCCGGATTTTGAACGGCTCGTCCACAACCCTGACTCGCATCACCTCAGGCTCGTCCTCCGACTCTTCATCACCCTTGGCGCTATCCTCGATCTTCTTGGCCACATCCTGGGCCTTTTCCACGACACCTTCTTCCTTCGGAGCGGAGCGCGCTTCTTGACGCTGGAACTGCTCGATGGCCCAGGGGGCCTTTTCCAGTATGGCAATGGTTTCCCGTTTCAGCGGTATGCTTGCGCCAACAATGGTGACCACCAGAATGATCAACATCAGTGCGGCGCCAAGGGGGCGGGGAATCCGGAATCTTTCCAGCCCGGACACCAGTGGGTCCAGGGCGTAACTGATGAGAATGGCTCCCACCAGGGGGACGAGTACCGCCTGGGCCCAGGAGATGAAATACAGCGCCGCGACGGAGGTGAGGATAATCATCGCGGTATTGCGAACATTTATCCGCTCTATCAGGCTGCGTTCAGACACCCCCTCTGTTTCTATTTCCCGCTCTTCCATAGCTACGCCCTCTCTTTCTGCGGCGGTGGCGTGTACTGGTAAAGCCAGGTTTCCGTAAGCACCTGTTCGCCCAGCCTCAATTGCAGCCGCAAGTCGATGGGCTCCAGTGAATTATCCGGGACCAGGTCAAACATGGCCCGGTACCCGTCAATGGAGGTCAGAGGGCGGGCCGAGGTAATTTCAACCCGGCCCCTACTGGCGGTGATCAGTGGCTCTACTTCTGCATCAGCGGACAGCAACGGCAGGGCACCACCGGCGAAATCCACGGCAAACCGCCAGGAAAAATAGTCTCGTTTCTGGCCAATCACGCCTCCGATCCCGGTGCGTGTCGCCTGCACGGTAGCCAGTTTTTCGGGCTGTTTAGGTGGCTCTGCACCCCAGGTCAGGGTGTAGGCATACAGATACTCGTTGCCCGGTTCCAGCGGTTTTTCCGGGTTCCAGAAGGCAACGATATTGTCGAAAGTCTCATCTTTGGTGGGAATTTCAACTAGCATCACACTGCCACTGCCCCACTCCCCATGAGGTTCCACCCAGGCACTGGGGCGCTTGTCATAAAACACGCCGTCGTCCTGGTAGTGGGCAAAATCCCGGTCGCGCTGAAGCAAGCCAAAGCCTCGCGGATTGTTGTCGACAAAACTGTTCACCCGCACGGATCTCGGGTTTACCAACGGTCGCCACAGCCATTCACCCTGCCCGTTATGAACCGCCAGGCCATCGGAATCATGGATTTCCGGGCGCCAGTCGTTAGCCATGCGGCGATTGTTCTCTCCGGTCTGGTACATGCTGGTCAGCGGTGCCAGGCCTACCCGCTCCATGGGTTTGCGTGGGTACAAGGCCACGTCTACCTTCATGACCATGTCTCGCCCGGGGGTCATGGTGAATGCGTAGGCGCCAGTGGTGCTGGGGGAGTCCAGCAATGCGTAGACCACCATCCGATGACTGCCAGGCGCCGGCTTTTCCAGCCAGAACGCGGTAAATTGCGGAAATTCCTCTTCACGATTCAGGCCAGTGTCGATAGCCAGGCCCCTGGCGGAAAGGCCGTACTGCATATCGGAACCCACCGCGCGGAAGTAGCTGGCTCCCAGGAAGGCGGCCAGATCCCTTTCGTAATCGGTATGGAAATGCACCCGGAATCCGGCGTAGCCAAGATCCTCGGGCAGGTTACCCAGCGGCTCCTCGCCTTCGTAACGAAAGTAGCCTGGCCGATAAGCGAGTTCCCGGGCCTGGCCGTTTTCCAGCTCGTAAATGCGCACCGGCGACTTGAAATACAGGCCGAGGTGGAACAACTGAACCTGGAACGCGTTATCGTCCTTGCGCCAAAGGGCTTCTTCGGGGCGAAACCGAATGGCCTGATAGTCGTCCCATGACAGTTGTTTCAACGAGCCGGGCAAGCTCTCTTCTCCAGATCTCCAGGGTATGTCAGCCAGATTTCTGGCATGGCCTTTGAGCCAGCCATAGCTGAACGGGCGGGCCTCGCCCATCGCTTCTGCCTGCGTCTGCCGGCTAAACATCAGCACAGAGAGCGGCAGTGCCTGGGCGCCAGCAAGGGCCACGAAGGTTTTGATCAGTGTGCGTCTATCCATCATGCGCTCCGTGTTCTGCGTTTTCTGCCTTTTCTGCTCAGCATGGTGATACGCCGGCCCCAGAAACTGTCGGTCGGTGCCTGCCAGGCAAGCTGGTGTAGCTCCGCCAGGGCCTGCCTGTCGCGGAACAATTGGCTGAGTTCGGCACGGGACAATGCGTCGGGGCCCTCTGCGCCAAAGTGTTTCACCAGCGGCACCAGCAACTCTTCCCGCTTGGCAAGGCGGACATCCCGTGCCAGTGCCTGATGAAGCCTGTTCAGTCTGGGCCGGACCACCGCTTCTTCCACCGCTGTCAGCATGGAATCATTTCTGCTGTCGCGCCTGGCTGCGCGGGCATCCTCCAGTACTTGAACGGGCTCACGTTCTTCTGGAATGACGAGCATGCCCCATTCACGCAGCGCCTGGCCGGCGCTGACCTTACTCAGCAGTACCGACGTGGGGGCCGCGAGCACCAGCGGAATAGCGACAGGCAGTGACCAGAGGAAAAACATCGGGTCCAGACTCCAGGCAAAAGCCGACCAACCCGCCGCAACCAGCATGCCGGGGAACTGGGTTATAAAGGCCTCCCGCCACGAGGTCTCCTGTGTACGGTTCTGGCCGGCCCAGGTCAGTGACAGGTTCAGTAAGGCACCGATCACATAACGACTATGGGCCATCATTCGTACCGGTGCGAGCAGCACGGAAACCACAATCTCTGCCAACACGCTGACAAACAGCCGAAAGGCACCACCAAACTGCCTGGCAACGCCGTGAATAACCGCGTCCAGGATGGCGAGAAATTTCGGAATGAACAGCAGCGACAGGGTACTTAACGCCAGGCCCAACGCCCATTCCGGTCGCCATTCCGGCCAGAGCGGGAATAGCCCCTGATGCCCCTCGGGGAAATAGTCGATACTGGCAACAGTCATCTGAACCGCTTCCACGGTGGTCAGGATCAGGAAAGCCAACCATAGCGGCGAGGCCATGTAAGCCATCACACCGTTCAACAGAGCCATCCGGTGGGCCAGGCGAAGGCGGCGGCCGAACAGCAGAATCCATAGATGCTGGAGATTACCCCGCGACCAGCGGTTGTCACGGGACAACTCGTCCGAAAGCGTCGGCGGAGATTCCTCAAAGCTGCTGCCAAGGCCGGGCTCCAGCCAGACTTCATAACCAGCCCTGCCCATATAGGCCGCCTCGACAAAGTCGTGGCTCATGATGGGGCCGCGAAACAGGCCGAATCCGCGCAACTTGCGCAGGCCGCAATGGTCCATGAAGGGTTTGACCCGGATAATGGCATTGTGCCCCCAGAAGGCGGCATCCCCCATCTGAATGGCAGCAAGGCCAGTGGCAAACAGCGTGGAGTAAAGCCGGTTGGAAAACTGCTGCACCCTGGCAAACAGTGACTCGCCGTTGATAATGGAAGGAGCGGTCTGCAGTATGCCAACGTTCGGCTCCCGCTCCATCAGCTGCACCATGCGCACTATGGTATCCGCACTGAGCAGGCTGTCCGCATCCAGGACCACCATGTAGCGATAGCAGCGACCCCAGCGGCGGAGGAAGTCTGCCACATTGCCGCTTTTGAAGTTGAGGTTCACCCGCCGGCGACGGTAGAAAAGACGCCCTTCTGCCCCAAGCTCCTGGCACAGGCGGTACCAGGTGGCCTGTTCTTCGAGCCAGACATTCGGGTCCCGACTGTCTGAGAGAATATGGAATTCAAACTGGTCCAGATGGCCGCAGCGTTCCAGGTCCTGGTATACCGCCTTGAGCCCGCTGAGTGTCCAGTGCACGGGCTCGTGATAGACCGGCATGATTATCGCCGTTTTGGCCAGCGGCGTGGCCTCCAGCGCGTCCTCTGGATGACGCTTGAGAAGGCTGTAGCGGTCGCCTCCGGCCAGCCTCAACACGAAGCCGAATATTGCCGTCCAGAAGCCCACGGCAATCCACATGTACAGCAGGGCAAAGAGAATCAGCAGTCCGAGCTCCACCAGGGTGCCACCGTGGTAAGGCAGAACCCAGAGCAGAAAATAGCAGGCGACAAGGGTTTGTCCCACTACAAAGATGGTCAACAATAACCGCCTGAACGTAGCGGCCCTGCGCCAGCTGCCGGAACGTCTCCGGGCCAGTGTATTTGCCGCATCAGCCATGTCAGTCATATCCGATAGATCCGCGTTTCAGCGTTGGGTTGGCTTCCGGAATGCTTTCAGAAGGATGCTCGAAATAATCGGGAATACTGGCGATACACCGGGCAGGTAGGTCCGGGCCCGCACCTTCGGCA
The DNA here is from genome assembly GCF_023555055.1 of Marinobacter sp. ATCH36. GTDB lineage: Bacteria > Pseudomonadota > Gammaproteobacteria > Pseudomonadales > Oleiphilaceae > Marinobacter. Next base: position 70,738 of record NZ_JAMJPL010000007.1, read on the forward strand.
AGTGCCGATTCCACAAGGCGAAGGGCCTGCCGGCAGGTGTCCGTTGTCAGCACAACACCATCGTCACCCAGATAGGCCAACACGCGTTCCAGGGCCTGCTGGCACAGGATTTCCGGCATATCCAGGACGCCTGTCATGATCCACCCTGTCGAATCCTGGCAGCCTGCGATAGCGAATAGGTCCAGACCTCCGTCAGGGGCTTGTCGTCGAGCAGCAACTGGCCGCGGAAAACCGGATGCTCTCCGTTACCCGGGCGCACCAGCATGGACAGGCGCCAGTTGTTATCCGCTGCTATGTACTCTACAAAATGCTCAATGATTTCAGCACCGTCGCTACCGCTTCCCTCACTAACGTTGCTGACCACCGCCGCATCCGGTTTGAGTGCGTCCAGTGGTCCGCCAGCAAAATCCACGATAATGCGGTATGCTTTCTCCGCATTCCCACCGCCGATGCGGTTACCATCCCCCACATACGTTTTCATCGCCCGCCCGGTGTCCTGACCAGCCACGTCGCGGCTACCAATGCTGAGCGTATAGGCAATTTTATGGTGAGACCCCGCGCTCGCCTCTTCTTTCGGTTGCCAGAAAGCGACGATGTTGTCGTTGGTTTCCGAGTTCGTGGGTATCTCCACCAATACTACCTCACCTCCGGACCAGCCCGGCCGGGGTGATACCCACGCGCTGGGGCGCAAATCGTATCGGGCTTCTGCATCCTCAAAGTCATGAAAGGCAGTGTCTCTCTGGATAAGGCCAAATCCGCCCAGGCGATTCACCTGCAGGTAATTGAGGCTAAGACGTGAGGGATTGACCAGAGGGCGCCATAACCACTCGCCACTGCCCGCGTCGTGGATCAGCAAGCCATCCGAGTCATGAACCTGCGGCCGCCACTCCCCCACTGGCCGCTCGGTATTCTCGCCGTAATAAAACATGGAGGTGAGTGGTGCGAGGCCCGGCAGTCGCACTGCGTTTCGAAAAAACAGCTCGGCCGTGACGTCGATTCGGGTGGTTTGCCCAGGCTGTATATCGAAGCGGTAAGCCCCGGCAACACTGGGCCCGTTCAGCAACCCGTAAATTCGCATACGATCACTGTTGCCACCGGGCCGTTCAAGCCAGAACTCAACAAAGGCGGGAAACTCTTCGCCAGAGGGAAGGCCGGTATTTACGGCTATACCTCTCGCCGACAGACCGAACCGGTTGCCCGCCCCGACTCCCCGGAAGTAACTCGCTCCGGCAAAAACCAGAAACTGATTCTGTTCCGTTTCCTCCCCGAGAGGATAGGTGAGTTTAAAACCGGCATGGCCGAGATCGGCGGGAATTCGCCTGGCCAGGTCACCGGGAAAGCTATACGCGGCTTTGTCAAAGGAAATAGGGCGGACCCCATTGGCATCAATCTCGTTGAGCGCTACGGTGTGGGTATAGAAATTCCCTGGCGGAACCATCATGACGTGAAAACGGGAACGCCCTTCCCGCCAGAGACTGGCCTCCGGGTTGAATCGAATTGCCTGGTAATCCCGGTAATCCAGGGCTCTGAGGAATCCGGGCACCTCGGGTGGCGGATTGTACTTTCCTTCGGCCAGGGCCCTCGCCCTGTTGACCACCTCTTCAAACTCGAAAGCCCGGGCCGAAACGGTGTAGAGAAAACACGGCAATATAAGCAGTGTCAGCAATCCTGTCCCTGAGCGCATGGTTCTCCGACCTTTAGCCGTCCCTTTGAGCTATTAATGTAGCACCTGCGGCGGAAACTTACTCAAGTGACAACTTTGTAAGGCTGGGAATCAGATCCCCATGGACAGCGAGAACCGCACGTCCGGATGGTCGGGCATTGTCATGGCCGTGCTTGATGTGCGAAGCATCCGGCCTACGCTGACGTTGGCGGTGAAGGCCCTGCCCTGCATCTTCAGGGAGACCTGGCCCGCACTGGCCTTGCCGTGACGGTTGGCCTGAGCCGCTGAATACGGAACCCAGCCCTGAAGTACGGCGAAGTTTATACTGGACAATACACCGTCAACGAATGGCATGGGCCAGGCGGGGCTGGCGGTATCCAGCCGCAGCCAGCCACCCCTGATCACGGCAACCGACTGACCGTTGAAGCCGGTCAACATGGACGGGCCCGCAACCGTCAGATACTCGGAGCCCGGAAGGTCTTCATCCGCAAACTGATACCGGCCCTTGACCCGCAAGTTCCACTGGAACAGCTCATGCTCCACAGAGGCGGACATGGCCACCTTGTAAAAATCCCCCTCCTCTGAGGTATCGTCTTGCATCGGGTAGTCGGTTGCCTGGGATTCGCGACCACGCAACGCGAGCATACGGGTGTTGGCGAAAAGCCCGCCCCACAGTTCATAGCCACCATTTGCTTCCAGGCCAAGGGTTGAAAGCTGGTAACGGGATTCGGAAACCAGACTGCTTTCCTTGAAAGATTCACTGTCACGCCCCCGATGTTGGGCGATTCCGCCAAAGGCCATGCCGAACCGCGAAAACAGGGGCCGGCTGATGCCGAAGCCCATAACACGGGATTCACCACTGGCGTTAAAGCGGCGGCTACCATTACTTGCCGCGTGGTCGTAACGGGACCTCCCCGCCTCGATCCGAACCCGGTTCGCTCCTGCCGGAAAACGATAGCGAAACGATGCAGCGCTGGAGTCAGTATCGTTCTTGTAGGACCGGGCATCGCGGTAGTCGAACCCGATGGCATCGTTCTGGCCGATGAGTCTGTCTGCTGCGACACCCACTGATCCGTCGATACCATCACTGTTCAGTGCCGTCTTGCCGGAGAACTTCAGCCGCGACCGCAACCAGTGCTCGCGCTCTTCCTTGAACGCGTCCGCACTGCCAACAAAATTAGCGGCATAGGGCTGCCAGCCGTTTCGAAGCCAGGAGCCGTTTTCTCCGGCGTAGAGAGATTGGCTGATAATGCACCAGGTCAGTGCAATCAACAGAAATAATTTCAATGGTCAGGAACCTGCGCCTGGAATTCTGAAGAAATTTTCATAGTGGGGAATGTATTGCATCGGCAGCCACAATTCCAGCGGCTGTTGCCAAACTTTACAAATGAAATATGTATATTTTACAGTCAGTTATATTGTTATTTGAATGTTTTTTCTATGTAAATCAACAGGCAACACCAACGGTGATCAGTTTCCCCTTTTTACCAATCTCTACATTTCAGTACCGGGGCCTCCATTTAGGCCAACAACTTGGTTACACTTGGCACACTTCGTGAGTCAGCCTGCAAGGATGACTGACTCACCAAAGGCTGCGACCAAAGCGAATATAAGGACGAACGTTATGATCAAGAAGTGCCTCTTCCCAGTTGCCGGCTACGGCACCCGTTTTCTTCCGGCCACCAAGGCCATGCCCAAGGAAATCCTGCCGATTGTAAACAAGCCACTTGTGCAGTACGGGGTGGAAGAAGCCGCTGAAGCCGGCGTTCATGAGTTCGGGTTTGTTACCGGCCGGGGCAAGCGTGCCATTGAAGACCACTTCGACATCAGCTACGAGCTGGAACACCAGATTGCCGGTTCAGGCAAGGAAGACCTGCTTAACTCCATTCGCGAGCTGATCGACAACAACTCCTTTGCCTTTACCCGCCAGAATGAAATGAAAGGCCTGGGCCACGCCATCCTGACCGGTCGCAACCTGGTGGGCGACAGCCCCTTTGCAGTGGTGCTGGCGGATGACTTCTGCGTCGCGGACAGCGATGGCGAGGGTGTTCTGGCTCAGATGGTCAAGCTCTACAACCAGTTCCGCTGCTCTATTGTGGCCATTGAAGAAGTGCCGGAAGACGAAACCCACAAGTACGGTGTGATTGCCGGGGAATCCATGAAGGATGGCCTGTACCGAATTACCGACATGGTTGAAAAACCCGCGCCTGAAGACGCCCCCAGCAACCTGGCTATCATCGGCCGCTACATCCTGACACCGGATATTTTCGACATCATTGAGCGCACGCCTGCGGGCAAGAACGGTGAGGTCCAGATTACCGACGCGCTGCTGGAACAGGCAAAGAACGGTTGCGTTCTGGCTTACAAGTTCAAGGGGCGTCGCTTTGACTGCGGAAGCATTGATGGTTTTGTGGAAGCCACCAACTACGTTTACGAGAATATCTACAAGAAAGCGAAGTAAGGGAGTTATTTACCCAATATCTGCAGAACCATGCGCCGGTTTTCAGTCGAGGTTTTCCGGAACCGGCGCAGCAATTCCACCTCTTCCTCCGACAGCTGGATACGGTCTATTTCCTGTTCAAGCTCCTTCAGTGCCGCTGACAGGTCATCGCCATCACTGAATGCCAGGCCCGGCAGTTCCAGTTGGCCGTTGTCTCCTCTGTCCTCCAGTTCCAGCAGGCGTTCCAGGGGTTTTTGCGTTTTCAGGTACCGCATAAGGAATGTCCCCAGCCGGGTTTCTGAAGGCTTGACTATGCTGACAGTGAATCAAACCGGAAATCTAACGTACATATAGCTTTACACACAATCCATCTATAATGAATCCACCAGCAACGGAATTACTCGGCATGGCGGCACAAATACTGGATAAAAACACGGCCTGGACGTTGATTCTGGAGGCCGTGGACCGCAGCAACACCACACTCCCGTTACCGGGCAGTGATGTCCCGGCACTGGATCTCGGGAGTGATGGTGCCTGGCAACTCCGGCTTCACGCCGATGCGGACGCAAGGAACCTGTTGTCGGTTTTCCTGCCCCTGTGCCGCCCCCTTGCACGAGAAGCACCGCCCCGGGTAGTCGGCCAGATGGGACAAAGCCTGGATGGCCGCATAGCCACAGTTACCGGTGCTTCGAAGTTTATTAATGGTGACGACGGCATAACACACCTGCACCGCCTCAGGGCCGTGTCCGAGGCTGTTATCGTCGGCGCCGGCACCGCTGCCACGGATAACCCCCGGCTTACTGTTCGCAAAACCACGGGCGCAAATCCGGTGCGGGTGGTGATTGACCGCAACCGGCGGGTACCGGAAGACCATCACCTGTTCAGCGATGAGGCATCGCCCACCCTGCGACTGGTTGCCGGTGAATACCGGCGCGGAAACAAACTCACACCACGGCACGGGGTTACGGAAGTGCCCTGTCTCGGAACCGATGAAACCACGAAACCTGCTCATATACTGGCGGTTCTCGGCGACTTTGGCCTACGCAAAATCTTTGTGGAAGGTGGCGGGCTGACAGTGTCGGAATTCCTTAACGCGGATCTTCTGGACCGGCTCCATGTAATGGTTGCCCCGATGATTATCGGCAGCGGCCGCCCTGCCTTTTCGCTTCCGGAAATCAGCCATCTCGGCAGTGCCCTGCGCCCCCGGGCACAGATGGTGGATCTTGGTAGTGATATGCTGTTTGATCTGGATTTCAGCCGGCAGGCTGACGGCCAGTGACGATGAACAGTACGCCGGGTAAACTTGAAATCAGAACCGCCAGCCCGTAGCCAACGCTCAACGCCACACCCTGCTCTGGAGGCAATCCGACCAGCGGCCATAACAGTGCTGCAGCGCCCTCACGTACTCCCCAGCCTGCCACGCTGAGGGGAATCGCCATTGCCAGCAACAACAGACTGCAAAGCGCCATCAGGGTTGCCAGCTCAAGAAGTCCCGTCCAGTACCCGGCTCCCAGCGCGAGCAACGCAAATACCCCCAGATAGGTTGCCACCACCACAGCGGAGGACCCCGCCTGCACCAGAATCGCAGGCCAGCTCAGCAATGCTGTGCGAATATCGCGACGCAATGCCTGTACATACCCCCTGCCGCGCGCCCACAGCCGGCCAACCGCTCCCAGTAAGATCAGAGCAGCGACCACCACGCCCGCGGCAACCGCACCCAGATCGGTAATAAAACCTGCGACTCGTCCCTGATGCAGTGCCAGCCAGGCCCCCAGCCCCATAGCAACGGAGATCATCACCACCTGGCCGGAAAGCCGCTCGATGATCACCGCGTGGACAGCCTTCAGCCTGGCACCGGAGTCCTGGCTATGGCGCCAGGCCCGGTTAACGTCTCCGAGCACACCGCCCGGCAATACCTGATTGAGGAACGTTGCCAGATAGTACTCGCGCGCCGCCATCACAAAGGGCAATGAGATGGACAGCCGTCCGGCGGTGTAGCGCCAGCGCCAGGCCGACACCAGAACCTGAAGCACCGAGATCACCATTGCCGCCAGCAGAATCGGCAGCGAGAAACGGCGAAGCTCCTGCCAGATAGCGGAGATATCCAGAAAAGTGACCGTCGCCAGCAACAGCAGCAGGGTTAGAATCCATCGCAACCAGGTGGGCACTTGGCTTCGGGACACGTCAGCGGTAGCCTTCGTAAGCGGGCCAGGCAAACAGGTCCTGGTGGTCTACGCGGATGCTCAGACGCTGTTCCCGTGCCTGTGCCAGCCGATTGTCAAACCATCGCTGCGCCCTCACCTGCTCACCCGGGGACTGCTCCAGTACGGCCTGTTGCCAGCCTTCCAGCAATGCGGTCTGTAATGCCGACTGTTCCGGTGTGAGTCGCCAGGGGCTGGGAGCTACCGATACCCGATAGCCATAGGTTTGCAGCCGGGTTTGCAGGTACGTGGTTGCGTCAGGGCCCATGGCGGCACCTGCGCCCTTTTCGCGGTGCTGGTGAGCATTAACCGTTGCCAGTATCCAGTGGTCGTCAGCCTCTGCTGGTGACAATTCAAACCGGCCGTCGTAGGTGAGCACAATCAAGAGGCCTGCGCGGCGTGTCGCAACTGCGCTGGCCAGGGCCTTCAGCCATTCCGCCGACATCAGGTCAATCAGTGCCGAGGCAGTCACCAGCCGGGTATCTTCCGGTATGTGGCTGGATAGTGTCTGAGCCGTCAAATGGCAGGCCTGGATTTCCAGTGGCACGTCCAGGTGCTCCATGCGTTTTACGGCCAGCGCGAGCAGGTGTTTATCCTGGTCCAGGAGAATCCAGCGTTGGGGCAAGGGCAATGCCGGCACCAGGTGTCGGGCATTGGATCCAGTGCCCGTGCCCAGGTCCGCAATCAGCAGCGGAGGCGCATGCTGACCGCCAGCCTTATCCGGAACGCTGTATTCCTTATTCGCCCAGGTCAGAACATGTGTCATTAGTGAACGGTTGCGGGCCCGGTGGTCCGCCGGCTCCCGTAGGGTCAGCCAATCGCTGTCAAAGGTGGTCAGGTCGTTTGTTGGCAGAAGGCTTTCGAGGGCATCCCGGAACTCTCTTGCGGCCTGGCTCCAGCGGCGCAGATATTGTGCTTCCGTTCTCGCCTCCTGTGCTACCCGGGACAATTGTTCCGGGTTACTCAGCCATTGTTCAAGGCAGGTTCTGAGCCGCGCCGTATCGCCTGCGGGATACTGTCGTGTTCCGGGGCGGTTACCGGTGCTCGCCAGCGCCCCGCCATCGGTGGTGATGATTGGCAGGCCCGCAGCCTGGGCTTCATCGATGACCATGCCATAGCCTTCATAAACGGACGGCAACACAAAGATGTCCGCACGCTCATAGGCGCGAGCCAGTCCAACATCATCCAGTTCCCCTGCCAGTGTGACGCGTTCCTCAAGGCCTTGTTTTTCAACCAGATCCCGGATTTTCTGACCATAGGCTTCGTCCCGGTCCGTTGAACCTGCCAATGTGCAATGCCATGGCAATTGCTGCAGACCACTCAGGGCCTCGATCAGGTGATGTTGCGCCTTGCGGGGTGAGAGATGAGCGACACACAGCAGGTTGACAGTACTGCCGGGCACCTTTCCTGCACTACTGGCCCCGGCGACACCTGTGACGGTATCGGCCCCGGGTTCCACCACACGAATACGCTGAGCAGGCACGTTATAGTCGCGCAGCCGTTCGGCTGTATGCCGGCTGGTAGTGATCACCCCAGCCACAGCGGCCAGCGCCCTGCGCTCAACCCTGAACAGCCAGTCACGGGTTTCGGCCGCTAATCCTGTTTCATCCGCCAACGGATGATGCACCAGCGCTACAATCTGCAAACGCCCGGCATGGTTGGCAATGACATCCGGCAGGGCGCCCATGGCCAGCCCGTCCAGGACAACAATCGAACCGTCGGCAAGGCTCGCCAACAGGCTGTCCATGGCTCTTTCCGCTTGGTCGTCCGGAATCGGAAAGATGCTGCCCAACCCTTCGCGGAACACTTCCACGCCAATGTCCCTGAGCCCCTCGGCTACCCGGCGGACGTACCGATAGCCACCGGTATTCTGGTCCGGGTTGCCGGGGACAACAAAGGTTACCGATAGCGGGGCATCAGAGTTTGCCATGGTAACTGGCCCAGGCAACATGAGACTCGCCGAGGGTGACTTTCATGGCGCACAGGCCTTTTCCGGTCTCTCCCAGCCTGCCCTGTTGTATGGCAGCCGCCATGCGGTCAAATACCGTGGCCGCCATGAATTCCGTGGTGGTATTACGGTCGGCGAACTCTTCGATATCATCCAGGTTTTTCATGTTGAACTCAGCAATGACCTTAGACAACACGCTGGAAGCCAGCCCGATATCGACAATCAGATCATCGCTGTCGAGGGTTTCCCGCTCGAAGGTAACATCAACAACGTAAGTGGCGCCGTGCAGGCCCTGCGCCGGGCCAAAGATCTCTCCGTTGAAGCTGTGGGCGATCATCATGTGATCCCTGACGGTAAGACTGAACATAGGGTTACTTTCCTCTATACGAGTGCGTGATTTCAGCGATGGTTATAAACAATACGATGGCACAGGGTTTCTGCGGCAGAAGGCCCGAAACGATTTATGTCCGGGCCGCCTGCCAGCGCGGGCATTAGTTCGGGCAGCGACTCGAACGGACTTTCACCAGTGATAAGGCTATCCAGCACATCGTCCCGCAACAGGTTCAGTGCGAGAGCCATGCGGTCACGATACTGCCAGCGTGGCACCTGTAAGGGATTTAGATGGCCCACCTGGCTTGAACGGATGGTCAGGCGGCGTGAATGGAAAGCCTGGCCAAGAGGCACCGGCACGGTCTGACTTCCGTACCAGCTCATTTCGATAATACGCCCTTCCATACCGACCAGTTGCAGGGCGGATTCAAGACCTGCCGGGTGGCCGCTGGCATGAATCACCAGGTCATGGTCATCCTGCTCGCAATGGGTCTGGAAATCGAGGCCCAGCAAGTCAGCGACCGCCTTCCGACCCGGGTTGGTGTCCAGTGCCGTGACGCGGGTGCCTGGTATCCGGCTGGCCAGCCATGCCACTAACAGGCCCACAACCCCCAGGCCCACCACCGCAATACGGTCACCAACTTTCGGGGCAGCGTCCCACAAGCCGTTAACAGCCGTTTCCATGTTCGCCGCCAACACCGCTCTGCCTGCAGGCAGACCATCGGGCAAGGGCACAACCGCCGAAGCCGGAACCCGGTAGTGGGTCTGGTGGGGAAACAGGCAGAACACCTGCTTCCCTTCCAGACGGTCAGGGCCCGAGGTCACCTGCCCGACACTGGCATAGCCGTATTTCACCGGGAACGGAAAATCACCCTCCTGGAACGGTGCCCGCATCGTGAGGTACTCGGATTCCGGCACCTGGTTACCGAACACCAGGGATTCGGTTCCGCGACTTATACCTGAATACAGCGCCCGGACCTCAACCGCCGGATCGTCTGCGGTTGCCACGGCCGGGGGATGATGATCGAACGTGCCCTCGCGGATCGCCCCTTCCAGGGGACCGGTGACCCAGAATGCGTTTGTCATATCGTCTGTTTCCTTACAGCGCACGTAAGCAACTATAGTGCATAAAGAAGCACATACGCAGAGGTTGAGTGATGGATTCCCGAACCCGGACAATTGATCTGCCCCTGGCCGTCGACCTGGCCTGGGGGGCTTGCCTGACTGCCGTTCTGGTGATAGCTGCGGGCACCGGGTTTGCATTGCCTATGGCTTTTTACCTTACCGCAGCGTTGCTGTACTTGGCCATTGCCGCTCCTGTCCTCTACTACTGGCCTTCTGGCCGCGACTTTGGATGGGCCAACCGGGCCACTCTGGTAAGAGCCGCACTGATTGTAACGCTGATTGGCCTTGCACCTTTTATCGCCGGCCTTGGGAACTGGTTGTGGTTGTATGGGTCACTCTGTTTACTGGCTCTGGTACTGGACGGGGTTGATGGCGCCATTGCCAGGGCCACCCACTCCACAACCGAGTTTGGTGCCCGTTTTGATATGGAGCTGGATGCCCTGTTCATCCTCGGGCTCTGTGTTGCGGTGATAGCACTGGAAAAAGCCGGCGGCTGGGTGCTGGCCCTCGGGCTGATGCGTTATGCATTCGTGGCCGCGGGCCACTGGCTGGAGTTCATGAAGCTGCCGTTACCGGAAAGCTTTCGACGTAAAACCGTGTGTGTCTGGCAGGTGGTAACCCTGATGATTGCCATTCTGCCCATCACCTCCACGGTTTTTGCAACCTGGACACTCGCAACCGCTCTGGCGCTACTGTGTTATTCGTTCGCAACGGATCTGCGCTGGCTTTTTCAAACCGGGAGACAGTCATGAAACACTCTATCTCAGCCGCGGTTATCGCAACCGCCTCGGCCGCCAGCCTTGCACTGGCCAGCTCCTCTGCGTTGGCCGAGCCGGCAACCTACGTGCTCGACGATGAGCATTTCTCCATGGCTTTCGAGATCATGCATATCGGTTATGCGCCTGTCATGGGAATGTTCCGCGATGTGGAGGGGCAGTTTGAGTACGATGAGGAAGAGAAAAAACTCACATCCGGAAAGGTGACCTTCAAGAGCAAAAGCGTATTCACCAACCACGACAAGCGGGACAATCATCTGCGCAACCAGGACTTCCTCAACAGCGGTCAATTTCCCGATATTGTGTTCGAAGTGACGGGATTTGAAACCACCGGAGATAACACCGGCATCGTCACCGGCGACCTGACCCTGCTGGGCCAGACGCGGCCGGTGGATTTGGACGTTACACTCAACAAAGCCGCCGAGTACCCTATTGGCCATAAGGAATACACCCTGGGCCTGACGGCAGAAACCACCATCAACCGCAGCGACTGGGGGATGACCTACGGCATTGAGAATGACCTGGTAGGCGACGAAGTGCGCCTGCGCTTCGGGCTGGAAGCGATTCGCGAATCAGGGTGGTTCTGAGCCATTTTTCCCCCGCCATGATAGACTCCGCCGCTGTCCCGCTGTTGGCCGGGCCCAGTCAATCCTCTGCAAGGCGGTTGTGAATGCCCCTCTCGAACACCCATAAATCCGACCTGCTTCTGGTTATCGTGACCATTATGGCCGCTATAAGCTGGATGTTTTCCAAGGAAGCGGTGCTGCTGATGCCGCCGCTGATGTTTATGGCGATTCGTTTTTTGCTGGCCGGCTCCATACTGGCGACTATTGCATGGCCCTCACTGAGACGTCTCAGTGTAGACCAGGTTAAACGCAGCGTTGGCGTGGGGATGGTGTTCGGGGTTGCCATGAGCTGCTGGGTGATGGGACTGTTTCATGCCAGCCATGTTGGAGAAAGCGCCTTTCTGACCAGCCTGGGCGTGGTGATAGTGCCGGTAATTGCCCGGGTTATTTTCGGGGAAGAGCAACCCCTGAGTACCTGGTTTGCGATTCCGGTGGCTGTTGGCGGGCTGGCACTGTTGTCTTTGAAGAACGGCTTCCGGCCGGAAATCGGGCAGCTGTTCTTCGTTGGCGCGGCGTTTATATTTGCGCTGTATTTTACGCTGAACACCCGTGCAGCCAACCAGCGCACTGTGGTCAACCGCAAAGGTGAGACGGTGGAAAAGCACCGAGTGCCCGCCCTGCCCCTGACCAGCATTGCCCTGCTCACCGTGGGTACCTTCACGCTGATCGAATCCACCTTACTTGAGCCCTGGACGCCGACGCTGGAGAACTTCTCTGGAGTGCTTGCCCTATGGATCGTTGCCAGCGCCGTCGTCGGCACCGCTGGCCGTTTCCTGCTTCAGACCTATGCCCAGAGCCTCTCTGCCCACAGCCATGGGGTCGTCATTCTGGTGCTGGAACCGGTGTGGGTCGCACTTTTTGCCGCCGGCTGGTTCAGCGAAACCATGTCCACTACCCAGCTCGCCGGCTGCGGGCTGATTTTCCTGGCCCTGCTGATCAATCGCTGGGGAGTGATCAGCAGGGCGGTAAAAGGCTGGACCAGAAAGCAGAAAACCATCTGAAAGAGGTTGACCACGCCCATCGGAATCAGTATATTTCCTCCCCGTTGCAGAACACAGGACCATAGCTCAGTTGGTTAGAGCGCTGCCTTGACATGGCAGAGGTCGGCAGTTCAAATCTGCCTGGTCCTACCAAAATTCCTGATTAAAGCCAGTTAGTTACGGGTGACCGTATTAACTGGCTTTTTTCGTTTAGAGATATTCTGGAAATATCTTCATCCGTCTTCAGGTGCTCTGCCACATCAAACGGCCGGACACCGTATTTCTTCATTGCATCTTGATTAATAGCCATCGTCATCAACCTGCGTGTAATAAACCCGGTACCCTGGGCGATGGGCGAGGCACAAGCATTTGCGCCATACTTCTGCCGCGCGCTCCTGGTGACACAAAAAACTGTCTTAAACACTCAAACGCTGTCAGGCAGAGCTGGCATATGTATAATTGCAGCGCTGTTTGTCCCCGGTAGAGCGTTTTATGGCAAGTGATACAACCCGCTTCACGTTATCCCAAAAGCATCCGGACCTGGCCGGTTTGTCATTGGACGACGATCACCTGTGCTGTATTTTGGGTTCTGGTTACCGCTATTTATGGGCAAACCGCAAATACGGCCTTGCGTATGGATTAGAGTTGAATAGTGTTCACAAATACACTGTACAAGATGTGTTCAGTTCAGAGTACTTCCAGCAAACCCTCCAACCAACGCTAGACCTTTGTTTCAATGGAATCGTTCAGCGCTACAAAACCGACCATGAGTTAATCGGGTTGGGTCTACGCGCGTTAGACGTCCGCTATTACCCCGTGGAGTTGGCAGGAGTCCCAGAGCGACTTGTCGCGGTGTTGATTAGTGACATAACCAAGGTTCATGAGGACCAGCAGCAACTGCGCAAGCTGGCACAAATTGTAGAGCAGAGCCCAGCCCCGACAGCAGTCACCAACCTTGCAGGCAAGATTGAATATGTTAATCCTGCCTTTGAGCGAATTTCAGGCTACCGTCAGTCGGAATTGCTGGGCAACACGCCCGCTCGCATTCAAAGCGGCTATACCTCCAAGTCGGCCTACCAGGAACTGTGGAACACAATCACCAGTGGGCAAGTCTGGACCGGCGAACTGCAAAACCGTCGCAAAGACGGCCGCCTGTACTGGGAATCCGAGGTGATTTCGCCACTCAAGGATGATGCCGGAAACATCACACACTATGTGGCCGTCAAGCAGGACATTACTTCACTGAAACAAGCTCAGCAGAAGCTCAGCCTGCTTGCCTATACGGACAATTTAACCGGCCTGCAAAACCGCAATGGCTTTAGTCGTCAGCTCGAAAGACGCATCGAGGAACACCCATGGAATCCTGAGGGCGCCGTGGTTGCGATCGATATTGCCGGCCTTCGGGATATCAATGACGTTTATGGTTATGAGATTGGCGACCGGTTGTTAACTCAATTCGGACAACGTTTGTCAGCCATTTCTGAAAATACTGATTTAGCCGGGCGTATCGGCGGCGACGAGTTTATGGTGCTGATTGTTCCGGGATCTGGCAGCTCACTGGATGATTGTCTGGATAGTGCCCTTAAGACGCTTTTCCCCGCTTTCGAGTTTGACGGTATCGACATCGGAGTAAAGTTACGAGTTGGCTACACACGTCTTGGCGAGAACAAACGCTCGGTAGAGCATTTATTACGCGAGGCGGAAAGAGCCTTGGCCCTTCATCGTGAAGAGCCCTCTCTACCCTGGATTGCCTACAGTGAAAGGATTCAGAAGAATACCGATAAGCGCTTGGCGATGACTCGTGAACTGCGACAGGCACTGGCCGAAAATCAGCTGGAGCTCCATTTTCAGCCGAAAGTGGATCTGGCCACCGGCACTCTGATTGCCTGCGAAGCGCTCCTGCGATGGAATCATCCTAAGCGAGGGCTTATCTCACCCGGAGAATTCATACCCATTGCCGAGCAGAGCCAGTTAATCGCACCGATCGGTGATTGGGTGCTACGTCGTGCCTGTCAGCACCTGCGAGAGTGGCGAGATGCCGGCCTTGAACCCGTTCGGGTGGCGGTCAACGTGTCGATCGTTCAGTTCCAGATGAGTGATTTTGCCAGCCGGGTTCAGACTGTTCTGGATCAATCCGAAGTTAAACCGGAAGAACTCGCGCTGGAGGTAACCGAAAGCGTCTTTGGGAAGGAATCGGACACTCTACTCAATCAAATGTACAAATTGCGGGATATGGGAGTTTGGCTTTCGCTGGATGATTTCGGTACCGGCTACTCCTCATTGCTGTACTTAAATCGTTACCCCTTCAACGAGATCAAAATTGATCAGGGGTTTGTATTCAGTTTGCTGAGCGATTCCTTTAGCCAACACATCGTCGAGACGGTGATAATGCTGGCCAAAGCCCTGGACGCAGAAGTCATAGCAGAGGGAATAGAGTCTGCGGCTATTGCCGATAAGTTGAAGGATATGGGTTGTTATTCCGGTCAGGGTTTTTTTTACAGCATGCCGCTTGAAGCGGAGGATTTTCGTTGGTTGTTAGAACAGCGCAGTAAATTGCCTCTCACAGCCGTTTAAAGCGATCAGCAGGATGTTCTTAGTGCAGAATGATGAAATGAAATTGCAAAAGCGAAAAACCGGCATTGTCAGCCTGGATAATGTTTCGGAAGGTGGCTTGCCCTCGGGACAAGCAACGCTTGTGCTCGGGCAGGCCGCGGCCGGCAAAACGGTGTTGAGCCTGCAGATATTGGCGCGAGCCATTGAGCGCGGTGAAGGCGGCGTGTTTGTGACGTTTGAAGAGTCGCCGGCACAGGTAAAACGGGATGTGGCCTCATTTAGTTGGGGTGAGAAGCTGCTGACGTCTGAGCGCTGGCAATTGATTGACGCCCGCCCTCGCTTTGGTGCCGAGGCGGCGGGTGAATTTGATATTGAAGGTCTGCTGAGTATTGTCGGTGCCGCAATCGCAAAGACCCATGCGAACTGGGTGGTCTTCGACGGCATTGATCAGCTTCTGCAGTATCAACCGGACCCTAAAGTCGCGATTGATCAGGTACGCCGTATCAATGACTATTGTGAGAGCAAAGGCTGGACGCTTCTGCTGATCGGCAAGGCCATGGATGAGAGCCTGGCGCCAGCTCACCTTGAAGGCATTGAATTCCTCCTTTCCGCGACACTTGTTTTATCGGCGCGAGTCGTCGGGCAGCAATTAAACCGTTCCCTTCGTATTGCCAAGTTTCGGGGCTCCCGGCATGTCGCTGACGAACTGCCAGTGGTCATGGACGACGATGGTATTCAGCTTCCGTATCATGAGTACCTGCCCACCGCCGAAGTGGTCGCAAGCAATGAACGCATCAGCACCGGCGTTAGCCGGCTAGATAAATTGCTTGGTGGCGGGATTTACCGGGGCTCCAGTCTGCTGGTTTCTGGTCGCCCGGGAACGGCAAAAAGTACACTCGCAGGTAGTTTTGCCGAAGCAGCTGCCAGGCGAGGTGAGCGCACTTTGTACGTCAGTTTCGATGAAATCGAGAGCCCCTACGTGCGCAACTTAACCTCGGTTGGGATCAATCTTCGCGACCCTATCGATAACGGTCTGGTGCAATTTGTTGACCTGTCCGCGTTTGCCTTGCGGGTGACGGAACACTTCCTGACATTGCGCCGTCTGATCGATACCTTCGACCCCCATTGCCTGATCATCGACCCGGTTTCCGCATTGCTCAAAGCAAGCGGCGCGGAGGGTGCGACCATGGCAACCGAACATTTGATCGATCTGGTGCGACGTCGAGGTATCACCACCCTGCTCACGTCGTTAAGCGGTGTGGGCGACCCCGAAGGCGAGGCGACCCAGGGCCAGGTTTCTACCTTGGCCGATAGCTGGATTGTTCTCGACTATAACGTGCGGGGTGGCGAGCGAAATCGCTCTCTGTCGATCGTTAAATCCCGTGGTTCTGCCCACTCCAACCAGGAACGGGAATTATTGCTGTCAGACGCCGGTATTGATCTTGCCGATGTCTATGAACATGGCTCCGAGGTATTGATGGGAACGGCGCGAGCCGCCAAAGTCCGTGAGGATGCCGTGGCCCAACGACATCGGAAACTGGAACGGGAGCAGCGTCGCCTGGATCTCCAGAGACAGTTAGAACAGGCCGAACGAGAGCGTGATCTCTTCAAGGCCAAGCTGGATCTGGAGAATGCGGAAATGGCAGAAACGGATCAATTGGAAGATAGTTTTCGTGAGGACATTCGACAGCGACGTGATCCGGAACAGGAAAATCCTGATGAGCCCAGCAATTTGGATGCGGTTAATGACAAGGCGCAGTGGCAATGAGCAATCACCAACCTTCAGAGACAACCATGCCGATGCTCATCCTGTTTATAACAGGCACTGCTCCTCGCTCACAACGCGCACGGTCGAATCTTGGAAAAATGCTCGATCGTTTGAATCTCAATGATGTGAAACCTTTCGAGGTTGATCTTCTGGAACAACCCGATCAAGGCATCGAGCATGGCATTTTTGCCACTCCGTCACTATTGAAGTTTGATTCAAGTGGCGAAGTATCCATTCTATATGGCGATTTGTCTGTTGAGGAACGTCTGCAAAAGTTTTTGTCCGATCTTGACTGACCGGAGGAGGTCGGGGAATGTCCGCTCAAAACACTGGATGCTTGAACGCCTGTATACGATGTAGAGATCAGCGAAGCCCAAAACTATCATGACTCAACAATTAGATACGTCACTTGAAGTTTATTGCCAATTCCTGAACAGCATACCCGATGCTGCATTGCTTGCTGATCCAACAGGCCAGATAGTTTGTTCCAATAATAGTGCGATACATCTTTTTGGTAGTTCAGAAGGGAGGCTCTGGGCGCGAAATATTCAGGAAATGATTCCAGAACCTGCAAAAGCAGCTCACCAAGAGCTGATGGGAAATTACTGGGTCAATCCGGTCGCCCGCCCTATGGACAACCGAACACAGCTTGAGGCACTCACAAAAGAGGGGATACCGGTCCCAGTTTCTGTGATGCTCAATCAACTAGACCTACAAGATGGTCGCTATGTATTAGCGATTTGCCGAGATGTCTCTTTGGCGCAGAATCAACAAAAACACTTACGTGCCGCGCTGGATCGGGAACACAGCCTTGCGATGACTGATTCATTGACCGGCGCGTCTAATCTTCGCCATTTCAAGGAGCTGGTTAGTAACGAAATTGAGCGATGCGGACGACATGGTCGAGTATTCTCTCTAGCTTACTTTGATATTGATAACTTTAAATTACTTAACGATAGTTCGGGACACGCAGCAGGTGATCAGTTGCTCAGACGGATTGTCGAGATAGCTAAGGGTCGGCTTCGAAAAACAGATGTAATTGCCCGCATTGGTGGTGATGAATTCGCGGTTCTTTTGCCTGAGACGGACGCGGCAGATCTCGGGTCGCCAGTGACACATCTTCTGGTAGAAATTAATCAGGAGATGGACAAGAATGAATGGCCAGTAACGCTAAGTTGCGGCGTCGTGACATACCGTACCCCCCCTAAAAGTGCAGATGATGCAATCGAAGCTGCAGATCATTTGATGTATCAAGTCAAGGCGGGTGGCAAAAACGGGGAGCAACAGACCGTTTTTGAGTGAAGTAGCGTTGGTGCCTGGAGGCCATGACCAGACCCTGGCAAACCAGAACAACGAAGAAGTTGCAGTACCCGCAGCGGCTTCTTACTGAGCTTGAACCCCACTAAACCTTATAGAAATCCCGATACCAGTCCACAAAGTTGGCAATACCCTCTTCCACAGTGGTAGACGGCTTGTAGCCCACATCGGCGATCAGGTCGTCCACATTGGCATAAGTGGCCGGTACGTCGCCTGGCTGCAGGGGAAGCAGGTTTTTCTGCGCTTTCTTGCCAACGCGCTCTTCAATGATTTCGATAAAGCGGGACAGTTCCACCGGGTTGTTGCTGCCGATGTTGTACAGGCGGTAAGGCGCTTTGCTGGTGCCGGGATCGGGCTTTTCGCCGCTCCACTCGGGATTGGCCGTGGCAACGTTGTCCAGGGTTCTTACAACCCCTTCCACGATATCGTCGATGTAGGTGAAGTCCCGTCTGTGATTGCCGTGGTTGAATACGTCAATGGGCTCACCAGCGAGGATCTTCTTGGTGAAGATGAAAAGCGCCATGTCCGGCCGGCCCCAGGGTCCGTACACCGTAAAGAACCGCAGGCCAGTAGTAGGCATGTTGTAGAGATGGCTGTAGGTGTGGGCCATCAGCTCGTTGGCTTTCTTGGAGGCTGCATACAGGCTCAGGGGGTGATCAACATTATCGTGAATCGAGAACGGCATGGTTTCGTTGGCACCATAAACCGAGCTGCTGGAGGCATACACCAGATGCTTGACGTCGTTGTGGCGACAGCCTTCCAGGATGTTGGTGAAGCCCACCAGGTTGGCGTCGATGTAGGCGTGGGGATTTTCCAGCGAATACCTGACGCCCGCCTGGGCAGCCAGGTGCACTACGCGCTCCGGCTTGTGCTCCCGGAACAGTGCTTCCATGGCTGACCTGTCGGCGACATCCTTGCGAACTTCGGTAAATCCCGATTTGCAGGTCAGGCGGTCCAGGCGGGCTTCTTTCAGGGCAGGATCGTAGTAATCGTTGACGTTATCCACGCCGATCACTTCATCACCGCGGTCAAGCAGCCGATGCGCCAGATGGGAGCCGATAAAGCCCGCCGTACCCGTAACCAGAATTTTCAAAGTCTTTTCTCCCTGTTCCTTCAGAATGTCAGACCGGCACTCACGAACGGGCCACCCAGTTCGATATCCAGACGGTCGTTGCTGTCTTCGTAATCGATGCTGATCTGGCGATAGCCCGCGCGCAGTTGCAGCAAGGATAATTCATACTGGCCATAGGCGTTGTAGTCGTAAACAGAGTCGCCATCGAAGCTAATCACGTTTGCTTCACCACCGACGGAAACGCCGGTCAGCGGCAGGTCAAACCGTGCAGCAAGATACCCCATGGGCACCACGCCATTGATCTCGGTTTTGCTGACCTGACCATTTGTAACCTTCTCCCGGACAATCAGCTCGCCGTCGAGATCGCGGGCCGTCAGGCCAAGGTCAAGGTTGACCCAGTTGTCCAACACCTCGTAGTAAAGCGTAACATCGAACTGGCTCAGGTCCAGATCGGAATCAACGTCCACGCCACCTTGAATCGCATCAAACTCGGTAGATAACTCCCCACGTCCACTCTGCTCAATACGAGTGTAATTCAATCGCACATTGGGCAGCAGGGGCACCGGATGCTCAAAGTAGGCGCTCAGATTTGCATTGGTGTCACTGTCGAGATTCAGGTCGTTCTCAATATCGACCACATCGTTATTTTTACCGGCTTTACCAGACAAGTCGGAGTCCCAGTAGCTGACATTGGCACCAACGCCGAGCACATCGGCGGTGGCGAGAGGAGCCGCAACCATCAGGGAGCCGCCCAGGGCGAGAATCAGTTTACGCATAGTACACCTGTTTTGTGTTTGTTGGTTCTGACGGTTCAGTCAAAACTGATACCGAGCCGACGACCCACTTCTTCGTAGGTCTCGATCACATCGCCCAGTCCCTGACGAAAACGGTCCTTATCCATCTTTTTCCGGGTTTCCTTGTCCCAGATACGGCAACCATCGGGGCTGAATTCGTCACCGAGGACAATCCGGCCACCCGAGCGGCCAAACTCCAGTTTGTAGTCCACCAACAGCATGCCGGCTTCATCGAACAGCGCCTTGAGGACGTCGTTAACCTGGTAGGTCAGCTCCTTCATTTTCGCGAGCTCATCGGCTTTCGCCCAGCCAAAACTGACGGCCAGAGACTCATTGACCATGGGATCATGCATGGCGTCGTTCTTGAGGAACAGCTCGAAGGTGGGTGGATTCAGCTCCAGCCCTTCTTCCACTCCCAGACGCCGGCAAAGGCTACCGGCGGATATGTTACGAACCACGCATTCCACCGGAATCATGTCCAGCTTCTTGACCAGGGACTCGGTGCCTGAAAGTAGGCCCTCGAAGTGAGTAGGAACGCCGGCGGCTTCCAGTTTCTCCATTATAAAGGCGTTGAAGCGGTTGTTGACCATGCCCTTGCGGTTCAGCTGCTCTTTTTTCTCGCCATCGAACGCCGACGTATCGTCACGAAACACCATGACGAACAAATCAGGGTCGTCTGTGCGATAAACAGATTTGGCCTTGCCTGCGTAAAGTTCTTCACGCTTTTCCATCTCGGGTCTCCGGGTGTCCCCGCTGCGTGCGGGGCACGGCTAGCAAATTAGTAGAGGTATTCGAACAGTTCGGACAGCAGCTCTGAAGAACGGTCGTCGCCGGTGTAATCCGGAGCGCGGTTAACAGTGACCACGACATCGCCGTCGCGTTCGTCAAGCTGGACATCAAACGTGTGCTCGGGCTCCGGATCGTCGGAGAACCAGCTGAACCAGCCGGATTCGCGCTCTGATTCCGGGCGAAAGTCCACGAAGAAATACCCTTCTGAGCGGTTAAGATCCACTACCGGTATGCTGGCTTCGTCCAGTGAGCGTCTTACTTCTGCCCAGGCACGGCCATAATCCAGGCTCATGACGATCTGCTGCGGGGTTTCATTATCTGAAACCAGGCGGACACGGGGTTCACTCACCATGCCCAACGCGGCGCGGGAATAGGATTTACTGTCTTCACGATTCCTGAGGTGTCCTGCCAGATCATTTAGCAGTAGTTTGCTGGTGCTTAACTGCTCCTCGCTGCGCTGTTCCCGGTTGCCCCATACTAGAAGCTCATCCGGGTCATCCTCAACTTCAAAGGTGCGGAACTGTATCTCGGTGGTTTTGCGTCGAACGCCCGGTGCAATGCGCGCCTGTACGGCAATTCGGGCTTCCTGGCCTTCAGGGTTGTCTGGCAGTTCCAACAGTTCCCTCGCCCGCTTGCTGAAGTTCACCAGTTCACTCTGAATCAGTCCCAGTTGGGGGCTGTCGTAAGCCACACCAAGTCCACTCTCGTTCATGTAGGTGGTAACCGCCGGCCAGAGCCGGCCCGGCACGTCGTTTACCAACAGCCACACCTGACCATCCAACTCTTCGACAACGTAATTTTCATCAAGGATGTCAGACGTCATGTCCGGAGGGTTGGGAATGCTGTCACGATACATGCGGCCAGAGTCCGCTGCGCTGATTTCACGGATCGGCATCACTTGAGTGAACTTGCCCTCGTCGGCTGTTTCCGGCAGCTTCAGCGATTTACCTTCCGGCTCGTCGACATAGCGCTCGGAGCGATCTTCAACAAAACTACAGCCAGCGAGGGCCAAAACAAGCATCAGGCCCGAGAGGGGCCTGATGAAATCAGTGGATCTTGTGACTTCTGTCCTGAACTTCAACGCCATCAGGCGACTCCAGTTACGATAGATGATACAGCCCGACTCAGAGTACGCCAGAGGCTCGTAATGCTTCTTCCACTTCGGCGTGGAATTTTTCGCTCAGCGGGGTTAGTGGCAGGCGAATGCCCTCGCCAATCATACCCATGCGATGCAAAGCCCATTTTACGGGAATGGGGTTAGCCTCAAGAAAGAGCTTCCGGTTCAATGGCATCAGCAGTTCATTGAGCCTGTCGGTCTCTTCCTGGTTACCGGCGACTGCGGCTTCACACAGTGCCGCCATGGCGCCCGGTGCGACGTTCGCCGTGACCGAGACATTACCCTTGCCACCCGCCAGCATCAGGCCGGCTGCGGTGGCGTCATCGCCAGAGTAGACCACCAGCCTACCCTTGACTGCTTCTATCAGCTCAGCGCCACGGGGAATGTTACCGGTGGCATCCTTGATGCCGATAATGTTGGGGATGTCTGCCAGGCGCTCAACGGTTTCGTTGAGCATGTCGCACGCAGTGCGACCGGGCACGTTGTACAGAATCTGGTTGACCGGAACAGCCTCGGCGATGGTCTTGAAATGACGGTACAAGCCTTCCTGGGTCGGCTTGTTGTAGTACGGCACGACCAGCAGGCAGGCATCGGCACCAAGCTTGTGGGCTTTTTCCGTCAGCTCTATGGCTTCCCGGGTACTGTTGCCACCGGTGCCGGCAATGACAGGAATACGGCCGTTAACGCGCTTTATGATATAGCCGATAACCCGCATGTGCTCATCCGGGTCCAGCGTTGCGGATTCACCGGTCGTTCCAACGGCCACAATGCCATGTGTTCCGTTGTCGATGTGAAAGTCCACCAGCTTATCAAGGTGCTCCCAATGGATGCTGCCATCGGAATGCATGGGCGTGACCAGTGCAACAAGGCTCCCCGTAATCATAAAAGCTCCGTACGAATAAAAACGATATGGTAATGTTGGGCACCAACTGACACAAGGGTATTGAAGCAGATGTCATGTTGGTTCCTGCTGCTCCTTCACCGGCCAGGCCGAGAATACAGCCTTCAGCATGGTGGCCAGAGGTATAGCGAAGAAAACACCCCACAAGCCCCAGATGCCACCGAAAAACAGTACCGCCACAATAATTGCCACTGGATGCAGGTTATTGACTTCCGAGAACAGCAGAGGAACGAGAACGTTGCCATCCAAAGCCTGGATAATGCCGTAAGCTACCATGACCCAGATAAACTCGCTGCCCCAACCAAAGGCAAACAGGGCTATCATCGCCACTGGAATGGTAACAACCGCGGCGCCGATATATGGAATCACCACACTGAGGCCAACCATCAAGGCCAGCAAAGCTGCGTAAGGCATGCCCAACAATTTAAATGAAGCGTAGGTTACAACGCCCACAATGAGAATCTCCACTGCCTTGCCGCGTACATAGTTGGCGCACTGGAGGTTCACTTCGTGCCAGATCCTGACCATCATTGGACGCTGGGACGGCAGCATTCGTGAGAGCGAATCCAGCAGGATACGGCGGTCCTTGAGAAAAAAGAACACCAGGATGGGCAACAGCACCATGTAGATCAGCAGTGCCACCAGGTCCGGAATGCTTGCCAGCGAGAACGACACCAACCACTGGGTCATACGCCCCGCTTCGGTGGTGACCTGATTGTAGATGGTGTTGATACCTTCCATGGAAATCAGCGTGGGATACTGTTGGGGAAGTACTTCCAGATAGGACTGCATTTCCCTGAAAATACGGGGGGCTTCGCCGGCAAGAGACGTAACCTGGGTCCAGATCAGTGGCAGCAGGCCAAACAGGAACCCGATCAGGACACCCAGAAATATCACAAACACCCCGATGATGGAGACGATTTCCGGGACACCGATCTGGTTAAGTTTGGCAACCAGCCCCTGCAGGATAAACGCAACAATGACGGCTGCAATGGCTGGGGCCAGCATGGCGCCGAACAGAATGACAAAAACCACACCTGCCAGTAACAACAGGAAAAGAATGACGGCTTCTTCATCTGAAAAGTATTTATGGGCCAGACCACGTAAAATTCTGATCATGAACAACTCCGGATGGTCACCACGGCAAGCTTAACCGCCGCACTTTATCACAAAGGTGAAACTACCACCCTGTTCGGTCGAACTGATCAGCTCGTGGGAGGATAACTTGAGGAACGCAGGAATATCTCGTGCCGACCCTGCGTCGGTGGCGATCACTTCCAGTTCCTGGCCGGGAGCCATGCTGTTCAGTTCAAGCTTGGTTTTCAGTAACGGCATGGGGCAGCGAAGTCCCGATGCATCAAGTATTCGGTCAGCCATGACAAGCAGATACCCATACGGTGAAAATAAGAGCCGGCATTATGCCGATAGTGGTACCTTAATGCATCACAATCGTAACCGGCCACCAAGGAGCGAACTTTCAGTGGCACAATGCTGTCTGACGAAATCATATGACAAGGGATATCGCCCACCCATGACCCTGAAAGATAGAAGCACGGCCCCCTGGCACGGAGCACCGGTATTCGCGTTGATGCTACTGCTGGCCCTGTTTGCAGGTAAGGCGTTGGGGCAATCTCCGGACAGCACCCTGCCTTCTATCGGGGGCGCCGGGGGCGGATTAGTCTCCGGCCAGCAGGAAGCCGATATCGGCCGCCAGGTCATGACGTCGATCCGCCGCTCGGCACCACAGATCACCGACCCGCTGGTCTATGACTATCTCAGCTCGGTAATTTACCGCCTGGTCCCATCAGCACCTCTTTCCAATAGCGAGCTGACTCTGGCCATTATCGATAGCCCGGATATCAACGCCTTTGCGGTACCCGGCAACATCGTTGGCGTTAACGGTGGGTTGTTTTTGAACGCCAGTAGTGAGCAACAGTTCGCTTCGGTAATGGCACACGAACTGGCACACCTGAGCCAGCGTCACTTCGCCAGGCGTCTGGAACAGCAGGAAGCCAGCGCGCCGCTGACCATTGCCGGCATGATTGCGGGTATCGTGCTGTCAGCGGTGACCCAGTCAGATATCGGTATTGCCGCCATCGCAGGCACCCAGGCGCTGGCGATACAGAATATGCTCTCTTACAGCCGTGCTCACGAGCAGGAAGCCGACCGTATCGGAATGGAAATTCTGGCCGATTCGGGCATGGACCCAAGGGGCATGCCTGAAATGTTCGAGATCATGATGCGCCAGAACCGGCTTCAGGGAAACCGGGTTCCGGAATACCTGTCTACTCACCCACTCACCCAGAACCGCGTTTCCGACACCCGCAATCGAGCCGAACAATACCCCCGCAGGGATGTGGCCGATGCCCAGGAATATCACCTGGTTCGCTCACGCCTTCAGGTACGCTACGCCAAGTCGCCGCAGGTTGCCGTGGAAACCTTCCGTGATTACCTGGAACGCCCGGATACCGAAAAACCCGATGCCGTTCGCTACGGCCTTGCCGTCGCTCTTCTGCGCAGTGGCAACTACACCGATGCCATCGGCGAACTTGAACTGCTGCTTGAGAGCACGCCGGGGCGAATTACTTATCAGGTCACTCTTGCCGAGACCATGATTGAACAGGGCCGCCTGGAACAGGCACGCAACCTGTTGGAAGACGCGCTGGACCGGAATCCTGGCAACTACCCGATTACCGATACGCTGGCCCGGGTGGAAATCGAGGATGGAAACGGCAAGCGCGCAGCGGATTATCTGTACCAGCTGACGCGGGAGTTGCCGCAGAAAGAGCATCTTTGGCTTCGTCTCGCGGAGGCGGAGGGAATGTCGCGTAACATTGTGGGTGTTCACCGGGCTCGTGCCGAGCATGACATACTGATGGGCGATCTGGAATCGGCCCAGCGCCAGCTGCGTCAGGCCCAGGAAAGACTTCCGGCTGGCGCGCCCCTGAGGCAGGTGGTCACCGAGCGCCTGTCTCAGGTTTCCTCCAGGCTCAACCAGCAGCGGAGCTGATTTCAGGCATTACCGGCAGCTTTCAGATTCATGTTGGCGGTGAAATCCAGCATCCTGTGAAGCGGCTTGAGGGCCTTTTCCCGCAGCTCGGGTTCCACGTGGACTTCCTGGTCACCGTTTTCAATCACTGCCAGCAGGTTTTCCAGCCCATTCATGGCCATCCATGGACAGTGAGCGCAGCTGCGGCACGTGGCGCCGTTGCCGGCCGTGGGCGCTTCAATCAGTGTTTTGTTGGGCGCCAGTTGCTGCATCTTGTAAAAAATGCCGTTGTCAGTCGCCACGATGAACTGTTCATTAGGCAGCGTCTGTACCGCGTGAATCAACTGAGACGTGGACCCCACCACATCGGCCATTTCCACGACCGCGTCAGGGGATTCCGGGTGCACCAGTACCGCGGCATCCGGATACAGCGCCTTTAGATCCTCGAGCCCGCGGTACTTGAACTCTTCGTGGACAATACAGGAACCGTCCCACAACAGAACATCCGCCCCTGTGGTTTTCTGAACGTAGTGGCCAAGGTGTTTGTCCGGTGCCCAGAGAATTTTTTCACCACGGGCGTCCAGTGATTCCACAATTGCCTGGGCACAACTGGAAGTCACCACCCAGTCTGCCCTCGCCTTTACAGCGGCGGAGGTGTTGGCGTACACCACAACGGTTCTGTCCGGATGCTGGTCGCAAAAAGCCGCAAACTCGTCGGCCGGGCAACCGATATCCAGTGAACAGGTGGCTTCCAGAGTTGGCATCAGCACCCGCTTCTCCGGGTTGAGGATTTTCGCGGTCTCGCCCATAAAGCGAACACCAGCGACAACAACGGTTGATGCTTTGTGCTGATTGCCGAAGCGGGCCATTTCAAGGGAATCCGCCACACAGCCACCGGTTTCCTCAGCCAGGCGCTGTATGTCCGGGTCGGTGTAATAATGGGCCACAAGAACCGCATCCTGAGCCTTGAGGGCGGCACGGATACGGGATTCGAGATCGGCTTTTTCGGCCTCGCTGAGGCTCTTGGGCTCAGCCTGGTGTGCCAGGTGCTCCTGAACCAGTATACGGTCTTCACCTCTTGTCATTACAGCATCTCTGTATTGCGTTAACGTGCAGAGTATATCACTTGGAGTCGATTACGCTCTCTACGGACAGATGTATGACCGTATAGCCAAAAAAAAAGAGCCCTGAGGCTCTTTTTTCAACAGAAAGCAGCTCGCTACCTGTTTTGTTGGTGGGTCGTGAAGGATTCGAACCTTCGACCAATTGGTTAAAAGCCAACTGCTCTACCAACTGAGCTAACGACCCGCAACTGTCAGCCCGTTTCCGGACCCGGAACACAACGATGGACTTTCCCACCGCTTTGTTCGCAATTTGGTGGGTCGTGAAGGATTCGAACCTTCGACCAATTGGTTAAAAGCCAACTGCTCTACCAACTGAGCTAACGACCCAAACGAGGCGCATATAGTAATGATTTTTCAGCGCCGATCAACCCCTAATTCCCAGGTTTCTCAACATTCTTCACGCCAGCGAAAGTCAGGTACTGCCGGAATCCAGGTACTTTTGTGCCAGCTTGGCGGCGCTGGTGTCCGGGTAATCCTCAACCACACTTTCCATGCGTGAACGGGCCTGCTCCTTGTTACCCAGTCGGTCAAGCGTGACGCCGAGCTTGTAGACAGCGTCCGACGCCTTGCGATGATCTCCATAACGGGTAGCAACAATGGTGAATGCCTGCCGGGCCTGATCAAGCTGATCCTCAACCAGATACACCTCACCCAGCCAGTAATAGGCATTTACAGTGAGATCGCCCTCCTCGTATTCATCAATAAAGTCATACAACCCGTTAATAGCCTGGTCGTAGTTCTTCTCCTGATGGATCAGAGTCTGGACCTTCTGGTAGGCGCTTCGTTCAGCGTCGGAGGGTTGGCGGTAAATCTTGGTTTTTAAGCCGGAACTGTCACCGCCCGCCTCAGAATCACTGGTGCTCTGGGTGCTCGCCGGGGCTTCAGCCACCTTCTCCGAAAGCTTGAGTATCCGCTGGTCGAGATCTATGTAGCGATCCCGCGCCTGTTTGGTAAGGCGGTCAATGGAATATTGCTGCTCTTCTACCCGCCCCTGCAATCGGCGGATTTCACCCTGTAATTGCTGGATCATGTAGAACAGCTCTGCGTTAGCCTGGCTGTCGCCAGCCTTGCGCTCGGCTTCCGACGAATTGTTCTGGAATATTGGGGAAACGGATTGCGCCAGGGCGCTACCCGCCGACCCGAGGGCCAGCGGGAGCAACACTGTCGCCATGAGCAGATGTCTCATGGGATTCGCCTGTTACTGGAAAACAAGTTCAACGCGACGGTTCTGGGCCCAGTCGCTTGCACTGGAGCCCATAACGGCCGGTTTCTCTTCACCATAGCTGATGGTTTCCGTCTGGCTACGGGATGCACCGTTCACGATCAGGAAACGCTCAATCGCATTGGCACGACGCTCACCCAGCGCAAGGTTGTACTCCTTGGTACCGCGCTCGTCGGCATGACCTTCAATGCGCACGTCCTGGTTGGGGTTGGACTGCAGGTAACGGGCATGGGCAACCAGCACTTCGCGCGCTTCGGATTTGATTTCTGCGGTATCAAAATCGAAGTAGAAGGTGGTGATATCTCGCATCGCCTCACGCTCTGCGCGCTCTGCACGTGCCTCGGCTTCACGGCGCTGCTCTTCAGTCATCTCCGATGAAGACACACCGTCTCCATCGTCGCCGCCATAGACAGTGCTGCCGCCTTCCTGGTCAACAGCAGAAACATCAGAGTCGTACGTGCCATCTTCGGTGGTATCACCTGTGCTGCTACAGCCGGCAATCAGTCCGAGGGACAAGGCCATGGCGAACAATTTGTGGTGAGCTGTTACTTTCATAATCACTTCCTTCCTGTTTATCTGTCGGTTGTACTTGAGCGTTAACAAACCTGCCGGATTCCGAGTTCCGGTTTACTGAACGATTGGTGACCATGCCGGATCGCGCACATCACCCTCCGAAGCCGGCAAACTATAGGCTGCGCCGCCGTCGGCGGCAATTACAGTTAGTACACTGTTGCCACCCTGCTTTGTAGCGTAGATCAGCATCCGTCCGTTTGGCGAAACACTGGGCGACTCATCAGACCCCGTACGAGTAAGGACAGTTTCCTCTTCGGTCTGCAAGTTGGTCCGGGCTATGTGGAACGAACTGTCCCGCTGGTGAACATAGTAGACGTACCTACCATCATTGTCGGGGCGAGGTCTGGCATTATAACGGCTGCCAAAGGTGATCCGACGCGGCTCGGCGTTCTCGCTCGACTTGTGGTAGATCTGGGGCCCGCCGGATCGGTCAGAGGTGAAGAAGAACCCCTCGCCGGTATGATCCCAGGTGGGTTCTGTATCGATTGACCAGTGATTCGTCAGCCTCTTGAGCGAACGGCTTTCAATATCCAGTTTGTAGATTTCAGCATTGCCATCCTTCGACAGCGTCAGCAGGAGTGAGCGCCCGTCATCTGACCAGGCGGGGGCCGAGTTCAAGCCCGGGAAATCAGCTATACGAGTGCGATTGCCCGACGAAAGTTCATGGATGTAAATAGCCGGCTTGCCGGTCTCAAAGGACACATAAGCAAGTTTCCTGCTATCCGGAGACCAGGCCGGCGAAAGGATAGGCTCATCACTCTCCAGTCGCACCCTTGCCCGCTTGCCATCCACGTCACTGACCTGGAGACGATATAATGGCTCGCCACCGGAACGCTGCAGCGTGACGTATGCAAGTTTGGTGGAAAACGCGCCAGGCACGCCGGTGATGGCTTCGTATACCCTGTCACTGATGTGATGGGCAAGGCTTCGGGAGCTGTTGACTGACGAGGAGGCTGTTGCACCCATGACCCGTTCTTCACGGTTTACATCGAACAGCTCATAGCGTGCTTCGATTTTGTCTCCCCTGCGTGTCAACTGGCCGACCAGCACATAACGTTGGCCAAGTAGTCGCCAGTCACGGAAATAAACGTCATCGCCTGACGAAGGCAGGCTGAGCATTTTTTCCGCCGGCAGCGGACGGAATTCACCGGTCATGGTGAGATCATCCTGTACGATACTGCTTATCTTGTCGCCCGACGGCATTTGTCCGGATTCTGAAAAGGGAACGACTGCAACCGGGATAGCAGAGTCCGCCCCCTCGGTAATCCGTATCAGCAGTTCGGTGCTGGCCGGGCTGCTTCCGATCATCACGGCAATCGCCAGCAGCCATGCCACTACCGAAAGACCTTTACCTGTACTTGTCCGGTTCGTCATCTGTGGTCCCATCATCCTTATCTCAACCGCCGGGGATTGAACTCAATTGTAAACTGGCGGAAATAGCGTTCAAACGTGTCACGATCGTCCGGAATCGGATACCGGCTTAACGATTTCACGGCCCCCAGCGCCGAGTTATCAAACGCGGTGTTACCACTGCTGGAGACAAGATTTACCGAGGCAAGTTCACCGGTCGGCAACAGGGTTATCTGCAACCTTGCGGTCATTTCCTCGGTTGCCGAAGACGGCGGATACCAGGCCTGGCTCAGGCGCTCCCGAATCAGCGCCTGGTATTTCTGGCTTTCCGACAGCATCTGGGCTTCGCGCGCCTTGGCAGCGGCTGCTTCCCGACGCTGACGTTCCTCGGCTGCACGTTGCTGTTGAGCCTCCTCTGCCATTGCTTCCAGTTGCTGTTCTTTAAGGCGACGCTCGCGCTCCTTGCGTTTACGCTCAGCTTCCAACCGCTCCTCTTCTTCCCGGGCTTTACGCTCTGCTTCCTCTTTTCTGCGTTGCTCCTCTGCCCGGCGTCTTTCCTCTTCAGCCTTGCGAGCAGCTTCTTCCTGACG
The DNA here is from genome assembly GCF_023555055.1 of Marinobacter sp. ATCH36. Classification (GTDB taxonomy): domain Bacteria; phylum Pseudomonadota; class Gammaproteobacteria; order Pseudomonadales; family Oleiphilaceae; genus Marinobacter. The sequence continues at coordinate 100,986 of NZ_JAMJPL010000007.1, forward strand.
ACGCTTCTCTTCCTCGGCCTTCTGGCGCTCACGTTCCTTGGCTTCAGCTTCGGCTTTCTGACGGGCGGCCTCTTCCTCAGCTTTACGCTGCTGTTCCCGCTCACGCTCCGCGGCTTCTTCCTGACGCTGGCGTTCCTGCTCGCGTTCCTTTTCCTGCTGTATGCGGCGGGCTTCCTCACGGGCACGCTCTTCTTCCTCGGCCTGACGGCGCTCTTCCTCTTGCTGCCGCTGCCTTTCTTCTTCCTCCTCCTGCCGGCGCTCTTCATCCCGGTCGGGCTGATCTGTCGGTTCTGTCACCGGACTGGGCTCTGGTTCATTCTGCGTCACCAGTCGCGCGGAAATGCTGGGCGGTTGCGGATCCTCCGTGGGCACAGACCAGGACCAGCCTGCCAGTGCCACCCCAAGAACCAGCCCATGCATCAGAACTGACAGTGCAACAGGCGATTTCCAGGGTGGCTGCCCGGTGCTGATTACATCACGCTCATGACCTCTCACAAAAACCTGCCTGCCCTGTGCTCACTCATCGATGTTTGGTGCTTCGGTTATCAGTCCTACGTTGGTGGCGCCCGCTGCCTGCAGCTGGGACATCAGTCGAACCACCGTGCCGTACTCCACGTGTTCATCTCCCCGCACCAGAACTTCGCGGTCGGTACGCTGGGACAGAATTTTCGATATCCGCTCACGAATATCCGCCAGCGACATCGGATCGCTGCTTTCATCGCCAACATCCATGAAATACGCGCCATTGCTGTCGACGGACACCACAATGGATTCCACGTTCTTGTCGGACTGGATCGGCTCGGAGGTTGTCTCCGGCAGGTCCACCTTGACACCCTGAGTCAGCATTGGCGCTGTCACCATGAAGATAATCAGCAGCACCAGCATCACGTCGATGTAGGGCACAACGTTGATTTCCGACATCGGCTTGCGGCGGTTCGCCGGCATCATTCCCATGCCTTTCATGTTCCTGCACTCCCGATTGTCTGGCTGTTACCGACAACGCTCATCACGCGGCCGATTGCTCGCTGTTGTGTACCCGGCGATGGAGGATGCTGGAAAACTCCTCGGCAAAGGTTTCGTAGTTTTTCAGCAATGCGTCCGAAATCGCAGCGAATCGGTTGTAGGCTATAACCGCTGGAATGGCCGCGAACAGACCCATGGCTGTGGCAATCAGTGCTTCGGAAATGCCCGGTGCTACCGTTGCCAGGGTAGCCTGCTGTACCTGAGCCAACCCTCGGAACGAATTCATAATGCCCCAGACGGTCCCGAAGAGACCGATGTAAGGGCTGGTGGAGCCGACAGTCGCCAGGAATGGCAAATGCAGTTCCAGCCTTTCCTGCTCACGGGAAAACGCCACCCGCATGGCTCGCTGGGTGCCCTCCATGACGGCATCGGCGTCACGACTTTGCTGGCGCAGGCGGGAAAACTCCTTGAACCCGGCCCGAAACACGGACTCCATACCGGAGAAAGGCGTGGGGTCGCTGTTTACCTCACGGTATAGCTGCCCCAGGTCCATACCGGACCAGAACCGCTCCTCAAAGGCATACTGTGCCTGCTTTGCCTTGCGGAACACCTGAAGGCGCTGAAAGATGAGCGCCCAGGAGACAATGGAAGCCAGGGCAAGCAACAGCATGACCAGCTGAACCAGCACCCCGGCATTGGCGATGAGATACCAAACAGAAACTTCTGACTCCACCTTCTACTCCCGGATTATTCCACTTGTGAATTGGTTTTTCTGTCGTTTTCCAGTAATTCCAGCATGTTCGCGGGTAGCCGCCGTGGCCGGCCGGAATCCAGGGCAACACAGGCTACACGCACATCGGCTGACGCCAGTAACGACTGATCGGAAACCCGCACGACCTGCTGGCGAAAATCCATCCAAATCCGGCCAAACGCGACCGGTTCCGCGGTTACCCGCAACTCATCGTCCAGCTTGGCCGGTGCACCATAATGAATGGATAACCGCTGCACCACATAACTGACATTGTCCGCCAGACCTGCTCTGAGCCCGACACCCCGGCTACGTACCCATTCGGTTCGGGCCCGCTCCATGTAGTTCAGGTATTTGGCATGGTACACAATGCCACCGGCATCCGTGTCTTCAATATAGACCCTGACCAACAGACCGACGGATGGCTCGTAACGCTCAGTCAAAAAGATCTTCCCCCTCGGGCCCGGACGGCACTACGCCGAAATGTTGATAGGCACTGGAGGTCACCATTCGACCCCGGGGCGTTCGCAGCATGTAGCCTTGCTGAATCAGAAACGGCTCCAGCACATCTTCAATAGTGCCCCGTTCTTCGCTGATGGCAGCGGCGAGGCTTTCCACACCCACGGGGCCACCGTCAAACTTTTCAATCATCGCCAGCAGCAACCGGCGGTCCATATGATCAAAGCCCAGGGCATCCACTTTCAGCATGTTCAGGGCCTGATCGGCAATGGTTTCACTGATGCAACCATCCGCCTTTACTTCGGCAAAGTCACGCACCCTTCTCAGCAGGCGGTTGGCAATACGGGGTGTTCCCCTTGAACGGCGGGCAATTTCATAAGCACCGTTATTGTCGATGGTGACGGATGAAAGCCGCGCGGAACGCAGGATGATATCGGTCAAATCCTTGGTGTTGTAGAACTCCAGGCGCTGGACAATACCGAACCTGTCCCGTAGCGGAGAAGTCAGCAGGCCGGCCCTGGTGGTGGCACCCACCAACGTAAATGGAGGCAGATCGAGTTTGATGGAGCGCGCGGCCGGGCCCTCTCCGATCATGATGTCCAGCTGGTAGTCTTCCATGGCCGGATAGAGAACTTCTTCCACGGCAGCGCTAAGGCGGTGAATCTCGTCAATGAAGAGCACGTCGCCCTCTTCGAGATTGGTCAGCATTGCCGCCAGATCGCCGGCCTTCTCCAGCACCGGGCCGGATGTGGTCTTGATGGATACGCCCATCTCATTGGCGATGATATTGGCGAGAGTGGTCTTGCCCAGACCGGGTGGACCAAAGATCAATACATGGTCCAGCGCTTCTTGCCGCCCACGTGCCGCGGAAATGAAAATTTCCATCTGTTCCCGCACTGCGGGTTGGCCGACGTAATCCGCCAGCACGCCAGGACGGATAGCACGGTCCTGGACTTCTTCGTATTGTCCGGCCTGGGATGAAATCAGGCGATCCGACTCGATCATTGAACTACCCGCTCAGAGGGAATCAACAACATGTCTGTACACTCGTCTCGGGTTAAGGATGTCCCAATTGTACAAACCGTTCTTTTGCTGTCACGTTACGCTCTCTACACAATGCGCGCCACAACGCCCTGACTGGCCAGCCGTTAACTTGCCGGAATCATGTTCCGCAGCGCCAATCGGATAAGCTCCTGGCTCGACATACCATCTTCAGCCACCTTGCTGATGGCTTTTGATGCTTCCTGGGGCTTGTAGCCAAGGGCAATCAGAGCGGCCTCTGCTTCCTCCGCAGGATGGTGAACCGTTGCGGCCTCCGCCCCGGATGCGCCAGGTTTCACTGTCGCATTCAGCGACCCAGGCGTGAACTGCCCTTCAAGTTGCCCTATACGGTCTGTCATTTCAATAAGCAGCCGCTCAGCGGTTTTCTTGCCGACACCCGGGAGCTTGACCAGGGCATTGGCGTCGCGGGCTTCTACGCAACGAATAAATTGATTGGCATCCAGCCCCGAGAGTATACCCGCTGCGAGTTTTGGCCCCACGCCGTTAACCTTGATCAGTAATCGAAACAGGTCACGATCAAGGCGGGAGGAAAAGCCATAGAGACTTTGGGCATCTTCACGAACCACAAAGTGAGTATGGAGAACGAGCTCATTGCCAGTTTCAGGCAAATTGAAAAACGTGGTGTAGGGAATATCGACTTCGTAACCCAGGCCGCCGCACTCAACCAGTGCCTGGGCGGGGGATTTTTCGATCAGAATGCCTCGGATGCGACCAATCAACGGGGTTCTCCCTGGAGTTCAGTGAGTCGGTTATTGTCCTCTGACCCGGCCGCTGCGGACCTTGCCGCCGCCACCGGTCGCCAGCCGTGCAACGCTCTGGCTCATGTGGGCGTGGCAAAGCGCGATACCCAAAGCATCGGCGGCATCCTCCTGGGGCCTGCGGGAAAGGGCCAGCAGCACCTGGACCATGTGCTGGACCTGGGCCTTGTCGGCACCGCCCTTGCCCACCACGGCCTGCTTGACCTGGCGGGCGGAGTATTCGTGAACCTCCAGCCCGCTGTTGGCAGCAGCAACAATGGCCGCTCCCCTGGCCTGCCCCAGCTTCAGAGCGGAATCCGGGTTGCGGGCCATAAACACCTGCTCGATCGCGAACTCCCCGGGCCGATATTCGCCAATCAGCGTCGCCAGGCTGTGAAAGATGGTTTGCAGTCGCTCCGCCATGGGTTTTTCACCAACCCGGATGCAACCGCTGTCGATATATTCGATCACCCGGCCCTCGACGCGAATGATGCCATACCCGGTAATGCGGGAGCCGGGGTCGACCCCCATGATTATCGACACATCAATCCTTACCCTTACTCGTTGTCCGCGGATTCTGCCCTGTTGCCATCGGCAGCCTTGGCTGCCGGTTTGCGACGGCGGATATGCAACTCCCGCAGCTGCTTGTCATCCACTTCCCCGGGGGCTTGTGTCATCAGACAGGTCGCACTCTGGGTTTTCGGGAAGGCAATAACATCACGGATAGAGCTGGCACCGGTCATCAGCATGATCAGACGGTCCAGACCGAAGGCCAGGCCACCGTGGGGAGGGCAACCGTACTTGAGGGCGTCCAGCAGGAAGCCGAATTTGGCACGGGCTTCTTCATGGCCAATACCCAGGGTACGGAATACGCTTTCCTGCATGGATTCATCATGAATACGGATGGACCCACCGCCCAACTCGGTGCCGTTCAGCACCATGTCATAGGCACGGGACAAGGCTGTGGCCGGAGATGCTTCCAGTTCCTCGGCAGAACAGGACGGTGCAGTAAACGGGTGGTGAATAGCGGTCAGGCTGCCGTCTGGCAATTCCTCGAACATCGGGAAGTCCACTACCCACATCGGTGCCCACTCAGCCGTCAGCATGTCCAGGTCATGGCCGACCTTGATACGCAGCGCTCCCAGGGCTTCGTTGACCACGTTGGTCTTATCAGCGCCAAAGAACACGATATCGCCGTCTTCGGCACCGGCACGCTCGATCACAGCCAGGGCCACGTCATCACCCAGGAACTTGACGATCGGCGACTGCAGGCCTTCAACACCCTTCGACAGGTCGTTGACCTTGATATAGGCCAGGCCCTTAGCGCCATAGATGCCCACGAACTTGGTGTAGTCATCGATCTGCTTGCGGGTCAGCTCACCACCCTTGGGAACACGCAGCGCCGCAACGCGGCCTTTGGGGTCGTTGGCCGGACCGGCAAACACCTTGAAGTCCACACTGGCGACCAAATCACCAACATCCACCAGCTCCAGCGGAATACGCAGGTCCGGCTTGTCACTGCCGTAGCGCTGCATGGCCTCGGAATACGGCATGCGCGGGAATTCAGGCAGATCCACCTCCAGCACGTCCTTGAAAAGGGAACGAATCATGTTCTCATTCAGGGTCATCAGGGTTTCTTCGTCGATAAACGAGGCTTCCACATCCACCTGGGTAAACTCCGGCTGACGGTCGGCACGCAGGTCTTCGTCGCGGAAACACTTGGCAATCTGGTAGTAACGGTCAACGCCGGACACCATCAGCAACTGCTTGAAGAGCTGAGGCGACTGGGGCAGCGCAAAGAAGGAACCTTCGTGGGTACGGCTGGGAACCAGGTAGTCACGGGCACCTTCGGGGGTGGCACGGGTCAGGATCGGGGTTTCCACGTCCATGAAGCCGTTGCTGTCCAGGAAGTTGCGGATGTAGCTGGTCACCCTGGAACGGAAACGAAGACGGTTCAGCATTTCCGGGCGACGCAGGTCCACAAATCGGTACTTGAGACGAACGTCCTCGCCCACGTCGACGTGCTCGTCCAGCGGGAACGGCGGCGTGGCGGCGGCATTGAGAATGTTCAGCTGCTTGCCCAGCAACTCCACCTGCCCTGTTGACATGTTGGTGTTCTCGGTGCCGGCGGGACGGCGGCGCACGCGGCCGGTTACCTGAATGACGAATTCACTGCGGACTTTTTCCGCCAGGTTGAAGCTCTCAGGGGTATCCGGATCAAACACCACCTGGGAAATACCATCCCGGTCACGCAGGTCCAGAAAGATCACCCCGCCGTGATCGCGGCGACGGTGAACCCACCCGCAAAGTGTGACTTCCTGATCAATGTGAGATTCGTTGATTCCACCGCAATAATGACTGCGCATACCGGTTCCCGTTAAATTTGATGTGTTCGTCTGTGTCTGTTGTGCGGGCGAGCAGGCGGGGATGGCTTTCCGAAACACGCTGTGAATACATCCCTGTACGCTCGGCTCCGCCATCCATGGCTCCGCACGGTTTCGGAAAGCCATCCCCGCCTGCTCTGTCAGACCAAGTCGTGACCGCGAAAATTAACTGGCGAGGATACTGGATAAGCCGGCTATTATAAACACAATAACCGTTAAAATCAGGCTTCCGTGACTGTAGGTGAAAGTAGAGCCTTTGAAAGTTAAACTAGCCGGTCTTCTCAACAGTTGGAGCCACCCTTGTCAGCCAGAGCCGAACAAAAACTGCGCACGCGACGCGCTCTGATGGACGCAGCTCTGGCGCAGCTGAGTGCGGATCGGGGGTTTGGCAGTCTGAGCCTCCGTGAAGTGGCCCGAGAGGCTGGTATAGCACCTACGTCTTTCTACCGGCATTTTACCGAACTTGATGAACTCGGTCTGGCTTTGGTGGACGAAGGTGGCGTTGCTCTTCGCCAACTGATGCGCCAGGCGCGCAAGCGGATTGCGCGGGATGGTAGTGCGATCAGTACGTCAGTGGATACATTCATTGAGTACCTGGACAACAACACCAATCTTCTCAGGTTGATGCTCCGTGAGAAAACCGGGGTATCAAAGCCGTTCCGGACCGCGATCAAGGCGGAAATTGATCATGTGGTGACGGAGCTGGCAGACGATCTGAACCGGTTCGCGGAGCAGCAGGGAAAGCCTCTTTCTGAGGCCCGGCTTGTAGCCGAGGCCATGGTGACACTGGTTTTCAATCAGGGCGCTGAGGCGCTGGATGCTACGCCGAAAGAGAAAGGAGAGTTGAAAACTAAACTGAAGAAAGAACTCCGGATGATTCTTCTGGGTTCACAGACCCTCGCCCGCGCTGCCCACCGGAAATAGTCGTCCCGCTTCCGGAGTGTCTTTACCTTTCTGATCCGAGTGTTCTCAAAACCGGCCCGAGTTTGCCGATGACCGCAGCCAGCTCTTCGTCACTGTATGGTTGCGGTGGCTGCTTGCCCCACACCGGCCCGGGCCAGGCCGGGTCGCCTTCGAAGCGAACAATATGATGAAGGTGGAGCTGCGGCACCATGTTGCCCAGGGCGGCCACATTGAGCTTGTCGCCGTCGAACAGTTCCATCATGCCCTTTCCGAGCAGCGATGACTCCGCCAGCAAATGCCGCTGCTCTTCCTGCGACAGCTGGTAGATCTCGCGGACACCGGCCACACGGGGCACCAGAAGAATCCACGGCCAACTGCTGTCGTTCATCAAACGGATTTCACACAATCCGCTTTGCCCCAGGCTCACAGTATCCGCCTCCAGGCGCTCATGAAGCACAAACGACTGCTCTGGCCCGCTCATATCAACCTCCGTGGAACTGGTTCCGGCCGCGGCCGATGGCGTAGTAGATCATGCCGTAGCGCTCCAGCATTTCCGGCTCGTACAGGTTGCGTCCGTCGAAAACAGCCGGTTCCCGAAGTGCAGCCGCAATGGCCTCGAAGTCCGGTGAACGGAATTCCTTCCACTCGGTGCAAATAGCCAGCACATCCGCGCCCTTCAGGGCCTGCTCCTTGGTACCGCAGAGGGTCAGGCCCGGCTGGTCGCCGTAGATGCGCTGGGTTTCTTCCATGGCTTCCGGGTCAAACGCCTGCACGCTGGCACCGGCTTTCCACAGGTCCTCCATCAATGTTCGAGCAGAGGCTTCCCGCATATCGTCGGTATTGGGCTTGAATGCCAGCCCCCAAATCGCCACCACCTTGCCATTGAGGTTGCCATTGAAGTAATGACTGATCTTGTCGAACAGCACATGCTTCTGGGCATTGTTCACGGCTTCAACGGCGTTCAGCAGCCGCGAATCATAATCGCAATCCTTGGCGGTGCGCGCCAGGGCCTGGACGTCTTTCGGGAAGCACGAGCCGCCGTAACCGCAGCCGGGATAGATAAAGTGGTAGCCGATGCGGGGGTCGGAACCGATGCCACGGCGCACATTTTCGATATCCGCACCCAGCCGCTCCGCAAGGTTGGCGATCTCGTTCATGAAGCTTATCTTGGTGGCCAGCATGGAATTGGCGGCATACTTGGTCAGCTCCGCGGAACGGATATCCATGAAGATGGTTCGGTCATGACTGCGATTGAACGGATAATACACCTCGCGCAGCAGCTCCATGGCCCTTTCACTGTCGGTTCCGAGGATAATACGGTCCGGCTTCATAAAGTCAGTGATAGCCGCCCCTTCCTTCAGGAATTCGGGATTGGACACCACGTCGAACTCCAGTTCAAGTCCACGCTTGTCCAGGCCCGCGCGCACAGCATCCCTGACCTTGTCTCCGGTACCCACTGGCACGGTAGATTTGTCGACCACCACCTTGTAGTCGTCCATGTACTGGCCGATGGATTTGGCCACGGCGGTTACGTATTGCAGGTCAGCTGAGCCATCTTCGTCCGGTGGGGTACCTACGGCTATAAACTGCAGGACCCCATGCCCCACAGCCTCTTCGGTGTCCGTGGTAAACGATAGCCGGCCTGCCTCAACGGTATGCTTGACGATGGATTCGAGACCCGGTTCGTAAATCGGAATATGGCCATTTTTGAGCTTTTCGATCTTGCCGTGATCAACGTCCATGCACAGAACATGATGACCTACATCGGCAAGACAGGCTCCGGTAACAAGCCCAACGTAACCGGTACCAAAAATCGTAATTTTCATCCGTTAAAACCCTGATGTCTGTAATGTTTTAAAGTGTCAGAAAAGCGCTTTTCAGCCCTGCTTTTGCTGCCAGATTTTTTCCCAGGCCAGCGCCGTGCCCACGATGGTATCGAGATCATCATAGTCCGGCTGCCAGCCAAGTACTTTTTTGATTCGCGAGTTGTCGGCCATCAACGCCGCTGGATCCCCTGCCCGCCGGCCGGTTTCCTGCACCGGAAAGTCGTTACCCGACTTGCGCTTAACCACGTCGATGACTTCACGTACGGTAAACCCGCGCCCGTAGCCGCAATTCAGCACCCGCGAGTCGCCGCCCACGGCCATGTAATCCAGCGCCATTACGTGGGCCTTTGCCAGGTCTTCAACGTGGATGTAGTCACGGATGCAGGTGCCGTCACGGGTGTCGTAATCGGTGCCGAATACGCTCATGCCATCCCGCTTGCCGGTCACGCACTCGCAGGCCACCTTGATAAGATGAGTTGCCTCGGGCGTTGCCTGCCCCAGCAACCCGTCCGGGTTGGCCCCCGCCACATTGAAATAACGCAGAATCACATAATTCAGCGACGACGCGGCAGCCAGATCCATGATCATCCGCTCGCTCATCATCTTGGACGCGCCGTAGGGGTTGATGGGGGCCAGAGGCAGATCTTCCGTCAGTACGGTTTCTTCCGGCATGCCATAAACCGCAGCGGTGGACGAGAACACCATGTAGGGGACCTGGTGCTGCTCAACCGCTTTCAGCAGGTTCAGCGTGTTACGGGTGTTGTTGCTGTAATACTTGAGGGGGTTTTCAACCGACTCCGGCACCACAATATTGGCGGCGAAGTGCAGAACGGCATCGAAACGATGCTGACTGAAAAGATCCGCGATTGCCTGCTCATCTGCAAGGTCGCCCACGACCAGTTCACCGCAGGTAACAGCCCAGCGGTAGCCCGTGGACAGGTTGTCGAAAACAATGATGTCGTGCCCGGCCTCGCCAAGTTGCCTGACCACATGGCTGCCAATATATCCGGCTCCACCGGTTACCAGTACTTTCATTGTCTGTCGTCACTCCTTCCCTGAAATTGATTGTTTCCGGCTCCGGATCTGTGCTCTTCGCGCGGCGAAAAATTCGCTGATAACCTTACTGCACTGGTGCGCAAGGATGCCATTGTGGGTTTCAACACGCCAGTTAAGATGGCCTTCGTCCAGGGTCTGTCGGGTTGACTCCACAGCACCAGCTTTTGGCTCCGCGGCGCCATACACCAATCGGCTGACCCGGCTATGAACAATAGCTCCGACACACATGGTGCAGGGCTCAAGGGTGACGTAAAGCGTGGCACCCGGCAACCGGTAATTCCCGAGCCGCTTCGCTGCGTCCCGCAGAGCCCGGATTTCAGCATGGGCGGTAGGGTCGCAACCGCTGATCGGTGCATTGAAGCCGGCACCGATCTCTTTGCCATCAAGGACTACCACGGCACCCACGGGAACTTCACCAGCACTGGCTGCCTGCCCTGCCAGTTGCAGGGCTCGGCCCATCCAGGCCTCATCGTCATTACAACTCCGGTGCGCCAAAGCCATCAAAAATTCCCTGCCTACGAGTCGAGGGACGTCAGTTTATCATGCCTCAGGTATTTCCAAAGACCACAGCACAAAACAAGCTACCCCGAAAACCTTGAAGCCTCTCTTTCGGTTGATACTTGTCAAAATTGCGTCATAAACGATAAGGCACAATAGGATTACAAACATTCTTAATGCAAAGGAGATGTATCAATGAGCAATGACCTGTTTGATAAAGCCACGCGCCTTAACGAGACCCTCTTCGAGCAGTTCAACAAAGCCGCCGAAATGCAGATGAATGCGTTCCGCCGGTACGCTGATGTCACCATGGAGCAGGCCAAAAAAGTTTCTGAAGTGCGGGATCTGGAAGGCCTGAAGGCAGTTACCGGAGACCAGGCTGAAACCCTCAAGTCGCTCAGCGAACAATTCACAGCTGACTGGAAAGCCTGGCAGGACTACCTCAACGAAACCCGCGAGCAGGTCCAGAAGGTATTCGAGAAGGCCCCCGAGCCAAAGGAAGAGACTGCAAAACCCGGCCCCAAAGCCACCAAGTAGGGGTTGTTTATGTTGGGTATGGACACGCTGGGAAAAACTGTCAGCCAGTTGGTAAACCGTTTCGAATCGAATGTCCGGCAAGGTCAGCAGAGCCTGGAAAAATGGCTCGGAGATACCGGCGTAATGGACGATGCCAAGCTATCGACCCTGTCTGAGATGTCCGACGCCTACCGGGCCATGGCAGAGGATCTCCTGCTGCACCCGATCCGGTTTGCAAGTGCAGAGCTGGACCTTACCCGCAAACACCTGGCGCTGGGTTATTACACCCTTGCCCGGTTGACCGGCAAGGACAGGCATCGGGCAGCAGAACCGGACCCCGATGACCGGCGCTTCCAGGCGGAAGACTGGCACAGGCACCTGCCCTTCGATGTACTCCACCAGGCTTACCTGATCAACTCCCGGGCTTTTCTGGACTGGGTTGCCGGTATGGAAGGCTTGCCATCGGCGGGCCGCGACCAGATGCTGTTCTATGCCCGGCAGCTGACCAGTGCACTGTCTCCATCAAATTTCCCTGCGTCCAATCCGGAAGTTCTCAGGATTACCTGGGAGCGCAAAGGGATGAACCTGATTGATGGTACCCGGCAGTTGCTTGAGGATGTGCGCCAGAATCCGTCACTGTTCAATGTTGGCATGACGGATCGCTCGGCCTTTGAAGTAAGCCGCAACCTGGCAACCACACCGGGAAAAGTGGTTTACCAGAATGAACTGATGCAGCTGATCCAGTACTCGCCGTCCACCGAAACGGTCAGTCAGCGCCCCATTCTGATAGTGCCACCCTGGATCAACAAGTATTACATCCTGGACCTCACAGCGAAGAAGTCTTTTATCCAGTGGCTCGTTGACCAGGGGCAGACCGTCTTTATTATTTCCTGGCGTAATCCCGGGCCGGAGTTCCGGGACAAGGGGTGGGAAGACTACATGCATCTGGGCCCACTGGCCGCCATGGATGCCGTCACCGAGGCAACCGGCGAGGACCGGATGAACGTGATCGGCTATTGCATCGGTGGCACCCTGCTGGGCTCTACCCTGGCCTGGCTGAAGAAAAAACAGCGCAATCCGGTTGTCAGTGCTACCTACCTGACGACCCTTCTGGACTTCTCGGACCCTGGCGGCATCGGCGTTTTCATCAACGATCACTCCATCCAGGGCATTGAGCGTATGCTGGCACGCAAAGGCTACCTGGATGGCCGTGCCATGGCGTTTACCTTCAACCTGCTGCGGGAAAACGAGCTGTTCTGGTCGTTCTGGACCAACAATTACCTGAAGGGCGAAAAGCCGGCCGCCTTCGACGTGCTCTACTGGAACACCGATGGCACCAACCTGCCGGCGAAGATGCACAGCTTCTATCTTCGTGAGATGTATCTGAACAACCGCCTGGTTCAGCCGGACTCCCTGACCCTGGACGGAGAATCCATCAATCTGTCGGAGATCGAGGTGCCGTCGTTCTTCCTGTCAGCACGACAGGATCATATCGCCAAGTGGAAAACCACTTACAAAGGCGCGCTGGCCCACGGTGGTAATGTGCGTTTTGTATTGTCCGGCTCCGGCCACATTGCCGGGGTTATCAACCCGCCCTACAAGGAGAAATACGGCTTCTGGACCAATGATGATCTGACACCGGATGCTGACGACTGGTTCGCCGGCGCCGAGCAGCATCCGGGGTCGTGGTGGCCGCACTGGCTGGAATGGATTGCTCGGTACTCCGGCGAGCAAGTGCCCGCGCGTACGCCGGGCGAAGGCAAGATTCCGGTCATCGAGGATGCCCCCGGAAGCTATGTGCGGGTTAAAGCAGCAGAGGCGGCAGGCAGTTAACCTGCCGCTCTCACTTCCCTTACTCCCACTCAATGGTTGCAGGAGGTTTCGAGGAGACGTCGTAGGTGACCCGGGACACGCCCTCGATCTCATTGATGATGCGGTTGGATACCGTTTCCAGCAGGTCGTACGGCAGATGCGCCCACCGTGCTGTCATGAAATCAATGGTTTCTACCGCCCGCAATGCCACAACGTATTCGTAGCGACGGGCATCACCTACGACACCGACTGACTTGACCGGCAGGAAAACTGCAAAAGCCTGGCTGGTCTTATGGTAGAAATCAGCGCGATGAAGCTCCTCCAGAAAGATGGCGTCAGCGCGGCGCAGTATCTCCGCGTATTCCCTCTTTACCTCGCCCAGAATCCGCACGCCCAGGCCTGGCCCGGGGAACGGGTGGCGATACACCATGTCGTAAGGCAGGCCAAGCTCAAGCCCGATGCGGCGTACCTCGTCCTTGAACAACTCACGGAGGGGCTCCACCAGCTTCATTTTCATGGTTTCCGGCAGACCACCCACGTTATGATGAGACTTGATAACGTGGGCCTTACCGGTCTTGGAGGCCGCAGACTCGATCACGTCCGGGTAAATCGTGCCCTGGGCCAGCCAGTTCACATCACGGATATTGGCGGCTTCATCATCAAAGACATCGATGAAGGTATTGCCGATGATCTTGCGCTTCTTCTCCGGATCATCAACGCCCTTGAGCTTGGACAGGAACAGGTCTTCCGCATCCACCCGGATGACTTTAACGCCCATGTTGTTGGCGAACATGTCCATGACCTGATCACCCTCATGCAGGCGCAGCAGGCCGTTATCCACAAATACACAGGTTAACTGGCTGCCAATCGCCTTGTGCAGGAGTGCCGCGGTAACCGAGGAATCGACACCACCGGATAGTCCGAGCAGCACTTTATCATCGCCCACCTGGTTGCGAATCTGCTGAACCGCGTCGTCCACGATTCTTGCCGGAGTCCACAGTGCCTCGCACTGGCAAATATTGAGGACAAAGTGCTCGAGAATGCGTTTGCCCTGCAGGGTATGAGTCACTTCGGGGTGGAACTGCACACCATAGAGGTTGCGGGCAAGATCCTGCATGGCTGCTATCGGCGCGCTTTCGGTGGATGCCAGCAGCTCGAAGCCTTCCGGCATGACCACCACCTTGTCACCGTGGCTCATCCACACATCCAGGAGTGAATCGCCGCTGGGGGTCAGATGGTCGGTGATATCCTGGAGCAAGGGCCCTTTGGCGCGCACCTTGACCTGAGCGTAACCGAATTCCCGCTTTTCCGAGTTGGCCACGCGGCCGCCGAGCTGTTCTGCCATGGTTTGCATGCCATAGCATATACCGAGGACAGGAACGCCCCGTTCGAATAGCCCTTCCGGTGCCCGCGGACCACCGAGTTTGGTGACCGACTCCGGCCCACCGGCGAGGATAATGCCCTTGGGATTGAAATTCTTCAGTTCCTGATCGGTAATATCAAAGGCCTTGACCTCACAATAGACACCGATTTCCCGAACGCGGCGTGCGATGAGCTGGGTGTACTGGGAGCCAAAATCGAGAATCAGAATGCGGTGGTCGTGGATATTGTGGGCCATGAAATCCTCGGATCAGAAAGAAAAAGCGCGGCTCATATCCTGAGCCGCGCCTGGAACGACAATAATCAGCCGATGCGGTAGTTGGGAGCTTCCTTGGTAATGGTCACGTCGTGGACGTGGCTCTCGCGCATTCCGGCGTTGGTAATGCGAACAAATTCTGGTTTGGTACGCATTTCTTCCATGGTGGCACTGCCGGTGTAACCCATGGAAGCCCGCAGCCCGCCCATCAACTGGTGGACAATATTACGCATCGGCCCCTTGCAGGCCACACGGCCTTCGATACCTTCTGGAACCAGTTTTTCAGTGCCCTTGCTGGCATCCTGGAAATAACGGTCACTGGAACCCTTGCCCATTGCGCCAATAGAGCCCATGCCCCGGTACGCCTTGTAGCTACGCCCCTGGAACAACTCAACCTCGCCCGGTGCCTCGTCAGTGCCTGCCAGCAGGCTGCCTATCATGACGCTGTGGGCACCGGCGGCGATGGCCTTGGAGATGTCGCCGGAGAAGCGGATGCCACCGTCAGCGATCACGGGAATCCCGCAATCTTTCATTGCTGCCGCCACATTGGATACCGCGGTAATCTGCGGCACGCCGATGCCGGCGACAATGCGGGTGGTACAGATGGAGCCGGGGCCAATACCCACCTTAACGGCATCTGCGCCGGCGTCCACCAGATCAATCGCCGCAGCCGAAGTGGCAATATTACCGCCGATTACCTGAACCTCAGGGAAGGTTTGCTTGATCCAGCGAACCCGGTCAAGCACACCCTTGGAATGACCGTGGGCGGTGTCGACCACAATGACATCAACGCCGGCTTCTACCAGTGCGGTCACGCGGGCTTCTGTATCCGCTCCGGTGCCTACCGCGGCACCCACTCTGAGGCGGCCCTGATCATCCTTGCACGCCAGCGGATAATCCTTGGCTTTCTGGATATCTTTTACCGTGATCAGACCACGTAACTGGAACTCGTCGTTGACCACCAACACTTTCTCGATGCGATGACGATGAAGCAACTCTTTGACGTCTTCGAGATCTGCCCCTTCCTTAACAGTCACCAGCTTTTCCTTGCCAGTCATGATTTCGGATACCGGGGTATCAAGGCGGCTTTCAAACCGGATATCGCGGCCGGTAACGATGCCAACCAGATCACGACCATCCACCACTGGCAGGCCAGAAATATTGTTGGCCATAGTGATATCGACCAGTTCGCGAACCGTGGTGTCCGGGGTAACGGTAATCGGATCTTTCACCACGCCACTTTCGAACTTCTTCACTTTACGGACCGCGGCTGCCTGCTGCTCAACCGACATGCTCTTGTGCATGATACCGATGCCACCTTCCTGTGCCATCGAGATGGCCAGCTCCGCTTCAGTCACGGTATCCATGGCCGAGGACAGCAGCGGAATATTCAGGGTGATACTTTTGGTCAGTTGCGTCTGCAGGCTGACCTGGTGAGGAAGGACCTCTGAGCGTCCGGGAACGAGCAGTACATCGTCAAATGTGAGGGCTTCTTCGGCAATTCGCAGCATTGGGATCCGCCTTTTGAACGTGCTAGATTGGAGGATCGCGATGCCACATCCTGAAGGGCATGGCAAAGCAAAATCCTTAATCGACCTATTATAAATGGGCCTTGGTTGACAGTAAACCGGCGTTGTTTAACCGCTGGCTTGCATCTTTTTGAATTTTCGTTATTTTTACCCCCATTTTCGGCTTATGCGTATACATCAACATGGAGCACCTCCTTTGGACAGCGGTTTTCAGGATTCCCGGCCCCGGGCACTGAGTGTCAGCGAGCTGAATCACCAGGCCCGCCACTTGCTTGAGGCCAGCTTCATGCAGGTCTGGGTGGAAGGCGAATTATCCGGGCTGTCCCGGCCTTCATCCGGCCACTGGTATTTTTCCCTCAAAGACCGCAAGTGTCAGATCCGCTGCGCGATGTTCCGGGGCTTCAATCAGCGTGTAAAAGAAGCCCCGAAAGAAGGCGAACAGGTTCGCATCCGCGGCAAAGTCACCCTCTATGAGAACCGCGGTGACTTTCAGATTATTGTCGAGCACATCGAACCGGCGGGCCTGGGGGTGCTGCAACAGGCTTTTGAAGAGCTGAAGCAGAAACTTCAGCTGGAAGGACTGTTTGACGCGGCTCGCAAAAAGCCACTACCCACGACGCCCCGGCATATAGGAGTAGTTACGTCGCCTACCGGCGCCGCGATTCACGATATTCTCACGGTGCTAGCGCGACGATGCCCGGCGATACCGATTACCCTTTACCCCTCGGCGGTTCAGGGCAAAGCCGCTACTGCTGACATCGTTCGAGCCATAGACCGGGCAGTTCGCCACGGCGTTGCCGATGTTCTGATTATAGGGCGCGGAGGAGGTTCTCTTGAGGATCTCTGGTGTTTCAATGAAGAGGCCGTAGCGCGGGCCATCGCGCAATGTCCCCTGCCAACGGTGAGCGCGGTAGGCCACGAAGTGGATGTCACTATTGCTGATTTCGTAGCAGACCTTCGCGCACCGACACCCTCCGCTGCCGCTGAAAAAATCTCACCAGATCAGTACGACTGGCTACGCCAGCTCAGGGAGAGGGAACTGCGACTGGCCGGGGCAGCCAGCCGTGCACTCAAACGTATGGAGACCCGGCTTGAGCATCTGTCTGCGAGGCTTAGGGACCCGCGCCGAGAACTCATGGAAAAAGCCCAGCGCATGGATGAACTGGACCTGCGACTGGGCACAGCCATGGCCCAACGGATTGAACGCAACAGGGTCAAGGCCAGCCATCTTGACCAGCGCCTGGCAATGCAGTCCCCGATCAAACAGCTCAGCGACCGGCAGGTCAGTGTCAGCCAGCTTGCCGAACGACTGTTCCGGATAACGAGAGAAACCATCACACGGCGGCGCGAGCAGTTGGAACATGTCGGCCAGACCCTCCACGTCGTCAGCCCCCTGGCCACACTTGGTCGCGGATATGCGATCGTTCAGCAGGAGAACGGCAGTATTGTTCGCAATGCTCACAGCGTCCAGCCCGGAGAGAAAATCACCGCCCGAGTTGCCAGCGGGCAGCTTGAAGCAAATGTGATTTCAGTCAATTCCGACGACCAATAACCGTCAAAAAGACAGAAACTTAGCCTATGGTCTAGTAGTCCTGCATCGCAAAGCGCTTACAGTTGTGAGACATGCCGTACACAACAACAACGCTACGAGGTGGATGTTATGGACTACCACTCCGAATTCAGGCAATCCATCGACAGGCCTGAGGAATTCTGGCGCGACAAGGCGTCTGCCATTGACTGGATTGAGCCACCCCGGACCATCTGGCGGCCGACTGAAAACGGCCATGGCCAGTGGTTCCCGGACGGAGTCCTGAACACCTCGGATGTCGCTCTTGATGCCAACATCCGCGCTGGCCGTGGCGAACAGAAAGCACTGATCTATGACTCCCCCGTTACCGGCGCCACCGCAACCTACACCTACAATGAACTGACGCGTGCAGTGGCAACCTTTGCCGGCGCGCTTCAGGACCGGGGAGTCGCCAAGGGTGACCGGGTGATCATCTACATGCCCATGGTACCGGAAGCCCTGATTGCCATGCTGGGCTGCGCCCGCATTGGCGCCATTCATTCCGTGGTGTTCGGTGGCTTTGCCTCTCATGAACTGGCGGTTCGCATTAATGATGCCACACCCAAAGCTGTCATTACTGCCTCATGTGGCATCGAAGTCAAAAAGGTTATCGAATACAAACCGTTGGTGGACAGGGCGATCGACCAGGCAGACCACAAGCCGGAATGCTGCATTGTGTTCCAGCGCCCTCAGGTGCGTGCCGAACTTAAAGAAGGAAGGGATTTCGACTGGAGCGAGCTCATGGCCCAGGCCAGCCCCGTCGACCCGGTACCGGTAAAGGCCACTGATCCGCTGTATATCCTCTACACCTCCGGCACTACTGGCAAGCCCAAGGGCGTTGTCCGTGATAACGGCGGCCACGCCGTGGCACTGCGGTACAGTATGAACCTGGTTTACGATGCCCGCCCGGGTGACGTTTACTGGGCGGCGTCGGACGTGGGCTGGGTTGTTGGCCACAGCTACATTGTTTATGCCCCACTCTTTGCCGGGTGCACCACCATCCTTTACGAAGGCAAACCGGTAAAAACACCGGACGCCGGAGCCTTCTGGCGCGTAGTTCGCGACCATGGCGTCAATCTTCTGTTTACAGCACCCACAGCATTCCGCGCCGTTCGCAAGGAAGATCCCGAGGCTGATCAACTGTCGCGTTATGACATCAGCTCCCTGAAACGTATTTTCCTGGCCGGGGAAAGACTGGACCCACCCACTTACGAATGGTTGAAAGAACACACCCGCCTGCCTGTTCTTGACCACTGGTGGCAAACCGAAACCGGCTGGGCAATCTGTTGCAATCCGGTCGGCATCGAAATGATGGAAACAAAACCGGGCTCTGCCACTGTACCTTCACCCGGCTACAACGTTCAGGTAGTGGATATGGAAGGTAGCCAGATCCCAGCCGGTGAGCAGGGCCAGATTGCCGTCAAGCTGCCGCTGCCCCCTGGGTGCATGACGACCGTGTGGGGCGATGATTCCCGCTTCCGCAAGACCTATCTGGATCCAATTGAGGGATTCTACAGCTCCGGTGACGGCGGCTATATCGACGATGAAGGTTACGTGTTCGTTATGGGCCGAACCGACGATGTGATCAATGTGGCCGGGCACCGGCTTTCAACTGGTGAAATGGAAGAAGTTGTTGCCTCGCATCCAGCCATTGCCGAATGCTGTGTTGTCGGTGCTCACGATGAGATGAAAGGGCAGATTCCGATCGGACTGGTGCTCATCAAGGACGGAGCAACCATCGATCACGATGAACTTGAAGACGAGCTGGTTGAAATGGTTCGCGAGAAAATCGGCGCCATTGCCTGCTTTAAAAGGGCCCTGGTTGTAGAGCGGCTACCGAAAACACGGTCAGGCAAGATTCTGCGCCGGGTTATCCGTCAGATTGCCAACGGTGAAGAGTATGCCGTGCCCAGTACTATTGACGATCCTGCGATATTGGAAGAAATCAGCCAGCAACTCAAACGCTGATCCACAACGCCTCATCACAACGGACGAGCTCCAAACCGGAGTTCCGCCACCCGGCGGAGCTCCGGTTTGGAGACAAGCTTATTACAACTTGTTGTTTTTGCGGCTTAAAAAACTTGAATAAAGTGCTAAAAAAAGCGTTGACGCACTCCCAGCTCGGTCTATACTGAAAATGCTGTGAAAATACAGCGGTATTTGGTGAATGCGCTCCAACGTCCTGCCGAAGTGCTCTTCGTTGCCCCTTCCTCAGTACTTTCTGGATTTTTGCAGCATCGGTAATCCCGCGGATGAATCCACAGGGGTACCGAAGGTCCCGTGAGGGCAAAAATCTCGGAAACACAGGAAAGATCAATGTCAGATGATACAAAAACAGGCCACGTAAAGTGGTTTAACGAGTCAAAGGGCTTTGGCTTCATCGCCCAGGACGGTGGCAGTGACGTGTTCGTTCACTACAGTGCAATCAACTCAAGCGGTTTCCGCACCCTGACCGAAGGCCAGCAAGTGCAGTTTACCGTTACACAGGGGCCGAAAGGTCCTCAGGCGGAAAACGTAACCCCGGTCTGAGGGTTATGCGACCCCGCCCTATGCCCCTCACGGGCACAGGGAATATGGAAAAGCCGGCAGCCGCCGGCTTTTTTCTTGGTCAAACACCCGCCTCAGCTGCCTCTGCATTGGCACGCCTGTGCTGGTGATCCTCGCCGACAACCTGGGAAACGGCTGAGAACAATGCCTGAAGTGTGGCCGAGGTGGTATCCTCCGCCAGCGCCGCCGCGCTGCAGTGCCTGCCGTTGACGGTCACACGGATACAAGCCAGTGCGTTGGCGTTGGTACCCTCACCAAGTGCAAATTCATCGTAGGCTTCCACCGCCAGCGACAAGTCATATTCTGCTTCAAGCGCCGCTGACACCGCCTCCACGGCACCAAGGCCATGCCCCTTGAGAGTCACGGGATTTTCCGCGGGACCAATGCTGACAGTAGCAGCAACACCTTCGTCATCGCGGTGCAGGTCGTAAGACCTGAGTTCCCAGGCACGAATCACCCTCAGATAACGGTCCTCGAACAGCCGGTGAATGGTCAGCGAGTCTATCTCGCCACCATTGGTTTCTGCTTCTCGTTGGACCAGCTTGCTGAACTCGATCTGCAGCCAACGTGGAAGACTGATGTTGTAATCACGCTCAAGCACGTAGGCAACACCACCCTTGCCTGATTGGCTATTTATACGAACCACCTCTTCATACCGGCGGCCAAGATCGCTGGGATCAATAGGCAGGTAAGCCACATGCCAGGTATCGCCGTCGTTGCGCTTCGACAGGCATTTGCGGATGGCGTCCTGGTGGCTGCCGGAAAATGCCGTGAATACAAGCTCACCGGCATATGGATGGCGCGGATGGGTGGATATTTCGGTGCAGGCTTCCACGACATCCGTAATCTCGGCCATACCTGACAGGTCTACGGTGGGATCCACGCCCTGGGAATAGAGGTTCATGGCCATCGTCACCAGGTCCATATTACCGGTACGCTCACCATTGCCCATCAGCGTGCCTTCCACCCGGTCAGCCCCGGCCATCACTGCCAATTCCGCTGCGGCTACGCCACAGCCACGGTCATTATGGGTGTGTACGCTGATGCATATATGCTCACGGTAACGGACATGATCGCAGATCCATTCAATCTGGTCGGCAAATACGTTCGGCGTGGCCATTTCGACCGTAGCTGGCAGGTTGATCACTACTGGCTGCCCCTGGTCCGGGCGCCAGACGTCGTTGACGGCGTCGATCACTTCTGCCGCGTAATCCAGCTCGGTGCCGGTAAAACTTTCCGGTGAATACTGGAAGGTCCACTCGGTGTCCGGGTATTTCTCCGCATTGGCTTTGACGATACGGGCACCGTTTACAGCAATGTCTTTGATTCCGGCCCGATCCATACCAAACACCTGCTCACGTTGGACCGTAGAGGTGGAGTTATATACATGAACAATGGCCTTGCGAGCGCCTTTCAGCGCCTCAAAGGTGCGTTCAATCAGTTCCTGCCGTGCCTGGGTCAATACCTGGATGTGCACATCTTCGGGAATCCGGTCTTCTTCAATCAGCTTGCGACAGAAATCGAAATCGGGCTGGCTTGCGGCCGGGAACCCGATCTCGATCTCCTTGAACCCCAGCTTGACCAGTAGCTCGAACATACGCTGCTTCTGTGCCACTGACATCGGCTTAACCAGGGCCTGGTTGCCATCCCGGAGGTCCACGGCACAAAGGCGCGGCGCGGTGGTAATGACCTGGTCGGGCCAGCGGCGATCGGTTTTTGCCACCGGCGTGAATGCAACGTATTTACGATGATCGAATGCCATTGGGGTGATTCCTTGCTGTTTTACTGGAGATTCGTTAACTCTAAATCAGGATAACGCGTCTGCTGGGGAAAATGATTGCTTTTTTCCCGCCGGCGGGAGGACAATAGCTATATAATTTCAACTTAGACAAAAGATATGGCATTTTATGTCAAATACGCCGAAAACCCTTGTCAAGATCGACAATATTGACCGCAAAATCCTGGAACAATTGCAGCAGGATGGCTCCCTGACCAACCAGGAACTGGCCGATAAAGTGGGCCTCTCCCCTTCCCCCTGCCTGCGACGGGTTCGCGCACTGGAAGAGGCCGGGGTCATTGTCCGGCAGGTAACCATACTCGACCACAAGAAACTGGGGCTTTCGTTAACGGCCATCATTCTGATCGGCATGGACCGCCATACCCCCGAGCGCTTCGCCGCCTTCGAGAAACAGGTCGGCGAGTATCCCGAAGTTCAGGAATGCTATCTGATCACAGGCCAGGATGCAGACTATATGCTCAAGGTTGTGGTGCCGGACATGGACCACTATCACCACTTCCTGCTGAACCGGATTACGCGCATTCAGGGGGTCAGCGGCGTGCATTCAAGTTTCGTGTTAAGGCGGGTGATCGACAGTACGGCACTGCCGCTGGGGTATCTTTCCTGACCGGCTAGCTGACCAACTCCGCAAGGTAGGCGCGCGCCATGCTCTTGAGTTCACTGATCATCAAACCAGCCTGATCATCCGGAAGGGTGGTCGCGAGCCTGAGAATAGTGCCGGCGGACCGTGGCAACATCAGGCTTGCCGTCCAGCGCCTGCCGTCCGGTATGTGGGGGCACTCCCGTCTCAGACGGGCATCCAGATCGCTGGCGTGACTGTATAGCTCGCGGATATCCAGTTCCCGCAACTCCGGTATGGATTCAACACCGCTCCAGATGGCTGAGTATGCCGGCTCTGTCCGGTAGAACTCGTAGAACTGATCGATCAGCACGTCCACCGCATCCATCAGGTCCAGAGTTTGAAGCCGGTCCCGCAACGCAGTTTCCATCTTCCTGACGTGCTCCTCGGCAATGGCCTTTACGATGGCAGTCTTGTTGGGAAAGTAACGATAGAGAGAGGCCAGTGACATATTCGACTGCCGGGCAATAGCAGACATGCTGGTAGCGTCGACACCAACCTCGTGAAAGATCGCCGCAGCGTGACTAAGGATGCTGTCAACACGCTCCCGGCTACGGGCCTGAACGGGCCGGCGGCGGGGTGTCACGTCGATACTTGCTTCGGTCATATTCCTTCTTCAGTCTTGGCTATATGGTAAAGCATAGCTGCCAGTGACGTGTGCGACCAGTTGCTGATCATCCCCTTCCCCCGACAGCAGCCTGACTTCGCAGAAGGCAATCCGCCGCCCCATACGCAGAACCGTGGCCTCACCGATCAAATCCGCCTGCGCCGGTTTCATCAGAAAGTTGATCGACAGGTTGCTGGTAACCGCCATTTCCACCTTGCCTATTGCAGCCATCACTGCCGCATACATGGATGCATCCGCCAGGGCCATCTGCACCGGCCCAGAAAGCGTGCCTCCAGGGCGAATCAGCCTTTCCGAAAACACCAGGCGGGTGCGGGCGTAACCCCGATTCCCGGCTTCGTCGACGGTAAAACCGATATCGTCTGCCATCGGTACGCCAGCGCGAATTACTGCTTCGACTTCAGCGGCTGTCAGGGTCATTCACGAGTCTCCGTATGTGTATCTGTACCTTGCGGTAATGGCTCCGTACAATAGCGTTCACCATGTGATAAATAAAGAATCCCATTTCAACTGTTTACGGATAACACAATGCGAGCAAGCCGTTACCTGATTGCCACCCAGAAAGAAACGCCTGCAGATGCCGAAATCATCAGCCACCAGATGATGCTCAGAGCCGGGATGATCCGCAAACTGGCCGCTGGACTTTACTCCTGGCTGCCAATGGGGCTCAGAGTGCTGCGCAAGGTGGAGCGTATCGTGCGGGAAGAAATGGACAAAAGCGGCGCGCAGGAAGTATTGATGCCTGCCGTGCAGCCCGCGGAGTTGTGGCAGGAATCCGGTCGCTGGGAACAATACGGTGGTGAACTGCTGCGAATGAATGACCGCCATGGCCGCGACTTCTGCTTCGGGCCGACTCACGAAGAGGT
This sequence comes from Marinobacter sp. ATCH36, assembly GCF_023555055.1. Classification (GTDB taxonomy): domain Bacteria; phylum Pseudomonadota; class Gammaproteobacteria; order Pseudomonadales; family Oleiphilaceae; genus Marinobacter. Next base: position 125,137 of record NZ_JAMJPL010000007.1, read on the forward strand.
GATCACCGACCTCATCCGTAACGAGCTCAAGAGCTATAAGGAACTGCCGGCAAACTTTTACCAGATCCAGACCAAGTTCCGGGATGAGCGTCGCCCACGCTTCGGGGTGATGCGTGCCCGGGAATTCATCATGAAGGATGCCTATTCGTTCCATGTGACTGCCGAGTCCCTGAACGAAACCTATCAGGTCATGCACCGCACCTACTGTGCGATCTTCGATCGCCTGGGGCTGGATTATCGCCCGGTGGAGGCAGACTCCGGCGCCATTGGCGGCAGCGCTTCCCATGAGTTTCATGTGCTGGCTTCGTCCGGCGAAGACGCCATCGTATTCAGCACCGAAAGCGACTACGCCGCCAATATTGAAAAGGCTGAAGCCATCGCCCCTGCTGGTGAGCGGCCAGCACCCTCGCAGGACATGACCGAGGTGGCAACGCCGGATAAACGTACCATTGAAGCCGTTGCCGGTTTCCTCAATGTCGACGCCAGCGCTACCATCAAGACCCTGATGGTCAAGGCCGAAGAAGATGAAAACGGCGACAGCAGCCTGGTCGCGTTGATCCTGCGGGGCGACCATACCCTCAATGACATCAAGGCAGAACAGCTTGCAGGCGTAGCCGAGCCGCTGACCATGGCGACAGACGAAGAAATCGAGCAGGCCATCGGGTGCAAGGCCGGCTCCATAGGGCCGGTGAATCTTCCAGTCCCGGTGATTGTTGACCGCAGCGCCGCGCATCTTGCGGACTTTGTCTGCGGCGCCAATAAGGAAGGCTACCATCTGACCGGCGTAAACTGGGAACGGGATGTACCCATTGGGCGGGTGGAAGACCTGCGAAACGTGGTAGAAGGCGACCCCAGCCCGGACGGCAAGGGCACCCTGGAAATCCGTCGCGGTATCGAAGTTGGCCATATCTTTAAACTGGGCAACAAGTACAGCAAGGCCATGAACGCTACTGTGCTGGATGAGAACGGCAAGAGCGCGATTCTGGAAATGGGTTGCTACGGCATTGGTGTTTCCCGGATTGTCGCCTCTTCCATTGAGCAGAACCATGACGACAAGGGCATCGTTTGGCCTGAGGCCATTGCACCGTTTGAAGTGGCGATCGTGACGCTGAATGCCCACAAGTCACCAGCGGTAATGGAAGCCGGTGAAAAGCTCTACGAACAACTTCGTCAGGCCGGATTCGATGTTCTGCTGGACGACCGCAACGAACGGCCGGGTGTGAAATTTGCAGACATGGAACTGATCGGCATACCCCATCGTTTCGTGGTGTCTGAGCGGGGCCTGGCCGCGGGAACTCTGGAATACAAGGGCCGCCGCGACGAGGACAAGCAGGATGTTCCATTGACGGAAGCACTTCCATTCCTGATCAGCGCCTCGCCCCGCAACGGACTCTGAGGCTCTCACTGAAGGGAGTGAGCCGGCGGCCGGCTACGGGCTGCCGACCACTCCCGGCTCCATCTCCAGCGCGATACCAAAGCGGGCCTTGACGTCATCACGAATCCTGTCTGCCAGCGACAGCACATCGTAGCCATTGCCATTGGAATGGTTCACCAATACCAGCGCCTGCCGGTTGTGAACGCCAACCTTGCCATTGCGGTACCCCTTCCAGCCACACTGATCAATCAGCCATGCTGCGGCCACCTTGGCGCTGTCATCGCCAGGATGCCCGGCGATGTCCGGATAGGTTTGCTGCAGGGCCCACCACCTGTCGAGTGGTATGACAGGGTTCTTGAAAAAACTGCCGGCATTGGGAAGCTGGGCCGGGTCAGGTAATTTTCGCCGCCGCACCGCCATCACCCCGTTTGCCACATCGAGTGGCGTTAAACTGCGCGTATCCTGCCCGTCAAAGTATTCGGCAAGGTCGCGGTAATCCAGGGAGAACGGTCGGGAACGCGACAGTCGCAGGCGGACATGGGTAATCACATAGCGGCCGGGCTCCTGCTTGAACACACTGTCACGATAGCTGAAATGGCAGAGGCTGTTGGTGAGGGTGACCTCATTACCGGTGTGGCGATCCAGGGCACTGACTTCCAACAGGGTATCCCGCAATTCCGCACCATAAGCCCCGATGTTCTGGACCGGCGCCGCTCCCACCGTTCCCGGAATCAACGCCAGGTTTTCAATACCTCGGTAACCTGCGGAGGCCGCGTACATAACCACGTCATGCCAGTTTTCACCGGCGCCCAACACCAGCGTTGCTTCGCCCCCTTCAACATGCTCCCAGCACCGGCGCGAAATGGCCATGCGAATCACCAGCCCCGGATAATCACCGGCGAAGACCAGATTGCTGCCGCCGCCTAATATCAATGGCTCTATGGACTTTTCAGCTGCCCAGCTCAGAGCTTCCTGAAGTGCCTCAACGGACGTTACTGACACAAAATACTGCGCCCGGGCCCCAATACCCAGGGTATTCATGTCGCCCAGAAAGACGTTCTCCCGAATACTCATCGGGCTGATCAAGCCGACTGCTCCCGGATATGCCGCAGGAGCCCCTCGCTGGCTTCATTGATCAGGTCCAGTACGTGTTCAAAGCCCTGATCACCGCCGTAGTAGGGGTCGGGGACCTCGTCGTGGCCGGAACTGCCAAACTTCAGGAACAAGGCCGGCTCCGTGCCTCCATTCTGGCGCCAGATATCCCGCACATCCGCCAGATTCTGCCGGTCCATCACCAATACATAGTCAAACTGGTCCAGGTCTTCACCGCGGAACTGACGCGCCCGCAGATGGCTGATATCAATACCTCGCTTGCGTGCGGCAGCGACGGCACGGCTGTCGGGCGCCTTGCCCACATGCCAGTCGCCAGTACCACAGGAGTCAATTGCAATCCGGTCATCGAATCCAGCCTGCTCAATCACTTTGCGGAAAACACCCTCAGCACTGGGGGAGCGACAAATATTGCCGAGACAAACAAAAAGTACCTTCACCGGTGTGGTCATGGGTTAGGTGCCTCCTTTTGCTTTGCTGCCATGGTGTGTCGCAGACGCTCGAGATCCTGCTGCGTATCGACACCTGACGGCGGTACGCGGCAGGCTTCTTCTACATGAATGCGGGCTCCATTGAACAAAGCCCGCAGTTGCTCAAGGGATTCCGTCACTTCCGTTGGCGCCGGCGCCCAGGTGACAAAATCACGCAGAAGGCTCACACGGTAGCCATAGATACCAATGTGACGATAATAGCCAACGCCCTGGGGAAGCTGCTGACGGTCGTCTGTTGCCTGCCATGCATCCCGCGCCCAGGGTATCGGTGCACGACTGAAATAGTGAGCCATGCCGCGATGATCAAACACCACTTTCACCACGTTGGGGTTGAAAACGCTGGCCGCGTCCGAAATCTGTTCACAGAGTGTGGCAATGGCGGCATCGGGATGGGCTTCAAGATTGGCGGCCACCTGGTCAATCAGTTCCGGGGGTATCAGAGGTTCATCGCCCTGAACATTGACCACTCGTTCGTTCGGGGCAAAGTCCATCAACCGGGCCACCTCTTCAAGGCGGTCCGTGCCGCTGGCATGATCGGCAGACGTCATCACCACCTCAGCTCCGAACGCCCGGCAGGCTGTTTCAATGCGCGGGTCATCGGTGGCTATGATTACGCGGCTGGCGTGGCTCTCGCAGGCGCGATCATAGACATGCGCAATCATCGGCTTGCCGGCAATGTCCGCCAGTGGCTTTCCCGGCAGCCGGGTGGATGCATAGCGGGCTGGAATTACAACGGTATAGGACATAAAGGCTTCCTGTCAGCGTTTATCCAGGCGCTCATCGGTAGTCAGGGTACGAGCCTCGGTGGCGAGCATAACCGGTATCCCTTCGCGAATGGGAAAAGCCATCGCATCCTGGTAGCAGACCAGTTCGGTCTTTTCGTCGTTGAGCTTCAGGTCCCCTTTGCATACCGGGCATGCCAGCAGGGCCATCAGTTTCTTATCCATGGTGTGTTCTCACAGTTTCGTTGGAATCCAGTGACTGGCGACAATGTTCGACACTGGCCATAAATGCCTGACGGAAAGACTCCGGAAGCCCGGCTTTTACGGCCAGCACCCAGGTATTGTCCGGTGCAATCTTCTGGCATTTGACGGCATCCTTGGCTGTCATTATCAACCATTCACCTTGTTCTGAATGCAGATCGTCAGGGGTAAATCGGTGATGATCCGCCAAGGCACGGGGCCGGACCTGCGCCCCCAGTCCCCTCAGTGTATCGAAAAATCGCTCCGGATTGCCGATTCCCGCAACTGCCTTCACCGACTGCCCCCGAAGACGATCCGGAGAGACAACATCACCGGTAACGAGGTTGCGCAGCTCAGTTGGAGCCAGGGTCATGGTGAACTGATGTGGGTGATCGATATCGTCCAGCCGGCCACCATTGGTAATGACAAAATCGACCGAGGCCAATCGTTCGATGGGCTCGCGCAGCGGGCCGACGGGAATCAGTGCGCCATTGCCGATTCCCCGGCTGGCGTCGAAAACCGCCAGCTCTATATCTCTGGGCAACCGGTAGTGCTGGAGTCCGTCATCACATACGAGGATGTTACCCAGCTTCTGGTCCAGAGCCCAGAGGGCACCACGTTTGCGGTCCGGATCCACCACCACCGGGCATGCGGATTCCGCAGCCAGCATCACCGGCTCATCGCCAGCCAGATCGGGGCCCGTGTCCCGGGAAACCAGCAAAGGATAGTGGTCGGCCTTGCCACCGTAGCCCCGGCTCAATATGACCGGTTGCCAGCCATGCTCCTTCAACAGCCCGGTAAGCGCCGCGGTCAAAGGTGATTTACCGGTACCACCGACGGTTATGTTACCCACCACCACGACCGGAACCGGAATGCGTTCGTCGCGAGCCTGCCATGCCCGGCGCCTGCGGCTTTCTGCAATCGCCCGATAGAGCCATACCAGCGGATACAGGGGCCAAAGAGGACGCTTCCCGCCATACCACAGCCGGTTCACCAGCGTGGTCATGCCTGCTCGCTGAACTGCATCTGATGGAGCTGGGCATAGGCTCCACCCTGGGCAAGCAATTCATCGTGGCGGCCGGATTCGACAATCCTGCCGCCGTCCATCACCAGTATGCGATCCGCTTTCTCAATGGTGGAGAGACGGTGGGCAATGACCAGTGTTGTTCTGCCCCGCATGACAGTTTCGAGGGCATCCTGGATGTGACGTTCCGATTCGGTATCCAGTGCCGAGGTAGCCTCATCGAGAATCAGCACAGGTGCGTCCTTCAGCAGGGCCCGGGCAATTGCCAGGCGCTGGCGCTGACCGCCGGAGAGCATCACACCGTTATCACCGATTATGGTGTCCAGTCCTTCCGGCATGCGTTCAATGAACTCCATTGCATGAGCCTTCTCGGCCGCATCAATAATCTGTTCGCGGCTGCAATGGCGAAGTGCGCCATAGGCAATATTGGCAGCAATAGTGTCGTTGAACAGCACCACGTTCTGAGTCACCAGCGCTATCTGCGCCCGCAATGCTTCGAGGGAAAACTCCTTCAGCGAGTGCCCATCCAGGCGAATGTCACCACCGGTGTATTCGTAGAATCTCGGCAGCAGGCTGACCATCGTGGACTTGCCACTGCCGGATCGCCCCACCAGCGCCACACTCTGGCCGGCGGGAATACTCAACGAGATGCCTTGGAGCACATCCTCAAGCTGATCGCGGTAGCGAAAACACACATTGTCGAACTCGATGCTGCCGTCTACCCGATTTGGCGCATAGGTGCCCGGGTCGTCCTCCGGCTCCTCATCCATGGTGCCAAACACGTCGTGTGCCGCAGCGACACCTTTCTGGATCTTGGCATGCACCGAGGTAACCTGGCGAATGGGTTTGGCCATGGTGGTTGCAGCGGTAATAAAGGCGACCAGCTTACCGGTGCTCATGTTACCGCGCAGCTCGGGGGCGAGCATGAACCACACCAGTGCCGCAATGGCGATAGCCACCAGCAACTGGATCATCGGAATGCTGATAGCCTGGGTGGAGGCCATTTTCAGGCTCTGTTCCAGGTTTTTCTCGCTCACTTTGCGGAATCTGTCGCGCTCATAATGCTCGCCACCAAAGGTGCGCACCACCCGGTAACCGCTGATGGATTCGGAGGCCACATGGGTAATGTCTCCCATGGACCCCTGAATCCGCCGGCTGATCTTGCGGAACCGCTTGCTGGCATAGGTTACGACCAGAGCAATCAATGGCCCCACTGCCAGGAATACCAGCGTCAGCTTCCAGTTGGTGTAGATCATGAAGCCCAGCAGACCAAGAATCGTCAGCCCCTCACGGAGGGTAATCGTGACCGCATTGGTGGTTGCTTCGGCAACCTGCTCTACATTAAAGGTCAGCTTGGATACCAGTCGGCCCGAAGCGTTTTCATCGAAATAGCGGGAAGGCAGGTTCAGAAGACGGTCAAACACCTGCTTTCGCAGGGCATTGATAACCTGCCGGCCAACATAGCTGATGAAGTACTGGCTCATAAACGTGCCCACCCCTCGAAAGGCGAATACGCCCACGATCAGCAAGGTCAGCTGAATACGGTTTTCGTCGGTGGGGTTTTCCAGGGCAGTGATTACGTATTCCATGGCAGCAGCCATGCCGGTGGAGGCAGCGGCGTATATGACATTACCAACCACGGCAAGAGAGAAAGCCAGCCAGAAGGGTTTTACATACGCCAGCAAGCGCTTGTAGGTTGCCCAGCTTGAAGCTGACTGCGGATCCCGTGTTGAGGTGGATTCGCTCACTGCCCTTCAGCCTCTCGTTCTGTGGTGATACTGAGTTTGGCAAAACCGAGACGTCCGGCTACGTCCATGGCACGAACCACGAATTCATGCGGAGTGCGGGCATCTGCGGTAATGATGAACGGCAAAGACACGTCTTCGCCAGCGAGCTCGCTGACTGCTCGCTCAAGGGTTTCACGGCGATTATTGACAAGCGTCCGGTCATTGAGGATGTACTGCCCCTCCGCGTTGATCACCACATCAATCAGCCTGGCCTCGGATTCGGACCTTTCACCATTGGCTTCCGGCAATTCGATATTGAGATGGCTTTCACGGGTGAAGGTGGTGGAAACCATAAAGAATATCAGCAGCAGGAAGACCACATCGATCAGTGGCGTCAGGTCAACCCCGACTTCCTGACTTCTCTGGCGCTTGAACTTCACGGTGTTCAGGCTCCTTCCACGTCGATTTCGCGGTCGCCATGTACCACCTCGACCAGCTTGATGGCCTCCTGCTCCATACCCACCACCAGCTCATCAACACGGCGGATAAAATAGCGGTGACAGATGAGGGCCGGGATAGCCACGCTGAGGCCGGAGGCTGTGGTAATAAGGGCTTCTGAAATACCACCAGCAAGATTACCGGCATCACCAACGCCGGCGAGCTGAATCTCGGCAAACACCTTGATCATGCCGATAACCGTGCCGAGCAGACCCAGTAATGGGGTAATCGTCGCGACGGTACCAAGCGGGTTGAGAAAACGTTCCAGATCATGGATGACCTGGCTGGCCTCATGCTCAATGCTTTCTTTCATGATCTCACGACCATGCTTTGCATTCATCAGCCCGCCTGCCAGGATACGGCCCAGGGGAGAAGATGCCTGTAAGGCTTTGAGCTTGCGCCCGTTAAGCTCTTTTTTCTTGATCCAGCGCCACAACTCGTTAATGGTTTGCTGCGGCGCCACCCTGGACGGTCTGAGACTCCAGAAACGCTCAAGAATGATGGCTAGGGCTAGAATGGAACAGGCAAGAATCGGCACCATGAGGATGCCACCGGCTTTCAAAAGCTCGAACACGCTTGGTCTCCCTGATTGTTAGCAAGCCGCGCTACTTTAGCATAGCTACCCGCGTAGGCCACACCCGGAATGTCACGGTTTTTACAGGCCACTTCAGCGGCTTTCGGGTTTACGAATCCAGAACGGCGTTCGTGCTCTCGCCTCGGTTACCAATACGCTATCCCGCTGCCATGCCAGGTGCACTGCGCCTGATGTTGCGGTGTTCAGTGCACGACTGCCGGCAGAGAGATACCGGCCCACGACATCTGGATGAGGATGCCCAAAGCGATGCCGGTATCCCGCACTGAACAACACAAGATCCGGCGCCATCTCCCCTACCCATTGCTCTGACGACGACGTTTTGCTGCCATGATGGGGCGCCAGTGCGACCAGAAACCCGGCTTTCTCCTGCCGACGATCAGCGACAAAGCGGCTCTCTACCCGTCGGGTAATATCCCCGGGCAGAACCACCTCAACGTCAGATGCGACCGACCTGATTGTGACAACGCATGATGCATCGTTACCCTCCACCGTGCCTGGAGTGCGCCATAAGGACAGGTTCAGACTTCCCATAGTGAGGGCAGCGTTCTGAGTACAGGCTTGCGCCTGCACTCCCGAACTGCGTGGCAGCATGTCTGCTAACCGTTCTGGCTCTCCAGTGATCACCTCGCCCACATCGAAGCTTTCAAACAACAGCGGCAACCCGCCAGCATGGTCACTATCACCATGGCTGATAATCAGCGTATCAATACGGCGGACCCCCAATTCTCTGAGGTTGGGTATCAATACCGAATCAACTGCAGAATACACACCCTCGAGCGCCGGGCCAGTATCGTAAACAAGCACCCGGTCCTGATCCCGAACCATAACTGAAAGCCCCTGACCAACATCCCACACCCAGAGTTCCGGCTCGTCCACCGGCGTATTCTCAACGCCGGTACGCGGACCGCCGACCAGAACAAAGGCCATCCACAACACCACCAGGCCTGCCGCTGTCCTGCGAAATCCACGAAAAGGCACCAGCAACGCCGCCATTACTACAAAGGCCAGCACCAGCAGTGCTGGAACGCCCGGGGCCGGCATAGCGATTTCACCCTCAGCCAGCCATGCCAGCCCTTGCCAAAGCACGCCAAACACCATGTCAAAAACATGGATAACAAAAGCGTCCGCCAGCGGGGAAATCGCCATGATTAGCGCGCCGACCACCAAAGCGGGCATCACCACCAACGATACCAGAGGTATGGCAAACAGGTTGGCGACAAAGCCGGTCAGGACCTGGGACTGCCCAAGCACTTCCAGAATTGGCCACAGGGCAGCGAAAACAGCAATCTGAGCCAGTACCAGGCCCTGAAGCCACCCTGCCTGGCGCAAACGGAGGCTGAAGAGCAGCACGAGAACCGAAACCGCACCGAAGGAAAGCCAGAAACCCTGGTCCAGTGGCGAGAACGGGTCCGTCAACAACACCAGAAACAGCGCGCCCAGCAGACCTGTGAATGCTCCGGTTTTCCGTGCACCCAATAGAACCCAGCCCGCGATAACAACCATGATCAGCGCTCGCCGGGTGGGTACGGAAAATCCGGCTGCAAGCGCATAAGCGAGGCTGGCAAGGGACACACAGAAAAAGACTGTCCTTCGTAGCCTGCCAGGCGACACCCGTCCCTGTGGCAGCAAGAGCAGAAACCGCCGGCAGACAAAGCCTGCGCCAGCGGCAACCAACCCCAGGTGCAGCCCTGAAATAGCCACCAGGTGAATGGTTCCGGTCGCTTTTAGAACGTCCCAGTGTTTGGGCTCCATGTGGCCGCGGTAACCAATCATCAGCGAGGTAATCAGCGGGAAATACCGGGCAGTGGCCAATCTTTCCGAGGTCGCCCGGACCAGGCCATTGCGCCAGCGGAAGTAGCGACAATCCAAGCGGCATGCGAAGCCAGTGTCCGGGACCAGGTCACGGATGGTTCCGATGGCGCCGAAGCCTTTGCGGAACAGCCAGGATTCGTATCGAAAACCCACCGGGTTTACCGAACCATGGGGACGCTTGAGAACCACCTTCAGCCTCAGGCGTTGAGGAATGCTGGTTGTTGCCTCATCGCCATACCAGGCAAGACGCAGCTTCCGTGGCATCTCTGACGGATCCGGCGCCTTGGCAGCTTCCGGCGGATACCAACGTTCAACACAGAACGTAAAACGGACGCTGCTGAAACTGCCGGCGGAGGGCACACCACAGAGATAGCCAGACACTTCAAGAGCCTGTCCTTCCAGGCTGGCGGGAAGTGTGGATTGTTGACGTGCCTCGGCATTCCAAGCTGCCCAGAGCATACCGGCCAGACTGCCTGCAACCAAAACCGCCGTGGTTTTTGCCACTGTCGACGCTGCAGCCATCATCGCGACAAACAGGATTACCACTGCGACAATCAGCCACTGCAGAGGTGGCAAGACCGCAAGGCTATACAGTAAGATAACGCCGCAGGCGAAGCCTGCTAGGCCAACCCTGGCCATAAAACTTCCGGACAATCCTTGTCCTCCTGGTAGTGAGTTCTCTCCGGGACCGCGAATTCCCGGAACCATCATTCTGAGCAGGCAGAACTTCCCGATGCCAAAGAAGTTCATGAAACGGTATCTACCATCGCCGGAAAAGGTGCGCAAGATCGAATCATTGCGCTTCTTCGGCGATATCCTTCATGAACCCAACCTGTGGCACATTAACCGGCACAGCGTTGCCCGAGCGTTTCTCGTGGGCATTTTCATGGCCTTTATTCCCATGCCCTTCCAGATGCTCGCAGCGGCTTGTTTTGCCATCTGGTTCAACGCCAACCTGCCACTGTCAGTGGTACTGGTCTGGGTCAGCAATCCGCTGACCATGCCCCCCATGTTTTACTTCAACTACAAAATCGGAGCATGGATTCTCGACCGGCCGGTGCTGAATTTCGAGTTCCAGCTGTCCTGGTCCTGGCTCAGTGGGCGCCTCCTGGACATCGGCATTCCCCTGTACCTGGGCTCGCTGATGGTAGCTACCCTGTCGGCATGCTTGGCATACCTGATCATCCAGTTTCTTTGGCGTCGCAAAGTTCGTTCTGACTGGCAGGAGCGCGGGTCATCGGGCACTCGTATCCGACGGCGTAATAGAGATAGTCAAAGCTCCTGAGACAACTCTCCCTGCTCCAGCCGCAGAACCCGCCCGAGGCTTCTGGCCATTTTCATGTCATGGGTAACCAGCACAAATGCAATACCAATCTGATCCCGCAGTGACTCGATAAGGTCACGAACTCCTTCCCCGGTCTGTTCGTCCAGATTACCTGTCGGCTCGTCCATCAGCACACATTCAGGCTCATTCACCAATGCGCGGGCAATGGCAACACGCTGGCGCTCTCCGCCGGACAATTCACCGGGCTTGTGAGCCAGGCGGTGGCCCAGGCCAACACGCTCAAGTATCGCACTTGCCTTGGTCGCGGCCGGCTTCATGCCGACTCCGCCAAGGGCACAGGGCATCATGACGTTCTCCAACGCCGAAAACTCGGGAAGCAAGTGGTGAAACTGATACACAAACCCCAGGTGACGGTTACGGAAGCGAGCCCGCCCGGCCTCGCTCATGCGGTGGATATCCTGACCACAGATCTCAATATGACCGGAGGAGGGTTTATCCAGGCCACCCAGCAGGTTCAGCAGGGTTGTCTTCCCGGCGCCACTGCTACCAACAATGCCGACCGTTTCCCCGGCCGATATCTGCAAAGAAATATCCGAGAAAATGGTGAGCTTGCCGGGGCCTTCGTTGTAGGTGCGCGTGACCTTGTCACAAGCGATCACCAGCGGCTTGTCACTGTTCAGGGTTGTCGAATCACTCATAACGCAAAGCCTCCGCCGGATCGACGCGAGATGCACGCCACGCCGGATAAATCGTTGCCAGCAGGCTTAGCGCAAGGCCGGAACCGCTGATAATCCACACATCCTGCCACTGCAGCTGGGAGGGCAGATAACTGATGAAGTACACATCCGCGCTGAGGAACTGGTGCCCCATGAAAGCCTCCAGCCAGGCAATGAAACCACTGATGTTATAGGCGCCGAACACGCCAAGAGCCGTACCCACGATGGTGCCGGTAATACCGATAACAGCGCCCTGGACAATAAAAATGCGCATGATTCGGCCCGGGGTGGCGCCCATTGTGCGTAATATGGCGATGTCAGCCGTTTTGTCAGTCACCACCATTACCAGGGTCGAGACGATGTTGAACGCCGCCACCGCAACGATAAACATCAGCAGCAGGCCGATCATGGTTTTCTCCATGCGAATGGCCTGAAACAGATTGCCATGGGTACGCGTCCAGTCCGAAATGTAATGACGCCCACTGAGCTCCGTCGCAGCTTCTCTTGCCACCTGTGGAGCCTTGAACAGGTCATCCACCAGCAAACGAACGCCCTCGGCTTTGCCTCCGGTGCGCATCAGCTTGGAAGCATCGTCCATGTGAACAAGGGTGTAGTTGCCATCAAGCTCCGCACCAACACTGAACACACCTTTGACGGTAAATCGCTTCAGTCGCGGCAGCACGCCCGCAGGCGTCACGGACGCCTCCGGCAATACCACAGTTACCCGGTCGCCAATCTGTAGGCGGAGTGCAGAGGCCATCAGTTTGCCGATAATGATGCCGAATTCACCGGACTTAAGGTCATCCAGATTGCCTTCAATCATGTGGTTCTCAATGATTGAGACACTTCGTTCCTGCTCCGGCAGAATGCCGTTAAGCATAACGCCACGGACTTCACCGCCGCCGGTCACCATGCCCTGCCCCTGAATATAGGGCGCTGCAGCAATCACTGATGGGTGCTGCTCGACGGTGCGATCAACGTCTTCCCAGTCCTGAATCACGCCGTCCGCCTGAATGGTGGCATGAGGCACCATGCCCAGAATCCGTTGTTTGAGCTCTCGATCAAAGCCGTTCATCACCGACAGAACGATGATCAGCACCGCGACACCAAGCATCAGGCCGATCATGGAAGTCAGTGATATGAAGGAAATAAAGTGATTACGTCGTTTGGCTGCGGTATACCGCAAACCAACATACAGTGATAAGGGTCTGAACATTGGGAGGAGCCTGTCGCTACCTACTGGTCTGTCGAAATTCCTGCCCCGATACGGAGCGGCAGGAAGCTGCTAAACTTCTATCAGGAAACAATAATAACGCGCTCTGGAGTCCCGATGGCTGCAACGACACCCCACAACGACCCGACGGATATTCCTTCCGACCGCAGGGACTTTTTCCGTATCAGCGATCATATCGGCCTGGAAATCCGAAAGCTCGGTTCCGATGATGGCGAAAGGGAAAACCCTTTCAATGGCAGCCACCTGGAAGACCTACGTTCAGAATTCAGACGTCTCGATCAGGATGTCCGGGCACAACTTGCCACCCTGGCAGAGCGAGACCGCCTGCTGACCTCGCTGCTAAAGTCTCTCAACGGAAAGCTGGATACGCTGGCGCGCATTATGGCCTTTGAGCAAAATCCGTTGCAACCTGAAGACTGGCAAGACGTCACCCTCAGCGAGGGTGGCCTGTCGTTCCATACGGCAACCAACAGCTTCATGATTGACCAGGTCCTGGCTCTGAGAATGACCCTGCCCCCTGAGTTGTTTCAGCCGGTTGCGGTTGCCCGGATAATCAACATCGAGCCTGATGGAAGCGGAGGTGCAAGGGTTCACACGGAATTTACGGACATCCATGACAGCGACCGCCAGCAAATTGCCCGCCATGTGATGCGCTGGCAGATCCGACAACGGCAAAAAGAATAAACCGTCCACAAATCACCGAATCCGGGCTGACTTTTGTTAGTCTTTGTCAGATATTACGTTTTATCAATGCGATACCAGGGAGCAATCCAGTGATGAAAAAACGCACAATGAAAGCAGTCTGTGCAGCCACCGCCCTCATGGCGATGGGACCGTTCGCCACGGTTGTCGCCGAAGAAGTACGAGTGCCGGTGATGTCTCAGGCCGAACGCAGCGCCGAGGCAAACCTGCCCCGCACCGGGATGAGTCAGTCCAGCGTTCGCGATGGCTGGGGCAGTCCGCTGAACGCCATGGGGCCGGTGGGTGATCCGCCAATTTCCCAGTGGCACTACGATGATTTTGTTGTGTATTTCGAGAGTGACAGGGTCATTCATGCCGTGCTGAAGCCCCGACGTTGAAAAATCGTTCAAATATGTCCTGACGCAACCTCGCCTGTTCGTTAGAATGTCGGTTTTTGCAGAAAGGTGTTCGCAACTTGACTTCCAGACCTGTGATGCCCGCAGAGTGGGCACCCCAAAGTGCCGTAATGCTGACCTGGCCCCATCCGGGAACCGACTGGAGTGGCAGCCTCGCCGAGGTAGAGCCGGTCTTCCTCGACATTGCACAGGCCGTGCTCCGTTTCGAGCACGTTGTTCTCAGTTGTGAACACGTGGTTCGCTTACAGGAACTGGAACGGGATCTCAACGACTATGCACAGGAACAGGACCTGCCTGGCCGTGTCGTAGCGGTACCCGCTCCTGCCAACGATACCTGGGCGCGTGACCATGGTCCCATCGCCATTTCCGGCGGAGACGGCCCTGAATTGCTGGATTTTCGCTTCAACGCCTGGGGCAACAAGTTTCCCTGGGAAAAAGACGACGCCCTCAATCGCCATCTGGCGAATTTCAGTAGCTTTGGCGACACTCAGTTAGTGCCGGTACAGTTCGTACTTGAGGGTGGTTCCATCGAATCCGATGGTCAGGGCACACTGTTGACCACCAGCGAATGCCTGCTGACCCCATCCCGCAATCCCTCCATGGACCGTGCTGGCATCGAGCACCTGCTCGGGGAGACGCTGGGGGCCGATCGGATTCTGTGGCTTAACCACGGCTATCTGGCCGGGGACGACACCGACAGCCATATCGATACTCTCGCCCGTTTCTGCGCGGCGGATCATATCTGCTATGTGGCCTGCCCTGATGTCAGCGATGAGCATTACAGCGCCCTCGCGGCCATGGAAGAAGAACTGCAACAGTTCCACCAGGCCAATGGCCAGCCGTACAGGCTGACACCGTTACCCTGGCCCGATGCCATCTACGGCGATGACGGCGAGCGCCTGCCGGCGACCTATGCCAATTTCCTGATCATCAACGGCGCAGTTCTGGTACCGGTCTACGGAGTCCCCCAGGATGAAGACGCGCTGACAGTCCTGAGCGGCCTTTTCCCCGAGCGGGAAATTATTCCGGTGAACTGCCGCCCGCTGATCACGCAGCATGGCAGCCTTCATTGCGTCACCATGCAGATACCCGCAGGAGTTGTGCAGGCATGACCCGCCCTACCCCGGCCGGTGCTCTGGCCATTGCCGCCATTCAACAGCCATGCGACGCCAACAAGGAAAGCAGCCTGGCCACCAGTGATCGACTGGTCCGGCAAGCCGCCAGCGACGGCGCTCAGTTGGTGGTGCTGCAGGAATTGCACGCCACGCTGTATTTCTGCCAGACCGAAGACACCTCGGTGTTCGAACTGGCCGAACCCATCCCCGGGCCCACCAGCGACCGTCTGTCAGCCCTGGCAGCGGAACTGGGAATTGTGCTGGTAGGGTCGATCTTCGAACGTCGGATGAACGGGGTCTATCACAACACCGCTGTTGTTTTTGAACGGGATGGCACCATTGCCGGCCTTTACCGCAAGATGCATATCCCGGACGACCCCGGGTTTTACGAGAAGTTCTACTTCACCCCCGGCGATGCCACTTGTAACGATGGTGCCAGCGGGTTTACCCCGATCGATACCTCCGTTGGCCGCCTGGGTGTACTGGTATGCTGGGACCAGTGGTACCCCGAAGCCGCCCGCCTGATGGCCCTGGCAGGCGCTGAAGTGCTGATCTACCCCACTGCTATCGGCTGGGATATCACCGACGACCCGGACGAACAGGCTCGCCAGCTGGACGCCTGGGTAACGGTCCAGCGCGGCCATGCCGTGGCCAACAACCTGCCCGTTATCGCCCCCAACCGGGTAGGAACCGAACCGGACCCCTCGGGTCAGTCGGATGGTATCCGCTTCTGGGGCAACAGCTTCATCTGTGGCGCCCAGGGCGAATTCCTGGCGCGAGCCGATGATCACTCTGAAACCATTCTGTCCGCATTCATTAACCGCTCACGCAGTGAATCGATTCGACGCATCTGGCCGTATTTCAGGGACCGGCGCATCGACGCCTATGGCGACATTCTCAAGCGGGTTAGGGACTGAGCATTTCATGAAGAAACTGACAGACACGGTCATCCGTGAACTGAACAGCATACTCCTGGGCAAGGATCATCAGGTACGCCTCGCGCTTTGCGGGCTTTTGGCCAAAGGCCACCTCCTTATTGAAGATATCCCTGGCATGGGCAAGACCACCCTGTCCCACGCACTGGCCCGGGTCATGGGCCTGAGTTACCAGCGCATTCAGTTCACCAACGACCTGTTGCCGGCCGACGTTCTCGGCTTCTCCATGTACGACAAGGAAGCCGGAAGCCTGGTATTCCACCCGGGGCCCATCTTTGCCCAGGTTGTCCTGGCCGACGAGATCAACCGCGCCTCACCCCGCACCCAGAGTGCACTGCTGGAAGCCATGGAGGAACGGCAGGTTTCCATTGAAGGGGAAACCCGGCCACTTCCACACCCGTTCTTTGTGATCGCCACCCAGAACCCCATCGAGCAGGGTGGCACTTATCCGCTGCCGGAATCCCAGCTTGACCGGTTCCTGATGCGCATCCGGCTCGGCTACCCCGATCCCCGCGCTGAGCGGGAACTGCTGGAAGGCGAAGACCGGCGAACCATGACTGACCGCCTGCAGTCCATTCTGTCCGCGGAGAACCTGCAGACCCTGCAGGACGCCGTCAACCGGGTGACCACCAGTCCCGCATTGCTGGATTATGTCCAGCGCCTGCTGGAACAGAGCCGAAGCATGCCAGGGCTGCTCTATGGCCTGTCACCCCGCGCAGGCCTTGGCCTCGTTCGCGCTGCCAGAGCCTGGGCGCTGATGGACGGCCGCCATCACGTATTGCCGGATGATATCCAGGCCGTATTTCCCGCAGTTGCAGAACACCGCCTGGAACAGGGAGAATCCGGTAAGAGCGCTGAACGAATCAGGCAACTTCTGACCTCTGTATCTGTCATTGAATAAATCGTTAACGAGAGACCCCCAATGAGCGAAACCAAGCACTCCCGACTGATCATCCTCGGCTCCGGCCCGGCCGGCTACACCGCCGCAGTCTACGCGGCCCGCGCCAATCTCAAGCCGACACTGATCACCGGCATCGAAGTGGGTGGCCAACTGACCACCACCACCGACGTCGACAACTGGCCAGGTGATAACGACGGCGTGCAGGGCCCGGAACTGATGCAGCGCATGCTCAAGCACGCCGAGCGCTTCGAAACCAACGTGGTCTACGACACCATCAACGAAGCCGACCTGCGCAACCGCCCCTTCCGCCTCAAGGGCGACAACGGCGAATACACCTGCGACGCCCTGATCATCGCCACCGGCGCATCCGCCATGTACCTGGGCCTGGACTCGGAAGAGAAATTCAAAGGCCAGGGCGTCTCCGCCTGCGCCACCTGCGACGGCTTCTTCTACAAGAAACAGAAAGTCGCCGTCATCGGCGGCGGCAACACCGCCGTTGAAGAGGCCCTATACCTCTCCAACATCGCCGACGAAGTCACCCTGGTACACCGCCGCGACAGCCTGCGCGCCGAAAAAATCCTGCAGGACAAACTGTTCGAAAAAGCCGAAAACGGCAACGTCAACATCGTCTGGGACCACACCCTCGACGAAGTCCTCGGCGACGGCACCGGCGTCACCGGCATGCGCATCAAAAGCATGAAAGACGGCTCAACCCAGGAACGGGACCTGGCCGGCGTCTTCATCGCCATCGGCCACAAACCCAACACCGACCTGTTCACCGGCCAACTGGACATGGAAAACGGCTACATCAAAATCCGCTCCGGCCTCGAAGGCATGGCCACCCAGAGCAGCATCTCCGGCGTCTTCGCCGCCGGCGACGTAGCCGACCACGTTTACCGTCAGGCGGTTACCTCCGCAGGCTTCGGGTGCATGGCAGCACTGGATGCGGAAAAGTTCCTGGATCAGGACTAACTGAAATCAGGGAATTTATTCAGGGAACGCTAAAGCGCGGGCAACTCCAAGGCCTGAAAAGGCAGGTGGGACCGGGTGTCTGAAACTGTGCGGAGCCATGGATGGCGGAGCCCAAGCGCCACAGGGATGTGCTTGAGCGTGTTTCAGACACCCGGTTCCATCTGCCGACATCCCCGAGGTCGAAATTTAAAGGTAACCACAAAAGCCGGACCCGCATGACTTCACTACCCTGGCTAGAACAAAACCACCTCTGGTTCCCCCCCGCCGAACAAGCCCTCGACGACCCCGACGGACTGCTCGCCCTCGGCGGAGACCTCTCCACCAAACGGCTCATACTGGCTTACCGAAGCGGCATATTCCCCTGGTTCAGTGACGACCAGCCCATCCTCTGGTGGTCTCCCAATCCCCGATGTGTGCTCTTTCCGGAAGAAATCCACGTATCCAGAAGCCTCCGGCGCACGCTGAACAGCGGTTACTTCTCTATCACCGCCGACCAGACCTTCTCCAGGGTTATCCGCCTGTGCGCCAACACCCGCGCTGAAGGCACCTGGATCACCCAGGACATGATCGACAGCTACGGCCAACTACACAAACAGGGCGTCGCCCACTCCATCGAAGCCTGGAACCCACGGGGAGAACTGGTCGGCGGAATGTACGGCCTGGCCATTGGCCGCTGTTTTTTCGGCGAATCCATGTTTTCCCTGGAAACCAACGCCTCGAAGGTCCTGATGGTCCACCTCGCCAATCAGCTCAGAGAATGGGGCTACCGCATAATGGACTGCCAGGTAGAAAGCGGTCATCTGATCAGAATGGGCGCCCGATGTATTCCCCGCAGCGAGTTTTTATCTATACTCAGGACATGCGTCGACAGTACTCCGGAACACCAGCACTGGGACTTCCAGTGGCAGTGGCCCGGGCGGGAGGTGTGAATGAGCAATCTCAGAACCCTGGTATTTTTTGCTACACCGGCCCATGAATGCAGCTATCTGCCCGATCGCGAAGCTACCACCATGTTCGTTGACCCACGGGCTCACGTTGATAAGCGGCTCTATAGCCAGCTGACTGCGCTGGGGTTCCGCCGTAGTGGCTCCCATTACTACCGCCCCCACTGTGAACACTGCAATGCCTGTGTTCCGGTCAGACTGAAAGTGGATCAGTTTCAGCCCGACCGCAGCCAGCGCAGGGTGATGAAGAAAAATGCCGACCTTGACTGCAGGATGGTCCGGGCTACCTTCTCCGAGCGGTACTACAGCCTCTATGCCCACTACATTGAGCAGCGCCACGCTGACGGGGACATGTACCCGCCATCCCGGGAGCAGTTCATGTCCTTTCTGGTGGAAGGAGCCACGGACTCCTGGTTCGTTGAAATTCTGGACGGCGACAAGCTGGTCGGTCTGGCTGCCGTGGATATGCTGGATGAAGGCTTGTCGGCCATCTACACCGTGTTTGATCCGGCTTACGAGCGCCGTAGCCTGGGAACCTTTGCGGTGCTCTGGCAGATAGAAGAGGCCAGACGGATGGGACTTCCCCACCTGTATCTGGGCTACTGGATCGAAGAATGCCGGAAGATGAACTACAAAACCTGTTTTCGCCCCATCGAAGCGCTACAGGACGGCCAGTGGCACACGATGGACGTTAACTGATTTTGCCAAATGACGATAAATCAGGCAGAATTGCGCAATTTAAAATCAAAGCAAGCCAATTTACGAGGTTTTTACTGAATGGCAAAGTCTGATGCTATTGAAATGGAAGGCGTTATTGTTGATACGCTTCCCAACACCATGTTCCGTGTTGAACTTGAAAATGGCCATGTTGTTACCGCTCATATCTCCGGCAAGATGCGCAAAAACTACATCCGCATCCTGACAGGCGACAAGGTCAAGGTAGAGCTGACCCCTTACGATCTGAGCAAGGGGCGTATTGTTTACCGCGCCCGTTAATAAATAGCTTTACGAAAGCAAAAAGCCCCGGTGCTAAACACCGGGGCTTTTTTCGTCACGTAACCAAATCCGTTTCAGTCCTCTGATCAGACCGCCTCGGCTGGCTCGTCTTCGTACTCGAAGTGCAATTCATCGTCCTTGAGATGAATATACACATCACCACCACGTTCCGACAGGCGCCCAAACAGGATCTGCTCGGCAAGAGGCCGCTTGATCTTGTCCTGGATCAGACGCGCCATCGGGCGCGCGCCCATGGTGACATCGTAGCCCTTTTCTGCCAGCCACTCCTTCGCCGCGTCATCCACATGAAGCACGACATGCTTCTCATCCAGCTGAGCCTGGAGTTCCGTGAGGAACTTGTCCACCACATGAGTAATGGTCGCCGGCTTCAGATCGCCAAACTGGATGATGCCATCCAGCCGGTTGCGGAATTCCGGCGTGAAGGTCTTGGAAATAATTTCCATACCGTCACTGCTGTGGTCCTGCTCGCTGAAGCCAATGGAACGGCGGGCCATACTCTCGGCACCGGCGTTGGTGGTCATCACCAGAATCACGTGGCGGAAGTCGGCCTTGCGTCCATTGTTGTCGGTCAGGGTGCCGTGGTCCATCACCTGCAACAGCAGATTGAAGACTTCCGGATGGGCCTTTTCGATTTCATCCAGCAACAGCACACAGTGCGGGTGCTTGCTCACGGATTCTGTCAGCAGGCCACCCTGGTCGTATCCGACATAGCCCGGAGGGGCGCCAATCAGCCTGGATACAGTATGCCGCTCCATGTATTCCGACATGTCGAAGCGCACCAGCTCGATACCCAGTACCTTGGCAAGCTGCTTGGTAACCTCGGTCTTGCCCACACCGGTGGGGCCGGCAAACAGGAAGGCACCTTCCGGTTTTTCCGGCGCCTTCAGGCCGGCACGTGCCAGCTTGATCGCCGTGGACAGGGACTCGATGGCCGGATCTTGGCCAAAGACCACCATTTTCAGGTCCCGTTCAAGATTGCGGAGCAGGTCCTTGTCGCTGGTGGACACATTCTTTGGCGGAATGCGGGCGATGTTGGCCACCACATCCTCGATTTCCGACACATCCAGGGTTTTTTTGCGCTTGCCGATGGGCAGCAGGCGCTGATGTGCGCCGGCTTCATCGATCACATCGATGGCCTTGTCCGGCAGATGACGGTCAGTGATGTAACGCTCCGACAGTTCCGCGGCCACCCGTAACGCCTGGTCGGTATACTTCAGATCGTGGTGCTTCTCAAAGTGGGACTTCAGTCCCTTTAGAATCTGATAGGTATCCTCGACGCTGGGCTCGTTGACGTCGATCTTCTGGAAGCGACGAGCGAGTGCACTGTCTTTTTCGAAAATACCCCGGAATTCCTGGAACGTGGTAGAGCCGATACAGCGGATCTCCCCCGAGCTCAGCATCGGCTTGAGCAGGTTGGAGGCATCCATGACACCACCTGAAGCGGACCCGGCACCAATGATGGTGTGGATCTCGTCAATAAACAGAATCGCATGCTTCTCTTTCTTCAGTTCAGCAAGCAGACCCTTCAGTCGTTTCTCGAAGTCACCGCGGTATTTGGTTCCGGCGAGCAGCGCTCCCAGATCCAGTGAGTAGACCACAGCGTCCGAGATAATGTCCGGTACCTGACCATCCACAATACGCTTGGCCAGGCCTTCAGCAATCGCGGTCTTACCCACGCCGGCTTCGCCCACCAACAGCGGATTGTTCTTGCGACGGCGAACCAGTATCTGCACCACTCGCTCAACCTCGTGCTCACGGCCAATCAGCGGGTCAATGCGACCCTGGCGCGCCTGCTCATTAAGATTGGTTGCGTAGCTTTCAAGCGGGCGTGACGCACCGCCCTCTTCGCCGGCTTCCTCATGAGAAGCCTGTTCATGACCTTCCTGATCCTCGGCACCCTGGACGCGGGAGATGCCATGGGAAACGAAATTTACCACGTCAATACGGGCGATGCTCTGCTTCTTGAGCACGTAGACCGCCTGGCTTTCCTGTTCACTGAAGATGGCCACCAGTACATTGGCACCGGTTACCTCTTTTTTGCCAGAGGATTGCACGTGAAAGACAGCACGCTGAAGTACGCGCTGGAATCCGAGCGTGGGTTGTGTTTCCCGCTCGCTGTCGTTGCTGGGGATCAGTGGTGTGGTTGAATCCACAAACTCTACGAGTTCTTCCTGAAGACGGGGCAGGTCTGCTCCGCAAGCTTTCAGGACGCCCACTGCCGAATCGTTATCGAGCAAAGCCAACAAAAGATGCTCGACGGTCATGAATTCATGACGCTTGTCGCGGGCACTTTTGAAAGCCGCATTCAGTGTAATTTCAAGATCTTTGCTCAGCATGGGCCACCCCAAGGTCTATCAGTCCGCACGTTCAATCTCGCAAAGGAGCGGATGCTCGCATTCCGAAGAATACTGGTTCACCTGTGCCGCCTTTGTTTCCGCGATGTCCCGGGTATAAACCCCGCATACCGCCTTTCCCTGCGTATGGACGAGCAGCATCACCTGCGTCGCCTTTTCTTCGTTCATTCCGAAGAAGGTCATCAACACATCCACGACGAAATCCATGGGTGTGTAATCGTCGTTCAGAAGCAGCACTCTGAAGCGTGCGGGACGCTTGAGAGCAGGCTTCTCGGGAGCAACACCGACGTCGTCCTGACGCCCGGGTTGTTCATCCTCTCCCTGATTTAATACTAGTAGAGAATTCTGGATAGTCCGCATGATTCTTTACCGGAAATCGGTGCCTCTTCCTAAAGATGGTTGTCTGCCGCCCGGTTTTCAAGGTGCTTGAGAGAACCTGACGTGCGCTGGTTATCATTCACGCCATGATACAGGCTCAGGCACCGGTTCAACCATACATTCCCGCTATAACTGCTATTGACTCCGAGCGAATATTGGTCAACAGTAAGATAGCAATGTAAAATATTGTAAATTGGCGTAAGGGTTTTGTAATAGAGCCCATCAAGAGCCCAATATCCGTGCAAGGCAAAACGCCCGGTCATAATAGCAATAACAAAGACACTGACAGTGAAAGAACAGGGGAGTTCATCATGCCAAGAGGCAAAGTAAAGTGGTTCAACAATGCCAAGGGTTATGGCTTCATAATCGAAGAGGGCTGCAGTGACGATCTGTTTGCTCACTTCTCTTCAGTGCAAATGGAAGGTTACAAAACTTTAAAGGCCGGCCAGCCCGTGACCTTTGAGAAAAAACCCAGTGACAAAGGGATCCACGCGGTCAACATTGTCCCTGAAGAGCAGCCGCAAAAGCAGGGTTCTTCGGAGAGCACCTCCGAAAAGAAAAAGGACCAGGGCAGTGACTATCAGGACCAGCCTCGCGCCGCTAACGCCTGACCGGTAATCCGTGAGCCGGAAAATACCGGCGCACTGCCCGATAGCCCCACTAGCCCGCAACTGCGCAAGCAGGTTGCGGCACATTGTTGTGTACCACGAAATCAGCCATTGCCTGCCTGAACTGTGCTTCGAAGCAGCGATGTTTCTGGCATACTACCCGTTTTCTCCAAACCTGAAGGTCTCACCCGGCGATGGCTACGCTGATCCTGTTTAACAAGCCTTTTCGTGTCATGTGCCAGTTTACCGACGAGAAAGGCGGCACAGACGGTAGCCGCCGCGCCACTCTGGCGGACTGGATCACCACTTCTTGTGTTTACCCTGCCGGCCGCCTGGACTTTGAATCCGAAGGGCTTTTATTACTGACCGACAACGGCCCGTTGCAGCACCGCATTGCATCTCCACGGAACAAAATGCCGAAAACCTACTGGGTTCAGGTGGAGGGGGAAATCTCAGACAAGGCATTGCAGCAACTGCGTAAGGGCGTGGAGCTGAAAGACGGCAAAACGCGCCCCGCAGAGGTCGCTGCCATGGAACCACCAGACCTCTGGCCGCGGAATCCGCCGGTCCGGCACCGGGAATCCATCCCCACCAGTTGGGTACGAATCACCATTACCGAGGGCAAGAACCGCCAGGTCCGACGCATGACGGCAGCTGTAGGCTTCCCTACCCTGCGACTGGTTCGTTATGGTATCGGGGATTGGACACTGGATGGGCTTGCGCCCGGCGAATCCCGAACAATCACAGTTCACGTTCCAAACACACGCAGGAGCTCTCGCCCATGACCTGGACGCCCCACGCCACCGTCGCTGTTGTTGTCGAAGACGATCAGGGCCGATTTCTGCTGGTGGAGGAGGTCAGTCATGGCCAGGTTGTTTTCAATCAGCCCGCAGGACACGTGGAGGAAGGCGAGAAAATAATCGATGCCGCGCTCCGGGAAACCCTGGAGGAGACCGGCTGGGAAGTGGAGCCCCAACATTTCCTCGGCGTGTACACCTACACGGCTCCGGCAAACGGCGTTACCTACCATCGCTTCTGCTTTTCAGCCAGGGCCCTTTCAAGAGTCAGCCACGAATTGGATGATGGAATCATTGCCGCCCATTGGCTGACACCGGATGAAATCAGAAAGCAGTCCGACAGGCTCCGTAGTCCGCTGGTGATGCAATGCATAGAAGATTACCGAAACGGTCGCCGCTTTCCACTGGATGTCATTGTCGAACCGCAGACGTAACCTGGCTTAAATGCTAGAATCCGCCCCTTTGAATCCGACAGACCCAGACATGACTAAAGCACCTGAAAATACCCGAGTGATTGTCGGCATGTCCGGCGGCGTGGACTCCTCCGTGGCAGCCTGGCTCCTGAAAGACCAGGGCTACCAGGTAGAAGGCCTGTTCATGAAGAACTGGGACGAGGACGACGGCACCGAATACTGCACCGCCATGACCGATCTCGCCGATGCCCAGGCAGTGGCCGACGCCATCGGTATCACCCTGCACACCGCAAGCTTTGCCGCAGAGTACTGGGACCGCGTATTCGAGCATTTTCTGTCTGAATACAAAGCCGGACGGACACCCAATCCGGATATCCTCTGCAACAAGGAAGTGAAATTCCGCGCTTTCCTCGACTACGCCATTACTCTCGGAGCTGATTTCATCGCCACCGGCCACTACACCCGCCAGCGACCACTCAACGATGGCAGCGGCAAGGCCCAACTGCTCAAGGGACTGGACCCCAACAAGGACCAGAGCTATTTTCTGCACGCGGTATCCGGCGAGCGCATTGCCCGCACCCTGTTTCCGGTGGGCGAACTGGAAAAACCGGAAGTGCGTCGCATCGCCGCCGAACAGGGTTTCATTACTCATGACAAGAAAGACTCCACCGGTATCTGTTTTATCGGCGAGCGCAAATTCCGGGACTTTCTGAAACAGTATATCCCCGCGCAGCCCGGCAACATCGAAACACCGGACGGCCGGGTCATCGGCCGCCATCAGGGGCTGATGTATCACACCATCGGCCAGCGCCAGGGCCTGGGCATCGGCGGCCTCAGCGAGTTCGGCGACGAACCGTGGTACGTGGCAGAGAAAGACCTCTCCCGCAACGTACTGGTTGCCGTTCAGGGCAAACACCATCCCCTGCTGTTTTCCCGTGGCCTGCACAGTGGCCCCGTGGACTGGATTGCTGGTGAACCACCTGCGGCAGAATTCCGCTGCAAAGCCAAAACCCGTTACCGCCAGCCTGACCAGGACTGCCTGGTAACCGCTACAGACGGCGGATTCCGGGTTATCTTCGATGACGCCCAGCGGGCCGTCACGCCCGGCCAGTCGGTGGTGTTCTACGATGGCGATGTCTGCCTGGGCGGTGGCGTTATCGAGCAGACCTGGCGGGATGGCGAAACAGAACCGGCAGTGACCACCAACAAGGCAGAGGGGGCCGGCGCATGAGCCGATCGATACATGACCAGACGCTTGCCCTGGCAGGGGTTTTCCAGGCATCAGCGCTGGTGCAGCAAGTGGCTCACTCCGGGCAATGTGCGGAATCCAGCTTTGAGACCTGCACCCGCTCCCTGTTCGCGACGCAACCGGAGACCACGCTGGACGTTTTCGGCGGTGAGCTCAAAGATCTGCGGGAGGGCCTGTCTACCCTGGCCAGCGTTCTCAGCCAGCAGAGCAAGCAACAGGATATTGAGGTGCTGCGCTACGCCCTGAACCTTATCAATATGGCGTCCAAACTCCGACGCAACAACGATATGCTGGACGTCATTGGCAGCCGCATTGACCAGGCCCGGCACACGGCCAGCCATTTCGGTTATAGCCACGGCAACCTTATCGCCAATCTGGCGTCGATTTACGCGGATACCATCAGCACCTTCCGCCAGCGCATCCAGGTTACCGGCGAGCCCACAATTCTCCAGCGTGAGGAAAACGCCGCCAAGGTGCGTGCTTTACTGCTGGCTGGCATACGCTCCGCCATACTGTGGCACCAGACTGGCGGGCGCCGCTGGCAGCTCATTTTCAACCGTCGCAAGGTCATCATGACCGCCCGGGAACTGGCCGAGAAGGCAAACCGCGCGGTTTACGACTGAATCCCAACCGCCGCTGGTGTATCATATGCGCCCCCTGTTTTTCTTTTCCGATTCTTTGATGACTTGAGAGGTTTTCGATGGAACTCAACGCCCTGACCGCCATTTCCCCGGTTGATGGACGCTATGGCAACAAAGTCAGCGTTTTCCGCGACATTTTCAGTGAGTATGGCCTGATCAGGAACCGCGTGACCGTCGAACTCCGCTGGCTTCAGAAACTGGCTGCCCACCCCGGGATCACCGAAGTACCCGCCTTCTCGGAGGAAGCCAACGAGTGTCTGGATAACATGATTTCCGGCTTCAGCCTTGCGGACGCGAAACGGATCAAGGCCATTGAGCGCACCACCAACCACGATGTGAAGGCGGTGGAATACTTCATCAAGGAAAAAATCGCCGGGGTTCCGGAACTGCACACCGTGACGGAATTCGTGCACTTTGCCTGCACCTCCGAGGATATCAATAACCTGTCCCACGCCCTGATGCTGCGCGAAGGCCTGGATCACGGCCTGCTGCCTGCCATGGACCGTGTAGTGGAACGAATGGCAGAACTGGCCCATGAGCATGCCGGTCAGCCCATGCTGTCCCGCACCCATGGCCAGACCGCATCGCCGTCGACGGTTGGCAAGGAACTGGCCAACGTGGTTTACCGCCTTCGCCGCCAGGTGAAACAGGTTCGTGCAGTGGAACTGATGGGCAAGATTAACGGTGCCGTGGGTAATTACAACGCTCACCTTTCGGCTTATCCGTCCATCGACTGGGCTGCTAATGCCAAAGAGTTTATTGAAAACCTGGGGCTTGACTGGAACCCCTACACTACCCAGATTGAGCCCCACGATTACATTGCCGAGCTCTACGACGCTATTGCCCGCTTCAACACCATCCTGATCGACCTCGACCGGGACATCTGGGGCTATATCTCCCTGGGCTATTTCAAGCAGAAAACCGTGGAAGGCGAGGTCGGCTCGTCGACCATGCCCCATAAGGTCAACCCCATCGACTTCGAGAACTCCGAAGGCAACCTGGGCATCGCCAACGCCCTGTTCAGCCATCTGTCGGCCAAGCTACCGATTTCTCGCTGGCAGCGCGACCTCACGGACTCCACCGTGCTGCGTAACCTCGGCGTGGGTTTTGCCCACAGCCTGATTGCCTATGAAGCCACCCTGAAAGGCCTGAGCAAGCTGGAAATCAATCCGTCACGACTGGACGACGACCTGAACCATGCCTGGGAAGTTCTGGCTGAACCCATCCAGACCGTGATGCGCCGCTACAACATCGAGAAACCCTACGAAAAACTCAAGGACCTGACTCGCGGCAAAGCCATGACACCGGATGTCATCAAGGCCTTTGTAAACTCGCTGGACATTCCCGATGCCGCCAAGGCGGAGCTGATGGAACTGACTCCCGGCACCTACGTCGGCAATGCCACCCAACAGGCGCGGGATATCTGAACCATGAAACTGCCCGGCGGAATGCCCGCGGAGGAATTCCTGCAGGATTACTGGCAGAAAAAGCCACTGGTGATTCGCCAGGCCTTTCCGGGCTTCGAGTGCCCGGTGTCAGCGGATGAACTGGCCGGACTGGCTTGTGAGGAAGCGGTCGAGTCCCGTATTGTGATCGAGAACGACAACGGCAAACCCTGGCAGCTGCACAATGGCCCCTTTGAACCCGAGCGCTTCAGCAAACTGCCGGCAACTCACTGGACGCTGCTGGTACAGGGCCTTGATCACTGGGTTCCGGATTTCGCGGACCTGCTGGACGAGTTCCGCTTTGTGCCCAACTGGCGGCTGGATGACATCATGGCAAGCTACGCGCCGGAAGGCGGCAGCGTGGGGCCCCACTATGACCAATACGATGTATTCCTGCTACAGGCACAGGGCCACCGCCGATGGACATTCGGCGGCCGTTGCGATCACACCTCACCCCGGGTAGACGGCACACCGTTGCGGATTCTCAGTAGCTGGGATGGCGAGGAAACCGTAACCCTGGCTCCCGGAGACATGCTCTACCTGCCACCAGGTATCGGCCACCACGGCATTGCCGAGGATGACTGCATTACCTTGTCTGTTGGTTTTCGTGCGCCGACCATTGACGATGTGCTGACAGGATTCACGGACTTTCTTTGCAGCCAGTCTGATGCCTCCGAACACCTCAATGACCCGGACCTGCAGGTTCAGGACAATCCTGGCACCATTGCCCCCGACGTTATTGACCGCCTCGATGGTGTTATCCGCGACAAGCTTACTGACAAGCGCCAGCTCGCCCTCTGGTTCGGTCAGTACGCCACGGTCCCCAAAAGTCTCGATATTGTGGTGCCAGCAGAAGAACCGGTAACACCGGGGTTGCTCGGTGAACTGATTGCAGAGGGAAACCCGTTACGCTGGAATGAAGGTTCCCGTTTCGCCTACCATGAGTTTGAGGGAGACACAGCGCTGTTCGTGGATGGCGAGCAGTTCCTGCTGCGGGGCGATGCCCAGCCTCTGGCTCCCCTGCTCTGCGCTGGTGCCAGGCTGGACATGGCAGCATTGGCCGACTATGCCGGCGACGAGGCCATCTGCGGGCTGCTGGCCAACCTCATTAATCAGGGTTCGCTGTACTTCGAGTGAGAGCGTGAGTGGAAGCGGAATGAACGTGCGGATTCGTAAATACAGCTGGCAGCTGGCACCGGCCGATATCCGGAACATACGGCAGACCGTGTTTGTGAAAGAACAGCAGGTTCCGCCAGAGCTGGAATGGGACGACACTGATGAGATTGCCGACCATTACCTGGTAGTACTGCCCGACAACACACCTGTCGGGGTTGGCCGTATGTTCTCAACCCTCGAGGAAACCGCCCACATCGGACGCATGGCGATTCTTCCCGCCCATCGTGGCAAAGGTATCGGAGAGCGCTTGTTGCGGCACCTGGTGTCTGAGGCAGCAGACCAGTTCAGTGAACTCCGGCTTTCCGCACAAGAGCACGCCATCCCCTTCTACCAGCGCTCAGGCTTCCATGTCTGCTCAGACCTCTACGATGATGCCGGCATTCCCCATGTGGACATGCGCTGCCTGGCCCCGAAACTGGCCAATAAAGCATACGATACTCGTCAGCCACCCATCCTGACCCCAATGCTGTTAGGCAAAGATCGTGATGCCTGGTTGTTTGACAGCGAACGCACGATGACCGAACTGATGGACTCCGTCGCCGGCCAGGCTCGCCAGAGGATCTGGCTGTACGACCGCCTGCTGGACCACGATCTCTATGATCGCCTGCGCTTTCGGGAGTTGATCTCCACCCTGGCGCGCCGGCACCGGCTCAGCGAAGTGCGCCTGCTCATACACGATGACAAACCCCTGGTGAAACACCGGCATCAGATTGTGGAACTGATGCGTCGTCTGCCCAGCCGCATTGAACTGAGGCTGATCAACGAGGACTACCCGGTGGAGGACCGGCCGTTCCTGCTGGCCGACCGGGAAGGCCTGGTTTACCGACATGATTTTTACAAGCCGGAAGGTTTTGCGAATTTTGCCGACAGTGGCCGGGTGAAGCTGTTTGCGGAATCTTTCCAGCGCATGTGGGACGCCGGCAAGAACTCATTGGAGTTGCGCGAACTACCGCTCTGAGTGGTGAACGCCGGGAACATCGGCTGATTCGAACTGTGCCCCGAACGGAGCGAATTCCGCATCCACTTCTTCCGCCACTTCCGCGACCAGCTTCCTCAGCCACTGGTGATCGGTGTTGTGCTGCAACAAAGGACTCCAGGCCATTTTGAGCTCGAACGGCGGGATCTCGAAGGGTGGTACCTTAACCACCAGATTGGGATTATCCTTCTGCAGCCAGGCAGCCCTCGAAGGTAATGTGGCAATCAGGTCGTGCTGTTCCGCCAGCAGCATCGCCACCTGATAATGCCGGGTAAACACTGAAATCTGCCGTTTGCGCCCCATCAACGAAAGTGCCTCGTCAACCCAGCCCAAACGCTGGACATCCTTCGGGTTTACCCCTACCCCAACGCCGAAACCGGTCTTGCTGACCCAGATATGGCTGGCATCAAGATAGGTGTCCAGCGTGAACGGCTCCTTCAGGATGGGATTGCGGGCGTTCATCAGGCAGGCGAAATACTCCGTCCACAGGGTTTTCTGGTGGAAGGATTGCGGGATCTTGTCAAAGCGGTTGATGGCCATATCCAACCTACCCTGCTCCACATCCAGGAAACTGACGTCGCTGGGAGTCAGTACGTCCAGGGTAACGTGGGGCGCTTCCTGACGAATCCGCCGCAACACCCTTGGCATCAGGCAGGATTCCGCATAGTCACTGGCCATTATGCGGAATACCCGCTGACTTTCCATGGCAGCAAAGGCGGTCTTCTCATGAACGGCCTGCTCGATATCAGAGAGGATACCCCGCACTAACGGCTGAAGTTCTGTCGCACGTTCCGTCGCAGTCATACCCTCACTGGTTCTGACCAGCAATGGATCACCAAACAGGTCCCTCAGGCGCCGAAGACCATTACTCATG
Source organism: Marinobacter sp. ATCH36 (assembly GCF_023555055.1). GTDB lineage: Bacteria > Pseudomonadota > Gammaproteobacteria > Pseudomonadales > Oleiphilaceae > Marinobacter. The sequence goes on from NZ_JAMJPL010000007.1 coordinate 155,858, forward strand.
GCTGGCTGGGTTATCCCCAGATGGGTGGCGGCTTTGGTGACGTTCCGCTCCCGCAACAGCACATCAAGATAGACAAGCAGATTCAGATCGACCCGGGAAATATCCATACACACGATCACAGCAGTAGTTTATTCACAGAAATAATGGGCCTAAGGATATCAATTCACCAAAATGATAGAAAGCCCATATTGTTCACATTTCAAAACGGAATCATGCCCGGTTTTCTGCTAGTCTTTCGAGTACTTGCTGGAATTCTTCGGTTTGTTCGCACCACCGGAGGCCCCAGTGCACGTCCATACGCCGGAGCTTTTGCAATAGAATGGATACCACAATGATTGTGCTGCTATTGGCAGCTATCGTTTTCATTTCGATCGTCATTATTGTGGCCAGTCAGATGCGGGAACGGGCCCGTATTGAGCGCGCGCGTAAAATCACCGCTCTTGAGGACAGTTATAATCGGGCCAACCGTCTGCTTTCCGAGATTCCCGGCCAATACCTCACCTCGGATCTCAAGTTACTGTTGATCAAGCGTATGGAGGAAACCTGCAAGGATCTCAAGGCGCTGAAATCCGACCAGCCCGTCGGTGAGTGGCTCAGTGCTGCCCAACAGCTGAAAAAGAAGGTGATGGACAATGAAGACCGGCGTCCTCCCATCAAGATTGATTCGCCCGAAAAGTCCAGCTATGTCAAAGAGCTGCTGCAAAATCTTTTCAAAATGATTGAAGCAATGCACAAGGCCGGCAAGATCGACAGCGCCACCGCCAAGAAAAACCTCAGATTCGTATTGTTCCTGGTGCACAAGACCCACGCTGACCTGCATGTGTTCCAGGCCCGCGATTATGTGAAGCAGAACCAGATTCGCAAGGCGATTCACGCCTATCATTTGGCCAGCACCGAAATGGGTAAATCCAGGGACAACCCCATGGCCATGAAAGCAGTCAAGAGTTTCCGCACCCGCATCAAGGAGCTGGAAGCCATGAAGGATGACACGTCACAGGGCAGCAGCACCGAGAGCCAGTCGCGCCTGGACCGGGAATGGGACACCTTCCTCCACGATGACGAATGGCGCAAAAAGGCCGATTACGACGATTGATAGCAGCCTGGTAGCTCATCACCATCATGCGAACCGCTGACAAACAGGGATTGTGGATATACTGTGACAACTCCATTCAAAAAGCGGCTCTCCTACCGCCTGACCCGGGACACCGTTTTAATTGCAATGGTGCTGGGGCTGATACTCAACATCGTTCAGGTCACCCTTGATTATTTCAGCGCCCGGGATTCCATGGAGCAGGAAATTCGCGCGCTGATCGAAATAAGCCACAGCCCCGCCTCACAGATTGCCTATAACATCGATATACGTCTGGCGGAGGAATTGCTGGACGGGCTGCTCCGCCATCCTGCCACCATTGATGCCCGCATAATCGATAACAACGACCAGACTATGGCCGCCGCCAGCCAGAGCAGCCCTGATTCGCGCTACCGCTGGATCAGTGACCTGCTATTCGGCGACAGCCGTGCTTTCAGCCAGGAACTGATGGTGCCGCAGTTGAGTGATCTTTCTCTTGGCCACCTGACGGTCACCATCGACACTTACCATTACGGCCTGCTGTTTCTGCAAAGGGCCGGATACACTGTGGTAAGCGGACTACTCAAAAGCCTGGTTCTGACAGCGGCTCTGCTCGCCATTTTCTATTTCGTACTGACCCGCCCCATGCTCAATGTCATCGGTGCGCTGAGCCGGGTTCGGGCGGAATCCCCGGAAAAAGTCCGGCTACCTGTGCCCGCCAATCATCGTGAAGATGAAATCGGCCAGATGGTGGGGATCATCAACCTGCATCTGGAAACCATGGACGCCAGTCTCGAGCAATTGCGGCAGGCAGAGAGCGCCATAAAAAATTACTCAACCCAGCTGGAACAGGAGGTTGACGACCGCACGCGGGAGATCTCGGAGAAGAACGAAGCCCTCCAGCGGGGTAATCGCGCACTGGTTCGAGCGAAGGAAGATGCCGTCCGCAGGGCCCGGTCCCGGGCCAACTTTCTGGCCAGTATGAGCCACGAAATTCGCACTCCGCTGAATGGAGTGCTTGGCATGCTTGGTCTCGCTCTGGAAGGTGACCTGGAACCGGCACAGCGCAACCGCCTGGAAATCGCGCTTAACGCAGGGCAAAGCCTGCTCGGACTGCTGAACGATATCCTCGACATTTCCAAGGTGGAAGCTGGCAAGCTCAGCCTTGAGAACATTCCTTTCAGCGTCCGCAATCTGATAGAGGAATGCGCGACGCTGCACTCCCAACAGGCTCGCCGCAAGAACATAGACGTGGTGACCGATATTGAATGCGATCTTCCCGAATCGTTTCTCGGTGATCCCACGCGCACCCGTCAGGTTCTTAATAACCTGTTAAGTAATGCCATCAAGTTTACCGAGAAGGGCAGCGTCCGCATTCGTGCAACCCGTTTCAACGGTAACCTTCGCATTGATGTAATTGATACCGGCATTGGCATGTCCAAGGAAGGGTTGCATCGGATTTTTTCACCGTTTTCCCAGGCCGATGCCGAAACCACCCGGCTGTATGGCGGAACCGGACTCGGCCTGGCCCTCTGCCGCCAGCTGGTGGAGCGCATGCATGGCCAGATTCTGGTGGATTCTGAAGAGGGTCGGGGCACGCACTTTACCGTGAACCTGCCGCTACCGGTGCATGATCAAAATGACTCCGGGATTACACCAGCAGATATCCCGGCCATTGTCAGAACGTCAGGCGTGGATATGAGCATACCCCAGAGCCATCCCCACCGCCTGCCCATCGAGAGCCAGCTCAGAGCCTGGAGTATTCCTGTGCGCGATGCCGCTCGCAACGGTGGAGGTATCCTGATGGGGGCAGCCGACAGGGAAGACAGTTCCGGCCCACAGATAGCGGCCCAGTGGTCAGGAATCGGCGTTATTCTGGTCGATCGCAACGGCACCGCGGTGGCAGCTGGCGATCAACAGATTCTGTCAATGCCACTGAGGCGGGACCAGTTGTTCCGCACGCTTTGCGCGGCCGCAGGCCTGAAGCAGATAAAGAAGGGCCATGATACGAATGCGGGAAAAGCATCAGCCGTTACCAGGTCACTGAACCTTTTGCTGGTGGAAGACAACCAGGTCAACCAGGTGGTTGCCAGCAGCATGCTCCGGAAGCTGGGCCACAAGGTCACCCTGGCGGAAAACGGAAAGCGGGCACTGGAGGCTCTGACCTCAGGAGAATTCGATGTTGTGCTGATGGATTGCCAGATGCCGGTGATGGACGGTTATGAGGCCACACGTTCAATCAGGGAAAACCCCGCCTGGCGGGATTTACCGGTTATCGCCGTTACCGCCAACGTCATGCAGGGTGATCGGGACGATTGCCTGGAATCCGGGATGAACGATTACATTACCAAACCCTACAACCGTGCCGATCTCAAATCGGTTATCGACCGCTGGGCTCCCCCAGAGCCTCGAGAAGGCTGAGCACAGAACGTAACTCCTCACGGAGCGCCACAATGCGCTCCTGATCAATACCCGTCCCACACAACAACCTCTCCGGGATCTCCATGGCCTTGCTGCGCATGGCATTTCCCTGCCCGGTAGGGGCTACTGTTACCACCCTCTCATCGGACGTATCCCGCTGACGGGTAACCAGACCCCGTTCAGCCAGCCGTTTCAGCAACGGCGTCAGAGTGCCGGAATCCAGGCGCAACCGCTTACCCAGATCAGACACCCGTACGGTGCGTCCCTCCTGATCAGCCTCCCACAACACCAACATGACTAGATACTGGGGATAGGTCAGGTTGAGCTCAGCCAATAGTGGACGATACCTGGCAGTGACGGCCCGGTTGACGGCATAGAGTGCAAAACACAGCTGGTTGTCTAGTGCCAGCCTCTCGTCTTCGGATGTCATGGCCTAAAGCAGCTTCTCGATGTCAGCGCGAATGGCAGACGGTTTGGTCGTTGGCGGATAACGATTGACAACCTCACCATCGCGGTTCACCAGAAATTTGGTGAAGTTCCATTTCACCGCTTCTGATCCCAACAGACCCTTGGCATTGTGCTTGAGATACTCAAACAACGGATGAGCGTTTGGCCCGTTGACCTCAATCTTGGCAAACATCGGGAAATCCACGCCGTAGTTCAGGCTACAAAACTCGCTGATGGCCTTATCGTCTGCCGGGTCCTGATTCCGAAACTGGTTGCAGGGAAAGCCCAGTACTTCAAGGCCTTTCTCTTTCAGATCTGCATAAAGCGATTGCAGCCCTTCGAACTGAGGGGTAAACCCGCACTTGCTGGCCGTATTGACGACGAGCATTACCTTACCCCGGAACTCGTCAAGGGACCTTTCTTTCCCACGAATGTCGGTTGCGGTAAAGTCATACACGCTTTGGTTGCTCATGATCCTGCTCCTTTGTATTTCATCCTATTATATTGTGCACAATTTGTTTTACAACTTAATCAGGCTGTATGTCGCATGCAGTTCATGGAATTTGTGAGCATTGAGCGTTAAATCTGCGCTTCTGTGCCACAATTCATCACAATTGGCCTGTTGCCGCCGGCCTTTGCTCCGCTAGAATACAGGCTTGTATCTTTTTTACTGAGGAATAACCGGGCTTATGCAGAACTATCTCAAATCCGCCAAGCTGGATAACGTGTGTTACGAGATACGTGGTGTGGTTCTGCGCGAGGCCCGTCGCCTGGAGGAAGAGGGCCATCGGGTTCTCAAGCTGAATATCGGCAACCCTGCTGCTTTCGAGCTCGATGTACCCGAGGAAATCCAGCAGGACGTTATCTACAACATGCACATGGCCCAGGGTTACGTGGAATCCAAAGGGCTCTTCTCTGCCCGCAAGGCGGTAATGCACTACTGCCAGCAACGGGGCATCGACAAAGTGGATATCGACGATATCTTCCTCGGCAATGGTGTCAGCGAGATGATCGTGATGTCCATGCAAGCGATGCTGAATACCGGCGATGAGGTACTGATTCCGGCGCCCGACTACCCGCTTTGGACGGCCGCCGTAACTCTCTCCAGTGGCAAGCCGGTGCACTACCATTGCGACGAGCAGCAGGACTGGTTCCCGGACATCGACGATATCCGCAAGAAGATCACCCGTCGCACCCGGGCCATTGTTCTGATCAACCCCAACAACCCGACAGGCGCCGTCTACTCCCGCGAATTATTGGAGCAGGTGGTGGAACTGGCGCGACAGCACAACCTGATCGTGCTGTCGGACGAGATCTACGACAAGATCCTCTACGATGGTACCGAGCATATCCCCACCGCATCACTGGCTGATGACGTGCTGTTTTTTACCTATAACGGACTGTCCAAGAACTACCGCGCTGCCGGCTACCGTTCAGGCTGGATGATCATCAGCGGTGCCAAGCACCGGGCCCGGGACCTGATCGAGGGCATCGAGATGCTCTCCAATATGCGCCTGTGCGCCAATGTACCGGCCCAGCTAGCAATCCAGACAGCCCTGGGCGGCTACCAGTCCATCGACGACCTGGTGGCACCGGGGGGCCGCCTGTTCGAGCAGCGGGAGACTGCCTGGAACCTGCTCAATGATATTCCCGGGGTCAGTTGCGTGAAGCCCAAGGGCGCGCTGTACCTGTTCCCGAAGTTGGATCCAAAACGCTTCCCAATCGTCAATGACGAAAAGCTGGTGCTGGATCTGCTCTTGCAGGAACGCATACTGCTGGTTCAGGGTTCGGCCTTCAATATTGACGACAAACAGCACCTGCGCGTGGTGTTCCTGCCCCGGGAAGATACCCTGGAAGACGCCATGAAGCGCCTGGCACACTTTCTGTCGTCCTATCAGGTGTAACAGAGGGTTTATGGCGGATATTCATATTGAAGAGTTCTACAAGGACGCAGCCATCGCCCTGGTACAGCTCTACAATGCCTTCCCTCGAAGGATCAACCTGTTCGTGGAGGATATCGCCGGTTCCGACGAGCCGGATGAATTCGGCCTGCACAGCAAACGCCACATGGCGTGTTTCGGTACTCTGCTGTGGCTGTCTGAAGAAGGCCTGTTGCGTTTCGTTGACACCATTCGCCAGGAAGCGCTGGATCAGGCAGTGCTTACCCAGCAGGCTTTTGTGCGTATGAGTTCGCCGGCAAGCCCACACCTGCAACACGAAGCTGCGGCAGAGGAAAGCCAGGACCTGCCGCCGGCCATCAGGGAAGATTTCTCCACTCACATCCATTTGCTCCGTACCGCCCTTCGAAGCGGAAGCTCCGCAAAAATCAGCCGGGTCATGCAGGCGACATTTTTCCGCGATATAGCGAATCATTAAATTGGTGTAAACCAGTTGAACATGGCCACCCTGGACACATATAAATTGCAGCTATAAACCGCCGTCACCGGCTGATGATTCAACAAGGAATCCAAGATGCGTATTCTGCTGTTTCTTGCTACCAACCTGGCTGTCATTCTTGTTGCCAGCTTCACCCTCAAGCTCCTGGGTGTCGACAGCTACCTCGCCCAGAATGGAATCCAGTATGGTTCGTTGCTGGCTTTTGCGGCCGTTTTCGGTTTTGCGGGTGCGATAGTCTCGCTGCTGATTTCCAAGCCGATGGCAAAATGGAGCACCAGGGCGAAGATCATTGAGTCCCCCAGAACACCCGCTGAGCGCTGGCTGGTGGATACGGTGCGGGACCTGGCCAAGAATGCCGGCATAGGTATGCCTGAGGTGGCCATCTTTCCCGCCTCCCAGTCCAACGCCTTTGCCACTGGCTGGAACAAGAACAATGCTCTGGTGGCGGTCAGCGAAGGCCTGCTGCATCGCTTCAACAAAGATGAGATCCGCGCGGTTCTGGGTCATGAAATCGGCCACGTTGCCAATGGCGACATGATCACACTGGCGCTGATTCAGGGCGTGGTGAATACCTTCGTCATATTTGCCTCCCGCGTGATCGGCTCCTTTGTAGACCGCGTGGTCTTCAAGAATGACAGCGGGCATGGAATTGGTTTTTTCGTGGTGAGTATTGCAGCGGAGATCGTACTGGGTATTCTTGCCAGTACCATCGTGTTCTGGTTCTCCCGTCGCCGCGAGTACCGGGCTGATATCGCGGGTGCCCAACTGGCAGGCCGGGGTGCCATGATCAGCGCCCTAGCCCGGCTCAAGCAGGAAAGTGAAGTACCGGATCAGATGCCGGAAAGCCTGCAGGCGTTCGGCATCAACCGGGGGGCACGGGGCGGACTCAGCGCCCTGTTCATGACGCATCCGCCTCTGGACAGCCGGATCGAGGCACTACACAAAGCTCAGCTTTAGCCAGACGGAGTTCTAGAGTTTCAGTTTGAAGCCAAGGGCCCGAAAAGTGTCCTGCATGGACTTGCTGGTGCCCTTGAGCTGAATCTTGACACTTGAAAACTCCCGCCGGACCGGATAATCCCGACGCAGCCGGTCAAACGCAGGGCCTCGCTCCTCCGCCGAAAGCGCCATTGCCAGCCGCATCCGGGCATCATCCTGGCGGGGGTCGTAACAGGATCGAATAGCAATATTTGCCGAATCCATTTCCTCAGCCGCGCTGGTGAACGACAGCTTGGCCAGTGCCGGCTCCGGTAAGAATTGCCCGGCCTTTTTGCGGGCGGGCAGGCCCATGTAACGACTGAGCCCCTGGTAAACCATTTCGCTACCCTGCACCTTGCCTTCGAGGCTGTAACCCGCAATATGGGGCGTAGCCAGCCAGACCTTTTCCAGCAGTTCGGCGTGAATGCGCGGTTCCTGCTCCCATACATCCAGCACGACGGTAGGCGAATTGGGTTCTTCCAGGCGCGCCAGCAAGGCAGAGGTATCAATAACCTCACCCCGGCTGGTATTGATCAGCAGCTGGTGCTCTTTCAGCATGGACAATCGCTGCTGCCCGAACATATGCAGTGTGGCGTGGTCTCCCTGTCGGATCAGAGGTGTGTGCAGGGTTACCACATCACAGGCCATGGCCTCGTCGAGACTGACAAAATCCTGATTGTCCTCACCTTCCTGTTCGGCGCGCGGCGGATCACAACACAGGACGTCAAAACCCAGCCGGTCCAGTTTGTGGGCGAGCTCGCCACCGACATTACCGGCACCAACGATACCAACACTGAGCTTCGACCAGTCAGACACGCCGCGCCTCTCGGCGTGCAACGAGATTACCGACAGCACGTACTCAACCACACTGTTGGCATTACAACCGGGGGCCGCCGAGAACGAGATACCATTGGACGCCAGCCACTGCTGATCCACGTGATCGGTACCAATGGTGCAGGTGCCAACGAATCGCACACTACTGCCTTCCAGCAACGCCTGATTAACCCGGGTAACCGAACGCACCAACAGGATATCCGCATTCTGCACATCGGCGGCCGACATCGTACGGCCAGACACACGCTGAATCTCGCCGATGTCACCGAAGAAGGAATCCAGCAAGGGTATGTTTTCGTCCGCTACTATCCGCATGATGCTGCTTCCCGACCCGTTAGTTCCTGCGTTGACGCTGGTGACCACCACGGCCGCCCTGGCTTCGGTTGCCCTGAGGCCGACGGCCACCTCGCTTGCGGGTAATCGGCGGTTTCGCGAGTGTGGTCATCAGCTCTTCATCAGGCACAGCTGTGGCGAGCTTCTGACTGATGTAGGATTCAATGGCCGGCAGCGAAAAGGCATCATCCTCACTGGCGAAACTCACAGAAACGCCGTGCTTGCCTGCACGCCCTGTGCGTCCAATCCGGTGTACGTAATCCTCGGCGTTATCCGGGAGATTATAGTTGAATACGTGGGTCACACCGTCAACGTGGATGCCACGCCCTGCCACATCGGTGGCCACCAGCACCTGGATACTGCCGTTCTTGAACTGCTCCAGGGTTTTGAGCCGTTTGTTCTGGGCAATTTCACCGGACATGAGCGCCACCTTGACGCCCTGGTTTCGCAAGTCTTCATCCAGATCACGACACTGGTCACGCCGGTTGGCAAATACCAGGGCCTTTTCAACTTCCGGGCGTTGGAGATAGTTCACCAGCACCGGCAGCTTCTCGTCTTCACCCACCAGGTAAACGGTCTGCTTCACCCGTTCCGCCGTTTTCTGTTCCGGCTCGATTTCCACAAACTCGGCATTGCGGGTCCACATGGAGGCAAGGTTGAGCACATCCTGATTGAAGGTAGCACTGAACAGCAGTGTCTGGCGCTCTTCCTTCGGGGTACATTTGCGGATAATCCGCTTAACGTCTGGAATGAAACCCATGTCGAGCATCCGGTCCGCCTCATCCAGAATCAGGATGTCCAGCTGGTCCAGAAAAACATCCTGGGAGCCCAGGAAATCAATCAGGCGCCCGGGTGTGGCAACCAGGATATCGACAATCTCGTTCTGCAACTGGTCACGCTGCTTGTCGTAATTCATACCGCCGACCACAGTGACCACATTGTGCCCGGTATAGCCACACAGCTGCTCCGCATCCTTGGCTATCTGCATCGCGAGCTCCCGGGTGGGCGCCAGCGCCAGCACCCTCGGCTCGGACGCGTACCGGTCATTTTCCGGAACGGGTGTTTCCAGCATGCTCTGGATGGCGGTAATCAGGAAGGCGGCGGTTTTACCGGTACCGGTCTGCGCCTGACCAATCAGGTCCTGGCACGCCAGTGTGAACGGGAGGGTTTCTGCCTGGATCGGTGTACAATGCTCAAAACCGATATCGGTGATGGCATCGAGCACTCGCTGGTCCAGGTTCAGATCTTTGAAAAGCGTCTTGCCGGCTTCAGGTGCATCGGATGTCATAGTGTTTCAGGTTACCTCGGTGTCTGTAGCGGAACATTCGGGCATCAGGCGCCTGGTCTCTTTCTTCCAGACTTCATTGAAGTCAGCCGCGGTTCCATAAAAATTTCTGAGCGTTTGCAATAACAGGCCGGCTCGGTATGGCAAACCAAGCTTCAGATAATCGTTGGCCTGAGCCGTAACATTCCTGCGAAAGGCGTCTTCGTCCCATGCTCCATTGCCGGACAAGTTGTCGACACTGACGTGAAACCGGGTGCCAGCTGCAACGGAAAACAGCCATTCCAGAGCCTGGGGTTTTACTTCCGCTTTTTCAAAGGCCTGCTGTTGCTCCACGCTGCGGCCATCCGGGCAATACCAATAGCCGAAATCGCAGAGTGTGCGCCGGTACTCACCGGCGATACACCAATGGCTGATTTCATGCAGTGCGCTGGCATAATAGCCGCGAGCAAAAATAATCTGCGCAAAGCTGTCAGGCTCTGCTGCCGGCAGATATTCGGGTTCATCGCCGCCTCTGACCAGAACAGTCCGGTACTTTTCCCGGAACAGGCCATTAAACAGCATGATAAGATCGTCTGGATCATGTCTCATGGGACGGGTATTGTGCGACTTTAGAACGCTCAATACCAGTGGGAACTTTTGCCAGGCAACTGTGTCCACAGCAACCTGAAACGACGCGGCCTGAGCCTTCCAGGATTTCGCGCTGGACAAACCCGGATCCACCAACGGTACTCTATCGACTATGACCGGCAGCAAAACCACCTCACGCAGTATTGCCCCGATCAGGGTTCTGAGCGGCTTATTTCTGTTTCTGGCATTGTCCGTTTTCTCCGCAGTTACCTCCGGTGCCGGCAACTCCCTGTTCGGTGGCGGCAACGATTTCCTCCCCGTTGATGAAGCGCTGCCCTTCAATTTTACCGCAGATAGCGACGCCGTTTTACTGTCCTGGGACATCGCACCCGAGCATTACCTTTATCAGGGGCGTATCAACGTCACCAGTAATGATGAAGATGTGGAGCTGGGTGAACCGGAATTCTCCTACACCGGTATCGACACGGAAGATGAATTCTTTGGCAAAGTCACTGTGTTCTATGATCCGGTCGAGGCCAGGGTGCCGGTAAAGCTTCCCGAGGGCGCCCGGGAAGCCGAGTTACAGGTGACCTACCAGGGCTGTGCAAAGGCGGGGCTCTGTTATCCACCCCAGACACGGGACGTGCTCTATTACGCCAGTGCGGACGATGGCCCGGAGTCACCAGCAGACACCACCACCGCAACGGGCCTGGCGGGTTTTCTCGCGAATCAGTCTACCCTGGTCATAGCCGGCCTTTTCCTGCTGCTTGGCCTGGGGCTGACGTTCACTCCTTGCGTACTCCCAATGGTGCCGATCATCTCGTCCCTGGTTTCATCGCGCAACACCAGTACAACCGGGCATGCCCTCTTGCTTTCAGGCAGTTATGTACTCGGGATGGCCCTGACCTATGCTGCAGCCGGTGTCATAACCGGTATGCTCGGAGCCAGTTTCAACCTGCAGGCCCACCTACAGTCGCCCTGGGTACTGGGCGTTTTCGCGGCGCTCTTCGTGCTGTTTGCGCTGTCTATGTTCAATCTGTTTGAAATCCAGTTGCCGAGGTTTATTCGCGAGCCCCTTAACAACGCCAGCCATCGCCTTACCGGCACCCGTGTCGCCAGTGTGTTTGGCATTGGAGCGCTCTCGGCCCTTATTGTTTCTCCCTGCGTTTCTGCACCGCTGGCCGGCAGCCTGCTGTACATAAGTACGACCCAGGACGCAGTCATCGGTGGTGTTGCCCTGTTTGCCCTCGGACTGGGCATGGGCATCCCCTTGATGCTGGTGGCCGTAGGTGGTCGCAAACTACTGCCGTCGACCGGCCCCTGGATGAATGTTGTCAAGGCCTTCTACGGTGTCATGCTGTTGGCGGTTGCTATCTGGCTGGTGGAAAGAATGGTACCGGGGTGGCTGGCACTGACCCTGTGGGGGCTGCTGGTAGCCATTACAGGCGTGCAACTGGGGGCGTTTGATGCCGCGAAGGCTGGCTGGGAACGTACGCGCAAGGGCATGGGGCTGGTTATGTTTGCCTATGGTATTGCGCTGCTCGCCGGGGCCGTTTCCGGCGCCAATGACCCCCTCAAGCCCCTGGCCGCCTTCACAGCTTCCAGTCAGCCTGCATCTGGAGGCTCATCAGCCGGGGCGGCAACCACCCATGCCGATTTTGTCCGGCTGGAATCTCCCGCAGACATTCGCGACGAGCTGAGACAGGCAAGCCTTGACGGCACACCGGTCATGCTCGACTTTTACGCCGACTGGTGCATTTCCTGCAAGGTTATGGAGCGCAATGTCTTCAGCGACACCGCGGTTATCCAGGCGCTGGTGCCCTACAAACTCCTGCAACTGGACATGACTGATAACACGCCGGAACAGCAGGCCCTGCTGGATGAGCTTGGCCTGTTCGGACCACCGGCGATCCTCTTTTACAGCGGCACTGGCGAAGAGATGGGAACAGCCCGCATCCTGGGCGAGATGGACCGCGATCAGTTTCTTGGCCATCTCGACACGCTGGGTAGTTCTGGCGAATCCTGACGTGTCTGATCAGAGCCCACGGCGTATAAAGAACACGAATTCCGTCCCTTCTTCCCCGGTGTATATCAGTTCATGATCGAGAAATTGACAGAACCGCGGAATGTCGCGGGTTGTGGAGGGGTCCGTTGCAACCACTTTCAATACCGCTCCGGGGCTGATCTCAACAATCCGGTTGTGCAACATCATGACCGGTTCAGGGCAAAACAGCCCCCGGGCATCCAGCTCTGCATCAAAATCTGGCGCTCCCAACGTCTGTCCTCCTGAAATTCCAGCTGAAATTTGAAAAATACGTGCTAAATTATTGTTTATAGTTGCCAAAACAATACGAGGTAAACAATGATCCGGGTGCTGATTGAACGCCATATTGCCGAATCACTTGAATCCGCTTACGAGGAGAGATCCCGCAAAGTTCTTCAGAATGCCGTGAGCGCTCCTGGCTTTGTATCCGGTGAAACCCTCGTGGATGCTCACGACGCAAACCATCGGTTCACCCTTGCCAACTGGCGCTCGGAAGCGGACTGGCAGCGCTGGTTACAGTCCGAAGAGCGCCGCGAACTGATGGCGGAGCTGATACCGATGATGGACCGCGAGGAAGTTATCACGGTACTTAAGCATAGCAACAACTAGCTCAGTCGAGACGCTCGATAAAGCAGGTAATCTCCTCCCGGTCATGATAGAGGTGGCGGGCCCTGATACGGAAGTTCATTTCACTCTGGCCCAGCCCCTGCTCCAGGATATCCCGGCAAATCAACCACTCGTCGTACCGTTTTTTCATCGGAAGTTTAAGATTGAACACCGTGTAACGACACAGCTTTTGACTCAGCCAGTCCACTGCCAGTGCTGCGGTGCGTCGGGGGTGGTCAACGATATCGCATACCATCCAGTCCACGCTCCGCCTGGGCCGCCACTGGTATCCATCGGCCTCAGTGTGTTCAACATGTCCCGACGCCATCAGTTCGGCATTCATCGGCCCGTTATCAACTGCGGTTACCATCATGCCCTGCCGGACCAGTTGCCATGTCCAGCCACCCGGGGCCGCACCGAGATCCACGGCCTGCTTCCCGCCACCCAGGTAGTCAAGCTCTCGTTCCGGAGGCAGAAATACCTTCCAGGCCTCTTCCAGCTTCAGAGCCGAGCGACTGGGAGCCGAGGCCGGCAGGCGCAAACGTGGAATCCCGCTGACAAAGCGGGCCCGGTTGCCAGCCATACTGACGCCAGCAATAACCCGGTCAAATCCGAGAAGCAGCAACTCCAGACGGGCCGGCGATTCTGACTTGTGATCAGGCTGCAGTAGCCCTGCCCCTCTCAGGCCTTTGGATAGCGGCGACACCCATTTGCGCGCAAAATTGCCGAGGTCCGGGTCGCTGTTGTTTTCCGGTAAACGAATTTCCACCCTCGCACAGGGCGGAGATTCCGCATCCAACGATTTCAGCCCATCAATAACCGCGCCCACGCGGTCCGCTGGTGGCAGGGCCACCTCCGCCAGAACGACAAACCAGTCCCTGATAAACACCAGTGTGTGGATGGAGATTCGGGCCAGCAAGGTATCCGCCAAGGCGGGACCGGGGAGGTTGAAGATCACGAAGCCCCGGGCATTCCCGGGCTCGAAGAAGCCGTATACACCCTGTGCCGCGGCGGTATCAGTAAGCTCCCTGCCTGCTTCCGTTTCGAAGCCTGGCCGGCAAAAGGCTATCAGTTGTTCCATTCGTCACCTGAATCGAGTTCGCAATTGATTACACTCATACTCTCTCTGTTGGCAGGAATACCATTAATGCCGCTGAATCTGTTACCTGAATTGTGCGCAGAGTCCCGGAGGAGCAGTCCGCACCGGAGTTATCCTGAGCTATTCCCACTGGTGAATGAAGGCCGCTGCCACGCTTGCGGCCTGACTGATCATCTCGTCATGGGTTTCGGGTTGCCGGGCAAGCGGCCGGTAATCATGGTCACCACCGTCAAGCCATGAGACACATACATTGTCGGCTGAGCCCAGGCGTTGCGCCTCTACTTCCTGCTTTTTTCCGAAAGGGTCGCGGGTACCCTGAATAATCTTGACTGGGCGCTGAAGGTCCTGGAAATGAGATGTGCGCCAACGCTCCGGTTTACCCGGGGGATGAAAAGGGTATCCGAAACAGACGGCACCGCAAATCGCGGACTGAGTACCCATCTGCGCGACCACATGGCTGGCCATTCTGCCGCCCATGGATTTACCACCAATAAAGAAGCGGCCACCTTCAACGGTTTCAGCCAAACAGGCGGAAATTGCCTCGCGAAAATGGTCCAACAACACTGGCTGCCGGTCCGGGGGCCTTTTACGCCCATCCTGTCGACGCTTTTTCATGTAAGCAAATTCGAACCGCACTGTTGCAACCCCCTCTTCAGAGAGCGCCGAAGCCAGTTTCTCCATAAAGGCAGAATCTGCTGGCGCTCCGGCCCCATGTGCCAGCATCAACCTGGGTGCGTGGGGAGCGTTCACCGGTTCAGACTTAAAAAATGTAACAGGATTCACTACTTCTCCAGATCGTGACTATGATTAGCGACAGAGGCGATGATATATCCATAGGTTTCCGGGCTGCTAAGTTGCATTCTGGAATACTTTAATATATTCGCCATGTTACTGATTTAGACGAATTTGACAGGGCTGTCGAGTTGATCTGTGTCATTGCAAACAGCTAATGCTTTCTCCATACTTGCGCCCGCATCTTTCCCACTCTAAACCCATTGGTAAGGCTATGAGCACAGTAAATCCAAACCTGACATACAACTACAAGGTGGTAAGGCAGTTTGCCATCATGACAGTGGTATGGGGGATTGTCGGTATGGCCCTGGGCGTGCTGATTGCAGCACAACTGGTCTGGCCCGCCCTCAACCTTGACCTGCCCTGGACACATTTCGGCCGTTTACGGCCGCTGCATACCAACGCCGTCATCTTCGGCTTTGGCGGAAGCGCCTTATTCGCAACAGCCTACTACGTGGTGCAGCGCACCTGTCAGGCCCGGCTGTTTTCAGACGCACTTGCGGCATTCACCTTCTGGGGCTGGCAGGCCGTCATCGTGGCAGCCGCTATTACCCTGCCAATGGGGTTAACTACGTCCAAGGAATACGCCGAACTCGAGTGGCCCATCGACATAGCCATCACCCTGGTGTGGGTTGCCTATGCGCTGGTGTTCTTCGGCACGATCATGAAGCGCAGCACCCCTCACATTTATGTGGCCAACTGGTTTTATGGGGCGTTCATTATTACCGTTGCCGTACTCCACATCGGTAACAGTATGGCGCTGCCGGCAACGGCGTTCAAATCCTACTCGGCATACGCCGGTGTGACTGATGCCATGATTCAATGGTGGTACGGTCACAACGCCGTTGGCTTCTTCCTGACCGCGGGCTTCCTGGGCATGATGTACTATTTTGTGCCTAAACAGGCCAACCGTCCGGTTTATTCCTACCGCCTGTCAATCGTGCACTTCTGGGCACTGATTGCCACCTATGTATGGGCCGGTGGCCACCACCTGCACTATTCCGCACTGCCGGACTGGGCCCAGACTGCGGGCATGGTCATGTCCCTGATTCTGCTTGCACCTTCCTGGGGCGGCATGATCAACGGCATGATGACTCTGTCGGGAGCTTGGCACAAACTGCGTACTGACCCGATTCTGCGCTTCCTGGTCGTATCCCTGTCGTTCTACGGCATGTCTACCTTCGAAGGGCCGATGATGTCCATCAAGACAGTGAACGCACTGTCACACAATACTGACTGGACCATTGGTCATGTTCACTCCGGTGCCCTTGGCTGGGTTGCCATGATCAGTATCGGTGCGGTCTATCACCTGATTCCCAAGCTTTGGGGCCTGCAGGCCATGTACAGCACCGCCATGATCAATGTGCACTTTTGGCTGGCAACGGTTGGTACCGTCCTTTATATCGTCGCAATGTGGGTGAACGGCATCATGCAGGGCCTGATGTGGCGCGCTGTCAACGAGGACGGCACCCTGACCTACAGCTTTGTTGAATCACTCGAAGCGTCCTACCCAGGCTATTTTGTGCGGTTCCTTGGCGGCGTGATTTTCCTGACCGGTATGCTGATCATGGCATACAACGTTTACATGACCGTGCGTCAGAAAGAAGCCGTTGCTCAAGACAACACAGCAGCGCAAGCGGCGTAACGGGAGACATTACTGATGAAACACGAAATTATTGAAAAGAACATCGGGATCATGATCGTACTGATCATCCTGACCATCAGTGGCGGCTTTCTTGCTGAGGTGGTACCGCTGTTCTTCCAGAAAAGCGTCAATGAACCGATAGAGGGTCTCGAGCCGCTTTCCGCCCTTGAGCTGGAAGGCCGGGATATATACGTGCGTGAGGGATGCCATGTCTGCCATACCCAGCAGATCCGTCCATTCCGCGCCGAGACCGAGCGCTACGGCCACTACTCCGTTGCAGGCGAGTTTGTTTACGACCGACCATTCCTTTGGGGCTCCAAGCGCACCGGTCCTGATCTTGCCCGCGTTGGTGGTCGCTATTCCGACGCCTGGCAGCGACAGCACCTCTACGATCCGCGCAGCGTGGTACCGGAATCCAACATGCCAGCCTTCCCCTGGCTGTTTACGGACCGTATCGACCACACGGACACCGAAGCCAAAATGAAGACACTGCAGACGCTAGGCGTTCCCTATACCGATGAGCAGATTGCAGAGGCTTCCGGCGAGGTGCGGGACAAATTTGAAATCGAAGCTCTGGTCGCGTACCTGCAACAGCTTGGTACCGTGATTTCAGAGAAACGGTGATCCTCATGGATTTAAACGACTTACGCGGCGTTCAAACACTGATCATCATGGCCATGTTCTTCGGCATCATCTGGTGGGCCTACAGTTCCCACCGCAAGAAAGCCAACGAAGAAGCAGCCCACCTGCCCTTCGACGATGATGAAGTGGAAAAGCGTACTCTTGAACAGGAAAAAACGGAGAAAAAAC
Organism: Marinobacter sp. ATCH36; assembly: GCF_023555055.1. GTDB lineage: Bacteria > Pseudomonadota > Gammaproteobacteria > Pseudomonadales > Oleiphilaceae > Marinobacter. The sequence goes on from NZ_JAMJPL010000007.1 coordinate 173,182, forward strand.
GATGAGTACCTTCTGGAGCATCTGGATCAGCGTGATCGTGCTCGGTACTGTGTTTGGATGTTGGTGGCTGCTATACGCCACCCGCAAGAACCAGACGTCTGATACTGAAACCGACAGGACCATGGGCCATTCCTTTGATGGCATTGAGGAATACGACAACCCACTGCCAAAGTGGTGGTTCTACCTGTTTCTTGCTACCTGTATTTTTGCCCTCGGCTATCTTGCGCTCTACCCCGGACTTGGCAACTTCAAGGGCCTTCTGGGTTGGTCTTCCACCGGCCAATGGGAAACCGAGATGCAACAAGCAGATGCAAAATACGGTGAGCTCTACGCCAAGTTCGGCGACACACCGGTACCCGAGCTGGCAGGCATTGATGACGCCATGAAGATGGGGCAGCGGCTTTTTGCCAACAACTGCGCTACTTGTCATGGCTCGGCTGGCCGGGGCTCCCTGGGCTTTCCCAACCTGACCGACGATGACTGGCTTTACGGGGGAGACCCTGACTCGATCCTGACCACCCTCCACGAGGGACGTAATGGCAACATGCCGGCCATGGGCACCATGCCGAACATGACCAACACGCAGGTCGACCAGGTTGTCAACTTCGTGCTTAGCTACAGTGGTCGGGAGCGAGACGCAGAAGCCGCAAAAAAAGGGGAAGAGGTATATGCACAGGCCTGCGTGGCCTGCCACGGCCCTGATGGCACCGGCAATCAGGCTCTTGGTGCTCCGAACCTGACTGACAACACCTGGCTTTACGGTTCCACCTATGACTGGATCAGGGAAACCGTTGTTAACGGCCGCCAGAACAACATGCCCGCCCAGGGCGGCAGGCTTTCTGACGACCAGATCCAGATTCTGGCCGGTTACGTCTACAGCCTGTCCAACTGAGTATCCGTCCGGGGCCGTTGTCCCGGTCTGGTCTGCTCAACCCTGTGTCTGCCCCGCGGGCACAGGCTTGAGAAGATCCTCCGCCCCGCACGACCCTCGTGAGAGGCGCCACATCATCGGGAGGTTAACGATGAGCAGTGAGATACCGGTCAAACAGGTTGACCCATCCTCTGACGCCTCCGATAACAAAAACAAAAATACCGGAACTGTCGAGCTTTACGCCAGCCGCAAGAAAATCTATGTAAAAGAGGTCAAGGGCTTCTTTCAGCGCATTCGTAACGTCAGCCTGACGGCGCTGATGGGCATGTATTTTCTGATTGTCTGGATTACCGTGGATGGCGAACCACTCATTCACTTCGACCTCCCAGCGCGTGAATTCCACCTGTTCGGCACCACCTTCTTCCCCCAGGATTTCATCCTGTTGTCGGGCATGCTCATTATCTGCGCCTTCGGCCTGTTCTTTATAACAACACTGTTTGGCCGTGTCTGGTGTGGGTACACCTGCCCACAAACAGTCTGGACCTTCATCTTCATGTGGGTAGAGGAACGCATCGAAGGCGGCCGCAACAAGCGCATCAAGCTCGACAAAGCGCCCCGTTCGGCAGAGAAAATCGCCAAGAAATCGGCGAAACACTCGGCGTGGTTGCTTATTGCCCTTGCCACTGGCCTCACGTTTGTCGGCTATTTCTACCCCATTCGCGAGTTGATCACTGACCTGTTTACCCTACAGGCCAATGGCTGGGCCTACTTCTGGGTAGCCTTTTTCACCGTGGCAACCTATCTGAATGCAGGCTGGATGCGGGAGCAGGTATGCCTTTACATGTGCCCCTATGCACGTTTCCAGTCCGTGATGTTTGACCCTAACACCCGGGTGGTCTCCTATGACCCCAATCGGGGAGAGCCCCGGGGCAGCCGAAAAAAAGGTGTGGATCCGGCAGAGATTGGCCTGGGAGACTGCATTGATTGTGGACAGTGTGTCCATGTCTGCCCCACGGGCATCGACATCCGTGATGGCCTGCAATATGAGTGTATTGGCTGCGCCCTGTGCATCGATGCCTGTGACGAGGTCATGGACAAGATGAACTATCCGCGAGGCCTGATTCGTTACACCACGGAAAACGAGCTCGAGGGGAGAACTTCCAAACTTCTTCGTCCGCGCACCTTCGGCTATGGGTTTGTATTACTGCTCATGATGGCCGCGATTACGTTTACGATTGCCACCAGGATACCGGCACAGCTGGATGTTCTCAGGGATCGCGGTGCCCTCTTCAGCTTCAACGGTGAGGGTCGGGTCGAGAACACCTATACACTGAAGATTGCCAACATGTCGGAAGTTCCACAAACGTTTGGCATTTCGGTCTCCGGCATGGAAGGTATCCGGATACTGACCCAGGACACGGTCACAGTGGCAAGCAGCGAGAACCTTTCTTTGCCAACGGTGGTAGATGTAGCACCGGAGGTCATCTCGGAAAGCAACAATGACATTATGTTCAGGCTTGAATCACAATCCGGTGAAAGCCTGATTCTTGAAACTGAGAGCCGGTTTGTCGGTCCTAATCGCTGACCCCGGAGCCGACATCCGGGAATAGCACTGAGAGATATACTTATGACTGAGAATACATCCGCAGGCCCCTGGTACCGCCAGCCCTGGCTCCTGTTTTTGCTGATTTTCCCCGGCGCTGCCATTGTCTGGTGCACCATTGCTATTACGGTGGCACTCAACACAGACAATTCCATGGTTACTGATGATTATTCCAAAGAAGGCCGGGGCATCAATATGGAGATTGCGCGGGACCAGACCGCAAAAGAACTGGGTCTCACAGCAAAAATGGCCTTTGAGGAACGGACTATAAACCTGTCTGTTGATACTACTGAGGGACAGGCTGACTACCCTTACCTGATTCTCAACCTGTTCCACCCAACACTCTCCGACCGTGACCGCACTATCCAGTTCCGGGCTGTGGGCGAGGGCCAGTATATGGCGAATCTGAACCAGCCTATCGAGGGGCGCTGGTATTTTGATCTTCGCGGGCCTGATAACGATTGGCGGCTGAAAGGCGAGTCCAGCCTGCCATCGGATCGCCCACTGACCCTTGGTGCGGGTGCTGAAGACCGCGGGTGACTCCCTTGGATTGCTACCACTGCGGAGAGCCTGCACCTGGCAAGCCCACTATCACGCTTGAGCTGGAAGGCGAATTACGCCATTTTTGCTGCCGTGGCTGCAAAGCTGTTTGCGAGACCATCAGGGCGGAAGGTCTCGACGGCTTTTATCAGTTCCGCACGGAACCGGCTGTTACCCCGAAAGAGCTGACTGGTTCTGAGCTAAACCGGATACGGGAGCTGGACCACCCACTGGTGCAGAAGTCTTTCGTATCTCCGGTTAAAGCCGGCCAAGAAGGCACTCTGCTGATCAGAGACATCACCTGCGCCGCCTGCATATGGTTGCTGGAAAACCATATGGCCAAACAGCCAGGGGTGATTTCCTTCTCTGTCAATCACAGCACCCAGCGGGCTCGCCTGGTGTGGAACCCGGAAGAGGCCAGACTGAGTGAGCTGCTGATTGCTATTCACGAATTGGGTTACCGCGCCCGGCCCTACCAGGCCGATGAGGCTGAACAGGCACTGAAAGCCGAACACCGGTCTGCGTTGATTCGCCTGGCGGTTGCCGGCATCGGTTCGTTCCAGACGATGATGCTGGCATTTCCCTTGTACTTTGAACTGGTCAGCGAGCTATCTCCGGAATTTGTCAGTTTTTTCCGCTGGTTCAGTCTTCTTGTTGCTACCCCGGTGGTGTTTTACAGCGCCCGCCCCTTCTTCACCAATGCATTACGAGACATCCGCAGCAGACACCTGACCATGGATGTACCGGTAGCGACCGCTATCGGTCTGGCTTATGTCGCCAGCATCTGGGTTACCGTGTTCGGCGGCGAGGAAGTATATTTCGAGTCTGTGTGCATGTTCACCTTCTTCCTGCAGCTTGGACGCTACATCGAGATGCAGGCGCGTTACCGGGCCGGACTGACCGGTAACGCCCTTGCCGGGTTCCAGCCCATGGTGGCCAGCCGCATCAGAGATAATGACAGCGAGATCGTGGCAAGTCATGAGCTGACCATGGGTGACGTCATCAGGGTCAGGCCCGGTGAAACCCTGCCCGCCGACGGAGTGATTATAAGCGGACATTCCACCCTCAACGAAGCCGCCCTGACCGGAGAATACCTACCGGAAACCCGAAATCCTGGCGATGAAGTGCATGCGGGTAGTATCAATGGCGAAAACCCATTGGAAGTAAAAGTTTCCCGCGCCGGAGCGCAGACACGGCTTTCGGGAATTCTTCGTATCCTCGATCGGGTTCAGGCAGAGAAACCGCCGGTGGCGTTAATGGCTGACCGTATCGCCGGTGTCTTCGTCAGCCGCGTTCTGGTTCTGACACCCATCATCTGGATTGGCTGGTGGCTGGCAGGCGCAGACAATGCCTTCGACATCACGTTGTCAGTACTGGTGGTAACCTGCCCCTGTGCCCTTTCCCTGGCTACTCCCACCGCCATTACCTCGGCAACCATGCGGCTGCGAAAGCTGGGGCTACTGCCCACCCGCGGGCATACACTTGAGTCACTTAACTCAATCGATACCGTGGTTTTCGACAAGACAGGCACGCTGACTCGGGGAGAACTCAGCCTGGTGAACACCCGTGTGTTCGGGACCGCCGGTCCTGAGCAATGCCTTGAAATGGCGGCAAGCCTGGAAAAACATTCGGAACACCCGATTGCCAGAGTATTCCACGATCTCCGGGGCAGCCCGGCTCATAACGTACAGAACAATCTTGGTGGCGGACTGTCAGGCGAATTCGAAGGACGCACTCTTTATATCGGACACAGGGACTTCGTCCAGGCTAATGTTGGCCATGCACCTCCAGCGAGTGATGTTCAGCAGGGCATGGAAGTCTGGCTGGCTGACAAAACCCAATGGCTGGCCTGTTTCATCCTCGATGATGAGCCCAGACCCGAGGCAAAAGAGGCAGTGCAAACTTTGCAACGGGCAGGTCTGCGAACCGTTCTGCTTAGCGGTGACCGCTCCGGCCACGTGGAAAAAATTGCCCAACTGCTGGGCATCGATGAGGCCATTGGCCAGGCATCACCTGAAGATAAGCTTCAGGTCCTGGAAACATTAAGGGAACAGGGCCGTCATATTATGATGGTTGGCGACGGCCTTAATGATTTACCCTCGATGGCAGGTGCCGGTGTTTCAGTGGCCATGGGGAGCGCCGCCGACCTGACACAGCTGAAGGCTGATGCTGTGCTGCTTGGCGGTCAACTGACCCAGTTAGCCGAGGCTCTCAGAACCGCCCGGCAAACCCGTCGCATCATACGCCAGAATATGGCGTGGGCGCTTGGCTACAATCTGTGTGCGCTGCCTTTGGCCGCTGCCGGCCTGGTGCCACCCTGGCTGGCTGCGATCGGCATGTCCATCAGTTCGCTGGTTGTCGTACTCAATGCCATGAGGCTTGGGCGGGAACCGCGGACACCGGAGCCACTCCCGACGATGGTTGGCGCCGAGGCAACGCCCTGATACCGTGAATTTTGATTGACCTATTCGACTTGAGGTAGCGCCGTGAAAATTGTAATGATTCTTGTTCCGGTCATGCTGGTCCTCGTAGCGCTGGGTATTGTGCTGTTTTCCTGGGCTGTGAAGAACGGCCAGTACGACGACCTGGATGGGCCAGCTCACCGCATTCTCTATGACGATGACAAGGACAGAATTCCGGACGATGCAAAGCAGCCCGATCAACACGCTGCCACTGGCAATACCCCGGCCTCGGCAGACGAAGGAAACGATGACGGCCTGAGCGAAGAACAGAAATCCTGATGGGCGAAGAACTTTACCTGAGTTACTCCAGCGCCTTTCTGATCGGATTGCTGGGCAGCACCCACTGCCTCAGTATGTGCGGCGGTATCAGTGCTTCCCTGTCCATGGCTTTGCCCGTTGGCCGCGGCTTCCGTTTCAGACAGACAGCCATGCTGTTCGCCTTCAATGGCGGCCGCATTGGCAGCTATACCCTCATTGCCGCGGTGATCGCCTTGCTCAGTACCAGTGCAGCGGGTTACTGGACCCAACTGGGCCCTGTACTGCGAACACTGGCGGGAGTACTGCTGATTCTGATGGGGCTTTCCATGGCGCAGTGGTGGCAGGGAATTCGCCATGTGGAGCGTATCGGCGCCCCAATCTGGAAACGCCTCTCACCACTCACAAAACACTTGCTACCGGTACACCATGTCGGGCAGGCACTGGCGTTAGGTGCGCTATGGGGCTGGTTACCCTGTGGTCTGGTTTACAGCACGCTGGGGTGGGCAGCCTTGCAGCCAACCGTGGGCAGCGCTGCCGCAACCATGTTGTTCTTTGGCCTGGGCACACTGCCTTCCATGCTGGCAACCGGTTACGCCGCTACCTGGATTCGCAAACTTCGGGAGCAAAAACATTTCCGGCAACTCGCCGGGCTGTTGCTGATCGGCTTTGGAGTCTGGACCCTGCCTGTTACTGCGATGATGCATTCAGGCCACGGCTAGTGTCTCCGGGTCGCCTCAGATATTAAGAATGTCCAGCCGCCCGAATTCCGCGGCTTCCGGCTCGGCGGTCGCAATGGCTTGCCCACTGCCTGAGCGCCGGGAACCCTCACGAAAATCAAAAAGATCGGTATCGGCAAGGTGGGATGGTTCTACATTGCACAGTGCGCGGAACATGGTTTCCAGCCGCCCCGGATGTTGTTGGTCCCAGGCCTGAAACATGTCCTTGATCACCTGGCGCTGCAGATTTTCCTGGGAGCCACACAGGTTACACGGAATGATCGGGAACTCCCGCATTCGGGCATAGCGAGCAATGTCTTTCTCGCGGCTGTAGGCCAATGGCCGGATAACCGTATTACGACCATCGTCACTGTGCAGCACTGGCGGCATGGACTTGAGTTTTCCACCGTAGAACATATTCAGGAACAATGTCTCCAACAGATCGTCACGGTGATGCCCCAGGGCAATCTTGGTTACGCCATGCTCTTCAGCAAAATTATAGAGAATTCCGCGACGTAGCCGAGAACAAAGTCCGCAGGTGGTCTTCCCTTCCGGCACTTTTTCCTTAACAATACTGTAGGTGTCTTTCTCGATGATGTGATACTCGATATCGAGTGCCGCCAGATACTCCGGCAGTACTTCTTCCGGGAACCCTGGTTGTTTCTGGTCCAGGTTCACAGCAATCAGCTCAAAGCGCACGGGAGCGCTTTTCTGAAGAGTGAGCAGGATATCGAGCATGGCATATGAGTCCTTGCCGCCAGACAGGCAGCACATGACTTTATCGCCGGCTTCAATCATCGAGAAATCAGCAATCGCCTGCCCCATTTCCCGGCGCAGGCGTTTCTGGAGTTTGTTGAACTCCAGTTTCTGTCTGTGTTCTGCGTCAGAATTAAGGGCAGCTTCAGAACTGGCAGTTATTGCTTCGGACATAGATAAACGTCGTTCATAAGGTCAGTGAGCGTCGGATTATACGCGGGCAAATGATCCAGGAACAGGATACAGACATGGATATGTCAGAGACAAAAAAGGAAGCCCCCGGCAAGCGGGAACTCAACCGTATTCGTAACCGCAAAGCCATACTGGACGCTGCCCGGGAGTGTTTCCGGGAACTTGGCTACGACAACACCACCATTCGCGATATTGTACGCCGCACCGGCCTGGCCGCTGGCACCTTCTATAATTACTTTTCCAGCAAACAGGACATATTCGCGGCCTTGCTGACGGATTTTCTTGGCCAGCTCAATCATAACCTTACCGAAAGCAGGCAGGCTGCCAGTTCGGCAGAGGACTTCATTTACTCTGCCTATCTGGCGCTGTTCAAAGCCACTGCCAGTGATCCCCTGGTGTATGAACTGGCTCATCGCAACGACCATGCTATCCGGGAACTGTTTGGCTCGGACATTCTCGGGCTCACCATAATGTCTCTTGAAGAAGACGTGAAAGACGCGGTTGAACATGGGCTGCTGCCCGACCTGGACCAGGAGTACCTGTGTGCGGCCTTTTTCGGCGTCGGTTACGAACTCAGCCTGCGCCTTGCCCATCGCGCCCACAGGAACCCCGACAATGCCGGTACCGAGGCCAGGAATGCCACCCGGTTCGCAACCAATCTGTTTCTTAACGGGCTGCGCCTGGACCCCCTCTTCCGTAACGACGCCCCGTCACCTACCATAGCGGAATGAACCAGACTGATACGGCAGCGAATACCATTCAATCGTCCGGGGCCGAGCCAAAAGATGACACACTGAATTTCCAGATTCAGCACCTGCTGGTCGCCACCGAACACATACTCCGGCAGAACCCTGCCGGAATCAACGAACTCGGCCTCATCAAGACGCTGCAGAGGAAACCCTGGGAGTTGATCGGCACCGTAAATTTCGCGGAGCCGGACAAGCTCTATCCGGTGCATTTCCTGCTGTTCCACGTGCTCTACCGCCTCCGTGATCAGCTTGCCACCGGCGGGGAGTCAGTAACCATTTCGCCCCTGATCATTCGGCTCCGGCGTAGCGACGTTGTGGGCGGCACGGGCCTACCGGACCAGGCGGACGAATTGCGGCGCTTTTACCTGGACCTGTCCAAGTATCAGATGCCCGAGGAATCCATAAACCGGATGATGGACGACTTCTGGGCCGGGCGCAGCGGTTATCGGCCGGAACGTGCTGAAACCCGCGAAGCCGCAGCGATCCTCGGTTTCGAGAGTATTCCAGCAGAATTTGATGAGGTGAAACAACGGTTCCGCAAAGCAGTCATGCACGCTCACCCGGACCGTGGCGGTGAAACCGAAGCCATTCAACACCTGAACCATGCCTTCTCCGTACTGAAAGCGCATTTCAGAACCTGACGGTTTCGGACATTGGGAACATTGAGGACAACATAATGGCAAAACGAATGACGACCCGAGCACTTCTGATGGTATCGCTTGCCGGCTTTGCCCTGGCCGCGAAAGCCGATCTGGTGGTACTCCAGTATCATCATGTCAGTGATTCCACGCCTCCATCCACCAGCACTTCGGTTTCTCTTTTCGAGGGGCAGCTGGAGATGATCGGCGACCTGGGAATCGACGTTGTACCATTGGAGTCCGGAACACGCGACGCCCTGGACGGTAAACTGGATAACCGCAAGCAAGTCGCCATCACCTTTGATGATGCCTACGATTCCGTCTATTCCAGCGCCGCACCGGAGCTCGAAAAGCGCGGTTACCCTTACACAATCTTCGTAAACACCGATGCCATTGGCAGCCATGGCTACATGACCTGGAGCCAACTTGAGGAGGTGCGCGATAGAAGCGGAGTGACCATCGCCAACCACAGCGAAGACCACGGGCACCTGGCGAAACGCCCGGACGAAAGTCGAGGGGGCTGGGTGCAACGCGTGGAAAGCAGCCTGGATACAGCCCAGCAAACTCTCGCAGACAAGCTGGGTATTGACGTTCCGATGTTCGCGTATCCCTACGGTGAATTTGATGAGGCACTGGAGGCCAAGCTTACTGAGCGTGGCTGGCTGGGCTACGGCCAGCAGTCCGGTGCCATTGGAGCCACCTCGGAAGCCACTCGCTTGCCTCGTTTCCCCATGGCAAATGCCTACGGGCAACTCAACAGTCTGAAGGACAAACTACGCAGCAAGGCGCTACCAGTTGACGCCAGTGAACTGCCTGACGGCGTGATCGAGGAAAATCCGCCGACGTTGTCATTCACTGTTCCTGATTCAATAAACGTCGACAGATTGACCTGCTTTGCTTCGGGACAGGGACGTGTCGATTTCGAGGTTTCCGGCGACAAGGTCATACTCAAAGCCCCCAAGAGCTTCAACAGCCGCCGCTTCCGTTACAACTGCACCCACCCCGCCCCGGATGGCAGTTTTTATTGGTTGTCCCAGCAATGGCTGGATCTGAGTAAGCCCGAAGACTAATGTCCCGTCTGGCTACTCGCCTTCCCTGGAGAGACCCAGCTCGCCAGTACGGGCATGAGGAATTGCATCCGGCCCGTACTTGCCCTCGACAACGGTTTGACCGGCCAGATCTTCGTCGCGTGTAAAGATCACCGCCCAGCGTTCGCCCCGGCCGGGAAATACCGGAATATAGGCGTGCAAGTAGCCATGGCTGTGCCAGGACTCCGGGTCGTATTGCGCAACCAGGTCGGTCACGATTCTCAATGGTACGAAAGACGCATCCAGAAAGGCGACGGACGGGACAAAAACGCCATCTTTGGCAAACGACCTGAGGTGCAGAATAAAATCATTGTGCGTTTCCGCTGAAGGCAACCTTACCAGGCGATACGGACTGACGCCGGTGCTGAAGGAGTGAACCGGGGCTGTTCGATCCATATCAACAGCAAATTCCCTGCCCCGTTGCCACTTCTCGGTCTCGGTCCTGTCGAGGTCCTGGCAACACTGGCCGGACCATTTCTCGAAAAAGGATTCTTCATCCGGTTGCATACCCAGAACCGCCATGGCATCCGGGTCGGCACCCTCTGGCAGGACGGTTGTCCCGGACATTTCTCCTGCCTGGTGTATGCTGGCCTCAGTCAGCTGAACTGGCGGTTTAATGCGTCCTTTTTCGACGGCGGACCTGGTATCCGGCTGATAGTAGCTGACACGGAAATTACCCTCGGCATCCCGCCAGGTAAAATAAGGCTGAGGCTCACCGGGGCGGATATAACCGTCTTTTTCCAGCTGGTTACCATCCGGGTAGTTCTCCAGGTTGAACTCGTCGTCGTAAGTCTCGGACGATGCTCCCTCAGAGACAGCAGAGACAGCAGGGTGTTCATCAGCGTCTTCGCCGGAGCTTTTCGGAATCGGGGTATGCCTGACCTGTCCCTGCTCATCAACCCAGGTGAAATACCCTTCGCCGCCACCTGATGAGCCAGAGCGTGACGACTGACACCCCGACATGGCAACGGCCAGGCAAGTAACAACCAGTAAATGGCGTATATACATCGGGGCTGATCACCCTGTTTGCAGGCGCTTTCGCGTCAGAATTTGGTGCGGAAACTCAGGCCTGCCATCGCTACCCGCAGCGACGTTTTTACATCCAGGCCCGCGTATGGGTTATAGATGATGTTGGTAATATTGTCACAGTTCAGGTTACAACTACCATTGGCCGGGATGGTTTCGATGGAATGCAGGTAACTCAGATTCATGTCAATTTCAGTATCTTTGTCCCACTGATAACCCATCCCGATGCTATAGAGATTCGCACCACCGAATGGCGCCATGATACTGCGCTGGTCATCGGGAATAACCGAATCCCGAATCTCCACACCAGCGCGGAGATCCAGCCGGGAAGAGGCGTGGAACTCCAGACCAAAACCCCAGTTCCACTGGTCGGTAAAACCCAGCGGTAACCGCAAGGTACTGGGTGTCGCATTGTCCGGCGACAGAATCCTGGCGGCATTGAGGAATTCCAGGTTGCGATCAAAGCGGAACACAAACGCGTCCCACTGCTTGTAGTCGGTCCAGCCCACATCAACATTAACCGTCAGCTTGGGATGCACGTCCACACTGATACCGGTCTGAAAATGCTGCGGATAAGTCAGATCCATGGAGACGTTACCCGCCTCCCTGGGCGCGCCCGACGGCAGGCTCAGTATGGCCGAGGTGATGGCGCCCAGAACCGAACCGTTCACACTCTGCCAGAAGCCGGACCAGTCGTCGGTATACTCGATCTCGAAGGTACCCTTGAGGTTCATGTCCGCTTCAGAGGTATAGCTTGCGCCCCAGGTAAACCAGTCGTTCGGCTCCCACATCACCCCGAGTGCGTAGGTTGGTGACAGGGTTTCCTGCACGTTGATACTGAGCGCCCCTATATCGTCCCAGGGCCCGACATTGCCGCCGCAAAGTGCCAGCCAGGGCTGCAGAGGTTCATCACCACTCTCACAGTTAAAGGCGTCCTGAAGTACCTCTGCAACGCCCAGCAGCATGTTCGGTGCGCGCATGTACTGATCAGCGGCAATCCCCATGTGGGACAGGTGGATACCGGCACCAATCGCCCATTCGTCGTTGATCTTGTACCCGACCGTGGGAGACAGATAGGTAGTACGTTGCAGGGCCGTTGCCTGGGGCAAGTAGCGGCCCGGATCGTCTTTATCGCGATAGAAACCAGCGGCCAGGGGGAGGTAAAAGGCATTACCGAAAGTGAGCTTTGATCCCGGTGGATTAATACTGATGCCGGCCGAGGGCGCCACTGCCGGCCCGGGAGGCGCCCGCAGTATGCCAAACCCCGGCACATAGAGCGCAACGTTGTTGGTGTGGCTGTGCTTGTTGGCGACGGGATCACGCTGTTTTCCGGTCAGTGGATCTGTCTCAAGGCCGTCAATGCCGAAGATCTCGTAACCCTCCGGGGCATGGAAATCCGCATCAATGTCGAGATAGATGCTCATCAGGTTCACTTCAAGCTGGCGGCCGTCGAGTTTGGTCAGGCCCGCCGGATTGTAGTGAATGGCCATGATACCGGGCGGATCTGCCGTAACCGCGTTGCCCAGCGCCAGAGCTTTGGGGTGAATTGTCAGATTCTGTGCCAGCTGCGCCTCGACACCACAGGTTACCGAGGCTGCCACGATGGCACCGGCAATCCGTTGTTTGTGGCTGGTTATACCCATGAAATCTTCCCTTCCCGTAAAACCTCAGAGGCTGAAGTCACTCTTTGAGACCTGAAAATCTGATGGGCAGAGACACGCCCAGCGAGAAGTCCGGTGCGTCTTCGGTCAGGCCGATACCAAGGCTGGTATTAACAATGGTGGTATCGCTTACACGGGTACCCAGCGACATGCTGAGAAAACCACTCATCTGGTCCTGGGCAACAGCCTGGGTTCCGTCGCTGAAGGAAAGTATGGTTTCGTCGCTGTAGCTCAGCTGTGCCGAAATACTGAGAGAAATGTCGTAGGACAACGAATAGGCAAAACCACCGGACGCAGACAACCCGAAGCCTGGCTCTATCTCTTCCAGTACTCGCGCGCCGCGGACCTGCTGAAGTCCAGTTTCAGGAATATTGTAGGTGGCGCTGGTGGAACCGAATACCACCACCGGGTCCAGTACTTTGGAGATACTTACGCCCCCGGCCAGGGAGTAATATCCGCTTCCAGTCGAGAGTTGCTCGTCAATATCGATTTCGTAGGGGCTTACCCCTGTCTTGGAGGTAAAGGTGCCAAATAACGTAGTGGACATTTTCCCCGGAACGTAGGAAAACGGCTGCCACCGCGCGGTAGCGGATATGTCTCCAAAGTCGTAAACACTGAGCTCGTCCTGGGTGTCGTGCTTGACCACCAATGGAATGCGGGTACCCACCGTCAGGTTGTCCAGCAGACCATAATCATAGGAAAACGCGTTGGTGAAGCTGTGTGTTGCAGAGGGCACTACGTCCAGATTACGAACGGAGCCATCGGTGATCGCCAGGTCCAGGCGCTGATCGCCGGTGTAGGAATAATCAAAGGAGTAATTGAGAGCGTGAGTACCTTTTTTCTGCAACGAGTAGCTGGTCTCCGCCGACTGGAAAACCTCTTCCAGCTGCTTTGAGGAGTCTTCATCACCCTCCTGCTTTGCAAGCGCTTCCCTGGCCTGATCTACGTTTCCTTCCTGCGACAGTGCCATGCTCGGGTAAAGGCCAGTCACGGAAACAAGGATAAAACCTCGCACTAACCAACGATTCATCCTGACTCCCTTATTTTACTTGTAATGGTTCCTGTGCCGGGGCTTTGCGCCCCGCACGTTAATTACGACGGTAGAACAGCTGCTTTCTGGTATTCTCGACGCTGCCATCCGGGTTGTTTTTCTGGCGTTCCAGCATGTTCCGGATCCGGCGTTCGGTAGACTCGTGGAACTCCGGAATTTTCTGAAGCGCCAGTAATGTCATGGTTTCGTCATCCACAAACCGCAGGTCCTCCTCTTTGAGCTCGAGGTAATCCAGCGGTTTATCGCTGCCCGGGAAGACAATAAAAAGAACGTTGTCGTCCCACTTCTCCTCGAACTGGGCGAGCGTAAAGGAAATATTGCCAATTGCCGGATCAGCGAGGTACACGCGTCCCTCGCGGATGGTTCTGAGCACCACGAAATGTTTAAAGCCGGCATGCTGAATGGGAACGATGGCCGGGTGGTCAAGATCCATCAGGTCCTCAATGGTGGCGCGGAAGCCCCCGGATGGATAACCCAGTGCGGTGACCAGGCGTTTCATATCAAGCATGGAGAAAGCCCGGCGCTGAACAATGCGCTCACTTTCGCCGTAATGAAGCAGGCCTTCCATTACCTGTCGCTCGCCGAGATTCCTGCCCAGATAGAAGTTGAGCACCGTGGTCAATGCCGCACTGCCGCAGCTGTAGTCGTAAGCCTGTCGCACGATGTTACGGAACTGTTGCTCTACCAGCGGCTCTACACGGGTGCCGGTTCGCAACTCAATGGGGCTGGTATCAAAATCCTGCTCAATCACGATGGTGCCCTGCTGGTAAGGCTCAACAACGATTGCCTCCTGGGCCATGGTGAATGTGAGGATGGATCCGGCGAGTACCAGCAGCATGGTCAGACGAAGTCCCTGTTATTATTAGACATGACGTTTCCCGAGTTACATCTTGTTACGGTAAGATACCGAAATCGCTAACCCCTTAAAGATAACTGTGCCTCAAATCTGCCGCTGCGGAAGGGGCTGGCTTTGCCGGTTTTGAGAACTGGTTCATGCCATCCAGCCCCGTGCAGGCCGGAATTGGTGGATGGGAAGAAAGGGGGAAAGATTAGAGCAGGTTAGGGCCGGAGAGCCCCTCCCGTCAGATCGTGAACACGAAACCTAGCAGCAGATAACTCAACGCTGTAACCACAACAATGCCGAGAAGATTCAGCGCAAAGCCTGCCCTGATCATATCCTGGATCTTCATGTGGCCGCTGGAGAACACGATGGCATTCGGCGGGGTCGCCACCGGCATCATAAAGGCGCAACTCGCTGCAATAGCGGCCGGCACGGTCAGCAACAGGACTGATAACTCCTGGGACATCGCCAGTGCCCCCAGTAACGGCAGGAACGCCGCCGCCGTTGCGGTATTGCTGGTGACCTCGGTGAGGAAAATAATGACTCCCACCACCAGGGCAACCATCACCAGTGCCGGCAGGTTGCCAGCTACTGACAGGCTTTCGGCAATCCATTCCGCCAGTCCCGAACTACTGATCACGCCAGCCATGGCAAGGCCGCCGCCAAACAGCAGCAAAACGCCCCAGGGGATTCCCTGGGCGGTCTCCCAGTCGAGCACGAATTGTCGCTCGCTCAGGTTTACCGGAATCAGGAACATGGCGATAGCGGCGGCGATGGCAATGCCGGTATCACTCAGCCAGGGCATAAGACCATCAGACAACAACGGCCTGAAAATCCAGGCAGCAGCGGTTACCACGAACACCAGCGCCACCAGCTTTTCCCCTTTCTGCAGGGGGCCGAGGGCTTTAAACTCGCTTCGTATCATGTCGCCACTGCCAGCCTGACTGCCCAGCTCGAAATCCCGGCGCGTAAGCCACCACCAGGTCAACAACAGCATGACCAGCGACACCGGCACTCCAAGCAGCATCCACTGGGCGAAGCCTACGGAAATATTCTGGTTTTCACTCAAGTAAGCGGCCAGCAATGCATTGGGAGGGGTGCCAATCAGCGTGGCAATCCCACCAATGCTGGCAGAATAGGCGATCGCCAGAAGCAACGCGGTGGCGTAGCGTCGCACGCCCTCAGGGTTGGAAGAGTCCATCATTGCGATGACTGACAAGCCAATCGGCAGCATCATGATCGATGTCGCCGTGTTGCTGACCCACATGCTCAAAAAGGCTGTGGCAATCATGAACCCGGCAATCTGGCGCCGTGGCTTATCCCCCACGCCAAGCAGTGTCAGCAAGGCAATACGACGGTGCAGATTCCAGCGTTGCATCGCCAACCCCAGGGTAAAGCCACCGAGAAACAAAAAGATGATGGGATTGGCGTAAGGAGTGGTCGCCTCTCTGATGCCGCCCAATCCGAGTGCCGGAATCAGCACAATCGGAATCAGTGCCGTGGCCGGTATGGGAATCGCTTCGGTGGACCACCAGGTGGCCATCAGCAGCATCAGACCAAGCGCCGCCCAGGCTTCTGAGCCCATTCCCTCAGGCGCTGGCATCAACAGCGTAATAAGCAGGAACACTGGTCCCAGGATCAGACCAATAACACGACTCTTGGGCAATCCCTTATCTTGCAGGCCGGAACTGTCCATATCAGTCATCAGCACACTTCACACAAACTGTGGTGTAGGGCAATACCTGTAAGCGTCGTGGGTCTATGCTTTCCCCACAGCCTTCACATTCGTCCCCCAGCCCGTTGGCCAGCCGTTCCAGGGCACGCTCTATCTGCGCCAGCTCAATGCGGGTCTCAGTTTCCAGCGAGTCCACCACTTCGTCATTCTGGGTCTGAACTGCCTGTTCTTCAGAGTCCTTTTCCAGGGCTCCATCCTGCCGGTGCTGATGGGCCTCGTACTTTGCCAGCCGTGCCGTCAAATCAGCTCGCAGGGTTTCAAGTTCCGACTTGCGATTACTCATAGGTTCCTCCTGTGCCGGGATTTTCCCGGATAATACCGCCTACAGTAAAGCATAAGCCTGACAGTCATTTGATGCTTGTCAAAATTGACTCAATGCGGATCTGTGTCACTATTCGAGGCTTCACGATCGGCGGAGATTACCACCATGTTTTACACCACCGTGGCTGCCCTGGCAGCGGCCCTGACCCTGTTTACCTGGCTGGGAATGCGGGCTCGTCTCGCCGATGGCGGCCTGGACGATTATGTGACTGCGCGCAACAGTCAGGGCGCCCGGGCGTTGGGTCTATCGTTCCTGGCGTCCGGCATGGGTGGCTGGATACTGTTTGCGCCCCCCGAAGTGGGAGCATTGGTGGGGCCCGTGGCGCTGGCCGGGTATGCCCTGGGCGCGGCGCTCCCGTTTATCGTGTTTGCCTTCTGTGGCCCGGCCATCCGCCGTTACCTGCCCCAGGGCCGAAGTATCGGGGAATTTGCCCAGGCCTGTTATGGCAATGCGGTTCGCCGCTACGTATCGCTGATTTCCGTGCTTTACATGCTATGTTTCGTGACGGCGGAGCTCACAGCCATTGGCGCCATTACTTCCCTGCTTTCCGGGGTAAACGGCAATCTCGCCGTGCTCGGCGTGGCAATAGCCACCCTGATCTACACCGCCTGGGGTGGCCTGCGTGCCAGCATTGTCACCGACCAGTGGCAAGCGTTTCTGCTCATCGGCTTGCTGGCAATCGTTGGATTTGTCGCCATGGAGCGACTACCGGAGCTGCAGACCTCCAATGCACCATCCGCGCCGGTTGGTAGCGCACTGGGCATTGCCCTGACCCTGGTCATCGCGGTGACTGCTGCCAACCTGTTTCATCAGGGTTACTGGCAAAGGTTGTGGTCCGCGCGGGACACCGCATCACTTCGCAGCGGTGCACTTTTGGGTGGTGTGATTACCATTGCGGTAGTTGCCATTGTCGGTTCATTGGGCATTGCCGCCGCCATGAGCGGTGCCGATCTCGGGTCCCCGCCAATTCCCTTCTTTGCGCTGCTATCCGGGGCACCGGCATGGCTGACGATTCCTGCTCTGGTGCTGGCGCTGACGCTTGTGGCCTCGTCGGTGGATACCCTGCAAAACGCCCTGGCTTCCCTGGCGGTTACCGAGAAACAGGGGCTTACCATTACATCGGCACGATGGATTACCGTCATCCTGATGATTCCGGTGGTGATCGTGTCGCTTCAGGGCGTATCGGTGCTGAGACTGTTCCTGATTGCCGACCTGCTCTGTGCCACGGCGGTGATACCGGTACTGATGGGACTCTGGAAACGAATGACAACGACGGCGGCGGTACTGGGTGGTCTGGCCGGTCTGGCGGGGGCGATCATTCCGGGCTGGGTTACCGGTGGCAGCTTGCTGGCAGGGCTGGAAGTCGCCAGCTTCCCCGGGGGTATTCCGACCCTGCTTCCGTTTGCGGGCGCTTTGGTAGGATCAAGCCTTGTCAGCATCACGCTGGCGTTGGTCGCCGGGCGCAGGACCCCGGCAAACCAATAGACAGCAGTTCGATGGGATAGCGAAAGCACCAAGCCCTGTGTGTTTACAAGAACTCATAATGACTACCGCGTCGTCATCGCCTTCGGCAAGGAGTAACCATGGAGAACGTTCGAACAGCCGGATTCACACCGGAAACACCCCTGATTCTGGGAATGATGCGGTTGCATGATCACCCCGAGCTCACCAGACCGGATAATCTGGCCAACTGGATTGCTGCCCGGCTGGACGAGGGGTTAAACCTGTTCGATCATGCCGATATCTATGGTGGTGGCGAGTGCGAACGGCTATTTGGCAATGCGCTGAAAACCCATCCCTTACTGCGCGAAAAGGTACGCGTAATAACCAAGGCAGGTATCGTACCAGCCAACCAGGACCGATCACCATGGCAGGTGAAGCATTACCAGGCAGAAGCCGGTTACCTGGAGAGTGCCATCGACAGAGCCCTGGTCTCGCTGTCTATAGAGCAGATTGATACTTTCCTGATACACCGGCCAGACCCACTGATGCAGGCTGACGATGTTGCCCGGGCGCTGGAAAAGGCCGTGTCAGCCGGTAAGGTACGCCAGATAGGCGTGTCCAATTTCCTGCCGGAGCAGTGGCGATGGCTGGCCGGGAATACCGGGCTGCCACTGGTATGCAACCAGAGCCAGTTGTCCCTCGCTCATACCGCCCCACTTTTCGACGGCACACTGGAGGCTCACCTTACTGACGGGTTGCGTTGGCTGGCGTGGTCTCCCCTGGGTGGTGGGAACCTGGCCGCCCGGATCCCCACCGACATCCTCGACAGAGCACTGGCGGAAACCGGGCTGGATGAGACCGGACTCGCTGTCGCCTGGCTGCGTCAGCTTCCGGGAACACCGGTTCCGGTACTCGGGTCGATGAGTCCGGACAGGATCCGTTCCGCACTTCATGGTGCCCAAAGCCTGCTGCCCCGTCCGCTCTGGTATCGGCTGCTGGAATCCGTTCGCAATCAGGCTGTCGCCTGATCAACAAAGGCTTCGTGACAGCCTTCAACAGCTGACAAATCGTTACACAACCTTCCACTTTAGTACGATTGTTGCCTCTTCAGTCTCCCGCGACACTGTGCACGCTTTATAAAAACAATATCAGGGGCCCGTGTTTTGCGGCCCGGCGTGACCACGGAGGCCTTCGCCAATGCTCTGCAAAAAGCCTTTTGCTTTCCTGTTGCTGACCCTGCTTGTGACTACGACAGTAGCAGCAGAAACCCTGAAAATAGGGCTGAACTACCCACAGACTGGACGCTACAAGGACCAGGGCCTGCAACAACGGCTCGGAGCATTCCTTGCGGTTGATGAAATCAATAAGGCCGGCGGCATCATGGGCCGCGACCTGGAGCTGGTGATACGAAACACCTCGGGAGAGCCGGACAAGGGCGCCAAGAACACCGCGGAGCTGATCGACCGTCAAGGGGTACAGATGTTGTTCGGTGGGGTCTCCAGCGCTGTTGCCATATCGTCCGGAAGAGCTGCAAGGGACAGGGACAGAATCTACTTCGGAACACTGACCTATTCCAATGCCACCACCGGTGCCGCTGGCCACAGCCACATGTTCCGGGAACCCTACAACGCCTGGATGACCGCTAAGGCCCTTAGTCAGTACCTCACCACCCAACATGCCGATGACGAATACTTTTACATCACCGCGGATTACACCTGGGGCTGGTCTGTGGAAGAGTCTGTGAGAAGGTTCACCAATACCGATGATACCGAGGCGCATGCAGGTGTAAAAACACCCTTCCCCCGCGCTCTGATTACCGATTTCCGCGAGGCTCTGGAGCAGGCTGAACAAAGTGATGCCAAGGTGCTGATGATGGTGCTATTCGGTGACGATATGGTGCGTGCACTGAACGTGGCCTACGAAATGGGCCTGACAGAAAAGATGCAGGTCGTGGTCCCCAACCTGACACTGGGCATGGCCCGTCAGGTTGGCCCTACCATAATGGAGGGAGTAGTCGGCGGGGCTCCCTGGGTATGGAGCGTGCCCTACCAGTACGATTACCCGCGGGGCAAGGAGTTTGTCGAGGCCTTCTCCAGCCGCTATGAAATGCGACCATCGACTGCGGCAGCCTCCGCCTATAGCATAGTCTATCAATACAAAGACGCTGTAGAACGTGCCGGCACTACCAACACCAGTGATGTCATCCGCGCACTGGAAGGACACAGGTACCGCTTCCTCAAGGACGAGCAGCACTGGCGGGCATTTGACCACCAGAATATACAGACCGTCTACGTGGTGCGGGTAAAGCCCCGGAACGAAATCATGGCTGATGAGTATTCCAGCGACTATTTCGACATCATCGACTCCATGCCGGGAGACGAGGCCGCCCAGACCCGGGAAGAATGGGAGGCCCGCCGCAAGGAAGCAGGCCAGCCACTCACTCTCTGATCAGTCCAACATGCCGCACAGGCTACCGGCTTCTGCAACGGTGTCGGCCAGTGCGGCAGTGATCAGTGCAAATTCATCGGCCTGCAACGAGGCACCGCCAATCAGGCCGCCGTCTACCTCCGGCGACTGGAATAGTTCAGCCGCATTACCCGACTTCACACTGCCACCATAAACGACGCTGACGGATTGACCGGTCCCCGCTTGACGAGTATCCAGGAATTCGCGAATAGCTCGATGGATTTCATAGACCTGTTCCGGCGTTGCGGTTTTGCCGGTACCGATGGCCCACACCGGTTCATAAGCGATAATGCTGCTGCTCAGCCCCTCCAGTCCGGATGCGTCAATCACTGCCTGCAATTGGCGCTCAATCACCGTCATGGTCTGGCCCTGCTCCCGCTCTTCCAGGGTCTCACCGACGCACAGAACAGGGGTCATATCGGTCGCCAGCACCTGCTTGTGCCTGGCAGCCACATTGGCATTGGACTCCTGGTAAAGGGACCGGCGTTCTGAATGCCCTACCAGTACATAACGGCAGCCCATTTCCTGCAGCATGGTGGCACTGACTTCCCCGGTGTGAGCACCGGACACTGCAGAGCTGGCATTCTGGGACCCGAGCGATAGCCCGGTGTACCCGAGCAGGTCTCGAACCTGAAACAGGTAGGGGAACGGCGGGCAGATGACCATATCAATGGTTTTCCGGAAAGGCCTGAGCTTGGCTAGCATGCGCACCAACAACGCCTGGTTGGCATGCAGACTTCCGTTCATTTTCCAGTTCGCAATCAGAATGGGCTTTCTCATGGTCTGCCTCCTGTTGTTATGTAATCCGGGTTATATTTAGCAGCTGACCAAATTGTAATATTCGTTTGCGAACGCTCACAAGCGAAAATAAACAAATACCGATATGATTTTGTTATATCGAAAATAACGATGTGGCTTTTTGGTTTGGAAACACCTGTATAAAAAGGGCCGGCAGGGTTTACCCGCAAAGCGCGGAGAAACACCTGAAATGCTGTTTAGGGGGATGTACAAGCAACCGGCCAAGACCCACCGACTTTTCGATGTCAGGGACAACGAACAATATAATATTCGAAAACGAACACTGTCAATCCATGATAGAAATTTCGGCGGCAAATTAAGCAAGGCGTGAAGATCGCGGTGTCTTTTGGCAGGACAGAGATTGCCAGCCCGCGTATTCGCGGGCTGGCAAGGTCAGATTCAGATTAGAGCAGCCTATTCGGCCATCCACTCCTCCATCATCTGATCGTACGGCTTGGTCTTACCCTGGGGCTTTTCATTCTCCAGGGCTGGCTTCGGTGCGCCAGGCTGATCCAGCCAGTACTGTTCATCACGCTCCTCGTTGAGGATCGGCGCGTACTGGTCAAAGACATCCGCCCGTGCCAGACGCGACATGGTGCGATCCATGGCCGCGGCCAGATCGTCCAGTGCTTTCTTCGGTGTAACCTCACCGTTCACAGCCGGTGCCAGGTTCTGCCACCACAGTGGGGCCAGACGAGGGTAATCCGGCACGTTAGTGCCTGTTGGAGTCCACATGCTCTCGTTTTCACTGCGGTAGAACTCTACCAGACCGCCCAGTTTTGGCGCCAACTCGGTCATCTCATCCGAGAAGATATCTGAACGACGAATCGGCGTCAGGCCGGCGATGGTCTTTTCAAGAGACACGGTCTTGGAAACAGTGAACTGCGCGAACAGCCATGCAGCCGTGCGACGATCTTCGGGTGTGGAGTCAAAGAAAGTCCAGGAGCCCACGTCCTGATAACCAACTTTCATACCTTCCTCCCAGTAGGGGCCGGCCGGAGACGGCGCCATACGCCACTTCGGATTGCCCTCGTCATCAGTGACCGGCAAGCTTGGATCCGTCATATCCGCGGTGAAAGCGGTATACCAGAAGATCTGCTGGGCAATCTGGCCCTGTGCAGGTACCGGGCCGGCTTCACCAAAGGTCATGCCTCGCGCACTTTCCGGTGCATAGTCGCGCAGCCATTCAACCATTTTGGTCACGGCGTATACGGAAGCCGGAGAGTTGGTCGCACCGCCGCGGCTAACGCTGGCACCAACCGGGTTACCGTCTTCGTTGACACGGATACCCCAGTCATCCACCGGGTTGCCGAAAGGCACGCCTTTGCTGCCCATACCGGCCATGGAAAGCCAGGAGTCGTGGAAACGCCAGCCCAGCGAAGGATCACGACGACCGTAGTCCATATGCCCGTATACGCGCTCACCATCGATTTCCTTGACGTGAACGCTGAAGAACTCGGCGATGTCTTCATAGGCGGACCAGTTCAGAGGTACACCCAGGTCATACCCGTAGCGCTCTTTAAACTGCTCCTGAAGATCTTCGCGGTCAAACCAGTCAGCACGGAACCAGTAAAGGTTGGCGAACTGCTGGGTCGGCAATTGATAAATTTTACCGTCAGGGCCGGTGGTGTACTGCAGACCGATAAAATCATCCAGATCAAGATCAGGGTTAGTGAAATCCTTCCACTCGTTCTCCATCGCATCAGAGATGGCAACGGTTTTGCCATAGCGCAGATGGGTCCCGATGGCGTCAGAGTCATTCACAAAAGCGTCGTAGATATTCCGATCGGACTGCATCTGGGTCTGCATGGTGTCAACCACATCACCTTCACCGATGATGTTGTGCTCTACTTCAATACCAGTGATGTCCGTGAAGACCTCGGCCAACACTTCAGCTTCGTAGGTGTGGGTCGTCAGACCCTCCGCTACGGTTTTGATTTCCATGCCGCGGAAAGGCTCCGCTGCCTTGATAAACCACTCCAGCTCGGCAAGCTGCTCTTCCCTGGACAGGGTTGAGCGCTGGAAGTGCTCATCCAGAGCCTTTTCAGCCGCCGCCCTGTAGTCCTGCGCGTATACCTGTGATGAAGTCAGGAGAGCCCCTGAAATCATCAGCGAAAGGTATTTCAACTTGTTGTTTTTCATACATACCTCTTCTAGCTTTTTTGCGTCCCTGCAAGAAGGTAAGTCCTTTTTCGTGGATTAACCCCAGCGCATCAGAATAATCATCCAGACAACAGACACTGCGGTTGCTACCAAAACATGGAGTTCAGTCATCCCTATAAAAGCGAGATGAATAAACGCACTGGTCAGAAGACCAATGAACAGCCGGTCACCACGGGTGGTGGCAATCGGCAGGAAGCCTTTCCGCTCTACTGAGGGCGAAAAGTACTGCCATACGGTCATGCCCGTCAGAATCAGGGCAATCGAGATAAAAAATCCTGCCGTCGGGCCGGTCCAATGCATCCAGCTCATAACAAGCCTCCTCAGGTACGGCCCAGGGCAAAGCCCTTGGCGATGTGATTGCGAACAAAGTAGACCACCGCAATACCCGGCACGATGGTAAGAACACCGGCAGCGGCCAGCGTACCCCAGTCAATCCCGGAGGCGCCCTGTGTTCGGGTCATGATGGCCTGGATCGGCTGGGCTCCTGTTGATGTCAGTGTTCTCGCCAGCAACAGCTCTATCCAGGAGAACATAAACAGGAAGAACGCGGTGACACCAATACCGGAGCGGATCAGCGGGATGTAAATCTTCACGAAGAACTTCGGAAAGCTGTAACCGTCGATGTAGGCGGTTTCATCAATTTCCTTCGGCACGCCACTCATGAAGCCTTCCAGGATCCACACCGCCAGGGCTACGTTGAACAGGGTGTGAGCCAATGCCACGGCAATGTGGGTATCGAACAGTCCCACCGATGAGTACAGCTGGAAGAATGGCAGAGCAAAGACCGCCGGCGGTGCCATCTTGTTGGTCAACAGCCAGAAAAACAGGTGTTTGTCACCCACAAACTTGTAGCGGCTGAACGCATAGGCGGCCGGCAGGGCAACAGTCAGGCTGATGGCCATGTTCATGAACACATAGGTCATGGAGTTCACATAACCCATATACCAACTGTCATCTGTCAGGATATTGAGGTAGTTGTCGAAGGTCAGATTCTTTGGCCAGAAGCTGAGCTCGCCAAGAATCTCCGAGTTGGTCTGGAGTGACATATTGATCAGCCAGTAAATCGGCAGAATCATGATCACCAGATAAACAATGAATGCGATTCGTGATTTCACGTCTGTCCCCTTGCTTTTATTGTTGGGCTGACTTGTCTTTCTGCAGCGTCATGATGGCGGTGTAGAACACCCAACTGACGGCCAGAATGATCAGGAAATAAATAATTGAGAACGCTGCCGCCGGCCCCAGGTCAAACTGCCCGACAGCCATGGTGGTCAGCGCCTGGCTCAGGAACGTGGTGGAACTGCCGGGCCCGCCACCGGTGAGCACGAACGGCTCGGCGTAAATCATAAAGGAGTCCATGAACCGCAGTAGTACACCGATCACCAGAACATTGGTCAGCTTGGGCAACTGGATGTAGCGGAACACTGCCCAGCGTGAAGCACGGTCGATGCGGGCGGCCTGGTAATAGGCATCGGGGATGGCACGCAGGCCACTGTAACTGAGCAGCGCAATCAGCGGGGTCCAGTGCCACACATCCATCAGAATGATGGTAAACCAGGCATCGGCCGCGTTAGCGTTAATGTTGTAGTCCATTCCCAGACTGCTCAGGGACCAGCCCAGCAGGCCGATATCGGAGCGGGCAAGAATCTGCCAGATGGTTCCAACCACGTTCAGCGGGATGAGCAGTGGCATGGCCACCAGAACCAAAGCAGCCGAGGCGGCCCAGCCCTTCTTCGGCATCAGCAGGGCAATGCCAATGCCCAGGGGCACCTCAATGGCAAGGATGGCGAAGGAAAAAGCGAATTGCCGCAGCAGAGCTGCCTGTAGATCCGGGTTCCGGAGCATTTCCCGGTACCACTCAGTACCTGTCCAGAAAGCGGAATTAGCGCCGAAAATGTCCTGTACTGAATAGTTAACCACGGTCATCAGCGGGATTACGGCCGAGAAGGCCACAACCACGAAGACCGGAATGACGAAAAACCATGCCTTGTTATTTTCTATCTTATTCATGATCGGCCTCCACTAGCCGCTCGTCGACATACACTTTCAGCCAGGGATCCGGAAACCCGATACTGGCAGCGTCATTGGGAACTGGCTGATCTTCCGGAATGCGGACTTTTACAGTGACAGGACCAAACTCAACGTCGACCATCTGGTAGGTACCCAGATCCTCAACACCGGTGACTGTCACCTCATAACGCTGCTCTCCGGTGTCCGTCCCCAACGTCACGAACTCCGGACGAATACCCAGCCTGATATTGTCGGAGCCACTGCGGCGGACCTTGTCGAGAATCTGTTCGTTGACCGGTATGGCTTTGCCATTAAACATCAGCCCCTCATCGGTCAACCTGGGTTCGAAGAAGTTCATCCCCGGACTGCCGATGAAGTATCCGACAAAGGTGTGGGCCGGCCGCTCGAACAATTCCTGAGGTGTACCGAACTGAACAATCTGCCCTTCGTACATCAGTGCGATCTTATCGGCGAATGTTGAGGCTTCCAGCTGGTCATGGGTCACGTAGACCATGGTGATATCAAAGCGCTCATGGATCTGTTTGAGCTTGCGCCGCAGGCGCCACTTCAACTGAGGATCAATAACGGTCAGCGGCTCATCAAACAGGATTGCGGTTACATCCTCACGGACCAGCCCCCGACCCATCGAAACCTTCTGCTTCTGGTCCGCACTGAGGTTCTTGGCCTTGCGTTTCAGCTCGCCGGACAACTCCAGAACGTCAGCCACCTCATGGACTTTTTCACGGATCCAGTCTTCCGAGAAACCACCCTGATTGCGAAGCGGGAAAGCGAGGTTGTCGTACACCGTCATGGTGTCGTAGATCACCGGAAACTGGAAAACCTGCGCAATGTTGCGCTTTTCAGGCGGCAGTTCGTTCATCCGTTTGCCGTCGAATAGCACATCACCTTCTGAAGGCGTTACCAGCCCGGAAATAATGTTCAGCAGCGTGGACTTACCACAACCGGATGGTCCCAGCAGCGCATAGGCTCCTCCCTGCGCCCAGACGTGTTCCATCTTGCGAATCGCATAGTCTTCCGGGCCCGCTGGTTTTTTGCTGTAAGAGTGAGCCAATGTTTTTAACGTTATTTCTGCCATGTCAGAGCCCCTCCGCCCGGCCGGGCACAAGAATAGTTCTGCCATCGGGCGCAAATGCATAGAGTTTGTGGGTAGGGAAAAACACCGTGATCTGCTCGTCTGGCCGGTACTGATAGATACCCTGTAAATGCAGAACCAGCTCGTAGGATTCACTATGCACGTGGAGAAAAGTCTCCGAGCCACTGATTTCGGCGAGATCGACAGTCACCATTATTTCCAGATCATCATCGGCATGGGGCGCCAGACCGATGTGCGAGGGACGAACACCGAATTTGTAATTGCCAGGTTCGAGAGAGGCCAGGTCCGAATTAAGCCGGAAGTGCACCTGCTCATCAAAGGTCACTTCATTCTCTGTGACTCGACCCGGCACGATGTTGATAGGCGGTTCGGAAAATATTTCCGCAGTCTCGATATCCTGCGGCCGATGATAGACGGTGGGAGTAGGCCCCTTCTGAAGCAGCCTGCCTTCGTGCAACACCGCAGTTTCGCCCCCCAGCGCCAGCGCTTCCTGAGCCTCGGTGGTGGCGTAAACCGCGATGCAGTTGCGAGCCTCAAACAGATCTTTCAGTTCGCTGCGCAGGGCTTCTCTCAGCTTGTAATCCAGGTTGACAAGGGGCTCGTCAAAAAGCACCACGTCTGCATCCTTTACCAGTGCCCTGGCCATGGAGACCCGCTGCTGCTGGCCGCCGGATAGCTCGAGAGGCAGGCGATCCAGAAGATTATCAATCTTCAACAGCTCGGCGGTTTCCCGAACACGCCTGTCGATCTCTTTCTGACTCTTCTTTGCCAGCTTGAGGGGCGAGGCAATGTTTTCGAACACGCTCATGGTGGGGTAATTGATGAACTGCTGGTAAACCATGGAGATGTTTCGCTTCTGGACAGCAACACCAGTCACGTCAACATCGTTCATCAGAATATTACCGCTAGACGGCCGGTCCAGGCCCGCCATTATGCGCATCAGAGACGTCTTGCCGGCAAGCGTCCGGCCCAGGAGGACATTAAAGGAACCTGGCTCCAGCGTCATGGTGACGTCCGATATCCAGGTTTCTCCGTCCACAACGCGCGATACATTCTGCAGCGTTAGAGACATGCTTTTTCCCTTTCGGTTGTTGTTTTGGCTTCAAGTAAGTCTACAAGAGCTATGCTAAAACGAAAAGATTCGAAAATATTTTTTTCATATTCCTGTCATCAAAGGCTCTGACAAAGGATTTTCGTTTCAATCACTAGAAGCTAAGGTATTCATACTGATCAAAAATACTCTTGGTGTTCGAAAACAAATTTTTTCACTGGACAGGTCACGATCCTCTCCATAACGAACAGACACAAAAGCGCTAATCACGTGGGGTTTTCGGGACTGCTCTGCAGTTTCGCCACGGCGGAATACCAGCCAGCATAAAGCTTGTCCCGCTTTTCTTTGCTCATCTCCGGCTCAAAACGCCGATCACACTGCCACGCGTTCTGAAGCGCCTCCAGAGATTTATAGACCCCGGCTTGAAGTCCGGCCAGGTAAGCCGCACCCAAAGCTGTCGTTTCCACCATTCTGGGTCGATCTACCGTGGCTCCAAGAATGTCAGCCAGAAACTGCAGCACCCAGTTATTAGCTACCATGCCGCCATCAACCCGCAGCGCAATCGGGCGCAAACCATCCTTCTGCATTGCCTTCTGAAGGTCCTTGGTCTGGTAACACACTGATTGCAGACCCGCAGTGACAATCTCTTTTATGCCGGTATCCCGGGTTAATCCGAAAATGGCGCCACGGGCGTTGGGATCCCAGTAAGGCGCGCCCAGCCCGGTAAAGGCTGGCACCAGATATACCCCGTGATCGACCGGCGTACCTTCTGCAAGGGGCTCGGTTTCACAGGCGCTCCTGATAAGCTGCAGACCATCTCTCAACCATTGAACGGCTGCACCAGCGATAAAGATACTGCCCTCCAACGCATACACCGGCTTGCCATTGAGACGGTAAGCGATTGTGGTCAGCAGCCGGTGCTCCGAAGTCAAAGCCTGATCGCCGGTATTCAGCATCAGGAAGCAACCGGTTCCATAGGTGCTTTTTGCCATACCGGTTTCAAAACATGTCTGCCCGAACAGTGCCGCCTGCTGGTCGCCAGCCATACCCATTACGAACGCACCATCAAGGCGTCCGTTGCCGACGATCTGACCAAAGTCCGCTGCGGAATCCATAACCTCCGGCAACAGGGAGTCCGGAATGCCGAAAAGGTCCAGCAGTTCCTGATCCCACTGCTGCTCATGAATATTGAACAGCATGGTGCGGCTGGCGTTCGTAGCATCGGTACGATGAATTCTGCCGCCTGTCAGACGCCAGAGCAGGAAGCTGTCAATGGTACCGAACGCAAGCTCACCTTTCTGAGCCCGCTGCCTGGCACCCGGCACATGATCCAGCACCCAACGAATTTTCGTGGCTGAAAAATAGGGGTCTATCAGCAGTCCCGTCTTGCTGTTCACAGACGGTTCCAGGCTCTGTTTTTTGAGCACTTCACACCACTCAGCGGTTCGCCGGTCCTGCCAGACGATGGCGGGATAGACGGCCTCCCCGGTGGCCCTGTCCCAGAGCACGGTGGTTTCCCTCTGGTTGGTTATACCAACCGCAACAACCTCGTCGTTTTTGCCGCACCCCTTTTCCATCACGTTGTCACAGGTTTCACGCACCGTGCGCCAGATATCCTCGGGGTTATGCTCAACCCAACCACTGGCGGGAAAATGCTGGGTAAATTCCTGTTGGCTTGACGCATGTATGTTGCCATCCAGGTTGAACAGAATGGCTCGGGAGCTGGTGGTTCCCTGGTCGATCGACAAAATGTATTGAGTCATGGTTGTTTTGCCTCAGGTGTTCTTATTTTTTCGTATTTTTACCTTTTTGAAAACAAAAGCCAACCCTTTTCGGCCTTCAGAAAAAGGCCGAACGCTACAACTCCCTAAAAAGGCTGCACAAAGATATAAAACACTCTAAAATGAACGCGGATACAGAAGGCGATTTCGTTCGATACTGAAAAACGCGGCTCCGGAGGCGATTGAATGGCACAGCGACGCAGGCAGGACCTGATTATGGAACTGATCCAGCAAAACGGCTTTGTGACCACAGAACAACTGGTGGACCAGTTCAAAGTCACACCGCAGACCATTCGCCGGGACCTTAACGAACTCGCCAGCCAGAAAAAACTCCGTCGCCATCACGGTGGCGCGGGCATTGACTCCAGCACCGTCAATACCGCCTACCAGGCCCGCAAGATCATGGATCTGGAAGCGAAAGAGCGTATTGCCGAAGCCCTGGTGAAGATGATCCCCGACAACTCCTCCATGTTCATCAACATCGGCACCACCACAGAAACCATTGCCAAGGCATTGCTCGAGAAGAACAACCTTCAGGTGGTGACCAACAATCTTCACGTCGCTTCCATCCTCTCCGCCAAGGAGGATTTCCATATCATTATTGCCGGCGGTGAAGTCCGGAATCGCGATGGCGGCATTGTAGGCGAAGCCACCCGGGATTTTATCAATCAGTTCAAGATGGACTTCGGCATCATCGGCATCAGTGGCATTCACACCGATGGTTCATTGCTCGACTTCGATTACCGGGAAGTCCGTGTCGCCCAGGCCATTATCGAAAATTCCGGGCAGGTTCTGCTCGCCGCCGACCACTCCAAATTTGGCCGCAACGCCATGGTACGTCTTGGCAGCATTGCCCAGGCCGACCACGTATTCACCGACGAGACACCTCCCGTGGAAATACGCCAACTGCTGCGTGAGCACAACGTAGAGCTGCACCTGGTCTGACCCTCCCCGTCTGAAGATCCCGCCTGCTTGCCAAAAGTGATCTGGCAGGCCAGCTGATTACTCGCGCACACTTTTTCGTTTTTTTTCTGTATTTTCCTTTACGAATATATTTTGCTTTCGCATAATACGGGAATACATTTCAGTAAAACCGGAAAGAACGCCCGGAAGCGTCCTTTCACAGGCGTCAGGAGATGACACAAGATGGCCGAGGAGAACACTAAATTTGACGTTGTCGTCGTCGGCGGCGGCGTCAACGGAACGGGTATCGCCATGGATGCTGCGGGCCGGGGTCTTAAAGTGTTGCTGTGCGAAATGAACGACCTTGCGTCAGCGACTTCCTCGAATAGCAGCAAACTGATCCATGGTGGACTGCGATACCTCGAGCACTATGAGTTCAGGCTGGTTCGTGAAGCCTTGGCAGAAAGGGAATCATTATTGCGGAACTCGCCCCACATCATGTGGCCTATGCGTTTCCGGCTGCCTCATCGCCCTCACCTGCGCCCGGCCTGGATGATCAGAATGGGACTGTTCCTCTATGACCACCTTGCCAAGCGGGAAGTCTTACCCGGGTCGCGGTCCATCAAATTTGATGAAAAGGATCCGCTCAAGTCCGACATTACCAGAGGGTTTGAATATTCCGACGGCTGGGTAGATGACGCCCGCCTGGTAGTACTGACGGCCAAGAAAGCCCAGGAATGCGGCGCCACCATTCTCACCAGAACCAAGTGCATCAACGCTGAACGGGGTGAAAACTCCTGGGATATATCGCTCCAGGACATGAATGACGACAGCATCCACCATGTGTCAGCGAAAGTCATTATTAACGCTTCAGGCCCCTGGGTAAGCCGTCTGTTCAGTGAAAGCCTTGCCATGAAGGCGCCAAAAAACATTCGCATGGTCAAGGGCAGCCACATCGTTGTTCCCCGCCTGAACCGGGAGACAGAAGCCTACATTCTACAGAACGAAGATGAGCGCATTGTTTTCGTTATCCCCTATGAGGATGAGTTCTCACTGGTCGGCACCACCGATGTGGATTATGAGGGTGACCCGAAGAACGCAAAGATTTCACCGGAAGAAACCGAGTATCTGCTGGATATCGTCAACTCCCACTTCAAACGACAACTCACAGCAAGTGATGTGGTCTGGTCCTACTCCGGTGTTCGTCCGCTGATGGATGACGAAGAAGGCGATGCCAAGAAAGCCTCCCGGGACTACTCATTTGAAGTCAGCAAGGAGAAAGGCAAAGCCCCGGTTATTTCGGTATTCGGCGGCAAGATCACGACCTACCGCAAGCTGGCGGAAGCCGCCACCGACAAACTGTGCCAGTTTTTCCCACACGCTCAGGGGCCGTGGACCAAAAAAGGCATCCTGCCTGGCGGTGACTTCGAGAATCACGACACGCTCGAAGCCAGACTTTCAGCGGATTATCCCTGGCTTCCCGAGGCCGTCAGCAGCCGTTATGTCCGTACCTACGGAACCAACGCCTACTATATTCTGAACGACGCCGAATCGGTTCAAGACCTGGGATACCGGTTTGCCGGAACACTCTATGAGCGGGAAGTCGAATACCTGATCCAATACGAATGGGCGATGACGTCAGAGGACATTCTCTGGCGCCGAACAAAGCAGGGGCTATACGCCACTGAAGACGATGTTCGCGAGCTCGACAAATACCTGTCGGCTCACGAAACGCCGCAACCACAGACTGTTGCTCTCCACCACAGCGCCTGAACCACTCTCTCAGGCATTTGCTCCGGCCGGTTTTACCGCCCGGAGCTTAAATACCTCTTAGAAAGTAAGCTGTGAGCCTACAATGAAGGCATCGTATTCGCCCTGGCCACCCTCTGTGCCCAGAGTGGTGTATTCGGCCATCAGTGTCAGAGCATCCGTCGCTGCATAGCGGGCAAAGATCATGGTCAGATCTGTGTCGTTATCGCTTGAGTTGATGTCATCCTCACCTTCACCATAACTGGCCCCCAGGGTGGTGCGATTGATCTGGTAGGTTGTCTCAACGTACCACTGGCTGGCATCTTCCTCATTCGGGTCGAGCCGCGCTGCAAATACGCCGTTACCGGTACCGGACGTCACGGAATAGTTACCCCGCACATTCAGATCACCAAGGGCCACAGAACCGCCAAAATCGATGCCAGACATTGTGTAGTCGTCAAATGCCCCTGCCTTGGAGTCTACGTCCTGCGTGAAAGCGCTGGACCAAAGCGAGAACATATCAGTAGTGTAGACCACGTTACCCTCAATACGGGGCATGGAATACTCGGCATCGTCATCCAGGCTCGTAGTGTCATCATCAACTTTCGACGGACTGAAAAGACCCACCTTAAACTGCAATCCGCCGAGGTTGTTGGATGTGTACATTACGCGCGGCGTGAAGTTGGCGTAGAAGTAGCCGTTACCGATACGGCCCGCCGTTGCTGCAACCTGGTCGGGACCACCGATAAGGCCAACGCCCAGGGCACTGCCATTGTCACCGATAGCCGGAACACCGAAGATTCCGAACCCCTTACCGATGTTGACCTGGCCAAAGTCCCCGGCAACTGCAATCTCCGAAACCCGGCTGCGGAAGTTTGCATTCGCATCACCCGGAGCGATATCCGCGTTCATCTGGAAATGACCAGAAACCTCTAGCCCATTCTGCATCGGAGCATAAATATTGGTTTGAAGGGTAGCGGGGTTGAAACCCGTAGTAATGGTGAAGGAATCCTCATCAGTCGGATCATCATAATTACCGAGTACGGCAAAGATCGGAATATGACCGTTGAAGCCGGCCTTCCAGCCACTGTCGGACTCGAATGTCGCGTCAGCGGAAACCGGCGCGGTGACGGCCCCGGCGATCATCGCAACACTGGCGGCCAGCGCAGACAGCTTGAAGGATTTAGCATTCGAACATTTTTTGTTTTCGATCATGATAGCTTCCTATTATTGTTTGAAATTTTCCGGCCCATCGTTTCTGCCTCTCGTTGGCAGCTAGATTAATCCTTATTTCAATAGCTTAAGGCGCTTATGCTTTTTGATGGACACTGTCATCCCGAACACTTATTGCGGTCAGCGACCGTTTTCTGTTTTCGAGACACGACAAATTTAGCGCGGGAGAGAAAGAATGGAAAGTTTTAGAACATATTTTTTTCGAATTCGTTACAAAATTATTGCCCAAATTTCGCAGAAAATCTCATATGATATTGTTTTATATCTATTTAACCTTTCACAGAATTTGTGGCATATTTTCGTTGACGAACACATTCGCGAACATTAGGCTCGTTTATGTAGGTAACCAAACAACAAAAAAAGGTGTCACATGAAGAATTGGCCCGGTTCTCCCAGGCGGGCTTGTGGAGCTCTATTACTGCCCGAGGATACCCGCGACTCGCTTGCGTAACTCGGGAATCACCTCTTCCTCAAACCAGGGATTGCGCCGCAACCACAGATTATTCCGCGGGCTGGGGTGCGGCAGGGGCAACATCTCAGGCCAGATTTCCCGCCAGCGCCTCACCCGCTCGGTCACCGGTGCTTTCCCACCAGGCAAATGCCAGGCGTGGGCGTACTGTCCGATGACCAGCGTCAGCTCAAGGTGTTCCAAACGCTCAAGTAACAGGTCGCGCCAGGCCGGTGCGCATTCCGGTCTTGGCGGCAGGTCACCGGACTTCCCGGTACCGGGGTAACAGAACCCCATGGGCAGGATAGCCAGCTGCCGCTCGTCATAGAATGTCTCCCTGCTTATACCCATCCAGTCCCGCAGCCGGTCGCCGCTGGGATCGTTGAATGGCAGGCCGGTCTGATGCACCCGTCGCCCGGGCGCCTGCCCCACCACCAGAATGCGGGCGTAGCGGGAAATCTGGATAACCGGGCGCGGCCCCAGCGGGAGCTGCGGCTCGCAAATTCTGCATTGGCGGACCTGCGCAACAAGCTCGTCGAAAGGCAATCGGGAATCGGTACTGGTCATTTGTGCCAACCACTCCTGAAGAAAAGGCCATTGCATAAACAGCCGGCTAACGTAACCTTAAAGCCTGTTTCCACTACCCACAAATATGTCATTCCAACCCTGGCGAGAGGGACTGCCCGTTATGAATGCCAAGTCAGACATTGAGCCGAACCCTGCCCTTGATGAATTCCGCAAAGTGGTGCGAAGCCGTCGTTCAGTGAGGCGGTTTACGGATGAGCCGGTACCGGACCACGTGCTGGACGATTGCCTGGACCTGGCCATGCTGGCACCCAACTCCAGTAACCTGCAGCCCTGGGAGTTTTTCGTGGTCAGAACACCAGCCCTGAAAGCTCAGCTTGCCGAAGCGTGTCTGGGGCAGAACGCAGCGAAAACCGCGTCAGTACTGATCGTCGTGGTTGCCAGAACAGATACCTGGCGCCAGCACTCACGCATGGCGCTGGAGCAATGGCCGGAGGAAAACCTGCCGGGCATTGTGAAGAAGTATTATTCGAAGATTGCGCCAATCCATTACAACCAGGGGCCTCTCGGATTATTCGGTGCGGCCAAGAAAACCGCGGGATTGTTTGTCGGCCTGACGCGCCCGGTGCCCAGGGGGCCCTATTCCCCGAATGAGATGAAAATCTGGGCCACCAAATCAACAGCACTGGCCGCAGAGAACCTGATGCTGGCACTCAGGGCACACGGATACGACTCCTGCCCCATGGAAGGCTTCGATGAATGCCGGGTACGGCGGCTGCTGAAACTACCCAGAAAAGGTCTGGTGACCATGGTGTTGGCGGCGGGAAAGCGCTCTGAAAAAGGGATCTACAATCGCCAGTACCGCTTTGACAAGGAAGGATTGGTCCATTACCTGTAGCTGTCGCCGATCATATATCGGACCGCGACAGCGCTCGCCAACCCCTACACTTCCGGGTTATTCAGCGCCTCAGCCGCGCCTAGCAGTCCGGTATAGCCTTCCATCACAACGAAAACCGGTGTTGATTCCAGCAGGGGCCGCATCCGGCCCTTGTCCTCGAAGCCTTTCTGGAACGGACTTTCCAGAAAGAAATCGATGAATCGCGGAAGGATCCCTCCACAAAGGTAAACGCCGCCAGTGCCGCCAAGGGTCAAGACGCCGTTACCGGCCACACGTCCCAGGATTTCACAGAAGTGACGCAGGGTCAGCCTTGCAAGCGCGTCGGAATGATCCAGCGCCGCGGCGGTTATTTTTTCCGGGGCATCCAGCGGTGCTGCAACATCCTGTATCTCGGCATGGGCCTGGTAAAGGTTCAGCAACCCCTGGCCGCAGAGAATCCTTTCCACAGACACGCGCCCAAACCGGGCCTTGAGAATCCGCAATACCGCCATTTCAGTATCATCCGTGGGCGCAAAATCCACATGGCCACCCTCGGTCATCAATGGAACCCAACCATTCTGAAGCGGTACCAGGCCGGAAACACCCAGCCCTGTTCCCGGCCCGATTACCAGCCGGGGACGGCATGCAGACCCGGGGCCACCACAAACATGAATCAACTTTTCAGCGGCCACATGGGGAACGCCAAGAGCCATCGCGGTAAAATCATTGATGACCTTGAAGGCGCTCCAGCCAAACTGGCTGCGAACCTCTTCACTGTCAAAACGCCAATGATTGTTGGTCATTCGTACTTGAGTGCCACGCACCGGTGATGCCACTGCCAGGCAGACGTCCTGAACCTCTTCCACACCAGTACGATGCAGGTAATCGACGATGGCGGAATCCAGATTGTCGTAGTCGCTGCAGGCCAGCACCTCAACAGCTTCTGGAGTTATAGCGCCCGATCGCACAAGGGCGAACCGGGCGTTGGTCCCGCCGATATCACCAACCAGCGAGTAATTGGTTTTGGTCATGCCTCATGATTCCAGAAAAAGCTGGCGCCCTCCTCGGGATTGCTGGCAGAGCGACGCATCCAGCCAAACAGCTCCCGACCATACCCCGTATGGTACGACTGAAGATCAGCGTTTGCAGCCTCACGCTTCTGGAATTCTTCATCGGATACCTGAACACTCAGGGTGCCGGCCTCCGCATCCAGCCGGATGGTATCTCCATCCTTTACCCTGGCGAGCGGGCCGCCATCGAGAGCCTCCGGGTAGACGTGTATAGCGGCAGGCACCTTTCCCGAAGCACCAGACATACGGCCATCGGTCACCAATGCAACCTTGTAGCCCCGATCCTGAAGCACGCCCAGATACGGGGTCAGTTTGTGGAGCTCCGGCATGCCGTTGGCTTTCGGACCCTGAAACCGGACCACCACCACACAATCCCGGTCCAGATCTCCGGCTTCAAAGGCAGCTTTCAGATCGTTCTGCTCGTTCAGTACCACCGCGGGCGCCTCAACAACATGGTGCTCCTTCGCCACCGCAGATACCTTGATCACACCACGGCCCAGGTTTCCGTCCAATAGCTTGAGACCACCGTCCGGCGCGAATGGCTTGTCGACCGTGGTCAGTACATCCGGCAGGCGGCTCTTCTCCGGTGCCGGATTCCAGACCAGTTTGTCGTTGTCCAGTTCCGGCATTCGGGTGTACTGCTCAAGCCCATGGCCCACTACAGTTTCTACGTCATTGTGAAGGAACCCGGCGCCGAGCAGTTCACGGATCAGGAAGGGCGTGCCACCGGCCTCGTGGAACGCGTTCACATCTTCCTGACCATTCGGGTAAATCCTGGTCATTGAGGGAACTGCCGCAGCAAGGTCTGCAAAATCCTGCCAGTCAACAACAATACCGGCTGCTCTGGCAACCGCAATCCAGTGGATGGTGTGGTTGGTGGAACCGCCAGTCACCAGCAGCGCCACCAGCGCGTTGACGATGGACTTTTCGTCCACCATCTCGGCGAGACCAATGCTACCGCCATGGGGTTTTGACAGTTTGATCGCCTGTTCCGTGGCAGTGCGGGTCAGTGCATCGCGCAACGGTGTGCCGGGATTGACGAACGCGGCACCAGGCAAATGCAGCCCCATGAACTCCACCAGCATCTGGTTGCTGTTCGCCGTTCCGTAGAAAGTGCAGGTGCCCGGGCTGTGGTAGGACTTGCTTTCGGCTTCCAGCAGTTCGTCCTTGCCAATCTTGCCCTCGGCATACAACTGACGGATTCGCTGCTTCTCTTTATTGGCTAGCCCCGACGGCATGGGCCCACCCGGTATCAGCACGGTTGGCAGATACCCGAAACTGAGAGAGCCAATCAACAGGCCCGGAACAATCTTGTCGCAAATGCCAAGCAACACGGTGGCATCAAACATGTTATGGCTGAGAGCCACCGCCGTACTCATGGCGATCACATCCCTTGAGAAGAGGCTCAGCTCCATACCCGGCTGACCCTGGGTAACACCGTCACACATTGCCGGGGTGCCGCCAGCAAATTGCGCCACCGAGCCAAGCCCGTGGGCCGCCTCCCGTATAACATCGGGAAACTCCTTGTATGGCTGATGGGCAGACAACATGTCGTTGTAGGCGGAGACAATCGCGACGTTGGCCTTGTTCATGAACTTCAGCGTGTCTTTGTCATCCTGGCCACAGGCCGCGAAACCATGCGCAAGATTTCCGCAGGACAAAGTGCTGCGATGGGGAGATTTATCGCGCAGTTCTGCCATTCGGGCCAGGTAATCCTCACGGGAGGGGCGGCTGCGCTCGATGATTCTTTTGGTCACCGCGTCTACGATCGGATGCATGGTGGGTCTCCTGAAACGTCGTTATCTGATTGCTTTTCTAATTCCCGTAAGTTTACTTTCTTTTTTTACTGCTTTCACCCATGAAACATTCATTTTTCCAATTTATGTTGTTATATTTACTACATCACTAGCGAAGATGAACAATAAACAACCAAATTTGGAGCCAGAATATGACTATTCGTATCGCTATCAACGGTTTCGGGCGCATTGGCCGCAATATTCTCCGCGCACTTTACGAAAATAACTACCGTAACCAGATGCAGGTTGTCGCCATCAATGACCTGGGTGATGCAGAGACTAACGCCCACCTTTTGAAA
This sequence comes from Marinobacter sp. ATCH36, assembly GCF_023555055.1. GTDB lineage: Bacteria > Pseudomonadota > Gammaproteobacteria > Pseudomonadales > Oleiphilaceae > Marinobacter. Next base: position 211,417 of record NZ_JAMJPL010000007.1, read on the forward strand.
TATGACAGTGTTCATGGCCGCTTCAGTGGCACTGTAAACCACGATTCCGAGTCTCTCTCCGTCAATGGCGACCGTATCGCCATTACCGCCATCCGCAACCCGGAAGAACTGCCCTGGAAAGACCATCATGTAGATGTGGTGCTCGAATGCACCGGCCTGTTCACCAAGCGCGACAAAGCCGAAGGCCATCTCAAAGCAGGCGCGCGAAAGGTCATTATTTCCGCACCCTCTCCGGATTCCGACGCCATGGTGGTCTATGGTGTCAACGAAGATGTGCTGACCGCCGATCATCACATAATTTCCGCCGCCTCCTGCACCACCAATTGCCTGGCACCCGTGGTTGAGGCGCTGCACAACAAGATCGGTATCGAGAGTGGGCTGATGACCACCATCCACTCCTATACCAACGACCAGAAGCTGAGCGACGTCTATCACTCCGACCTTTACCGTGCGCGCTCCGCCACCCAGTCGATGATTCCCACCAAGACCGGCGCTGCCGCAGCCATTGGCAAGGTCATTCCGGAAATGGCCGGAAAACTTGACGGCCTGGCGGTACGGGTTCCTACTATTAACGTCTCTCTGGTGGACTTCGGCTTTATTGCCAGCCGCGACACCACGGTAGAAGAGATTAACGAAACCGTCAGGGCTGCGGCGGAAAACAGTCCTGTGCTGGGCTTCAACGCAGAAAAGCTGGTCAGTGTGGACTTCAATCATAACGCACTGTCCAGCATTTTCGACGCCAACCACACGCGGGCCATAGGCCGTCATGTAAAAGTCATGGCCTGGTACGACAATGAATGGGGTTTCTCCAACCGGATGCTCGATAATGCGGCAGCACTGATGAAAAAGGCGAGCCAGTAATCCTGGCCGCCTGCCAGATTTAAATCGGCAAACAACGAACAGCTCTACTGGAAACAAAAAGGAAACAGCAACCATGCTAAGGCGTACCAAGATCGTCGCCACACTCGGCCCCGCCACCGACTCGCCGGAATCGCTCTCGGCCATTATTGCCGCAGGCGTAGACGTTACCCGGCTGAATTTCTCCCACGGCAGCGCGGAAGATCACATGGAACGCGCCCGCCGGGTTCGGGAATGCGCAGCCGCCAACGGCCGCTTCGTCGCCCTTTTGGCCGACCTGCAAGGGCCGAAACTGCGCATTGCACGCTTTTCCGACAACAAGGTCACGCTGAAAGCGGGCCAGCAGTTCATTCTGGACGCTGCCATGGACAAGGAAGCCGGCAACGAGGAACGGGTTGGTATTGATTACGAACAACTGATCGAAGATGTCAAGCCAGGCGACATCCTGGTACTCGACGATGGCCGCATTGAGATGGAAGTGGAAACCGTCGGCGGCACCAGTATCTCATCTCGCGTTCTTATCGGCGGTCCTCTGTCCAACAACAAGGGGCTGAACAAGCGCGGCGGCGGCCTGTCCGCCGAAGCGCTCACCGAGAAAGACAAACAGGATATCAAAACCGCCGCGCGCCTGGGCGCCGACTATGTAGCCGTGTCTTTCGTGCGTACCGCAGAAGACATGCACGTTGCCCGCCGCCTGCTGAAAGAAGCCGGTTCGGAAGCCCGTCTGGTCGCCAAAATCGAGCGTGCGGAATTGGCCCACGACAACGCAGCGCTGGATTCAGTCATAGATGCTTCCGATGCCGTCATGGTCGCTCGCGGTGACCTGGCTGTGGAAATCGGCGATGCCGAACTGGTAGGCGTTCAGAAGCACATCATCAACCGCGCGCGCACCCTGAATACAGTGGTCATTACCGCCACCCAGATGATGGAATCCATGATCGAGAACCCGATGCCCACACGGGCGGAGGTTTCCGACGTGGCCAATGCAGTGATGGACTACACCGATGCAGTCATGCTGTCGGCGGAAACCGCTGTGGGCGACTATCCTACCGAAGCTGTGGAGGCCATGGTGCGTATCTGCATCGGTGCCGAAAAGCAGCCCTCGATGCATCAGTCAAAACACCGGATTCACGAGAGCATGGAGTTCGTCGACGAGGCCATTGCCCTGTCGGCGATGTATGCCGCGAATCACCTGCAAGGCGTAACGGCGATTATCTGCATGTCGGAGACCGGCGCTACTCCCCTGCTGATGTCCCGCATCAAATCCAGTCTGCCGATCTTTACCTTCTCACGCCACCATTCCACGCAGCATCGCGTGACGCTGTTCCGCGGTGTTCAGACGGTTCCGTTCGATTCGGCGGCGATGCCCCCTGAGCAGACCAATTCAAAGGCGGTCGGGGAGCTGGTTCGGATGGGTGTGGTCAAGGAGGGTGATCTGGTTGTCATCACCAAGGGTGATTATGTGAACGCCCAGGGCGGTACCAATACCATGAAGATTGTTCGGGTTGGTGCGGATATTCGCTGAGTTTCGGACTTGGGAGGCTTCCTCTTAAGTAGCCTGACGGTTTGGTGCCGGGAGGCTGCGGGGCGGGGCTTCCCAAAAACGCTTCGAGCACGTCCATGTGCGCTTGAAATTGGCCATCCTTGGCCAATTACATTTTGGGAAGCCCCGCCCCGCAGCCTATGCTTTAACCTTTCTGATATCGCCCGCTTGCTGCATTTACCTTATCTACATTTTGCCAAATCACCCAAAGCGTTATCGTTGAAGCCAGAACAAGCAGTTGGTGGGAGGGTCTTTCGGGAATGTAATTGGCCATGGATGGCCAATTTCAAGCGCACATGGATGATGGGATGAACACCTCTTGTTGAGATCGGCGTCAAGGCGCCACTATTGGATTAGCGAAATCAATAGGCCAACAACAAGAGGTGTTCAGATGAAAGTTACCCTAATCGGAAT
>NZ_JAMJPL010000008.1 GCF_023555055.1 Marinobacter sp. ATCH36
CCTGCCGCCAGCGTTCAATCTGAGCCATGATCAAACTCTTCAGTTTAAATCATACAAGAATCCGAAGATCCTCTATTCTTGCTCAAGACAAAACTCAATTTCGACGAGTCACTGTCCTGATATTTCGGTTCCGAAATACCTCGGCCAGCGCCCACACGAATTACTTGGTCAACTTTTTAAAGAGCGTTCGGGGCTTGCCCGATCAAGGTGGCGTATTCTACATCGAATCACCGCCTTGTCAACCGTTTATTTTGGCGCCGGCTTGATGCCGAAAAATAACCAATAAACTCAAACGGTTGTCTTTCAGTTTCTGACCCGCCTTAGTGACGCGTCCCTCGAAAGAGATGCGCATTCTACAGAGACCTGAGAATGTGTCAACGAGGTTAATCAACTATTTTTACGCTATTTCGGTTAGCACCTATAACGTTGTTCAAACCGCGAACAAGATGCTCACTTTCTACCCCGAAACTTACCCAGACTGGCCTTCTGCGTGACGTGTTTTTCTGAATAACGCCAGGACCGGACCGGACAACGCATAAGCAAGAAAGCCGGTAAACAGGACAGTTGCCGGATCAAGCGCAATCACCACGAACATGAGTACCACCAGCAGGATCGCTGCGAAAGGAACACGTCCCCGCATATCCAGATCCTTGAAGCTTTTATAGAGGATGTTGCTGACCATCAGCACCCCGCAACCACCGACAACGATGATCGTCATTAATGTCAGCCAGCTGGCAGGCTCCACAGCGTGGAAACACCAGACCAGCCCGGCCACGCAAGCAGCCGCAGCGGGACTGGCCAACCCGACAAAGAACTTCTTGTCCACAGAGCCAATCTGCGTATTGAAACGCGCCAGTCGCAAAGCCGCTCCGGCGACATAAATGAAGGTAATAGCCCAGCCAACCTGACCAAGGTTATTCAGTGACCAGAAGAAGGCTACCAATCCGGGCGCCACACCAAAGGCCACCATATCGGCAAGACTGTCGTATTCCTCACCAAACTTGCTCTGAGTATTGGTTAGTCTCGCGACGCGTCCATCAAGACCATCGAGGATCATGGACACAAAGATCGCGATGGCCGCATTATCAAACACGCCATTAGCGGCAGATACAATGGCGTAGAAGCCAGAAAACAGCGACGCCGTCGTCAGCGCATTTGGCAGCAGGTAAATCCCCTTGCGGCGGACCGGGGCGCCTTCAACCAGCTCTTCCTCAACGACTTCGCCAGTCTCGATATCATATTCATGCCCCTTTAACTCATCTGGCCCCTGGGCATTATTGTTTTCTACCGGTTTTTCAGTCTGCTTTTTTTCGTCAGTCATTCCACTCACTCCGGAAAGCATTTAGGCGGAGTATATACGAAAAACGCGGCCTCCCGGGCCGCGTTTTTAAAACCAGGTCGATTGAACGACTCAGTTTTTCTCTTTGTCCACGATTCTGTTCGCGGAGATCCAGGGCATCATGGAGCGCAGTTTCTCACCCACGGTTTCAATCTGGTGCTCAGCATTGATGCGGCGGCGAGCCGTCATGGACGGATAGTTGCTGCTGCCTTCCTGAATAAACATCTTGGCGTATTCACCGGTCTGGATGCGCTTCAGTGCGTTGCGCATTGCTTCACGGGACTGCTCGTTGATGATCTCGGGGCCAGTCACATACTCGCCATACTCCGCGTTGTTGGAGATGGAGTAGTTCATGTTGGCGATGCCACCTTCATACATCAGATCAACAATAAGCTTGAGCTCGTGCAGGCACTCAAAGTAAGCCATTTCCGGCTCGTAACCACCATCAACCAGCGTCTCGAAAGCCGCCTTGACCAGCTCAACGGTACCGCCACACAGAACGGCCTGCTCGCCGAACAGATCGGTTTCGGTCTCGTCCTTGAAGGTAGTTTCGATGATGCCGGTACGGCCGCCGCCGATGCCGCTGGCATAGGACAGGGACAGGTTCTTGGCGTTGCCTGACGCATCCTGGAAGATAGCAATCAGGTCCGGAATACCACCACCATTGGCGAATTCAGTACGAACGGTATGGCCCGGCGCTTTTGGCGCCACCATGATCACATCCAGATCCTTGCGCGGCACGATCTGGTTGTAGTGGATCGAGAAGCCGTGGGCGAACGCCAGCGTGGCGCCCTGCTTCAGGTTAGGCTCGATCTCAGCGTTGTAAAGCTGTGCCTGGAACTCGTCCGGCGTCAGAACCATAACCACATCAGCTGCGGCAACGGCGGAGGGAACGTCGCTGGTTTTCAGACCATAGGCTTCTGCCTTGGCAATGGAAGAAGAACCCGGGCGCAGACCAACCGTCACATCAACACCGGACTCTTTCAGGTTACACGCATGAGCGTGGCCCTGTGAGCCAAAACCGATGATGGCAACTTTCTTGCCCTGAATGATGGATAAGTCACAATCTTTATCGTAGTAAACCTGCATGTGTAACCTCTATCTATTGTTAATTGGCCTTTTCGTGGCCGTCATTGTACAGAATGATGTCAACGCCCGTTACAGGCTTAATACCTTCTCGCCACGGGCAATGCCGGAAACACCGCTGCGAACGACCTCAAGCACACCCGATGTTCCGACCGCCTGGATAAAACCATCCAGCTTTTCGCTGTTGCCGGCCAGCTGGACGGTATAAACGGAGCTGGTGACATCCACGATCTGGCCACGAAAAATGTCGACAGTACGCTTGATCTCCGCCCGCTGGGAGCCTGTGGCCTTGAGCTTTACAAGCATCAGCTCGCGCTCGATGTGCGCTCCCTCGGTAAGATCCACCAGCTTGACCACCTCAATCAGTTTATTGAGCTGCTTGGTGATCTGCTCGATAACCTTGTCGGAGCCGGTGGTGGTTACCGTCAGGCGCGACAGGGTCTCGTCCTCGGTGGGGGCCACTGTCAGCGTTTCGATGTTGTAATTGCGCTGCGAAAACAGCCCCACCACACGGGAGAGGGCACCCGGTTCGTTCTCAAGCAAAACAGAAATGATTCGACGCATGATCAGACCCTCTCCGTCTTGCTAAGCCACATGTCCTTCATTGAGCCACGCGCTACCTGCATCGGGTAGACGTGCTCAAATCGGTCAACGTAGATGTCAACGAATACCAGATCATCCTTCATCGCCAGCGCCTCTTTGAGCATTGGCTCCAGATCTTCCTTTTTCTCAATCCTGACACCCTTGTGACCATACGCCTCAGCTAACTTGATGAAATCTGGCAACGATCCCATGTAGGACTCGGCGTGACGGGACTCGTAGTTCATATCCTGCCACTGCTTGACCATGCCAAGAGCCTGGTTGTTCAGGTTAATGATCTTCACCGGCAGGTTGTACTGCTTGCAGGTAGACAGCTCCTGGATATTCATCTGGATACTGCCCTCGCCGGTAATGCACAGAACCTCGTCGTCCGGATGAGTCAGTTTGACACCCATGGCGGCCGGCAGGCCGAACCCCATGGTTCCCAAACCACCGGAGTTGATCCAGCGATTGGGCCTGTCGAACTTGTAATACTGGGCAGCAAACATCTGATGCTGACCTACGTCCGAAGTAACGAACGCCTCGCCCTTGGTCAGCCGCCAAAGCGCTTCGACCACTTCCTGCGGTTTGATCACATCCGGACTGGTTTCATAGCGCATGCCGTGGAAGGCACGCCACTCTTCAATCTGCTTCCACCAGGCAGCAATTGCCTCCGCATCAGGCTTTTCCTTGCTCTCTTTGACAAGGGTGATCATTTCCTTGAGCACGGCATCCACAGGACCAACGATGGGAACGTCCGCATCAATGGTTTTGGAGATCGATGCCGGGTCGATATCGATATGGACAATGCGGGCACCAGGACAGAACTTCTCGGTAGCGTTGGTGACGCGGTCGTCAAACCGGGCTCCCACACAGAGAATCAGATCCGAATGATGCATGGCCATATTCGATTCATAGGTGCCATGCATTCCCAGCCAACCGAGATGTTGCTTATCCGAGGCGGGATAACAGCCGATACCCATAATGGTATTGGTGATCGGATAACCAAGCATCTTGACCAATTCCGTCAGCTGATCCGAAGCCTTGCCAAGAATGACACCACCACCGGCATAGATAATGGGGCGCCTGGCCGCCATCAGCATATCCACAGCTTTCTTGATCTGGCCGGCGTGGCCGCGAATCGCCGGATTGTATGAGCGAAGCTTCACCTTCTTCGGGAACACGTACTCATAACGTTCGTTCGGTGTGGTCATATCTTTGGGGATATCGACCACCACCGGGCCGGGGCGACCGGTAGCAGCTATGTAGTAGGCCTTACGAATGATCTCGGGGATATCTTCCGGATGACGAACGCTCAGGTTGTGCTTCACAACAGGACGGGAGACGCCGATCATATCGGTCTCCTGGAACGCGTCCTCGCCAATCAGGGTTGATGCGACCTGCCCGCAAAGAACCACCATCGGAATGGAGTCCATAAATGCGGTAGCGATGCCAGTAATGGTGTTGGTGGCTCCAGGACCCGAGGTTACCAGTACGGTACCCGGTAATCCGGTGGCACGCGCATAGCCGTCAGCCATATGGACCGCCGCCTGTTCGTGACGCACCAGGATGTGCTTGACCTTGTCCTGCCTGAACAACGCATCATAGATATGCAACGCTGCCCCACCCGGATAGCCGTATATGTATTCAATCCCTTCATCTTGAAGGGACCGGATCAGCATATCGGCGCCAGACAATAACTCCACGATGTTCTACCCTCTTCTACGAGTGAATGAGCCGGGAAAGTCCCGGTTGCCTGGATCTCCGGGTATCAAGCTTCTTGTGAAAGCTTAACCGGATATTCCGCCACACCAGCTGTAAGAGGTTGTCTCCTGGCCAGCCGCCCTCCTGAGGGTTGCGGAGAACGGCCAATCTACGGGTTGCACGTAAGCAACAACCGGTCCGCGACTTGCGCGTGGCATTCAGTGTGGTAATTAACGGGGGATACTCGCACGGGATTGCCTGCCGTATTGACCCCAGTCCTCAGGCAATCTGCAATTTTGACAGCGCTGAACTCCCTGTCAATAGCGGCGGCAGTATTCTCTGTTGTTACTCGACAAAGGTCCCCATACTTTGTGCAAGTATTTGAACCAGACTCACGAAAGTTACCTTTACAAATGGCATGATGCACATAGGCTAGACAAAGATGGTGCTCTGCAAGGCAGTGCTCCGACAAGGCTAACGCGGAATGAGTAGAGGCATGAACAGAAAAATCTTTACCCTGGCAGTACTTCTGGTTGCGGCACCGACAATATCTTCGGCTGCCTCCGTCTACAAATGGATCGATGAGAACGGGGTTACACACTTCGGTGACCGACAGCCAACAGGACAACAATCGGAGTCTGTCAGCATACGAACCGGGAAGAGCTCTGAAGGCAGCCGACCGAGCCCACAACAACAGGTTGAAGCCCTCGAAGAACAGGAAGCCGAGCAGGCCGAGCAACGGCAGGAGAGCGCCGTGGAAGAGGCGCGTCGCAAGCAGCGGGAAGCAAATTGCGAAACCGCACGCAGTAATCTGAGCATCCTGCAGCGTAACAGCCGGATACGCGTGGAAGAGAATGGTGAAATGCGTTATTTGTCAGAAGAAGAAATCGAAGAAAAGCGCAATGAGTTTGAGGAAATCGCCGACGAAAACTGTGGCACGCCGTCCGAACAGTAAACCGGTAAGCGGAAAAAACGCACCATTGCCAGAACGAAGAAGGCGGGGCCAGCTGCCCCGCCTTTCCGTCTCCTGCATCAAGCCTTGGAAAACTCCAGGGCATGATCCTTCACTGTTCCGCGAATGGTATCCCCAGACAGGAAATCCCCCTGTAGCAGCCTTTGCGCCAACGGGTTTTCGATCATCCGCTGAATGGCACGCTTGAGCGGGCGAGCACCGTAAACCGGGTCGTAACCGACTTCTCCCAACAGTTCCATGGCAGCATCGTCCAACTCCAGCTTCATATCCTGTTCTTTCAGGCGCTTGCTGAGGATCTCGATCTGGACCTTGGCAATGCCCTGAATCTGGCTCTTGGCCAGCGGATGGAACACCACAACCTCGTCCACGCGATTGATAAACTCGGGCCTGAAGTGAGTGCCTACTACCTCCATAACAGCCGATTTCATGGCCTCGTAGTTTTCTTCACCCGCTTTCTGCTGGATGATGTCCGACCCCAGGTTGGACGTCATCACGATGACGGTATTGCGGAAATCCACGGTTCTGCCCTGGCCATCCGTCAGGCGACCATCCTCAAGCACCTGCAGCAAAATGTTGAATACATCCGGATGCGCCTTCTCAACCTCGTCCAGCAACAGCACGGAATAGGGCCGGCGACGCACCGCTTCAGTGAGATAGCCACCCTCTTCATAGCCCACGTAGCCAGGAGGTGCCCCAATCAACCGGGCAACGGAGTGCTTTTCCATAAACTCGGACATGTCGATTCGCACCATGGCCTCTTCCGTATCAAACAGGAAGGATGCCAGAGCCTTGCAAAGCTCGGTTTTACCCACACCCGTGGGCCCCAGGAACAGGAAGGAACCGTTCGGGCGATGAGGGTCTGACAGCCCGGCACGGGAACGACGTACCGCATTGGACACGGCCTCCACAGCTTCGGCCTGGCCGATTACACGGTTATGCAGCGCTTCCTCCATACGCATGAGCTTGTCGCGTTCACCTTCAAGCATTTTCGATACCGGAATGCCGGTCCACTTGGACACTACCTCGGCAATTTCCTCATCCGTCACGCGGTTGCGGAGCAGCGTCATCTCCATCATTTCCGCCTGGCTCGCCATATCCAGTTGGCGCTCCAGTTCTGGAATCTGACCGTATTGCAACTCGGACATACGGCCAAGATCACCTGCGCGCCGGGCATTTTCAAGATCAATTCTGGCCTGCTCCAACTGACTCTTGATCTTCTGGGAGCCGTGCAGCGCAGCTTTCTCTGTATTCCAGACCTCTTCCAGGTCCGCGTATTCGCGCTCAACACCGGTGATTACGTCCGAAAGCTCCGAGAGTCGTTTTTTCGAGGCCGCATCGGTTTCCTTTTTCAACGCCTCACGCTCTATCTTCAACTGGATCAGGCGACGCTCAAGGCGGTCCAGCGCTTCCGGCTTGGAGTCCATTTCCATGCGAATCTGGCTGGCTGCCTCATCCACCAGATCAATCGCCTTGTCCGGCAACTGGCGGTCGGCGATGTAACGGTGAGACAGCTTGGCCGCTGCAATAATGGCACCATCCGTCACTTCCACGCCGTGGTGAACTTCGTAGCGCTCCTTGAGGCCGCGAAGTATGGCAATGGTGTCCTCCTCATTGGGCTCGGAGACCAGTACTTTCTGGAAGCGACGCTCCAGGGCGGCGTCTTTCTCGATGTTTTCACGGTACTCATCCAGGGTGGTAGCACCCACACAATGCAGCTCACCTCTCGCCAAGGCGGGCTTGAGCATGTTGCCAGCGTCCATTGACCCCTCGGCTTTGCCAGCGCCGACCACAGTATGAATTTCGTCGATAAACAGGATGATCTGCCCTTCCTGCTTGGCCAGCTCATTGAGCACAGCCTTAAGGCGCTCCTCAAAATCGCCGCGGAATTTGGCGCCGGCAATCAGGGAGCCCATATCCAGCGACAGCACTCGTTTGTTCTTCAAGCCTTCCGGCACTTCACCGTTCACGATTCGCTGTGCAAGCCCCTCCACAATGGCGGTCTTGCCCACACCCGGCTCACCGATAAGCACAGGGTTATTCTTCCGGCGACGCTGAAGTACCTGAATGGTGCGGCGGATTTCATCATCACGACCGATCACCGGGTCCAGTTTGCCAGCTTCAGCACGCTCGGTAAGATCAATGGTGTATTTGGACAGGGCCTGCCGGTTTTCTTCCGCAGAGGCGTCATCGACCGATTCACCACCGCGAACCGCATCAATAGCGGTTTCCAGTGACGATTTGTCGACACCCTGCTCACGCAGAACCCGCCCAAGCGTACCCCGATCTTCAAGGGCTGCCAGCAGCATCAATTCGCTGGAAATAAACTGGTCACCGCGTTTTTGAGCGAGTTTGTCAGCGATATTGAACAATCGCCCCATGTCATTGGACATAGATACATCGCCGGCCGAGCCCTGCACTTCCGGCAGGTTTTCTATTTCCTGGGCGACAGCCTGGCGGATGCGACCTGGCTCGGCACCTGCCTGTTTCAGTAATGGCTTGATGGAGCTGCCCTGCTGATCCATCAGCGCCTGCATCAGGTGCACGGGTTCAATAAAATTGTGGTCCTTGCCTACCGCAATGGACTGGGCATCCGCCAGTGCGGTTTGCAGTTTGCTGGTCAGCTTGTCGATTCTCATAGTCTGGTATTCCCCAATGTCTGTCGTGCGGCCGGGAAGAAGTTTTCGCCGGCGGCAATTTCACTGCTTTGACAGTTAATGTAGGGGCGATTGGCGGGACTTCAAGCAGGCAAGCACAAGAAGTGTCAGAAAATTGACGGGCATCATGAAATGTAGATCAGGCTCGCCATCCTTCCGGTTTGGCCGTCCCGACGGTAAGAAAAGAAGCGATCACTGTCGGTTACCGTGCAGAACTTGCCACCGTATACTTGGTGCACTCCGGCATTTGCGAGCCTTTGCCGAGCCAGCTCATACAGGTCAGCCAGGTAACGCCCGGAATGCCGATGGCTGGGCAGGAATGCCTTGGCTGCCTGCGGGTCGTTCAGCAGAAAAGCCTCTCGCACCTCTCCGCCAACCTCAAACTGATCGGGGCCGATGGCCGGCCCCAGCCAGGCAAGAACACTGGCTGGATTGCCCAGGCGCTCCACTGTCCGCTCCAGAACGCCATTGCACAACCCGCGCCAGCCGGCGTGAGCCGCCGCCACCTGACCACTGGAGGGATTACAGAACAACACTGGCAGGCAATCCGCCGTCATGACCACACAAACGGTTCCGGGCTGCGAAGTGAAACTGGCATCAGCCGTGACCTCACCAGCTTGCGGCAGCTCTGCGACGTCGGTGCCATGAATCTGCTTGAGCCAACCAAAGGACTCTGCCCCGGGCTGGGCCCACTGACCAAGCAAGGCACAATTCCGAGCCACATCCACAGGGTTATCGCCCACATGGGTACCAAGGTTCAGGGAGTCCCAAGGGGGCCTGCTAACCCCCCCAACCCTCGTGGTACATGCAGCATGTACCCAGGAAGGTGCCGGCCAGTCCGGTACAATCATTGGCAACTCAGAAGTCATGATTCTCCAGATCTTTAACATGCTTGCGAAGCGCTGCGAGCAATATTTCCATGTCCTCGGGCAGAGGCACCTCCCAGCTCAGTACTTCGCCACTCTGCGGATGCTCCAGTGTTAGCTGGCGTGCATGGAGCGCCTGGCGCTGGAACCCCGAGAGCACGTCGCGCAGTTCATCCGTCGTTCCTTTGGGCAGGCGCAGCCGGCCCCCGTATTGTGGATCTCCAACCAGCGGATGCTTCACATGAGCCATATGCACCCGTATCTGATGGGTACGCCCACTTTCGAGCTTACAGCGAACGTGAGTGTGCGCCGCAAAACGCTCCACCAGGCGATAGTGTGTTACTGCAGGTTTACCGGTGGGCACCACTGCCATCTTTTTGCGCTCGCGAGGGTGACGGCCAATCGGTGCGTCCACTGTCGACCCTCCTGTCAGTGTCCCCACCACGATGGCTTCGTACTCACGTCCCATGGTGCGGGTCTGCAGCTGATCCACCAGCGATGTGTGGGCAATCAGGCTGCGCGCCACCACCATGATTCCGGAAGTATCCTTGTCGAGGCGATGCACAATGCCAGCTCTTGGAAGGTTTTCCACTTCCGGGGCATAGTTCAGCAGCGCATTGACCAACGTGCCATCAGCATGGCCGGCAGCGGGGTGAACAACCAGGCCTGCCGGCTTGTTGATAACCAGAAGGTGCTCGTCTTCATAGACGATATCCAGGGAAATGGATTCCGCCTGCCAGCTCACTTGCGCCTCTGGCTCAGCATCCAGCTCAAGCCTGTCCCCCAGCATGACCTTGTCACGGGGCTTGCAGGCCTTCCCGTTCACCGTCAGCGCCCCGGTTTTGATCCAGCCCTGTAATCGTGAACGGGAATGCTCTGGCATCAGCTCTGCTGCAGCCTGATCCAGGCGGCGGTCACTGTGTTCCGGCGGAACAGAGAAGCTGGCAATAATACGGTTTTCAGACGACATTGAGCCCCCAGGGCCGATAATAAGTGTTACGTTTGAGTCAGATTTTTGCAATCGGCAGCGAGTGCCACTGCACAAGGAAGCAGATCCCCGTTACAATGCCCCACTACTCGAATTTTCGCCATTATACGGGATTCCGGCATGAGATCAGTTGTTCGATTACTGCTAGTGACTACCGCAGCACTGTTGATCAGTGCATGCGCCTCAAACGAGCAGGAAGAAGTGTTGCCGGAAGAAACCTATTACGAGAACGCCCGCGATGCGATGAACTCGGGCAATTTCAACGAAGCCGAACTGAATCTCGATTATCTGGAAACCTATTATCCCTTCGGCCGCTATGCGGAACAGGCGCAACTGGACCTGATCTATGCCCGCTACCAGAACCTAGACCTGGAAGGTGCCCGCGCCGCCGCTGACCGTTTTCTTCGCCTGAACCCACAAAGCGACCACGCGGATTATGCCCTTTATATGCGGGGACTGGCGTCCTACAACCTGGACGTTGGCCTGGCAGCGAGGTATTTCCCGGTTGACGTTGCGGCCAGGGACCCCGGCGAGCAACGCCAGGCCTTTCGGGATTTTTCCGAGCTGCTGAACCGTTATCCGTCCAGCGAATATGCCCCTGATGCCCGTCAGCGCATGATTGCCATCCGCAACCGCCTCGCCGAACTGGAGCTATTTGCAGCTCGTTACTACATCAGCCGTGAGGCGTATATCGCGGCCAATAACCGGGCGCGCTTCATCGTGGAAAACTACTCCACCACGCCTTCCGTGGAAGAAGCGCTGATAATTCTGGCCGAAACCTTCCGCTTCATGGACCTGAAAAAGGCCTCTGCCGATGCTGTTGCCATGCTGGAAGACAACTTCCCGGACAGCACCGCCTTCAACGAAGACGGCGAGTTTCAGGCCGACATCCTGAAGCGCAAGGACCGTTCCCTGTCCAGCGTGGTCACCTTCGGCCTGATGGGCGATGAATAGTTAATTGCCGCTCTTCCAACCATTGGTGATGGGATAGCGGCGATCCTTGCCAAACCCTCGCTCGGTAATCCGCACACCAATGGGCGCCTGCCTGCGCTTGTACTCGTTGATATCCACCAGGCGCACAACCCTGTCTACATCTGCCCTGTCGAAGCCCTGCGCAACAATAGCGTCCGCGCTCAGATCACGTTCTACGTAAAGATTAAGTATCTGGTCGAGGACATCGTAGCCCGGTAGGCTGTCCTCGTCTTTCTGATCAGGCGCCAGTTCTGCCGATGGTGGACGGGTAATCACCCGCTCGGGAATCACCTGGGAAAGACTGTTACGGTACCAGGCAAGACGGAACACGAGCGTTTTTGGAACGTCCTTGAGCACATCAAAGCCGCCCGCCATATCGCCGTACAAGGTCGAGTAGCCCACCGCCATTTCGCTTTTATTGCCGGTTGTCAGCACCAATGAGCCAAACTTGTTGGACAGGGACATCAGCAGCACGCCACGCAGTCGTGCCTGCAGGTTTTCTTCGGTAGTGTCCTGTTGTGTTCCCTCGAAGGGTGCCGCCAGGGTTTCCATGAAGGCATCGTACATGGGTTCGATAGAGAACACGTCATACTGCACGCCCAAAGCGGCCGCTTCTGCCTCGGCATCCTCAATGCTCATACTGGCGGTATAGCGAAAAGGCATCATCACCGCCCGAACCCGATCGGCCCCCAGGGCATCAACCGCGATGGCAACGGTCACCGCTGAATCAATACCCCCGGACAGTCCCAGAACCACGGACTTGAAGCCGTTTTTGTTGACGTAATCCCGCACGCCCAGCACCAGGGCCTTATAGACATTCTCTTCCAGAGAGGGTTCGGCAAGCTCGGGCTGGGAGATAGGCTGGCAGTGATGCTCGCAAATAAAGTCCACCGGGTAGAGCCCTTCACTGAACTGTGGAGCTTCCGCGGCCAGAGCGCCGGAATGGTCATAGACCATTGAGCCACCATCAAAAACCAGTTCGTCCTGACCACCTACCAGATTCACATAAGCAATACTGACCCGGTTCTTGCAGGCCTTGCGTTCGATGAGTGCCTTGCGGCGATTCTGTTTGTCGATGTCGTAGGGCGACGCATTGAGATTGATGACCAGTTTTGCGCCCGCTGCGGCGGCGTCCTCCACCGGACCATCGCTCCAGATATCCTCGCAAACGGTGATGCCGACTGGCACTCCCCTAATATCGGCTACCAGCGTGTCAGCGCCATTCGCAAAGTAGCGCTTTTCATCAAATACCTGGTAGTTGGGAGGAAACCGTTTGAAATAGCGACCGGTTATCTCTCCACTTTGCAGAACCACTGCCGCGTTGTACAACAGCGCGCCTTCCCTGATTGGTGCTCCCACAACAATAGCGGGACCAAGCCGCGCATCCTGCAGTGCCGCCAGGGCCTCGGCAATGCGTAAGTCCATGCTGGGGCGCAGCAGGAGATCTTCCGGGGGGTAGCCGGTCAGGCACAACTCCGGAAACACCACCAGATCTGCCTGATGCTCTTCCTCCGCGCGCCGGGTGGCCTCAATCACCTTGCCAGTATTGCCGGGAATATCGCCCACCAGGAAATCGAGCTGGGCCATAACCACTCTCAGTTTTCCCAGCATCGGGCCGACGGGTGACTGATCCTTTTGCACGGACATAACGCAGCTCCTGTAACTCATTGCCATTAAAAGGCTATTATAACCCCGCAGGGCAACAGAATTCTCCCGGGATACCCATCGGATTATGGCAAAAACACCAACAACTGAGCTTCAGCCCCACGCGGATACACCCCGCGCCAGCCAGATGGGCAGGCTGTTTCGCATTTACAACCATTACAGGGTAGTTGTCAGCGTTATTCTTGTGGCGCTGTTGTTTGTTGATCCGATCAATTTCGATTCCCGTTTCCGGGCCATGGAATATTACCAGGCCGGGGTGGTGAGCTATCTGGCTATCAACGGCTTTATCGCGCTGGTGATGGTGGCCGGTTTCCAGCCGCGAAGCCGCCACATCACCATTTCGATCCTGATGGATATCCTGATTCTCCACACCCTCTTGCTTACCAGCACCGGTATCACCAATGGGCTGGCCAATCTGGTGATCGTCTCGGTGGCAGCCGGAAATATTCTGACACCCACCAGAATCGGTACTTTCTACGCTGCGCTGGGCGCAATCTGCTCCCTGGGTATTTCAACCTGGTCCGTGATGGCGTTTGGCGACTCAGCTGATGAAATCGTCCGGGCGGGCTCATTAGGCATTCTCTACTTTTCGGCAGCATTCATTCTGCAATACATTTCCCGGCGAATGCTGCGCAGCGAGGCTTTGGCCAGTTCACGGGCCCGGAGCATTGCCGAGCTGGAACAGATCAACCGCCAGATCATCCAGCGCATGCGCACGGGCATTCTTGTTCTGGACCGGTTCGGGCAGATCCGCCTTGCCAACGCGGCGGCCGAAGAGCTGCTATTCGGAATCGCCGTTGACGAAGCCAGCGAACAACCCAGCCGGGGGCGCAACCTGCCCCAACCACTTCGTCTGGGCCTCGAAGCCTGGCTGAAGGACCCGACCCGCAGAACAGAACCGTTTCAGGCCACACCAACCTCGCCAATGGTACAGGTTAATTTTACCCAGCTTGACCAGCAACGGGGTGACCAGATCCTGGTGTTCATCGACGACATGAGTAAGGTGACTCAACAGGCGCAGCAGATGAAACTCGCCTCCCTGGGGCGACTGACAGCGGGCATCGCCCACGAAATCCGCAATCCTCTGGGCGCCATCAGCCATGCGTCACAGCTCATGGGGGAGTCCCCCAACCTTGATGACGGAGACCGCAAAATGCTGGACATCATTGAACGGCATTCCCATCGGGTAAACGGCATCATTGAAAACGTACTGGACCTGTCCCGCCGCCGCGCCGCCAATTCCGACCTCATTGATATCGGCCAGTGGCTTTCAGCGTTTCGTGACGATTACCTCCAGACCCAGGATAATGATCACCGGAAACCTGCTCACATTGATCTGCGAACGGAAACCAACCTTCCTCAGGCCCGTTTTGACGTCAGCCAGATCGAGCAGGTTATGGTGAATCTTTGCGATAACGGGCTACGCTACAGCGAGCAAAATACCGGTGAGCGGAAAATCGAACTCAATGCCGGCGCCACCGCTGACGGTGAGAGGGCCTATGTGGATGTCCGTGACTTCGGCCCCGGCATTATTCCGGAGCACCGGGTTTCCGTTTTTGAGCCATTTTTCACAACCGACAAGAGCGGGACAGGCCTCGGTCTTTATCTGGCACGGGAACTGTGCGAGGCTAATCAGGCCCACCTGTCGCTGGTGGATGATAAGCGGCTTGGCTGTTGTTTTCGCATTACATTTGCCCATCACGGGCGAATGATCTAACCAGCCCGGTAGTCTGAACAACGAAATGGAACAAACAACAATCCGATGACCACTCATACAGCGCTGATCGTAGACGACGAACCTGATATCCGGGATCTTCTTGAAATTACCCTCACCCGCATGGGCATAAAGACGCTGACCGCAGCCGATATCACCAGCGCGAAGAAGCTTCTGGAAAATCACAGTCCACAGCTTTGCCTGACCGACATGAATTTGCCTGACGGTAACGGTATCGAACTGGTGCAGTGGATCCAGCAAAACAGCCCCTCTACCCCCGTCGCCGTGATTACTGCTTACGGCAACATGGATACGGCTATTGAATCCCTCAAGGCTGGCGCTTTCGATTTTGTCTCCAAGCCCGTTGAGCTTCCGCGCCTGCGGGAACTGGTCAATAGTGCCCTGAAACTCTCCGAACCGGAATCGGATGCCGATGCCTCGTCTGATGAGCCAGGTTTGTTGCTGGGCAACTCGGCTGAAATAAAACGCCTGAGGAACCAGGTACGCAAGCTGGCCCGGAGCCAGGCACCCGTTTTCATCAGTGGTGAGTCGGGCAGCGGCAAGGAATTGGTGGCCCGCATGATTCACCTGCTGGGCCCCCGTCGGGATCACCCTTTCATTGCGGTAAACTGCGGCGCGATTCCTTCCGAGCTGATGGAAAGCGAGTTTTTCGGCCATAAAAAAGGCAGTTTCACCGGCGCCGTGGATAACAAGGACGGCCTGTTCCGGTCTGCCGATGGCGGCACCCTGTTTCTCGATGAAGTTGCTGATCTGCCACTGGCCATGCAGGTGAAGCTATTGAGGGCTATCCAGGAAAAAGCGGTCCGGCCGGTTGGCGACACCAAGGAAGTACCGGTGGATATTCGCCTGCTCAGCGCCACTCACAAGGACTTGCCGGGCCTTGTTCAGGAGGGCGAATTCCGCCAGGACCTGTTCTACCGTATCAACGTGATCGAGCTTCCGGTACCGGCGTTACGAGACCGGCCAGATGATATCAGCCTGCTTGCAAACCACATACTTGAGCGCATTGCCCGGGAATACGAATGCGAACCGGCATCCCTGACTCCGGCTGCCATCGACCGCCTGAAAGATCACGAATTCCCGGGCAACGTTCGAGAGCTGGAGAATATTCTTGAGCGGGCCTTTACGCTTTGCGATGCAGACCTGATCGGACCGGAAGATCTGCATATCGGCAATGGCCCATCGCCCGCCGGGCTATCGGGCGCAAGTAGCCTTGCAGGAGTCCCTAAAGAACCGGATGCACTGACGTTGCCCGAGGGGGAGATCGACCTGGAGAACTACCTCGAAACCATCGAACGCCAAGCCATTGAGAAAGCTCTTGAGGCGACCCGCTGGAACAAGACAGCGGCGGCCAAGCGTTTGGGGATCAGTTTCCGGGCGTTACGGTATCGGTTGAAGAAGTTGGGGATGGAGTAAGTCTTTTCTTACGGGGGTTTCAGAGGATTGCTCTATTTCAAAAGGATAGTCATAAGCTACACTGCTGCGAGGATTGAAAACAAATAACGGTTCTCAGGACGAGAGTCGAAGGAGATTCAAGGATGAAATATTTTCTTGGCCAACGGGGCCTGACCCTGATTGAGCTTGTGATTGCGATCACCATTATTGCTATTGTGGCGACTTACGCCGTCCCTTCACTTTCACCCATCATTGAGAATAGCCAGCGCAGAGCCGTTATCAACGATACGCTCGCATTTCTGGCCATGGGTCGCCAGGAGGCGGTAATTAATGGACAAGTCGTTACGCTGTGCCCATTGAAAGACGATAACCGCTGCGGTCGGGACTGGAACAAGCCACTGACGCTTTTCTCTGACCCTGACAATCAAAGATCGGTCAGCCACCGAGAGCAGATCATCCGGGTTCTACCGCCTCCTTCCCACGGGCAATTAAAGGTACGCTCCTTCAGTCGCAGTTATTTTCAGTACCGCCCTGATGGAATGATCTATAGCGATATGGGTAATATTACTTGGTGCCCTGAGGACGGAGACGCCCGCAGGGCAGCTCGTTTTTTACTCCCGAAAAGCGGCATCATCCGACTTGCAAAAGATACGGACGGAGATGGCTATCCAGAGGACTCCCATGGGTCCCCAGTCCAATGTTAGATAGGCAACACGCGGTTTCTTAACTACCAACAATCGTTAACCGCGCTTCCTCCCTTGGTGGCAGTTTTTGCACCTGCCTGGTTCAGAGTCAGCGTACCGCACTTATCATCAGTCTGTCCGCCAGCTGGGGTTGCAGTCAGTGTAAACTCATTTCTACTCGGGGTGGCCACTGTGAGGTCATACATCTTGGCTCCATCTTGCGGTGAACGAGTCTGGGGCAGAGTAGGCGCCGAACCTCCATCCTCATAGGAATAGTTCTGCTGCACATACTTTCGTTCCATCCACTGGGCCAATGACATAAGATCAGCCTGAGCATTGGCCCGGTGAGTTGCCATCACATTATTACGATACGACGGGTATGCGATAGCGGCGATGATGCCGATGATAGCCACCACAATCATCAATTCAATCAGCGTAAAACCTGCACTGTTTCTGCTGCTCGAACTAGCGTTTAGCTTGTAGATCATTCGGTCATCTCCCGCCAACCTTTGCGTCCGAGCCCAATCACAATCTCCGGTAGCCCGATGAATTCCGCACCACCACTTCCTGTACCGAATGTGAGCAGGTTACCCCATACCGCAAGCTGCGAGGGTGTGCTACCTACACGAAAACCACTAGCTCCATCGGTAGAATTTTCGAACGCTGGATAGCTCGGCGTAGAATCGTCGGAGCGTAGGATCTCGAAGCCCATAACCCAGCCATCGCCGCCGCCGAGGCAAGGGTTTGCCCCGGGAATCAACGTGTTCACATACACGTACTCACCGCGAACAATCGGGTAGTTGACAATACGCTCGCCTGAGGTAGGTAACGGTGTATACCAGCCCTGCTTGGTCTCATAATCCACCCGATTATTGGACTCAACGCGGATATCACGGGTAGCTCCATCAATGTTGCCAGACTGGCTCGCTACCGGTGCCTCAACCAGATTGGCTATTGTTAACGGCAGCCCTCCGGCGTCGGAGGTTTCATGGACACTGTAAAAATATTGCGCACTGGTGTCAGAAACATCACCGTTTTCAAGGTATTTACCGGTGCCAAACAGGATCATAATATTCGGGTCCTTACCACCACCGAGCCCCAGACCTACGCCGGGCGCCGAGGTGATCGGCTGTGACGCCTTGAAATAAGGTACGTCGGCCCCACCAGAAGTGTAAGCCGTAGTCATTGTACCTTCATCGTTATAGGCAACCCACATATTGCCTTCCAAGTCACCCGCATATACGCGGTCCACCAGATAGTCATCGTTTACGTTGTCAACCACGGTTAGCGGCGACAGGCCAGTACCGGCATTGTCGAATTCATGGTAGAGGTAATCCCCCGTTGACCACTCCCCATCGAGGCCGGCCTCCAGATCCAGCATGAAGAAACCAGTGGTGTCACTGTTATAACCACTTGGCACAAACACAGTCCATCGTATGTTGCCATCCGGCCATTCCATTTGGGCAATTTCCGGCGGCTCCACCAGGTAGCCGAGATCAGGATGGGTAAACTCCCAGAGCACGCTCTTGGCTGCATTGTCTTCGGAGAACTCGTCCGGGTCCGTCACATCCAGAGCAAAAATGCCTTTCGCGCCAGCCCGGCTACCTCCAATCAAAACAGTTCGCCACTCGCGGGTGTTGTCAACACCGGTTCCATCAGCCTTACGCCCCTTGGTGTGCACATCGACTACTTCCAGGTTCAGGTCCACGTAATAACGATGGTCGTAGCCCGGCTGGGTCAGGTAATGAAGCCCTTCATCTGGCTCTGTAGAGGAAACAAATGACGGTACATAGGCCAGCACTTCCTGGCCACCACCCTCTGTACCGCTTTTTGCCGAGAACCCGTGGAGCATGCCATCGTTGGCACCCACATAGACAACAGGGTCTCTATCAAGGTTACTGTTCCGGAAAACTGTATAATTACCGTCACCGAAATCATCTGTATTTGGCCAAGCGGAATCCGGCACACCTACATACCGCGGTGTGGAGTTAACAATGGCACCCAGCAAAGAGGCGCGATCACGGAAGAACTTGCCTTGGCCACTATTTTCCGCCTCGATCGTGGCCTTACGCTTACCCCGTAGGTACTCGACCCGCAGCTGGGCCAATGACGCATCACCCACTTCCAGGTCCTCTTCCTGTGCGTCAGTCAGATTAGCCCACCGGAAAGGCACACCGGTATCACCGTTATAAGTCAACACAGTACGGCTGTCGAAATCAATTCCTTCCAGCTTTTCCCGGGCAGACCAGCCATCGCTATCGGGGTCTGCCTGGTCAGGGCGACCACTGTCGTTAGCTACCAGGGTAATTGCTTCCAGATCACCGCTCCAGCCGTTAGGGTCGAAGTAGGAAGAGAAGGAAAGTGCTGCATCTACCGCATCAATAGAAGCGACGTTAAAGTCGAGGCCAGTAGCCGACCCCGCGTTGCCCAAAAACTGGGCAAGAAGATTTTCAAGTTCATTGCGAAATGTCGATGGATCACCGGCGCTAAAAAAGTCGCCACGACCATTCATTGAAGCATGAAGCAAGTCGTTTATCTTGTCTTCATCAGTGCTTCCTCCCCACCAATCGACGTATTCGCCATTAATAACGGCATCAACAGCCTCATCCCGGGACACCGTCCCTTCTACCCCGAACCCGATACCATACGTCATCATGTGTTGCCAGAAGGCAGAGTCACCGACTGTCTGTCGGACACCGTCGTTGCCACTATCAATCACTGGGTCAATAGTCGGAACATAGTTATCGATATCCTCGCGCAAGTCACGCTTCCAGTAATAGGCAGCAATATCCCCTAGCGTCACACGGCCGGTTAGCCCGTCACTAAAAGGCTGCTCCGCAAGGTACTGACCTGAATCTCCGGTGCCATTGGCAATCACTGAACCGGGTATGTCATCTGCGTAGTTATCAAGATCCGGATCGTATGAATTACCAGTATTGTAGTAACCATCAGTCATCAACATGGTGGCCGAAATCCGGCATTCACGAGCGACGTTGTCAGAACTTTCCGTTGTTGAAGGATCATCAAGCCACGCGCGCTTGCTCTTTTCATAATATTGACCGGCACCTTCAAGAGCTCTCTGCAACGGGGTAGAGCCACCTGCATTACTGTCATACAGCCAGGCTAAAAAGTCTGACCTGACATCTGCAAACGGCCGCACGCCCTCCTCAACGCCTCGGACATTGGCGGCATCATCAACATTATTGCGTCCCTGATTAATCAGCCCCCAGCCAAGCCTGAAGTCTAAACTCAGATCTTTATTGGCAAACACTGTTCCAATACCAGACTTTGCTGACATTTCGCGAGTGCGATAGTAGGAAAACCAATTGGCAAAATTCTTTCTCTCGACGCCACTATCAATAAAGATCTGATCATAGCAGTTGAAGTTTGAAGGGTCGCACCCCTGTCTCCAGTCGAGGTAAAAGGCCTGACTGGCATTCGCAAAAGGACTCAGCGTAAAACCGTATATCCGGTTGCCGCTCCACTGGCCGTAGTAGTAATAATCATCCATGATAGCCCGATAACTTGTATCCAGGTTTAATCGGGCGGAGCCGGAATCAAACCCGTTGATCGGAGCATTGTAGAAATCAGCATCAGGATATTGGCCGTCTTCGTCGAGAGGCGGCGCGTAAGTAACATTCGGATTATAGTAAAGCTTATTGAAAGTCGGGCTGAGCAACGGTGAACGGTTCCCAACATTCATTGCGCAATAGCCGTCTCCGCCATAACTCACATAACTCGGGCAATCTCCAAGATTTCGACCACCCATTAGTTCATCAGGCATAAATCCCCAGCGCATAGACCCGGAATCATCCAGAATAAACATCAGGTTCGGGTCCACACCCCCACCAGCCGAAAGGGGCTTCTGGGAAAAGTTAACCTCAGCCCATCCCGATGTTGGGAGCACCAGAGCCATTCCGACTGCGAGCATTCTGAATTTCAGATTCTTTAACATAACGGACACCCTCACCCACCGGACTGCATGTTTTTAGCGCTGACAAAGTAGTAGGCCTCAATGATCTTGCGGCTCTGCTCGGAAGGCCCTTCGGCCATAACAACTATACGCATGGATTCAGCTTTGCCCAAGATGTCAGAGCCGCCGGGCCCGGCGGTGCCTCCACCACCATCACGATTCCCTTTTCCTTCAAAGTTCAGGTTAAGGAGATACTCTCCATCACCCCCTTGACCAGCTCGAGTAAGCTCTACAGGGCCACGATATTCAATAAAATAACGGGGCGTTATACCGTCGATCTCACTCGCTTCCAGAGATTTTGTACCGGAGCCCCAAGTTGAATCATCAAAAACGGCGGGCGCAAAGCCAGTATGAAACCATCCATCATCATTACCGCTACCAGTGTCACTGCCAAAATTGTCGAGGCTATCCAGTCCCTCCAGCTGCTCCTCCACCTCCCGCAACGCTGCTTCAGCGGCTTCGAGAGCCATCAAGCCCTCACGGGTAGAGGTGGACATCCGCTCCTGCATGATTGAATTCTGCATGGAGGACGTTGCCAACAGAGACAACACAAGGAGGATCACCAGGGACATCAACAGGGCGGCGCCCTTTTGTCTGTAAAGCATTTCGCTCCCCCTTAACTAGAGCTGTTACGCACGTTGGTGGTAAAGGAGTACACCCGATACATTCTGTTGTCCGGTGCTGTGAAATTGTCGCCACCTGAGCAATCAGTCCAAGCGGGAAAACAGACTGTTGCCTTGTCATCAAACAATTTGTCGGGGCCACCGCGAACCAGCAAGCTCACTCGAACTGCACGAACCTGGTTCCACTCAGAGTTCGCGACACTCTCAGCATCTTCCCACTTACTAACAGCCTGGTCCGGCTCTGAAGAGAATCCGTAACGCACCTGCATATCGATAACGCCTTCGACCATTTCGAGGGTTCTCTGTGAGTCACGGACATATTCGACCATCTTCAAGGCAGATTCGCCGGCTCTGACTGTACTTTCGCCAATGAAATAGGTGCGCTTGTAAGGCTTCAGGATCTGCGCCCCAATACCATAATCGTTAGACAGGCAATTGTTGCCGGCACCAGCATTCCCAGTGCTTGAACATACATTGCTATCGAAATTATTACCCGGGCTTCCTGAACCGGAGTTGGTCACCAGTGTTACTTCCAGATCATCTCCATCCCCTTGGATATTGGATATCTGAACAACATCTGTGCCCTGACAATCCGTAATCGCAATAATATCGTCGTCTTGCAGCTCGCTTGCTGGCCCCTTACCACTGCGGCTCGACACTTTGGTTGAAGCTGCGGTTGGGGGTTGTGACGCAGTAATCTCAATTCCAGAGCTCTCCATACCACTAAAGTGGAGAAAGTCAGTGTTGTTTACAGTACCTGCCGGACGCCAGGCTTCATCGGAGGAAACAGCGTCGCCACTGGTGTAGTTGTAAAGATCCCAATCGTCATCGCCAGGGGAGATATCCAGATTATTTACCGCATTCTGACTGTTACAGCCATAATAGCCCGCCCCCCTGGTCTCCCTGCTCAGCATTTCAGAAGCGATCCTGCCGTACTCCTGGGACCGGGCAACGGCTTCCGACATACGGAATGCCTGACTGTTGGAAGTAAAAATCTGGACCAGCCCTACCGTCAGCAAAGAACCGAGCAGCAAGGCTATCATCAGCTCAATAATCGAAAGACCGCTTTGGCGAGATTGCAGGGGTTGCATACGGCTCATCTTGCGTACCTCACGGTTACTTCAAATTTATTGTTATTCAAAAGATCTCCATCGGCGCTATCGTCTCCTTGTGAGGTGTCGTCCCATTGGGTCTTTCGGGCTGTCCAAGACAGTGAAATCTGCGCTTCCTTATCAGCGACGGTCGATGTTATTTCCGCAGTAGCCTCTTCCCCAAGATCACCCTTAACCGCTTTTTGCCATTCCGTTTTCACCCCGGTGGTGGGCATACCGCGATTGGCACGAATCTCGTCCGCCATGGTCTGGACGTGCAGAGTCGCAACAGAGCGTCTGTCCGCCCCTTGGGTCTGTTGCATGGAGACTGTCTGCATACCGGCTACGCCAAGCAGGCCCACTGCCAACACCAGAAGAGCCACTAGCACCTCAATCATCGTTATTCCGCGTTGTGTTTTTCTCATGCTGTTCACCGTACTGAGTGCTATTCGAAGCGATTTGATGCCATCGGTTAAGGACAGGTCGCTTCAGTGCTGGAGCGATTGGTTTGCCCACCGGCATTGACTACGATATCGGCACCGGATTTGCCGTTACCCGGACAGATCCTGAGTATTGATTGGTCATGGTCATCACGATCCTTCATACCATTGCCTCTGAACACCGGCATATCGCCTGACTGCAGGCTGAGAGTCACCGAACCCGGCATGGCATCGAGCGTACGCAAGGGATTAGGATCAGTATTGGCAGGAGAAGAAAGCAGGATGACATTCAGACCTTCTTGCAATGACCCGCCAGCAGCCTGCACCCCCACCGGCTCCCCTCTGCGCACGGCCTCTGTGCGAGCGTAGTTGAGAATGCCAAGCACGTTATTGGTCGTAGATTTCAGGCGATTGGATTCAATCAGCCCCTGGAAACCGGGCACCGCTATGGCTGCAATGATGGCTATCAGCGCCACTACAATCATCAATTCAATTATCGTAAAGCCTGAATTCCTACGCCAAATCCTCATAGATCTCTTCCAGTCTGACTTATCAAAAGATTAACTACACGTCATTCACCATGCCACAGTGATGCGATAAGCGGCTGTTATTAAGTGATGAGTGGTGCGGATTGGGAAAAAGTCGTGATCTACTTCCCAGATTCTGAGAGGAGGGTCTAGAATATCGTTAAGGGATTCTGACTTAGTATCACCAAGCCCCAACTAACGAAGCGCAGTATCTCACTTCATACTCATTCAATGTTGGCAGCATCAATCCGCAATTCCCTGGGCATAGAGAAAACAATATTCTCCTCACGCCCGGAAACTTCTTCCGGAAGATCACCACCAAGGTCTCTCAACCTGGCGATAACATCATTCACGAGAACTTCTGGAGCAGACGCTCCGGCGGTGACGCCAACAGAGGTTTTACCCTCCAGCCATTGCGGTTCGATCTGTGAAGCTTCATCGATAAGATAGGCGGGTGTACCCATGCGCTCTGCCAGTTCACGCAGGCGGTTGGAATTGGAGCTGTTCGGCGAGCCCACAACCAGCATCAGGTCGCAGTCGCCGGCCAGCTGCTTGACCGCATCCTGACGGTTTTGGGTGGCGTAGCAGATATCATCCTTGCGTGGGCCTTGGATTTCCGGGAATTTCTCTCGCAGAGCATCAATCACACGGGCGGTATCGTCCATGGAGAGCGTGGTCTGGGTAACGTAAGACAGCCTGGACGGATCTTTCACTGCCAGCGCGGCGACGTCTTCCTCATCTTCCACGAGATAAATCTCGCCACCATTGCTGTGATCATACTGCCCCATGGTACCTTCCACTTCGGGATGGCCATGGTGCCCGATCAGGATGCACTCGCGCCCATCACGGCTGTACTTCATCACCTCCAGGTGCACCTTGGTCACCAGTGGACACGTGGCGTCAAACACCTTCAGGCCCCGACGCGCGGCTTCGTTCTGAACCGCCTGGGATACGCCATGGGCACTGAAGATCACCAGCGTGTCGTCCGGCACCTCTTCCAGCTCATCCACGAAGACAGCACCACGCTCACGTAGGTTATCCACCACAAACTTGTTATGAACGACTTCATGGCGAACGTAAATCGGAGCGCCGAACACATCGAGAGCACGGTTCACGATCTCAATGGCACGGTCGACACCGGCACAAAAGCCACGAGGATTAGCGAGTCGAATTTGCATACATTTGCCCTGAGATATCAAAGAAGTTTGCGGAAGCCTTCGGGAAAAGCCGTCCCGGGATCGTCAAAAACAAGGATGTTTTTGTCGAGCGTACATGGACGTATTCACAGCGTATCCCGGGACGGCTTTTCCCGAAGGCTGGCAAGCACCGAAGTTACCAGATCAAGATACGCTTAGTGGGCCTGACCAACAGGCTCCACATCAATAATTTCCACTTCAAACGTCAGTGTACGCCCCGCCAGAGGGTGATTAAAGTCCACCTCAACCTGGTCCCCCTCCACGCGGCTGACCATCCCCGGCAACTCACTTTGCCGCGCATCCGCAAAGGAAATCATCACACCTTTCTCCAACACCATATCCGCACTGAATTCGCTGCGCTTGAAGGTCTGTACGTTATTGGGGTTATGCTGCCCGAAGGCCCTTTCCGGAGGCACTTCGTAGCTGTTGCGATCTCCGGCCTTCATGCCCATCAGGTACGCCTCGAAATTCTCCGGAAGGTTGTCGTCACCGATTTCCAGGGTTGCCGGCTCCTTCTCAAAGGTGGAATCAATGACTTCACCATCACTGAACTTCAGGGCGAAATGAAGGGTAACGCGCGTCCCCTGGTCTACAGGAAGTTCTTTCATGAGTCGCTATTGCTCCTGTCTTCCGTCAATCCGGGTCGCCATCGGGCTCCCGCGGCTTGCGGAAAATGTCGAGAATCATCATGCCGGCGCCGATGGTGATGGCGGTGTCGGCAATATTAAAGGCGGGGAAATGGTAGTTATTCCAGTAGAAATGCAGAAAATCGACAACATAGCCATGAACAACACGGTCATAAACATTGCCCAAAGCCCCACCAAGAATCAATACGATGGCAATGGCCGACCAGGTTTCATGGCGGCGCAGGGATTTGAGCCAGAACACCAATACCACACTGACCACCAGCGCCAGAGTCACAAAGAACCAGCGCTGCCAGCCAGCGGCACCCGCCAGGAAACTGAACGCAGCACCGGTGTTGTGCAGCAACGTCAGGTTGAACATGGGCATAACCGGCACCGGGTTGCCATAAGTCAGCATGGCCGTCGCCATCGCCTTGGTACCCAGATCCAGCACAATCACCAAAACCGCCAGCCAGAGCCAGCGAAGCTTGGAGCCAGTCGCTTCGCTTTCGTTCATTACGCTTTCCACAGTCTGGCTTCCATCAAGCGAAGGAGCGGGACTCGCCCTGGCCTTCCACATTAGTCACGCAGCGGCCACAGAGATCGCTGTATTTTTCACTCTGGCCAACATCCGCCCGGTGGTGCCAGCAACGCTCACACTTGGCATGGCTGGCAGGGGTCACTTTTACAAACAGCCCTTCATGGGAGGTCTGTTCCGCATCACCGGCCTCGGAGACCGGCTTAACGGTGGCTTCAGAGGTGATCAGTACAAAGCGCAACTCATCACCCAGGTAGTTCAGGTCTTTCGCCAGCTCGCCTTCGCAGAAAAGCG
Source organism: Marinobacter sp. ATCH36 (assembly GCF_023555055.1). Classification (GTDB taxonomy): domain Bacteria; phylum Pseudomonadota; class Gammaproteobacteria; order Pseudomonadales; family Oleiphilaceae; genus Marinobacter. Next base: position 25,945 of record NZ_JAMJPL010000008.1, read on the forward strand.
TCACTTCCGCGCTCAGGGAGCCCTTGATCTCGCCACGGCCACGGGCTTCTTCCAGGCACTTGTTGACCGCATCCTTGACGCTGTAGATCCGGCTCCAGTAATCGCGACCAAGCTCGGCGTTTTCGGGCAATGCTGTCAGGCCGTCGTACCAGGTCTCGTAGAATACGGTATCACTCCGCTTGCCCGGCAGGTGCTGCCAGATTTCATCGGCAGTAAAGCTCAGGATCGGCGCAATCCAGCGCACCAGTGCTTCCGCCACATGGTACAGGGCAGTCTGGCAGGAGCGGCGCTCGCGGCTGTCGGCCTGGATGGTGTACTGGCGGTCTTTGATGATATCCAGATAGAAGCCCCCCAGCGTGGCCTCACAGAAGTTGTATACCTTCTGGTAGATCCGCAGGAAGTCATAGTTCTGGTAATCCTCATGCAGTTCTTCCTGCAGTTGCAGGGCCTTGTCCACCATCCAGCGATCCAGGGCAATCATGTCATCCGGTGCAACAGCGTGCTGTTCCGGCTCGAAACCGGTCAGGTTGCTGAGCAGGAAGCGGGCGGTGTTGCGGATGCGGCGATAACCGTCAGCGGTCTGCTTGAGGATGTCCTTGGATACTGTCATCTCGCCGCTGTAATCGGTGGCGGACACCCACAGGCGCAGGATATCCGCCCCCAGCTCGTTCATGACTTCCTGGGGCGCAATCACGTTGCCCAGGGACTTGGACATCTTGCGGCCCTTGCCATCCACGGTGAAACCATGGGTGAGCACCTGCTTGTAAGGCGCCACGCCATTCATCGCAATGGAGGTTTTCAGGGACGACTGGAACCAGCCCCGGTGCTGGTCAGAGCCTTCCAGGTACATATCCGCCGGGAACTGGCCCAGCTCTGTGCGGGGGCGCAGTACAGACTCATGGGTTACCCCGGAATCAAACCACACGTCCAGCGTGTCCGTGACCTTGTCATACTGGTCAGCATCGCTGCCCAGAAACTCTGCGGTGTCAATGTCGTACCAGGCGTCAATCCCGCCCGTCTCGATTTCCTTCGCCACTGCCTCGATCAGGTTCTGTGTATCCGGGTGCAGCTCCTGGGTTTCCTTGTGGATAAACAGGGTGATCGGCACGCCCCAGGTGCGCTGACGGGAGATACACCAGTCCGGGGACTGTTTGAACATCGCCTCAATGCGGTTCTGGCCCCAGGCGGGCACCCACCGTACGCCCTTGATGGCTTCCAGGGCGTCGTTACGGAGGTTTTCCTTGTCCATGCTGATGAACCACTGCGGGGTCGCACGATAGATCAGTGGCGTCTTGGTGCGCCAGCAATGGGGGTAGCTGTGAGAGAATTTCTCCGCCCGGACCAGCTTGCCCTCACGTTCCAGCGCAGAGCAAACAGGGTCATCGGCCTTATAAACGTGAACGCCGGCGAACTCCCCGGCCGCCTGGGTATAGGTGCCATCCGCCTTCACCAGGCTGATGGTGCCGATACCGTTGGCCTTGCCCACTTCAAAGTCTTCCATGCCGTGATCAGGGGCGGTATGCACAACACCGGTGCCTGCATCGGTAGACACATGGTCGCCGAGGATCAGCGGAACCTGCTTGTCGAACACCGGGTGCTGCAGAATCAGTTTGTCCAGCGTGGCGCCCGGAACATTGGCCAGCACTTCATAGTTCTCGACGCCCCAGCGTGACATGATGCCTTCAACCATTTCCGCCGCCACAATCAGGCGCTCCTGGCCATTGCCGGTATCCACCTGCACCAGTGCATAGTCAAGCTCTGGGTGAACGCAAACAGCCTGGTTGGCCGGAATGGTCCAGGGCGTGGTGGTCCAGATCACAACCGAAACATCACCCTCACCTTTGTCGGTGCCGAACATATCCAGAACACGAGCCTGATCGACAACGGTAAAGCGCACATCAATCTGCACCGAAGTCTTGTCCTGGTACTCTACCTCGGCTTCCGCCAGCGCAGACTGACCGACCACACTCCAGTAAACCGGCTTGAAGCCGCGAACCAGGTGGCCTTTGGCAACAATCTTACCCAGGGCACGCACGATGCCGGCTTCCACTTTCGGGTCCATGGTCAGGTAGGGTTTTTCCCACTCACCCATCACACCCAGGCGAATAAAGTCCTCTTTCTGGCCGGCGATCTGCTTGGTGGCATAGTCGCGACAGGCCTGGCGGAAGGTTTTGTAGTCCACCTTCACGCCGGCTTTGCCGATTTCCTGCTCGACCTTGTGCTCGATGGGCAGACCGTGGCAATCCCAACCGGGAACGTAAGGCGCGTCATAACCCATAAAACTGCGGGACTTGACGATCATGTCCTTGAGAATCTTGTTGACCGCATGACCGATATGAATACTGCCGTTGGCGTAAGGAGGACCATCGTGAAGGATAAATTTCTCCCGGCCCTCGCGCTGCTTGCGGAGGTTCCCGTAGACATCCAGATCCTGCCAGCGCTTGAGCATGTCCGGCTCACGCTTGGCGAGGTTACCGCGCATGGGGAAGGCAGTATCGGGCAGATTCAGAGTGTGCTTGTAATCGCTCATGGTTATGGTGCGTAGCTCAGGTTGTTAAATGTCGGTCAGTTTCGGTTGGCTGCGGAGCCATAATCTGCAATCCAGGCCCGGGCATCGTCGAAATCACGGGCTATCTGCTGCTTCAGGTCATCCACCGAATCGAATTTCACTTCGTCCCGGAGGGCATGGCGGAAGACCACATCAAGTCGTTGGCCGTAAAGTGTGCCAGCAAAGTCGAACAGGTGCACTTCCAGTGACGGCTGCTTGCCATCCACCGTGGGGCGCAACCCGATATTGGCAACGCCGTCCAGCTTCCGGCCATCCTGGAGCGTGGCACTGACCACGTAAACCCCTATCAGCGCCGGCATATGCGGTAACAGGACGTTCGCCGTGGGCGCACCGATTTGCCGCCCAAGCTGACGGCCGTATACCACCCGCCCACGGATTCGGTAAGGATGGCCCAGCAAGGCTTCGGCTTCCTCGATCCGGTTTTCGGCCAGCACATTGCGAATCCTTGTACTGCTGACCCTCTCACCGCCAACGGTGACCGTGCGGGTGTTTTCGACCGTGAAACCGCGCTGCTCGCCTACCTCACGCAGCAGCGAGAAATCACCGGCGCGATCACAGCCGAAACGGAAATCGTCTCCCACCACCAGGTGGCGAACGCCAAGCCCATCGATCAACACGTCTTCAATAAAACCCATGCCGGAGTAGCTGCGGAACCGCTCGTTGAAACGCAGGCAAAGGACAATATCAATGCCGGATGCCAGCAGCGATTCGAACTTCTGCCGGAAAGCCGTTAGCCGAGGTGGCGCCTCCCTGCCCTGGAAAAACTCGCGGGGCTGGGGCTCGAATACCATCACCACGGAGGGCACACCCAACGCCAGTGCTTTCTCGTGCACCTGGTCGATGATGGTCTGGTGCCCCAGGTGGACACCATCGAAATTCCCGATGGTCGCAACACACCCTTTGGCCAGCGGACCGTCGGCCTGCTGGGCAAAGTGTTTCAGGTTGGTCAGGCCCCGGATCAGACGCATGTAAAGCGAACCCTTATTTGCCAGCGGAGTATGGTTTCACTGGTGAGAAAACGCGCGATTATAACCTACCTGTGGCGGAAATGTCTTACCCGAACCCCGGTCAGTGCCAACACAATAAAATACACCGCGACCCCCGAGACTACGAGAATACCCATATCCGTGGCCCGCTGAAGCCCTCCGGCGCCCAACCAACGGTCAACCGGCGGCTGCAGCCAGAGAATCGTACCCGCCAGAGTGGCATTGGCAAGCCCGATCTGAACCAGAAACCGGGGCCAGCCGGGCTGCCACTTCCAGGCACCTTCCCTGATCAATCCCCGCCATAGCAGGCCTGTATTCAGCCACGCTGACAGGGACGTTGCCAGCGCCAGCCCGGCATGGGCGAGAGGGAAGATCAGCGCCAGATTGAAAACCATATTGGCAACCATCGCGATAATGCCAATCTTTACAGGGGTTTTGGTGTCTTCACGGGCAAAATAGCCCGGCGCCAGCACTTTAATCAGCATAAAGGCAAGCAGGCCGGCGGAGTATGCCCGCAAACTCTGCGCGGCCATGGTAACGTCGCGGTCGGTAACCTCACCATAATGGAACAGGGTTGCGATCAGGGGTTCCGCCAACAAAGCCAATGCCAGTGCAGCAGGCAGGCCGATCAGCAGAACAGCACGCACGGCCCAGTCTAAAGTGGCTGCAAACTGGTCCGCAGAGGCCGCCGCATGTTTGCGAGAAAGGCTGGGCAAAATGACGGTGGCAATGGCAATACCGAACACTCCCAAAGGCAGTTCAGACAGCCTGTCCGAGTAATACAGCCAGGAGACACTGCCGGTCTGCAGGAAAGAAGCCAGCACGGTATCGAGTAACAGGTTGATCTGGCTCACCGACACACCGAACAGCGCCGGAACCATCAGCTTCAGGATGCGACTGACCCCTTCGTGTTTGTAATCCACCTTTGGCCGGGGCATCAGTCCCAGCTGCATCAGAAACGGGATCTGGAAGAACAACTGCAGCGCGCCCGCAATAAAAACGCCCCAGGCCAGCGCCATGATCGGCGTTTCCATCAACGGAGACAGAAATATGGCCGCCCCGATCATGGCCAGGTTCAGCAATACGGGTGTAAACGCCGGTATGGCGAAACGGTCGTAGCTATTGAGGATGCTACCGGCAAAGGCAGTCAGAGAAACCAGCAACAGATACGGGAAGGTGATGCGCAGCATGTCGCTGGCGAGGCCGAATTTCAGATCGTCATCCAGGAAGCCCGGTGCGAAAACCGAGGTCAGTATTGGCGCGCCCAGAATGGCAACAGCGGTAACACCCAGCAACACCAGCCCGAGGGAACCTGCAACCGCATTGACCAGGCGCCGAACTTCGGTCACGGACTCCTGCTGCCGATAGGATGAAAGAACTGGCACGAAGGCTTGTGCAAAAGCACCTTCCGCGAACAGGCGGCGGAGGAAATTGGGGATCTTGAAGGCAACAAAGAAGGCATCGGCACCCGCGCCGGCACCGAAATAGCGGGCGATGACCATGTCCCGGACCAGGCCGAGGACGCGTGACAGCATGGTCATGATACCAACCACGCCGGATGATCTGAGCAGTCCCGGTGGCTTGGGCAATGCCTTCTGTTCTTCTTTATGCTCAGGTTCGGACGACATTCGTGGCCTGGACGATGATTCGGTAGACTGTGGACACTATCCGGAACACTCTGCCCCGTTTCGGTATTTCCCTAGGGCTTCGGAAGGCGCTCCGGTGACGAGCGGCGAGTTTACCACAGGCCTTGTGAGTACCGGGATGAAATAGCTTTGAGTGTTGACATTTTGGGGCGTTGGCGGCATAGTTCCGCGTCATTTATTTCGACGCGCTGGTTTTGGCGCGCCCGCGATTTTTACGAATCGTTTCACACGAATTTCGGATTTCACAGATCTCAGGAGTTATACGGTGGCAAATTCCCCGCAAGCCAAGAAGCGCGCACGTCAGAACGAGACAAACCGCAAGCATAACGCCAGCCTGCGTTCCATGGCGCGTACTTATATCAAGAAGGTCCAGGCCAACATCGAAGCTGGCAAGCCGGAAGAAGCTCAGGCAGCTTTCCAGCAGGCTCAGCCGATTATGGACAGCATGGTTAACAAGGGCGTGTTCGCCAAGAACAAGATTGCTCGCCAGAAGAGCCGTCTGAGTGCCCGCATCAAGGCTCTGAAGAGCGCGTAAACCGCCCCTTCAGAACTTGAATGAAGAAAACCGGCCTGATTGGCCGGTTTTTTTGTGCCTTTTTAATAACTTGCCTTCCTTATCTGGAGCACAGGCAACGCCGATCACCTACTCCGAAAACACGCCGTAAACCCATCCATGGGGGCTCGGCATTGCCATCCTTGGCAATGCACGGTTTTCGGAGTAGGTGATCGGCGTTGCCTCCAGAGTTGGGAGGTGTTTTTTAGACAATCACCATGTTGTCGCGGTGGATCATTTCTTCGTCAGAGATGTATCCCAGCACTTCGGTGATTCTGTCGCTGGAACGGCCGGCGATGGCTCTGGCTTCGTCGGCGTCGTAGTTGACCAGGCCGCGGGCGATTTCTTTGCCGTTTTCGTCAACGCAGGAGACCATTTCGCCGCGGCGGAACTGGCCGGAGACACTTCTGACACCGACCGGCAGCAGGCTTCGGCCGCCGCGGCAGAGGACGTTGACGGCGCCGGGGTCGAGGGTGAGTTTGCCGCGGGTCTGGAGGTGGCTGGCGAGCCATTGTTTGCGGGCGGCGATTCGGCCCTGTTCGGGGAGCAGGAGAGTTCCGATGCTTTCGCCGTCGCGCAGGCGGGCGATGGCTTTTTCGATTCGGCCGCCGACGATCACGGTGAAGGCGCCGGAACGGGCGGCCAGGCGGGCGGCGCGGACTTTGGTCTGCATGCCGCCGCGGCCGAGGGCACCGGCTCCGCCGCCGGCCATGGCGTCAAGTTCTGAGTCGTTGGCGCGTCGTTCGTCGACCATCTGGGCGTCTGGGTTTTTACGGGGATCTTTGTCGAACAGGCCGAGCTGGTCGGTGAGGATGATCAGGCCGTCAGCTTCGATCAGGTTCGCAACCAGAGCGCCCAGGGTGTCGTTGTCGCCGAAGCGGATTTCGTCGGTAACCACGGTATCATTTTCGTTGACGATGGGAACCACGCCGAAATCGAGCAATGCCCTCAGGGTGCTGCGGGCATTGAGATAGCGTTTGCGGTCAGACAGGTCGTCATGGGTAAGCAGGATCTGCGCAGTATGAATGTCGTGACGCTTGAATTGCGCTTCCCAGGATTGCACCAACCCCATCTGGCCAACGGCAGCTGCTGCCTGCAATTCATGAAGCTGTTCCGGGCGGATCGTCCAACCGAGCCGGCTCATTCCGACCGCTACCGAACCAGAGGAAACAACCACCACCTCAACACCTGCAGCAACCAACTCGGCAATCTGATCTACCCAAAGGCTCAGTGCTGCCGTATCGAGCCCCTTGCCATCATTGGTAAGGAGCGCGCTTCCTATTTTAATCACCAGGCGGCGGGCCTGGCGTAACTGGGTGCGTTTGCTCATTGGGATTCAGTCCACGGGGGCGGACAGGCGGGGGCCTTGTTGGTGGATACGCGGTGAATACGTCCATGTACGCTCGACAAAAACATCCATGTTTTTGACGATCCACCAACAAGGCCCCCGCCTGCCCGACGATTCTTTGCAGTTAACTCCGACAGTAAAAATTAACTACTCAGGAGCGTAAACCACTTCTACATCGCAATCATCGTCATCGAAGTCGTCATCATCGTCATCCTGACGGGCTTCGCGGCGGATCTGGCGCTCGGCTTCGATTCTTGCTCGCGCTTCTTCGTCCATTTTCCGACGGCGCGCAGCTTCGCGTTCAGCGAACTCGGGATTTTCAGCTTCCTCCCGGGCCTGGTCTTCGATCCAGCGCATGACCGCCTGCGTGAGCGGCTTGGTGCCTTCACCGCTAAGCGCAGAAATGCTGAATACGGGGCCTTTCCAGCCCAGTTGATCGACGATGGTCTGGCAGTGGGCATCGCGATCTTCTTCCGAGACCATGTCCACCTTGTTCAGCACCAGCCAACGCTCTCTGCTGGCCAGGGTTTCGCTGAATTTTTCCAGTTCGTGCTCGATGGCACGGACGCTTTCGACGGGCGATGAGCCGTCATAGGGTGCCACGTCCACCAGGTGCAGTAGCAGCCGGGTGCGAACGAGGTGTTTCAGAAAGCGAATTCCCAGACCGGCGCCTTCCGCCGCGCCTTCAATCAGGCCTGGGATGTCGGCAATCACAAAGCTCTGGTGCGCCTGCACGCTGACCACACCCAGATTCGGTACCAGGGTGGTGAACGGGTAGTCCGCCACTTTTGGCCGGGCGGCCGAGACCGAGCGGATGAAGGTGGACTTGCCCGCATTCGGCATACCCAGCAAACCCACATCCGCCAGTACTTTCAGCTCAAGCCGCAGGTTGCGAAGCTCACCCTCAGAGCCCTTGGTGGTCTGGCGCGGAGCACGGTTTACGGAGGACTTGAAGCGTGTGTTGCCCAGGCCGTGGAAGCCGGCCTGGGCCACTTTCAGGCGCTCGCCGGCGCGGGTCAGGTCGCCCAGCACTTCGTGGGTGTCCATATCCACAACCGTGGTACCCACGGGAACAGGCAAAACGAGGTCTTCACCCTTGATACCGGTGCAGTTACGGCCGGAACCAGGCTGACCATTCTCGGCCTTGTGCTTGCGCTGGAAGCGGTAATCGATCAGCGTGTTGAGAGCGCTGTCGGCTTCCAGGTACACAGAACCGCCGTCGCCGCCGTCGCCACCATCGGGGCCACCTTTGGGTACGTATTTTTCACGGCGGAAGCTCAGGCAACCGTGGCCGCCCTTACCCGCCTCTACAATGATGGTGGCTTCGTCTACGAACTTCATCAATCAACCCTTTGCGCACTGCGCATAAACTAAAAAGCCCCGCAGCCTCATGGAAGCTATGCGGGGCTCCAGGCGACTCTGATATCAAATCATATCAGGGCCACCCAAGGTTCGACAGAACCCGAGATCGCCGCTGCTTACGCAGCCGGAACGATGCTCACGAACTTACGATTCTCCGGACCTTTCACCTCGAAGACTACCTGACCGTTTGCAGTTGCAAACAGAGTGTGGTCTTTACCGAGGCCAACGTGATTACCCGGGTGGAAACGGGTGCCACGCTGACGAACAATGATGCTGCCTGCAGATACAGTCTCGCCGCCATAGCGCTTCACACCAAGTCGTTTCGACTCGGAATCGCGACCGTTACGGGTACTACCTGCTGCCTTTTTGTGAGCCATTACCAGCCTCCTTATCTAAGGGGTTATTCGAGGGTCTTAGCCCTGGATACCCGTGATCTTGACTTCAGTAAACCACTGACGGTGGCCCTGACGCTTCATGGAATGCTTCCGACGACGGAACTTGATGATCTGGATCTTGTCGTGACGGCCGTGGTTAACCACTTCCGCTGTCACTTTGGCACCATCAACAACCGGCGCGCCAACCTGAACCTTGTCACCATCGGCGATCAGCAGAACGCGGTCAAACTCGACGCTGCCGCCGGTTTCCACTTCCAGCTTTTCCAGCTTCAGAGTTTCGCCTTCTTTTACACGGTGCTGTTTACCACCGCTAACAATAACTGCGTACATTAACGTTCTCCGCGATTGACCCATCCCTGCTCTTATCCGCCTGGTTCTAAGGGAAGCGCTTTGGCAACCCTATAGCAGGGAGCGCAGGTTGGGATGAGTTGGGCGCGTGATTGTACGAAAACTGCTGCTGCTTTACAAGCCAAGTTGACACTGATCACCGCAATACCTAGCATTGCCCGACCTACCTATTTTTCCAACGAAAACACCAGACAAGGGATCGAACCAGCCGCATGACAGCCCAGCGCATTTACGACACCGTCGCGGACGACTTCAGCCGCGTCAATGATCTGATCATCAAGCGGCTCTCCTCAGACGTTCCCCTGGTGGAAAAAATTGCCCAATACATCATAAAAAGTGGTGGCAAGCGCCTGAGACCACTGCTGGTTTTGCTTTCCAGCCGTGCGCTGGGCCATGACAGGGATGACCATCTGAAGCTCGCTGCGGTGATCGAATTTCTTCATACCGCCACACTTCTGCACGACGATGTGGTAGACACTTCCGACATGCGCCGTGGCCGCAGCACTGCAAACGCCCGCTGGGGCAATGCGCCCAGCGTACTGGTAGGTGATTTCCTCTACGCCCGTGCCTTCCAGATGATGGTGGAGCTCCAGAACCTTCGCATCATGGACGTGCTTTCCCACGCCACGGCGGTTATTGCAGAGGGCGAGGTAATGCAACTGATGAACGTGAAGAACCCGGACCTCAGTGAAGCGCAATACATGGAAGTCATCCACAACAAGACGGCCATGCTGTTTGAAGCAGCCTCCCACACCGGTGCCTTGCTGGCTGATGCCGACGATGATCAGGAAACTGCCCTGAGAGACTACGGCAAACACCTGGGGCTGGCCTTCCAGCTTGTGGATGACGTACTCGACTATCGTGGCGACGCCGGAGCCATGGGAAAAAACGTAGGTGACGACCTGGCCGAGGGAAAAACTACCCTGCCATTGATTTACGCCATGCAGAACGGAGTTGAGGATGAGCGCCAGCTGATCCGACAGGCCATTCGCAAAGGCGGCCTTGATGACCTGCCAGCGATCCTTCAGATTGTCGACAGTTCCGGCGCCCTGGAGTACACCATGTCAAAAGCCCGGGAGCAGGCTGCCCTCGCTGCCGGCTGCCTCACCGCACTTCCCGAGTCTGATCATAAAGAAGCGCTGGCATTGCTGGCCGACGTGGCGGTTGCCCGAGTCAGCTAAAGCCCAAGCTTTTCTCTGCCATGGGGCGCGTTGAAATCCAACGACGGCCCCACCGGCACAATCTGTGTCGGATTGATGGTGCGCTGACTTACGTAATAGTGCCGCTTGATCTGCCCGATATCCACCGTATCCGCCACGCCGGGCACCTGGTAAAGATCCCGCACATACCCGGAAAGCGCCGGGAAGTCGGAAATCCTTTGCCGGTTGCATTTGAAGTGACTGTAATACACCGCGTCGAACCGAATCAGTGTGGTAAACAGCCGCCAGTCCGCCTCCGTCAGGCGATCGCCTGCCAGGTAACGCTGCCCTGAAAGCCGCTCTTCCAGCCAGTCGAGTGAATCGAACAGCGCTTCATAAGCCTCTTCATATTTGTCCTGGGCAGTCGCAAATCCGGCCTTGTAAACACCGTTATTGACTGTGTGATACACCCGCTCATTCACCGTGGCAATCTCGTCGTGCAGTTCTGCGGGATAAAAGTCCAGATCACTCCGGACCCCATCCAGCCCATCGAACGCCGCGTTGAACATCCGGATAATATCCGCCGACTCATTACTGACAATTGTCTGCTTCTTCGTATCCCACAACGTCGGCACCGTCACCCGCCCGGAATAATCCGGCGCAGCCTTCAGATAGACTTCATACATATACCGCATGCCGTTCACATCATCCCGATGCGCCGCTTCATCCGGCCGAAACTCCCAACCGTTTTCCACCATATCCGGATGAACCACCGACACCGAAATATGCCGCTCAAGCCCCTTCAGCACTCTGAAAATCAACGTCCGATGCGCCCAGGGGCAAGCCATGGACACATACAGATGATAACGCCCCGATTCCGCCGGAAAACCACCCTCTCCGTCCGTCCCGGGAGAACCATCGGCAGTCACCCAGTTGCGAAAGCGGGCAGCCTCACGCTCGAATTTGCCACCCGTCTTTGACGTGTCGTACCACTGATCATGCCATTTGCCGTCGACAAGAAGCCCCATTTATCCTCCCAAAACTGGATCACAAGAAATTACAGGAAGAATACCGGCGACCCTGCTACGCTCTCAAACAATCAATTCTGGCCAACACAATCAGATAATTCGAACATGCACACAGCCATCACCATAGACGCGCTCAAAGTCCTCGATGCCATCGACCGCAAAGGCAGCTTCGCCGGCGCCGCCAACGAACTCTTCCGCGTGCCGTCTGCCATCAGCTACACCGTCCAGAAACTCGAAGAAGACCTAAACGTCGCCATCTTCGACCGCACCGGGCACCGCGCAGCACTGACGCCCGCCGGCCGCTACCTGCTGGAAGAGGGCCGCACGCTGCTGGAGGCCGCCGAAAACCTGGCCCATACCACCCGTCAGGTCGCCCAGGGCTGGGAAACCCGGCTACGAATCGGATTTAACTCTCTACTGCCGGCAGAATGTCTGTTCCCTGCTGTGAAAGAATTTTATGAACTGGGCGTGCCTGTCGAGGTACAGTTGGTAGAAGAAGTGTTTGCCGGCTCATGGGATGCCCTGCAAAGCCGACGGGTAGACTTGATTGTCGGCGCTGACCAGATGAGCAAACCCGCTGGCTCGTTTACCACCAGTCCACTTGGAGAAATGCAGTTTGTCTACGCAGTGGCGCCAGACCACCCCTTGGCTGCGGTAGCCCAACCACTGACCGAGGAAGATATCGCGCCCTTCCCGGCTGCCGTGGCGGCGGACACCTCTCGATCACTGCCGCCGGGCCATGCCGGCATATTCCGGCGCCAGAGAACGATTACAGTGGCCAACATCGACCAGAAGATTGCCGTCCAGCAGGCGGGGCTGGCAGTGGGTTGGCTACCCCAGGCCCGCGTGCGTGATCAACTGGCCACTGGTACTCTGATCGCACTGGATGTCCACGAACCCCGGCAACCCATCATGCTCCATCTCGCCAGGCATTCCGAGGACCAGGGCAAGGCACTGATGTGGTTCTGGGAGAATCTGAGCAAATCACCCGCCATTGCCACCTGGCTGGAGGCCTGAATCATGCGGCAGTTGTCGGAGCTGGATGCGTCGTTTCTCTACCTGGAATCAGAAACCACCCCCATGCATATTGGCGGTATCTATCTTTTTGATGCCCGCGAGCGCGACAAGCCGCTGGCGTTCAGTACCTTTGTCGCCTACCTGCGCAGTCGGCTCCACGTTGTGCCACTGTTCCGCCAACGCCTCAAGGAAATACCGCTCAGGCTTGGGCGCCCCTACTGGATCGATGATCCGGAATTCAGCATTGAGCGGCACCTTGCCTATGTGAACCTCGGCGGTCACGGCCAACTGGGAAGCCTGATGGGGCTGGCATCCCGAATTCTGGAAGAACCGCTGAAAAGAGATCGTCCACTCTGGCACATTACCTTTGTCGACGGCTTCCAACTCGATGAAAACGACCCCGACAGCAAGAGCTTCGCGCTGGTCGTCAAGCTACACCACGCGGCCATTGATGCATTCAGCGGTGAGGAAATTATTGGCAAGTTACTGGAGTACACGCCTGAAGCCCGCGCTATAGAAACACCCCGTCCATGGAGCCCGCGGCCGGAGCCATCAGAAGAGAGGGTTGCACTCCAGGCCGGGGCTAACCTGTTACGGAAGCCCTTGCAGGTAACGTCCCTGGCCGTCAACGCAGCCGAGGCAACAGCCAGGGGGCTGATTCAGAAACAGATGCGGAAACTGCCGCTACCCTTTCCATTGTTTTCCGCCCCCCACAGCCCGTTTAATCGACAGATCACCGCCAACCGCCGGATTGTCTCCACCAGCCTGGATCTGTCGCGGCTGAAGGCCATAAAGGCAGCATTGGGGAATGTCACGTTAAACGATGTCGTTCTTGGCCTTTGTGCCGAGACTCTCCGCCGGTACCTTGCCAACCACAACGTGAAAACCGATCGCTCCCTGGTGGCAATGACCCCCATATCGGTTCGCTCCAGTAGCCTGCGCAAGGCAACCGGAAACCAGATGTCCGCCATGCTGCTGAATCTGGCCACTAATGAGCCGGATCCTGCAAAGCGTATTCGCCGAATACACTGGAATGCGGTGGAATCCGAACCCTACCGGGAAGCGATTGCGGCAGACCGCCTGACGGAGCTTTTGCCCTCTACCATGCTGGCACTCTCGGCTAGGCTTTATTCAGAACTTCAGATCGCCCAGCGATACCAGCCGGTATTCAATCTGCCGATCACCAATGTGCCGGGGCCACAGGTTCCGCTGTATCTGCAGGGTGCCCGGCTGGTTCGGCAGTTTAACTCGGCGCCGCTGTTCGACAGCCTGGGGCTCGTTATCGTGGCCGTCAGTTACCAGGGCAGTCTCACCGTTAACTTCACCCTCTGCCCGGATGTGGTGGCTGATGGGGGCTCATTGACTGATCTGCTTGAGGATAGCCTGGCAGCGATAGAATCTGCGGCAACTGCCCCCACATTCGAGAGCGGGGAACCGGACTACCATCCGGACAACCATAAAACCTTGACGGACGAAGCGCTCACTCTGATGGAGGGCGCGTTGAGAAAGGTATTCAAAAACTTTCGGAATTAACAAACGGCGGGAGAATTCGGGGTGGCTCCAGGGCCACCCCCAGGGATTATTCGAAAGCCCAGCGCAGGAAAGTGCGCCGTTCTTCCTCACTGGCCTCGCCCCAGAGCGCTTTCATCTCTTCCAGGGTACTTCCTGGAGTGCCCGCGCTTCCAGATTCACCATTGCCAGAGCCAACAGGCGCCCGGGCGACCGCCGTTTGCCCTGAGGAGCGACCATCCCAGGCGCTAGCGCTGGCCACGACTTCGTTGGATGCATTCACGATATCAGCAGAGAAATCACCGGCAAACGCCTCAGCCTCTTGTCTGTTCGCCGGGGGCTCAAAATCGAAACGATAGGTTTCACCGGGCCTGGCATCAATGGTCACTGCCTGTGGTGCCGTTTCAACAACATGCACCTTGGACTCGCCATTACGGACCACTCCGCTTTTAGCCCAGATGGTTTTATAAGTGAATACCACCTGGTTCTCACCCGGCAGCAACTCAAAGTCCAACGCCAGATCGTCCATCAGGAAATTGGTAAGCCTGCGACCATTGACCTGCTGCACCTTGATCTCGGCGGGTGCTTCGAGCACGGCAGTCCGGGAGTCGTCAGCGTCTCCTTCCCAGGTTTTGACATTGCTCATGGTAGAGCTGCACCCGGCGAGAATGACCAACGCAGACAGAGCTGCGACCAGAAAGCGGGCTTTGTTGAAAAAAACCAGAACGTTATTGATGCTCATGCTGAATCCTTGTGCTGCACACCGATAATACTCGGCGAGTGATCACTGATGGTTGAAAGGCATTTTGAAGAGTGGCGGGGCCAAGAGCAAGCCGTACCGCCTGTTTACAGTAACCTGATGACGTCTCGATTACGTAAATCAGGCCATGTCGGACTGATAATTGTAAAAAAATGTTGAATTCGGCAGGAATTGATTTAATTTTAGACAATCGGCCAACAAAACATTCCACTGCCCGGAAAAAAGAAAACGATAAGGGGCTCAGGAGAAAACATGGATACCGAACGTCGGTCCGGAGAAAACGGTCCCGCACCGTTCCGAAGCAGTCGATTCTTCTGCGTCGGAAGCAAGTGGTATTTCACCACCCGGGAGGGTTTTGACAGCGGCCCCTTTGCCTCCCGCCAGCGCGCGGAAACCGGCTTGAGGCGATTTCTGCATGTTGTGCGGCTTCTGCCGGAAGAACAACAGATTCACTGAGCAGGACCCAAATCCCCGCATCAGCCAGGCGTTCAGACAATGACCGGCAAAACCCACCGGTCAATGGCGAACAGGCACGCCAGCGCCATAAACCCCGCTACCACGTCATCAACCATGATCCCCAGCCCGCCGGGCATATACTGATCAAGCCAACTGATGGGCCAGGGTTTCACTACATCAAATAGCCGGAATAACACAAACGCCATCAGAATCCCGTAGATTGTGTCCGGAAACAGGGCAAGCGCAATCCACATACCCACGAATTCGTCCCAGACAATGCCACCATGGTCGTGAACCTTGAGGTCTTCCGCTGTCTTTCCGCACAGCCATATTCCGACGGCAAAGGCGACCACCACGACAACCCAGTAGCCAACCGGGGGCAACCAGGAGAAGCAGAACCACGCTGGTATCGCCGCCAGGCTTCCCCAGGTACCCGGTGCGCGGGCAGCCGCACCACTGCCAAATCCGAATGCCAGAAAATGGACCGGATCTCGCAGAAAGCCCGGAGGCAAAAGGGCCTCGGGAAGTTCCGGGCCCTGAAGGTTATTATCGCTACTCATGAATCAGGTCCTGAAATGATCATAGCCGCCAGCCGTCAGGGACTGTGACTGGCCATCATTGGTGATCGAAAGCCCTTCTCCGGACTCCACCTTACCAATGATAGTCAGCCGGCGGCGAATGTCCTGCGAGAGACTTTCCCAGGCAGTCGGGGAGATGGTAATGCATAGCTCATAGTCATCGCCTGCATTCAGTGCCAGATTAATTGCGCCCGGGCCGGCCAGACGTTCCAATGCCGCCGAGAGCGGGAGCTTCGCAAGATCTATGCACGCAGCCACCCCGGAGGCTTCGAGAATGTGTCCCAGGTCCGCCACCAGACCATCGGATATATCCACGGCAGCGGAGGCATATCCACGCAGAGAAACACCGATATTCAGCCTTGGTGCGGGATAATGATATCTGGCAAGAACCGCCTGCTCGTCCGGCCCCGGATTATGGCTATCCAGATAATTAAGTGCGGCTCCCGCCTCCCCGAGCGTTCCGGACACACAGACATAATCCCCAACTTTTGCACCGGAGCGCCGAATCGCCTGGCCATTCGGCACTGTACCGTGAACCTGCAGACTCAGCGTCAGTGGTCCACGGGTGGTGTCACCTCCGGCCAGCGACAGCCCGAAGCACCTCGCCGCATTCGCCAATCCACGGGCATAGGCATGCAGCCAGTCAGGGTCGGCATCAGGAAGCGTTAAAGCAAGGGTAAAGCAGACCGGGTCAGCCCCCATGGCCGCCAGATCGCTCGCCGCAACCGCGAGACTGCGCCAGCCGAGTTTTTCGGGATCGTAACAAAGAGGAAAATGGACGCCCTCGACCAGAGCGTCGACCGAGAAAACCAGATCCCTGTCCGGTTCAACCCGCTGAATTGCGCAGTCGTCACCGGGGCCGAGCAGAACCGCAGAGGTGCTTCCCGCTTCAGCAATCGGGAAGAAATAACGGCGGATCAGCTCGAATTCACCCATCACTCAGCGCGGGCGCATCTCGGCCAAACGCAGGCGCTGGCTGAGCTTGTCCAGCAGGCTATTTACAAACTTGTGGCCTTCTGTGCCGCCAAATCTCTTGGCCATTTCGATCCCTTCGTTGATCACTACTTTATAGGGAACGTCCAGCCGGTACTTGAGCTCGTAAGTACCCAGCCGCACGATGGCCAGTTCGATGGCATCCACTTCATGGATGGGACGATCCAGGAAAGGTTCCAGCAACCGGTCCAGCTCGGCCTGCTCACGGTGAACTCCCCGAAGAAGATCCCGGAAATACGCGGTATCCACCTTCGACATGTCATTGTCGACGATAAACTCGGACTCAATATCCGCAATCGGACTTTTACTGAAGTGCCGCTGATAAAGGCCCTGCATCGCCAGAGCTCGGGCTCTTCGCCTGTCACCGGCTTTCGGCTGACCTGACGGGGCTGGTTGCGCGGTGCTGTCTTCCGTTGCGCTCATCATTCACCCAGCTTTTTAAAGAGGCTGACCATTTCCAGGGCCGTGATAGCCGCTTCGGCGCCTTTATTACCAGCCTTGGTGCCGGCTCGTTCGATCGCCTGTTCAATGGAATCAACAGTCAGTACACCAAACGTGACCGGCACGTCGGTCTCCAGGCTTACCGCACCCAGGCCACTGGATGCCTCGCCAGCCACATATTCGAAATGGGGAGTACCACCGCGAATCACCGCGCCAAGGGCAATGATGGCGTCATAATTGCCAGTCTCGGCCACGCGCTTGACCGCCAAGGGCATTTCATAGGCACCGGGCACCCGCACGATGGCGATGTCTGCGTCAGCAATGCCGTGGCGGCGCAGCGTGTCCAGAGCACCTTCCACCAGGCTTTCCACTACAAAACCATTAAAACGGCCAACAACCAGCGCGTATTTGCCGCTGCAGTGAACGAAATCACCTTCAACTACTTTGATATCTGCCATGCATGGCTCCTTCGTTGGCAACCCCGCCCTTTCGGTGCGGTGCTGCCGGGGTTCGTCATTCGGGGGTGTAAGGCACGTATTCCACAACTTCCAGCTCAAAACCGGAAATCGCGGAAAATTTGATGGGTGGGCTCAAAAGCCGCATTTTACCAACGCCGAGATCCCTCAGAATCTGTGAGCCGGTGCCGACTGTAAAATAGACACCAGAACTGCCCTTGCCAGCAGACTTGCTGTCCTGCTCGAAAAATTCGTGGATGCGGTCTTCGAGATTGTAGCTGTCTTCCGCACTGTTTAGCAGAACCACTACACCACGACCTTCGCTGGCAACCTTTTCCAGGGCATGATGGAGCGGCCAGCTACGGGAATCCACACGGCGAGCGCCCAACAGATCTCGCAGGGTATCTGTAATGTGCACGCGAACCAGCACCGGATCATCGGCAACTATGTCCCCCATCACCATCGCCAGGTGCGTGGAACCCTGGATGTTGTCGCGATAAGTACGCAGGTTGAACACACCGTACTCGGTATCAAGATCATACTGCTCGACACACTCGATAGTGCGCTCGTTCAGTGTACGATAGTGTATCAGGTCGGCAATCGTGCCAATTTTCAGGTCATGAGCCTCGGCAAATTTCTCGAGGTCCTCACGGCGGGCCATGGAGCCGTCGTCGTTCATGATTTCGCAGATCACGCCGGCTGGTTCGCATCCTGCCAGAGCCGCCAGGTCGCAGGAAGCCTCCGTATGGCCAGCACGGCTGAGGACGCCGCCCGGGTCCGACATAAGCGGGAAGATATGCCCCGGCTGAACCAGATCCGATGCCGTGGCATTTCGGGCGACCGCAGCCTGCACAGTGCGGGCACGGTCGGCGGCTGATATACCCGTTGTCACACCTTCTGTTGCCTCAATCGAGAGAGTGAACTTGGTTCCAAAACCAGATGCATTCTGCTGCACCATTAACGGCAGGCCAAGTTGTTCACACCGTTGCCGGGTCATGGGCATACAGATCAGGCCACGGCCAAACCGGGCCATGAAGTTGATGGCCTCTGGCGTGCAGTGCTCGGCAGCCATCACCAGGTCACCTTCGTTTTCCCGGTCTTCATCGTCCATCAGGATAACCATCTTGCCCTGACGAATGTCTGCAATAATGTCTTCAATGCTGTTCAGTGCCATACCGTTTTTGCACCCTTTTGGTCTGACCGCCCTGCAATTGGCACCGGCCCACCATGAATTTAATACCCGTTAAGCCGGTGCCAGGATCAAACGTTGATCCTCACCCAGCTGACGGCGATCCAGTACTTTCCATTGTACCTTGTCCGCCATGGATTCCAGTGGCAGATTGGCGGTTGGCCGCCCCGTGCTGCCAAGGAACACCGGCGCCTGATAAAGCCAGAGCTCATCCACCAGGCGTTCGTTGATAAAGGTTCCGGCCAGTGTCGGGCCAGCTTCCACCAGGAGCTCATTGATCCCCAGCTCACCCAGTGAGTCCAGCAGTTCATGGACATCGATTCCGTTGTCTTTCCAGGCAACACCTGTCAAGCCCACCCCAAGCGCCGCGAGGTCCTGGGCCTGTGCCGTTACAAGTGCCGGTGAGGCGCAATAAACCTGAACGTTGCCGCCCTGGAGTATGGTAGCGCCGGGAGGTGTGCGTGCATCCCGGTCCGCAATTACACGCAACGGCTGGCGTGACGGCTCCGTGGCATCACCAATATCGCCCAGCTCGCCCCGTCGTACGGTCAGGGAGGGATTGTCCGCCAGCACGGTTCCCACGCCGGTCAGAATCGCGTCGCTGACGGCCCTCAGCCGCTGAACATCACGACGTGCCTCTGCCCCGGTAATCCATTGACTCTCGCCCGAGGCCATGGCCGTTCTGCCATCCAGACTGGCGGCCATTTTGAGCCGAACGTAAGGCCGGCCAACGTTCATTCGCTTCATGAAACCAGGGTTCAACCGCACGGCTTCTTCAGCCAGCAAGCCCTCTGTTACCCGCACTCCCGCCGCCCGAAGCATATCCAGGCCACGACCTGACACCGAAGGGTTGGGATCTTTGGTGGCAGCAAACACATGAGCAACGCCAGCTTCAATCAAGGCCTTGGCACAGGGCGGTGTACGCCCAAAATGGCTGCAGGGCTCCAGTGTCACGTAAGCCGTTGCGCCGCGGGCATCCGGGCCGGACTGGCTCAGTGCGCGAATCTCGGCATGAGCCTCGCCCGCTCGTTCATGCCAACCTTCCCCAACAACCCTGTTGCCGCGGGCAATGACGCAACCCACACGGGGGTTGGGATGCGTGGAATAGCGGCCGCGCCATGCGAGTTGCACCGCCCTGGCCATGTAAGCCGTGTCCTGGGCGTCGATCATGCCTTTCCTTCAGAAGAATGGTTGTCTGCCAGAACCTTGGCCACATTCAGGGGGTCGTCGCCCGATGTAGCGGAAAGCCGCTCAATCTCTTCCTTGAACTCGTTAATATCCTGAAAGCTGCGATATACCGAGGCAAAACGCACGTAGGCGACCTTGTCCAATTGCCGCAGTTCCGTCATCACCTCTTCGCCGAGCTGCATGGATTTTACTTCCCGCTCGCCAGTAGCCCGCAACCTGAATCGGATGCGATTGAGTGCCGCCTCGATTTCCTCAATGCTGACAGGGCGCTTTTCCAGCGCTTTCATCAAGCCGGCCCTGAGCTTTTCTTCATCAAATGGCTGGCGGGTGCCATCCTGTTTGACGACACGGGGCATCACCAGCTCGGCTGATTCAAACGTGGTAAAACGCTCACGACAGGACAGACACTCCCTGCGGCGACGCACCTGATCACCCTCAGCCACCAGCCGGGAGTCGATTACCTTGGTATCCGCTTCACCACAGAAAGGGCAATGCATAAACTGAAGCTCCTGCAAACCGTCAGGCGTTGCAATGCAGCGGGCCTGACGATGCGTTCAGGCTGATTAGCCGGCGTAAACCGGAAAACGATCACACAGGCCTTCGACCTGCTGACGAACCCGGTCATTAACAGCTTCGTCTTCCAGGTTATCCAGAATATCGCACATCCAGCCCGCCAGATCGCGACACTCGGACTCACCGAAGCCTCGGGTGGTCACCGCCGGAGTACCGATACGCAGGCCAGATGTCACGAACGGTGAGCGCGGGTCATTCGGAACCGCATTCTTGTTCACGGTGATGTGGGCACGGCCAAGAGCGGCGTCTGCATCCTTACCGGTAATGTCCTGCTTGATCAGGCTGACCAGGAACAGGTGGTTCTCGGTACCCCCGGAAATCACATCGAATCCGCGAGAGACAAACACCTCCGCCATGGCCTTGGCGTTTTTGATGACCTGCTTCTGATATGCCTTGAACTCATCGCTCATGGCTTCCTTGAAGCACACCGCCTTGGCAGCAATCACATGCATCAGCGGGCCACCCTGGCCTCCGGGGAATACCGCGGAATTCAACTTTTTCTGCAGGTCCGCATCATCGCAGGCGAGGATAAGACCGCCACGGGGCCCGCGCAGAGTCTTGTGGGTGGTGGTCGCCACAACGTGGGCGTGGGGAATCGGATCAGGATAGACACCGGCGGCCACCAGGCCTGCCACATGCGCCATATCGACAAACAGGTAAGCGCCCACCTTGTCAGCAATCTCACGGAAGCGGGCAAAGTCCAATGCCTGGGAATAGGCAGAGAAGCCGGCAATAATCATCTTGGGCTTGTGCTCGAGAGCCAGGCTTTCAACTTCATCATAATCAATCAGGCCGGTCTCGGGATTCAGGCCATACTGCACGGCGTTGTAGATCTTGCCGGAGAAGTTGACGCTGGCACCGTGGGTCAGGTGGCCGCCATGGGCCAGGCTCATGCCCAACACGGTATCACCCGGCTTGAGCAGCGCCATGAAGACAGCAGAGTTGGCCTGCGAGCCCGAGTGCGGCTGAACGTTGGCATAAGCGGCACCGAACAGCTCTTTGGCGCGGCTGATGGCCAGGTCTTCTGCGATGTCGACAAATTCGCAGCCACCGTAATAACGCTTGCCGGGATAGCCTTCCGCGTACTTGTTGGTCAGCACGCTACCCTGGGCTTCCATCACCCTCGGGCTGGTATAGTTCTCAGACGCGATCAGCTCGATATGAGCTTCCTGGCGTTTCTCTTCCGCCTGCATGGCGTTCCAGAGTTCGTCGTCAAAGCCGGCGATTTTCATATCACGATTAAACATTGATGCGCTGCCCCTGTGTGCGTGGCTACCCGAAAAAATGGGCCGCTATTCTATCTTACAAATGGGTAAAAAATCATCTTTTGTGCTGTCCGCAGATACCGACACTCCGCCACCTGCGCTTTTCGCTCAATTGCTATCCCTGACTGGTTTCGATACCTTACTCGGTCAATATTCACTGGTTGCGGCTACTGACTCTGGAGTTACGGCCATCGGGCAGGGCGATCCGGGATACGCTGTGAATACGTCCCTGTACGCTCGACAAAATCATCCATGATTTTGACGATCCCGGATCGCCCTGCCCGATGGCCTTTGCCTGACAGTGACCCAATCTCTTAATTCGCAAGAGGATTCTGACAACATGGCCCAATACGTCTATACCATGAACCGCGTGGGCAAGGTGGTTCCTCCCAAGCGCGAAATTCTTAAAGACATTTCCCTGAGCTTCTTTCCTGGCGCCAAGATTGGCGTGTTGGGCCTCAACGGCGCCGGTAAGTCCACGTTGCTACGTATTATGGCGGGTATAGATCAGGATTACATTGGCGAAGCCCGTCCACAGCCTGGCATCAACGTGGGCTACCTGCCACAGGAACCGGAGCTGGACGACAATAAAACCGTCAAGGAAATAGTCGATGAGTCCGTTGCCGGCATTCACGACGCCCTCGCGCAACTGGATCAGGTCTATGCCGACTACGCGGAGCCGGATGCTGACTTCGACGCACTCGCCAAGAAGCAGGGGGAACTTGAAGCATTCATTCAGGCCAGCGATGGCCACGATATTGAGCGCAAGATGGAAGTTGCTGCTGATGCACTGCGCCTGCCGGCGTGGGATGCCATGGTGAAAAACCTGTCCGGTGGTGAGCGTCGCCGCGTGGCACTTTGCCGCCTGTTGCTCTCGAGCCCCGATATGCTGCTGCTGGACGAGCCTACCAACCACCTGGACGCGGAGTCCGTAGCCTGGCTGGAGCGTTTTCTCCACGACTTTACGGGCACCGTGGTTGCTATTACCCACGACCGCTATTTCCTGGACAACGTCGCCGGCTGGATTCTGGAGCTGGATCGTGGCCAGGGCATTCCGTTTGAAGGCAATTACAGCCAGTGGCTGGAGAACAAGGAAAAACGTCTGGAGGTTGAGGCCAAGCAGGAAGTCTCCCGCCAGAAGACCATCAAGCAGGAACTGGAATGGGTTCGCACCAACGCCAAGGGCCGCCAGTCCAAAAGCAAGGCCCGTCTGGCCCGCTTTGAGGAGATGAGCTCCCAGGAATTCCAGAAGCGGAATGAAACCAACGAACTTTACATCCCGCCCGGCCCTCGCCTTGGGAGCAAGGTGATCGAGGTAGACGGCATCAGCAAGTCCTTCGACGACCACCTGCTATATGAAAACGTATCGTTCAGTGTACCCCCCGGCGCCATCGTGGGCATTATCGGTGGTAACGGTGCGGGCAAGTCTACGCTGTTCCGGATGATTGCCGGGCACGACAAACCGAATTCCGGCACTATCACCGTTGGCGAGACCGTAAAGCTGGCGTACGTGGACCAGATGCGGGATCTCAATGGTGATAACACCGTCTGGGAAGAACTCAGCGACGGTAACGACATCATCAAGATCGGCAACTACGAGACTCCGTCGCGAGCCTACGTAGGACGCTTCAACTTCAAGGGCGCTGACCAGCAGAAGCGGGTCGCTGACCTGTCCGGTGGTGAACGCAACCGCCTGCACCTCGCCAAACTGCTGAAAGAAGGCGGCAACGTGTTGCTGCTGGACGAACCCACCAACGACCTGGACGTGGAAACCCTGCGGGCACTGGAAGAAGCGTTGCTGAACTTCCCCGGCTCCGCGCTGGTGATCTCGCACGACCGCTGGTTCCTGGACCGCGTGGCTACCCACATCCTGGCGTTCGAGGACGACGGCGAAGTGATCTACTTCGAAGGTAACTTCAGCGAGTACGATGAGGATCACAAGAAGCGTAAGGGCGATTCGGCGATGGTGCCCCAGCGCATGAAGTACAAGAAGTTGGCGTAATGGCAAAAACCAAAACTGCCTATGTCTGCACGGAATGCGGTGCAGACTATTCCAAGTGGCAGGGCCAGTGCACTGCCTGCCACGCCTGGAACACCATCAGCGAGGTTCGCGGCGTCAGTGGCGGCAATGCCAGGGGTGCCCGCGGCGCTCGCTTTGAAGGCTTTGCAGGCAGCCTCTCGGAAGTAAAAAGCCTGGACGACGTCAGCCTGGCCGAACAGCCTCGCATCAGTTCCGGCATGCAGGAGTTTGACCGGGTGCTTGGCGGCGGCCTGGTGGAAGGCTCCGCCGTCCTCATGGGCGGTCACCCCGGTGCCGGAAAAAGCACCCTGCTGCTACAGGCCGTCTGCCATCTCGCCTCCAGTGTGCCGGCACTCTACGTGACCGGTGAGGAATCGCTGCAGCAGGTTGCCATGCGGGCCAAGCGCCTGGGACTGCCCACCAAAGACCTGAAAATGCTATCTGAAACCAGTGTGGAAAGGGTTATGCAGGTCGCGGAGGCTGAAAAACCCCGCATTCTGGTGGTGGACAGTATCCAGGTGATGCATGTAGCCGAGTCCGAATCCGCTCCGGGCAGTGTCTCCCAGGTTCGCGAAAGCGCAGCCTACCTCACCCGTTTCGCCAAACAGACCGGCACTATCCTGTTCCTTGTGGGCCACGTTACCAAGGATGGCAGCCTGGCCGGGCCAAAGGTGCTGGAGCACATGATCGACTGCTCCATCCTGCTGGAAGGCTCGAGCGACAGCCGCTACCGCACCCTGCGAGGCATAAAGAACCGCTTCGGCGCGGTCAACGAGCTGGGTGTTTTTGCAATGCTGGAGCAGGGTCTGAAAGAGGTAAAAAATCCCAGCGCGATTTTCCTGAACCGGGGCGAGGAAGCGGCGCCTGGCAGCGTGGTGATGGTGGTCTGGGAGGGCACACGGCCGATGCTGGTGGAGATCCAGGCGTTGGTGGATATGGCCCAGGGGGGGTATCCCCGGCGCGTGGCTGTAGGCCTGGACCAGAACCGGCTGGCAATGCTTCTGGCGGTTTTACATCGCCACGGGGGCATGCATGTGTCGGATCAGGATGTGTTTGTGAATGTGGTGGGAGGCGTGAAGGTCAACGAGACCAGTGCGGATCTGGCATTGCTGGCCGCTATTGTGTCGTCATTCCGCGACCGCGCCCTGCCCCAGGATCTGGTGATCTTCGGGGAAGTCGGCCTTTCCGGTGAGATCCGACCGGTGCCCAGTGGCCAGGAACGCATCTACGAAGCCGCCAAGCACGGCTTTACCCGCGCCCTGGTGCCCAAGTCCAATGCGCCTCGCAAGGCTATTGAGGGAATGAAGGTTATTCCGGTGACCAAGCTTAGTGATGCGCTTTCGGCTTTGGACGAGCTTTAGGCTCTGGAACCTAGCCTGCTTTGTTGGGTGCATGGGAGGGGGTTGGTAACACCTTTCCAAAAAACGCTTCAAGCACATCCCTGTGCGCTTGGGCTACGCCATCCATGGCTCCGCACATTTTTGGAAAGGTGTTACCAACCCCTCCCCACAGGCTCTACAGTTACCTCTTGAAAACCGTAGATACCATCCGCCTACTCAATCAAATGAGCAAACTCCCTCTCCAGCAACGCCTGATCCCCTAAATTCAACTCCACCAGCCGCTTCAGATGAGTTGCACTCTCGAGATCAATATACTGACACTTGAACCCCAGCCGCTGCTCTTCGACATGCCGTAGCTCCACCGCCATCACGATCGCCGTTTTATGATCATCAAGGTGGATAATCACCTCGCACGGCTGTTTCAGCGGAACGTTCCACCCTTCCGGTCGCTTCACCAGAACGCCCTTCAGTGAAATATCCAATACCTCGGTACGCCACACTTCCTCCTGACAATGCAGCTCACACTCGGCATCGAAGGAGATTCTGTGGAAACGACGTTTTTCGGGGGTTTTGGCTGGCAAGGGTTACTCCTTTACCGATCCTGTCTGCTATGACTATAGACCGCACAGAAGCATCTATCTAGCGTTCGCACACAACAGATCAGTCTTCGGCGCGTTAACTGAGAGTGCGACAAAGGGTGGTTGCCGGGCCGTTCCAAAACCGTGGAGCGCCAGGGATGGCGCGACCGAGCCCTACAGGGACGTATTTACGGGCGTGTTTTGGAATGGCCCGGCAACCACAACACTCCCAACTACCAATCTTATTTATGATACGAAGGACTGAGCTCGGTAACAGCACGAATAAACGCCCCGGCATGCTCCGGATCAACGTCCGGGGTAATACCATGCCCGAGGTTGAATATGTGCCCAGGCCCAGTGCCATAGCGCGACAGAATGTCCGCCACTTCCTGACGAATCCGCTCGGGAGGCGCATAGAGCATCGCCGGATCCATGTTGCCCTGCAGGGCAACCTTATCTCCGATGCGCGCACGGGCGTTTCCGATGTCCGTTGTCCAGTCCAGGCCCACGGCATCGGCCCCGGATTCAGCAATAGACTCCAGCCACTGGCCGCCGTTCTTGGTGAACAGGATCACCGGCACTTTACGGCCGTCCTTCTCACGGATCAGCCCCGCCACAATCTTCTTCATGTAATTGAGCGAGAACTCCTGGTACGCCCAGCTACTCAGCACACCGCCCCAGGTATCAAAAATCTGTACCACTTGGGCGCCGGCACGGATCTGGCTGTTCAGGTAATCAATCACCGAGTCCGCCAGGTGGTCCAGCAACTGGTGCATGACTTCCGGCTGGCCGTACATTAACTTCTTGGCTTCGCGGAAGTCCTTAGATGAGCTGCCCTCGATCATATAGGTGGCCAGGGTCCAGGGGCTGCCAGAGAAGCCGATCAGCGGGACGCTACCGTTCAGCGCGCCGCGGATGGTGGACACCGCATTCATTACGTAGTCCAGATCCACTTCCGCATTCAGCTTCGGCAACGCGGCGACATCTGCCGCGGAGCGGATGGTATTGCGGAATTTCGGGCCTTCTCCGGTTTCGAAATACAGGCCAAGCCCCAGAGCATCCGGAATGGTCAGGATATCCGAGAACAGGATGGCGGCGTCGAGCGGGAAACGTTCCAGTGGCTGCAGGGTAACTTCGCAGGCCAGGGGCGTATTCTTGCATAGACTGAGAAAATCCCCCGCTTTGGCGCGGGTGGCACGATATTCCGGTAAATATCGGCCGGCCTGACGCATCATCCATACCGGTGTGCGATCAACGGGCTGACGCATCAGCGCACGCAGGAAACGGTCATTTTTCAGCTCGGTCATAGCATTCCCAGTCTGCTGTCTGTCAAAAGTTTGGAGGGCAATGATACCCGGTTTGTGGCAATAAAAAAGGGCGGCTCACCATCAGCAAGCCGCCCTTCTGATCCGGGTCAAATACCGGAGGCGATCAGATATCCAGGTAATCCATGATACCTTCCGCTGCCTGGCGACCTTCCCAGATAGCCGTTACGACCAGATCCGAGCCGCGGACCATATCGCCGCCGGCGAAAATCTTGGGATTGCTGGTCTGGAAGCCGAATTCCGTCTCCTCAGGTGCGGTGACCCTCCCGGAGTCATCAGTCGTCACCTTCTGCTCATCAAACCAGTCAGCAGGACTCGGGCGGAAGCCAAAGGCGACCAGCACAGCATCCGCAGGAATAACTTCCTCACTGCCGGCAACTACTTCCGGACGGCGGCGCCCGTTCTCGTCGGGTTCACCAAGGCGGGTCTGAACCACTTTCACACCCTCAACCCTGTCCTCACCGATAATGGCAATGGGCTGACGGTTGAACATGAACTTGACGCCCTCTTCCTTCGCATTCGCGACTTCACGGCGAGAACCCGGCATGTTCTGCTCGTCACGACGGTAAGCGCAGGTAACGCTTGCTGCCTGCTGACGAATAGATGTGCGGTTACAGTCCATGGCAGTATCACCGCCACCGAGAACCACAACGCGCTTGCCTTTCATATCGATGAAATCTTCGGCTTCTTTTTCGAAGCCAAGGCGGCGGTTTACGTTCGACACCAGGAACGGCAAGGCATCATGAACGCCCGGCAGGTCCTCGCCCGGGAAACCACCCTTCATATAGGTGTAGGTGCCCATGCCCATAAATACGGCATCGTACTCGGCCAGAATGTCCGCCATTGCCACATCCTTGCCCACTTCCGTGGACAGGCGGAATTCCATACCCATTTCCTCGAATATCTTGCGGCGGCGGCTCATTACTGACTTTTCAAGCTTGAACTCGGGAATACCAAAGGTCAGCAGACCACCGATTTCCGGGTAAATGTCAAAAACCACCGGTTTGACACCGTTACGAACCAGTACGTCTGCACAGCCAAGCCCTGCCGGGCCGGCACCAATCACCGCAACCTTCCTGTCAGTCCACTTCACCGCGGACATATCTGGCTTCCAGCCCAGAGCGAAGGCCGTGTCGGTAATGTATTTCTCGACAGACCCGATGGTCACAGCACCATAACCATCGTTGAGGGTGCAGGCCCCCTCACAAAGACGATCCTGGGGGCAGACTCGCCCGCAGACTTCCGGCAGTGAGTTGGTCTGGTGGCACAACTCCACCGCTTTCATGATGTTGCCTTCCGACACCAACTTCAGCCAGTTGGGAATATAGTTGTGCACAGGACACTTCCACTCACAGTACGGATTACCGCACTCCAGACATCGGTGCGACTGAGATGCCGCATGATCCTGGGTGAATGGGTGATAGATTTCACCAAACTCTTTCTTGCGCTTCTTTGCCGGTACCTTTTTCGGGTCAACACGCCCTACTTCGACAAACTGGAAGTCGTTACTCAGTCGTTCTTTCATTATGAAGCTCTCATCAGACTCAATTTCGACACAGGCGCTACAACACAGGTAACGCCCCAAACCTTTTGCATCAGCCGTTACTCGGGGCGTGCCCGGGTGCTGGCCAGCAGGCTGCGAAGGTTCGCGGCCTTGGGTTTGACCAGCCAGAAGCGGCCGATGTAGTCGTCGAAATTGTCAAGAATATGCTCTGCCCATTCGCTCGCGGTTTCGGAAATATGCTCCCGGACAACACCACGGAGGTGGTTCCGGTAGGACTCCATGTCTTCGCTGGAGATCCGCTGAATTTCCACCAGCTCGTGGTTGTATTTGTCCACGAAGGTGTTGTTCAAGTCCAGCACATAAGCGAAACCACCGGTCATTCCGGCGCCGAAGTTATGGCCAGTAGTACCCAGAACGGTTATCAGGCCACCCGTCATGTACTCACAGCAGTGATCACCGGTGCCTTCCACAACGGCGTGGGCCCCGGAGTTACGGACACCGAACCGTTCGCCGGCGGTACCAGCGGCGAACAACTTGCCGCCAGTTGCACCGTACAGGCAGGTATTACCCACAATGGACGTTTCCTGGGATTTGAAGGTACTTCCGGATGGCGGCCGGATCACCAGCTTACCACCGGTCATGCCTTTACCGACGTAATCGTTGGCATCCCCCTCAAGATGAAGATTAAGGCCGCCCACATTCCAGACCCCGAAACTCTGGCCAGCGGTGCCGGTCAGTTCTAGCGTGACGGGAGCAGACACCATGCCCTGGTTGCCGTGCAACTGGGCAATCTCGCCAGATAACCGTGCACCAATGGAGCGATCGCAGTTGGTAACGCGATACGACCACGTACCACCCTCTTTGGCATTAATAGCCTCAGCGGTATCCTTCACCATCTGCTCGGCCAGCCTGCCTTCGTCGAAGGGATGGTTACGCTCTACCTGACAGGTGTTGGGCTTGTCCGCCGGTATCTGGTCGTTCGACAGCAAGCGCGTCAGGTCCAGTTTCTTCTGGCGCGGGGTATCACCCGGCAGGCGCTCCAGCAGATCAACGCGGCCTACCAGCTCCTCCAGACTGCGCACGCCCAGCTTCGCCAGCCACTCGCGGGTTTCTTCCGCCACGAAGCGGAAGAAATTCATGGCCATTTCGACGGTGCCTTTGAAGTGCTCTTCCCGAAGGTGTTCATTCTGGGTAGCAACACCGGTTGCACAGTTGTTGAGGTGACAGATCCGCAGATACTTACAACCCAGGGCCACCATCGGCGTGGTACCGAAACCGAAGCTTTCCGCACCCAGAATAGCGCCTTTAACCACATCCAGGCCGGTTTTGATGCCGCCATCGGTTTGCAGACGGATCTTGCCCCGCAGATCGTTGGCACGCAGAGCCTGCTGGGTTTCACTCAGACCCAGTTCCCAGGGAGAACCGGCGTAGCGGATGGAGGTCAGCGGGCTAGCCGCCGTGCCGCCGTCGTAACCGGAAACGGTAATCAGATCCGCATAGGCCTTGGCCACGCCAGCAGCGATCGTGCCCACCCCGGGCTCTGATACCAGCTTCACGGAAACCAGGGCGTTGGGATTGACCTGTTTGAGATCGAAAATCAGCTGTGCCAGATCCTCAATCGAGTAGATGTCATGGTGCGGCGGCGGTGAAATCAGCGTTACACCCGGCACCGAGTATCGCAGACGGGCAATCAGGTCGTTGACCTTGCCACCCGGCAACTGGCCGCCTTCGCCCGGCTTGGCTCCCTGGGCAACCTTGATCTGCATGACATCAGCACTACGCAGATATTCAGCAGTAACACCAAAGCGGCCCGATGCGACCTGCTTGATCTTGGAACGCTTCTCGGTGCCGTAACGGGCCGGATCTTCCCCGCCCTCGCCGGAGTTGGAACGTCCACCGAGGGTGTTCATGGCCACAGCCAGAGCTTCGTGGGCCTCTGGAGACAGCGCACCCAGGGACATGGCGGCGGAATCAAAGCGCGGGAAGATATTCTCCACCGGTTCCACTTCCGACAGGTCGATGGACTTGATGTCCTTCCGGAAACCAAGCAGATCCCGCAACGTGGAGACCGGGCGCTCGTTTACCAGCCCTGCGTACTCCATGTAATGTCCATAATCCCCGCTGGTTACAGCTTCCTGGAGCTTGCCGACCACATCCGGGTTGAAGGCGTGATATTCCTGGCCGTGTATATACTTCAGCAGACCGCCCTGGGTAATCGGCTTGCGATGTTTCCAGGCCAAGGCTGCCAACTGCTCCTGATCCTGCTGGAAATCGAAGAATCCCGCGCCCTGGATTCGGCTGGGAACCCCCTTGAAACACAGATCAACCACATCATCTGCCAGACCGATAGCCTCAAACAACTGGGCACCCCGGTATGAGGTGATGGTGGAAATACCCATTTTGGACAGAATCTTCAGCAGCCCCTTGTTGATCCCCTTGCGATAATTGTTCTTTGCATCAATGGGGTCCATCATCAGTTCGCCGGTACGGATCAGGTCATTGAGTACCTGATACGCCAGATACGGGTAAACCGCCGTGGCACCAAAGCCGAACAGAACTGCAAAGTGGTGAGGGTCACGAGCCCAGCCGGTTTCTACCAGGATGTTGGAGTCACAGCGCAGCCCCTTCTTGACCAGGTGGTGATGCACCGCGCCTGTTGCCATCATGGCATTCACCGGCAGCTCACCTTCTTTCAGATCCTTATCGGTGAGGATCAGGATAACCTTGCCATCGCGCACAGCCTGCTCGGCGTCATCGCATACCTTCTGCACAGCCTTCTCAAGCCCCATTTCCGGGCTGTAGCTCATGCTGATGCGGGCAACCTCAAAGCCGGGCCGATCGTTATTGGCAATCTTCAGGAACTTGGCCGGTGACAGCACCGGTGTTGTCAGGATAATCCGGTTGGCGTGTTCCGCGGTTTCCTCGAACACGTTTCTCTCGGCGCCAATACAGGTTTCCAGCGACATCACGATGGATTCCCGCAATGGGTCTATCGCCGGGTTGGTTACCTGGGCAAACTTCTGCCGGAAGTAATCCGCCACATGCCGTACGCGGCTGGACAGGACCGCCATGGGAGTATCATCACCCATCGATCCCACCGCTTCCTGGCCATTTTCAGCCAAGGGGCGCAGTACCTGATCACGCTCCTCATAGGACACCATGAACATCTTCTGATGAACATGAAGCTCATCCGACTGCATCAGTTTAAATTCTGGTGTCTCCTGGTTCAGCGTGGTTTCAACCCGCAGAGAGTTCTCCCGAAGCCAACGCTTGTAAGGCTGGGCCGACTTCAGGCGGTTATCCACATCTTTGGTATGCAGAAGTTCGCCAGATTCGGTGTCAATCGCCAGCATCTGGCCCGGTCCTACCCGGCCTTTTGCAACCACGTCCTCGGGCTTGTACCCATAAGTGCCAATTTCCGACGCCAGGGTAATGAAATCATCTTTCGTGATTACCCAACGAGCAGGACGCAGGCCATTGCGGTCAAGCATACAGACGGCATAGCGGCCATCCGAGAGAACCAGGCCAGCCGGACCATCCCAGGGCTCCATGTGCATGGAGTTATATTCGTAGAAGGCCCGAAGCTCGGAATCCATGGTATCCACATTCTGCCACGCAGGTGGAATCATCATCCGCACGGCACGGAACAGATCCACTCCGCCGGCCAGCAGCACTTCCAGCATATTGTCCATGCTCGAAGAGTCGGAACCGGTCAGGTTGACCAGTGGCTGCAGGGTTTGCAGATCCGGCAGCTCCGGCGCGCTGAACTTGGCGGCACGGGCGATGGCCCAGTTGCGGTTGCCATCAACGGTATTGATCTCGCCGTTGTGAGCAAGATACCGGAACGGCTGAGCCAGCGGCCAGCGCGGCATGGTGTTGGTGGAGAAGCGCTGGTGGAATACACATATGGCTGTCTGCAGATCCGGATCGCCCAGATCCCTGTAGAAGTTGGCCAGGTCCGCGGGCATCATCAGCCCCTTGTAGGCCAAGGTGCGATGGGAAAGGCTGCAGATATAGAACTCGGCATCGTCGGCCATGTCCCGCTCGGCATGGCGGCGGCCAACAAACAGTGCGATGGCAAATTCCCGCTCAGTCTTTGCTGCGGGAACCACGAACACCTGCTCAATCCACGGCAGACAATCCAGCGCCATGGGCCCGAGGCAACTGTCATCGGTGGGCACCTTGCGCCAACCCATGATTTCCAGGCCCTGCTCGGTGAGGCGCTTTTCCAATGCTGCGCGACCCGCGGCTGCCTTACTCTCGTCGGGACTAAGGAATACCTGGCCCACAGCGAACAGCCCTTCTGGCTCCTTGCCAAATTCCGCTTTCGCAGCCTTGCGCAAAAAAGCATCGGGGCTCTGGATCAGGAGGCCACAACCATCGCCGGTCTTTCCGTCTGCAGCGATACCACCGCGGTGGGTCATGCAGGTCAGCGACTCGATGGCAGTTTGCAACAACTTGTGGCTGGCCTCGCCCTTCATGTGGGCGATCAGGCCGAAGCCGCAATTGTCCCTGAACTCATCGGGATGATACAAACCTGTCATCATAAGCGTTCTCTCGCGTAGAAATGCTTTTCAATCAAAGGGATATCCTGAAATACACGGAAATCCTGCCCTTTGACACTGAAAATGGGGGCTGGTCATTTTACACGCGTAGAAATACGTACTCAAACCAAAGAGGTTTTATTTTAGGGCGCGAAACGGCCGGTTACGAGCATTGCGACCAACAGAGCTGATGCAACCAACTCGACTGGACACAATCAGAAATCACGCATACGCCGGATCCAGGGAGTCTGATTCCGAAGTGCCTGAGGAAGACCTTCAACTGCTTCGCGGGCCGCCGCCCTTGACGAAAAGTCTCCGTAAAAGCCAACAAACCAGTCTTGCCCTTGCCTTTCGGTGTGGGTGTAAAGGATACCGGAGATTGAGCTGTACTGATCAACCAGGTTCAGCACTGTTTGCTCGCGAATGCCGGCAATCAGCTGCACTGTCCAGCCCTGATTGGCCCTCACATCGCCAAGAGCCATAAAGTGAGATGGCCTTGCCGGTGAAAAATCTGGCTCTGGCTCTGGCTCTGGCTCTGGCTCTGGCTCTGGCTCTGGCTCTGGCTCTGGCTCTGGCTCTGGCTCTGGCTCTGGCTCTGGCTCTGGCTCTGGCTCTGGCTCTGGCTCTGGCTCTGGCTCTGGAGCAGGCTGCGAGGGAGGCGCGTCCGCTGTCAATTCGGGTGAGGCCGTCAACGGCTCGATAGCCGGGCCAATAGACTCAGGTTCAGGATTATCAGGGCCGATGGTAATACTCTTCCGCACAGTTTTCGGCTCCGGCACTACTTGTTCCCGGGCCACCGAGTCATCGTATTGCTGCGACACCAGCCACCAGGAACCAGCCAAAATCACCAAAGCAAGCGCTGGCCAACGAAGATTGAGTGGCATGGGGAATGATCGCCGGCGCTCGTTCCCACTTCCGACCGACGCCATATCCAGCCACACTGTCGGCGTAACTCGCTTCAGTCGAGAAAAACTGCCCTGGCTAAGGCTGTGTATATGCGAGATCCTGGCCGGCGTTAGTAGCACCTTTGCATCTCCACCTGCCCGGTGGACTCTGGGCTCCAGATAGGAGAAAACCTCCTCTCTGGTGAGCGGGCGAAGGTGAATCTGGTGCACGCCATCGCCATCCCCTGACAGCCGCAAGGCGTCTATCAGCTGACCGCTACCACTGAACACCGGTACAGCGGCAGCAGAGCGATCAGCGCCCTGGAAAGCCGCCAACACCAGTCTGACAACCTCTGCAGGCGCCCTATCTGCGTCGTCGATCAACAAAACCATGCGCTGACCCTTCCGCGCCCTGCTTTCAGACCATCGAAAAAATCCATACACCGAGTCGCGCGCGCCCTCACCCGGTTTCAGTCCCTTGTGCGCTATGGCAAGCAAGGCACGGGCAAGCGCCTGTGTACTGGTCAGTGCTGCGGCGGGAAGACGGTGGAAATCAAGTCGGGCAGATTCACTTCTGACCAATTCTGCCAACAAACGGCTTTTTCCTGCTCCCTGGTCACCGGTCAACAACAGTGCAAGGTCACCGAACCCGCAAAGATGACGGAGTGTTTCCAGGGCATGATGACGTGAGCCATCGGGAAAAAAGGGGGTTTCCATATCCAGTGGATTCGCCCTCAAACCGTATCTTTCCTGCAATCGCGGAAAAAGGCCGCCGCCATCAAGACTATTGAGCCCCTGATCAGCCATATCTCAGATGCCTGAACCATCAGAGGCAACGCAGAACGCTCGAAGTGCCGCATCCAGTTTCAATACGTCCACCTCGTCCGTCACCACCGCGTCACCCAGTGCCCGAAGCAGGACCAGCCGTAGCGTGCCATCAACGTTTTTCTTGTCAACAGCCATGAGGCGATGAAAGTCTTCCGGTGTCATACCGGGAGGCGCATGCTCGGGCAGATTAGCCGACCGAATAATCCGTGTCACTCTGTCCCGATCTTCCTCACTGATCATTCCCTGGCGCAGGGAAAGGTCCGCGGCCATCATCATGCCGGTTCCCACCGCCTCGCCGTGCAGCCAGTTACCATACCCAGCAAATGTCTCTATGGCATGGCCAAAGGTATGACCTAGGTTCAGGATTGCGCGCAACCCGCCTTCTCTCTCATCCAGCGCCACAACATCCGCTTTGCAGGCACATGATTGATAGATAGCCTCCACAAGAGCCGCGGTTTCCAGGCCAACGAGAGAGGTTACCTCCTGTTCAAGCCAACCGAGAAAGTCGGTATCGCGGATCAATCCATACTTGATCACTTCTGCCAGACCAGCCGATACCTCCCGGGGCGGAAGTGTTCTGAGGCTGTCAGTGTCAATGAGCACCACTTCAGGCTGATGAAAGGCTCCAATCATGTTTTTACCGAGCGGGTGATTGATGCCTGTTTTCCCCCCAACAGAAGAATCCACCTGTGAAAGCAGCGTGGTCGGTATCTGGATAAATGGCACACCGCGCTGGTACGACGCAGCAGCAAAACCGGTCATATCCCCCACTACACCCCCACCCAGCGCAACCAGGGTCGTTTTCCGTGAGTGGCGCTTTTCCAGCAGCTGGTCGAATATCAGATTCAGCGTTTGCCAGTCCTTGAACCTTTCACCATCCGGCAACACTACGGTGTCCACCTGCTTCCCGGGAAAACAGGCGCGGGCAGATTCAAGGTAGAGGGGAGCAACTGTTTCATTGGTCACAATCATGACCTGCTTTCCCTGAACGAATGGTGTCAGGTCGTAGTCACCCAGCAGGCCCTGCCCGATGATGATCGGATAGGTTCTATCACCCAGGTCTACCGTCAGTTCCCGCACTGAATCACGCATGATTTCTGCCTTCCTTGCGTATCTGTCTTTTGTGCTTCGGTGTCCGGGGATTAATGCGATTTACAAGTTGGCGCACAACCAGCCTCGGACTTTTTCGATCAGTGAACATGACAACATCGGCAAGCTCTGTATAGATCGGATTCCGGATGGCGAACAGGTTCCTGAGAACGGCTTCAGGATCATCGTTCTGTAGCAGGGGGCGGTTTCTGTCCCGCCGGGTCCTTTCCACCTGTTGCTCTATCGAGGTTTTCAGATAGACCACAATCGCATCACGCTTCAGGTGAGCGTGATTTTCCTCGCGCATTATGGCGCCACCGCCAGTCGCCAGGACTGTTTGCGGGTACTCTGACAACTCCGTCAGCATCGCGGTTTCACGCTGGCGAAAACCATCCTCGCCTTCAACGTCAAAAATCCAGGGAATATTCGCCCCGCAGCGCTCCTCAATAATGCGATCGGAATCCAGAAAACGATAGCCCAGCTCTTTGGCCAGCATGCGGCCAATCGTGCTTTTGCCGGCCCCCATCGGGCCAACCAGGACTATTCGTTTTGGCAAGGACATAACTTCCGCTCATCAACATTCTGGCGGGTGAGAATAGCACAGGGTAACGTTTTCCATAAGTTTCGAAAAACGGACAGGCAAAAAAAACCGCCGTTCGTGGGACGGCGGTTTTTCTCACGTGCGGCCGAATTACTGAATCAGGTCGCTCTTGATGATCTTCGGTGTGATGAAGATCAGCAGTTCGCTCCGCTCATCGATATGCTCGGTACGCTTGAACAGGCGACCCAGGTAGGGGATATCGCCCAGGAACGGTGTTTTCGTGGTGGTGGTTGCCACTTCTGACTGGAAGATACCGCCCAAAACCACGGTCTCGCCGTTGCCGACAAGAACCTGAGTGGTCACTTCGTTGGTGTTGATGGCCGGGATACCGGCTGTCACCTCACCCCGGGAATCCTGATTGACCACCAGGTCCATGATAATCTTGTCGTCCGGAGTAATCTGCGGGGTCACTTCGAGGGACAGTGCTGCCTCCTTGAAGGAGACCGAGGTTGCACCACTGGAAGCGGCCTCCTGATAGGGAATCTCTTCACCGGACTTGATCTTGGCAGTTTGGCGGTCAGCGGTTACCACGCGTGGCTGGGAAACCACTTCCGCCTGGCCGTCACTTTCCAGTGCCGACAATTCCAGATCTACCAGGAAGTCGTCGCTGCCCCAGCCGATGGCAACGGAGGATGCACCTTCACCAGAAACACCAAGGTCGACAGCCAGCGCACCCGGGAAGGTGATCGTGTTGTTGGTACCGCCTGCTGCCTGCCGGGCCTCTTCAACAGCACCCTGGGAACCACCCACGGAAATGACGTTGTCACCGTTGACATCGTAAGCCGCACCGCCCCAACGAACACCAAGGTTCTCGGCTACGTTGGTTTGTGCCCGGACAATGCGAGCTTCAATAGAGACCTGCCGTACCGGCACGTCCCAGGTTGAAACCAGGCGACGGATTTCGTCCAGTTTTTCCGAAGTCTCGCGAACACTGATGGTGTTTGTACGGGCATCGGAGGAAACAAACCCGCGCGAGGAAATCAGCTCTTCGTCGGCCTGGATCAGAGCCACGACATCCGCTGCCTTGGCATAGTTGACCTGAATGATATCCAGGCGAACCGGGGCCAACTCGGCAATCTGCTTGTTGGTTTCCAGCTCCAGTCTTTCACGGGCCGCAATTTCGTCAGCGGGGGCAACCAGCAACACATTGCCGATCTGGCGCTTGTCCAGCCCCTTGGTTTTCAGAATCAGGTCCAGAGCCTGGTCCCAGGGGACATTCTGCAGGCGCAGGGTGATGCTGCCGCTGACCGTATCACTGGCAACAAGGTTGAGACCGGTGAAGTCTGCAATCAACTGCAGCACCGAACGCACCTCAATATCCTGGAAGTTCAGAGAAAGCTTGTCGCCGGTGTAAGGGAATTTCTCTTCACGACGGGATTCTGCCTCTTCTTCCGTCAGCTTTTCTACGCTGACGGTGAACTGGGAACCGGACTGATAGGCAATGTAGTCATAATTGCCTTCCGGGCGGATTTCCACAACCGCGCTGCCATCTTCAGTAAAGGTATCGATGCGAGTCACCGGCGTTGCAAAATCGGTCACATCAAGCCGGCGGCGGAGATTCTCGGGCACACTGGTGCCATCCATGGTTAAACGGATTCGACCGCCCAGTTCGGAGAGATCAACCGGCGTGCTTGCACTGCCCAGATCCACAATCACTCGGCCCTCG
Organism: Marinobacter sp. ATCH36; assembly: GCF_023555055.1. GTDB lineage: Bacteria > Pseudomonadota > Gammaproteobacteria > Pseudomonadales > Oleiphilaceae > Marinobacter. The sequence goes on from NZ_JAMJPL010000008.1 coordinate 64,122, forward strand.
CCGTCGCTGCCCCTGCGGAAATCCACACCCGCGAGCCCGTTACCGGATGAACTGGACGCCTCGGGCGCCTGTCCGGACATTCCGGATGACGCTGTTGAAGATGAACCGGAAGGAGAAGCGGTGGCGCCGCCTTCACTTCCAATCGTCACTACCAGGCTGTTCTGGTTGCGCACGGTTTGATATGGCGCCAGCTCTGCAAGATTGAAGATAAGACGGGTACGATCCTTGGTCTCGACGACGGTCATACTCTGGGCATTACCGGAGCCAAGCGAGATGTTGCGGCTGGAAAGTCCACTGGTGGTATCGCGAAGATCCACCGCTATCCTTGCCGGTCGCTCGATGGTGTACCCGCTCGGTTCCGGCGGCTGGCCATCAAATTGCAGCGTCACTTCAACCCGGTCTCCGGATAGCGACGAAAACGACACGTCTTCCAGCGTGACCGCATTGGCCAGGCCGGATAACAACCCAAAAGCAATCACGCTGACGTATACATTGAGTTTTCTGAACATCGCTAGCCTCGACCCCAAACTTTTTTGTTCATGCATGTTTCTTTCAATAGTCATAATGCCGCTCCTTAGCCTTCGTTTTCATCCAGCGACAGCGAGCGTGGACGCTCGACCCATCCGCCCCGGCCATTGGGAACGATCTCCATTAGTTCTACCCGGGTTTCGTTGACACCGATAATTCGTCCATAGTTCTGCCCCATGTAATTACCCGTGCGCACCCTGTGAATTCCGCCCTGGTCGTCCCTGATCAGCGCAAAAAGACTTCCGGACGTATCACTGAGGGTTCCCACCATGGTGAGCGCCTTCAGATCAAAGTTCTCAAGGACTTCTCTCGGCCGATCCAGGTTTGGTTCAACGTCACTCACTGGTTCCTGATCAACCATGGTGAGCTGAACATCAATCGGTGGCTCGAAGGGTGCCCTGCGGTCCGCAGCCGAATAACTGAACGCCTCATACGCCTTGAATTCAGGCAAAGGCTCCACGTGTCCACGGGGTTTGGCCCGTGTGTCCGCCATAAACTTGTCCAGGTCGGAAAAGCCATTGCCCTGGGAACACGCCGTCAGAAAAGATACCAGACAAATACCCATCCAGGCTTTTGCCGCATGCTGTCTCGCCATGCTCATTCTCCAGCCCGGTAGCGGTAGGTGCGTGCAAGAACCTGCATATTCAGCTGCTCTCCATCACCGCCTGTTGGTGTTATGGTTAAGTCATGCAATGTCACAATCCGGGGCAGGCTGGCCACGCTGCTAACGAAACTCGCCAGCTCATGATAGGTTCCAGTTACCCGGATATTGATCGGAAGCTCTGCGTAGAAATCCCGTGGCTGTTCTCCCTGCAGCTTGACCTCTTGCAGGTCCAACCCACTACCCAATGCTGTATTGGTAATGTCTTCAAGCAGGCCCGGCACCTCGGTCTCACTGGGAAGCTGTCTTACCAGGGCACCGAACGTCTCTTCCATTTCTTCCATCTGGGCCTTGAAGACTTCGAGGTTTGCGACCTGATAGGCCTTGTCCTCATAGCGCTTGCGCAGTTCCTGCTCGGTATTCTCAACCCGCTCCAGTTGGGCATATTGATCCTTGATAAAGAACCAGTATCCACCACCGAGAATCAGGCCGAAAATAATCAGCGCGACGATTGCCTTGATTGGCGCCGGCCAGATGCCAGCGTTATTGACATCCAGATCGTTGATATCAAATTCATTGAGGCTTTTAAGTGAGTCCGCGAGGCTCATTACTCGTCCTCCCCTTCGGGCTCTGGTGTTTGTTGTTGAACCGACAGGTTGAACTGGCTGTATCCAGCACGAGCATTATCGGCAGCAGCGACGTTAGATAGATTCGGTTCGTTGAACCAGTCGGACCCTTCAAAACGCCTCATCAAAGACGATATGCGGCTGTTGGATTCCGACATACCGACAATGTCCACCCGCTCACCGGTTTTCTTGAGGCTGGTGTAGTAAAGACCGTCCGGAAGCGTTCGAACCAGCTCATCAAATACCCTCACGATGACCGGACGCTTACCCTGGAGATCCTGGATCACCTGCATGCGGGAGAGCAGCTCGTCACGTTTGCGCTTGAGGTCTTCGATTTCCCTGATCTGCTTGTCCAGTTGTTTGGTCGCGGTTTCGATGTACGCGTTCCTGGATTCCTGGTAGGCGATACGGTTATCCATATCCGTATTCCAGAGAAACACCAGGCCGCCGGCAATGATGGCCGCACCGAGAATCATGACCACGAACTGTTTCTGTTTTTCCGCCCGGAGTTCTTCGCGCCAGGGTCTGAGGTTAATCTTTGCCATCAGTCAAAGCTCCTCATTGCCAACCCGCAGGCAATCATGAGCGAAGGCGCATCGTTGCTCAGCGCGGATGCATTCACTCTGGAACCAACCGCCATGTCCGCGAACGGGTTCGCGACCAGCGTTGGTGTGCCTGTTTTTTCTTCAACCATTTCTGTCAGCCCCTGGATAGATGCCGTGCCACCAGCCAGGACTACGAAGTCAACCGCGTTGTACTGACTGGCGCCAAAGAAGAACTGGAGCGCCCGGGCGACCTGCTGAACGACTGCTTCACGGAAGGGTGTCAACACCTCAGTCTCATAGTCGTCTGGCAAACCACCTTGCTTCTTTGCAAGACCGGCTTCTTCCAGAGACAGCCCGTAACGACGCTGAATCTCCTCGGTAAGCTGCTTGCCACCAAAGATCTGCTCGCGGGTATAGACCGTTTTGCCTTCGGCAAGGACGCTGAGCGTTGTCATGGTTGCACCAACGTCCACAATGGCAACCACGAGCTCCTCACCCTGGGAATCAAGCTGGGACTCGATCAGCGCGTAGGCACGCTCAAGGGCATAGGCCTCGACATCGACAATTTTGGTGGTCAGCGATGCGATTTCCAGAGCGTCTTCGCGGATATCGACGTTCTCCTTCCTGCACGCAGCAAGAAGCACATCGACCTGATCAGGATTGGTTTCCGAGGGCCCCTGCACTTCGAAGTCGATAGCCACTTCGTCCAACGGGTACGGAATGTACTGGTCAGCTTCGAGTGTGATCTGGTCTTCCATCTCGAACTCGTTAAGACCGCCGTCCATCTGGATCAGCTTGGTAATAACGGCGGAACCGGAGACAGCCACAGCTACCTGCTTGACGCCTGTGCGGGATTTGGATGCGACGCGCTTGAGCACCTCACCCACCGCCTCGACATCCGTGATGTTTTTTTCTACAACAGCATTGGCCGGTAATGGCTCCACTGCGTAGCTTTCGACCTTGTAGCGGTCGCCCTGCTTTGATAGTTCCAGGAGCTTGACCGAGCTGGAACTGATATCCACACCCAAGACAGCACTGGATTTTTTTCCGAACAATCCGAACACGCGCTCACCCTATACCTGGTTACATGCACCGGGTTATGAAAACTCCTAAAGGAGCTCTTCCATATGTGTTTTTTATTTAAGAGAATTTCTTCAGTTTTCCGTCTACAATGCTCGTTCTTCTTTATATTGGGAAACATTGTACCCGGGAAGTGGCTCGCCCTTCCTAAAGCAATTTCTCAAATGATAGACCTATATCCAACAGTTGTCAGAAAAAAATGTCTCATTTGTTACGTACATCTCGCCTGTTTGCATGGCTTTTTCTCACTGGATTCAGTCTCGCCACAATCGTGGCGTCAGGATTTTACCTCTATCTTCGTCCGGGGCTACCACCTGTCGATCAGCTCCTGGACATCAAGCTGCAGACCCCGTTGCGGGTCTACAGCGCAGACGACAGATTAATAGCAGAATTCGGTGAAAAGAGAAGGGCACCGGTCACAATCGAACAGATCCCTACAATTCAGTTACATGCCTTTTTGGCAGCTGAAGACGCCCGTTTTTATGAGCACTTCGGGGTCGACTTCAAAGGCCTGATGCGGGCTGCCATCGAACTGGTCTCCACCGGAGAGATCCAGTCGGGAGGCAGCACCATCACAATGCAGGTTGCAAAAAATTACTTTTTGTCACGCGACAGGACGTTTATTCGCAAGTTCAACGAGATACTTTTGGCTCTTCAGATTGAGCGTGAACTTGATAAAAACCGCATCCTCGAGCTCTATCTCAACAAGATCTATCTGGGCAATCGCGCCTACGGTATTGCCGCCGCCGCACAGGTTTATTACGACAAAACTGTGACTGAACTGTCACTGGCAGAAATGGCGATGCTGGCCGGTCTGCCCAAAGCACCTTCAGCTTACAACCCGCTTGCCAACCCGAGTCGTGCAGAAGCCCGTAGAAACTGGATCCTGGGCCGCATGCGTGACCTGGAATACATTACGCCAGATGCTTACGAACTGGCCTCCACTGCCCCGCTGACAGCGAGTTTCAATGCTGCCTCCACAGAGGTGGACGCAGACTATGTGGCCGAAATGGCGCGGGCAGACATGGTCAGACGATTCGGGGATGCAGCCTACACCGATGGCTACACCGTAAAGCTTACCGTGGATAGCGAAAAACAACGTAGAGCCACCATTGCTCTCAGAGAAGGCCTGGAGGAGTACGATCGGCGCCATGGTTTCCGCGGCCCGATTGGCCAGGTTGGCGAAGACGAACTGGCCCCGGACAACCTCGATAACCTGATGGCCAATTACCCACGCGTCGCAGAGCTCGTCCCCGCCGTTGTCACCAGAGTGAGGGACGAAGACAACGAGGCTGACCTTCACGCCCGCGGCCTGGGCACGTCGGCTATGGCATTCAACACTATGACATGGGCCAAACGGTACAAGACCGAAAACCTTACCGGCCCTGAACCTGAAAAACCCTCTGATGTCGTTGCACCTGGCGACATAGTCTACGTGAAACCCATGGTCATCATGACTCCCGAACAACCTGCCGGGAATCAGGAGGAAAATTCCGCAGGGAAAAGCGAGCCGACTGTCGCGGAGATCCCCGAAGTCAGACGGGTTGCCCTGTCACAGGTCCCCCTGGTCCAGGGCGCACTGATATCACTGGACGCAAAAACAGGAGCTATTGAGGCCCTTGCCGGCGGTTACAGCTTCAGCCAGAACAAGTATAACCGGGCAATCCAGGCCAGAAGACAGCCAGGCTCCACCTTCAAGCCGTTCCTTTACCTGAGCGCCCTGGAGCAAGGAATGACTCCGGCGACAATCTATAACGATGCACCGATTGTCTTCGACGACGCGGAGCTGGAGACAGCCTGGCGACCCCAGAATGCTTCCGGGCAATTCTACGGCCCCACGCGCCTCAGAGAAGCCTTGTACCGGTCAAGAAACCTTGTCTCCGTGCGCCTTCTCAGGGATCTCGGAATACAGAACACCATAGATTACCTCGACCAACTGCAAATCCCCACCGAGGACATGCAGAAAGACCTGTCCCTGTCTCTGGGAAGCGGGCTACTGACTCCCATGGATCTCGCGCGCGGTTTCGCGGTTATCGCCAATGGCGGTTATGACGTCGACCCCTTCCTCGTCAGCAGCATTTCCGATGTCAATGACGAGGAAATGTTTGAAGCGCCCGAAGTCATCCTTTGTGACGACAACTGCGAGCAAGCGCAAAAAGAGATTGATACGGAAGATCGCAACGCCCGCATTGCAAGACGGCTCGCGGATGAGCGCTCAGTATATATTCTGCATTCGATGATGCGCGACGTCATCAGGTTGGGCACCGGCAGACGGGCCCAGGCACTGGGCAGAGACGATATCAGCGGCAAAACCGGCACCACCAATGAGCAGAGAGACACCTGGTTCGGCGGCTTCAACCATGACATCGCCACCACTGTCTGGGTTGGTTTTGACCAGCCACAGCCGCTTGGGCGTCGCGAATTTGGCGCCAGCACAGCCCTGCCAGTATGGCTTGGCTACATGAAGGTAGCCCTCGAAGGCGAACCGCCTTCACTGATGCCGAGACCCAACGGGATCGTGAACATCCGCATCGATCCGGAAACCGGCAAGCGTGCCCGCCCAGGGCAGGAGGGTGCAATGTTTGAACTGTTCAAAGAAGAAGACGCACCACCACAGTTGGATCCTCAGGAGGAATCATCCGGTGGTAGTGAAAACGGCGACGACGGAGGCTTGTCCAGACAGATTTTCTGACCTGTCTGGCAAGCCAATTCCCAGGAACATAAAAAAAACCGGCGGTGTTTTCTCCGCCGGTTTTTTATTATCTAAAGCCCGTGAACGCTATATCAGATGATATCGTCCATGGACTTCAGTGGATAATGGGCAGGATACCCATTACGCGCAACACCGGAGTCAACAGCTGCACGCGCAACCGCCGCCGGAACAACTTCCAGCAGGCGAACATCCATAGGCTTGGGAATAATGTATTCCCGACCAAACTCGAAGCTTGCAACGTCATAGGCTTCGCAGATTTCCTGGGGCACTGGCTCTTTGGCCAGTTCGCGAATCGCGTGAACCGCTGCCACTTTCATTTCTTCGTTGATCGCAGTGGCCCTTACGTCCAGCGCACCACGGAAAATGAACGGGAAGCCGAGCACGTTGTTTACCTGGTTCGGGTAATCGGACCGGCCTGTTGCCATGATCAGATCATCACGGGCTGCCAATGCCACTTCTGGGCTGATCTCGGGATCCGGATTTGAACAGGCAAATACGATCGGCTTTGGCGCCATCAGCTTGAGCTGCTCCGCAGTCACCAGGTCCGGGCCAGAAAGACCGAGAAATACGTCGGCACCATCCATCGCATCATCAAGCGTGCGCTTGTCGGTGTCGTTGGCAAACATCGCCTTGTACTGGTTCAGGTCATCACGACCGGAATGAATCACGCCTTTGCGATCCAGCATGAAAATGTTCTCAGAGCGAACACCGCAGCTGATCAGCAGCTTCATGCAGGCGATAGCCGCCGCACCGGCGCCAAGACACACAACCTTGGCCTCTTCGATCTTTTTGCCCTGCAATTCAAGAGCGTTGATCATGCCAGCGGCAGTCACGATAGCGGTACCGTGCTGGTCATCGTGGAAGATCGGCACATTGCACTTCTCGATCAAAGCGCGCTCGATTTCAAAACATTCAGGAGCCTTGATATCTTCCAGGTTGATGCCGCCGAAGGTATCAGCGATACGCTCAACAGTTTCGATGAATGCCTGGGGGCTTTCGGAATTGACTTCGATATCAAAGACATCAATGCCGGCAAAGCGCTTGAAAAGCACGCCCTTGCCTTCCATTACCGGCTTGCTTGCCAGGGGGCCGAGGTTACCCAGACCAAGAATAGCGGAGCCATCGGAAATGACAGCGACCAGGTTACCCTTGCCAGTGTATTTGTATGCGTTCTCTGGGTCCTTCGCGATCTCGCGGACCGGCTCAGCAACCCCGGGACTGTACGCCAGAGAAAGATCGCGGGAGGTCTTGGTGGGCTTGGTGATTTCAACACTAAGCTTACCAGGCCGCGGCTTGGCGTGATATTCAAGGGCTGCTTCTTTCAGATCTTGAGACATTGCCACTGTTCCGTTTGTCACGTTTAAGAGATAAAAGCCACCAGGCCCAGCCTAGCGGAGCGCGCCATTATGGCGCGAAGGTCGATATCAGACAAGGCCTTGCTGAGCATTTCGTGATCAGTCAATAAGCCTTTCTGCGTACACACTCATGAAAAAGCGGCTCGCCGGGACAATCGGCATATACAAAAAAAGCGCCTCGCAAGGCGCTTTTTTCAACGTCAGTATCCGAATCAGCTTTTCTTGCCGCCGATGCGACCACCGAAACGCTTCTGGAAACGGTCGATACGACCACCAGTATCCATCACTTTCTGCTTGCCAGTGTAGAACGGATGGCACTGGGAGCACACATCCAGCTGCAGATCCTGAGTGAATGTAGAACGGGTTTTGAAGGTGTTACCACAAGAACAGGTAACGTTAACTTCTTCATACTTGGGATGAATGCCTTCTTTCATGGCGAACCTCTGTCGGGTCATGCCGCTACCTGATCACGGGAACTCAAAAGGCTCCGGGTGCCAGGCACCGCATGTTTGAATCAATGGACAAGACGGGGCACAATCATGCCCTGCCGGAAACAGACCGCGAATCTTACTTGCAATCGTGGTATCAGGCAAGCCCCGGACCGCCTTATCATCTCCATGGAGCTCCATGTGCCCCGAACCGCACGCATAGCACTGAATCGCCCTCTGCGGCGGCTGTTTGATTATCTGGTGCCGGACCACATGACTCTGCAATGGGGGCAGCGCGTCACGGTGCCCTTCGGGAGGCAATCTGCCACAGGGCTGGTCGCCGACACAGATGTCCAACCGCCGGCGGGTATCACTCTCAAACCAGTAAGGTCCGCCAGCGAAGAATGGCCAGCGTTGCCAACGGAAACTTTCCAGCTGTTGAGCTGGGCGTCAGACTATTACCAGCACCCTCTGGGCGAATGTCTGTTTACGGCACTGCCACCGGCTCTTCGGCGCGGAAGGCCGGCAACAGAAAAGAAAGAAACCTACTGGCAAGCCTGCGGTGACCCAGCAGTACTGCCCGGCAATGCGACGCGACAGAGAGACCTTCTGGCGTGGCTTGAGCGTCAGCCTGGAAGCGTCAGCAGCAAACAGATCGTTCAGGCCGGATTCACCCAGTCGCAAATCAAGAGCCTGCTGGCCAAAGAGCTGATACACGAAGCCCCGCAGCCCGGGCCCACCGGCATCCCCGAAGAAGTCCGCAACCGTATTCCTGAACTCTCGCAGGCACAGCTTGACGCTGCCAACCAGCTTCCATTGCCTGAAAACGGCTTTGCGGCGTCTCTCTTGTATGGCATTACCGGAAGCGGTAAAACCGAACTGTATCTCTACTATCTGAAACGCTACCTGGGCGACAGAGACCAGGCACTGGTACTTGTTCCGGAAATCAACCTGACCCCGCAAACCGTCGCGCGCTTTCAGCATTACTTCGGGTCACGTATTGTCGTGTGGCACTCTGCCTTGAATGATGGCGAGCGACTGTCGACCTGGCTCAGGGTTCGCAACGGCGAACCGGTTATCATGATAGGGACCCGCTCTGCCATATTGCTGCCCTTCACCGGCCTGAAAACCATTGTCGTGGACGAAGAACATGACAGCTCCTACAAACAGGGAGAGGGGTTTCGCTACTCCGGTCGGGATACCGCAGTTTATCGTGCTCATCTCAATAACTGCCCCATCATTCTTGGCTCCGCCACGCCTTCCATGGAGTCCTACCACAACGCTCTGACCGGCAAGTACTCCCTGGTCAAGCTGGAAGAGCGTGCAGGCGACGCCCGACCGCCTCACATCAGGCTGCTTGACATCCGTAGCCGACCACTGGAAGGCGGACTGTCACGCCCTGCCCTGCAAGCTATCGAGAAGTGCCTGAAAGAGGGTCAGCAGGCCCTGGTGTTTGTAAACCGCAGAGGGTTTGCCCCAGTCATGATGTGTTTCGATTGCGGCCACATGGTCGAGTGCCCCAGGTGCGACACACGGCTCACCTATCACCGCCGCGACCGCGCCATGCGCTGCCATCACTGTGATTTCCAGGTCGCCGCTACCGACCATTGCCCTAAGTGTCACAGCGATGCCTTCAAGCCGGTCGGCCAGGGCACCGAACGCACCGAGGACATACTGACAACACAATTTCCGGACACGCCCGTGGTACGGGTTGACCGGGACAGCACCCAGCGCAAGGGCAGCATTCAGGTCATTCTCAAGAAAGTGAACAGTGGGCACCCCTGCGTTCTGGTAGGCACACAAATGCTGGCAAAGGGTCATGACTTCCCGAATGTTACGCTGGTGGTTGTAGTCAACGCGGATGGAGGACTGTTCAGCGTCGACTTTCGTGCCCCTGAGCAGTTAATCCAGACACTTCTGCAAGTCAGTGGGCGCGCTGGTCGCGGGGAAAAACCCGGTCAAGTGCTTGTGCAGACCTGCCACAGCGACCACCCACTGTTGAAATCTCTCGCCGAGGGGGATTACCTGCCCGTCGCTGACCAGCTACTCAACGAACGTGAGACGGGCGGACTTCCTCCCTACCGGACCATGGCGATTTTCCGGGCAGAGGCAGACACGATGCAAAAAAGCCTGCACCTGCTTGATACCATCAAACCACTCACCAGGGTTCCAGACATCGAGACCTGGGGCCCACTGCCGGCAATGATTGCCCGACGTGCCGACAAACATCGCGCCCAACTGATCCTCAACTCCCGGAACAGAAAACGACTGAACAACCTTTTAACCGGAATCTGCCAGGAGCTGGACCAGAAAAAGCTGCCGGCAGGGGTCAAGTGGATGATCGATGTTGATCCTCAGGAAACTGGCTAAGGTGCACAAAGGAAAATGAGAACCGGTACCCGTATATGCGATTAGTTACAAACTTTTTCACAAAGCCCACACCCGAAGAGTTCCCTACAAAAACTATGTGCTATGATTTCAGCACCATAACCGGAGTTCTTTTCAGAATTTCTCACACAGGAATCCACCTAATAAAAAAGATTCCACACACAATTCAGGCGTTGTGCCGTCAGATACGGAAACTGGAGAAATAATAATGTCAGGGAAAATCCTTGCGCGTGCGTCAGCAGTCTCGCTGGCCCTAATTCTTGCGGCTTGTGGAGGGGATGATAGCTCTTCTTCATTGGCCGGTACTGGTGATCAGCAAAATGGTTCGGGTGACTCCAACAATGATGGCGGCAGCAACGCTGGCGGCGGTGTAGATACGGACGGGGATGGCGAAACTGATCTCGTGATCGGTTCATTGAAAATCAGTGCATCCCCTGTCCAGATGGGTACAAGCAACTCATCAACTTCAGAGATTCTCGTTTTCGCGCGAAATTCGAATAACGTTTTGGCAGAGAACATCCCTGTTACTTTCAGCGTTGATGCCGATGCAACTCTTCAGGTTTTACGCGGAACCACTGACGCAACCGGAACTGCAGAGGCTGTATTGAGCACTCCTCAGAATCCTAAAAATAGGCCTGCAACTGTCACTGCAACAGCGGGCGGCATTGAGAGCACAATTACTATTAATATTACCGGCACAAGCCTATCGCTAGATGGCCCGACGAATATCTCAGTCGGAAATACAGCGACTTTCACAGCCAACCTTATGGACTCGGACGGCAACGGCGTCCCGCTAGAAAGCGTTTCGATCGAAAGCTCTATCCAGAACCCTTCCACTTTATACACCAATGATCAGGGACAAGGTTCATTTGAGCTTCAGCCAACTTCAGCAGGCACCTATCCTGTAGAGGTGACAGCCTTCTCTGGTGAGAGCGAACTTAGCGCCGTTATCGAAATTAACGTGTCTGATAGTGACTTCGCCTTCACTGACCCTGCACCAGGAGACGAAATTGATATCGGATCCCCAGCAAATGTCACCTTTGCTTGGACCGAAGGTAGCACCGGCCAATCCGGCGAACCCATATCTTTCTCCATAACTCGTGGAATGATCAACGGTTCACTATCTTTTCAGGACACAACGGACGGAAATGGAGAGATAACGACTACCGTTTCATCTAACTCCGCAGGGCCGGCCACAATTGTTGCACGCAACGACGGCTCAGGGCTCTCTACATCCATGGATATTGAGTTCGTCGCAATTAACCCAGAAAGCATCGTTACACAAGCAAGCCAAACACAACTGAAACCAGGCGAGCAAAGTAGAATTACCGCAATTGTGAGAGATGCCAATAACAATCTGGTGAAAGGTCAAAGAGTACTATTCAATATCCCGGAAGATGTCAGCAATGGAGATCTCTCTTCTCCTAGTGGCATTACAGATTCTCTGGGCCGAGTTTCTACGGTATTTACAGCAGGCTCCAGCGGTACGGGATCCGAGGGCACATTAATTACCGCCACCTTGGAGAGTGATAATTCTATTCAGGACGCCACAACTTTAACTGTTTCGGATGGAGCACTTCGACTGACAATTGGTACAGGCAACACCTTGGAAGAGGAAGGAAGTCCAGCGTACCTCAAAGAATGGATCGTCTACGTTTCAGATGCTAACGGACAGCCTATTGAGAACGCAGATGTGGAACTGAAGGTACTTCCATCAAGTTATTCCAAGGGCACATGGCAGCCGGGTATTTGCGGATCAGGCACGGAACCCAACTGCTGGATTGCCGATGTAACTGCCACATGTCCCGCAGAAGATATCAACTACAATGGCAACTTGGATACTGGCGAAGATGTAAATTTAAGCGATAGCTTAGAGCCAACGAACGATGCTGTGGCGGTGGCAACATCTGACGCTTCAGCTGAGGATGGTTCTTTTAACTTCGCGTTAAAGTATCCGCAAAGTGCATGCCGATGGACTGAAGTTTTAGTAGAAGCCAAAGTAAATGTTGGTGGAACAGAGATAACTGAGTCGGCTAAAACCACCTTGTCTTGCCTGGCCAGTGATCTAACAGATCTAGACGTAACTCCTCCCAATATTGACGGAGGTAGCCGATATGGCAAATCAGCAAGCTGCTTTGATGCTGATTGACCGTTGAGCACACAAAAAATTAAAAGCCCGGCGCCAGCGCCGGGCTTTTTGCTTGCAGCAACACTTTCCGCGATAATACTCCCCTCCTAATTCAAAAGGGCGCCCTGCCCTGGTACCCATTTCCCGTTAACCGAGTCATCAGACAGCATGAAAGAGACCGTATCCGAGCTACTCCAGTCTGCGCTGGCATCCCTTCAGTCCGAAGGCACTCTGCCCGCAGATCAGACCTTTACACCACAGGTAGGAAACACCAAGGACAAATCCCATGGTGACTATGCCTGCAACATTGCCCTGGTAGCGTCGAAGGCTGCGGGTTGTCCGCCGCGAAAGCTCGCAGAGGCTCTGGTGGAACGACTTCCGGAAAGTTCGGCTGTGGAGAAAGTGGAGATTGCCGGGCCGGGTTTTATCAATTTTTTCATGAGTACTGCCAGCGCCTTTAAGGTGGTGAACACCATTCTTGACGAAGCCGGGCAGTACGGGCGCAATAACAACGGCAAGGGCGAAAAGGTCCAGGTGGAGTTTGTATCCGCCAACCCCACCGGTCCACTGCATGTGGGTCACGGCCGCGGCGCTGCAATCGGTGACTGCCTGAGCCGCCTGCTTGAAGCCAATGGCTACGACGTAACCCGTGAGTTCTACTACAACGACGCCGGCGCCCAGATCAACAACCTGGCACTTTCCGTTCAGTCGCGGGTAAAAGGACTGACGCCGGAAGACGAGAACTGGCCCGCTGACGGCTACCGGGGTGCCTACATTACCGACGTTGCCAATGCCTACATGGCCGGGGAAACCGTCACCGCCGATGACCGGGAAGTCACCGGCAAGGCCGACCCGGAGGACCAGCAAGCCATCCGTGACTTTGCGGTTGCTTACCTGCGCCGTGAGCAGGATCTGGACCTGAAAGCCTTTGGTGTGGAATTCGATGTGTATTTCCTGGAGTCGTCCCTTTATGAGGACGGCAAGGTGGAGCAAACCGTCAAGCGCCTGCAGGAAAACGGCTATACCTACGAACATGAAGGCGCCATGTGGTTGAAAACCACCGAATTCGGTGATGACAAAGACCGTGTGATGCGTAAGAACGACGGTGGCTATACCTACTTTCTGCCTGATGTTGCCTACCATCTGGACAAGTGGCAGCGGGGATTCACCACGGTTATTAACGAACAGGGTGCGGATCATCACTCCACTATTACCCGCGTTCGCGCCGGTCTGCAGGCACTGGACGCCGGCATTCCGAAGGGGTGGCCCGACTACGTACTGCACCAGATGGTGATGGTGACCCGTTCCGGCCAGGAAGTGAAAATTTCCAAGCGTGCCGGCAGCTACGTGACTGTTCGCGACCTTATCGACGAAGTGGGCCGTGACGCTACCCGCTTTTTCCTGGCTGCACGCCGGGTGGACTCCCAGTTGACCTTCGATATCGACCTTGCCCGCTCTCAGACCAATGAAAACCCGGTCTATTACATTCAGTATGCCCACGCGCGCATTTGCAGTGTGCTGAGAAAGCTGAAGGAAGAAGGGGTTGAACGCGGGCTGAACGAGTGTGTTGGTGACCTGTCTCTGCTTACGCTCGACGAAGAGAAGGATCTGGCAAACCAGCTCGCGAAATACCCCGAGCTGATCGAGAGCTCTGCCAAGCTACGAGAGCCTCACCATCTGACTCACTATCTGCGGGATCTTGCCGGGCAGTTTCACACCTATTACAACGCCCACAAGGTGCTGATCGAAGATACGGCGGTGCGGGACGCCCGGGTATCCTTGTATCTGGCCATCAGACAGGTGATCGCCAATGGCCTTGACCTGCTTGGGGTTAACGCCCCGGAAGAAATGTAGCGGTAGCGGCACGGCATTACCAGGCTGAACATCCAGACAAGCAACAGGAACCGACCCGTCCATGTCCAGAGATTACGCCCGCAAACCCAGACCGGCCAGCAAGTCGGCCACACCGACAAAAGCCGCCAAACCGGTCCGGAAGCCAAAAAAGCCGGCAAAACGCCCGGCAGCGGCAAAGTCCCAGCATGGCGGGCTGTCTTTGCGCTGGATATTGTCCCTGGCTGCGGTTGGTGGATTCATCGGCTTTATTGCCTACCTGAATTCGCTGCCAGTAACCGATCAGCAGACATCAAAGACGGCGCCGGCTCAGCCACCGGTGACCGAAGAACAGGTGCCGGAAACCTCCGCCAGTGATGAAAAACCGGGCTTCCGCTTCTACGACATGCTGCCCGACTCCGAAGTTATTCCGCCAGACGTGGAAGAATATACCCCGGGGCCGAACCAGCAGACTTTCGATTACCTGGTGCAAACCGGCTCCTTCCGCAAGCAGGAAGACGCGGAAAGGCAGCGGGCCGAGATCGCGTTCCAGGGTCTGCGAGCCAAGGTCAAACGCATCGACATTGACACTGGCAGTACCTGGTATCGTGTCAACGTGGGCCCCTTTACCTCCCGCAGCCAGATGAACGCAGCCATCGACAAGCTGGTGAACCTTAATATCCAGCCGCTGGTCAGGAAGATCCCCAAGGAGGGCTGAACAGCCCTCCGGACTCTCTCTTCGTTCTCGCCCTTGAAAACCGGGCACCCGCCTCCATAACTTCTGAATACTGTTTTCTATCAGGCAAGTGGAGCCATAATGACTACCATACTTTCTGTCAGGCGCGACGATGAAGTTGCCATGGGTGGCGACGGCCAGGTCTCACTCGGCAATACCGTAATGAAGGGTAACGCCCGCAAGGTTCGCCGCCTCTACAACGACCAGGTGCTGGCCGGCTTCGCAGGCGGTACCGCCGATGCCTTCACCCTCTTTGAGCGCTTCGAGGCACAGCTGGAGAAACACCAGGGCAACCTTACCCGTGCAGCCGTCGAGCTCGCTAAAGACTGGCGCACAGACCGCGCCCTGCGCCGACTGGAGGCTCTTCTTGCAGTTGCCGACAAGACAGCGTCACTGATCATTACCGGCAATGGTGATGTTATAGAACCCGAACAGGGATTGATTGCCATTGGCTCCGGCGGCCCGTTTGCCCAGGCATCTGCCCGGGCCCTGCTGGAGAACACCGATTTGAAAGCCAGCGAGATTGTGGAGAAGGGCCTGAATATCGCGGCCG
Organism: Marinobacter sp. ATCH36; assembly: GCF_023555055.1. Lineage (GTDB taxonomy): Bacteria > Pseudomonadota > Gammaproteobacteria > Pseudomonadales > Oleiphilaceae > Marinobacter. The sequence goes on from NZ_JAMJPL010000008.1 coordinate 79,633, forward strand.
ACATCTGCATCTACACCAACCACAATCGCACCCTCGAAGTGCTGTCAGCCAACGATTAATCCGGAGCTAGCATGTCTGCAATGACCCCCCGTGAAATAGTTCACGAGCTCAACAAACACATCGTGGGCCAGGATGAGGCCAAGCGATCCGTGGCCATCGCCCTGCGCAACCGTTGGCGCAGGATGCAACTGGAAGGTGGGCTGCGCGATGAAATCACGCCGAAAAATATTCTGATGATCGGCCCCACCGGTGTGGGTAAAACCGAGATAGCGCGCCGGCTGGCCAAACTGGCCGACGCCCCCTTTTTGAAAGTGGAAGCCACCAAGTTTACCGAGGTAGGCTACGTGGGCCGGGATGTTGAGTCCATTATCCGCGATCTGGCGGACATGGCCATCAAGATGCTGCGCGAAAAGGAAATGAAGCGCCATGAGCATCGGGCCATGGACGCGGCGGAGGAACGTATCCTCGATGCCCTGCTCCCCCCGCCCCGGGACTTCAAGGAAGACAGCCAGAAAACTGAAGATTCCTCTACCCGACAGCTGTTCCGCAAAAAATTGCGTGAAGGCGAGCTGGACGACAAGGAAATCGAAATTGACCTGCGCAACAGCGGTGCGGGCGTTGAAATCATGGCGCCCCCGGGCATGGAGGAAATGACCAGTCAATTGCAGAACATGTTCTCCAGCATGTCCTCCGAAAAGCGCAAAACCCGCAAGATGAAAGTGGCAGATGCCATGAAGCATGTTCGCGATGAGGAAGCGGCCAAGCTGGTCAATGAGGAAGAGATCAAGCAAAAGGCCATTCTCAGCGTTGAGCAGAACGGCATTGTCTTTCTTGATGAGATCGACAAGGTGGCCAAGCGCTCGGAAAACACCTCGTCAGATGTTTCCAGGGAAGGTGTACAACGGGACCTGCTGCCCCTGATTGAAGGCAGCACCGTCAGCACCAAGTATGGCGCCGTACGAACCGATCATATCCTGTTCATTGCGTCCGGTGCGTTCCACCTTTCCAAACCGTCAGACCTGATCCCGGAACTGCAGGGCCGCTTGCCAATTCGCGTGGAACTTCAGGCGCTGACTCCAGACGACTTCAAGCGCATCCTCACCGAGCCGGATGCCTCGCTGGTGCAGCAATACGAAGCGCTGATGGGAACCGAGGGCGTCAAGCTGACCTTCACAGAGGACGCCATTGCGCGTATCGCGGAAGTGGCCTACAAGGTCAACGAGACCACGGAGAATATCGGTGCCCGGCGTCTGCATACGGTGCTGGAACGACTACTGGAAAGCCTGTCTTACGAGGCTGGTGACCAGGTTACCGACAGCTTCGAGGTTACTGCGGAGTTCGTGGATGAAAAACTGGGTGAACTGGCTGAAGACGAAGACCTGAGCCGCTACATTCTCTGACACGGGCTTCGTCCTATCGGGGTGGCCCTTGGGACCACCCCGATCTTCCTACCCCTTCCAGCTCTCTAGAGCGCCTTGCTGAAAAGTTCTGTCACGTTATCAAGCCCTGTTGCCAGGCGGCCCTTCTGGGCTTTTTTCTTGCGCCCCTTCGCGACATATAGCGGCAACATCTCACCGTAAAGACTGGTGCTGATAGTGCGTTGCTCATCTTCCAGCCGATCCCTGCGCAAGCGAATACCGTATTTGGCCAGCCTGGGCTCCAGCTCATCCGCACGATTCAGCAGGTCACGCCGTGTCATCTGGTAGGCGTGCTCACACACCATGCGGCGGGACTGGAAGCTGAACACGTTCGAGAAAAACAGTTTGGCATCATCCCGGGTAGGCTCGAACAGCAGGATATCCTTGTCAGGATAATCTCGCGCGTATTGGGCAATACCGGACTGCATTCGGGAATAAACCATGGTGCGGAACATCTGTGACAGCAAATGGGGCATACCGGATCGGGTCAGCTCCCCCGGTGCCATGGTACCGGCACGCACTGCCGCACTGGCATCGATCGGCACCTGGGGATTCACTGCAAAAACCAGGTCAGCTCCATCCTCAAAAGCCACAGAAGCATGCAGGCCTTTCCTGAGGGTGCCATCCACATAGTAACGCCCGTCAATTGTGACTGGAACGTAAATACCCGGAGAGGACATGCTGGCCTGGATAGCCTTGGAAACAGGCACATGGTCAAAACCCGGCGCCCCGAAACAGACGGCCTCAGTGCTCTCAACATCCGCAGCGACAATATACAGGCTGCGACGAAGCTGCCGGAAATCATTGGTACGGCCCAGCATGGTAAAGGCCCGCTGCAGATATTCATGCAGACCTTCGTTGTCAAACAGACCGGCCGGCGCTGCCTGTGCCAGAATGGTCATGGCTTCCAGCAAGCTCTGGTCATAGGGGTTATTCACGAACCGACGAACCGCGGTGGTCATCAGACCAGGTACCGCCAGTAGCCGGCTGCCCAGCTCGCGGAATGCCGGGCGATAGAATACCTCCGGATGGAACGGATGGACTTCCGCTTCGTTGCGCACAAAAATCCGGCACAACTGGGCCGTCGTCATCTGGTTTGCCAGGTTGGCAGCCACAAAAGACCCGGCATTCACACCCACATACACATCAATGTCGTTGAAATCGAGTCCGTCCAGCGCTTCATCGAGCGCACGCAATGCCCCGATCTCGTAGATCCCACCCAAAGGGCCACCGCCCCCCAGTGCCAGGCCGATACGGGGGCGAGGCTTGATTGCTGTCGTCGTTGCCATTATTTGCTATCCCCTTGCGGGTACTGTTGGCTAATGCTTTTTACCCTAGCAGTCCATTTTAGAGTGCACACCCTATATGAACCGCTTTGAAAGCAAACCATCAGGAAAGGGCCTTTTCGGCATGGGCTATGGACGTTGACTTACCCGGGCGCAGATAACGACCAAAGCCGGCGTTGCGAAGCGCCAGATCCACGCAGCTTTTGATTACGTGGGGGGAGTCCAGTAACAATACATCCTCAAGTAACAGGGATGCCCACTCACGGCTGACACTGCGGATAACGGACTTCACCTTGGGCAGGCTGGCCGCGTTCATCGACAGAGAGTCATACCCCATCGCCATCAGCAACAGCGCACCACCCGGATCCCCTGCCAGCTCACCACAGATGCCCACGGGCTTGCCCACGGCATGGGCGTCCTGGGCAACCCGAACAAGCGCCTGCAGCACGGCTGGATGATAGGAATGGTAAAGCTGAGCGACACGAGGGTTGTTACGGTCCACTGCCAGCAGGTATTGGGTCAGGTCATTTGAGCCAACGGACAGAAAATCGACACGATCCGCCAGCTCCCGAATCTGGTACACCGCTGCCGGTATCTCAACCATCACCCCAACCTTGGGCATATGAATGTTGAAGCCCTCTTCCCTGACCTCATGATACACCCGGTAAATCAGGTGCAGGGACTCTTCCACTTCCGAGATATTGCTGATCATCGGCAGCATGATCTGCAGGTTGTTCAACCCCTCGCTCGCCTTGAGCATCGCCCGCACCTGGACCAGGAAAATCTCCGGATGGTCCAGGGTTACGCGGATGCCGCGCCAGCCCAGAAAGGGGTTCTCTTCCTGAATCGGGAAGTAGGTCAGCGCCTTGTCGCCACCGATATCCAAAGTTCGCATGGTGACCGGGCTGGGGGCGAAGGCTTCCAGTTGCTCACGGTAGTACTCCCGCTGCTCCTGCTCGGAGGGGAAGCGGTCCTTGATCATGAAAGGCACTTCCGTGCGGTACAGGCCAATGCCTTCCGCACCATGGTTCAGTGAGCGCACCACATCTGTCATCAGGCCGGTGTTCACCAGTAATGATACCCGGTGGCCGTCGGTAGTTTCGCAGGGCAGGTCCCGCAGGGCTTCCAGGCCCTTGATGAGTTCATCTTCCTCGTCGCAGATTTCCTGGTAGTAAGCCCGCAAGTCTGCAGACGGTGACGCAAAAATCTGTCCCTCAAACCCATCAACAATCAGGTCCTTGCCATCCAGCTGGTTCACCGGGATATCCACCAGCCCCATGACCGTTGGCACGCCCATGGCGCGGGCAAGAATGGCCACGTGGGAGTTACTCGACCCCTTCACCGATACCAGACCGACCAGCTTCCCCTTGGGAACCTCCCCCAGCATGGCGGGGGTCAGCTCTTCGCTGACCAGAACCGTGTTGTCCGGGTATACGGTGTCTTTCTGCTCTCCTTCCTGCAGGTGAGACAGCAAACGGCGGCCCAGGTCACGGATATCCACCGCTCGCTCCTGCAGATAATGGTCTTCCATCATCTCAAAGTGACGCACATACTGCTGGACCACCTGCTTAAGGGCGCCCTGGGCCCAGAAGCCCTCCTTGATCCGGTTGGATACCTCCCCGGGCATGGCATCGTCGCCCAACATGCGCAGATAGACATCAAACAGTGCCTGCTCCTCCGGACGAAGCTGGGAGGCCAGCCGGGCTGCGACTCGCTCTATGTCTTCGCGGACTGCAGTCACCGCACCGTTGAACAACGACAATTCAAGTTCGACGTCATCGGTGGGTTTTTCCGGCACAACGTCCAGGTCCGCCGCCGGATAGACCACGACCCCCTTACCAATGGCCACCCCCGGTGCTCCGGGCACACCGCTGAAGCTGACATCCGTGGCTTCCTCACCGGTGAGGGAAAGGCCGCTAATGGCTCCCGTTGCCTCGCTGTGGGCAATCACTCCCGCCAACTGCGCCGATACGGTTACCAGGAAGGCTTCTTCACCTTCATCAAAACAGCGTGAACTTTCCCTTTGCTGGACAACGAGAACGCCAAGCACCCGGCGGTGGTGAATAATGGGCACACCGAGGAATGAGCGGAAACGTTCTTCACCCGTCTCCGGGAAATAACGATAGCGAGGGTGGGAGGGGGCATCTTCAAGGTTGATGGGCTCCTCGCGGGAACCCACCAGGCCAATCAGACCCTCGGAATAACCCAGGCTGACCTGCCCGACGGCTTGCTGATAAAGGCCCTCGGTGGCCATGAGGATGTACCGGTTGGTGGCCGGATCAAGCAGGTAAACCGAGCACACCTCGGTATCCATGGCTTTTTGCACCCGCGAAACGATGATATCCAGCGCCTCCTGCAAATCGCGGGCGCTGTTTACCTCTTGTACAAGACTTCGCAGTATGCTCAGCATGGCGGGTTCAATCCGTCATTTCTGTTGGTCCTTCGTACGCCGGGCCTGCTCGCTCCGGTGCCACTGTTCCATGTTATAAAACAGCCGCGGCGCGAGTTCTCGCAGCGCACGTCGATAGACTTCGCGTTTGAATGAGACGACCTGGCCCAGGGGGTACCAATAACTGACCCACTGCCAGCCGTCGAATTCCGGCGAGTCCGTGCCATCCACGCGTACCTGCGCGTCCGGCGAAAGCATCCTCAGCAGGAACCATTTCTGTTTTTGTCCCACACAGATCGGATGCGAATTGTGCCGCACCATCCTGCGAGGGAGGCGGTATCTCAGCCAGCCACGGGTACAGCTGATGATTTCCACATCGCCTGTCCCAAGACCAATTTCCTCTGCCAGCTCCCTGTAGAGAGCCTCCTCCGGTGATTCGTTGTGCTTGATACCACCTTGAGGGAACTGCCAGGAGTCCTGCCCTATTCGCCTTGCCCAGAGGACTTCCCCCCTGTGATTGGCCAGAATGATTCCGACATTGGGTCTGAAACCGTCTGAATCTATCACGGCACAGTCCTTTTAAAGTCGGTCGACCGGATTAAAATTTACCGGCCGGATTTATCCAAGTTGCTCTCATTCTTACAGAATCCCAAGGCTTCGGCAAACGGAGTCGGCGGCGGCATGTCATGGTAGACTATCGCCCCTTTGACATTCGCCGTTCCTGCCGGAGGTACCCCACGTTGACCCTTGCGATTTTTGACCTAGATAACACCCTGCTCGCCGGGGACAGCGACCATGCCTGGGGCGAATTCCTGGTGGAAGAGTCCATCGTGGATGCGGAAGAATACCGGCAGGCCAATGACCGGTTCTACCAGGAATACCTGAACGGCGAGCTGGACATCATGCATTACCTCAGCTTCGCCCTGCAGCCACTGGCCCGACACGACATGAAGCAGCTACTGACATGGCGGGAGCAGTTCGTCGAGAAAAAAATCCGGCCGATGATGCAGGCCAGCGCCACAGAGCTGCTGGACAGCCATCGGGACCAGGGCCACACATTGCTCATCATTACTGCCACCAACCGGTTTGTGACGGAGCCAGTTGCGGAACTACTGGGAATTGAACACCTCATCGCCACCGAGCCTGAGCTGGTCAATGGGCGCTATACAGGTGAAGTTGCTGGTATTCCCAGCTTTCAGGACGGCAAGGTCAGCCGGTTGCACGATTGGCTCGAATCAACGGGGGAAAGCCTGGACGGTGCGTGGTTCTACAGCGACTCACACAACGATGCACCCTTACTGCGCAAAGTAGAGAATCCGGTAGCGGTAGATCCAGATCCAACTCTTGAAAGCATTGCAAAAGAAAACGGCTGGAAAATCATGAGCCTTCGGGGCTGACGATTAGTGCCACATGCCCGGGAAGGCCCCGGGGAAGGGGTGCCCGGGATACGCTGTGAATACGTCCATGTACGCTCGACAAAAACATCCATGTTTTTGACGATCCCGGGCACCCCTTCCCCGGGCCCTTCCCTACCCTCGCGAAATCCGCTACTTCTGATCCCCACTCCCGTAGGTCGGATAGAGCGCAGCGAAATCCGACAGCCCAGCTTCAAAGAAACCCAGTTAAAGACCTTACAAAACAGGATTTAATATAATCCGTCTCCGGAATCCCCGGCACCACCGGATGATCCGGCGCTTGATGCCCCTGCTCCAGCAACTGCACGAACCGGTCAATTTTACGGCCACTGCTGCGAATAATGTCGGTCAGTTTCTCCTGCGACAGATGCATGGAGCATGAAGCTGAAACCAAAAGCCCATCGCGGTCTAACAACCGAAGACCCAGCTGGTTCAAGCGTGCATAAGCCTCTTCCCCGGCCTTCTGGTCACGCCGCCGGGGAATCAGCGCGGGCGGGTCCAGCACCACGATGTCGAACTTTTCCTTCTCATCACATAATGCTTTGAGGGCATCAAACGCATCACCCTCAATGGATTCGATATTATCCAGCCCATTGATCTTTGCGTTATGGTGAACCGAATCGATGGCACCAGCGGAACTGTCCACACAGGTCACCTGTGTCGCTCCCGCACACGCCGCCTGAATGCCCCAGCCACCCACATAGCTGAATACATCCAGCACACGCTTACCCGGCGCATAGGCCTGCAGCCGCTGACGATTCATGCGGTGATCATAGAACCACCCGGTCTTCTGCCCGCCTTCCATGGGCACCTCAAAACGAACGCCGTTCTCTTCAACCTGAAGGAGCTCGATTTGCGGCCCATGAGCCTGCTCAACATAGGTATCCAGCCCCTCCACCTTGCGCATCTTCCCATCGTTCTTGAGGATAATCGCCCGGGGATGCGCCAACCGCTGAATCGCCCGCACAACCGACTCTTTCATCAACTCCATGCCCGCGGTAGAAATCTGAACCACCACCACGTCATCAAACCGATCAATCACCAACCCGGAAAGCCCGTCGCTGTCACCAAACACCCAACGGTAAAACGGCTTATCAAACAACCGCTCCCGCAACGCCAGAGCGGTTTCAATACGATCAGTAAGACGCTGAGGAGTCATGCCATGACTGGCATTCCGGCTGATCAGGCGGCCGCAGATCAGCGCATGGGGATTCACAAACACCGTCCCCATCGGCTTATCGTTGGAAGCACGCAACTCCGCCTGGGCCCCCGCCTCGAAATCGGTCAATGGCGAACGATGGGTATCCACCTCATTGCTGTAGACCCACAGATGGCCGGCCCTGAGCCTGCGCTCGGCGCCTTTGCGTAGGTATAAAACCGGGAAATTCATAGATAATCGCCTGAAGAAATAATGATGGAAAGGCTTAAATGGAAGAAGCCTGCACCGGGTTTATGGGGATAAGCCGGGTGGGCCTTCCAGAAATGTGCGGAGCCACGGATGGCGGAGCCCAAGCCGCATAGGAAGTCTTGAGGCGTTTTCTGGAAGGCCCGCCCGGCTTATTCCTTGCTCCAAAAAATCAGGTCACCCCTCAGCAGCAACATGCTCCGAATAGGCCGAGGCATCCATCAACCCATCCAGCTCTCCGGGGTCTGCCAGACGCACACGAAACAGCCAGCCATCACCATAAGGATCCTCATTCACCTTCTCAGGCTCATCCTCAAGGCTCTCATTGACTTCAATCACCTCGCCCGTCACCGGACTGAACACATCAGAAGCGGACTTCACAGATTCAGCCACACCAGCCTCTTCAGCACCGGTAACCGTAGACCCCACATCGGGAACACCGATAAAAACAATATCCCCCAACTGATCCTGGGCGAAATCCGTGATGCCGACTGTTGCGGTGCCATCATCAGCCAAACGCACCCACTGGTGGGTCTCAATATATTTCAGATCTGCGGGTGTTTCGCTCATGATCACATTCCCCAGTGAATAATTTCGCGCATTTTAACCGAAGAAAGGCGCCCCGGCGAACCTCTCGGGCAATGTTGCGGCAGATATCCGGATCATGTCAGGCCCCAGGTCGTCTGCCGCGCCATCGCCATAAACGATTGCAGATACTCCACACCGGCATCCCGCTCACGGAGCCCCAGGAAAATCTGTTTATCGATACCCGTGCGTCCCAGCCTGACCGGGGTAATCGGCATCTGGTGCGCGTACTCCTCCACCAGCCACCGGGGCAGTGCCGACACACCCCGCCCCGCTGCCACCATCTGCAACATAATGTCCGTGGTTTCGATGGTTTTATGCCGAGCCGGGCTGCTGTGGGCTGGCACCAGGAAACGGGTGTAGATATCCAGCCGCTCGGCATCCACCGGATAGGTAATCAGGGTTTCACTTTCCAGGTCCGCCGGCTCTGCCCAGGGTTTCGAGGCCAGCAGATGGTTCTTGGGCACCACAAGTACCTGCTCGTAATCAAAGACAGGTTCATACACCAGACCTTTCCGATGCAATGGATCCGGTGTCACCAGCACGTCAATATCGTAACCAAACAGCGCTCCAATACCCCCAAACTGGAAGCGCTGCTTCACGTCCACATCCACACCTGGCCATTGCTCCAGATAAGGCCCCACCACCTTCAGCAGCCACTGGTAGCAGGGATGGCATTCCATGCCGATCCTCAGGCTGCCCCGCTGGCCCCGGGCAATCTGGCCCACCAGTTCCTCTGCATGCTCAAACTGTGGCAACAACCGGTTCGCCAGCGAAAGCAGATAAAAGCCGGACTGGGTCGGTCGCAACTTCCGCCCCTCACGAACCCAGACCGCTGTGCCGAGTTGCTGCTCCAGTTTTTTCATTGCGTGGCTCAGTGCGGACTGGGTCAAACACAGCGCATCGGCCGCCGCCGTCAGGGAACCGCAACGATCCACCTCCCGGACGATTTCCAGGTGATTCCGCTCAATCATAGCCACACCTAATTTGAATTTAATTCATGACTTAATGAGATAATACCATTATTTTTCATAATCAATCATCGCTAGCCTTGGTGCCTGACAATTGAGAACAAAACAGGAGATTCACCATGGTGACCACCCACAATCTGGGTTTTCCCCGGATCGGCGAACGCCGGGAACTGAAGTTTGCCCTCGAGGGCTATTGGAAAGGCGACTTGACCGAGGAAGACCTGCGACAAACCGCAGCCCGGCTCCGCGCCGCCAAATGGCAAGATCAGCAATCTCTGACACTCGCCCCGGTCGGAGACTTTTCGCTCTACGATCAGGTGCTGGACATGAGCGCAACCCTCGGTAACCTTCCCGACCGCGCCGGCAAGGCCGATGAGAACGAGCTCGACCGCTATTTCCGCGTTGCCCGTGGCCGCTCACCGGCTGACAGTGACTGCTGCGGCGTTCACGCGGGTGAAATGACCAAATGGTTCGACACCAACTATCACTACATTGTCCCGGAATTCGACGCCAACACCCGCTTTTCCCTGAATCCGACACGCCTGTTGGAGCAATTAGCGGAGGCGAAAGCGGCAGGTGTGAGCGCCAAACCGGTGATCATCGGCCCAGTGACCTATCTGTGGCTCGGCAAATCCAAGGATGACATCGACAGGCTAAGCCTGCTTGAAGACCTGTTGCCGGTTTACGCCGAACTACTGCAACTGCTGGCCGGCAACGGCGCGGAGTGGGTGCAGATCGACGAGCCGATACTGGTCACTGAACTGGATGGTGCCTGGCGTCATGCCCTCAACCTGGTTTACCACAACCTCAAGGCCAGCCCGGTAAAGCTGTTACTGGCCACCTATTTCGGCCAATTGCGGGAGAACCTGCAACTGGCCTGCGAGCTGCCGGTGGCGGGCCTTCACCTGGACGCCATCAACGCCCGGGACGAAGTGAGCCGCGTCACCGACTGGCTGCCAGGCCACAAAGTATTGTCACTGGGTGTGATCAACGGTCGCAATATCTGGAAAACCGACCTGGAAGCGACTCTGGAATGGCTTGAGCCCATCTACAACAAACTGCGGGAGCGGCTCTGGCTGGCCCCATCGTGCTCTCTGCTGCATGTGCCGGTGGACCTGAACCTGGAAACCACCATGGACCCGGAAGTGCGGTCCTGGCTGGCGTTTGCGCGGCAGAAGCTGGACGAGCTTCAGCTATTGGCAACGGCCCTGACGGAGGGCAGGCATACCGTAGCCAGCGCCCTCAAGGACAACGCCGATGCCATCGCCAGTCGTCGCCAATCCAGGCGGGTCACTGATCCGGAAGTCCGCAAAGCAGTTGCCACCATCACACCCGAAATGGGCCAGCGCACCGGCAGCTACCAGCAGCGTTCCGCCATTCAGGCCGATCACCTGAAGCTGCCCCGCTACCCCACAACCACCATCGGTTCATTCCCCCAGACCAAAGACATCCGCCAGACGCGCCTTAAATTTCGCAAGGGCGAACTGACCCCAGAGGAATACCAGGCCCGCATCCGTGATGAAATCAGCCACTGCATCCGCGAACAGGAGCAACTCGGGCTAGACGTACTGGTGCACGGCGAAGCGGAACGCAACGACATGGTGGAATACTTCGGCGAGCAACTGGAAGGCTATGTATTCAGCCGCTTCGGCTGGGTGCAGTCCTACGGTTCACGCTGCGTGAAACCACCCATCCTGTTTGGGGATATTTCACGGCCAAAAGCCATGACCGTGGAATGGATCCGCTATGCCCAATCACTGACGGACAAGCCCCTGAAAGGCATGCTCACCGGCCCTGTCACTATCCTGAACTGGTCCTTCGTCCGCGACGACCAGCCCAGGAAAGATACCTGCTGGCAACTGGCCCTGGCCATACGGGAAGAAGTCTTGGACCTGGAAAAAGCCGGCGTGAAGATCATTCAGATCGACGAAGCCGCCCTGCGGGAAGGCCTGCCTCTGCGGCAAAGCGACTGGCAGACCTATCTGGAATGGGCCATCGAAGCCTTCCGCATCACCGCCAACGGCGTGAAAGACGAAACCCAGGTACACACCCATATGTGCTATTCGGAATTCAACGACATCATCGAAGCCATCGCAAGGATGGACGCTGACGTCATCACTATCGAAACCTCAAGATCCGACATGGAACTGCTGGATGCGTTCAAAGGCTTCCAGTACCCCAACGACATTGGCCCCGGCGTGTACGACATTCACTCACCCAACGTGCCGGAGACGAATCAGATCGTATCGCTGATGCACAAGGCCGCGGAACGGATTCCCGCCGAACGGCTGTGGATCAATCCGGATTGCGGGCTGAAAACCCGGTCTTGGGAGGAGGTGATTCCGGCGTTGAGGGGGATGGTAGAGGCTGCCCGGGAGTTGCGGGAGGTGTAAAGTCGGGGGAGAGCCTTCGCGCTCTTCCCCACCTTGATTCAGGATGCCAGTTTGGGCAGAAACGACGTATCCACCCAGTATCGTTTGGGATTGTCCGGCCGGATATACACGGGTATCGACTCGCCAGGGATGTGGTCTGTCGGGTCGAACCAAAGGTTTTCGCTGCGAAATACATGAAGATTTGCAGTAGCCGGGTCCTGCCACTGAGTCACAATCCTGAAAGGGCTCTGGCCGTTCATCACCAGACTGGTGTTCTGCTCGACACTCCGGAAACTGGCCATTACAAGCTGACCGCTCTCCCTCAGCTTTGCGCTCCTGCCTTTTCTGATCAACGGCACCAGGACCATCAAGATTCCGACCAGAAAGAAAGCCCCGCCGATGATTCCAAGGATAAGTGCACCACCCCACAACGAGAAAAAACCGTCAATACGGGCACTCTCTGGCTCTCCCGGCAAATAGAAAACCAACACCCTCTCACCACGACTGTATGAAGCAGGATTACTACCTGATGAAGACTGGAATTCAATCACCTGCCCAGCGTCATCCTCAAACCGGACGACCGGATAGTAGCTGCTGGAGTCACTGGAGCGGGAATAAACCAGATCCGTCACGACACCGGGTGCCTCCAGGGCCTCATCCAGAAACGAGACCGTGTTCTGGTACCAGAGAAAAGCACCGACGAGAAGAGCGCCGCCCACCCCCGAAAACAAGTACTTCAGAAAGTCGTAAACACGCATATCAGTTCCCTTGAATCATTCAAAATATAAAATCCATTTCTATTGCCCTGCCGGTTATCTCAGAACCAGTCTCTGACAATCTGCCCGTTCTTGATCCTCCAGAATGAAAGGCCATAGTTGAGGTCCCGCCCCTGCGAATCCTTCACGAACCCCGTATCCCGGCCAAAAGTATGAAGAAAAGCATCAATGCCCAACAGGGCGCTATCCAGGAACCACCAGACTCCTATCCCACCGAGGGTCACGGCCTTGAGGAGACCCGTTTTCCATTTTCCGAGATAAAAGCGATCAGCGCCAAGAAGCCCTAAGAGTCCCCCAAGAAACAGGGCTATAAGTCGGTTTTTGCGTTTTTCAGGTTCGTTCATTTGCATTCCTCCTTTAATGTTTTCATTTGAAGTCCCGACTCACTGGATCAGGGTGGTTCACAACACACCGGAAACCGTTTGCAGAGGAGTCAAGGGGGACTCCGCCTCTACTAAAAACGGTATCGGTTCCCCCTGTATGATCCCCATTTCCAGCCCAATCCCGAACCACCTTTCGAGGCTCATCCGGGTTTGCTGGGGCCGGAGGCCCTTCAGGGTTTTGTTTGGGAGCGTGCTGATAGAAGTCTGCTTGATACCAGTCGCGGGTCCATTCGGCGACATTGCCAGTCATATCATGCAAACCTAAAGGATTCGGAGGATAACTACCTACCGGCCTCCGTTCCGTCCTGTTTGACGAGTGAGATAAGGCATTTCCTGTCGGGGGAATAGATGGATCAATGTATTCAATCGGCCTCCGAAGGTAAGGGTCTTTTTCGATCTCTCCACTATTGGTTGCATAAGCAACATTTTTCCCTCGACTACGAGCTGCATATTCCCACTGTGCCTCTGTAGGGAGTGAAATAGGTCGCCCCAATTTTTCCCCAAGCCACTGACAGTAACCTTCAGCTTCACCATAATTCGGCGCTTTCGCTGGCTTGAGGCGGTAATTCGGCGATAAAGGGTCCTCATCACTGCGAACATCCCGTATGGAGAGGTTTGGCTCTTCGCGAAATCGAACATATTGCTCTGCACGGCCGACATCTCGCAAGTAGACAAGGAATTCATGCCAGGTTGTTTCGTAGCGACCAATCGAGTAACTGTCGAGTGTCACCTCGATGGCTGGTTTATTATCGTCTCTCAGCACGGTGTAATACCGCCCGTCCGGCGTACCGACGTCACCCAAAAGGAAGGAGCCACCCTTTACATGAACCAGATTATTCTGAGCTGCCTGGACAACCTCTTTTAGTTCTTCAGGGGTCGGTTTCGGGAGCTCTGAGGACGAACAGCCACCAATAAACAAAGCAACTATCCCAAATCCATACAACACTCGTTTACGACCTGGCATCTTTAACTCCCGAATCATCAGGCAATTCCCGAAATTCTGCACGCACCATGAGGATCACGCCTGACAACCTGCTCCAGATCTGCCGTCTTGAACTCCAGTGCACGCTTGTATAATTGATACCGGTGCTGATTAAAACCGAAAAACCGAAAAACCCGCTCCACATTACGGTCAAAAGTTTGTGGCTCTGCGCGCCCCTCTGCATTTATTCTTTTCATGGTCTCTTCGAAGTCCCGCCAGGCCTGAAACGACGCCAGTATTTCTGCCACAGCGCTGACCTTCGTTCTCGTCCCATCGCCTAGCTGAGGCGTCAACCAGAAGTCGGCCATCAGTGCATGCAGGATGGCGCCTTTCACCTCGGGAGGAGAGTGATAGAACACGCTTTCGCTTCGCTTTTCCATGTCCGCAAGAGCATTAATTGCAAGTGCCAGCCCTCGGCGCTCCTTTTGAAAAGCCTCTACCTGGCTCCCAAAAAAACCGTTTTGGGAGTCGATAAACTCTTGCCAGAATTGATTAATAACTCCAGACGCAGTTTCCACAGCCTGGCCAATAGCCGCTGCATGACTTATCCCGTGAGCCAACGCAAACACTGACACTTTTTTGTACCAACCAAACGCGTCAGTGTCGTGATCGAAAAGCTCAAGATATCTGAAATCTGATTCTCCAAGAGCTTTGTAGACAAAGTGAATCATCTCCAGAGTATTCTGGACATCCACTTCCAACAAAAAATTGCCCGACGGACCAACCCCAAGAACAAGCCCAGCGTGGAGATTGAAGTAAAATTTCCCAGTTGCTTGGTTATATTCAAGCCTTAGCTCACCCTCGACTCCCACACCTACTGCGGCCTCTACCTTTTTCCCGATCTGACACAAGGGCTTCCAGTCCGAATGCTCGGCCAGGGTATCAACCCACAATAAAGAACCGGATACCTCGCAACCTCCCCTCACTCCCGCAAACACATTAGCTTCCAGGTTTGCGCCCTGCCCTTGCTCGCGCGCTGCAATCCCTTTTAGCGTCGGAAGTCCCTGCGTGCTGTCAACATGAACATTCGCAGCGAGTAAAGCTGAGGCACCGGCGAATCCAGTAGCACTGATAGCCAGTCGAGCCTGGAAATGGCCCAGGGAGGTGTGCGTCCGCTCCCCGTCCCAACCACCAATTCTGTAATAGATGCGAATTTCAGAGCTGTTGTTAGTAGGGAACGCCTGTTCAATCGAGGCTTTGCCTTCCAGCAGGCTAAACTGGGCTTCTGCTTTACCCTGAAAATGGACCTTGCCGCTGCGGGGGTTAAATTCTCCGGAAGCGCTGGAGCCTGCAGCAAAGCGCATGAATTGGGCTTCAGCAGATGCATCGAAACCGGTACGGTCGCGGTTTTCCTGTTGCGCCTTTTCATCACCCCAAATCGACCAGCTAACCTCATCATAATATTGGTTCAAAGCGAGAACGACTGGGTTATCGTCATCCGGGCTCCAGGACATGTTAAACTTGATGTTCAGTTCGCTCTCAATGGCCTCACGGAGTTTTTCTGGATCCACGCCCTCACGACGCAGCCAACCTTTGCTCCGCTTCCTGTCGCGGGCTCCCATGGGGTAGCGTCGAGAGTGATTCGCGATTTTTTCGGATCTGACGTATGTGTAGTGATTCCCGCCCGCAAGCCGTTTGATTTCTGTAAGCGGTGGGATGGTCTGCATTCCTTGTGGAATGACCTCTCGACTGACAAGCTCCCGAACCAGAGTATCCTTGCGCTCCTGAACGGGGGAAAGCGCCTTTCCCTCCGCGTCAGAAGGCCGTTCCTCATTACCCTGATTTTCTTCAGCGAGAGTGTCCAGATCCCGGTAATACTCGTTTAGCGGACCGCAGACAAACTCTTCCTCGACCTCCAGTTCTAGCAATTCATCGTCAGTCAAAAGGATAAGTTCATCAGACCCTGTAACGTGAACAACATCCACGATTTCATCTGCGCAGGAGGGCTCTTGGGCAACTTGGCCTACCTCACAACTGGAGAAGCCCGCATCATTTGCTGCGGGCAAGGTCAGCGTCTGCCCTGGAAAGATCCGGTCCGGATTCTCGATCCCGGGATTCAACCGCAACAAGCTGCTTAGTGTGGTTTGGTGACGCTGAGCGACTGCGTTGAGGGTGTCTCCTGACCGAACAACGTATTCAGAACTCATGAAGCAACTCCGTATGCCAAACGTTTATCCACTTCAATCAAACGCATCCTTGCCGACAATTCAGAATTCGACAGAATTGCCTGAAGCTCCGGGTGCCTGACCCGCTCTCCATGAACCACCACGAGCTCCGCGTAACGGCTTACATCTTTTTCGGTCCTAAACCCGAGCGAATTCGCTTCACGTATCAGGTCGGTAAGCTTTACCCGGTCTTCGACACCAAGGAATCGGCCCAACTTACCGACGAATTCATCTCTTGCCCCTGACGATAGTGCTTCAAGGTGGTGCTCGGTCAGCACGAACCAACCTTCATCTGACGCCTCACGATATTGGCCTGAACCATCTGCCTTGGTCCGATGCCATAATCCATCGGCCTGGAAAGACATCCACTTTTTTACCGGGCCGCTGAAACGATTGGACTCCAGATCACTAAGCGCCCCCATCAGGCGTTGAAACTGCTTGGGAGAATAAAACCTCAGATAGGAATATCCACCGTCCGGCAATTGCACACTCAACAAACTGCGCAGATGGTTTGCCAGTACATTCAGGTTTTCGTCAGAAATCAGGACGACTGCATGCTCTCTCCACTGAGCCTGTTCTTGCCATAGGCGCGACATCGGTGATGGTTTTACCAGGCAAGGGCTTATCTCCAGGGCTTCATCATGCGGCGTTCCCAGGTACAGGTATTCCAATTCCGGTTGATCATCGTGTTCATACACAAACCGGGGAGCATCAAGAATGGCGCCGTCGAATAATATGCAGGCACGCTGAATGGTGTCTTGATCGAGCTTTGTCATGCGGATGCGTCCTCGCAGGAACAGGCTGCCATAGCGCAGGAACCATCAGGCTGGCGCCCGCACTGTTTCAAGAGAGCGACATCCTTCTTGGCCGCCAACCTTAACGATTGCACTGAACTGGGAGAGGGCCCCGCTACTTCCCTGGTGTCGGCTTCGGCCAATCCCACGGACTCAGTGTTTTCAGCTGTCTCACCCAAGGTGACTGGCAAAGCCGGCGCACCAGCGGCCGAGGCTGTTCCACTCCCCGGCCCTCCCCCGGAATTCATCTTCACCATCGGCCCGGATGCGGTCACACCGCTGGGGTCCACCTTCACAAAGCTGCCTCCCGCCTTGAGCGTCACTTCGGCACCTGCTTCGATAACGATTTTCATCCCCGCCTTGTGGTGGATTTCGCTGCCAGCTTCGATGAGCTGGTTCTTGCCCTGTTTGCTGTGGTGGCTGCCGTTGACGGTGAGACTGGCGTCGTGGCCGACAGCCTCTCGCTTTTCGCCATCCACGGTGCAATGGTCATTGCCTTTCATGTGGCTGAATGCGTTGTTTTCGACCGTTCGGTGGCTGTCATTCTTGATGACTTCGGTGCGATTATTCTCGGTCAGTAGATCCAGGTCTTTCTGGGCGTGGATGTAGATCTGTTCTTTATCGGCTTCGTCTTCGAACCGCAGTTCGTTGCTGCCCTCGCCCTTGTGGGTTTGGGTTTTCAGGGTTGTCCTCGTCTTGTGTTCCGGCAGCGCATAGGGCGGCGTGTTGGTGGCATGATAGGTCCTGCCAGTAATGATCGGCTGGTCCGGGTCGCCGTCCAGAAAGGAAACAATCACTTCGTGGCCAATGCGCGGCAGGGCCATGAAACCATACTGGCCGCCGGCCCAGCCCTGGCTGACTCTCAGCCAGGCGCTGCTGTGTTCGTCGTTCTTGGCACTCTTTACCTCGCTTGGCCGCAGGCGCCGATCCCAGGGGAACCGGACTTTGACCCTGCCGTGTTCGTCGCAGTGAATCTCTTCCCCGGCTGGGCCGGTGACGATGGCGACCTGGGGGCCGTCCATCAAGGCTCGGTGTTTGACCTGTGGCCGCCAGGTGCGGTCCGCCGGAATGGCGTTGAAGGCGTTGTGGTAGGTGGTGACTCCACTGTTACCGTCTTCCTCCAGGGCCTGAGGCTGTTCGCCGGTGTGAGTGATGCTGGTGAACAGCCATTCCCGGTTCAGGGTCGGGTTGTCGTGTTCGGTGAGTTCGACTTTGGCCCCTACGGTGAAGTCGGGGCGGTTGCTCTGGCCGTTGGCCATGGTGGCGTCGTTTCTCAGGGCGTCCAGCCGGGCTTCGGTGAAGGGCTGGCCACTGGCGTCGGCTTTGAAGCGACCGGGGTAGTCGTAGTGTTGATAATCTTCCCGCTGGCCCTCAAGTTTGTCGGCCTGGTATTCGTGCATCAGGGCGTAGGCGGGGTTCTTGAAGGTGTAGTCCTTCAGGGCGACGGAAGCCGCTTTTACCCGCTTCCGGTAGCTGAACTGGAAGATTGCGCTCTGGCGGGTGCTGCTGCCGGCTTTGCCGTTGTATTCCACCGGCTCCAGCTTGGGGGCGTCGCCGTGATGGTCGGCGATGACCAGAGCTGGTTGCTCTTCGCCATTTACGTCACCGTGATTAAATCGGTAGTGCCAGCCTTCCTCGGCAGCCAGTCTCTCGAAAAACGCCAAATCGCTTTCCCGGTGCTGGACGCAGTATTCCCGTTCCTCGGAGGTGCGTTTCAGGTCAAACACGGTGTCGACGATGCCCCGCTCTTCCAGCAGGGTGCGCACGATGGTGTCGGTGCTCTGGGTCTGGAAGATGCGGCTGTTGTGCATCAGGCCCAGGCGCCACAACGGGGGCTGGACGATGACTTCGTAGCGGGTGCGGCGGTGGCCGGTGTCGCCCCGGGCGAATTCGTTGACCACACCGTGGAAACGCCTCAAAGGCACGCCATCCTGCCAGACCACTAGTTCCACGGGCTGCTCCAGCACTTCTTCAGCCGCAATATCCGGGGAGGTACTGGCCAGTTCGAGCTTGCAATGAAACAGCTGTGAGAGGTGTTCGGTCAGTTCAAAGCGGGCGACCACGAACAGGTCTTTGGGGAGTTCGCCAACACTGGCGGTGAACTGCAGTCCGGTTGCCTGGGGCATGTCTTCGATCCTTGAAGATTAAATGGCTTAAGCTCGTCCTGAGCTCAGCGCGAATTATAACCGTAAAAAGGGAAGCATTAACAGGCTACGCTGCCAAGCAAAAGCCTGCCTAATACCCGGAACTGTTACTGTCCAGGTCGAACACGAAATCCGTTGCCCTGCTGACTTCAGTAGAGAACTCTCCTGAAGGCAGCAACTCAAACCAGCGGTACCCGGGCGCTTTCTCCTCCACTGAAAACTCCACAGAGCCGGCAGTGAACTGTATGCACGTGGATGGCGTTGCGAAAAGACGAACGCCCTTGCGAGCTTGCTCGAGTTCCTGGTGGATATGCCCCCAGAGCACGATTCTTACTTGCGGGAAACGCTCAACCACCTGCCAGAAAGCATCACGATTCCGCAGCCCGATAGGCGACATCCATTCGGTATCGATTTCTATGGGGTGGTGATGAAGGGCGACCAGGGCCGGAATATCAGGGTTTTCGCGGAGGGTCTTTTCCAGGAAGGCCAGTTCCGATGCGTCCAGCTCGCCATAAACTTTTCCAGGGACCGAGGTATCCAGCAACACAAACTGCCACCCACCCTGAATTATATGGCGCCGATCAGCCTGTTTTTCGGCAGCCACCCGGGCCAGCAATGGCGAGTCATCGTGGTTGCCCGCCATCCATGCGGAGCCGCAACGGAAGGCGTCGAGCTTGTCACCAAAAAGCCGGTAGGCTTCTTCGGTCGCATCCTGGGCAATATCACCGGTGGCGAGAACGAGATCCGGTTGGCCGTGGTCACGAAGCACCTGCTCGATAACCGCGTCCAGACTGTCTCGAGTGTTCACACCCAGAAGCTCACCGCCCGGATCGGCCATCAGGTGCGGGTCGGTCAGTTGTAGTACCCGGAGGGCACGATGGGTGCGATTCTCTGTCATGGCACTCGTGGTCCTTGCATCCTAGTCCACGCCTTCCCCGGCAGACCAGGCGGCATGCTCCATGGGCAAATGGCCGAACCGCAGGCAGTAATCCAGCCAGTCCGCCAGGAAACTATTGACTTGAACCTTCTCATCCGGGTGGTGCATAAACCGGTTCGGATAATCATTTACCGCCGCAATCTGCCGATCGCGGTAACAACTGATCACCTCTGCCATGGTCGCATCGTGATAGACGCGCACCGTTAACTGGGGATTATTCAGCCAACGTCCGGAATTGTGCACCTGTTCCAGCAAAAGGGTTTCGGTAAATTTTGTGGTTTGCAGAACTTCGATCCGCACGCGCCCCAGATACTGGTCTTCACGGTGAAGTTCGAATTCACAGACCGGCTGCCCCCTGGATTCCAGCTTGCGCAAACGATGAAGCCGCATGTAGTTACCATCACACAGCGCACCGAAACGTCGTAAATCCGGTACATAGCGCCGGGGTTTCATCACCCATTCTGTCATATCAGATCCAACCTTCCCGCAATCGCGGGCGATTCAACTGCAACCACTGCAGCGCGATAATCGCGGCAGCGTTATTGATTCTTCCATCATAAATCATTGCGATGGCTTCGTCGGCACTGAATACGTGGGCACGGATATCCTCGTGTTCGTGTTCCATACCGAAGAGTCCGCCGGCGGACTCGGTGCTGATGCGACCGCAGTAAAGGTGAATCAGCTCTGTGCTGCCGCCGGGTGACACCAGGTAATCGCAGATCTTGTCGAGCGGTTTGAAGGTCAGCCCGGCTTCTTCCTGCCCTTCGCGTTGGGCCACTTCCTCCGGCGACTCACCGTCTTCGTTCATACCTGCAACAAGCTCAAGCAACCAGGGCGAATGGTCGCGACCAAGGGCGCCAAGGCGGAATTGTTCGAGCAGAACGACTTCATCACGATCAGGGTCGTAGGGTAGTACGCAGGTGGCATCGCCGCGGATGAAGAGTTCGCGGGTGAAGGTGGGCATTTCTCTGCCATCGAACCGCGGGTGGGTCAGCCAGAGCTTGTCCATACGGAAGAAGCCCTGGAAGACGGTTTCGCGTTTTTCGATTTTTACGTCACTGCTTTTGAACTGGAACGGTTCGGTCATATCAGCTGTCAGATCCGCTTTTGAGAACGATTCTGAACGATAGCCCTTGTTTCAGCTTGGGTGCAAGCCTTCTTGGCCGCCACCTTGGGTGTAAGGCCACGGTGGGGAGCCCCAGCTAGACCTTGTCATAAAGCTTGGACCCGGATTCCACAAACTCCCGGGACTTTTCCTTCATGCCGGCATCCACCGCGGACACCTCGTCAAGGCCGTGCTCTTTGGCATAGTCCCGTACTTCCTGGGAAATCTGCATGGAGCAGAACTTCGGGCCGCACATGGAGCAGAAGTGGGCCACCTTCGCGGAATCCTTCGGCAGGGTTTCGTCGTGGTAGGCACGGGCGGTGTCCGGATCCAGGCCGAGGTTGAACTGGTCTTCCCAGCGGAACTCGAAACGGGCCTTGGACAATGCGTTGTCGCGGATCTGGGCGCCGGGATGACCTTTTGCGAGATCAGCCGCATGGGCGGCGATTTTGTAGGTGATAATGCCGGTTTTGACATCGTCCTTGTTGGGCAGGCCCAGATGCTCCTTCGGAGTGACGTAGCAGAGCATGGCGCAACCGAACCAGCCGATCATCGCCGCACCGATGCCGGAGGTGATGTGGTCGTAGCCAGGGGCAATGTCAGTGGTCAGTGGCCCCAGGGTGTAGAACGGCGCTTCGTCACAGCATTCGAGCTGCTTATCCATATTTTCCTTGATCAGTTGCATGGGCACGTGGCCCGGGCCTTCGATCATGCACTGAACGTCGTGTTTCCAGGCGATTTTCGTGAGCTCACCCAGGGTTTCCAGTTCGCCGAACTGGGCTTCGTCGTTGGCGTCAGCAATGGAGCCGGGACGCAGGCCGTCACCAAGGCTGAAGGCCACGTCGTAGGCTTTCATGATTTCGCAGATATCTTCAAAATGCTCGTACAGGAAGCTTTCCTGGTGGTGCGCCAGGCACCACTTCGCCATGATGGAGCCGCCGCGGGAAACAATGCCGGTGGTTCGTTTGGCCGTCATGGGCACATGGTGCAGCCGCACACCGGCGTGGATGGTGAAGTAATCAACACCCTGCTCCGCCTGCTCGATCAAGGTATCGCGGAAGATTTCCCAGGTCAGGTCCTCGGCTACGCCGCCGACTTTTTCCAGGGCCTGATAGATAGGCACCGTGCCGATGGGTACCGGCGAGTTGCGAATGATCCATTCCCGGGTTTCATGGATATTCTTGCCGGTAGACAGATCCATGATGGTGTCGGAACCCCAGCGGGTGCCCCAGGTAAGTTTTTCCACTTCTTCCTCGATGGAAGAACTGACCGCCGAGTTACCGATGTTGCCATTGATCTTTACCAGGAAGTTACGGCCGATGATCATAGGCTCGGATTCCGGGTGGTTGATGTTGTTGGGAATGATGGCGCGCCCCCTTGCAACCTCGTCACGAACAAATTCAGGGGTGATTTCCGGCGGCAGGGACGCCCCGAAAGACTGCCCCGGATGCTGGTCTTTCAGCAGCCCCTGCTCCCGCGCTTCGTGCAGCTTCATGCTCTCGCGGATGGCGATGAACTCCATCTCTGGAGTAATGATACCCTGGCGGGCGTAGTGCATCTGACTGACGTTTTTGCCGGGTTTGGCCCGCAGGGGCTTGCGCTCGTCCATAAAACGGAGCGGGTCCAACTGGGGGTCTTTCATGCGGCGGCGGGTAAACTCCGACGTGTAGTCCGCCAGCTGTTCAACATCGCCGCGCTCCTGGATCCAGGCCGAACGAACGGGTTTGAGGCCCTTGCGCAGGTCTATGGTGGCCTCAGGGTCGCTGTAAGGGCCAGAGGTGTCGTAGACGGCAACGGGAGCATTCTTTTCGCCCCCCATGTCCGTCGGAGTGTCACCCACAGTAATTTCCCGCATGGGCACCCGCAGATCGGGTCGGCTGCCTTGTACGTACACCTTACGGGATTGGGGCAGCGGCTTGATGGCTGCAGAATCGACTTTTGCTGAATCGCTGAGATAGGAAGGTAGTATTGTCATCTTGCGTCCCCGGAGTTGGGTAAGAAACGGGTCGCGTATGACGGAGCAATGGTCACAGAACGGATCTGTGCTCTTGCTGCATGTTGTCTTAAATCCCTACGCCGGTATTATCCGGATCAGGTTGCGGGTTCTGCATGGCAATCTCAGCCGGCGGTCAGAGTTTCTGACGCCAGCACCCCGTCAAGACGCGAATTAGATATCATTGACACATACACTCAGTGTCGAATGCAAGTGTAGAGCCCGGGCAGTTTATTGTCCATAATGCACCACGCCGGGTGATTCATTAACAGGAGATATCATGAAAAAACGAATGCTTTCCGGGCTGATTGGGCTGCTCGCAGCTCAGCCTGCATTTTCCATGGATCTGGTTGAGACTTACGAGAAAGCACTCTCCTATGATTCCGGCATTGCTACCGCACGCGCCAGCTTTGAAGCTCAACAGGCCGCCAGCGACGTCAGCCGCAGCAACCTGCTGCCGCAGATCGGCGCGTTTGGCGATGTCAGCCATACCGATGTTGACGGCCCGAGCCAGGACGCCGCGTATGAGACCTATGCCTTTGGCGTTGAACTCACTCAGCCGCTGTTCCGCGCCGATGCCTGGTTCAACTACGACGCCAGCAAGTTTCAGACAGAATCCGCCCGGGCTGAATACAACCTGGCCCAGCAGCAGCTGATCCTCGACGTGGCTACGGCTTATTTCAATGTTCTTCGTGCAGCAGATACGCTCACCACTGCAAGGGCAACCGAGGCAGCGATCCAGCGACAGTATGAACAGGCGCAGGAGCGGTTTGATGTCGGCCTTATCGCCATTACGGAAGTCTACGAGGCCCGCGCCAGCTATGACGACAGCAAAAGCCAGCGCATTGCCGCTGAAAGCGAACTGGATATTGCCCGCGAGCAGCTGGCGCGGCTGACCGGTGAATACACCGAAGAGCTGAACAACTTACGCAGAAACTTCCCCCTCGGTCGCCCGGAACCCATGGACCCATCGGCCTGGGAAAACACCGCCCTGGACCAGAACTGGCAAATTCAGTCCGCGTTGTACGACCTGAACACCAGCGAAGCCAATCTGAACAGCGCCAAATCCGGGCACCTGCCAACACTGGATCTGAACGCCTCCTATGGCAAAACGGATATCGAAGGCCTGGAAGATCCGGCTTTTGCACAAAGCCAGCGCGACGGCACGACCACCGAAGCCCGCATTGGAATCAGGTTGAACGTACCGCTTTACATGGGCGGCGGAACCCAGGCGGGCGTCCGTCAACAACGGTCACTGGTAGACGTTGCAGAGCAATCGCTGGAAACGGTTCGGCGTGATGTGCGGGTCAACACCCGCAGCCTCTTCCGCACAGTTAACACCAACGTAGAATCGGCTTCTGCCCTGGAACAGACCATCATTTCCCGCCGCAGCGCCCTGGACGCAACGCGCGCAGGCTACGAGGTCGGTACCCGAAATATCGTGGAAGTACTGGATGCGGAACGTAACTACTATGTGGCTTTGCGTGACTTCGCCAATGCCCGCTATGACTACGTGATCAACACCCTCAGCCTCAAACAGGCGGCGGGCACCCTGAGCCCTCAGGACCTGGTGGCCCTGAACAACTGGCTCAGCGCCTCAGCGCCTGGCATCGAAGCCCTGGCCGAGGAAAGTGAAACCATCGAAGACCCAATGCAATAGGCAACAGGCATGGCGGGCGGGCTCTGATCAGGGCCTGCCCTATACCCGCTCAACGATCCCGTCGACCACCTTCTCCAGCGCTCCCCGGTTAGCGTTTACTACGGCCAACGCGTTACGCCCGGCGCTATCGAGGGCTCCCCTGTCCCCCATCAACTGCATGACACAGCTTGCCAGTTCGTCTGAAGACCGGGTGATATAAAGCCCCGCCCCCGCATCAAGACGGTTGTAAATGGTTTCAAAGTTGAAAATGTGAGGGCCTGAGAGCACCGGCATAGCCCAGGCTGCGGGTTCCAGGGGATTGTGCCCGCCACGCTCGATCAGGGACCCACCCACGAAAGCGATATCGCAGGCGCCATAAAGCATCAGTAACTCCCCCATGGTGTCTCCGAGGTACACCTGGCAGGCGCTTTCAACGGTTACGTTTGCATCGCTGGCAGCTGAACGACGCAGTACCGACAACCCCATGGAGCCTGCCAGCTCAGCGACATCATCAAACCGCTCCGGGTGACGCGGCACGATCACCAGTAACGCATCCGGATACCGGGCCATTATCTGTTGGTGGGCTTCCAGAATCTGGCGATCTTCGCCTTCGTGGGTACTGGCGGCAATCCAGACCGGGCGGTCTGCGCCAAGCTGCTGCCGCAAGTGGAATGAATCAGAGCGAATCTCGTCTGATATCTCGACATCAAACTTGATGCTGCCGGTGACCGACACAGACTCCGGCATTGCGCCAATGTGCAGGAAGCGTCCGGCATCCTCGTCCGCCTGGGCGGCGATCCAACGGATGCTGCGTAGCAATGGCTTCACAAGGGATGCTATCCGCTCATAACCTCGTGCGGAGCGTTCGGAAAGCCTGGCATTAATCAGAAAAATGGGTACGTTCCGCTGTTTACTCAGCGCGATCATATTGGGCCAGAGTTCGGTTTCCATGATCACCAAAGCGCGAGGGCGAACCCGGTCGACAAAACGGCGCACGGCACCGGGTGTATCGTAAGGCGAAAAGGCATAGCGTACCCGGTCGCCAAACAGCGCCTTGGCCCGGGCAGAACCAGTAGGCGTCATTGCCGTCATCAATACCGGAATGTCCGGGTTACGGCGCAGCAGGGCTTTCACGAGAGGCGCTGCAGCGATGGTTTCACCTACCGATACCGCATGAACCCAGATCACCTCTTCTTCAGACGCTTCCACATAACCCAGCCGCTCCTGCCAGCGCACAAAAGCATCCGGATTGGTACGCCCGATCCACCACAGGCGCAGCAGCACGAATGGCAGCGCGATGCGAAAGAACAGGGAGTACAAAAAGTGAAGCATAATAACTCCAGGCCGGGTCGATGCGGACGACATTCTACATAAAGCCGATGTCCGAGTCTGCGTGCACAGAATTCATCCTTTTCCGCAAGTTGCGGAGATTGCTGCTTTAGCGTATGAAAGCCCTCCTGCTAAACTCTGGTTCCTGTTATCGGAATACCATCAGGTTTTGAAACACGTGAAGAAAAGCAAAGAGAAAACCCGCGACACCCGGTACTCCAGTTACCTCCACCCTCGCTGGTGGCCCACCTGGATGGGTATTGCATTGATGTGGCTGGCAGCAAGGCTTCCCCTGAAAATCCAGTGGTGGCTGGGTCAGCGCATTGGTGATCTGGCCTATCGTTTTGCCCATCGCCGGCGCCACATTACCGAAGTGAACTTTCGACTGTGTTTTCCTGAAATGCCTGAGCAGGACCAACAGATCCTGGTGAAAAAATCGTTCCAGGCCAATGGCATCGGCGTGATGGAGATCGGCTTGGCGTGGTTTCGCAATCCCATCTCATTTGTGCCGATCACGAAAGTGCATGGCCTCGAACACGTCGATGCTGCATTGGCCAAAGGCAACGGCATCCTGCTGCTGGGTGGCCACTACAGCACTCTGGACCTCGGCGGCAGCCTGGTAACTGAATACATTGAAGCGGACGTAATGCAACGTGATCACAACAACCCGCTGATGAATGCGGTGATGACCCGCGCCAGGGAACGCCGCTATGGCAGGGTGCTGGACAGCAGAAACCTGCGAGGCCTGCTCAAGCAACTGAAAAGCAACCGCATTGTCTGGTACGCCACGGATCAGGATTACGGCCGCAAGGGCATCGTGTTCGCACCGTTTTTTGGTGTCACGGCAGGTTCCATTACCGCAACCTCGCGCATTGCGGAGCGCAGCGGCTGTGCCGTGTTACCGTTCAGTCATTTCCGCCGGGAGCACGAGCCCGGGTACGACATCTACTTCCATGCCCCGCTGGAAAACTTCCCCTCCGGAGACGACATGGCGGACGCAACCCTGGTGAACCAAACCATTGAAAACGAGATCCGCAAACATCCGGACCAATATCTCTGGATGCACCGGCGCTTCAAGACACGCCCTTCAAAGGATGATCCGGACCTCTACAACAAGGACGTAAACTGAATGGAATCATCAGCGCCGGTCGTTTGGCTGCTCACGGATAACAAACCCGGCCATCGCAACCAGTTGAAAGGACTCGGCAACCGTTTGAGGGTGCTGGCCGGAGCCAGTACGGCCGAAATTGACGCCACGACAATACTGGTTCCTCTTTGGCGTGCTCTGCTGGGCATCGCTCCTACCATGGATGAAAACCTGCGCAAGCCGGACCTGATTATCGCAGCCGGTAGCGGCACCCACCGCATGCTGCTGTCCCTGCGGCGCCGCCGGAAAACCGGAACCGTGGTGCTGATGAAACCGGGATTTCCCATTGGGTGGGTGGATGCCGCCATCATTCCCGAGCACGATGGCGTTGCTCCCGGCAAAAACATTCTGACAACCGAGGGCGTGATCAATGCCGTCACGCCATTGGCGAGAATTACCGACAAGCCCGAAGGCCTGATCCTCATCGGCGGCCCATCGCCCCATTTCGACTGGGACGACGATGTGGTAGTGGGGCAAGTATCACAACTGATGGGGAGCTACCCCAACTGGCGCTGGACCATCAGTGGCTCCCGCCGCACGCCGGAACCCCTGCTGGTAAAACTGCAGGAACTGGCTGGTCCCAAAGTCACGGTTGTGGACCCGTGCCGGACGCACGATAGCTGGCTGCCCCACCAACTTGCCGCATCCCGCGCCGCCTGGGTAACGCCGGACAGCACCTCCATGGTCTGCGAAGCCGCCACTTCCGGTGTTCCGACTGGCCTGTTTGAACTCGCTCCCAAACAAAACAGCCGGGTCGCCCGCGGCATGGCCAGCCTGGTGGGAAATGGGTACGTTGCCCGCTGGAGTGACCATGCCACAGTGATGGCTGGCAAACTGTCGGAAACCCATCAGCTCTGGGAAGCTGACCGGGCCGCGCGATGGCTGATCCAACACTTTCTGAAGGGAGGCAAGCGTTGAGGATTCTGCAGGCTTTACCGGCGCTCTACAGCGGTGGCGTGGAACGGGGCACCGTGGAATTCGCCGCTGACCTGGTCAAACGCGGGCACGAATCCTTTGTGGTATCAAAAGGCGGCCCCATGGCCGAACAGCTTCGCGGGCAGGGTTCGAAGCACATTTTCATGCCGATTCACCGGAAGAATCCGGCCTCTTTCGGGCAAATCCTGCCGATGAGGAAACTGCTGTTGGAGTTAAAGCCGGATATCGTCCATGTCCGTTCCCGCATGCCGGCCTGGATTATCTTCCTGGCCCTGAAAACCATTCCGGAATATCAGCGGCCGGCGATTGTGTCCACTTTTCATGGCATGTATTCCGTCACGCCATACAGCGCCATCATGACTCGGGCCGACCACATCATCGCTGTGTCCGGGTGTGTGAGGGATTATGTTCTGAACAACTATCCGGTGCCGGAAGACAAGCTCACTGTTATCCAGCGTGGTGTGGATGTGGACGCCTTCCGCCAGCGGGAGCTCAGTTCACAATGGCTGGAGCGCTGGCTTCGGCAGTATCCACAACTGGCCCGTCAGAAAATCATCATGATGCCCGGGCGCATTTCACGCTGGAAAGGCCAACTGGATTTCCTGGCCATGATGGCGCAGCTGGTGCAGAAACGGCCGGATTGTCACGGCATCATCGTCGGCGGCGCCGAACCCGGCAAAGAACAATTCCTGGAAGAACTGGAAAAGGAACGTGCCCGTCTGAACCTGACAGACAAGGTGAGCTTTCTCGGCCAGCGCAATGACATGACCACCCTGTACCTTCTGGCCGATGTGGTATGCCACATGTCCACCAAACCGGAGCCCTTCGGGCGCACGGTAACCGAGGCGCTGGCCTCGGGCACACCGGTGGCAGCCTTCGACCGTGGCGGTGCCGCTGAAACGCTGCGGGCCTGTTTCCCCGAGGGCCTGGTCAAGCCCGATGACATAGAGGCGTTTACGCAAACCGCACTGTCCCTGATCGACAAACCCACACCAGAGATTGAGATTCCCTGGCGGTTCCGGCTTCAGGCCCAGACAGAAACCACGCTTCAGGTATACGAAACCCTGTTGGCACAGAGACAGGCCGTCTAATGGATACCCGGAACCGACTAACGATTGCCCTGGTCCTTGCCACCCCGGGCACCGGCTGGGGTGGCATGGAAAAGCACACGGCGGAACTGGCAAAGGCGCTCGCGGATCAGGGCCATTCGGTTCACGCGCTGGCCCATCCCACTTACAGCGAGCGCTTTGGCAAACCTGTATATTTCCATCCGCTGCCTTTCCAGTTAGGCCGGCGCAACCTGTGGCTGCGGTACCGTCTGCGACAAACACTACGCGCTTTCCATCCGGATATTCTCCACGCCCAGGGCAACAAAGCCGCCAGCCTCATCAGCGCCATTCGTCATGGTGCACGGGCGACCGTCGGCACGATTCACGGCACCAAGTCTTCCCATCGGGGTTACGATAAGCTGGATGGTGTCATCAGTGTCAGCCGTGAGATCACCAACTCCATCACACACGTCAATACCCGGTTGATCTATAACGGTGTCCGGCCTCCGGAGAGCGCCCACGGTCCAAACCAGCTCGCCCCGGAATTCTCCATTCCCGATGAGCGCCCACTGCTGATAGCCGCAGGCCGACTGGAACCGGTCAAACAGTTCGACCGGCTGATCCGGGCCTGGGTTCAGGCGGACTGTGACGGCAAGCTGGTGATTCTGGGGAATGGCAGCCAGCGGTCACAGCTGATGGCGCTGATTGGGGAACTGGATGCGGCCGAACGGGTTCTGCTACCCGGCCATGAACCCCACATCCTGCCCTGGCTTCAGGCCGCCACGGCCTGCATTATCAGCTCCAGCCGGGAAGGCTTTCCTTACATCATGGTGGAAGCGCTGATGGCGGGCTGCCCGGTACTGTCAACACCGGTCAGCGGGGTTGGGGACTTCCTGCCAAAGGCTTGTATAGCCGGGTCTGACAGCGTTGAAGACATCGCCACACTGATCGATAGCAATCTGGCCGAGCCAGACTCGCTGGCCACCAGCCAGAGTGAAAGCTTCCGGCAGGCCAGGCAGCAACTCAGTCTGGAGGCAATGGTGGCAAAGACTGTGACTCTGTATCGGGACATGCTCAATGATTGATCTGTCAGAACTCAAGCCTTTCGCCTCCGGCTCGAATCGACACTGTTACCAACACCCGGACGATCCTGCATTGTGTCTCAAAGTCCTGCGCCCTGAGAACATCGAAGCCCGTTATCAGCGCCAGGCCTGGCCCAAAAAGGCGTTGGGCAAGGCCAGAATCGACGACAATCGTCAGGAGCTCAGAGCTTACCGGCAGCATGCCATCAGCAAACTGCTCACAGAAGACCGGGGTTCACTGGTCTGGGCTCACCTGCCCCGTTTTCATGGCGCCGTTCAAACCTCCCTCGGTGCGGCAAACGTGAGCGAATTGATCACTGGCAGCAATGGCTCCCCAGCCGAAACACTCGAACACTATTTGCAGCGACAGGGGTTCGATCTTCCGGCTCAGAACGCCGTGGAGCGATTCTGCGACTGGCTCCGTCAAACCGGCATACTGACCCGGAACCTTCTACCCCACAACCTGGTCATTGCAGAGCGCAACGGGCAACCAGAGTTGTTCCTGGTGGACGGGCTTGGTGCCCCCGCCATACCGGACAAACTGGCCGCCATACTGGCGTGGCGACGGCGTTACATCAGCCGTCGGATAAAACGTTTCTACCTGCGGATTGACTGGGAAACCGGTAATCGCAACGAAAGCTGGGAAACGTCTCAGAAGCTATGAACCAACCGACTGTCGGTTACCAACCTTGCCGCACAGGCCGGATGGTGGTAGCTTCCGCAATTCCTGTTTGCTGTTGATTGTCCCCCGGATTATGGCCCTTTCCAAAGCAACATTTCTGATCACCACCCTCCGGCTTGCCGGCAAGCTGCCCCTGCGTGGTGCGCAGCTAATTGGCCGTTTCCTTGGCATGATCAGTTGGGTCTTCAAAACACAGTCTCGCACGGTCACCGACATTAACCTCAAGATCTGCTTTCCCGAACTAAACGACGAACAGCATCAACGCATGGTCCGCTCCAGCCTCAGGCATACTGGCCAGACCATGATGGAAATTCCGCTGATGTGGGAATGGCCAGTGGAAAAGTGCCTGGGACTGATTCGTGAAATTGAGGGCGAGGAGCTTCTGGACGAGGCTAAAAAAGATGGCAGGGGCCTGTTACTGCTCGCACCTCACCTGGGCAACTGGGAGCTCACAGGGCTGTATTTTTCCTCCCGTTACCGCATGGCAGCGCTCTATAGCCCACCCCAGATAGTGGAATTTGAAGACTACATGATACGGGTTCGCGGCCGAATAGGCTCGGAACTGGTTCGTGGCGACCGTCGCGGATTGGCAAGGCTTATTACCCTGCTGAGAGAAGGCGAAGTCGCCGGCATCCTCCCCGACCAGAGCCCACGCGGAAAAGGTAACGCCTACGCTCCGTTTTTTGGCATGGAAGTACGTACCATGACGCTGGTGTCGAAGCTGCTGCAAAAGTCCGGCGCAAAGCCCCTGATGACCTACTCCGAACGGCTTAAAGATGGCCAGGGCTTTCGGTTGGTCATCCGCGAGTGCGAGCCGGGCATTGCTAACCCTGACCCGGTGATCGCCACTACAGCACTGAACAAATCCATCGAAGATCTGGTGCGCGAAGTGCCGGAGCAGTACCAGTGGGAGTACAAGCGCTTCCGCCATCGCCCGACCGGCCTGCCCCACCCATACAGACCGGGGCGGGTGTGTAAGTAAATCCCGCGGTGACAGCCGGTGCCCGCCGTGGCCTAAAACTGTATAATCCGCGTACCGAATCAGTCTTGACGACTGTCTGTTTTCCCTGAAAAAGACCGGGCCGGATTCATGTCCCCAAAGCGCATTGGTGTTGTGATCACCACCTACAATTCCCCGTTATGGCTGAGCAAGGTGCTAACGGGCTATGAAAACCAGACCGACAAGAATTTCCGGACGATCATCGCCGATGACGGCTCCACCGGGGAAACCCGCGCGCTGATCGATCAGTTCCGTGACCGTGGCATCCTGAATATTGACCACGTTTGGCATGAAGATGACGGTTTCCGTAAATGCCAGATTCTCAACAAGGCCATTGGCGAGACCGACTGCGACTACCTGATCTTCACAGACGGCGACTGCATCCCCGAGCCGGACTTCATCGCCACCCATCGCAGGCTGGCAGAGCCCGGGCACTTCCTGTCGGGCGGTTACATCAAACTCACCATGCCGGTCTCCGAAGCCATCTCCGACGACGATATCGGCAGCGGCGTCATTTTTGATCCGCAATGGCTCGTCAGCAAGGGTCAACCGAACAATCACAAGCTCTGGAAGCTGTCCCGTTCCTCACTGAAAAAGAAACTGCTCAATGCCATCACGCCCGCCGCGGCAAGCTGGAACGGCATGAACAGCTCCACCTGGACCAAGGACCTGATCGCCGTGAACGGCTTCAACGAAGACATGCAATACGGCGGCCTGGACAGGGAACTGGGCGAGCGCCTTTGGAACTACGGCCATAAATCAAAGCAGATCCGCTACAGCACTGTGTGCCTGCACCTGGATCATGCCCGCGGCTATTCCAAACCGGAAATCTGGGCGAAGAACAAGGCGATCCGCAAGGCCGTGAAGGACAACCGGACCTTCTGGGCAGAAAACGGAATCGACAAGAGCCCAGCTCAATGAGAACACTGGTCGTCATCCACAGCCTCAAGATGGGCGGCATGGAGCGGGTTGCCGTTAACCTGGCAGACGCCTTTGCCGATGAAGGCCACGAGAGCCACCTGCTGTCCTGTCGCAGCCGCCCCAATGATCTCAGCCCTGCCAACCAAGCGGTGCAGTTGCATCATTTTGACCAGTTCCAGGCACTGATGAAATCCGTCATCGGTATTCCCGTGTTCCTGTTATCTCGGCTGTTGCTGGGTGTGTTACTGCCCAGATCCCACTTCATGTGGGTAGGATGGCTCAGCGGCTGGTTGCTGAAGCGGCACATCCGCTCGATCGAAAACCGCTTCGGGCGTTTCGACCGCATTATTTTTCGGGGGCTCGGAACCTACAAGTATTTCTGGTCATTCCGGGACGACCGCAACATCTACGTTCTTGAAAACGTTATCCACTACGACCGACCCATGTGGCAGAAAAAACTGGAATGGAAACTGGTGTTTGATAACCGGAACCTGGCCTGCGTATCCTCCGGCGTTCTCGAGTCTGCGGAAGAGGCCTTTGCCAAAGGCGACATTCAGCCCAAAAGCTTGCGGGTTATCACCAACCCCTGCCCGGTGGAGCAGATTGACGCACTGGCGCAAGAGGCAGACCCCGACATCCCTGCCGAACCCTACATTCTGAACGTTGCCCGCCTGGTGCCTCAGAAAGGTCACGAACTGCTTCTGGAAGCTTACGCAAAATCCGGACTTCGCCATAAACTCGTGATCGTTGGCGAGGGCCCGCTTAAAGATAAGCTTGAAGAGAAAGCCAGATCCCTGGGCATCGCCGACCGCGTGTATTTTGCCGGCAAGCGCAAGAACCCTTACCCCTGGATGAAACACGCCGATCTGTTTGTGCTGGCTTCGGAATACGAAGGCCTTGGCATTGTGCTGACCGAAGCCCTGGCCTGCGGCACACCGATCATGGCGGTAGAAAGCCGCGGCGGTGTAAAAGACGTGTTCAGAGGCGAGCTCGAAGCGTTCCTGGCGCCACGCACGGTGGATGGCCTGGCCGAAGGCCTCTCGTCAGTTGTCGCCCGACTGCCGGTCGCCGTTAAACCGGAGTGGCTTGCGGCGTTCAGGTCCGGAACAGTAGTAGATGCGTTTCTGGCGGATCCCCCTTATTCAGCTTGAGCGCGTCTGGATTTAAGACCAATGGGGGGGGGAATGGCAATGAGCATCACCGAAAAAAAGCGATTTCAGCAGATTCGTCGTAACTGGAACAGCAGGCTCAGAGCACTGCGAATCGATGGGAAAAATCGAAAACAATACGGTGAGACTGCGCCGAAATTTGCTGAACTGCTATGGGTCCCAACCTCTTTTATAAACTACAGCGTGAAAGCCGGAAGCTCTAAGGACAGCGCCCGGATCGTTCAGGACTGGCCAGACCAGCAAGTCGTCCCTGTGAGAAAATTACCGTCGATCAAGGCCTGCCTCGCTCATTGGCAAGGCGGGTTGTCATGGGAGGAAACCGGGATTTATAAGCAAATGCTCGATACAATTGAGGAGAAAGGCAAAGTGGATCGCCTGAAAAATCTCGATGATATCAAGGAGCGTTACAAGAGCGTTGACAGACTTTACGATCAAGTCGCATCCACCGGAAGACTTCGCGCGCGATCCGAACTCATCCCTGGCAACTTCAGAGAGGAAGGCGGGATCCTCATACACATCGGCCCAGGTGGCACTCCATTCTTTGGAAAAAAAGGGCACCACCGCCTGGCAATTGCACTGGCGCTAGAGCTTGAATACATACCTGCGCAGCTAGGGGTGGTTCATGCTTCCGCTATTGATCACCTTGGGGTTTTCCGTGGAGAGAAATAGCATCCTGAAAAATGCTGTCACAACCGTCAGGTGGTTACGCTCAAACTCATTCTTTGTCGGTGCTTAATCGTTTTTGCAATCGGTGGCCGGAATTCATGGCCATCATCCGACACTGCTACGACCACGACTTGATGCGCCATGCGGCGATCACCGGCCTCAGCGCTTGAGAGTAGTGTTGGCTTAGCGGGGCACAGCTAGCCTCTCAAAAAAGCCTTAAACGCCTTCCTTCGCAGATCGAACCAACTGCTCAAGCCTTTTTGTTGTGTCGGCAATGAGTCTCGTTGGATCCATTTCTGTCATTTCGTTATAAGTCGACTTTGTTCCCGCAAAAAGTTCGCAAGAATAGATAGGGCCTCCACCAGTGTATACACTTCCTGAATGATGGATCGGCAGAAAGAAATGACTCGGCAGTATTGTCATGTTCCTTTGTGTGGCCTCGAAAACGGCTCTTGTAAAGGGAACTGGCCCGGTGGTCTGCCAGACTTTTCTCTTTTTAAATCTGAGTTTTTTCCAAACAAAATGTTTTGTAATGTCACCAATGTCATGCAGGGCTGTAATAACAGATCTGATCACGTCATGCCCTGGGACCGACCCCACATAGCCGTTTGCAACTAAGCCTGGACGAACATGCTCGTTTTCCCAGACCGCAAATAAATCGCATTCAAACAACCAGTCAGGAAGCCTTTGCAGGCAAACCGAGTCCGCATCAAGCGCAAACCCACCTTCGTTTAAAAGTATTTCCCAGCGCATAAGGTCTGCCACACCTGCAAAACCCCTTTTTTGGTGGCACACAAGGTCCATTTGCCGACGGTTAAGCCATTGGCCATCTTTCCACTCTTTGTTGCCCCACACCATTATTTCGAAATCGGGATGCTGCTGCCTCCAAGTTTCAATATAAGCATCGGGGCGCAGGGATTCATCACCAACCCAAATAAAATGTAGTTTCTTGGGGATTCGGCTCATAACAGTCCAACTCACTTACCGGTAGACAGAGAGAGAGATGCTCAGCTTTCTGGAGCCATTCCTGAATACTGTTGAAAAGTATTGACCTGTTCCAGGATGAGCCAAAATAAGAAGAGCAGGTACCCAGAAACAAAACCAATAGTGATGCAAGGGTGACAGGGCTACGCCACCATCAAACATGAGGGCAAAACTACCAGCAACCATTGGCAGGATGATATACGCATCATTGCTCTTCTCGTCGCTCCTGAACATCTTCATCAACAAACCAGGTAGCCAGAGTAGAGCCCAAAGAGCCAGCCCCACCAAGCCGAGATTGTAGGTTACAGACAGTGCCATATTATGGGGATGGCGAAACTCGCCCAAAACGTTGCCGGTGCCATCAAAAACCACTACGGGAACAACCGTGTTGGTTATGCCGTGACCAATAATCGGTGCATCCAAAATTCTGTCCAACGTCGACATCCATATTTCTGGCCTCCAGGAAAAGCCACGACTCGTTATCATCTCAGGAAATAATGCGAAGACTGCCCCCCCAACTAACACAAGCCCGCCAACCACTGACAACCAGAAACGGTTACGATACAGCAGCAGGCAAGTTAGCACAGTGGCAAAGAGGGCGACTTGGGCAGTACGTCTTTCCAATGCAACCAGATAGACAACTAAAACCAGCAATGCTGCAAGCCCCAAATAGCGATTTAGCAGCTTTTTCTCGACAATTAGGAGGCCCACCAACATAGCAGTCTGAGGGACAATTATGAGCGTCGCGAGCATCGCATTGAGGGGATCCACGCCGAGTTCATTTAAGCGAGATTCTGCAATGCCCTGATAAAGAACCGTTGAAAATGGCTTCCCGAAGACCCCATAGAAAATGAACAGATGCCAAAGGCTTATAATGGCGGTAAAACAGCACGCGAGAAACAACCCACGGCGCAGTAAGGATTCGTCATTGGAAAGGTACAAGTAGCTGAAAAACATAAACAACGAAAATACTTGCAATGCCCCCCTGAAAGCCTTGGAGCTGTCTGGATTATCGGCCCACAGTAGCGAAGACAGGCTAAACAGGATGTAAAGCAGCAAGAGCGCCATTGAACACAGAAATTCACGGTTAGCCAGCCCCTTTCTCAGAAACAGGGGAACAAGGATCAACAACGTCGGCAAACTAAGGAGTGCGTCAAAAAGATTCAAGCCGCTTCCGGTTGAAGGCTGCCACAGCAACACTGTGAACATGAGTATAAGGCTGACGGAAACCCAGGCCGCAAAAAACGAATTGCTATTTCCACTCATGCATTTACCACTACGTCCAAACCGTAGACCCTTTCCAGTTTAATTATTTGCCTCAGCGAGGATCAGCTAGATCGCAATTTTGCAGCAAATTGCTTCTCAGGTCGACCATCTAAAGCGTAACGCAATGAAGATCACCTGAGTCTATCAACATTAAAATGTTCGCAGCCTTCTCACGACTGCTGGCTCGCCGAATAAATGGTAGACTCTATCCGCCGCAGGTTTGAATCTATCATCAAAGGATTGAGCGCAATCCCTATGCCAACCCAATTCACCGTCATAATCACCACCAAGAACCGACCAGGGTATTTAAGAGAAGCTATAGATTCGGTCCTCCAACAAAAGAGCTCTCACCAGGGAAAAATAGTCATTGTTGATGATGGTAGTGACGTACCAGTTTTCCAGCAGGTTGAAGACTGCTATCAAGATCGCTGTAAGATTTTGCGGAATGACGAAAGTGTTGGGGTGTCAGCAGCTCGTAACCAAGGTATCCAGGCGACAGATACAGATTGGCTTATCTTTCTCGATGATGATGACTGGTTGGCTGAAGACTTTCTCGTAAAAATGGCCGAAACAACAGAAGCCATTCCACCACCTGATTTTATTTGGCCCTCCAGAACAATGGTTTATGAAGACCAGGGGGTGCGAGTACGCAAGCGCGCATCCGTTCCCTTCGTCCCGACAACGAAAAGTCCCGATGAGGTTCTAGCCGGACTTTTTGACGCAACGTCCTCCGGCATGGCCTTCAAGCGCTCATGTCTTCTCCAAGTGGGAGGATTCGATGAAGGCCTTACCGTGTCAGAGGACAGGGATCTGATCTTCAAACTGCTGGCAATGGACTACTGCGCCAGACCAGAGGAGGCTGCCGTGCTGTTTTTTCGGATCCACGGAGGGCCGAGACTCAGCCAGGATGAAAAGAGAGAGAGCCAGGCAGAAGCGGATCTGACAGTCCTTTCCAGACACAAACAGTTTTTGGGCGGCCACCCCATACTGGCAGACAGATTTATGGGGCGTGTCGCGAAGCGCCTGTGGGAAAACAGATTTTACAAAGAGGCTATAGCTGTTACTAACCTTCAGTGCCACATTGCTCCCTTCTCGCTTCGGGCCAGAAAGCGCCAGATAGGATGGCACTTATTGGCCTTCTTCAGGGTCGGTAAAAGCCTTGGTTCCTGATGCGACTGCGAAGAACGTATTTACTGCCCATAAAACTTTGAGCGCAGGCTTCGGCACAGATAATTTTAGAGGTCCATCTCATCTGCCAGCGCCATCAACGCAATGTTCATCGTGTCAGGAGTCACCAACTCAGATCTGATCCCATCGGAATGCGATGCCTGCTCGGTTATGACCGCACAAGCCTCGATCACAGATGAGTCTTTCAGCTCGGCGGAGGCTAAAGCAATCTTTTTTTCCAGCGTGATATCCCTTGATTGACTATCGTAGAGATCAACAACTCCCGGATAACCCCGGTAGGCCGCATCTCCCAGAACAATCGCGACACATCCCCGGCACAGCGCCTCGAACCCAACCGTACCTGTAAGTGTAGCCACCGCTTGCGCTTGGTCGATCAGATCAAAAGACGAGTGCGACTCATCCAGCATGTAGGTCTTCGGCATGCTCGCCACCAAGGTATAAAAATCCGGGTGGCGAAAAGGACGTTTACTTTTGAGCAAAAACATCGATGGATGTTCTTTGACCAAAAGTGCGCAGTCATCCGGTAGCTGGCTCCTGAGCGCGGATATCGCATTGATTTGCGATGCATACCGGCCGCCCTCAGGAATGGACGTTCGCTCTGGCTGGAAATGAAGGAACAGGCAGACGAATTTGCCATCCGGTATGGCGGCGATGGCGTATTTTTTGAGCGCGCGTCGTAGTTTCGAGGCTCGATAGCGGTCCAACATCTTGCTCAGTTCGCGATCAAAATTTGAGGCGGACGTTCGGTTTTTGGGTGTGCCCCGAGGCACCAGCCGGGCTTTCAACTTCTGCGCACGCAAAGCCAGACTTTTCCCCCCTCCGCTCTTCTGCTGCTTCATATACTGAGGCTCGGCCAACGAATAGTTGTTTCGCTTGGCCAAGATGTAGTCGTGGCCAGCCGATGACAGATTCCTCCCCTGAATCACCACCTGTTTCTGGTGAGGGAGATTGCGGTCGGGATAGTAACTCAGTATGCGGTAGCCAAGACTTGGCTCAGGACGAATTTTTTTCAGGAACACGCGCCACGGCAGTTCAGTCTGACAGACCACATAAACAGGCACTCCCAGTGAACTTGCGTGTAGAAACGTCAGCCACGCCTCCAGATCGTGTGGGGTAGAGCTAAAGACTATATAGTCCGGATTCGCAGCATGCAGCACATCAGCCGTGCGCAACAAACTTTCCTGCAAATAAGGCAAATAGTTAAAGCAACTGCGAAAGGGGTCGATTTTTGCAGTGCCATTGAAATAGCGCAGTCGTTCCAGAATAAAAAACGTGTGAGCATTGCCAAGGGCCAGATCGAGGGAGGCCTCGATGTCTTTGTAGTCGGAACCCCCAACTCGCTCAGCAAAAGGGGACTTGATGTACTCCGTCGAATAAAACTCGCAGGCAACACCCACTGAAAAATTGAGATCAGACTCCTCCCGGGAGACAATTACGGGATAGCTCTCAACAAATCTCTTGGAGATCAGCGGCGCATTTTCATGATTCGTTACGAAGAATAAGCCTCGGTTCGACATAATGGTTCCTAACTTTCGAACTGGGGAGCACAGGAAGGCGAGTTGAAAATCACCGGTGAGACGCCGATTCAGTCAGTGAGCTTTTCGAACGCAACTGGCGAATTTTTCTCTATATCCACAGCGGCTTTTCGTCCAATAACCTGTTTCAGAAATTTCGGCGACACTCCGTACCCCGGCCGAACGCTGCGAACAGCATCTGAGTTGATAACTGTACCCGCGGGGATATCTTTTACAAAATACAAGGACCGCCTGAACTGGGCATTCCCCTGCTCGCTGGACTTTCTTCCGTAATCGACGCTACCCAGGCAGGACCAAACGGCGCGTGCATCTCTGCATAAGTTTGCGAGTTCCTGGGGCTCCAATGAAAAGCTATCATCCGGCCCGCCACCTTCACGATCGAGTGTAAAATGTTTTTCGATCAGGGACGCGCCGAGGGCGACACTGGCAATAGCTGTTGTGTTGTCAACCGTGTGATCCGAAAGCCCTGTCACCAGCCCGAACCGGTTAATCATGTCAGGAATTGTCAGCAGGTTGTAATCCTCAGCAGGTGCCGGATATCCGCTCACACAATGCAGTATGGCAACGCTCTGACATCCGGCGGCCTTCGCGGTCGCCACAGCCTCCTCAATTTCTTCAGCATTGGCCATTCCGGTAGAAATAATCATGGGCTTTCCAGTCCGGGCCACATAGTCTATCAAAGGCAGATCAACGGCTTCGAACGACGCTATCTTGTATGCAGGCGCGCCCAGGTTTTCCAGAAGGTCGACAGCCGTGGCATCAAAAGGTGAGCTGAAAATCGTAATATCAAGTTCACGTGCCCGTTCAAATAGCGGCCCATGCCACTCCCAGGGCATATGAGCCTCCTGATATAACTCAAACAGGGTCCGCCCATCCCAAAGACCGCCCTTAATCTGAAAGTCTTTGCCATCAGAATCAAGTGTGATGGTGTCCGGCCGGTATGTCTGAAGCTTTACAGCATCCGCACCCGCTTTTTTCGCCTCTTCCAGAATCTTCAGCGCCGTCTCAAGTTTGCCGTTATGGTTCGCCGAAAGTTCAGCAATAATATAGGGAGGCTCATCGCGGGCGATTCGCCTGCCGGCAATCGTAATTTCAGGTATTTTCATGGTTTTTAACAGTTTCGTTAGGTAGCCAGTCAGCTTTTAACAGTCCGAAGCATAGTACATCGTGATAGCGCTGTCCGTCGAAATGCTGCTCACGCAGACGCCCTTCCTCCCGGAAGCCCAGAGAGCGATGGAACGCAATAGAACGCTCGTTGAATGCCAGGGCCTGACCACAAAGTTTGTGCAAAGAAAGGTCCTGGAACCCGTGCCGGATAACGGACTCACCCAGACCTCGACCGGAGCCACGCGGTGCGTTCGGGTCAAGGTAAAAGCCCCAGTCAGCAACGCCCTCACTGTGAACCATCTTTAAGCTAGCAAAGCCGACCGCCACATTTTCGATTTCATAAATAAGCAGCTTAACCGAACTGCTCGCCTGAGCCTGCCTAAACCATGACAGGTGCTCATCCCAAAGAATTTCGTGAGTCGTAAACATGAATCGCCTGACCTCGGGATGGTTGCGCCATTGCCACACACGCTCCAAATCCGACGCTTGCATATTACGAAGATATGACTCAACCACCGCTCGCCTCCTGCAGATGGTCTGCTACTCTGGCGGCCCCGTCCCCATCACACAAGGCCATTGACGATTCTGTAAAGGCGGCACGTTGATCCGAGAGCATGAAAAGGCTCTCGCAAAGTTGTGCGGAGATACAGTCAGGGTTAAAAATGCAAAGGGCCGCGCCATGCTCCGCAAGTGCTGTCGCAACCGGCTTCTGGTTTTCGGCGATCACCAGCAACAAGGTCGGCAATCCAAGACAGCAGCGCTCCCAGGATGTTGCGCCCGCCGCGCCTATCGCCAGGTCTGAGCTTGCCATCACTTCTGCCATATTGGATATGCCCGTCAGAAGTTCCGCCTTCAGGTCCAACTGCCTGACTTGAACTTCGACGGATTCCAGACATGGAGAATTTGCACCCATAACGACACTGATATCGAAAACTTCAGCGCCAGGGCAGCGCGATAGGGCTTCGAGAACCTGGCCAGTCACGTTATTCTGATCGACACCGCCAAGGTTAATCAGCAGGCGATGACCGTTCGCCTTCAGCCTTCGTTGGATACTGTAATTGCGCCACTCACTGAACTCTCGCCTCAGCAGCGCAAATCGGGGTCCGCACAATACCGTCACACTCGCTGGAACCAGCCTTGAGTAAGCATCACAATTTCT
The DNA here is from genome assembly GCF_023555055.1 of Marinobacter sp. ATCH36. Taxonomy (GTDB): domain Bacteria; phylum Pseudomonadota; class Gammaproteobacteria; order Pseudomonadales; family Oleiphilaceae; genus Marinobacter. The sequence continues at coordinate 121,612 of NZ_JAMJPL010000008.1, forward strand.
GCCAAAATTCTGATCCAACAGAAGCTCACAGTGATGCTCCCTGTCCGCAAGATCGTCAATGGCCATGACCCTTAAACAGCAATTTCGGGCCCGGTCTTCCCAATGCCGGTCAATCCCGTAATGATCAACAATGATCCAGTCAGGATTACGACCTTGCAGCGCCTCGACAAAGTCATCCGCGTCACGATCCTGACCGCCCACTAACCAGTGAGCGTGATCAAGCCCTGAATCCATGTGGCCCGCACCATCGTTGGTGAGCCGTGGCATCAGCAACAACTCATGCCCGCGCTCCAACACAACCTGTGAATGGTCTCCCGGCTGACAGCGAACAATGAATAAACACTGATTGCCTCGCCTCGCAAGCTCGTCAGCAAGGGTCAGGCAGCGCATCAGATGCCCTGAACCAATCTCAAACGATGCATCCGCCCGAAATGCAATCAACACGGTCAGCGAGCATCCGGCTGTGCATTAAGCGCTCTGAACATATACTCAGCTCTTACCCAGTCTTCTTCTGAATCAATGTCCTGAACTCTGTACCGCTGCAACAAAACCGGCAGTGATTGTGGAGAGAATATCGGACGCTGCTGAGCCCATGCTTCAGCCCTGCCCCAGTAAAACTGACCGGCGTCGTGCCATGCTTCCTCCAGATCCTGGGAACGGGTCTGGAAGTACTCTGGCCAGAACATCTCGACCCGGCCCCCAGGGGTCATTCTGAGGGAGCGCTGTATAGGATAAGGATAAGTGGTCACTGAAAACGCAAAGTCACCGTCCGAGTTCACAAGCATTTCGTACCCGCGCGCAATATCGATCGATCTCACAAAGGGGGCTGTGGCATAGATGCAGCAGACCATGGCCTTGGCATCCTGCTCCAGATCAATCAGAGCATTCACTGCATGCGCCATCACCGGAAGCGTGCCTGTCAAGTCGCCCGAGAGGTTAGAAGGGCGTATAAACGGAACTTCGGCACCATACTGATCAGCGATTCCCGCAATTTCTCTGCTGTCTGTCGAGACCACGACCCTATCGAAGCAGCCGCTTTGCAACGCCGCTTCCACTGACCAGGCAATCATAGGCTTTCCGCAGAATTCACGGATATTCTTACGTGGAATCCTCTTACTACCACCCCTCGCAGGAATAACGGCAACGCGGCTCAGGCGGCTCACGCCAACTCTCCAAAGGCACCCTTGACTGCTGCAACTACCGCATCCTGCTGTTCCTCGGCCATGCCATGAAACATGGGTAAGCTGATCGCTTCAGAGTAATATGCCATGGCTTCGGGAAAATCCTGTGCCTCAAATCCCATAGCCTTGTAATAAGGCTGAGTGTGCACCGGAATATAGTGCAGGTTAACGCCGACACCATTGCTACGGAGATACTCGAAAAACGCTCTGTGGCTGACGTCCAGGCCCGCTAACTGTAACCGAACAACATAAAGGTGAAGCCCGGAGTAACTATCAGGGTGTTGCCAGGGAGTAATCACCGGCAAGTCGGCCAGCAACTGATCGTAGCGTCCTGCAAGTTGATGGCGACGGGCAACGAAGTGATCCAGGCGCTGCATCTGGCTCACTCCCAGCGCAGCCTGGAGCTCCGTCATGCGATAATTGAAACCCAGTTCGACCTGTTGGTAATACCAGGGACCATCCGGCTCCTGTGTCATCAGGCTGGTATCGCGGGTAATACCGTGATTGCGGAACAGGTCCATTTTCCGGGCCAGTTCATCATCATTCGTGACGGCCACACCACCCTCAGCAGTGGTCACAATTTTTACTGGATGAAAGCTAAATACAGTAACATCGCTGTATCGACCGTTCCCGATGAATTCACCCCGGTATTTGCCGCCAATCGCGTGAGAAGCATCCTCAATAACCTTGAACCCATATTCATCAGCGAGGGCAGCAATGGCTTTCATATCGCAAGGCTGCCCACTCAGGTGAACAGCCACAACAATTTTCGGAAGCCGGTTTTCAGTTCTTGCTACCTCCAGTTTTTTCCTGAGCGCTACCGGGCAAAGATTATAGGTTCTGGAATCAATATCGACGAAGTCCACACAAGCCCCGCAATAAAGACCACAGTTGGCGGAAGCCACAAAAGTAACCGGGCTTGTCCACAACCAGTCTCCATTCCCGAGCCCAAGCGCCAGGCAGGCGATATGTAACGCAGAAGTGGCACTGTTGACTGCAAGGCCGTGTCGAGCACCGACGTGCTCGGCAACCATCCTCTCAAACTCCGGAACCTTTGGCCCTTGCGTCAGGAAATCCGATCTCAAAACCTCAATAACGGCATCAATGTCGGATTCGGTAATTTCTTGTCGACCGTATGGAATCATCGTCAGATCTTGCCAATTTCACGATAGTGTTCATCAATCCAGGATTTCAAAGCGTCATTGCTCATCCACTCGTCATTATTATCACTGGAATAGATGAAGCCTTCCTTTACACGCTTGCCATCCTTGATTCGATTGACGTCCTGATCCCAGTTATTAATGGCGGGCAGAATCTTGAAATGCTCGGAGTACTCGTAAGTGTAGTAAGCATCTTCAGGTCCAATCATCTGTTCATGCAGCTTCTCGCCGGGGCGGATACCAACTACTTCCTGTTTCGCATCTGGAGCGACAACCCGGGCAAGGTCGGTTACCTTCATGGAGGGGATTTTTTTCACATAGATCTCGCCACCTTCCATGTCTTCAAACGCATGCCATACAAGCTCCACGCCCTGCTCTAGAGAAATCATGAAGCGGGTCATTCTGGAATCTGTAATTGGCAGGATGCCTTTATCACGAATCGACATAAAAAACGGAATAACCGAGCCACGGGACCCCATCACATTGCCGTAGCGGACCACTGAAAAACGTGTCTCATGGCTTCCAGAATAGGAATTACCTGCCACAAATAGCTTGTCTGACGCCAACTTCGTTGCCCCATAGAGGTTTATAGGGCTACTGGCTTTGTCAGTGGAAAGCGCAACAACTCCCTTTACACCCTTATCAATGGCCGCATCAATCAAATGCATTGCGCCATTGATGTTGGTTTTAACGCACTCAAACGGGTTGTACTCCGCCGTCGGGACTATCTTGGTCGCTGCGGCATGGACAACATAATCAACTCCGTCAAGAGCCCGGTAAAGCCGGTCTCTGTCACGCACATCGCCAATAAAGAAACGGAGTCGGTCATCACCTTCGAATAGTTTGGCCATTTCCCACTGTTTCATCTCATCCCGAGAGAAGATGATGATTTTTTTTGGATTAAATTTTTCCAGCGTCATTGGCACGAACCTATGGCCAAAAGATCCGGTGCCACCCGTTACCAATATGGTTTTCCCGTCGAACATCGCTTAAAAGCCTCAATGATATTTACCTACCCTTCTCTGAGGCAGGTAGTTACGAGTAGCCTACTAGGGCTTTTCAAATAAGTATATTGTTTGAGCTGCCGCAGTGTGATGGAAGCGCCGCCAAACGCTCAAAAGCAGAGAACCATCCTCCTGCTTCCCAGTTAATCAAACTTTCTTTCCGGAGTAATATTCCGACTAGCCCGTTTTGACTCCAGCATTTTCTTCCAGCCCTGAACACTGGTCCAGAATGCGCCACTGTCCCACTTTGAACCGTCTTCCACAAAGGCCATGTCAAGGTAAGCTGTCAAAAGGATTTCAACCATTTCCTCGTCCGGCAATCGAGCCGCAACGTTGGCGAGGTTGGAGGTGGCAACGCCTATTGAAAGCATGCCGTGATGAACACGGATGTCGTCTTCATCAACCATGGATAACTGACTGTCTTCACCCATCAGAAAATTGGTCAGGTTGCCATCCGGCTGCTCAATGCCCCGTTTATGGATATCTGCCATAGCCCGACCCAATATACGAATAATGTCGATCTGCCTCGAACGTGACGGTTCAGCCATCAACACGGCCCTGAGCGGACGGTATCCTTCCAGAAATGCCGTGCCATAGCCAAAGCACCTCGCAGAAGCCACCCAACCCGCAAACACAATAGGCGGCACTGGCCCACCCGCTCGCCGTATCTTTTTACCCCGGCGCAGCGCCCGTATCCAGTGAACAAGCCCGAACAGCGGCTTCCGATAACATTTGATGGCCGCCGGCTGTCCATTCACCAGCCCCCGGTAGGTAATCCGGGTTCTGCGGGTATTGGAGTGGAGCTCTTCCTGGAGTTCAACGGTGGTCATTAAGGAGTATCAGGCCTGGTCAGGAAAGTGAGAGTTTTAGTGGCGATTGTAGGCCTGCAGCAATTGCTGCCAGAGAGTCTCTCGCTGGGCGGGCGGGATCTGTGGGCACCGCTTGTTGACGGAACGGTGAAGCCGCTCCAGGTTGCGCTGCTTCCATGCTGGGTCTGCTTCATTGTTGCTCTCGGGGACCAGTTTGCAGCGGTCAAAGTCGATCAGATAAATCTGATCGTCAGTAACCAGTATGTTGTCGCAATTCAAATCCACGTGATCCAGCCCGTTGTCGTGAAAACGGCGAATCACCTGCCCTAACTGCGCCCAGAGCGACCCGTCGCTCACGCGAGTGCTATCGGAAAACGTTACAGCACCTGGTATCCGCTTAACCAGTATAGCCGCCTGATACCAGAACAGCCGGTATCTCCAGGCTATGGCGGCAACTGCCTCAGGCACAGGGAGGTCGCGGGACCGAAGCTGGCTCAGCAAGCGGAACTCCGCCAGCGATCTGGCCTGGTCAAAACCGGTGAACAGATAGGTCTTTTCCGCCAACCGCGCCATCAGGCCGCCTCGCCTGTAATGACGAAGTACCATGCCGGATGGTTCGGAATCGATAAACCAGGCGCCCCCACGGCCTCCGGAGGTAACCGGTTTTGCCTTGTCTCCCCAGAAATCCGGGGAGAACCACAACTCGGTTACACCTTCATACTCCGGAGATACCAGGAGTTCTGGTTTTCCGAAGCCTGGCTGATTGCCCGCTGCCAATGTCAAAAGATCGCTACCCTCACCCCGGCAATCCATGGTTTGCCGGGTAAAGACGTTAAAAGCCCATTAGGCTAGAATGACGCACAGTTTACCAACGAGCCCCGCCCGGCTCCACATCCTGCAGTTAAAGATTGGAAACGGACCGTAACTTGATCAACTCCATCTGCATATTGCGTCTATCCGCCATTGGCGACGTTACCCATGTCATTCCTGTGGTTTTGAGCCTTCAGGAACAGCTGCCCAGTGTGAAAATTACCTGGGTGATTGGCAAAATTGAAGCCAAATTAGTCGGCGACTTGCCTGGCGTCGAGTTTGTTATTTTTGACAAGAAGGCCGGCCGAAAGGGCTACGCCGACTTGCGCAGCACTCTGAAAGGCCGAAAGTTTGATGCCCTGCTGCAGATGCAGGTGGCTTTCCGGGCCAACCTGGCGGCAGCGATGATTCCGGCAAAAGTGAAGGTCGGCTATGACAAGGCCCGCAGCAAAGACCTGCACAGCCTGTTTATCAACCGCCGGATTGCGCCGGCACCGCAACAGCATGTCCGGGATTGCCTGGCGAGTTTTCTGGAGCCGCTGGGGTTGAAGCCGGCCGCACCAAAATGGGTCATTCCTCTTACCGAGGCAGACCATGAGTTTGCCCGCAGTCAACTGGCCACAGACAGAAAAAACCTGGTGATCAGCCCCTGTGCCAGCCACACCCTTCGCAATTGGCCAGCCGAGCGTTATGCCCAATTGGCGGATCATGCCATTCGTACCCATGGAATGAAGGTTATTCTGGTGGGTAGTCCCGCACCTTTCGAGGCGGAATTCTGCTCAGCTATTGAAAGTGCCATGGAAGAGCCGGTTCATAACATTTGTGGCAAGGATACGCTAAAACAACTAACTGCCTTGCTGGGCGCGGCAGATCTCGCCGTAGCACCCGATACCGGGCCTGCGCACATTGCCAGCGCGATGGGGACCGATGTGCTGGGCATCTATGCCGCCAGTAATCCTTACCGTTCCGGGCCTTATAATTCGCTGCAATGGTGTGTGAATCGTTATCCGGAGGCGTTGGAGCGATTCACGGGCAAATCCGTTGAGGAGGCTCGTTGGGGGGCCAAGGCGGAGTTTGAGGGGGCTATGGAGTTGGTGACGGTGGAGGATGTTACCGGAATGCTGGATCGGTGGGTTGAGGTTAAGGGGAAAGCTGAAACCAAAGCGGCGCCGGATCTGGGGTGATCTGGCGCCGCTTTGGTTGTCGGATTACGCTTTGCTAATCCGTATATGGTCTCCTCCCCGTTTGCAAGGTCTCAGTGCTCGATGTCAGGGACAGGTTTGCGTCCGTATATCCGGCCTGTTTAACAAGGCGGCTTTGTCGCCTCTGGCCTTGATGGAAAGATCCGCGCCTACCGTCCTTATCGACCTAACGGCCTCTCGGGCCCTCGGATTAATCAGGTTTTCGGCAGGCCGGTCTGACCTGTTATGCCATCAATCGCTGCGACCCTCGCAACCTGAGGGAAGGTGATCTTCTTACTCGTTTACTTCGTGTCGTTTGTCTATTTCATTCACTCATCCAGCCAGCTGTTGCTCCGGTGGCTGGTAATGTTCGCCTCGGGCGATGATCACCCAGGCAATGCGAACCAATTTATTGGCCAATGCCACCGTGGCTTTGTTGAAGCCCCGCTCAGCCTTCAGCCGCTGGACCCATCGGCTTAGCCGGTCGGTCTTCCTGTCAGCCCGGGCAGCCACCGATCGGGCTCCGTGGACCAGCTGGGCACGCACGTACGGGTCGCCTCGCTTGCTGATCCCCAGCAGTACGTCTTTGCCACCCGTGCTGTTTTGACGGGGAACCAGTCCCAACGCCGCTGCGGCGTCTCTGCCTCTGCGGAACTGGCGGCCATCGCCCATCCAGCCCTTCAGCAGGCTGGCGACCACCTCGCCAACGCCCGGTATCGCTTGCAGGCGCTGACAGGTCTCGTCCTGTTTAGCCATCCGCTGCACTTGCTGGTCGTACCAGGCCAGTTCCTTCTCTACCGCCAGAAAATGTTCATATTGGCGATTCAGTAACTCTCGGGCCCGGTCCGTCAACCCATTGTCGGCGTCCCCCAGAGCGAGCGGTAGCTCCCGGCGTAAAGCCGCTATTCCCTGAGGAATGATCACACCGTACTCGGCCAACAGCCCCCGCAACTGATTGCTGATCCGGGTCCGATCCTTGCTCATTCCCTGGCGCAGCTTGTGCAGCATCTGTTCATCCTGCTGCTCAACACTCTTGACCGGCACCGGGCGGATCCGCCCGTGCTCGCTTGCCTCCGCGATGGCCTGCGCGTCGTTGTAGTCGTTCTTCTGCCCTCGCAGATACCCCTTGACGTGCTGTGGCGGTAAAAGCTCAACCTGGTGTCCCAGATCCCGGATCTGACGAGCCCAGTAGTGGGAACTGCCACACGCCTCCAGGGCGACCGTGCAAGGCTCCAACCGTACCAGCTGCTCCAACAATTGCTTGCGGCGCACTTTGCGCTTCCAGCCGCACTGACCTCTCGGGCCAAGCCCGTAAAGGGCAAAGGTGTTCTTTGCGAGGTCAATGCCGATCGTTGTAAGCTTGGACATGGTCTCCTCCCACTCTGTTCTGATAGGAAAATTCTCCTTCCCTATCCTGGCGCATTGCGACGCCGATTAGGAGGGGAGGAGACCATCACATCGACCTACGGTTTGTAGTGCGGTTACTTACGGGCGGTGTAATCCTGGTAGGACTTTTCTTCTACGAAGCGGGAACCGAGGGCCAGGTTGACTTCTTTTTTGATGGCGGCGCGTTTGTCGTTGGTGACATAGACCGCGCGGGCCAGTTCTATGAACTTCGGGCCGAAGTCCTGGGCGGCTTCCTGGTCGCGGATGTCGTCTTCGATTACCCAGAGTGCTTCGTTGACGGCTTTCAGCTGCTTGCGCAGATCGGCAATCGCGGCCTGGTCAGGAACGGCTTCGTTCCAGGTGGCGCTCAGCTCGTCCAGTTCAAGACGAACGTTTTTCACCTTCGCCGGGTCGGCTATCCTTTCGGATTTGATTTCCAGGATGGTGATCTTGTCCAGTACTTCGCCGAAGGAGACGGGCACTTTGATGACGTCTGCCATTTGCTCTTCCTGCAGTCGAGTGTGTGAAAACCCTGTTAGCCTTTTACCGGCGTCAACCAGTTCGAATGCGCTGCGCTCTTGCCTTTCACGGCATCGAAATACATGCCTTGCAGCTTCTCGGTCAGCGGGCCACGTTTGCCGGCGCCGATCACACGGCCATCCAGTTCACGAATCGGCAGCACTTCCGCAGCGGTGCCGGTGAAGAAGGCTTCCTCCGCGATATAGACTTCGTCGCGGGTTATGCGGCGCTCTTTTACCGGAACATCCAGCTCCTTACAGAAATCCAGGATGGTCTGGCGGGTAATGCCTTCCAGGCAGGAAGTCAGTTCCGGTGTGTGCAACACGCCGTCCCGGTAGATAAAGATATTCTCGCCAGAACCCTCGGCAACATAGCCTTCGTTGTCCAGCAACAGCGCTTCTTCACAACCACTGGCGATAGCCTCGTTCAGGGCCAGCATGGAGTTGATGTAGTTGCCGTTGGCTTTCGCCTTACACATGGTGATGTTGACGTGGTGGCGAGTATAGGAAGAGGTGCGCACCTTGATGCCCAGCTCTTTTGCCTCAGGCGACATGTAAGACGGCCAGCTCCAGGCTGCGACCATCACGTGAACCTTCAGGTTATCGGCACGCAGGCCCATGCCCTCGGAGCCATAGAACACCATCGGGCGCAGGTAGGCTTCGTCCAGGTTATTCTCGCGAACGGCGGCACACTGCGCGGCATTCAGTTCATCTTTGCTGAACGGCATCTTCATGTTCAGGATATGAGCGGAGCGGAAGAGGCGGTTGGTGTGATCTTCCAGGCGAAAAATGGCTGGGCCGTTAGCGGTGCTATAGGCACGTACACCCTCAAAGCAACCCAGACCATAATGCAGGGTATGGGTCAGAACGTGGGTTTTGGCGTCCCGCCAGGGAACCATTTCGCCATCCATCCAGATGACGCCATCGCGATCAGCCATCGACATTGTTTCTGCTCCTAAAGCGCTCTTTATCGGAAAACGGGCATTCTAGCAGGAAAAACCGGGCTTACGAAGAGCTACGAAGGGCTAGAACGAGCCGCAGTTATCCCAGCATAACCTGATTCCACATACGTTGGATGTACTCACGCTCCTCAGTGAATGCGTCCCCCGCCACCTGACTGTTCAGGTTCTGCAACGCTCTGCGGTGAATGGTGGATCGCAGCGTGATATAGGCTTCTCGCAGCTTCTCGGTATCATCAACCGGCAAAACCCCTGCATGGCCCAACTCCTCCATCTGACGAATATTGTCGGACCACTGGGTCAGCTCGGGATGCTCAGAGCACCAGGCCAGCATCAGGTACTGCACCAAAAACTCGATATCAATGATGCCGCCGAAATCATGCTTGATGTGAAAAACCTCCGGCTCCTTGCCCTCAACCTGCGGCGTGCCCAAGCTTGTGCGCATTTTCTCGCGCATGTTGACCACGTCTTCCCGCAGCTTGTCCCGGTCCCTTTGCTGACAGAGTATGTCGCTGCGCAGTTTTTCGAAGGCCTGCAGCGTTTCGCTGCAGCCGGCCACGCCACGAGCGCGCGCCAGCGCCTGATGCTCCCAGGTCCAAGCGTCCTTACGCTGGTATTTTTCGAAAGCAGTCAGGGTACTGACCAGCAGCCCGGAGTTACCAGACGGACGCAGACGCATATCTACTTCATAAAGCTGTCCCGAAGGCGTCTGGGTATTGAGAATATGCACAATGCGCTGGCCCAGCCGGGTATAGAACACCGCGTTGTCGATGGGCTTCTCCCCGTCGGTGGACTGCTCCGGGTCCGCATCATGAATGAATACCAGATCCAGGTCCGAGGTATAACCCAGCTCGATACCCCCCAGTTTGCCATAGCCAATGATGGCAAAGTCGGTATCACAGGCGGAGCCGTCCTTGCGCCGGGGGTAACCGTGGCGGCTAACCAGATTAGCAAAGGCGACGTCAACCACGTGATCCAGCACCACTTCGGCTATCCAGGTCAGGTAGTCGCTGACTTTCATCAGCGGCAGGGTTTCCCGAATTTCCGAGGCGGCCACCCGCAGAATATGGGCCTTCTTGAAGTGCCGCAGGGTTTCCATCTGCTCTTCAAGATCCTCGAAAGGAATCCGCAGCATCTGCTGGCGAAGGTCATCCTGAAGTTCGGTTTTTGCCGGCGGGCTATACAGGCTTTCTGCGTTCAGCAGCTCATCCAGCAGTAACGGGGTTTCCGCCAGCTGGCTGGCAATCCATGGGCTTTCGCTGCACAGCCGAACCAGTTGGGTGCGTGCCCCCGGATTTTCCAGCAGAAGCACCATGTAGGCGGTTCTGCGCAGGATGGCTTCCACCAGTTGCAGAACCCGGGACAGGGTCTGGGACGGGCTGTCCACGTGAGTAAGCGCTTCCAGCAGCACCGGCATGAACTTGTTGAGCCTGTGCCGGCCCTGGGTCTGCAGCGTTTGCAGGGTGCGGGTTTCGCGCAGGTCACGGAGGGCGGAGCAGCTGCCTTCCGGGTCTTCAAAATTATGTTCACGGAGCCACGCGGTTGCGGCCTCATCATCCATTTCACCCAGCCAGAGCTCCTGCCAGCCTTCGTCGATCTCCGCGGCTTCCTGCTCTTCATCGTCGATGGCGATGATGTCCGCAAAGTGGGTTGCCACCCTCTCACGATGCTCGTCCAGCTCGGCAACGCAAGACGCCCAATCGTCGAAGCCCATAATCAACGCAACACGGGCACGGGACAGGTCGTCGTCCGGCAGCAGCTGGGTCTGTTTATCTTCCATGCCCTGGAGCGCGTGTTCCAGGTTGCGGAGGAAAATGTAGGCAGCCTTCAGCTCTTTCACAACCCTTGACGGTAGCAGTTCCAGTTCTTCCAGCTCTTTCAGGATCACCAGCAGCTCCCGTTGCTGCAGCTCCCGGTCACGTCCGCCCCGGATCAGCTGGAAGGCCTGAACCACGAACTCGATCTCACGGATACCGCCATTTCCCAGCTTGATATTGTTTTCCAGGCCCTTGCGGCGCACTTCCCGGCTGATCATCGATTTCATGCTGCGCAGGGACTCGAACGCGCTGAAATCGATGTACTTGCGGTAGACAAAGGGCTTGAGACTGTCCATCAGCACCTGCCCTGCCTGCTGGTCGCCCGCAACGACCCGGGCCTTGACCATGGCATAGCGCTCCCAGTCCCGGCCCTGGTCCTGGTAGTAGGTTTCAAGCGCGGCAAAGCTCAGGGCCAGCGCCCCGCTTTGCCCGTAGGGCCGCAGGCGCATGTCCACGCGGAACACAAAGCCATCCGCGGTAATCTGGTCCAGTGCCTGAATAAGCCGTTGCCCCAGGCGGATGAAAAACTGCTGGTTATCGATGGAACGGCGGCCACCGCGGGTTTCACCTTTGCCAGGAAACGCAAAGATCAGATCGATATCAGAGGATACGTTGAGCTCGTGACCACCCAGCTTGCCCATACCCAACACAATCAGTGGCTGTGGCCCCTCCTCTCCGGTCGCCGGATTTATGCCCCACGGAGTGCCGGACTGCTCGCAGGTGTCGTCGTACAGCCAGTCCAGGGCACCCTGAATGCAGATGTCGGCAAAGTCGCTGGTGGCGGCGATAGTTTCGGCCATGTCTGACCAGCGCATCAGGTCCCGCCAGATAATCCGGAACTGGATCTCCATCCTGAAGCGTCTCAGCTTGGCGTGGAGGCTGCTTTCATCCAGCACCTCCGCGAGGAATTCCTGCCAGCGCTGGCGCAGATAATCGGCGGTGGTAGGTTCGGTCAGTGGTCGCGACTCACACAGGTATTTCACCTGCTCCGGATGACGCTCCAGGGTTTGCCGCAAAAACAGGCTGCGCGCCAAGGCCTGGGCCAGATCCTCATCGGACACACCACCAGGGGCGCGCAGGAATCCCGGCACACCGTCTGGAAATACCGAGTGCCAGACAGCCGAAACATCATCCGCCAATAACTCCGGTAGTGAGCGCCATGGCTCGGACATAATGCAAACCCCTGTGTCTCTGTTATATTTCCCGTACTGTATAACGAACTCTTCCCCGACTGAACCATTGTAAGGACACCGATGCTGAGGAATCGCCGGCCGCTGAATCCGGAGCACCAACTCTCCCATCTGCCCATGTCCGGGATAATCCGGTCTCGCATCAAGCGGCTGTTTACGATTCTGGCAACACTGCTGGTTACCCAGGTGCTTATTATCTGGGCAGCGGAAGATCTCACACTGTTCGAGTCTGCCTGGATGACCATGACCACCCTGGTGACGGTCGGTTATGGTGATTTTGCCCCGCAAACCGCGATAGGCAGAATCAGCACGATTCTCATGATGTTCATTGGGTCGATCACCCTGTTGACGCTGATTGTCAGTGATTACATCGAATACCGGTTTTACCGCCGGGAACGCATTTTGACCGGACGCTGGATATACGCCATGAAAGACCACATTGTTATCATCAACACCCCTAAGACGGGTGGCGAGCAATACTTCGCACGCTTTGCCTCCCAGATGCGCTCAGTGCCGGGCTATGAAACCGTTCCCATCATGATATTAACGCGGCACTTTCCCACCGGCCTGCCTCCGGAACTGGTGGACAGCGGACTGGTGCACTTCCACGGTTCCGGCAGCGACCCGGCCGCGCTCGCAGCGGTCCATGCCGGCAGCGCCCGGCACATCATCATACTGGCGGCCGACGAGGCTGACCCTTCTTCCGACAGTCTGACTTTCGATATTGCGCACCGGTTGAGCGAGTCCAACCTGGGGCAGAAAGTTACGGCGGAATGCGTTCGTGATGAGAACCGGGAGCGCTTTACGACCATGGGAGTGCGCACCGTCATAAGACCGGTCCGGACCTATCCTGAAATCATGGTGCGTTCAGTGGTAGCCCCAGGCTCGGAGAAAGTGCTGGAGGACCTGTTCAACTACCAGAACGATCACCCCCACCGCTACGAGATAGATCTGGATGACCTCACCTGGGCAGACATCGTCAGCGCGCTTATTCGCCATGGCATCGGCACGGCACTGGCCTATATCGACGAAAACAACGAAGTGGTCTGCCACCCTGATACAAACGAGGAAGTTGAGGGCAAGGGACTGATCGTGCTGGTCAAGTCCAGCGAAACGCCCGACGTTAGCGTGGTGGAAGATGCCCTGGCCCGCTACCGTGAATTCATCAAGAAATGGCACGAACTGCAGGACCAGGCGGCAGAGGAGGAGGCCATAGCTGACAAGGCCGCAGACCAGTAATTGGGCGAAGCTTTCAGGACCCTACCCGGCAGCAATCGCCAGCTGAAGCTGCCCGAGCTCCTTGCCAGACATCAGGTCGCTGACCGGTGCACCATCAGTCAGGGAGCGGAGCACTTGCTGATACAGTGTTTCAACGCCACGCTGGCTCACCAGATGGCCAATCACACCAAGTTCATCTTCGTCGACAGACATTGGCTGGCCGGTGAGCCAGGACGCGCTTAACAGAAACAGGAAATCGTTCACTGTCAGTTCCGACTTTCCCCCCACATCAGATACTGGCCGGTAAAGACCCGCGAGGTAGTATCCCTGCTCTGCTTTACTGATCAGGTTAAGGCACACCGGCACTTCATCGGCCATCCTTCGCGCCCATGTGAGCAACGCCGACGCATCCCCGGCCTTGAGCTCGAATTCAACCTCATTGAGCGGGCGTGACTGGCCTCCGGCCACAATCTCGCCGGAGTCAATGGCCACCTCAATCAGGCTCTCCCCCTGCTCAATCACGACCACCCGACGTTCAAAATTGGTCTCGAATACCGGTTGCAGGTTCGCGAGGTTCACGCTTTGACCCACCGGTGTATCCGCAATCAGCCCCATTTTGAGCTTGGTGCCGATCAGCGGCCATTCCCATTCCTGTCTGCGATGGGCGCCATCCACGAACTCGCCCCGGGTTTTCAGGGTCTGGATGTACTTGTCGCCCATTTTGCGGATTCGCAGGGCTATTTTCTGCCTGTTGAGATCGCCTGCAGGTGTGTCGTAATAGGTATTGCCCAGCTGCAGCGTGTCTGACTCATAGGTATTCGGTTGGCTCAACAGCCATGCCACAGCCCCGTCGAGATCCGGCTTCGCCACACTGAGCTTGATTTCCAGTTCCTGGGCCATCGCCCCTCCTGACATTAGGAATTTGATATCAGCATACATAAAAAAACCGGAAGCCCGAAGGCTACCGGTTTTTCGACTACTTGTTGACTAGCTGGATAGCTGATCAGAAGTAGTAAACAGCACCAACAGAGGCGATGGAACGCTCGTCAGTTGTTGCAGTGCCGCCCAGAGAGTCAGTGTACTCATACACTTCATCACCGCCGCCCAGGTAGCCTTCAAAGTAGACATACATGTTGTCAGACAGGTTGTGCAGAGCCTGCAGGGTAATGGTGTCGGAATCAACCTCACCCATGCTGGACTGTTCGTCGAACTGGGTCAGCTCGTAAGACAGAGCAAACTGGTTGGCACCCATGGTGTAATAGCCGATCACACCGAAAGTATCTGAAGCGTCCTTGCGGGTGTGGAATTCACCCGTTACGCGGAGAGCATCGGCATCGAAGCTCGCGCGCAGGCCGTAGGTATTTTCATTGCTGGGGGACCCACCGTCGTTAGAATCTACTGCAGCGGCAAGCTCAAGTGAACCTGTTTCAAATACAGCGGCCAACTGATAAGGATAGGACTTGTCGCCGCCTTTATCACTCGATGGTGAATCGTCACCGTCACCATTGACCTGAACGGCGGCCCACAAGCTCAAACCGCCGAAAGATGGAGACATGTACTGGATCAGGTCACCTTCACCAGTGGTGTAGTCAACGCCCTGGCTCAATGCAGCAACCTCATAATACTCAGAGATCTCAGTAACGGCACGCTCGTAAGTCGAGTCGTCAGAGCCTACCCATACCTGACCGAAGCTATCACCTTTTACACCGATGTAGGCTTCGTCAAGGTCTTCCAAACCAGACTCACGATCTTTGTCATCTGCAGCAAGACCTTCAAGCTCAATCTTCAAAAAACCAGTGATGCCCGGAGCAAGTTCGTGATCGTGCTTAACACCGATGGTAGACCCGTTGTCAGCGTGCTCGACGCTTGAAGGACCACCGTCAAAATTATCATGTACTAGAACGTATTGAATGTTACCGTAAACAGTAGGCATGGAATCCATACGTGCCGCCAGCTCGGAAGCTGAAGCGGTAGATTGTGCCAGCGCGCTGCCGGAGAAAGTTGCGACTGCAATAGCAGATGCGATGAGCGTTTTTTTCATGTTACGTCTTCCTTTATTGAGTTAACTCAGGTTTTAGCGTCGGGTTCAATTCCCGCTCTTCAGACTTCACCAGTCGGGCTGGTTGAGCCCTATTCTGTTTATTTACCGTGTCATTTTTATGACAAAGCAATAACAATTCGTTTTTTTTGTTGATTACCAAGACCATGCTGGGTCTTTTTGTGTCAATCACTTACAGCTTTTTCTTAAAGCTTCGCGTGATGAATCTGTTTTAATACAACCAGCTTTTTTTTGCAAACATTTAATTTGCGCTGTTTTATTTCGACGAAGCTTAACAGTGTGAGAGTTTGTGCCCACCACCGCTACTTACGTCTAAGCCAGCTACTGTTCAAATCCGGTGCCACTATCAATTAGATCTTTAATTTTCAACAGGTTACACTTAAAATCTTTCATCAAACCAACAACCTGCGCCATCACATCGGAGCCATGCTGCACCAGCAAAGGCCAGCGGTTCGACACTTGCGCCAAATCAGTGCATATACTTACGCTCACTCTGGCTTGCCCTCAACCTCAAGCAGGAAAGTAACAGGCCCGTCGTTCTCAAGGGCTACTTTCATATCCGCACCAAACTGTCCACGGCCAACAGCCGCAATTCCCAAAAGCTGCTCCGATACAGCCAGGAACTCCAGGAACAGTGTTTCAGCCTGATCCGGCGGTGCGGCAACAGAAAAACCGGGGCGGGTGCCCGATCGGGTATCGGCAGCAAGGGTAAATTGAGGTACGACAAGGAGGGAGCCACCTGCATCAAGCAGGCTGCGATTCATCCGTCCCTGGTCATCGGGAAACACCCGGTAATTGATCACTTTCCGGCAGAGTTTTGCCGCGATTTCCGCGCTATCCGTCTTTTCAACCCCAAGCAAAATCAGAAGGCCAATGTTGATGGCGGAAATAGTCTGTTTATCGACGGTAACGCTGGCGTGAGTAACTCGCTGTATCAGCCCTTTCATTGAGTTCCCTGCAGAAGGACTTAAAAAACCGCAGTGAGTTTATCCACGCGAACGCGTCGCCGCAACCCCTCTCGAGGGGTATTTCCCGGCTGTGTGGAAAGGAGCTTATTCTGCGTCGCCATCAAGCTTTGCGGCAACCTCATCAATGCCCCGCATCAGCGCATCGACAATCGCCGGCTCTGAGGCGGAATGGCCGGCGTCCCGAATGATTCTCAGGTCAGCCTCGGGCCACGCCTTGCTCAGGGCAAGAGCATTATCCAGAGGGCAAACCATGTCGTAACGACCATGCACAATAATGCCGGGGATATCTTTCAGCGAACCCGCGTCACGGACAATCTGGTCGTCCTCGAGAAAGGCGTTGTTCATAAAATAATGGCACTCAATCCGCGCCAGAGCGATGGCTACGTGAGGGTGGCCGAAATGCTCTACCACCCTGGGGTTCGGGTGCAAGGTGGCACAACGCCCTTCCCAGATGGACCAGGCCTTCGCCGCCTGAATCTGCTCAAGCTCGTTCGTGCTGGTGAGGCGTCGATAGTAGGCGGATACCAGGTCCTCCCGCTCATTCTCTGGAATGGGTGCGAGAAAATCCTGCCAGTAGTCGGGGAACACACGGCTGGCCCCCTCCTGGTAAAACCAGTGAATATCCCTGGGACGGCAAAGGAAGATGCCCCTCAGCACCAGCCCAAGTACCCTGTCCGGATGAGCCTGCGCATAAACCAGGCTGAGAGTGGAACCCCAGCTGCCCCCGAAAAGTATCCACTGGTCAATGCCAAGAAACGAGCGAACCGTTTCCATGTCCTCAACCAGCTTCTGCGTGGTGTTGCCCTCGAATTCCGCCAGCGGACTTGAACGGCCGGCACCACGCTGGTCCATCAGAATGATCCGATACCGCTCGGAATCAAAAAATCGACGATAATAATCTTCGCACCCGCCTCCCGGGCCACCATGAACAACAAGCACCGGGATACCTTCCGGATTGCCGCTTTCTTCCACGTAAAGCTCGTGGGGAGGATCCACTGCAAGACGATGCCGGGCATTGGGCTTGATGTCGGGGTACAGGGTGAGCATAAAACGCTCCGGAAAAAGGATGTAACCGGAGTTTAGCTGAAGTGAACGAAAAAGGGGCAGATGTGCTCTGCCCCTTTTCCTGTTGCCGCGCTGAAATTACTTCTTGTGGGCGCGCTTGCGCTCGTTTTCAGTGAGGTATTTCTTGCGCAGGCGGATCGACTTGGGAGTCACCTCTACCAATTCATCTTCATCGATGAATTCCAGCGCCTGCTCAAGGGTAAACTTGATCGGCGGCACCAGTGCAATGACTTCATCCTTGCCGGAAGCACGCATGTTGTCGAGCTTCTTGCCTTTCGTCGGATTAATCACCAGATCATTTTCGCGGCTGTGAATACCGCAAAGCTGGCCCTCGTAGACTTCCTGCCCTGGATCCAGGAACAGCTTGCCCCGGCTTTGCAGCGTTTCCAGCGAGTAGGTCAGCGCCGCGCCGGTTGCCATCGACACCAGTACACCGTTCTGGCGGGCGGTCATGTCGCCGCTCTTGATCGGGCCGTAATGGCTGAAGGTAGATGTAAGAATACCGGAGCCGGACGTCATGGTCAGGAAGGCGTTGCGGAAACCGATCAGGCCCCGCGCCGGGATGGTGTACTCAAGGCGCATGCGGCCCTTGCCATCAGGAACCATATTGGTCAGCTCACCCTTGCGCAGGCCCATCTGGTCCATCAAAGCGCCCTGGTGTTGCTCCTCGATGTCGATGATCACGTTTTCATACGGCTCCTGTTTTACGCCGTCGACTTCCTTGATCACCACTTCCGGGCGGCCAACTGCCAGCTCGAAATTTTCACGACGCATGTTCTCGATCAGTACCGACAGGTGAAGCTCACCACGGCCGGAGACCTTGAACTTGTCCGCAGACTCACCTTCTTCAACACGCAGGGCAACGTTGTGAAGCAGCTCTTTTTCCAGACGCTCTTTGATATTCCGGCTGGTGACAAACTTGCCTTCCTTGCCACAGAACGGCGAGTCGTTGACCTGGAATGTCATGGATACGGTCGGCTCATCCACTGTCAGCGGTGGCAACGCTTCCACATTGGCCTGATCACAGAGGGTGTCGGAAATGAACAACTCATCCATACCGCTCACACAAATGATATCACCCGCATGAGCTTGGTCGACTTCGACACGCTGCAGACCGGAGTGCCCCATGATCTTGAGGATACGGCCCTGACGCTTCTTGCCATCGGCACCAATCGCCGTTACCGGGGAGTTGGTCTTGATCTTGCCGCGCCTGATGCGGCCAATGCCGATGACACCCAGGAAACTGTTGTAGTCCAACTGGGAGATCTGCATCTGGAACGGGCCATCGCGATCAACGTTCGGTGCAGGCACGTGATCCACGATAGCCTGGAACACAGCATCCATGTTGTCATCAAGATTTTCATGATCCATGCCGGCAATGCCGTTCAGGGCACTGGCAAACACAATCGGAAAGTCCAGTTGCTCATCGGTAGCACCGAGGTTATCAAACAGATCGAAAACCTGGTCCACTACCCAATCGGGGCGGGCACCGGGGCGGTCAATCTTGTTGACCACGACAATCGGATGCAGGCCGGCATCAAATGCTTTCTGGGTGACGAAGCGGGTTTGCGGCATGGGGCCGTCGATGGAGTCAACCACCAGCAGCACACAGTCAACCATGCTCATTACCCGCTCAACCTCGCCACCGAAGTCGGCGTGGCCAGGGGTGTCAACAATGTTGATGTCGTAGTCGTGCCATTTCAGCGCAGTGTTTTTGGCCAGGATAGTAATACCCCGTTCCTTTTCCTGGTCATTGGAATCCATGACACGCTCACTTTCGAGCTCTTTACGGTCCAACGTGCCAGACTGGCGCAACAGCTGGTCCACCAGTGTGGTTTTGCCATGGTCGACGTGGGCGATAATGGCGATATTACGAAGTTTATCAATCACAACTATAATCCTGCAGAATGCACTGAAATGACCTGGCGTTTTTTGCCGGGCGAAAATAAAGTGGCGCGAAGTATATAGCAAAGTCCCCTTCGTTTATATGAAGAAAAACGCCTACTGGGCCTCTTGCTTGAGCGCACCAAAATAATGCGATTCCTGAGTGCGCGCACCTTTTTAATGCACCACAACAGGGCGAAACAGGCAGCACTGAGAACCTGTTCGCTCCAAAACAGCCCGAAAACCGCCTTGTTGCGCACTTGTGGAGCATAAAGGTAAAACTGGCAAGGCTATTGCTTTACTCTTGTCAGCCGAATTTGCAGGTAAGTGGCAACAGCTTTTGATAAGCTGCCCAACCTGAAAGAAAGATCGGGAGTCAGCTACCGCTGAACGATCCGGCAAAAACGTACACAGAAATCGCCCGCCGAGCGGGATAACTGACGGAGCTTGCACAATGTCCAAGACGATTGATCTGATCAAAGAACACGAAGTCAAATGGGTCGACATGCGATTCACTGACAGCCGTGGTAAAGAGCAGCACGTAACTCTGCCCGCTACCGAGGTTGATGAGGATTTCTTCGCCGACGGCAAAATGTTCGACGGCTCCTCCATCTCTG
Organism: Marinobacter sp. ATCH36; assembly: GCF_023555055.1. Classification (GTDB taxonomy): domain Bacteria; phylum Pseudomonadota; class Gammaproteobacteria; order Pseudomonadales; family Oleiphilaceae; genus Marinobacter. The sequence goes on from NZ_JAMJPL010000008.1 coordinate 141,438, forward strand.
GCTGGAAGGGCATCAACGAGTCCGACATGATTCTGATGCCGGTCGACGAAACCTCCGTTCTGGACCCGTTCACCGAAGAAACCACCGTTAACATCACCTGTGACATCGTGGAACCCTCCACCATGCAGGGCTACGAGCGGGACCCGCGTTCAGTTGCCAAGCGTGCTGAAGAATACCTGAAGTCCACTGGCATTGCCGACGGCGCACTGTTCGGCCCGGAGCCGGAATTCTTCGTATTCGACTCGGCCAGATGGAAAGTCGATATGCAGGGTGCAATGTACGAACTGCATTCCGAGGAAGCAGCCTGGGTATCCGGTGACGAATTCGATCGCAACAACATCGGTCACCGTCCGGGCGTGAAAGGTGGCTACTTCCCGGTACCGCCGGTAGACAGCCTGCATGACCTGCGTGGCGCCATGTGTGCGGCCATGGAGTCCATGGGCCTGGAAATCGAAGTACACCACCACGAAGTCGGCACCGCTGGCCAGTGTGAGATTGGTGTTGGCGCCAATACCCTGACCAAGAAGGCTGACGAAGTTCAGATCCTCAAGTACTGTGTACACAACGTGGCACACGCCTACGGCAAGACAGCCACGTTCATGCCCAAGCCGGTTGTTGGTGACAACGGCTCCGGTATGCACGTACACATGTCTCTGAACAAAGACGGCAAGAACCTGTTTGCGGGCGACGGCTATGCCGGCCTAAGCGAAATGGCCATCTACTATATTGGCGGTGTAATCAAGCATGCCAAGTCCATCAACGCTTTCACCAACGCGTCTACCAACAGCTACAAGCGCCTGGTTCCGGGTTTTGAAGCACCGGTTATGCTGGCCTACTCCGCCCGCAACCGTTCCGCCTCCATCCGTATCCCGTACGTCAACAGCCCGAAAGGCCGTCGGATCGAAGTCCGCTTCCCCGACGCCTCAGCCAACCCGTACCTGGCTTTCGCAGCACTGATGATGGCCGGCCTCGACGGCATTCAGAACAAGATCCACCCGGGCGATGCCATGGACAAGGATCTGTACGACCTGCCAAAAGAAGAAGCCCTGGACATCCCGACCGTAGCCGAGACCTTCCAGGAAGCTCTGGACTGCCTCGAAGCGGATCACGAGTTCCTGACCCGTGGCGGCGTATTCACCGAAGACATGATCGGTGGCTACATTGACCTGAAGCGCGGCGAAGTTGAGCAGCTCAACATGACCACCCACCCGATCGAGTTCCAGCTGTACTACTCTTGCTAATCTAAGCACGTCCTGCCAAGGCGCCCTATGGCGCCAGCAGTCAGAGAAGCCTCGCCCCGTGCGGGGCTTTTTTTGTGCCGGATATCACAGAGCCGTCCACCCTTAACGTAATGTAACCAAGCACGGCAGGAATGGCGTTGAAATACACAGGTCTGACGCTGATAATCGGATAAAACAACAGACAGGTTGTATCTATGAAACCACGGCTCGCATACGTTGCAGGCATTCTCGCTTTCGTCGCCTTTCCGCTTTCCGCAGAGGTGTATCGCCAGGTTGATGCTCAGGGCAATGTCACTTACACCGATGAACCCGCAGAAGGCACTGAAGCCGAAGAGATCAGGGTCAAGCCGGTAACCACTGTTACCCTGCCTAAACTCGAGGCTGTCCGGGAGCCGGAGAGGCTGAGGGAAAAGGTGGAACAGGAAGGCGCCGCCTACGATAGCGTGACATTCGTGGCACCGGGCAATAATGAGGCCTTTCACAGTGGTAGTGGCAACGTGGAATTTCAGGTTACCAGCTCCCCTTCACTGAGGAATAACCATAAATACGAGGTTACCCTGGATGGTCAGCCCGTGGGCCAGAGTCAATCCGGATCCGTTATGGTGCGAAACGTCTACCGGGGAACCCATGATGCCGGCGTCAGCATCGTTGACAGCAGTGGTGTCACCATCAAGAGTGGAGAAACCATTACTTTCACCATCCACCGCCCCAGCGTTAACAATTAACCCGCTTTTCAGCGCCTCCTCTGCCCGGACAGGGCACCTGAATGTCAGAACCGTATCACTCCGATGCGGTTATACCGCGCACCGTTACGCACTATTTTAGTGCGCTCGCACCACAAAGCAGCCATACTCTGACCATTCGCGGGGCGCAGCAACAGCATTCCGCCCTGCACAATAATGCTTATGCACTACACAACGGCGCGTTAAGCGGCCATTAAACCGCAATGCCCGCAAAATGCGCATTCTCAATGCACAATCGTTCAATGTGGTTCGCTTTTTGCAAAAACCCGTGAGTACTCAGCGTGGCCCACCAAAAGGGATGGAAGCATGGCAATACCGGCCGGATACAAAAACATACTGGACAGCCTTACCACTGCGGTAATCGTGCTGAGGGACAGCTTGCATATCCAGTATCTGAATCCCGCCGCCGAGAGCCTGTTTGAAACCAGCATTACCCGAAGCCAGGGTGCTCCCATCAAGGATATTCTGATTGACTCGGAAGATGCGCTGAAAACACTGTATGCCGCGGCCGAAAACGGCCAGTCGTACACCCGTCGCGAAGCGGAGTTCGTGCTCACCAGTGGCCTGCGACTCACCGTCGACTACTCGGTATCGCCTATCAGCCTGGACCCGGCAGAGCTGCTGATTGAGATCCAGCCACGGGATCGACTTTTACGCATCAGCCGGGAAGAGGACATCATATCCCAGCAGGAAACCACCCGAATTCTGGTACGAGGCATGGCCCACGAGATCAAGAACCCGCTCGGGGGCATTCGGGGGGCAGCCCAATTACTCGACCGGGAGCTGAACAGCGAGGACCAGAAGGAATACACCCAGGTCATCATCGCCGAGGCAGATCGCCTCAGATCCCTGGTGGACAGGATGCTCGGCCCCAACAAGGCCCCGAAACTGGCACCCACGAACATTCATGAAGTACTTGAGCGCGTTAAAACACTGCTCGAGGCGGAAAGCCGCGGACGGATCAGCTTCCAGCGCGATTACGACCCCAGTCTTCCGGAGTTCCAGGGCGATAAAGAACAGTTAATCCAGGCCTTTCTCAACATTGCGCGGAACGCCATGGAAGCCGCCTTTGAGAACCAGGCCGACATGGCTGGCGACGAACAGCCAACCATCACTTTTCGCACCCGCGCACTGAGACAGTTCACCATCGGCCATAAACGCCATCGTCTGGTTTGCCGCGTGGATGTAATCGACAACGGGCCTGGCATACCACCGGACCTGCTGCAAAACGTTTTCTACCCGATGATCAGTGGACGAGCCAGCGGCACCGGCCTTGGCCTGTCCATCACCCAGAGCATCATCGGGCAACATCACGGGCTGGTTGAGTGCGAAAGCGAGCCCGGCAAAACCGACTTCATCATCTTCCTGCCCCTGGAGGACAATCAATGAGCCAACCGGCAAACGTCTGGATCATAGACGACGACCGCAGTATACGCTGGGTGCTGGAGCGCGCCCTGAACCAGGCCGGTATGCAGCCCCGGGTGTTTGAGAGCGGCGAAAGCATCATGATGCGGCTGGAACACGAACAGCCCGACGCCATCATCAGCGATATCCGCATGCCCGGCGTGGACGGCATTACCCTGCTTTCCCAGATTGTCGAGGTGCATCCGGATCTGCCAGTAATCATCATGACCGCCCATTCCGACCTGGAAAGTGCGGTAACAAGCTACCAGACCGGTGCCTTCGAATACCTGCCCAAACCCTTTGATGTGGACGACGCCGTCGCCCTGGTAAAACGGGCCGTGGCGCACAGCCATGAGCGCCGCGCCACATCGGAACCCCAGGCGGAAAGCTCGCAACGCAACACTGAAATCATTGGTGAAGCACCGGCGATGCAGGAAGTGTTCAGGGCCATTGGCCGGCTGTCTCACTCCAACATCACTGTACTGATTAACGGCGAGAGCGGTACCGGCAAGGAACTGGTGGCCCAGGCCCTGCACAACCACAGCCCCCGGGCCAGCCGTCCATTTATTGCACTGAATATGGCCGCCATCCCCAAAGACCTGATTGAGTCCGAGCTGTTCGGCCACGAAAAAGGCGCCTTCACCGGCGCCGCCGCTGCCAGGCAGGGTCGCTTCGAACAATCCAACGGCGGTACCCTGTTCCTGGATGAAATCGGCGACATGCCCGCCGACACCCAGACACGCCTGCTGCGGGTACTGGCGGATGGCGAGTTCTACCGGGTGGGCGGCACCACCCCCATCAAGGTGGACGTACGCATCATTGCCGCCACACACCAGGACCTGGAAAAGCTCGTCCAGGCCGGCACCTTCCGGGAAGACCTGTTCCACCGTTTGAACGTTATCCGCGTCCACCTGCCCAAACTGGCGGAACGCCGGGAAGACATTCCACGGCTGATGGAGCACTTCCTCAAACGCGCTGCCAGAGAACTGGCTGTTGAAACCAAGCTGCTGCGCCCGGAAGCTGAAGAGTACCTCACCACCCTGCCCTGGCCCGGCAACGTCCGCCAGCTGGAGAACACCTGCCGCTGGCTGACGGTGATGGCCAGTGGCCGCGAAGTACACATCGACGACCTGCCGCCAGAGCTCATGCAACAGGCAGAAGCCCCGACTACTGGCCAGACCTGGCAGGAGGGCCTACGCAACTGGGCGGAGCAGGAGCTCAAACGGGGCCGCAAGGGCATTCTTGACACGGCCGTGCCAGAATTCGAGCGGATCATGATTGAAACCGCCCTGAAGCATACTGGCGGGCGCCGGAGGGACGCCTCAATACTGCTTGGTTGGGGCAGGAATACGCTGACGCGGAAGATTAATGAATTGGGGATGGATCATCCGGAGGGGGAGGACGATTGACGATCAGCGCGCCACCGGGGTTCGTTGAGTTTGGGGGCAGATGAAATATTCATCTGCCCCTTTTTTGTGCTCCTTATTCACTCGCTCACTTCACGCCAGTAGATGATGCGGTCGTGGCCTCGGTAGACGCCGAAGGTGGCAAGGGCTGAAGGATTCTCAAGCACTCCGTTTTCACTCCAATCACTTTGCAGCCATATAGGCATCTCCCAAACAATCCGCTCCTCACCGCGGTTGCCTTTTGGTTCGAGAGTGAGGGGCTGACCAATCCCGCTATCAAAGATGCCTTCATCTCCTTCGTCCGCCAGGTCATGGAATGTCTGGTCATTGGCCAGTGGGGAAGGAACGGTTTTGTTCCAGGGTGTGCAGGAATCCGTCGAGTTCAGCGTGAAACGATTACCGTCCCAGTAGGTCACCCGGAATGGCATTGAGAGTGAGTCAGCTGTTTCCGGCCCATAGACATTGCTCATTTCCAGGCGTCCGTAACGGATGTCTCCCGCCGCCGCTGGCTGAAAATTCAACAAAGGATCTGAAGCAGGCAACGCTGAAATACCATCGTCATCCACTACAGAATCAATCTCAAAAGCCAAGACCGGAAAAAACGGCTCGGTTCGGGAGTTAACAGACTTGATCATCTCAAAACGTTCAGCATCGCTGTAGCGATAGAAAATTGCCTGCTCTGTCATGTCGGAGCTCAGAACCCCGGGCGCAGAGTCGTAGTCAACTTCGACGAAGTCGCTGTCGTCAACCAACCGCCTTACCTGATCTCGCTCCGGATCCGTGCGGGAAATCCCCGAAACCGTCAGTTTGTTGAACGCCCCAATCAGATAATTGCCCGTCGTGGATGTACCATCGGCTGCAAGAGGCGTAATTCTGACCTCTGGCTCCATCAACCAGTCGAAAGTCTGCCCCGTGTACGTGAAACCTGGCGTACCGGTACATGCAGCCCCAAGCCCACCCGCGTCACTCAACGATACGCCGAAGCTGGCGGGGGTAAACCGGCCAACGGGAGCGCTGTTGGTACCTGGCAGGGTTTCGCCAAAGTAGGGGCTGCCAGGCGTCATGGCGAAATCAAAAACGCCTACTTCAGAGACTGACTGATTGAACTGGGCAGCACCCTCATCCGAGGGAAGAATATCTGCGTTTTCCGTCAGCATTTCACCCACATCACCGGAAGCAGGCGCCAATAGCTGGCTGGTAATTTCAAGGCCAGAGTGGGCAAAGTTCGGCGTAACCGGGTTGCCGCAGAATTCCGCATTGGTTTCTCCGTCCTCCGTCCAGTTCACCGCGGCCAGCCGCATGGCGAATACCTCTCCAGCCGCCGCGCCAACAGAACACTCCGCGTCCACAGTGGCGCATTGCAGCAGCGAACTGACAGGTTCCAGGCAGAACCCGGCAGGGACAACCGTGAAAAGCCCGCTGCTGCCGGCGATGAACTCACCGGTCGGCGTACCCTGATCATCCACTAGCGGAGCCCGGGCAAACAGGCTGATTCGACCCGCATCAGGATAGCGGAGGGATAACGGCGCACTACTGGTACTTTCATCGCCAAAGTCCATGTTCACTGTACTTGCATTCCCGGTGTTACCGGCGCTGTTGCTGGCTACGTTGCTGCCGTTAACTTCAAGGGCATTATCCAGAGCGCAACTGCCGGGGCTTTCACAAACGGACCCAACGGTGACGGACTGCTCCCCCACCAGAAAGGCCTCGCAAGCTCCCGTCTTATCGTTCTCACGAACAGCGGTCAGCCTTAAATCCTGAGCACCGGGCGCTGCGCTCGAGGGCCGGCCGGAAACCTGGGTGGGAATCGGCTGGGCGAAGTCACTGGCACGATGGAATATAAATCCGGCTTCCTGAAAAACAATATCCGGATCGGCAGAAGGCAGCTCAGACACATCACCGTCGGTTATACCCAGATTAACGGTGGCGGCCTGGGTGTGCCTCAGCCCGAAGGTAACAACGCCGCCATCGGCCGGCGTAAACTGATAACTGGCCTGGCCGGAATCCCCGGGAACGATTGACAGGCTGCCGGTTGACGAGCCTGCGTCCTGCCAGAAACCATCCCCAGTGCTGGTCGATAGCTGTACCTGCCCGTCGAAATCCGTCAGTAGATCACCTGCTGTGTCTCTTGCTTCGAAAGACACCAGGGACGGCTGACAGGTTACGCCAAGACCCCCGTGGGATATCCTGAAGTGGTCGAGCACTTTTCCGGTATCAGGACAACTGAAGAATGCGGACTCCGGCACTACCTCAAAACCGCCAGGGCCAGGCCTGTTCCAGCGTAACTGGGCAACAGCACCACCCTGGTTTTCGTACATCTCCATCCGGAAGCTGTAACTTCTACCCTCTTCCAGATAAACGGTGCCAGAGTCATGGTTCGTCGGTGACTGATCACGCCACTCATTGATCATTGGTGCCGACAAATCGTTGACATAGAGTCGCACCCCATCGTCAGTCCGGGTACGGAAAACGTAATTGCCCGTTTCAGGTGGCACGATAAATCCAGTCCATCGAACCGAGAAGCGGTCAGCGTTGATCGTTCCTGGCACTGGGCTACCCGATCCCCAATCGAACAGAATCTGGTCAGAAAGGCCGGTCAGTTCAGGCGCCCCCGCAAGGTTTCGGTTATTCCAGTATTCCGTTATCAGGCCATCTCCGGCTGCGGCGAACTCGAATTCCGAAGGATTTGGGTCAATCACGGAACCGCCTACGTCCTGAACATCGGCAACATTGACCCGGTAGGTACTTTCTCGATCCAGATCACTGTCCAACTGAAGCACAACGCTGTAACCATTCGCCCCGGCGTTTGCATCAATAACGTTGAACGTTTCCCCACCTGCAACGCTTTCTACACTGTAAAAGCTGGTATTCTCGAGTGAACTTTGCAGCAAAGGCCTGGACCGGTCTGACTGGGTAAACGTCAGCTCCACCAGATCCGAACTGCCACAGATGGCGGAAGCCGATTCAAGAACGGGTGACGCCACTGGCAGACAACCAAACAGAAACTCCTCCGGAATAATTTCTTCCGTGCCATCCGGCCGTCGCCATCTCAAGCGGGCCTCTGCCTGACCACCGTTCTCGTAATACTGCATACGAATTCCATAGCGTTGACCCGCCTGCAGCGTAATCGTCTCACTCGACTCGTCAACGGCACGGTCATTCCAGTCATCAATGAGTGGGTCATCCAGATTGTCGACCCAAAGCCGAACCCCGTCATCGGTTCGCGCAATGAATTCATAGTTGCCGGTTTCCGGCACCTCAATGGTTCCCTGCCACTGGACCGCAAACTGATTGTCATTAATCGCTGGGTCTGGTGAACCATTCCCCCAATTAAAATTGATGGTCGGGTCCAGTCTGGTGAGATCAGGCGTTTCGGGAAATGGATCCGCGCTGTCATAGTTGTTGTAGAAGGTCGCTTCCAGACCGTTCTGGAAACACTCGCAACGCACAACATCCGACCATTGCTCACCGGCGGCAACCTGGCCAACCTGAACGCTCGCGTCACCGGAGATATTTTCACTGCGAAGACCAAGTTCAGTAACCTCGCTGACCTTCGACGCCGGGTTGGACAAAATATTCGCTGACGCGGTTGGCGGCGGTGAATCCGTGCATTGCGGGTTCACCCACAGCCGTCCCTGCTCATAATAATCCTGACTGTTCTTGGAAAATCTGGCGACCAGCAAATAGGTTTGTCCGGGCTCAAATTCTGTCGAATAGTTTGCATCCCGATCCAGGCGAATGAAGAAATCGCGGGCGCCACCACCGCCTTCGTTGACTTTGATACCGAACTGGGGCGAATCACCAAAATCGGGATTTTGCAGCCAGAACACCAGAAAATCGTTGTTGCCCGGTGTGCCTTGGAACCGCACAAGCATGCTCAGGTAGGTATCGTCGCCGTCGAAACTTCCGGAAAGGGGTCGCGTGGCAATGCGGTTATTGTTACCGGTGATTTCCAGGGTCGTATCAGAGCGGATGCTCAGCCCGTTGGACGCAAGGAATTCCAGGCGGTTAGCACTGGTATCAATAATGGACTGACCACCCGCGCCATCCCATGAGCCACCCCAGTTGGAGCCGCCGTCATTGCCGTCGATAGATGTGCCTGGCGGGTAGGATTCGAAGTTGTCGAAAACAGGCAAACCGGCACCCGTTGGCACATCACACGCGCGAGTTTGGTTTAATAGACCTTGTAACTCGTTGTCATTCAGAGCCTCATTATGAGTCCGCAGTTCATCAATAATGCCGGAGAAAAAGTTTACAGGCGCTGCGTTTTCTCCAAACCGCTCCCCACCAATAATCACGGGGCCATCAAATGATTTATCAGAATAACGAGCAGCATTTGGCCCCCCTCCGTCTCTGAAAAACTTATCGAACTGTTGCTGATTACTCTGCAGGAGATTCCCGTTCGCATCGAAAACATAGGCACTCGTTCTTAACTGACCACTGCCACCAACAGGCTCGGCAGTAACTCCAAAGAAATACCAGACATCTTGCGATAAAGTCTGGTTAACGGTGATAACCCTTTCACTGCCATAAAGATCCCAAAAAGTTGCCTGCAACCTATTGCTCTCGAGCGAAACTTGATACTCCTGAGAAGGATTGCCCTGGCCTTTGTGAATAATGGTTAGATTTCCCGAATCATCAGACTGAATCCAGCCGGATATCGTCATTTTCTGTGTCTGTGCCAAGGGAGATAGGGCTGCTTCGTCAGGTACTTCCACGAAATGCTGAGCATCAACATAAGCGTTGTTCTGGTCCGGATCGTTAAAGCCTTGACCTCGAAAACGACCACCCCGACATACCCTGGCAGGTACGGTGTTTGGGAAGGAGTTGTCACTGGCTGCGGTTCGAGCCCGGCCACTAAACCCTCCTACGCTGTCGACTACCTCACCGGCAGAGCCGTCCCAGCCTTGCTCGTCCATACGCCACTCGGAAACGATGTCCGCAGCGGCAGAGCCGCAAGACAGAAGCCAAGCGCTTAGCGCTAACCAGCCAAAACGCTTAGAAGCTCTTTTCAGAACTATCATCGTACTCTTACCTCAACTACGCGCGTCGCCAGATCGGCGCCACTACCACACTGCCCCGTGCTGGCAATCGAAAAAACCGTATCACCGCCGGGGCCGCGGATATTGGCGGTGACCGAGTTGCAGCTCAATGAGGCGCTGCACCCATCAAGCGCTGATGAAGTAAAGCTGATTGAGCCCTCTACGGCACTGCAGTTTTCACCCTCCAGCACGTTACGGACTGCCACCTGCGCCCCACTCTCCGCCGCAAAAAACGCCCGCTGCGACTGGATCTGCAGGCTCACCGCCTGACCGCTGCTTTCCTGGAGCTGCGCCATGCCGACAACAAGCAGCGCCAGCACGGTGATGATGAACAGGGCGATCGGTAAGCCTGCGCCCTTTTGTTGCCGGAAAGAGGGTCTAGGGTACATTACGAATCTGTACCTCCTGACTGACGGTCGTGGTTTCATCGCCCTGGGGGTCTTTCAGGGTAAAGGTGAACTGCACCACCGCCGCCCGTTGGAGCGAAGGCGGGATGTACTGCAAATCCACATTGCCGGTCAGATTGGCGGCGAGTACTTCCGGGGTAACCGAAGGTGGGGTCGGCTGGCTGGTATCAGGTGCATAACCACTGTACCGGTACAGGAAACGTCCGTTCTGGCAGAGACTGACCGGCTGACCGACAACGAACAGGCGTCGCTCCGGTGAACGCTCACGGAACCGGTGGCCTTCACTCAGGGTGATCACCGCCGGGGAGGCGCTATTGTCTATCTCACTGATGGGCGGTGACACCGGACCCGGATCGGAACTGCCATACAGGGAGTCGGTGGAGGTTCCGTATCCGTAGACAATGGCCCGCGTTGTATCCGTGGGCGGCACACTGCTGAACGGAGCCACCTCGATCTCATCCGCACCCGCGCCTCGAGGCAGGCGGGTATACGCGGTACCGGCTTCAGTTGGAAGCCACTCAAGACAGCCCCCATCGGCACGAATGGAAAGGGGAAAAGCCTCTCGCAGTTCGCGAGTAATCTGTTCACTGATCACCACACCCTGCAGCGCGCGCTGTTGCCGGGCGCTGACATCCAGGGCACCGCGGGTAGAGAGCGTAACGAACTGGACAGAAATGGTAGCGACTATGCCTAGCAACACAATCACCATGACCAGTTCAACCAGTGTAAACCCCGCTGCCCTACGCATCAGAAATTCGCCCTGTAAGCGGTGAACAGATAGTCCTGACTGGATGGGTCGGTAATGGTTATGTCGATACGCTTGGCTTCGTCGTCAGACAGGTCCACCTCCCCGCCCGCACAGGTGACTGTCACGGACACGGTGAAACTGGAATAGGCCGGACCGAGGGACTCACCATCGGCATTTTCCGGAGACGCATTGTTGATGGCGTTATAGTCGTCCACATCGTCGTAGTCTTTGCGGTCACTCTCTTCGGTATCGATGGAGCAGCCATCGCGTTTCGGCCGGCCACCCGGCGGCGTGTCATCATCGTATTTCCGGGAGAGGATTTCATCCATGTAAAGCTGCGCCAACGCCACGGCGCGGGTCTGGCTGAGGGGATCGGCACTACGCCCCGCGATCAGTGAAAAAGCGCCCACCACGCCGGCAATGGCCACGCTGATGATGACAATGGTGATCACCAGTTCCACCAGAGTTGCGCCAGCAGTCTTGTTAATAACTGACAGGGTTTCCGGGCGCCTGGACCTCATTGGCAGGTTCCCGTGTAAACGGCACCGAGCGAACTCAGGCACAGGTCAAACTGGCTCTCGCCGGAGAGCCGGAAATCAATGCTTTCCCTGGCAACCGGGCCACTCACCCGGCCCATCGGACTAAACGTGACGTTAAAGCCCGAGGCGGGAACGTTGGTATAACTGCCACCCGCGAGACGGTAGGACAGGGTCGCCCCCTCCCGGGTAATCTCAAACTGGTTAATACCGGCATCAAAAACCAGCCGATCGCCGGTCTGGCTGATGGTCAGTGTATTTGAGGGATTGCCCGCCAGTGCAGCCTGTTGCACAAGCAGCGTGGCGGAGGCAAGTTGCTGGGTAGCCAGCAAAGGAGAGAAGGCAGAACGGCCGGCAAACAGGCCAATACCCAGAACGGAGAGAACCCCAATCAGGATGATGACCATGACCAGCTCAACAAGGGTGAACCCCGATGAACTCGGGGCGTTCTTTATTGTCATGCCCCTCTCCCGGATTCCCACAGCCCCCCAAAACGTAAAACAAGGTCGGATTATGCTTCGCTAATCCTACCCAACTGTTACGGCGTTGTGCCACAGGTGGTATCAGCGCTCATCGTAGTCACCTCACCTACCGAAGATGGAGTGTTTGAATCAGATGCTGCCGTAAAGGTAAAACATGGCTTTTCAGCTTCGTTAGCAATAGCGACATAGGCTCCATCGGTACCTATTTCATAGTCTTCTAATTGAGCGGCTTCTCTGATCGAGTCCACATCTGCCGCGAGGTAGCCATAGGCTAAACTTATTTCCTTACCCTCAAGCTTTACAGTCTCACTCTCAGTCGGAGCTGCATTCTTACCCTCGGCCAAGGCCTTGGCATGAACAATACCCATAGCAGATTTCAGACTGCCTCGAGCCCCCTCGATCGAAGCTACCTCTGCATCTCCACTCAAATCCGCAAACCTTGGCAACGCAAACGCCGCCAGAATCCCCAAAATCACAATCACCATCACCAGTTCGATCAGGGTAAAACCTTTCTCTTTCCTATTCGGAATCATGTTTCTCATGTTCGGTCTCCGTTCGGTTAATTACCTTGGTATCTAACTTAATCCACATTTACATTTACGGTAGCAACTTCGCCTGTGCTGGCATCATAAGTGATCTGTTTTGCATCAGTGCCAGTCAGCCCATCAAGCTGATAGGTGAACGTACATACTGACCCCCCACCTGTTGCTACATAATCAGAAGATGTGCCGGTGACAGTCGGCGCGTTCGACTGTAGAACACCACTCCAAACCTGCTGGCAACGATTGTCATCCATAGCAGCGGTACCGTCAGCCTCGCCGTCATAGCCTCCTGTATAAGCTACTGCCCAACCACGACTGGAAACGTTCAACTCCCCGTCACCAAATCCCGCCAGAGCAGTCGTGGACGAAGTTAATCCATTGGTCACCCACTGAGCTTTTGCCAAAGCCACACCAGCCGCCAACGCTCCAGATGTTGCCTTTACACTAGACCGATGCGCTTCTTCCGAAAGCTGCGCAAACCTCGGCAATGCAAAGGCGGCCAGAATAGCCAGGATGGCAATAACCACCACCAGTTCAATCAGGGTAAAACCCTTCTGTTTATGTTTTCCGTTTAAATACTTCATCGGTCCGCCTCATTCGTCGTTGCAAGTGTGATTATCGTAAGCCCCATCTTTTTCATGGCGCTGCTTCCCTGTCCAGTGGCACCGATTGGAGTTTCAAACCGGTCAACCTTTCCGTCTGCTCCCGGATACCGTTTCGGTTCCGGTCTGCAAATTCTGCTTCAACTCTCCAGGCCAGGGGCTCCTCCGCACTTGCTTGCCGTCCATTTATGGTTATCGGCTGCCGTGGGTTATAAATTAACCACCCCTCACCCAGATTTGCTGTTTCTTTTTGTGTCTGCCCCCGGAAACACCAGAAGCCGGGGTCAGGGACACTGCCCTCACATTCGCCGGCGTAGGAACCCCACTGATGCTCAATCAGCTCAAAGGGGTTGATGCCTTCCTCGTCTTCCAGGCTGGCATGCCGGTCCAGCATGACTTCCGCACCCTTGATCACCAGCGCGGAGCGCAGCTGGCTGAGCACCATATTCACTGACTGATTTTCGGCCCGCTCCGTTTGCCGTTCCAGAACCCCCAGCAAAAACCACCAGAGGACAAACAAAATACAGATAGCCACCAGAAACCTCAGCCGGCGGGCATTGGCCATTGCCGTTGCCGCCGAGAACCGATGGTTGGCCATTCAGCCGCGCCCCATGGCGGCGGCTCCCAGGTCCCATATGGGCAGGAACACGCCCAGTGCCAGTATCAGTACCAGGATGCCCATGGCCACGATCAGTATTGGTTCGATGGATTCCGCCAGCCGCTTGAGGCCGTAATCCACGTCTTCGTCGTAAAAGTCAGCCACGTTCACCAGCATGTCGTCTACAGAACCGGTTTCCTCACCCACCGCGATCATCTGTAAAATGAGGGGCGTGAACATATCGCTCTGCCGTGCAGTACGCAACAGGCTTTCACCCCGTTCGATACCGGCGCGCATCTCTTTGATGTGTTTGGCTATCCAGGCGTTGTCGGTGGCATCAGCGACCGCCGTCAGTGCGGTGGTGACGGGCATGCCCGCCGCCAGCATGCTGGCGAAGTTACGGGCAAACCGGCTCAGGGTGATCAGCTCCAACAGGGGGCCGATAATGGGCATTTTCAGTTTGTAGCGATCCCAGGTCAGCCGCCCTTGCTCGGTCTGCTTCCACTGGCGCAGCAACAGCGCGCTCGCGGCAATCGCAAACAACACTATGTACCAGTAACCCAACAGGAAGTTGGAGGTGCCTACCAGCACCTGGGTCAGGAATGGCAGATCGGCCCCCAGCTTGTCGAATACCGATGCAAACTTCGGGATCACCAGGAAGTTCACCACCATCAGGGCGGCAAACAGGGCAATCACCACGAACATGGGATAGCGCATGGCCTGTTTGAGGCGCCTTTTGGTGTCCCGCTCCAGTTCCAGGATGTCAGACAGGCGCTTGAAGGCACCGTCCAACTCGCCGGTATTCTCGCCTACGTGGATCATCGCGATAAACAGGTCGGAAAATACCTTGGGGTGCGCCTGCATGGCCGCCGCCATGGTGGAGCCGCCTTCCAGCCGCGTAGTGACATCATCCAGCACTTCGCCCAGCTCCGGCGAGCGGGTGGTGTCCGCCAGGCCGCGCATGGTCCGGATCAATGGAATGCCGGCTTTGGTCAACGCGTACATCTGGCGGCAGAAAACAATCAGCTCGTCCAGAGTGATTTTCTTGCGGAAAACCGGCAGCTTGTTCAGCCGGTCAACCACAGATTCGGTTTGCTCCTGCTCGCGAATGGACAAAGGCGTGATGCCCCGGCGCATGAGTTCCGATGCGGCCGCTTCCGGATTCGGTGCGGCCAGCGCGCCTTGTTGCACAGCCCCTCGGCTGTCCTTACCCCGGTAACTGAACTGCATCAGACACTGCCCTCACGCGAAAGTACAGGCACATCTTCCAGCGACACTTCACCCTCAGACGTGGCCGCTACCCTGGCCACCTCTTCCAGCGACGTAATGCCCTGCAGGGCGAAATCCATCGCACACTGGCCAAGCGGCCGATACAGGTGGCTCTTGCGGGCTTCCCGGGTAAACCCTGAAATGTCCCGACGCCTCAGGGCATCCAGCATGCCTTCGTTCATTTCAAGCATTTCGTACACGCCGAGCCGGCCGACGTACCCGCTGTTACCGCACTGATAGCAACCGCGGCCATGTACAAAGCCGGCTTCCAGGTCCAGCGGGTCAAGGTCGAACTGCTCCAGCCAGATCTTCTCCTGGCTGGTGGGCTCATAGCCCTCACGGCAGTTATCGCACACCTTGCGCACCAGGCGCTGGGCCACAACGCCCAGCAGGGAGCTGGCCACCAGGAAGGGTTCGACGCCCATATCGATCAGGCGCATGGCGCTGCTGATGGAGTCGTTGGTGTGCAAGGTAGAGAGCACCAGGTGGCCGGTCATGGCCGCCCGCAGGCCGATTTCAGCAGTTTCGTGGTCGCGCATCTCGCCCACCAGGATGATATCCGGGTCCTGGCGGAGAGCGGACCGCAACACACTGGCGAATTCCAGGCCGATTTTCGGGTTTACCTGAACCTGGGTGATACGTGGCAAACGGTATTCCACCGGGTCTTCCGCGGTAATGATCTTTACTTCCGGGCGGTTCAGTTCGGTCAGCGCACCATAAAGGGTTGTGGTTTTACCGCTGCCAGTGGGTCCCGTGACCAGAATCATGCCGTGGGGCTTCTTGATCATGCGCCGGAAGTTTTCCAGCAGCCTTGGCGGCATACCGGTAACGTCCAGGTTCAGCATGCCCTGGCTTTGGTCCAGCAAACGCATCACCACCGACTCTCCATACTGAACCGGCATGGTGGATACCCGCACATCGATGCTGCGCCCTTTGACACGGACGTTGAAGCGGCCATCCTGAGGGATGCGTTTCTCGGAAATGTTCAGGCCGGCCATCAGTTTCAGGCGGAGCACCAGGGCGGAGTTCACCCGTTTCTCCTTCATGACCTGTTCCTGCAACACGCCGTCTACCCGCTGGCGAATCCGCACCACGGTTTCGTCAGGCTCGATATGGATATCGGAGCTACGGGCCTGCACCGCATCCTCGAACAGGGTTTGCAGCAGCTTGACCACCGGGGCTTCGGCGCTTTCGGATTCGGCACTGAGGTCGGCCAGGTCAAAGGCATCATCGCCTAGCTCATCTTCCAGTTCCTCCGCCAGCGATGCAATTTCGTCGGTGCGGCGATAGACCAGATCTAATGTGTTCAGTAGTTCGCTTTCCCGCACAACCGCCTGCTTGATGGGCTGTTTGAGCACCCGCACCAGTTCATCGTAGGCGAAGATATCCAGCGGGTCGGCCATGCCTACCAGCAATTCCCCGCTCTGTTCCGCCAGCACAATACTGCGGAAGCGGCGGGCCATGGCTTCCGGCAGTTTCTTGACCAGGTCGTTATTGAACTGGTAGTGCCTCAGCTGAACAAAAGGCACATCCAGCTGCCGTGAGAGGATGTTGAGAAGGTTGTCCTCTTCCACGTAGCCCAGGTCGATCAGGGTGCGGCCCAGCTTCCGCCCGGTGTTCTTCTGCTCACGCAGAGCGGTCATCAGCTGTTGTTCAGTGATGACGTCGTTCTGGACCAGCAGGTCACCTATGCGGATTTTTTTCTTTGCTTCAGCCATGAATCATCCTGCTCGTAACGCCTGCAGCCGTTGCTGCACGTAGTCTGCCAGTGAACGGGGCAAGCCCGGCAGATCGGCTGCCTGCCGGTAAGCCCGTGCAGCGCCGGCCTGCTCACCCTGAGCTTCCAGCGCAATCGCCAGCCCCACCCACCAGGGGCCCTGGCTGTCATCCCAGGCAATCAATTCCGCCCAGTGACGGGCGGCTTCGGTATTGTCTCCCTGCTGCTGCAGCAGGGTCGCCAATGTAACCCGGTATTCCGCGTGGCCTTCCACCGGCGGCACGTTTGCGCTGAGTGTATCCACTGCGTCAGCCAAATCGTTGTTGGCGTGCTGCGCCCTGGCTCTCAATAGCCGCAACCGCGGGTGCCCGGCCGTGACTTCTTCTGGCAGCCAGCCAAGGGCCTGATTCTGTTTTCCATCCACCAGAAGCGCCCTGGCCACCACATAGCGGCTGCGAGGCGCTTGTTGTTTCTGCGTTAACGCCGCAAGGCCACGCTCTGCGTCGGTGGTATTGCCGTCGGCCACCAGCCGTTCCAGCTGCCTCGCGGTGCTGCGATCCGTCGCGGCCGGAGTCTCCGGAACCTGTTTGACGCCGGCGGTGGAGACCTCTTCAGGCTGTGCTTCTTCAACTTCTGCGGTTATCGGCTCCTGCTTGCCGGTCTTCTCCTCCACCGGAGAGGAAGTCACAACTGCCGGCTCGGGCTCGCTGACTTGAGGTTCGGCAATTTCCGGCTCCGGTGCCGGAGCCGGCTTCTTGATCGGTTCGGGCTCAGCCACTTCAGGCTGCGGAGCGGGTGTCAGCTCCTGTACAGGTTCATTCTCCGGTTTTTCATCAACAACAACCGCCACATCCCTTTGAACCGCCCGATCCGGCGTCGGCTCACTCTCCACCGTCATTGGCTGCGGTGATGTGTTATTGGCAAATACCCAGTAGCCACCCAAAACGGCGATAATCAGCGCCAGAACCACAACCACCATCAGCAGCATAGGCCGGCCGTTGCGGGGCTGATGCTGCCCACCCGCGTAGGCGCCCGGTGCCGCTGGCCGGCTCTGGCGTTGCTCTGCTGCTCTCAGGGCGTCGTTAAGCAGGCTCATAACCACCTCACCAGCAGGTTTGGCAGACGGGCGCTGTCGGTATCACGAATAGCCTGCATAACGTGGGAGCGCCCCACCTGCCTGTCGCCATGGCCCCACGCACAGAGCAGCGATTTGTGGGCAATGATGTTGACCAGCCGCGGAATGCCACCGGAGGAACGGGAGATCAGCCGCAGGGCGCCGGGCGCAAACAGATCGCCGCCGTTGTAACCAGCCTGTGCCAGGCGGTGCCTCAGGTACTGTGCCACGGACACCTTGTCCAAAGGTGCCAGGCGGTACTGAAAGGTGATTCGCTGGCGCAGCTGGCGCATGCTGTCCCGCTGCAGGAGTTCGTCCAGTTCCGGCTGGCCGAACAGCACTACCTGCAACAGGCGGGTACTTTCGGTTTCCAGGTTGGTGAGCAACCGCAGAGCCTCAATGGTTTCTGAGGGCATGGCCTGGGCTTCGTCGATCACCAACACCACGGGCCGTTGTTCCATCGCCAGTGCAATCAGGCGTTCGTTCAGGGCTTTGAGTATCTGGTGTGTGTTGACACAACGTGCCACGTCCACGCCCAGTTCCTCGGCCACTGCTTCGTAGAGGGTGTCCGGTGTCAGGTGCGGGTTGGGAATATACGCCGTGTAGGCATCCTGCTCCAGTTCGTTGAGCAACATGCGGCATAACAGTGTTTTGCCAGTGCCCACTTCTCCGGTAATTTTTATAAAGCCTTCGCGTTCACGCAACGCCACCAGCAGCAACTCCAGCGCATCGCTATGGCTACGGGCCCGGAGGAAATATCGGGTGTTGGGCGTCAATGCAAACGGTGCTTCCTGCAGTCCGAAATGGGATTCGTACATGCTAGCGTTCGGCTTTCTCCGGTTGGGGTTTCACAGACTCGGATGACTCCAGAAGCTCCCGTAAAACCTGCATGCGCTCGCGGCTGGATGACACATCAGCACTCATCTGCTCGCTACCGGCAACCACCGGGCGCAACAGGATAACCAGCTCACTTTTGCGGGACTCGAAACGGCGCTGTTTGAACAGTTCTCCCAGCAGGGGAATGTCACTGAAGAAGGGTACCGCCGAATTGTTGTCCTCACTGGTGTTCTGAATCAGCCCGCCAATCACCACAATCTGACCACTTTCAGCACGAATCACGCTGTCTGTTTCGCGAACAGTGCTCTGCGCAAGCGGCAGGGTCACATCCTGGTCGCCCACGGTGATAACTTTTTCCTGATCGTTCACTTCGCTGACCGAGGGGTGAACGTGCAGGGTAATAGCACCGTCTGCGGCAATCTGCGGGGTTACATCCAGAGAGATGCCCGAGAAAAACGGAGTCAGTTCCACCGACGTGGAAGTCCTGTCAGTGGCAGTGACTGCAGAATTGTTATCGTCAAAGTCGATATCAGTGACGAAAAACTCATCGGTACCCACTTTGATAACGGCTTTCTGGTTGTTCACAGTGGATATTCGCGGGCTTGACAGAATCTGCACGTTGCCCTGCTCTCCCAACAGTTCTATCAACCCGGTAAAGGTCCCCTCACGGAAGGTCGCAGAAAACAGCCCGCCGATATCAGAGGTTTGCACCGCCTGCCCAGCCAGCGATTGGGCGGTAAATTCCGCCGGCAAACCATCGCTCGCCGTAACTGAAGAGGCACTCTGAATGTCAGACCAGTTCACGCCCTGCTGGTAACCTTCATTCAGCCCAATCTCCAGAATTTTTGCCTCCAGAACAACCTGCCGCTGCATGATCAGCTGGGTCTGGCGGAGATACTCTTCCACATGCCTGAGGGAATCACCATCCGACCGGACCATCACCAGGCCGGCGCCGGCGTTGACGATCACCTGGTTGCCGTTGTCGCTGCCAATGATCATCTTCAGGGCGCGTTCAATGTCCTGCCAGAAGTCGGATTCGGTTTCCGTGGAAATCCGCGTACCTACCAGGTTAGCGGTACCGCCGTCATCCGAGCCATTCCGGCTTGACCCGGCCCCGGTTGAGTTGTCTCGTGAGCTACTGACCGACCCGGAACTGACACGGGTTTCGGAGCCGCCACTGCGCTTGAAGTGCAGATAATCAATCGGGAACAGCCGGGTCTGGGCACTGTCGGCCCTGACCTGAAACAGGCGGCCATTGCGCTGGATGTCCAGGCCATAGAGGTCACCGGCAATGTCCATTACTTCAGGAACAGTTACGTCTTTCAGGCGCAGGTCGATAGTTGCCTGAACGTCGGGGTGGATCACTACGTTGTACCGGCTCCCCTCCACCAATGCCTCGAAGAACGGCGCGGCAGCCAGCCCACGTGCATTCACATCAAAGCGGTCTTCGTCATCCGCGGCGCCAGACAACGAAGGCATCAGTGCAGCGCTGACATCCTCGGGCACATCCGCCGACATTTTTTCCGCTCTCGCTTTTCGACGCTGCTCGGCTTCGGCCTCGGCCATTGCTTCATCAATCGCAGTTGCGGCGTCTGTGGAGGTAGCCTGACTGGTGCGCATCAACGGATTATTGCTGCAGGCAGTCAGGAACATAGCCAGCAACAGGGTCAAAAAGGTTCGGTTCAGTGTCATAGCAGCTCGTTTGTCTGTCATTGCGAAGTCCGCACTTGCGGAAGGGGTTCAAGGCGTAACACGCGCACTCGTCCCTGATCGACCAGCTCTACCCGGTCCGGGTGAATCCGCTTGACGCGAACTCCCTCGACCATCTGCCCTTCCCTGCGGGCCTCGCCGTCGATCACCGCCACCTTGCGATCATTGCCAATAAATATCGACGCCAGCGTAAACTCTTTTTGCGCCACCTGAGCCTGCGGGGCAGCACCAAAGCCATCCGGGCGGGTCGGATCCTGCAGGGCCAGCGTATTCGAGGATGCCAAGGCTAACATTGTGATCAGCAGCAGTCTCATATCACACTCCCAGCCATGCGCGATCCAGGCTCAGGGTTCGAACCCTGATGCGGACTTCGTTCTCGGGATAGTCGCTGGAATCATACTCAAGCAGCACCCATCCAAGGCGCGCGTCCATGGCTTCGAGTGTCTCCAGATACGCCAGGACTTCCATGTAGCCACCACGCAGCACTATTTCCGCGTCGTGGGCAAACAGCAGCGGCTCTGCTGAGTTTTCCCTGCCATTCCCTGCACTATCTTTTGTATCACTTCCGCCACTGTCGGATTGCCTGTCAAACACCGGCACCGGAGCCAGCAGGTCTAACCCCAGAAGCTCGAGTTTATCCTGAGCAGCGAGCATATCCCGCAACAGCACAACCATGGCCCGGGGCGCAATCAATCGCCCCGTGGTTTCAGCGAGCTCATTATTCAGCCGCTCCAGCCTCTGCTGTCGGGCCGCAAGCTGGTTTCTCAACACCTGGGACGGATCGGATGCCAACTGTTCTGTCAGCTGCCTTTGCTGCTCCATTAATGATGAATGGGTGTCCGACAAAGACAACTGGCGGTACCGAAGCTGTTCGTTGCTCACAGTAACCGGGGCAACTGCGAGCTCCCAGCCTGCAAAAAAGACCACCACCAGGGCAGTTATGGTCAGCAATGCACGCTCACGGACCGGTCGTTCATTGAACCAGGCTGCTCCCTGGTCAAGCGGCTGACGGAGAGCCGACGTCATCGTGCACCCTCCCCATCGGCGTCTGTTGCAACCCGGAATTCGATCCAGCGCCCGTCTTCTTCCCGGTCAAGCCGGAAGCTGCCAAAAGTTTTACCGGTAAAGGCTGGCTCATCACCCAGTTGTTCAAGGTACACCGGGACAAGCCGTCCTGACTGCGCCTTGCCAGCCAGACCAATGGCACCGTTGCTGGCGTCAAGCCGGATATGGGTCAGCCAGAGCCCGTCAGGCACTTGGCGCGCCAGAGCCGATAGCGGCGATGAAAATCCCGTCGTCTCGGTGGCAATCAGGTTCTCCACCCGCTCCAGCAATCGCTGACGGCGAGCCAGTGTTGCGGTTACTCGCTCCAGTGCGGCTTCCACTTCGGGGTCCGGCTGAAGCGCTTCCACATCGCTTGTCAGTTGCTCGACGGAGCGCTGGAGCTGCTCATTCTGCTGCTGCAGGGCCATGGCCTCTGCTTCAAGCCGTGATTCCTGATAGCGGACAACACCGGCAGCTACAACAACCACAACCAGTGCAAGCACCAGAACGGACAGTGCCATCCCGGCCTGCAGCTTTTCCCTGCGAGGCCGCAGTTCATCGGTGTAGAGATTCACCTGCTGGATTGGCTCGTCGCCCTTGCCGCCCAATGTCAGACTGGCGCCCCAGGCGACGAGACAGCGGCTATCCAGAGGCTCATCGAGGCCGAAGGGCGCCCAGTCCAGGGTTTCAACACTGCCAGCCACGTACGAGGCCAGCATGGATGACAGTGGCAGGACGTTGTCGCGGGCCACCAATCTGATGACGGTCGGCGGCACCTGCCCCAACTGGCTTTCGTAGTAGTCCAGGGAACGCTGCATTTCCAGCGCCAGTGACTGCACCGCATTTTCCTGGCTTGATGCATCCCGCAGGTCATCGGACGTTACGTCCAGCCGGCGGGACAGGTAAAGCGTTTCGTCCTTGCAGACGATCATCTGCCCGAAACGCTCGCGCATGTGAACCAGGGCCGCTCCGCGGCGATCCGGATCAATGCGGGGCACCAGGTTGCGCAATGCCAGTTCGGCTATATCGATGGAGGCCAGTGTTAGCCCACAGTCCTCCACCAGCGCCATCAGTTCGCTGACCAGGGACTTGCGAGCGGCAACCACGTTCTCCAGGTTCCCGCGCCCACGGGAAGCATCCTCCGGGAAAGGAAACACATCGGATACGGCGTCGGAGGGGTTAAAATCCAGGAAATCCTTGAGTTTCCATTTCAAGGCGTCGCCCAGCTCAGACTCGTCAATGCCTTCCGGGCGTTCCAACTGGAACACCTGGTATTGTTCAAGCGGTAAAATGAGGGTGGTGTCTGCGCCAACCCAGCTGCGCTCATTGCAGAGAGTACCGAGAACGCTCTCCCGCTTTGCTGGTGAACAATCCGAAAAACCGGCCGCGCCTCCGGACTCCGCCCAGGCAATGCCGTCAGGCCGAACTTCCAGGTAGACACGTTGTCGGTTACCGGAACGTCGCAGAATTTTCGTTATAAAACTTTGGGCCACTCGCCAGCCTTAGTGGTTATAAAATGCGCAGATTTTACGTTGACGTGCATGATAGTTGAGAAAGTGAACGTAATTCTATGTTTTCTTGTTAAATTTGACCTATTTTTGCAACTCTTTAACACAAAAACCCCCGCTTGGCGGGGGCCTGGAATCAAACATCTGCTAAAGCGTTACAAATTGGTGCTCGTGTAACGAGTTTTAGAACGGAATATCGTCATCAAAATCGTCGACTGGCTCAGGCATGCTGCCCTGAGATGGCTGGCTGTATCCGCCGCCACCAGACTGTTGTCCCTGCTGACTTGCGGCAGCAGGTGCGGCATTACCCGCCTGTTGCGGACGGCCAGCAGGCGCTCCCTGGCTCGCGCCACCGCCTTCACCACCGCGGCTGTCGAGCATCTGCATCTGGCCATTGATGTCTACCACAACCTCGGTCGTGTAAACGTCCTGGCCTTCCTTGTTCTGCCATTTGCGCGTTTGCAGCTTGCCTTCAATGTAGACTTTCGAGCCCTTGCGCAAGTACTGGCCAGCAACCTCGGCAATCTTGCCGAACATCACGATCCGGTGCCATTCGGTTTTCGGCACAAGCTGGCCTGTTTGCCTGTCCTTGTAGCTCTCGTCTGTCGCAAGGTTCAGGTTTACCACCGCATTGCCATTGGGGGTATAGCGGGTATCCGGGTCCTGCCCCAGGTTCCCGATCAGAATAACCTTGTTTACGCCTCGTGCCATGATCTGCTCCTGACTCTGTTTTCAGGGATAGCCTGCTTTCCCTGCAGACCTCCGGTTTTCAAGAACTGCTACCCTGCCGGACAAATGCGAAGTCCGCAAGCGACAGTTCATCAAATTTCCGACGATCCACCTTCAGGTAGGCCGTTTCTGCCTCTTCCAGGATGACCACGTCCTGCACCCCGGGAAGCCTTCTCAGTGCATCGTCAATATCATCGAACTGGCTGTGTGCCACAGCATGCAACTGTACCACGAAACTGGCGGTATAACCCGGGCTCGGCATGGTCAGCGCCACTGCCAGCCAGAGTAGCAACACGATCACCATAAACCACAGCACCCCTTGCAGCCCGAGCTGCTCCAGAAGAAGCCCACCCAAGGCGCCGCCCAGAAACGCGCCGAAGAACTGGGATGTGGAATAAACCCCCATGGCCGTGCCTTTCGCCGCCGCAGGCGACTCCTTGCTCACCAGTGATGGCAAGCTGGCCTCCAGCAGGTTAAACGCCATAAAGAAGAAGAACAGCACGGCCCAGGCAACCGGCAGGCTAGTGGATACCCCATCGATGGCGGCGGTTGAAATGGCCAGCAAAGCAATGGCGCCACAAAGAACCGGTTTCATGCTGCGTTTTTTTTCGCCAATGATGATAAACGGCACCATGGCGAAGAAAGACGTGACCATGACCGTCAGGTAAAACCACCAATGGGACGATGAAGGCAGGCCCAGCTCATCCTGAAGCAACGTTGGGAATACCAGGAAGATGGCAGTCAGCACCAGGTGCAGGGCGAAAATACCGAAATCGAGCCGTAGCAGTCGTCTGTCCGAGATCACTTTGCCAAGCATCGCCCGTGCCGGATGGGTATCGGCGCTGGACTTATGCTCATGAGGCGTCGGCACCAGGCGATGGACAATCGCCATAGCCACCAGGGCCAGAGCTGCGGTGGTATAGAAGATACCGGACAGGCCGAATGCCGAACCCAGTAAAGGCCCTATTACCAAAGACACGGAAAAGGACAGGCCGATGGATATGCCCACAGTGGCCATGGCCTTGGTCCGCTCCTCCTCGCGGGTCAGGTCACTGAGCAGCGCCATCAGCACACTGGCAATAGCACCCGCTCCCTGAAGAATCCGACCTACGATTACAACGTATATGGAGTCGGTAGAAGCTGCCAGCAAGCTACCAGCAGCGAAGAGGACCAGTCCGATATAGATCATCCGCTTGCGGCCAACACGATCCGACAGCATACCGAACGGAATCTGCAGCAGTGCCTGGCTCAGGCCATAAGCGCCAATGGCGAGACCGATCAGGGCAGGAGTGGCACCTTTCAAGTCACTACCGAGAAGGACAAACACGGGCATGACCATGAAGAGCCCGAGCATTCTCATGGCATACACGGATGCCAGTGCTGCAACGGAGCGTCTTTCCAGTGAATTCATGGGGCGCCTGACCTGATAAGGGTTCCGGAAACATGGGTTCGGAAGGGGAGCCTGCCCTTCGCAAAATCGCTGCGCATTGTAACAGATGCTACACAGGCAAGGCATATTGCATTCGAGTGCATTTAAGCGTCTCAGCCTTGGCCGGCCGGGGGCCAAACGCGGTATAATTTTCGTTTTTTCCGATAGTGAGGTGTTATGGACCATATCCAGATCAAAGGGGCACGTACCCACAATCTGAAAAACATTGACCTGGATATGCCGAGGGACAAGCTGATCGTAATCACCGGCCTGTCCGGTTCCGGAAAGTCATCCCTGGCGTTCGACACGCTCTATGCCGAAGGACAGCGACGTTACGTCGAATCCCTGTCTACCTACGCAAGGCAGTTCCTGTCGATGATGGAAAAGCCGGATGTGGACCACATCGAGGGGCTGTCACCGGCCATTTCCATAGAACAGAAGAGTACGTCCCACAATCCTCGCTCCACCGTCGGCACCATTACCGAAATATACGACTATCTGCGTCTGCTGTTTGCCCGCGCCGGCGAGCCCCGCTGTCCGGACCATGACCTGCCACTGGAAGCGAAAACCGTCAGCCAGATGGTAGATCAGGTGCTTGCCATGCCAGAGGACAGCAAGCTGATGATCCTTGCACCGGTTATCCGGGATCGCAAAGGCGAGCACCTCAATGTCATCGACACCATGCGCAGCCAGGGCTTTATCCGCTTGCGGGTGGATGGCCGGGTTTACGATATCGACGACGTTCCTACCCTGGATAAGAAACGCAAACACCAGATCGATGTGGTTGTCGACCGTTTCAAGGTCAAGCCGGGGCTGGAGCAGCGGCTTGCGGAGAGTTTTGAAACTGCGCTCGGGTTGGCAGATGGCATCGCCCTGGTTGCGCCCATGGATAACGAGGGTGAAGAACACACCTTTTCGGCCCGTTATGCCTGCACCCAGTGTGGCTATGCCATCAGCGAACTGGAGCCCCGGCTCTTCTCGTTCAACAACCCCGCCGGCGCCTGCCCCACCTGTGATGGCCTGGGCGTGAAACAATTCTTTGATGCCGAGAAAATTGTCCAGCACCCCGAAGCCACCCTGGCTGAGGGTGCCATCAAGGGCTGGGACCGCCGGGCGGTGTATTATTTCCAGATGCTTAGCAGTGTTGCCGAACACTACGACGTCGACATGGACACCCCATGGGACGACCTGCCAGACGACTTTCGCCAGGCATTGCTTTATGGCTCCGGAACCGAAGACATTCCGTTCCGATATGTGAACTCCCGCGGTCACATCATGGAAAAGGCACATCCCTTTGAGGGCATACTGCCCAACCTTGAGCGGCGCTACCGGGAAACAGAATCACAGAGCATGCGGGAGGAGCTGGCACGCAACCTCAGTACACAACCCTGTAAAGACTGCGGTGGCTCGCGGTTGCGGCGCAGTGCCCGGCATGTGTTTATTGAGAAGAACAACATCTCCGATGTGACTCATATGCCCGTGGGTGACGCCCACCACTATTTCGGGAAGCTTGCTCTGCCTGGTCGCAAGGGCGAAATAGCCGAGAAGATCCTCAAAGAGGTTCGCCAGAGACTTCAGTTCCTCGTTAATGTTGGCCTGGAATACCTGACCCTCGAACGCAGCGCCGACACCCTCTCCGGCGGCGAAGCCCAGCGTATCCGGCTCGCCAGCCAGATTGGCGCCGGCCTTGTGGGCGTCATGTATATTCTCGACGAGCCCTCCATTGGCCTACACCAGCGCGACAATGATCGCCTGCTCGCCACCCTGTTCCACCTCCGGGATCTGGGCAATACCGTCATAGTGGTGGAGCATGATGAAGATGCCATTCGGGCGGCAGACCATGTCATCGACATCGGCCCCGGCGCTGGCGTTCATGGTGGCCATATCATTGCCCAGGGCACTCCAGAGGATATCATTGCCTCCGAGGCGTCTCTTACCGGGCAATATCTGTGTGGCAAAAAAGAGATCGCTATCCCCGAGACACGCCACACCAGCAATGGCAAAAGCCTGGTACTCAAGGGCGCAACCGGTAACAACCTGCGCGGAGTAACGCTGACCTTGCCTTTAGGCGTAATGACCTGCGTTACAGGTGTATCCGGCTCCGGCAAGTCCACCCTGATCAACAGCACGCTGTATCCCGTTTGTGCAGCAAAGCTTAATAAGGCCACGAGCTTGACTCACGCGCCCTATGAATCCCTGAAAGGCCTGGACCAGCTCGATAAGGTTATCGACATTGACCAGAGCCCCATTGGCCGCACGCCACGTTCGAACCCCGCCACCTACACCGGCCTGTTCACGCCGATCCGCGAGCTGTTCGCCGGCACCCAGGAAGCCCGCTCCCGCGGCTACAAACCCGGACGGTTCAGCTTTAACGTCAAAGGCGGGCGCTGCGAGGCCTGCCAGGGCGACGGCGTAATAAAAGTGGAGATGCATTTTCTGCCGGATGTATACGTCCCCTGTGACGTCTGTAAGGGTAAACGCTATAACCGGGAAACCCTCGAGGTTCGCTACAAGGGCAAGAGCATACACGAAGTGCTTGCGATGACAGTCGAGGAAGCTCGTGAGTTTTTCGACCCGGTCCCCTTCCTGGCTCGCAAGTTACAAACACTGATCGACGTTGGCCTGTCTTACATTCGCCTGGGTCAGAGTGCCGTAACGCTGTCCGGTGGCGAAGCCCAACGGGTGAAGCTGGCGAAGGAGTTATCCAAGCGCGATACCGGGCAAACTCTTTACATTCTCGACGAGCCCACCACCGGCCTGCACTTTTACGATATCCAACAACTGCTGACAGTTCTGCAGAGACTGCGGGACCACGGCAACACCATTGTGGTCATCGAACATAACTTGGATGTGATCAAGACGGCGGACTGGATTATCGATCTTGGGCCCGAAGGGGGTTCTGGTGGCGGCATGATTGTCGCGGAAGGCACGCCGGAAGAGGTGGCAGTGGTTGAGGGCTCGCATACCGGGCGGTATCTGAAAGGGGTTTTCGCCGGGAAATAAATAACGGATTAGCCACGGACGACGCAGACAAACACGGACGAAACAGCGAAAGGCGTATTACTAAGGCCAGAACGGCCAGGGGATGGGGGTAAGTTTTCTGGAGGAAAAAGGTGTCTGAGCGAAGCGAGTTCTTTTTCTGAAGAAAAATTACCCCCAGCCCCTGGCCAAGCACCAATGACCAAGCACCAAACCACAAATCACCGAACTCGAAAGTCAGACATAAAAAAACCGGAGCGATCAGGCTCCGGTTTTTTTATGACTCGGCGAGGAGATTAATCTTCGCTTTCGTCAACTTCTTCTGCTTCGATGTCCAACGGACGACCGACCAGCTCTACGAATGCCATCGGGGCATTGTCGCCAGCGCGGAAGCCACACTTCAGAATACGAAGGTAACCACCCGGACGCTCGTTGTAACGGGGGCCAAGCTCGTTGAACAGCTTGGCAACCGCCGCATCGTCACGCAGGCGTGAGAACGCCAGCCGACGATTTGCAACCGAATCATTCTTTGCGAGCGTGATCAAAGGCTCAGCTACCCGGCGAAGTTCCTTCGCCTTGGGGAGCGTTGTTTTGATCAGCTCGTGATCAACCAGCGACGCAGCCATGTTGCGAAACATGGCCTTGCGATGCGCGCTGGTCCTGCTGAACTTACGACCACTCTTACGATGACGCATTGCTCTGATTCCTTACCTTAAACTAATCGGCGATTAACCGCCCAGTACCCGGTCGTCGCCACGAAGGCTAGCCGGCGGCCAGTTATCAAGACGCATACCCAGTGACAGACCACGGGACGCGAGCACGTCCTTGATCTCGGTAAGCGACTTTTTACCAAGGTTAGGCGTCTTCAGCAGCTCAACTTCTGTGCGCTGGATCAGATCGCCGATGTAGTAAATATTTTCAGCCTTCAAGCAGTTAGCTGAACGCACTGTCAATTCCAGATCATCAACCGGGCGCAGGAGAATAGGATCGATTTCTTCCTCTTCCTCAACACGCTCAGGCTCTTTCTCATGATCGAAATCAACAAACACAGCCAGTTGCTGCTGGAGAATGGTTGCGGCCCGGCGAATCGCTTCTTCCGGATCGATAGTACCATTGGTTTCCAGGTCAATAACCAGCTTGTCCAGATCCGTACGCTGCTCTACCCGCGCGCTTTCCACGGCATAGGCAACACGACGAACCGGGCTGAAAGTTGCGTCCAGTTGCAGGCGTCCAATGGCGCGAGTCTCGTCCTCGTCCAGACCCCGCTGATCGGCCGGCTCATAGCCGCGACCACGGACAACCTTCAGACGCATGTTAACTTCACCGTTGGCACTCAGGTGACAGATAACATGTTCCGGGTTGGTGATCTCGACATCGTGATCCAGCTTGATATCACCGGCAGTGACAACGCCCGGGCCTTTCTTGCTGAGTGTTACCTCAGCATCGTCCCGGCCGCCCATTTTCACGGCCACGCCCTTGAGATTCAGTAGAATCTCGATGACGTCTTCCTGAACACCTTCGATCGCGCTGTACTCATGCAGAACGCCGTCAATCTGTGCTTCGGTAATGGCACAGCCCGGCATTGAGGACAAGAGTATACGACGCAGTGCGCTGCCCAGAGTGTGCCCGAAACCTCTTTCCAGAGGCTCCAGTGTCACCTTGGCGCGCATGGCGCTTGATTCTTTCACGTCAATGGTACGAGGTGTCAATAACTCATGTACTGAACGCTGCATAGACGCCCCTAATTGCTCTCGTTGCTAACTGGGCTTTACTTGGAGTAAAGCTCGACGATGAGGTTCTCGTTGATGTCGGCCGACAATTCAGTGCGCTCGGGCACTGACCTGTAAACGCCGGACATCTTGCTGGCGTCGACCTCTACCCAGCTTACCGGTGAACGGCTGGAAGACAGATCCAGCGCGCCTTTGACGCGAAGCTGGTTTTTTGCCTTCTCACGCACACTCACAACATCGCCTGGCTTAACCTGATAAGACGGAATATTTACCAGCTTATCGTTAACCAGAATCGCTTTGTGAGAAACGAGCTGACGGGACTCAGCACGGGTAGAACCAAAACCCATGCGATATACAACGTTATCAAGACGGCCTTCCAGCAGCTGCAACAGGTTCTCACCAGTTGCGCCTTTGCCGCGGGCGGCCTCTTTGTAATAGTTGCGGAATTGCTTTTCCAGTACGCCGTAGATACGACGGACCTTCTGCTTTTCACGAAGCTGCACGCCATACTCGGACAGACGGCTGCGACGCGCGCCGTGCATACCTGGCGGAGTCTCAATGTTGCACTTTGAATCGAGCGCGCGAACACCGCTCTTCAGAAAAAGATCTGTCCCTTCACGACGAGACAGCTTGCACTTCGGGCCTATATAACGAGCCATAATTCACTGTCTCCTGTGTTAGACGCGGCGCTTTTTGGGCGGACGACAACCGTTATGGGGAATCGGCGTCACATCAGTGATGTTGGTGATCTTGTACCCGCAGCCGTTAAGCGCGCGTACAGCGGATTCACGTCCGGGCCCCGGACCTTTAACCTCTACGTCCAGGTTTTTAAGGCCGTATTCAGCAGCCGCATTACCGGCTCTTTCAGCTGCTACCTGCGCAGCAAAAGGTGTGCTCTTGCGTGACCCACGAAAACCGGAACCACCAGAAGTGGCCCAGGACAATACGTTGCCCTGACGGTCAGAAATGGTCACGATAGTGTTGTTGAAGGACGCGTGAATGTGCGCGACGCCATCAACAACCGTCTTTTTCACCTTTTTACGGGTACGTGTACCTGGCTTTGCCATGATTGCCTACCTGTTACTTACGAATAGGTTTGCGAGGACCTTTACGGGTGCGTGCGTTGGTCTTTGTGCGCTGGCCACGGACCGGAAGGCCATGACGATGACGCAGACCACGGTGACAACCGAGATCCTTCAAACGCTTAATGTTCATCTGAACTTCACGACGCAAATCGCCTTCAACGGCCAGCTTGCCTACTTCAGTACGAAGAGATTCAAGCTGCTCGTCGGACAGGTCCTTGACCTTGACGTCCGGCTTTACGCCGGTTGCATCGCAAAGCTTCTGAGCTGCTGTCCGGCCGACTCCAAAAATGTAAGTCAGCGAGATAACAGCATGTTTGTGATCGGGTATATTGACACCGGCTATACGTGCCATCCAAATTACTCCGCGTTCAAAGCTTTGCTGTGTGAATTTTCCGCCACTATAAAAGGGCGCGAAATAATAGCGCCTGACCCCACCTGAGGTCAAGCGCTATTGATCGTACCCTCTGCAATGTCAGTGCTGAATCCCTAAGGATTAACCCTGGCGCTGCTTGTGACGAGGCTCCGAGCAAATGACCCTTACCGAGCCATTGCGACGAATTACTTTGCAGTTACGGCAAATTTTCTTTACCGAAGCGCGTACTTTCATTGTCGACTCCAGTTTTCAAGGGGAACGGCGTTAACCGTTCCGACCATAGCCCTTGAGATTGGACTTCTTCATCAATGAATCATATTGATGAGACATCAGGTGCGACTGTACCTGAGCCATGAAATCCATCACCACGACTACAACAATCAGCAGTGACGTACCGCCCAGATAGAACGGAACATTCCCGGCCACCATCAGGAACTGAGGGAACAGGGAAACTGCTGCAATGTACATTGCACCGAACAATGTCAGGCGGGTCAGCACACCGTCAATATACTTGGCGGTCTGATCGCCCGGACGGATGCCCGGAATAAACGCGCCTGAGCGCTTGAGGTTATCCGCAACTTCTTTCGGGTTGTACATCAGCGCTGTATAGAAGAAGCAGAAGAACACCACCGCTGCTGCAAACAGAATAATGTACAGGGGCTGACTGGGCGCCAGTGCCTGGGAGATATCGCTCAGCCACTCCATGCCTTCGCCCTGACCGAACCACTGCCCCAGCGATGCCGGGAACAGCAGAATGGAAGAGGCAAAGATCGGCGGAATAACGCCGGCCATGTTCACCTTCAAAGGCAAGTGACTGGATTGCTGCGCGAATACCCGACGACCCTGTTGCCTCTTGGCATAGTTGATGGTCAGACGGCGCTGTCCGCGCTCCATGAACACCACAAAGCCAACGACGGCAACTGCCAGCACAGCGATACCCAGAACCACCAGCAGACTCATTTCGCCATTGCGAGCCTGCTCAAGTGTCTGGCCAATAGCCCCAGGCAGACCCGCAACGATGCCCGCAAAAATCAGCAGCGAAATGCCGTTACCAACACCGCGCTCGGTGATCTGCTCACCCAGCCACATCATGAACACGGCACCGCTGACGAAAGAAACAACTGCCACAAAATGGAAGCTGAAGCTGTCGTTAAAGGTCACGCCCTGTGATGCAAGCCCGACAGAGATACCAAAGCCCTGAACCAGGGCCAGGATAACCGTACCATACCGCGTGTACTGGCTAATCTTTCGACGACCAGCCTCGCCCTCTTTCTTCAGCTGCTCCAACGTCGGGTTGACCGCCGTCATGAGCTGCATGATTATCGAGGCCGAGATATACGGCATGATACCAAGTGCGAAGATACTCATTCGCTCAAGCGCACCACCGGAAAACATGTTGAACATGCTCAGGATTGTGCCCTGATTCTGTTCAAACAGTGCCGCCAGACGGTCAGGATTGATACCCGGAACCGGTATATGGGCACCTATTCGGTACACCAACAGTGCCAGGAAGACAAACCAGAGCCGCGAACGCAGCTCTGCCAGTCCTTTTCCCCCGCCCGCAGGCAATGATGCGTTCTTGGCCATTTAGTCCTCGACTCGCCTTAGTCTTCGACTTTACCGCCCGCGGCAGTGATCGCCTCGCGTGCGCCTTTGGTCACTTTAAGACCCTTGACGGTCACCGCACGGCTCAGTTCGCCGGACAGAATGACCTTCGCTTCGCGGATTTCCTCGCGAACGATGTCAGCTTTTTTCAGGGCCTCGAGATCGGCAACATCGCCGTCCACTTTCGCCAGCTCGTTCAGACGAATTTCGGCGACATAGCGCTGTTGGCGCGAGGTGAAACCAAATTTCGGCAGACGACGGGCCAACGGCTGCTGGCCACCCTCGAAACCGGGAGCTACACTGCCGCCGGAACGGGCTTTCAGACCCTTGTGACCACGACCACCGGTCTTGCCGAGGCCGCTACCGATACCGCGACCCACACGCCTTGCGGCGGGACGTGAACCAGGTTCCGGACTAAGTTCGTTCAGACGCATCCTAGTTCTCCTCTACCTGCACCAGGTAGTTAACCCGGTTGATCATGCCGCGAATGGACGGTGTATCTTCCACTTCCACGGTGTGACCGATTTTACGGAGACCCAGGCCCTTCACACACAGCTTGTGCTTGGGCTGACAGCCGATAGGGCTGCGGGTCAGTGTTACTTTGATCGTTTTTGCGTTCGCCATGACTTCAACCCAGAATCTCTTCCACGGATTTACCGCGCTTGGCTGCAATATCTTCAGGCGCTTGAGTTGCCTGTAGACCCTTGATGGTGGAACGTACCACGTTCACCGGGTTGGTAGACCCATAACACTTGGACAGTACGTTCTGCACACCCGCGACTTCCAGTACCGCACGCATCGCACCACCGGCGATGATACCGGTACCTTCCGATGCCGGCTGCATGTAGACCTTGGAGCCACCATGCTGCGCTTTGACCGCGTACTGCAGCGTCGTTCCGTCAAGCGGAATGTCGACCATGTTCTTGCGTGCAGCTTCCATCGCTTTCTGGATCGCAACCGGCACTTCACGCGCCTTGCCACGACCGAAACCAACGCGTCCTTTACCATCACCCACTACAGTCAGTGCGGTGAAGGCAAAAATACGGCCGCCTTTGACAACCTTGGCGACGCGATTGACCTGAACCAGCTTCTCCTGGAGCTCAGGCGCCTTCTGTTCGTTAACGCTCATCTTCTCCACCTCTTAGAATTGCAAGCCAGCTTCACGGGCTGCGTCGGCCAGAGCCTGGACGCGACCATGATAACGGTAACCGGAGCGGTCAAAAGCGACCTGCTCTACACCTGCTGCCTTGGCACGCTCAGCAATAAGCTGACCGACCTTTTTGGCAGCGTCCACGTTACCGGTTGCACCCTGGCGCAGGTCCTTATCCAACGTGGAGGCAGCCGCCAGCACCTTGCTGCCGTCTGCAGTCGTAACCTGGGCATACATATGCCGCGGTGTACGATGTACACACAGGCGGTTGGTACCCAACTTACGGATCTTCATGCGCACTTTGCGTGCGCGACGCAATCTTTCGTTATTCGCGCTCATAGTCCCGCCTTATTTCTTCTTGGCTTCTTTGCGTCTGACCTGCTCATCCGCATAACGAACACCTTTGCCTTTGTAAGGCTCTGGCGGACGGAATGCGCGAATTTCAGCAGCGACCTGGCCAACCTGTTGCTTGTCGATTCCGCGAATCACAACTTCCGTATTGGACGGAGTTTCAGCGGTAATCCCCTCGGGCAGCTCATACTCGACCGGGTGAGAAAAACCCAGTGTCAGGTTGAGCTTCTTACCTTGCGCCTGAGCACGGTAACCTACGCCCGTCAGTGCGAGCTTGCGCTCCCAACCTGTCGTCACACCGGTCACCATGTTGTTGACCAGTGCGCGGGTAGTACCAGCAAGAGCGCGGGACTGTTTTGCTCCATCACGAGCAACGAAGCGCAGAACATTTTCTTCCTGCGTGACGTCAACCACGTGGTGGATGGTGAATTGAAGCGACCCCTTGGATCCCTTCACATTAATTTCCTGTCCGTTCAGCTTAACCTCAACACCGGAAGGCAGCACGACAGGATTATTGGCAACCCTGGACATGTGTATCTCCTAAAATACGGTGCAGATGACTTCGCCACCCACGCCGGCAGCACGTGCAGCGCGGTCTGTCATTACGCCCTTGGACGTAGAGACAATCGCGATTCCCAGACCACCGGATACTTTCGGCAGTTCCCCAGCGCCATTGTACCGGCGCAGACTCGGACGGCTGACCCGCTTGATTTCCTCAATAACCGGCTTGCCACCGAAATACTTGAGGTTAATGGTCAGCTCGGGCTTCGCGTCAGCTGAGACGGAAAAATCGGCTACGTAACCTTCGTCCTTTAGGACCTGGGCCACGGAGATCTTCATCTTTGAAGACGGCATGGCCACATCGGCCTTCTGTGCCATCTGTGCATTGCGGATACGGGTAAACATATCCGCAAGCGTATCTTGCATACTCATTGGTATGAGACTCCTGATCTTTTTAGTTGTGCAGCGGCGCGCCGCACCGCTTACCAACGGGCACCTGACCTGCGGTCAGAGTACCTGCCTTACCAGCTTGCTTTGGTCAGGCCCGGAACGTCTCCGCGCATGCCAGCTTCACGCAACTTGATACGTGACAGCTTGAACTTGCGCAGAACGCCATGGGGACGACCTGTAACCTGGCAACGATTACGAAGACGCGAGGGCGACGCATCACGAGGAAGCTGTTGCAGCTTCATCTGTGCATCCCAACGGTCATCATCGCTGGTATTCGGGTTCTTGATAATCGCCTTGAGTTCGGCACGCTTCGCTGCGAACTTCGCAACGGTTTTTTCGCGCTTGAACTCGCGGTTCTTCATGGAAACCTTAGCCATTACACTCGTTCCTTATTTCTTGAACGGAAAGCCGAAGGCTTTCAGCAGTTCGCGACCTTCATCGTCGGTACCGGCTGTGGTGGTAATGGTGATGTCAAGACCACGGATCTTGTCGACTCTGTCGTACTCGATCTCGGGGAAAATGATCTGCTCACGCACGCCCATGCTGTAGTTACCGCGACCATCGAAGGACTTGGGATTCAGACCGCGAAAGTCACGAATGCGGGGAACCGCAATGTGAACCAGACGATCAAAGAAATCCCACATGCGCTCACCGCGCAGCGTAACTTTACAACCGATCGGCCAACCTTCACGGATTTTAAAACCCGCAACGGATTTACGTGCCAGAGTGACAACCGCTTTCTGACCAGCCAGGCGCTCAAGATCCGCCACGGCATTTTCAATCAGCTTCTTGTCACCGACCGCTTCGCCGACACCCATGTTCAGGGTGATCTTCTCGATACGCGGCACCTGCATAATGTTCTTGTAGCTGAACTCTTTCTGCAGGGCGGGTACCACTTCCTTACTGTACTGCTCTTTCATGTTAAGCATCGTAACCACCACCGCTTACTGGTTATCGACGACTTCTTTCGTGGACTTGAAAATCCGCACCTTGGCGCCGTCTTCCTTGATCTGGAAGCCTACGCGATCGGCTTTGCCGGTCTGCGGATTAAAAATAGCCACGTTGGAAGCCTGGATAGGTGCTTCTTTTTCGACGATGCCACCTGGGGTGCCCGACATCGGGTTTGGCTTGGTGTGCTTCTTGATCATATTGATCCCTGAAACAACAACCCGGCCATCGTCCTGAACCTTCAGGACTTTACCACGTTTGCCCTGGTCTTTCCCCGTAGTGACGATTACTTCGTCATCTCGTTTGATCTTTTTCATAACCGGCCTCTGGTCCTTAAAGTACTTCGGGTGCCAGTGAAATAATTTTCATGAACTTTTCATTTCGCAGTTCACGGGTAACCGGTCCGAAGATACGGGTACCAATTGGTGCGTCCTGATTGTTCAGAAGTACTGCCGCGTTTCCGTCGAAACGAATAAGCGACCCGTCGGGACGACGCACACCTTTACGGGTGCGCACAACGACAGCTTTCAGGACCTGGCCTTTTTTCACTTTACCGCGGGGGATGGCTTCCTTGACGGTCACCTTGATGATATCCCCGACGCTGGCATAACGCCTGTGTGAACCGCCCAGGACCTTGATGCACATAACCTGACGTGCACCACTGTTGTCCGCGACATCAAGCATTGTTTGAGTCTGAATCATGGTTGTTCTCCGGGCGAATTACACCTTGGATGCACGCTCGGTGACTTCAACCAGGGCCCAGCTTTTGGTCTTGGAGACCGGGCGGGTTTCCTGGATCGTAACGATGTCACCGATGTTGCACTGATTGCTCTCATCGTGAGCGTGAATTTTGGATGAGCGCTTCATGTACTTACCGTACAGAGGATGCTTAACCTGGCGCTCAACCAGAACCACAATGGATTTCTCCATTTTGTTGCTCACGACCTTGCCGCTAAGGGTTCTGGCAGTTTGGGTAGCTTCAGTCATGTTACTGTCCTGCCTTTTCATTCATAACCGTTTTCACGCGAGCAATGTCACGCTTCACCTTCGGTAGAAGATGAGACTGATTCAGCTGACCTGTCGCCTTACGCATGCGCAGGTTGAACTGCTCCTTCAGGAGGTCGATCAGCTCTTTGTTCAGCTCCTCGACTGACTTGTCACGCAGCTCTGTTGCTTTCATCACATCACCGTCCTCGTAACAAAGGTGGTCTGTACGGGCAGTTTGGCCGCAGCAAGAGTGAATGCATCGCGAGCAATTTCCTCGGAGACGCCTTCCATCTCGTAAAGCATCCGGCCAGGCTGAATTTCAGCCACCCAATACTCGACAGAACCCTTACCTTTACCCATTCGTACTTCCAGCGGCTTACTGGAGATCGGTTTGTCCGGGAAAATCCGGATCCAGATCTTACCGCCCCGCTTGATGCGACGTGTCATGGTACGACGCGCTGCCTCAATCTGGCGCGCAGTTATACGCCCACGGGTAGTCGCCTTCAATCCGTATTCACCGAAGCTCACCTTGTTAGCACGGTGAGCAAGACCGGTATTACGGCCTTTCATTACCTTGCGAAATTTGGTGCGTTTTGGTTGCAGCATTTGAGTGCCCCTTTACTTAGAACCTTTCTTCCCAGAGGCTTTCTTGTCAGCACGGACCTGCTCCATACCACCAAGAATCTCACCTTTGAAGATCCATACCTTGACGCCAATAATGCCGTAAGTGGTCTTCGCTTCGTAGGTCGAGTAATCAATATCTGCACGCAGTGTGTGCAGCGGTACACGACCTTCGCGATACCACTCGGAACGGGCAATTTCAGCACCCCCGAGACGACCGCCTACCTGAATCTTGATGCCTTTCGCACCCTGGCGCATAGCGTTCTGCACCGCGCGCTTCATAGCACGACGGAACATCACACGACGCTCCAGCTGACCGGCAACGTTCTGCGCGACCAGGCGGGCATCCAGGTCCGGCTTGCGGACTTCTTCGATGTTGATGTGCACGGGCACACCCATCATGTCGCTGACTTCGCGACGCAGACGGTCAACATCTTCGCCCTTCTTGCCGATAACAATACCGGGACGGGCTGTATGGATCGTGATACGGGCGTTCTGAGCAGGGCGCTCGATCACAATCTTGCTGACAGACGCCTTAACCAGACGCTTGTCGAGAAATTCGCGAACCTGAATATCGTTCAACAGGTTATTCGCGTATTCCGCTTTTTCCGCATACCACACTGAGTTGTGCTCTTTGATCACACCCAGGCGCATGCCGGTTGGATTTACTTTATGACCCATCTGAGCATCTCCTACTTGTCGGCGACCTTGACGGTGATATGGCAGGTGCGCTTGAAAATCCGGTCAGCGCGCCCCTTGGCTCGAGCTTTGATTCGCTTGAGCGTCGGACCCTCATCCACCATCACAGTGGAAACCCGCAGATCATCTACGTCCAGACCTTCGTTATGCTCAGCGTTGGCAATGGCAGACTCAAGTGCTTTCTTGAGAATGACCGATGCCTTCTTAGGGCTGAAAGTCAGAATATTCAGGGCGTCCTCAACAGCCTTGCCGCGTACTTGGTCAGCGACAAGACGCGCTTTCTGAGCTGAGAGGCGAGCGCCCTTATACTTGGCTGCTACTTCCATTTCTATTACCTCACAATCAGCGTTTAGCTTTCCTGTCGGCCGCATGACCACGATAAGTACGCGTTGCCGCGAACTCACCCAACTTATGCCCGACCATATCTTCGGTGACATAAACCGGTACGTGTTGCTTGCCGTTGTGAACTGCAATGGTCAAGCCTACAAACTCAGGGAAGATAGTAGAACGACGAGACCAGGTCTTGATCGGTCGCTTGTCGTTCGCTTCCAGAGCTGCCTCGACCTTCTTCAACAGATGCAGGTCTATAAAAGGACCTTTCTTTAAAGAACGTGGCACAGCATTTACCTCTATGTAGTCGTTTACTTGGCTGAACGACGACGTACTATCATCTTGTCAGTACGTTTGTTCTTACGAGTTTTATGTCCTTTGGTCGGAACACCCCACGGAGTAACCGGGTGACGCCCGCCAGAGGTACGCCCTTCACCACCACCATGTGGGTGGTCAACTGGGTTCATAGCAACACCACGTACTGTTGGACGTTTACCGCGCCAACGTGATGCACCCGCTTTGCCAAGTTGCTTGAGACTGTGTTCGCTATTGGACACTTCGCCCAATGTCGCACGACAGTCAACAAGCACCTTACGCATTTCACCTGAACGCAGGCGGATGGTGGCATAAGCCCCTTCCCGAGCAACCAGCTGTACGGATGCGCCCGCAGAGCGAGCCAGCTGAGCACCTTTGCCAGGCTTGATTTCGACGCAGTGAATCACGGAACCGACCGGAATGTTCCGGAGCGGAAGCGTGCTTCCTACTTTAATCGGCGCGTCGATGCCGGAGCGCACAGGATCACCAATCTGCATGCCTTTGGGAGCGATAATGTAACGACGCTCGCCATCAGCGTACTTGACCAATGCAATGTGCGCAGAGCGG
Organism: Marinobacter sp. ATCH36; assembly: GCF_023555055.1. Taxonomy (GTDB): domain Bacteria; phylum Pseudomonadota; class Gammaproteobacteria; order Pseudomonadales; family Oleiphilaceae; genus Marinobacter. The sequence goes on from NZ_JAMJPL010000008.1 coordinate 181,237, forward strand.
TTAGGATCATATTCCAGGCGTTCAATGACCGCCGGAATACCATCTTTGGTCCGCTTAAAGTCGATGACACGGTAGTGCTTTTTGTGACCACCACCAATATGACGGGTGGTGATTCGACCAACATTGTTGCGACCACCCGATTTATTCAGTGTTTCTACCAACGGCTCGTAAGGGCGCCCCTTGTGAAGATCAGGGTTAAAGAGCTTAACAACGTGACGGCGGCCGGCAGATGTTGGCTTGGTTTTGACGATCGGCATTTTACGACCCCTTTACCTTATTCCACATCCAGAAAATCAATGTCCTGACCGTCCGCAAGCTTTACATAAGCCTTACGAATGTCAGAACGCTTGCCGAAGCCGCGAACGGTACGCTTTAGCTTACCCTTACGGTTCAGAACCTGAACACCTTCGACGGTGACGTTGAACAGCTGCTCAACGGCTTTCTTGATCTCGGGCTTAGTTGCGTCAGGGGCAACACGAAATACCACCTGACCGCTTTCCGCTACCAGAGAAGCTTTCTCTGATACGTGGGGCCCAAGAAGAACCTTGTAAATACGTTCCTGATTCATCCCAGCATCTCCTCGATTTTCTTCAGAGCGGGAACAGTCACAACGACCGTCTCGAAGGCAACCAGGCTAACCGGATCCAGACCAGCAATGTCACGCACGTCGACGTGCGGAATGTTGCGCGAGGCCAGATGCAGATTCTGCTCGACATTCTCGGAGAGAATCAGCGCGTTGGTCACACCGATGTCCTTCAGCTTGGCGCTAAACGCCTTGGTCTTGGGGCTGTCAACATTCATGTCGTCAACAACGACCAGACGCTCCTGGCGAACCAGCTCTGAAAAAATGGAGCGCATCGCTGCGCGGTACATCTTGCGGTTAACTTTCTGCTCAAAGCCACGGGGCTTGGCAGCAAAGGTAACACCACCGGAGCGCCAGATCGGGCTGCGGATAGTACCGGCACGGGCACGACCAGTGCCCTTCTGGCGCCATGGCTTCTTGCCACCACCAGCGACTTCGGAACGCGTCTTTTGAGCCTTGGTTCCCTGGCGGGCGCCTGCCATATAAGCAGTAACCACCTGGTGAACCAGCGACTCGTTAAAATCTTTGGCAAATGCAGCGTCGGAAACAGAGATTCCCTGGCCGCTACCTGTAATTGTCAATTCCATCGCACCGCTCCTCAGGCTTTAACTGCAGGCTTGATGACAACATTTCCGCCGGTCGCGCCCGGAACGGCACCACGAATCAGCAGAAGGTTGCGCTCGGCGTCGACACGGACGACTTGCAGGTTCTGCACGGTCACCTGCGCATTGCCCATCTGGCCCGCCATCTTTTTGCCCTTGAATACCTTGCCCGGAGTCTGGTTCTGACCGATAGAACCCGGAGCACGATGAGAAAGGGAGTTACCGTGTGTGGCGTCCTGCATGGAGAAGTTCCAGCGCTTAACACCGCCCTGGAAACCTTTACCCTTGGACTGACCAACAGCATCAACGACCTGACCATCTTCAAAGATAGAAGCGGTAATCTCACCGCCTGCAGTCAGCTCTTCGCCTTCACCGTCGGCGAGGCGGAATTCCCACAGACCACGACCTGCCTCTACTCCGGCTTTCGCATAATGGCCCGCTTCGCTTTTGGTCACACGAGAGGAACGACGCTTTCCAACGGTTACCTGAACCGCACGATAGCCGTCGTTTTCAAGAGTTTTCAGTTGGGTAATGCGGTTGGGTTCAACCTCAATTACCGTCACGGGCAGCGCCTGCCCGTCTTCCGTAAAAATACGGGTCATACCGGCCTTACGACCGACAATTCCAATTGCCATGTTTCACCTCTTAAGTGTACGGGGCTCTCACCCTCTATGGCCTTATGACAGTTACACAGACTAACGCAGAGCGTTAGCCGAGGCTGATCTGAACGTCTACACCTGCTGCCAGATCCAGCTTCATCAAAGCATCTACTGTCTTTTCCGTCGGCTCGACGATATCCAGCAGACGCTTGTGTGTACGAATCTCGTACTGATCGCGCGCGTCTTTGTTGACGTGCGGAGAAATCAGCACGGTGTACTTTTCCTTCCGCGTCGGCAGAGGGATTGGCCCACGCACTTGAGCGCCGGTCCGCTTTGCGGTATCGACAATCTCCTGCGTTGACTGGTCGATCAGGCGGTAATCAAACGCCTTCAACCGGATTCGAATTTTTTGGCTTTGCATGATGCACCCAAACTCCACTCGTAGCAGCTACTAGTTAGCCGACCTTCAAAAAAAGGAGCCGCATTGTATGCATAATACCCAGCAGTGTCAACTGCGTTCAGCAGCGACTCCGCCAGGTCTGGTTGTGCGGCTGAAACAGAAAAAGGGGCTGAGTTTCAGCCCCTTTTTCCTCAGACCATTCGAGTCATTTACTCGATGATCTTTGAGACCACACCGGCACCAACGGTACGGCCACCTTCACGAATCGCGAAGCGCAGGCCATCTTCCATGGCGATCGGGTTGATCAGGGTAACACTCATCTTCACGTTGTCACCCGGCATTACCATCTCCACACCTTCCGGCAGCTCACAGGAACCTGTGACGTCGGTGGTACGGAAGTAGAACTGCGGGCGGTAGCCCTTGAAGAACGGCGTATGACGACCACCTTCTTCTTTGCTCAGTATGTAAACTTCGCACTCGAACTTGGTGTGCGGCTTGATCGAGCCCGGTACACACAGAACCTGACCACGCTCAACGTCGTCACGCTTGGTACCACGCAGCAGAACACCGACGTTCTCACCAGCACGGCCTTCGTCCAGCAACTTGCGGAACATCTCAACACCGGTACAAACGGTCTTGACGGTATCCTTGATACCGACGATTTCCACTTCGTCACCAACCTTGATGATGCCACGCTCTACACGACCGGTCACAACGGTACCACGACCAGAGATGGAGAACACGTCCTCAATCGGCATCAGGAACGGCTGATCAACCGCACGCTCCGGCTCGGGCAGGTACTCGTCCAGGGCCTCTACCAGCTTCTTAACAGCCGTAGTACCCATTTCGTTGTCATCCTTGCCTTCCAGCGCCATCAGCGCGGAGCCAGTGATGATCGGTGTGTCGTCACCCGGGAAATCGTACTGCTCAAGCAGTTCACGAACTTCCATCTCGACCAGCTCAAGCAGCTCTTCGTCATCGACCATGTCCGCTTTGTTCAGGAACACAACGATGTACGGTACGCCAACCTGGCGGGACAGCAGGATGTGCTCGCGAGTCTGCGGCATGGGGCCGTCAGCTGCGGAGCAAACCAGAATAGCACCGTCCATCTGCGCCGCACCTGTGATCATGTTCTTCACATAGTCAGCGTGGCCCGGGCAGTCTACGTGGGCGTAATGACGGTTCGGGGAATCATACTCAACGTGAGACGTTGCGATCGTGATACCACGAGCCTTCTCTTCCGGCGCGTTATCGATAGAATCGAATGCACTGGCACTGCCAGTTCCCCACACTTCGTGACACACACGAGTCAGTGCGGCTGTCAGAGTGGTCTTGCCATGGTCTACGTGACCAATGGTGCCCACGTTCAAGTGCGGCTTGTTACGCTCAAATTTTGCTTTAGACACGGTTACACCTCTTCCTGTTTCTTAAGTCCTGGGGATCAACCCTTTTTAATGATCGCTTCGGCAATGTTCGAAGGAGCTTCCATATAGCGGGAGAACTCCATCGCATAAGACGCCCGACCCTGCGTTGCTGAACGCAGATCGGTGGCGTAACCGAACATCTCCGACAACGGAACTTCAGCGCGAATTGTCTTACCCGCCGGGGTATCTTCCATACCCTGCACGAGCCCACGACGGCGGTTCAGGTCGCCTACAACGTCACCCATGTATTCTTCAGGGGTGGCAACTTCAACTCTCATCAGCGGCTCAAGAAGTGCCGGACTGGCTTCAAGAGCGCCCTTCTTCATGGCCATCGAGCCGGCAACCTTGAACGCCATCTCGTTGGAGTCAACGTCGTGATAGGAACCATCGTACAGCGTGGCCTTGATCCGCAGCAGCGGATAACCCGCCAGACAACCATTCTGCATCTGCTCAGCGATACCCTGCTGAACCGCCGGGATGTATTCCTTGGGAACCACACCACCAACGATCTCGTTGACAAAAATGAAGTTTTCACCTTCTTCGTCATCCAGCGGCAGAGGCTCAAGCTTGATCTTGACGTGACCATACTGACCGCGACCACCAGACTGACGTACAAACTTGCCTTCCACATCAACCGGCTTGCGGATGCACTCACGATAAGCAACCTGAGGCTTACCAATATTGGCCTCTACCTTGAACTCGCGACGCATACGGTCGACGATGATGTCCAGGTGAAGCTCACCCATACCGGAAATGATGGTCTGGCCTGACTCTTCGTCTGTACGGACCTGGAAAGAGGGGTCTTCCTGAGCCAGCTTGCCAAGCGCAACACCCATTTTCTCCTGGTCAGCTTTCGACTTCGGCTCGACCGCTACCGAAATAACCGGATCCGGGAATTCCATGCGCTCAAGAATAATCTTGTGGTTCTCGTCGCACAGGGTGTCACCAGTAGTGACACTCTTGAGGCCGATTGCCGCAGCGATGTCACCAGCAAGAACTTCCTTGATTTCCTGACGCTCTTTGGAGTGCATCTGAACCATGCGGCCGACACGCTCTTTCTTACTCTTTACGGAGTTGTAAACAGCGTTTCCGGACTCAAGCCTACCCGAGTAAACGCGGAAGAACGTCAACGTACCCACGAACGGGTCGGTCGCAATTTTAAATGCGAGTGCCGAGAACGGCGCATCATCGTCAGCCTGACGGGTTTCCTCGGTGCCATCCTCATCGACTTCACCGCGAATCGCCTTGACTTCGTCCGGCGCCGGCAGAAACTCAATGACGGAATCCAGAACTGCCTGAACACCCTTGTTCTTGAAGGCTGAACCGCAGGTCGCAACAACAATCTCGTTGGCCAGGGTGCGCATCCGAAGACCTTTCTTGATGTCCTCGATGTTGAGCTCGCCTTCTTCGAGGTAGCGTTCCATCAGCTCTTCATTGGCCTCGGCCGCCGCTTCCATCATTTCTTCGCGATACTTTGCGACTTCGTCTGCCATCTCGGCCGGAACGTCACGCTGGTCATAGGTTGCACCTGCATCATCTTCGTTCCAGTAAATCGCCTTGTTACGAATCAGGTCGATCACACCTGCGAACTGGTCTTCAGCACCAATCGGCAATTGAACCGGTACGCAGTTTGCGCCCAGACGCTTCTTGATCTGCTCTACGACTCGCAGGAAGTTCGCACCGGCACGGTCCATCTTGTTGACAAAGACAATGCGAGGCACTTCGTACTTGTTGGCCTGACGCCAAACAGTCTCGGACTGCGGCTCAACACCAGAGGAACCACAGAACACCACAACAGCACCGTCGAGCACACGCAATGAACGCTCTACCTCGATGGTAAAGTCAACGTGTCCCGGGGTATCGATGATGTTGATACGGTGCTCAGGATACTGCTTGTCCATGCCCTGCCAGAAACAGGTTGTTGCAGCAGAAGTGATGGTGATGCCACGCTCCTGCTCCTGCTCCATCCAGTCCATGGTAGCCGCACCATCGTGAACTTCACCGATCTTGTGGGAAATGCCTGTATAAAACAGGACCCGCTCGGTGGTCGTGGTTTTGCCCGCATCAACGTGCGCACAAATACCAATGTTTCTGTATCTTTTAATCGGAGTCTTGCGTGCCACTGTATAAACCTCGGCTGATTAGAAACGGAAGTGAGAGAACGCCTTGTTGGCTTCTGCCATGCGATGAACGTCTTCGCGCTTCTTAACAGCGGAGCCTTTGCTATCAGCGGCATCCAGGATTTCACCTGCCAGACGCTGAGCCATGGACTTTTCACCACGTTTCCGTGAATATTCTACGAGCCAGCGCATTGCCAGCGCGTTCTGACGGGAAGGCCTAACTTCAACAGGCACCTGGTAAGTAGCACCACCCACACGACGGGACTTGACCTCTACCATCGGCTGGATGTTCTCCAGGGCCTTCTCGAACATGTCGATCGGCTCTTCCTTTGATTTGTCGGCAACGATATCGAGCGCGCCATAAACAATGCGCTCTGCAACAGCTTTCTTGCCACTTTCCATCACGTGATTGATGAACTTGGCCAGCCGTGCACTGCCGAATTTGGGATCCGGGATAATTTCCCGTTTTGCTGCAACTCTTCTTCTAGGCATCGATAAGCCCTTATCTAATTAAAGGTCTTCAGGAACCCCTGAGATAGCATCAGCTACTCAGCCTTACTCTTACCGTTCTTCGTAGCAACGATAAAAGATACCCGCGTGGGACATCAGGACTTGGGTCGTTTTGCACCGTACTTGGAGCGGCCCTGTTTACGGTTCTGTACACCCTGGGTGTCCAGCGTTCCGCGAACAGTGTGATAGCGCACACCCGGAAGGTCTTTAACGCGACCGCCACGGATCAGCACAACACTGTGCTCCTGAAGGTTGTGACCTTCACCACCAATGTAAGAGGAAACCTCGTAACCGTTGGTCAGACGAACACGGCACACTTTACGCAGTGCTGAGTTCGGCTTCTTCGGCGTTGTGGTGTATACACGAGTACACACACCACGGCGCTGAGGACATGCCTGAAGAGCAGGAACGTCGCTCTTGGCTGCCTTGCGTTTACGAGGCTTACGCACCAACTGATTAATCGTTGCCATGTAAGCAAACTCCAAAAAACCGTATCAATGAAACTTACCCCCGGCAGGCGGGGGTAAAATTTGAGGGTCGCAAGTGTAAGCCCACGCCCCCGAACAGTCAAGATGACTGATCTCTTTTTAACCACCCGCGGCGTACGTAACTACCGGCGGGTGGCTTTGCCTGTCAGCTCAGCTTTCGCGGTTAAGCTCGGCGCTCAGGGCTTCTTCGACATCCGCCGCAGTAACACCCTGCTCTTCCAACTCACGCTTGCGCTTACGCTCTGCGTGGTACGCAAGGCCGGTACCCGCCGGAATCAGGCGACCAACCACTACGTTTTCCTTCAGGCCGCGGAGGTAATCCCGCTTGCCGGTGACGGCGCCTTCGGTAAGAACCCGCGTGGTTTCCTGGAACGATGCCGCAGAAATGAACGACTCCGTCGCCAGAGAGGCCTTGGTAATACCCAGCAGCAGACGATCGCACTTCGCTGGCTCCTTGTCGGCAGCCTCTGCTTTTTCGTTCTCTTCCATGAACTGGGTAATCTCGACCTGATCACCAGCCAGCAGGTTGGTATCTCCAGCGTCAGTAATCTCGACCTTACGCAACATCTGACGAACAATGACTTCGATGTGCTTGTCGTTGATTACTACGCCCTGCAGGCGGTAGACGTCCTGGATTTCGTTGGTAATGTACTTCGCCAACGCCACCACACCCAGCAGGCGCAGAATATCGTGGGGGTTGGACGGGCCATCAGAGATAACCTCACCCTTTTCGACCGTCTCACCCTCAAACACGTTCATCTGGCGATGCTTCGGGATCAGAACCTCATACGGATCTGCATCCTTCGGGGTAATAACCAGGCGCTTCTTGCCCTTGGTTTCCTTGCCGAACGAGACCACACCACTGACTTCCGCCAGGATGGACGACTCCTTCGGGCGACGGGCCTCGAACAGGTCGGCGACCCGCGGCAAGCCACCAGTGATATCCCGCGTTTTTGAGCTTTCCTGAGGGATACGTGCAACCACGTCGCCCAATTCAACCTTGGCGCCGTTGGCCATGGTGACCAGCGCATTGGCCGGCAGGAAGAAGATAGCGGTACCACCACCCGGCAGTTGAACCTCTTCGCCCTTGTCATCGACCAACTGGATAGCCGGGCGGATGTCCTTGCCAGCCGCCGGACGTTCCTTCGCGTCGATAACCTCCATGGTGGACAGGCCGGTCAATTCGTCAGTCTGGGTGCGGACAGTAATGCCCTGGTCCATATGTACGAACTTGGCGGTGCCTTCCGCTTCCGCAATGATCGGGTGTGTATGCGGATCCCACTTGGCAACCACGACGCCCGCTTCAACGGTATCACCGTGTTTAACGGACAGTACGGCACCGTAGGACAGCTTATACCACTCGCGCTCACGGCCCTGGTCATCGGCGATGGCCAACGCAGAGGAACGTGAAACCACTACCTGTGAACCATCGCTTTTCTCGATGGACTTCAGGTTATGCAAGCGAACCTTACCGCCATGCTTGACCTGAATATTGTCAACCGCAGATGCCCGGCTGGCTGCACCACCGATGTGGAACGTCCGCATGGTGAGCTGGGTTCCCGGCTCGCCGATGGACTGTGCCCCAATAACACCGACAGCCTCGCCTACGTTGACCTCGTGGCCACGGGCAAGATCCCGACCGTAGCACTTGGAGCAGATACCGTGGCGAGTCTCACAAGTGATTGCTGAGCGAACCCAGACTTCATCCACACCAGCGCGCTCAAGCGATTCAACGGATTTCTCGTCCAGCAGAACGCCGGCCTCGACAACCGCGTTGTCCTTATCGGTGGGCGTGAACGCAGCGCGTGCAGTTACACGGCCAAGAACACGATCACCCAGCGGCACAACCACGTCGCCACCTTCGATGTGCGGTGTCATCAGCAGGCCTTCCTCGGTTCCACAGTCTGTTTCTGTGACTACGAGGTCCTGGGACACATCGACCAGGCGGCGAGTCAGGTAACCGGAGTTCGCTGTCTTCAGGGCGGTATCCGCCAGACCCTTACGGGCACCGTGGGTGGAGATGAAGTACTGGAGTACGTTCAGACCTTCACGGAAGTTCGCGGTAATCGGGGTTTCAATGATCGAGCCATCCGGCTTCGCCATCAGACCACGCATACCCGCCAACTGACGGATCTGGGCGGGGGAGCCCCGGGCACCGGAGTCAGCCATCATGTAAACGGAGTTGAAGGACTCCTGCATGAGGTCCTCACCGTTCTCGCCCTTCACAGCCTTGCCGTCAGGACCGATGACCTGTTCCTGGGAAAGCCGATCCATCATCGCCTTGGACACTTTGTCGTTGGCACGGGACCAGATATCGATGACCTTATTGTACTTCTCGCCCTGGGTCAGCAGACCGGACGCATACTGGGTCTCGATATCTTTCACTTCCTCGGAAGCGGCATCCACCAACTCGTACTTCTCCGGCGGAATCTCGAAATCGTTAAAGCCGATTGAGATACCGGAAACCGTTGCGTAGTGGTAACCCATATACATGAGCTGGTCGGCAAAGATAACAGTATCTTTCAGACCGGCGTCACGGTAACAGGTGTTAATCAGGTTGGAGATCGCCTTTTTGACCATCGGCTTGTTGACGATTTCATAGGACAAGCCTTCAGGCACAATATCAAACAGCAGAGCGCGGCCTACCGTGGTATCCACGATACGCATTTCTTCCACACGCTCGCCGTTATCATCATAGGTCACCTGCTTCACGCGAACTTTCACTATCGCCTGAAGATCAACCTTACCAGCACCGTACGCACGATGTGCTTCTTTGACGTCTGCGAACACCATGCCTTCGCCGAGAGCACTCTTACGCTCCCGGGTCATGTAATACAGACCCAGAACAACGTCCTGGGAAGGCACGATGATGGGCTCGCCGTTAGCCGGCGACAGCACGTTGTTGGTCGACATCATCAGCGCACGGGCTTCGAGCTGGGCTTCCAGGGTCAACGGTACGTGTACCGCCATCTGGTCACCGTCGAAGTCAGCGTTGTAGGCGGCACACACTAGCGGGTGCAGCTGGATCGCTTTGCCTTCGATCAGAACCGGCTCGAACGCCTGAATACCTAGACGGTGCAGAGTCGGCGCGCGGTTCAGCATGATCGGATGCTCGCGGATGACTTCGTCCAGGATATCCCAGACCACGCCTTCCTCGCGCTCGACCATCTTCTTGGCGGCCTTGATAGTGGTCGCCAGGCCACGATGTTCCAGCTTGGAGAAAATAAACGGCTTGAACAGCTCCAGCGCCATCTTCTTGGGAAGACCGCACTGGTGCAGGCGCAGGTATGGACCAACCACGATCACTGAACGGCCGGAGTAGTCCACCCGCTTACCGAGCAGGTTCTGACGGAAACGACCCTGCTTGCCCTTGATCATGTCGGCGAGGGACTTCAGCGGACGCTTGTTGGTACCGGTGATGGCACGACCACGACGGCCGTTATCCAACAACGCGTCCACGGCTTCCTGCAGCATCCGCTTCTCGTTGCGCACGATAATGTCGGGAGCGTTCAGCTCCAGCAGGCGCTTGAGACGGTTGTTACGGTTGATAACCCGGCGATACAGATCGTTCAGGTCGGACGTGGCAAACCGGCCACCGTCCAGCGGAACCAGAGGACGCAGATCTGGCGGCAGAACCGGCAGTACGCTCATGACCATGTCGCCGGGCTTATTGCCGGAGTACAGGAAGGCCTCAAGAATCTTCAGACGCTTGCTGAACTTCTTAATCTTGGTTTCGGAGTTGGTCTGGGGAATCTCTTCCCGCAGAGCTTCAACTTCGGCCTGCAGATCAATACCTTCCAGAAGTTCCTGAACGGCTTCAGCACCCATGCGGGCGTCAAACTCGTCACCGAACTCCTCCAGGGCTTCGTAATACTGCTCGTCGTTCAGCAGTTGCCCTTTCTCCAGGGTTGTCATCCCCGGCTCGATCACAATGAACGATTCGAAATACAGCACCCGCTCGATATCGCGCAGGGTCATGTCCAGCATCAGGCCGATGCGGGACGGCAGTGATTTCAGGAACCAGATGTGGGCGACCGGGCTCGCAAGCTCGATGTGCCCCATGCGCTCACGACGCACGCTGGCCAGTGCCACTTCAACCCCACACTTCTCGCAGATAACACCACGGTGCTTGAGGCGCTTGTACTTGCCACAAAGGCACTCGTAATCCTTGATCGGGCCGAAGATCTTGGCACAGAAAAGACCGTCACGCTCTGGCTTGAACGTACGGTAATTAATGGTCTCAGGCTTTTTGACCTCACCAAAAGACCATGAACGAATCATGTCAGGCGACGCCAACCCAATGCGGATGGCGTCAAATTCCTGCTTCTGGTTCTGGTTTTTGAGAAGATTCAGCAAATCTTTCATCAGTAACAGCTCCGGATGGCGTTATTCTCGGGCGGGTACCGACCGGTACCCGCTCACGCTGCCAAAAACAATTCGGCTCAGTCGGATTCCAGCTCGATGTCGATACCCAGCGAGCGGATTTCCTTGACCAGAACATTGAAGGACTCGGGCATGCCCGGCTCCATACGATGATCGCCATCGACAATGTTCTTGTACATCTTGGTCCGACCATTTACATCATCAGACTTCACGGTGAGCATTTCCTGCAACGTATACGCTGCACCGTAAGCCTCGAGGGCCCACACTTCCATCTCACCGAAGCGCTGGCCACCGAACTGTGCCTTACCACCCAGCGGCTGCTGGGTAACCAGGCTATACGAACCGGTGGAACGAGCGTGCATCTTGTCGTCGATCAGGTGGTTCAGCTTGAGGATGTACATGTAGCCAACCGTTACCGGACGGTCAAACTCATCACCGGTACGGCCATCGTACAGCACAGTCTGGCCAGTAGTGCTCAGACCGGCCAGCTCAAGCATCCGCTTGACCTCTGCTTCCTTGGCACCGTCGAATACCGGCGTTGCCATGGGAACACCCGCGCGCAGGTTATTGCCGAGCGCAAGGATCTCTTTATCACTCAACGAATCCAGGTCCACGTGGGTGACCTCGTCAGAGTGGTTGTAGATCTCATCAAGCAATTTGCGCAGGTCAGCAACCTTACGTTGCTCATCAAGCATCCTGCCGATTCGTTCGCCCAGCCCTTTGGCAGCGGCACCCAGGTGAGTTTCAAGCACCTGTCCAACGTTCATCCGCGAAGGAACACCCAGTGGGTTCAGCACAACATCGACCGTGTTGCCATACTCGTCATAGGGCATGTCCTCAATCGGCATAACCGAGGAGATAACACCCTTGTTACCATGACGACCGGCCATCTTGTCACCCGGCTGAATGCGACGCTTGATCGCCAGGTATACCTTGACGATCTTGAGGACGCCCGGCGCAAGGTCATCACCCTGCTGAAGCTTGCCTCTCTTGTCTTCAAAGCGCGCTTCGTGGTCTTTTTTGCGATCCTCCAGACCCTGCTCTGACTTCTCCAGCAGTTCGTTCAGCGCCTCGTCTTTCATGCGCAGCTTGAACCAGTCGTTACGTGGCAACTCCGCCAGATAAGACTCATCAAGCTTGGCACCTTTTTTCAGGCCCGGGCCGCTGATTACTTCCTGCCCCTTCAGAGCACTGGTCAGGCGTTCAAAAGTGGCACCTTCGACGATGCGATACTCATCCTTCAGGTCCTTGCGATACTCGTCGAGCTGCTCTTTCTCGATGGAAAGAGCACGGGTATCTTTCTCGATCCCGTCGCGAGTGAATACCTGAACGTCAATGACGGTGCCGCGGGTGCCGGTGGAAACCCGTGAGGATGTATCTTTTACATCCGACGCCTTCTCACCGAAGATGGCACGCAGGAGTTTTTCCTCTGGCGTCAGCTGGGTCTCGCCCTTCGGCGTTACTTTGCCGACCAGGATGTCACCAGGGCCGACTTCGGCACCGATATAGACAATACCGGACTCGTCCAGCTTGGACAGCGCGCTCTCACCAACGTTCGGTATGTCCGCGGTGATTTCTTCGCTACCCAGCTTGGTATCCCGGGCCACACAGGTCAGTTCCTGGATGTGGATGGTGGTCAGGCGATCTTCCTGAACCACTTTCTCGGAAATAAGGACGGAGTCCTCAAAGTTGTAGCCGTTCCAGGGCATAAACGCGATGCGCATATTCTGCCCCAGCGCCAGCTCACCCAGATCCACAGAGGGACCATCAGCAAGCACGTCACCCCGGGCGATTTCGTCGCCCTGGCCAACAATTGAGCGCTGATTGATACAGGTGTTCTGGTTTGAGCGGGTGTACTTGGTGAGGTTGTAGATATCCACACCTGCGTCACCGGCTTCAGTCTCGTCGTCGTTGACACGCACCACAATGCGGGCCGCGTCGACACTTTCGATCACACCACCACGACGGGCCGTTACGCAGACACCAGAGTCCTGGGCCACGGTACGTTCAACACCGGTACCAACCAAGGGCACCTCTGAACGCAGGGTCGGGACCGCCTGTCGCTGCATGTTTGAGCCCATCAGGGCACGGTTGGCATCGTCGTGCTCCAGGAACGGAATCAGAGAGGCCGCAACCGACACAACCTGGCGCGGTGAAACGTCCATGAAATTAACGTTTTCCGGCGGCGTTACCGTGAATTCGTTCTGATGGCGAACGGTAACCAGCTCGTCGGAAAGACGGTTATTTTCATCCGTTGCCGCACTGGCCTGGGCAATGATGTAATTGCTCTCTTCGATAGCAGAGAGGTACACCACTTCGTCCGTTACCAGACCGTCCACAACCTTCCTGTACGGACTCTCAAGGAAACCGTAGGAGTTGGAGCGGGCATAGGTTGCCAGCGAGTTGATCAGACCGATGTTCGGGCCTTCCGGGGTTTCGATGGGACACACACGACCGTAGTGGGTCGGGTGTACGTCACGAACCTCGAAACCGGCACGCTCACGGGTCAGACCACCAGGGCCGAGAGCCGAAATGCGGCGCTTGTGAGTCACTTCCGACAGCGGGTTGTTCTGGTCCATAAACTGTGACAGCTGGCTGGAACCGAAGAACTCTTTCACCGCCGCAGCAACCGGCTTGGCATTGATCAGGTCCTGAGGCATCAGGCCTTCGCTTTCGGCCAGGCTCAGACGTTCGCGGACCGCACGCTCAACACGCACCAGCCCAACACGGAACTGGTTCTCCGCCATTTCACCCACACAACGAACGCGACGGTTGCCCAGGTTATCAATGTCGTCGACATTGCCCTGACCGTTACGGATATCGATCAGTGTCTTGAGGACGTCGATGATGTCATCATGAGTCAGCGTGCCTTCACCGGTGCTTTCTTCACGGCGCAGGCGACGGTTCAGCTTCATGCGACCAACAGAGGACAGGTCATACCGCTCTTCCGAAAAGAACAGGTTGTTGAACAGGTTCTCTGCTGACTCCTTGGTGGGAGGCTCGCCGGGGCGCATCATACGGTAGATTTCGACCAGCGCTTCAAGCGGTGTGCGAGTCGGGTCGATGCGCAATGTGTCCGACATGAACGGACCACAATCCAGATCGTTGGTGTACAGGGTTTCGATGTCTGTAACGCCAGCATCCAGTATCTTGGTAACAACTTCTTCAGTCAGCTCGGTATTACACTCGACCAGGACTTCTCCGGACTTGGTATCTACCATGTCCTTCGACAGCACACGGCCATAGAGATACTCCGTCGGAACTTCCAGCTCAGTCAGGCCTGCCTTCTCAAGCTGCTTGATGTGACGGGCGGTAATCCGGCGACCTTCTTCGACGATGACTGCGCCCTTCTTGTCCTTGATATCGAACGTTGCGATATCACCGCGCAGCCGACTCGGGACCAGCTCCAGCTTGCACACTTCGGCGCCGATGCTGAACTTACTGGTATCGAAGAACATTTCCAGTACCTGCTCGGAGTTGTACCCCAGAGCACGCAGGAGGATGGACGCAGGCAGTTTCCGGCGACGGTCTATACGAACAAAGACCGAGTCTTTGGCGTCGAACTCGAAGTCCAGCCAGGAACCACGGTAAGGAATTACCCGCGCCGAATACAGCAGCTTGCCTGACGAGTGGGTTTTGCCCTTGTCATGATCGAAGAACACACCCGGTGAACGGTGGAGCTGGGAAACGATAACCCGCTCGGTACCGTTGATAACGAAGGTACCGTTCTCGGTCATCAGGGGCATTTCGCCCATGTAGACTTCCTGCTCTTTAATATCCTTGATCGCCTTGTTGGACGATTCCTTATCATAAATGATAAGTCTTACTTTAACCCGCAGCGGTGCTGCGTAGGTTACGCCCCTAAGCTGGCATTCCTTGACGTCAAATACCGGCTCGCCGATGCGGTAACTCACGTATTCGAGTGCGGCGTTGCCAGAATAACTGACAATCGGGAATACGGATTTGAATGCTGCGTGGAGACCGGTTTCCCGACGATTTTCGGGTGCGGCTTCACTTTGGAGGAAGTCCCGGAACGAATCCAGCTGTATAGACAGCAAATAGGGAACATCCATCACGGACGGCAATTTACTAAAATCTTTGCGAATCCGCTTTTTCTCAGTATAGGAGTAAGTCATCTGCATTCCCCAGCTTTAGACCTGATACCTGGTATCAAGAAGCAACCATTTTCATGCTTCGGGGCCGAATTGCTCGGCTTACTGCGCCGTCTTGAACAAGACTCTTGCTGTAGGTTATAGATTCTGACAGCACCACAAGATCGGCGTTCAGAGTCTATAGCATATACAACAGAAAAAGGCCGGTGGCACACGGCCACCAGCCCGTCCATGCTTAACGCACGGTTTCGATCAACAGCCAACTCTTACTTAAGCTCAACAGAAGCGCCTGCTTCCTCAAGCTTCTTCTTGGCAGCTTCAGCGTCGTCTTTGCTAGCAGCTTCCTTAACAACGGAAGGAGCGCTGTCGACCATTTCCTTGGCTTCTTTCAGACCCAGGCCAGTCAGTTCACGAACGGCCTTGATAACGTTTACTTTCTTCTCACCAGGACCGGTAAGAACAACGTCAAACTCGGTCTGCTCTTCAGCAGCGGCAGCTTCGCCACCGGCAGCGGCAGGAGCGGCAGCTACGGCAGCAGCCGCAGATACACCGAATTTCTCTTCCATTGCTTCAACCAGCGCAACAACATCCATTACGCTCATTTCAGCAATTGCATTCAAAATGTCTTCGTTAGACAGAGCCATGACTTTCTCCCAAAAATATAAAAATGGTGTTCAACAGAATCAAGCAGCTTCTTGCTTCTGGTCTCGAACTGCCGCTACAGCACGGGTCACTTTTGTCGGTACTTCGTTCAGTGTCCGCGCCAGCTTGGTGATTGGTGCCTGTGTTACTGCGGCCAGCATCGTCAACGCCTCATGGCGTGTCGGCAGCTTGGCAAGGCGATCAATCTGGTCTGCACCCATCAGCTCACCGCCGACGGCCAGGCCCTTGATCTCGAATGCCTCTTTCTCTTTGGCAAAATCCTTCAGCAGGCGTGCAGCCGCACCCGGATCTTCCATTGAGAACGCCAGAATTGTAGGGCCGACCAATGCCTCATCAATGCACTCGAACTCAGTACCGCGGATAGCGATCTTCGCCAGGTTGTTACGAACAACCTTCAGAAGAACGTTCTCGGCGCGGGCCTTCGCTCGCAGAGCCGTCATGTCACCGGAAGTGACACCACGGTAGTCAGCCATAACAACAGACAGAGCACCACCGGCAGTCTCGTTGACTTCAGCGACGATCGCTTTCTTGTCTTCGAGTCTAATTGCCACTGGATTTCTCCTCGATTTCGCCGGGGATATCCCGGCAAACCCACATTACCCCTCGCGGGGCTCCTAACGGTGTTTGGGTTCAGAGAGAACGTCTTCACACCGTCTGCGCAGGCGTTGCTTTAACCCGTATAGCCAGAAGGCTTCAGGGGCCTGCGGTCTTTGACAGCCTTGGCTTCCGCCCAGACTACAAAGTAACTACCGCCCAGCTGCTCAGATACTGAGAGCGCTCTGGTCGATAGTCAGACCAGGACCCATCGTCGACGACAGGGTTACCTTTTTAAGGTAAACACCTTTCGAAGAAGACGGCTTGGCCTTTTTCAGGTCTGCAATCAGAGCTTCAAGGTTTTCCTTGATGTTCTGCGCAGAAAATTCCACGTTACCCATCGGCGCATGGATGATACCGTTTTTGTCTGTGCGATAACGCACCTGACCTGCCTTGGCGTTCTTTACGGCAGTCTCAACGTCCGGGGTAACAGTGCCGACTTTCGGGTTCGGCATCAGGCCGCGGGGACCAAGGATTTGGCCCAGCTGACCAACAACACGCATGGCATCCGGAGTGGCGATCACCACATCGAAATCCATGTTGCCTTTTTTGACTTCTTCCGCCAGATCATCCATACCGACGATATCAGCACCGGCAGCGGTTGCCTTCTCAGCGTTAGCACCCTGGGTGAACACTGCAACACGAACCGTTTTGCCAGTACCGTGAGGCAGAACAGTGCTGCTACGCACTACCTGATCGGATTTACGTGCATCTACGCCGAGGTTTACGGCTACATCCACGGATTCCTTGAACTTGACGGTCCCGCCCAGTTCAACAAGCAGTGCTACCGCCTCGTCGACCGAGTAGGCGCGAGCGGAATCAACTTTTTCACGAATCAGCTTCTGACGCTTGCTAAGCTTTGCCATGTTACAGGCCCTCCACGTTCAGGCCCATGCTACGGGCAGTTCCGGCAATGGTCCTTACCGCAGCATCCATGTCGGCTGCAGTCAGGTCCGGCTCTTTGGTTCTGGCAATTTCTTCCAGTTGGTCACGGGTAACAGTACCGACTTTCTCGGTATTCGGGCGACCAGAGCCACTCTTGATGCCGGCTGCTTTTTTCAGCAGCACCGGAGCCGGCGGAGTCTTGGTAATAAAGGTAAAGCTGCGATCACTGTATACGGTGATAACCGTAGGGATCGGCAGACCTGGCTCCATATCCTGGGTCTGGGCGTTAAACGCCTTACAGAACTCCATGATGTTTACGCCGCGTTGACCCAGCGCAGGACCAACGGGGGGACTCGGGTTGGCCTTTCCGGCAGCAACCTGAAGCTTGATATACGCGTCAATCTTCTTAGCCATGAATTTTCTCCTGTGGGTGCAAACGCCTTTCGGCTCCCCGGTTTTTTTCAACTGCCAGTAGCAGACACAAAAAGCCCGCGTCGCCACAGCGCGCGAGCCTTCAGCATGTGAGACCGCCGATCAGTCTTTTTCGACCTGCCCGAACTCCAGCTCTACCGGAGTTGAACGGCCGAAAATCAAAACGGCAACCTTGACCCGACTCTTGTCGTAGTCGACTTCTTCAACAACGCCATTGAAGTCAGCAAACGGACCTTCAGTGACCCGCACAATTTCACCCGGCTCAAACAGTGTCTTGGGCTTGGGCTGATCCGCACCGCTTTCAACGCGACGAAGAATTGCCTCTGCCTCTTTTTCTGTTATCGGAGCCGGCTTGTCCTTGGTTCCACCAATGAAACCAAGCACCTTCGGCGTGTTCTTGACCAGGTGCCAGGTGGCGTCGTCCATTTCCATCTGCACCAGAACGTACCCGGGGTAAAACTTGCGCTCGCTCTTGCGCTTTTTCCCGTCACGCATTTCAACGACTTCTTCTGTCGGCACAAGAACTTCGCCGAACCTGTCTTCCATGCCATTAAGAGCAATGCGCTCTCCGAGAGTGCGCATAACCTGCTTCTCAAAGCCGGAATACGCATGAACGACGTACCAGCGCTTAGCCATTGCCCACTCCTGTTACCCGATAACTCCGGAGACCAGCCAACTGATCAACGAATCCATACCCCACAACATCAACGCCACAACCAACACAAACACAACAACGATGGCTGTGGTCTGGATCAGCTCCGGCCTTGTGGGCCATACGACCTTCCGGATTTCAACTCTGGCTTCCTTGAGCAGGGCCGCAAAACGGCTACCACGCTCGGTTTGGAGCGCCACAAACGCAGCGACCAGAGCAAGAGCTACGAGAGCCAGCACCCGATACAGCAGTGACTCGGCACTAAAATACTGATTGCCGACGACACCGACGGCAATCAGGACAAACACAACCAGCCACTTTACTGCATCGAAGCCACTGGTTGAACGATCGGCTTTTGACTCCATAGGAATCAGCTTATGTATCCGGATGTTAAAAAATGGCAGGCCAGGAGGGAATCGAACCCCCAACCTGCGGTTTTGGAGACCGCTGCTCTGCCAATTGAGCTACTGGCCTGCACCGAAACAACTCAGCGCACTTACTTCGAGTTCTTACTCAAAAAAGAGCAATTACTCGATGATCTTTGAGACCACACCGGCACCAACGGTACGGCCACCTTCACGAATCGCGAAGCGCAGGCCATCTTCCATGGCGATCGGGTTGATCAGGGTAACACTCATCTTCACGTTGTCACCCGGCATTACCATCTCCACACCTTCCGGCAGCTCACAGGAACCTGTGACGTCGGTGGTACGGAAGTAGAACTGCGGGCGGTAGCCCTTGAAGAACGGCGTATGACGACCACCTTCTTCTTTGCTCAGTATGTAAACTTCGCACTCGAACTTGGTGTGCGGCTTGATCGAGCCCGGTACACACAGAACCTGACCACGCTCAACGTCGTCACGCTTGGTACCACGCAGCAGAACACCGACGTTCTCACCAGCACGGCCTTCGTCCAGCAACTTGCGGAACATCTCAACACCGGTACAAACGGTCTTGACGGTATCCTTGATACCGACGATTTCCACTTCGTCACCAACCTTGATGATGCCACGCTCTACACGACCGGTCACAACGGTACCACGACCAGAGATGGAGAACACGTCCTCAATCGGCATCAGGAACGGCTGATCAACCGCACGCTCCGGCTCGGGCAGGTACTCGTCCAGGGCCTCTACCAGCTTCTTAACAGCCGTAGTACCCATTTCGTTGTCATCCTTGCCTTCCAGCGCCATCAGCGCGGAGCCAGTGATGATCGGTGTGTCGTCACCCGGGAAGTCGTACTGCTCAAGCAGTTCACGAACTTCCATCTCGACCAGCTCAAGCAGCTCTTCGTCATCGACCATGTCCGCTTTGTTCAGGAACACAACGATGTACGGTACGCCAACCTGGCGGGACAGCAGGATGTGCTCGCGAGTCTGCGGCATGGGGCCGTCAGCTGCGGAGCAAACCAGAATAGCACCGTCCATCTGCGCCGCACCTGTGATCATGTTCTTCACATAGTCAGCGTGGCCCGGGCAGTCTACGTGGGCGTAATGACGGTTCGGGGAATCATACTCAACGTGAGACGTTGCGATCGTGATACCACGAGCCTTCTCTTCCGGCGCGTTATCGATAGAATCGAATGCACTGGCACTGCCAGTTCCCCACACTTCGTGACACACACGAGTCAGTGCGGCTGTCAGAGTGGTCTTGCCATGGTCTACGTGACCAATGGTGCCCACGTTCAAGTGCGGCTTGTTACGCTCAAATTTTGCTTTAGACATTCGACCTATCTCCCTAATCAACCAGATCGTGACGTTGACCGGACAAATAATGGAGCTCATGACCGGAATTGAACCGGTGACCTCATCCTTACCAAGGATGTGCTCTACCGACTGAGCTACATGAGCGCTTTCAACACAACTTCAAAATGGAGCGGGCAGCGGGAATCGAACCCGCGTCATCAGCTTGGAAGGCTGAGGTAATAGCCACTATACGATGCCCGCGAGCAATAAGTGGTGGAGGGGGCAGGATTCGAACCTGCGAAGCTTTCGCGTCAGATTTACAGTCTGATCCCTTTGGCCACTCGGGAACCCCTCCGAGTCAGTCTCGCCAACGGCGAAACTGATTAAAACAAAAAGTGGAGCTGGCGGACGGAATCGAACCCCCGACCTGCTGATTACAAGTCAGCTGCTCTACCAACTGAGCTACGCCAGCTCACATTCGCCTCTTCAGCGAGGGCGGTATACTACGGATTTTCAGGAGCTGTTGCAACACCTTCGCAAGGTTTGATTTCGACCAGATCAAAATTGCTTGCGTAATCCGATTCTGCCGCTTCGACCGAGCCGGAATCCGGCACCAGTTCATCCTCGAAAACGAGCGCGTAGCTTATCTGATTCCGGGGGAAGTTGGCCAGTATTGCATTGAGATTCTGACGTTTTTTTTCTTCCAGCACTGCTTCGGCTGCCTGTTTCGACTCGAAAAGCCCCAGCGAGATGGCATTTCTGTTTTCACCTCGGCGGATAAGGTAGGAATCAATGCCCCGGCGCTGAAGATCACGAAACAACGCCAGCGCCCTGCCCTCCGGCTGCGGGGGGACAATCACCCAGTGCAACGGCGATAATTCCCGCTCCTCTTCCCGGATTTCATAGGCGGTGCCGGGGCTGCCGAGGGACTGATAGGCAGCGCGCGCGGCATTAGCCGAGTCGAACCACCCCAGGCGAATACAATATTCTTGAGGCACAGAATCTGCCGGGATCATAACAGGTTGTATTGATTCCGACGGCTGGGGCGGTTCCGTCGATCGCTCCGGTAAGCGCTGTTCAGCATCTGTAGGGGAGCTTGTTTTGAGATCTGCCACCCGAGGCAGAACCTGTCGCTCGGACACAACGGAGACCCGCTTCGGAACGAAACTATCCCCATAAAACCAGAGCACGCCGTTCGCCAACACCAGAGCAAGCGCCAGCCACCTCATTCCGGCTCCCACCCTTCGTCAACGGCCGCGAGGCCGTTCAACACCAGATAAGGATCGTGGGCGGCGGAAAGCCCGGCTACCATCAACCCTGAAGCATCACCACCGGTCACCACAACCTGATCAAGCCCCAAAGCACTGCAGTCCTGGTGTATTCGTTTGACCATCGCTTCCCGGAGCCATACCAGTCCATGCTGAACGCACTCTGTCGTTGAGGCACCCGGGCTGCCATATTCAGCGTCCAGGCTGTCGAACCCGATCCGGGCGGCATCCTGCTTGAGGGAACGAAGCATCATTTGCTTCCCCGGCAGAATATAGCCCCCGAGATGCGCACCGGACCTTGCGACATAGTCAACGGTAATAGCACTACCGGCGTCCACAACCGCGAAACCGCCCGCACCTGTTACCCGCCATGCACCGCACATGGCGTGCCAGCGATCAGCCCCCATCCGCCGCACATCACCATAAGCATTGATCAGTTTTCCGCGACGACTTTCAGCCCAATGGAAGGTCACGGGCGCACTGCACGTATCTTCGAGGCCAACCTGCAGCTGTTGACGCCCGGCCTCTGATATCACGGTCGATACGGCGATGTCCTCGATTGAATCTGCCCAGGGCTCCCAATCGTGAGAACCTCCGTTCTCGCTCAGGGTTGCATACCCCTTTCGCACCAACTCTCCGTGAGCACGTAGCTGCCATTTTATCCGGGTGTTTCCGGCATCGATCAGCAGCTTCACGACTGTACCCGCAGGCTTATTTCACCGGCACGAACCTTGACCAGCTCCCCGCCATCGGCGATGAGGTAGTTGCCGGCGTCGTCAATACCATGACCAGTTCCTGAAAGCTCCCCCTGAGTGGCCGCCAGTTCTTTTCCGGAAAAAATGTCACGGCTCTGCCAGCGCTCCCTGAACGTGCCGAATCCCTTCTCGGTAAACTCATCCACTGCCCCCAGAACAGATGTGATGACGGATGCCGCAAGGTCATTCCGGCACCAGCGGCGCTCAGGTACAGCCCGGGCGAGGCTACTCCAGGCCTGGTCGACCTCTGCCGCGTCAGTCATGTGCACATTCATGCCAATACCGGCCACCACCTGTACAACGCCCTCTTCAAGCTCCCCCTGAAGTTCAACGAGAATACCGGAAAGTTTACTGCCTCCCACGAAAATATCATTGGGCCATTTAAGGCCGACCTCAGCCACACCCTGGTGCTCCAGTGCTTCAGCCACAGCCACACCCAGCACCAGGCTCAACCCGTCTAGCATGGCAAAGCTTCCGCGAAAGGTCAGGCCCATACTCAGATAAAGGTTCTGGCCACGGGGACTTTGCCAGGGCCGGCCACGCCTGCCTCGGCCTGCAGTCTGGCAATCTGCGATACAAACGGGAATCTGTGTCGTTCCGGATTCGCGGCGTCGGCGCACGATTTCGGCATTGGTGGAGTCTACCTCGTCCAGAACCGTCAGCTCGATGGCAGAACGATGAGGCACCCCAAGACCCTGCAGGATCTGATGCTGATCGAGCAGGTCCACCTCGGTCAGCAGACGATAGCCCTTGCCGCGGATGGTTTCTATTCGGATACCCTCGTCCATCGCCCGGCGAATCTGCTTCCAGATTGCCGTGCGGCTGATACTGAGCTTGGCGGCAAGCGACTCACCGGAATGAATCTTCCCGTCTGCCAGGAGGCCAAGGAGTGCTCTGGATTTCATGTAGGCATGCCCGCGTGATTGAATAGGAACAGGGCGGGATTAAACAACACGTGGAACAAAAAGACAAAGGGCGAGACCTCTGAAGGACTTTTCACCCGCCAATAAAAAACCCCGGCAGCGTTTGCTGACGGGGTTTTTCGGTATTAAGAGCCTGACGATGACCTACTCTCACATGGGCAGAAGCCACACTACCATCGGCGCTGGTCTGTTTCA
>NZ_JAMJPL010000009.1 GCF_023555055.1 Marinobacter sp. ATCH36
CGCCACCCCCACCACTCTCCGCCGACCCCTGTCGTGTCTGCGATCCAAACAAGGTTGGATTAAGCGAAGCGCAATCCAACAATGGCTTCGGGATTCGCGAACAGCCCGATATTTGTCGGATTACGACTTCGTCTAATCCAACCTTGTATTTTCACAAGCGGGCCTGCAAATAGTTTAAAAAGGGCGCTGGCCGGGAGGGGCTTTCCAAAAACGTGGAGCGCCAGGGATGGCGCGACCGAGCCCTACAGGGACGTATTCACGGGCGTTTTTTGGAAAGCCCCTCCCGGCCAGCGCCCGACATCACCAAACATGAGATGCCAACTCCCGCGAACCAGGGGAGTCATAGAAACGGAGAACCTTTGAAAGCCAACGACTCAAGACAATTCGACCTGCACCCGGTAGACCAGCACCGATTGACCACTCTCTGCGGCCAGTTTGATGAGCATCTCAAGCACATCGAGCGGCGTATGGACGTGAAGGTTGGCCGCCGTGGCCATCACTTCCGGGTGGAGGGCGAAACCGAGCATGTGGCTGCGGCCACCGAGGTTATCCGGCACCTGTATCGGGAAACCGAAGCCAACGACGACATTTCGCCGGACATGGTTCACCTGTTTATCCGCGAGACCGGCTTTGAGCGGCTGCCGGATGACGTGCCCTATAACGGCGCTGTTACCGTCATCAAGACTCCGAAACTGCAGGCCAAGCCCCGGGGCGAGAACCAGCAGAAGTACGTGCACAACATTCGCACCCACGATGTGAACTTTGGCATTGGTCCGGCTGGTACCGGCAAGACCTGGCTGGCGGTGGCCTGTGCGGTTGAGGCGCTTAAAGACGAACAGGTGAAGCGCATTCTGCTGGTCAGGCCGGCAGTGGAAGCTGGCGAGAAGCTGGGCTTTCTGCCAGGTGACCTGGCCCAGAAAGTGGACCCCTATCTCCGCCCTCTCTACGACGCGCTCTATGAAATGCTGGGCTTCGATCATGTTACGCGGCTGATCGAGAAAAGCGTGATCGAGATCGCGCCACTGGCATTCATGCGGGGTCGCACGCTCAACAATTCGTTTATCATTCTGGATGAAAGCCAGAACACCACCCGAGAGCAGATGAAAATGTTCCTCACCCGGATCGGATTCGGCTCTACCGCAGTGATTACCGGCGATACCACCCAGGTGGACCTGCCCCGGGGCCAGAACTCCGGCCTGATTCATGCTGCGGGTGTGCTGAGCAAGGTGTCCGGTATCGGTTTCACGCGCTTTGAAGCCCGGGATGTGGTTCGTCACCCGCTGGTTCAGCGGATTGTCGAGGCCTATGATTCCCTGGATGACGGGAGTGTCACAGGCCAGTGAATGATCTGACAGTGGACGTGCAACGTGCCGTCGAGGCGTCAGGTGTACCGGAGGACGCTGATTTGGAGCGCTGGGCGCAGGCGGCGTGGCTTGGCGAGGATCCATCAGAGGTGACGGTACGTATCGTCACTGTCGCTGAAAGTGCGGAGCTAAACGGCCAGTATCGTGGAAAATCCGGGCCAACCAATGTCCTGTCCTTCCCATTTGAAGCGCCAGCCGGTATAACGGTTCCGTTGGCCGGTGATCTGGTTATCTGCGCCCCGGTGGTCGAAAAAGAAGCCGCCGAACAGCACAAAGCACTGGCAGAACACTGGGCCCATATGGTGGTGCATGGAATGTTGCATCTCCAGGGCTACGACCATATTGACGATAGCGATGCCGGGGTCATGGAAGCCCTAGAGATCCGGTTGCTCGGGCAACTCGGGTTCAGCAATCCTTACGAGACAGAGGAAACGGAAAAAGACTCATGAACGACGATCAGTCGAGTCGCAGTCAGGGCAGCACCAAGTCCTGGCTGGAGCGTATATCACAGGCCTTCTCCAGCGGGCCTGAGTCCGTAGAGGACGTGCTGGAAATCCTGCGGGACGCCGAATCCCAGAACATCATCGATGTTGATGCCATGAGCATTATCGAGGGTGCCATGCAGGTGATCGACATGCGGGTGGATGAAATCATGATTCCCCGCTCCCAGATGGTCACCGTCAAGGCATCCCAGGACCCGAAAGAATTCCTGGGCGAAATCATCTCCTCCGCCCACAGTCGTTTTCCTGTCATTGGCGACAGCCAGGACGACGTGATTGGCGTGCTGCTGGCCAAAGACCTGCTCCCCCTGGCATTGAATAGTGACCTCAACTGGAACCGCATCCGCGAGATTCTGCGCCCGCCCACCTTTGTGCCGGAAAGCAAGCGCCTGAACCAGTTGCTGAAAGAATTCAAGGAAACCCGCAACCACATGGCCATTGTGGTGGATGAGTATGGCGGCACTGCCGGCCTGATCACCATCGAAGACGTGCTGGAACAGATCGTGGGTGAGATCGAGGACGAACACGACTTTGACGAAGAAACCCACATCAAGGCCCGGGGCGACGGCACCTATGCCGTCAAGGCCGTCACACCTGTGGACGACTTCAACGAATTCTTTGAAACCGAGTTGGACGAGGAAGAATTCGACACCATCGGTGGTGTTGTTCTCAAGGAGTTCGGTCACCTGCCCAGGCGGGGCGAATCAGTGGAGTTTGGCGGGTTGCACTTCACCATTGCCAATGCCGATAACCGTGTCATCCGCCTGTTGCAGGTAACGCGCGGCGATGACGAGTAACACCACAACCCGGAACCCCGTGACCACATCACTTCTTTCTGAACAGCCCTGGCTGCGAGCAGTTGCCCTTGTCATCGCCGGTGCACTGCAGACTCTGACGTTCTCACCGTTCAACTGGTGGTGGCTGGGGCCGCTCTCCATTGCGCTAATACTCTTGTGCTGCTTACCGCTGTCGCCACGGAAGCTGTTCCGGGCTGGCTGGCTTTTGGGACTGGGATTATTCGGAACCGGCGCCAGCTGGGTGTATATCAGTATCAGCGAGCACGGCAATACCTCGGTGCCCCTGGCCATCATCCTCACCGTGATTTTTGTGGCTGGTCTGGCGCTGTTCCACGGTCTCGCCTTCTGGGCCTGGGGCAAACTCGCCAAGGACAGCACCGTAAGGCGTCTGCTCCTGTTCCCCGCCGTGTGGATACTGGCTGACTGGATACGAGGCTGGCTGCTGACGGGATTTCCCTGGCTGTACCTGGGCACTGCACATGTGGACGGCCCTCTTGGCGGCTTCGCGCCGCTGGTTGGCGTGCATGGAATAACCTTCTGGGTGACGGTTACTGGCGTTGCGTTCGTCGCCTGCTGGTGGTTGACCCGGAATATCCGCTACGCCAGCGCCGCTATTGTAGCGGTCGTGGCACTTCTACCCTGGGTCACCGGACCTTTGGTTTCCAGCGCGGACTGGACAACCCTCGACGAAGAGCCATCCACCTTCGCGTCCATGCAGGGCAATATTCCCCAGCAGATCAAATGGGATCCGGATTTCCTCCGGGACCAGATCGTAGCCTATCTGGAGCTGACGGAAGAGCACTGGAATACTGATCTGATTCTGTGGCCGGAAACCGCCATTCCCATCCCCCAGGATCAGGCCGGAACGGTGATTGATCACATTGGTGAGGAGCTGGGGGATAACAGCACACTGATTACCGGCATTCCCTGGTATGGCTTCAGTGACCGCATTGAGGACTTCACCTTCCACAACAGCATCATGGCCATCGGCAATGGCGACGGTATCTATCACAAACAGAAGCTGGTGCCTTTCGGTGAATACGTGCCACTGCAACAGTGGCTCCGCGGCCTGATCGGGTTCTTCGATCTGCCCATGTCCAGCTTCAGTCGTGGCCCGTCCAACCAGTCGCCACTTGATGCCAATGGCATCAATATCATGCCCTTCATCTGCTACGAGGTGGCCTATTCGGACTTCGTCGCCAGTAACGCCCGCAACAGCGGCCTGTTACTGACCATCAGCAACGACGGCTGGTTCGGCGACTCTATCGGCCCGCTGCAGCACCTGCAGATCGCCCGCATGCGGGCATTGGAAACTGGTCGTTTCATGCTGCGTGGGACCAATAATGGCGTTACCGCCATCATCGATCACAAGGGCCAAATCACTGAAACCATTCCCCAGTTTGAGCGCGCCGTGCTCACCGGTGAAGTTTATGCAGCTGAGGGCAACACGCCTTATATGCTGTCCGGCTCATGGCCGGTGCTGACGCTGGCGGCGATTCTTATCGTGTTTGTGCGGGAGCGGGTGATTCCCAAAAACTGATCTCGGGTGGCTTCCGGGCAGCCTGCACGGTGAGTGCCTGGCCACGGGGTGGGTATCCTTTTCTTTGGAAAAAGAACTCGCTGTGCTCAAACACCTTTTTCTGGCAGAAAAGGATACCCACCCCATGGCCGTTCAGGCTCTGATGCTAACCTCCGTAGCCCGACTTACTCCGTCTTGCGGGGCCAGCGGCTGGTGACGCGCTCGTAGTAGTGGGAACCGCAGGCGTCGCAGGGTTCCAGGTGGCTGGTGGCTGTCAGGCAGCGCATGTGGCCGCAATTGAGGCATTTGAACATGCCGGCCGTTGCCACTTCACCGCTGATGTATTGGCTGGCCCCGTGTCTCTCGAGTTTCTGGCTCAGCTCAAGTGTGTCGAGCTTGGTTTTATCCGCCACCGAGAACAGCATATCCGCCAACTGGTGCTCCAGCAGTGAGATGTCCAGTTGCAACCATTCCTTCAGGCCTTCGCCGGTTTCTTCGACGAAGTGCAGCAAATGTTCGAGATCACGCTGCAGATAGGCGCCAAGAAGATCCGCTTCTTCGCGGGTCATTTCTTCCAACTCGTATTCAAACTCCACCGCCCGTTCGATTTCTTCCTGCAGGGTATCGCGGGTGGTTTCCTCCATTTCACTGAGTCGGGTCTGGACCCGTTCCAGCATACGGTCATAGGCCTCGAGGGCTTTGCCTGAAAGGTGATTGCGTTCTGGTTCGGTCATGGCCGCTCCCTATTGGTGTACGGGCAGAGTGGGTATGGCTGATCAGGGCACGCTGTTAATACGTCCATGTACGCTTGACAAAAACATCCCTGTTTTTGACATCCCTGATCAGCCATACCCACTCTCCCCTATACCTAGCTGTGTTGACAATCTGGTCAAAAGTCCGGGCAGGCAGGTACGGGTGATCGGGACCGTAAAAAACAGGGATGTTTTTTACGAGCCTACAGGGATGTATTCACCGCGTGTCCCGGTCACCCGTACCTGCCTGCCTTCACCTCAAGCATGGCACAGTATGGGAAAATTGGCAGACTACCTGTTAAGCCTTGTGTGCGTTAGAATGTCCGGCCGCTTTGCACATCTTTTCTGATACAGGGTAACTTTGGTAATGGCAGGAATGGACCAGCAATACAATCCCCGCGATGTTGAACAACAAGCCCGCACCTACTGGGAAGAAAATAAGACTTTTACGGTAAAGGAAGAGCCGGGCAAGCCCAAATACTATTGCCTGTCCATGTTTCCCTACCCCAGCGGCAAACTGCACATGGGGCACGTGCGCAACTACACCATCGGCGACGTGATCTCCCGTTACCAGCGCATGCAGGGTAAGAATGTGATGCAGCCCATGGGCTGGGACGCCTTTGGTCTGCCCGCTGAAAACGCTGCCATTGCCAACAAGACAGCGCCGGCGAAGTGGACCCACGCCAATATTGCCTACATGAAAAATCAGCTCAGGCAACTGGGCTTCGGTTACGACTGGAACCGTGAGCTGGCCACCTGCAAACCCGACTACTATCGCTGGGAGCAGTGGCTCTTTGCCCGCCTGTACGAAAAAGGCCTGGTCTACAAGAAGATGTCCACGGTGAACTGGGACCCGGTGGACCAGACGGTGCTGGCCAACGAGCAAGTGGTTGACGGCAAGGGCTGGCGTTCCGGTGCTCCGGTAGAACAGAAAAAGATTCCCCAGTGGTTCATCCGCATTACCGACTATGCCGAAGAACTGCTGAACGACCTAGACGAGTTGGAAGACTGGCCCGAGCAGGTCAAGACCATGCAACGGAACTGGATCGGCAAGTCCACCGGTACCGAACTGACTTTCCCCCTCAAGGGCCGTGATGACACGCTGGATGTCTATACCACCCGCCCGGACACCCTCATGGGCGTTACTTACATGGCGGTAGCCGCTGAGCACCCGGTTGCCAGGGCGGCCTCCGAGCAATACCGGGAAGTTGCCGAGTTTGTTGAACAGTGTCGCAACAGCAAGGTTGCCGAAGCCGAAATGGCAACCATGGAGAAGAAAGGCATTGATACCGGCTATAAAGCGATTCATCCGCTGACCCAGGAAGAAATTCCGGTTTACGTCGCCAATTTCGTGTTGATGGAATACGGTACCGGCGCGCTCATGGCGGTACCCGCCCATGACGAGCGGGATCACGAATTTGCTGTTAAATACCGGCTTCCGATCAAGCAGGTTATCGCCCCCGCCGATAATCGCGAGATTGATACCCAGGAAGAAGCTTTCACCGAGAAAGGTATTCTGGTTTCGTCGGGTAAATACAATGGTCTCACCAGCGAGGAGGCCTTTGAGGCTATCGCCGACTACCTGGAAGACAACGGCATTGGCACGCGCACGGTCAATTACCGCCTACGCGACTGGGGCGTATCCCGCCAGCGCTACTGGGGCGCGCCGATTCCGATGATGACCCTGGAGGACGGCACTGAGCGCCCTGTACCCGACGACCAGCTGCCGGTCGTCCTGCCGGAAGACGTGACCATGGACGGTGTGCAGTCGCCCATCAAGGCCGACCCGGAGTGGGCAAAAACCAGTTTTGAAGGCCAGCCCGCCACGCTGGAAACCGACACTTTCGACACCTTTATGGAGTCATCCTGGTACTATGCCCGGTTCTGCAGCCCCAATTATGACAAGGGTATGCTTGACCCCGCCGCTGCCAACTACTGGCTGCCGGTAGACCAGTACATCGGTGGTATCGAACACGCCATCCTGCACCTGCTGTATGCCCGCTTCTTCCATAAATTGCTGCGGGACGTCGGGCTGGTCAACAGCTCCGAGCCGTTCAACCGCCTGCTTTGTCAGGGCATGGTATTGGCGGAGACCTATTACCGGGAAGACGACAGCGGCGGCAAGGTGTGGATCTCTCCGGCGGATGTGATCACCGAAAAAGATGAGAAAGGCCAGGTTATCCGTGCCGTTCACAAGGATGATGGTCAACCGGTGGTAGCCGGCGGTGTTACCAAAATGTCCAAATCCAAGAACAACGGCATCGATCCGCAGGCCATTATTGACGAGCACGGTGCCGATACCGTACGACTGTTCATGATGTTCGCCGCACCCCCGGAGCAATCCCTGGAATGGTCCGACAGCGGCGTGGAGGGTGCTCACCGATTCCTCAAGCGTCTGTGGCGTATGGTCGGCGAACACACCGAAAAAGGTGCGGTTCCGGCTCTGGACAGCACCAGCCTCAACGATAGTCAGCGCAACCTTCGCCGCAAGACCCATGAAACCATCGCCAAGGTCAGTGATGACATCAGCCGGCGGCTGACATTCAACACTTCCATTGCAGCGGTTATGGAGCTTCTGAACGACGTTGGAAAGCTCGCCGATGACGAGCCGCAAAGCCATGCCGTGCGCCAGGAAGCACTGGATACCGCCGTGCTGATGCTGTCCCCCATCGCTCCCCATATCTGCCACCGGCTGTGGCACGCACTGGGGCATGAAGAGCCGGTTGTAGATGCCTCATGGCCCACCGCTGACAAGGCTGCCATGGTTCGCAGTGAGATTCAGATAGTGCTTCAGGTCAATGGCAAGGTACGGGCCAAGGCGGACGTGCCGGCCAATATTGAAAAAGACGCACTGGAGGCTCTCGCACTGGAAAACGAGAACGTCGTGCGCTTTACCGAAGGCAAGACTGTTCGCAAGGTTATCGTAGTGCCCGGCAAACTGGTAAACGTGGTGGCAAACTGATATGAAACCGGCGGCCGGCTCCCTGATTCGACTTATGGCGTTAGCAACTCTTTGCCTGCTGGTTACAGGGTGCGGGTTTCAGCTAAGGGGCGCACCGCCGGTGTCGTCAGCATTGCAACCACTGGCCGTGGACTGCTCGGATAACGTGCCCGGGCAACTGTGCGACGCTGTCCGCGAGCAACTGGAACTGGGTCGAATTCAGCTGAAGCCCGCGGAAGAGGCAGATTACGTACTGAAGATCGGCAACTTCCGCCAGGAACGGCGTGCCAGCGCCATTACCCTCCGTGCCGCAGCCGCCGAATACACGCTACGTCACACGGTGGATATTGAGGTACTCACCTCCGATAACATCCCGCTTATTGAGCCAACCGACCTCAATAGCAGTGAAACCTATCGCTACGATGAATCCAACGTGCTGGCCAAACAACGGGAAGAAGAAGCCTTGCGGGAACAGCTCCATGATCGCCTGGCGCAGCAAATCATCTTCCGTCTGGCTCCGCTCGATGAGGGCCGCATTGATCGCCTGAGACAGGAAGCAAAACAGGCCCGTGACGAAAGTGCAGATCCTTCGTCATGAAGACACAGGCGTACCAGCTTCCCCAGTTACTTCAGAAAGGCCTGTTACCAGTATATCTGATATCCGGCGACGAGCCATTGCTGGTTCAGGAGTGCTGTGACCAGGTACGCAAGGCTGCCCGTGCGGCCGGCTTTGAAGACCGGGTGACCTTTCACGCAGACCAACAGCTGGACTGGAACAGGGTCGGAGAGGAGTTTGGTGCGCTGTCATTGTTTGCCGAAAAACGCCGAATTGAGATACACCTGCCCACGGGCAAACTCGGGGATGGCCGTGCGGTATTGGAAACTGTGCTGCAGAATCCCCCCGATGACATCATTGTGTTATTGATCAGCGCCCGCCTGGATGCCGCGGAAACCCGTCGTAAATGGTACAAGGAACTCCAGAACAAAGGTGTTCACGTACCGGTTTGGCCTGTTGATACCGAAAAGTTTCCGGGATGGCTGCAACAGCGGGCCAGCAACCATGGATTGCACCTGACCCGTGGTGCCCTGGAAATTCTGGCCGAGCGCCTGGAGGGCAACCTGTTGGCGGCAAGCCAGGAACTGGACCGCCTGGCGCTGCTGGGCTCCGGCATCACCATCGATGAGGAAACCGTCGAACAGGCCGTTCAGGACAGTTCCCGCTTCAATGGATTTGAACTGGTCACCGAACTTCTTGCCGGCAGAGCGGCCCATGCCAGAAAAATCATTGGCGTGCTGCAACAGGAAGGCGAGAATCCTCTGGGCCTACTGACAGTGCTCTCACGGGATCTGAACCTGACTATGGAACTGAATATCGCGGCCGCCAAAAAAGAAAACACGGCCGGTTTCCTGAAGAAACGAGGCGTATTCCAGCCCCAGCGTGCAAAGGCTGTAGAGCAGGCAGCCAGACGCCTGAGCCGCCGCCAGCTAATGACAGCACTGGAGCTCTGCAGCGCCACGGATCGTGCCGCCAAAGGCTTTGACAGCCTGTCCCCCTGGCACCACCTGCAGGATATGATCACCCTTTTATCCAGACCAGCCTGATCTGAATCAAACCTTTCGCAATCACAACCAATCCCGCTTGACAGATTTTGACATCCGGTAGCATGGTATATCCATCAATCATCAAAGGAGGTGTGTGATATGGGATTCCAGGACGATCTGAAACAGTTATCGGAGAAAGTAAAACAGTACCGCGACGAAGCCCGCGTTCAAATGCATCTGGCGAGAGAAGATGTCAAAGACGAGTGGGATGACCTGGAAAAAGACTGGGAGCGGTTCCGCGGCAAACTCGACGGACTCCTGCATGATGCAGACGATGCGTCAAAGGAAGCACGCCAGACCGCCCACAAGCTTGGTGAAGATCTGAAATCGGGCTACCAGAACATCCGTAACCGGTTAAAATAAAATTGTTAACCGGTTAACAGAATACAGCAAATATCCTTCACGAGGCTCTGTTCTTCAAGAGCCTCTGTGCCATACTTCTCATTATTAGTGAATGAAGTGTCATTTTTTTGTCTGATCAGGCCACCCGCAATCCATTCATGCCCCGTCAGCCAAGGCGCTTCTGAGCACTGAGAGGTATAAATGGCCCATGAAAACCTTAATCTTCTCCCTGCTAACACTGTCCATATTGCTCGCCTCTTCGCTGGTCAGTAGTCAGAATACTCGCTTCAGCGACCCGGACACAGTTATCCAGAACGAATTCTGGGGAAAGCTCTACGCTCAGGGTGGAGCATCTTTCTTTTGCGAAACGCCCTTCACCAGCAAAGGGTTTCTGCTGACGGACGGCTATATCTACCCACTGGCCCAGGTTCGCAGCGCTCTTGACTGTGGAACCTCCAGCCAGTGCGCCGATGATGATCGATACCGGCAAATTGCTTCAGACCTCCACAACATCGTACCGGTTCGCAGTCGTGTCGAAATGAGACGACGTAATGCCCGTTTCGAGGAGCTCGGCGCAGTCGCCAGGCCAGATGAGTGTGGAATTCGCGAGAGTGCCCAGTTCTTTGAACCGCCGGAACGGGTAAAAGGCGATGTTGCCCGCACCGTCGCTTACATGGTGGAGACCTACGACCTGCCCTGGGCCGGAGCAACCAGGGTTTTCGAGGGCTGGAACCGGTTGGACCCGCCGGATGACCGGGAGCTGACCCGTCATCGCCAGGTTGCAGACATACAGGGCAATGAAAACCCCTTCGTGCTGGATCCCGAAAGACTCGAAAACCTCTAGCGCCAAACTGGCCGCACACAAAAAAGGCAGGCCCGCGGGCCTGCCTTTTCAACGTCACACCGGGCGCATCAGAATTCCTCGGCAGTCAGCGCCATCATGGAGCCGCTGCCACTGCGAATGCCTTCGGCCAGCGCGACGGTCTTCGGCAACAGGCGATCAAAGTAGAAGCGCGCACTCTTCACCTTGCCGCTATAGAAGCCAGAAGTATCACCCTCGGCTTTCGGCGCCGCTGCCTTTACCATCTTCGCCCACATATAACCCAGCGCCGTCAGGCCGAACAGGTCCAGGTAATCCACCGATGCCGCACCGACGGCGTCAGGATTGTCACCGGCCTGCTTGATGACATGCTCGGTGACATCGGACAGACGCTCGAAAGCCGCAGCCAATGGCTCCAGATAGGGGCGAAGGTTGTCATCGCCGCTGTTCTCTTCGATGAAAGACGCCACATCTTCAGCAAACAATTCATAAAGCTTGCCCTGGCTACCAACCACCTTGCGGCCCATCAGGTCCAGCGCCTGGATACCGTTGGTACCCTCGTAGATCTGGGTAATGCGGCAATCACGAACCAGCTGCTCCTGGCCCCACTCGCGGATAAAGCCATGGCCGCCGAACACCTGCTGGCCCATGATGCAGGCATCCAGGCCACGGTCGGTCAGGAAGGCTTTGGCCACCGGGGTCAGCAATGCCACCATGCCTTCGGCATGCTTGCGGCGCTCGTCATCGTCCGAGTACTTGGAGATATCCAGCCACTGGGCCACATAAGTCGAGAAAGCGCGACCGCCCTCTACATAGCCTTTCATGGTCAGCAGCATACGACGCACATCCGGATGTACCAGAATCGGGTCCGCGGCTTTTTCAGGCTGCTGGGCACCGCTGGGGGCACGGCTCTGGATACGCTCCAGGGCGTATTCACGGGCGCTCTGCAACGACGCTTCCGCGGCACCGATGCCCTGGATGCCTACCCCGAGGCGCTCATAGTTCATCATGGTGAACATGGCTGCCAGGCCTTTGTTCTCCTCGCCAACCAGCCAGCCTTTGGCGCCGTCGAAGTTCATCACGCAGGTGGCAGAACCCTTGATGCCCATCTTCTTCTCGAGGGAACCACAGCTCAGGCTGTTGCGCTCGCCCAGTGAGCCATCGTCATTGACGCTGAACTTGGGCACCAGGAACATCGAGATGCCTTTGGGCCCCTTGGGTGCGTCAGGCAACTTGGCCAGCACCAGATGGACGATGTTTTCGGCCATGTCGTGCTCGCCCCAGGTGATGAAGATCTTGGTACCGGTCACGCTGAAGGAACCATCACCGTTAGGCTCGGCCTTGGTGCGGATAATGCCGAGGTCGGTACCTGCATGGGGTTCAGTCAGGTCCATGGCACCGGACCAGACGCCCGAATACATGTTGGGCAGGTACTTTTCCTTCAACTCCTGGCTGCCGTGGGCATCCAGGGCCAGGCAGGCACCTGCGGTCAGCATCGGGGCCAGACCAAAGGCCATATTGGCGGCCTGCATCATTTCCTCGAACTGGGCGACCAGGGTTTTCGGCATGCCCATGCCACCAAACTCCGGGTTGCCACCCAGACCGTTCCAGCCACCTTCAACGATGGTCTGGTAGGCCTCGCGGAAGCCTTCCGGCGTGGACACTTCGCCGTCATTCCACTTGCAGCCCTGCTCGTCACCTTCGCGGTTCAGCGGAGCCAGCACACCACTGGTAATCTTGCCCGCCTCTTCCAGAATGGCGTCAGCAGTGTCCGGATCCACGTTCTCTGCCACTTTTGGCAGTGACGCCCACAAAGTCGGAGCGTCGAACACTTCGTTCAGGACAAAGCGCATGTCACGTAAAGGTGCCTGGTAATCAGCCATCAAAAACTCTCCACAATTCAGTCAGTCTGCAAAGTGAACGCATGCGGGCTAGTGGCCCGGTTCACTTTCTCGGCTATGTGTCCGCTCAGGTTATATTTATAAACGATCATTCTACCCTAATGACAGCTTCAACTCATGAGGTCCCGGCGGTCATTTCATGAAAAAAGCCCGCCTCCTGGGAGAGCGGGCCTTTTGCGTTTTCCTGAAACCCCGCCTTAGAGGACGAAGGCTTCTTCCGGCATATCCATCAGGCTGTCGGAACCGGCCAGCATGCTTTCCGCATGCCCTTTGGCGCGCGGCAGCATACGCTTGAAGTAGAAGCGTGCTGTCTGGATCTTGGCGTTGTAAAACATTTCTTCGGTGGTGCCTTCCACCATCTTGTCCAGCGCCACCTTGGCCATGCGGGCCCAGAGATAGGCAAACACGGCGTAACCGGAGTACATCAGGTAATCCACAGAGGCGGCACCGACTTCTTCACGGTTCTTCATGGCAGTCATGCCGATCTTCATGGTCAGGTCGCCCCATTCCTTGTTGAGAGCGGCCAGCGGCTCAATGAATTCCTTGAGTTGCTCATCGTCGGCGTTTTCCTTGCAGAACATGTGCACCTGCTTGGTAAAGCCTTTCAGGGATTCGCCCTGGGTCATCAGGACCTTCCGGCCCAGCAGATCCAGCGCCTGGATACCGGTGGTTCCTTCGTAGATCATGCCGATACGGGCATCACGAACGTTCTGCTCCATGCCCCACTCGGAGATGAAACCGTGGCCACCATATACCTGCATACCCAGGTTGGCAGCTTCGTAGCCAATTTCAGTGAGGAAGGCCTTGGCGATCGGAGTCAGGAAGCCCAGGGCCTCGTCCGCTGCCTTTCGCTCTTCTTCGGTCTTGCCACTGTGAACAATGTCTGCTTGCTGTGCAGTCAGGTAGATCAGCGCGCGGGCGCCTTCGGCAACCGCTTTCTGGGTAAGCAGCATGCGACGCACATCCGGATGAACAATGATCGGATCCGCAATACCCTCAGGATTCTTGGCACCGCTGAGTGAACGCATGGCCAGACGGTCCTTGGCGTAGGTCACCGATCCCTGCAGGCCCAGTTCGGCTGCACCCAGACCCTGAATGGCGGTACCGATTCGGGCGGTGTTCATAAAGGTGAACATGCAGTTCAGGCCCTTGTTCTCGGGGCCGATCAGCCAACCTTTGGCACCATCGAAGTTCATGACGCAGGTGGCGTTACCATGGATACCCATCTTGTGCTCGATAGAGCCACAGGAAACGGCGTTACGATCACCGGAAGAACCGTCTTCGTTCGGCAGGTTCTTGGGCACGATGAACAGAGAAATGCCCTTGGTGCCTTCAGGCGCGCCCGGAAGCCTTGCCAGTACGATGTGGACGATATTCTCGGCCATGTCGTGCTCGCCGGCAGAGATAAAGATCTTGGTACCGGTGATGGCGTAGGTGCCGTCAGCGTTGGGCTCGGCCTTGGTGCGCAGGGTGCCCAGGTCTGAACCACAGTGCGGCTCGGTCAGACACATGGTGCCGGTCCACTCGCCGCTGATCAGCTTGGTGAGATAGGTCTGCTTCTGCTCTTCGGTACCATGAGCTTCGATTGTGTTGGTGGCACCATGGCTCAGGCCGGGATACATTCCGAAAGACCAGTTGGCCGTACCCACCATTTCACTCATCACCAGGCCGAGGGAGTGCGGCAGGCCCTGGCCGCCATAGTTGGGATCGGCTGTCATCGACGGCCAGCCACCTTCCACATACTGCTGGTAGGCTTCCTTGAAACCAGTCGGTGTTTTCACACCGTCTTCACTCCAGGTACAGCCTTCCTTGTCGCCCACCTGGTTCAGCGGTGACAATACCTGCTCACAGAATTTTGCACCTTCCCCGATGATGGCGTCGACCATATCTGGCGTCGCATCTTCGGCGCCTTCCAGATTGGCATAGTGCTGCTCGCTGTCCAGCAGTTCGGTCATCACAAATCGAATGTCACGCAGGGGCGCTTTATAGTCGGGCATGGAATTCACCTCAGATTTTCGGTCACAGCTGCGAAACGGTCACAGCACTTTGCCTCGGGGTTGGCTCAATCGGCGCAGCAATGGCTTCTGAACCGCTAATTAAACACTTGTTTGAAACATACGTTTAGAGGGGCAGAATTGTCAATAGTCCGGCTGGAAATTTGTGTTGCGTTTTGTGGTGAAGTTTTATGAAAAAGGCGGGCGTAACTGCAAAAAATAAAGCTTAAAGATTACGCTTATCAGGCAGTTGCCATGAACCTGGAAGTGCTTTCTCCGTTTGCCGCGACGTTCTCGTCGAAGCCAGAGACAGTTTGGTAGGTATTGGCTGCACCCCGGGATTTCTGATCAACCGGTTCATCGCCATCAGCGCTCCCAGCCAAGTCAGTGCCTTCCCGGCCGCCAAGCTCTGATGACAGTTCAGACTGGGCCTGCAACATAAGCTGCATAGCTTCGGCAGCAACCGCCCGATCCTGGGGAGAGGGTTCCGCAGGCGCAAGCGCTGCCGATCTGACTGTTCGCATTTTCTCAATCGTTGCCTGCGGGTCGCCCTGGATCGGGGAAGTATCAATCGACACTTCTCCACCAACGGCGTATTGGGCACCGTCTGGGCCGCGTTCGTAAACATAGGAGATGGACCCGGCATACTGCCCACCCACGGCCTGGTGCGCTGCCTCGTGAGCACGGACTTCGCGATCCCGGGCTTTCAGTTCAGCCAGTATCTTTAGTTCGGCATCTTCCAGCCCTTGGGGCTTATCTGTCCCGGAACTCCGGGGGCGGGTGTTGTCGCGGCTTTCTTCAGCGCCTTCAGCATTTCTGCTGGCGGCAGCTCTGCCGGAATCCGTCGGAGGATACGCGGGCGACAGGGAGGGAACTGAACCGGATATCATCATCTCAGTGATTCAGGCAGCTTCAGGCCTCGATATCCAGAAGCGTGCCCAGGGTTTCGTCGGCGGTTTTCACCACCTGGGCAGAGGCTTCAACACTGCGCTCATAGAGCTTGAGATCAATAATGGGCTCGACCAGCCCACCGGCACCTTCAGCGGTACCCCGAGGACCATCAGCGCCACCCCGGGCGATCTGGCGCGCGGCATTTTCCATGCCTCGCATGCCGTCCTGAATACCCTGTATACCGATACCCAATGTGTTATTGATCATAACTGCGCTACTCAGTGACCGTTAATTGACTCAAGTAAGCCACATTTCTGGTTAATTTTCAAACAAACAGTTCACATTCAGGCTGGCCGACAGCGTTTTCGGATCTGCGCTCTCCTGCCAAGGCAAGACGCCCATAAAAGGAGCAGACAAATGATTGACAAGATATTCCAGGGTTTCCTGCTCACAATCCATAGCCTCCTGAACCGGGCGGTTGGCAACCCAACCGGCCACTGTCAGGCCATCGCGGCGGATGGCCTCTGCTGTTAACAGCGCGTGGTTGATACAGCCAAGCTTCAGGGGCACCACCAGAATGACGGGCATTTGCAGTGCCCCCGGCACTGCAGCATAGGTTTCACGGTCATTAAGGGGCACCCGCCAGCCACCGGCGCCCTCGACCAGAAGCAGGTCTGCCGGCCGCATCTGCAGGCCGCGACAGAAGCCGACCAGGCGCTCTGCCGTAATGGTCCGGCCAGCATGGGCCGCTGCGACATGGGGTGCAATGGCAGGCTTCAGCGCGACCGGATTGATCTGGTCATAACCCAGGGACTCAGACATTGCCTTCATCAATATCAGCGCATCTTCGTTACGCAGACCGTCGGGTGTTTCATCACAGCCCGACGCTACCGGCTTCATGGCCAGTGTACGTTTACCGAGGGCCGCTGCCGCCTCGAGAATGGCTGCCGATACTATGGTTTTGCCAACGCCCGTGTCCGTGCCTGTTACGAAATAGCTTTTTCTGGCCATTGCCCAGAGAACTCCGATATCAGCCCGGCAGTCGGCACGTCAGCCATGCTGCCTGGTAGGTTGCGTAGACCAGCCCGTCACGCCCTTTCGGGTAGTGATGGCACATGGCCCGTAAACGGCCCGGCGCGGTTGCATTGCGACGACGCAACGAACCCTTGAAACCGGCCCCGATGGCTTTCAGTTCTGCCAGCAGGGCCGTGGGTGAAGGATAATCCAGTGCTATCGACTCGGTGGTAATACGAGCACCCGGCAGAACCGCAAGGGCTTGCCCGCGAAAAGCGGTTTCCGTCTCAAAGCGGTTAACATGCTCATGCTCCGGATCAGCCTTGCGCCACGCGTCCCTCAATTCATCCAGGGTGCCATCCAGCAGGGTTGAAATCACCAACTGCCCGCCAGGCCGCAGAACCCGACGGCATTCTGCCAGCACATTGGCGGAATGGCTGCACCACTGAATCATCAGGTTACTGAAAACGACGTCCATGCTGTCGTCTGCCAGCGGCAGGGACTCTGCATCGGCAACGATCCAGCGAATTCCGGGTGCGCCGGCAGCCTGTGCATAGTCGAGCATACCCGGCGACAGGTCAGCACCGGTTACGACACCGCCGGACCGGCCTGCCAGCTCAGCCAGTTGCCCGGTAAACCAGCCTGTGCCGCACCCCAGGTCAAGTACCCGGCAATCAACCCCGATTTCTCGCAAACAGGCCTGCTCCTGCAACCGGTCAACCATCACCTGGCCCATGTACCGCTGCAGGCGGGCAGCCGGATTGTAGGTTCCCGATGCCGCACCGAAGTCCCTCGCGATGGCTGTTTTGGCAGGAGCCCCGGCCGGGGGATTTGTCAGGTTAGCCATTAATCCCCCTCACCAAGAACAAACCGGCGAATCGAATCAAGGCATTGCACGGCCGCATTTCCCCTGGTTCATACGACCTCGGAAGACGGCCGTTTTAGCAATGGGCGGCAGTCTGCAAGTGCCGCCAGCAGCTTGCGCAGATCCGCCACCGAATGAGCTGCGCTGAGTGTGACCCGCAGGCGGGCTTCACCTTCCGGCACAGTGGGGGGCCTGATGGCAGTTACCATCAGGCCCTTTTGTTCCAGATCCTCGCTCAGAGCCAGGGCGGACCAGTTGTCGCCCACCATGATCGGTTGTATGGGGGTGCAGGATGGCATCAGTTCATAGCCCAGCGCGGAGGCGCCACGGCGGAACTCACGTATCAGCGACTGCAGGTGGGTGCGGCGGCTGTGCTCCTGTTCGATCAGATCGAGGCTGGCGCAGGTCGCCAGGGCAATGGCCGGGGGCATGGCCGTGGTGTAGATATAGGTCCGGGCTTTCTGAACCAGATAATCCATCAGCAATTCCGGGCCGGCAACGAACGCGCCGCTGGTACCGACTGCCTTGCCCAGTGTTCCAATCAGCACCGGTACATCCTGTTCCGACAACCCCAGCTCTGCCAGACTGCCCCGCCCCTGGGGGCCAAGCACCCCCACACCGTGGGCATCGTCTACGACCAGAAGCGCATCGTGCACGCGACACAGAGCCGCAAGCTCCTTCAGAGGCGCGATGTCTCCATCCATACTGAACACGCCATCTGTCACCACCAGTTTATGGCCCCCGGTCGTCGCCAGCATGTCGGCCAGAGCTTCCGTATCCCCGTGAGGATAGCGCCGAACCCTGGCACGGCTGAGAATGCAGCCGTCGATGATGGAGGCATGATTGAGGCGATCCGAAAAGATGGTGTCACCACGGCCGGCCAATGCGGATAGCACGCCCATATTGGCCATGTAACCGGTGGAGAAAAATAATGCCGCGCTGCGAAGTGTGAACGCTGCCAACCGGGCTTCCAACTGGTGATGGCCATCATGATGCCCGCAGATAAGGTGGGAAGCAGCTCCGCCGAGACCGGTTTGAGGCATGGCATCGGTAGCGGCACGGATAATATCGGGGTGATTGGCCAGCCCCAGATAGTCGTTGCTGCAGAAAGACAACAGCGGCACCCCATCGGAAACAAGCTGCGGCTGCTGCGGCCCGCTGATCAGCCGGCGGGTGCGGTAAAGCCCCGCCTGCTTCCGGGTTTCAAGCTCGGCTGCAAAATCACGCATGATCAGCCCTCACCGACGGTCATGCAGATTCGCGGGTAGCGTCGTAGAACATGTGGTGGGTCTGCTCGTATTCCACTGCCTCGGTAATGGCCTCTTCCGCTTCCTGCTCCGAGCAGGCCTGCTCCCGTTCTTCAGGGCGAATGCCCAGACGCTTGAACAGCTCACGGTCGGCATCGGCCTCGGGGTTATTCGTAGTCAGCAGTTTTTCGCCATAAAAGATCGAGTTGGCACCGGCCAGGAAGCACAGGGACTGCATCTGCTCGTTCATGTTCTCCCGGCCGGCAGACAGGCGCACGTGGGAGGCCGGCATCATGATGCGAGCCACGGCGATGGTACGGATGAACTCGAACGGATCCAGGTCTTCCACATTTTCCATTGGCGTGCCCGGCACCTTCACCAGCATGTTGACCGGTACACTCTCCGGGTGGTGGGGCAGGTTCGCCAGTTGAACCAGCAGACCGACGCGGTCGTCGGGGTCTTCCCCCATGCCCACGATACCGCCACAACAGACTTTCATGCCCGCATTACGGACATTCTCAAGGGTATCCAGCCGGTCCTGATAGGTTCGGGTGGTAATGATGTGGCTGTAGTACTTCTCGGACGTGTCCAGATTGTGGTTGTAGTAATCCAGACCCGCATTCGCCAGTTCATCGGCCTGTTCCTGCTGCAACATACCCAGGGTCATACAGGTTTCCAGGCCCAGGGATTTCACCTGGCGGACCATATCCACCACGTACCCCATGTCCTTCTTCGAGGGGCTACGCCAGGCCGCACCCATACAGAAACGGGACGCGCCTTTCGACTTCGCGGCCTTCGCCTCGGCAACCACCTTTTCAATCTCCAGCAGCTTTTCCTTTTCCAGGCCAGTATTGTAATGGCCGCTCTGAGGGCAGTACTTGCAATCTTCCGGGCAGGCACCGGTC
This sequence comes from Marinobacter sp. ATCH36, assembly GCF_023555055.1. Classification (GTDB taxonomy): domain Bacteria; phylum Pseudomonadota; class Gammaproteobacteria; order Pseudomonadales; family Oleiphilaceae; genus Marinobacter. The sequence continues at coordinate 19,455 of NZ_JAMJPL010000009.1, forward strand.
TTTATGGACAACAGCGTACTGATCTGCACTTCGTTGGGGTCGAAATGTTCCCGGTGCACGCTCTGGGCACGGAACATCAGGTCGTTGAATGGCAGCTCGAACAGTGCGCGGGCTTCCTGCATTGTCCAGTCGTGGCGGGCTGTTGTGGATGGAGCGGTGGCAGTCATGATTCAGTCCTGTTAACTTTACCGGGATTCTGGTTTACGGATGAAACAGATGATAAAGGGACTGAGATCGCTGTCAACCTTGTTAGCACCAAAGGTTAACAGCAGGGAATGGATTCACACCTCTGCGAAAATCATGCAGGGCCTTTCGCCATCCGGTGGCGGTCAGTGCGTCGCCTGCCTGGCATCGAACGCCCGCTTCGGACTCTGCGATCCCTGCCGGCTGGATTTACCGGCCAATCACTGGCATTGCCGTTGCTGCGCCCTGCCCCTGGCATTAGCCGGCAATGAGACACTTTGCGGCCAATGTCTGCAGGACCCTCCACCGTTCAGCCGGGTGATTGCGCCCTGGCGTTACCGCTTCCCGGTCGATGGCATGATCCAGCGTTACAAATACAACGGCCAACGAGCGTTCGCCCGGCCGCTGATCAATGACTTCGCGGGACATCTCATGTCGATTCTGGACGCCAACCCGGAACGGCGGCCGGATTTGCTGGTTGCCAGCCCGATGCACCCCGCCCGCCTGCGAAAGCGGGGTTTCAACCAGGCAGCGGATATCGCTGAGCAGGTCGGCAAACAGTCTGGTATTCCATGGACGACAGACCTGGTTACCAGGAACCGGCGCACTCGCCCCCAGCGGGGGCTGAACCGGGCGGAACGATTGGCGAATCTGCGGGGCATTTACCAGGTCACCCGCCCACCGCCTCCGCGAATAGCCATTGTCGATGACGTGGTAACAACGGGTGCTACCGCACGGAGCCTGACCGAAGCCCTGCTGGATGCCGGCGCGGTGGATGTTCAGATCTGGGCTCTGGCAAGAACCCCGGGTTAACCGGCAAGAGGTCAGTCACTGAACTTTGCAGCCACCTCTTCGGCAATAGCCAGGCACGCTGTCAGCCCGGGAGACTCAATGCCAAACAGATGCACCAACCCGGGAATGCCATGCTCTGCCTCACCAGCGATACGAAAATCCGCAAATCCGCCATCCGGTCCTGCCAGCTTGGGGCGAATACCGGCGTAAGCTGGCTGCAGACGGGTTGCGTCAAGGCCGGGCCACCAACAGCTAATACTGTCAGCAAACGCTAGTGCACGGCCCGGATCCACCGAGAAATCCGCCCGTTCTATCCACTGTACATCCGGCCCGAACCTTGCCTGGCCGGCCAGATCCAGGGTCAGGTGAACACCCAGGCCGCCCGGTTCCGGGACCGGGTAGACAAGTGAACTGAACGGGTGTCGACCGGAATAACTGAAATAAACCCCGCGGGCCAGCCACTGTTGCGGGACGGCTGTCCGGGGAAACCCCTCCCATCCGAATGCCAGCGGAACCGCATCCAGGCCAGCGGCATTCACCACACGCCGGGCAATCAGGTCACACGGGGCCTGACCGCCTACCCGCAAGCAATGTTGGCCTCCGCGGGTTGTCGCGGACTCAACGGGCGCATAGCAGGCAAGCTGACCGCCATAATCCTCAAGGTCTCCAAGCAACGCCAGCATGACGCCATGGCTATCAACAATTCCGGTTTCAGGAGAGTACAGCGCTTCATCAGCAACCACCCCGGGCAGTGCCGCCTGCAACGATTCGCGGCCCACACTTCGCAGCGCAACACCGTTACGTTCAGCCTGCTGGCCGATATCACTGAGCTTCTCCTGCTGGGCCGGGCCTCTGGCGACAATCCACTTGCCGGTCTTACGGTGGGCAATATGGCGTTGAAAGCAATAATCGTAGAGCAGGTGCCGGCCACGAACGCACAATCTCGCCTTGGCGGAGTTCTCGGGGTAGTAGATGCCGGCGTGGATCACCTCACTGTTACGGGATGACAGTCCCTCCCCGAAGTGCCCATTGGCTTCCAGCACCAGCACTTCGCTACCCTCGATAGCCAGCTGTCTGGCAACGGCAAGGCCGACAATGCCGGCTCCGATCACGACCGTATCTGCCTGTAGTAGTTCTGTGTCCGTCATCGGAATTAAAGTTACCTTGTGCCTGTCTGTGTGAGTTTGCCGGAATCGCGTTACTGTGACGGCGCTGAAACGTTATACTTGCGCCAGAAAACAGGTGCACGGAGCAGGGAACGATGTCTGACAGGAAGCAGTTTATAATTGTAATGGTGGTAGCGGCCATATTTGTTGGCTGGCTTGGATGGCGTGGCTTTGAGGTCATCAGCCTCAACCAGGAGCTGAGGGCCGACGATATGGTAGCCAACTATCCCTATCAACACCGGGTGTTGAGGGTGGAGGGAAGCACTGCCATCATGAGCTCCCTGCGATCCCACCAGACATCGACCCATGATGCACTGAGCATCATTTTCCCCAGCATGCGCAGCCTTGGCGACAACCACCGGGACTGGCAACGGGCAGAGCGTGAGCTGGCCCAGGTTCAGGCCAGGGCCGGCGACATTGTCCTCAGCGCTCCCGGCGTGGACCGGGTTCGCTGGGAGCTGGACGAAAACTGGTACCATCTTGCCCGGATGCAGGCCCAACAAAGTTCGAGACGCTGAAGCCTATTTATGACCGAAATCTCCAGCCATCCTTACGACACTCTCAAACCCGATAAAATACTTGACGCCATGGAGGATGCGGGGTTCACGGTCAATGGTCGGCTGTTTGCCCTGAACAGCTACGAAAACCGTGTTTACCAGATTGGTATCGAGGACAAACCACCGGTGATTACCAAGTTTTACCGCCCGGGGCGCTGGAGCGAAGCCCAGATTCGCGAAGAACACGATTTTACCGCGCAGCTACTGGCCGCCGACATTCCTGTGGTGGCCCCCATGGTCATGCCGTCCGGAGATACCCTTGGCCGCTGCGATGACTTTCTGTTCGCAGTATTCCCCCAGCGGGGCGGTCAGGCCCCGGATACCAGTGTGACCGATACGCTTTACCGCCTTGGCCAGTGGCTTGGCCAGCTTCACAATATGGGCGACGCCGCCAGCTTTCGCCACCGTCCTGTTATGTCGGTACTCTCCGGCATCGAGCAAAACCACCGGTTCCTGACAGATAACCGCTGGGTGCCCGATGACCTCCGCCCGGCCTGGGATTCACTGATTCCGGACCTGATAGATCATTGCGCCCGCCGGATCGATGACGCCGGCGAAGTTCACTCCCTGAGATTGCATGGGGACTGCCATGGCGGCAATATCCTCTGTCGGGAGGAGCAGATGCTGTTTGTCGATCTGGATGATTGCCGCACCGGGCCTGCCATTCAGGACCTCTGGTTGCTGCTGAACGGTGATGATATCGAGCGCGGGCAACAATTCGGCGAATTGCTGGAAGGCTATGAAATGTTCCGCGACTTTAACCGCCGCGAGCGGCACCTGATTGAACCCCTGCGCTGTTATCGGCAGATCTCCCATTGCACCTGGCTGGCAAAACGCTGGGATGATCCCGCCTTCCCGCGTTTCTTTCCATGGTTTGCCCAGCCACGCTTCTGGTCCGACCAGATTCTGTCGTTGCGGGAACAACTCGCCGCACTGCAGGCCCCTTCCATTAACTTACCCGGCCAGTACTGAGGCCGGAAAACCGACAGACCGGAGACTTCCCGATGAGCCAGAATGAGGCCAGATTCACGGTACGCAGCCTGATCGCGACAGCGATTGGCACTATTATCGTGACCGTACTTGTGCTGGAAGCCAGCGGCCGGATCGATCACTCCGACAACAAGGACCACGTACCGGTGGGCGAATTCGAAGCCATTCACGTTAAACCGGGTGAGGACTTCCGCATGTCACCCAAGTCTTCAGAGCTTCATGCCGCGTGTGAACAGGGGTATCTGGCCATCGCCGCCGATACGGATCCCGATTTCCGCGGCATCCTTGTCGATTACAAAAACCGTGGTGTTCGCTGCAGCCGAGGCCCGGCTCCAGTGCACGAGCAGCCCTCCCGGGGAGGACAGGAGCCGGCGAACAATGAGTGACGGCACCAGGAAGCCCGGACAGGCACTGGACCGGCTTTTCGCCAGCGAGCGTACAACGGAAGACTTTCGCTTCGACGCATCAGTCGCACGGGTGTTCCCGGACATGATTCGCCGCTCGGTGCCGGGCTACACCACCATCATCCCGATGATCGAGGTCATTACCGAGCAGTACGCCCGCCCCGGCAGCCACTGCTACGACCTCGGCTGTTCCCTGGGTGCGTCCACCCTGGCGATGCGCCATGGTATTGGTGACCGGGACTGCACCCTGACTGGCGTGGATAATTCCGCCGCCATGATCGAACGCTGCGAACACTATATCGCCCTGGATGACCACCCTTTACCGGTCAGCCTGCGCTGCGAGGATATTCTGGACACCTTTATCGACAAGGCGTCGGTAACCACACTGAATTTCACCCTGCAGTTTGTGGCACCGGAAAGGCGTGGGGAACTGATGGCACGGATTGCCGACGCCACCCTGCCCGGTGGTGTACTGATCCTTTCCGAAAAAATCCGCTTTGAATCAGACGCTGAGCAGGCCATACAGACGCAACTCCATCACGAATTCAAGCGGGCCAACGGCTACTCTGATCTGGAGATCAGCCAGAAGCGATCCGCCCTGGAACAGGTCCTGATTCCAGAATCTCTGGCAGAGCATCGTCAACGACTGGCAGAGGCAGGCTTTGACCAGGTACTTGTGTGGTATCAGTGCTTCAATTTTGTCTCCATGCTCGCTATTAAATCGCCCTGAACGGAGCCTTCATGACGACTTTCGACTGGCGGGAGTGTTCTGCCCCGCTATTTGATGATCTCGATTCTCGCGGACTTGAACACTGGCGAATCCTGCTACAGCAACAACTTCATCAACGCTTTGATGAAAACCCTCACGGCGATATCGCCCGCTGGATGGAGGCACTGGCGACACTGCCAGCCATCCCTGCGGTGACGGCGGACCTCAACCGGTCCGCCATTTCCCTGAGTACGGACAAGCCATTACCACCGGACAAAGCCGAAAAACTGGAACAGGGACTGCGCGGGCTTATGCCCTGGCGCAAAGGCCCGTTTGAATTTTTTGGCACCTATATCGATACTGAGTGGCGTTCAGACTGGAAATGGGACCGGGTATCGCCCTATCTGTCGGACCTGAGCGGGCGGCAAATACTGGATGTAGGCTGCGGTTCCGGTTATCACTGCTGGCGCATGCTGGGTGAAGGCGCCAGTCGGGTCATAGGGATCGATCCGGGGCTGTTGTTCCTGTTCCAGTTCCTGAGCGTCAAAGGCTATATCAGCCCGGAGCAGCGCATTGACCTGCTACCGATACGGGTCGAGGACCTGCCACCGAAACTGGAAGCCTTCGACACCACCTTCTCCATGGGTGTGCTCTACCACCGCCGCTCACCACTCGACCATCTTCTGGAATTGAAAGATACCCTTCGCCCGGGTGGTGAACTGGTATTGGAAACGCTGATTGTAGATGGCCCGGAAGGTTACAGCCTGATGCCGGAGGATCGCTACGGCCGAATGCGGAATGTGTGGTTCCTGCCCAGTTGCGATACGTTGCTGCGATGGCTGGACCGGACCGGTTTCCGCAACGCCCGTGTGGTGGACGTCACAGAAACCACTATTGAGGAGCAGCGCAGCACGGACTGGATGCGGTTTCAGTCGCTACGGGACTTTCTGGACCCGGACGACCCGACGCAAACCGTCGAAGGCTATCCCGGCCCGAAGAGAGCGACCGTTGTCGCGGACAAGCCCTGAAGTTTGCCGCGACAACGCTGACGATTTACTCGCCGAAGGGGTGGCGGAGAATGACGGTTTCAACCCGGTCAGGACCGGTGGAGATAATATCGATAGGCGCTTCAATCTGCTCCTCCAGGAAGCGGATATAAGCCCGGGCATTTTCCGGCATCTGATCCAGACCAGTCAGTCCCACGGTGCTCTCCTGCCAACCGGGCAACTCCACATACACCGGCTCGATATCCTTATAGGCATCGCAGCCAATGGGTGGGCGGGTGATTTCGCCATTCGGCGTTTTATAGCCGATACATACCTTCACCGTGTCCATTCCGTCCAGAACGTCCAGTTTGGTGAGACAGATACCGGACACACTGTTGATCTGGATGGCATGACGCAGCGCCACGGCATCAAACCAGCCACAACGCCGTGCACGACCAGTGGTAGTGCCAATCTCATTACCCTTCACCGCCAGGTGCTGGCCCATGTCGTCGAAAAGCTCCGTCGGGAACGGGCCCGCGCCTACCCGGGTGGTGTAGGCCTTGGTAATACCTAGCACGTAATCCAGAAACATGGGCCCGAAACCGGACCCGGTAGCGGTGCCGCCCGCCGTCGTGTTGGATGATGTGACATAGGGGTAGGTTCCCAGGTCGATATCCAGCAGTGAGCCCTGGGCACCCTCGAACAGGATCGGCTCCCCACGCTTGCGCAGATCATGAAGAATATCCGTCACGTCGGCGGACATCGGCAGAATTTCCTCGCCCATGGACATGAGTTCAGCAAAAGCCTGGTCAATATCCTCGGGCTCTTCGCGGAAATACTCTGTCAGCACAAAATTGTGGTAGGACATGATTTCGCGCAGCTTCTCTTTGAAACTTTGCGGATCACACAGGTCGCCAAGTCGAACGCCTCGACGGGAAACCTTGTCTTCATAGGCCGGACCAATGCCACGACCGGTCGTGCCAATCTTGTCCACGCCGCGGGCACGTTCCCGGGCCTGATCAATACGAACGTGGGTCTTTAGGATAACGGGGCACGCAAGGCTGATCTTCAGCCGGTCACGCACAGCAACGCCGTTGCCCTCTAGTTCCCGGACTTCTTTCAGCAGCGCTTCCGGGGAGAGAACCACGCCGTTGCCAATCAGGCACTGGACGTCCTGGCGCAGGATGCCGGAGGGGATCAGGTGAAGAGCAGTTTTCTTACCTTCAATAACCAGAGTGTGGCCAGCGTTATGTCCGCCCTGAAAACGCACCACGGCAGCGACCTTGTCGGTCAGCAGATCAACAATCTTGCCCTTTCCTTCGTCACCCCATTGGGTGCCCAGCACTACAACGTTTTTACCCATGACTCTCTCTCAGCGCGGCTTCGCCGGTCGACGAATTATCCGCAGTTATACCTGTAAATGTGAGTGGCTCGGTACCCGTTGGTATCAGCCCAGCTGCTCTACGACCCACTGGCCGTCACGTTTCACCAGAACCCGATCGCAATTGCGGGATCGCGGATCAACGCTTTCGTCCTCAGGCAAAGCCCTGACAACGGTTTCCGTCATTCGTAATCCGGAGATAACGCCGTCAAGCGCGGAATCCCGCTGTGCGGGAGCCCAGATTGACTTGCCCGCCGGCCGGGGCCGCCGCCCGAGGGATACAAGGGCGCGAATATCCAGACTGAACCCGGTAGCAGGACGCGCCCGGCCAAAGTCACTGCCGATGGCATCGTAACGGCCACCTTTAGCCACCGCATCGCCATGGCCCGGCACATAGGCCGCAAAGACCAGACCGGTGTGGTAGTTGTATCCGCGAAGCTCACAGAAGTCGAAACCAAAGCTCACTTCCGGATAGTTTTCAGCCAGCATCTCCGCCACCCGATCCAACTGCTCCAGCGCCTGAACAAGCGGCTTTGGCGCACCCTCAAGAATGCGCCTGGCCTCGGCCAGAGCTTCCCGGCCACCACTGACCCTTGCCAGCTCACGCAGCATGCTACCAGCGGAACCCGGCGCGCAATCAGCCAGCAGCCGATCCAGCTCAGGTACCGATTTGCGGCCCATGGCATCAAAGATGGCCGCTCCGGTTTCGCGGTCGAAGCCAGCCTCGCCCACCAGAGCCTCATAGATAGCCACATGAGCCAGGTCCAGGTGAATTTTCGGCAGGCCGGATACCCGCAGTGTCTCCAGCATCAGACTGATCACTTCCATATCCGCCGACTCGGACGCACTGCCAAACAGCTCGCAGCCAGCCTGAATCGGGGTTCGCCCGGTCAGCATGTGGCGTGGTCGGGTGTGCAGAACATGACCTGCATAACACAGCCGGGTAATACCCTCCTGACCGAGCGTATGCGCATCGATACGGGCTGCCTGGGGCGTCATATCTGCCCTCAGCCCCATCATCCGGCCGGTCAGCTGGTCGGTGAGCTTGAAGGTCTGGAGTTCGAGGTCATGTCCTGTGCCGGTAAACAGCGACTCAAGATATTCGATCAATGGAGGGATAACCAGCTGGTAGCCCCAGTGCTGGCAGGTATCCATTACATCCCGACGCAGGGATTCAATCTGTCCAGCCAGTGGCGGAAGGATATCTTCCACGCCATCTGGCAGTAGCCAGCGGTCAGATACTGTCATGAGATTCGGTTGTCCGTTCTGCCCCATGGCAAGAACTGCGGCCACGGGATTGCACAGGATTTATGGCGATGTCCGGGAAAAGATGAAAACCCGAACCAAAACCGGCAGAATTTTACACTGTTGGCAGGCACAAAAAAACCGGAATACCCAGTATTCCGGTTTTGTGGTCAACATGACGTCGATTAGCGGCTTCCCTGGGGATCCTTGAGGAACCTGAGGAACTCACTGTCGGTATCGATCACCATGATGTCGTCTTCGTTCGCAAACGTGTTCTGGTAGGCTTCAAGGCTACGATAGAAGCTGTAGAACTCGCTGTCCGAGCCGTAGGCATTAGCGTAGATCTGTGCGGCCTCGGCATCGCCCTCGCCTCGCATTTCCTCCGCTGCGGCAAACGCCTCTGCCAGAATCACCGTACGCTGTCGATCTGCATCGGCACGGATACCTTCCGCCAGCTCCTGACCCCGGGAACGGAACTCCTGGGCCAGCTTCTCACGCTCAGTCGCCATCCGTCGGAACACGTTCTGGCTGACCTGACCGGGGAATTCAATGGCCTTGACGCGGATATCCACCACTTCAATGCCGAACTCCTTCTGCGCAGTTTCGTTCACGCGGTCGCGCAGGGTGTTCATCAGCTCATCGCGTTGGCCGGATACCACTTCCACCATGGTGCGAACACCGAACTCATCGCGCAAGCCATTGTCCACGCGGGACAGAAGTAGCTCGGATGCACGGTATTCATCACCACCAGTAGCACGATAGAACTGGTCCACATCACGAATTTTCCAGGCGATGTAGGAGTCCACATCCAAAGGCTTCTTCTCGATAGTCAGGTACTGACGCGACGGAAGATCAGTTGTCAACAAACGGATATCAAATTCACGGACCTGGTCGATCACCGGCACCTTGAAATGAAGTCCTGCCCTAATATCCGTTTCAACCAGTTCACCAAACCGCAACAACACACCGCGGTGGGTTTCCGGAATAATGTACACACTGGAAAGCACTACCAACACGACGATCAGGGCGCCTGCAAGGCCCACAATGCTTTTGGGTCCCATCATTATCTACTCCTCCGAACGCCCGAATCCTGTCTGCCGCGCAGCTCCTGAATCACCTGGTCTGACAGGGTTTTGATATCGATGTCGCTGTCGCCTGAGCTACCGGAACTGTTGCGGTTGCCGGTGCTTCCACCAGAGCGGTTGGTCAACCTGTCCAGAGGCAGATACATCATGTTGTCGCTGCTCTGGGTGTCCACCAATACCTTGCTGGTTCTCGACAGCACACCCTCAAGCGCCTGAATATACATACGTTCACGTGTCACTTCCGGCGCTGACTCGTAAACACCGAGTACCGCGAGGAAGCGTGACGTTTCACCACGGGCGCGCTCGGTCACTTCTTCCTTGTACGCCGAGGCTTCCTCGGTCAGGCGCTGGGCGCGACCACGGGCTTCGGGAACAACCTTGTTGCGATAGGTTTCGGCTTCTTCCTTGAGCTGCTGCTCATCTTCTCGGGCACGCTGAACTTCCCGGAATGCGTCCTGCACCGCGTCGGGGGGCTGTGTGCTTTCCACGTTAACCCGAACGATTGACAACCCGGTGCCATATGCCTCAAGAAAGGTCTGCAGACGCTGTTCGACGCGAACGGCCAGCTCGGCACGCCCCTCGGTCAGGACATCGTCAAGAGTCGCGCTGCCAACCTCATGGCGCAGGGCACTATCGGTCGCAAACGCCAACGCCTGGTTGGAGTCACGAACATTGAGCACATAGGCTCGGGCGTCGCCAACACGATATTGAACCTGAAGGTCTACTGACACGAGATTCTCATCCTGGGTCAACATCTGCCCGGTGGATTCCGCGTTCCGCACGTTGGTTACCCTTACCAGATTGACGTTGTCGATCAACGGAACCTTGAAACGCAGCCCGGGCTGCTCAGTTCGACTGAACTCACCGAAGCGCAGCACGACCGCTCGTTCCTGTTCGTTCACAGTGTAGAAGGACTGAAACACAACATAGCCAACGAAAATAATGGCCGCCAGAGCAAGAATTGCACCGAAACCGCCGGCACTGCCTCCGCCACCGGAGGATGGTCCGCCGTTGCCGCCAGACTTCTTGCCTTTACCTCCCAGCAACTGGTTGAGTTTGTCCAAACCTTTTTTCAGCGCCTCGTCGAGGTCTGGCGGCCCCTGATCATTGCCGCCACGACCACCACCGGTACCCCAGGGATCATTGTCATTACGATTTCCACCCGGTTCATTCCAGGCCATAGTTTTCTCCGTTCCAAACGAGTCTGATGGCTGCAAATACTAGGGATTTATAAGTTCCCCGGCAATAGCACAGCCTTCTTATATACGTTGTTCGTCAAGCTTTACGTCTTTTTCTTGCATGCCGGCCCGGCTCAATAGCTGCAACCAGTCGCGGTACTGCAGGCGAACTTCGATAATAGAGTCGCCATCTTCCCGGTGATCTTCGCTGAGCACGGACCCTGCCTGATGCAAAAGCGATCGGAGCTTGCCATCAACCGGGCCCAACACCAAAAAGCGGTGAATTACATCTTCCGCAAGCCGCTCCACGATGGTATCAAACAAACCTTCAAGCCCCGCCCCGGTAACCGCTGAAACCCAGGCTCGTACCGGGATGCCGTCCTCGTTACGCTCAATTCGGGGCTCGAAATTGTCCAGCAGGTCAATTTTATTGAACACCTGCAACACAGGGATTTCATCCGCCCCGATTTCCGCCAACACCTCTTCAACCTGCTCCATATTCTCTTCCCGCCGGTTGTCGTGGCAGTCGATGATATGGAGGAGAATGGATGCTTCCGTTGTTTCTTCCAGAGTGGCGCGGAAGGCTTCAACCAGTTTATGTGGCAGGTGACGGATAAACCCCACGGTATCGGCCATTACGACCGGCCCGATGTCCGGAAGTTCCAACCGCCGAAGCGTGGGGTCCAGGGTGGCAAACAACTGGTCGGCCGCATAAACGGTGGAGGTGGTGATCCGGTTGAATAGCGTGGATTTTCCCGCATTGGTATAACCCACCAGCGAAACGGTGGGGATATCCGCGCGCTTACGGGCCCTGCGGCCCTGGTTGCGCTGTTTGCGAACCTTTTCCAGCCGGCGGTGGATGGACTTTATCCGCTCTCTCAGCAGGCGTCGGTCCGTTTCCAGCTGGGTTTCGCCCGGGCCTCGCAGCCCGATACCACCTTTCTGGCGCTCCAGGTGGGTCCAGCCCCGAATCAGCCGGGTAGACATGTGCTCCAGCTGGGCAAGCTCTACCTGGAGCTTGCCCTCATGGGTGCGGGCGCGCTGGGCAAAAATATCCAGGATCACCCCGGTGCGATCAAGAACCCGACACTGCAATTCGCGCTCAATATTGCGTTCCTGGCTGGGACTGAGGGCATGATTGAACAGCACTACATCAGCTTCGTTCGCGGTCACCGCGTCACGAATTTCTTCCAGTTTGCCCTCGCCTACGAACAGCCTCGGGCTGGGCTGTTTGCGGGAGCCGGTAACAACACCAACCGGCTCAACCCCGGCGGACCAGACCAGTTCGCGAAATTCGCCCAGATCCTCGGACTCTTCATGGGAGGAAAACTCAATGTGAACGAGAATCGCCCGCTCACCAACATCGGGACGCTCAAACAAGTAACAAAAACTCCGGTTCAGTCAGGTTGTAACAATCAACACCGCCACGCACAAAACAAACGCCCGCGGCCCTCCATGCCTGTTCAGGCCTGAAGGGAGCGCGGGTTTTAATGCCGGCAGTACCGGGCAGATCAGTCCTCAGATTCTTCCCCACCTGGTGCCTGCGGCGGTATGCGAACATTCCGTGCGGGAACCACTGTGGAAATGGCGTGCTTGTAGACCATCTGGCTGACAGTGTTTTTCAGCAAAATCACGAACTGGTCGAAAGACTCAATCTGGCCCTGAAGCTTGATGCCGTTGACCAGAAAGATAGAAACCGGAATGCGTTCCTTGCGCAATGCATTAAGGTAAGGGTCTTGTAGAGAGTGCCCTTTTGACATGTGTATTCTCCTGTTTATAAGTAAAAGCAGATCGTCAGTTTCAAGATTTAAATGTGGTGCGATATTCAATAATTTTCAAGGCAGTGTCTGAGATAAGTTTGTCATCACTATCCAGCCAGTCCAAACCGGACCATTTCCGCAACCAGGTCAGCTGTCGCTTGGCAAGCTGCCGGGTCGCGGCAGATCCTTTCTCCACCATGGTGTTGTAATCACAATCACCTGCCAGATAGGACCACGCCTGGCGGTACCCGACACAGCGTATGGATGACAGGCCGGGATGCAAATCGCCCCTGGCCACCAGTGCCCTGACCTCATCAAGAAAACCGGTATCCAGCATTAGCTGAAAACGCCGATTGATTCTTTCATGGAGCACCCGCCTGTCAGCGGGAGCCATCGCAAGCTGAACCACAGTATACGGAAGACACGGCGTTTCGTCTGCCTGCCATCGGGTGAAATAGGTGTAATCCTCAACACCGACCCGCTGTTGATCGCCAGTAGCCGCCTGCTTGCCCGATTTATCCTCCCATAGCGAGGAAATAGGCCGCCCCGTCAATCGAATTACCTCAAGAGCCCTGACCAGTCGTTGCCGGTTATTCTGGTGAATCAGCCTGGCGGCCACCGGGTCCAGCTCTTCCAGCTCACGATGCAAAGCCCCCCAACCCTTTTCCAGGGCCTCCTGCTCCAGAGCCCGCCGGGTATGAGGATCAGCAGATGGCAGATCAGACATGCCGTGAAGCAGTGCCTTGAAGTACATCATAGTGCCGCCCACCAGCAGCGGTATCCGACCGGCTGAGGTAATGTCGGCCATTTCACGCAGGGCGTCGCGGCGAAAATCCGCAGCTGAGTAGGTATCGGCAGGATCACAGATATCAATTAACCGGTGAGGGGCACGGGCAAGCTCCTCCCGGGAAGGTTTCGCGGTGCCGATGTCCATGCCCTGATAAATCATCGCCGAATCAACACTGACGATATCGCAGGGCATGCGGCGGCAAAGCTCAATGGCCAGATCGGTCTTGCCGGAGGCGGTTGGGCCCATCAGACATATGGCCGGAGGCCTGGCGCCATCGTTGGTGGTTGCTGTCATAAAGGCGTTAGCGCCCCCGCAGGAACAGCTTGTCCAGCTCAGACATCGTGACCACTGTCCAGGTTGGTCGGCCATGGTTGCACTGGCCGCTTCGCTCCGTGGCTTCCATGTCCCGCAGCAGGGTGTTCATTTCCGGAATGGTCAGCTGCCGGTTTGCCCGCACGGAGCCATGGCAGGCCATGGTCCCAAGCAGTTCATGGGTGACCGCCTCGACGCGATCACTTTCGCCATTCTCGATCAGGTCTGACAACACATCGCGCACCAATTGCTCGGTATCTGCGCCCCGCAACAGTGCCGGCACCTGGCGCACAGCCAGAGTTTCCGGACCAATCCGCTCAACTCTGAGGCCCAGCTGAAGCAGCTCCTCACCGTGGGTTTCCGCCAGTGCGGCCTCTTTCTGACTGACGGCCAGCGATACAGGCACCAGCAGCGGTTGGCTTTTGAGATCCTGCGCTTCCAGCGCCCGCTTCATGCGTTCATAGGTAATGCGCTCATGGGCCGCGTGCATATCAACCACGATCATGCCCTGGCGGCTCTGAGCGAGAATATAAATGCCATGCAACTGGGCTATGGCGTAACCCAGCGGCGGTTCGTCGGCACTGTTCTGTGGTGGTGTTGGCGATGCTACCGCCAACTCGCCGGTTTCAGCCGCGGCAGGCTGACTATCAACACCGCCGCCCTGGTTCAGGGACTGGTAGAACGCCATCTGATCACGGGCCTGCCATTCGTGCTGCGGTGGACGCTGGCTGCCGGAAAATCCGCCAGGCTGCTGGCCGGGTGATCCCGCAAACGGATCGGGAGCTGGCTGAGGGTTTACATCAGACATAGCGACCTGGGTGCCATACCCCGCTGAGGCGCCACCAGGTTCGCGGCCATGGGACTGGGCTACCGCACCTCGCAGGTGATCGTCGGGCCGCACGTCTGCCAGCGCTTTGTGCAGGGTACGGAAAATGAAATCGTGGACCAGGCGCCCGTCGCGGAAACGCACCTCGTGCTTGGTGGGGTGAACGTTCACATCCACATTGGCAGGATCCACTTCCAGATACAGCACGAAGGCGGGGTGGCGGTTGTTATAGAGCACGTCACGATAGGCCTGGCGCACAGCATGCGCTACCAGCCGATCACGAATAACCCGCCCGTTGACGAAAAAGTACTGAAGGTCTGCCTGGCTGCGGGAGAAGGTGGGCAGCGCCACCCAGCCCCAGAGTTTCAGCCCCGTTGCCTCGGCGTCGATCACCACCGCATTGTCGATGAACTGCTGACCACACAGAGAGCCAATCCGGCGCTCCCGGTCCAGGGGGTTTTCCGCCGGGCGCAGACTCTGGACCACCCGCTGGTTATGGCGGAGCGTGAAACCGGTATCAAAACGACTCAGGGCCTGGCGGCGGACACATTCATCCACATGATTGAATTCGGTTTTTTCTGTACGGAGAAACTTACGGCGGGCCGGTGTATTAAAAAACAGGTCACGCACCTCCACCGTTGTACCCACCGGATGGGCCGCCGGTGAGATACTGGCGTCCATGTCGCGCCCCTCCACTTCTACCCGGGAAGCGGCTTCCTGACCCTCGGTACGCGAGGTTAGCGCCAGCCGGGATACCGAACTGATACTCGCCAGGGCCTCACCGCGAAAACCCAGGGACGCAACCGCCTCCAGATCATCAAGGTTCTCGATCTTGCTGGTTGCGTGCCGGCTGAGAGCCAGGGGAAGGTCAGCCTCGTCGATACCGCTGCCGTCATCACGAACCCGGATGAGTTTGACACCACCCTGCTCGATCTCGATATCAACCCGACGGGCACCGGCGTCCAGCGCGTTCTCTACCAGTTCCTTGACGACCGAGGCCGGTCGCTCAACCACCTCGCCGGCAGCAATCTGATTTGCCAGGCGCGGAGTCAGTAATCGAATGGAGGGCATGCTACTGGGACACCTCGTTTCAGGATGAGGGAATACGAATGGTTTGCCCTACCATAACACGGTCATCGTTGAGGTCGTTAAACTGCATCAGCCTGCTGACACTCGTCTGATTCTCACGGGCGACGCCGGAGAGTGTATCGCCACTGCGGATGCGATACTGGCTGACACTGCCAGCGCCCTGACTGTTCTGCTTCTGCCACGCCAGCAAGGTGCCTGGCGGTGGTGTTTTCTGGAAATAATCATCAATACCTTCGAAGACCGCCCGGGAAATTTTTTCCCGATACCAGGAAGTGGCCAGGTTCTGCTCTTCCGTTGGATTCGAAATAAATCCCGCCTCAACCAGAATGGACGGAATATCCGGCGACTTCAGTACGGCGAACGCGGCTTGCTCAACACCTTGCTTGTGCAGCTTGGCGACGTCACCAAGCCTGCCAAGGATGGAGCTTCCAACACCAAGGCTGGAGTTGATGCTGGCTGTCATGGACAGATCCAGCAGAACACCCGCCAGCATCTCGTCACGACCATCCAGCGAAACGCCACCGGCACCACCGATCAGGTCCGACCGGTTTTCGCTTTTCGCCAACCAACGGGCGGTCTCACTGGTAGCCCCCCGTTGCGACAGCGCAAATACCGAGGCACCGCGAGGCTGCGGCGTGCGAAATGCGTCCGCGTGAACGGAGACAAACAGGTCCGCATTGTGCTTGCGGGCAAGCAATGTACGGCTACGCAGATCAATGTAATAGTCACCGTTGCGGGTGAGTTTGGCGCTATAGCCCGGCTTGGCCTCAATCAGGTCCGCCAGGGTTTTGGCCATTTTC
The DNA here is from genome assembly GCF_023555055.1 of Marinobacter sp. ATCH36. Taxonomy (GTDB): domain Bacteria; phylum Pseudomonadota; class Gammaproteobacteria; order Pseudomonadales; family Oleiphilaceae; genus Marinobacter. Next base: position 35,708 of record NZ_JAMJPL010000009.1, read on the forward strand.
AGCACCACGTCTTTTTCACGCGTGCCGCGGGGCCCGATCGCACCAGGATCCTCGCCACCGTGGCCGGCATCAATTACAACAACAATGTCACGCTTGCCGTTAGTGTTCTGGGATACAGTCGGCTCTGCAGGCTTGCGGGCTTTCAGGCCACCCTCATCAATCAGATCCACCACCAGCCGGTGGCCATATTGTTGGTTCGGCTCCAGTTGGAAACTCCGGGGCTTGATATCACTTTTCAGGTCCAGAACCACCCGAAGGTCATTACCGTTACGGGGGGCGCTGCGAATACGACGAACCGGACTGCCGGACAGGTCGAGCTTTTCAAAGTCGGCTTTGAGGCTGGCATCTTTCAGGTCAATCACCAGCCTCGATGGCCCCGAGAGAGCGAACACCTTGTGATCAATCTTGCCACCAACGTCCAGCACCAGACGGGTGTGGTCCGGCGCCGGCCAGATCCGGGCACTCTCTACGCTGACGCCCGCCATCGCAGCCAGGGGGATCATCGACAACGCCAGGCCCACAGCAAGAAACCATTTGGAGAACGTTTTTATAATCATCATCCTGCACACCTGCAAAAATCACACATGATTAATGTCCCTGTCCGAGGGCCACTGCGCACCTATCCGGGCCAGCAAACTGGCGCCACGGGTTGTTGGCGCTGAAACCTGGGCGTTGCGCCCGTCACCGCTTCTGTCCAGACAAACCAGCAGATCCGGCTCCGGGAGAATACCTTCGCCACGCCCCGGCCACTCTATAACGCACAGATTCTGACCCTGGAAATAATCCCGGATCCCCATGTACTCAAGTTCTTCCGGATCGCCAAGCCTATAAAGGTCAAAATGATAGGCTGGCGGAGTCAAATGCTCATAGGGCTCAACGATGGTATAGGTCGGGCTCTTAACCGCGCCTTCGTGACCAAGACCACGCATGATTCCCCGGCTCAGAGTCGTCTTACCCATTCCGAGATCACCTTCCAGGAACACCACCAACCCTTGTCCGCTCTCGCTGACCAGCCTGGCCAGAATCCTGCCCAGTTTTTCCGTATCCAGCTCATCTTTCAGGTGAAGCTTGAACTCGTCCGCTGAAATTTTCATTAATCCTCAACCACCCAGTGTGCACCCTGCCCACCTGCAAGCGTCCGCTCGGACTCCATCAGCACCTGCGGCAGAGCGTCAATAACATCCATGGGCAGCAATCCCATAAAGCCCCGGGTTAGCGCTGCCCGATCTGCCGCTGCCAGATGAAGGGCTGCGGCCGCTGAAGCTGACAGATGAGCATCTTCAAGCTGTGCATACAGACTCCCCAATATTCCGGACAACACATCCCCCATACCACCAGTTGCCATTCCGGGATTACTGCCATTGACTATATCGGGTAGCACGCCTCCGTAGGCTACAACGGTGCCTGCACCCTTCAGCAGAACAACGCCGCCAAACAACTGCCGAATCTGCTCCGCAGCCCGCACCCGGTCGCTCTCAATGTCAGCCACCCCGCATTCCAGCAGACGCGACGCTTCTCCGGGGTGTGGAGTAAGAATCTGATTATCCGCCGGCTGTGCAACCCGCGATGCAACAAGGTTGAGGGCGTCTGCATCCAGCACCCTCGGCTTGCCGCTGGCCAACACCTGCTGCAGCATCTGCTGCCCCCATGCGCCCTGGCCAATGCCGGGGCCACAGACAATGACATCCGCAGCACTGATCAACGGCGGCAACTCTGAACCGTGAATCAGCCCCTGGACCATGACTGACGGGCAACGTGCCAACGCAGGTGACACATATTCCGGGCGCGTTGCCAGGGTGACCATGCCAGCGCCTGCCCTGGATGCGGCCTCCGCCGCCATCATGCCGGCACCGCCGAACCCGCGATCACCAGCAACAACCAGTACATGCCCGAAACGCCCCTTATGGGCAACCCTCGAGCGCCGTGGTATCACCGCACGTATGCTGCCCCAATCCACCCGACGGGCCAGCGGGCGTTGTCCACTCTCTAGAGCCCAGTCGTCCGTATCCAGGGATTCAAACGCAACGTCCCCGGCGTACTCCGGGCCCTGACCGGTAAACAGGCCAGCCTTGAGCCCAATGAACGTTACTGTCGCTGCCGCCCTGACCGCTGCCCCAGCCACCGTCCCGGTGGTAGCGTTCAGCCCCGACGGCAAATCAATGGCCAGTACTGGCGCGGCAGCTTCGTTGCACTTGCCAATCATGGCGGCAAACGGCTCTCGAGGCACACCGGAAACACCGGTCCCCAGCATCGCGTCAACAATCAGCCCGGCACTGACAAAAAGTTCGTCGATTTCGCTGTCGGCAACGGCCGCCAACTCCCTCACGTGGACTCCGTCTTCAACGGCTTTTTTCCATGCCTTGCGGGCATCTCCTGACAGCTTGTCCGTGGCAGCAACCGCAAGGCAGTCTACGTGCAGGCCATGACGAACAGCATTGGCAGCAACCAGATAGCCGTCGCCCCCATTGTTGCCAGCACCACACAACACCAGAATCCGGCCCGGCTCTGGCCAGTACCGGACCAGCCGGCGGAATGCACTGGCTGCAGCAGCCTGCATCAGCTCAAAACCATCAACTCCCTGCTTATCAATGACATAGCGATCGATCTCTCGCACTGCATCGGCGGAGTAAAGGTCTTCTGGTAAGCTGTGACCACCGGACAGGGGCATGAAAGTCCGCTCCCGTTACAGAATTCGGATTAAGAAAAACGGCCAGATACCTGTAAAGAATAGCAAAACAGTGGAAAAGGTCATAACTTAATCAAATTAAACTTCGTTACTGGCATTCAATGACTGATCCAACCGACCGGAAACTGAACGATCTGCCCAGTCAGATCCGAACCTGGGCCCATGAGCTGGGCTTCAATGACGCCGGCATTACCCTGCCCGATACGGGCGTCCATGGTGAGCGGCTGAAAAACTGGTTACGCGAGGGGCTTCACGGCGAAATGTCATACATGGCAGACCATGGCGACAAGCGCTATAACCCGACCTCGCTGGTGGAGGGAACCCGGCGGGTGATATCCGTTCGATTGGACTACCTGCCCGCACCCGACAACCCCGGGCGGGTACTTACTAACCGGGAAAAAGCCTATATCACTCGCTATGCCGTCGGGCGCGATTACCACAAATTAATGCGAAAGCGCCTGGCAACTCTGGCAAAACGGATCGACGAAGTGGTATCAGGCTTTGATTATCGGGCATTCGTGGATAGCGCCCCGGTTCTTGAACGCGCTCTCGCCCAGCGCGCTGGGCTTGGCTGGATCGGCAAGAACAATATGTTAATACACCCCAAAGCCGGGTCATTCTTCTTCCTCGGGGAAATTTTCACCAGCGCACCATTGCCCCTGGATGAACCCTTCGAGAAAGAACACTGCGGCACCTGTGCCGCCTGCCTGGACATCTGCCCCACGGATGCCTTCGAGGGCCCGCACAAACTGGATGCCCGCAAGTGCATCAGCTACCTCACCATCGAGCTCAAGGGCAGCATTCCGGAAGAACTGAGATCGAAAATGGGCAACCGCGTGTTCGGTTGCGACGACTGCCAGTTAGTTTGCCCCTGGAACAAGTTCAGCAAACCGACTGCAGAAAAAGATTTCCAGCCCCGCCATGGTCTGGATAACAGCGAATTGGCAACCCTGTTCCTGTGGACGGAAGAGGAATTTCTCAAACGCACCGAGGGTTCCGCGATCCGCCGCACCGGTTATTATGGCTGGCTGCGGAACCTGGCAGTGGGCCTGGGCAACGCGCCCTCAACCATCCCGGTGATCGAGGCCCTCAAACAGAGAGCGGACCATCCATCGGACATGGTACGGGAACATGTGCACTGGGCCTTACGCCGGCACGGTTTATAGCTTGAAAGCGCGGGGGCCTAAAGTTGGAAAAAGTGTTCCCGATAATGGCGAAGTTCGTCTATGGAGTCGCGAATATCGTCCAGTGCCAGGTGACTGCCCTTCTTCTTCACCCCGTCCAGCACATCCGGGCGCCAACGTCGAGCCAGCTCTTTGATAGTACTGACGTCCAGGTTGCGGTAATGGAAAAAAGCTTCCAACTCCGGCATGTACTTCACCAGGAAACGTCGATCCTGGCCAATACTGTTGCCGCAGAGCGGTGATTGACCCGGCTCCAGGTAACGCTGAAGAAATTCCAGGGTCTTCTGCTCGGCATCAATCTCGCTGAACTTGCTGTCCTTGACCCGCTGTGTCAGTCCGCTTTCACCATGGGTACGGGTGCACCATTCATCCATTTCACTAAGCAGTTTGTCGGATTGGTGAACGGCAATGACTGGCCCCTCTTCGATCGTATTCAGTTCGGAATCGGTAACAATCGTTGCTATCTCAATGATTCGCTCTTTCTCCGGGTCCAACCCGGTCATCTCGAGGTCGATCCAGACAAGATAGTTGGCTTCTGGCATTCAGTACTCTCCGGCGTTTAACTCGTGATTTGGGCACACAGTCTGCCTATTGTGGATGAATCACGTATGATGTTACAGCTTTCACCATTATCCATCAGGAACTGACCGACCCACGCTATGGCTAAACGTCGACTTAACAAGCAGCAGCAATGGCGCATCCAGAAAGTCCAGCAGGAACGGGCTTCCCGGGTGGCAAAGAAGGAAAAGTCGATTGGCGAGCAACTGGATGCCGGGGATCTGGGGCCGGAGCAGCAGGGTCTGGTCATTGCCCATTATGGCCAGCAACTGGATGTCGAAGTCCTCGAAGGAGAAGACACCGGCAAGGTGCTGCGCTGCTTTGTCAGGGCCAACATCGACAGCCTGGTGACAGGTGACAAGGTCATCTGGCGCCCTGGCAGTGATGACACCGGGGTGATTGTGGCGCGCTGTGATCGCCATACACTGCTACAAAGGCCCGACAACTTTGGCGCGCTCAAACCTGTTGCGGCCAACATCGACTACATCATTCTGGTAATCGCACCGGAGCCGGAACCCCATGACAACCTGATTGACCGCTACCTGGTTGCGGCGGAAAGTACGGACATTCCGGTCATAATCCTGCTCAACAAGACCGACCTGATCACGGAACAGAACCGGGAGACCATCGACAGCCTGCTGGCACGTTATGAAAAGCTCGGCTATCGCACAGAACGCACATCGGCGAAGACGCTGGAAGGTGAGCAGGCAGTTCGGGTGGAAGACCTGGTGAGGGATCAGACCAGCGTTTTTGTGGGTCAGTCGGGTGTTGGCAAGTCGTCCATTATCCAGACACTGCTTCCGGACGAGGCAATACGGGTTGGCGCGATATCGGAAAGCACTGGCAAGGGCATCCACACCACCACCACAGCAAAACTCTTTCACCTCAACTGCGGCGGCGATCTCATCGACTCGCCTGGCATCCGCGAGTTCGGCCTGTGGCATATGGCCCCGCAGGAGATCGAGTATGGTTTCCGGGAAATCCGTGACCTGATCGGCCACTGCAAGTTTCGCAATTGCAGCCATAGGGGCGACCCCGGCTGCGCCATTGCCCAGGCCGCGGAAGATGGGCGGATAAGTGTTGAGCGGATGAAAAGCTTCAACCGGATTCTGCAGGATATGGCGGAACAGCAATCCCGGGGGCTGAAAGCAGACTGAACCGGCTTACCAGTTCAGCTCCCCGGGCTCGGGCTCTTCTTTTTGTTCGTTCCAGCTGCCTTCCTCAAGTCGCTCCATGGCCTCCTGCTGCTGCTCTTCAGAGGGCGCAGTAAGATCAATCAACGGCTCGTTCGAGCGGCTTGCATTACTCTGGATACCTTCCGCCGTCTTTTTATTCATCACGATGATTGATATCCGGCGGTTCACCGGGGCCTGAGGATCGTCCTGATCAAACAGAACGGAGTCGCTCAGCCCCACTACCCGGCCAATTTGTTGTTGACGGACCCCGCCGGCCACCAGCGCGCGGCGGGCGGTATTGGCACGATCTGCAGACAGTTCCCAGTTGGTGTAGCCGGGGCGACCGCTGAAGGGTGTGGAATCCGTGTGGCCGGTAATGCTCAGCTTGTTGTTGACCGTGTTCAGGGTTTTGGCCAGTTCGAAGAGTATGTCCTGGGAATAATACTTCAGCTCAGCGCGGCCGCTGTCGAACATCGGGCGCTGTGAGCGATCAACAATCTGGATTCGCAGACCTTCGCTGGTGATGTCGATCAACAGCTGGTCCTTGAACTCCTGCAAGGTTTCGTTTTGCTCAATCCGGTCTTTTAAATCCTGGAACAGCTCTTCCATCTGCTGTTGTTCCAGGGTCTGGGCAAGCTCTTCGACTACCTGATCTTCAATCTGGATATCGCTGCGCTCGATATCTTCACTGCTTTCGTTGATGACTGACGCACTGCCCTCAAGGTCCACCGGGTTCGGTGACCCGCCCTCAGTAAACCCCACCGGGTCCTTGAAGTAACCCTCCACCGCCAGCTTCTGTTCGGGAGACGCCGTTGCTGTCAGCCAGAGGACCAGAAAGAAAGCCATCATGGCGGTGGCAAAATCGGCAAAAGCCACTTTCCACGACCCGCCATGGTGCCCACTGACAACCTTCTTCTTTCGCTTTACGATAATTGGCTGGTCTTCCAAGGAACTACTCCAGACGGCTTATTTTCGGACTACTTGGAACGCACGTGGTCGTTCAGTTCCTGGAACCCCGGCCGTTTGTCTGACGGCAATGCCTTGCGGCCAAATTCGATGGCCATCTGCGGCGCCTGGCCGGAAACGGTGGCAACAATCGCGGATTTCACACATTCGTAGGCCTTCAGCTCATATCGGGCCGAGTGCTCCATCGCGATGGAAGTGGGCCCGACGAAACCATAGCCCATCCAGATGCCCAGGAACGTACCTACCAGGGCTGCAGCCACACTGAGACCGATTTTTTCAGGCCCTTCGGAGAGGAAGTTCATGGTAATTACAATACCCAGCACCGCCGCGACGATACCCAGACCCGGTAGCGCATCCGCTATCTTGTTGACGGCATGAGCTGGCTCCTCCAGTTCGTGCTGACGACTGTCGATCTCGTTTTCCATCATGCCTTCCAGTTCATGGGTGGCCATATTCCCGGAGCTGATGATCCGCAGATAGTCGGTCATGAATGCAAGCAGGTATCTGGATTTCATGATGGCGGGGTAGCGGGTAAAAATCTGACTTTCCTGCGGATTGTCGATGTCCTCTTCGATGGCCATGACACCCTGTTTCCGGGACTTGTCGAAAACTTCGTACATCAGGCTCAGCAGGTCCATGTAATAGGACTTGTTGTAGGGCGAACCAGTCAACTGGATGAGGACACCCTTGCCGACTTCCTTGATGGTGTGCATCGGGTTGGCAATCACGAATGACCCCACCGCCGCACCACCGATGATCAGGATTTCAGTAGGCTGCCACAACACCATGAGATTGCCGCCATGGAGAACATACCCCCCCAGGACGCTTGCAACTACAATTACTGCGCCGATTATAAGTAGCATGGAAAGAGAACATACCTTCTGTGATTGTTATCGGAAAACCGCGACTGAAGCCTGCCTGCCATTGCGCGCTGCACAGATAATAGCAAGCACCGGTCGTAACCGCGAAGGTGTGAAACAATTTCTATACACGCCGCGCGGTTTGGTAGACTTTGCCCCTTTGAGCGCCAAGGAACACCCCTGATGTACGACAAGCTATTTGTAACGGGCCAGTATGTAGCACCACAACTGGCCATTTCCCGCCTGGCAGGCCGCCTGGCGGATAACGAAAGCGTTCCGGCGCTCAAGAATCGTGTCGTGAACTGGTTTATCGGCCGCTATGGCGTGGACATGAGCGAGGCACTGGAATCAGACCCTACGGCCTACCCCAGCTTCAACGCGTTTTTCACACGCGCACTGAAACCGGGCCTGCGGCCGGTGGAAGCGGATCAGTCCGTTATGGTCAGCCCGGTGGACGGCGCTATCAGTCAGTTGGGCAGCGTCAGTGGCGGCCGGGTTTTTCAGGCCAAGGGCCAGTCCTTCAGTCTCAATGAACTGCTCGGTGGCGACCAGGAGCGTGCGAAAATCTTCGCAGACGGCGAGTTTGCCACCATCTACCTGTCCCCCAAAGACTACCACCGGATTCACATGCCACTGGCCGGTACCCTGCGAGAAATGATCTACATCCCCGGCAAGCTGTTTTCCGTGAACCCGACCACCGCGGAAAACGTGCCCAACCTGTTCGCGCGGAACGAGCGGGTGGCCTGTATTTTTGACACCGCAGTGGGACCCATGGCTCTGGTACTGGTCGGCGCCATGATTGTCGGCAGCGTGGAAACCACCTGGGCAGGTATTGTTGCCCCGGGCGAGCGTGACGTGAACGTAACTCGCTATGATGGCCTGAAAACCCCCATACACTTCGAAAAAGGTGAGGAAATGGGGCGATTCCGCCTGGGATCGACCGTCATCATGGTCATGCCCACAGGCACTGTCACCTGGAATGGCGATCAGGTAGCGGGCGGAAGAGTGCGCATGGGGGAGGCTTTCGGCAAGATCATGCCCGGTCAGCAGGAAACGCAATAACCCCGGCGAGATTGTCCAGCCCCAGCTTCAACATCAGCAAACGGTCAAGCCCCAGTGCCACTCCGGCACAGTCTGGCACCCCCGCTTGCAAAGCCGCCAGAAAGTCCTGGTCGATGGGCATTTCGGGTTTGCCCGCAGCCAGTCGCGCCTGATTGTCCGCCGCAAACCGCTGCCGCTGTTCATCACAATCGGTAAGTTCCCAGTAGCCGTTACACAGCTCAACGCCTTGCACGTAAAGCTCAAAACGGTGCGCCTGGCGCAAGCCGTCCTGCTCGGACACACGCGCCAACGCCGCCTGTGACTCCGGATAACCGGTAACAAACACCGGCCCGGTTCCAGCCAGCGCCGGCTCAACCTGGCAACTCATCAGCAGATCCAGGCAGTCGTCCCGGGTAAAGGCCTGCAACTGCGAAGGCTCTACCCATTGCTCGCAGCGGGCCGACAGTTCGGCGTTGCTGGCCAGAAACGGATCAACACCGGAAAAGCGGAGGAAAACATCGCGGTAACGCATCGTGCGTGGCGCTTCACAGCCCAGCCAGCCGCACACCAGGTCTGAAACTTCCGCCATCAGGTCGGAGTCGGTAAACCCGGGGCGATACCATTCAAGCAGGGAAAACTCAGGATTGTGCCGGCGCCCGGATTCGCCATCCCGGAACACCCGCGCCACCTGATAGACAGGCCCGGCACCAGCTGCCAGCAGGCGCTTCATGTGGTATTCGGGAGAGGTCTGGAGCCAGGCTTCCGCGGAACCGGCTGCCAGGGGTGTGGGGCCGGCAGGGATACTGTCGATATTGATATCGGTAACACCATACCGCCCCAAAACCGGCGTCTCGACTTCCATCACGCCGCGTTGCGCAAAAAAGCCGCGCACCCAGGCCAGTTGACGTGCACGGCTTTCAAGAGCAGCCAGAGACGCCGAAGGTTGCCAGGAGGGTGGTTCTATCACCTCGGAACCCAATCAGCCGACTTTCACGCGGTTGACGTACTCACCCGATCGTGTGTCCACCTTGAGCACCTCACCAATGGTAATAAACAGCGGTACGTTGACGACGGCACCGGTGGAAAGCGTCGCGGGCTTGGTGCCACCCTGGGCAGTATCACCCTTCATGCCCGGATCGGTATCCACCACTTCCAGTTCCACAAAATTGGGAGGGGTTACCGTCAATGGAGCGCCGTTGTAGAGGGTTACGGTGTAGACATCCTGTTCTTTTAACCACTTGAGGGCATCACTGACCGCCTTGGCATCCGCCGGGTACTGCTCGAACGAACCGTCAGTCTTCATGAAGTGCCAGAACTCGCCGTCTGAATACAGATATTCCATTTCCAGATCAATGACATCGGCGGCTTCGAGGCTTTCACCGGATTTGAAGGTGCGCTCCCACTGTCGATTGGTCATCAGGTTGCGCAGTTTGACCCGGTTGAACGCCTGACCCTTGCCGGGCTTCACGAATTCGTTTTCGAGAATTATACAGGGGTCGCCATCGAGCAAAACCTTAAGACCGCCACGGAATTCGTTGGTAGAATATGAAGCCATGAAATTATCACCTGAAACGATGCGTATAAAAATTCGAAGGTCGCTATGATACAGCGAACCGCCACCCGTATAGAAGCCCGCCTACTCGATCATGATACGCGCAGCTGGCAACAGCTGCTGTCAGCGTCTGTTACAACACCCGAAGATCTGCTCCGGCGGCTACGGCTTGACCCTGCCATCTGGCTTTCCGGTGCAACGGAAGGCCATAGGCTGTTTCCTCTGCGGGTACCGGAGCCCTATCTGCAACGCATCATCCCGGGCGATCCGGAGGACCCCCTGCTACGGCAGGTTCTGCCGCTCTCTGCAGAAACTGACAGCAAACCCGGCTTTGTTCGTGATCCGCTGCAGGAGAGCGGCTCGATGCAGGCTACCGGTCTGATCCGCAAATATCAGAGCCGCGCCCTGCTGATGGTCACCGGACAATGTGCCATTAATTGTCGCTACTGCTTCCGGCGCCATTTCCCCTATGACGAAAACCGGCTGTCACCAGAGGACAGGGCGGAGGTACTGGCAGCCCTGGCAAACGACACCCGAATCAATGAAGTGATTTTCAGCGGGGGCGACCCGCTTGTCGCCAATGACCGGTTATTGTCATCCTGGGCCGAATCATTGGCGGACATCTCCCACATCCGCCGCCTCAGGATTCACACGCGGCTGCCGGTCGTAATTCCCCAGCGTGTTTGCGACTCGTTACTTGCGTGGCTTTCTGAAAGCAGGCTGCAGGTTATCATGGTGATTCACACCAACCATCCGGCGGAACTGGACAGTGACACCCGACGGGCTCTGGAACGGCTGAAGGCTGCCGGCGTCACCCTGCTGAATCAGAGCGTCGTCCTCAGGGGTGTTAACGATACGGCAAAGGTATTGGCTGACCTGAGCGAGCGGCTGTTTGAATGTGGCGTGCTGCCCTATTACCTCCACGCTTTTGATCCGGTGGAAGGTGCCCATCATTTCAGCGTCAGTGACGACATGGCCAGGTGCCTGGTGCGGCAACTGATCGGTACACTCCCCGGATTTCTGGTGCCAAAGCTTGTCAGGGAATTGCCTGACCGCCCGGGGAAGACCCCCCTTGACCTCTTTGCGTGACATCCTTAACAAAGTTGGCCTAATTTACTTGTTAAATATTGTCAACTCGTGCTTTTCTCGCTTTCTGTTGTGTGTTTGCTACTTTAGAGTACCAATCGTGGTCCATACAATTGGCGTGATTTCATGGAAGGCATTATCCTGAAACCCGATCTCCGTGTTCCAGAACAGAAAACGGCAAGCCTCTCGTTTTGCCAGACCTCACCAAAGGCCTTCAAGGGTTGGGTTAACCAGCTACCCATGGCCAATATTGGTGAGGCCTCGCGGCAGCTCTATCATGCCATCATTGAACTGAACCACCTGTTCATTGCGCCGCAGCAGCGCCTGCAACTGCTGGAATTGATCCGCCCGAAAATACACTTTGTCTGCTCCGAACTATCCAGGCACTACCTGGGCATGGCTGTTGCGCTGCCCGAAAAACAGCGCAAGATCGCAAACCTGTCCCAGGCGCTCCAGCTCCACGCGGCCAGCGGCTATAAACTCTGTGTTCTCGAGTTCCTCGATAATGGCGGGTTGGACAAGAACCGCAAAGCGGTGGCCACGGCTGTTCACCGGGCCATCTCCGAGCTTGCAGCCACTATCGTGCGGTCTCACCAACTCTACTGCCCCAGCCCGGCACAGAGCTGGCTGGAATGCCATCGCCTGTTCAGGTTTGCCCATCGCAACAAGCTCAATGGGTTATCTGTTGATGATGAAACCCTGAACCACCGTCGCACCAGCACGGTGGAGGACAGCTACAAGCGCATTCTGTTACTTGGCTGCGCTCGCCCCAACCAGTTGCGGCAGGCGGAACTGTCACAGGTTTACGAACTGTTTGAGAGCTGGACGCATCTTGTGTCCTGTGGCCCCGACACGGACAACGACAGTCTGTTTGTGGTGAATATGGAGCGGGACACCGCACCCGTATACCGCAGCCTGCTGGAGCAGAAGCCCGCTAACGACAGTTACAACTTCGATACCCGTGAACTGTCAGAACAGATTATCGAGTCACTGCATACCCGCCATCATCGGAATGACAACAGCGCCAGCAATCTGGAGCTTCCACCCCGGGTCAGCGACACCCTGCTGACTCACCTCAGCCAGGCGCTGGGAATCCTTGCAAAGCGCAATTTTAACCGCATCGCCAGCCAGGGAACGCTCGAAATCTGCGTCGGGCTGACAGCCACCCACTTTTACGTTGCGGGCGCCAAGACATTCAACGAGTTTGTCAGTGGCAATGACGACCACCACCATGACCAGGAAAATCAGTTCATGAGGTCATCACGTCGCAGGGAAGATGCCTGGGCTGGTGCTCACGATGCGGGCATCGGCGATGACCCCATGCAGTCAGCGGACACACCCATCAACTTCCGTAACAGCATTGGCGCTACCCCCGATAGCGAAAAAGACCGCAGGCGTCCTCAGTCTCATCACGCCCTGCTTATCAACACAAGCCCGGGCGGATACTGTGTCGCCTGGGAAACCAATGTTCCTGCCTCGCTTCAGGCAGGCGAAGTACTCGGCGTTCGTGAGCAGTCCAACCACCCCTGGAGCATTGCCGTGGTGCGCTGGATACGCCAGATTCGCAATCAGGGCACCCAGGTTGGTATAGAGTTGCTGGCCCCAAGCGCGGCACCTTGCGGTGTGCGACTGATCCAGAAAGTTGGCAACAACAGCGAATACCTTAGGGGCCTGTTATTGCCGGAAATCAGCGTAGTCAACCAGGCAGCAACCCTTATCACACCCCGGCTTCCGTTTCAGTCCGGGAGCCGGATATCACTGCTACATGATGGCCGAGAGGATCAGGGCGCACTCTCCCGCAAGATCTCGGCCACTGGCAGTATCAGCCAGTTTGAACTCAAGCTTCAGAATGCCGGGGCTGCAACCACGAGCAAGGCATCATCCGCGGCAGTCACCAGCGAGGATGAATTTGATTCGCTGTGGCCATCACTTTAGGGCTCTGAGCCAGACGACCATAAGCGCCCGGGCGGTCGCCAAGGGTTGTTATTAACCCTTATCCCCTGCATCATTCAGCGTTATTGGAAGGCCGGCTCTTGGCTATCGATAGATCTGGCACAGTCAACGCGTATCATGAGACATCTGACGAATGCAGAAAAAGAACGCAACCGTACACCTGCTGATCCTTGATCCTTCACAAAACGATGCTGAGACTCTTGTGAGCTTGCTTCGTAACTCTGGCAAAGCCACACGCGCCCATCGCATCACGTCAGAAGAAGACCTTGAGGAAACCCTGAAGGCAGGCAACTGGGACTTGTTACTGGCGCGCGACGACGTAGATCAGGAATTCGGGCCTGACGGTGCCCTGGCCATGATTCGTCGCATGGACAAGGATATTCCCTCCATACTGCTGACCAGTGAGTTCAGCCGTGAACGCTCGGTTTCGGTGATGAAGGCCGGCGCCCACGATGCAGTGCCTTTTGAGAATACTGATCAACTGGTACTGGTGGTTAACCGGGAACTGAGTGCCCTGGAGGATCGTCGACGGCGCAGAACTCTGGAGTCCCACCTGCGGGAGGCCGAGCAGCGCTGCCAGTTATTGCTGGAGAGCTCCAAGGACGCCATTGCCTACATCAACGATGGCATGCACATCTATGCCAACCAGTCCTACATGGAATTCCTGGGCTACGACGATATCGATGATCTGATCTGCATACCGGTGCTGGATACCCTGACCCCGGAAAGTCAGGAAAAGTACAAGGAATTCATGAAGTCCTTTGCCGAAAATGGCGAAGACGGCATGACCATGAACTGCGTCGCCCGCCGCAGCGACGACCAGGAACTCAACGTCACCATGTCCGTGTCGGCGGCCACCTATGACGGCGAAACCTGCACCCAGATCGTTATCCAGCCCGAGCACAGCGATGCCGAGCTGGAAGAAAAAATCCGCCAGATCAGCAGCCAGGATCTGCTGACCGGCCTGTTCAACCGGCAATACCTGATGGATGCCCTTGGCCAGGCCGTTGCAACAGCCGGCAAGGACAATCAGACCGGCACCCTGGCCTACATCGCGCTTGATAATTTCACGAGCCTGAAGGGGCAGGTAGGCATAGCTGGCGCCGATCTCATGCTGGGGGACCTGGCCAATCTGCTCAAGGAACAGACACCCGAGAACATGGTTCTCGCACGCCTGAGCGATGATGCGTTCTGCCTGCTCTGTCAGCCCTGTGAAGAGAAAACCATGGCTGAACTGTGCGAGACCATCCGCAAAAAGGTGGAAGACCACCTGTTCGACATCAACGGACGCACATTGCAGCTAACCCTGAGCATCGGTGTTGCAGCCATTACAGAGAATGCCCCCAAGGCGCCGGACCTGATGAGCCGGGCCCACACAGCCTCCTCGGAACTGAAGAAAAAAGAAGGCCACGAGCAAGGCAACGGGGTTCTGGTATACAACCCGGCGAATTACGAAGCCACGGATGAAAGCAGCTCGGTCGACGCCATCCAGAAGGCTCTGGATGACAACCGCTTCCGGCTTCTGTTCCAGCCCATCATTAACCTCAGGGGCGAAGGCGAAGAACACTACGAAGCCTTTGTGAGGATGCTGGACAAGGACGAAGAGGAAGTGTCTCCCTACGACTTCCTGCCGCCGATCGGGCCCTCGGAAATGGCTATCAAAATTGACCGCTGGGTAATCCTGCAAACCATCAAACAGCTGTCCGGCCACCGATCAAGGGGCCATGACACACGTTTGTTCCTGAATGTGACTGCGGAAACCCTGGAAGACAAGACCTTCACCCCCTGGCTGAGCGTGGCGCTGAAGGCGGCTCGCCTGCCAGGCGATGCACTGATCTTCCAGATTCGCGAGGGCGACGCCAACAACTACATGAAACAGGCCAAGGACTTCGCCAAAGCTGTACATGAATTGCACGCCAAAGTTTCCATCTGTCAGTTCGGGTGCGCATTGAATCCGTTCAACACCCTGAAGCATATTGACGTGGATTATGTGAAGATTGACGGTTCCTTTACTGAAGAAATACAAAAAAAGGACGAAGCCAAGGAAGAGGTCAAGGAAATGGTCAAGAGCCTGCAAAGCGCCGGCAAGCTGACCATCGTGCCACTTGTGGAAAACGCTGGCGTGCTGGCAACCCTGTGGCAGGCCGGTGTGAATTATATTCAGGGCTACTACCTGCAAGCACCGGTTCCGGAAATGAACTACGACTTCGGCGACCACTAATCTTCAGCACTGCACGGGCCGACCCCTGGCCAGCCCGTGCAGGTGATTACTCACCTACCTGAAGACTGTCACTCTCCCTGAACCCGATCAGATACAGAATGGCATCCAATCCCAGGGTTGAGATGGAATGCCGGGCGGACTCCTTTACCAACGGCTTTGCCCGAAACGCGACACCCATGCCAGCCTGGCTGAGCATTGGAAGATCGTTGGCACCGTCACCCACAGCTATTACCTGCTCCCGCGAAATGTGCTCGCGCTCGGCAATTTCCTGCAGCAATTCAGCTTTGCGCTTGCCATCGACAATCTGGCCAGCCACGCGGCCGGTGACTTTGCCATTCTCGATTTCCAGTTCATTGGCATAGACATAATCAATCCCCAGCTTTTGCTGAAGATGACGGGCAAAGTAGGTAAAGCCTCCGGAAAGGATTGCTGTGCGGTAAC
Organism: Marinobacter sp. ATCH36; assembly: GCF_023555055.1. Classification (GTDB taxonomy): domain Bacteria; phylum Pseudomonadota; class Gammaproteobacteria; order Pseudomonadales; family Oleiphilaceae; genus Marinobacter. The sequence continues at coordinate 51,431 of NZ_JAMJPL010000009.1, forward strand.
CCAGCGACTTCAGGCTGAGGATCAGGTGCTCAGCGCCCTCGGTCAGCCGTAGCCGGGCGGCAATCCGTTCCAGCACCGACTCGTCCAGGCCTTTAAGCAGTGCCAGGCGCTCCGCAAAGCTCTGACTGAAATCCAGCTCGCCCTGCATGGCGCGCTCGGTAATCTCCGCCACCTGCTCGCCCACACCAGCTTCCAGCGCCAGCTCATCGATCACCTCGGCATCGATCAGCGTGGAATCCATATCGAACACCACCAGCCGTCGGTTGCGGCGGAAAATCGAATCCTCCTGGAACGCAATGTCCACGTTCATTTCACCGGCAATGTGCAGGAAATCCGAGCGCAGTTGCTCCAGGTCAGACGGCGTCCCCCTGACAGAAAATTCCACACAGGCAATTCGGTTTTCTGACGGGTTCAGTGAGGGTCGGGCCGAAAGCCGGCTGATGTTGTCGATATTCAGCCCATGGCGGGCCGTTATCGCTGACACCCGCGCAATCTGCTCGGCCTTGATATCCCGCGACAGCAGCGTGACGATGTAACAGGCACGATTACGACCCTCCGCCCATCGCTGGTAATCCTCAATAGTGATGGGCGCAAAGCGCACCTGCAGGTCCAGTGCATGCAACCGGAACAGCAGGTCACGGATAACCGGCGACGATTTGGATTCGTCGGGAATCTCGATCAGGATTCCCCAGGTCAGGTGGTCGTGAATCACCGCCTGGCCGATGTCCAGAATACGCACATCGTACTGCCCCATGATGCCGGTAATCTCAGACGTCAGACCGGGCTTGTCGCGGCCCGACACATTAATCAGAACCAGCTCACTCACTGTCAGGCTGCTCCTCTGCGTTGGTACCGCCCTCTGCATTGTCGGCCTCAGCCGCATTGCTGGCCGATTGAATCACATCAATGGCATCCACGCGCTGAAGTCCGCGAGGCAACTTATGGCCACGACGGCCACGCTCGCCCAGATAGTGCTCCAGATCACTGAACTGCAATCCCATCTTGCGCTTACCGGCGCGAATTTCCAGCTGGTCATCCTCGGCAAACACCGCAACCGCCACCACGTATTCTTCCCGGTTCTGCACCCGGGCCGAGGGGATACTGATGATCTTGTTGCCCTTACCCTTCGATAGCTCCGGCAACTCACTCAGAGGAAACACCAGCATCCGCCCTTCATTGGAAATAGCGCCGAGATAAAGTGTTTTCCCGGACTCCGGCACCGCGACCGGCGGCATGATGCCCGCCCCTTTAGGCACCGACACCACCGCTTTGCCGTTACGGTTCTTGCTGATCATGTCATTAAGGGAGGTAACGAAACCGTAGCCTCCGTCTGTTACCAACAGGACCTTGCGGGCCGGGTCGCCCATAAGAAGCCCGGAAAAGGTCGCCCCCGATGGTGGATTTATGCGGCCGCTCAGCGGCTCACCCTGCCCCCTGGCGGAAGGGAATGAATGGGCAACCAGGGAGTAGGCCCGCCCGGTAGAGTCCAGAAACACTGCCTGCTGGTTATTGCGGCCCTTCGCGGCCATGGCAAACTTGTCCCCGGCCTTGTAGCTGAGCCCTTCCGGCTCGATATCGTGGCCCTTGGCAGCCCTGACCCAGCCTTTCTCGGACAGCACAACCGTCACCGGATCATTGGACACCAGTTCGGTTTCACTGAACGCTTTAGCCTCGCTGCGCTCAACGATCGGTGAACGGCGATCATCGCCATAGGTTTCCGCATCCGCCAGCAGCTCGTCCTTGATCAGCTCCCGCAAGCGGTCCTCCGACCCGAGGATAGCCTGGAGTTCGTCCCGCTCCGCAGCGAGCTCATCCTGCTCACCACGAATTTTCATTTCCTCGAGCTTGGCAAGGTGCCGCAATTTAAGTTCGAGTATGGCTTCCGCCTGCTCTTCCGACAGCTGGAAGCGGGAAATCAGTTCCGCTTTGGGTTTGTCCTCGTAGCGGATAATGGCAATCACTTCGTCGATATTCAGGTAGGCAACCAGCAGACCTTCCAGGATATGCAGGCGTGCCAGCACCTTGTCCAGCCGATGCTGAAGGCGGCGGGTAACCGTGGTGCGGCGGAAGCTGAGCCATTCGGTCAGCATCTCCCGCAAACCCTTGACGCCCGGGCGGCCATCGTTTCCGATCACGTTGATATTGACCCGGTAGGTTTTCTCCAGGTCGGTGCTGGCAAACAGGTGGGCCATCAGCCCCTCCTGATCTACCCGGTTGGAGCGGGGAACAATCACCAGACGGGTCGGGTTCTCATGATCTGATTCGTCCCGCAGATCCCCGACCATGGGCAGCTTTTTGGTCTGCATCTGCTGGGCAATCTGCTCCAGCACCCGGTTACCGGAAACCTGGTGTGGCAGGTCTGTCACCACGATTTCGCCACTCTCGTTGATCCAGCGGGCACGCATCCTCAACGAACCCTTGCCGGTTTCGTACATCTGCCGGATATCTTTGCGAGGGGTAATGATCTCCGCGTATGTCGGAAAATCCGGACCCTTGACGTGTTCGCAAAGGTCGTCAGTCGTGGCATCCGGCTGATCAAGCAAACGGACACAGGCCGCTGTGATCTCCCGTACATTGTGGGGCGGAATATCGGTTGCCATACCTACCGCAATTCCGGTGGTGCCGTTCAACAGAACGTGGGGGAGCCGTGCGGGCAACACCGAGGGTTCATCCATGGTGCCATCAAAGTTGGGCACCCAGTCCACGGTGCCCTGCCCCAGTTCACTGAGCAGGACATCCGCAAATTTGGCCAGACGAGATTCCGTGTAACGCATGGCGGCAAACGATTTGGGGTCGTCGGGGGCGCCCCAGTTACCCTGGCCGTCGACCAGCGGGTACCGGTAAGAAAACGGCTGAGCCATCAACACCATGGCTTCGTAACAGGCGCTGTCACCGTGTGGGTGAAACTTACCCAGAACATCACCTACCGTGCGGGCGGACTTCTTGTACTTCGACGTGGACTTGAGGCCGAGCTCGGACATGGCGTAAATGATCCGGCGCTGGACCGGCTTCAGGCCGTCACCTACGTTCGGTAATGCCCGGTCGAGAATGACGTACATGGAGTAATCGAGGTAGGCCTTCTCGGTGTAGTCCCTCAATGAAACCCGCTCAAAGCCTTCATCCGTGGTCTGAAACTCTGGCATGGATGCCCCTTTGGTGTAAGTTACGTGAGTTGCTAAATATGAAAGGGCACATTATATGGAGGCGGGGACGGATACACCAACACCCCGTCGGATTTCCAATAGCGGAATTCCCGCATGGAGAGAGTTTAACCCTCGCCGTATGCTCGCACTTAGTCTAACGAAGACCCGTTTCACGACATCCGCGAGTGGAGAACTATGAGACCCAACCTGAAAGCCTGCGGGCAGGCCATGATGACGGCCTTGGTGAATGCTGTTCTTGCTCTGACCCTGATGCTGTTGGTGGAGTTCGCCATAAGTGGCACTTTCCAGCTGGCAGGACCTTATCTATGGGCGGGAATATTGATCGGGCTGGTTATTTTTTTCGGCCAGTTCTGGCGCCAGAGGCACCTTTGTCGCAACGACAGTTCCAGCCAATCCACTGACCTGTTTTGACAGGCTGAATGACCTGCATTCGGGCATTCAGCCTGGGGCCTTGAACTGCCGAGTTACTGACGAATCCCTTCCACGGAGATAATCATCTCTACAGTTTCAGACGCTTTGCCCAAGTCCATGGGAATGCCGAAGTCGGTGAGTTTGAACTCTGTTTCCGCCTCAAAACCCATGCGATAGCCTCCCCACGGATCTTCACCATGGCCCAGCATTTCCACATCGAGGGTGATCTCTTTTGTCACGCCGCGCAGGGTCAGATCACCAATGATGTCGGCCTCACCCTCCTCGTCTACTTCTACCCTTTTGCTTTTAAACGTTGCTTCCGGGTATTCGCTGACATGCAGAAAGTCATCCGAACGCAGGTGCTTGTCCCGCTCACCGTGGTTGGAATCAACGCTGGACGTATCCACCGTGACTTCCACGGAGCTGTTTTCCGGGTTTTCGGCGTCATAGACAAACTGGCCATCGAAGTCATTGAAGCGACCGTACAGCCAGCTGTATCCCAGGTGCGATATTTTGAACGTTATGAACTGGTGAGCGCCCTCGGTATCGAAGGCATAGGTTCCACTATGCTCCGAAGCCTGGACTCCGGCAGTCATCGTGAGTGAGACCGCGGATGCAAGCAGCAGTTTTTTCATGTTCATCTCCTTGTTGAAACAGCCCGAAGGCGTCTTTAAAAAACCGTATTCAGATCAGCTTTGGCGTCGGTCCGTACCCAACATACGACGTAGGGTGTCGTCCCGGTCAATCAAGTGATGCTTGATGGCAGCGAGACCATGCACGGCGGCAAGTGCGACCAGCGCCCAGGTAGACCAGTAATGAACCAGCCCTGCCGTATCCTCCATTCCCTTGATGCGACCGGTCACCGAAGGGACGTCGAACCAGTCAAAAACACTGATAGACGACCCGTCCGCCGTCGAAATCAGGTAACCACTGATCATCGCAACGAAAATCAGGACATACAACAGAGCATGAGCCCCGTGCGCCGCCAATACCTCGAAACGGCTATGATTGGGCAGCGGCCTCGGTACCGGGCTGATGAAACGCCAGGCCAACCGAAGCGTCATGATCATCAGTAACAGGATACCGGTACTCCGGTGAATGTCCGGGCCTGTTTTATACCAATCGTCGTAGTAGGACAGGTCAACCATCCAGTAACCCAGACCAAACAAACCAAATACGGTGGCGGCAACAAGCCAGTGAAAGCCGATAGTCACCACCCCGAACCTGTTGGCGGTATTGCGTACCTGCATGACTGTCTCCTTGCCTCACCTTTCGATGCCTATCCTAATCGTTAATCGCAGTGTAGGAACAGGAGCGGTTAAAACCAATCGAAATGTTTTGCATGCATAGGTCAGAAATTCTGACTGACGAATTTATCCTGTAGGCAGCACGTACTTTCCCTTATACCTTTGGTCTGATAGGGCTTTTACGGATTGTGGAAACCCATGGCCAGGCTAGACTCTGTTTATAGATTGAATGCCCGGTTCGGGTTACTCATTGAACGAGAGGAATAGACATGGAAATTGAATTTGACGAATCCGTTGCAGTCCCCAGCAACAACTGATTTCTGGCGGCCCCGGCGGGCCGTCCGCACCTCCCCCTTCAGCAAATTTCTGTGCACAGTTACCCGACGTTGCCTGTTTTAACATGAAATAGTGGCAATAATCCGCGAGTTTTGGCACTCTCCCGCATGGAATATTAATCCTGTGTATTCTGGCTGAAATTTCACCAAAATCAGCAGCGTGCGACCGGGATTGACAGATCGGAAGGCCACCAGGGCGTTTCCGATGTTTTCGTTTATCCGGAACCCGAAGGCCTATGTCGCGAACCCTCCCAGAAGCGTTGACCGCACCGGAACTGGATGTGCTGTCGCCTATGCTAACAAGGGAGGGCGAGTCATGGACGGCGGATTATCAGGGCCTGAAGCTGCGAACAGCGTTACAACCCATATTCAGCATTTCCCACAAACGCATTGTCGGCTACGAGGCACTGATCCGCGCATTTGATACCGATAATGCCGCGGTGCTTCCCCTGCACCTGTTCGAACTGCCATGTTCGGATGCCGAAAACCTCCTGCTCGACCGGCTTTGTCGCTATTTACACATTCGCAACTATTCGAATTTCCAGGACCAGCTTAATTGGTTATTCCTGAACGTTTCGCCGCGTGTGGTGTCAGCAGGCAACCGGGCTGATTCATTTTTCGGTGACTTGCTGATAAAAACCGGACTGCCACCCCACCGTATCGTGATGGAGATCGTTGAACAGCCCACCGATGATGCTGAAAGGTTGCGGGAAACCGTTGCCTACTACCAGCAACTGGGCTGCCTGACCGCCATTGATGATTTTGGCGCTGGCCATTCCAATTTCGAGCGCATCTGGAACCTGTCACCGGATATCGTAAAGCTCGACCGGAAATTGCTGACCCGAGCCACCGATGACCGCAAGGCCAGGCAGATACTCAACGGTATTGTCTCGCTACTTCACCAGTCCGGGTGCCTGGTCCTGCTTGAGGGGGTGGAAACCCACGACCAGGCCATGATCGCCATTGATGCCGGCGTGGATTTCGTACAGGGATTCTATTTCCGCAAGCCTTCCACCTCATTGGCAGACATACCCGGCGAAATGACCGATCTGGACGGGTTGCTGAAGGACTACAAGAGCAAGAACCGTGTGACACAGGATCCCGCCCAGCAGCTGATTTCCTTTTTCGAGGGCGTTTTCCGAAATGCCGTAGACAGGCTCAGCCAGGGCATGATGATGAGGGAGGCTTGCAACACCCTGCTGAATCATCCGGCAGTCTCACGGTGTTACCTGGTGGATGAAAGTGGTGTTCAGATCGACGACACTCTGGTGTCTGATGCCATGGCCAGCAGTCTTGACCCTCGCTTCCGCCCCCTGGAAAGCACCACCAGTGCTGACTGGTACCGACAGCAGTACCTGCGCCAGGCCATAGCCCAGCCGGGTTATCTGCAGGTGACGGCACCCTACCTCTGCATTACCGGTGCCTACATGTGTGTCACCCTGTCCCTGGGCTATTATCACAATGGGCAACTGAGAGTTCTGTGCTGCGATATTCTGGCCAATCCGACAGAGACCGCAGTCAGGAAAGGTTGATCCCGTAGACCTGGGAAATCACTCCTACCGTCACCAGTCCGACAAAGAGGTTCATCGGCAGACCTACCTTCACAAAATCCATGAACCGATAGCCGCCCGGGCCAAACACCATCATATTGGTCTGGTAGCCCAGCGGTGTCGCAAAACTCGCGGATGCAGCCATCATCACGGCGATCACATAAGGCTCCGAGGCAATCCCCAGAGACGCTGTCATTGACAGCACTATGGGCAATACCAGTACTGCGGCGGCATTGTTGGTGATGACTTCCGTGAGCACGGAAACCGCGAAATACACCAGCAGAACGGTCAGCAACGGATGGCCACTACTGACATCCAGTATCCCCTCCGCGACAAAAGCCGCGGCACCGGTTTCCTGCAGAGCCGCCCCCAGCGCAAACGACGCCGCGATGGTAAGCATGACAGGAACATCCACCGCCTTCTGAGCCTGGCCCACGGAGCAGCAACCACTGAGAACCATCATTGCAGCCCCCATCAGCGCGGCGTTGAGCATGCTCAGTACACCGAAGGCTGCAGCCGCTACCAACACCAGCAGAATCCCCCAGGACAGGTACGCGCGGTCATGGCGGGGTGTTTCGGTTTCCAGGTCATTGATCAACAGAAAGTCTTTGGCGTATCGCTGACGGCTGACAAACGCCGGACGGGCTTCCAGCAGCAAGACATCGCCAGTTTTCAGACGAATATTGCCCAGATTGCCCGATACCCGCTCACCACCCCGGGCAACGGCCAGCACCACCGCCCCGTAACGATCACGGAACCGGGCATCACGGATGGTCAAACCAAGCACTTCGGACTGTGGCGACAGGGCAGCCTCCACCAGCCGGCGTTCCGCCCTGTCTTTACTCAGGCTGGGCTCATCATCGTGAACCGAAGGAACAATGCCATTGATCCGCAACAAATCAGAGATGGCCTGGGTATCACCCGCAAACACCAGCCGGTCGCCGCCTCGCAGGCGCTCTTCCGAGGGCACCGCGGTTACCACACTGCCATCCCGTTCGATCTCGACCAGGTAAAGCCGTTCCAGCTCGCGCAGGCCAGCCTCGCCAACACTCTTGCCGACTAACGGCCCGTCAAAGGCAACCGCAACCTCCAGGGTAAATTCGCGCATGGAACCGAATTTTTGCTGATCCTTGCGGTCCGGAAGGGCCCTGGGCAGAACCAGGAGCATCACAGCTACGCCAATCACCGCAACCGGCAAACCAACGGCGGTAATGGAGAATATCGAGAAGCCCTCTTCTCCGGTCAATTGCTGGTACTGCCCATTCACCACCAGGTTGGTACTGGTACCGATCAGTGTCAGCGTACCGCCAAGAATCGCCGAGTAGCTCAGGGGGATCATCAGCTTGGACGGTGATATACCGATCTTGCGGGACCAGGCGTGAACCGCCGGAATCATGGTGGCAACCACCGGGGTGTTGTTCAGGAAGCCACTGAGCAGCGCAACCGGAAAGGCAATGCGGGCCTGGGCGGAACGCACAGTGCGGGGGGACCGCAGCAGATGATGGACCACCAGGTCCACACCACCGGAATGGTGAATGCCCGCAGCCACCACAAACATGGCGACAACCGTAATCAGGCCACTGTTACTGAAACCGGCGAGAGCCTGATCGGCAGTGACAATGCCACTGGCACTCAACACGATGAGCACGCCAAGCATGACGAGGTGCGGGCCAAAGCGGCCGACACTCATCAACAGCAACGCCACCCCCGCGAGGCTTAAAGCAAACCAGCCCTGCCAGTCCATTTGGTGTCCCTTGGATAAAAGGGGCAGGATAACCAGTTTGCCGCAGACTTAGAAAGAATAAAGGATACTGTTTAAAGCACTAATAAATATATAGAGTCGTCAGACCTCGATGTCTGCCATATTGCCGTAGGTCTCCAGCCACACCCGGCGATCAGAGGCCCGCTTCTTGCCCAGCAGCATGTCCATGCGGCTGTCGGTATCGTCACCGTCAGCGATGGTGAGCATGACCAGCCTGCGGGTATCCGGGGCCATAGTGGTTTCGCGCAACTGGAGGGGATTCATCTCTCCCAGACCCTTGAAGCGGGTGACGGAAATTTTGCCACGGCGGTTTTCGGCGGCCAGGCGGTCGAGGATGCCCTGTTTTTCGTGTTCGTCCAGGGCATAGAAGGTTTCCTTGCCCAGATCCACCCGGTACAGCGGCGGCATGGCAACAAAAACGTGGCCAGCGGCAACTACGGGCCGGAAATGTTTAACAAACAGCGCACATAGCAGGGTTGCAATGTGAAGACCATCGGAGTCGGCGTCGGCGAGGATGCAGATCTTGTTGTAGCGCAAGCCCTCCAGCTTGTCGGAGCCCGGGTCCACACCGATGGCAACAGCAATGTCATGGACTTCCTGGGAGGCGAGTATTTCGCTGGAATCCACTTCCCAGGTATTGAGAATCTTGCCCCGCAACGGCATCACGGCCTGAAAGTCGCGGTCACGGGCCTGTTTGGCGGAACCGCCGGCAGAATCACCTTCCACCAGGAAGAGTTCTGAACGGTTGTTGTCACTGCCGGAGCAGTCCGCCAGCTTGCCAGGCAATGCCGGGCCCGAGGTGACTCGCTTGCGGGCCACTTTTTTGCTGGCCTTTAATCGGCGCTGGGCGTTGCTGATAAACAGCTCAGCCAGCGCTTCGGCAACGTCAGTATGCTGGTTCAGCCACAGACTGAAGGCATCCTTGACCACACCGGAAATAAAGGCAGCCGCTTCGCGGGAGGACAGACGTTCCTTGGTCTGCCCGGAGAACTGGGGCTCCTGCATTTTGAAGGACAACACATAGGCACAGCGTTCCCAGATGTCTTCCGGAGACAACTTGACCCCACGTGGCAGCAGGCTACGAAACTCGCAGAACTCCCGCATGGCTTCCAGCAGACCGGTGCGCAGGCCATTAACGTGAGTACCACCCTGGGCAGTGGGGATCAGGTTGACGTAGCTTTCCATCACCGCTTCGCCACCTTCCGGCAGCCACTGGATAGCCCAGTCCACCGCCTCCTTGTTACCTGAGAAGCTACCGGTGAAAGGCTCCAGAGGTACGGCTTCAATGTCGGCCAGCTCGGTACGCAGGTAATCGCGCAGCCCGCCCTCGTAGCACCATTCGTCCTTGTCACCCGTCTGTTCCTGCAGGAAGGTGATGTTCAGGCCGGGGCAGAGCACAGCCTTGGCGCGGAGGTTATGGCGTAACCGGCTGACAGAAAATTTCGGGCTGTCGAAATAGCTGGGGTCCGGCGTGAACTTCAGTCGGGTGCCGGTGTTGCGCTTACCCACAGTGTCCACAACCTCGAGATCGGTTTGCTTGTGGCCGTTGGCAAACGTCATCCGGTGTAACTGTCCATCGCGCTTGATCAGTACTTCAAGGTCTGTCGACAGGGCGTTGACCACCGAGACCCCTACCCCGTGCAGACCACCGGAGAAGTTGTAGTTAGCCTGGGAGAACTTGCCGCCGGCATGAAGGCGGGTCAGGATCAGCTCCACTCCCGGCACGCCATGCTCCTTGTGCATATCCACCGGCATACCGCGGCCGTCGTCTTCGACGCTGAGCGAACCGTCGTTATGCAGAATTACGTCGATGCGGCGGGCATGGCCTGCCAGCGCTTCGTCGACGCTGTTATCGATGACTTCCTGGGCCAGATGGTTGGGCCGACTGGTGTCGGTGTACATGCCCGGACGTTTGCGAACCGGGTCCAGACCACTAAGAACTTCAATGGCATCGGCGTTGTACTGTTTCTGGCTCATGGGAAGAAAGCGACTCCACGGGTTTGTTATTAAACTGGCCCATAGCTTAGGGATTCGCGGGCAAAGATCAACGGTTGATTTGTGCTGGTGAGGAGCAGATCAGCTGCAACACTGCTATCGCGGGCGTGTGATGGTTTCGAAGCCCTCACCGGACACCCTGAGACGTTCCCAGTGTTCGGGCGTGATGGCTATGATGGCACAGGGCGTGGTCAACGCCTGAGTAACCATGGCATCGGATGGCGGCTGTCGGGCATTCAGCGTCAGTTCCAGCACATCATCGACGATATCGGCGGACTCCAGTGTCAAACCATAGCCCCCGGTGGACTTTTGCCCAAGCCCCACAAGCACCAGGTGCTCCTGTTCCAGATCAATAGCCCTGAGCTTTTTCATCGCAAGGTTGGCCGATGGCAGGCGCCCGAGCTTATCCAGATCGCTGGCATTGCTTATGTAGACCAGCCCCGGTGCGGTCAGGCCACAATGGTCGGATTCCGTCACTTGTCTTGCCAGCGGCCCGCCACTGGCAGTTGCCGAGCGATTAACAGCACATCCTGATACCACCGTAATGGCCAGAGCCAGGGCTGTCATCGTTACGAATCGGATTATCAACGCTCATCCTCCAGGCTGCGAATTGGCGCATCGCGCGGCTCCTGTTCATCACCGGACTTGAGGCGGTAACCTTCGAATCCGACCCGGGGCAGGTCAAGAGCAGAAATGGTGGGCCGGCGGAAACTGGTGCTCAACCTTACCCCGCCAAGTGGTTCGTCGCCAATCACGATTTTTTCCGGTAAGCCGTTGACCGGGTACTCGGCACAGGCTTCACCGTTCTCGCAGATCAGGCCGTTGTTGTCGATGTCCGTACCTGCGACCAGGAAATATTCTCCCGGCTCCACCTGATCAAAAGCAAAACGGTAATGACCAGCGCTTGCAGAGACGACCACTTGCTCGATGGTATCGCGGTCGTTATCGGCGCTGACCAGAAGGACGTAATGCCTGCCTGCGTCGCGGTCGTCCGCTGAGGTGCCCAGACTCAGTGAAGCAGGGATGGTCAACGTGCCAGGGTCGCCATTGTCCGGGTCATACTCAATGACCAGTTCCGTGGTGTAGCGTTCGTTGTCTTCGAGCCCGGAGGTATCCACCGATACAACGAGCGGCTGTGATGGGTCAGACGGGACTTCTCCAACATTCAGCCAGCCCGCGCCAGCACTTACGCCGGTGATACTGATTGCCTCCCCTTCCGGATAAGCTGCGAAGTCAAGTTCCGCTCGTAGTACGGCCGAATTGAACTGAAGCGCCGACGGAGACGCCCCGAGAGTAATCGGGAAATTACCGTCCAGGGCGGCGTCCATGGCGGCCAGGGCATTTATCAGGCCAGCGCCGAATTCGAAAGCGGGGCCAACCTCTTCGGTCAGGTCACTATTTCTTAACAGGGCGCGGAACTCCCCTGGTGTCAGGTTACCAATCTGTCCCTTCATCAGAGCATAGACGCCTGCCACATGGGGCGCCGCCATGGACGTCCCCTGTAAACCGGCATAGCCAGCTTCGAAATCAACGCTGTCATCCCTGCCCCAGGTGCTGATAATCACATCGGCTGTACCATCCTGGTTGGCATCGCGACTGGCGTCGCCCCCTGGCGCCACTACATCCACGGACGCGCCCACATTGGAGTAGGAGGCACGTTTACCGCCCCCGTCCACGGCGCCGACGCCGATCACGTTGGGGTAAGCCGCCGGATAGGTCGGCTCGTCCGTGCCCTGGTTGCCAGCGGCAGCCACAATGAGCTTTCCATTACCGCTGTCCCACGCCGCATCGATGGCACGCTTAAGGGAATCGCTGGGCCCCAGGCCGCCAAGGCTGAGGTTGATAACATCGATCTCATCCCGGCCTGCCGCCCAGTTCAGTGCTGCGATCAAATCGGCGGAAGAGCCAACGCCATCACGACCGAGAACCCGGACGGGGTAGATACTGGCCCTCGGCGCCATGCCTACAATACCGGCCTGGTTATCCACTGCTGCGGCAATGCCGGCCACATGGGTACCGTGGAAATTGCTGCTTCGGGCTTTGCCGTCACCGGGATCGGCGGGATTAGCATCTCTTCCCGGGTCCTCATCAATATCCAGATCAGCAGACACGTAATCCATAGTCTGACCGGAAATCAGTTGGACATTGTCGTCCAGATCGGGGTGCCAGTCCCCGGCGGTCTGTGGCGTAGCGCTGAACATACCCGTATCCATCACGGCAATACCGACACCAGATCCGACGTTCGGCGCAGCTTGCCAGGCCATCGGCGCCCTGGTCAGTGGCAGGTTCCATTGACGGTCATAAAAAGTGTCATCGTCCGGCGAGACCTGTTGTGAGGTGTACAGGTAATTGGGCTCTGCCGCGACGACACCCCGCTGTTCACGAAGCTCCCGTATCCAGTCCAATGTGTCTTTGCGTGCGCTCCGTACCTGGGTGGTGGACATGGCAATAGGGTTTCGTGCCCCTTCCCTGCGTATCAGCCAGGCGCCCTGGCCCAGGTCCCGGCGTTCCGATACGGACAGGGCTGCTGCCATGGCATTACCGCCAGGGCCCGGCTCAAAACTCACGATGGCTTCGTCCATCATGAAAGCCGGTTCGGTATAGCGGGTGTTCATGACGCTGGGGGAGGCCTGGTCCGCAAGCGTGAGAACGTAACGGAATGGAATACCGTCGGTGGTGCTGACTTCGATAAGATAGGAGCCAGGCTCGACGTCATCCCCGACAGTGATTATCAATGGCTGCGGACTGCCGGATGTGACTGGATCGACTACCTCGACCAGTTCGTCCCCCTGCGGCTCAAGGATACGAAGAGTTCGAGCCGGCAGTTTTTCACTCTGATCTGGCGACAGAAAAACCTGCAACGCTATCCGGTCACCAGGCGACAATTCCGTCGCGTAAAAATCCTCGGTATCGACAGCAAAATCGAATCGGTCCAGAGTCCCGGTGTCGTATGTTCCGCTTTCAAAACTGAGATAACCACCCACGATAGCCCCTGCAGGCAGAGCCTGGGCCGATCCGGGTGAGCCATTATCCACCGACTGGTCAAGGCGAATGTCATCAGCGGTGTCGGAATCCACCCGCGTTCCGCTTTCTATATCGATAATTCCGGACAGATCAGGTGCATCTCCGTCGCTACCTCCGGAGCCCCCACCGCAGCCCGACAACAGCAGCACAAAAGAAATCAAACCAGCGGTGACAGAAACAGTCCGGATCATAGAAGGCTCACTAGGGCGACATCGTGGACACGCAAAAAACAACGCCTGTTGTTTTCCTCCATGGTATCCAATTAACAGTGGCAAAACCGAATACGTTGCAAACATTTCATCAGATGCAAAAAACTGCCATCAGATTACAGTGCATAGAACAGCAGTGGCACGAAAGCAGCTGTCAGCAGGGTTGGCCCCATAACCACCAGCGGCAGCAACAATCGTTCATACCGGTGCCAGAAGGAACCAGTGCGCTCTGCGGCCAGCACTTCTGTTTCGCCCACCACCTGCCGTGTCAGCAGATGGTTCAGTGCTACCGGCGGACTCAGGTAACCCAGTTCAAAGGCCACCAGGCACACAATCCAGAAATGCAGCGGATCGATACCCAGTTGTATCGCAGGTTGCGCGATGGTTGCAGACACCAGGATCACGGCGCCGAACGGATCCATCACCATACCAATCACGGTGAGCATCACCACGATCACCAGCATGGCAACCCAGGGGCTGGTCAGGTTCTCCGGGAACAGCGTGTGCACAATGTCGGACCGTTCGAGGATACCGCCAAGGCAGATGGAAAAGCCGATCAGTGCCAGCAATGCACCAATATGCAAGGCGGAATCGCTGGCGGCGGCTGTACTGCGCATCCAGAACGCACGGCCCCGGGATTGCCCATGCTTATCCTGGTCTCTCCCTGAGTCCAGGTACACCAACGCCAACATTACCAGCGGCAGAATCATCGGTGCGCTGTACTCATTGAACCCGAGCCCCAGAATCAGCCAGATGGCCAGGATAACCAGTGCAGCAACAGCTGTGTATGGTGCCAGTGGACGCAACTCGGTCAGGGATTTTCTGAATGCTCCCGGCGCCGGGCGGGGTTTCCAGTTGCCCTGGGTTTTGCAGACCACCACAGAAAACAGCGTCGCCGACATGATGAACACCCAGAAACCCCAGCCATACATCTCGGAGGTAGTCACTTCCTTGTTCAGTGCCGCCACCACAACAATCAACAGGCAGGGATTCAGAACGACGCCCAGACTGCCAGACATCGCGGTAGTGGCCAACGACAGCTGTCGCCCCGCCCCGCTCTTGCGCATTTCGTCATAGACAACGCCACCAACGGCCAGGATAAAAATACCTGAAGCGCCGGTGAAGGCCGTGGGAAATGCCGTGGCAAAGATCATTACCGAAGCCAGCATCGGAGCGGGCAGGTGATACGGTTTGATCACATTCAGCAGCAGCTCTGGAATTCTGGTCTGCTTCAGCGCCATACCCACCAGCACGTAGAGACCGATGTTGATGAACATGGACGACAGGTTGGTCATCATGCCGAAGTATATGGCCAGGCCGGAAGAGTAACCGTCAATAAAGAAGAAGTAGCCCATCGCAATCAGGCCCATGGCGCAATACAGGGGCAGAACAAGCCCTGATGAAGCCGCCAGCGTCCCCGGCCTCATTCGCGCCGGCACCGACAGAAACCGGGCCGCATTGATGACCATGAAAAGTCCGAACACCGCTGCCCAGGCGTACTGCAACACCATGGCGTCTTCCGAGCCAGGGGATGTCGACAACCGGTCCACATAGGAAAACAGCGAATACACCATCAGCCCGTTCACCACGAACTGCATGCCCTGGCTGAGCCGCCATTCGGCACGATTGCGGGGTAGTCTCAGGGCGATATGGTCGGCATCCAATGCCGAAATTGCCGCTGCCATGGCAAACATGGCAATGAATAGGTATTTGGTCAGTTCAATATTGTCCAGCAGGAAATCCGCAAACCCCTGCTCAACGGCCTTGAACACACCCAGAGCCTCGGTGGCGTGCTCCTGATTCTGCTGATACAGGAAGTGCTTCTCCTGGCACAGCGCCAGGTTCTTTTCCAGGGATTTCCGGATTGCATCCGGCTCCGGTGGCGAGCTGAACAGGTCATCCGGGTCCGGCTCATAAGCCTCGACCCGTTTCTCTACCTCCGCATCAACATCCATGACCAGCCGGCACGTTGGTTCCGTGGCATCCGGGTCAAGCAGGTAGTAGTTGGGCCAGGTCTGCTCTCCTACCCACAGCATGCGCGAGTGGAGTGAGTTTCCCATTCCCAGAAGAAGCGTAAAGATAAGGAGCAGCAGGAGAATAACCCCGTGCAACCGGTGCACGGGGTACAGGGTTTCCGGGGCCGCCGCTGATAATGCTCGCCAGTTCATGGAGGATCAGCCTCTGTTATTCGCGATCAGACGCCGTGCACTCGGAAGCTCCGGGATTGCTGGAGCAACGGACCTTGCTTAACAGACTCATCATCTTGGGGTGATAGACCTTGTTGGCGCCGTCGGTACCGTCCCTCAGCTGCAGTCGATTATCGCGAAACATCTCCTGATAGCCTTCGATGTCTTGCTCTGGAATACGGACCCATTTTTCCTCGGGAATAGCCGACTCCTGACGCTCAATCAGATCCATGGCCTGGCCGAACATGCCCCAGGCAACTTCGCGAGATTTCTGCGCAGTTTCGTCGTCCAGCACGTCATCACGGGCGATAACCTGGATGGTCAGCTGCGCCAGCGGGTAGTCGACAATGCCGCCATCGTCACCAATGCCCTTGTAGAGCTCCAGTGCCTCGTAGGCGAAGGCAGGCGCATAGGCGGTGTCGACGGAGCCGTTATTAAACTTGCCCGCAAAATTGGTGATATCGGAGGGCACCACTGTCGCCTTCACATGGTTCACCATGTGGATGGCGTCTTTCTGGTAATCAAGCGTCGCCATGCGTTTACCGGCGAGCTCACCGGCAGTATCGATTCCGCGATCGTTGACAAACAGGTAGCCGGCACCAACCGGGACAATCCCCAGCACCTCGTAGTTGCCCTCTTTCATCAATGACGCTGCCTTGGGTTGTGCCAGAGTTGCCAGGGTGGTTTTCAGGTCGTCATAGGTTGGCAGGGCACCAACCGCACTGATGCTGCCGGCAAACCGGTTGAACGGTCTGGTACGTAGATCTGTTGCGGCAACGGCATCACATTGTCCGGAGTTAAAATCGCCAACGGCAACGCCCTCGTCAGTGTAGGGGCGTAATTCGAAATCCACACCATGGGCCTTCATTTCCAGCGCGTAGTCTTTGACCATGTTGTACATATCACCATTGGCGCCAATTACATCAAAGACACACATTTTGACAGGCTCGGCGGCCGCAAAGGGGGAAGCGACAACCAGTGACAATGCAGCAAGGGATTTACGGTTCATAAATGACCTCCGGGTTTCTTGTGTTTGTTGGTTTTTTCAGGCTGTCGGACGCCTGTCAGAGCAGGTCGTCCAGGTCCATGGTTTCAGGCTCTTCGCCTGAACGTTCAGCGCTCATGCGGCCAAAATATGTTTGGGGAGTGCGATGACCATAACTGGCCGTCCAGTGCTTGTCGGATGAGAACTGGATAACGTTGCGCGCTACCTCGTCTACCAGTTGGAATTCATCCCAGACTACGATTGTGTTTTCGGCCTCTGCGAACCGCGCGATCACATCTTCAAGCACGTCAGGACGGCCAAATGTCTCGGCAGCAACAGCCTCAACAGCCATGGAGGCACGCATTCCAACGGCAACACCCAGGCGGGAGCTGTCTTCAAGTACACGCCAGGGGTCCGGTGAAAGGCTTGGGCGGGTATCTGGCAGCAACAGCCAGACCAGGCTGCGGATAGCGTTTGGCAGCCCGCCCCACTTCTCGTTATCAACACATTCGGCTGCACGCTCCGCCCGTGGCGCAATGTTGCGGGGAACACCGGCCATGGCGCCAGAGTTGGCGTCATTTACGATGGCCTGCATCCCCGTCAGCAGGCCGAGCAGGAAAGTGAGCTCCTCCTGTTCGTCGAACAGAAACGGGCACTCAAACTCTTCCGCTGCAGGATCGAAATCGTAAGCGGCCATGGCGCGCTGATAGGCGATATACCGGCGCTTGGCAGTTTCAGCGTTCAGTCGCTTGGCTTTTTCGCGGGCATCCTTCGCGGCTGGCACTTCACCGGCAAAATCCGCACGCAGGTAGTCGAGCTCAGCTTCCCAGGCTTTGTACTCCGAACAGTTTGCCGCCAGCAGCATCAACAAAGAGCCGGTGCTGTCAGGCGCATCCGACACTCGTGAGAAGGAATACAGCAGGGGGTCCACGCCCTCACCCAACGCGCAGGCCATTTTCGGATCTGACATCTGCATGACGTAGGGGGTTGCTTCGCCCTCCGAGTAGCTGGAGAGAACCATTCCGGTGGTCGAGTAGATAGGATTGGCGGAACAGCCTGCAAGAAACATCAAGACCAACAGGGCAAGCCCGCTGGCACGAAGGCACCCAGAGGATTTCACCAGTGAGAAGTTCATAGTTCGTCCTGTCTTACATTGTTTTTATTAGTCGGAGACCATCGGGGCCTATTAACCCGCAACCGTATCTCCGCTCGTATTTTGACGGGGCAAGAATGCTGCGAATCTTGTCTGACAAAAATGGCTGGAATGCCGATTCGGTTATGCCGATCAGGCCAATGGCCCCAAGAGACGGGAAGATGATGGATTTATTTTGATTTAAAACAGGGACTTCAGAACTTCATTACAATCACTACATTCACACCAGCACACGAAATTTCCAGGCAGGACTTAACGTTCAGGCGTTGTAAGCCCCATCATGGCGACCACCTGCTGAGTCAGATCATCCAGTGTGAGACCACCACCCGACCGATACCAGGTTACTGTCCAGCTCAGTGCGCCAGTCAGCATACGGCGCACCACGAAAGGATCCGCTACCAACACGCCTTCTCTGCGCAAAGCCTGCAGGACATCGAGCCACAGCTGCTCATAGATATCCCGGAGTTCAAGCACGTAGGCCTGAGATTCCTCCGACAGGCTGCGCCACTCGAACACCAACACCGCCATGGCCTCTCCGGTCTGGCCATTGATGGACTCCAGCTCGGCACGGATAAGCGCCTGCAGCTTGTCACGACTGGATGGCGCTGAATCCACTGCTGCCTGCATCAGGGCTGTATTGAGGCGAATGGTTTCCACCATCACAGCCTTGAGGATCTCTTCCTTGGTGCGGAAGTGATGAAAAAGACTGCCAGACTGGATGCCCACGGCTGCTGCCAGATCCCTCACCGTAGTGCGCTCATAGCCCTTGTCCCGGAACAGTCTGGCGGCTTCGCGAAGCAGTCGGCCGCGGGCACCGGAAGGATCGGAAACCAGGTTGTTTGCAACCAGCGAGCGCAGGATAGAGTCTTGATTCACAGTGATTTCCAGCCAGGGAACAGAAGAGCACTGATTCTATCCTGATTTTGCCTGTTTACAAACCAAGCGCTTGCTTGGTATTGTCATTTCCAACGCTGACAGGTTCCGCAAACAGCCACGCCATGAAGGGCGTTGCGGTTTCTTTATAACAAGGTGAATGCATGCCAGATTCCGATCGTTCCAGGCCAGAAACCATCCGCATCGGTTGTTCCGCCGCCTTCTGGGGCGACACCGAGACCGCCGCTGCCCAACTGGTTCATAAAGGCAACATAGACTACCTGGTGGCGGACTACCTGGCGGAGATCACCATGTCCATCATGGCTGGCCAGAAGATGAAAGACCCGAGCCAGGGCTATGCCCGGGACTTCGTGCAAACGGTGATGGGGCCACTGCTCGGCGAGATAAAGGAAAAAGGCATTCGGGTACTCGCCAACGCCGGCGGCGTCAATCCGGTGGCCTGCCGCGATGCCTTGCAGGCACTGTGCGAGAAAGCCGGCGTGGATATGAAGATTGCCCTGGTTCTGGGCGATGACCTGTTGCCTAAAAAGAAACAGCTTGCCGACTCCGGCATCACCGAAATGACCACCGGCAAACCGATGCCACCTATGATGGTGAGCCTGAACGCATATCTGGGCGCCCCGGGCCTGGTCGCCGCGCTGGAACAGGGGGCGGACATTGTCATCACCGGGCGGGTCGCCGACAGTGCTCTGGTGCTGGCGCCGCTGATCCATGAATTCGGGTGGAGCTGGAACGACCACGACAAACTGGCCCAAGGCAGTCTGGCAGGCCACCTGCTTGAATGTGGGGCGCAATCCACCGGCGGCAATTTTACTGACTGGGAAGAGGTAGCCGACGGTTTTGCCGATATGGGCTTCCCAATCGCGGAAGTCTCGCAAACCGGCGATTTCGTCATGACCAAGCCGGACGGCACCGGGGGTAAAGTGTCTCGGGGCACTGTGGCTGAACAGCTGGTCTACGAGATTGGCGACCCTAGGGCGTACCTGCTGCCGGATGTAACCTGTGACTTTACGGGCGTCGTCCTTGAAGAGGTGGCCGCCGATCAAGTACGTGTCAGCGGCGCCAGAGGCCTGCCACCCACCGACAGCTACAAGGTGTCCGGCACCTGGCCAGACGGCTTCAAGTGCACGGTGACCTTCCTGCTTGCAGGCATCGATGCCAAAGCCAAGGCCCGGAAAGTAGCCGAGGCCATTCTGGCGAAAACGTCGCGGATGTTGAGCGAGCGTGGTCTGCCGGACTATTCAGAAACCAGCATTGAGCTGTTGGGCACCGAAGCCACATACGGTGAGCATGGCCGGAGGAAGGATTGCCGTGAGGTGGTGGTGAAGATCAGTACGGCCCACCCGAAGAAAGAGGCGCTGGTGCTGTTTTCCCGCGAAATCGCCCAGGCGGCGACGGGGATGGCGCCGGGAATCACCGGTATTGTGGGTGGGCGCCCAACGGTGTGGCCTAAAATCCGGCTTTATTCCTGCCTGGTGCCGAAAACGGAAGTGTCGGTTTCGGTGGATCTTGATGGCGGCAAGCAGGCCGTGGACGTGGCAACGGACGGCGGGTTTGAGCCGGGTCAGCTTGCTGAGCAATCTTTCAGCAGCGCCGAACCGGCCACGGATTCCACGGTACCGTTGATCAGGCTGGCCTGGGCACGCAGTGGTGACAAGGGGGATCACACCAATATCGGGGTGATTGCCCGCAAGCCGGAGTTTGTGCCCTTCATTGAGGCGGCGCTGACGGAACTGGCGGTGGCGGAGTGGATGAACCACACGCTGGATCCGAAAAATGGCCGGGTTACCCGTTGGGCTCTGCCTGGGTTTCATGCTTTTAATTTCCTGTTGGAACACAGTCTTGGTGGGGGTGGTGTTGCCAGCCTTAGGATTGACCCACAAGGCAAGGCTTTCGCCCAGCAATTGCTTGAGTTTCCTGTGCCTATCAGGACCGAGGTGCTGAACGCTTGATACTTCCAACTTTGGTGCATGCACTCCGCCGGGGAGGCTGTCCCGGGACACGCTGTGAATACGTCCATGTACGCTCGACAAAAACATCCATGTTTTTGACGGTCCCGGAACAGCCTCCCCGGCGGAGTGCCCGGAACTTTTTTGAGGAATTCTGAGATGAGTTATCGATCGGTTTTTCATCCTGATCTTTTTAAAGATCACGTTTTTATTGTGACCGGGGGTGGGTCCGGGATTGGGCGTTGTACGGCTCACGAGCTGGCTGCGCTTGGGGCCCGTGTGGCGCTTGTCGGTCGGAAGGCAGAGAAGGTTGAAGCCGTTAAAGCTGAAATTATTGAAGACGGGGGAGTTGCCTCAGCTCATGTTTGTGACATTCGTGAGGAAGAGTCCGTTAAGGCTACCGTTAAGGCCATCATCGAAGAACATGGTGGGCTGAATGGTGTGGTCAATAACGCCGGGGGGCAGTTTCCTTCGCCACTGGCGAACATTAACCAGAAAGGCTGGGAGACGGTGGTTCGTACCAATCTGACTGGAGGTTTTCTGATAGCGCGGGAGGCTTATACCCGGGCGCTATCGAAAACCGGCGGAGCCATTGTCAACATCGTTGCGGACATGTGGGGTGGCATGCCCGGCATGGGGCATTCGGGCGCGGCCCGGGCGGGGATGGTGAATTTTACCCAGACGGCGGCAGTGGAATGGGGTTGTTCCGGCGTTCGGGTGAATGCGGTGGCGCCGGGTTGGATTGCATCCAGTGGCATGGATAACTACCCCGAGCATATGAAGCAGTGGATTCGCAGTCTGGGGGATAACGTGCCCATCAAGCGTATGGGGACGGAGTCCGAGGTCAGTGCGGCGATCTGTTTTCTGTTGAGTCCGGGGGCGGCGTTTATCAGTGGCGATTGTCTGCGGATTGACGGGGCCGCTTCCCAGGGTGGCCGGGTCTGGCCATTCCCGAAAGCGAAGAATAATGCGCCGTTTAACGGTTTCCACCGGGCGGTAACACCTAAAGTGTTGAGCGACGACTGAGGAGAATTCGATGCAGGTTCTGGAGTCCACCGTTAATCCCCAGTCGGACGACTTTCGCGCCAATGCGGAGGTGATGGAAGCTCATATCATCACCTTCCGGGATGTGGAGCAGAAGGTGCTGAATCTGGCCGAGGCGGCGCGGGAGAAGTTCACCAAGCGCGGCAAGCTGCTGCCCCGGGACCGCATCAACCGGTTGCTGGACCGGGGCACGCCGTTTCTGGAACTCTGCTCCCTGGCCGGTTATAAGATGCATGACGACAAGGACGGCAGCCTGTCCGGTGGCGGCATCATTGCCGGTATTGGTACGGTCAGCGGTATTCGCTGTCTGGTGGTGGCCAGTAACAGTGCCATCAAGGGCGGCACTATTACGCCGGCGGGGCTGGACAAGACCCTGCGGCTACAGCAGATCGCGATGGAAAACAAGCTGCCGGTGGTGTCGCTGTCCGAAAGCGGCGGCGCCAACCTGAACTACGCGACGGATATCTTTGTACTCGGCGCCCGTGGTTTCGCCAACCAGGCCCGCATGTCCGCCGCAGGTATCCCCCAGGTCACCGTGGTCCATGGTAACGCAACCGCCGGTGGCGCCTATCAGCCAGGGCTGTCGGATTATGTGATCGTGGTACGGGAGCAGGCCAAGATGTTCCTGGCCGGCCCTCCCCTGCTGAAAGCCGCTACCGGCGAAGTTGCCACCGATGAGGAACTTGGCGGCGCCCAGATGCACGCGGAAGTCGCCGGGACAGCGGAATACCTGGCCGAGGACGACGCCGACGGTATCCGCTACGCCCGCAATGTGCTGGAGGCCCTGCCCTGGAACGAACAGTTGCCCCCGGCGCGGGAACCGGAATGGGAAGAGCCGCTATACGACGCCGAGGATTTACTTGGCGTTATTCCCAGTGATGCAAAGAAACCGTACGACGTTCGGGAAATTCTCGCCCGTATTGCCGACGGTTCGAAATTCATGGATTTCAAGAACGGCTACGACGACCAGACGGTGTGCGGCACCATCCGCATCGAGGGCCACTCGGTGGGCATCATTGGCAACAACGGCCCGATAACCCCGGCCGGTGCCACCAAAGCCGCCCAGTTTATCCAGCTCTGCGACCAGGCCGGCACGCCCTTGCTGTTCCTGCATAACACCACCGGTTTCATGGTGGGCACCCACTCGGAGCAGAACGGCATCATCAAGCACGGGTCGAAAATGATCCAGGCGGTGGCCAATTGCAGGGTACCAAAGGTCGCAATTGTGGTCGGCGGTTCCTATGGTGCAGGTAACTATGCAATGTGCGGACGTGGCCTGGACCCACGCTTTATATTCGCCTGGCCCAACAGCCGCACAGCGGTCATGGGCCCGGCGCAGGCAGGCAAGGTGATGCGCATCGTGGCCGAGGACAAGCAGCGCCGTGGCGGCATGGAGCCGGACCCGAAAACCCTGGATTTCCTGGAGCAGGCCACTGCCAAGAAACTGGAAGACGGCTCCACCGCCCTGTTCGGCACGGCCCGGCTGTGGGACGACGGTCTGATTGATCCGCGCGATACGCGGCGGGTTCTGGCTCTGGTGCTTTCGGTTTGTCGCGAGGCTGAGGTTCGGCAGTTGCGGCCTAATTCTTTTGGGGTGGCCCGCCTCTAGGCGGTCTTGGTGATGATTTATGGACCCGGGGCGGAGGGCTTCCCAAAAAACGCCCGTGAATACTTCCCTGTAGGGCTCGGTCGCGCCATCCCTGGCGCTCCACGTTTTTGGGAAGCCCTCCGCCCCGGGTCCGGTCGACCACCAGTTACCGCTTTTGGCGAGTACGCTTTTCAAGAAGATTAAGGACAAAGAAATGTAGGTCGGTTCCGCCTCAGGCGTTATCTGACAACCAGAGCCGGAGGGATATCAAAGCCACAAAAACTCCCGGCAGGAAGCAACATACTTACAGTTAAAAAGCGGCTGTGTGGGCGGGCCTTCAGAAACCGTGCGGAGCCAGGGATGGCGGAGCCCGAGCGTCACATGGATGTGCCGAAGGAGCGTGTTTCTGAAGGCCCGCCCACACAGCCGCCGTCCAAGCTAGAGAACGTGCACCTCAACAAACAGGCACGGACTTTCATTAAGTCAGGAGAACAAGAAAGTGAAATTCACACCCGAACACGAAGCCCTGAGAAAAACCGTCCGCGATTTTGTGGAGAAGGAAATCAATCCCCATTGCGACGAATGGGAAGCAGCCGGCGAATTCCCCATTCACGATATCTTCAAGAAACTCGGTAACCTGGGCATCCTGGGCATCCAGAAACCGGAAGAATACGGCGGCATGGGGCTGGATTACAGCTACAACCTGGTGGCGGCGGAGGAACTGGGCACTGCGCACTGCGGCGGTGTTCCCCTGGCCGTGGGTGTGCAGACTGACATGTGTACACCGGCCATATCGCGCTTCGGTTCCGATGAGCTCAAACGCTCCTTCCTCGCGCCCGCCATCGCCGGCGATATGGTTGGCTGTATCGGCGTGAGTGAGGTGGCCGCTGGCTCTGATGTGGCGGGGATGAAAACTACCGCAAAGCAGGATGGCGACGACTACGTCATCAACGGCTCCAAGATGTGGATCACCAACAGCCCCAAGGCCGATTTTATCTGCCTGCTGGCCAACACTTCGGACGACAAGCCCCACAAGAACAAGTCGCTGATTGTGGTTCCCATGAACACCCCGGGCATTTCCTTTAGCCCGCACCTGAACAAGTTGGGCATGCGGTCCTCCGAGACGGCTGAGATTTATTTTGACGATGTGCGGGTGCCCCAGCGTTACCGCATCGGTGCCGAGGGCACGGGCTTCATGATGCAGATGCTGCAGTTCCAGGAGGAGCGTCTGTGGGGTGCCGCGAATGTGATCAAGGCCCTGGAGCACTGCATCAACAAGACCATCGAGTACTGCCGTGAGCGTAAAACTTTTGGCCAGCCACTGATCAACAACCAGGTGATTCATTTCCGCCTGGCGGAATTACAAACCGAGGTAGAAGCCCTGCGTGCCCTGACCTATCAGGCCTGTGAGCTGCATGTGGAAGGCAAGGATGTGACCAGGCTTGCGTCCATGGCCAAGCTGAAAGCCGGGCGCCTTGGGCGTGAGGTGACGGATAGCTGCCTGCAGTATTGGGGTGGCATGGGTTACATGTGGGAGAACCCGGTTTCCCGTGCGTTCCGGGATGTGCGGTTGGTGTCCATCGGCGGCGGGGCTGATGAAATCATGTTGGGGATTATCTGCAAGATGATGGGGACACTTCCAGGCAAACAACGGGACTAACCCCTGGGGAATCAATTTGGGAGGAAGGACCGGCGCATGGCCGGGAGGGCTGTTCTGGGACACGCTGTGAATACGTCCATGTACGCTCGACAAAAACATCCATGTTTTTGACGGTCCCGGAAAGGCCTACCTACCCACGCGCCAGCCCCCAGACAACGGTATTGGAGTCATTCTTATGGAAAATATGCCTCACTGCGAAACGCTTGTTTTGGAAAAACAGGGGCCTGCGTTACACGTGACCATTAACCGGCCGGACGTTCGGAACGCTATGAGCCTGAAGATGGTGGCTGAGCTTTCGACGGTGTTCAGTCAGGTGGAAGATGATGCCAGCATCCGTGCCGTTGTTATTCGTGGGGCCGGTGGGCATTTCTGTGCCGGCGGGGACATCAAGGACATGGCCGGTGCCCGGGGTCAGAAGCCCGCCGAGGCTGAGGAAGACCCGTTTTACCGGTTGAACCGGGCGTTCGGGCAGATGATTCAGCAGGTGAACGAGTCGTCAAAGGTAGTAATTGCAGTGACTGAAGGCGCGGTAATGGGCGGTGGCTTTGGTCTGGCCTGTGTGTCGGATATGGCCATCGCAGGGCCGACGGCAAAGTTCGGGATGCCGGAGACAACGCTGGGTGTGATTCCTGCCCAGATTGCACCGTTTGTGGTGGAGCGGATCGGGCTGACGCAGGCGCGGCGGTTGGCGTTGCTGGGTTTGCGGGTGGATGCAGATGAGGCCTGCAGGCTGGGGATTGTTCATCAGGTGGCGGAGTCTGAGGTGGAAATCGACGAGCTGCTGGGCCAGGCGGTTGATCGGGTTCGGCGGTGCGCGCCGAATGCCACTGCGGAAACCAAGGCGTTGCTCCATCGCGTTGGCCATGAGTCCATGAGCGGCCTGCTGGACAGCGCGGCCGAGAAGTTTGCGCTGGCGATTCGCAGTGACGAGGGCTCCGAGGGGACCCTCGCGTTTATGCAGAAGCGTTCGCCTTCCTGGGCTTCTGAGTGATGGTTTTCGGGTGATGGTGGAGGGGCGGGGTTGATCCGGCTTTCCGGGACACGCTGTGAATACGTCCCTGTACGCTCGACAAAAACATCCATGTTTTTGACGGTCCCGGAAAGCCGGATCAACCCCGCCCCCGAACCCCGTGCAAAACGCACATAAAAAATAGGCATGCAATTACAAAAGCTGGAAGGAGCGTTGGGGGGGGGGTGGCTCTAGGT